>NZ_JARBWL010000002.1:0-3152708 GCF_029955235.1 Pseudomonas fungipugnans
CTGCAATTGTATTCAAGCCATGGCACAAGCCTCGCAAACAATTTGTCAGAGACAAGCAATGGTGGTATCACCTGGATTTTTTAATTAGAAGATTCGAAGAATATAAAGAAATAAATACAATAAAATATTTTGGTCTCCCGGGAGGAGACCTGCTTGATATAAATTTCTTCAGCAAAAAAATGATGGCGACTGATAAATTTGAAAGCAAAAAACTTCTCGTCCACGGTTTCATTGACACAGAAGCGGAAAAAGAGAGAGCTGATATCAGGCTAAGCGAGCTCCTCGATAGACCTAACGTGGACCGCGAATCCAAAGTCGAACATTATAATTTTCACGCATTGTCTAAAAAAGGCTCTCTTGCCTTAAAGCGTGTTGGTCAACATGGTGCTTATCATCTTATAAATTTGGACTTCTGTGACGGCGTCTTCAAGCAAGAAACAATCGACTCGATGATGGCGTTGTTCACAGTACAGTTCAATAAAATGCTAGATACACCGTGGCTGTTCTTTTTAACAACAAGGGCGGACAAAGAAGGTATAACGCAGGAACTGCTTGCCAACTTAGATAGGGTTTTTCGAGAAGAAGTCAGCGATGATGTGGCATTCGTTGCCGCATTAGAAGAGTACCGTCGCGAGATCTACGAGCTTGCCCGAGAAAAGAAGAGTTTTTCAGACGATAAAATATCGAAGGTTGAGTTGTCCGAAATCCTACAAGCGTGTTTTATTTATTGGGTCATCCGCCTGACCCATGCGAATGACGCAAGGATGCAGGCCGTGAGTGTGATGAAGTACAAAGTTCACGGAGGAAACGATTTTCCAGATATGTTTTCTTACGTAATCCGCTTTACCAAACAAGCCACAGTCAGAGCTGACGCTCTGGGGTTGGCACAGCACCACACTGAGCCAACCTCCGCACTGAGCGAGCAAGATAAGTCTTCAGATAAGCACGCGGCTATACACAAGCTTTGCATGTCTCTCGACATCGACCAATTGTTGGTAACAAACCAAAATCTATATGCTGCTTACGCTGAAGATATGAAGGTGCTGCTCAAAGAATCAGGATGGGATGTAACAACGTATGACGACGAAATGAAAGCCTAAGCTTAAGGGGCCGTCTTAGACGGCCCCTTTCGACTCATGCCTACTCAACAACATCCCCAACGCTTCTGCCAGTATTGGAGGTACCGCGTTGCCAACTTGTGTATATCGAGGGCAAGTATACTTACGTTGCTTACCCCCTGTGGTGTAAACACCTTGGAATGAAAACCAGTCAGGGAATGATTGAAGTCTTGCGTTCTCTCGAACCGTTAATATCCTAGGCTCAAGATAATGTAATATGTCGTCAGGCAGCGTTGTAACTGTCGCGGACGGCAAATCTCCATCAAGCGGAGTAATAGCTTGTTTTTTTATATTGAAAGCTGTCCTAAACTCGTCCGATATAGTTACACCGCGCTCACATTTATCTAGTATTAGCTGAAAGCGAGAGCTAACAACATCACTATGCTTAGCTAACCTTCTGCTATTTGGTGGCTCACAATTCTCTGAACGGAGAAGCTGTAGATATTTGCTGGGAGATGCAGACTTAATAAATTCAGCTTCGAAAAACCCAGTCCTACCAGAGTCCAAATTAGGAACCAGGCTTTTCCCATAAGTTTCTAAATCACCTATAGCGTCACGGACAGTTACAGGATTTTCAGTACTAAGCCCCTTACGCGATAAGAAGTTCCGGCGAAATGATTCAAGATCTACAAAAGGATCAAATTGATCACTATCTGTGGCACGTTTGGCTATCATAATAAAACGAGGCCGGTGTTGAGGCACCCCCCAGTCTGAACTTTTTATGATCCGAAACGAAACACCATAGCCGAGCGCTTCAAGCCGCTTCTTCACGACTAGAGAATAGGGGATGCTGCTTGCATCACCAGAGCTTTTAAATTTAGTGTTAAATCCTCGTACATTCTCCAAGAGCAGATACTTGGGCTGCACAATTTCTACAACTTTTATGTATTGTTCCGCTAACTTATTACGGGGATCATTCGGATCTCTTTTCCCTGCGTGTGAAAAACCTTGGCAAGGCGGCCCTCCCGCGATTAAGTCAACTGTTCCTCTAAGCGCTTCAAGCTTATCTTGATAATTATCGATTAAATGGCTGACCTCCATATTGATCTGAGGTAACCAATCAGGCCAACTATATTTATATCGTGGGCCTTCGATTAAATTATGCTCTAGCGTTTTATATGCTCCGGATGTTTTTTCAATAGCAAACAGGCCATCCCAGCCAGCTTGCATCAAGCCAAGAGAAAGGCCACCACATCCTGAAAAAAGGTCAATGAACGTACCCTTCCTTTCTGGGCGTTCCGAAAAACCCATAACGTTAAAGCCTCTGCTGGTCAATGACAATACTGAAAAATGGCTCGCCCAGGGTAAGCTCAAAAAGCTAAAAGTCAAGAAAAGTAGGCGTCTGCCGACGCTGAATTTTCGACATGGGAGGGTATAAGTCAGATATTAGGGTTCACCCTGTGCGACAGGAATTGCCGCAGCGTATGCAACAATTTAGGACGTCAGCGACAAAACGACTGTCGCAGCCCTAAGAGCCGACAATGCGCCTACCCCCAACCCTTTCACGAAAGGATCACCAAAGGAGCTTGCAGGGCCATTGAGCAGCCTCCAAGGCCCCCTTAGCCATAGCCTATGGCTTTAACTGAGCTGCCGAGGAACGTTATCATTCTAACGCACCGATGATTTACAATGCTTCCAGATTATCTCTTCATCGGAGCTAATCAATAAGACGTGTGGCAACGTCTTTATTGACCAGAGCGTTTGAGTTCCAATATGAAGTCCAAAGCATCAATTCTTTCATTGACTCCAAAACGAAAACCTCTTCATTTCTAGATCTCAATCTGACAACGGTCTTTGGTCCATTTAACGGGCGGGGAACTCTCACCGCTTCACCATCAAGATCCTCGCTCCACATGCTATAGTAAGTAAACTCCGTTCTAGTGCTCTTACGGAACTCATAATAAGCAATGTCAGATACAGGCATTCTAAGAAGGCAAATTTTTCTCATGAGAAAAATAGAAAACTCTCTGAAATTTGACTCTGGGAAAGACAACAATGTAGAGCGAAGATCGGAATACTTAGGATAGCCCAGTAATTTGGCAACCTCATTGTGACGATCGGATGAGACAAGACTATCTATTTTGTCATTAACTTTTAACATCAATATTAAATCTAAAATCTCATTCCGATCTAACATTTCCTCTCCCGCTCAAGCTGTTAACGTTCTTCATACGTTATAAATAAATTCGTTTACCCGGCCCCACTGGTGAACCATCTCCGCTGGAGCAACAGAATCGGTTAAATTACAGCTCATTGCTCAATTATACTCAATAGAGTATAGCGATTTTTAGCTCCAAAAGGCTTCATCATTCCTTTTGGGGATTGAGACGTGGATCTGAATCGAGCGCTGGGCCGAGCACTGAGGGAGCTGAGACAAAGCAAGGGCCTTTCTCAGGAAAGCATTGGGGCCAGCCAAAGCTATATAAGTGATGTAGAAAGAGGAATTAAGACTTTATCTGTTGAAAAACTTGAGGAGTTTGCTATCAATATCGGAGTACATCCTGTAACGCTGCTAACTAAATGCTACCTGATAAAAAATGACGACATAAATTCCGAAATGCTGCTCGCCACAGTGCATAATGAATTGGAAAATTTCAGCAAACAAAAAGAATAGAACCTTCCTTATTTAACTGTTTTTAGAACAACCTTCTTACTCTTGGCAAGAGCACTCTCAAGAAACGTTATCTGCAAATTTTTTGACTCCAGCGCATCTAAATATTTGGCATTAAGTTCGATAATCTCTACCAACTGTTCTGAGCAAACGTTGGTTAGCATACCCACTAGCACCCTTTGCTCTTTGAGCTGTTTTTTCAAGATGTACAATTTTAAACTGATTTTCTCGATATTAGACAAAGAAAACTCGCTAGCCCCTCCTCTAACTTTAATGACAATATCCGGGTAGTACTTATAAATAGATGAACGACTGATTTTAGCAATTTTAGAAAGCGCCGTTATGCTGATGTGACTTGGACCTTTCGCGGTCAACTCTGCAAGCGATTTTAGCAACAAGTCTCGTGTAGTGGTCATAGCCAACTCCTAACTAGATTATTCTTAAAACTTCTTCACATTCCTCAAGTCTTGATGTCAATATAAGACGAGTTTGCTGAGGCAAGTTCGACTGCCGCAAAAATCTTAAACTATCATCCTTATAATTTTGCCACCATAAACGATGTTTAGGTGTTGCAATAAAATTCAAACAACCTACACACGTACTGGGTGACCGATTCTCAGGATTAGGTTCTTGCTTGCTTCCCTTGCAGGCACTCGTTTCCTGCCTATACATGCACACACCCCATTGACATGGTACTAAGATAGTACCTCGAGACAACAAGATTCGAATTTCTTTAATACTTCTAACTTGGCCAACAAACTTACCTATTGTTCGACTTTCAAACTTGGCTCCGACATTATGAAATATTTGCTGAGGCGAAAGCCCGGCTAATTCTAAAGCCACAGATTCCATCTCTACATTAAACTCCTCTTTTAGAAGCCTCCGAAACTCTGAATCCGGTTTCGCATAACTTATGTCCACACTATATGCAGAGGTATGGGAGTATTGTAGAGCTAAATCGCCTAAAGCCGCTCGATCGCGCTTAGCTATAAACCTGGCGAAGTGTTTTCTACCCATATGAGAATAAAGCCTCCCCTCCCACCCTATTGTAGATTTTAAATTCATAAATACTGCAAAACTGTTTAGACGCTTATTTATAGCGGTAGAGGAGATCACGCTATATCCCTGTCTAGCATTAAACGGCCATAAAGCGTTTCCTGCTGTAACCAACCATAGGTTATCTTTCTTACTTTTTGCTCTAGCGGGCTCTGAAAGCCTTTTCAATACTCCAAACGCAATGACCCCAGCAGGAGATAATACCCAAGGTGATTCATCCTCTGTCGCATTCGAAACATTTCTATCTCCAGAGAAGCGCTTTTTAGATCTGGCAGCATAATAATAAGGAAATTCGCGGCCTTTAATGTGTCGTACATATTTTAGACTTTCGGTTGATGCTCGTCGAATCTCACTTACTCTCGGCCCAGACGTATAGCTAATTATTACGAAACACGCTGTTTGCAAATGATTTAATAGAGATGCAATATCGTTGGGTTTATCTGCCTTTAGATTTTTTATTAATGTGTCAAACTCACTACCCGAAGGAAAATTCTCGCCCTTCAGAACTGCATTAGCGAAAGCCGAGATTTTCTTTTTAGTTACTAACCCCTGACCTTTAGCTTCCTCAACTGCGAAGACATATTTGAAAAATATTCTTAAAAGCTCTTCGGTCATTACATCTAAAAATCGAATCGCCGATCTCAGTAGATATATACAGACAGGCTCAGGTGGCGCCTCCCACGCTCGCGGTTGAGTTAAGTTAGCAGAGATTTGTCTACGAAACTTTTCAGGAAAAGGGTCCTCTAAAAATCCATCTCCAATAAGTTTTTTCATTCGATATATCTGACTTACGACATTCATTCTATCCTTGACGGTAGCAACAGAGTTAGCCTTGCCATTAAATACATTGTTGTGATATCGGCAAAAAACATTATGAACCTGTATCGATGTCACTAGTGAAAGCCGCTTAAATCCAGACGCTTCTAAAGCCAATAAGAATCCACGTATCCAAGTGATTTTATTTTTAACTGTGGAGGGCGCATAGACTTTATTATTCATACCAAGAACAAAACACGCTGCAATTTTCTTTAGAAGCTGACCTAGACTGAAATCACCGCTATCGGGCAAATCAAAACCTATTAATAACAGGTTCCATTTGAATACTATAGACTGATCCGCTACAGATTGTTTTCCGGGCGATTTGAACTCCCACTCTTCGGAATAGAAGTCGACACCAAGCAATAATAATTCGCTAACAAAGAAGTCTTTAACCTCGCTTTCGCTCTTTACGTCTAAGACATTCAATTTAGTACACCAAGGGTATATTAGGAGTATCAGGAATCAAAGCTTCCGCCTCGACCATTGTCTGCTTACTTACCTTAGGCAAGATGTAGTTGTTTAACACATCCAACGTTTCACGAAATACTTTATCGAACCTAGCTATCTTATCGGCATGAGAAGAACTATCTTTTTCAAGAGTTTCCAAAGCTTCCCGCGATTTTAGAAGGCGAGCTACATAATGAGGCTCATCGTGAATCACAATCGCGTTTTTACATGTAGCACAGCTAGTAAACTCTACGCACGGCATTCCAAATTTTGAACCTTCAGCAACACCTTCAACAGGCGATTTACACGACATCCCAAATAGTGTGGAATATTTTCCTTCTAATTGGCGCCCTGTCGCTGCCACCATACTAATCATTTCGCCCTGGAATTCTGAAACTCTCTCAAAGCTTCGCTGTGATGCCGCACGGCCTCTCAAATATAAATTTGTAGTAGACTCTTCTGAATGCTGTAGAAATTTAGATACTGGCTGAATAGACTTGTATTCCTCAGCGACCAAACCCGCAACCGCCTTTCTAATATCACTGAATGTGAAGTACTCGATATTGTGCTCATCACGAAATTCTTTAAGTTTGTTATGTAGGCTCTGCACTGAAAGCCTCCGAGACTTGTTACCGGTCCTAACAATGAAAAGCAAATCTTTATCTGCGGCATCCGCAATATCTCGAACAGATTGGGTTAACAACTTAATTAGACAAACTAGTTCTGAAGGTGAGAACTTCCCATCTCTAATAAACGGCAGTGATTGTTCCTTATTAGAGCGCGGCTTATCCCAAGATAAAAAAACCATTGAGTCGTCAGTTGGGTGGGCTTCGATACAATTAATTTTAATTTCCATCAGCGCCATTGGATTTGCCGCCGATTCAATCATTAGCAGTAGAAAAATGGGTATGCAAGTCCGCATCGTAAGCTCTTTAAATACGGAAAGGCGTCTTAATCCAGAACTACCAAGACGCCCTTTTTTAGCATCAGCCATCTCTCGCTGTGACCATATGCCTTTGCTTTCTAAAGCTATCAACTCGGTTAAAGCTCGGACTTCCGAGGCATTCAGGCTGGGGTGCTTTACTTGGCTGCCATTTTCTATTGCTTGGCGGACAGCGATACAAGCCTTAATTTCGTTAATCTCTTTTTTACACGCCTCCGCAATACTTTTTAAAGCACTCACAGAAATGTCATTATCTCTCGCTGTTTTCTTCTCTCTAGTGAAATCGAAGTTAGGTAACCCTTGCCCCTGCCAAAACCTACTTTCACTATTTTCAGATAATAATTTAACTAACCTACGGATTACGTTGTAATGACTGCCGTTGGTTTTTCTTAAGCGTTTCCTATGGCTAAGCCCTAATGCATACTCCGACAATAGGTTTTTATTTTCATCTATACTCTGTACTTCGTGCATAGCTAAAAAACCCATAAACTCCTTTACGGATCTCCATGCCTGTACACGGCTCCTACTGTTATAGTGGCCCGTCAGCTCAAGAAAGGCGACTTTAATATCTTCTGATAGCGTCGCATCGCATCCAGGCTTACTGAAGTCATAGTATTCACGTCGCTGACGGTTGTGATCATAGAAGCTAACTTCAAGTTCATTACTCATGAAGTCCTCGCAATTCAGCGGCCTGCTTATCTAGCAATTCAAGAACATCTATATTATTCCCAGAGATACTTTCTAGATAATCCTGAGTAGTACTGGAACTCGCATGACCGAGTAGGCCTTGTATAATTTTAACGCTATCAAGCCCTAAAGATTTACTAGCGCTCAATAGACGGCGTTCAACATACGTAGCAAACGTTGTTCGAGCCTGATGCGGATGAGAAGTTACCTTTAAGCTTAAACAGGCTCTCTTATAGGCTGTGTAGTAGCATCCACTAGTCACAGCTTCGCCTTTTGAGTTAATAAATAAAGCAGAATGCTCTACATCCGGAAATTTTGGTCTGTTAAGACTTAACGCTCTGGTAGTCGCAATATAGATCCTAGTCTCTTCGATCACTGCTTTCGGCACATAAACCTTTTGCAGCTTTCCGCCTTTGACTGTTACTTCGACAAACCCGTCTGATCTAAGTGAATCTAAATCTTTAAACATAGCTAAAGATATACTTAGAACGCTGCCAATCCTCATCCCTGTCGTCAATGTCCATGCGAATATCAGCCTTTGGGCACCGTTCAGGCTCTGCATCAGTAAGCGGCAAGTTTCGGGAGGCAGTGCCCGCGGTCTTTGCTTACTGATCCTAACTTTAAAATTCCTGGCGTTTAACTGTATTAACTTACGCCTAATCACCTCTTGATTTTTATTTTCATGAGACAAAACACTTGACCAGTAATGTCTATAAAACTCTACAACCACTGTCAGTCTTAGATTTATCGTTCTAGCACTTAGGGTACGGCCCTTAAATGTTTTTTCTTTTAGATGATTTCTGTAAAGCGCTATATTTCTGTTACTTACGAATTTCCAATCAAGCTCATGAATACAGGAGAAGACCATCCAATCTACTAAACATTCTGCGTATGTTTTTACTGTTTTACTAATTTTTAAGGCGTTTGAATAATAGGCTTTTTCATATAGAAACTCATGAACCTCACGGACTACATTTCCGCAACCGTCAACTACTAGCGGGATAATATATATTTCCCTTAATGTGCGCCTCCCATACCAATCGGCCAGAGCGGGATTATTGGTTCGATGAAGTGCCTCAGAAATCTCAGGAATCGACTGCTTACCGGGCCATAACAATTTCATGTGGACGTCCTTTACGTACACAGTGTAGCCAAAGAGTCTAATGCCGGAGTTTGATCGCAAGGTGCTGGAGGTCTTGAGGGAGCCGCTGGAATCCGGGCACATCGTGATTTCCCGTGCACGGGACCGGGTTCGTTTCCCGGCACGCTTCCAGCTGGTTGCCGCGATGAATCCCTGCCCCTGTGGATATCTTGGCGAGCCCAGCGGCAAATGCAGTTGCACGCCGGACATGGTGCAGCGTTATCGCAACAAACTGTCGGGGCCGCTGCTGGATCGCATCGATCTGCACCTCACCGTTGCCCGGGAAGCCACAGCGTTGAACCCGGCCCCCAAACCCGGTGACGACACTGTCACTGCCGCGTTGCTGGTCGCCAATGCCAGGGAGCGCCAGCAAAAACGTCAGGGTTGTGCCAATGCTTTCCTCGATCTGCCGGGCCTGCGCACTCACTGCACGTTATCCACAGTCGATGAAAAATGGCTGGAATCGGCCTGTGAACGCCTGACGTTATCGTTACGTGCCGCCCATCGACTGCTCAAGGTAGCCCGCACCTTGGCGGACCTTGAGCAAGTCGACGGCATCACTCGCGAGCATCTGGCCGAAGCGCTGCAGTACCGCCCGACAGCGAGCTGACATAGCTCACTCCTTACTCAAATCCACCAACGGCGTCTGCCGAACCTCAGTCTCGCGCCCAGCCTGAATGTCACCAACGCGTTTCAGCGCGTTATCCACAGCCCCCCTATCCGCCAACAAGCTGTAGTTGATCTGGAACTGCTTCTGCTCTTTCGGGCCAATGGTTGGCACCAGGCCCAGTGGTCTTTGATACCGACGGTTGTAGGAAAAACTCGTGCCCGGCTCCAATCCGGTCACATAACCCTGCCCTTGGGTATCGGTGTTTTTCCACAGCGAGAACACTGGCAACTGTTGGGTATTGAAGCCGACAGAGACGCCGAGACTGGCGGCCTTGTTGTGCAACACGGCGAGCGTGTCGCCCTTGGCATCGGCGTAGGGCACGACGTTGTAAACCGTCTCGTCGTAATCCTTGGTCGGGGCGCGATAGGTTTGCCAGTCCGGCAAATCGCCTTTGGCCTTGTCGTTGAAGGGCGACACCTGTTTAACCGGTACGGCAAAACGGGCGCCCTGCTCCAGGAACGGAGTGCTGAAGTTGCTGTGGTACAGCGCCTGGTACTCCTTCGGATAGTCACCGTTGTTGGTCAACGTGTCGTTGAGGGCGAAAGCTGCGCTGCCGGGTTGGGTGACCAGTTCGGTGGCGACCGAGAAGTCGACTTTCTTGAATGCCTGCTCCTTGAGTTCGCCGCGCAGGCTGATGGTATACGGCGGCTTTTCGTCGATGTGCAGGCTGACTTTGCTGGCCGGGATGTTGGCGGCACGACCATGCAGGGTCAGCAGCTCGCCATTGTCCATGCCTGGGTGGCCGACCCATTCGTAGCCGCAGCGTGCGACCATTTCGTTGAAGCCTTCCAGCCAGCCCAATCCACCACGGCCATTGAGTTCGATGAAGGACGGATTGACCACGTCCTTGACCGGCGAATCCCAACCCATGCGCACATCGCCGACCGAGGCACGCAGAACGTTCATCCCGCGTGTCGGCACCACTGAGAGCTTCATCGTGCCGTTATCGATGTCGACAATGCTGACGCCCTCCTGTCGGCCACCGTGCAAGGTGCGCAGCGTCACGGAGAACGGTTTGTCGGTTTTTACGCCGAGCTGTTGACTGGTGATCTGCCAGTTCTGGGCGGCCTTGTCGGTGTCGAGCAGGACGTAGTCCCAGGCCATGGCGTGTGAGGCAGCGGACAACGCGCTGAGTGCAACAACGAGTTTGAGCGGGGTCATGGGAGCAGCCTTTCTTGGAGTTGTGCCATTTTTATAGACTTGAAGAATCGTTTCAGCAAGTCAAAAAACAGCACATCTACTGCAAACGCTCAATCCACGACTTCAATATCCAGCAACAGCCCCACCACTTCCATCACCTCATCCAATGCCGCCGCCGCGGCTTCAAGGGATGGCTGCAACAACAGATCATCGGCATAGCCCATGGTCTGGGCGAAGATCTGCCGTGCGGCGCGTTCGGGGGAAGCACAACGGCATACGCCCGCCGCCACCCCCTGCTCGATGATCCCGGCCAGCATTGCCTGCCATTGGGCGTTAACGATCAGGTAAGCCGCCGCCAGGTCGGCGTCATGCATCGCCTCGTCCCAGGCGTCGAGCCACAGCGCCCACCCGGCATCAGCCGAAGACGGCAGGCAGTCCGTGAGAAAAGCCTGCAATGCTTCCAGTGGCGGCAAATCCGCCAGCGGTGCGCGGACTTCTTCAAGCTGTTCATTGGCAAATCGCACAAACGCTTCCCGGCGCAGTTCTTTCCAGTCGGTGAAGTAGTGATAGACGTGGCTGCGCGACAGCCCGGCGTGTTCCGCCAGATCCCGGGTGGAGACGTCGGCGAACCCCTTGCTGCGGAACAGCTCCAGGGCGGCGGCGATGATCTGGTCTTTGCGGTCGATGCGCGACATTTGGAAATAACCTCGTGGCGTCGTACAGATGGACGGCGCTTGCTTCTTGAGCGACTGCTCAAGGATACTTGAGCAGTCGCTCAATAGTAGCGTTTATCTTTCATTTGGTGCACCCATGACACCCGTCACCCCACAAATTCTTGTCGAGCAAAGCCAAAAGATCGGCCAGCAATCCGCCAGCCAGACGCTCAAGGCCATTGCCAAAGCTTACCCCGGCAAGCTGTTTTTCACGCTGTCGCTGGTCGCGCTGGAGAATGCGTTGCTGCTGGCCTACCCGCTGTTCGCAGGCTTCGCCGTGGACTCGATCATGCGTGGCGATGCCAGCAGCGCGCTGTTTTACGCCTTGGTTGTGCTGGCGTTCTGGGTGGTGGGTGCGGCACGCCGGGCAGTCGACACCCGGACGTTCACGCGGATCTATGCCGATCTTGCGGTGCCGGTGATCCTCAACCAGCGCCTGCAAAATCAGAGCACTTCCACCTCGGCGGCACGAGTGGTGCTGGCCCGGGAGTTTGTGGATTTCTTCGAGAAGCATGTGCCGACCATTGCCACGGCCCTGGTGTCGATTGTCGGCGCGGCGGTGATGTTGCTGGTGATCGAGCCGTGGATCGGCCTTGCCTGCCTGGCGGCGCTACTGCTGTGTATGACTCTGTTGCCGCGTTTTGCTCGGCGCAACCAGCAGCTGCATGAGCGCTTGAATGACCGGCTGGAGAAAGAAATCGGCCTGGTGGAAAAGGTCGGACCTGACACTTTGCAACGCCACTATCGGGTGCTGTCGCGACTGCGCATCGGGTTGTCGGACCGTGAAGCGGCGGCCTTTCTGTTTATCGGCTCGGTCGCTGCGGTGTTGTTCGTGATTGCGATCAGTCAGTTGGCACTGTCGCCAGCGGTGAAGGCCGGGCATGTGTACGCGGTGATGACGTATTTGTGGACGTTTGTCAGCAGCCTGGATGAGGCGCCATCGATGGTGGATCAGTTGGCGCGGCTCAGGGATATCGGGAAGCGGGTTGATCCGGGGCTTGGGGACACGTCTGAAAATTGAGGTGCTGCCTTCGCGAGCAGGCTTGCTCCCACATGAGATCCTGGGTGAATCCGAGATCAAATGTGGGAGCGAGCCTGCTCGCGAAGCTATTTCAGCGGCACCTCAACGAAACCGGTCAACCTCTTGCCGCAATTCCGCCGCCAGCGATTCCAGCTCCTTGGCGGTAATGGCCAGGTTGGACACCACTTCACGCTGCTCACTGTTGGCCAACGCAATGCTTTGCAAATTGCTGCTGAGCAAAGTCGCGGTGCTGCTCTGTTCCTGAGTGGCCGTGGTGATCGCCGCAAACTGCTGACCCGCCGAACGGCTTTGCTCGTCAATCCGCGCCAGCGCCGAGGCCACGTTGGCATTACGCGACAGGCCTTCCTGCATCAGCACATTGCCCTGCTCCATGGTGCTGATGGCGTTGCCGGTTTCCTGCTGGATGCTCTGGATCATCCCGGAAATTTCGTCGGTCGCCTGACGCGTGCGCGAAGCCAGGTTGCGCACCTCATCCGCCACCACTGCAAAACCACGGCCCTGCTCACCGGCACGGGCCGCTTCGATGGCGGCGTTCAGCGCCAGCAGGTTGGTCTGTTCGGCAATCGCGGTGATCACGCCGACGATGCCACCGATTTCCTGGGAGCGCTGTCCCAGAGTGTTGATGACCGTCGCGGTGCTGTTCAAGGCGCCGGCAATCTGCTCCAGGGACGAGGACGCTTCGTCCATCGATGTACGACCGATCTGAGTTTGCTGTGCGTTTTCCTGGGCCAGACGCTGAGTGCTGCCCATGTTGTCGGCGATGTCCAGCGACGTGGCGCTGAACTCTTCTACGGCACCGGCCATGCTGGTGATTTCGCCGGACTGCTGCTCCATCCCCTCGTAGGCGCCGCCGGAAAGACCCGACAAGGCCTGAGCACGGCTGTTGACCTCTTCCGAAGCCTTGCGAATGTGCTCGACCATGGTCGACAGCGCTTGGCTCATCTGGTTGAAGGCGCGGGCCAATTGACCGATTTCATCATTGCTCGACACGTTCAAACGCACGCTCAAATCACCAGCGCCCAAGGCTTCGGCCTGACGTACCAGATCAGCCAACGGCGCCAGTTTGCTGCGCAACAACCAGACTGCCGAGCCCACCGCGATCAACATCGCCAGCAGGCTGCCGATGGCCAATTGAATGCCGACACTCCAGGTTACAGCGCTGATTTCATCCTGCGGCATGCTCGCCACCACGGACCATGGCCCACCGTCGAATGGCACGGCGACGCTGTAGAAGTCTTCCGATTTGTCGGTCCAGAAAGCCCCCTTGCCCGGCGTTTTCGCCAGACTGGAGATGGCCGTCACTGCCTGGTCTTGAGCTTCGACACCGGCAATCGGCACCAACCATTTATTCTGCTCGTCAAGCAACGCCAGGGAGCCGGTCTGGCCGATGCGGAAACGCTTGAGATTGGCGAACTGCGCATTCTGCGCGTCGGTGTAATCAAATCCTACGAACAGCACGGCAATCACCTTACCGCTGGCGTCGCGAACCGGGGTGTATTGGGTCATGTAGGAGCGATCGAAGAGCAACGCGCGACCGACATACCCCTGGCCCGACATCAGGCGTGCATAGGCCGGGTGTGCGTGATCGAGCATGGTGCCGATGGCCCGGTTGCCGTCCTGTTTGCTCAACGATGTACTGACGCGGATGAAGTCCTCGCCACTGCGCACGAACAGCGTCGCAACCCCGGCGGTCATTTGCTTGAACTCATCCACTTCCTTGAAGTTGTTGTTCAACACTTCGCTGCCCAGGTGCAGGCCTGGCGTTTGCACACCCGCCACGCTCACTGGCTCGTCCGGGTGCACGCTGAGGCCGGCGCTGAAGCGTTTTTCAAACAGCCCGCTCAGGCGCTGGGTACTTTCGCGCAGGGTGCCGTGGAAAGTGTTCAGCTGGTCGGCCAGCAGACGGGCCTCACTGGCCAGGTGCTCTTCGCGGGTGGCGAGGTTGGCGGTGTCCAGCGAGCGCAAGGCGAACACGGTACTGCCGCTGATGACAATCGCCAGAATCACGGCAAGTGCGAGACCAAGCTGTGAGGCGATCCGGGCACGGGGTTGAGACATGACAGCTCCTGGCCCAGCAATCGAATCCTCCCTGATCGACTGCTCGGCAAAAAATCCAATAAATGGGGGGTGACGCGGAACCGGCACGAAGGTCCCACTTGCAGATTTTCGGCGGCAACGCTGAATACTTGAGTAATTAGCGGGGTTATCGCTCAACAGCCGCGGCATGACCGCCTCACCGATTCAACGCTGACGCTCGACCACCGGCAGTTCCATGGCGTTCACCTCACTCTGAAGAAAATCGCTGAGGCGGCGCAAACGTTCGCCTCCAGGGCGGGTTTTAGGCCACACAAGGTAATAATTCTCACCACTGGCGACGGCGGTCGGCCACGGCAAACTCAGACGCCCTTGGGCCACGTCTTCGGCCACCATCAACAGATCCCCCATGGACACGCCGTAACCTCGGGCTGCGGCAATCATGCCCAGCTCCAGCGTGTCGAACACCTGACCGCCCTTGAGCGACACCTGATCGGCCAGTCCCATGCGCTCCAGCCAATTACGCCAGTCGCGTCGATCGGGCGTGGGGTGCAGCAGTTCGGTGCTGGCCAGACGCGCAACGTCCCAGGGTGGGTCCTTCAGGAGATTCGGTGCACCCACCGGAATCAGCTCCTCGGGAAACAGGAAAGTCGCCTCCCAATCCGGGGGGAAATTCCCGTTGCTGAGGATGACAGCGCAGTCGAACGGCTCGTGGTTGAAGTCCACGGTGTCGATGTCCATCCAGGCGCTGGTCAGTTGCACCTCGTTGCCGGGCTGCAAATGTCGGAAACGACTGAGCCGCGCCAGCAGCCAGCGCATGGTCAAGGTCGACGGGGCTTTCATGCGCAGGATGTCGTCTTCGGCGCGCAAGGTATTGCAGGCCCGCTCCAGCGCGGTAAAGCCTTCGCGGATGCCGGGCAGGATCAGCCGCGCCGACTCGGTCAGTTGCAGGTTGCGCCCGCTGCGATGAAACAGGCGGCAGGCAAAATGCTCTTCGAGTGTACGAATGTGCCGGCTCACCGCACTTTGAGTGATTGACAGCTCTTCGGCGGCGCGGGTGAACGAACTGTGTCGCGCCGCTGCTTCAAATGCGCGCAGGGCATACAAGGGAGGAAGACGACGAGACATTCAGAAAGCTCCTACAGCGGGACTTTTCCAACTTAGCAGAAACTCCGCTGGATGAGTTTTAATCATGCCACCCATCTTTTTTATCCCTTTGTGCAAACCCCGCAGAGCGCCGAAAATCGACGCTTTCCCTGCTCTCTTCACCCATGGAGCGTGATGATCATGCAGCATCCAGCGCGTACCGAACTCTGGGCCATCCTGCGGCTGGCGGGGCCGTTGATTGCCTCACAGTTGGCGCACATGCTGATGGTCCTCACTGACACCTTGATGATGGCCCGCCTCAGTCCTGAAGCACTGGCCGGTGGCGGTCTGGGCGCGGCGACTTATTCGTTCGTGTCGATTTTCTGCATCGGCGTGATTGCAGCGGTCGGCACCCTGGTGGCTATCCGTAAGGGCGCCGGCGATATTGTTGGCGCCACGCGGCTGACCCAGGCCGGGCTGTGGCTGGCGTGGATCATGGCGCTGGTGGCCGGCCTGCTGCTGTGGAACCTCAAGCCAGTGCTGCTGTTGTTCGGCCAGACTGAAACCAACGTGCACGCCGCCGGGCAGTTCCTGACGATCCTGCCGTTCGCCCTGCCCGGCTATTTGAGCTTCATGGCCCTGCGCGGTTTCACCAGCGCCATCGGCCGCGCGACGCCTGTGATGGTGATCAGCCTGTGCGGCACCGTGGCCAACTTCGTCCTCAACTACGCATTCATCACCGGCATGTTCGGATTGCCGAAAATGGGACTGATGGGCATCGGACTGGTCACGGCGATCGTCGCCAACCTGATGGCGCTGGCGTTGGCGCTGCACATTCGCCGGAGTCGGGCCTACGATGCCTATCCATTATGCCAAGGCTTGTCGCGGCCCAACCGGCAATACCTGAAAGAACTGTGGCGCCTGGGCCTGCCGATTGGCGGCACGTATGCGGTGGAGGTCGGGCTGTTTGCCTTTGCAGCGCTGTGCATGGGCACCATGGGCAGCACGCAACTGGCGGCGCATCAGATCGCCCTGCAGATCGTCTCGGTGGCGTTCATGGTGCCGGCCGGGTTGTCCTATGCGATCACCATGCGCATCGGTCAGCACTATGGTGCCGGGCAGTTGCTGGATGCGCGGCTGTCCGGGCGGGTCGGGATCGCCTTCGGGGCGGCGTCGATGCTCGGGTTTGCCATGGTGTTCTGGCTGTTGCCGAATCAATTGATCGGGCTGTTCCTGGATCACAACGACCCGGCCTTTCGCCCGGTCATCGATCTGGCCGTGAGCCTGCTGGCGGTGGCGGCGTGGTTCGAGCTGTTCGACGGCACTCAAACCATCGCCATGGGCTGCATTCGCGGGCTCAAGGATGCCAAGACCACATTCCTGGTCGGGCTCGGTTGCTACTGGCTGATTGGCGCGCCGGCCGCGTGGATGATGGCCTTCCACCTGAACTGGGGGCCGACGGGCGTCTGGTGGGGGTTGGCGCTGGGGCTGGCGTGTGCGGCGGTGAGTCTGACGCTGGCGTTTGAGTGGAAGATGAAGCGGATGATTCGGCGCGAGCCTGCGTCAGGGGCAAGCTTCCAAGTCGCCCAGCCTGACTGAGATCCCTGTAGGAGCGAGGCTTGTGTGGCGAGGGAGCTTGCTCCCGCTCGACTGCGCAGCAGTCGCAAAGATTTTGTGGCCGCTACGCGCCCAAGCGGGAGCAAGCTCCCTCGCCACAAGAGCCCGTCCCACAGATTTCGCGTTTAACTCACGATTTCGAGGGCGGGCTGCTGGCTGCTGCCAAAGGTCAAATACTCAACCAACTCCGCCAACGGCAACGGCTTGCTGATCAGATAACCCTGCACCTGATCGCAACCAAATCCGCGCAGCAGATCCAGTTGCTCCACCGTTTCCACGCCCTCAGCCACCACTTCAAGATTGAGGTTATGCGCCAGGTTGATCATGGCGTGGACCAGTTTACGGTTCTCTTCGCGCTCTTCCATGCCGCCGACAAAGCTTTTATCGACCTTCAACAAGGTGATCGGCAGGCTGTTGAGGTGCACGAACGAGGAGAAACCAGTGCCAAAATCATCCAGGGAAAAGCGCACGCCGAGGCGCCCAAGAGCGTCCATCGTCTGCTTGACCAGATCGCTGCGGCGCATGACGGCGGTTTCAGTCAGTTCGAATTCCAGCCATTGCGCCTCTACACCACGCTCGGCGATCAGGCGGCTGAGCGTCGACAACAACTGGCTGTCCTGAAACTGGCGGAACGACAGGTTGATCGCCATGTGCAACGCCGGCAAACCCCGTTCACGCAGCGCCTGCATGTCGCGCAGGGCCCGGGAAATCACCCAGTAACCCAGCGGCACGATCAGCCCGCTCTGCTCGGCCAGCGGCACAAACTCGCTCGGTGCCAGCAAGCCGCGCTCGGCATGACGCCAGCGCACCAGCGCTTCAAGGCCGACGATCTGGCCGTCGTCCATGTTCAGCCGTGGCTGGTAATGCAGCTCCAGTTCATCGCGGCGCAAGGCCCGGCGCAGTTCGCTTTCCAGATCCGCCATGCTGCGGGCGTTGCGGTTGATGCGTTCGTTGAAGATATGAAAGGTGCAGCCCTGAGTGCTTTTGGCTTGCTGCATGGCGATGTGCGCGTGCCACATCAGCGGGTCGGCACCGGCCTGGGCCCGGGCGTGGGCGATGCCCAGGCTGGAGCCGATCAACAGGCTTTCGCCATCGACCCAATACGGTTCGGACAGGGCTTCGGTAATACGTTCGGCCATCCATTCGGCGCGTTGTGGCGCGCGACGGGTGTCGATCAGCAGGGCAAATTCATCGCTGCCCAGCCGTGCCAGCTGATCGCCGGCTTCGAGCTGGCTTTTCAGCCGGGCGACAACTTGCAGGATCAAACGGTCGCCGGCCTGATGGCCGAGGGCATCGTTGGCGTGTCGAAAGTTGTCGAGATCGAGGTGCCCGAGGGCCAGGCCGCGACCGTCGTTGTCCGCCAGACGCGCCGCCAGCAGGGTCTGGAAGCCCTGGCGGTTGGCAATGCCGGTCAGCGGATCTTGCTCGGCCAGGCGTTGCAAAGTGTTTTCCAGCACGCCGCGCTCGCGCACATGGCGCAGGCAGCGCCGCAACATGCCGCTGTCCAGCGCATCACGCACCAGCCAGTCGCTGACGCCGTCGGGCGGCAACGGCGGTTCGTGTTCGAGCAGCAACACCGTCGGCAGGCTGCAACGGCCTGGCATCGGCTGGAGTGCCGGGATCGTCAACAACACCGCACTGCGGTTGTCATCGAACAGACTGCTGACCGACTCCCAACTCGGCGCGCTGATCAGCACTGCCGAGCTCCCCATCGGAGCCAGACACTCGCGCAACAACGCTGTCCACGCTGGCTCTTCGGCCAGTAGCAGCAAACGCAAGGGTTCGACAGGCGTAGACAAGCTAGCTCCCTAGACTCTGCAATGATGTAGGCGGCGGGCATTATGCCGCGCAGCCAACCAATGACCAAATGACATCGGTTATCAAGCGCGGCTTTGTATCTGGAATAACAAACATTAGACGCAATTTCGCCGCACATCCTGCGTGAAAGTAGCAAAACCGGCAAATAGAGATAGCGTGTTGCGTCACAAGTCGGACAAAGCAGCACAATTCGCTGAGCCTGTTAAAATGCCGGCCCATTTCGTCAATGACTCCCTGATTCCGTATGTCCCGACTCAATCCCCGGCAGCAAGAAGCCGTGAGCTACGTCGGCGGCCCTCTTTTGGTGCTCGCCGGTGCAGGCTCCGGCAAGACCAGCGTGATCACGCGCAAAATCGCGCACCTGATCCAGAACTGCGGCATCCGTGCCCAGTACATCGTCGCCATGACCTTCACCAACAAGGCCGCGCGCGAGATGAAGGAGCGGGTCGGCACGCTGCTCAAGGGTGGCGAGGGTCGCGGCCTGACGGTCTGCACCTTCCACAACCTGGGCCTGAACATCATCCGCAAGGAACATGTGCGGCTGGGCTACAAACCGGGCTTCTCGATTTTCGACGAGACCGACGTCAAAGCCCTGATGACCGACATCATGCAGAAGGAATACTCGGGCGACGACGGCGTCGACGAGATCAAGAACATGATCGGCGCCTGGAAAAACGACCTGATCCTGCCGCCCGAAGCCCTGGAAAACGCGCGCAACCCCAAGGAACAGACCGCCGCCATCGTCTACACCCACTACCAGCGCACGCTCAAGGCGTTCAACGCGGTGGACTTCGACGACCTGATCCTGCTGCCGGTCAAACTGTTCCAGGAACACGCCGACATCCTCGAAAAGTGGCAGAACAAAGTCCGCTACCTGCTGGTGGACGAATACCAGGACACCAACGCCAGCCAGTATCTGCTGGTGAAATTGCTGATCGGCACGCGCAACCAGTTCACCGTCGTGGGTGACGACGACCAGTCGATCTACGCCTGGCGCGGCGCCCGCCCGGAAAACCTGATGCTGCTCAAGGACGATTACCCATCCCTGAAAGTGGTGATGCTGGAGCAGAATTACCGCTCCACCAGCCGCATCCTGCGCTGCGCCAACGTGCTGATCTCGAACAACCCCCACGAGTTTGAAAAACAACTGTGGAGCGAGATGGGCCACGGCGACGAGATCCGCGTGATCCGCTGCCGCAACGAGGACGCCGAAGCCGAACGCGTGGCCGTGGAAATCCTCACCCTGCACCTGCGCACCGACCGGCCCTACAGTGATTTCGCCATTCTGTATCGCGGCAACTACCAGGCCAAGCTGATCGAGCTGAAGCTGCAACACCACCAGATTCCGTATCGCCTGTCCGGCGGCAACAGCTTCTTCGGGCGTCAGGAAGTCAAAGACCTGATGGCTTATTTCCGCCTGATCGTGAACCCGGACGACGACAACGCCTTCCTGCGGGTGATCAACGTGCCGCGCCGGGAAATCGGCTCGACCACCCTGGAAAAGCTCGGCAACTACGCCACCGAACGCAAGATCTCGATGTACGCCGCCACCGACGAAATCGGCCTGGGCGAACATCTGGACGCGCGGTTCACCGATCGCCTGGCGCGCTTCAAGCGCTTCATGGACAAGGTCCGCGAGCAGTGCGCCGGCGAAGACCCGATCAGCGCCCTGCGCAGCATGGTCATGGACATCGACTACGAGAACTGGCTGCGCACCAACAGCTCCAGCGACAAGGCCGCCGACTACCGCATGGGTAACGTGTGGTTCCTGATCGAGGCGTTGAAAAACACCCTCGAAAAAGACGAAGAAGGCGAGATGACTGTCGAGGACGCCATCGGCAAACTCGTTTTGCGCGACATGCTCGAACGTCAGCAGGAAGAGGAAGACGGCGCCGAAGGCGTGCAGATGATGACCTTGCATGCCTCCAAGGGCCTGGAATTCCCCTACGTGTTCATCATGGGCATGGAAGAGGAAATCCTGCCGCACCGCTCCAGCATCGAAGCCGACACCATTGAAGAAGAGCGCCGGCTGGCCTACGTGGGCATTACCCGCGCCCGCCAGACCCTGGCCTTCACCTTTGCCGCCAAGCGCAAACAGTACGGCGAAATCATCGATTGCGCGCCCAGCCGCTTCCTCGATGAGCTGCCGCCGGACGATCTGGCATGGGAAGGCACTGACGACACGCCGACCGAAGTCAAAGCGGTGCGCGGCAACACTGCATTGGCGGATATACGCGCGATGTTAAAGCGCTAGAATCGGCCACTTTTTATCCAAACACTTTTAACTTAGCGTTCAGGCGCACAAGACGCCGAAAGAGGACAGCTTCATGGAAGCACTGCACAAGAAAATTCGCGAAGAAGGCATCGTGCTTTCCGACCAGGTCCTGAAGGTCGACGCCTTTTTGAACCACCAGATCGACCCGGCCCTGATGAAGCTGATCGGCGACGAATTCGCCTCGCTGTTCAAGGATTCGGGCATCACCAAGATCGTCACCATCGAAGCCTCCGGCATTGCCCCGGCGATCATGACCGGCCTGAACCTCGGCGTGCCGGTGATCTTCGCTCGCAAGCACCAGTCCCTGACCCTGACCGAAAACCTGCTGTCGGCGACCGTTTACTCGTTCACCAAGCAGACCGAAAGCACCGTGGCGATTTCCCCGCGCCACCTGACCAGCAGCGACCGCGTGCTGATCATCGACGACTTCCTGGCCAACGGTAAGGCGTCGCAGGCGCTGATCTCGATCATCAAACAGGCCGGCGCTACCGTGGCCGGCCTGGGGATCGTGATCGAGAAGTCGTTCCAGGGTGGCCGTGCGGAGCTGGATGCACAGGGTTATCGCGTTGAATCGCTGGCGCGGGTGCAATCGCTCAAGGATGGCGTTGTAACCTTCATCGAATAACCCGTTGCACCACTGAACCTGTGGAAGCCGGGCTTGCCCGCGATGGCGGCGCAACATCCAACATCAATGTTGCATGTTATGGCCTCATCGCGGGCAAGCCCGCTCCCACAGGGTTTTGTGATGGTTGTTACTGCGCGGTGGCCTTTAGACCGGTGAGCAGCAGGCGTTGAAACAAATCCTCTTTTAGCCCTTCAGGGTTGCTCAGTTGCATCCTCTCCAGATGCTCGGGAAACGCCGAAGGCTCCGGCGCATCCAGCGCAGCTTTGCCCAGTTCCAGAATCTCGGCCAGTTTGAACTTGCTCTTCAGCCAGTTCAGCGCCCGCAGCACATCACGCTCCACCTCGGTGAAATCACAGCCCAACGGATACTCCGGGAACAACTGCGGATGGCGTGCCTGTATCGCCTGCAAGCGCTGTGGACTGTTGTCGGCAAACCGCGGATCAAGACGGAAATTCTTCGGCAATTTGTCGGCCTTCTGCGCCTGCTCGATCAACCCCGGCTGGAAGCGCGAGTCGCTGATGTTCAGCAGTGCCTCGATCACCGCCGAGTCGGTTTTGCCCCGCAGGTCGGCGATGCCGTACTCGGTGACCACGATGTCGCGCAGGTGGCGCGGAATCGTGCAGTGGCCGTACTCCCAGACGATGTTCGAACTGACGTCCCCACCGGCCTCGCGCCAGCTACGCAGGATCAGGATCGAGCGCGCGCCTTCCAGCGCATGGCCCTGGGCAACAAAGTTGTATTGGCCGCCGACACCACTGAGCACCCGCCCGTCTTCCAGTTGATCGGCCACGCCGGCGCCCATCAAGGTCATGGTAAACACGGTGTTGATGAAGCGCGCGTCGAGACGCTGCAAACGCTTGAGTTCTTCCTGACCGTACAGCTCGTTGATGTAGCTGATGCGGGTCATGTTGAATTCGAAGCGCTTGTGTTTCGGAATCTCGTGCAAACGCTCATAGAAACTGCGCGGCCCGAGGAAGAAGCCGCCGTGCACCGAGATACCGTCAGTCTGTGCCGCTTCGTCGAGGGTCCCGGCATTGGCCTGCTCTTGCGTCGCGACGTCGGGATAGACCTTGCGCCGCACGATCCCGGCATCCGCCAGTACCAGCAGGCCGTTGACGAACATTTCGCTGCAACCGTAAAGCCCTTGGGCGAACGGCTCGGTGCCGCCTTCACGGTCGATCAACTGGGCCCACTGGCTGAGATTCACATCCGCCAGCAGTGCCTTGTAACCACTGTTGTCGGCCTGACGGGCGAGCAACGCAGCGGTCAGGGCGTCGCCCATGGAGCCGATGCCGATCTGCAACGTCCCGCCGTCGCGCACCAACGTGCTGGCGTGCAACCCAATGAAGTGATCCTGAAATCCCACCGGCATGTTCGGCGTGGAAAACAGCGTGGTGTTGTCCTTCTCGTCGATCAGCAGGTCGAAGGTGTCGATGCCGACTTCGGCGTCACCGGGCATGTAAGGCAAGTCATTGTGCACCTGGCCAACGATCAGGATCGTCGCCCCCGCCGCCCGGCGCTTGGCGATCATGGGAAACAGGTCGAGGGTGATGTCCGGGTTGCAGCTCAGGCTCAGGCGGTCCGGGTGATCTTCGTGGCTGGCCACCAATTGCGCCACCAGATTCAGACCGGCACCGTTGATGTCCCGCGCCGCGTGGCTGTAATTGCTGCTGACGTAATCCTGCTGGGCAGAAGCGCTGTGCAACAGGCTGCCGGGTTGCATGAAGAACTGCTGGACGTGGATATTGCTCGGCAGGCTGTCCTTGTGCAGATCCGCGAGGAAATCCAGCTCGGGGTAATCACCGAAAACCCGTTCGATAAAGGGTTCCAGGAAACGCTTTTGCAAGCCATCACCCAGAGACGGACGGCCCAGGCACAGCGCGGTGTAGATCGTCAGTTGCCGCTCGGGCAGTTGCGCGATGCGGCGGTACAACGCATTGGCGAAGTGATTGGGTTTGCCCAGGCCCAGCGGCATGCCCAGGTGAATATGCGCCGGCAATTGCGCCAGGACGTCATCGACCGCTTGTTCGATAGAACACAACTGCACCATCTGATTGCTCCCGCCCGTTCCATGAATTGGGGTTGGACCGAGCTTGCCGGGTCTTTACTGCAATGAACAGTCTCAGTCGCGAATCGCAGGCACAAAAAAGCCGCTAACAAGCGGCTTTTTGCTGGAGATGGCGGCTTATTTCAGGCCGGACATCTTCTGGATCGCGCCTTTGAGCTCTTCATCCGCGCAATCGGCGCAGGTGCCTTTTGGCGGCATGGCGTTCAAACCGGTAATCGCCTTGGCCAACAGACCGTCCAAACCACCCTGGTGATCGGCGCGGTCTTTCCATGCAGCTGTGTCACCAATTTTCGGCGCACCCAACAGGCCAGTACCATGGCAAGCGTTGCAATGTTTTGCAATCACTTCATCAGGGGTTTTGGCACCGCCACCGCCGCCTGCCGAAGCAGCGACTTCCATCCCTTTGCATTCCTGACCTTGTACACAGACCTGACCGACCGGCGCGAGGCGCTTGGCGATGTCGTCGGTGGTTGTCGCTTGAGCGCTGGCAGCCCATAGGGCCAGTACGGTTGCTGGTGCAGCCAGCATTTTCATAATTAGGTTCACGCGTTCACCCTCAATGGTGGCTATTCACGCCCACGCCACGGTTCGCAGGCGGGCGCAAGTATAACGGTAAGCCCGCCGCACCGAAACAACCCCAAAGTCGAAGGGGTCTTGTTGCGCGGCGGAAACCAGCCTGGGTGCCTCCGCGATACTGGCAGGACGCCTCTTTCCCTAGAAATTCGCCGGCGTGGCTGCGCTGATTAGTCGCGCCGGGGCATCGAACGGATTGCGGAAACGGTGCGGCTTGGTACTTTCAAAGTAGTAGCTGTCGCCGGCTTCGAGCACAAAAGTTTCAAGCCCGACCACCAGTTCCAGTCGTCCTTCCACCAGGATGCCGGTTTCCTCGCCCTCATGGGTGAGCATCTCTTCACCGGTATCGGCACCAGGCGGGTAGATTTCATTGAGGAACGCGATGGCGCGGCTCGGGTGCGCCCGGCCGACCAGTTTCATGGTCACGGCACCATCGGAAATATCGATCAGCTCGTTGGCCTTGTAGACGATCTGAGTCGGTTTTTCCTGCAGGATTTCTTCGGAAAAGAACTCGACCATGGACATGGGAATCCCGCCCAGTACTTTCCTCAGCGAACTGATCGAGGGGCTGACGCTGTTCTTCTCGATCATCGAAATGGTGCTGTTGGTGACACCCGCACGTTTGGCGAGCTCCCGCTGGGAAAGGCCTTTGAGCTTACGGATCGATTGCAGTCGTTCACCGACGTCCAATACTGGAGCCTCCAGGAATTCAGGTTGTGTGGATATTGAGCGTTATCATGGCGACAGCGTTCAGTATTTACAACACTTGGACCTGAATCCTGTTCAGCGGGTCGACTTTCGGTGCTGACCGCTTGTGGCTAACCGCCGGAATAGAGCAGCGGCACCCGGCGCAGGTTGCAGAATATCTGGTAAGGAATCGTGTCGGCGGCGGCGGCAACGTCACTGGCCAGCACGTTTTGGCCCCACAGCTCGACCGTCGAACCGAGACCGGCTTGCGGTACATCGGTCAGGTCGATGCACAGCATGTCCATCGATACCCGGCCCAGCAATTGGCTACGCTGCCCGGCTACCAGCACTGGCGTACCGGTCGGCGCGTGACGCGGATAGCCATCGGCATACCCCATGGCCACCACGCCAATGCGCATCGGCTTTTGCGTGACGAAATTCGCGCCATAACCCACTGGCTCACCGGCCGGCAGCTCACGCACGCAAATAACTTTGGATTCCAGGGTCATCACTGGCTGCAAGCGCGAGGCCACAGCATTGGTTTCTTCGAAGGGCGTCGAGCCGTAAAGCATGATGCCCGGACGCACCCAATCGCTTGGAATCTGCGGCCAGCCCAGTACGGCCGGCGAGTTGCGCAGGCTGACTTCGGCGGACAAGCCCAGGCGCGCCGCCTCGAACACGGCAACCTGCTCGGTGCTGCTTTGTTCGTGCAGCTCATCGGCCCGGGCGAAGTGGCTCATCAGGACGATTTTTGCCACCTTGCCGCTGGCCAGCAGGCGTTGATAGCCAGCCTGATAATCCTTGGGGTGCAGGCCAACCCGGTGCATGCCGGAGTCCAGCTTGAGCCACACCGTGATCGGCTTGCCCAATGTTGCGTTCTCGATGGCTTCCAACTGCCACAACGAATGCACGACGCACCAAAAATCATGCTCGACGATCAGCGGCAATTCGCTGGCCTCGAAGAAGCCCTCCAGCAGCAGCACCGGCGCCCGAATGCCCGCCGCCCGCAACTCCAGCGCCTCTTCGATACAGGCCACGGCGAACCCGTCCGCCTCGGCCTCAAGTGCCTGGGCACAGCGCACGGCGCCATGGCCATAGGCATCGGCCTTGATCACGGCGAGGGCTTTTGCCCCGGTGATTTCACGAGCGATCCGGTAATTGTGACGCAGGGCTTGAAGGTCGATCAGGGCACGGGCAGGACGCATGGCGGCAGACTTCTAGGCGGTCATTGGAGGAAGAAAAACCGGCGCTGACTGACGGCGTGAACCGCCAACAGCACCGGGAGAGGGATCGTTACAAAAACAATTATGGCAGTGCGGCAACCACCGACAGCTCAACCAGGATTTGCGGTTCGCACAGCTTCGATTCGACCGTCGCGCGGGCCGGCGCGACGCCTTTTGGCAGCCATTTGTCCCACACGGCGTTCATGCCTTCGAAGTGCGCATCGATGTCTTTCAGGTAGATCGTGACCGACAGGATATGGCTGATGTCAGTGCCGGCCAGGTCCAGCAAACGCTCAATGTTGGCGAGGGTTTCGCGGGTCTGTTGTTCAATCCCGGCGCTCATGTCGTCACCGACCTGCCCCGCCAGATACACGGTGCCGTTGTGAGCGACGATCTGACTCATGCGTTCATTGGTGAGCTGGCGCTGGATTGCCATGTTTTGCGGACTCCTGAGGTGTGTTGCCGTAACGGGAAATATCGAGGCCTTCGGCGCTGATCTGCGGGGTTTTCTTCGCCATCAGGTCAGCCAGCAAGCGCCCGGAACCACAGGCCATGGTCCAGCCGAGTGTGCCGTGACCGGTGTTCAGGAACAGGTTGCTGAATGGCGTTGCACCCACGATCGGCGTGCCGTCCGGTGTGGTCGGACGCAGACCGGTCCAGAAACTCGCCTGGGCCAGATCGCCGCCCTGAGGATAAAGGTCGTTGACGATCATCTCCAGGGTTTCGCGCCGACGCGGGTTCAGCGACAAGTCAAAACCGGCGATTTCCGCCATGCCGCCCACGCGAATGCGGTTATCGAAACGGGTGATCGCGACCTTGTACGTCTCGTCGAGAATGGTCGAAGTCGGCGCCATCGCCGGGTTGGTGATCGGCACCGTCAGCGAATAACCCTTGAGTGGATACACCGGGGCCTTGATGCCCAGAGGCTTGAGCAGTTGCGGCGAGTAGCTGCCGAGAGCCAGCACGTAGCGGTCGGCGGTTTCCAGCTTGCCGTCGATCCAGACACCGTTGATGCGGTCACCGGCGTAGTCGAGGCGCTGAATGTCCTGGCCGAAACGGAATTCCACACCCAGCTTCACGGCCATTTCGGCCAGGCGGGTGGTGAAGATCTGGCAGTCGCCGGTCTGGTCGTTCGGCAGGCGCAGGGCACCGGCCAGAATATCAGTGACGTTGGCCAGCGCCGGCTCAACGCGAGCAATGCCGGCGCGGTCGAGCAGTTCGAATGGCACACCGGATTCTTTCAATACGGCGATGTCCTTGGCGGCGCCATCGAGCTGTGCCTGAGTGCGGAACAGCTGGGTCGTGCCGAGGCTGCGGCCCTCGTAGGCAATGCCGGTTTCGGCGCGCAGTTCGTCAAGGCAGTCACGGCTGTACTCGGACAGCCGCACCATGCGCTCCTTGTTCACCGCATAACGGCTGGCGGTGCAGTTGCGCAGCATCTGCGCCATCCACAGGTATTGGTCGATGTCGGCGGTGGCCTTGATCGCCAATGGCGCGTGGCGCTGCAACAGCCACTTGATGGCCTTGAGCGGCACACCCGGCGCGGCCCATGGCGAGGCATAGCCCGGCGAGACCTGCCCGGCGTTGGCGAAACTGGTCTCCATGGCAGCAGCCGGCTGACGGTCCACGACCACCACTTCAAACCCGGCACGCGCCAGATAGTAAGCACTGGCGGTACCGATGACGCCGCTACCCAAGACCATGACGCGCATTTTCTATCCCTCATCGCGGCGAGCCGCTGACGTTTGTTGTTCAGACCAAAGATGTGCGCAGTTTAAGAAAGATTAGGCAGTGCTTTTCACTATATAAGTGCCTATATTTGGCGACAATTCTCGGCAAAAACCCTTTTCACGGAGGCGCATCCCCTATGCGTACCAACACTCAGACCAAACGTGAGCTGGACAAGATCGACCGCAACATCCTGCGGATCCTGCAAGCGGACGGGCGCATCTCCTTCACCGAACTCGGGGAAAAGGTCGGGCTGTCGACCACCCCCTGCACCGAGCGGGTTCGGCGCCTGGAGCGCGAGGGGATCATCATGGGCTACAACGCCCGGCTGAATCCGCAGCATCTCAAGGGGAGCTTGCTGGTATTCGTCGAGATCAGCCTCGACTACAAATCCGGCGACACTTTCGAAGAGTTCCGACGCGCGGTGCTGAAACTGCCGCATGTGCTGGAATGCCATTTGGTGTCAGGGGATTTCGACTATCTGGTGAAGGCGCGGATTTCCGAGATGGCTTCGTACCGCAAACTGCTGGGCGATATCTTGCTCAAGCTGCCTCATGTACGGGAATCGAAGAGCTATATCGTGATGGAAGAGGTGAAAGAGAGTTTGAGTCTGCCGATTCCGGATTGAGTGATGCGACGTCGGCGCGGCCATCTTCGCGAGCAAGCCTGCTCGCGAAGATGGCGACTCGGTAGAACCAGATGACCGCTACACCAACACCTGCCGGGTAGAAGCCATGTACTCATGAATCTGCTTCTCCACCCGCGGATGGATCAGCTCCACCGGCCCGCGACCATTGGGGCATGGCAGCGTCTTGGTCGTACCAAACAAGCGGCAGATCAGCGGCCGCTCGTCATACACCGTGCAACCGTTCGGCCCCAGGTGCACGCAGTTGAGTTCATCCATTGCCGCATCCTGCTCGGCCCGGGTCTTGCGCGGCAGGCGGGACATTTCTTCGGGCGAGGTGGTCACCGGCCCACAGCAGTCATGGCAGCCGGGCACGCACTCGAACGAGGGGATCTGCTGACGCAGCGTGCGGACTTTCTGGCTGTTGCAGCTCATCGAAACGGTGACCAAAAGCGGAATAGAGCGCAATTGTGCGGCATACGGCCCGATCCATACAGCCGCAGCCGACCAGTGTTGCCCACGCCGGAAGGTCCGGCTTATCCTCCGTCAAATTTTCCAAACACACGCATCAGGAAAACACGCATGAATGCCCCTGCCCGGCACACCGACTCTTATTACGCTGCCAGCAGCCTGCCGCAGCCCACTCATCCGGTGCTCCAGGGCGAGTTGATCGCGGATGTGTGCGTGGTCGGCGGCGGCTTTTCCGGGTTGAACGCAGCCATCGAACTGGCTGAGCGTGGCCTCAGCGTGGTGCTGCTGGAAGCACGCAAGATCGGTTGGGGCGCCAGCGGACGCAATGGCGGGCAATTGATTCGTGGGGTCGGCCATGGTCTTGATCAGTTTGCCAACATCATCGGTGCGGACGGCGTACGCCAGATCAAACTCATGGGCCTGGAAGCGGTGGACATCGTCCGCCAGCGGATCGAGCGTTTTCAGATCCCTTGCGACCTGACCTGGGGCTACTGCGACCTGGCCAACAAACCCAAGGACCTGCAAGGCTTCGCCGAAGACGCGGAAGAATTGCGCAGCCTCGGTTACCGCCATGAAACCCGTCTGCTGCAAGCCGACGAGATGCACAGCGTGGTGGGTTCAGAACGCTACGTGGGCGGCTTGATCGACATGGGCTCGGGGCATTTGCACCCGCTCAATCTGGCCTTGGGCGAGGCGGCAGTCGCGCAGCAGTTGGGCGTGCAGCTGTTCGAACAATCGGCTGTCACTCGCATCGACTATGGCACCGAGGTCAAGGTACACACCGCCCAGGGCTCGGTCCGCGCCAAAACCCTGGTGCTGGGCTGCAACGCCTACCTCAACAACCTCAATCCCGAACTCAGCGGAAAAGTCCTGCCCGCCGGCAGTTACATCATCGCCACCGAGCCCTTGAGCGAGGAACAGGCCCACGAGTTACTGCCGCAAAACATGGCGGTGTGCGATCAACGGGTGGCGCTGGACTACTACCGGCTCTCGGCGGATCGGCGCTTGCTGTTTGGCGGCGCCTGTCATTATTCCGGTCGCGACCCGAAAGACATCGCCGCGTACATGCGACCCAAGATGCTTGAAGTGTTCCCACAGCTGGCGGCGACCAGGATCGACTATCAGTGGGCCGGCATGATAGGCATCGGTGCCAATCGCCTGCCACAGATTGGCCGGCTCAAGGATCAGCCGAATGTGTATTACGCCCAGGCGTATTCAGGTCATGGGCTGAATGCCACGCATCTGGCGGGCAAGCTGTTGGCCGAAGCGATCAGTGGGCAGCACAGTGGCGGGTTTGATCTGTTTGCTCGGGTGCCGCATATCACCTTTGCGGGTGGTAAACATTTGCGCTCGCCGTTGTTGGCGTTGGGGATGTTGTGGCATCGGATGAAGGAGTGGGTCTGAGGTAACTGTGGCGCTCTTTTGAGCGCCTTCGCGAGCAGGCTCGCTCCCACAGGAGATCTCGGTTGTTCACACATTCTGTGTCCGCTGAAGATCCAATGTGGGAGCGAGCCTGCTCGCGAAAGCGCCCGTTCATCCAGCACAAAACTCAACCACGCCAAAACGGCTTGAGCCCCTCCTCCTGCGCCTGTTCAAGGCTCAACCCGACATCTCGAAGTTGCTCCGGCGTCAATGCCAGCAACGCCCTGCGCGTTTGCAGACGATGCCAGAACAGACCCCAGCGGCCCAGGCAGGACGGCGCGTTGCGCATCACTTCGCGCGGGCCGTTGATCTGCCCCGCCGTCAGTTCCTGACTGTGTAACGTCAGCCGCACATCGCTCAAGCCGTTCATTTTCATTGCTCCTGTTTACTTGGGTAGCGAGAGATTCCATGATGCGCGGGCAGCAAAAAGCATTACAGATCCAAAGTATCTGTATTAACCCCATACAGATTTAGCATTCTGACCTCTGAATCCAGTATTTTTGCCCCATCTGTACCGGTTAACCGAATCACTTGCACCGAGGCAGTACCATGACCCTTTACGTGAATCTCGCCGAATTGCTCGGCACGCGCATTGAACAGGGCTTTTATCGCCCCGGTGACCGACTGCCGTCGGTGCGGGCCTTGAGCGTCGAGCACGGGGTCAGCCTGAGCACGGTGCAACAGGCCTATCGAGTCTTGGAGGACGGCGGGCTGGCAACGCCCAAACCCAAGTCCGGCTACTTCGTCCCATCGAGCCGGGAACTGCCCGAATTGCCCGCCGTCGGCCGCCCGGCCCAGCGGCCAGTGGATATTTCCCAGTGGGATCAGGTGCTGGAGCTGATTCGCGCGGTGCCCCGCAAAGACGTCGTGCAACTGGGTCGCGGCATGCCGGACATCACCACACCGACCATGAAACCGCTGCTGCGCGGCCTGGCGCAGATCAGCCGGCGGCAGGACATGCCCGGTCTGTATTACGACAATATTTACGGCACCCTCGAACTGCGCGAGCAGATCGCCCGGCTGATGCTCGATTCCGGCTGCCAATTGGGGTCCAACGACCTCATCGTCACCACCGGTTGCCATGAGGCGCTGTCCACCAGCATCCGCGCCGTCTGTATGCCAGGTGACATCGTGGCAGTGGATTCGCCGAGCTTCCACGGCGCCATGCAAACGCTCAAGGGCCTGGGCATGAAAGCCCTGGAAATCCCCACCGATCCAATCACCGGCATCAGCCTCGATGCGCTGGAACTGGCATTGGAGCAGTGGCCGATCAAGGCCATACAGTTGACCCCCAACTGCAACAACCCGCTGGGCTACATCATGCCGGAGTCGCGCAAGCGGGCGCTGTTGACCCTGGCCCAACGCTTTGACGTGGCGATCATCGAGGACGATGTGTATGGCGAACTGGCCTACACCTACCCGCGCCCACGCACGATCAAATCCTTCGACGAAGACGGTCGCGTACTGTTGTGCAGTTCGTTTTCCAAGACCCTCGCACCGGGGCTGCGTATCGGCTGGGTGGCGCCGGGACGGTATCTGGAGCGCGTGCTGCACATGAAATACATCAGCACCGGCTCGACCGCACCGCAACCGCAGATCGCCATTGCCGAATTCCTCAAGGCCGGCCACTTCGAGCCACATTTGCGGCGGATGCGCACTCAATACCAGCGTAATCGCGACGTGATGATCGACTGGATCAACCGTTATTTCCCCGCCGGCACCCGCGCCAGTCGGCCGCAAGGCAGCTTCATGCTCTGGGTTGAACTGCCAGAGGGCTTCGACACGTTGAAACTTAATCGTGCGTTATACGATCAAGGTGTACAGATTGCCGTGGGCAGTATCTTTTCCGCGTCGGGCAAATACCGTAATTGCCTGCGCATGAACTACGCTGCCAAGCCAACCGCGCAGATCGAAGAAGCGGTACGCAAGGTCGGCGCGATGGCAACCAAACTGCTGGCTGAAAACCACTGCGCCAGCGACTGACCTTCATCCGGAAACCATCGCCCATATGCCGACAATTGCCGCCACCCGGAACGATCACACTTGAGCGTCAGACAGCCCCTGCTCGCGCTTCTGCTACTCGCCTCGCTCCTGGGTGGCTGTGCCAGCTTCGATGTGCCACGCGAGCCGAGCCAGGCACTGCCGGCGGCAAGTTCGGCGTTCGGCCGTTCGATCCAGGCTCAGGCCGCGCCGTATCAGGGCCGCTCGGGCTTCCGCCTGCTGTCCAACAGCACCGAGGCGTTCATGGCCCGGGCCGAGCTGATCCGCAACGCCCGGACCAGCCTCGACTTGCAGTACTACATCGTCCACGACGGCATCAGCACCCGAATGCTTGCAGAGGAGTTGCTCAAAGCGGCGGATCGCGGCGTGCGCGTGCGCATCCTGCTCGATGACACCACCAGCGACGGCCTGGACCAGATCATCGCGACGCTGGCGGCCCACCCGCAGATCCAGATCCGCCTGTTCAACCCGCTGCACCTGGGCCGCAGCACCGGCGTCACACGGAACATGGGCCGGCTGTTCAACCTGTCGCAGCAACACCGGCGCATGCACAACAAGTTGTGGCTGGCGGACAACAGCGTGGCCATCGTCGGAGGGCGCAATCTGGGCGACGAGTATTTCGATGCCGAGCCCAACCTGAATTTCACCGACATCGACATGCTCAGCGTCGGGCCGGTGGCCGAACAGCTGGGACACAGTTTCGATCAGTACTGGAACAGTGCCCTGAGCAAGCCGATCGGCGAATTCCTCTACAGCCAGCCGACGGCCAAAGACCTGCAAAACACCCGCACGCGGCTGGAAGAATCGCTGGAGGAATCCCGCAAGCAGAACCATGCGCTGTATCAGCAATTGATGACATACACCCAACACCCACGCATGGACATCTGGCGTCAGGAGCTGATCTGGGCCTGGAATCAGGCCTTGTGGGATGCGCCGAGCAAGGTGCTGGCCAAGGATGAGCCCGATCCGCAACTGCTGCTGACCACACAACTGGCGCCCGAGCTGCGCGGGGTCAGCAAGGAGCTGATCATGATCTCGGCGTACTTCGTACCCGGCCAGCCGGGGCTGGTGTATCTCACGGGTCGAGCCGATGCCGGTGTGTCGGTGAGTTTGCTGACCAACTCACTGGAAGCTACCGATGTACCGGCGGTGCATGGCGGTTATGCGCCGTATCGCAAGGCACTGCTGGAACACGGGGTGAAATTGTACGAGATGCGGCGCCAGCCCGGTGAAGGCGGCGGCAGCGGCCCACATCTGTTCCGGCGCTCGGCCTATCAGGGGTCCGACTCCAGCCTGCACAGCAAGGCGATGATTTTCGATCAGCAGAAGTCGTTTATCGGCTCGTTCAATTTCGACCCGCGTTCGGTACTGTGGAACACCGAAGTGGGCGTGCTGGTAGACAGTCCCGAACTCGCCGCCCACTTGCGCGAACTGGCGTTGCAGGGCATGGCGCCAGCATTGAGTTACCAGGCAAAACTGGAGGGCGGGAAGATTGTCTGGGTGACAGAGGACAATGGTCAGGTGCATACGCTGACCCGGGAACCGGGAAGCTGGTGGCGGCGGATCAACGCGTGGTTCAGCACCACGGTGGGGCTGGAACGGATGCTGTAACTGCTGCACACCTAACCCCTGTGTGGGCTTGCTCCCACAGGGGTTAGGTGATGATTGACAGTCCCGCGTCAGGCGGGCTCAGCCGCCGCCCCAAACGCCCCCTCTCGCATCAACAGAATCACCAGCCCCAACGCCCCCGCTGCCATCAGCAACGGCAACGCATGCCCGCTGATCCACTGACTGCCAGCACCCGCCGCCAGCGGTCCGATCAGGCAGCCGATCCCCCACAACTGCGCGATATGCGCGTTGGCCCGCACCAGTGCATCGTCGCGATAGCGCTCGCCGATCAGGATCAGCGACAGGGTGAACAAACCACCAGCACTGGCGCCGAACAACACCCACAACGGCCAGATCAGCAGTGTGTCGAGTAACAGCGGAATCGCCAGGCTCGACAGCAGCAGGATCACCGCACAACCGCTGAACAAGGTGCGTCGGGACAGGTGATCAGCCAGCGCGCCAATCGGCAACTGCAACAAGGCATCGCCGACCACCACGGTGCTGACCATCGCCAAGGCAATTTCCGGGCTGAAGCCCTGTCGCAGACAATAGACCGGTAACAACGTCAGGATCATTGCCTCAAATGCAGCAAACAACGACACCGCCCAGGCAATCGCCGGCAGACCGCGGCAGAAAGCCAGCAAGTCGCCGAATGTCACGCTCATGGCTTCGCTGCTCGGCGCACCACTGCGGCCCAGCAGCAACAGCGGCGAAATCAGCAGCAAGGCGACGCCGACCCAAAAGCCGTAATCCTGCTCAGTGCCCAGCACCCCCAGCAACAGCGGCCCGGCCAGCTGACTCAACGCATAACTGCTGCCATACAGCGCCACCAAACGCCCGCGCCATTGCTCGACCACCAGTTGGTTGATCCAGCTTTCGCCGAGAATGAAGACGATGGTCAGGATCACCCCGATCATCAGCCGCAGCACCAGCCACACCGGATAACTCGGCAACAGCGCCAGCAGGCCGATGGACAACGCCCCCGCCCACAGACACAACCGCATCAGGTTGGCCGTGCCGAAACGTGCCGCCAGGTGACTGGAAATCTTCGCGCCCAGCAACACGCCGAGGGCCGGCATCGCGGCCATCACGCCAATGGCAAACGAACCGTAGCCCCAGCTCTCCAGACGAAACGACACCAGCGGCATGCTGACACCCAGGGCCAGGCCGACACTCAAGACAGACGCCAACACGGCGAAATACGTCGCCCAACGCATGTTCCACGCTCCTGTGGATGATTATTTTCAGGGCACCACAAAACAAAGTGGGAGCGAGCCTGCTCGCGAAGAGGCCAGTACATTCAACATCAATGTTGAGTGGTACACCGTCTTCGCGAGCAGGCTCGCTCCCACAGAGGATCTGCGTCGTCAGGGAAACCGACTTACAGCTTGATCCAGGTCGCCTTCAGCTCGGTGTACTTGTCGAACGCGTGCAGCGACTTGTCGCGACCGTTGCCGGACTGCTTGAAGCCACCAAACGGTGCGGTCATGTCGCCGCCATCATATTGATTGACCCATACGCTACCGGCGCGCAGTGCCTTGGCGGTCAGGTGAGCCTTGGAAATGTCTTTGGTCCATACCGCTGCGGCCAGGCCGTACGGCGTGTCGTTGGCAATCTGGATCGCTTCCTCGGCGGTATCGAACGCGAGCACCGACAGCACAGGGCCGAAGATCTCTTCCTGGGCGATTTTCATCGCATTACTCACGCCGTCAAAAATCGTCGGCTCAACGTAAGTGCCACCGGTTTCCTGAAGAATGCGCTTGCCGCCCGCGACCAGTTTGGCGCCGTCGGCGTGGCCGGATTCGATGTAGGACAGTACGGTGTTCATCTGCTGGGTATCCACCAACGCGCCGACATTGGTCGCCGGGTCCAGCGGGTTGCCCGGCTTCCAGGTTTTCAGCGCTTCGATCACCAGCGGCAGGAACGTGTCCTTGATCGAACGCTCGACCAGCAGGCGCGAACCGGCGGTGCAGACTTCGCCCTGGTTGAAGGCGATGGCACTGGCCGCCGACTCCGCAGCGGCTTGCAGGTCAGGGGCATCGGCGAACACGATGTTCGGGCTCTTGCCACCGGCTTCGAGCCAGACGCGTTTCATGTTCGATTCGCCGGAGTAGATCAGCAATTGCTTGGCGATCTTGGTCGAACCGGTGAACACCAGGGTGTCGACATCGTTGTGCAGGGCCAGGGCCTTGCCGACGGTGTGTCCATAACCCGGCAGCACGTTGAGCACGCCTTTGGGGATGCCGGCTTCAACCGCCAGTGCGGCAATGCGGATCGCGGTCAGCGGGGATTTTTCGGACGGCTTGAGGATCACCGAGTTACCCGTGGACAACGCCGGGCCGAGTTTCCAGCAAGCCATCATCAGCGGGAAGTTCCACGGCACAATGGCAGCCACCACGCCGACCGGCTCGCGGGTCACCAGGCCCAGTTGATCGTGCGGAGTCGCGGCGACTTCGTCGTAGATCTTGTCGATGGCCTCGCCGCTCCAGCTCAGGGCTTGCGCCGCACCGGGAACGTCGATGTACAGGGAGTCGCTGATCGGCTTGCCCATGTCCAAGGTTTCAAGCAGGGCCAGCTCTTCGGCGTGCTGTTTGAGCAAGCCGGCGAAACGAATCATGGTGGCTTTGCGCTTGGCCGGTGCCAGGCGCGACCAGGCGCCGGAATTGAACGTGGCGCGGGCGTTTTCCACAGCGCGCTGGGCGTCGGCGGCGTCACAGCTGGCGATTTTGCCCAACAGACGGCCATCGACCGGGCTGATGCACTCGAAGGTCTCGCTGGAGACAGCGTCGGTGTATTCGCCATTGATGTAGGCGCGGCCTTCGATCTTCAGGTCGCGGGCGCGCTGCTCCCAATCGGCACGAGTCAGGGTGGTCATTCGAGTGTCCTCCTCTTGTTGAATACGAGCGCCCCGCGTTGTTCGCGGGCGTTCTCAGGAATTCTGCCCGGCCAGCCTGCTTTCGGCCCAAGGCACCTGCCACCCTAAACCAGCGACAGGTGAAGTTTCAATATATTTGACATAAGGGCGGTAAACGGCCTTGCGATGTTCATTTTAATAAACATAGACTTTGGGCTTTCCAGCCAGTCGAGCCGTATTCACGGGGGATTACAAGAATGAAGATCCAGGATGTCGTCGATTTCAGCCAGGCCACCACTCAGCCCGACCGCTATCGGCCAGACCCGGCGAAAGTCCTCAAGGGCGACCCCGAGCAAGCGGTGTACAACCACTACAACAGCCCCTGCGGACAGATGAGCGCAGGTGTATGGGAAGGCGAGATAGGCCAGTGGCACGTGAACTACACCGAGCACGAATACTGCGAAATCGTTCAGGGCGTTTCAGTGCTGCGCGACAACGACGGCAACGCCAAGACCCTGCGCGTGGGTGATCGCTTCGTGATTCCGGCCGGGTTCCGAGGGACGTGGGAAGTGCTGGAGGCGTGTCGCAAGATTTATGTGGTGTTTGAACAGAAGACTTGAGAATTCGTGTTGTCCGGGCTGGCCTCTTCGCGAGCAAGCCCGCCCTCCACAAGGGATAGTCGCCGGATACAAACTTTGTGTTCACTGAAGATCAACGGTGGCGGGCTTGCTTGCGAAGAGGGCCTGACAGCCGACACAAAACCCACAGGCAACAAAAAAGGCCCGTATCTCGCGATACGGGCCTTTTTCGTAAGAGGGAAAAATCAATTACTTGATTTTGCCTTCTTTGTAGATCACGTGCTTGCGAACAACCGGATCATATTTCTTGATCTCGATTTTGTCCGGGGTAGTACGCTTGTTCTTGTCGGTAGTGTAGAAGTGACCAGTACCGGCGCTCGAGATCAAACGAATCAATTCACGCATGATTATCTCCCTTAGATCTTGCCGGCTTTGCGGATTTCGGCCAGCACGACAGTGATGCCACGCTTGTCGATGATACGCATGCCTTTGGCAGATACGCGCAGACGCACGAAACGTTTCTCTTCTTCAACCCAGAAGCGGTGATGCTGCAGGTTCGGCAGGAAACGACGACGGGTTTTGTTGTTTGCGTGGGAAATGTTATTCCCAGTCACCGGACCCTTACCGGTAACTTGACATACTCTCGACATGCCTCAGCCCTCTAAAACCACATGCCCAACCCGGCATGGGTTGGCCGCTTAATCTCTCAGTCATTTGGCGCCAGGCGCCGCGTTTCTTTAGAGGTCTTACCGGCTACACCTACAGTGAAGGAACCGGGCCCCTAGAAAAGAGCGCTGCTTTATACCAGAAAGACTGAAGAGCAACAACAATCGGTGTGCATTGAATTCATAAAAACCCCGTTTTACGGGCTGCGAGAGCCTTGGACAAAGGCTGTCATGGAAGACGACCACTCGTCGCAGAGAATCCGCCAACACCCCGAATTCAGGTTTCGCCAACCGCCGCACAGCGAAATCAGCCGCTCATACTCCCCCCAAAATGAAAAAGGGGATAGTCATTTGCAAAAGAGCCCTCTAGGGTAGGCCTTTTCCAGACTGCACAGGCAGATGGTCCTTCAATCTGCAAAGGAAACCCGATATGCGCCTCGCCGCCCTTCCACTGCTGCTCGCCCCGTTTCTACTGAGCCCGCAAGCCATGGCTGCCGCCCTGAGCGTCTGCACCGAGGCCAGCCCTGAAGGGTTCGATGTGGTGCAATACAACTCGCTGACCACCACCAACGCCTCGGCCGACGTGCTGATGAATCGCCTGGTGGAATTCGATACGGCCAGCGGCAAAGTGATCGCCAGCCTCGCGGACAGCTGGGAAGTCAGCCCCGACGGCCTGACGTACATCTTCAAACTGCACCCGAAGGTGAAGTTCCACCGCACCGAGTACTTCAGCCCGACCCGGGACCTCAGCGCCGAAGACGTCAAATTCAGCTTCGACCGCATGCTCGACCCGGCCAACCCGTGGCACAAAGTGGCCCAGAGCGGCTTCCCGCACGCGCAATCGATGCAGTTGCCGGCGCTGATCAAGAAGATTGACGCCCTCGACCCGCTGACCGTGCGTTTTACCCTCGACCACCCGGACTCGACGTTCCTCGCGACCCTGAGCATGGGTTTCGCCTCGATCTACTCCGCCGAATATGGCGACAAACTGATGAAGGCCGGCACCCCGGAACAACTCAACAGTCAGCCGATTGGCAGCGGCCCGTTCATTTTCACGCGCTTCCAGAAGGACGCATCGGTTCGCTACAGAGCCAACGCCGAGTACTTCGGCGGCAAGCCATCGGTGGACCCGCTGATCTTCGCCATCACCCCGGACGCCAACGTGCGACTGCAAAAGCTGCGGCGTAACGAGTGCCAGATCGCCCTGTCGCCCAAGCCGCTGGACGTACAGGCTGCGATGCTGGAGCCGACGCTGAAGGTGGAAAGAACTGACGCGTTCATGACCGCTTTCGTCGGCATCAACAGCCAGCATCCGCCGCTGGACAAACCTGAAGTGCGCCAGGCGATCAACCTCGCGTTCGACAAGGCCCATTACATCAAGGCGGTGTTCGAAGACACCGCCGAACCTGCCAATGGCCCCTACCCGCCCAACACCTGGAGTTCTGCCAAAAACCTGCCGGGCTACCCTCACGACGTGGAAAAGGCCAAGGCATTACTGGCCAAGGTCGGGCTCAAGAACGGCTTCCAGACCACCATCTGGACCCGTCCTTCAGGCAGCCTGCTGAACCCCAACCCGAGCCTCGGCGCGCAACTGCTGCAATCTGACCTGGCGCAAATCGGCATTCAGGCGGAAATCCGCGTGATCGAGTGGGGCGAGCTGATTCGACGCGCCAAGGCCGGCGAGCACGACCTGCTGTTCATGGGCTGGGCGGGTGACAACGGCGACCCGGACAACTTCCTCACGCCGCAGTTTTCCTGCGCCGCGGTCAAGTCCGGGACCAACTTCGCCCGTTACTGCAATCAGGACCTGGACAAGCTGATCAGCGCCGGCAAGACCACCACCGAGCAAGGGGTGCGTACCAAGCTGTATGAACAGGCCCAGGCACAGATCCAGCAACAGGCCCTGTGGCTGCCGCTGGCCCACCCGACTGCCTTCGCCCTGACACGCAAGGACGTGCAGGGTTATTCGGTCAGCCCGTTTGGCCGGCAGGATTACTCCAAAGTCAGCCTGAAATAATCAAGCCGCCACAAAACCTGTGGGAGGGAGCCTGCTTGCGAAGGCGGCGGGCAAGACGATGCTCCCACATGGGTTTTGAGTCGCCCCCCGCCCTACATCCACCCATACTCGGCCATCGACAGCGGATCACCGTCGCCGATAATGAAATGGTCGAGCACCCGCACATCGACCAGCTCCAGCGCCTCTTGCAGGCGCCTGGTCAGCGTTCGGTCCGCCTGGCTTGGGTCGGTACTGCCCGAGGGGTGGTTGTGGCACAGGATCAACGCTGCGGCGTTGTGAGCAAGGGCGCGCTTGACCACCTGCCGTGGATAAACACTGGTGCAGTCGATAGAACCGCGAAACAACGCCTCAAATGCCAGCACCCGGTGTTTCGAGTCCAGAAACAGGCACCCGAACACCTCGTGCGGTTCGTGGCGCAACATCGCCTTCAGGTAGTCGCGTACTGCCAGCGGATTTTCGAGTACCGGCTTACACCGTGCTCGCTCGGCAAGATGCCGCCGCCCCATCTCCAACACCGCCTGCAGCTGCGCAAACTTTGCCGGCCCGAGCCCGAGGTAGCTGCCGAACGTGGCCAAGTCGGCCTCCAGCAACGTGCGCAGGCTGCCAAACTGATTCAACAGATGTCGCGCCAGATCCACCGCGCTTTTTCCCGTCACTCCACTGCGTAAAAAGATCGCCAGCAGCTCGGCGTCGGAAAGACTCGCCGCCCCCTGTTCAAGCAGCTTCTCCCGCGGGCGCTCCGCCGCAGGCCAATTACGAATACTCATGGCACCTTCCCTGTCTGTGGGCGCCGCTGTTCCCTAGCGGTCGCTGTGATATCGTAGCCCATCTTTTTTGCTGGCGATTTCATCTCTGGGGAGGGGGTATCGCCATGCAGTCACCAACGAAATGAAAGGCAGACCTATGCAGCGGCTGTATCGGAAACGCATCGTTCTGGGCGTCGGCGGCGGCATCGCTGCCTACAAGAGCGCCGACCTGGTTCGCCGCCTGATCGACCAGGGCGCCGAAGTGCGCGTGGTCATGACCAAAGGCGGCAGCGAGTTCATCACCCCGCTGACCATGCAGGCCCTGTCCGGGCACCCGGTTCACCTCGATTTGCTGGACCCTGCGGCCGAAGCCGCCATGGGCCACATCGAGCTGGCCAAGTGGGCCGACCTGGTGCTGATCGCTCCCGCCACCGCCGACCTGATTGCCCGCCTGGCCCAAGGCATCGCCAACGACCTGCTGACCACGCTGGTGCTGGCCACCGACGCCGTGGTCGCTGTAGCCCCGGCGATGAACCAGGCCATGTGGCGCGACCCGGCGACCCAAGCCAACCTGCAACTGCTCGAGAGCCGCGGCCTGAAAACCTTCGGTCCAGCCTCCGGCAGCCAGGCCTGCGGCGACGTCGGCATGGGCCGCATGCTCGAAGCCACCGACCTCGCCCAGTGCGCGGCGGACTGCTTCCAGCGTCAGGCGCTGACCGGTAGACACGTACTGATTACCGCCGGCCCGACCCAGGAAAACATCGACCCGGTGCGCTACATCACCAACCACAGCTCCGGAAAAATGGGCTTTGCCCTGGCCGAAGCCGCGGTGGAAGCCGGCGCGCGCGTAACGCTGATCACCGGCCCCGTGCACCTGCCGACCCCGGATCGCGTCACCCGTATCGACGTGGTCAGCGCCCGGGACATGCTCGCAGCGTGCGAAGCGGCGATCCCCTGTGACCTGTTCATCGCCTCGGCAGCAGTCGCGGACTACCGTCCGGAAGTAGTCGCCCCGCAGAAATTAAAGAAAGATCCTACGAACGGCGACGGCTTGTTGCTACAGATGGTGCGCAACCCGGACATCCTGGCCACCATCGCCACACGCCCCGACCGTCCGTTCAGTGTCGGTTTTGCCGCCGAAACCGAACACCTGCTCGATTACGCCGCACGCAAATTGAAAGACAAAAACCTCGATTTGATCGTCGCCAACGACGTCGCCAATCCGAGTATCGGCTTCAATAGCGAAGAAAATGCCTGCAGCGTGATCGACCGCCAGTTAAACGCCACACTTTTCGCCCAGACCAGCAAGAGCAAGATTGCTCGCCAGCTGATCACTTTTATCGCCGACCGTCTGAACCAGGTTTAATTTACATGCACGCTTTGCAAGCCAAGATCCTCGACCCACGCATTGGCCGCGAATACCCGCTGCCGCAGTACGCCACCACAGGCTCCGCCGGCCTCGACCTGCGCGCCATGCTGGAAAAAGACACCGTGATCAAGCCGGGTGAAACCCTGCTGATCCCCACCGGCCTGTCGGTCTACATCGGCGATCCGGGTCTCGCAGCGCTGATTCTGCCGCGCTCCGGGCTCGGCCATAAGCACGGTATCGTGCTGGGCAACCTCGTCGGCCTGATCGACTCCGACTACCAGGGCCCGCTGATGGTCTCGTGCTGGAACCGTGGCCAGACCGACTTCAATATCGAGGTCGGCGAGCGCCTGGCCCAATTGGTGCTGGTACCGGTGGTGCAGGCGCGCTTCGAGATGGTTCAAGAGTTCGTTGAAACTGAACGTGGCGCAGGCGGTTTCGGCCACTCTGGCAGCCACTGATCCAGCCAGTGACTTGTGGCGAGCGAGCAAGCTCGCTCTGGGCTGCGTAGCGGCCCCAAGGCTCTGCAAGTGATTATCGATCCGGTGAGTGCTGCGCACTCAGGCGGGAGCAAGCGCCCTCGCCACACATGCGCAGCATGCAGAAATTGCACAAGCGTCATCTGCAAGGTTTACCACTGAGAATCAAGGCATTGGCTCGCAAAATGCTCACTGACGCAGGCGGCATGGCCTTTTCGCACCACGAACTCTGCGTGGAAAACGCCGTCATACCCTTCAGTTTGAGCCCGCGGACAAGATTTTCGCAGGCAGGTCCCCACTTCGAAATGGAGCATTCCCACAGATGAGCAGCCCAGCCCAAGTCGCACCCAAGTTCCCCGACAGCATCTTCCGCGCCTATGACATTCGCGGCACGGTCCCGGAATTCCTGAACGCTGAAACCGCTTATTGGCTTGGCCGTGCCATTGGCGCCCAAAGCCTGGCTCAGGGCGAACCCAACGTTTCGGTTGGCCGCGACGGCCGCCTGTCCGGCCCGGAACTGGTGGAACAACTGATTCAAGGCCTGGCCGACAGCGGTTGCCACGTCAGTGATGTCGGCCTGGTGCCAACCCCTGCGCTGTACTACGCCGCCAACGTACTGGCCGGCAAGTCCGGGGTGATGCTCACTGGCAGCCACAACCCGTCGAACTACAACGGCTTCAAGATCGTCATCGCGGGCGACACTTTGGCCAACGAACAGATCCAGGCCCTGCACGAGCGCCTCAAGACCAACAACCTGAGCAGCGGCAAGGGCAGCATTACCAAGGTCGAAATTCTTGGCCGCTACAACAGCGAAATCGTCCAGGACATCAAACTGGCCCGGCGCCTGAAAGTGGTGGTCGACTGCGGTAACGGTGCCGCGGGCGTGATCGCCCCACAGTTGATCGAAGCATTGAACTGCGAAGTCATCCCGCTGTTCTGCGAGGTGGACGGCAACTTCCCGAATCACCACCCGGATCCGGGCAAACCCGAGAACCTGGTGGACCTGATCGCCAAGGTCAAGGAAACCAATGCTGATCTGGGCCTGGCCTTCGACGGCGACGGCGACCGCGTCGGCGTGGTGACCAACACCGGCAGCATCGTCTTCCCCGACCGCCTGCTGATGCTGTTTGCTCGCGACGTGCTGGAACGCAATCCGGACGCCGAGATCATCTTCGACGTCAAATGCACCCGCCGTCTGACTCCGCTGATCAAGGAGTACGGCGGTCGTCCGCTGATGTGGAAGACCGGTCACTCGTTGATCAAAAAGAAAATGAAACAAACCGGCGCGCTGCTGGCCGGGGAAATGAGCGGACACATCTTCTTCAAGGAACGCTGGTTCGGTTTCGACGACGGCATTTACAGCGCCGCACGGCTGCTAGAAATCCTCAGCAAGGAAAAATCCACGGCGGAGGAGCTGTTCGCGACCTTCCCGAACGATATTTCTACGCCGGAAATCAATATCCATGTGACCGAAGAGAGCAAATTCAGCATCATTGATGCATTGCACGATGCGACGTGGGGCGAAGGCGCCGACCTGACCACCATTGACGGCGTGCGAGTCGACTACGCCAAAGGCTGGGGCCTGGTTCGCGCCTCCAACACCACTCCGGTGCTGGTGCTGCGCTTCGAGGCCGATGACGAGGCTGAACTGCAGCGCATCAAGGATGTGTTCAAAGTCCAGTTGAAGCGCGTTGCACCTGATCTCCAACTACCGTTTTGATCTACTGAAGCACCCGGAGCCCTGAATGACCCTCGAACGCGAAGCCGCCGCCAACACCGCCAAGGTCCTGTCCGAAGCGCTGCCTTACATTCGCCGCTATGTCGGCAAGACCCTGGTGATCAAGTACGGCGGCAACGCGATGGAAAGCGAGGAGCTGAAAACCGGCTTCGCCCGCGACATCGTGCTGATGAAAGCCGTGGGCATCAACCCGGTGGTGGTTCACGGCGGCGGTCCGCAAATCGGCGACCTGCTCAACCGCTTGTCGATCGAAAGCCACTTCATCGATGGTATGCGCGTCACTGACGCCCAGACCATGGACGTGGTGGAAATGGTCCTCGGCGGCCAGGTCAACAAGGACATCGTCAACCTGATCAACCGCCATGGCGGCAGCGCCATCGGCCTGACCGGTAAAGATGCCGAGCTGATCCGGGCGAAAAAGCTCACCGTGACCCGCCAGACGCCAGAAATGACCCAGCCGGAAATCATCGACATAGGCCAGGTCGGCGAAGTGGTCGGCATCAACACCGACCTGCTGAACCTGCTGGTCAAAGGCGACTTCATCCCGGTGATCGCGCCCATCGGCGTCGGCGCCAACGGCGAGTCGTACAACATCAACGCCGATCTGGTGGCCGGTAAAGTGGCTGAAGCACTGAAAGCCGAAAAGCTGATGCTGCTGACCAACATCGCCGGCCTGATGGACAAGTCGGGCAAGGTCCTGACCGGCCTGAGCACGCAGCAGGTCGACGAGTTGATCGCCGACGGCACGATCTACGGCGGCATGCTGCCGAAGATCCGCTGCGCGCTGGAAGCGGTACAGGGCGGCGTCGGCAGCTCGCTGATCATCGACGGCCGGGTGCCGAACGCGATTTTGCTGGAGATCTTCACCGATACCGGTGTGGGTACATTGATCAGCAATCGCAAGCGTCACTAAGCAACACAAACAAAAAGACCCCGCTCAGCCAGGCTGAGCGGGGTCTTTTTTTGCCTGCCATCCCTGTGGGAAAACACCTATTTGTGGCGAGGGAGCTTGCTCCCGCTGGGCTGCGCAGCAGACCCAGGATCTTGTGAGCGCTGCGCACTCAAGCGAGAGCAAGCTCCCTCGCCACACAAGCCCGTCCCACAGGGGATCGTGGTCAGACGCCGAATTGGGCTCGGTAGGCTTCTACAGCAGGCAAATGCTGCTTGAGCTGCGGATCGTCCGCCAGGAATTCCAGTACCTGGTTCAGCGAAACAATGCTGATCACCGGAATGCCGAAATCACGCTCCACTTCCTGGATCGCCGACAACTCACCGTTGCCACGCTCCTGACGGTTCAGGGCGATCAGCACGCCGGCGGCCTTGGCGCCGTCCTGGGAAGCGATGATCTGCATCACCTCGCGGATCGCGGTGCCAGCGGTAATCACGTCGTCAATGATCAGCACATCGCCGGTCAGCGGTGCGCCAACCAGGCTGCCGCCTTCGCCGTGGGCCTTGGCTTCCTTGCGGTTGAAGCACCATGGAAGATCGCGCTCATGGTGTTCAGCCAGCGCCACCGCGGTAGTCGCCGCCAACGGAATGCCTTTGTAGGCCGGGCCAAACAGTACGTCGAACGCAATGCCGCTCTCGACGATGGCTGCCGCGTAGAAACGACCCAGTTGTGCCAGGGCCGAACCCGAGTTGAACAGGCCGGCATTGAAGAAGTAAGGACTGGTACGCCCGGACTTCAGGGTGAACTCACCGAAGCGCAAAACGCCGCGATCGATGGCAAAACGAATGAAATCGCGCTGATACGCTTGCATGAAAAAAACCCCAAATACCACGGATTTAGCTAATTAGGTTGACGCCGTGTATCATACACGCACGCGATTTTTGGGGCCATTTATGCGGATCATCAGTGTGAACGTCAATGGTATTCAGGCTGCAGTCGAGCGTGGTTTGCTCAGTTGGCTGCAAGCACAGAATGCCGACGTCATCTGCCTGCAGGACACCCGCGCCTCCGCCTTTGAACTGGACGATCCAGCTTTCCAACTGGATGGCTACTTCCTTTATGCCTGCGATGCCGAAGTACCCGCCCAAGGTGGCGTGGCTTTGTATTCGCGGTTGCAACCGAAGGCTGTCATCAGCGGTCTCGGCTTCGAGACGGCCGACCGCTACGGGCGTTACCTGCAAGCCGATTTCGACAAGGTCAGCATCGCGACCTTGCTGCTCCCTTCGGGGCAGAATGGCGATGAAGACTTGAACCAGAAGTTCAAGCTAATGGACGATTTCGCCCGTTATCTGGATAAACAGCGACGCAAACGTCGCGAGTACATTTATTGTGGCTCGCTGTACGTGGCGCAACAGAAGCTGGATATCAAGAACTGGCGCGACAGCCAGCAATCCCCGGGCTTCCTGGCACCTGAACGTGCCTGGATGGACGAGATTGTCGGCAACATGGGCTATGTCGATGCCCTGCGCGAAGTCAGCCGTGAAGGCGACCAGTACAGCTGGTGGCCGGACAACGAACAGGCCGAGATGCTCAACCTGGGCTGGCGTTTCGACTACCAGTTGCTGACCCCCGGCCTGCGCCGCTTCGTACGTAGCGCACGCCTGCCGCGTCAGCCACGGTTCTCGCAGCACGCACCACTGATCGTGGACTACGACTGGACGCTGACTATCTAAAGCGTCGATTCGCAGATACAAAAAAGCCGACATCATGTGTCGGCTTTTTTGTGAGCGCTGATGTCCCAGTGTGGGAGCGGGCTTGGCGGTTTGAGTTATTTCACCAACCGCCAGGTAAAGGGATAACGATAAGGAAACCCTTCATTGGCCTTGATCCCGGCGATGATGGTCAACACCAGCGCGCCAATCAGCACCAAACCCAGCAACGCAAAACCAATCAGCACGAACATCAGCAAGTAGCAGACCGCCGAAGCAATGGCGACGGTGATCTGAAAGTTCAGCGCCTCCTTGCCCTGGGCATCGATGAACGGGTCCATCTCGCGCTTCACCTGCCAGAGAATCAGCGGTCCGATCAAGCTGCCGAACGGGAACCACATCCCGAGAAATGCCGAAAAGTGACAAAACATTGCCCACTGACGAACCTCGCGGCTCGGCGTCGGTAGCGGAAGTTGCTCTTCACTCATGGCGCTCTCCTTGCTGAATCACAAAAAATCAGTCAGCCAGTGCGGCTTTCTGCAATTCGAAAATTTCGTTCATGCCTTTCTTCGCCAGCTCCAGCATCGCGTTCAGCTCTTCTGGCTGGAACGGCGCGCCTTCGGCGGTGCCCTGGACTTCAATGAAGCCGCCAGTGCTGGTCATCACCACGTTCAGGTCAGTCTCGGCAGCCGAATCTTCCAGGTAGTCGAGGTCAAGCACAGGCTCGCCCTGGTACATACCGACCGAAACAGCCGCGATCATTTGCTTGAGCGGGTCGCCGCCTTTCAGGCCGCCACGCTTCTTGATCACTTTCAAGGCATCAACCAGGGCAACCATGGCGCCGGTGATGGATGCAGTGCGGGTGCCGCCATCGGCCTGGATAACATCGCAATCGACGTACAGGGTGACATCGCCCAGTTTCGACATGTCCAGCGCTGCGCGCAGGGAACGACCGATCAGACGCTGGATCTCCAGAGTACGGCCGCCTTGCTTGCCACGGCTCGCTTCACGCTGGTTACGCTCGCCGGTGGCGCGCGGCAGCATGCCGTATTCGGCGGTCAACCAGCCTTGGCCCTGCCCCTTGAGGAAACGCGGCACGCCATTTTCGACGCTGACCGTGCAGATGACCTTGGTATCACCGAACTCGACCAGTACAGATCCCTCGGCGTGTTTGGTGTAGTTGCGGGTAATGCGGATCGAGCGGAGCTGATCGGCAACGCGACCACTTGGACGTTTCATAGGGAATACCTGTACTGGGGACGGAAAACTGCCGAGCATTATAGAGCCGCCAGCCGTACCTGGGCACTTCTAAAAAGCCGGCCCGACAATTGAAGGCCTTTTGAGGCGCGCTAAAAGGCGTATTACCGACGGCCTGCAGCCCTTTGTCACACCGCGTGTTTGGGCGCATCCGCCCCACTGCGCTACAATCCTGCGCCTTTGCTGCCTGTCGGCATAAATTCACAGATAGCGGGTCCGCGAAACCTCCGGTAACGCTTCAACCCGCCTAGCGAGGTACCTCCATGGTGCACAGCATGACCGCCTTCGCCCGCGTCGAAAAAGCCGGCGTCCAGGGCACCCTGAGCTGGGAGCTGCGCTCGGTCAACAGCCGCTACCTGGAACCGCACCTGCGCCTGCCCGAGTCGTTTCGCGACCTCGAAGGCGCGGTCCGCGAAGCGCTGCGCCAGGGCCTGTCCCGGGGCAAGCTGGAATGCACCCTGCGTTTCACTGAGGAAAGCACCGGCAAAGCATTGCAAGTGGATCGCGAGCGCGCCGCGCAACTGGTGGCGGCCGCCGAGACCATCGCCGGCCTGATCAAGAACCCGGCCGCGCTGAACCCGCTGGAAGTCCTGGCCTGGCCCGGCGTGCTGGTGGGCGATGCCACTGACCCGCAAGCCCTGAATGCCGAAGCACTGGCGCTGTTCAACCAGGGCCTCAAAGAACTCAAGGCCGGGCGCGAGCGCGAAGGCGCGGAGCTGGCGCGGTTGATCAATGAACGCCTGACTTCCATTGAAGAAGACGTAGTGACCCTGCGCGAACTGGTTCCGCAAATGCTCGCCACCCAGCGCCAGAAAGTCCTCGACCGCTTCACCGACATGAAAGCCGAGCTGGACCCGCAGCGTCTGGAACAGGAAATGGTCATGCTCGCGCAAAAGAGCGACGTGGCCGAAGAACTGGATCGCCTGAGCACTCACATCATCGAAGTTCGCCGGGTGCTCAAGTCCGGCGGTGCGGCCGGTCGGCGCCTGGACTTCCTGATGCAGGAACTCAACCGCGAAGCCAACACACTGGGCTCCAAGGCCTTCGATCCGCGCAGCACCACGGCGGCGGTCAACCTCAAGGTGTTGATCGAACAAATGCGCGAACAAGTGCAGAACATTGAGTAAGGCTACCCCTGACATGAACCACAGCACCGGCACTCTCTACATCATTTCCGCGCCTTCGGGCGCCGGCAAGACCAGCCTGGTCAAGGCCTTGATCGACGCCGATTCGAGCATTCGCGTCTCCGTGTCCCACACCACCCGCGCCATGCGTCCGGGCGAAGTGAACGGCGTGAACTACCACTTCGTCGAGCGCGAAGAGTTCGTGAAGATGAGCGAACACGGCGACTTCCTGGAGCGCGCCGAAGTGTTCGGCAACCTCTATGGCACCTCGCAAAGCCACCTGCAGCAGACCCTGGATCAAGGCCATGACCTGATTCTGGAAATCGACTGGCAAGGCGCCGAGCAAGTGCGCAAGCTGATGCCGCAGGCCCGTTCGATCTTCATCCTGCCGCCGAGCCAGCACGCGCTGCGCCAGCGCCTGACCAACCGTGGCCAGGACAGCGACGAGATCATCGAAGGCCGCATGCGCGAAGCCGTCAGCGAAATGAGCCACTACGTCGACTATGACTACCTGATCATCAACGACGATTTCGCCCACGCACTGGACGATCTGAAGGCGATTTTCCGCGCCAATCAGCTGCATCAGAAGCGTCAGCAGCAGCGTCATGGAAAACTTTTGGCTGAATTGCTCGGCTAAACAGCTCTTCCCAAAACCGCTGCAAGGGCTTTACATTGGCACTTGCAGCGCGTTGAAGGGCTTGGTCAAAAAATCAGCGCTTCCCTAATCGCTGGTGATTTTTTAAACTGTTCAGTCCGCTCGCCCACCCGGGCAGCGCGCATATTGCATTCGCTCCGAGGAATACCATGGCCCGCGTAACCGTTGAAGACTGCCTGAACCACGTGGAAAACCGTTTTGAACTGGTCATGCTGTCCACCAAGCGTGCCCGTCAACTGGCCACCGGCGGCAAAGAGCCACTGGTTCAGTGGGAAAACGACAAGCCTACCGTTGTAGCGCTGCGTGAAATCGCTGAAGGCCTGATGAGCTACGAGTTCATCGCCAATGCCGAGATCGTCGAAGACGAACCGCTGTTCGCAGCGTTCGAGGACGAGTCCAACGAGGCCGTCTAAGCCTATGCCTGGTCGACGTAGCACGGCGCGGGGTCACAACGAACGGCAGGAGTCATCATGCCGAGCATAGACGCCCTCGCCGATCGCTTATCGACCTACCTCGGCAAGGACCAGGTCAACCTGGTCCGTCGAGCGTATTTCTACGCCGAACAAGCCCACGACGGCCAGCGCCGCCGCAGCGGCGAGGCGTACGTCACGCATCCTCTTGCCGTGGCCAATATTCTTGCCGACATGCACATGGACCATCAAAGCCTGATGGCCGCGATGCTGCATGACGTGATCGAAGACACCGGTATTGCCAAGGAAGCGCTGCAAGCGCAGTTCGGCGAAACCGTGGCCGAACTGGTCGACGGGGTCAGCAAACTGACCCAGATGAATTTCGAGACCAAGGCCGAAGCCCAGGCTGAAAACTTCCAGAAAATGGCCATGGCCATGGCCCGCGACATTCGCGTGATCCTGGTCAAGCTGGCCGACCGCCTGCACAACATGCGCACGCTGGAAGTGCTGTCCGGCGAAAAACGCCGGCGCATCGCCAAGGAAACCCTGGAAATCTATGCGCCCATCGCCAACCGGCTGGGCATGCACGCCATCCGCATAGAATTCGAAGACCTCGGCTTCAAGGCGATGCACCCGATGCGTTCCGCGCGGATCTACCAGGCGGTCAAACGCGCCCGGGGCAACCGCAAGGAAATCGTCAACAAGATCGAAGAGTCCCTGAGCCACTGCCTGGCTGTCGATGAAATCCAGGGTGAGGTCAGCGGTCGTCAGAAACACCTCTACGGCATCTACAAGAAAATGCGCGGCAAGCGTCGGGCCTTCAACGAGATCATGGACGTCTATGCGTTCCGGATCATCGTCGACAAGGTCGATACCTGCTACCGCGTACTGGGTGCTGTGCATAATTTGTACAAACCATTGCCGGGGCGCTTCAAGGATTACATCGCGATTCCCAAGGCCAACGGCTACCAGTCGCTGCACACCACGCTGTTCGGCATGCACGGTGTACCGATCGAAATCCAGATCCGCACCCGTGAAATGGAAGAGATGGCCAACAACGGCATCGCCGCCCATTGGCTGTACAAATCCAATGGCGACGAGCAACCCAAAGGCACGCATGCCCGCGCCCGCCAGTGGGTAAAAGGCGTGCTGGAAATGCAGCAACGCGCCGGCAACTCGCTGGAATTCATCGAAAGCGTGAAGATCGACCTGTTCCCGGACGAGGTCTATGTGTTTACGCCCAAAGGCCGGATCATGGAACTGCCCAAGGGCTCCACGGCGGTCGACTTTGCCTACGCGGTGCACACCGACGTCGGCAACAGCTGCATTGCCTGCCGGATCAACCGTCGCCTCGCACCGCTGTCCGAACCGCTGCAAAGCGGCTCCACGGTCGAGATCGTCAGCGCACCCGGCGCCCGGCCAAACCCGGCATGGCTCAACTTCGTGGTCACCGGCAAGGCGCGGACTCACATTCGTCACGCCCTGAAACTGCAACGCCGCTCCGAATCCATCAGCCTTGGCGAACGCCTGCTGAACAAGGTGCTGAACGGTTTCGACAGCTCGCTGGAGAAAGTCTCGCCGGAGCGCGTCAAGGCGATGCTCACCGAATACCGGCTGGAGCTGATCGAAGACCTGCTCGAAGACATTGGCCTGGGCAACCGCATGGCCTACGTCGTCGCCCGCCGCCTGCTTGGCGAAGGCGAACAACTGCCGAGCCCGGAAGGCCCGCTGGCAATTCGCGGCACCGAAGGCCTGGTACTCAGCTACGCCAAGTGCTGCACGCCGATCCCGGGCGACCCGATTGTCGGTCACCTGTCTGCGGGCAAAGGCATGGTGGTGCACCTGGACAACTGTCGCAATATCAGCGAAATCCGCCACAACCCGGAAAAATGCATCCAGCTCTCGTGGGCCAAGGATGTTACCGGCGAATTCAATGTCGAGCTGCGCGTCGAACTGGAACACCAGCGCGGCCTGATTGCCTTGTTGGCCAGCAGCGTCAACGCGGCCGACGGCAATATCGAAAAAATCAGCATGGACGAGCGCGATGGTCGCATCAGCGTGGTCCAACTGGTGGTCAGCGTGCACGACCGTGTACACCTGGCCCGCGTGATCAAGAAACTGCGCGCCCTGACCGGGGTGATTCGCATCACCCGCATGCGCGCCTAAGCCATCCATTACAAGGAGTCATACATGACCAAGACAGTTATCACCAGCGACAAGGCCCCGGCCGCCATCGGCACTTACTCCCAGGCGATCAAGGCTGGCAACACTGTTTACATGTCCGGTCAGATTCCACTCGACCCGAAAACCATGGAACTGGTCGAAGGCTTCGAAGCCCAGACCGTTCAGGTGTTCGAGAACCTCAAGGCCGTGGCTGAAGCCGCTGGCGGTTCGTTCAAGGACATCGTCAAACTGAACATCTTCCTCACCGACCTGAGCCACTTCGCCAAGGTCAACGAGATCATGGGCAAGTACTTCGACCAGCCTTACCCTGCTCGCGCCGCCATCGGCGTAGCGGCCCTGCCAAAGGGTTCGCAGGTTGAAATGGATGCCATTCTGGTCATCGAGTAATGCACGCGGCGCAGCCTCCCAGGCTGCGCCGACTGTTCTGTTGTAAAAGGTTTTGAAAGGATTCCACCATGCGCAAAGCGCTTGCCCTCTCCTTGCTCGCCGTGTTCCTCGGCGGCTGCGCCAGCAACCCTGCCGACCGTGATATCAGCGGCACCTGGATCAACCAGGTGGCCATCGATGCGGCATCCAAGGGCGGCCCCCTGCGCGAAGCACTCCAGGCCTATGGTCCTAACCTGGAATGGGACGTCAACACCAAGGCCGGTCAGGCCCGCTACACCAACGGTTTTGAAAATGTCGAAGGCAAGCTGCTGGGCGACAAGTCCGGCGCCTGGAAAGTCGACTTTTATGGCAGCTCCGCCAGCGAGCTGAAACGTGACGGCAAGCAACTGAGCCAGGCCGCCAGCGACAACGAGCCTGCGCAAGTCTTCGACCGCGCCCTGATCCCCGTGCCGGAGGGTGCACCGATTGGCGCCAGCTTCGAACGCGCGCTGTATTCATCCTATATGGGTGGCAGCTGGAAAATCGTCAGCGGCCCGGGCGAAGGCAGCACCGTGCAGTTCCAGGCCGACGGCCAGGTGGCCGGTCTACCGGGTGCCGATCGCTTCGCCCTGTGCCTGGCCGGCGATTGCGCCTCGATGAGCGGCGGCAACGACAGCATGTGGCTGCAAGCGAATGGCCAAGGCAATAACTGGATCTTTGCGCGCAAGGGCAAAGAGCTGGAAATCTTCCACTCGGTGAACACAGCGCAGGCGGATGAAATGCCTTCGTTCACGCCGGGTGATCGGCAGTGGTTGCTGGAAAAGCAGTAATCCGGATCTGAACGGCACCGAAATTCCCATGTGGGAGCGAGCAAGTCGAATCGTCGCACCGCCGCTCCCACATTTTGGTTTATGGTGCCTGGAAGTCAGCAACGACCCTCAAGAATCGCTGCATAGCCCTCGCGATAACTCGCATACCGCGGCACCCAACCCAACGCCTTCGCCCGCGCATTGCTGCAACGCTTGCTGCCGGTACGGCGCACGGCCGCGTCTTTGGCCCACTCGGTCACCCCCAGATACTCGCGCAACCAGCCCACCACTTCGGCCAGCGGCACGGGCGCATCGTCGACACCGATGTACCGATCATCCAGCGCCACACCCCGCCGATCCGCCTCAAGCAAAAACGCCAGCAGCCCTGCCGCGTCCTCCGCGTGAATGCGATTGCCGTACAACGGCGGATCGATTGCCACGTGATATCCCTCGCGAACCTGCGTCAGCAGTCGCTCACGCCCCGGCCCATAGATGCCGGTCAAACGCACGATACTTGCCGGCATACCGCTGTCGAGTGCGACTTGCTCAGCTTCCAGCATCAAGCGTCCCGAAAATCCACTGGCGACAGTCGGCGAAGTCTCATCGACCCACTCACCGTCCTGCTGACCATAAACACTGCTGCTGGAGACAAACAGAATGCGCCTGGGCTGCTGGCCATGCTGCTCCAGCCAGCCCAGCACATGCTGCAAACCCTCGATATAAGCCGCGCGATAACCTGCCTCGTCATGCTCGGTAGCAGCCGCGCTGTACACCAGATAGTCCAGCGGGCCGGTCGGCCACTCAGCCGGGCATTGCTCGCTGAACAAGTCGCCCGCAATGCCTGTTACCCCCGCCGGCAGCCGCGAAACGCTGCGGCGCAATCCATGGACCTGCCAGTGCCCGACCAACAATTGCGTGGCCAGACGGCTGCCGATATCACCGCAACCGGCAATCAAAACAGAAGGCGCAGACATCCAGAAACTCCTCTTTCAAAGGCACAGACTAGCGCTGGCGATGGACGAGCGGCTAGCAATGAAGGAAAAAAAGAGACGCTATTGCTTCTGTTAACAAGAATTACTTGCAATAATGTACCCCGCTTTTGTTCTCGGCCTTACGAGGCCTGGAAGAACATTTACCGTCTTTTTTCTCTCAGGTCCGGCCAGCATGACACCCAATCAATTCCTCGCTTCGCCAACCAAACGACCTCGCGCCTGGAGCGCGGTGGCCGCCCTGCTGCTCAGCCTGATGCTGGCGCCAACCGCCGCTTTCGCTGATGCACAAGCGCCGGCCACTCCAGCCGCGGCCAGCGCTGATCACGCAGCACCTGCCGCCGCACCCGTTGCACTTGACCCGGTCCAGGCCGTCGACGCCAACGCTGAAGACGCGCCAGAAGTGCTCGAACCCGACAACTCGTTGGGCATGGCGCACGACCTGTCGCCATGGGGCATGTACCAGAACGCCGACATCATCGTGAAAATCGTGATGATCGGTCTGGCCATCGCATCGATCATCACCTGGACCATCTGGATCGCCAAGGGCTTCGAGCTGATGGGCGCCAAGCGTCGTCTGCGTAGCGAAATCGTCCACCTGAAAAAAGCCACCACCCTTAAAGAAGCCAGCGCGACCGCGACCAAGCAAGGCACCCTCGCCAACCTGCTGGTCCACGACGCCCTGGAAGAAATGCGCCTGTCGGCCAACAGCCGCGAGAAAGAAGGCATCAAGGAACGCGTCAGCTTCCGCCTTGAGCGCCTGGTTGCAGCCTGTGGCCGCAACATGAGCAGCGGCACCGGCGTGCTCGCCACCATTGGTTCCACCGCGCCGTTCGTCGGTCTGTTCGGCACCGTGTGGGGCATCATGAACAGCTTCATCGGCATCGCCAAAACCCAGACCACCAACCTCGCCGTCGTGGCTCCCGGCATCGCCGAAGCCTTGCTGGCAACCGCGCTGGGCCTGGTTGCGGCGATTCCTGCCGTGGTGATCTACAACGTCTTCGCCCGCTCCATCGCCGGTTACAAGGCGCAGGTTAGCGACGCTTCGGCAGAAGTCCTGCTGCTGGTCAGCCGCGACCTGGATCACCTGCCGCCCGAGCGCAGCTCGCAACCGCACATGGTGAAAGTGGGGTAATCGGCCATGGGCCTGCATTTGAAAGAAGGCGCAGACGACGATCTGGCCGAGAACCACGAAATCAACGTCACGCCGTTCATCGACGTGATGCTGGTGCTGTTGATCATCTTCATGGTGGCCGCACCGCTGGCCACCGTGGACATCAAGGTTGACCTGCCCGCCTCCAGCGCCAAGCCGGCGCCGCGTCCAGAGAAACCGGTGTTCCTCAGCGTCAAGGCTGACCAGCGCCTGTTCCTCGGCGAAGACGAAGTGACAGCCGAAGCACTGGGCGCCACGCTCGACGCCAAGACCAAGGGCAAGAAAGACACGACGATCTTCTTCCAGGCCGATAAAGGCGTGGACTACGGCGACCTGATGAGCGTAATGGACAATCTGCGCGCTGCCGGTTACCTGAAAGTGGGTCTGGTCGGTCTCGAGTCGGCAGTCAAGAAATGATCAAGACGCGCCATAAGCTGACGCGTTACGGCGCTAGCCTGGCCGTGGTGCTGGGTGTCCATGCGCTGGCTATTGCGCTGGCGCTGAACTGGACCGCCCGCCCACCGATCGAGCTGCCACCGCAGGCGATGATGGTCGAGTTGGCGCCGGTTCCGGCCCCGCCACCACCGGCGCCGCCGAAGGTCATTACGCCACCGCAGCCACCGGCCCCGGTCGAAGAACTGCCGTTGCCGAAACTCGCCGAAGCACCGAAACCGACGATCTCAGTGCCCAAACCGGTTAAACCCAAGCCCAAGCCACAACCGCCCAAGCCTGTGGAGAAAAAGCCGGAGCCACCCAAGGAGAAACCGTCCGAGGAGAAGCCAAGCGACGCACAGCCGACCCAGGCGCCGACGGAGAAATCCGCACAGCCGGCACCGGGACCATCGCCTGCGCAAGTGGCGGCCAAGGCCAGCTGGCAAAGCGAATTGCTCGCTCAACTGGCCAAACATAAGAAGTACCCGGCCGCTGCCAGGATGAAAAACAAGGAAGGCGTGAACCGCCTGCGTTTCGTGGTAGATGCGCAAGGGAATGTGGTGTCGTTTGAACTGGCCAGCCCTTCCGGCAACGCCGATCTGGACCGTGCCACCCTGCAAATGATCCGTGACGCCCAACCACTGCCCAAGCCACCGGCGGACATGCTGACCAACGGCACCATCGAAATCACGGCACCGTTTGTGTATTCGCTGGAAAGACGCCGCTAAGGCAAGCTGATGCCTTTTTGAAACACCAACCCGGTGGGCGCCGGGCTTGCCCGCGATGAGGACATAACATCCACCATCAACGGTGGCTGTTCACCCCGCCATCGTCGGAACGCCCCCCGGGGCAAGCCCGCTCCTACAGGGGTATGTAGCAGCAATCAGGCACCAAAAGGTGCCTTTTGCATATCTGGAAACGGCAAACCCACATTACCCTGTGTCACTCACCGCACTCAGTCTGATAACGTGCGTCTATCGATTGCAGCCGTTATGCTTGGCCCGCAACTTCATGGACGCCCGCTATGACTCTCACAGAATTACGCTACATCGTTACCCTCGCCCAAGAGCAGCATTTCGGCCACGCCGCCGAGCGTTGCCACGTCAGTCAGCCGACCCTGTCGGTGGGCGTGAAAAAGCTTGAAGACGAACTCGGTGTGCTGATTTTCGAGCGCAGCAAAAGCGCCGTGCGCCTGACCCCGGTCGGTGAAGGCATCGTCGCCCAGGCGCAGAAGGTGCTGGAACAGGCCCAGGGCATTCGTGAACTGGCCCAGGCCGGCAAGAACCAGCTGACCGCCCCGCTGAAAGTCGGCGCGATCTACACCGTTGGCCCGTACCTGTTTCCGCACCTGATCCCGCAACTGCACCGGGTCGCCCCGCAGATGCCGTTGTACATCGAAGAAAATTTCACCCACGTGCTGCGCGACAAACTGCGCAACGGCGAGCTCGACGCGATCATCATCGCCCTGCCGTTCAACGAAGCCGACGTGCTGACCCTGCAACTCTACGACGAGCCGTTCTACGTGCTGATGCCGGCCCAGCACCCCTGGACCCAGAAAGAAAGCATCGACGCCAGCCTGCTCAACGACAAGAGCCTGCTGCTGCTCGGCGAAGGCCATTGCTTCCGCGACCAGGTGCTGGAAGCCTGCCCGACGCTGGCCAAAGGCAACGACGGCGCCAAGCACACCACCGTGGAATCCAGTTCTCTGGAAACCATTCGCCACATGGTTGCCTCGGGCCTGGGGATTTCGATCCTGCCGCTGTCGGCGGTCGACAGCCATCACTACGCCCCCGGCGTACTCGAAGTGCGGCCACTGACGCCACCGGTGCCGTTCCGCACCGTGGCCATCGCCTGGCGCGCCAGCTTTCCGCGACCGAAAGCGATTGAAATCCTCGCCGACTCCATCCGCCTGTGCTCGGTGGCCAAGCCGCCTGCGCCGGTCACTGCCGGTTAAGTCGCTGCCATGACCGAGTTGTCGCAAGTGTCGGTGACGGCACTCAAGGGTGTCGGTGAAGCCATGGCCGAGAAACTGGCCAAGGTCGGCCTGGAGAATCTCCAGGACGTGCTGTTTCACCTGCCCTTGCGCTACCAGGATCGCACCCGTGTGGTACCGATCGGCCACTTGCGACCGGGCCAGGACGCGGTCATCGAAGGCACCGTCAGCGGCGCCGACGTGGTCATGGGCCGGCGCCGCAGCCTCGTGGTGCGGCTGCAGGACGGCACGGGCGGGCTCAGCCTGCGCTTCTACCATTTCAGCAACGCGCAGAAAGAAGGCCTGAAACGCGGCACGCGGATTCGCTGCTACGGCGAAGCCCGGCCCGGTGCCTCGGGGCTGGAGATCTATCACCCGGAATACCGCGCCATCACTGGCGACGAACCGCCGCCGGTCGATGAAACCCTGACCCCGGTCTACCCGCTCACCGAAGGCCTGACCCAGCAGCGCCTGCGCCAACTGTGCATGCAGACCCTGACCCTGCTCGGCCCCAGCAGCCTGCCCGACTGGCTCCCCAAAGAGCTGGCCCGCGACTACCAACTGGCACCGCTGGCCGATGCGATCCGCTACCTGCATCACCCGCCCGCCGATGCCGACGTCGACGAACTCGCCCTCGGCCATCACTGGGCGCAGCACCGTCTGGCGTTTGAAGAACTGCTGACCCATCAGCTGTCCCAGCAGCGCCTGCGTGAGAGCATGCGCTCGCTACGTGCACCAGCCATGCCCAAAGCCACAAAGCTGCCGACCAAATACCTGGCCAATCTCGGCTTTGCACCGACCGGCGCCCAGCAACGGGTCGGCAACGAAATCGCCTACGACCTCAGTCAGCACGAACCGATGCTGCGGCTGATCCAGGGCGATGTGGGCGCGGGTAAAACCGTGGTTGCCGCCCTTGCCGCGTTGCAAGCGCTGGAAGCCGGTTATCAAGTGGCGCTGATGGCGCCGACCGAGATTCTTGCCGAACAACACTTCATCACCTTCAAGCGCTGGCTCGAACCGCTGGGCATCGAAGTCGCGTGGCTAGCCGGCAAGCTCAAGGGCAAGAACCGCGTCGCCGCGCTGGAACAGATCGCCAGCGGCACACCGATGGTGGTCGGTACGCATGCACTGTTCCAGGACGAAGTGCAGTTCAAGAACCTGGCGCTGGTGATCATCGACGAGCAGCACCGCTTCGGCGTGCAACAGCGGCTCGCGTTGCGCCAGAAAGGGGTTGGCGGACGCATGTGCCCGCATCAACTGATCATGACCGCGACGCCGATTCCCCGGACGTTGGCGATGAGCGCCTACGCCGACCTCGACACCTCGATCCTCGACGAACTGCCGCCCGGCCGAACGCCGGTCAACACCGTGCTGGTCACCGATACACGCCGCGTCGAAGTCATCGAACGGGTTCGCGGCGCCTGTGCCGAAGGGCGACAGGCGTATTGGGTGTGTACGCTGATCGAAGAGTCGGAAGAGCTGACCTGCCAGGCCGCCGAGACCACTTATGAAGACCTCACCGCGGCCCTTGGCGAGTTGAAGGTCGGGCTGATCCACGGTCGCATGAAGCCCGTCGAGAAAGCCGCCGTCATGGCCGAATTCAAGGCCGGCAACCTGCAACTGCTGGTTGCCACCACCGTGATCGAAGTCGGCGTGGACGTACCGAACGCCAGCCTGATGATCATCGAAAACCCTGAACGCCTCGGCCTGGCGCAACTGCACCAGCTGCGTGGCCGTGTCGGACGAGGCAGCGCCGCCAGCCATTGCGTGCTGCTCTACCACCCGCCGCTGTCGCAGATCGGCCGTCAGCGCCTCGGCATCATGCGTGAAACCAACGATGGTTTTGTCATCGCCGAAAAAGATCTCGAACTGCGCGGCCCCGGCGAAATGCTCGGCACCCGCCAGACCGGCCTGCTGCAATTCAAGGTCGCCGACCTGATGCGCGACGCCGACCTGCTGCCCGCCGTACGCGATGCCGCCCAAGCCCTGATGGAACGATGGCCGGACCATGTCAGCCCGCTGCTTGATCGCTGGTTGCGCCATGGGCAGCAATACGGCCAAGTGTGAGCACCGTCTCAGTTTCTGACAGCCCGTTCCTACAGAGCTGGTTATACTGCTGCCATTGTTTCAAAAACGGATACACACCATGACCGAAGCTGCCCTCGTCCCCGAAACCCCGCACGCTCCGTCTGTTATTCGGCTGCTGCTTGGCAAGCTGGGCATCGCCTACGAAGAAGTCCTCGACCACCACGGCCTGAATGCCTCGCGCAAAGTGCAGGCGGTGCTGCTCGACGACGCTGTGGGCGCGCTGATGGTGTTGTTCCCGCAGAGCCAGTTGCTGGACCTCAATCGCCTCGCCGAACTCACTGGCCGCCGGTTGACTGCCGTGTCCACCGAACGCCTGGAAAAAATGCTCGGCAAACACAGCCTGAGCCTGTTGCCCGGCCTGCCTGCACTGACCAGCTCGCCGTGCCTGTACGAAGAAAGCCTGCTGCGCGAACCGAAGTTGCTGATCAACTCGGGCGAGCCGGGCCTGCTGCTGGAAATCGCCAGCGAAGATTTCAAGACCATGCTGACCAAGGCCAGCGCCGCCAACTTCGGCGAAGCCCTGAGCAGCATCCGCCCCAACCTAGACCGCCCTGACGATGACCGCGAGGAAATCACCCAGGCCGTCCAGGCGTTCACCGCGCGGCGCATCCAGCAACGCCTGGAAGCCACCATCGAAATCCCGCCGCTGGCCGAAACCGCGCAGAAAATCATCAAGCTGCGGGTCGACCCCAACGCCACCATCGACGACATTACCGGCGTGGTCGAAACCGACCCGGCGCTGGCTGCCCAAGTGGTCAGCTGGGCAGCGTCGCCGTATTACGCCTCGCCGGGCAAGATTCGTTCAGTGGAAGACGCCATCGTCCGCGTGCTGGGTTTCGACCTGGTGATCAACCTGGCGCTGGGCCTGGCCCTGGGCAAAACCCTGAGCCTGCCCAAGGACCACCCGCAACACACCACGCCGTACTGGCAGCAGTCGATCTACACCGCCGCTGTCATCGAAGGCCTGACCCGCGCCATGCCCCGCGCCCAGCGCCCGGAAGCCGGCCTGACCTACCTCGCCGGCCTGCTGCACAACTTCGGCTACCTGCTGCTGGCGCACGTCTTCCCGCCGCATTTCTCACTGATTTGCCGCCACCTGGAAGTCAACCCGCACCTGTGCCACAGCTACGTCGAGCAACACCTGCTGGGTATCAGCCGCGAACAGATCGGCTCCTGGCTGATGCGCTACTGGGACATGCCGGACGAACTGGCCACCGCCCTGCGCTTCCAGCACGACCCGACCTACGACGGCGCCTACGCCGAATACCCGAACCTCGTCTGCCTGGCCGTACGCCTGCTACGCAGTCGCGGCATCGGCTCCGGCCCGGACGAAGACATCCCTGACGCCTTGCTCGAACGCGTCGGCCTGACCCGCGACAAAGCCAACGACGTCGTCAGCAAAGTGCTTGAGGCTGAAGTGCTGCTGCGCGAACTCGCCTCGCAATTCACCCAAGCCTAAAAGCTTCGCGGGCAAGCCACGCTCCCACAGGATTTATGCGATCCCTGTAGGAGCGAGGCTTGCCCGCGAAGAATCCACCTCGGTCTACCTGACTCACCACCAACCCCTGTGGCGAGGGAGCTTGCTCCCGCTCGGCTGCGCAGCAGCCGCAATCCACCCAACGCGGTGTACCTGACCTCCTTCTGATCTCAAGCCTTAGGCTTAGCCTTCCTAGGCTTCAAATACTTGGTCAACCCCTGGAACCAGATCACCAGCGCCGGCTCGGTATTCTGGCGGCAGGCACTAGCTGAAAAGACGCTGAACTGTGTATACGAAACCATACACGGACCCGACATTACGCCCACAAACCAGACAGCGAGGCGGTGTTAACCTCTGTTCAACTCCGGGGTTACCCCGCAGCCGACCTGTTTGAAAGGTCGAATAATTCAACAATAAAAATGTTTACCTGCGCTCTTCGTTGCCTTGCTGCAACGCGTGCAGGTTCTCTTAGTATCCAGGGGGTCACAATGTCTATTGGCGCAATCTCAGCTTCGATTCAAACCACCACTCCGGCCACTCAAGCCACTCAGGCGGCGACCACGTCGAGCCAGACAGCTACCCAATCGCCGACGTCCAGCACAACCGCCAGCAATACCACGGCCACCCACAAGCACCATCACCACCACGCGGCAAAAAGCGGCACTGCCAGCAGTACAACCGCATCCTCAGCCGAACCGACACCGACCGTGAATGGCAGCGGGCAAACCATCGGCGAGACCATCAACGTCACGGTCTAAGTGCTGTTGAAGTCATCCAGATACAAAAACCCCGCCTAGGCGGGGTTTTTCTTTAAGTCTGTCGCCTGAAAGCACTGCTCCACCCATTATCAGGCTGAGCCCGATAGCTCCAGCGAACTCAGGATTTGGGTTTGCGCGGCTTCAAATACTTGGTCAAACCCTGGAACCAGATCACCAGCGCCGGATTGCCCTTGATCTGAATCGACTTGTCCTGAATCCCCGTCATAAACGCCAATTGCTTGTTCTTCGCCTGCATGGTGGCAAAGCCATACGCCGCATCTTTAAAAGCAATCGCAAACGCCGGCTCCGCATACACCCCAGACTTGCTGGTAATACGCTGGTTCTTCACAAAGAAATGCCGCGCCACCTTCCCGTCCAGGGTCTGCAGCTGAAACACCAACTCCTTGTCACCCAACTGCTGCTGAAACGCAGGATTGGTCCGACTGGCCTTACCCATCAACAAACCCAGCATCCACAGCAGAAAACGAAATTTCATGCGCACAGCCTCAAAAGAAAAATGAACGGCCGGCGCAGTGTAGCGGCTCCAGACGATAACGCCACCATCGACCTGCGTTAGAAGAAGATGCAGTGCTTTTTGACGTTGATGACTACCAAGTCACCCCCCATTCGCCAAACACATCACCACGCCTACACCTGCTGAAACACATCCTGTAGGAGCTGCCGAAGGCTGCGATCTTTTGATCTTCCCCCCTGCAAACTTCTCGGAAATTTCCTTCAAAACACAGAGCTGTTCATGAACTAGGCGGCCATCGCCCATACCGCTAACCTCTGTCCGTCACCGCAAAATCGGTGATGCGGACGTGCAAGTCCGGTCCAGGTGCGCAATCGATTATGGCTATTCATCGAGCGATTTCTTATGCTCGCGGATCGTTATGGCGGCTGTGCGTCGGAGACCTTCGGGTCTGCCGGGCCCCTGGACCGGTCTTGCACACCAACGCACAGCTGCCACCTATTTCGAAGTGCAAAGCGAAACGGTGTCAGCCTCTTAAAATCCAGGAGCTACACCCATGTTCAAACCAACGCCCAACCCCCAGACAACACTGACACCACCCCCGATACTCCCCTCGACCCCGAAAAGCTCGACAAGGAAGCCGCCGACCGCGCCTTCGCTCACTACTTCTCCCCAACCAACGAAAAACCGGCCAAACGCTGCAAAAGCCATCTCTTCACCGTCGCCCCCAACATCGACACCGAAGCCCTCCTGGCCAACGCCTCCGAAGACCTGCTCTCCATCAGCGCCATCGCCGCCGACCTCGCCGACGCCGTACAAGGCCCCCACCGATCCATCGCCCTGGCGCTGAGCAGATTGGCAGATGGGGTGCAGTTGTTGGTGGAGCGCGCGCTGGATCATATTGATTCGCCGGATTCGGCGGGGTATCGAGCTGAGGGATAGTAGAAACGACGAAGGGGACTTAACGTCCCCTTCGTGTTGATCAGCATTAAGCCCCGAGAAAAACTACGTGCCAGAGGAACGGGCTCCAACGACGCATTGCCCGTCTTGCAGGTCAGGATTCAAATTCCGGTTGCCTGATTGATACCAGTAAGCAAGCGACTGACTTTCACAGAAAGCGTCCTTCTCGGCATCGTAATAAAACGCCACCATCTGGTTCACCATCGCGCCACGGTTGGGCAGGAAAACCTCCAACTCATAAACGATATCCGGCAGCTCACCTTTCCTGTCTCGCATCATTTTCGGCATCCCTCGGAACTTACAGGGAGCGTTCTCAAATGCCGAATTCAGCAACCCACGCTGATAGGTATAAATGGCGCAGTTCGGTATCGCATCGTCAAAGACGACGGCACCGACTACGCCACCCGTCCAACTTAGCGTTCCGTGGGGCAACGGATGAACATCCGCCAAGGACATGGCAGCCGTTACGACAGCGGGCAGCGGTTGATCCACCATCATCGGAGCTGCGTGAGCCGACAGCGCAAATAAGGCAAGAATGAATGTCATGGCTGTCCCACCGACTTCGCCCAACAGGAGCCTGAAACTCACCACTTACAACCCGTCTCAGGAGACCAGTCCACGTCCGCCTCTAAAAATACTCTTTTCACTAGTTCCTCTGACCTCATTCCTTTGATGGCTGTGCACAATTCAGCTCTCCGATTTCCGTCCCCCGAAGAGGAATCACACACTGCCTGCGCTCTTCGCCTGTTGAACGAAGCGGCGTCAGTTCCAGCCTCAGGTGAACCCCGTCGGATGCCACTTTCAAATCCTCAATTCCCACATAGGCATAGCCATCGTTGAACGACTTACCTTCAAAACTGCAAACATTAGAGAACGAAAGCACTTTCCAGCTGGCATCCGGCGCCAGCACCTGAATACCGAGGCATTGATCGCCGAACGTCCGCACATGCCGGACAACAAAAGCCCCGATGCGACCCGCGCCAACTCTTCGGACGTTACCCAGGTCAACCCTCTCTTCCCTAGCCGGATGCGCAACCGGTGACTCAGGCAAAGTTTTGTCCAGATAAGCCGAACGCTCCAAGCTCATTCTGGTTATGCAGCTATTGACCGTTGTTACGTGCGCCGCTACGCCAGGCTCAATCTCTATCGCCTCGAGCGGACAATTCGTATCCCGTAACTTGATCCAGGCTCGCTGAGAGTCTTTGGTCATGGCCATGAAAGCCTTCCCCTGCTCAGGCTCAACCTGATACTGAGACTCAAAGCGCGCCATCAGATTTTTGTAGCTGGCATTGAGCTTCGAATCGGCAGCCTTTCGGGCAATCTCTGCGCATAGATCCAACCGCTGGCTCGCGCTGATCTCTTTGCAGGCGTCCTGAGCAACCACCTCATTCAATGGAGCCGCGTTCACCGTTTGAGATTGCTTTGGTGCAACAGGCAAACAATTGGAGAAACAAACCATTTTGGACAACTCAGGCTCATCACTTTCTGAAAACACGTAGGTCGAAGCCCCATCACGCAGCTTGGCGGTATAGGCAGGAACACTAACGGCTAATGATTTCTCTGGAATGGTTGCCGAAACTGCATCCTTAACCCGAACAGGTTCACTTTCGGCATCGCCACACAGCGCCTCCATTGCCGACTCGCTAAAAGACCGATCAGCTAGGACAGCAAAAGCTCGGGCATCAGGTCTGCAGTCATACCCGTGCCAATACGGCCCCGACTTCATATCGATATCCAATGAGAAGATGTAAATCCTCTCCAAGATTACTTTTCCATCCTCGTAACCAAACACCACCCACCGTTTTGTCTTGGCAGACGAGTAGTTCTCGTTGTCCAAGATGTACCGATTGCCGTCTCGGTACAGGGCATATGAATTCATCGTACCCATGGGCTCAGCAGTGTCGGAGAGCTTCTTGCCAGAGTTGACGTCAACGATATAACCATTTTTGTCCAGCGACAGAGCGCAGGCTTTATCGATACCTTTGCCCTTCGCGCATGCCTGCAACGACGGGAACATCGGACTAGCGATTGCTACCAACGGAAAAGACAGCATCAGCAGCAGAAATAATCTCTTCAATACAGGCCCTTTATTTTCTTAAATACTTTCTTCGTTATGTTTACGTTCGAATATCATTCCGAAACATAGCGGAATTTTCGGTGCCCTAGCCGTAAAAACCACCTTCGATTCTCGGATGTTTGATCAACACCGCTACGAGTCTTTTATTTTCAACAACCGAAATTCGTCATTTACAAACTCGTAATAGCGAACCCGATCGCGTTTTTTTAGCCGGTTACCTTTCATATCTTCTTCGGTGTTTGCCGTGATGCCGGAGACGATGATCAGATTGCTATCGGGCTGGTACGACAGGTCCAAAAAATCGCCGTCGTATGCATTCGGCAGCCCCCTCGTAACCTCTCCCGTTTGCGCGTCCAGCACCTCGACACACATGGCGCTGCCGCCACAGCCAACCTTGTGCAAAACGTAATGCCCGGCAAAATTGACCTTGCCAGCGAGGACCTGCTCTCGCGCTTCATTAGTTCACTGGCTACTGTTTTCCTGAGGTGCCAAAGTATGGTTTGGACCGGAAAACACCTCGGCGACGGTGAAATCCTTGAAGGATGGGTCGGCGGCGAAGCTCAGGGAAGCAAAAGCAGCCAAGGCACCACCTACTAAAATTACAAGCCCTTTCATGTTGTCATCCAGTACGCTAAATACTTTAATATACAGGTTTTTAGTTTTTCATCTCCTGCCACTAAAATAACGTGCAGCAGACAAGCTGAAGAATATCCGGCTTTAATTGCGAGACATAAATCATGGCGAAAATCTCGCCATCGTATAAAAATATAAAACCATCCAACCTAGATGATTGCCCGCTTAACTGTGAAACATGCCTTTTGGCATTCGCCGTGGAGCAGTTCGAAACTCTGTATAGAAAAAAATCTCTCTTGAAAAGGGGCTGGTTATTTATGAGCACCACGCAAATAGTAAACCCGCCCCAATTTTTAATGCAGATTACTTAACCCGCTCAACCACTCGCACTGGGACTTTAGCTGCTTTCCCTTCAGCAGTCATGGAATCAGAATATTTATTATAATACTCAATTGCCTCGGAGGTTTTTTTCAAATTCCATAAAGAGTCTGCGATATTGAGCATCAGCACTGTCCGATTGCCGACCACTTCAATACCGCGATAAATCCTCAATGCGAACGAATCGTCACCTGCTTGCGCCAAGTAGAAGCCAAGATCATTTAACGCTTGAACATTTTTGGCCGCCGGATAACAACTCATATATGATTCAGCGCCCATAAAAAGCTGACCTCTTATAGCAAACGCTTTAGACGATATATCAGCAATTGTGGCGACTGACTTAACTAACTCTTTAGGAGAAATTGTTTCCAATTTCGGATTAATTATTTCGCCTTCGTCTGTCTTCCAGTTCTCACCTTTCCAGCTACCCGAACAAGCTTCGGCGGGGCGGGACAGAAGCACGCAACCGGTGTCCATTGAGACCATATCGCAGTAGCTTTTTTCGGTAGCCTCCACTTGCTGCTTATTGTTTAACTCTCCGAACACCGTCCGCTGAATCAGAGCATATTCTTTACTCGGAGCAAGTGAATCCGAATTAATTCCAAGTCCCACTGAAGAGCTTGGCTCTTCTTCATACAGACTGAACCCCTGATCATTTTTTGAGAATGTGGCGTGCTTCCATACAGCTGCATCTTGATCCCAAGAGGAAAATTTAAGAGCTGCACCACTGACCCCAACTAAATTTGAATCTGCGGCATAACAAAAAGAGCTGAAAAAAAACAGCAAATATAAGCGACATAGAGATTTCATTTTCGACACCTTCAAAGCCCTGCCTTTAAGTGATTATATCGGCTGGTTGGATTGGTCATCCTCCTGCTATTGCCATACAGCTCAAGAACTTTTCGTTCATATGTGCTGTGTGTTGCCCCCCACGTGTCAACATTTCTGCTTACTGTGGGATTTTGGGCAAAAAACGTATCCAGAGCCGAACCTAGATCATCCTTAACAAAACCAGGTCTATTTATATCATGATCAAGTATTACAGCTTTGCCTAGTGGAGACTTTAATAGCTTTTCGGCTGCAAAGCTGTAACCAGTCGGCACTTTCTCTAGAGCACTATGCAACCTATCTATAAAATCCATTATCTGTATTTCTACATATAGCGGACTAGAAATTGCGCAGGCCATTACCGACACCGGCTGACAGTCTATTACCTGCCCAAAAGTCGCTTCGCTACATCCGAGCCCCAAGTTACTTCTCAGAGCTTCGCCCTCTAGCTTTGCGCCGTTAGCGCGTGCTTCTCCTTGATAATACATTTTTGGAGCTGATCCTGCTTCATCAAGCTTCCAGCCTTTCGATTCAAAAAATTCCGTGTATGCATCTGGGTATTGATCTTTGAATTTTTTGACTTGATTTGCTAATTCGCCAAGTCCAGACACTTTGACAGTTTTTTGCATAGCGCCAGCGGTTATTATCTCGCTGTCATAACTCTGCACGCCATTTATTTTCGCTTCATTTCCGGACATCACAACAATAATATTTTTTTCGTCTGCAGTAATCTTACCGCGAGCAACCAACTCGTCCCATTGAGGCGCGCTGCCCAACTCTTTATCACCCGTATGTAACGGGCCATAATGGGTCATAGAGCTAGAAACCCAACGTGTTACGTTGACCACAGCATTACAATCGCAAGTTTTCTTTGCTTTCATATTGGAGATGAATTCGATTGGATGGAAATGCCAAATCAACTCAGTGTTCATGGCCGCCTTACCCGACAGCTCCTCCCAAAAAACATACTTGCTTATTCTTTCCTTCTCGTGTTTCAACGTTTTCGGGGCAGACTCTAATAATTGATCGAGCCTACGCCATTTAGCAGCGTCGGCTTTATCTTTCCACTCAGTCGGATGATGCGCAACAAGCTTCGCCCAATGATCTCTCGTGTCAGCATTTTTCAACGCTTCAGCAAGCTCGCCAGGATCTACATCACCATCGTGGTTTTTATCGATTTTTGCGAAGAGGTCCTTGAAAAACTGCGGCATGTCTTCAGGATCGAGGAACCCATCTGCAGTCGCATTGCTTTCCTCAACGATCTGGAAGCCCAATTTCTCCCAGTCGTGTTGTGTGATGATTTCTGCACCGGTTTTTTTTACCAAACCGGTAACCGGCTGATCATCCTCAATGACACTGACGTCATACCAGTCTTCGGTGCCTTCTTTAACAACTGGGGCCTTGCCCAAATCAACCGCATGCTCGTTTTTGAGCGAGGTGGTACCAGTGACAGGCGCTTTTTTCTTAAGCTCGGCTCCGACCGCAAGATGCAGGTACTGCTTGCCTATCTTCAAACCGGCAACGTTCTTGAGGAAGTCTTTGACGTCGGCTTCGGCAGTAAAGATCTCAACATGAACCTGGTGCTTACTGGTTACGCCACCGTCTTCGCCAGTGAGGTTTTCTGTTTGCCCCAAGTAGCCAATCGGATCGCCAGCCTTGATGCCGGTGCTTGCCGTTTCAACCGAATCGAAGCTGGTAGGCGTAAGCGAAGTCCAGTTGAGTATCCGGTAATCTGCTGCGTTTTCTACGCATGCCCAAAAGCTTTCAGGCACAGCGCCAGTAGCAGCCAAGTCACCGCTGACCTTGGTGCATTTCGCCATTCGCCGAATGGTGCCTGCAACGTTGAGATTGAGTACTTCTTTACTGTCAAACTCAACAACACTACCCGAAATCAGCTGCATAGTTCCAAGTCGGTCGCCTGCGGGCTGGCCGTTTTGGGGAGACGCAGGTGCCCCATACAGATCCAGTTTATTGACTACGGTGGCTTTCACCTTGCCTTGCCAATAATTTGGCTCGGCTCGCTCTGGTATAGGGTCTGCGTTCCAAATGCGTTGAGGTTTGCTGTTTTGGTAAGGTGCGCCATCCTTCAAATAGGCGAACCATACCTCTGCCCCTGCTTCGCGGACTTTGTGTGTCCCATTCTTCACACTACCGGTAAGTATTTTTCCTTTGGCATACGTGACATTTCCGAGATCTCTCTGCTCCAATACTTCAAGCTTGGTGCCCGTGGACAATTTCCCAGGGAAAGGCATAGGACTTGATTCAGGAAAGTCGTCATATGCCTTGAAGTCATTGACCGTCATGGTGACTTTGGGTTTTGGTGTTTCATTTTCGGATAACGGGTAGCGCTTATAGGGCAGTAAGTGCATATACAGGCTGTAGAAGTTCAGCTTGTTTTGCTTGCCTTTGTTCGCCCCCTCCTCCGGGTTTGGCGCGGATTTGTACTCGTGACGCACCAAGCAGAAGGAGTTGGAGTACTTCAGCTTTTTCTCGTTTTCACCGAACGTTGACTCTAAATAATCTTCGTTAAGGCGATAAGCAACGACTTCCCCGTCGGCCATGCAACGTATCGGTTCGTTCAAAATGCATTGCGGAGCACTGGCGTCGCTGATGTGGATACCGCCATGCCAGAATTTGTGGCTACCCAGCAGGTAATGGCCTGACTTTTCAGCCTCAAGCACTTTGTAGACTTCTTCTGCGTCAGTGAACTGTTTACCGTCAGCCTTTCGGAAAGGGTATTGGAAATTCATCAGAGGCGCAGGGCCTGCAGGGGCAGGTGCTGGGGCGGGCTGAGCCACTGGGGCCGGTTGTGCACCCGTTCTGAATTGGGGTTTTGGACGCAAGAATTTTTCTGGCATTGGCCAGAAACCACTACCGTGTCCGTACTTGGCGGACGCCGGCCCTGATGAGGTTTGAGAACCGTAAAAATCCCCCGCGTTCCTTTCTGAGTTGATCCGCTCAATTACGCCAGTATGCCCGTGGAAGTTGATCCAGAGTGCGATATCACCGGGCTCGACGTTCGCTAATGGAATAACATCAAAATGAGTTGTATCCGTATTTAACTGTCCTGTCGTCAGATACGGGATTGTATATCCAGCATCCTGCAGCATTCGGTATAACAAACCTGAGCAGTCGATTTCCTTCCGACCGTTGCCGTTGACGTCGTTGTAGCCCTTCGCGGGGCCGTATTCATATTGGCTACGCGGGTAAGTCGCCCGCTGTTCAAGTAGTCCGGTACTCATCGGGAGCTTCCTGCTTTAAGACATTGAATTGAGTTACCAGCGACAACACCCTGGCTGGCCAAACGAACGAGGCCACGCGACTCAAGCCCATTTTTTTGTGCCTCTTGATAACATGCCATCGCCCGGGGCAGATCGGTGGGGAGTATCGTACCGGTCTCATATACCTCCCCCAATCGAGTCAGTGCGTCATTGGAGCCCTGACGTGCTGCGTCTTCCAATGCAGCAATTGATTGTTGCGGGTTGATACAGACATGCTTGTCGTCGTACTCACCCTCATCGCAATAAAAATCTGCCAGCGTCAAACCCGCTTCTGGAATGCTTTTTGAGGCTGTGATCAAAAGATCCAGGATCTTGGCATTATCCAATCGTGGTGCTTGTCCAGAAAGACTGATTCCCGCAGCAGCGAATGCCGCTTGTGCCGAACCTTGTCGCGCTCCGGCCAAGTAGCTATTCAGCTCTGAGGTGTACAAATAAACACTAGACTCGGGCGATGCTTGATTAACCAACCGGTCAAACATCGCGCCTTTCTTGAACTCTTTGTCACCAGGCGATAGCTTTTCAGTTCCGGCCACTGCATCGATTGCCTTTTCAAGCGACCAATCCTCGATACGGCTCAGAGCCCAGCAATCACCGTGTTTAAAGATGAAAATTTTCAGAAATGCGCCCACCTGATCGCGAACAATCACCTTGTTCGGTAAATCTACCTGGATCGTGAGATTCGACTTAGCGGCATTTTCTGGCGCGAGAACGCTTAATTCATCGGCGTCCAACGCTTTGAGATCGCGCTCGACAACCTTTGCCTCGTCACCATCGGCAACCACGCGAAGCTCTTGAACAGGTGAGGTGACAAATGCCTTCTGTATCTCAGGTTGGGCAGAGAAAGCTTTAACGAACTCTGCAAAATTTTCACTTGAGCACTGAGGGTCGCTGGACGATGAGGCAAAGGCTCCACTGCACATACCCAACGTCAGCAAGGCGATGGAGCACCACTTGAACTGGCTTACGTTTTTATTTGTTGTCATCACGAACTTCATCACTCAGAAAACACAAAAAAAGCCTTCGGCTTAACCTTCTCAGGCACCGCATTCCCCAACGCCTGATCCATCAAACTCCCCGCCTTATCCTGATCCGCAGCCCCCGGCAGCACCGGTGGCTTGATCCCGATCCCCGTCCCATTCCCCGCAGACCCACCGGCATTGATCTTCACCACCGGCCCGACCACGGTCACGCCGCTGGCGTCGAGTTTAATAAAGCTCCCGCCCGCCTTGATCGTCAGTTCCATCCCGGCCTCGATGACGATCTTGTCCCCGGCCTTGAGGTGGATCTCTTTCCCTGCGCTGGTCAGTTGCGCAGTGCCCAGTTTGACGTGTTGGTTCTGCCCAATGGTCAGGTGGTCGTCCATGCGGACTTCGACTTTGCGGTCGGCGATGGTGGTGCGGTGTTCTTCGGCTTTGAGTTCGGTGTAGGTGTTTTTCTCTACGGTGTCGTGGCGTTCGTTGCCGACGCGGATTTTCTGGTCGTGTTCGATGTTTTCATCCCAGTCGCGTTGGGCGTGGATGAAGATTTGTTCGGCGCCTTTTTTGTCTTCGATGCGCAGTTCGTTGTAGCCGGCGCCACCCGGGGAGCTGAGGGTTTTGAAGACGGTGCGGGTTTTGTTGGCCGGCAGTTCGTACGGGACCTGGTTTTCCTTGTGGTACAGGCAGCCGGTCACGAGTGGCTGGTCGGGGTCGCCTTCGAGGAAGGTGACGAGTACTTCCATGCCCACGCGCGGGATGCTGATCGCACCGTAGCGGTCGCCGGCCCAGGAGCTGGACACGCGCAGCCAGCAGCTGGTTTTGTCGTCGGCCAGGCCTTCGCGGTCCCAGTGGAATTGCACTTTGATGCGGCCGTATTGATCGCAGTGGATTTCTTCGCCTTTGGGGCCGGTGACCATGGCGGTCTGGCTGCCGAGCACGCGGGGTTTGCTGTGTTCCAGCGCGGGGCGGTAGAACACGGCCCATGGCGTGCACAGGAAGCGGTTGCGGTAGCCCTGGTGGAAGTCGTCCTTGTTGGCGGTGGTGTCGCTGGTCACCGACTCTTCCAGGACTTGCGGCTGTTTGCCTTCGTGGACGATTTCGGTCAGCAGCCAGAGGTCGTTCCACTCGGTGCGCGGGTGGTCGGAGATTTCCAGGAAGTGGCCGCTGTTGAGCGTGGTCTGGTCGCCCCAGCCTTCGGCTTGCTGGTAGTCGGCGCGGTGGCGTTCCAAGGCTCGCTGGCTGAGGAACTTACCGCGTGCGCGGTCGAGGAAGCGGCCCGGATAATCGTAGTCTTCGAGGTCCGGTTCGGTGCTTTCGCCCTCGGGTTTGTAGGCGGCTTCGAGTTGCAGGTTGGGCTTTTCGAAGTCGTAGTCGCGACGGGTGACGCGGCTGGTGCGGGTTTCCAGGCGCAGCTTGAAGCCCTTGATCACCGGCTCGTCAGCGACCATGCCGCTGCCCTGCACATAGGCCGTTGGCTGGCCGAGTTTGGGGAACACGGTCTGGTCGTCGCCGAACACCAGCAGGTGGGCTTTTTCGCTGTGCTGGAAGTGGTAGTGAATGCCTTCTTCTTCACACAGGCGCTGGACGAAGTGCAGGTCGGTTTCGTCGTACTGCACGCAGTAGTCGCGATCCGGGCACGGCTGGCTGAGCTGGAAGCTGTAGGCGTTGCTCTTGATGCCATGCTCGTCGAGGATCAGCGCGATGATTTTCGGCGCCGACATCTGCTGGTAGATGCGCTGGTTGGTGCGGTGATGCAAGTATTGCAGCTGCGGCACCAGGGAGATTTTGTAGCGGGTCAGGCGCTTGCCGGCATCGCCCTGGGCGACGCGGTAGATCTGGCCGTGAATGCCCGAACCCTGCGGATCGAACGCGAGGAACGCCTGCTTGTGCAGGAGTTTTTCCAGGTCCAGATCGGGGTTTTCGCTGACCAGTTCCAGGTCGAAGCGATACGCCTGGCTGATGCCTTCGGTGCCGGTGAACGACAGCACTTGCAGATCGCCCACGTAGTCATCGACGGTCAGGCTGAAATGCGTTTCGTTAGCTGAGTTGAACATTGCTTGCTCCCTGTTCGGTAGTCATCCGTTACGCCCGAAATCGCAGACGTTGCAGCCAGGACGAAGTGACGCTCATGGCGTCACGCAATTGTGCGGCGGTGATGGTGCGATCCGCCGCATCGAAAGCCAGCGCTGTTCTCAGGGCTGGCCAGCAGTGTTTCGGTAGATGCCTGGGTGCGTGCAGCTCGCGCTCCAGGTGCTCGTCGCGGGCCTGGGTCGAGGGCAAGCGGCGAAACGGATGTTTGCCGCCCGCCAGTTCATACAGCACGCAGGCCACGCCATACACATCGGCGCTGGCCGACAGCGGCTGGCCTTCGAGCAGTTCCGGGGCGGCGTAGCCTGGCGTCCAGGCGTTGAAGCGCTCGCGGCTCAGGTGCGGCAGACCGGACAGGACGCCCTCCTCGGCCTGGCCGAGGCCGAAGTCGAACAGGCGCACGCCGTCTTCGCTGAGCATCACGTTGCTCGGTTTCATGTCACCGTGCAGCACGCCACGAGCGTGGGCGTAGGCCAATGCATCGAGCAGCGGCAGCGCGATGTCGCGCAATTCTTTCCACGGCAGGCCCAATGGGCGCTCGCAGAGCAATTTGTCCAGGGTCAGCCCACGCATGAGTTCCATGGTGATGAAGGCGCGCTGGCAATCAGTGTCCACTTCAAAGGTGTGCAAACGCAGCACGTTGTCGTGGCGCAGTCGTCGGGTCAGGGCAAACTCGCTGTAGAGCAAGGTGCTGGCATCCGGCGATTCGGCAAATTCTTCGCTGAGGATTTTCAGCGCAATGTAAGGATCGGGATCGCCGAACTGTTCGCTCAGCAAGTCCCGTGCGCGGTAAACCGCGCCCATGCCACCGGCACCGAGCAGGCGCTCGATACGGTAACGGCCTGCCAGCACGTCGGGCATTTCGCCCACACTGGCCTTGGTCGGCGCCAGTGCAGGCTCAGCTTTGTGCGGCTGTCCATTCAGTGACTTGGCGAACGCAAAGTAGGTCAGGTTGTTGTCCTGCTCATCGCTCACCAGCAGGTCGTCGATCGGTCGCATGAGTTCAGTCATTGGCGGATCACCACGGCGGTCAGGTTGTCCCGCGCCGAGCCTCGCAGTGCGCCGTCGAACAGACGCTCCAGCGCAATGTGCGGCGCGGTCAGGCTCAGGGCGTTGCCCAAGGCATCGCTGCTGAGCCCTTGATACAAGCCATCGCTGCACAACAGAAACGTATCGCCGGGATAGACCTCGAGTTCAAGCACGTCCAGCGTCAACACATCGGCCGCCCCGACCGCACGGGTCAGGGCGTGGGCCGACGGATGCGCCTTGGCCTGTTCGACGCTCATCTGTTGCTCGTCGATCAGTTGCTGTTGCAGCGAATGGTCCCTGGACAGCTGATACAGACGCTGGCCACGCCACATATAGCAGCGGCTGTCGCCGGCCCAGATGCAGGCCGCGCGATTGCCTTCCACCAGCAGCGCCACGACGGTGCTGCCCATGATGCTGTCGTGGCGCCCGGCCGTGACGGTCAACTCCTGACCCAGGCGGCGATTGATCCAGTGCAAACACTGGCGAATGCCTTTGAGTCGTTCGTCGAAGTCGTCCTGCACCGGCAATTCCGCCAGGCTGGCGACGATCAACTGGCTGGCGATGTCGCCACCCTGATGACCGCCCATGCCGTCCGCGACCACCCACAGCCCCTGCTGTGGACAGTCCAGGAAAGCATCTTCGTTGCGCGCCCGAACCTTGCCGGCATCGGTGCGCGCAGCGCTGCGCCAGGGGCTGGCAACCAGCATCAGAGCTGCACCGGCATACGGAAAGTGCGCAGCACGCCCATGTCGAACGGGTTCGGCGTGCGTTGGCTGGTCAGCAAGTAGTTGGCGCGCAGGCCACCCACGTCAGCCTTGAGTACCAGCACGTCGCGACCGGTCATGTATTCGGTCTGCATCAGGTCGAACAGACGGAACAGCGACCACGGACCGGAGTTCTTCTCGATGCCGATCGGGCGACCGACCATTTTGTCGAGGACCAGACTGGTGCGACCGTCTTCAGCATCGGTCGGCCATTTGAACGACACCGGCACGATCGGGCCGTGGCGGTATTCGATGGTCTTGTCGCCAAACTTGAACTCGGAACGGCTGACGGCCGGGTCGAGGGTGTACGGCTCCAGTTTGAACTGCACCTGCGGCTCGGCCGGGTTGTCGGCGAAGAAGCTCTGGCGAATAACCAGTGCGGCGGCCATCTGGTCGAGGTAGACCTTGGAGATCGGCAGGCTGTGACCGTCGACGCTGCGCATGCGGTAGTTGCCCGGATCACCGCTGACAAACGGACGCATGTAGGTGTCGAAGAAGCGGTCGGCGATGCCCTGAGCCTTGAAGAACTCGCGGAAATCGCTGATCGCCACGTCGCTGGTGCTGTGGGCGCTGAACGGATAGCGCTTGTTGATCGCCTTGCCGTAGAAGCTGTACAGCTCGGCCTGATAACGCTGGTTCAGGTACTGGTAGGAATCGTTGAGCACCAGACGCCAGGTGTCTTCAGCCAACACGTTGAACCACACGCTCAACGGACGCGGCAAACGACCCGAAGCATTGCGCAGGTTGCTCAGCGCATCACGCTGGCCGCCCATGCGGGTCTTGGCCATTTCGAATGCCGCCTGCTCCGGCGAGCTGGCGCGCGCCAAGCTGGCCATCTGCAACTGCAGGTCGTTGAGCGCGGTCAGTGCCGGGGTCAGGTCAGCGGCCGGACCGTTGTTGTCATCCAGCAAACGGTGCAGCGGTTCGAAGCGACGTTGCAGGGATTTCTTCGCGGTGTCCGGCAGGTTCTTGGTCGCGGCCATGTCCGAGGCCTTGTCCGCTGCGGCGGATGCCAATTTGCCCAGCTTGCCCAACTTGCCTTTTTGCTCGCCCAGTTTTGCAGCGGCATCAGCGGCGTCATCCACCGGATCAGCTTCCGCCGGGAACCGGGTGTTCTCGCGCACTTCCACCAGCAATTGCAGGATCGGCGAGTTGGCCGAGGTCAGGCCCGCCAGTTGCTCGGCGCCTTCACCGAAGTCGTTGATCGCCGGCAGTGCCACCTGGCCGACCGCTTCACTCCAGAAATTGGCGTAGTCGCGGAAGTACAGTTGTTCCAGTTCGACCATCAGGCGACGCAAGTCCATGCCGCTGATGCCCGAGCCTTCGCCCAGCACCCAGTTGTCACGCAGGATGTCGGACACCAGCGCCGAGCCCTGGATCGAGAAGTACTGCTGATAACCCTGTTGGGTGTAGAACCCCGGGATCACGTAATCGGTGCCGACAAACAGCGCACCCTGTGGGCCCAGGTGTTGGCTCAAGCGGTATTCCGGCAGATTGCGAGCCTGCTCGCGCAGCATCCGGTAGACCACGTTGGCCAGCGACTCGCTGCGCAAGACCTGACGCGCCTGGGCCACCAGTTGATCGTTCAGCGGGTAGATGAACGGCTGCTTCAACAAACGCTCGAAGTGGGTGTTCAAACCGTTCTGCACGGCCGTGTTGCCGGCGTAGCGCTGGGACCACTCGGTGGCGACCCAATCCTTGAGCCACGGTGCATCGCGACGGTCTTTCATGTTCAGCATCAGGTACGCACGCAGGCTGTTGAGCAGGCGTTCGCGGTCCTTCATGTTGGCGCGGATCTGCCCTTCGAGCAGGGTCGCGACCCGAGGCAACAGCTGCGCTTCAAGCTCACGCTCGTAGGCGGCCTTGACCACTGGATTGACGTCTTCGCCCTGATACAGACCGCCGCGTTCGTGATAACCGACGTCGCCCTTTTTCGGGAACACCTGAGTGGCCGCGTAGCTGCTGTCGAGGGGCTTGAGCACCGCCATCGAGTCATCGCGAGCGGTCAGGGCCGAACGCTGTTGCGTCCAGTTCTGCGCCAGCGTTCGCAGGTTTTCCAGGCGCTCGTAGTTGGCCGAGAAACCGCCCGCCCAGAGCATGCCGAACAGAGCCAGTGCCGCCAGTGCACCTAAGTAAAGCGCACGCTGGCCCCAGTGGATGCGGCTGCGTTCGCGCTTGTCCAGACCGGCCAGATCGGCCTCGGGGAAAACTACCCGGCTGAGCAAATGGTGGATGAACCGCGAACGGCCACTGCGCAGGGTCGGCAGCATGCCGCTCTTCATGCCCAGGTTGGCGCCGATCGCCGCCGCGCTCGGGTCCATTTCCTGGGTCAGGTGCGGTGCGCTGGTCAGGTAGAAACCGCGCAGCTGGCTGACACGCTGGTAGCGATTGCCGGTGAACGCCATGTCGACGAACAGGCACAGGCGCTCGCCGATCTGGCCGAGTTGATGCGGGAAATCGAGGATGCGGCCACGGCGCTGGGTGTCGCGCTCCTGGTGCATGCGCATGATCACCTGACTGTTGAGGCGACGCAGCAGCTCTTCGAACTCGGAACGCAGCACGGTGGCATCGGCGCCGCTCTGCTCTTTGCGGAAGCTGGTGCCGAGCACCTGATCGCTTTCTTCGCGGGTCAGTTGATCGAAGAATTCGTCGAAACCGAGCAGCGTGTCAGCCTTGCTCAGCACCAGATAGATCGGCACATCGACGTGCAGTTTCTGATGCACGTCTTGCAAGCGGGCGCGGACCTGACGGGCCAGGACTTCGAGTTCTTTCTCGTCGGGGCACAGCAGGCTTTCCACCGGGATGGCCACCAACACACCGTTCAACGGACGGTTGCGACGACGCTTGCGCAGCAGGTCGAGCAAGGTGCTCCAGGCGCTGCCGTCGACTTCGCCGTCTGGCTGGGTCAGGTAGCGGCCCGCGGTATCGATCAGTACGCCGTGGTCGGCGAAGTACCAGTCGCAGTGACGGGTGCCGAGGGTGTCGCGGGTCAGCTTGCGGTCGATCTTGTTGATCGGAAACTCAAGGCCCGAGAAGTCCAGCAAGCTGGTCTTGCCGCTGCCCTGTGGGCCGATCAGCAAGTACCACGGCAAGTCACCGCGCCAACGTTCGCTGCGCCCGCGATAGAGGCTCGAAGTCTTCAGGGTTTTGAGGGCGTCCTTGAACCGCGCCTTCAACTCCTTCTGCTCTTCGTCGATCAGCTCTTCGCGGCGGATACGGTCCTGGCCGTCTTCGGTGTCCTCGACAGCCTTTTTGCGCACACCGGCGCGCCAGCTGACGAAGACCATGGTCAGGCCCCAGATCAGGAACAGCACACTGATGGTCAGCAAGCGGGAGGTGGAGCCTTCCCAGAACTTGTAGTCATCGACCGCCAGCAGCGGCCCGGCGAACCACACCAGCAGCGCGACGAACAGCACCAGCAGCAGGGTCCAGACCCAGGTCTTGCGCAGGAATGCGCCGACTTTCTTGAAAAACTTTTTCATCACACGTCCCTGTTTACGGCTGCGACTGCGGCTGGGCCGCTGCCGGATCTAGCGGCTGATAAGGTTGCAGAACGGTGTCGCGTTGCTCGCCCAGTACCCAGGCGAAGCCCGAGTACATGACCACCAGGCAGACGAAGGTGAACAGCACCACCATCCACGCCGGCACGATGCGCACCAGGCTGCGGCGCTGATCGTTCAGGCCTTCCCAATGCGGCGACAACTCGCGGGGCACGTCACCGCGCAATTGACGGATCTGGCGATACAGGGCGTCGCGGATGCCTTCGAGTTCGAGCATGCCGCGAGCCTGCACCCGGTACTTGCCTTCAAAGCCCAGGGACAGGCACAGGTACATCAGCTCCAGCATCGGCAGGTGCTTGACCGGGTTCTTCGACAGGCGATCCAGCAGCTGGAAGAACTTCTCGCCGCCAAACGTTTCGTTGTGGAAGCTGCTGAGCAGACTCATCTGCGACCACTCGCTCTCGTTGCCCCACGGCGTGGTCACGACCGCTTCGTCGGCCACGGTGCAGAGCACGTAGCGCGCCGCCATCACCTGGCTGCTTTCGGCGCCATTGTGCAAGGCGCTGACTTCAAACAGTTTCAGCCCGGTGGTCAGTCGCTCGTTGAGCGCGTGCATGTCTTCGCGGGTTTGGCTGTGCTTGAGGCGCACCACTTCCGACAACAGCTCGGAGGCGGCGGCCACCAGCGAGTTGAGGCTGATGTTGAACGCTTCGGCCGGGCGCAGGCGCGCGGCGTAGATCATGCGTTCTTCGAGCTGCTCGAAACGTGGCGGCGCAGCGAAGTCCGTCAGCGGACTCGACGCCGGGCCGTGGCCCTGACGGTCGAGCAGGACGGTTTTGTCGTCCTGGTTGTATTCCGTGTCCTTGATCATGTCGGTCAGTTCCTGATGGCCCAGAATTTCAGTTCAAGCTCGGCGAATTCGCCGGACACGTGGAACGCGAAACCGCCGGAGCGTTCGAGTTGTGCCAGGTCTTCGGAACTGAGTTCGAGGATGAAATAGGTTTTGTTGGAGTGGAACGCGATCTGCCGTGGCGCCACCGGCAACGGTTTGACCTTGATGCCTGGCAGGTGCAGGTTGACCAACTGGCGGATGCGCTCCACCGGGCCGACCTTGAGGTGCGCCGGCAAGCGGTGGCGCAGTTCTTCGGAGTCGCAGTTGGCACTGGCCGCCAGCACGAACGACGCCGAGCCCAGCAGTTTGTGGTCGTGCAACGGCGAGACGATGATGCCGTACTGACGCGCTTGCAGGATCAGTTCGATGGCGTGCTGTTCCAGCACCATCGACAACACCTGACGAATCGCTTCCATCAGTTTGCGAAAGCTCGCGCCCTGGTCGCTGTGCTGATAACGGCTGTCCAGGCGCGGGCGTTTACTGTCGCTGGAGAAGGTCGCCAGATCGCCGAGCATGGTCAGCAGCGTGCGGTACAACTCTTCCGGGTGCACCTGTTCCAGGCCGAGGTAGTGACGCAGCAGCAGTTCGGTGCGGTTGATCAGTTGCAGCATCATGAAATCGCCGACTTCCGCGCCACCGACCTTGCCGTTGGAGCGGATCCGGTCGGCGATGGTGTCGCCCCGGTGGCCGAGCATGCTGATCACTTCCTTGAGGCACGACAGCAGGTAGCTGGAGGCGTGCGCCTGGATGTAGGTCGGCACGAAGTCCGGGTCGAGGCTGATCACGCCGTCCGGCGTGGTGTCGAGCACTTCGCAGATCTTCAGCTTCACGTACGCCTGATCGCTCTGCTGCTCGCCGAGCAACAGTTTGAAATCCGGGCGGGCACAGCTGACCTGGCTGGCGGAGTCGTCGCCGGCGTTGGAGTCGGCCACTTCCGCTTCGTACGCGGTGTAGCGGGCCAGCACGTCGGACTGCTCCGGGCGACGGGCCTCAATGTGGTTGCCGGTCACCAGCGGCAGCGCCAGGTAGATCGGCGTGTTGCCGGTGTTCGGCGGCACGTCGAGGGCCAACGGCTCGGTGTTGCCGCCCAGTTCGAACAGGCTGCCGTCCGGCAGAATCCCCGAGGCCTGGCTGATCACCAGTTTGCCCATGTTGAGGAACTGCAAGTCGATGTCCAGGTTCAGGAAGCCCCAGGTGTAGCTGCCCAGCAACTGGGTGCGGGTCTTCATCTGGTGGTCGTAGTAACGATCGTTGTGCTGGAAGTGCTGCGGACGCAGCAACATACCTTCCTGCCAAATGACTTTATGGGAGTTCATGGTCAGTCATCCGCCTTGGCGAGCGATTCATGGGTGTTGCGAATACCGGACTGGTCGAGGGTCAGGTCGGCGTCGGTGACTTCCACCGGGGTGACTTGCACCGTGTAGCGCCATTTGCTTTCCGGCAGGTCACGGTAGGCGGCCAGAACGCCGATGTAGCGGCTGCCCTCCTCCACGCTGAGCTTGAGCTCGACGGTTTCACCCGGGCGCAGTTCCAGCTCTTCGCTGGCAACCATGTCCGGTGCCAGGGATTCCTTGGCCCGTTCGTACAGGCTGAAGAAGTCCGCGTTCTCGAACGCCACCGGGTGCTTGAGCTCGAACAGGCGCACGACAATCGGCGACGGACGACCATTGAGGTCCGGGTTCAGCTGATCACTGGCGGTCAGCTTCAGGTTCACCTTGGTGACGTGGGAATACGGCGAGATCGTCGAGCAGCCGGCCATCAGCACCAGGGCGGTCAGCGCAGTCAGCATCTTGAGAAAAACGGTCGAGCGGCGAGACATGCGCATCATCCTTGGTGGTCGGTGTGTAGGGTGGAAATCAGGCGGATCTGTTCTTCGTAGGCCTGGGCGAAGTCGCGGGCCAGCAGGCGCTCGCTCCAGTCATCGTCCTGACGCAACGCCTGGTGATAACGGCCATAGGCTCTCCAGCGGCTGCCGGACGTGGCGATCAACGGCTTGTTGTCACGCTCGAAACGCAGGGTCAGCTGCTGCGGCGAGAAGTGTTCCAGCGTGCCGCGAACGGCGGCGCGGCTGGCGGTCAACAGTGCCACCTGATGCGCCTGCAAATCGCGGAACGCACGGGAGATTGCCTGCTCGGCCGGTAACTGGCCCGGCTTGTTCGGCTGCAACAAAATATCCAGCGCTTCACCGGCATCGACGGCGAATTTCAACGGGTTTTTCTGGCTGCCTTGCACGGTGGTCTGGGCCAGGCGCAGTTCGTTTTTCAATTCGCTGCGGGTACGCAGGCTCTGCTGCAAACCGGCCACGCTCTGCTTGAGCAGGCGTGCCGCGTTCAGCGCCAGCGCCTCTTTGGCGTTGTGGTCGAGGCCCTTGAGGTCCACGCCCAAGGCAGCACCGAAGTGGTCCCAGAAGCTGTCGCTCTGACGCTCGACCGCCTTCGGCGCTGGTGCCGGTGCAGGCTCTGCCGGGGCGTCGATCAGCTCCGGCACCATCAGGCTTTCCATGTCGATGCGTGCGTAATCGGCGCGCTGACGGGTGTCCTCGATGGTGGTGCTCGGCGAGATCAGTTCGTCGATTTCCGAGTACACGCGTTCCTGCTGGTCGAGGGCGTTCAGCGGATCGAGGTCGAGGAACGCATCGTCCGGAATGATGCTGCCGGCGGCTTGCGGGCGGCCCACTTCCACGTCGAAGTTCGCCGGGTCCCGCACCAGCCGCGCACGGATCTCGAAATCACCCAGCACGTACACGCTGCCGTGCTCGATCCGCACCGCTTCGCCCTTGCGCAGGCGCGCGCCGCTTTCGCTGTCCGAAATACCGTTGCTGCTGGTATCGGTCAGGAAAAACGTGCCCTCGCGATAGCTGATCATCGCGTGGTGGTTGGACAGGTGACGCTTGCGGTCCGGGATGATCCAGTCGCAGTCTTCACCCCGGCCAATCACGCCACCGGCCTGTTTGAAGGTCTTCTGGCACAGCTCCGTGGGCACGAACTGCTTGGTGTTCAGCATTTCGAAAACCAGTTCCATGATGATGCTCCTTGCGGTCACTTGCCGCGATTGACCGCCTGCGGATCACCCAGTGGGCGATAGGTGTTGTCGTTGTATTTGTAATTGCCGTTGCAGCCGCCGAGGCCGCATAGAACGACGAGGGTCAGCAGGACGGCTTGCCAGTGACGAACAGACATCAGAGGGTCTCCAGAGGTGAACAAAGTACAAAGCGCCGACCCTTTCGGGCGGCGCTGTTGGAAGCGAATGAGGTGAAGCCGAGGGCTCTGGCACGGGGCCTTGAGCTTCGCCTTTGTGGCGAGGGAGCTTGCTCCCGCTCGGCTGCGCAGCAGTCGTAAAACAGCAGATGCGGTTTGACTGACATGCTGCGGTGTGTGGTTTTGGGGCTGCTGCGCAACCCAGCGGGAGCAAGCTCCCTCGCCACAGGCAATTTGCTGGCCGCAGAGAGCATTCCAATCAACGGGTTTGGGTTGTGGAAACTGAGATCAGCCATCGAAGTCACCCAGATTGATATTCAGGCGCCCGAGGCGGTACAGCAGCGTGCGCCGTGGCAGGCCGAGTTCGCGGGCGGCGAGGGTCTGGTTGCCGTCGTTCTTGCGCAGGCAATCGAGCAGCAGGCTGCGCTCGACCTGCTCCAGGCGCTCGCGCAGGTTGAGACTGGTGTCTTCCGGCATGGCTTCCATGCGCAGGGAGAAATGCTCGGCCAGCAACTCGCCGCCCTCGCACAACAGCACCGCACGTTCGACCAGGCCCTTGAGTTCGCGCACGTTGCCGGGGAAAGCGTAACCGGACAGGTGATCCAGTGCCGCATCGGACCAACGTACCGCGTCGCGCTGCAAGAACGAGCAGGCCTTGTCGGCGAAGTGTCGGGCCAGATCGAGGATGTCGCCTTCGCGTTGGCGCAGGGCCGGCAGCTCGATGGGGAATTGCGCGAGGCGGTAGTACAAGTCCTCGCGGAATTTGCCTTCGCTGACCAGCACCGACAGATCCCGGTGCGTCGCGGCGATGATCCGCACGTCGATCTTGTGGGTGTCGTTGGAACCCAGTGGGCGAATCTCGCCCTCCTGCAAAACCCGTAGCAGCTTGGCTTGCAACGACAACGGCATGTCGCCGATTTCATCGAGCAACAAGGTGCCGCCATTGGCCGCATCGAACAGCCCGGCGCGGTCGCGGTCGGCGCCGGTGAACGCGCCTTTGCGGTAGCCGAACAGCTCGCTTTCCAGCAGGTTTTCCGGGAACGCCGCGCAGTTCTGCACGATGAACGCCTGGGAGCGACGCGGGCCGCAATCGTGAATCGCCCGTGCAACCACTTCCTTGCCGGTGCCGGTTTCGCCGCGCAACAGCACGGTGTACGGGCTGTGCAGCACCTTGCTGATCAGCGAATACGTCTGGCGCATGGCCGAACTCTTGCCGATCAAACCGTAACCGCTGGCGCTGGGCACGCTGATCGGCGCCGGTCGCGAATCACCGACTGGCTGCCGCAAACGCTGCAGCAGATGCAGTTGGCCAAGCACGAACGAGCCCAGTTGCGCGAGGGAATCGGCAAAGCCTTGCAGGTCGACATGCCGGCGACTGGCGCACAGCAACAAGCCTTCGACGGACTTCTGCTGATTGACCAGTGGCACACACAGCAGCGACTGCCATGCCGTGGCCTGCGGTGGCAGGAAACTGGTTTCGTGCAGGCTGCCACTCAACTCGCTCAGGCACACCACGCGGTTCTGGCAGAGGGCGAATTGCAGCAGCTGTTCGCCGTTGTAGTCGGCTGGCAGGCTCTGCGCTTCCCGGGGTTGCAGGATGCCGTTGAGGCACTCGGCGTTCATCCCCAGGCAGGTGTGGGTAGCGTCCAGCAGGTACAGCTGCGTGAGCTCGCATCCGCTGAGCTCGGCCAGACCGCGCACGAAGTCACCCAGCAGCGCAGCACCGTCTGCCGCCCGCGACAGGCTGGCGAACTGCGCCAGCAAGGCTTCGGCATAAACCAGCGGCTGTGGCACCAGAGTGAACATCACACCCACCTCAGGCGAACTCGCAAGTCACGCTGGCGTTACCGTCGAGCGTCGCGTGGACACGCTTGAGGCTTTCCCCGGTAGCCATCGCGTCGAGCAAGCGGTCGGCCACCAGCGGCAGTACGTGCAGGTCCAGCAAATGGTCGATCAGGCGCGCACCGCTGTCGCTCTGAGTGCAGCGTTCGGCCAGGTGATCGACAAGGTTCTGGCAGTAGGTGAAATCCAGCTGACGGCGGTTCAGGCGCTCGCCCAGACGACCGAGTTTGATTTCGATCAGCTCGCGCAGCACCGGGCCGCCCACCGGGTAGTAAGGCACCACGCGCATGCGCGCCAACAGCGCCGGCTTGAAGTGTTTGCTCAGCACCGGGCGAATGGTTTCTTCAAGCACTTCGGCGGTTGGCCGCGCACCGTTCTCGCAGAGCTCGCTGATGCGGTCACTGCCCAGGTTCGAGGTCATCAGGATCAGCGTGTTGCGGAAGTCGATCTCACGCCCTTCGCCGTCGTTGGCCACGCCCTTGTCGAAGATTTGGTAGAACAGGTTGAGCACGTCCGGGTCGGCCTTCTCGACTTCATCGAGCAGCACCACGGAGTACGGCTTCTGGCGCACGGCTTCGGTGAGCATGCCGCCCTCGCCATATCCGACGTAGCCCGGTGGCGCACCGATCAGGCGCGAAACGGTGTGCTTCTCCTGGAACTCGGACATGTTGATGGTGGTGATGAAACGATCACCGCCGTACAGCAAATCGGCGAGCGCCAGTGCGGTTTCGGTCTTGCCGACACCGCTCGGGCCGACCAGCAGGAATACGCCCACTGGCGCGTCAGGCTTGTTCAGGCCGGCAGCGGTGGCGCGCATCGAACGGTCGAGGGCATGAACGGCTTGCTCCTGACCACGGATGCGAGTGCGCAGGTCGGTGGCGAAGCTGGCGACCTTGGCATTGTGCTCGCGAGCCAACTGGGCCAGTGGCACGCCGGTCCAGGCGCTGATCACTTCAGCCACCAGGCGCGGGCAGACTTCGAAGCTCACCAGACGCTCTTTGACTTGCAACTCGGTCAGGGCCTTGTGCGTTTCGTTGAGCGCGGCTTCCAGAGACGCGACGCTTTGCGCTTCGTCTACCGGCAAGGTTTCGATCACGGTGCCTTCGGCGTCTTCTTCAACCGTGACAGTCGGCTCGACGGCGGCGGCTTCACGGGCCTTGGCCAGTTGTTGACGCAGTTCCAGCAGGCGCTCGGCCAATGTCTTCTGTTCGGTCCAGAGTGTTTCCAGCGCGACCATTTCGTCTTCGGCTTCATCCAGACGCGCTTCCAATGCATCCAGCGCTTCGTGGTCGATCAGCAAACCGGCCTCGGCATCGCGGCGCAAGGCCTGACGCTGACGGCCGCCTTCAGCCAGCTCGCCACGCAGGCGTTCCAGGCTTTCCGGGGCCGCGGCGAGGCTGATGCGCACACGGGCGCAAGCGGTGTCGAGGACGTCGACGGCCTTGTCCGGCAGCTGGCGGCCCGCCAGATAACGTGCGGACAACTCGGCGGCGGCAACCACTGCGTCATCGCGCAGGTAGATGCCGTGGCTCTTCTCGTAGACTTGAGCCAGGCCACGGAGAATGGTTACCGCCTCGCTGACGGTCGGTTCGTGCAGTTGTACCGGCTGGAAACGACGGGCCAGGGCCGGGTCTTTTTCGAAGTACTTCTTGTACTCCGCCCAAGTGGTGGCGGCGATGGTGCGCAACTCGCCACGGGCCAGGGCCGGCTTGAGCAGATTGGCCGCGTCGGAGCCACCGGCATTGCCGCCCGCGCCGATCAGGGTGTGGGCTTCGTCAATGAACAGGATGATCGGTTTCGGCGAGGCCTTGACTTCGTCGATCACGCCTTTGAGGCGACGTTCGAATTCACCTTTGACGCTGGCACCGGCCTGCAACAGGCCCATGTCCAATGACAGCAGTTCGACGCCTTTGAGCACTTGCGGCACTTCACCGGCAGCGATGCGCGAGGCCAGGCCTTCGACGATCGCGGTTTTACCGACGCCGGCTTCACCGACCACAATCGGGTTGTTCTTGCGGCGACGGGCGAGGATGTCGACCATCTGCCGGATTGCGCCGTCGCGGCACAGCACCGGGTCGAGTTTGCCGTCGCGGGCCTGTTGGGTCAGGTTGTGGGTAAAGCGCTGCAGCAGCGATTCGCCCGGCACGGCAGGTTTGCCGGTGGCCGGTTGTTCCTGTTGCGACAGGGCAAATTCTTTCAGGCGGTCGATGTTCAACTTGGCGAGCAACGGCTGGTAGCGGCTGCCGGCGTAGCGCATCGGGTTACGCAGCAGCGCGAGGATCAGCGCGGCCTGTTCGACCTGGGTCTGGCCCAGTTCGAGGTTGGCCACCAGCAAGGCGTCTTGCAGCCACTGCACCAGTTCCGGAGCGAACACCGGGTTGCGTGAAGCGCTGTGTTCGACCCGAGATTGCAGGGCGGCGCTCAATTCACCGGCGTCCACTTCGGCGTCCTGCAACGCGCGTGCGAGCAAGCCCTGTGGGCGCTCCAGCAGGCCCAGCAGCAGGTCTTCAACGAGGATCTTGCTGCCGCCACGGGCGACGCAGCGCTCGGCCGAACGCTCCAGGTCGCGGCGAGTTTCGGCGTCCAGCGCCTGGATCAGTTGTTGCAGGTCTACGTTGATCATGAAGTCACGTCCTTAATGAATTTTGCTGCCCAGGGTCACCACGCCGTCCGCTTTTTCGCGGCCCAGCCAACTGGTCCATCCCAGGCGACAGGCGTTCTGCTCACCGATGCGCAGTTCGCGGATTTCTTCCTGGCGCAGCACCAGGCGAATGTCGTAATCAAGCGGGTCACGCAAGGTGAACCGCACCAGCGCGCACAGTGGCTGGTAGCCGAAACCGATCGGCAGGAATTCGTGAAAGCGCTGCCAGTCGAGTTCGCGAATGTGAATCCGGAACTTGCCGCTGCGGTCGCGCACGCTGTCGCCCAGCACCAGGTCTTCACCGAGTGCGCTGTTGGCGCGGCCCAGGCGATTGCGCTGTTCGTCGAGAATTTCCACACGGCGCTCGATGCACTGCTCGATGGTCAGTTCGGCGTGTTTGAAGTAGTAACGCAGCACCGCTTCGATCAGCGCCGCCGAGTGCGCCCGCAAACTGAGCAGGCCGAGGTATGGCAGCAGGCGCTTCCAGTTGAGTTCCTGGGCGCGGCGAATCTCTTCGCCACCGAGGCCGATCAGGGCAAACAATTGCGAGGAAAACGGGTCGAGCGCACCGCTCTCGAAGCTGGCGCGGTAGCGGTATTTCTTCCAGATCGGCAGCATCAGCCGTTGCAGGCGATGGTGAAACAGGTCGAGGAAATTGCGCGTCGGGTTGCCGTCTTCGCTGTCGCCCAGGGCTTGCTCGCCGTAGAACGCCGGCAGTGGCGAACCGGAACCGACCAGGCCGATCAGGTTGAAACGCAGGCGCGCGCGCAGCTGTCCGTGTTCGTGGAAAAACTCCACGCGATCAACGTCACTGCCAGGGAATCCCAGGCTCGGGTTGGCCTGGAATTCCAGCTGGTCGTACAAATCGTCCTGGCTCAGGTGCGGGTGGGCCTCGCGCAGCCGGTCAACCACCAGCAGCACGGCCTGAAACAGCGAGTACTCGCGTATTCCTCGGGTCAGTCCGCTTAAAGAAGCGGCTGAAGGCCCATACGTGGTGTCCATTGGTACACCTCTCCCTGTGTGCTTTTTACCCGCAGCTCGTGGTACGAATTGAGACTGGCGTAAAGCGCGAAAAACTCGTTAAGAACCGAAGCGAAAACGAACAGGTCGCCCTCACCGATATACCCTTCCGGGTCGATGGTCAGCTCGGTGCGCAAACCGCGTACCGGCAACCCTCGGTGCAGTCGATCGACGTGCTGGTGCTTGATCGATTTGAGCCCGCCCAGCAGGCGCTTGCTGACTTTCTCCGCGTGCTGGTCGTAGTAGCGCGGCAAGTCGTAGGTTTCGAGAATCACCTTCAACGCATTGACGTCGGCCAGCGACAGATAGTTGAGCGACATGTTGCTGATCAGCTTCCAGAGGAAGTCACGGTTCAGCGGCGGCGCGAAACTCGACGTGGCCGGGGTGATGTTGCGGAAGCTGAGGAACTCCGGCGTTTCTTCGCACGCCTGGCTGATGTCGCCGAGCTTGAGCTTGCGCGGCAAGTTCTGGTTGGTGCACATCAGCTCGATCGACAGGGTTTCGTGGGCTTCGGTGTGACGAATGCCGAAGCTCAGATAGGTGTCGAGGCCGTCGTGCAGCAAGGACGAACGCTGGCGGATGCTGTAGTGCGGACGGCTGGTGGGCACGTCGAAACTCGGGTCGTGCTCGAAGGACTCGAACGGCACGTACTCCTGATAACCGAGGCCGCCGGGCTTCCAGCCGGTCACGGTTTCGACCGAGAACACGCCGCAGTTTTCCAGGTCGTATTCGGCGGGCAACAGCAGGTATTCGTCCTGCTTGCCGTCGAGGCGGATCGGCAACGCGTCGTGCTTGAACAGGTTGACGATGGGCGTGCAGTACAGCTTCACGTTGTCCAGGGTCGGACGCATGCGCATGATGCCGCTCTTGCGAATATCGAAGCGCAACTCCAGACCGCGCATCTGCTTGAGGGTGTCTTCCGGCAGGGCCTTGAGCAAGTCCAGGCCGTTGACATCGACGAACAGGAATTTGTCCTGGAAGGCAAAATACTCTTGCAGGTAACGGTAGCCACGGAAGGTGTTCAGCGGATACGGGATCAACGCTTCTTCTTCGGCAAAGCCCACCGCCTGCACGCGGTCACCGGGCATCTTGAACGCCATCGGCTGGTTGTTGACGCCATTGATCGGCTTGCCGGCGCCATCCAGCGGGATCAGTTCGATGCCTTCCAGATTGCGCAGCAGGCTGAGGTACAGCATCTGGCTGATGTAGCGTTCGCCGGCGAAATGCAGACGCAAACGGCTCAGCTCCAGCTCGCCGAAGTGACCGTCGGCGCTCATCTCCAGACGCAGGCTCAACAACGAACCGTCGCCCTTCACCGAGTACGTCAGCGCAGCCAGATCCAGCGCCTGGACTTCGGTCGGGTAGCAGGTGCGGAAACGGCAACGTACGTCTTCAATCGGCACGCTTTCAATCGGCGTATCACGCTCGACCCTCAACGCCGGCCCCGAACGCTTCAGCGGGTCGAACTGCAAAATGCTGAACGCCGGCAACGGCCGCATGTAGTTGGGCCATAGCAGCTGCATCAGCGAATGGCTGAGCTCCGGCAACTCGTCATCGAGCTTCTGGCGTAGACGCCCAGTCAGGAACGCAAAGCCTTCCAGCAACCGCTCCACGTCCGGATCCCGCCCGGCCTGGCCGAGGAAAGGCGCCAACGCCGGGCTACGCTCGGCGAATCGACGACCTAACTGGCGAAGTGCGGTGAGTTCGCTTTGGTAGTAGTGGTTAAAGGACATGTCAGTCAGTTTTCCAAATGGGTGTAGGGCGTATTACTGATAAATAGATCCAGCCAATGCCACTCCCACTCCGGCATAGCAATATCGAACGAATGTTCTTTTTTATTGAAGTACAACCAATAAACGCCCACAGACTTACCATCTTCAAACAGGCGCATATCTAACGACTGAGTCGAATACAAAGGAGTGCGATAAGCTTTTTCTGGATTCTCGCGGTCAATGACTCGCAGATAGGCCATCCCCCCTAACGTCCAAATCCTACCGACAGGTACATTTTCCAAAATATAACGACCGGAAGTGTCTACGGTGGTGACATTGGCTGGATAGTTGCAAGCTTTATTAACAACAACGATTAATACGATCAAAAAAGCGGCTAAAACGGCAACAACCCGAATAATTTCCTTTCGGTACCCGGAAATGAATCCACCACTAATAAAAGTCATTTATTTTTACTCTCGACTGGCGGCTCAATGCTATAAGGCGTGTTGCTTACAAAGCGATTCAACCAATGCTCTTTCCACTGATCAGCACGAAAAACAAAGTATTTTTTCTCCGTATTGAAGTCGACGGTGGAACTACTGATTTTTCCTGGGATTGTGACGAAACTCATATCCAGTTGCCCAATGGGGTAAAGGGGGCTCCGATATATGAATTTTGGCTCATCTAGGTCAGTCATCCGCAGGTAGGCCAATTCTCCTTCGGAAAAAAATACACGAAGAGGAACTCTTTCCAGGATGTACTGGCGAGAAGCACTTAACTCAATTATGTCTGGGCGACGCTGGGATAGCCCATCCACGAAAATGTAGAAAGCGAGTCCAGCAGAAAGCGGAATTGCGCAAAGGACAAGGAACAGCGGCTTAAAACGCATGATCAACCTGAAATCGCAATGGTGGTTGGAGTAATGTTCTCGTACAAAATGTCCGAGAAGACTCGAAAATCACCGCCCTTGCCATGACACTGTCGGTACTCCACAAAATCACTATTCTGGACCAGGTAAAAGCGCGTGCCTTCCAGTTCTTTGAATATCTCTGCAACGTCCGCAGGGTCCATCACCCCACTTTCCACCATAGCTGTTTCATTGGAGTTGATGCTGACGTTACGTGCAATGGCTTCAGGTGGAATGACAGTGCCATCAAAATTCCAGAAGCCTAAAGGCTGACTAAACCAGTCAGACCCGTCCCCAAAGTCATAGCTATCTTCAACATAAAACCCTAGTCGACTAACCACGAAATCGATTTTCTTGGAAACAATGACAACTTCGCCTTCAGCAATAACTCTCAAATTAAAGTTAGCGAGTGCGCCTCTAAGATCATCCAGCACATCGATTCTGAGCTGACTCATTGTCACGGGCATTGTATTGGAGTAGCCAAACTTCTCAGCCGCGCGCGCCTTTCCTTCAAATTTTATCGGATACTTCCCATCCGGTTTATCCTGATACTCGCGACGTATTGCGGCGCCTATCTGCTTCTGTCCATTTGGGCTATTCCACAACGCCCTCAACTTTACTAAATACTCGTTGGCACGCTCATAAGTAATAAGCCAACTCATTTTAACGATCGAGTCTTCAATGTACTGCTCAGGAACTTCCTTGCGATGTCCCTTGGTTAGGTCATCCATACCACCGTCCGGCGTACTCCATGGCTTGCCGGCGAACCAATGACGCATCAGAGCAGCGGACGTAGGCCATTTCATTTTGTCCATTGCAGCCGGTATGTCAGAAATGCGGAACTTGCGCGTAGCCGTCGCGCACTGGCCAGTTTTATTACTCGCCGGAGTCATGGTTGCAGTCACTGCTGTACCCGCCATCTCAACATCCCTTGCAATAGTAGAAATCGACCACCCTCAGGCATGCAGCGCGCCCGAGCCTCAACGCGTTGTTACGCAATCGCGACCTTCGTTTGTTGCTCAATCACTAACTCAACAGCTTCTGCTGTTGCCGAAAAGACGGTCTGCGTCTTGCCGTCCGCCCCGGTCACGCCATTAATAATTTTTCCGGAAGCGGTTTTAAGCGTGTACTCAACCCCGGCCAACGGTTTCCCCGTGTCCTGACAATTGATCACAAAGTGCTCGTTAAACGGCCACTTGATATCCACCGGCAACGGCGCCACAAACGGCACCGGTGTATGCGAATTCCCGATAATCACCGTCCCGGACCCCGCCGTGACTTTGTTGCCATGCGTTCCCACGGAGCCGACGGTGGCGGCGGCTTTGCCGTTGATCAAAACGGTGGTCGCCAGGTCGCCGACCAGCGCGCCACCACAAGCCGAGGCATCGCCTTGGCGGGCGGCTGGGAGGCCGTCGAAGAAGACGTCGCCGGAACCGGCGGCGATCGGGTTGGTGCCGTGGCCGGGGAGCGGGCAAGCAGTAGGGTCGGTGACGCGAGCTGCGGGTTTGCCGGACATACGAGTCTCCTTAGTTGACCTTTACTTGACCGCTGCCATCCAGGCGCGCGGCGAAACTGACCTGACGCTTGAAACCATCAACTTCCAGCAGGCCTTCGATGCTGAAGGACAGGCGAAGCTGATCGTGATCACGCGGCAGGGAGATGACACGCACGTTGCTCAGGCGCGGTTCGTAGGCTTCGATGAAGCTTTCGATGGCCAGGCGGGCCTGACTCAGGGAGTCGTGCAGGCTCAGGCGCATGTCATTGAGATCAGGTAGCCCGTAGTCGGACAGCGTTTGCACGCTGCCCGCACGGGTGCTGAGCATCTTGGCCAGATGGGCAGCCACGGACGCCATGGCGGAGACCTCGCGGCTCCAGCCGACGCGTTTGTCCGCGTCGCCACCCAGGCGTTCGAAAAGGCTGCCGTATCCAGTCATGAGTTAGCTCCGCTTACTCTTTGTCCAGCTTGCCAACCAGCGACAGGGTGAAATCAGCACCCATGTACTTGAAGTGCGGGCGCACGTTCAGGCTGACGCGGTACCAGCCAGGCTCGCCTTCGACATCGCTGACGATGATCTGGGCAGCGCGCAGTGGACGACGGCCACGAACTTCGGCGCTTGGGTTTTCCTGGTCGGCCACGTACTGGCGAATCCACTTGTTGAGTTCCAGCTCGAGGTCGGTACGTTCTTTCCACGAACCGAGTTGCTCGCGCTGCAGCACTTTCAAGTAGTGAGCCAGGCGGTTGACGATCATCATGTACGGCAGTTGGGTGCCGAGCTTGTAGTTCAGCTCTGCAGCCTTGCCTTCTGCGCTGATGCCGAAGAACTTCGGCTTCTGCACCGAGCTGGCGGAGAAGAACGCCGCGTTGTCGGAGCCTTTGCGCATGGTCAGGGAGATGAAGCCTTCCTCGGCCAGTTCGTATTCACGACGGTCGGAAACCAGAACCTCGGTCGGGATCTTGGTTTCGATTTCGCCCATGCTTTCGAAATGGTGCAACGGCAGGTCTTCAACTGCGCCGCCGCTCTGCGGGCCGATGATGTTCGGGCACCAGCGGAATTTGGCGAAGCTGTCGGTCAGTTTGGTGCCGAACGCGTAGGCGGTGTTGCCCCACAGGTAGTGTTCGTGGCTGTTGGCGACGGTTTCTTTGTACACGAACGATTTGACCGGGTTTTCTTCCGGATCGTACGGGTTACGCAGCAGGAAACGCGGCACGGTCAGGCCAACGTAACGCGAGTCTTCCGACTGGCGGAAGCTCTGCCATTTGGCGAATTGCGGGCCTTCGAAGTGATCTTTCAGATCCTTCAGGTCCGGCAGGCCGGTGAAGCTTTCCAGGCCGAAGAATTTCGGGCCGGCAGCGGCGATGAACGGCGCGTGGGACATGCAGGCTACGCTGGACACGTACTGCATCAGTTTCACGTCCGGCGAGCTTGGGGACATGAAGTAGTTGGCGATGATCGCGCCAACCGGCTGACCACCGAACTGGCCGTATTCAGCGGTGTAGATGTGCTTGTACAGGCCAGCCTGCATCACTTCCGGCGAGTCTTCGAAGTCGTCCAGCAGGTCTTCTTTGGAGACGTTGAGGATTTCGATCTTGATGTTTTCGCGGAAGTTGGTGCGGTCGACCAGCAACTGCAGGCCACGCCACGACGATTCCAGGGCCTGGAAGTCCGGGTGGTGCAGGATTTCGTCCATCTGACGGCTGAGCTTGGCATCGATCTCGGCGATCATGCGGTCAACCATGGCTTTCTTGACCGGCTCGCCGTTGTTCTGCGGCTTGAGCAGCTCTTCGATGAATGCCGAAACACCGCGCTTGGCGATGTCGTAGGCTTCGTCGTCCGGGGTCAGGCGGGTTTCGGCGATGATGCTGTCGAGAATGCTGTACTCGCCGTTCTCGGCGCTCTTTTGCTGTGCTGCGCTAGTGCTCATGGTGTTGGCTTCCTTGGCTGATGGGGACTCAGGCGTCCTGGGCTGCGGCGTTCAGGCCCAGCTCACCCAGTACGCGACCGCGGGATTCGTCGTCGGCGAGAACGCCTTCGATGGCTTTGCGGAACGCAGGCGCGTTACCCAGCGGACCTTTGAGGGCCACCAGCGCGTCGCGCAGCTCCATCAGGGCCTTGAGCTCAGGCACTTGCTCAACCAGGCTGGCCGGGTTGAAGTCCTTCATCGAGTTGACGCGCAGTTTCACGGCCAGTTCTTCAGTGTCGCTTTCTTCCTGAAGACGGTTCGGTACGCTCAGTGTCAGTTGCAGCTCTTGCTTGGCGAGGACTTCGTCGAAAGTCATCTTGTCGATGCTGATCGGCTTGCGATCTTCGACTTTGCGCTCGTCCTTGCGGTGGGTGTAGTCACCGATTGCCAGCAGTTTCAGCGGCAGTTCAATCTCTTCCTGAGCACCGCCGGTGGCGGGTTTGAAGGTGACGTTGATGCGTTCCTTGGGGGCTACCGAGCCTTCTTTGGCCATGGGTTTTCTCCTTGCGGTTGTGGCCCTGGGGCCTATTCGAGTACCACTTCGAGATCGAGGTGGCACAGCCTGCGATAAATCTCTTCCTTGCGTTCACGCACTGCATGGTTCTGCGGTAACAACTCGCAGCAGCTATGCAGCAGATGCAGCACTTCCAGCGCAAGATCGGGCTCCCAGGCGTTCAGGCCTGAGTCCTGTAATGTTTGGTCCAGTGTTTCGAGTTGGGTCTTGGCCAGTTCGTATTTCTTGGCCATGAAGCACAGCCGCGCGAGGGCGAACTGCCAGAAGAATCGCACCCGCCCGCCCTGGGCAGCCTGCAAGCCCTGCTTGAGAACCTGCACGGCGGCCTTGAGGCCGTCCTTGCGCAGAATCGGCAGGACTTCTTCCAGGGCCAGTTCCCAGGCCGGCTGGGTGTCGGCGACTTCGACCTTGCGCGGCGCACTGGCGGTCTGCAGGTGTGGCATGACGCTGGCGCTGATCCAGGCGCGGGTGGCCGGATCGGCAAACGGGGCGCCATCGTGGTAGCGCAGTTCGACAATGCCGGGCAGGCGCTGAATCAAAAGCGCGAAGTGGATCTCCACTTCGCGCATTGCCATCTCGGCGTTCAGCCCCTGCAGGCATTCCCAGACCATTCGCTGGCCATCGAACCAGAACGGTGCCTTCGCCAGGCTCGCCTCCAGTTCCACCAGCAGGTCGGCGTATTTGCCCTGATCGAAGCGATCCTGATAGACCTTGAGCTTGTCCGCCGGCAACCCGCGCAGCACGGTGATCTGCTCGGCATTGCGTTCGGGCACCGCATCAATGGGCAGCCACAGCAGCGTGCGGTTGAGGCGCAGGGCACGCAGGTCAGTGGCTTTTTGCTTGAGCCACCACGCACACAACGGACGAGCACTCTCCTGCTGGGCGCGCAGGGCTTTGTGGGCTTCTTTTTCGTTGTCGATCGGTGCGCCGGGGGTGAACAGCTGCGTCGCGGCCTGCTTGACCTGAGCCACGGCGGCGCCTACCACACCGGGTTCCGGCTGGTTGTCAGCGGCGCGTTGCACCATGTTTTTCAGGCGGCGGGAAATAGGCAGCAACAACGGCGCGTCATCGCCCAAGTGCTCGGTGCAAGCGGCATCGAGACCTTCAAGGTGTTCGACCAGACGGCGGAACAGCGGCAGTTGCTCTTTGATTGCAACGTTTTCGTTCAGCACCTGCTCAAGACGCGGCACCAGCCAGCTGATGGCGGCGGAACGGGTACGGGCCTTGTTGGGGTGAACTTCGGCCCAATGATTTTCCGACAAATGGTGCAGCAAACCGAGGCCGGCCAGCAGTCCCTGAAACGATTCACGTTGGTACAGAGCCCACGTCAACCAAGCGCCGACCCGCAAATCCTTGGACTGGGTACGCAGCAGATTTTCACTGTTTTCGCGGATTTTCAGCCAGTCGATCTGACCGCTTTCGTGCATGGACGAGGCTTTCGCCAGCTCACTTTCCAGGGCCTCGAATTCGCCCGAAAAGCGAACGTCCTCGCCCGCGAAATTCTCTTTGGAAACAGAGGCTTTTGCGAGTTCGAGGTAATGAGCCGAAAGTTTGCTTGAGTAGGACATCCATGACCTTTAAATAGGATTACAGTCAAACGCTTGTTGGAGTTCCAACGGCGCGGGACAGTATCAAAGAGCTGCGAGAATTCTCATCCAATTGAGTCGTGCTCTTTCAATTGCGCGCATCGTAATCACAATGATGGCCACTAGCAAGCATCGGATTAAACAACAAGACGAAGTGTTCGTTGAATTGCGTAGGTGATCGCCCTATATGTGACAGGGGATTCCCTGATCCTGGTTTAATATTTGCGCTTTCGCGCCTCCGCCCCGGAACCATTGAGCCAGAGCCATCCTGAACGCCGCGCCGGCGTCATTGCCGCTCCTCCCTTCAGCAAGGCGCAGAGCATGCCAAGAACAAAAAAGAATAAATGTAGGAAAAGTCCTAAATCTGAAGTTCATCCTTCGACACCTTGTGTCGCGACAACTGGCAATTAAAAAAGTGCCATTAAAATGATGGCTCATCATATTTCAGTTAATCCTTCAAATGCCGTCATGCAAATTCAGTCATGCAGCGCGCAATGGCGTCGAATGACCACTCAATTGTGCGGAACTTACACTATCGCTGGCGTTTGCGAAGGCAACAGCCTGAAACACACCGGGAGCAAAAAACCATCACAGTTATTTTCCCGGCCTCAGGAACACATGTAGGACATGTCTGAATTGTCTCCTTGGTATTGACGTGCCTTTCTCGCTCGGTACTTTGCACAAGCAAAACCCAATGCAGAGTCGATACGGCACATCGCTCATGGCATCGCACTCAGGCTTATAGGGTGTCAGGAGACTCAATCAATGGCTCAGGAACATCTCATCCATCTGGGGGACAAGACCATCTGTGGTAACAAGTTGACTGCTCGGCCCTATAGAAAATCGGCGGTTGCCTTGGGATGCTGCTGGATTGCCCTGTTCACAATCGTATCTAGCGCTTCTGTTCGAGCTGAAGGATGTGTCGGTGTTGGCTGCCTGGCGAAGGGCGGCCCCCTTGAGTTTTCGATGCTGACTGGGTTCGGGCTGCTCTTCACAACGACCGGCCCATTCATTTCGACCTCAGACGCCACTAAAAACGGACCTTCGAAACATTACACCCAGGCGGTGAAGGACGATGCCGCGGCTTATCTCGCTACGGACGGCAATCTCGATGGACCCATGCTTGAATCTGCATGGCGCAAGTACTTGGAGCAGCACGCCAATCTTCAGCCCAGCAAGAAAGAGTTTGCTCACATGGTATTAGCTACCTATGGATGAACAACCAAGCTCCTGGCAATTGAGTGGAATCGTCTAGGCGCAACATCCACTCTGATGTGTCTATCCGGGCATCAGCTTGCCAGCGATGGCGGCAGCGCGCGCCATAAAAAATGGGCACCCAACGCAGTTGGCGTGCCCATTTTTCAATCCTGCTCCCGCTCTACGCAGGAAGTCGGTACGTCTTATGGATTAACACTGTCTTTCAACGATTTGCCCGGCTTGAACGCAACGGTGTTGCTGGCCTTGATTTTCACTGGCTCACCGGTTTGCGGGTTTTTGCCGGTGCGGGCACCGCGGTGGCGTTGCAGGAAAGTACCGAAGCCCACGAGCGTGACGCTGTCCTTGCGGTGCAGAGCGCCGGTGATTTCTTCGAGAACGGCGTTGAGTACGCGGTTGGCTTGCTCTTTGGTGAGATCTGCTTTTTCTGCGATTGCAGCGGCGAGTTCTGGTTTACGCATTAGTGAAGCCCCTTTGACGGTTTTTTGTTGTTATGTCCGTGCTGTTCTCGTTGGAACAGCGCCCAAGGCGCCGCAGGCTCTACTCTGCGGCAGACGGGAGTGAGAATGGCACGCGCTTTGAGGCTGCGCCAGTCTCCCCGCGACCTTTGTCGGGGCAAAAGCGGGGTGATTCCGACAGAACGACCGGTATTTAAGCCAGCAGGGCCGGAAGTTCTTTGTTCAGTGCGAGTTTTTCCATCACCGCCGCGCCTGTCAGGACGTAACCGAGCAATTTGCCGGCATCGTCACGGCATAGCACCTTGATGTCGCCGCCCTGCCCTTCGACCGTCCAGACACCCTCTGCGCCCCGTGGTGGCGGGGAAACCACCAGCGGGCAGACCGGGGTTTTGACGGTGATTGGCATCGGGCCGTAGCTCACCGCCGTCAGGTTGCCGGCCAGTGTTTGCGCCAGCGCTCTCGCACAGCTCATCAGGGGCATGACGTACAGCAGATTCAGCCCATCGACCTCGGCGCAGTCGCCCAGGGCGTAAATATTGGCATGGGACGTTTTCAGGTGACGGTCTACCACTACGCCACGGTTGACCTGCACACCCGCCGCAGCGGCCAGGTCGATACGCGGACGCAGGCCAATGGCCGACACCACCACATCACACGGGATGACCTGGCCATCGGACAGATGCGCTTCCAGGCCGTCAGCCACTCGCTCCAGGCGATTAAGCACCGGCCCGAGGTGGAAGCGCGCGCCCAGGCTTTCCAGCCCGGCCTGAACCGCAGCGGCCGCCGCCGGGTGCAGCAGGGTCGGCATGACTTGTTCGCAAGGCGCCACCAGCTGCACCTCGTAACCCCCCAGGATCAGATCGTTGGCAAACTCGCAGCCAATCAGGCCCGCGCCCAGCAACAGCACCCGGCGCTTGCCCGCTGCCGCTGCCCGAAAACGCGCATAGTCTTCCAGGTCGTTGATCGGGAAGACGGCATCTGCGCCGTCGCCCTGGATCGGCACGCGCACGGTTTCCGCGCCCCAGGCCAGGATCAGGTCGCGGTAGACGACTGACTCTTCGCCAATCCACAGGCGCTTGTGGCCCGGATCGATGCCGCTGATGCGCGTATGGGTGCGCACTTCAGCCTTCAACTGCTCGGCCATGGCGCCGGGTTCGGCCATGCTCAGGCCGTCGGCGTCCTTGTTTTTACCGAAGCCGGTGGACAGCATCGGCTTGGAGTAAGAGCGCCCGTCATCGGCAGTGATCAACAGCAGCGGGGTTTCGCTATCGAGTTTGCGAAATTCCCGCGCCAGGTTGTAGCCAGCCAGCCCGGTCCCGATGATCACGACAGGTGCGTTCATGCCTTACTCCTTTAATGGGTTATCAGTTGATTTCAATCATTTCGAAATCCATCTTGCCTACGCCGCAGTCCGGGCATAGCCAATCTTCCGGTACGTCCTGCCACAGGGTGCCCGGTGCAATGCCGTCATCAGGCCAGCCGTCGGCTTCGTTATAGATCAGGCCACAGACCACACACTGCCACTTTTTCATTCAGGTATTTCCTCAGGATTCAGGCGTTTGCCGGCGCGAACGGTCGATGGGTGGAGCGTTGCCGTTCAGCTCAGGGCGTTTTGTACTGATCGAACCTCGCCGATGCAAGCCTGTTCGGCGCAACGGCATGCAGGATCAATAAAAATCGCGGGGCGACATGGTAAGCTCGCCGCCTCATTTGCTGCCAATAATGACTCATTGTGCAACACACTAAAGCCCCCTGCCCGACTCCTCTCTGGCTGCCACAAAGCCGGCTGGCACCGCTTCCCGACGCGTCTACCCTGGACTGGCTGTTCGACGAAGGCTCTCTGACCCGGCGCCTGACGCGTCTGTCGAATGACGGCTTCAGCGTCACGCCGCTGTTCGAGGGTTGGCAACCGTTACGTGCCGACGAGTGTGCCGCACTGGAACTGGCCGAAGGCAGTGAGGGCTGGGTGCGCGAGGTGTATCTGCGTGGTCACGGCGAAGCCTGGGTGTTTGCCCGCAGTGTTGCCTCGCGCAGTGCGTTGCAGGGCGACGGCTTGCACATGGACGAGCTGGGCAGCCGTTCGCTGGGCGAACTGCTTTTTTGTGATCAGGCGTTCCAGCGTCAGGCCATCGAGGTTTGTCACTATCCGCAAGACTGGCTGCCAACGGAAGTCCGGGCTCCCGAGCTGTGGGGCCGGCGCTCGCGCTTCGACCGGGGCGCATTGAGCGTGCTGGTGGCCGAAATTTTCCTGCCGACCCTGTGGCTCGCCACCCGCGCCCATCCGGAGAACTGCTGATGTACCAGAGCCTGCTCAAATCGCTGAATCGCCTGAACCCGAGGGCCTGGGATTTCATTCAACTGACGCGCATGGACAAGCCGATCGGCATTTACCTGCTGTTGTGGCCGACGCTGTGGGCGCTGTGGATTGCCGGCAAGGGCTCGCCATCGCTGGCCAACATCGTGATTTTTGTCCTCGGCGTGGTGCTGACCCGCGCAGGCGGCTGTGTGATCAACGACTGGGCGGACCGCAAGGTCGACGGCCATGTGAAACGCACCGAGCAGCGGCCACTGGTGAGCGGCAAGATCAGTTCCAAAGAGGCGCTGGTGTTCTTTGCAGTGCTCATGGGCGTGAGTTTTCTGCTGGTGCTGTGTACCAATGCGGCGACTATCTGGCTGTCGCTGGGCGGCCTGGCGCTGGCTTTGAGCTACCCGTTCATGAAGCGCTACACCTATTACCCGCAAGTGGTGCTGGGCGCGGCGTTTTCCTGGGGCATGCCGATGGCGTTTACCGCCGAGACCGGTGACCTGCCGGCAGCGGCCTGGCTGTTGTACATCGCCAACCTGCTGTGGACGGTGGGTTACGACACTTATTACGCCATGACTGACCGCGACGATGACTTGAAGATCGGCGTGAAATCCACGGCAATCCTGTTCGGCGATGCGGACCGGGTGATCATTTTGACGCTGCAGGGGCTGGCGCTGGGTTGCCTGTTGCTGGCCGGGTCGAAATTCCAGCTCGGCGGCTGGTTCCACCTTGGGCTGCTGGCGGCGGCAGGCTGTTTTGCCTGGGAGTTCTGGTACACCCGTGGCAAGGACCGGATGCGTTGTTTCAAGGCGTTCCTGCACAACCACTGGGCCGGGCTGGCGATTTTTGTCGGGATTGTGCTGGATTACGCAATGCGTTGAGGCGCAAAACCTGTGGGAGCGAGCTTGCTCGCGATGCCGGCATTCCATTCAAAATCAATGTTGACTGGTCCACCGCTGTCGCGAGCAAGCGCGCTCCCACAAGGGTATTACTTGGCCTTGGCGACGTGCCACGCGCCATCCATTTTGCCTTCGCCGTTCATGTCACCGGCCTTCTTGTCCATCACGAAGGTGTACAGCGGCTTGCCTTCGTAGGCCCATTGCATCTTGCCGTCGTCACGCTTGACCACGGTCCAGTCGCCCATGGACTTGTCGCCCGCAGTTGCCATCAACGGTGGCCAGTTTGTGGCGCATTTGTCATTACACATGGACTTGCCGCCCGCATCCTTGTCAAAGGTGTACAGGGTCATGCCCTTGTGGTCGGTATACATGCCATCTTTTTCCATCGCCGGGTCGGCCGCAAAGGCCATGGTCGGCAATGCCAGGGCGGCAGTGATCAGCAGGGCTTTGAAAGATTGAGCAATGTGAGTCATGGAAACCTTCTTTTGTGGTTGTCAGGAATCGAACCCGAAGCTTAGACCAGGTTCACGACAATCGCAGGCGCACTAAAATACTGTCACACGACTGCAATAATTCCGTTATCTAATGCGGCGCAAGACAGTTAAATGACAAGAGGATTAAGGCATGGTTGGCAGGAGCATTCTGATCGTCGACGACGAAGCGCCCATTCGCGAAATGATCGCCGTTGCGTTGGAAATGGCCGGCTATGACTGCCTGGAGGCGGAAAACTCCCAGCAGGCGCATGCCATCATCGTCGACCGCAAGCCGGACCTGATCCTGCTGGACTGGATGCTGCCCGGCACTTCCGGCATCGAATTGGCCCGCCGTCTCAAGCGCGACGAGCTGACCGGCGACATCCCGATCATCATGCTCACCGCCAAGGGCGAAGAGGACAACAAGATCCAGGGCCTGGAAGTCGGCGCCGACGACTACATCACCAAACCGTTTTCCCCGCGTGAGCTGGTAGCGCGCCTCAAGGCCGTGCTGCGCCGGGCCGGCCCGACCGATGGCGAAGCGCCGATTGAAGTCGGCGGCCTGCTGCTGGACCCGATCAGCCACCGCGTGACCATCGATGGCAAACCCGCCGAGATGGGCCCGACCGAATACCGCCTGCTGCAATTTTTCATGACTCACCAGGAACGCGCCTACACCCGTGGCCAGTTGCTGGATCAGGTCTGGGGCGGCAATGTCTATGTCGAGGAGCGCACCGTCGACGTGCACATCCGCCGTCTGCGCAAAGCCCTCGGCGATGCCTATGAAAATCTGGTACAAACCGTGCGCGGCACTGGCTACCGGTTTTCCACCAAGGCCTGACCTGACCGCCAGACTCGCTGACAAGGATGCATGTTGACGTGAACCAAAACTGGCATGGCACCCTGATTCGCCACATGCTGCTGCTGGTCACCGCCTGCCTGGTGATCGGCCTGATCAGCGGTTATTACGGCTGGAGCCTCGCCGCAGGCCTGGGCCTGTACCTGGCCTGGACTCTCAAGCAATTGCTGCGCCTGCACGAGTGGCTGCGCCTGCACAAACCCGACGAAGCACCACCTGACGGCTATGGCCTGTGGGGCGAAGTGTTCGACAGCATCTATCACCTGCAACGCCGCGACCAACGAGTGCGCGGGCGCCTGCAAGCGGTGATCGATCGGGTTCAGGAGTCCACCGCCGCACTGAAAGACGCGGTGATCATGCTCGACAGCGACGGCAACCTGGAATGGTGGAACCGTGCTGCCGAGACTCTGCTCGGGCTCAAGACCCCGCAAGACAGCGGTCAGCCAGTGACCAATCTGGTGCGTCATCCGCGCTTCAAGGAATACTTCGAGCAGGAAAGTTACGCCGAACCGCTGGAAATCCCCTCGCCGACCAACGATCGCGTGCGCATTCAGCTGTACCTCACCCGCTACGGCAACAATGAACACCTGATGCTGGTGCGCGACGTCACGCGTATCCATCAGCTGGAACAGATGCGCAAAGACTTCATCGCCAACGTATCGCATGAACTGCGCACACCGCTGACGGTGATCTGCGGCTACCTGGAAACCCTGCTCGATAACGTCGAGGACGTGAACCCGCGCTGGAGCCGAGCCTTGCAGCAGATGCAGCAACAGGGCGGCCGCATGCAAACGCTGCTCAATGACTTGCTGCTGCTGGCCAAACTGGAAGCCACCGATTACCCGTCGGACAACCAGCCGGTGGCCATTGATGGCCTGCTCAAATCGATCAAGGGCGACGCTCGGCAACTGTCCGGGCAGAAAAACCAGCAATTCACCCTGGAAGCCGACCCGACGATCCTGCTCAAAGGCAGCGAAGCCGAATTGCGCAGTGCCTTTTCCAATCTGGTGTTCAACGCCGTGAAGTACACGCCGGCCGAGGGCAATATCCGCATTCGCTGGTGGGGCGACGAGCAAGGCGCACACCTGAGCGTGCAGGATTCCGGGATCGGCATCGACAGCAAACACCTGCCACGCCTGACCGAACGTTTCTACCGCGTCGATTCCAGCCGCAACTCCAACACCGGCGGTACCGGGCTCGGCCTGGCAATCGTCAAACACGTGCTGCTGCGCCATCGTGCACGGATGGAAATCAGTAGCGTGCCGGGCCATGGCAGCACGTTTACCTGCCATTTTGCGCCGGCCCAGGTGACCAAATCCCACGCCATCAGCGCCGCCGACTGATACCGGTCAGCACTGGCCACTAGGCAATCGCACAGTCAGTCGCTACATTGGCTGACTTGCGCCTGCCTTTCAGGCGCACTTTTTTCTTTCCTCTTGAATACACGGAACCCGCAAAACTCCATCATGGACCCTTCCCCTGGCTTGACCCTCGCAACACTCTTCGCCGATTTCGGCATGATTCTTTTTGCTCTGATCCTGGTTTTGCTCAACGGATTTTTCGTTGCGGCCGAATTCGCCATGGTCAAACTGCGCTCGACCCGGGTCGAGGCCATCGCTGAAAAGAACGGCTGGCGCGGGCACATCCTGCGCACTGTGCACAGTCAGCTCGATGCCTACCTCTCGGCGTGCCAGCTGGGTATTACCCTGGCTTCACTCGGTCTTGGCTGGGTCGGTGAGCCTGCGTTCGCACACATCCTCGAGCCGATGCTCGGCGCCGTGGGCGTGCAGTCGCCGGAAGTGATCAAAGGCGTGTCGTTCTTCGCCGCGTTCTTCGTGATTTCGTACCTGCACATCGTGGTCGGCGAACTGGCCCCCAAATCGTGGGCCATCCGCAAACCCGAGCTGCTGTCGCTCTGGACGGCAGTGCCGCTGTACCTGTTCTACTGGGCGATGTACCCGGCCATCTACCTGCTCAATGCCAGTGCCAACGCGATTCTGCGCATTGCCGGCCAGGGCGAACCCGGCCCGCATCACGAGCACCATTACAGCCGTGAAGAACTGAAACTGATCCTGCACTCCAGCCGTGGCCAGGACCCGAGCGACCAGGGCATGCGTGTTTTGGCCTCGGCGGTGGAAATGGGCGAGCTGGAAGTGGTGGACTGGGCCAACTCCCGGGAAGACCTGGTGACGCTGGAGTTCAACGCGCCGCTCAAGGAAATCCTGGCGATGTTCCGGCGCCACAAGTTCAGCCGTTATCCGGTGTACGACAGCGACCGCAAAGAGTTCGTCGGCCTGCTGCACATCAAGGACCTGCTACTGGAGCTGGCGGCGCTGGATCACATTCCCGAGTCGTTCAACCTGGCAGAGCTGACCCGCCCGCTGGAGCGTGTGTCGCGGCACATGCCGCTGTCGCAGTTGCTGGAGCAGTTCCGCAAGGGCGGCTCGCACTTCGCGGTGGTCGAGGAAGCCGACGGCAACATCATCGGCTACCTGACCATGGAAGACGTGCTGGAAGTGCTGGTAGGCGATATTCAGGACGAACACCGCAAAGCCGAGCGCGGGATTCTTGCGTATCAGCCGGGCAAATTGCTGGTGCGCGGCGATACGCCGCTGTTCAAGGTTGAACGCCTGCTGGGCATCGATCTGGACCACATCGAAGCCGAAACCCTTGCCGGGCTGGTCTACGAAACCCTGAAACGGGTGCCGGCAGAAGAAGAAGTGCTGGAAGTCGAAGGCTTGCGCATCATCATCAAGAAGATGAAAGGGCCGAAGATCATTCTGGCCAAGGTGTTGATGCTGGATTGATTGCAACACCGTTGGCGGGCGGGCTCTTGTGGCGAGGGAGCTTGCTCCCGCTGGGCTGCGAAGCGGCCCCAAACCCCGCAGCCGCATAGATCCTGACACACCGCATTCATAGGCTTTGGGACGGCTTCGCCATCCAACGGGGGCAAGCCCCCTCGCCACAGCAAGCCCCCTCGCCACAATTTATCTACCTCGCGCTCACTGCTTGCCCAACGCAAAGTTGGGCAACATGCCCATCGGTTGATTGAACTGATACGGAATCGACACCAACCCCAACCCGGTATTGCGCTGCACCACGAAGTGCAGGTGCGGCCCGCTGCTGTTGCCGGTATTGCCCGACAACGCCAGCGCACTGCCCACCACCACCCGCTGCCCTTCATGCACGCTCACCGAGCCTTGCTTGAGGTGCAAGTACACGCCCATGGTCCCGTCATCGTGCAGTATCCGCACGAAATTCCCTGACGGATCGGTGCCGCGCCCGGTCTGCTCATTTTCGGTTTTCACCACGATGCCCCCACGCGCCGCGATGATCGGCGTGCCTTCGGGCATGGCGATGTCCATGGCGTAGCGGCTTCTCGCGCCGAAGTGGCTGTACTGGCCGTTGGCGCCCTGGGTCAGGCGGAACGGACCACCTCGCCATGGAAAGGGATAACGATAGCCCTGCGCAGCCCCTGCAGGGTCGCCCAGCGAGTATTGGAACTGCGGGGTATACACCAGCGGCTTGCCGCCAGTAATCGCCGTCAGCAGCGCCAGCCGCGAGTTGCTGCGCGCCGGCAGGACACGGCGAATCGGCTGGTTCGGTGCGCCGTTGACGTTCTGCAGGCCGGCGAAGCTCAGTTCGACCTCCACCGGGGCATACAGGTCGTTGCGCACAAAGACCACGTCCACGCCCTTCTGCTTCTTGATGTCGAGGTACACCTGACGTTCCAGGTGTTCTTCCATGCGATCGCGGAAAACGAAGACCTGAGCGTCCTTGGTGGGACGGTCGCTGTAGGAAACCACGCCACTGGCGTCGGTGGATTTGTAGATGGTCATGGCCACAGCCGAGGTGGAGGCCATGAAAAGACCACAGAGAAACAGCAAGCGCGCGAGCATGGGCAGGATTCTGTCGAAAAGGCCTGGAAAGCAGCCTAGCAGCTGGAATGGACCAGGGTAGTCGACAGATGTTTCAAAATGGGGCGGTCTGGGACAGAGGTGCTGAGTTTGATGGCCCCTTCGCGAGCAAGCCCGCACATTTGGAATGCATTCCAATGTGGGAGCGAGCCTGCTCGCGAAGGCGGACTAACAGGCGCTGCTGTGCTTAAGCACCCGGCACAAAGTGCTTCTGCGCGGTACCACGAGCAATCAGGCGCGAGATGTAGTCGAGCTTCTGCGCGTCCTGATCGACGAAGCGGAAGGTCAGTTGCAGCCAGTCGCTGTCGGGCTTCGCCTCGTGGGCAACAATGGCGTGCAGGTAACCGTTCAGGCGCGCGGTTTCAGCGTTGTCGCCCTGCTCCATGTCGAGCACTGCGCTTTCCAGCACTTGCGGCAGGATGTCGGTGCGTTTCACCACCAGCAGCGCTTCCTTGAGGCTCAAGGCCTTGATCACGCATTGCTGGGTGCCGCTGGACAGGCGCAATTGCCCCTGGCCACGACCACCAGCAGGTGCTGCCGAAGCAGCTGGCGCCTTGACCGGCGGACTGTTGAGCAGACCGCGAGTCGGTGCGGCAGCCGGAGCTGGCGCCGCCGCAACAGGTTTGGCAAACGGGTTGACAGGTGCCGCGGATGGCGCCGCCACGGCCGCCTTGCCACCGGTCAATGCGCTTAGGGAATCGTTGCCGAATGCCGAGTTCATCTTGGTCGGCGCGCTGTTCATCAAGGTGTCGAGTTTGCCGACCTTGTTCAGCGCCTGCTTGACCTTGGTCAGCAGCTGCTCGTTGGTGAACGGCTTGCTGACATAACCGGAAACGCCGGCCTGAATTGCCTGAACCACGTTTTCCTTGTCGCCACGGCTGGTCACCATCACGAACGGCATGGTCTTGAGGTTGTCCTGCTCGCGGCACCAGGTCAGCAGTTCCAGGCCGGACATTTCCGGCATTTCCCAGTCGCACAGCACCAGGTCGAACGCTTCGCGCGCCAGAATCGCCTGGGCCTTCTTGCCATTGACCGCATCTTCAATCCGGATACCCGGGAAGTAGTTGCGCAGGCACTTCTTCACCAGGTCACGAATGAACGACGCGTCGTCCACGACCAACACACTGACCTTACTCATCCCACACCCCTTTAAAAAATCCCGGCAAGCATACCGCTTTGCTGATGGCACATTGCCAAAAACCTTCAGTCACGCCGGGACTTTTCGTTCGCGGGTGCTGCTCTTCAACTCAGAAGCCGCAAACGAAAACGCCCGGCCAAAAGACCGGGCGCTTTACTTGGGCAATCTTACTTATCGTCAGCTTCGCCCGGAACATTAGCGGTTTCGCCGCTTGTGCCTTCAACTTCTGCCTTCATGCGCTTGAGGCCCATGTGACGCACGTCTGTGCCGCGCACCAGATAAATCACCAGTTCCGAGATATTACGTGCGTGGTCGCCGATCCGTTCCAGGGAACGCAGCACCCAGATAATGCTCAAGACCCGTGAGATAGAGCGCGGATCTTCCATCATGTAGGTGGCCAGCTCGCGCAGCGCTGTCTTGTATTCACGGTCGATGATCTTGTCGTACTGCGCCACCGACAGCGCCAGGTCGGCGTCGAAACGGGCAAAGGCATCCAGTGCATCGCGCACCATGTTGCGCACCTGGTCGCCGATGTGGCGAACCTCGACGTAACCACGCGGCGCTTCGCCTTCTTCGCACAACTGGATGGCGCGACGGGCGATCTTGGTCGCTTCGTCGCCGATACGCTCCAGGTCGATCACTGACTTGGAGATGCTGATGATCAAACGCAGGTCGGACGCTGCCGGCTGACGACGGGCCAGAATGCGCAGGCATTCTTCGTCGATGTTGCGTTCCATCTGGTTGATCTGGTCGTCGATCTCGCGCACCTGCTGGGCCAGGCCCGAGTCGGCCTCGATCAGCGCGGTCACCGCGTCGTTGACTTGCTTCTCGACCAGCCCGCCCATGGCCAGGAGATGGCTGCGCACTTCCTCAAGCTCGGCGTTGAACTGCGCGGAGATGTGATGGGTAAGGCCTTCTTTGCTAATCATGTTGGCGTCCTTGGAGCGTCCGGTAAAGTGCGGTCGACCGCAGCATCTGTTCAGTGATAACCACGGTTTTCCTAGCCGTAGCGACCGGTGATGTAGTCTTCGGTCTGCTTCTTCGCCGGATTGGTGAACAGGGTGTCGGTGTCGCCGAATTCCACCAGTTTGCCCATGTACATGAACGCCGTGTAGTCGGAAACCCGCGCGGCCTGTTGCATGTTGTGGGTCACGATGACGATGGTGAACTTGGATTTCAGTTCGTAGATCAGCTCTTCGACTTTCAGCGTGGAGATCGGGTCGAGTGCCGAGCACGGTTCGTCGAGCAACAGCACTTCCGGTTCTACGGCGATGGTGCGGGCAATCACCAGACGTTGCTGCTGACCACCAGACAAGCCGAGTGCCGATTCATGCAGGCGGTCTTTGACCTCATCCCACAGCGCCGCGCCTTTCAACGCCCACTCAACGGCTTCGTCGAGGATGCGTTTCTTGTTGATGCCCTGGATGCGCAGGCCGTACACCACGTTTTCGTAGATGGTTTTCGGAAACGGGTTCGGCTTCTGGAACACCATGCCGACGCGACGACGCAGCTCGGCCACGTCTTCGCCCTTGCGGTAGATGTTGTTGCCGTAGAGATTGATCTCGCCTTCGACGCGGCAACCGTCTACCAGGTCGTTCATGCGGTTGAAGGTGCGCAGCAGCGTGGATTTACCGCAGCCGGACGGGCCGATGAAGGCAGTCACGCGCTGTTTCGGGATGTTCATGCTGACGTCGAACAGCGCTTGTTTGTCGCCGTAGAACAGGCTCAGGCCCGGCACTTCGATGGCCACGGTTTCCTGTTCGAGGTTCAGGCTCTGTTTGTCGCGACCCAGGGCGGACATGTTGATGCCGTGGGTATGTGTTTCGTGCTGCATGGGAGGCTCCCTGTGCTAACAAATTCGGTTCAGTGAGCCACTGGCTTCATAGCCAGCGGCTTGTCCAAAATCTCTGTCTGGCGCCAGCTCCCACAAGGGGCCGCGCCGACCTGGATAACTTAACTATCCAAAGCTTTGTATTTCTCGCGCAGGTGGTTTCGAATCCACACGGCCGACAGGTTCAATGTCGCGATCACCAGTACCAGCAGCAGCGCCGTGGCGTACACCAGCGGCCGTGCGGCTTCGACGTTCGGGCTCTGGAAGCCGACGTCATAAATATGGAAGCCCAGGTGCATGATTTTCTGGTCCAGGTGCAGGTACGGGTAGTTACCATCCACCGGCAGCGACGGCGCCAGTTTCACCACACCCACCAGCATCAGCGGGGCCACTTCACCGGCGGCGCGGGCCACGGCGAGGATCATGCCCGTCATCATCGCCGGACTGGCCATCGGCAGCACGATCTTCCACAGCGTTTCCGCTTTGGTCGCGCCGAGGGCCAACGAGCCTTCGCGCACGGTGCGGGGAATCCGCGCCAGGCCTTCTTCAGTGGCCACGATCACCACCGGCACGGCCAGCAATGCCAGGGTCAGCGAGGCCCAGAGCAGACCCGGCGTACCGAACGTCGGCGCCGGCAAGGCTTCTGGGAAGAACAGCCGATCCACAGAGCCGCCCAGTACGTACACAAAGAAGCCCAGACCGAACACGCCGTAAACAATGGCCGGAACACCCGCCAGGTTGTTCACCGCGATGCGGATAATCCGGGTCAGCGTGTTCTGCTTGGCATATTCACGCAGATAGACCGCCGCCAGCACACCGAACGGCGTGACGATCATCGCCATGATCAGGGTCATCATCACGGTGCCGAAAATCGCCGGGAAGATCCCGCCTTCGGTGTTCGCTTCACGCGGATCGTCGCTGAGGAATTCCCAGACCTTGCTGAAGTAGAAACCGATCTTGGTCAGGTAACCCATGGCATTCGGCTGGTAGGCGTGAACCACTTTGCCGATGCCGATTTCGATTTCTTTGCCGTTGGCATCGCGGGCCGTCAGGCTGTCACGGTTGAACTGGGCATGCAGATCGTCGAGGCGTGCTTCGATGTCCTGATAACGGGCATTGAGCTCGGCGCGCTCAGCGTCCATGTCCGCTTGCGCGGTGGCATCGAGCTTGCCGGCCAGTTCCAGTTTGCGACCGTGCAGACGGATGCGCTCAAGACCGGCGTTGATCGCGCCAATGTCAGTTTTCTCCAGGCTCTTGAGCTGTGCCGCGAGCTTGTTGACCCGATCGACACGGGCCTGCAACTCCGGCCACGCGGCCTGCCCTTCAGCGATAACCTTGCCGTCCTGTTTGACGTTGACCAGGTAGCCGTAGAAGTTGCCCCACTCGCGGCGCTCAATGGTCATCAGCTCTGGCGGCGTGCTCTGGTTGGTCAGCCACTCGCCAACGATCCAGGTGAAGTCGTTGCCGTTCAAATCGCGGTTGCCGACCTTGATCAGCTCGCGCGTCATGAACTCAGGGCCGACATCGGGCACCGGCAGGCCAGCGCTTTTCAAACGCTCGCGAGGCACTTCTTCTTTCTGTACCACTTCACCAATGACCAGGTGATTGGCCTGGCCCGGCACGTCATAGTTGGCGTGGATCAGGTCCGCCGGCCAGAAATGGCCCAGGCCGCGCACGGCAATCACAGCCAGTAAACCAATGGTCATGATGACCGCGATGGACACCGCGCCACCGCTGATCCAGACGCCTGGGGCGCCGCTCTTGAACCATCCATTCAGGGAGTTCTGTTTCACAGACTTCTACCTTTCTTAAAGCGACGAGTATTTCTTGCGCAGACGCTGACGAATCAGTTCTGCCAGGGTGTTCATGATGAAGGTGAACAACAGCAGCACCAGCGCCGAGAGGAACAGCACGCGGTAGTGGCTGCCGCCGACTTCCGATTCGGGCATTTCCACCGCGACGTTGGCGGCCAGGGTGCGCAGGCCTTCGAACAGGTTCATTTCCATGACCGGCGTGTTGCCGGTGGCCATCAGCACGATCATGGTTTCACCGACCGCACGGCCCATGCCGATCATCAGCGCCGAGAAGATCCCCGGGCTGGCGGTGAGGATCACCACACGGGTCATGGTCTGCCACGGCGTGGCACCGAGGGCCAGCGAACCCAAAGTCAGGCCACGCGGCACGCTGAACACGGCGTCTTCGGCAATGGAGTAGATGTTCGGGATCACCGCGAAACCCATGGCCAGGCCGACCACCAGTGCGTTGCGCTGGTCGTAGGTGATGCCCAGGTCGTGGGAGATCCACATGCGCATGTCGCCGCCGAAGAACCAGGTTTCCATGTACGGGCTCATGTACAGCGACAACCAGCCCACAAACAGAATCACCGGGATCAGGATCGCGCTTTCCCAGCCGTCCGGCACTTTCAGGCGGATGGACTCAGGCAGGCGGCTGAAGACGAAACCAGCCACCAGAATGCCGATCGGCAGCAGCATCAGCAGGCTGAAGATGCCCGGCAGATGCCCTTCTACATAAGGTGCGAGGAACAGGCCGGCGAAGAAACCGAGGATCACCGTCGGCATCGCTTCCATCAACTCGATCACCGGCTTGACCTTGCGGCGCATGCCCGGGGCCATGAAGTAGGCGGTGTAGATCGCAGCGGCAACGGCCAGTGGCGCAGCCAGCAGCATGGCGTAGAACGCAGCCTTGAGCGTACCGAAGGTCAGAGGCGCGAGGCTCATCTTGGGTTCGAAATCGGTGTTGGCGGCGGTCGATTGCCAGACGTATTTAGGTTCGTCGTAGTTCTCGTACCAGACCTTGCTCCACAACGCGCTCCACGACACTTCCGGGTGCGGGTTGTCCAGCAGCAGCGGCTGAAGCTTGCCGCCGGCTTCGACGATCACATGGTTGGCACGCGGCGACAGCCCGAAAACCCCCTGGCCATCAACCACCTGATCGACCAGCAAGGTGCGGTGGGCAGTGCTGTGGAACACGCCGAGCTTGCCGGACGCATCCAGGGCCACGAAGCCTTTGCGGCGCTCTTCGGCGGTGATCTCAATGATAGGCGTAGTGCCCATCTGGAAGTTGCGGATCTGCTTGAAGCGCAGCTCGCCATCCGGGTCGCGAGCCATGAACCACTGGGCCAGGCCGCCTTTGGAGTCACCGAAGATCAGCGAGATGCCGCCCACCAGTTGAGTACTGGCGGTGATTTGCGCGTCGCCGTCTTCAAGCAGCTTGTAGCGACCGTTGAGGCTCTTGTCGCGCAGGCTGAACACGTCGGCCTGGGCACGCCCGTTGACCACGTACAGCCACTGCTGGCGCGGGTCGACGAAGATGTTCTTCACCGGTTCGGTCATCTGCGGCAGGTCGATGCGCTTCTGCTCATTGGTGACTTCACCGGTCATCATGTTTTCTTCGCTGGTCAGCGACAGGACATGCAGCTGCGACCCGGTGGAACCGGCCAGCATCAGGGTGGTGTCGGTGGCGTTGAGGCTGACGTGCTCCAGCGCACCGCCCGCCTCGTTCAGCGCAATCGGCGCGTCGCCGTACGGGTATTCGATGGCCGGCGAAATGGTCTTCTTGCCGTCCGGGTAGCTGACTTTATAGGTGTGACGGAACACCAGCGCCTGACCATTGGACAGGCCGACCGCGACCAGCGGATGGCCGGGCTGGTCTTCGCCGATGGAGGTTACGGTGGTGCCGGCCGGCAGCGGCAGGTCGACGCGCTTGAGTTCTGCGCCACTGTCGACATCAAAGAACAGCGCCTGGCCCTTGTCGGAAACGCGCATGGCGACCTGGTTCTGTTCTTCCAGGGCGATCATCAACGGCTTGCCGGCGTCTTGCATCCAGGCCGGGGTGATCGCGTCCTTGGCAGTCAGGCTGGCACCCTGGAACAGCGGCGCGACCACGTAGGCCAGGAAGAAGAAGATCAAGGTAATGGCGCCAAGCACGGCGAGGCCGCCAACGAAGACGTACCAGCGGGTCAGGCGATCTTTGAGTGCGCGAATACGGCGCTTGCGTTGCAGCTCAGGCGTATTGAAATCAATGCGCTTGGGAGGGGAAGTCGTAGTCATTGGGGAATTGGCCAGATCATTCATGCGCACACCCTAGCGGTCCTGTATGACAGAAAGATGACAATGCAGTGACGCAACAAATCCGCCGCCAGCGGGTACTGGCAGCGGATCGAAAATTGGGGGGTGTAGGAGCAAGCTCCTACACAGATCCGGGGTTAGCGCCCCGGACCTAAGGTGTTACTTCTTTGCGACTTCAGCGCCGCCTTCTTGCAGACCCAGGTCAGCCAGTGCTTTTGCAGCGACTTTGGCTGGCAGTGGGATGTAGCCGTCTTTCACAACAACTTCCTGGCCCTGTTTGGACAGCACCAGCTTCACGAACTCGGCTTCCAGCGGGGCCAGAGGCTTGTTCGGGGCTTTGTTGACGTAGACGTAGAGGAAACGCGACAGCGGGTATTTGCCGTTCAGGGCGTTTTCTTCGCTGTCTTCGATGAAGTCAGTGCTGCCTTTCTTGGCCAGGGCCACGGTCTTCACGCTGGCGGTCTTGTAGCCGATGCCCGAGTAACCGATGCCGTTCAGCGAAGAGCTGATCGACTGCACGACCGAAGCCGAGCCTGGTTGTTCGTTGACGTTTGGCTTGTAGTCGCCTTTGCACAGGGCTTCTTCCTTGAAGTAGCCGTAAGTGCCGGAAACCGAGTTGCGACCGAACAGCTGAACCGGCTTGTTGGCCAGGTCACCGGTCACGCCCAGGTCGCCCCAGGTTTTGACGTCGGCTTTGGCGCCGCACAGACGAGTCGACGAGAAGATCGCGTCAACCTGTTCCATGGTCAGGTGCTGGATCGGGTTGTCCTTGTGCACGAACACCGCCAGGGCGTCCACGGCAACCGGGATAGCGGTTGGCTTGTAGCCGTATTTCTGCTCGAAGGCCGCCAGTTCGGTGTCCTTCATCTTGCGGCTCATCGGGCCCAGGTTGGAGGTGCCTTCAGTCAGCGCAGGTGGCGCGGTGGCGGAGCCAGCGGCCTGAATCTGGATGTTTACGTTCGGGTATTCTTTCTTGTAGTTCTCAGCCCACAGGGTCATGAGGTTGGCCAGGGTGTCGGAACCGACGCTGGACAAGTTGCCCGATACACCAGTGGTCTTGGCGTAGGCCGGAATTGCCGGGTCAACACCAGCGGCCACCGCGTGGGCAGTCGCAACGCCAGCAGCGACAAAAGTCATTGCCGCCATCAAACGCTTCAGTTTCATGCCTTACTCCTAGCAGATAGGGTGTTTAAGTCGGGGCCAAGTATCAGCAGGCCGTGTGAACACTCTATGGCTGAAATATGACAATTGGATGAAAGGCCAGCATGTGGCGTATTGCAGGATGATTCGTGTTGCCTTCATCGCGAGCAAGCTCGCTCCCACATGGGTTCTGTGTTCGCCGCAGATTCCCTGTGGGGGCGAGCTTGCTCGCGATGAGGCCAGTGCAGTCGATGCAAGAAGCTGCCTCAGCGCCCCTTCTTCCAAAGATAAGCACCCACCACAATCCCGACCCCACAAATGATCGCCACATAGTAGGCAGGCCCCATCGGGCTTTCCTTGAGCAGCAGCGTCACGATCATCGGCGTCAAACCACCGAAGATTGCGTAAGCCAGGTTGTAGGAGAACGACAACCCGCTGAAACGCACCACCGCTGGAAACGCTTTGACCATCACGTACGGCACCGCGCCGATGGTGCCGACCAGCAGGCCAGTCACGGCGTACATCGGGAACAGCCAGTCCGGGTGATTGAACAGGCTGTGATAGAAGGTCCACGAACTCAGCAACAGCAATGCACTGCCGAACACGAACACCCGGCCCGCACCAAAGCGATCCGCCAGTGCGCCGGAGCCGACGCAGCCTAGACTCAGGAACACAATCGCCAGGCTGTTGGCCTGCAACGCGATGGTCGGCGTGAAGTGATACACGGTTTGCAACACGGTCGGGGTCATCAGGATGACGACGATGATGCCGGCGGACAGCAGCCAGGTCAGCAGCATCGAAATCAGGATCGCCCCGCGATGGTCACGCAGCACCGCGCGCAGCGGTACTTCTTCGGCCAACGCCTTGCGCAGTTGCAGTTCGGCAAACACTGGGGTTTCGTGCAGCCAGCGGCGCAGGTATACCGAGAACAGACCGAACACGCCGCCCAGCAGAAACGGGATCCGCCAGGCGTAATCCGCCACTTCCACCGGGGTATAAATGCTGTTGATCGCGGTCGCGACCAGCGAGCCCAGCAGGATACCCGCGGTCAAGCCGCTGGTCAGGGTGCCGCAGGCGTAGCCGATGTGACGCTGCGGCACATGTTCAGATACGAATACCCAGGCGCCGGGCACTTCACCGCCAATCGCCGCCCCCTGGATCACCCGCATCAGCAGCAACAGGATCGGCGCCCACATGCCGATCTGCGCGTAGGTCGGCAGCAGGCCCATGATCAGGGTCGGCACCGCCATCATGAAGATGCTCAGGGTGAACATCTTCTTGCGTCCCAGCAGGTCGCCGAAGTGCGCCATGACGATGCCGCCCAACGGCCGCGCGAGGTAGCCGGCGGCGAAGATGCCGAACGTTTGCATCAGCCGCAGCCACTCGGGCATGTCGGCCGGGAAAAACAGCTTGCCGACCACCGTGGCAAAGAACACGAAGATGATGAAGTCGTAAAACTCCAGCGCGCCCCCCAAGGCGGACAGCGACAGCGTCTTGTAATCATTGCGGGTCAAGGGACGTGCGGGCTGGGATGGCTGCGCAATGCTCGAGGGCGCTGTGGTCATGGCAAGGCTTCTCTTATAGTCGGATCTGCAACCTCAACAACGCTGGCGGAGGCTTGGGCAGGTCCGGCACGATAGCAAATTGTTCGAAAAAGCACATAGAGTCGCGTTTTTGAGGGTTGAAATGAGAACCGGACGGTCGTCTCGGAGTCTACCGACCGATATACTCGCGAACTTGCAACAGCTTGAAAGGGGTTGCTGTGCGAAAACGCCTGTCGGGCTGTAGGCGATTTCGCAGAGTTTCCCTTTAGGCGCCTTACGAAAAACGTGACGAACGTAGTATGTTCGGGGCTGAATCGTTTTTCCAAGACGGCTATCACCCGCTACATATACGAAGAGTCACGGGTCAGAGGCACCCCCGGCATGATAGAGCTCGAACAAGAAGATCCAATCCCGCAAGGCGACCTTGCCCTGCAAATTACCGCACTTCCACGCGAAACCAACGGCTTCGGCGATATTTTCGGCGGCTGGCTGGTGGCACAGATGGATTTGGCCGGCACCGCGATGGCCAGCAAAGTGGCCGGCGGTCGAGTGGCTACCGTTGCAATCGACCGCATGGCGTTCCTCGTGCCGGTGGCGGTGGGCGCTCAGCTTTCCTTCTATACCCAGGCCCTGGAAATTGGCCGCAGCTCGATCCAGATGATGGTCGAAGTGTGGAGTGACGACCCGCTGTCCAGCGAGTGGCGCAAAGTGACTGAAGCGGTGTTCGTGTTTGTTGCCATCGACGGCAGCGGCCGCACTCGTTCAGTGCCACGGCGGGCCTGCTAACCCCGATGGAAGCCGGAATGCTCCATCACACAGACATTGATTCCGAGCGAGATGTGCGCCATGCAGACACCCAACGTTGAAGCCGTGAAACTGGATGAACTGAACTGCTGGCGCATTCGCCACGGTCAGGCCGAATTGCTGGTGGCCCAGCAGGGCGCGCACATCCTCAGTTATCAACTGGCCGGGCAACCGCCACTGATCTGGCTCAACGACGAGGCCGTGTTCAAGGCCGGCAAGAGCATTCGCGCCGGTGTGCCTGTGTGCTGGCCGTGGTTCGGCAACTTTGCGCGCAACCCGCAGAGCGTGCAGGCGATGCGCGTCAGCAACGAACCGGCACCCGCCCATGGTTTTGTACGGGCGATGGACTGGGAGCTGGGCAGCATTGAAGCCGAGGGTACAAGCCTGAAGGTCGAATTCAACCTGCCCTACCCCGAAGGCGGATTTGCGGGCTGGCCGCATCAGGTGGATTTGAAGCTGAGCATTCATCTGGATGAGCACCTGCATATCGCCCTGACCAGCCACAACCGGGGTAACGAAACCGTCAGCATCAGCCAGGCGCTGCACAGCTATTTCGCGGTCAGCGACGTGCGCAATGTGCATGTCGAAGGGCTGGACGGCTTGAGCTACATCGATACGCTGGAGGACTGGAGCACCCTCCCTCAGGCCGGCGATCTGCGCTTCAGCGGCGAGACTGACCGGATCTACCTCAATCCACCGCAGAAGCTGAGCATCGTCGATCCGACATGGAAGCGGCGCATCGAACTGACCAGCAGCGGTTCGCGCTCGGCAGTGATCTGGAACCCGTGGATTGATCGTGCGGCGGCGTTCAGTGACATGGCCGATGATGGCTGGCAACGGATGCTGTGCATCGAGACGGCGAATGTGATGGAAGATGTGGTGAATCTGGCGCCTGATGCCAGCCATACCCTCGGCGTCAGCATTGGCAGTACACCTTTATAAGCAACACCGAAAACCAATGTGGGAGCGAGCCTGCTCGCGAATGCGGTAGGTCAGTCAACAATGATTGCGACTGACGCTCCCTCTTCGCGAGCAGGCTCGCTCCCACATGTGATCACCTACAAATCTGATTCCTTCACTACCCGTACCTTCGCCGCATCCAACGCATACGCCGCATCAGCCAGGTCATTGTTGACCTTCTCCACTTTCAGCGTACCGGTCACCCACAGCGGCGTGTAGATGTCGTCCAGCTTCAGCCCTTTCGGATAACGCACCAGCACCAACTGGTTAGGCGGCGGTGGCGGTACGTGGATACAGGCGCCCGGGTACGGGACAAGGAAGAACAACGTGCTGCGACCCTTGGCATCGGTTTCCAGCGGCACCGGGTAACCACCGATGCGGATGTCCTTGTCGTTCATCGACGGCACGGTTTTGGTCGAGTACATCACCGCCGGCAGGCCCTTGCTCTGCTTCAAGCCACCCTTTTCAGTAAAGGTGCCAGTGGCCTCAGGAGAGTTGTGGTCGATTTCGGGCATGGCCTCGAGGGCTTTCTGGTCCGACTTGGGCATCAGTTCCAGCCAGTCGGTTTCCGGCAGTTCGCCGGCATGGGCCAAACCACTGCCCAGGAAAAGGAGAGTCAACACAAGACGTCGCATGAAAGTGCTCGGCAAAGGAAAGGACGGTGCAATGGCGAGCATTCTAGCCCTCTACACGCGTTTGGCGCAGAGGGCTTTGTCGTATGAATCAGCTCTTTTTGATCAGGCCGTAGATCACCAGCAGCACGATCGCACCGACCAGCGCGCCGATGAACCCGGCGCCTTGCCCGGCCTGGTAAATGCCCAGCGCCTGGCCTCCGTAGGTAGCTGCCAGCGAACCGCCGATACCCAACAGAATGGTCATGATCCAGCCCATGCTGTCATCACCCGGTTTCAGGAACCGCGCCAGCAGGCCAACAATCAAGCCGATAAAGATGGTTCCGATAATTCCCATGGCGTTTTCCTCTGATTTGAATAGTCATGCCAAAGCCTAGTCAGACTTTGGGATCCCGCCATCAGAGAACGAAGGTGCCTTAAGGTTCCGCAACTACTCAATGAAACTATTCGGCGATCAGTGCTTCAACCTTGAGAATCTGCTGCTCAAGGGTGGCCTTGTCAGCGCAGCGCAGGTTGGCGTGACCGACCTTGCGCCCGGCCTTGAATGCCTTGCCATAGTGATGCAGATGGCAGTCGGCAATCGCGATCACTTTCTCAATCGGCGGGACAACGCCGATGAAGTTGAGCATCGCGCTCTCGCCGACCTTGGCCGTCGAACCCAGCGGCAGACCGGCCACGGCCCGCAGGTGATTTTCGAACTGGCTGCACTCGGCGCCTTCGGTGGTCCAGTGCCCGGAGTTGTGTACACGCGGGGCGATTTCGTTGGCCTTGAGGCCACCGTCGACTTCGAAGAACTCGAACGCCATTACGCCGACGTATTCCAGCTGCTTGAGCACGCGGCTGGAGTAGTCTTCGGCCAGCGCCTGCAGCGGGTGATCGGTGCTGGCAACGGACAGCTTGAGGATGCCGTTGTCGTGGGTGTTGTGAACCAGCGGGTAAAACTTCGTTTCACCATCACGAGCGCGCACGGCGATCAGCGAGACTTCGCCGGTGAACGGCACAAAGCCTTCCAGCAGACAGGCAACGCTGCCCAGCTCGGCGAAGGTGCCGACTACATCCTCAGGTTTGCGCAGGACTTTCTGGCCCTTGCCGTCGTAACCCAGGGTACGGGTTTTCAACACGGCAGGAAGACCGATGGAGGCCACGGCGGCGTCCAGGTCAGCTTGCGACTGGATGTCGGCGAACGCGGGGGTTGGAATTCCCAAGTCCTTGAACATGCTCTTCTCGAACCAGCGATCGCGAGCGATACGCAACGCTTCGGCACTCGGGTAGACCGGGACGAATTGCGAAAGAAACGCCACGGTTTCCGCCGGGACGCTTTCGAATTCGAAGGTCACCAGATCGACTTCATCGGCCAGCTGACGCAGGTGATCCTGATCGCCGTAATCGGCCCGCAGGTGTTCGCCCAATGCGGCCGCGCAAGCGTCCGGCGCCGGGTCCAGGAAAGCGAAGTTCATGCCCAGCGGAGTACCCGCCAGGGCCAACATGCGACCTAACTGGCCGCCACCGATTACACCGATCTTCATCGTCAACAACCTCAGGCGATGCGTGGGTCTGGATTGTCCAGGACGCTGTCTGTCTGCTCAGCACGGAAAGTTTTCAGCACCGCATGGAACTGCGGGTGCTTGGCGCCCAGGATACTCGCCGACAGCAACGCGGCGTTGATCGCACCGGCTTTGCCGATGGCCAGGGTGGCAACCGGAATGCCCGCTGGCATCTGCACGATGGAGAGCAGTGAGTCGACGCCCGAGAGCATCGACGACTGCACCGGCACGCCCAGCACTGGCAGGTGGGTCTTGGCCGCACACATGCCTGGCAAGTGGGCCGCGCCGCCAGCACCGGCGATAATCACCTCGATGCCACGCGCCTCAGCCTCTTCGGCGTACTGGAAGAGCAGGTCCGGGGTGCGGTGGGCGGAGACCACTTTCACCTCGTAGGGAATGCCGAGCTTTTCCAGCATATCGGCGGTGTGGCTAAGGGTGGACCAATCGGACTTGGAGCCCATGATCACGCCAACCAGTGCACTCATCGTCGTGCCTCTTCTCTCTGGGCGCCCGCAGGCGCGTCAAAAAACAACAAGCCACGCGGGAAATCCGGCGTGGCTTGTTGTACGAATTAAGGCCGGGCGAACCGGCCGAAGGCCGCGCAGTATACCGTAATAAGGCAGATAAACAGCCCCCGCTGCGACCATCTGTCATTTGTCGCAATCTGCCGGTTTTATTGACCCGCAGGTCAGCCAGCATACTCGATTCAGCGAGAGCTTTTCAGCGACCGTAATTGACGATACCGCAACTTCTGGAAACCCGGAAAGTTATGCCCGAGCGAGACTATTCTGCAAAACGCAACAGAAAGAAATAGACATTCACTCGCCAACTCTCAACTGGATAGTTAGTTTCATTTGCGCCGCACTCACCACGACAGACTGGCAATAAATGGCGGCATAACCAAACACTTACCAGCAAGGATTCAAGGATGAGTTCAATTACCCAAGGCATGCCAAAAAATGCCATCAATGTTATTGCCGTCGTTCATGACGACGTGCCGGGATCGGCAAGAAAAACCATTTACGCGGATCACTTTCATCCCCTTGTAAGTGAACTGAAAAGTTTCACCGGGCGACAAGTCCATGTGGTTTTCGCCGGCGGCAAGCCCTACAGCAACTTCGACTACAAAGGCGATGAAGTACTCAAGACCCTACAGGACTGGGAACCACTGGGTCACCGGCTTCTCAGTGAAATGAAGAAAGAAGGGCTGGAGACCAATAATCTGACCAAAGTCATTTTACTCACCAACGATATGTTGAGTGACAGGGCGGCCGGTGCCGCGCTTCTCTGGCCACCGACGGGCACCGGGACAGTTGCAATATCATCCCTTGGTAGCTATTTGTTCGTCGGGCATGAAATCGGCCACTTGCTGGGCGCCAGGCACGAGGACTATGAAGTTCAATACAACGGCTGGTGGTCCGAGACGTATATGGCGCCAAAAAGAGATTTACTCCGAACCATTGCTTATACCTTCAGCCCGGCCAACCGGAAAAACATCATGAACTATCTGGCCGACAAGGATTGATCTTTCAGCCGCGCATCCAGACAAGCGTGCAGATTTAAACGCTGCCGCTCGCCGCCCCACCTTCAAGCTTGCGCCACAGCAGCCGCACATTCGCCTTGCGCACCAGCGCGCAGCGGTACAGGCGAATTTCCAGCGGAACGTGCCATTGCGGGCCGCCGCACACCACCAGTTCGCCGCGAGCCAGTTCGGCGCGCACGCTCAGTTGCGGCACCCAGGCGATGCCCAGACCTTCCAGCGCCATGCTTTTCAGGCTGTCGGCCATGGCGGTCTCATAGATGGTGGTGAAGCGCAGCGCGCGCTGGCGCAACAAGCCATTCACCGAACGGCCCAGGAACGCCCCGGCGCTGTAGGCCAGCAGCGGCACACTGGCATCGCCTTCCAGATCGAACAGCGGCTTGCCATCCGGACTGGCGGCGCACACCGGCAGCATCTCGGTCTGGCCCAGGTGCAGCGACGGGAAAATCTCCGGGTCCATCTGCATCGCGGCGTCCGGGTCGTAGAACGCCAGCATCAGATCGCAACCGCCCTCGCGCAGGGCGTGCACCGCGTCGCCGACGTTGGTCGCCACCAGGCGGGTGGCGATATTCAAACCTTCGTTGCGCAATTGCGCGATCCAGCGGGGGAAAAAGCCCAGTGCCAGGGAATGCGCGGCGGCAATCTGCATCACTTCGCCCTGCCCGCCTTCCAAGTGATGCAGATGGCGCAGCACTTCGCCGAGCTGTTCGACCACCGTCCGTGCCGTCACCAGAAACAACTGGCCCGCCGCCGTCAGCTCGATCGGCGTACGCGAGCGATTGACCAGTTGCAAGCCCAATGCGGTTTCCAGGCTACGGATCCGCCGGCTGAACGCGGGCTGGGTCACGAAGCGGCGCTCGGCAGCCTGGGAGAAGCTGCGGGTGGCGGCCAGGGCACTGAAGTCCTCGAGCCATTTGCTTTCCAGATTCATCACGTCCTCCCCGGACACGCACCAAATTAGGTCACACGCTCGCCGCACACGCGGCGTCACACCGGCATTATGCCGAATGTGCATAGGCCAGTGCTTAACAGCATTGGCCCAAAAATTTGCACAAGCCTAGCATTCGCAGCGTTCCGGCACAGACCGGGTCCATATCGAGATGATTTCTATCATGTCCTCCGCTGCATCTTTCCGCTCAGAAAAAGACCTGCTTGGCGTACTCGAAGTACCGGCTCAAGCGTATTACGGCATCCAGACCCTGCGAGCGGTGAACAACTTCCGTCTCTCCGGCGTTCCGATTTCGCATTACCCGAAGCTGGTTGTCGGTCTGGCAATGGTCAAACAGGCCGCCGCTGACGCCAACCGCGAGCTGGGTCACCTGAGCGAAGCCAAGCACGCTGCCATCAGCGAAGCCTGTGCACGATTGATCCGCGGTGATTTCCACGAAGAGTTCGTGGTGGACATGATTCAAGGCGGCGCTGGCACTTCGACCAACATGAATGCCAACGAAGTCATCGCCAACATCGCGCTGGAGGCCATGGGTCACCAGAAGGGCGAATACCAGTACCTGCACCCGAACAACGACGTGAACATGGCGCAGTCGACCAACGACGCCTACCCGACGGCTATCCGTCTGGGTCTGCTGTTGGGTCACGACGCGCTGCTGGCCAGCCTCGACAGCCTGATCCAGTCGTTTGCCGCCAAGGGTGTGGAATTCAACCACGTCCTGAAGATGGGCCGTACCCAGTTGCAAGACGCCGTACCGATGACCCTCGGCCAGGAATTCCGCGCCTTCGCCACCACCCTGAGCGAAGACCTGGCCCGCCTGAAGACCCTGGCACCGGAACTGCTGACCGAAGTGAATCTGGGCGGCACCGCCATCGGCACCGGCATCAACGCCGACCCGCGCTACCAGGCCCTGGCCGTTCAGCGTCTGGCACTGATCAGCGGTCAACCGCTGGTGCCGGCCGCCGACCTGATCGAAGCCACCTCCGACATGGGCGCCTTCGTGCTGTTCTCCGGCATGCTCAAGCGTACCGCGGTCAAGCTGTCGAAAATCTGCAACGACCTGCGTCTGCTGTCCAGCGGTCCACGCACCGGCATCAACGAAATCAACCTGCCGGCCCGTCAGCCAGGCAGCTCGATCATGCCAGGCAAGGTCAACCCGGTTATCCCGGAAGCAGTCAACCAGGTGGCATTCCAGATCATCGGTAACGACCTGGCCCTGACCATCGCAGCCGAAGGCGGCCAATTGCAACTGAACGTGATGGAGCCGTTGATCGCGTTCAAGATCTTCGACTCGATCCGCCTGCTGCAACGCGCCATGGACATGCTGCGCGAACACTGCATCGTCGGCATCACCGCCAACGAAGCCCGCTGCCGCGAGCTGGTCGAACACTCGATCGGCCTGGTCACCGCGCTGAACCCGTACATCGGCTATGAAAACGCCACCCGCATCGCCCGTATCGCCCTTGAAAGCGGTCGTGGCGTGCTGGAACTGGTGCGCGAAGAACGCTTGCTCGACGAAGACATGCTCGCCGACATCCTGCGTCCGGAAAACATGATCGCTCCACGTCTGGTCCCGCTTAAAGCCTGATCCGACGCGTTACACACAGCACTGCTCACCAGGTCGAGGGACTAGACACCTCTCACCTTTTGAGGGCTTGGGGATTTATTCCCCAGGCCCTTTTTTTTAACTCTTTGGCAGCAAGACAGAATGTCTGGACGCTGCTTCATGTGGGAAAAGGCCCGTGCGCCCCCACATGAAGCAGCTTTCACATAAGCCCGGAACCATAAAAGCCGGGTGTTTCAAAGCTTCGTTTCGTCGCTTGCACCACAACCGTGCAGACGGGCGCGCCACTGATAGGTATAGTGCCGCCCCTCTTCGCGTGAGCGGTCGTCGGTAACGAGGCCATAACCCATGCGAAACCCGAACTAATAACAAACCCGCAATATGGAACCGGGACGAACCTTCGCCTCACCTGTTTCGCCGCGCGAAAACTGGTGTAACGCGATATTTCTCCCCTCCAGCATTTGCTTAAACAAAAAACAGCGAGGAATAATCCATGCTCGAAGTCATCAACGACTTCCTCTCAGGGAAAGTACTGATCGTGCTCATTGTCGGGCTCGGTAGCTACTTCACGATCCGCTCGCGTTTCGTCCAATTGCGCCACTTCTTCCACATGTTTGCGGTATTCCGCGACAGCCTGAAAAGCAGCGCCGGCCAACTCAGCTCGTTCCAGGCCCTGATGCTCAGCCTCGCCGGCCGCGTCGGTGCCGGCAACATCGCAGGTGTCGGCATCGCCGTGACCCTCGGTGGGCCGGGTGCAGTGTTCTGGATGTGGGTGACTGCGCTGGTCGGTATGTCCAGCAGCTTCTTCGAATGCTCCCTCGGCCAGCTCTACAAGCGCTGCGATTCCGACGGCACCTACCGTGGCGGTCCGTCCTACTACATCCAGCACGGCCTGCAGAAACGCTGGCTGGGCATGATCATGGCATTCCTGTTGCTGGTGACCTTCGGGTTCGCTTTCAACGGCCTGCAATCCCACGCCGTGACGCACTCGCTGAACAACGCTTTCGGCCTCGACACCACCTACACCGGTCTCGGTCTGGCTGTGCTGTTGGGCCTGGTGTTCGTCGGCGGGATCAAGCGCATCGCCAAGGTCGCTGACCTGCTGGTGCCGGTCAAAACCCTGGTGTACATCGGCGTGACCCTCTACGTGATCGTGCTGCAATTCGACCACGTTCCAGGCATGCTGATGACCATCGTCAAAAGCGCCTTCGGTCTCGACCAGGCCTTCGGCGGCCTGATCGGCAGCGCCATCGTCATGGGCGTGAAGCGTGGCGTGTTCGCCAACGAAGCAGGCCTGGGCAGCGCACCGAACGTGGCTGCGGTCGCGTCGGTCGAGCATCCGGTGGCACAAGGCGTGGTTCAGGCGTTCAGCGTGTTCCTCGACACCTTCGTGATCTGCACCTGCACCGCGTTGCTGATCCTGCTCTCGGGCTTCTACACCCCGGGCTTCGAAGGCGACGGCATTGCCCTGACCCAGAACTCCCTGGCCGCCGTGGTCGGTGACTGGGGCCGGATGTTCATCTCCGTGGCGCTGTCGTTGTTCGTGTTCACCTCGATCCTCTACAACTACTACCTGGGCGAGAGCAACCTGCGCTTCCTGATCGGTGAAAACCGCAAGGCGCTGATCGGCTATCGCGCACTGGTACTGGTGTTGATCTTCTGGGGTGCCATCGAAAACCTGAGCACCGTGTTCGCCTTCGCCGACATCACCATGACCATGCTGGCGTTCGTCAACCTGATCGCTCTGTTCCTGCTGTTCAAGGTCGGCATGCGCATCATGCGTGACTACGATGACCAGCGTGCTGCCGGCATCAAGACGCCAGTGTTCGATTCGAGCAAGTTCCCGGATCTGGACCTGGACCTGCAAGCCTGGCCGGCCAACCCGCCAGCCGCTGCTCCAAAGGCAGAAGCAGCAGTAGAGCCGCAAGGCGTGACCGCAGCGCAACGCTGATGGTAACAACCGGGCGCATCCCCTGCGCCCGGCGTGACACAACGTGCGACCGGCGTCATGCTCGGTCGCAGGTTGTGGCAGCGTATTGATGCTGCCATTTTGGTTCGAGCTTGAGAGCGCATCGCAGCCTTCGCGAGCAGGCTCGCTCCCACATAAGCTCGCTACCCAACAAAAAGTCATTGCTCTCGGAGAGTCTCCATGAATTCCTCGACCTACCCTGCCGCCCAGCACGTCATGGTGCTCTACACCGGTGGCACCATCGGCATGCAGGCCAGCGCCAACGGCCTGGCCCCGGCGTCCGGTTTCGAAGCGCGGATGCGTGATTACCTGCACAGCCAACCCGAACTCGTCGTGCCGCAGTGGCGCTTTCGCGAGATGAGCCCGCTGATCGACAGCGCCAACATGAGCCCGGCCTACTGGCAGCAGCTGCGTGAAGCCGTGGTCGACGCCGTCGACGTTCAAGGCTGCGACAGCGTGCTGATCCTGCACGGCACCGACACCCTGGCGTACAGCGCGGCGGCCATGAGTTTTCAATTGCTCGGCCTGCATGCCCGTGTGTGCTTTACCGGCTCGATGCTGCCGGCCGGCGTGACCGACAGCGATGCCTGGGAAAACCTCGGCGGCGCACTGGTTGCACTGGGCAAGGGCCTGGCGCCGGGCGTGCATCTGTATTTCCACGGCGAGCTGCTGGACCCGACCCATTGCGCGAAAGTACGCAGTTTCGGTCGTCATCCGTTCAAGCGCCTGGCGCGTCAGGGCGGCGGTGTAAAGGCGACTTCGGTGCCTGCACAGCTGAACTACAACCAGAGCCGGCAGCTGGCGAAAGTCGGCGTGTTGCCGTTGTTCCCCGGCATTGGCGCCGAGCAGCTTGATGGCGTGCTGAACAGCGGCATTCAGGGCTTGGTGCTGGAGTGCTACGGCAGCGGCACCGGGCCGAGCGACAATCCTGACTTCCTCGCCGCCCTCGCGCGGGCACGGGACAAGGGTGTCGTGGTGGCTGCCGTCACTCAATGCCATGAAGGTGGCGTGGAGCTGGACATTTATGAGGCCGGCAGTCGCTTGCGCGGTGTCGGCGTGCTTTCTGGCGGCGGCATGACCCGTGAGGCGGCGTTTGGCAAGTTGCATGCGCTGCTGGGTGCAGGGCTGGAAAATGCCGAAGTGCGTCGGCTGGTCGAACTCGACCTGTGCGGCGAACTCAGCTGACACCACACAACACCTGTGGGAGCGGGCTTGCTCGCGAAGGGACCGTGTCAGTCGAGATCCATTTCACTGACACACCGCTTTCGCGAGCAAGCCCGTTCCCACAGGAATCATCGCCAGGCATGTAACTTGCTGCGTTCCAGCCATCCCAAGGCTGGAAGTCCTCCATGCTCCACTCCCACCTCACCACGCTCAACGCTGTCTCTCTGGTGCTAAACACCTTCAAGGCTGAAGGCCTGTCCAGCGAGGCACTGTTGGCCGGCAGCGGCATCAGTGCGGCGGACCTGAGCCGCGCCGACACGCGCATTACCACCAATCAAGAGATGCAGGTCTGCGCCAATGCCGTTGCACTCAAGCGTGATATCGGCCTGGAACTGGGCCGGCGCATGCACGTTTCGTCCTACGGCATGCTCGGTTATGCGCTGCTCACCACTGCCACCTTCGGTGACGCTTTGCGCCTGGCAATGCGTTATCCGGCGCTGCTGGGAACACTTTTCGAGCTGAGCCTGGAAGACGATGGCGAACGGGTCTGGTTCGTCGCCGCCGATTACCGGGAAAATCCGGCGCTGGCGGTGTTCAATGCCGAGTTCTGCCTGGTGTCGCTGAAAGTCATCTGCGACGACCTGCTTGGCCATCCATTGCCGTTGCTCGCTGCCCGGTTCGAGCATGCGCCGCCCGACTATCAAGCGAGCTACGGTGAACCGTTCGACTGCCCCTTGTACTTCAATGCGCACGACAACGCCTTCGCCTTCGACCGCCGCTGGCTCGATCAACCGCTGCCACTGGCCGATGTCATTACCCATCAAGCGATGGCCGAGCGCTGCCGCAAGCAGAACACCGAGTTCACCGGGCGCCAGGCGTGGCTGGGGCGCATTCGTCAGTTGCTCGGTGCACAGCTGAATGCGGCGCCGGGCCTGGAGGGGCTGGCCGAGCAGATGAAGTGCTCCGCGCGGACGTTGCGCCGGCATTTGAAAGATCTGGGGTGCAGCTATCAGGAATTGCTGGATGAGCTGCGGTTCGAGCAGGCCAAGCAAATGCTGTGTGAGGATCAGTTGCCCATCTATCGAATTGCCGAGGCGCTGGGATTCAGCGAGACCGCGAGTTTCCGCCATGCATTTGTGCGCTGGAGCGGGGTGACGCCGAGCCAGTTTCGGCCTTGAGTTATTCGCTGCCTGGAATACCGCTATCGCGAGCAAGCTCGCTCCCACATTTTGATCTTCAGCGAACACAGCTTTTGTGCAAGACACAGATCCCCCTGTGGGAGCGAGCCTGCTCCCACATTAGTCCTGCATTCCACGCCCAGTGCCGGGGCACATCCTGCGCCAATTAGGGGCGAATTTCGGTCAGATCTTTTGGCCATATCAATCCCCTTTTGGCCTTTCCTGCTGTTCTCTGAAAAGCCGGCCGCCGCAAGACTGTGTTCAACCGAATCAGCCTGCGGAGAACAAGAAAATGCTGACGATCTACTCGCACGATCACCACCTGCACCACGGCCGTTGTGAATTGATGGACGGCCAACTGATGCCCTGCTTCGAAATGCCGTCCCGTGCCGACCACGTGCTGCAACGCGTGCAGTACCGCGACCTGGGCCCGGTCGAGGCGCCACAGGATTTTGGCCTCGGCCCGATCCAGCGCATCCACAGCCGCGACTACCTGGATTTCTTCAAAGGCGCCTGGGCGCGCTGGACCGAATTCAATACCGACGGCGACTTGCTGCCCTACACCTGGCCGGCCCGCACCCTGCGCCGCCTCATACCCCGCAGCCTGCACGGTCAGCTCGGCTATTACAGCTTCGACGGCGGCGCACCGATCACTGCCGGCACCTGGCAAGCGGCCTACAGCGCAGCACAAGTGGCATTGACTGCCCAGGCGGTAATCCAGCGCGGCGCCCGCAGTGCCTTCGCCTTGTGCCGACCACCGGGACACCATGCCGCCAGCGATTTGATGGGCGGTTATTGCTACCTCAACAACGCCGCCATCGCCGCCCAGGCGTTCCTCGACCAGGGCCACAAAAAAGTCGCGATCCTCGACGTCGATTACCACCACGGCAACGGCACGCAGTCGATCTTCTACGAACGCAGTGACGTGTTGTTCACCTCCATCCATGGCCACCCGGAAGCGGAATTTCCGTTCTTCCTCGGCTATGACGACGAGCTGGGCGAAGGCGCGGGTGAAGGCTTCAACTTCAACTACCCATTGCCCGCCGGTTCTGGCTGGGACACCTGGAGTGCAGCGCTGGATCAGGCCTGCGACGAAATCCGCAAATACGGCGCCGACATCGTCGTCGTGTCTTTGGGTGTCGACACGTTCAAGGACGATCCGATCTCTCAGTTCAAACTCGACAGCCCGGATTACCTGGCCATGGGCGCGCGCATCGCCGCCCTCGGCAAGCCGACGCTGTTCGTGATGGAAGGCGGTTACGCGGTAGAAGAAATCGGCATCAATGCCGTGAACGTTCTCGAAGGTTTTGAAAGCGCCCAATGAGGAACTAGAACAATGATCAGACTCAAGCGTTTTATCGCTCCAGCGCTGTGCGCCACGGTGCTCAGCGGTGCCGTCCATGCAGAAGAACGAACGTTGCGCGTCTACAACTGGTTCGACTACATCACGCCCAAGGCCCTGGAAGACTTCAAGTCCCAGAACACCCAGACCAAACTGGTCTACGACATCTTCGACACCAACGAAGCGCTGGAGGCCAAGCTGCTGACCGGCAACTCCGGTTACGACGTGGTGGTGCCGTCCAATGTGTTCCTGGCCAAGCAGATTGAAGCCGGGGTGTTCCAGCCGCTGGACCGCAGCAAACTGCCGAACTGGAACCACCTCGATCCCAAGCTGATGAAGCTGATCGAGGCCAACGATCCGGGCAACAAATTCGCCGTGCCCTACATGTACGGCACCATCCTGATCGGCTTCAACCCGGACAAGGTCAAGGCCGCGCTGGGTGCCAATGCACCGGTGGACAGTTGGGACCTTATCTTCAAGGAAGAGAACATCAGCAAACTGAAACAGTGCGGCGTCGCCCTGCTCGACTCGCCCTCGGAGATCCTGCCGCTGGCCCTGCAACACCTCGGCCTGGACCCCAACAGCAAGAAGCCTGCGGACTACGACAAGGCCGAAGCGCTGTTGATGAAGATCCGCCCGTACATCACCTACTTCCACTCGTCCAAGTACATGGCCGATATTGCCAACGGTGACATCTGCGTCGCGGTCGGTTATTCGGGCAGCTTCTCCCAGGCTGCCAACCGCGCCAAGGAAGCCAAGAACGGCGTGGTCGTGGACATGCGCCTGCCCAAAGAGGGCGCGCCGATCTGGTTCGACATGCTCGCGATTCCGAAGGGGGCGAAAAATCCACAAGACGCCTACACCTTCATCAATTACCTGCTGCAACCGCAGGTGATCGCACCGGTCAGCGACTTCGTCGGCTATCCGAACCCGAACAAGGACGCCACCGAATTGGTCGACCCGGCGATCCGCAACAACCCGAACCTGTACCCGACCGAAGCGGCAATGAGTACGCTCTATACCCTGCAACCGCTGCCACGTGATGCCGAACGCGCACGGACCCGGGCCTGGACCAAAATCAAATCCGGGACCTGACGCCTGTGCTGATGGGTCATTGCGATCCCTGTGGGAGCCGAGCAAGCTCGACTCCCACAAGGACTGCGTTTACCTGTCAGGGCTTTTTTAATAGACGATAAATAATTACCACCTCAACCCGTGTGGCGTTTCCTACCGTGGCTCAACCCCAGGTCAACAGGAAACGACCATGACGCAGACGTCCACACCCAACCCGCAAAACCCGTCGAAATTGCTTCAGGAAAAAAGCAACCTGATCATTCAGACCAGCGAAGGCCCCAGCCTCGATGTGACGGCCGCCGAGCTGTTACGCAGCACCTTGAAGCAACAGTATCCAGAGCTGAACATCGACCCCGATCGCACCTTGCTGGTCACGCCACAATGGAAACAGACCCGCGAGCAATTCATCGGTTTCGACCCGAAAATCGAGAGTCTGACCGAAACGTTATTGAGCCAGAGCCAGTCCGGGCAAATCGCCAACTTCACCGAAGGCGAGCACTTTCTGACACCGGCACCGCTGACCATCCCACCGATACAGCTGGCCGTCAGCATCGAAGAGATTGCCGACATACTCAACGACTATGCGCCGCTGCTGTACGTCGAGTTCCAGCAACGGCAACTCGATTACTGGAACGAATCGCTCGTCGACAAACCCCGCTGGCACGTATTGAGCGACACGCTGAAAAAGGCCTTGAACCTCGAGCAGGTCAACGGCTGGACAGCGGATCAGTGCGCGGTAGCCCGAGCGGTTTGCGCGCACCCGGACAAGACGGAACGGGCCAAAGCCACTACCACGATCCCGGGCATCCAGGCCTGCCTGATTGATATTGACTACAACGAATCAGACAACACCGGCCACTTTCTGCTGGGTGGGGCGATTGTCCTCAAGGCCACGCACAATCAGCAGGACATGCTGTTGCTGTACAGCATCGAAGGCGGCTACGAAGCGTTCGACTCCATGGACAAACTGGGCGCTTCGTTGCCCGGGCGAATGAACATGGAGAACACCGGGGCGTCCCTTCAATGGCGCTTGTTCGAGCCTGACGGCGACATTTTCGACTACTTGGCCTGGGCGCTGGTTGCCGGCCAGATAGAGTCCCTTTCAGCACTCACTTCATCCCGTTCAACCTCGACAAATCAGATCTTTTCACCTGCATCGACCGGCAACGCCGGTCGTTTCAGCGCAGAGGAAAAAGAGCGCATCAAGCAGCTCAAGGACGCCGTTCCCGAGTGGCTCTCGAATGCCTCGGCTACCGACTTGCAGGACTACGGCCACTATCTGTCGAACCAGGGCAAGCTGCGCAATGGCTCAGCGCTCAACGACATCGAGCTGATTACCCCTTATGCCCAGGAGCAAATGCGCAACGCGATTGTCGCGGACCGACGGGTGAATCACGGCAACGATGCGGTCGGACTGCCGCTTGACGAGTTGCAGATCACTATCACCAACAGCATGACGGCCGGCGCCTTCACCCTGCCCAACCCCCAAGGCATCTACGTTGAAAGCCTGGGTAAATTCGGCCTGCAAAACGTCGCGCCGTACAAGGCCGAATTGAAGTTCAAGAACAACCAGGCATGCCCCGAATGGCTCACCGTTGCCTACCTCAACAAGATGGCGGAGCAGGTCGACATTGGTAAAACCTACCCGGCGCAGCTGAAGAAAAAGCTGATCGATGACGAGGATCAGGCGCTGCTTCAGCAGCAACGCTATGTCAGCCTGCTGCCCGACCTGCTCAAGCTCAAAGCCCTGGAATGCAAACTGCAGAAAGAGGCCAGGATTGACGACGTTGGTTATCAGTACGTCTGCGAGTTGATGGATGTCGCCCAAGGACAACCGAGAAAAGCACCGCTCGACATTGTCATTCGCCCACTGAGCTTTGTGCCCCGATATCGCTTGCTGTCCGGCGGTGACACTGTGGCCAACATGTTCATCATCGGTCCGCGCACGCCACATAACGGCCCGTGCCTGCTCTATCGCCCGGCGCTGGAAGATCCGTTGATACAGTTTGCTTCGTTTCAGAACATGATTTACGCCATGCACCAGCCCGGTGAACTCAGAGATTCGGTGCTGGCCTGGCTACCAACGCCCGCACTCAGTTTCGAGTACTCACAGTACGTATTTCCTGTCGGTCTGCCTTCGCCCTGGCTGGTAACGGCCTCAGGCATCGAGCTGCTGTTGAACCTGGGGCTGAGCGGCCCGATCAGCCTGGGCACCGAGGAGATCACCGACGACATACTGGCCACGCTGTTCACCAGCAACGCCCAGACACTGGTGGAACAGGCTGACCGTCAGTCCCTGTCGAATGGTGAACGCCGCTGGGAGCTGCTGCGTGACAGCGGCTGGGCCATTTTCAGCGTCGCTTCGACTTTCTTGACCGGGCCGGTGGGCACCGCTGCGTGGGTCTGGCAAAGCATCGAACAGCTACAGCAAGGGCTTGAGGCCCATGAGCGCGGGGACAGTCTGGTGGAGTGGACGTCTTTGGGCGACGTCCTCATGACCTTGGGCATGATCCTGATTCATCAGGCCGGCCGGCGCATTTCGGCGGATATCGAGCGTTTACGCGGCGAACCGAAACAATGGCCGTCATCCGTCACGACGGTGCGCCCATTACTCGAGCCTGTTGCGACCACCATGACGCTGGACACCACCGCGCTCTCCGGGGAGCTGCCCGCCGCTCACGCCACGGTGCTGGAAGCCGGAGAGTCGGTACCGCGGCGCACCCCTACTGCCCTTGGGGTTTACCTGGACAGTGTGAAGGTCAGCGCACCGAACCTGACCAACAAGGAGCTGATCACCCTCAACGACAAGCCGCCGCACCTTTATCAACTCAACGAAAAAAACTATGCCAAGGTCGCCAATCGCTGGTTCCAGGTGCTGATCAATGACGATGAACAGGTGCAAATCGTCAATCCGAAAAACCCTGCACGCAGCGGCCCGTTGTTGACACATGATCAAAAGGGCAACTGGTATGTGGACACGCGACTGCGCCTGCGAGGCGGTGGGCTGAGAAGCCGCCTCTCGGCCCTCAGGCTGGAAAAGGAACAGAGAAAGGCCACCCTGCACGCAAAGTTGAAGGCCTTCAAAAGTCAGGAAAACGCCATAGCGGTCGAAGTCGCACAACTGCGCGAGAACATGATGAATGCCACCGGGGATAACTTTAAAACCCAGACCGCGCTCTTTACCGACAAGCTCGAAGCACGGGTCGAAAGCTATCAGCAAGCTATTGAGCAACTGAACGAATGGCGCGCACTGGGCGGTACAACCGGTTACAGCTACGACCTGTTGCGCCTGACCACCCAGATGGAAAAGCACCTGACCTTATGGTTCGCGGTCAAGAGCCAGGAGTACTCGACGGCGATCCTGACGTTGCTGAGCAACGATGCGATCAATACCGGACTACCGGTGGGCGACAATCTCCAATCCATTGAAAACACCGTAGCATTGAGCCAGGCCATCAGCGAACGGCTGGTATTGGCCCGTAGCGCCATGACCGGCCTCAACGTGCTGGGCAGGGCCGCCCGTGAGTCAATCCAGACCATCCAGAAAATACTGCCGACCTACAGCCCCCTGGACTACAAGGCCAACGAAATCGGCATGGCCTACGAACTGTGTGTACAGGAACAGGCAGGGGCGCAAATGCCACAAGCTCGCAAGGCCGTGGCGGACATCGTCATTGGAGCCGCCGAGGCCAGCCAGGAACTGACCGACATCCTGCTTGAATCCACCAAGGGCCAGACCACCCAACAACGCATCACGGCGGCAACCCGAATCCTGGACGTCTTTGCCGACGCCCTTCAACGCATCGACAACCTGCCCACCCAGTACCCCAACATGACTAAACCCCAGGCATTGGCCCGCCTGCAGGCACTGATCAAGGAGTTCCAGGAGGCCGGCCAGGCAATGCTCTACGACTTGCTGCCCGAAGGTGAGCAGCCAGTTGCACCGGATCGATCCACCTCCCCGGTTGCCGGCCCGTCCCGCCCTCAGGCCAAGGTGACGAAGACCCGCCCACGAGAGCCAGCGCCTTCGGATGAGCAGAAAACCGACGCGCCCGCCTTCAAGAAACTGATACCCAAAACCGAGACGCCCGGCAAACCGGTGAGGAATGACCTTGACGTCATCAGTGACGGCCTGGAACTCAATCTTGAACTGGAGCCTTTCATCACCCGCATCAGCAAGGATGCCGAACGGGCAAACAGTATTCCTGCTGACAGGCAACACGAGTTTGATTCGCAGGCGCTCAAATACGAAGAAGAGGCAGCAGCGGTCGATACGGCTATAGCGAACATTCGTGCGGCCAATGGCACGCTCCCGCCCGTTGCGACCCTGAGCGCTGAGTTGAGAAGTGCTGCGGTCCGTCTGCGTACCACCGGTATCAGCGTTCGCGCATCAATGCTGAAGAAGCGCAAACCTCGACTGGAGTACTTGCAATGGTTGCATGAGAACGCTCAGGTCAAACTGACGCGCAACAGGGAGGGGCGTATCAAGACAAAAGGCAAGGGGGACTATTTTCAGGAGTACAAGATCCTCGACATCACTCGCAACGACCAGCCTCTATGGTTGGCGCACTTTCACTACGACACTGCCAACAGCCCCGCCGCCGAACCCACTGTGGCCCATTTGAAAATCGCGGACACTTATCTGGATACGCTTGATCTGGAGCTTAAAGGGCAACTGCTTGATCTCGAACCGAGGGATTACGTGGTTCGCCGGATCACCGATCCTGCTACACGCTCATTGTTTCTCGCACTGGAACCCCGCAACCCAGCGAGCCTATCAAAACCAGACGCTACGTAACCGCAGCAGCGCTGACTCGATCGCGGCTTCCGGCACGGCGGCGAACCCCAGCACCAGCCCGGCACGCTGATCCGCTGGCCGGGTCGAGTCGGGTAGCCAATAGCTGCTCAGGGCGTTGATCTCGACGCCCACCGACTCGGCTTGCGCCACCAGCTCACGCTCGCGGGCCACGCTCTCTACCGACACCGTCAGATGCAGCCCTGCCGCCACACCGGGCAGGCTGCCGACGCCGGGGATATCTTTTGGCCAACCGACCAGCAACGTATTACGACGGCTCAAGGCCGCGCGGCGCATGCGGCGAATGTGCCGCTGGAAATGCCCGGCCGCCATGAACTCGGCCATTACCGCCTGAGTGCTGACTTCCGAATGCCGTACGTCCACGGCACGGCGCCGTGAAAACGCATCGACCAGCGCGGGCGGCAATACCAGATAACCCAGACGCAACGCCGGGAACGCGACCTTGCCGAACGTCCCGACGTACAGCACACGCCCCTGACGATCCAGGGCCGCCAAAGGCGCCAGCGGTGCGCCGCTGTAACGGTATTCGCCGTCATAGTCGTCTTCGACGATCCAGCCTTGAGTCCGCTCGGCCCATGCCAGCAACTCCAGGCGCCGCGCCAGGCTCATGATCACCCCGGTCGGGTATTGATGCGACGGGGTGACATAGGCCAGCCGACAGTCGCTCAACCCCGCCAGTTCGGCGCAGTTGATGCCTTCGTTATCGACCGGCACACCCTGCAACCGCCCCCCGGCCACGGCAAAGGCATGACCTGCCGCGCGGTAGCCCGGATTCTCGATCGCCACCCCATCGCCCGGCTCCACCAGCAGCTGTGCACAAAGGCTGATTCCCTGCTGCGCGCCACTGGTGATCACAATTTGCTCAGCCGTGCATTGCATGCCACGAGAACTGCGCAAATACGCGGCAATCAGGCTGCGCAACCTTGCGTCGCCCGCCGGATCGCCATAACACAGCTGCTGCAAATCCGGTTTGCGCCAGAAAGCCGCATTCAGCTTGGCCCAGACCTCGAACGGGAACAGGTCGAATGCCGGCACCCCCACTCGAAATGCCCTCGGTGGACCGCTCGGCGGCGTCGCCAAATGGTTCTTTTCGACTCGGCCCAAAGCACCGCTGTGGATAACTTTACTGGATGAAATTACAGGTAAATCCAGCCAATTTGTGGATAAGGCTGTGGATAAGCCTGTTGAAAACCCTGTGGATACTTTTGTGGATAGTTTTTTCACCGGCAAGACGGTTTGCGGCAATTGCGCGACATAAGTGCCATCACCCACGCGGCCCTCGATAAAGCCTTCGGCGTACAACTGATCGTAGGCCCGGACCACGCTGTTGCGAGAAATCGACAGGGCCGCCGCCAAGTCGCGACTGGCGGGCAAGCGGGTGCCGCTGGCAAGTCGCCCGTCCAGCACCCGTAAGCGCAGCGCCTGATAAAGCTGACGGCTCAAACCCTGGCGACGATCGAGTTCGATACCCGCCGGGTTGAATGACAAGGAAAGCGGCGCATCGGTCATGGCCTGAACCTGTAAAGAATGGACCTATGAAATTGGCCGGTAATGGCTCTTACAACAGACCAATAGCCTGCCTAGGATGCAAGCAATCGCCAAGGAATATTTCCATGTACAACCCCAGCGCTTTTGTCGTCGACGATTTGCCGCAACTGCACCAGCAGATACTCGCCACCCGCCTTGCCATACTGGTGACCGACGGTGAACAAGGCCTGCAAGCCAGTCATATCCCGTTGCTGCTGGACGCCGAGCAAGGGCCCAATGGCACGCTGTACGGGCACCTGGCCAAGGCCAATCCGCAATGGCAGGAATTGCAGAACGGTGCCGACGTCATGGTGATTTTTGCCGGCGCCGACGCCTACGTCAGCCCGGGGTTTTATCCGAGCAAAGCCGAGCACGGCAAAGTTGTGCCGACCTGGAACTACGTGGCCGTCCACGCCTATGGCCAAGCCGAAGTGTTCAGCGACGCCCATCGCCTGCGCAACCTGGTCAGCGCCCTGACCGACCGCCACGAAGCCACTCGCGCCAAGCCGTGGAAAGTCGATGACGCCCCCGCCGACTACATCGACGGCATGCTCAAGGCCATTGTCGGTTTCGCCTTGCCGATCCAGCGCCTGGAAGGCAAACGCAAGCTCAGCCAGAACCGCAATGCAGCAGACATCGCCGGCGTGCGCGAAGGGCTGGCCGCCAGCGCCGATGCGCAGGACCAGGCGCTCGCCCACTTGATGGTTAAGGAATGAACATGAGTCAGATCGAGATTCGCCAGGTCAGCGCCGCCGACCACGCCACCTGGCTGCCGCTATGGCAGGCCTACCTGCGCTTCTACAACACTGAGTTGCCCGAAGCCGTCAGCCTCAGTACCTGGCAACGCCTGCTCGACCCGAATGAGCCGACTCATTCAGCGTTGGCCTGGGCCGATGGCAAAGCCGTGGGCATGGTGAACTTCATTTATCACCGCTCGAACTGGAGCATCGAAAACTCCTGTTACCTGCAGGATTTGCTGGTGGTGCCCGAAACCCGTGGCACCGGCATTGGCCGCCAACTGATCGAATTCGTCTACGCCACCGCCAAGGACGACGGTTGCTGCAAGGTCCACTGGCTCACCCACGAAACCAACGCCACGGCGATTCAGCTCTACGAGCGCATCGCCGAACGTCCCGGTTTCATCCAGTTTCGCAAAGGTCTTTAAGGTTTAAGGAGAACACGATGTCGACTTCACTCGCGGACTGGAAAGGCGTCCCGGCCCCGACCGCCCGACTGCTCGAAGGGCGCTTCATTCGCCTGGAAAGACTCGACCCGGCGCGCCACGCCGACGGCTTGTTCAAAGCCCTGCAAGGCCCCGGTGCCGACCCGAAACTGTGGGACTATCTGCCATACGGTCCTTTCCCGGAACGCAGCGCGTTCAATGACTGGCTGAACAACCACGCAGCCGCCAGCGACCCGTATTTCTTCGCGGTGATCGACCGCGTCAGTGGCGATGTGCAAGGCATCCTCAGCCTGATGTCCATCGTCCCGGCCCAGGGCCGCATCGAAATCGGCCACGTCACCTTCGGCGCACCGATGCAACGCTCACCGAAAAGCACCGAAGCGGTTTACCTGCTGGCCAAGGAATCGTTCGCCATGGGCTACCGGCGCCTGGAGTGGAAATGCAACAACGCCAACGCTCGCTCAAGGTACGCGGCCGAACGGCTGGGCTTCAGTTTTGAAGGCGTGTTCCGCCAGCACATGGTGGTCAAGGGACAGAACCGCGATACGGCGTGGTTTTCGATTCTTGACTCGGAATGGCCAGCGATTGGCGCGGGGTTTGAGCGCTGGTTGAGCGATGAGAACCAGACGGATTCGGGGCAGGTGAAGACGTTGGCCGAGTGCCGCGGGTAATTTTTTGGCGTCTGGACGGGCCTCATCGCGAGCAAGCTCGCTCCCACAGGGGTTTTGGGTTGACCACAAGATTGTGGCCATCCTCCAATCCAATGTGGGAGCGAGCTTGCTCGCGATGGGCATCACACGAGTTTCTGGGCAAGCACCGCAATATGCTCCGGCCCAATCCCGCAGCACCCGCCCAGATGACTGGCCCCCCGCTTGCGCCAGTCGGCCGCCCACTGCAGATAACCCGGCGGATCCAGATCCTCGCGCAACGGGTCCAGCCCATCGTTGGCCGTGGCTTCTTTCGGTTGGGGCGGAAAGGCATTGGCGTAGGCGCCGATATGAATTGTCACCCCCAAACGCTCAAAGGTTGATCGTGCAACGTCAATGGCAGCGCCAATCACTTCTGGCTGACTGCAATTGAACAGCAGCGTCTCGACGCCCAACTCTGCGGCCACTGCCGCCGCCTCGGCCACCGTCTCACCGGAACGCAAGCGCGGTACTTCGTCGGTGTCCTCATCCATCAGGGTAAACGACAGCCATAACGGCTTGCCGTCTTTCGGCAGACCGGCATGGATCGCCCGCGCCTCGACGATCGAGCTCTGGGTTTCCGCCAGCCACAGGTCGACATGCGGCGCGAGCCCTTTCACCAGCGGCGTCAGCAATTGCGTCACCCGCGCAGCATCAAACAGGTCTGGACGGTAGGAGCCAAACAGCGGCGGCAGTGAGCCAGCCACGCGTACCGGTTTACCGGCAGCCTCGACCGCACGCCGGGCCAGCTCGCCTGCCAACGCCGCCAGCGCCTGGCCTTCGGCGGCAAACCGCTCCTCGCCAATGTGAAATGGCACCACCGCATAGCTGTTGGTGGTGATTACGTTGGCACCACTTTCGATATAAGCCGCATGCACCGCTTCTACCGCCGTCGGCGCTTCGATCAATGCCAGTGCCGACCACTCGGGCTGCCTGAAAGGCGCGCCTGCGCGTTGCAACTCACGACCCATGCCGCCATCCAGAATCACTGTGCCTGCTGCGCTCATATGCTTTTCACTCATATGCTTATGAAAATAACTCACTACCAGAGTCGTTCTTATAACTATTTAATACGCACCATCCGGTTAATAACAACCTCTTTTTTATCAGGGATCGACTGTGAAATTCCAACCACTTCTGGCCTTGGGCCTGACGATTCTGGCTGCCTCCACTCAAGCCTTCGGCGGCGCCACGCTGGATCGCGTCGAGCAAAAGAAAGAGCTGGTGGGCGTGCTGATGGAAAGCTATCCGCCCTTCTCGTTCCTCAATGACCAGAACCAGCTCGACGGTTTCGACGTGGATGTGGCCAAGGCCGTGGCGGATAAACTGGGCGTCAAACTGCGGCTCGAAACGCCGTCCTGGGACGTCATCGCCGCTGGCCGCTGGAGCGGTCGTTACGACATCTGCATCTGCTCCATGACCCCGAGCAAAGCCCGCGCCGAAGTCTTCGATTTCCCGGTGGAGTACTACGCTTCGCCAGCCGTGATTGTGGTCAACGCCAAGGATGATCGCATCCACAACGCCACGGACCTGAGCGGCAAGAAAATCGGTCTCACCAGCGCCTCCAGCTACGAAAGCTACCTGAACAAGAACCTGGTGATCGAAGGCGCCGAAGACACGAAATTGCAGTACCCGTTCGAGGACGTGCAAATCGCTCCGTATGACACCGACAACGTGGCCTTCCAGGACTTGGGCCTGGGCGCCGGCGTGCGACTGGACGCGATCCTCACCAACCTGGTGACCGCACAACCGCGCCTGAATCAGGACAAACGCTTCAAGCTCGCCGGCGAGCCGCTGTACTCGGAGCCGAACTCGGTGGCCATCGAAAAAGGCGACCCGCAGTGGGACAGCAAGGTGCGTGAAGTCTTCGCCCAACTGAAGCAGGACGGCACGTTGAGCAAGCTCTCGCAAAAATGGATCGGCGCTGATATCAGCAAATGACTTCTTTCCCCAAATCTCCCCAGCCGCCGCAACCGGTGGCTGAATCACGGCTGCAACGGATCTTCGGTTTCCGCACGCGGCTGTACCTGACCTGGGCGGCGATGCTCGGGCTGTTCGCCAGTTTCTTCCTGAGCTTTGATCTGAAGTTCTCAATCATCCTCGACAAACTGCCCAGCCTGATCGGCATGCATCTGGCGCCCAACGGCTTTGTGCAAGGTGCGGCACTGACGTTGTTTCTGTGTGTATGTTCAATTGTGGCGTCATCGCTGCTGGGCTTCATTACTGCACTGGCACGCCTGTCGAAAAGCGCCGTGGCCTTCGGCATCGCCAGTTTCTATGCATCGTTCTTTCGCGGTACCCCGCTGCTGATCCAGATCCTGTTGATCTACCTCGGCCTGCCGCAACTGGGCATCGTGCCGGGCGCCGTCGCCGCCGGGATCATCGCCCTGTCGCTGAACTACGGCGCTTATCTGAGCGAAATCTTTCGCGCCGGCATCCTCGGAGTTCCCCACGGCCAACGCGAAGCCTCGCTGGCCCTGGGCATGCGCGACAGCGTGATCTTCTGGCGCGTCACCCTGCCCCAGGCCATGCGCACCATCATCCCGCCGACCACCAACCAGTTCATTTCCATGCTCAAGGACTCGTCGCTGATCTCGGTTATGGGCGTCTGGGAAGTGATGTTTTTGGCGCAATCGTATGGCCGTTCCAGTTATCGCTATATCGAAATGCTGACCACGGCGGCGATTATTTACTGGGTGATGTCGATTGGGCTGGAGCTGATACAGGCGCGAATGGAGCGGCATTACGCGAAGGCGTATTTGAGTCGCAGCTAGCAGCCCTCGCAATACCGCCGTAAGCGCTGCCGAAGGCTGCAATCTTTTGACCTTGGGTCCGATCAACTTGAATTCGAAACATCCGCAAAACAATGTCTCCACCCAAAGACATCATTCTGTAAACCCCACTCGCTATACAGGACGCCCCCCGATTACAACAAAAGGCCGTCCTGCTCATGCCCTTCTCGCCCCAGCGTCTCGCTCTGACCATCGCCCTGCTGATCAGCGCCAACACCGTCAACGCCAAAAACCTGCAGATCGACACCCCCACCACCGCTGCACAAACCCTCGGTGGCAGTGACACCCTGACGATTTCCGCCCCAGGCAGCATCACCAACGCGGGCAAGACCGTGAGCCTGAAGGACAGCACCAGTGGTGTCGGCGTGGTCATCGATAACTCCGGCAAGATCATCTCGACTGGCGGTCGGGCGATCGACAGCAGCGGCGAACTGACTCAGGCGCGCAACTACAGCCTCTACAACCGAGCGGGCGGGCAAATCCTCGGTTTTAACGACGCGCTGCGCATCGACAGCAACTTCGCCAGCGGCAGTCTGTTGATCGATAACAGCGGCACCATTCGCTCCACTACCGGTCAGGGGCTGGACCTTGATGCCCTGCGCAGTGACGGGGTCAAGACCACCATCATCAACCGCGCGGGCGGGTTGATTCGTGGTGATGCCAGCGACGGAATGAAGACCGGCGCCAACGCGACGATCACCAACTACGGCGAAATTTCGACCGGCGACTCGCACAACGCGGACGAGAAGTTCGACGGCATCGATATCGACAGCGCCACCGGAGTGAGCGTGACCAACTACGGCAGCATTTCCGGCGGCCGTCATGGCATCACCACCGACCTCGGCGCGACGCTGGTGAACTACGGGCAGATCACCGGCCGCAACGGTTCTGGCTTCGGTTCCGATGGCGACGGTACGGTGATCAACCATGGCACGATTACCGGCGCCTATTCCGGGCTACAGCCCAACGGCGACGGCGATGGTGTGGACATCGACCATATTGGCCACATCGAAAACTACGGCACCATTCAAGGCGTCGGTGCCGGTGGCGTGGACAAGGGCGGGTTCGCCAACGGCAGCGAAGGCATCGCGTTGGGCGGTGGCTATATCCTGAACGCCAAAGGCGCGCTGATCAGCGGTGCCAACAGCGCAATTCTGGTGGACGACGGCAGTGGCGGTTCCGGGGTGGCGGCGACCACCCTGGAAAACTACGGCACGATTCAGGGCCTGAACGGTTTCGGCGTGAAATTTGTGGGCGAGTTCGCCGACAACGTCATCAACGGCGGCACCATCAGCGGCAGCAACGGCCTGGCCCTGGACTTGGGCGGCGGCAATGACAGCCTGACTTTGCGCCACGGCAGCCGCTTCATCGGCATGGTCGACGGCGGCAGCGGCTACGACCGCGTGGTGATGGACGATGCGGCGGGCGGCAGTTTCGGTGACAGTCGCAACTTCGAGTGGCTGGAAGTGCGGCAAGGCGCCTGGACGCTGACCGGCAGCGGCGACTTCAGTGACGGCGGCGCGGTGCGCAACGGCGCAACCCTGATCAATCAGGGCGGCATCGCTGGCAGCATGACCGTGGACGCGGGCGGTGTGTATGCCGGCGGCGGGTCGGTGGGCAATCTGCTGGTCAACGGCACCCTGCAGACCAACACCCGACTCGGCACCGCGACCGTGGTTCACGATCTGACCTTCGGCAGCGGCGGCACCCTGGCCTATGGCGTCAATGCCGATGGCAGCAGTGCACCGGTCATGGTCGGCGCCACCGCCACTCTGAATGGTGCCACCCTGGCGGTGAACCCCGGCAGCGGCACTTATCCGTGGCAAAGTCGTTACACCGTGCTGCAAGCCGCGAGCATCAATGGCACCTTCGGCAAGGTCACCAGCGATTACGCATTCCTGACGCCCACCCTCGCCTATACCCCGACTGCAGTCGATCTGACCTACACCCGCAACGACGTGGCGTTCAACGAACTGGCGATCACCGGTAACGGCAACAAGGCCGCCAACAGCCTGGCATCGATGGGCAAAAACAACGTCCTGTATAACGCCTTGCTCAATACCACCCACACCAGCGCGGGGGCGGCCATTGAGCAACTGGCCGGTGCCAGCAACGCCAACCTGACCAGCGCCACCCTCGGCGCCAGCAGTCAGATCGGCACCAGCATGCTCTCGGCCATGCAACAAATGGGCAGTGGTTCGGGGCTGATGGTGGGGCTCAATCAAAAAGACACACCAGTGCTCGCCGCCACCGGCGTGCCGTCGGACGCGCGCAATCTCAACGACCCGAACGCTCAGGGCCGACTCTGGCTACAAGCCATTGGCGGCTACGGCAAGCTCGACGGCGAACACGGCAACAGTGGTCTGGAGCAACGCACCAAAGGCACCGTGCTGGGTGCCGACTGGGCCCTCGATCCGCAATGGCGCCTTGGCGTACTGGGCGGTTACTCCAAGACTGATCTGGACGCGACGGGTGTCGATGGCAATGTCGAAAGCTGGCACGCCGGCGTGTATGCCCTGCGCCAAAGCGGCCCGTTTGCCTTGCGCTTGGGCGCGGCCTACAGCGGCCACCAAGGGGAAAGTAAACGCACGGTCGCCTTCAATGGTTTCAGCGACCAGCCAAGGGGCGATTACGACGCCAGCAGCCAGCAAGCCTTTGCCGAACTCGGCTATGCACTGGGCAATGGCCGACTCAGCGCCGAACCGTTCGCCAGCCTTGGCTATCAGCGCTACCACCGCGACCGCTATCAGGAAAAAGGCGGTGCCGCGGCGCTGCAAGTCGACGAGCAAACCCAGGACAACTTCAGCAGCACGTTTGGTGTACGCCTGGCGCACCTGAGCACCCTGAACAACGGCATGAGCCTGACCCCGCGCATGACCGCCGGCTGGAAGCACACCTACGGCGATGTCAGCAGCTCCACGCGCCAGGCCTTTGTGGTCGGCGGCACGGCGTTCAACGTTGATGGCAGTTCGCTGGATCGGGACAGCCTGGTGCTGGAGGCGGGGCTGGATCTGGGGATCTCGGCGCGGCACACGATTGGGGTGGGCTATAGCGGCGAGATGGGCAGCAACAGCCGTAATCACGGGTTGATCGGGCAGTGGCAGATGGCGTTTTAACGGATACACCACCCAATCAAAATGCGGGAGCGAGCAGGCTCGCTCCCACAACGGGTATCAGGGGTGTTCAAAAAACAGGCAAAAAAAAGGGGAGCACATGCCCCCCCGAGGTTTAAAGCGGTCTGTCGAGGCTGTTATCTCAGCCTTCGATCTCGATCAGGATTTCGCCCGGATTCACCCGGTCGCCCTTGGCCACATGGATGGCGGTGACTTTGCCGGCGATGGCGGCCTGGACTTCAGTTTCCATCTTCATCGCTTCGGTAATCAGCACTGACTGGCCGGCTTTCACGGTGTCGCCTTCCTTGACCAGCACATCGACGATGTTGCCCGGCATGGCGGTGCTGACGTGGCCCGGTGCCGAGGCCTGCTTACGCTTGCTGCTGCCACCGCCGACGAATTCATTGAGCGGTTCGAACACCACCTCTTCCGGCATGCCGTCGATGGACAGGTAGAAGTGCCGCTTGCCGCCCGCCTTGACGCCGACACCGGTGATGTCGACGCGGTATGTCTCGCCATGGACGTCGATGACGAACTCGGTCGGCACGCCTTCGCCACCGGCGGAAGTCACGCCACCGGCTTCAGGAATTGGCAACAGCACTTCCGGAGTCAGGGTGCCGGCTGCGCGCTCTTCGAGGAACTTGCGACCGATGTCCGGGAACATGGCGTAGGTCAGCACATCCTCTTCGGACTTGGCCAACGCGCCGATTTCTCCGCGCAGCTTGGTCATTTCCGGCTTGAGCAAATCAGCCGGACGGTGATCGATCACCTCTTCGCTGCCGATGGCCTGACGCCGCAGTTTCTCGTTCACGACACCCGGCGCCTTGCCGTAGCCACCTTGCAGGTAAAGCTTCACTTCGTTGGTGATGGTCTTGTAGCGCTCGCCAGCCAGCACGTTGAAGAAGGCCTGGGTGCCAACGATCTGCGAAGTCGGCGTTACCAGCGGCGGGAAGCCGAGGTCTTCACGAACGCGCGGGATTTCCGCCAGCACTTCGCTCATGCGGTTCAGCGCGCCCTGCTCTTTCAACTGGTTGGCCAGGTTGGAGATCATCCCGCCCGGCACCTGGTTGACTTGCACGCGGGTATCGACCGCGGTGAATTCGCTTTCGAACTGGTGGTATTTCTTGCGCACGGCGTAGAAGTACAGGCCGATCTCTTGCAGCAGTTCCAGGTTCAGGCCGGTGTCGAACTCGCTGCCTTTGAGGGCGGCGACCATCGACTCGGTGCCCGGATGGCTGGTGCCCCAGGCGAAGCTGGAGATCGCGGTATCGATGTGATCAGCACCGTTTTCAATGGCCTTGAGTTGGCACATCGCGGCCAGACCCGCCGTGTCGTGGGAATGGATGAACACCGGCAGCGATTGCTCGGCCTTCAGCGCCCTGACCAGCTCGCCCGTGGCGTAGGGCGTCAGCAAGCCAGCCATGTCCTTGATCGCCACGGAGTCGCAACCCATGGCTTCCATTTGCCTGGCTTGCGCCACGAACGCCTCAATGGTGTGCACCGGGCTGGTGGTGTAGGCAATGGTGCCCTGGGCGTGTTTGCCGGCGGCTTTTACCGCTTCGATGGCGACCCGCAAGTTACGCACGTCGTTCATGGCGTCGAAAATACGGAACACGTCGATGCCGTTGACGGCGGCCTTGGCGACGAAGGCTTTGACCACGTCGTCGCTGTAGTGACGGTAGCCCAGCAGGTTCTGGCCACGCAGCAGCATTTGCAGACGGGTGTTAGGCAAAGCCGCGCGCAGTTGACGCAGGCGCTCCCACGGGTCTTCTTTCAGGAAACGCACGCAGGCGTCGAACGTCGCGCCGCCCCAGACTTCCAGCGACCAGTAGCCGACTTTGTCGAGCTTGTCGCAGATCGGCAGCATGTCATCGGTGCGCATGCGGGTGGCGAGCAGCGATTGGTGGGCGTCGCGCAGGATGGTGTCGGTGACAAAAATTTTCTTGGACATTGTTCTATTCCTCACAGGCCTGCGTGGGCGGCGATGGCGGCGGCGATGGCCAGGGCCAGCTCTTCGGGTTTGCGCTTGATCGAGTAGTTGGTCAGTTCAGGGTGGCTTTCAACGAAGCTGGTATTGAACTGGCCGCTACGGAATTCCGGGTTACGCAGGATTTCCTGGTAGTACGCGGCGGTGGTCTTGACCCCTTGCAGACGCATGTCGTCCAGGGCCCGCAGGCCACGGTCCATCGCCTCTTCCCAGGTCAGCGCCCACACCACCAGTTTCAGGCACATGGAGTCGTAGTACGGCGGGATGGTGTAGCCGGTGTAGATCGCCGTGTCGGTCCGCACACCGGGGCCACCGGGGGCGTAGTAGCGGGTGATCTTGCCGAAGCTCGGCAGGAAGTTGTTTTTCGGGTCTTCGGCGTTGATCCGGAATTGCAGCGCGAAACCACGGTGCTGAATGTCTTCCTGTTTCACCGAAAGCGGCAGGCCGGAAGCGATGCGGATCTGCTCACGCACGATGTCGATGCCGGTGATTTCTTCGGTGATGGTGTGCTCCACCTGCACCCGGGTGTTCATCTCCATGAAGTACACCTCGCCCTCGGCGAGCAGAAACTCCACGGTGCCAGCGTTCTCGTAACCCACGGCCTTGGCGGCACGCACCGACAGGTCGCCGATGTAGGCGCGCTGTTCCGGGGTCAGTTGCGGACTCGGGGCGATCTCGATCAGCTTCTGGTTACGGCGCTGGATCGAGCAGTCACGTTCGAACAGGTGCACGACGTTGCCGAAGCTGTCGCCGAGGATCTGCGCTTCGATGTGCTTGGGATTGACGATGCATTTTTCCAGGAACACTTCCGCCGAACCGAAGGCCTTGGTGGCTTCGGAAATGACACGGGGAAAGGCTTGTTCGAGTTCTTCGCGGCTGTTGCAGCGACGAATGCCGCGACCGCCACCACCGGAAGTGGCCTTGAGCATCACCGGATAACCAATACGCTCGCCTTCGACCAGCGCTTCGGCGATGTCCGCCACGTTGCCTTCGGTGCCCGGAGTGACCGGCACGCCCGCCTTGATCATGCTGCGGCGCGCTTCGGTCTTGTCGCCCATGCGGCGAATCACTTCAGCCGATGGACCAATGAATTTGATTCCGCGTTCGACGCAGATGTCCGCCAGTTCGGCGTTTTCCGAGAGAAAACCGTAACCGGGGTGCAATGCATCGCAACCGGTCTCCACCGCCAGGTTCACCAGCTTGCGCGGGTTCAGGTAACCGGCCAGTGGCTCGGCACCGATGCTGTGGGCTTCGTCCGCCCGCTTCACATGCAAGGCATGACGGTCGGCGTCGGAGTAGATCGCAACCGAGCGAATACCCATCTCGGCGCAGGCACGCACGATTCGTACGGCAATCTCACCACGGTTGGCGATCAGGATCTTTGTTATCACTTGGAAATTCCCTTGAGCCGGTGGCACCACGACCTGCTGCATCCAGGTCGACGCGTGACTAAATGTTTCAATTTAGTCGCAGCCCCACACTAGCCCCCACAAGGGATTAACAAAAATGAATAATAATTGGGTCAGGCATAAGTAAAGACTTATAGTTGAATTATCAGCCTGCCGTCAGAGCCTATAAAAAATGCGTAAGTCCTTGATGCGTATGACATTGCGTCAATTGCAGATTTTCAATGAGGTCTGTGATTTGCGGTCCTACAGCCGCGCGGCTGACGAAATGTCTCTCACACAACCGGCCGTTAGCCTACAGATTCGGCAACTTGAGGAGCTGATTGGTCAGCCGCTGTTCGATTACGTCGGCAAAAAACTCTACATGACCGAGGCCGCCGAAGCACTGCAACGCGCCAGCCGGGATATTTTCGGACGCCTGGAAAACCTCGACATGCAGCTCTCGGACATGCAGGGCTCGTTGCAGGGCCAGCTGAAGCTGGCCGTGGAGTCCAGCGCCAAGTACTTCGTGCCGCACCTGTTTGCCGCCTTCAAGCGCCAGCATCCGGAAGTGAATCTGCACCTGACCGTGGTCAATCGCGGGCAGGTCATTCGGCGCCTGTCGGACAACCGTGACGACCTGGTGATCATGTCGATGGTGCCGCAGGACATGGGCCTGGAATTCCTGCCGTTTCTCAACAACCCGATTGTCGCCGTGGCGCCACCGAATCATCCGCTGTGCCACATGGGACCGTTGCGCTTGCAGGATTTGGAGCCGTACACGCTGCTGCTGCGCGAGCCCGGCTCGGGCACGCGAATGGCGTGCGAGGAATATTTCAAAGAGAAGCGCGTGCACTTCACCCAGACCCAGGAAGTCTCGTCCGCCGAAGCCCAGCGCGAATGCGTGTTGGCGGGTCTGGGCCTGGCCTTGTTGACGCGCCACGCCCTGAACCTTGAATTGGCGACCGGCGCACTCATCGAGTTGCCGATCGAAGAGCTGCCGCTGTACCGCAGCTGGTGCCTGGTGCAGGCCAAGGCGAAACGGCTCTCACCGGTGGCGCACGCGTTCCTGGCGTTTATCCGCAACGAACGAGTGCAGATCAGCGCGTTGGTTGAGCGTTTCGACGGGAAGTTGCCGGTGCTGCCTGCCAGTAGTTGAGTTCAGGCTCGTCAGCAAAGTCGCCGATCTCGGCCAACAGTTGGCGGCGTTCACAGCGATCTTCGATAGCGCGGCGAAATTCCATGCGGCGCTGGTCTTCCTGCTGACGACGGGTTTTGACGGCGCTGTTGCGTTCTTCGTAGGGCTGGGCCATTTCGAGTCTCCCAAGTCGAGTACGGGAGTTTCAAGATAGGCGCGGGGGATGACGGTTTGGCGGCGGGACCGTGACAAGGATGTGAATTATCCACGCACTGAAGGACGCCATCGCGAGCAAGCTCGCTCCCACAATTGATCGGCTGTGTTGCACACATCGTGCGTGCGCCACAGGGGGGCTATGCTGGGCAAAAATGATGTGCCTGGCACAAAACCAATGTGGGAGCGAGCCTGCTCGCGATAAGGTCGGAACGACCTTCCGGCCATTCGGATCAAGTTCAATCGTCCAGCGCTTTCACCGACTTGGGCGATAGCCGCAAGCTGCGAAGGCTGCGTTTGACGCTCTTGAGGTGGTTGACCAGGCTCGGCCCACGCGCCATGGCCACGCCCATCGCCAACACGTCGATCACCACCAGATGGGCGATTCGCGAGGTCAGCGGCGTATAGATTTCGGTGTCTTCGTGCACATCGATCGCCAGGTTGACGGTCGACAACTCAGCCAACGGCGTCTGGCTCGGGCACAACGTGATCAACGAGGCGCCGCTTTCGCGCACCAGGTTGGCGGTGATCAACAGGTCCTTGGAGCGCCCGGACTGGGAAATGCAGATCGCCACATCGGTCGGCTTCAGGGTCACCGCCGACATTGCCTGCATGTGCGGGTCGGAGTAAGCCGCCGCCGTCAGCAGCAGACGGAAAAACTTGTGTTGGGCATCCGCCGCCACCGCACCCGACGCACCAAAGCCGTAAAACTCGACACGCTGCGCCTGGGACATGAGCGTCACTGCCCGCTGCAACTCCAGTGGGTCGAGCTTCTCGCGAACTTCCATCAGGGTGTGCAGGGTCGTGTCGAAGATTTTCAGGCTGTAGTCGGCGACCGAATCGTCTTCATGAATCGCGAACTGGCCGAAACTGGCACCCGCCGCCAGGCTCTGGGCCAGCTTCAGCTTCAGATCCTGAAAACCGGAACAACCGATGGCGCGACAAAAACGCACGATGGTCGGCTCACTGATGCCCACGCTGTGGGCCAGATCGGCCATGGAGCTGTGCATCACCGCCGCAGGATCAAGCAGCACGTGGTCTGCGACCTTGAGCTCCGACTTGCGTAAGAGGTGGCGTGACTGGGCGATGTGTTGCAGCAGATTCAAAGGGGTCGACTCTTTGTTATTGGCAGGTGCCGGGGATGTAGCACGCTTGTAGTTATACTACATGAATCGTCTTTTTGCCTGCTCAATACGTAACCTCATCCCTCGATTTCAGGTGCGTGTGCCTCATGTAGCCCCCAGGCACGACTTTCGACCGACCCCGCGATGAATTCCTCCAAAGGCCGCCGACGCCCCCTGCTGCACCACCACTAGACAATCGACGAATACGGACCGACCGAGCATCTCAAATATACACTTACAACTGCGAATTATATATTTCAAACATATCAAACACCCATTAGCTATAGTGTTCGAGCAGGATGCACTTATTCTTAATTACAGGAGTTAAACATTATGGCTATTACAACTAAAAACTGGGTTGCGCAAATTGACCGCATGCCCGGCGCGGCGTCTTTTCGCACGTACGGCACCGTCAGCGTGGCCCATACGGGCATTACCCCAAAGCTCGTTCTGAGCGAGATGCAAGACAAGTCTTTCGATCTGCGACTTGAATTGATACTTGAAACGTCCAGCGAGATTTCCCTGCAAGTCATCACCGATAAACAGGTTGAATATAAAGTGCTGGGGGATTCCAATGTTTCCGGCGTCAGCATCTTCTACAATGGCGAACTTCTGCACCATATTGATGATGTACTGATTACCCATTAATAAAAAATCAACTTCCCCGCCGGACCCCCGCACAGTGGTCGTTCGGCGGATCTTCATTCAGGAAGCGGCCCTCGTAGCAGGCTGGCCAGCGCATCGGCCTCGACCGGGCGACTGATCAGGTAGCCCTGTACTTCATCACAGCCCTCGGCCCTCAGAAACTCAAGTTGCTCCGGCCGCTCCACGCCTTCGGCCACCACTTTCAACGACAAGCCGTGAGCCATCGCAATGATTGCCCGGGTGATCGCCGCATCTTCGCTGCCCTGCCCCAGACCACGGATAAACGCCTGATCGATTTTCACGTAATCCACTGGAATACGCTTGAGGTAGCTCAGTGACGAATACCCGGTGCCAAAATCATCGATTGCCAATTTCACGCCCAGGTCACGCAGCTGCTGGAAGGTCGCAATGATGTGTTCGACGCTGTCCAGCAACTGGCTCTCGGTCAGTTCCAGTTCCAGATAATGCGGCGCCAGACCGGTCTCTTCCAGCACCTGGCGCACCAGACTGACCAGTTTGCCCTGACGCAATTGATGTACCGACAAGTTGACCGAAATCCGGATCGGCTCAAGCCCCTGACGCTGCCACTCGCAGGCTTGCCAGCAGGCCTGGCGCAATACGAACTCGCCAATCGGACCGATCAGCCCGGTTTCTTCCGCCAGCCCGATGAAATCCCCCGGTGGCACTCGCCCCATGCTGGGATGATCCCAACGAACCAGCGCTTCGGCAGCATGAAGGCGGCCAGTGGCGAGGCACAGCTTCGGTTGGTAAAACACCTTCAACTGCTTTTCTTCGATGGCTTTGCGCAGTTGGTTTTCCAGCTGCAAATGCTCAAGGGTGCTGGCTTGCAGGCTGTCGGTGTAGAACTGGAAGTTGTTCCCGCCCAAGTGCTTGGCATGCTGCATGGCCATGTTCGACTGACTGACCAGCGCGGAAATGTCCCGGGCGTTGTCCGGCAGCAGACTGATGCCCATGGACGCACTGATCACCAGTTCATGCCCCTCGACGGTCACTGGCACCCGCAGCTTGTTCGACAGCCGGGTCGCCACCCGCGCCAGGCTCGACAGGTTGCCGTAGGCATCGAACAACACGGCAAATTCGTCACCCGACAGCCGCGCAATGGTGTCCGCTTCCGGCAACGCATTCACCAGCCTGCGCGCCATTTTCTGCAACAGCAGATCGGCAATTTCATGGCCAAGGCTGTCGTTGAGCAACTTGAAGCGATCCAGATTGATGTGCAGCAGCGCCAGGCTGCGGCGACCGCCCTGACGCACGCGCTGATGGGCCTCGTGCAGTCGCTCGCGGAACAGCGAACGGTTGGCCAGCCCAGTGAGTTCATCGTAAAGCGTCAGGTATCGCATGCGCTCTTCGGATTCGCGCCGAGCCGAAAGATCGGCGAAGAAGCCGACTATATGACTTACATTTCCCCGAGTATCGCGCACGGCGTTCAATTGCAGCCATTGTGGATAAAGCTCGCCGTTCTTGCGGGTTTCCACCAGTTCGCCCTGCCAACTGCCGTGCTGCTCCAGCGCCTGGCGGATGGCAAGGTAGTGCCTACGAGCGTCGCGACTGCACGGCAACTCCACGATATTGCGCCCGAGCATGTCGTCGATGTCGTAGCCAGTGACCCGGCTGAAGGCCTGATTGATGGCGATCAGCGCATAATTAGGGTCGAGAATCACGATGCCTTCACTGGCGGCCTCGAACACCGTCGCCGCCAGTTGTCGTTGTTCCTCCTGCTCTTTGCTGGCACTGATGTCCCGGCGAGTGCCGACCATGCGTATCACACGCCCACTTTCGCTGCGCTCCACCGCTCGACCGCGGTCTTCGATCCACACCCAATGCCCATCGCCATGGCGCACGCGGTACTCGATCTGGTAGTCCTCGGTCCGCCCTTTCAAATGCTCGACCAGTGCCCGCTTGAGCGGCAGCAGGTCATCGGGGTGCAAACGGGGCTTTAGATGCTTGAGCAGCGCCGTCACGTACTCCGGCGCCAGGCCGAACAGCTCCTGAATTTGCGTGTGATGCACTTCATCGGTCTGCAGGTTCCAGTCCCACAGCCCCAGCTCACTGGCCTTCAACGCCAGCGCCAGGCGCGCTTCGCTTTTGCTTAGCGCCTGGCTGGCCACATCCAGTTCCAGACTGCGCTGGGCGACACGGCGCTCAAGGTCGATCTGGATTTCCCGAAGCTCATCCTCGGCGCGACGGCGTTGCTCGATTTCCTTGGCCAGTTCCTGATTGAGCTGATCGCTGCGGCTTTGCGCCTGCTGCAAATGTTCGATCAGTGCCTGATTCTGGAATCGGCGCAACAAGCCGCGATCAATCAGCCGATTGACCTGCCAGGCCACCACACTCAACGAACCCAGCAGAATCAAGCCGAACCAGCCCCAACCGTGCTGCTCATCACCACCGCCCCAAAACAGATAACCGATGGCCGGCAGCAGACAGGGCAAGGCAAACGATAGAAAAGCCGGCAGGCTGACCGCGTAGGCAACACTGGCCGAGAGGGTCGCAGCGCCGATCAGGCCGAACACCCAGGCTTGCTGCATAAAGGTATCGGCGGGCACCAGCGCAATGCCGGCGCCGGCCAGGGTCAGGCCGGTCATGGCCGAACCGAGCAGAAACATGCGCCGCCACACCGGATGGGCCTGGCGATTGGGTATCGCCGAATCGAAGGCCGCCACCTGAATCACCCGCAACGCCACCAGCGACAACAGCCAGACCAGCCAGATACTGACCAGGAAGTAGCGTTGCGGGCTCCAGAGCAGACCCGCGCAGACCAGACCGTTGATCAACATGAACAGCGTTGGCAGCAACGACCCCTGATACAACAGGCGCGTGCGTTCGACCGCCATTTCCATGGCGTACTGTTTGCGGATAACCCGGGGCTCCACAGAGGGGCCCGACGGATCGGAACTGAGAGTCATAGGCAATATTCTTGTTCTTATAATGAGCGTGGCGAGCCCGAATTGTGCACGGAGCATACACAAGCAAGGACGCGGGCCAAACTGCCCCAGGTCATAAAACAGACAAAAACATCAACCGCCAACGCGGCTGGAAAAGCGCCAAGGCAAGCCCCGCCAACGCTTGCAGCCAGTGACCGACCGGTCGTCCTCCCCGCATCTTTCATCGGCTAAATCAAAGCGGGGTTTGCCCGGTGTGGCGCCGCCCCCTAGAATGCCCCGATGCGCGATGATCTCTCCCTTCTGCTGAACTCCCTCAACGATGCCCAACGCCAGGCCGTAGCTGCCTCCGTGGGTCGTCAGTTGGTCCTGGCCGGTGCTGGTTCCGGTAAAACCCGAGTGCTGGTGCACCGCATCGCCTGGTTGATCCAGGTCGAGAACGCCTCACCCCACTCGATTCTGTCGGTGACCTTCACCAACAAGGCCGCGGCCGAGATGCGCCATCGCATCGAGCAACTGATGGGGCTGAACCCCGCCGGTATGTGGGTCGGCACCTTCCACGGCCTGGCACACCGCCTGCTGCGGGCGCACTGGCAGGAGGCCGGGCTGAGCCAGACCTTCCAGATCCTCGACAGCGACGACCAGCAACGGCTGGTCAAGCGGGTGATCCGCGAGCTGGGCCTGGACGAGCAACGCTGGCCGGCCCGTCAGGCCCAGTGGTTCATCAACGGGCAGAAAGACGAAGGTCTGCGCCCGCAACACATTCAGGCCAGCGGTGATCTGTTCCTGGCAACCATGCGCAGCATTTACGAAGCCTATGAGGCCGCGTGTCTACGCGCTGGCGTCATCGACTTCTCCGAGCTGCTGCTGCGCGCCCTCGACCTGTGGCGCGATAATCCGGGCCTGCTGGCGCATTATCAAAAGCGCTTCCGACACATTCTGGTGGACGAGTTCCAGGACACCAACGCCGTGCAGTACGCCTGGTTGCGGCTGCTGGCCAAGGGCGGCGACAGCCTGATGGTGGTCGGCGACGACGACCAGTCGATCTACGGCTGGCGCGGGGCGAAAATCGAGAACATCTATCAGTACTCCGACGACTTCCCGGACGCTGAAACCATTCGTCTGGAACAGAACTACCGCTCCACCGCCGGCATCCTCAAGGCTGCCAACGCCCTGATCGCCAACAACACCGGGCGCATGGGCAAAGAGCTGTGGACCGACGGCGGCGAAGGCGAAGCCATTAACCTGTATGCCGCGTTCAACGAACACGATGAAGCACGCTACGTGGTGGAAACCATCGAAAGCGCGCTGAAAACCGGCTTGGCTCGCAGCGATATCGCGATTTTGTACCGCTCCAACGCCCAATCCCGCGTTTTGGAAGAGGCCTTGCTGCGCGAACGCATTCCGTACCGCATCTATGGCGGGCAGCGCTTCTTTGAGCGGGCAGAAATCAAGAATGCCATGGCCTACCTGCGCTTGCTGGAAGGCCGTGGCAACGATGCGGCGCTGGAGCGGGTGATCAACGTCCCGGCGCGTGGCATCGGCGAGAAAACCGTCGAGGCGATTCGCGACCATGCCCGTCACAGCGACGTGTCAATGTGGGAGGCCATGCGTCTGCTGGTCGCCAATAAAGGCCTGACCGGTCGCGCGGCCGGGGCGCTTGGGGTATTTATCGAGCTGATCGAGAACCTCGCCGCCAAGTGCATGGACATGCCCCTGCACCTGATGACCCAGACGGTCATCGAACAGTCGGGGCTGATCGCCTATCACGAAGCGGAAAAAGGCGAGAAAGGCCAGGCCCGGGTAGAAAACCTTGAGGAATTGGTCAGCGCCGCCCGCAACTTCGAAAACGCTGAAGAAGACGAAGACCTGACGCCACTGGCGGCCTTCCTCGGCCATGCCTCGCTGGAAGCCGGTGATACCCAGGCCGACGAACATGAAGACAGCATTCAGCTGATGACCTTGCACAGCGCCAAGGGGCTGGAATTCCCCTACGTGTTCCTGGTGGGCATGGAAGAAGGCCTGTTCCCGCACAAGATGAGCCTGGAAGAACCTGGCCGTCTGGAAGAGGAGCGCCGCCTGGCCTACGTCGGCATCACCCGCGCGATGCAGAACCTGGTGATGACCTACGCTGAAACCCGACGCCTGTACGGCAGCGAAACCTACAACAAGGTGTCGCGTTTCGTACGCGAAGTGCCGAAAGGCCTGATTCAGGAAGTGCGGTTGTCCAACAGCGTCAGCCGGCCGTTCGGCGGCGGTCAGCAGCAGAGCTCCAGCAGCCTGTTCGGCGGCAGCGAAATCCCGGACACCGGTTTCAGCCTCGGCCAGGCCGTACGCCATTCGGTGTTTGGCGACGGCGTGATCCTCAACTTCGAAGGCGCCGGGGCCCAGGCCCGGGTGCAGGTAAACTTCGGCGAAGGCAGCAAGTGGTTGATGCTGGGGTATGCGAAGCTGGAAGCGATCTAAAGGCCCTGCAGAGGGCTTATGTGGGAGCGGGCTTGCCCGCGAAGGCTGCACCGCGGTTTGTTCAGAAACACCGCGTTATCGTTCTTCGCGGGCAAGCCCGCTCCCACAGGGATCCGTATTCGACAGGAAAATCCGCGAGAACATACAAATGGGCACAAGCTTCTTTTCCTCCTGGACATTCTGGGCCCTGCTGTCGGCGGCATTCGCCGCCATGACCGCGATTTTCGCCAAGATCGGCATCGAAAACGTCAACTCCGACTTCGCCACCCTGCTGCGCACCGTTGTGGTATTGGTCAGCCTGGCCTTGATTTTGTACGCAACGGGCCAATATCAGTCATTAGGATCGATATCCGCCAGAAGCTATCTGTTTCTCCTGCTTTCGGGCCTGGCCACCGGCGCCTCGTGGATTTGCTATTTTCGGGCGCTGAAACTCGGCCCGGCATCGCTGGTCGCTCCGGTGGACAAGCTCAGTGTGGTGCTGGTGGCGGTACTCGGCGTGATCCTGCTGGACGAGAAACTCGACCTTCGCCAATGGGGCGGCATCGGCCTGATCACGGCCGGCGTGGTGATGCTGGCGTTGCGACGCTAGGCAAATTTCTCGCTGAACCTATCCACTTGTCCTACAGCCAAAAGTACATGGCCTTATTGCCCCGACGCAGCTGAACGCAACCTGTCAGGCAAAAGCCCGAAACACTATGCCGCTAGCCAGTAACTGTTCAGCTGTGCAACATGGCGCGCGTGCCATCCACAAATGGGAATTCCCTTTATGAAACGTTTTCTTAGCATCGCCATGGCGTTGTGCATCGGCCTGACGATGAGCCTCGACGCCAACGCCAAGCGCTTTGGTGGCGGCAAAAGCGTCGGCGCCGCGCCGACCCACCAAACCAGCCAAATGGCCCCGGCTTCTTCGGGCGTGGGCGGCGCTGCGGCGACCGCTGGTGCGGCCGGTGCCGCTGGCGCTGCTGCCAAGGCCGGGGGTGCTTCGCGCTGGCTCGGCCCTCTGGCCGGTATCGCGGCCGGTGGCCTGCTGGCCTCCATGTTCATGGGCGGCGGCTTCCAGGGCATGCAGATCTTCGACATCCTGATCATGGCGGTCATCGCCTTCGTGATCTTCCGCTTCATTGCCGCCCGTCGACGCAAGCAGCAGGAGCATCTGGCTCCGGCCGGCGCACCGATGCAGCGTGAAGTGTTCGAGCAGAAGCCAGCCATGGGTTCGATCTTCGGCGGTTCGGCCGCACCGGCTGCCGCTCGTCCGGTAATCAATGCACCGGCCTGGTTCAATGAGCAGAACTTCATTGAAGCAGCGCGCAACCACTTCCAGTCCCTGCAGCAACACTGGGACGCCAACGAAATGGACAAGATCGCCGAGTTCGTGACCCCGCAGATGCTGGAGTTCCTCAAGCGCGAACGTGCTGACCTGGGTGACGGCTTCCAGTCCACCTACATCGACAACCTCACCGTGCAACTGGACGGCGTGGATGATCGGGCGGACAAGACCATCGCTACCCTGACCTTCAGCGGCGTGTCGAAGTCCTCGCGTTTCGACCAGGGCGAAGTGTTCAGCGAAAGCTGGAACATGGAGCGCCCACAAGGCGAAAACCAGCCTTGGCTGGTAGCCGGTATTCGCCAGAACGGTTGAACCGACCCACGCTGACAACGCTCCTACAAAAACCCCGGACTTGTCCGGGGTTTTCTATTTCACGGTTACATCCATAGCGAGCTACTGTATAAACCGCCCCAACTAAACCGCGCCATCAAGCAAGAGGATCCCGGACGTGGAAGAAATCATCGAACAACTGCGTGAAGCCAACGAACCGGTACCGGTCCCCTTGGAGTTGCCCGACGAAGATCAACTGGTAGAAATCGAAGAACAACTGTTCATCGACATTCCATTCGTCTTCAGGGAATTTTTGCTGACCGTCAGCGATGTGGTCTATGGCAGCCTGGAGCCGGTGACCGTCACCGATCCACAGTCCCACACCTACCTGCCGGACGTTGCCGCCAACGCCTGGGATGCCGGTGTCGACCGCAGCCTGATCCCTATCTGCCAGGACGGTGATGACTATTACTGCGTCGAAGAGGACGGCACCGTGGTGCTGTGGCAAGCCGAAGAAGAGCTGATTGCCGAAGAAACCTGGGAATCGGTATGGCACTGGGCGCGGGACGTCTGGCTGGAAAGCTGATCCGTCAGACTCTGGTCCCGGTCAATGCCCGGTGGAATCCTTGTGGTTATCCAGGGTTTCCAGCAACGCCACCTGCATACGCGTGTGCACGCGAATGAACCAGCGCCAAAGCAGTGCTGCCACGGCGGCCGCTACGACGGCGATCAGCACCAGCAACTTGTTGGTCGGCAGAATACTGGCCGACAAGGCTGCCAGCAGCAGGAAAATCACCAGCAGCGAGAGAATCGGGATCACTTCGGCGATCACCCGACGCACTCGCTGCGTGTGGCGGCCCACCATCTCCGGCTTTACGCCCATTTCCGCCAGCAGCATCGACAGCGCCTTGAGCTTTCGATAAGCGGCGATCAGGAACGGCAACGACAACAGCAACGCCACGCCCCAGATCAACGCCTTTTGCCAGCTCGGGTCGCTGATCCAGTCTTGCAGGTAAGCCGACATCCGTTCGGCAAAGAAGGCCCCGGAAAAGAAAATCGCGATTACCAGCGCCAGATTGACCCCCACCTGCAGCACAATTCGCCGAATCATCGACGCCAGCAGCGCGCCCTCGCCTTGCGGCTGAATGCTGCGCAGCCATTCGCCGTACATCCCCAACACCCGGCTCAGCCGTTGTGGCATCACGGCGGCCAGCTTGATCGACAGCGGGTCTGCCGAGCGAATGAGGTACGGCGTCAGCAATGTGGTCAGCACCGACACGGCCACGGCCACCGGGTACAGGAAGTTACTGGTGACCTGCAGGGTCATACCGAGGGCGGCGATGATGAAGGAAAATTCGCCAATCTGTGACAGCCCCATCCCGACCCGCAGTGAGGTACGTCCGTCATTGCCGGCGATAAAGGCACCGAGACCGCAGGACAGCATCTTGCCCAGCACCACGGCCACGGTGATCACCGCGATTGGCCACGCGTATTGCAGCAGGATCATCGGATCGAGCATCAGGCCGATGGCGACGAAGAAAATGGCGCTGAACAGGTCGCGAACCGGCTCGATCAGGCACTCAATCTTCAGCAGCTGTTTGGATTCAGCCATGATCGCACCGATCAGGAAGGCGCCCAGGACCATGCTGTATTCAAGCTTGACCACCAACAGACAGAAGCCGAAACACAGCCCAAGCACGGTAATCAGCAGCATCTCGTTGCTTTCGAATTTGGCCACGTAGGCCAGCAGGCGCGGCACCAGCAGGATGCCAATCACCAGCGCGACAATCATGAACAGCGACAGCTTGCCCACCGTGGAGAACACTTCGCCGGAACTGACGGTGCCGCTGACGGCAATGCTTGAGAGCAAGGCGATGATGCCGATGCCGAGAATGTCTTCAACGATCAACACGCCGAAGATCAGTTGCGCAAAGCGCTCGTTCTTCATCTTCAGGTCGTTGAGTGCCTTGACGATGATGGTGGTCGAGGAAATCGCCAGAATCGCGCCGAGGAACAGTGAATCCATGGTGTTCCAGTCGAACCATCGACCGATTTCGTAGCCGATCCAGATCATCAGTACGATTTCCAGGAACGCCGCGATGAACGCCGTGGCACCGACCTTGAACAGTTTGCGCAGGCTGAACTCCAGCCCAAGGCAGAACATCAGGAAAATCACCCCCAGTTCAGCGAGGGTCTTGATGGTTTGTTCGTCGTGAATCAGCCCGAATGGCGGCGTATGCGGGCCGATGATGAAGCCGGCAACGATGTAACCAAGCACCACCGGCTGTCTGAAACGGTGAAAGAGCACGGTGACTACGCCCGCAACCAACATGATCACTGCCAGGTCCTGAATGAAACTGATGGCATGCATGGCGTGGCGCTCCTTGGGTGACGTAGCTCGACCAACAGACACGGAAACGTCTGAACGTGCAGCGTAAAAATCCGCTTTATGCGTAGGAAATGCCTTTGGGATGGGCTTTTGAAGGGTAACACCGCGACTTCCGGCTGAAAGGCGGTGCAATATATGGAAACAGATCGATCCGAGCGTGACGGCAGCCACCTGCCCGGCGTCCCGATAACTGTTGGTTTTGAATAAACCGACCACGCACCCGCAGAGGTGCGCTCCCAAAACCCTGCCTTGACCCGTGAGAACGCTATGGAACCCGGAAACGCCCAACTGTCGATGACGGTACTGATGACCCCCGACATGGCCAACTTCTCTGGCAATGTCCACGGCGGCACCCTACTCAAGTACCTCGATGAAGTGGCCTACGCCTGCGCCAGCCGTTATGCCGGCCGCTACGTGGTGACCCTGTCAGTGGATCAGGTGATTTTCCGCGAGCCGATCCATGTCGGCGAACTGGTGACGTTCCTGGCGTCGGTCAACTACACCGGCAACACGTCCATGGAAGTAGGCATCAAAGTGGTGACCGAGAACATCCGCGAACGCTCTGTGCGCCACACCAATAGCTGCTTCTTCACCATGGTCGCGGTGGATGACCAGCGCAAACCAGCCGTCGTCCCGCCGCTGCAACCGCAGAACAGCGAAGACAAGCGCCGCTTCATGCAGGCCCAACAACGCCGGCAGATTCGCCAGGAGCTGGAAAAGCGTTATCAGGAAATCAAGGGCGACGCCTGAGTGCGTCAGTCGGTTTGATGGCGATTTTTAGATAGCCTTCGCGAGCAGGCTCGCTCCCACAGGGGATCCAGGGCGTACACAGAATCTGTGTTCACTGGAAGATCAATGTGGGAGCGAGCCTGCTCGCGAATAGAGTCAACGTCGACTCAGAGGCTGATCGCCACCGCCTCAAACCGCACCCGCGGATGGGCGATCCGGTCCTGCGCCCGCACCAGTTCCAGCTCATAGCTGGCGCACGCCTGGGTTTCCAGCAGCACTTCATGCACCGCCGCCGCGGCGAATTCGAAGGCCACCACCAGGCTGTCACCCAACAGCACGCGAGCCAGGAACAGCCCCGACGTCAGGTCACCCACGCCCACCGGCTGACGCGGAAACGCCAGCAGCGGACGCCGCAGGTGCCAACTTTCGTCGGCCGTCACCAGCAACATCTCGAAAACGTCCGCCGGCTTGCCGGGGTAATCCAGATGTTTGACCACCACCGCCTTCGGCCCACGGGCCAGCAACGCGCGCGCCATGGCCAGGCAATCGAACAGCGACTGTGGCTTGCGGCCCAGGAAACTGTCCAGTTCCAGCTGATTGGGGCACATGAAATCTGCTACCGCGGCCGCTTCTTCCAGCAAGAAATCGCTGACCTCTTGTGGCACGATGCAGCCTTTCTCCGGGTGGCCCATCACCGGGTCGCACAGATAAAGCGCCTTGGGATTGATCGACTTGATCCGCGCAACGCCCGTCAGGATTGCCCGGCCCTGCGCAGCGCTGCCCAGATAGCCGGACAACACCGCGTCGCAATTGCCCAACTCGCCAATCGCCGCGATGCCTTCCACCAGTTCGGGGATCTGGTGTGGCGGCAGTATTTCACCGGCCCATTGCCCGTACTGGGTGTGGTTGGAGAACTGCACGGTGTTGAGCGGCCAGACGTTCACCCCGACCCGCTGCATCGGGAAAACCGCGGCGCTGTTGCCGGCGTGGCCGAACACCACATGGGACTGGATGGCGAGCAGATGGGGCGTACGTTTCATGCGGTGGGTTCCGTAAAACGATTGAAATTCGAGCCGCGCAGTATGCGACTAAACGCAGCCTGTACGACAGACCGGCGACACAGTTAAGCTGACGCTATCTTGTTGGAGCACCCTGTTGATGCTGACCCTCGGAAATATCTTCGTGTTGATGCTGCTGGCCACCGGTGCTGCGTGGCTGTGGCACAACCACGGCTTGCGCGAGCGGGCGCTGGCACGGGTCAAACAGCATTGCGCCAAGCTCGAAATCGAGCTGCTGGATGGCAATGTGGCACTGAAAAAGATCGGTTTTATCAAAGATGCCAAGGGCCGTCGACGCCTGGCCCGTGTGTATAACTTCGAATTTACCGTGACCGGTGAAAACCGCCACAACGGCACCATCACCCAGTTCGGCGCCCACAGCGCGCACATCGAACTGGCGCCCTACCCGATGCCGTTCGACGACACCCCGCCCGTGGTCGAGGTCATGAAACCACGCGCCGAAGTGATCGAGTTGAGCCAGTGGCGGCAGGATCACACCAAGACGCGACCATAAATCCAAAAAAACCAGCCTACATCTGGAATGCATTCCAAATGTAGGCGCTGTCGAAGGCTGCGATCTTCTGATCTTCAACCCAACAGGCAGCCGGCCAAACCTTTCTGTAATACATCAGCTTCTTGCAACTCCCCAAAAATCAGCTCAATCCGCGAATCCCGCCGCCATTCACTGACCCGCCAATCCGGCACCGAGTTATCCAACGCATTCGCCGACACCCAACCGTCCCGGCTGTGGATAACCAGCTTCGCCCGCCGCCAGGCCAGGCTCTCCAGCCAGCCCGCAACGAGTGCCACATCAAACATCTGGCTCGGATGCCAGCGCCAGCCAATACTCCAGCCGCCTTCCTGTGCCTGACTCAAGCAAATCGGCACAGCTGGATTGGTCCAAAGGGCCGGCATCTGCCCCAATCCCTTCGGTAACACAAAGTTATCCACAGCCGCGACCGCCCGAGCGTCGAGCCCCGGCAACTCGCTCAAGGGCATGGCAGCCTGCTGCGTCCAGCACAGTGGACGTAGAGGCAACTGCGAAGCAATGCGCTGACGATCAGCGTCATTCAGGTTTTCCGACTTGTTCAGCAACAACAGACCTGCGCTCTTCAATGCGTCCTGCTGGGCCGCTGGCAGGGGTTTTCCAGCGGCCAGCGCCTGGGCATCCAGCACCAACACACAAGGTTGAACCGCCAGAACCCCAAGCCACGGCGCCTCATTCAACTGGCGCAGCAACTGCGCCGGATGCCCCAGCCCCGAAGGCTCGATGAACAGCCGATCAGGCCGCGCCTTGCGCAGCAACCGCCCGAGGCCGACCTGAAACGGCGCACCGTTGACGCAACACAAACAGCCCCCGGCCACTTCGCCCAGTGCGATACCATCGGCCTCCCGGCTCAGCAGCGCGGCGTCGAGGCCGATCTGGCCGAACTCGTTGATCAGCACCGCCCAGCGCTCGTGGGCCGGCCGCTGCGCCATCAGGTGCCTGATCAGGCTGGTCTTGCCAGCGCCCAAGGGGCCGGCAATGACGTGAGTGGGGATGTTCTGCAACATGGTCGAAGTTTTCTGAGGAGATAAGGGATGCGTTGGACGGGATTGTCGTTGCTGCTGGCGTTGCTGTCAGGTGAGGCGCTGGCTCAGGCCTGCGTGGTTCATAGCCACGCTGAACGCCTTGATGTGAAAGTCTGCCAGCAGAACCGCAATATCCCGCAAAAACTGTTCGCCGATGGCTTCTGCCAGCCCAATCTGCCCGGACAGAAAGTCGAAGTGCAGTACGTCGACCGATGCCCCACCGGCGCCTTCGGCGTGTGCAGCAACGCCCAAGTTGCCAATATGCCTTACCGTCAGGATATTCACTATTACGGCGTCGCCACCGATGCGGCGTATTTGAAGCCGTATTGCGAAGCCCAGAGCCAGGGCAACTGGCTCACACCTCCCTAATGCCGATCAGTTAAGGCACAACACCTGTGAGAGCCCAGTGGCTGGTTCAGGGATTGCAGGGTTTCTCCATGGTATTGGTGGGGCGTTCGCGAGCAGGCTCGCTCCCACAGGGTTTAGAGCGAGCATCAGGCGGCCTCTTCATGCCAGGGGCCGAACGGGTCTGCCAGTTGGCTCCAGCCTTCGGCGCCCAAGGCCATTTCTTCGTCGGTGAGCAGGCAGCTGTCGAGTTCGGCGGTGAGTTGGGCGAAGTCGATGTTCTGGCCGATGAACACCAGTTCCTGGCGGCAATCTCCGGTAGCCGCAGTCCAGTTCTGCATGATCCCGGTGGTGCTTTCTTCGTCTTGCGGCCACTGCGTCTTGGGCACGAAGCGCCACCAGCGCCCGGCGAAACCGTGGCGCATCAAACCGCCCGCCTGGGACCAACTGCCGGCATCCATGGGTTTGCTGGCCAGCCAGAAGAAGCCCTTGGAGCGCAGCAGTTTGCCGTTTACCCAAGGCCGGTCGATAAAGCTGAAAAAACGCTGCGGGTGAAACGGGCGGCGGGCGCGATAAGCAGTGGACGCGATGCCGTACTCTTCGGTTTCCGGCACGTGTTCACCACGCAGTTCCTGCAACCAGCCCGGTGCCTGTGCGGCTTTCTCGAAGTCGAATCGACCGGTATTGAGGATTTTTCCCAACGGGACTTCACCCATGACCATCGGGATGATTTCCGCCTGGGCATTGAGCCGTTCGAGGATGGCGATCAGTTCCTGTCGCTCTCGACTGCTGATCAGGTCGATCTTGCTGATCAGGATCACGTCGGCGAATTCGATCTGCTCGATCAGCAGGTCGGTGATCGAACGCTCGTCGTCTTCTCCCAGGGTCTCGCCACGGGAAGCGAGGCTCTCGGCGGCCTGGTAATCGAGCAGGAAGTTCATGCCGTCGACCACCGTGACCATGGTGTCGAGACGCGCAATGTCCGCCAGGCTTTGCCCTGCTTCGTCGCGGAAGGTGAATGTTTCTGCCACGGGCAACGGCTCGGAAATGCCGGTGGACTCGATCAGCAGATAATCGAAACGACCGTCCCTGGCAAGTTTGCCGACTTCTTCGAGCAGGTCTTCGCGCAAGGTGCAGCAAATGCAGCCGTTGCTCATCTCGATCAGTTTTTCTTCGGCGCGGTTCAGGCTGACGTCGCGCTGTACTTCACTGCCATCGATGTTGATTTCACTCATGTCGTTGACGATGACCGCAACACGCAGGTGTTCGCGATTACGTAGTACGTAATTGAGAAGTGTACTTTTTCCGGCACCGAGAAAGCCGGAGAGCACGGTCACGGGAAGACGATTGGGCATCAGTTATTCCTCACAGGGATGCCCGGTCGCAGTGTCGGGCTTGATCAATGTTATAGTATAACAATGCAATCAAGCCACTCTCCTCTTGCCCACGGCATCAAAGAACACGATGCTGGGGGCTGATCAACCGCCGAGAAACCCCATGCGCATCACGCTCAAATGCTTGTTGATGAGTTGTTCACTGCTGATCGCGGTTGATGCATCGGCACAGATTCCGACCCTGGCCAAGTGCACCCGCAGCGCCAATCTGCTTGCGTGCGTGGATGCCGACGGCAACGCCTACAGCGTCAACACTGTCGGCAGTACGATCTATTTGCGGGGTTTTGAGGTGATTGGAAAACGTTATTGGGCGCAGACCAGCAGCCGCTACGGGCAACTGACGTTCTTCACCGGCCTGGCTTCGGATGGCGAAGCCTGGGTCGGTTACAGCCGTCGGGTGGGCTGGACGACAATCAACCGGTTTTCCAGCTCCGGTGGCAGCAGTGCCAAGTTCACCTGTAGCCGGATTGCCGGCTGTTAGACCTGCCCTTTCTTCTGCTCCTGCTGCCAGGCCATGTAGCTGTTGAGCGGCGGGTTCTTTTGGAAATAGCGCTGCAACCCTTCAAACAAGCCGTCGGCAACCGCTTGCTGATGCCGCGCCGTGACCAGCCGCTGACTGTCGCGGGCGTTGGAGATGAAGCCGGTCTCCACCAGGATTGATGGCACATCTGGCGATTTCAACACCGCAAATCCAGCCTGTTCCACGCGCTTTTGATGCAGAGTGGTGATACCCGCCAGACTGCCCAGTACGGTGCTACCCAATTGCAAACTGGCGGCAATGGTGGCGTTCATCGACATGTCGAGAATCACCCCGGCCAGCATCGGGTCCTTGTCCTTGAGATTGAGCAGGCTGGTGGCGCCCAACAGGTCCGCGCCGTTCTCGCGTTGCGCCATGAATCTCGCAGTTGCCGAGGTGGCGCCGCCTTCGGACAGGCAGTACACCGACGCGCCGGACGCGGTGAGCCGTGGCGCGGCGTCGGCGTGTACCGAGATGAACATGTCGGCGTTGTGCTTGCGTGCGATCTCCACGCGCTTGCGCAGCGGCACGAAGAAGTCGTCGTTGCGCACCAGTTTCACGTCGAAACCCTTTTCGCGTTTCAACCGTTTGGCCAGCAATTGGGCAATCGACAGCACCACGTCTTTCTCCCGCTCACCTTTGGCACCCACGGCGCCAGGGTCTTTGCCGCCATGTCCCGGGTCTACCACGACGATGATGTCGCGCTTGGGGTGCGCCTTGTCGGCCACCGTTTCACGCACCGGAGCCGGCGCCATTTGCATCGGCGCTGCCGTCTTGAGATCAAGCACCAACCGATGGCCCTGCCCGTCCTGTGGCGGCAACAGAAAGCTGTTGAGCTGCACCGGGCTGCTGAGGTCGAGCACGATCCGCGTGTCGCCCTGGCCGTAATGACCGGAGCGGATTGAACGGATCACCGTGTTATTCAGGGCCAATTGGCTGAAATCGCCACTGAGGCTGGCGCCACTCAGATCGATGATCAGCCGCTCGGGCGCGCTCAGGGAAAAGGTTTTGTATTGCACCGGGCCGCTGAGATCGAGCACCAGACGCAACTTGTCGTCCGAACGCCAGAGCCGTGCATTGCGAATTTGCGTCGCCGACACACTGAAAGGAAAAGCCAGGGCCGCGCTGGCCAGAATCAGGTTGAGCAAGTGACGTCTGTGCATATGAAAGACCGCTCGCGAAAAAGCCATCGTCGATTTGATAGTTATAATATAACATGACAAATCAACTCCCACGATGGACCTGCTCATGAATGCGCTGACTCTGCCGGATATCGCCGCGCAGGCCTCACGCCAAGCCCTGCCACTGGAGTGGGTGGGCATGTGCGGCATTGCTCTTCCTGTTTTATTCGATGGCCAACGGCTCAACGCCAAAGCCGATGCGGGCGTGAGCCTGGACGACGGCGAAGCGCGGGGCATTCATATGTCGCGGCTGTATCTGGCGCTGGAAGCCCTCGAACAGAAAAGCCTTACACCAGCGCTCATCCGCAGTGTCTTGCTGCGATTCCTCGACAGCCATGAGGGACTGTCGAAGAGCGCGTACTTGAATATTCATACTGAATTGCTGCTGAAAAGACCTGCGTTGGTCAGTCCTTTAGCCGGCTGGAAAACCTATCCAGTCAGCGTTCATGCGCAGCTGCAAAACGATATGTTCCACGTGGAACTAAAAATCGATGTGCCTTATTCCTCGACCTGCCCCTGCTCTGCGGCCCTGTCTCGACAGCTGATTCAACAGCAATTCGTCGACGACTTTGCCAACAAGGCACTGCAGCATGCGGACATTCTGGCTTGGCTCGGCTCCACCAGAGGCATCGTCGCCACGCCGCACAGTCAGCGCAGCAATGCTCAATTGTCACTTCGCCTCGATGATTTTCTGGATGACTTGCCGTTAATTGCGACGATCAACGACGCCGAAGCCGCCCTTGGCACCGCCGTACAGACCGCCGTGAAACGCGCAGATGAGCAAGCGTTTGCCTTGGCCAACGGACAAAATTTGATGTTCTGCGAAGACGCCGCCCGCCGTTTGCACCTTGCCTTGAAACGCTCGCCGGGCATCCATGCTTTCCATGTCCGAGTGGTCCACGCTGAAAGCCTGCACGCCCACGACGCCGTCGCCGAAAGTCGATGGGACCGGGAGGCCGCATGATCAACTGCCAGGCGTTGCGCTGGGGCGCACCAGGCCAACCGCTGACGCCAGCCATCGATTTCGAGTTGGCCAAGGGCAGCCTCACCGCCGTGATCGGCGCTAATGGCTCAGGCAAAAGCAGCCTGCTGAAAGTCATCGCCGGGCTGCAAAAACCGTTGGCCGGCAAAGTCATTCTGGATGTTCCACGCAAGGGCAGCGTTTCGTTTCTGCCTCAACAACAGCACCTGGACCGGCAATTCCCCATTAGTCTCCAGGAACTGGTATCCGCCGGATTCTGGGGCAGCAAGCAATCATCAGCAATTCGCGACCAACGTCTGAAAGCCGTACTGGAAGACTGGTGCCTGACCGGTCTTGAACACCGACCATTGATGGCCCTGTCCGGCGGCGAGTTGCAGCGCTCGTTGCTCGCCCGTTTGAGCCTGGTCGATGCTCCGGTGTTATTGCTCGACGAACCCCATGCCGCACTCGATGAACTCGGCCAGGAGCTGCTGTGGAAACACATCCACAACTGGCATACGGAAGGCCGGACGCTGGTCGTTGTTTGCCATGATCTGGCCGCCGTTCGTGAGCATATTCCGCAGGCCTTGTTGATCAAGAAAACCGGCTGCCTTCTGGGTGCCAGTACCGAACTGACCCAGCCTCAACGCCCCATGCAGGTAGCCTGATGATCGCCGCCACACAGCTTTGGCAACCGTTCCACGAGTTTGTCTTCATGCGCCGGGCACTGCTCGGCGGTCTGGTTCTGGCGTGCAGCACCGCGCCGCTTGGTGTGTTCCTGATCCTGAGGCGCATGAGTCTGATCGGCGATGCTGTGGCCCATGGCATCTTGCCCGGTGCCGCACTGGGTTTCTGGTTTGCCGGTTTGAGTTTGCCCGCACTGACCATCGGCGGCCTCGGCGCCGGTCTGAGCATGGCCGGCCTCGCTGCGTGGATCACCCGCCGCACCGGCCTGCGAGAAGACGCCAGTCTCGCTGCGATCTACCCGATCTCACTGGCCAGCGGCGTGCTGATTCTTGGCATCGCCGGCAAGCGCCTCGACCTGCTGCACCTGCTCTTCGGCTCGGCGCTGGCCGTCGATGGCCCGACCTTGACCGGCATGCTCTGGGTCTCCGGCTTCAGCCTGATCGCCATGGCGCTGATCTATAAACCGTTGTTGCTCGACACCCTCGATCCGCTCTTTCTACAAACCGTCAGCCGTCTCGGCCCACTCGCCCACGGCGTGTTCCTGACCCTGGTGGTGCTGAATCTGGTGATCGGTTTCCAGGCCATCGGTGCCTTGATGGTGGTCGGCTTGATGATGTTGCCGGCTGCCGCTTCGCGATTCTGGAGCCGCCGTCTGCCGGTCCTGATTGCCATCTCGGCACTGCTCGGTTGCCTCTCGGTGTGGCTCGGTTTGCTGCTGTCGTTCTACTACTCGCTGCCCAGTGGCCCGGCCATCGTCCTGGTCGCTGGCGGTTTGTACCTGCTGTCCGTGGTGTTCGGTCCGGTGCACGGTTTGCTGCGCCGCCCGCCTTTGCTCACATCCCAATGAGGTGTTTCCCGATGCGCGCTTTACTCGTGCTGTTCAGTTTGATGCTGTCGATGTCCGTGTCTGCTGCCGAGAAACTTCAGGTAGTCACCAGCTTCAGCATCTTGGCCGACATGACCCATCAGGTCGGCGGCGAGCATATCCAGATCACCAACATGGTCGGCCCGGACGCCGATGCGCACACCTATGAGCCGACCCCGGACGATGCCAAAGCGCTGCTCAAAGCCAAACTCATCATCAAGAACGGTCTCGGTTTCGAGCCATGGCTGGACCGTCTGGTGACCAGCACCGAAACCAGGGCGCCGGTGATCAGCGCGAGCCACGGCGTGATTCCACGCTCGCTGGATGAAGACGGCGAAACCGTTCCCGATCCACATGCCTGGCACAACCTGGCGAACACCGAGTTGTACATCGCCAACATCACCAAGGCGCTGATCGCCGCCGACCCGGCAAACAAGGCTGACTACCAGCGCAACAGCCAGGCCTACCTGAAACAGATCTACGCCCTGCTCGCCGAAGCCAAAGCCAAGTTCGGTTCGCTGCCACCGGGCAACCGCAAGATCGTCACCTCCCATGACGCCTTCGGTTATCTGGGTCAGGCGTATGGCATCGACTTCATGGCGCCTCAAGGTCTGTCCACTGAGCGCGAACCGTCGGCCGCCGAAGTCGCGGCGTTGATCACGCAGATTCGTCAGGCCAAGGTCAAAGCGGTGTTCATGGAAAACATCAAGGACGCGCGCCTGTTGAAACAGATCGCCGATGAAAGTGGCGCGCAGATCGGTGGCACGTTGTACTCCGATGCACTCGCCGCCACCGGGCCAGCCAGCACCTTTGCCGGGTTGTTCGAATACAACCTCAACACCCTGTACGACGCGTTGAGCAAGCCATGATCCGCAAGAACCCGTCCGGTGATTTGCCGGTAATAGCGGAGTCCGCCTATGTGGATAAAACCGCGATCATCTGCGGCAAAGTGGTGATCGGCGAGAACGTCTTCGTCGGTCCCTATGCGGTGATTCGTGCTGACGAAGTGGACGCCTCGGGCGAGATGGAGCCGATCTCCATCGGCGCCAACTCCAACATCCAGGACGGCGTGGTGATTCACTCCAAGTCCGGCGCGGCGGTAACCATTGGCGAGTTCAGCTCCATCGCCCACCGTTCGATCGTCCATGGCCCGTGCACCGTGGGCAATCGAGTGTTCATCGGCTTCAACAGCGTGCTGTTCAACTGCGTGGTCGGCAACGGCTGCGTGGTGCGGCATAACTCGGTGGTTGATGGCCGGGACTTGCCGGATGCGTTCTATGTGCCGTCCACTACCCGCATCGGCCCGGGTACCGACCTGTCGCAGTTCCCGCCGGTGAGTGTCAGCGCCTCGGAGTTTTCCGAAGACGTGGCGCGCACCAATGTCGATCTGGTGCGCGGCTACAAAGCCTTGCAGAACGAGTTCTGAGCATGAGTAGCGTGTTGATCCGCAATGCCCGTCTGGTGAACGACGGCCGGGAATTCGACGGCGACCTGCTGGTGAGTAATGGCCGCATCGTGAAGATTGCCAGCAGTATTCAGGATGAACGGGCGCAGGTGGAAATTGACGCCGACGGTCAATGGCTGCTGCCGGGGATGATCGATGACCAAGTGCACTTCCGCGAGCCCGGCTCACCGCAAAAGGGTAGCCTCTATACCGAATCCCGGGCGGCGGTAGCCGGCGGCATCACCAGCTTCATGGACATGCCCAATACCCGTCCGGGCACCCTGACGCTCGCCGCCCTGGCCGATAAAAAACGCCGGGCGGCGATCAATTCGGTAGCCAATTACGGCTTTCATTTCGGCGTCAGCAACGACAATCTCGATACCGTCGCCGCCCTCAATCCCTGCGAAGTGGCCGGGGTCAAAGTGTTCATGGGCGCCTCCACCGGCAACATGCTGGTGGACGACCCATTGATTCTCGAACGGCTGTTCGCCGAAGTCCCGACCATCCTGCTGGCCCACTGCGAGCACACCCCGAGCATCGACGCCAATGCCGCGAACCTGCAAGCACTGTTCGGCGAACACATTCCCCCGGCGGCGCACCCACTGATCCGCAATGCCGAGGCGTGCTTTCGTTCATCGTCGATGGCCGTCGACCTGGCCAAGCGTCACGGCACCCACCTGCACGTTTTGCACCTGACGACTGCCCGCGAACTGGCGCTGTTCGAAGACACACCGCTGGCGCATAAACGCATCACGGCTGAAGTCTGCCTGCATCATCTGTTCTTCGACGATCGGGATTACCCGACGCTGGGCAACCTGATCAAATGCAACCCGGCCATCAAGTCTCAGGCTGACCGCGACGCGTTGCGCCAGGCCTTGCTGAGCAATCGCCTGGACGTGATCGGCAGCGACCACGCGCCTCACACCTGGGCCGAAAAGCAGCAGGCCTACACCCAGGCGCCCGCCGGATTACCGCTGGTACAGCACGCCCTTCCCGCCCTGCTGGAACTGGTGGCCGACGGAATTTTGCCTATCACCACCCTCGTGGCCAAGACCAGCCACCGTGTCGCCGACTTGTTTGCCATTCCTGATCGTGGTTATCTGCGCGAAGGCTATTGGGCTGATCTGGTGCTGATCAAACCCGAGCCCGAAGGCACGGCCGTTTCGCGGCAGCCGATTCTCTCTCAGTGCGGTTGGACGCCCTTCGCCCGCCATCGTTTTCGCCACAGTGTCAGCACCACCCTGGTGTCGGGGCAAATTGCCTGGCGCGCCAATCGTCTATATGACAACTGTCAGGGTTTGCCACTGCGATTCATGCGCTGACGCCCACTGCCGAGAATCCGATCATGATCAAGATCACCCTGCCCAATGGCACTTTGCGTGAATACGATCAACCGCTGAGCGTGTTTGAAGTGGCCGCCAGCATTGGCTTCCCACTGGCCAAAGCGGCAGTGGCAGGTCGTGTGGACGGCGTATTGGTGGATTGCGGCTTCATGATCGAAGGTAATGCGCGGGTCAGTATCGTCACCCCCAGAGAACCTGACGGCCTGGAAATCCTGCGCCGCTCCTGCACGCTGATGCTGGGCATGGCCGTCAGGCATTTGCAGCCGGCAGCGCAATGTCTGGCCGGATCGGCCTGGGGTGATGGCTTTTTTTATGAGTTCGCCACGGCGCAACCGCTGACCTTCGGCGAGCTGCCGCAGCTTGAAGCGCGGATGCAGGCCATCGCCGCCACCAATCATCCGATCCGCCCACGGCTGAAAACCGCCGGCCGGACGCTGTATCAAATGGGCGACTACGAGATCTGGTCGACCGGCCCGCATGTGCCCACCACGGCGGTGATGCAGGCCTTCAGCCTGAACCACATCAACGGCACTTCACGGCAACGCATCTATGGCACTTGCTGGTCGAGCAAGGAAGAACTGGAACACTGGCAAGCGCCGCAGCAGGCGATGGTGCTGACAATCAATGAGCGTCAGGCTGAATACGGGCAGTCGGTGACCGAGATATTGCGCCGTAGCGGATTACGCGCCACCGCTGATCTGCGAGATGAAACGATCGGCTACAAGATTCGCGAACACAGCCTCAAGGGTGTGCCGTATTTGTTGGTGGTGGGGGAGAAAGAGCAGGTGGGCGGGTTTGTCAGTGTGCGCAGTGGCGGTGGAGAGAGTCTTGGGGAAATGCCGGTGGTGGCGTTAGGGGATTTCTTTTCTTCATCGGGAATTCAAGGCGCCTGAACGGGCGCCTTCGCGAGCAGGCCCGCTCCCACATTGCTTTTGTGAACGACACAGGATCAATGCGGGGCAAGCCTGCTCGCGAAGCTTTTAGGCCCTTGGCTTGACGCTACCGCAATCCTGCCCCAGCCACACCGCGCGGGTATCAAGGCTGCCCTTCTGCTGAATGCCTGTCGCATTGAACGTGCCGTTTACCGTGGTGGTGAACTCACGATCACTGATGAACGTCGCCACGCCAGCCCCTTGTGCTTTCGGGCAGCTGAAACGGAATTTCCACTGCTTGCCGTTACGCTCGGTGATTTGCTGTTTGCAGCCTGATTGCGGGTCTGTCAGGGGAATGTTGTCGGACTGCACCTGCGCCTGGGTCAGGCACGCCCGAATCCCCTTGCCGCCCATGGTGATGCCCTGCTGTTCCAGCGCGGCACGCTGCTGCGGGGTCATCTGGCTTTGCAACTGGCCGAGGATCAGGTCCAGTGGCGGCAGATCATTGCCGTCGACTTTCATGTTGCTCGACGTCAGCTCCCACAAACCCGGTTGCAGCATCTGCGCCTGAGCAGCCACGGGAAGGGATAAACCGAGGGCCATGGCCAAACCCAGCAGACGAACATTCATCGAAAAACTCCTGATCAATAGTGGCCGTTAGACGTCAGCCACCGGCTTGCGTTCACGGGCCAATTAAATAGCGACATTCTGCACGGAACATGGTCTTTTACGCATTGAATCTTCAGGAGCAAGGTTGCCCCATGGATTATTTTGGACCCCATGTTTTTGCTTATATCATCGCGTTGCTGCATTCGCTCGGGCTGATCGCCGCCATCCACGCAGTACTGAACGTGCGTACCGCCCAAGGCTCCATCGCCTGGGCCCTGTCGCTGGTGTTCATGCCCTACCTGACGCTCATCCCTTACCTGGTCTTCGGCAGCAGTACTTTCGAGGGCTACATCAAGGCACGGCGCCAGGCCAACGAAGAGATGCGCAAAGCCATCTCCGAGCTGAACTGGCGCCCGTGGGTTGAAGAGGCCCTGACGGCTCGCGCCTCGAACGCGTATGCATCGTTGCGAGCGATGCCAAAACTGGGGCGCATGCCGTGCCTGGCCAACAACGAAGTACGTTTGCTGATCAATGGCACCGCCACCTTTGACGCAATTTTCGACGCCATCAGCCACGCCAAACAAGCCGTGCTGATCCAGTTCTTCATCATCCACGACGACCGGCTGGGCCAGCGCCTGCAAACCCTGCTGCTGCAAAAAGCGGCTGAAGGCGTGGCGATCTACTTGCTCTACGACCGCATCGGCAGCCACTCCCTGCCCCACAGTTATGTGCAGAAATTGCGCGATGCCGGCATCGAGGTCAAAGCCTTCGCGACTCGCAGCGGCTGGCTCAACCGCTTCCAGGTCAACTTCCGAAACCACCGCAAGATAGTGGTGGTGGACGGCGTGCTGGGTTTCGTCGGTGGGCACAACGTCGGTGACGAGTACATGGGTGAAAAGCCGCCGCTCGCGCCGTGGCGCGACACCCACGTCCAGGTTCGCGGGCCGGTGGTGGCGAGCATGCAGGAGTCCTTTGCCGAGGACTGGTTCTGGGCCGCCCGCTCGCTGCCGCCGTTGATCCTGCCGGACGTCTATCCGGAGGACGGCGTGCTCTGCCAGTTACTCGCCAGCGGTCCGGCCGATCCGTACGAAACCTGTTCGTTGTTCTTTGTCGAAGCCATTCACGCGGCAACAGAACGGGTGTGGATTACCAGCCCTTATTTCATCCCGGATGAAGCGGTGTTTGCCGCTCTGCGGCTCGCGGTGTTACGCGGGGTCGACGTGCGATTGCTGCTGCCCTCACGCCCGGATCACAAGATCGTCTACGCCGCGTCCAGCCTGTATGCGTTCGAAGCCGTGCGTGCCGGTGTGCGGGTGTTCCGCTACCAGCCAGGTTTCCTGCATCAGAAAGTGGTGTTGATCGACAGCGAAATCAGCGCCATCGGCAGCGCAAATCTTGATAACCGCTCGTTCCGGCTGAACTTCGAAGTGATGTTGCTGACGGTCGACCCGGTATTTGCCGCCGAAGTGGAACAGATGCTCAACGACGACTTCGCCCAGGCCCACGAAGTGGCCAACGAAGAACGCCGGAAGACCCACCGCCTGCAACAGGTCGGCATGCGGGTCGCCCGGCTTATTTCACCCATTCTTTAAGGGTTATAGATGTCGTCACGGGTCCACGGCAGTTCATGGCTGCCGTCGGCGTGGGTTTTCACGGCGAGGATCTGGTGCAGATTGATCCAGCCCTTGGCGAACGCATACGCACAACCCGCCAGGTACAGCCGCCAGATACGCAATGCCTGATCCGGCACCAGTTTCCCGGCGGCTTCCAGGTTGTCTTCCAGACGTTCACTCCAGTGATCGAGCGTTCGCGCGTAATGCAGGCGCAGGCTCTCGACGTCGACAATCTCCAGACCGGCTTCGCTGATCTCGGCAGAAATCATCGCCAGGTGTGGCAGTTCGCCGTTGGGGAACACGTACTTCTCGATGAAATCACCAGCACCGCGTCCCACTGGACGCCCATCAATGTGCTTGGCGGTGATCCCGTGGTTCATCACCAGGCCGCCCTCCTTCACCGCACCGAACAGGGTTTTGCAGTACTCGGCCAGATTGGCATGGCCGACGTGTTCGAACATGCCGACGCTGACGACTTTATCGAAGCGACCGTCCTGCGGCAGATCTCGGTAATCAAGCAGTTGCAACTCGACCTGATCATCAAGCCCTTCAGCGGTTACACGCTCACGGGCCAATGCCAGTTGTTCCTTGCTGAGCGTAATGCCGAACACTTTCACGCCAAACTCACGCGCCGCATAACGCGCCAGCCCCCCCCAACCGCAGCCGACGTCCAGCAAGTACTCGCCTGGTTGCAAACGCAATTTGCGGCATAGGTGACGGAATTTGGCTTGTTGCGCCTGCTCCAGCGTTTCGCTGCCGGTTTCGAAATAGCCACAGGAATACGCCATGTCGCTATCGAGCCACAGCTGATAAAAGTCGTTGGAGAGGTCGTAGTGATAGGAAATCGCTTTGGCGTCGGTTTCCTTGTCGTGGACATTGCGCACGGGCTGACTGCCGTCGTCTTCGGCCACCAGCGCCTGACTCCACTCATCGCAGACGCGAATCACCTCGCTGATGGAGCCCTCCAGTTCGAGCTTGCCTTCGACAAACGCCGCCCCCAGCGCGTCGAGACTCGGATGCGTAAACTGGTTCACCATTTGTGGATCCTTGACCACAATGGTGACGCTGGGCGCCGGGCCCAGATTGAACTCATGGCCATCCCAGAGCCGCAGGCGTAGCGGTAGCTGCAGATTCTGCAAGGCCGGTGGAAGTTGCGCGAGCATAGTTGATCCCCCTTGTTTCAGACGTCTGAAATGAGGGTAGACCATCCTGTAAAAATAGCAGGCTATCGATTTGATAGCCGTTTTCTATGTTTTCAGAGTGCGCCCTCTTAACAGAGGACTGTCAACTGGGCGCACAGTTCTAATAGTTTTAACTCAGGTTTCTTCCTTCAATTTCAGCAGCGGCTCCTGAAACCGCAGCAAACGTCCGGCGTTACCCAGCACCAGCAACGTACTGAGGTTATGCAGCAGCGCGGCAATCATCGCCCCCGCCGCGCCGAGCCAGCCAAACGCGGCAAAGGCGACAATCGCCAGCGTCCAGCCCAGCCCGATGATCACATTCACCTGCAAGGTCTGCCGGCACTGGCGACTCAAGCGTACACACGTCCCGAGGCGGCGCAGATCACTGCCGATCAGCACGATGTCCGCCGACGCCAGGGCAATGTCCGCCCCGCCCGCGCCCATGGCCACGCCGACCACGCCGGCCTTCAAGGCCAGTGAATCGTTGATGCCGTCTCCCACCACCATCGGCCGGAAGCCGTTGCCGATTTCTGCCAGCACCCGGTTGAGTTTGTCTTCAGGCAAAGCCTGGGCTTCGACATCGCTGATGCCGACATCACGTGCCAACGTCTGCGCAACGCTTTGGCGATCACCCGTCAGCAACAGCTGGCGACCCAGACCCAGTTCGCGCAGTTCGCTCAAGGCAAATTGCGCTTCCGGTTTTACCGTGTCGGCCAGCAACAGCCAGGCGAGAAATTCGCCGTTGAGTGCCAGGCCGGCAATCGGGCCGTCGTGTTCCGGCACCGCGGATGTCTCGATGCCCAATTGCGCAAACAACTCCGGACGACCCAGCGCCGCTTCGCCCTGCTCCGTGTTCGCCACCACGCCCAGCCCCTGGCGTTCGTGGATATCCGTCAGCACCAGGAAATGCTCTTGAGTCACCAGCCCGGCCAAGGCACGGCTGACCGGGTGGCTGCTGGCCGAGCCCAGACTGGCGGCAAGTTTCAGAACGTGACTGCGATCCTGCAGCGGGCTGTCGATCGATTGCAGACGCAGGGTGCCAAAGGTCAGGGTGCCGGTCTTGTCGACCACCAGTGATGTCAGGTCGGCCAACTCTTCGAGGAACGCCGAGCTGCGAATCAGAATCCCGTGCCGCGCCGCCACGGCCACACCGGCAATGGCCGTGGCCGGTGCCGACAACACCAATGCACACGGACACGCCGCGACCAACACGGCAAGCATCGCCTGCGCGTCGTTGGTGACGAACCAGGTCACCGCCGCCAGCAACAACACCAACACCATGTAGCTGCCGGCATAACGCTCCAGCAAACGCGTGATCGGTGGCTTCGAGCGCTCGGCGCTTTGCATCAGTGCGATGACTTTACCGAGGGTCGACTCGTTGCCGGTGCGGGTCACTTCAATGCGTAGCAAGCCATCAAGGTTGATCGCCCCGCCAAATACCTGCATGCCCACCGCCACTTCCATCGGCACTGATTCACCGGTGATGGACGCGGTGTCGAGACTAGCCTGACCGGACAACACTCGACCATCCGCCGGTACGCGATCACCGGCACGCACCTCGACCAGATCACCCGCCTTGAGCGTGCCGTTGTCGACTTCAACGATGGCGCCATCCGCCTGCACCTTGCGCGCATGGCTGCGGGTCAGTTTGCCGAGGGCATGAATCGCCTCCTGGGAACCGATCACGCTGCGCTCTTCCAGCACATGGCCGAAGATCATGATGATCGGCAGCAAGGCGGCGGTCAGCAAATCCCCGGTGGCCCAGGCGCCGAGCATCGCCAGGGCGATCAGTTGATCGGTAATGCCGTGCAGGCTTGGGTAACGCAGGCTGTACCAGGCCGAACGCATCACCGGTACCGCCACCAATATGGAAGCAAATCCCAGCAACAATTGACTGACACCGGTCTGCTCCGGCGACAACCAGCGCCAGATCAGCCCCAGTCCGAGCAGGCCCAAGGCAAGCATGGCCAGGGTCAATTGGCGGGCGGCGCTGCGTTGTTCTGCCGAGGACAACATGCTCGGCGCAGCGGCAGTTTGAGCGGTCATTGTGCAGCTCCCTGAATGATCAGGCGGGAATCGTCTTTCGGATCGACCGTGGTCACCGACCCGGCTTGACCGAGAATTTTCGGCATGCGTTCGCGGTAGATCCGAAGCAACATTTGCGGGTCCGTACCTTGCTGTTGCGCCTTGGCCAGGCTCAATACAGTGGCGGTATCGGTCGAGGCTTTGGCCAGTCGTTCACTGGCTTGGGCATGAGCCACTTGCAGCGTACGATCCGCTTGTTCGTTGGCCGCCTGAGTGAGTTTCTCCGCATCAGTGCGGGCATTGGCCACGGCCTTGTCCGCTTGCTGACTGGCCGTCAAAACCGCGTTGAAGGCGTTGACCGCCGGGCCGGGCAAACTCGATTGCACGTCGACCCGCGCCACTTCGATCCCCAGCCCCTGCCCTGTTGCCGTCAGTTCGGCCAGGCGTTGATTGATGCCCTGCACCAGATCACCACGCAAGCGTTCGCGGCGTTCGGCGGCCTGGTTGTCGGCACCGATCAGCTCGGGTCGCGCCACCAGAATGGTGTCCAGATCTCGCGCGGCGGTGAGCGCCACGGCGCTGCGCGTCACCAGGCGATCCAGCGCCGGCAGCACGTGTTCACCTTGCAGTACGAACGCATAAGGCTCAGTGACTTTGTAGAACACCCGCACATCGAGTTGCACCACACCGGCATCACCGGTCAGCAAATAACCGGAACCTGCCAGCGCATCGCTGAGCGGGGTGGCAAAGGTTGCGACCCGATCGGCTTGAATGGCGACATCGCTGCGCAACAGATTTTCCACGCGGCGTTCGATCACCCGATCCGCCGCTGGCAGCAAGATCACCTGCTCAAACGGACGCGGCCAGGCCAACAACAGACCTGCATTCTGAATCCGATCCAGTGCACCGAAGTGCAAGACCACGGCGCGATTTTGCGGATCAATCTGCCGCACATTAGAGAATGCCCAAGCCAACGCGGCCAACACCGTCACTGCGTACAGCGCCAGAAAAGCCACTCGCCCGGCTTGAATCCAGGGGCTGCTCAATTCATTTGTTCCACGTGGAACCAAACTCATGGCTGCGTCCCGGACTTGATATCGAGGCTCGGCGGACCGTCAACCAACACCCGGAACGGGGCTGCATCGGTGCGCAAAATCAGCTTCGTTCCCGGTGAAACGATAGTGCCCAGCGTGTCGAGTGAACGCAGCAAGTTGTACAACTGCGGTGAACCGGCGTAAGCGCGACCGTAAATTTGCGCGGCTTCAACTCGCGATTGCGCTTCGATGTCCGCCGCTTTGACCGTGGCATCCGCTTGAACAATTCGCGCGTCACGCTCGGCTGCCGAACGAATCTGCGCCGCTTCTCGTTTACCGATGGCCGTGCGTTCGGTGGCGATTGTTTCACGCTCGGCGCGCATGCGATCGACCGTGGCCGTGAGCGTCACCGATGGCAAGGTCAGACGCTCGACACCGACTTGCAGCACGCGCACACCGTAAGTGGCCAGCAACTGCTGCTCGATCTGCTGACGCAGTTGCGCTTCGAAATCGGCGATGTGCACCTGATTGGCGTCGGTGTTGACCAGGTTCGCGAGGTCGAAACTGCTCGCGGTGGTTTCCAGCGCCGAGCCGACAAAGGTGCGAATCTGGCGTGCTGCTTCGTCTGGCTGGTTCTGCACGGCGCGCATAAAGCGTTGTACGTGATCCGGATCGCCTTGCACCTGCCACGCCACATAGGCCTGAACGATGATGCGCAGACCATCGCGAGTGCCCACATCCTGCAACCCGCTGGAGGTGGTGCGCAGGCGCAGATCAACCGGTATCGCCGCCTCGAACGGCGCCGGCCAGCGCCAACCCAGACCCGGTTCGAGCAGCACACGCGACGGATTACCGAAACGGGTAATCACCGTGGCCTCCCCCGAACGCACCTGCACCAGGCTCGCCGCCGCAATGGCGAACGCCACCAGCAACGCAGCCCAACCCATGCGCCGCCAAGGGAATGGGCCCGCCTCTTGCGGATCACCGTGATGATGGTGACCGTGGTGGTGATGGCCGGCATGGCCGTGGCCGCTATCGTGAGCATGATCGGCGTGGTCATCGTGATCGTGGGTATGGGACTGGCTCACTTGGCGGCTCCTGGCTGAGCGGTATTACGTGACGGCGCAGGGTCTGCCGGCAGCGTGAACGTACGCAGGTCTATGGTCGGCGCATTGCTGCTACCGCCCAGACGATGATCGATTACCAGCAGCTTGGCATTGGCCAGGCCCTGGCTGAGTTGACTGAGGTATTGCTCCAGCACGAAGGCTTGGCCGGCACTGGCGTAAGCCTTTTGTTCGGCGCTGAATTTCAGGTCGGCGGCTTTGGCAGTGGCGTTGATTTCGTGGGCGTTGGCGGTGGCCTGATCGCGCGCGATGCTGGCCTGCAACTGCGCCTGGTTGGTCGCCTCGGCCGCCGCACCGCGCTCGCGGGAAATCAGCGCCTGCGCGCCAATCTGCGCCGCTTGTACGGCGTGATAAGCGTTGGCGGCGCCAGCTGGCGGATGAATCGCCTCAACGACCGTCGCGAGAATTTCCACGCCGCTGTCGAGTTTTTTCAGGTCGTCCTGCACCGCACGGCCAATTTTTTCGCCCAGCCCTACCCGATCTTCACCGAGCAAACCGTCGAGGGTCCGCGTCGCGAAGTCGTGCACCAGAATCCGGCTGGCGGTGCTGCGAATGAGTGTGGGGACATCGGCACTGTTGTAGGTCGCGGCCAGCGCGTCCTTGTCACTCAAACCGATTTGATAGACGAAGCGCACGTCCATGTTGACGATCTGGAAGCTCTGCTTGTCAGCGCGGCTGCTGGCGATCACTTGGGATTTGTCGTTCACATGGCTGGCATCCCACAAGCGATTGGCAATCGCCGGGGCCGGGCCTTCGGCAGGTTCGGCTGTAACCGGGGCGCTTGCCTCGCCTACGCTGGTGGCCAACTCGTGGACCACGCCGTTCTCGACACTCCGCACCCGACCCAGAGGCCACGGCAAACCGGCGTGCAGACCAGGGCCAAAAACTTGCACCGGCTTGCCGAAACGCTCGTAGATACCGCGACCTTGCAAAGGGATTTCGTGAATGCCGGTGAGCGCCCAACCGACGATCGCCACGACCGCCAGCACCGGCAGAAACGCCCGGCGCATATAAGTGAAGGCCCAGATTTGTCGCAGGTCGATACCGAAGCGGTTATGTAATTCATGCTGCAAGGCGAGCAGCGGCTGTGGCGGCCAGCGCAACATGTCGGCGACAAAACTGCGCGCCAACAACGGTGGCTCAAGCAGTTCACGCTGTGGACTGAACAGCGATAACAGTGCACGCAGCAGCAACTCGGCGGCCACCAGCCCCGGTAGCAAACCGATCAACACGGCCAGACGCACCGGCCAGACAGACGCTTCGCTGCCGAAAAGCAGGCACAACGCGCCAAGCACCAGGCAGATGATCGCAACGCGCGTCAGCTGCGCCAATGACGTGGCTTCAGGCCATTGGGCGGCGGATTCCTGAGCGAGCTGACGCTCCAGCACCAGCAAACCGAACGCCAACAGCAAGGACAGTGCCGCACCCACACTGGCCGACAAGCCCAACGCAGCGGGCGGCAAGTCGAGGTTCCAGACCTCGTTGATGCTGTACAGCGTCAACAGCGCCCAACCCGCCAGCCAGAGCGTCGGCGCGCCGATCTGCCCGAGCAACCGGGTGCCGCGCTGGCCCATTCGGGCGAGCTGTTTTTCGTACCAGCCAAGCGGTGCTTCGGGCTCAGCCTCGACCGGCAACAGCTCGCCAACGTCCGGCTGCATCGCCTGGCTGCGCCATTGACTGACCCACCACGCCGATTGCAACCCGGCTATCAGCACCAGCAGACCGGCGCTTTGATTGACCAGCAGCGGGGCCCACAGCGAGTGCGCCGCAAATAACGCAACAACGGACGCCGTCAACAGCCCCACTGCCGCCAGGGCGCTGAGGCCGATGGCGAGCAAGCGCAATCGGCGCCCCTGAAAAACCGCCTGCTGAAAGCGCAGCAGCCCGGCTACTTGCGTTCCATCGACTTCGAGATCGACTTGCATACCACCCCAGTGTTTATCATTACTCACGATACAACTCGTTACGATATAACGAGAGCGGTGAAATTTTTGTACTAAATCTTTGTATCAGTGACGCTCAACCTCAAGCCTTGACCGAAATGCCCTGAAACGCACATATTACGCTCATAATTTTTCATCAGGACTACGTTTACCCCTCCCCGGTCTCATTCAATTCAGGAGTACATCCATGAGCACTTATGACGTCGTGATTCTGGGCGGCGGCCCCGGCGGCTACAACGCGGCGATCCGCGCTGGCCAGCTGGGCCTGAAGGCCGCGTGCGTCGAAGGGCGTGCCACGTTGGGCGGCACCTGCCTGAATGTCGGCTGCATGCCGTCCAAGGCTCTGCTGCACGCCTCCGAACTCTATGAGGCGGCCATGGGTGCGGAGTTCGCCAACCTGGGCATCGAGGTCCAACCGACACTCAATCTCGCCCAGATGATGAAACAGAAAGACGAAAGCGTGACCGGGCTGACCAAAGGCATCGAGTTTCTGTTTCGCAAGCACAAGGTCGACTGGATCAAGGGCTGGGGCCACATCGACGGCCCGGGCAAAGTCAGTGTCACCGACAGCCTGGGGACCAAAACCGAGCTGAGCGCCAAAGACATCATCATCGCTACCGGGTCGGAGCCCACTCCCCTGCCCGGCGTGGAGATCGATAACAAGCGCATCCTCGACTCGACGGGTGCGTTGTCCCTGAGTGAGGTGCCCAAGCATCTGGTGGTGATCGGTGCCGGCGTAATCGGCCTGGAACTGGGCTCGGTCTGGCGGCGTCTCGGGGCTCAGGTGACGGTGGTCGAGTTTCTCGACCGGATCTGCCCTGGTGTCGACGGTGAAGCCGGAAAAACCCTGCAACGTTCGCTGAGCAAGCAAGGCATCAGCTTCAAGTTGAGTTCGAAAGTCACCAGCGCCACCACCTCGGCGAACGGCGTGCAACTGAGCGTCGAACCGGCTGCCGGTGGCACCGCCGAGTTGCTGGAAGCCGATTATGTGCTGGTGGCCATCGGTCGCCGTCCGTATACCCAAGGCCTGGGCCTGGAAAACGTGGGGCTGACCACGGACAAGCGCGGCATGCTCGCCAACAAGGGCCATCGCACCGAAGCGGCCGGGGTCTGGGTGATCGGCGACGTCACGTCCGGGCCGATGCTCGCACACAAGGCCGAAGACGAAGCCATGGCCTGCATCGAACAGATTGTCGGCAAGGCTGGCGAAGTGAATTACAACCTGATCCCCAACGTGATCTACACCCGGCCGGAGCTGGCCAGCGTCGGCAAGACCGAAGAACAGCTCAAGGCTGAGGGCCGCACGTACAAGGTCGGCAAATTCCCGTTCACCGCCAACAGCCGGGCGAAGATCAATCACGAAACCGAAGGTTTTGCCAAAGTGCTGGCCGATGAACGCACCGACGAAATTCTCGGCGTGCATCTGGTCGGGCCGTGCGTCAGTGAAATGATTGGCGAGTATTGCGTGGCGATGGAATTCAGCGCGTCTGCCGAAGACATTGCCCTGACTTGCCATCCACACCCGACCCGGTCCGAGGCGTTGCGCCAAGCGGCGATGAACGTGGAGGGAATGGCGACGCAGATGTAAGGCCTGAGGGATTTGCGGTGATTGATCTATCGCCTTCGCGAGCAGGCTCGCTCCCACATTTGAAATGCATTTCCCTGTGGGAGCGAGCCTGCTCGCGAAGAACGATAACGCGGTCTACAGCGGTAAATGCCCCAACGGCAACACCCCTGGGGTCTTCACTGTATGAATCGCAAAGTTGCTGCGGATATCACTCACCCCCGGCAGCTTCAGCAATTGTCCGGTGAGAAAGTGGTCATAGGCGCGCAAGTCCGGCACCACCACTTGCAGCAGGAAATCCGATTCCCCTGACACCAGAAACGCCGAAATCACCTCGGGCAACGCCGTCACCGCCAGACGAAACGCCTCGGCCCGTTCATCGTTGTGGCGCTCGACCTTGACCCCGACAAACACCGTCAGCCCCAGTCCCACTTCGTCTCGGTCCAGGTTGGCCTGATAACCGCGAATCACCCCCGCCTCCTCCAGCATCCGCACCCGGCGCAGACACGGTGATGCGGACAAGCCGATTTCGTCCGCGAGCTGCACATTACTCAGGCGACCATCCCGTTGTAGGGCGGCGAGAATCTTGCGGTCGTAGGCGTCGAGTTTCATGGTTTGGCAGATTCCGATGGCGATAACGGGAAAACGTAGCAGCTTATGCCAACTTGCGCGATGTCATACGCCAACTACGCAAGCACCTGCCCTCCCCTTCAGACCTAGACTGCAACAACCAAATCGACAACGAACGGGTGCAACATGGCTGGACTCTGGCTGTTTTTCATGGCGCTGGCGGTGGTTTATCTGCTGCCGGGCCCGGACATGATCCTGCTGCTGCAAACTGGCGCCAGACAAGGCAAAGGCGCGGCGCTGGCCACAGCGGTGGGGCTGGGCGTTGCCCGGGGCTGCCACGTAGCCCTCGCCGCATTGGGGTTGGCGGCATTGTTCAAGGCAGCGCCCTGGACTTTCGATGTGGTGCGACTGGCGGGTGCCGCTTACCTGCTGTGGATTGGCGTGCAGTGCCTGCGCACCACGATGCTGCCAAACCTCAACGGCAGCGATGCAACCCTGGCCAAACCACGCTGGCGAGCGTCGGCTCGACGGGGTTTGCTGACCAACCTGCTCAACCCCAAGGCGCTGCTGTTCTGCTCGGTGCTGTTGCCGCAATTCATTGACCCGCAGGCCGGGCCGGTACTCACACAGTTTGCGACGCTGGGCGTTTTGCTAGTGGTGGTCGGTCTGCTGTTCGACAGCGCCTACGCACTGGTCGGCGCCGCACTGGGCCGTTGGTTGCAACGCAGTCCCTCGGCCCAGCGGGTACAGCAATGGCTGTTCGGCAGCCTGTTGATCGGCTTCGCGTTGCGGCTGACGTTTGTGCAGCAGGCATGAGTTATATCAGGCGAAAGAAGAACCTGTGGGAGCGAGCTTGCTCGCTCCCACAGGGTTTCAGGTACTCAGGTCTTGCGGCGGCGCCGGTTGATCAGCAGCAAGGCTGCGGCCACTACAACCACCACACCGCCAATCTGCAATGCGCGTTTGTAGGGGCGTAATGCCGACCGCACGCTGTCCACCGCCTGGGTCACGTAGCGCTTGTCGGCGTTGGGGAAGTCCGGATCCTGGCATTGATGCCCGAAGTCACCGGCCCAGACCACATACGGACCCTGTTCGACATAACGACGATAGAACCCGCTCTGTTCTTCCAGGCTGGTGCCCCAGGTGGAAGCCTTGCACAGCACGGCAGCAAACGCCTGACTGCTGCGGGGCAAATGATCCGCAGCCTTGCTCGCCAGGCTCGTGGCGATGTAACGGTAATGGAAACGCTCATCCGGCTGCGCCACGGTGGCCTGCTGACGCTGCACTTCGCCCTCGGCCATCAAGGGTCCGACCTTCAACTCCGGCGTTTCCAGGCTGTAGTTACCGCCAAACGTCGCGTAATCCGGGGACATCTCGTAGCCCAACAACTCCATCCCGTCATGGCGGGCCAACGCGGCGGCCTGGTAATAGGCAAACGCCCGGTTGGTCGGCCACCAGTTGGATTCGGCGTCGTGGCGCATCTGCCCATAAAACCGGGCCTTGTTTTGCAGATCTTCATTATCGAAATACGCCGGCGCCTCGTCATAACGCCCTTCGCGCAGCAAACGCCGACCGAGCAGGTCACGCAGGCTCGCGGCGACCGGCAGTGGGACGTAATTGTCGCGCTGCTGCTGAGTCAGCGGCGGCGGTGCCGGCACTTGTGTATCGACGTAGTGCTTGAGTTCATCGAGTGTCAGTACCCGTTCAGCAACGGTCGCGGCGTCCAGCCAGTAGACGCCTTTGCTGCGATACAGCTGATCGAAGGCTTGCAGGTAATCGCCGCGTTGCAGGGCCAGGATCGCGCTCTCGCCCTCGACCCGGCACTTGGGCTGCAAGGTTTCGAAGTCCCAGTCCTGAGTCCGGCGTTCACCCCATGATTCGTTCTGCGGGAACGCCTGCGCCGCTTTCGCATACGCGGCCGCGGCGGCTGTTTTATCGCCCTCGCGCAGTGCCAGTTTGGCCCGCAGCCACCAGGCCAGGCCGCCGTCGCCGGCATGTTCGAGGAATGTCTTGGCGCTGGCGTAATCGCCCTGTTGATAATTCACCGCGGCCAGTCGATCAGCGTTTTCCAGAGTGCCCTGGGTGCTGCTTTGCAGCGCTTTGAGCAGTTTCTGTTCGTTGGGCGGTTGTTCAGTGAATAACCAACCCTGACGACTGATCAACGAGGCCGTGACCAGTTGCTGTACCGCGTGGCCCTTGAGCAATATGGCCAGTTGATCTTCCGGCAGCGCCGCCAATTCACCCATCAATTGCTTGAGCGAGGAATAACCCACCGCCGAGCCATGCAGATTCTGCGTGGCATACAGTTCAATGGCGCGGTTCCAGTCACCCGCCGTGCGAACCACGCGCGCCTCTTCACCGAGGCTGGCGATGCCCAGTTCGAGCGGGTCGCTGAAGCCGTCGATGGCCAGTTGGCGCGTCTGCTCAAAGGCTTTTTGCGCCTGGGCCAGCTGATCAGGCCCGGCACCGGCTTCGGCGCTCATGGCAAACAGCGCCCGGCCCAGGGAATAAGCCGCCCAGGTACTGCGCGACGCTCGTTGCTGCGCCGGTAACGCCAGCACCTTGCGGAAATATTCGACGGCCAGGCCGTGATCCTCGGCAGCGAATGCCGCCGCACCGGCCAGATACAAGCTGAGTTCGGCAGGCAGGCTCGCGCCCTGCTCTTCTACCTGATGGGCATCGGTCAGGGTTCGCAATTGCTTCACCAACGCCTGCTGCTCAGCCGTTAAACCAGCTTGCTCGACCAGATCTCGCTGGGCGCTGTAGTCCGGCGCATCGTCGTAGCCTCCACCCGGGACGTTAGTGGCCGCCGTGGCGTTCTTGAGTCCGGCAATGGCATGCCCGAGGCGATTGATCTCGAAGTTGAAATTACCCTCCGGCAACTCCGCCAGTGATTGACCCCGGTTGTCCAGCAGGCGCATGGGGAAGTCCGGCCCGCAGGCCATTGCCGAACCCAGCGGCAGGCTGAGGCTCAGGCAGAGCAGGTGGCGGGGCCAGTTACGGGTCAACATGCGAAGCTCCTTGGTCAATTTTTGCACAGCGTGCCCAACCGATGGCCCGCTGCCCGCCAGCCGCCATGCGGCCTTCTCGCAGTCGAGTGAAGGTAAGCAGATCCGGGCTTTGTTGCAACGCGTAACCGGCCAGCGCATCGGCGCCATCGCAGCCTTGCACTGGCAGAGTCAGGCGCTCGGGCCAAGCGCTGTCGAGGTTGCCCTGATTGCTGAGGCTGATGTCATAGAGGCCATTATCTTCGGAGAGTTGCAGGCTCAAGCGACTATTTAGTGCGTCGCCACGAGCGACAGCGCGCAATGTCGTCAGGCTCCAGGCACGCCGGTCGTTTGGCAGGGGCAGGCGGAACCAGATCAATCCCGCGAGATGGGCCGGTGGATGCTGGCGCAATTCGCCAGCAAGGGCGCTTAATTGCTGTGGATCAGCGAGCAATTCCCGGCGTTCACCGCCCTGCTCGATCGGCACTTCGCTTTCCACCCGCGGTGCACCCTCGGTGCTCGACAACAGCGCCACACCATAGGCAGGCAAAGCCAGATAAAACGGCTTGTCCGTAACGCGACTCCAGGCCCTGGCCCATTTTTTTGCCTGATCGGGGTCGAACAAGCCAAGACGCGGATCGCTCACCGCATGCACCTGCAACACGCTGCTGTCGACGGTAGCCAGCAACGCCGGCAATTCGGGGCTGTCGAGCCAGGCCGGCAATGCAGTGATGCTCAGCGGCAAGGACGCCGGCAGCGCGGCGCGCAGGTGACCGAGAAACTCCCGATAGGCCGGCAATCTGGCGTTGCCCGCATCATGGTCGATTTCCACGCCGGCCAGGGTCAGCCCCTGCCTTTGCCAATCGCCCAGCACTTGCTGGACCTGCGCAATGACCGCGTCCTGATCCAGGGTCTTGAGCTGACCATCGAGGCGAATCACCGCAATCAGTGGCCGACCATCGCGCTTGAGCAACACCGGGTCGATCAACGCACGGCGCCAGCCATCCTGTGGAAAAGCCTGGAGCGCCAGCACGCGCAAGGTCGAGAAATCCGCACGGCTGTCATGCAATGCGGCCTCGTGGGCCGGGGTCCACTGGCGTTGCCAGATATAGAGTTGTTGATCGAGGGGCGGCGTGGGACGTTGTTCACAGCCGTTGAGCAATAGAGCGGCGAACAACAGTGACAGCCGAATGAAAAACACCATGAAATCCTTGAGCCGTGATAACGCAAACCCTAGCGTACACAAAACCCTGTGGGAGCGAGCCTGCTCGCGAGGGCGGTGTGTCAGCCGGCATCAATGTTGGATGGAAAACCGGCTTCGCGAGCAGGCTCGCTCCCACAGTGATGGTGGTGTCAGCCAGGGATTATTCGGCCAGCGGTTTGCGCGCAATGATCACCTGACTCTTGGCCACCACCGCATCCAGTGCGCTTTTGATCTGCGCGCCGCGTGGCGAATCCAGGACCTTCTGCCAGGTTTCAGCCCAGCTATTGAGCATCGGATGATCGGCGTTGCCGAGATCGACCCCGGACTCCCAGAACAGCAGCATCCACATCGACCAGTAGAACCCGTACTGACTATGACTGAGCACTTCCAGGCCGGCGTCGCTGACCATCGCCTTGAACTGCTCTTCGGTGATGATGCGAATGTGGTTAGGCTTCTCGAAGTACTCCGGCGCGGCGATGCCCTTTTGCAGATTTTCCGAGCTGGGGTGCGGCACGCTGAGCAAATACAACGCGCCAGGCTTGCCGACGCGCGCCAGCTCGGCGAGAAATTGCGCCGGATCGTCGACATGCTCAATCACCTCGGTGGACACCACCCGTGTAGCGGTGCCATCAGCGATCGGCAATGGATTGCAGTCGGTGACATGGCATTCGATGTCCCGAGCCGGCGTATCGCCCAGGCGCTGGCGGGTCGATTCGACCTTGGCCGCGTCGATGTCGGCAATGACGATCTTCGCCCCGCGCATACCGCAGAAATGCACGTTGCCTCCGTCGCCACATCCCACGTCCAGCACCGTGTCTTCAGGGCTGATCAGAAACCCCGGAAACAGCTCGTTGGTTTGCTGGTTGAACCAGCCGCTGAGCGTCGCGTCGAACAAGCCGAGCTGGAACGGATCAACCTTGTCGACCACAGCAACCTCTGGTGTCACCGGCTGTGCGGGCGCGGGCGTGCCCGCCGTGAGTTTCTTCAAAAGGCTCAGCATGAGGTGGCTCCAGAGGATGAGACGGCGGCGCGAGACGTGCCCAGGCGTTTGACCAGGGCGGCGCCACGGTTGCGCATGGGCATTTCGACAAAGCGGTAGTTAAGCTCGCTCAACAGCACAATCAACGCGCCCGCCAGCAGCAGGGTCAGGATCGGGTGACCAGCCGGGTTGGGCAGTTGGGCGGCCTGCAAGCGAAAGGTAAACTCGCGCACCAGCAGATAGGCCGGGATGTGAATCAGATAAATACCGTAGGAGCGGCTGCCGACCCAGCTCATCAGGCTTTTCAGCCGCCCTGCCGGCAGCAGGTAATCACGGTTGTAAGACGCCAGCCAGACCAGCACCGCACTGAGTACGGCAATCGCGCCAATACGGTAGTTGGTGAAGGTGAAACGATCAGTGGCCATCACACTTAGCGCCAGTGCCAACACCAGCAGAACCGAAATGCCCGCCCAGGGCCGGCGTAAAAAGGTCGGCTCCCAGCGCACGTAGGATGGCTGCGCACTCCACATCGCCAGCAAGATACCCAGGGCCAGCGCGTCGGTGCGCACCACCATCAGGATCGGCGTGCGCAACGTGAATAGCTGCACTGCCACCAACGCCACCAACGCCCAGACCAGATGCTTGCGGCAAACCAGTATCAGCAGCGGAAACAGCAGGTAGAACTGCTCCTCCAGCGACAGGCTCCAGTAGACGAAACTGGTCCCGTATTCGTAGTTGTAGAAACTGTCGGCAAAGCGAAAATTGGCATATTGCGCCACGCCTGCCAGGGTCGCCTGCCAGTTGGCGTGCAACGTACCGAACGCCCCCGAGCGGTTGATAAACACGCAGGCGAGCAGCATCAGCGCCAGCCATAACCACGCCGACGGCAGCAAACGAAAGACCCGCCTCAGCCAGAAGTTGCGGGTCTGCTGCCAGTATTGCTGACGGGTGCTGCACCCTTGCAACGCCGGTATCAGACTGCGGGCAATGACAAACCCGGAGATGGCGAAAAACAGATCGACCCCCCACCAGGGTTGTCCCCAGCCGTGGATTTTTTCCAGCAACGGTACGGTATCGGTGAACAGGCTGCCTTGCAGGTGATGGAACAGCACGCCCAGCACCGCAATGCCGCGCAGCAGCTCGATGTCCATGATTCGTTTAGTGCTCATACCTGGGGAGATTCCAAGGCTGGCTCGACGCTGGTTTCGAACAGCTGGGCGAAAAATACCTTCAAGCGCTGTTCGGTTGTGGCCTGACTGCAGAACCTTTCAAGACTCGCCACCGCGTGGGCGGACATCTGCGCATAGCGCTGAGGATCATCTTTCGCCACCTCGTAGCTGGAGCGATAGGCCGCGCATAGCGACGTCCAGTTGGTGACGTAACGCAAGGTGCGGAAGGCCTTGCGTGGGTCGTGGGGCCAGGCGGTCAGTTCGTCTGTGGTGTCGATAATGAACGCGTTGTCGTCGTCCAGATAATCGATCATCGCCGTGGTGCGCGGCGCCACCGCCGGTTTGCCGCAGGACATGAACTCCATCAGCGGCAGGCATTGGCCTTCACCGTAGGCGGTGTTCACCACGTAACGGGTGGCTTGCACCAGACGCTCGTAATCCGCATCCGCCAAATAGCCGTAAATCAGTACGATGCGGCAGCGGTAGGACTGGTTTTTGTACAGGTGATGAAGAATATCGGTCAGGGCTTCTTCGGCATCGTGGTGCGTCAGCTTGAACACCAGCGTGGCGTCTTCGACGTCGCGAAACGTCACGCAGAACGCGCTGAGCATGTCTTCCCAGTTCTTGCGCCCGTCGCTGGGGTTGAACACCGAGGTGTAGATCACGCCGTCGAGCACCAACTCATGTTCGCTGGGCGGGGCTTCGAAATCGATGCCGCCCTCGGTGCGCAGATGCGCAGGGCCGAACGCCTGGAGGTCGAGCTGACGACTGTCCGCCAGCACGCCCTTGATCTTCAATTTCACCTGGTTGGCCAGCGGCTGGCGCTGCAACTGCGCGCCACGGGCGGCGAAGCGGTCCCACACCGGTGCCGGCACTGCGACAATCGGGTAGTCCGCGCCCATGGCCTCGCGCACGGCGTTGACGGTGTAGCTGGAATGAGTGATCGCCGCACCCGATGCACGCAATACGGTCCGCCAGTCATTGCGTGGCTCGCCGGCAAATGGCTCGTTGGGGATGGTGCTGAATTCCCAGGCAAACACCGGCAGGGTCGGGCAGGAAAAATGCACAGGGGTGTGATGGGGCGGCGAGAACGACAGGAACACACAGTCTTCGCCACGGGACAGGCAATCCTGGTACAGGGCATCCACTTCAGTCTGCGGATCACTGACTTCCATCACCCGTCCCAGCCGCTCCAGCACCGGCCGGTATTCCTTGAGCACGAAGTAATAGCTGTACTCCGAACGCCCGAGATTCTGCGCGATGTTGCGCTGGTTGGTTTGCGAATGAACGATGATCAGCATGAGGCGTTATCCGTCACGGCGACAGGCATCGGGGCCTGTGGCGCCAGCCCGAAAAAGTCCGACAACCGTTGTTGCACCGGGGCGAACGCGCAGTAGTCGTGCATGCGCTCGATGGCGGCGCGGGACATACGTTGATAGTCCTGCGGTCGCTCCTTGGCCATGCGGTAACTGTTTTCGTAAGCGGCTTTCAATGAGCCCCAGTCCGGGCGATAACGCAGGGTGCGGTAGATGATGCGGGTGTCCTGAGGCCAGATGGTCAGCTCTTCGCTGGACTTGACCACGAACGCTACGTCCTCGTCGATATAGTCTTCCATCGCCGTGTGATTCGGCGCGATCACCGGTTTGCCGCTGGCCATGAACTCCATCAATGGCAGGCACAGGCCCTCGCAACGGGACGCGTTGACGTAAAAGCTGGCGGCTTCGTAGAGCCGGGCGTATTGCGGGTCGTCGAGATAGCCGTGCATCACTACCACGCGACAGGCGAACGGCGACAGCTGCGCCAGCAAGGTCATCAATTCGGTGTAGTAGGAGGACAGATCGCTCTGGGTAATCTTCAGTATCAGCGTGGCGTCGGCGGTTTCGCGAAAGGCCCAGCAGAAAGCGCTGATCAGTCGATGCCAGTTCTTGCGACCATCAAGGGGGTTGAACACGGTGACGTAGACCACGCCGTCAACCTGTGTTTCCACCCGGGCTGTAGTGTCCGGCAGATCCAGCGGCACGGGTTCGGGCACTACCACCGGCAACGGGCTGGCGATGGCTGGCAGGTAACCGGCCAATCGCTCACGAGCCGCCTCTGAAAACAGATCGTGAACCCCTTCCCAATACCACAGCTTCAAAAAATGCGTGCGATGCACCGGCTCCGGTTGCGTCTTGCCCAGATCCAGCGCCCACATCCGCAGGTAATGCCTGGCAATCACGAAGCGGCGTTTGAGTGTCAGCGGTGGCGGGCGCAGCGCCTCGATCTCGGCCAGTTGCTCGGCCATCAGCGGCTTGGGCAGCAAGTCATCGGCAGATAGCCCGAGCAGGCGGCTGTCGAAAATGCAGCCCTTGATGTCCAGGGTCGAGCCCGGATTGATCGGGGCGCTGGTGTGGCGGCTACGAATGTCGGCGAAGTTTTCCCACAACGGAGTGGGCAATACCAACACCGGAAATGCTTCGCCCATGGCCCGGCGAATCGCTCGGGCAGTGTGGCTGGAAAGCGTGATGACACGCCCTTGGCGCGCCAGCATTTGTGTCCAGTCTTGCCTCGGGTCGTCGTCACGCTGTTCGTTGGGGATTGAATCAAACTCCCACGCCACCACGCAGATCGTCGGGCACTCAAGATCATCGGGGGTTTTCTGCGGCGGCGTGAAGGACAGGAACAGGCAGTCTTCGCCAGCGGCGTGCAATTGCCGATAAAGAGGATCAACCTCGGCGGTAGCAGCCACCACATGCACCCGCCCAAGGCTTTCAAGCACCGGGCGATAGGCCTTGAGCACGAAGTAATAGCTGTATTCCGGGCGGCCAAGGCTCTGGCTGATGGAGCTGTCGTTAACGTCCGAGTAAAGAATGAAATTCATGGCATCCCACGATGAAACCACCGTCCCGGCGGCTCCACTCTATGACGGCAAAGCCATGGTTCGAGTCGACGTCTGTCGTGCTCCTCCATCGTCTTCTTGCCCGTCTACGTTCTTGTTTTAATGGTCAGTTTCGCGGGGTTACAAAACACCCCGGCCGAACCCTGGGTAATCGTGACGAGGGGCATTCTAAACACATCCGTCGAGGATTCGTGAACCGCCCGGCGAGAATAAATCAAGCTAAGCTGACGAGAACTGACCGGTCACGGTGGGACCTGTTGAAATTGCTGCGCAATTGGCACAGATTGGCAACCAAATAACTACAACAACGACTTCGCCTGCTTTCCTGCTGATAATTAATCGGTCTGACAGACACGCTCGAAAAGCCTGTGGGGAAATGGCAGAAGTTTATGACCAAGGGGCTGCTGTTTGAAAAAGCGTCTGTTCGTTACGGGTCTTAGTGGATTCGTAGGACAACACCTCCAATCCCGTCTGAATGCTGATGCTTCGGAATGGGAGCTGCTGCCTGTCGCCTCTCGTTACGATCTCGCCCTGCCGGACAGCCTTGAAGGCCTGTGGCCCGAAATGCCTGACGCGGTGATTCACCTGGCCGGCCAGACCTTCGTGCCCGAAGCGTTCCGCGACCCTGCACGCACCCTGAACATCAACCTGCTCGGCACCCTGAATTTGCTTCAGTCCCTCAAGGCCCGCGGCTTCACCGGCACTTTTTTGTATGTCAGTTCCGGCGACGTCTACGGCCAGGTCACCGAAGCCGATCTGCCCATTACCGAACTGCAACCGCCCTGCCCGCGCAATCCGTATGCCGTGAGCAAGCTGTCGGCAGAATTCCTCAGCCTGCAATGGGGCCTGAGCGAGGGCTGGCCAGTATTGGTTGCCCGACCGTTCAATCATATCGGCACCGGGCAAAAAGACAGCTTCGTGATCGCCAGCGCCGCGCGCCAGATCAACCGCATCAAGCAAGGCCTGCAAGCACCACGACTGGAAGTCGGCGACATTGATGTCAGCCGCGATTTCCTTGATGTGGGCGACGTGGTTTCGGCCTATCTGGCGCTGCTGGAAAAAGGCACGCCCGGGCAGGTTTACAACATTTGCTCGGGGCACGAGCAAACGATCCGCAGTCTGATTGAACAACTGGGGGACCTCGCCCAGGTCGACATGCAATTGATTCAGGATCCGGCGCGACTTCGTCGTGCGGATCAGCGTCGCGTTTGTGGCAGTCACGAAAGGCTTGCCCAGACCACAGGATGGACGCCTGAAATCACAACACAACAATCCCTGCGGGCGATCCTGTCCGACTGGGAGACTCGAGTACGACAAGAATGACAAAAAGTGCATTGATCACAGGGATCACCGGCCAGGACGGCGCTTATCTGGCCAAACTGCTGCTCGACAAGGGTTATAAGGTCCACGGTCTGGTGGCGCGCCGCAGCAGCGATTCACGCTGGCGCCTGCGTGAGATGGGGGTCGAGGCCGATATCGTCTACCTGGACGGCGACATGGCCGATGCCTGTTCGGTGCAGCGCGCGGTGATCAAGTCGGCGCCGGACGAGGTCTACAACCTGGCGGCACAGAGCTTTGTCGCCGCCTCCTGGGATCAACCGGTGACCACCGGCATCGTCGACGGCCTGGGCGTGACCCACTTGCTCGAAGCGATCCGCCAATTCAGCCCGCACACCCGCTTTTATCAAGCGTCCACCAGTGAAATGTTTGGCCTGATTCAAGCCGAGCGACAAGACGAGAACACGCCGTTTTACCCGCGCAGCCCCTACGGCGTGGCCAAGCTCTACGGTCACTGGATCACCGTGAACTACCGTGAGAGCTTCAACCTGCACGCCAGCAGCGGGATTCTGTTCAACCATGAATCGCCACTGCGCGGCATCGAGTTCGTGACCCGCAAGGTCACCGACGCTGCCGCGCGGATCAAACAGGGCAAACAACAGGAGCTGCGCCTGGGCAACATCGATGCCAAGCGCGACTGGGGGTTTGCCGGCGACTACGTCGAAGCCATGTGGCTGATGCTGCAACAGGACAAGCCTGATGACTTTGTGGTCGCCACTGGCGTGACCACCACCGTGCGCGAGATGTGCCGGATCGCCTTCGAACACGTTGACCTGAACTACCGCGACTTCGTGAAGATCGACCCGGCGTTTTTCCGCCCGGCCGAAGTCGAGGTGCTGCTTGGCAACCCGGCCAAGGCTCGGCGTGTGCTGGGCTGGAAGCCGAAAACCGATCTGGATACCTTGATCCGCATGATGATGGACGCGGACATGAAACGCGTCGCCAAGGAGTAGGTCATGCTCATTCCAGTGATTCTGTCCGGCGGTGCCGGTACTCGCTTGTGGCCGGTGTCCCGTGAAGGCCACCCCAAGCCGTTCATGACCCTGCCCGACGGGCAGTCGTTGCTGGGCAAGACCTACCGGCGTGCGGCCGGCCTGCTCGATGGGTGGGGCGATATCGTCACCGTGACCAACCGCGACTACTACTTCCAGAGCAAGGATCACTATCAGGACGCCCAGCTGAGTCGCCATCGCGGGCACTTTCTGCTGGAGCCTACGGGGCGCAATACCGCCCCGGCCATCGCTGCGGCGGCCCTCTCCCTGCAAGCCCTGCATGGCGACGAAGCGATCATGGTGGTGATGCCCGCCGACCATCTGATCGTCAACGTGGCGGCGTTGCAAAGCGCAGTCGAACACGCCGTGGCGCTGGCCAAAGACGGTTTTCTGGTGACCTTCGGTGTGCTGCCGACCGCTCCGGAAACCGGCTTTGGCTATATCGAAACCGGCGCTCCACTGGATGACAAGGGCGCCGCCAGGGTGCAGCGATTCGTCGAAAAACCGGATTTGCAAACCGCTACGCATTATCTGGAAAGCGGCAACTTCCTGTGGAACTCGGGCATGTTCTGCTTCTCGGTGGGAACCGTGCTGGCGCAATTGCAGCTTCACGCCGCCGAGTTGCTGGAACAGACCCGCGCCTGCATGGCGGTCAGTGCGCCCGTGGAAACCGGTGGTTGCCTGCAACAGGAACTGTGCCCGGTGCTGTTTGCCGGGATCACCGACATCTCCATCGACTACGCCCTGATGGAACGCTCAGACAAAGTGGTCGTGGTGCCTGCCGGTTTTGACTGGAGCGACATTGGCTCCTGGGGGGCCGTCGCGGCACTGGTGCCCGCAGATGCACAACATAACCGCGCCAGCGGTGAAGCGGTATTCATCGACAGCCACCACAACTTCGTCCAGAGCGAAGACCGGCTGATCGCCACCGTCGGTGTGGATAACCTGATCATCATCGATACGGCCGACGCCGTGCTGGTGGCCCATGCCGACCGCACCCAGGATGTAAGGCGGGTGGCCAAACAGCTCAAGGACAAACAGCACGAAGCCTATCGTCTGCACCGTACTGTCAGTCGCCCCTGGGGCACTTACACCGTGCTGGAGGAAGGCCCACGCTTCAAGATCAAGCGCATCGTGGTCAAGCCCGGCGGCAAATTGTCACTGCAAATGCACCACCACCGTAATGAACACTGGGTAGTGGTCGAAGGCATGGCCAAGGTCACCAACAACGGCACCGGCACGCATCTGGTGGCCAAGAACGAATCGACATTCATTGCCGCCGGGCACAAGCATCGCCTGGAAAACCCCGGCGTGATCGACCTGGTGATCATTGAAGTGCAAAGCGGCGAATACCTGGGAGAGGACGACATCGTCCGTTTCGAAGACCATTACGGCAGGACGGTTTGAATGCTGCTTTCTCTGTACCGCTCGTTGCACAACTATCGCGGCTTCATCCTCGGTAGCGTGCAGCGAGAGTTTCAAGCGCGGTATCGCAATTCACTGTTCGGGGCCTTGTGGCCCGTGCTCAATCCGCTGTCGATGATCATCGTCTACACCGTGATTTTTTCCCACATCATGCGCGCCCGCCTGCCAGGGGTAGACGACAGCATGGCCTACAGCGTTTATCTGTGCGCCGGTCTGCTGGCCTGGGGGCTGTTTACCGAAATCACATTGCGCAGCCAGAACATGTTTCTGGAAAACGCCAACCTGCTGAAGAAAATCAGCTTCCCGAGGATCTGCCTGCCAGTGATCGTGCTGATCAACGCCAGCATCAACTTCGCGATCATCATCGGTCTGTTCCTGGGGTTTCTGCTGATCACCGGACGCTGGCCCGGCACTGTACTGCTGGCGCTGATTCCACTGATAGCGTTGCAAATGATGTTCTGCGCCGGGTTGGGGATGATTCTCGGCGTGTTGAACGTGTTCTTCCGCGATGTCGGCCAGCTCTTCGGCATCTGCCTGCAATTCTGGTTCTGGCTGACGCCGATCGTGTACCCGATGAGCATCCTGCCGGAGTGGGTGCAACGTCTGCTGCAACTCAATCCCCTGACCAACCTGATCACCAGCTATCAGAACCTGTTCGTTTACGGCCAATGGCCGGTATGGAGTTCGCTGTTGCCGATTTTCATCAGCGCCCTGGTGTTCTGTCTGATCGGGCTGCGGTTGTTTCGCCAGCGAGTCGGCGAAATGGTGGATGAACTCTGATGGGGCATATTCGCGTAACCGGCCTGAGCAAGGCCTACAAACAATACCCGACCCGCTGGAGCCGACTGGCCGAGTGGCTGATCCCGTTTTCCCCCATTCGCCACCGTCAGCACTGGGTGCTGCAAGACGTCGAATTCGAGATAGCGCCCGGCGAAGCGGTGGGCATCGTCGGCGCCAATGGTGCCGGTAAAAGCACCTTGCTGAAGATGATTACCGGCACCACCCAGCCAACGAGTGGCAAGATCGAACTTGAGGGCCGCGTGGCTGCCTTGCTGGAACTGGGCATGGGCTTTCACCCGGACTTTACCGGCCGCCAGAACGCATTCATGGCCGGCCAACTGCTAGGCATGCAGGTCAGCGAGATCGAAGCGCTGATGCCGGATATCGAACATTTCGCGGAAATCGGCGAAGCCATCGACCACCCGGTCCGCACGTATTCCAGCGGTATGCAGATGCGCCTGGCCTTCAGCGTCGCCACTGCCCGGCGTCCGGATATTCTGATCGTCGACGAGGCGCTCTCCGTGGGCGATGCCTATTTCCAGCACAAAAGCTTCGAACGCATTCGCAGCTTCCGCAAAGCTGGCACCACCCTGCTGATCGTGTCCCACGACCGCTCGGCGATCCAGTCGATTTGCGATTCGGCGATCCTGCTCAAGGACGGCCGCATGGCCATGCATGGCACACCCGAAGCGGTCCTGGACTATTACAACGCCCTGATGGCCGAACGTGAAGGCCAGATCGTACGCCAGGAAATGCTCGCGGGTGGCGAAGTGCAAACCGTTTCCGGCACCGGTGAAGCCGGCATTCTCAGCGTGCGTCTGCTGGACGAAAATGATCGCTCCATCGACGCTGCCGAAGTCGGCCAGCCAGTAGTGCTGGAAGTGCAGGTCGAAGTCCGTCAGGACATCGAACGGCTGGTGCTCGGTTTCATCCTCAAGGACCGCCTGGGTCAGATGATGTACGGCATCAACACCCATCGCCAGCAAATGGCCCTGACCGACCTGCAGGCAGGCGAACGATTCACCTACCGCTTTGCCTTCATCATGGGCTTGGGCAAAGGCAACTACTCCGTGTCTCTGAGCCTGTCGCGGCTGGACTCGCATCTGGACCGCAACTTCGAATGGCGCGACTACGGCCTGGTGTTCCACGTCATCAACAACCGGCAGGAAGACTTTGTCGGCTGCTCGTGGCTGGCAGCGAAAACCACCATCACCCGCGTCGGCTCGACTGTTGAGGAGCATTCGCCATGACCCGTCTTTTGGTGGAGTGCACCCACGTATTCCTGCACCCGAAAGTCAACTCGGGCATCCAGCGAGTCGTGCGCAACGTCGTCAACCAATTGCCGCCCAGCGTGGACGGGGTTGAATGCATACCGGTGGTGATGCTCAAGGGCAAGCTGCACCGTGTACTGCAACTGGGGCCGTTGAACATCCCGTTTTTCGACACATTGATGACCTTCGCAGGTCGCCTGCAACGGCTGGCCCATCGTTTCTGGCAATGGCACCAGCGTCTCGATAAACGCTGCACGTCACGCTGGGTCCGACGCTGTCTGTACGTCGCCTACCGCTTCACCGCGCTGGCCTGTTTCAGCGTGCCGCTGCGCCTGATCGATCAGGTCAATCAATACCAGTTACCCAAGCGCTGCACGCCGTTGCAGCACCAGCCTGGGGACCAACTGGTGCTGCTCGACTCCTCCTGGCACGCCGATTTTTTCCCGGCCGCCGAACAGCTCAAGCGCGAAGGCGTGGGCATCGTCTCGGTGATCTATGACCTGATTCCCGTGACCCACCCGCAGTTTTACGACACACGGCTGGCGCAGGTTTTCAATGATTGGTTCGACTGGATCGTCAATACCGCTGATGGCTATGTGGCGATTTCCGCAACGGTGCGGGATCAGGTGCGAGAGGAAATTGAGCGCCGCCTCGGCCCGGTCAAAACCGAGGAACGGTGGTTCGACTATTTTCATCTCGGCTCTGAACTGGACCTGAGCGAAGCCAGCGCAGCGGTAGAACCGCGCCTCGCACGATTATTCGAAACCACCGAGCCGGTGTTCCTGATGGTCAGCACCATCGAGCCCCGGAAAAACCACGGCTACCTGCTGGACGCCTTCGAACGGGCCTGGGCCGCAGGCTCCAGGGCCAGGCTCTGCATCGCCGGACGTATCGGCTGGAAGTGCGAGGCCCTGCTCGCCCGAGTCCGTGCGCATCCGCAACTGAACAAACAGCTGTTCATGTTCAATGACCTGAGCGACACCAGCCTCGAACACGCCTATTCCAACGCCAGCGTGCTGGTGTTCCCCTCACACGTCGAGGGCTTCGGCCTGCCGCTGGTGGAAGCCATGCAGCGTGGCTTGCCGGCGATGGGCAGCGACATTGCGGTGTTCCGCGAAATCGGCGGCGAGTTCATGGCCTACTTCGATCTGAACACACCGCAAAGCCTGGCCGATCTGGTCGGCAATTTTGAACGCAGTGGCCTATTCCCCGCCAGCCGTGACGTGAAGGACTGGCGCTGGATCGGCTGGCGCGAAGCCAGTGCGCAACTGGCCGAACGCACGCTGCGCAATCTGCAACCAGCGCCGGTCGTGCAAGAGAGGCAACATGCAGATTGCCCTTAACGCACACATCCTCCAGGCGCCGCGCACCGGCATTGGCCATTACGTCGCCGAGCTGGTGAATGCCCTGGCCTGTGAGCCGGACGTCGAGTTATCGCTGTTCCACGGCTGGGGCTGGAGTTCTTCATTACCCGGCGCCGCCATGCCTGGTTACTCGCGACTCACGCCATTGCTGCGGCAAATTCCCGGCGCCTATCAAGCACGGCGCTGGCTGACGCAGAAGCGCTTCGATCAGGGCCGCTCCCAAGGCATCGACCTGTATCACGAACCCAGTCTGTGGCCGCTGTCATTCGACGGCCCGACAGTGATCACCCTGCATGACCTGACACACCTGCATTATCCCGAGACGCAACCGCCGGCACGAATGCGGGAAATCGAGCGGCGACTGGCGGACGGGGTGCAGCAGGCGCGACTGATTCTGACTGACTCACAAGCTGTCGCTGACGAGGCCCAGGACTATTTCGCACTGCCAGCCGAACGTTTTGTCGTCGCTCCGCTGGGGGTGGCCGCACGCTTTCATCCACGCGAAGACGAAGCTGTCGATGCTGTGCTCAAGGCCCACGGGGTTACGGCGCGGGAATACTTTCTGTGCGTCGGCACGCTGGAACCCCGCAAGAACCTGACACTGGCCCTGCGCGCCCATGCCCTGCTGTCACCCACGCAACGCCAGCAGTTTCCGTTATTGATCGTCGGTATGGCCGGCTGGCAGCGTGAGCAGTTCAATGAGGAACTGCTTCAGTCCCTGGCCTGCGGTCATGTGTGCCTGCTGGGTTATTTGCCGGACGAGGACGTGGCGCAACTATTGGCCGGAGCACGGGCGCTGGTTTTTCCATCGCTATATGAAGGCTTCGGTCTGCCGATTCTGGAAGCCATGGCCAGCGGCACGCCGGTGATTGTGACCCGACATTCGGCGATGCCGGAAGTGGCGGGCAGCGCGGGTAACTACATTAGATCTGACGACCCGCACGGCCTGCGCGATGCCATGAGCCGTTTGATTGACGACAACACGCATTGGCAGGAATGCCGAGAAGCGGGACTACAACAAGCGAAGCTTTTTTCCTGGGAACGTTGCGCGAAAATCACAGCGCACGCTTACCGCCAGGCATTGGGAGGTTGAATGCGAGTTCTTCATTTTTTCAAGACGTACCTGCCCGATTCAATGGGTGGTATCGAACAAGTCATCTTCCAGTTATGCGAAAGCGGCGCCCAACACGGCATTGAAGGCCAGGTGCTGACCCTCAGCGCCGACCCGTTTCCCCCCGTGGTGCAACTCGGACAGCACGAAGTGCACCGGGCCAAACTCGACATCCAGTTCGCCTCCACCGGATTTTCCTGGAGCGTGTTCAAACAGTTTCGCGAGATGGCCGCCGAAGCCGATGTCGTCAATTACCACTTTCCATGGCCTTTCATGGACCTGGTGCACTTCGCCGGCCAGTCAGATAAACCCACTGTGGTTACTTACCACTCCGACATCATTCGCCAGAAATATCTGCTTAAACTCTATCGGCCCTTGATGAACCGCTTCCTCGCCAGCGCCGACCGTATCGTCGTTGCCTCGCCCAACTACCTGCACACCAGCGACGTGTTGCAGCAGTTCCAGCACAAGACCCAGATTATCCCCTACGGCCTCAACAAGGCAGGTTATCCACAGGCTGAACGCGAACGCATGGACAAATGGCGACAGAAGCTGGGTGACAAGTTTTTCCTGTTCGTCGGTGTGATGCGTTATTACAAAGGCCTGCATATCTTGCTTGAGGCCTTGAAAGACGTGGATTACCCAGTGGTGATCGTCGGCGCCGGACCACTGGAACTGGAGCTGCACGCCCAAGCCATGGCGCTGGGGTTGCGCAATATTCACTTCCTTGGCCGTTTGGGTGACGAAGACAAGGTCGCCCTGCTGCAATTGAGCTACTCCATCGTATTTCCCTCGCACCTGCGTTCCGAAGCGTTCGGCATCTCGTTGCTCGAAGGCGCGATGTACGGCAAGCCGATGATCTCCAGCGAGATCGGCACCGGCACCAGCTACATCAATATCCACAACGAAACCGGGCTGGTGGTGCCGCCGAGCAATCCACAGGCGCTCCGCGAAGCCATGCGCACACTCTGGGACAATCCGGTGCTTGCGGCGCAAATGGGCGAGAAGGCAGAAGCACGATATCGGCGGTTGTTCACGGCGGATGAAATGGGCCGTAAATGGACGGAGCTGTATCAGGAGTTGCTGGAAGAAAAGTCCCTGTCCTACGCATAAAAGATCAAAAGATCGCAGGCTGCGATCTTTTGATTTCGGCTAAAGGTCCAGCACCAACGGCTGCGAACCCTGCGCCGGTATCGCACAACAAATCAGCACCTGTCCCTCTTCCAGCACCTGCGCCGGGGGCTGTGGATAATTCACCTGGCCGCTGATCAACCGGGTCCTGCAAGTCCCGCACGAGCCACCACGGCAACTGAATTCCGGACGCAGGCCACGGCTTTCCGCCAGCTCCAACAAACTGCCACCATCGGGTTGCCAGCGGCCCTCTTTGGCCGAACGCTGGAACACCACCGGCACCGAGGTCGTCGCGGCCGGCGGTTGTTCGATGACCACTGCATCGGGATCCGGCCGACGGCGCAGCGTTGAGGGGCCGAACGTTTCGGCGTGGATCTGCGAGTCGCGGATATCCAGTTCCCTCAGGCTGTCGTACAGACCCTGGGTAAAACTGCCCGGCCCGCACACGACAAAATCCAGCTGATCGTAGTCTTCTACCTCAACAATGTTGCGCAGCAACGCCGTGTCGATGCGCCCGGTCAGGTCGAAATCTTCGCCTTCACGGGCGTCGGCTTCCGGTTGGCTGAGCAAGCGCACGATGCGAACGGTGTCGCCGGCGCCTTCAAGCAACCGATCCAACTCTTGGCGAAACGGTTGATCCGCCAGGGTCCGCGAACTCTGGAATAACCAGGTCGGCCGAATGTGCCGCGTGCGCCAGCCCTGATAAACCACTTCGCGCAGCATCGACAGCAAAGGTGTAATGCCAACCCCGGCAGCCAGCAGCACCAACGGCCGACGCTCATGGGGCGCCACGGTGAAATGCCCCTGAGGTGCTCGCGCTTGCAGCACATCGCCGACGCGGATCTGTTCGTGCACATGGGAAGATACTACGCCGTCACGCTTCACGCTGATGCGCAAGAAATCATCGCTCGGCGCACTCGACAGGCTGTAGGTACGGATATGCGTTTCGCCGCCCACCTCCAAACGCAGCGGCAAATGCTGCCCGGCCTGGAACACCGGCAGCCCAATGCCATCGGCGGGTTCCAGATAAACCGAGCGGATGTTTTGGCTTTCCGTCTCAATTCGCACCACCCGCAGTGGCCGCCACGCATCACCCAACGCCTGGGCTTGCAGGCGTGCGGCAGCCTGTGCCCAGGTCCCGGTCATCAAACTGTTAGACGACATCCCATCGAAGCGCCAACGCAAGGCCAACGCCGCCGGCCGCCGCACCACGCGTTCAACCTCCAGCGTCCACAAGCGTTCGGCGCCTTGAAAAGCTTCGACTTGCGGGCCATCGAGGATGACGCCGGTGCGACCGGTGAGTTGTAGCAGGTCGCCGGTCTTGAAATCGATGAACAGCAAACCGGCCCGTGGATTGACCAGCAGGTTGCCCAATGTGTTGAAGAACAGGTTTCCGGCGAAATCCGGGATGGTCAGGCGATTGCCTTCGATACGGACGAAACCGGGCTGACCACCGCGATGCGAAACGTCTACCGAGTGTTGGCCATCGACATCCACGTAACTGGCGACAAAGAACGTATCCGCCCCGGCGATCATTGCTGTCGCCGCGTCATCCAGCGCATGGAGGTGCTGAGCGACGCGGGTTGAGGGATCGGCCAGCGGCACCGAATGAAACTGGCGCAGTTGGATGTACTGCGGGCAGTTGCCGAATGACTGTTGCACCGAGACCTCAAACCCGCCCGCTGTCATTGCACCGATACGCCCGTTGATGCGGTTGCGCCGCCGGGTGTGCAGTTCGATGCCGAGCAAACCAATGGCCGCGCCGGCTTGTAGCTGAGCAGGGTCATTGGCATCGGGCAGGCTGTCGAGTTGCAATAGTGACGGTTCGGGAGAGTGGGCAAAACCTGGTGCGCCTTCGAGGATGCTGGCCCAGGGATTGCCGTCAACATCCACCGCGCCGTAAAGCATGAACGGCAGTTGCTGATAGAACTGGCGGTGTTGGTCCGGCAACTCGCTGCGAATCACCCTACGGCCGAGGGTGTCCATTCGCTCGGCAACACCGACGTGTTCCTGCAACTGGCGCTCGCCAGCGTGCCACGGTGAATGGTTCATGACAGGGACTCCTTTTGATCGCGAACCGGTGGGAGCGAACAGGCTTGCTCCCACAGGGTTTGACGGGGATCAGGCAGAGGTCTGCAAACCCGCAACAGTGCGCGGCATGCCGACAAACCCAGGCAAGTCTTCAATCCTCGCCAGCCACGCCCGCACGTTGGCGTATTGCTCAAGCGACACATTGCCTTCCGGCGCATGGGCGATGTAGGTGTAGGCGGCGACATCGGCGATGGTCGGCTCACTCCCCACCAGATACCGGGAGTTGGTCAACTCTTGATCAATCACCTTGAGCAGCGCATGGGACTGGCTAACCACTTCTTCAGCGTTGTAAGGCGCTCCAAATACAGTGATCAATCGTGCCCGGGCCGGGCCGGAGGCAATTTGTCCGGCGGCAACCGACAACCAGCGCTGCACCTTGGCGGCACCGACCGGATCGGTGGGCAACCAGCGGCCGTGGCCATATTTTTGCGCCAGGTACACCAGAATGGCATTCGAATCGGCAAGGACCACGCCATCGTCCTCAATCACCGGCACCTGGCCAAAGGAGTTGAGCGCCAGGAACTCCGGCTGTTTATGCTCGCCCTTGGGCAGATCGACAAAGATCAATTCGGTGGGCAGGTTCAGCAGAGACAGCATCAGCTCCACACGGTGAGCATGGCCGGAACGCGGGAAGTTATAGAGTTTGATCGCAGGCATGGTCGGCTCCATTGAATGGCGCCGTCTGGAAAAGGTCGGCGCCGATGAAGGCCATCATCTACCTCTCGCCAAAACAACAGAATAACCAGGCAATGCAATCCATTATTTCATCCAGCGCAATAAACCTCAGGATTGAAGCGCCGGGTGTTCTCGCAAGGTGCTCACCGCAAAGTCCACGAAACTGCGAATCCGCGCCGGTGCCTTGCGACCGCCCTGATACACCACATGAATCGGCAAAGGCGGCAGTTCAAAGTCCGCCAGGACGATTTCAAGATCACCCGCCGCTACTTTGCTCGCCACCTGATAAGACAGGACACGGGTCAATCCCAGCCCCAGACACGCGGCACTGATGGCCGCCTGATTGGCGGTCACCACCAGACGCGGTTCCGGACGCACGTTGAGCGGCTGATCGTTTTCAACAAAAGCCCAGTTTCTGATCTGACCGATGGACGAGGTGGCGATCACCGGCAACCGTGACAGCGCCTCAGGGTGCGCAGGCCGGCCATGGGTTTGCAAATAAGCGGGCGAGCCGCAGACCACTCGCCGTACTTCACCGACCCGAATTGCATGCTGATTGCTGTCAGGCAACTCCCCAATCCGTACCGCAACGTCGATGCCCTCCTCGACCATGCTCACCACGCGATCCACCAGCAACGCGTTGATACTCACCTCAGGGAACTGCGTGAGATAACCCACCATCACCGGTGTGACAAACAGCTCACCAAACAGAACCGGCGCGGTGAGCGTCAATTGGCCACGGGGCTGGGCGTGGCTGCCTGCTGCCGAATCCTCGGCTTCCTGCACTTCGGCGAGAATTCTGCGACAGTCTTCCAGGTAGCGTTGCCCCGTCTCACTTAAATGCACGCTTCGGGTAGTGCGTGTCAGCAGTTGCGTGCCAATGCGTTTTTCCAGCGCCGCCATGGCCCGGGTCACGCTGGCCGCCGACATCCCCAAACGCCGGGCGGCCGCCGAGAAGCCTTGCTCCTGGGCGACGGCGGCGAAGACCTGCATTTCGTGGAAGCGGTCCATGGATGCTCCTGCGCTCGGGTAAAAAAAATCGCAGCCTGGGCTGCGATTTTTATCGTCGGGTGGCGTAAATATAGATTGTCACAAAAACAGCCGAAAAATCTCAAGCAATCATGCCCAAGTTGGACAGGTTAACGGTGACTGTATAACTTAATTTTTTTGACGAATTCATTACGCTGAAAAACATTACCTTATGGGCATAAGGTTATTCGTTAAGTAAATAAGTGAAGAGATCTCGATTGAAATTATTCCTTGAACGCAGCCTTGCCTTGTGCCCATTAGTTATTAAATCGTAAAGCCCGACCGCTGGATTGGTCACCCGCGCTAGTTATTTCCAGAGCAACCCCATGAGGGAAGCCTTGACCGCAGCGGCGATCTTGTTCTGACACCCCAGTTTTTTCAGGCAATGGTTTATATGGAAATTGACGGTTCGCTTGGTAATACCCAGGATGATGGAAACATCGTCCGAAGATTTTCCGTCAGCGGTCCATTGCAGAATTTCCTTTTCCCTTTGAGACAACTCAATGGGCACCGGTAGAACAGACCCCGCCCCGCGCAGCTGCAACCGGGTCATGCCCAAGTGAGTGATCTGTGCAAGCCAGGAAAGCTCAGCCTGTTTTGTCTCGAGCTCCAGGGCCGTGATCGGGTCACTGCCGCGTGCGAACGTCACCAGCCCCTGGGCTTCGCTATTGAGCAGTGTTTGCCCCCACCCCTGCGAAAGTCCGTGAGATTGTGCATCCCGCCAGAAATCAGGAGCCTGGGCTTTGAGTTCGGCGTCCCACAGCACCGGCTTTACACTTCTAAGTGTCCGGATAACGTAGGGATCGATTTCCAGGTAGCGATTGGCCGCGTAGGCCGCCTGCCAGGCGGGTGAGTAATTGTTGACGAGAAACAGGCAAGGCTTGGTGATGGGAAAAAGTCTTCTCGAACCATAGGCCGCATAGTCAAACTCCAACTGCCTGGCAACGGTCTTGATATTGTCGAACAATAATTCGACATCCGTTGCGGACATAGCATTTTCCAACAGGTCAGCCTGCCAGTGCGACATAGAGAATTCCTTTCTCATTATTATTTCTAGTTGGCCTTGCGCCAACATGCCTAGCATATTTCCAAACATTTCCGATAGCTGTCAAGGGTGACAGTAGTGCGCAATCACGACATGCACTCTAATCGCCACCCAGCAAGTCACTGAAAAGGAAAGGTTGATGGATTACATGTCAGGACGATACGACGAGCTTACGTCAGTCGAGCGTCAGCGGTTGGCACATTATCGGTATCAGGTTTTCGTTGAACGCCTCGGTTGGGAATTGTCGACCCCTGCCGATTTCGAGTTCGACCAGTTTGACCACAGTGGCACTCACTACATCGTCGCGGAACAGGACGGCGGAAACATAAAGGGATGCGCACGCCTTTTACCCACCACCCAGCCGTATCTGCTGAGTGAAGTGTTCACCTCATTGCTGGGCGACGTTCCTGCCCCTTGCCAGGACGACGTCTGGGAGCTGTCACGTTTCACCTCTCTGGACCTTGATGCCCAAACCGGCAGAGACGAACAGATGATGTCGGACGAAAACACCGTTGGCCTGTTCCTGGCCACCCTGGATTACGCCAAAGCCTGCGGTGTCTCGCATCTGGTGTCGGTTTCCCCTGTGGCTATCGGTCGTCTGCTGAAGCGCGGCGGCATCGATTTCAAATGGCTGGCACCTCCGCAAGTGCTGGACAACCGCACCCTGGGGGCCTGTTACATCACGGTGCAGTAATCCTTTCTGCACCCGTTAACGCATAAAAATATCAAGTGAAGTTGCCGATACGAGCCGGGCGGCTCATATCGGCGTGCGTCGATCTTGCGACATGGATAGCGACTGCTGGAAACCAACGTTCAACACAGAGGGAAGATCATGATCGACATGGAAAGGAAAGTTGGAAAGGACATCGTCCATAAAGGCCACGATGACGATGTATTGATTTACGACGCTCGCCACCAGCTACCGGCCTGGCTGCCCGCCGCCATCATTCAACAAGCGAACCTTGATCCAGCGGATCTCGACATCGTCAACCAGGCCTATCGCCAGGACAGCGATCGACTGGTGCTGCGCTCGTTACCGACGGTTATCGGCCTGGACGAACTCGAACAGGCAGGCCTGTCGGCCTGTCTGCCAGAGCTGCTGGCCTGCTACGAAAAAGCCACCGATCACCTGATACTGACAGGTGTCTGGGTCCTGGAAAGTATCGAAGCCAAGCTGGCACAGCTGCTGGGCTACGACGACGTACTCGACGTCGGCCAACGGCGGCAGGTGCACGATGTCCTCAAGAATCTGGACGGTTGCCCACAGCAAGGCTTGCTGTACTTCACCCTGTTCAACGACACCTCCAATTACTTCTTTTACCGCAAGCACCATGAACACGTGCCTGGCCTGATGTTGATCGAAGTCGCCCGCCAGGCCATGTACGCGCATTTCTACGAACACAGTGGCTATGCACGCGGCGAGGTGTCGATTTCCATCGTTGATCTGCTGTCGAGCTTCCCCCGCTATACCGAGTCGTCCTTTCAGGTCGACGTACTCGTCGGTGACTACGCCGAAGTGGCGCAACCGCGGGCACGAAAAGTCGATAAGCGCGCACGTTTCTTCCAGCGCGGCGAACTGGTGGCCGACATCCGGCTACTCGGCGAAGTCATCAAAATGCCCGTCTTCAAGCGCATGCGAAACATCAACTTCGATCCGGCCTGCTGGTTCCGGCCGCTCAAAGGCATACGGCATGACGTGCTGATACATCTTGAGTCCGGTCGTCATCTGGCCGGCCGCTTGGATCTGCTTTCAATGGCCGGCCTGCAAATGCAGTGTGACAGCCCGGTCGGCGCGCTCGACACGCCCACGCGCGGGCATGTCTATCTGTATCTGGAAAACGAGGGAATGATCAGCCTGCCGGTGCAATCGTTACTCGAAAGTGACGGGCCAAAGGGCCGCCTGCTCAAACTGCAACTGGCGGACCTGGATACTCAGTTGCGATTCAAATGGCGAGAAGTACTCAAGCAGTACACGTATTTCTCTCATGAAGAACCAGCCCCCGCCCGCGCTGCCGAACAGCCTCTCTGGATGACATTTGACCAGCCGTCACCGATGCCAGAGCAGAGGATAGAGGCATGATCGACCGCTATCCCCACGTGCTTGAGCCGCTCAAGCTGGCAGGCGGACTGGTGCTGCGCAATCGTCTGTTTTTCGCTTCGATGGGCGTGGACTTGGCCGATCACAGCGGGTGCGTGACACCGCAGATGATTGAGTTCTATCAGGGGATCATGGAGGGCGGCTGCTCCATGGCGTTTCTGTGCAACGCCACGGTATCGCCCCAGTCGCGACTGCAGAGCACCGGGCTCGGGCTGTTCGAGCAACACCAGGGCGAATCGCTCAAGGCCATGTTCAAGATGGCCGAGCGCGTCAACACGCCAGTGGGCGTGCAGTTGCAACATTACGGTGGCCAGGGCACCACGACGCACACCGGCGTCGCGGTGCTGACGCCCAGTGGCGTGCCATGCCCGCGCGTGTCCAAACTTGATCCGCACTACCGGGTGCAGGTCATGGACGAAACGGACATTGCCCTGGTGATCGAGCAATTTGCCCATTCCGCCTGGTTGGCGTGGATCAACGGTGCCCGACTGGTGCAATTGCAGGCGTCCAACGGTTACCTGCTGAGCAGCTTTCTGTCTCCCCACACCAACAAGCGCACGGATCGTTATGGCGGCAGCGAAGAGAACCGTGCCCGGCTGCTGCTCGAAGTGATCCAGGCCATCCGCGAACGAACCCAGGGTGCCCTGATCATCACCATCAGGTTGGGTATCGATGATCGTCTGGGTGATGAGGGGCTGCAATTCCCGGATATCAAGGAAACCGTCCAGGCACTCTGCCAGGCCGGCGTTGCAGCGCTGGAGTGTTCGATGTGCATGGGCGCGACCTTCGGCCAGTTGATCGTCCACTCCTCGACGATGGATGACTACCTGCAAGCCGGGGTCAGGGCCATCAAAGCGGTGTCGACGGTACCGGTGGGGTATGCCGGCTTCATCGACGGATTGGACAAGGCCGAACAGTTGCTGGCCGATGGCGTCTGCGACTGGGTGGGGATGTCCAGGGCGCTGTTTGCCGACAACGATCTGATCAACAAAACGCTGCAGGGCCGTTCCAGTGACATCCATAAATGCCAGTGGGACAGTAAATGCTTCAGCGACAAAAGCAATCCGCGCCTGGACCGGGTGTATTGCTGCGTGAATCCGAAATACTTGAGACCCTCGTTGGCATAAGGATGTAACACATGTACGACTTCACAGGAAAAGTGTGCCTGGTAACCGGCGGCACCAGCGGGATTGGCGAGGGTGTCAGTGAACGCCTGATCGAGGCGGGAGCCGAGCTGATTGTGTTCGGCAGAGACGCAGAAAAAGGGGCGCAGCTGGCAGACCGTCTGGGTCAACGCTGCCGGTTTATTGCCTGCGATGTCGCCGATCCGGCCCAGGTAGCGCAGGCATTCGACACCATTCGATCGGTCTACGGCAAGCTCGATTGCGCCTTCAACAATGCAGGCGTGACCGCCCGCTACGGCAAACTGGCGGACTCGTGCCCGGATGACTGGATGAAGGTGATGAACATCAACGTCAACGGCACCTACCACTGCATGAGGCATGAACTGCAAATCATGCTTGGCCGTGGCGCTGGCGCCATCGTCAACACATCGTCCTGTGCCGGCGTGGTCCCCATTGGCGGCCAGGTGGCTTATGTCGCCAGCAAACAGGCCATCAACGGCATGACCCAGGTGGCGTCCATCGAAAACGCCAGGCTGGAGGATGGGGGGTGCATTCGCGTCAACGCGGTTGCCCCCGGTCCTATTCTGGGCGGCATGAACAGCGAAGCACGCTTGAAAGCGGCACCGGAAAATACCCAGAGAAAAATCAACGTCACCTCCATGAAACGCTTCGGTACGGCGGATGAGGTGGCAAACGCCGTACTCTGGCTACTCAGCGATCAGTCGTCCTACGTTACAGGTGTGGTCATGCCCGTCGATGGCGGCTACGCGAGCGGCAAATTCTGATGCCATGACAGGCGTCAGCCGGGGTTCGACGTGGCGACTGCTCCGGGGTAAGTCATCGGTTGAGTGAGCGCGGTCCGAAGACCAGACAGCAGATGCAAAACGACCCGCACATCGCGGGTCGTTTTGTGTGTGACGGCTTGTGGATAACTTATTCCACCGTCACCGACTTCGCCAGGTTGCGCGGCTGGTCAACGTCCGTGCCTTTCAACACCGCCACGTAGTAAGACAGCAACTGCAACGGGATGGTGTAGAGAATCGGCGACAGAATGTCGTGGATGTGCGGCATTTGTACAACATAAGTGCCTTCGCCATTGGTCATGCCTGCCTTCTCGTCGGCGAAGACAATCAGTTGGCCGCCACGGGCCCGGACTTCCTGAAGGTTGGACTTCAGCTTCTCCAGCAGCTCGTTGTTTGGCGCTACGGTCACCACTGGCATGTCGTCATCCACAAGGGCCAACGGGCCATGCTTCAGCTCGCCGGCCGGGTAGGCTTCGGCGTGGATGTAGGAAATTTCCTTAAGCTTGAGTGCGCCTTCCATTGCTACCGGGTATTGAGCACCACGGCCCAGGAACAGGGTGTGATTCTTGTCGGCGAACAGCTCGGAGATTTTTTCTACGGTGCTGTCCATGGCCAACGCTTCGCCCAGACGGGTTGGCAGACGACGCAGTTCTTCCACCAGTGTCGCTTCGACACCTTTGTCCAGCGTACCGCGTACTTGCCCCAGGGACAGGGTCAACAACAGCAAGCCCACCAACTGAGTGGTAAAGGCTTTGGTCGAAGCCACGCCGATTTCGCGGCCGGCCTGGGTCAGCAGGGTCAGGTCGGATTCACGCACCAGAGAACTGATGCCCACGTTACAGATGGCCAGGCTGGCGAGGAAACCCAACTCCTTGGCATTGCGCAATGCCGCCAAGGTGTCGGCGGTTTCGCCAGACTGGGAAATGGTCACGAACAGGGTGTCGGGCTGTACAACGACCTTGCGGTAGCGGAATTCGCTGGCCACCTCGACCTGGCACGGAATACCGGCCAGTTCTTCGAGCCAATAGCGGGCGACCATACCGGCGTGGTAACTGGTGCCGCAAGCGACGATCTGCACGTTGCGCACTTTGGCAAACAGCTCGGCAGCCTGCGGACCGAAAGCCTGTACCAGTACACCATTAGGGCTCAGGCGACCTTCAAGGGTGCGCTGAACCACTGTCGGTTGCTCGTGGATTTCCTTGAGCATGAAGTGGCGGAATTCACCCTTGTCGGCAGCTTCGGCGCCATCGCGATACTGCACCGCTTCGCGCTCGACGGCTTTACCGTCAACGTCCCAGATCTGCACGCTGTCGCGGCGAATTTCCGCGATATCGCCTTCTTCCAGGTACATGAAGCGGTCGGTGACCTGACGCAGGGCCAGTTGGTCGGAGGCGAGGAAGTTTTCCCCCAGACCCAGGCCAATCACCAGCGGGCTGCCACTGCGGGCGGCGACCAGGCGATCCGGCTGATCGGCACTGACCACTGCCAGACCATAAGCACCGTGCAGTTCCTTGACCGTTGCCTTGAGGGCCGTGGTCAGGTCGGGCAGGTCCTTGAGCTTATGCGCCAGCAGGTGGGCGATAACTTCAGTGTCGGTGTCGGAGGTGAACACATAACCCTGGGCCTTCAACTGTTCGCGCAAGGCTTCGTGGTTTTCGATGATGCCGTTGTGCACCACCGCCAGATTCTGCCCGGAGAAATGCGGGTGGGCGTTACGTTCGCAAGGCGCGCCGTGGGTCGCCCAACGGGTATGGGCAATCCCCAGACGACCGATCAGCGGCGTGGCAGCCAGGGCTTGTTCCAGCTCGCTGACCTTGCCCGGACGACGGACACGATCAAGGATGCCGTCGTTGGTGAAGATCGCCACACCGGCGCTGTCATAGCCGCGGTATTCCAGGCGCTTGAGGCCTTCGACAAGGATGGCGGTGATATTACGTTCTGCAACTGCGCCAACAATTCCACACATGCTATTTCTCCTGACTGACAGCCGCACAAATCAAGTTGATACCGCGGGCCTGAAGCTGATCCCGTGCCTCCAGAGGCAGGCGATCATCGGTAATAAGGGTATGGACACTGCTCCAGGGCAGTTCCAGGTTAGGAATCTTGCGGCCAATCTTGTCGGCCTCCACCATCACGATCACTTCCCGGGCCACATCAGCCATGACCCGGCTCAGCCCCAGCAATTCATTGAAGGTGGTGGTGCCACGAACCATGTCGATGCCATCGGCACCAATGAACAACTGATCGAAGTCGTAAGAGCGTAGTACCTGCTCCGCCACCTGACCCTGAAAGGATTCGGAATGCGGATCCCAGGTGCCTCCAGTCATTAGTAGCACTGGTTCATGCTCCAGCTCACTCAAGGCGCTAGCCACATGCAGCGAGTTGGTCATCACTACCAGACCCGGTTGTTGGCCAAGTTCTGGAATCATTGCGGCCGTGGTGCTGCCGCTGTCGATGATGATGCGGGCGTGCTCGCGAATCCGTGTAACGGCCGCACGGGCAATGGCCTGTTTGTATTTGGAAACCGGTTCGCCGCTATCTGCCACCAATTCCTGAGGCATGGTGATCGCGCCGCCGTAGCGACGCAGCAATAGCCCGTTGCTTTCGAGCGCTGCCAGATCCTTGCGAACCGTAACTTCCGAGGTTTCGAAACGCTTGGCCAGCTCATCCACACTGACTTCCCCCTGCTCGTTGAGCAAGGCGAGGATATTGTGGCGACGTTGAGGTGTATTGCGTTTCGACATGGCTGGATAAGTTTCGATTCGAAAGATAACGGAAGCAATCAAAACCTATTAGCGAAACTTCGTCAAGCGGGTGCGTGAAAAAAGATCTGTGGATAACGTATAAAAGATCGCAGCCTTCGCCTGCTCCTGCGGGTGGGTTAGGTTCACCCTGCAGGAGCGGCGGACGGCTGCGATCTGTTGATCGCATGAACTGTGGATAACTCAGCTCTTCTTGATCTTCTCCGGCCGCTTCCAGCCATCGATGTTCTTCTGCCGCGCTCGGCCCACTGCCAACTGCGCGTTATCCACATTCTGCGTAATGGTCGAGCCGGCCGCCGTGGTCGCGCCTGCCGAGATATCCACAGGTGCTACCAACGAATTGTTGGAGCCAATGAAGACGTCCTCGCCCAACACGGTTTTCCACTTGTTGGCGCCATCGTAGTTGCAGGTGATGGTGCCTGCGCCGATGTTGGTACGCGCACCGATCTCGGCATCACCCAGGTAGGTCAGGTGCCCGGCTTTGGCGCCCTCACCCAAGTGGGCATTTTTCAGTTCGACAAAGTTACCCACATGGGCGCGGGCTTCCAGCACGGTACCTGGGCGCAACCGGGCAAATGGACCGGCATCACTGTCTTCGCCGAGCACCGCGCCTTCGATATGACTGTTGGCCTTGATGACCACGCCTTTACGCAGCGTGCTGTCCTTGATGACGCAATTCGGGCCGATGACCACGTCGTCTTCGATCACGACCTTGCCTTCAAGGATCACGTTGATGTCGATCAGCACATCGCGACCGACAGTCACCTCACCGCGCACATCGAAACGGGCCGGGTCGCGCAATGTCACGCCCTGCGCCATTAAACGGCGGCCGGCGCGTAGCTGATAGTGACGTTCAAGTTCGGAGAGTTGCTTGCGGTCGTTGGCACCCTGCACTTCCATGGCATCGTGCGGTTGCTCGGTGGCCACCACCAGACCATCGCTGACCGCCATGGCAATCACGTCGGTCAGGTAATACTCGCCTTGGGCGTTGTTATTGGAAAGCCGGCTCATCCAGTCGCCCAAACGCTCGAATGGCACTGCCAGAATACCGGTGTTGCCTTCGGTGATTGCACGCTCGGCTTCATTGGTGTCTTTCTGTTCGACGATAGCCGTGACCTTGCCATCGGTGTCACGCACAATGCGGCCATAGCCGGTAGGATCATCCAGTTCAACGGTCAGCAGGCCCAGTTGCTGAGGTGCGACTTGCTTGAGCAAGCGTTGCAGGGTCTCGACCTCGATCAACGGCACGTCACCGTAGAGGATCAGTACCGTATCGGACTTGATGAATGGCACGGCCTGAGCCACGGCGTGACCGGTACCCAGTTGTTTATCCTGCAGGACAAAGTTCAGGTCATCTGCCGCCAGACGCTCACGTACGGCGTCGGCACCATGGCCAATCACTACGTGAATGCGCTGTGGATCGAGTTGTCGGGCGCTGTGGATAACATGACCCAGCATCGAGTTGCCGGCAATCGGGTGCAGCACCTTGGGCAGCGCCGAACGCATGCGAGTGCCTTGGCCGGCAGCGAGAATAACGATTTCAAGTGACATGACTGGCTACCAATCCTGGGTGGTCAGCAACTGCGACCAGGTTATTGAATTCGGAAAAGAAAAAAGGGTAGCCGAGGCTACCCTTTTTAATCAATCGCACAACAAGTCGGTGACGGATTAACCGCCAAACTTCTTGCGGATCTGCTGGACGGTGCGCAGCTGAGCTGACGCCTCGGCCAGACGTGCAGCAGCGGAACCGTAATCGAACTCCGCGCCACGCTCATGCAGGGCCTTCTCGGCAGCCTTGACGGCTTCCTGAGCGGAGGCTTCATCCAGGTCGGCAGCACGTTGCACGGTGTCGGCAAGAACCTTGACCATGTTCGGCTGAACCTCGAGGAAACCACCGGAGATGTAAAACACCTCGGCTTCCCCGCCTTGCTTGATCAGGCGGATCGGACCCGGTTTCAGATTAGTGATCAGCGGCGCGTGACCCAGGGCAATACCAAGATCACCGAGTGCACCGTGCGCAATCACCATCTCGACCAGGCCGGAAAAGATTTCCCCTTCCGCGCTGACGATATCGCAATGGACTGTCATAGCCATCTGATTGCCTCAACCTAAATTAGCGCCCGTTGCCGGGCGCCGGGATTACAGTTTCTTGGCTTTCTCGATCGCTTCTTCGATGCCGCCGACCATGTAGAACGCTTGTTCTGGCAGGTGGTCGTAGTCACCGTTGAGGATGCCTTTGAAGCCAGCAATGGTGTCTTTCAGGGAAACGTATTTACCCGAAGCACCGGTGAAGACTTCAGCCACGAAGAACGGCTGCGACAAGAAGCGCTGGATCTTACGAGCACGGTTTACCAACTGCTTGTCGGCTTCCGACAGCTCGTCCATACCCAGGATCGCAATGATGTCCTTCAGTTCTTTGTAACGCTGCAGAACGTACTGAACGCCGCGAGCGGTGTCGTAGTGGTCCTGGCCGATCACGTTCGGATCCAGCTGACGCGAAGTCGAGTCGAGTGGATCGACCGCTGGGTAAATACCCAGGGAGGCGATGTCACGGGACAGAACGACGGTGGCGTCCAAGTGGGCAAACGTGGTCGCTGGCGACGGGTCAGTCAAGTCATCCGCCGGTACGTATACCGCCTGGATCGAGGTGATCGAACCGTTTTTGGTCGAAGTGATACGCTCTTGCAGAGTACCCATCTCTTCGGCCAGGGTCGGCTGGTAACCTACTGCCGAAGGCATACGGCCCAGCAGTGCGGATACTTCAGTACCGGCCAGGGTGTAACGATAGATGTTGTCGACGAACAGCAGAACGTCGTTACCTTCGTCACGGAACTTCTCGGCCATGGTCAGGCCGGTCAGTGCTACGCGCAGACGGTTACCCGGCGGCTCGTTCATCTGACCGTAAACCAGTGCCACTTTGTCCAGAACGTTGGAATCCTTCATCTCGTGGTAGAAGTCGTTACCCTCACGAGTACGCTCACCCACACCGGCGAACACGGAATAACCGCTGTGCTCGATGGCGATGTTACGGATCAGTTCCATCATGTTTACGGTTTTGCCTACACCGGCACCACCGAACAGACCGACTTTACCACCCTTGGCGAACGGGCAAACCAGGTCGATAACCTTGATGCCGGTTTCCAGCAGGTCGTTGCCGCCCGCTTGTTCAGCGAAGGTTGGCGCAGGACGGTGAATGCCCCAGCGCTCTTCGGTCTCGATTGGACCGGCTTCGTCGATCGGGTTGCCCAGAACGTCCATGATCCGGCCCAGGGTCGCTTTACCGACCGGTACGGAGATGGCTGCGCCAGAGTCAGTGACTTCCAGACCGCGCTTCAAGCCCTCGGTGGAACCCATTGCAATGGTACGAACCACGCCGTCGCCCAGCTGTTGCTGAACTTCCAGAGTGGTGCCGGCATCGCTTTTGACTTTCAAAGCGTTGTAGATGCTCGGTACGCTGTCGCGTGGAAATTCCACGTCGATAACGGCGCCGATGATTTGAACGATACGTCCGCTACTCATAGCTGGATCCTCTGAATATTTGAACCGTTAAACCGCGGCAGCGCCGCCGACGATTTCCGAGATCTCTTGGGTGATCGCAGCCTGACGCGCCTTGTTGTAGATCAGCTGCAAATCGCTGATCAAATCACCGGCGTTGTCGGTAGCGTTCTTCATCGCGATCATCCGCGCAGCTTGTTCAGCCGCGTTGTTCTCGACCACCGCCTGGTAGACCTGCGACTCCACGTAGCGAACCATCAAGCCGTCAAGCAGCTCTTTGGCGTCCGGTTCGTAGAGATAGTCCCAGTGGTGCTTGAGTTCTTGATCCGGGGTTGCCACCAGTGGAATCAACTGCTCCACGGTAGGCTGTTGCGTCATGGTGTTGATGAACTTGTTGGACACCACGGACAGGCGGTCAATACGGCCGTCCAGGTAGGCATCCAGCATCACCTTGACGCTGCCGATCAGGTCATTGATCGACGGCTCTTCACCCAGGTGGCTGATAGCTGCAACGACGTTACCGCCGAAGTTGCGGAAGAAAGCCGCACCCTTGCTACCAACAACACACAGATCGATCTCGACGCCGTTTTCGCGGTTTACCGCCATGTCCTTGACCAGGGCCTTGAACAGGTTGGTGTTCAAGCCACCACACAGACCACGGTCACTGCTCACCACAACGTAACCAACGCGCTTGATAGCGCGGTCGATCATGAAAGGGTGGCGATATTCCGGGTTGGCGTTGGCCAAATGACCAATAACCTGGCGGATGCGCTCCGCATAAGGACGGCTAGCAGCCATGCGCATTTGTGCCTTGCGCATTTTGCTGACCGCCACTTTTTCCATGGCGCTGGTAATCTTTTGCGTGCTTTTGATGCTCGCAATCTTACTGCGAATCTCTTTTGCGCCTGCCATGTAACACCTATCAGGTTAGCAAGCGGGAGCCTTGCGGCTCCCGCTGCGGCTTACCAGGTTTGGGTGGCCTTGAACTTCTCGATACCGGCTTTCATGCCAGCGTCGATTTCGTCATTGAAGTCACCCTTCACGTTGATCTTCGCCATCAATTCGGCGTGATCGCGGTTGAAGAAAGCAATCAGCGCTTGTTCGAAGCTGCCGATCTTGGCGATTTCAACGTCAGTCAGGAACCCACGCTCAGCGGCATACAGCGACAGCGCCATGTCAGCGATCGACATTGGTGCGTATTGCTTCTGCTTCATCAGCTCGGTAACGCGCTGACCATGCTCAAGTTGCTTACGGGTCGCTTCGTCCAGGTCAGAAGCGAACTGGGCGAATGCCGCCAGTTCACGGTACTGAGCCAGAGCGGTACGGATACCACCGGAGAGCTTCTTGATGATCTTGGTCTGAGCGGCACCACCCACACGGGATACCGAAACACCGGCGTTCACAGCAGGACGGATCCCGGAGTTGAACATGGCCGATTCCAGGAAGATCTGACCGTCGGTGATGGAAATCACGTTGGTCGGAACGAACGCGGAAACGTCGCCAGCCTGGGTTTCGATGATCGGCAGTGCGGTCAGGGAACCGGTTTTGCCGGTCACTGCGCCGTTGGTGAACTTCTCTACGTATTCTTCCGAAACGCGGGATGCGCGCTCCAGCAGACGGGAGTGGAGATAGAACACGTCGCCTGGGTAAGCTTCACGGCCTGGTGGACGGCGCAGCAGCAGGGAAATCTGGCGGTAAGCCACTGCTTGCTTGGACAGATCGTCATAAACGATCAGCGCGTCTTCACCGCGGTCGCGGAAGAATTCACCCATGGTGCAACCGGAGTACGGTGCCAGGAATTGCAGTGCTGCAGATTCCGAAGCGCTCGCTGCCACGACGATGGTGTTAGCCAGTGCGCCGTTTTCTTCCAGCTTGCGAACAACGTTGGCGATGGTCGATTGTTTCTGACCGATCGCTACGTAGACGCAGAAAATACCGCTGTCTTTCTGGTTGATGATCGCGTCGATCGCCAGAGCGGTTTTACCGATCTGACGGTCACCGATGATCAGCTCGCGCTGGCCACGGCCGACAGGAATCATGGCATCGACAGCCTTGTAGCCAGTCTGTACAGGCTGGTCTACCGACTTACGCCAGATCACGCCTGGAGCAACTTTCTCGACCGCATCGGTCTCGGTGTTGTTCAGCGGACCTTTGCCGTCAACTGGGTTACCCAGTGCGTCGACTACGCGACCCAGCAGTTCCTTACCAACAGGAACTTCGAGGATGCGGCCAGTGCACTTGGCGCTCATGCCTTCAGCCAGAGTCTGGTATGCGCCCAATACAACGGCACCTACAGAGTCTTGCTCCAGGTTGAGAGCCATACCGAAGACGCCGCCCGGAAACTCGATCATCTCGCCGTACATTACGTCGGCCAGACCGTGAATCCGCACGATGCCGTCAGATACGCTGACGACAGTGCCTTCGTTACGGGCTTGGGAGGTCACATCGAGCTTGTCGATGCGGCCCTTGATAATTTCACTTATTTCGGAAGGATTGAGTTGCTGCATTGCTCTGCTGCCCCTTCAAACTCAAGATTTCAATGCTTCGGCAAGGTTCGCGAGTTTGCCGCGAATCGAGCCATCGATAACCAGGTCGCCGGCGCGGATGATGACACCACCAATAAGGGTGGCATCCTCCGCAGCGTGCAGTCGCACTTCCCGGCCGAGCCGTGCACTGAGAACCTTGGCGAGTTTGTCTTGCTGTTCTTGGTTCAATGCAAAAGCACTGGTGACATCCACATCTACCGATTTCTCTTGTTCGGCCTTGTACAGGTCGAACAGAGCGGCGATCTCCGGCAGAAGCGGGAGACGGTCGTTTTCGGCAACGACGTGGATGAAATTCTGTGCCTTGACATCAAACTTGTCGCCGCACACGTCAATAAACGTGGCGGCCTTGTCTGCGCTCGTCAGTCGCGGGGCCTTGAGCACGCGCTGCATGGTGTCGTCTTGCGACACTGCTGCAGCCAGGCCGAGCATGGCTGACCAAGAGGCCAGTTGCTGGTGGGCCTGGGCGTGCTCGAAGGCTGCCTTAGCGTAAGGTCGGGCCAACGTGGTCAATTCTGCCATGATCGCCCTCGCTTAAATTTCAGCAGCCAGTTTGTTTACCAGCTCCGCGTGCGCGTTTTGATCGATTGTGGCACCCAGGATCTTCTCAGCACCGCCAACGGCCAGAGCACCCAGTTGGGCACGCAGCGCGTCTTTGACACCGTTCAGTTCCTGCTCGATCTCGGCCTGAGCCTGAACCTTCACACGGTCAGCGTCGATACGGGCTTTTTCAACAGCCTCTTCGACGATCTGGTTACCGCGTTTCTTGGCTTGCTCAATGATTTCGGCTGCCTGAGCTTTCGCTTCGCGCAGTTGCTGACCCGCTTTATCTTGGGCCAGTTCCAGGTCGCGAGCTGCTCGGGCGGCAGCGTCCAGTCCATCCGCGATCTTCTTCTGACGTTCGTGCAAAGCCGCGATGACCGGAGGCCACACGAACTTCATGCAAAACAGTACAAAAATGAAGAACGCAACGGACTGGCCAATCAGGGTTGCATTAATGTTCACGCCAACACCTCGCTCGTTCGTTGCACATCACACCAATCACTCGAAGGTTCGAGTGATTAGCCAGCGAGTTGACCAACGAATGGGTTCGCGAAGGTGAAGAACAGAGCGATACCAACACCGATCATGGTTACGGCGTCGAGCAGACCGGCAACGATGAACATTTTGACTTGCAGCATTGGAACCATTTCTGGCTGACGCGCTGCGCCTTCCAGGAACTTGCCGCCCAACAGGCCGAAACCAATTGCGGTACCCAGTGCGCCCAGGCCGATCAACAGTGCAACAGCGATAGCGGTTAGACCAACTACAGTTTCCATCTTTCCTCCCGACTTTTACGTCGTATGGTTTAGGTTTTTTAGATTTTAAAGCGGTAAAACAAATCGTTTCATAAGCCCTGTTCGGGCACCCACCCGTTTGACCGAGTGGGACATCAGACTAGTCGAGACTGGTCTTAATGGTTCTCTTCGTGCGCCATCGACAGGTAGACGATGGTCAGCATCATGAAGATAAACGCCTGCAGGGTGATGATCAGGATGTGGAACACAGCCCACGCCCACTGCAGAACTACGCCCAGGCCGCTAAGCCAGAGCAGACCACTGCCGAACATCACAGCAATCAGAATGAAGACCAGCTCGCCGGCGTACATGTTGCCGAACAGACGCAGTGCCAGCGAAATGGGCTTGGCGATCAGTGTCACGAACTCCAGCAGGAAGTTCACCGGGATCAGCAGGGCTTGAACGAAGATGTTCTTGCTGCCGAACGGGTGCAGGGTCAGTTCGCCGATGAAGCCGCCGATGCCCTTGACCTTGATGCTGTAGAAAATGATCAACGCGAACACCGACAGGGCCATGCCCAGGGTAGCGTTCGGGTCAGTGGTCGAAACGGCACGGAATGGAATGTGCGCATCGCCAGTGATCATCATGGCCAATTGAGGAATCCAGTCGACCGGTACCAGGTCGACAGCGTTCATCAGGAAGACCCAGACGAAGATGGTCAGTGCCAGCGGTGCAATCACCGGGCTACGGCCATGGAAGCTGTCTTTCACGCTGCCATCGACGAATTCGACCAATACTTCAACGAAGTTCTGCAAAGCACCAGGTTGACCGGACGTCGCCTTCTTCGCCGCCATGCGGAAAATCAGAACGAAGATCAGACCCAACGCGACCGACCAGCCGAGAGTATCGACGTGGAAAGCCCAGAAGCCCATTTCTTTGGCTTCTGCTGCGGTATGGGCAAAACCCCACCCGCCAGTTGGGTGCTGACCGAAGGTCAGGTTTTGCAAGTGGTGCTGGATATAGCCCGAAGCGGTTGTTTCTGCCATGGTTGCCTCAAACGCCCTAAGGTCTCGAAAGTCTTGTTCTCATCAGCAGGGGCGAGAACCAGCTGACCAGTTGGGTCAACACGAAGACGCCGAATACAGCTAGCGGCGCCAATGGCTTCACACCTGCGAACGTCAATGCAAAGAGCACTGCCGTCAAAATCAGTTTGCCCGCCTCGCCGGCATAAAAAGACCGGACGATGGCTTGAGCTGCTCGGGCGCCGGAAAACCGAAATGCCCTGTGAGCGAAATAAACATTGGGCAGCAAGGCTATCAGGCCTCCGCAAAGTCCTGAGTATCCGGCAACGACTCCGTGCCATTGCCAGAGCGCCAAAGCGGCAATGAGCAAAACGACAAATTGAGCCATTAACACCGGAAAAACTGCCAGGCGATGGAACGGCAAGCGGTTTGGCGTGCGGGTTTCCATCACTATTGCTCTCCAATGGTCGGCTGCCAGAATTCAATAACTTGGCATAATTTGTGCCGACAAAATGCGCGCAGAGTATAGGGGCGGTTCAGCCCCTATTCAACTGTCAGGTAGTGATTTCCGACTCCGCGCTACATGAGGAAATGTTTCAGCGGATGTGTGCAAGCACACCTTGAAGCTCGTCGAGTGAGTTGTAACCAATCACCAACTGGCCCTTTCCCTTCTTCCCGTGGCGGATCTGCACCGCAGAGCCTAGGCGCTCGGCCAGACGCTGTTCAAGACGGGCGATATCCGGGTCAGGTTTTGCAGCTTCGACAGGCTCCGGTTTGCCACTCAACCACTGGCGTACCAGTGCCTCAGTCTGGCGCACCGTGAGCCCCCGTGCGACAACATGTCGCGCCCCTTCAACCTGTTGATTTTCCGGCAAACCGAGCAAAGCACGGGCATGACCCATTTCCAGGTCGCCGTGGGACAGCATGGTCTTGATGACTTCCGGCAATGCGATCAGGCGCAGCAGGTTAGCCACCGTGACCCGGGACTTGCCCACCGCCTCAGCCACCTGTTGCTGCGTCAGCTGGAATTCCTGCTGCAAACGCTGCAAGGCCACCGCTTCCTCGATCGGATTGAGGTCTTCGCGCTGGATGTTCTCGATCAGCGCCATGGCGATAGCGGTTTCGTCCGGCACATCGCGGACCATCGCCGGGATCGTTTCCTGGCCTGCCTGCTGGCTGGCACGCCAGCGACGTTCACCGGCAATGATCTCAAAGCGACCGCCGCCAATCGGGCGAACCACGATCGGCTGCATCACGCCCTGGGCCTTGATCGACTGCGCCAGTTCTTCCAGCGCCTGCGGATCCATGTCCCGACGTGGCTGGTACTTGCCACGCTGGATCAGGTCCAGGGGCAGGTGCTGCAGCTCACGTTGGTCGGCCTGCACCGCTTGCTCTTCCAGAGAGCTGACGGTCGGACCACTCAGGAGTGCATCCAGTCCACGTCCGAGACCTCGTTTCTTGACGGCCATGGGGATTCCTTAAGTTGCCTGAGCGGCGGCGGTGCGTGAATTTTTGCGTTGACGACGAACCATCTCGCCCGCCAGGGCCAGATAGGCAATCGCGCCTCGGGATGCCTTGTCGTACGCCAGCGCCGGCATGCCGTAGCTTGGCGCTTCGGCCAGACGGATGTTGCGCGGAATCACCGTGTCGTACAGCTGATCACCGAAGTGTTCCTTGAGCTGGGCCGAGACGTCGTTCATCAGGCTCAGCCGCGGGTCGTACATGGTCCGCAGCAGGCCTTCGACTTTCAGGTTCGGGTTCAACAATTCGGCGATGCGCTTGATGTTATCCACAAGGTCGCTCAAGCCTTCGAGCGCGAAGTACTCGCACTGCATGGGGATAATGACCCCGTCAGCAGCAACCAATGCGTTAAGCGTGAGCATCGACAGCGACGGCGGGCAGTCGATCAAAATGTAATCGTAGTTTTCACGGATCGGCGCCAGCGCGCTGCGCAGGCGGCTTTCCTTCATCTGCATTTCCAGCAGCACCACTTCGGCCGCCGTCAGGTCACGGTTGGCCGGCAGCAGCTGGTAACCACCGTGTTCGGAAAAGTGCATGGCCTGGGCCAGGTCGCATTCACCGATCAGCAAATCGTAGACCGAGTTTTCCAGGCCGTGTTTATCCACACCGCTACCCATGGTGGCGTTGCCCTGTGGATCGAGATCGATCAGCAGCACCCGACGCTTGGTAGCGACCAGGGAAGCTGCGAGGTTGATGCAGGTGGTGGTCTTGCCCACACCACCCTTTTGGTTCGCTATCGCGAATACCTTAGCCATTCTTGCTTGTGTTCCCAATCATGCCGTGCGGCGCAGTATCAGCAGATGGCGTTGGCCTTGGCAACCAGGTACGGCCAGGGCGCGTTCGCTATCGAGGTGGAAGTCTGTCGGCAATGCTACCAGCTCATCGGCGGGATGAACGCCCTTCATTGCCAGCCAACGTGTATCGGTGTCACCGAGGTGGCGAGTCCAGTTGCTGAAGTTTTCCATGCTGCTGAATGCCCGGGAGATGATCCCGTTGAATGGCAGTGCAGGCTGATAGGCTTCGACGCGACTGTGGATAACTTGCAGGTTATCCAGTTTGAGTTCGAGTTTGACCTGCGTCAGGAAGCGGGTTTTCTTGCCGTTGCTGTCCAGGCACGTGACCTGAGACTCGGGAAACAGGATGGCCAACGGAATGCCCGGCATGCCGCCGCCGCTGCCAACGTCCAGCCACCGCCCGTTTTCGATGAACGACATCACGCTCAGGCTATCGAGCAGATGACGCGAGACCATTTCGTCCGGATCACGCACGGCGGTCAGGTTGTAAGCCTTGTTCCATTTGATCAACAGGGCCAGATAACCCAGCAACTGAGCGTGCTGGGTTTCAGTCAGGTCGACACCAAGCTGGCGTGCACCTGTGGATAACTCTTCGGCGTGTTGCGAGGTGACCAACGAACTCAAGCGCTTTGCTCCAACTGACGGCCCGCGCCGCGTTTTTTCAAATGAATCATCAACAGCGAGATGGCTGCCGGAGTGACGCCCGGAATGCGCGACGCCTGGCCCAGGGTCTCTGGACGAGTTATCCCCAGCTTGCCTTGAATCTCTTTCGACAGGCCGGAAATGTTCGTGTAATCGATATCCACAGGCAGCTTGGTGTCTTCGCTGGCCCGCAGACGAGCGATTTCATCCTGTTGACGATCGATGTAACCGGCATATTTGGTCTTGATTTCAACCTGTTCGGCGACTTGTGGATCTTCTGCGCCACCGCCGGTCACGGCGATCAGACCAGCGTAGTCGATTTCCGGACGGCTCAGCAGATTGAGCAAGTTGTATTCGTGGGTCAGCGGGGTGCCGAATTTTTCGGAGATCGCATCACCCTGCTCGGTGCCCGGGCGCACCCAGGTACTTTTCAGCCGTTGCTCTTCCAGGTCGATGCTTTCGCGTTTCTTGCAGAACGCCGCCCAACGCGCGTCATCAACCAGACCCAATTCGCGACCTTTTTCGGTCAAGCGCAGGTCGGCGTTGTCTTCACGCAGGATCAAACGGTACTCGGCGCGGGACGTGAACATCCGATACGGTTCCTGAGTACCCAGGGTAATCAGGTCGTCGACCAACACTCCGATGTACGCCTCGTCGCGACGCGGACACCAGGCGTCTTTGCCCTGGGCCCGCAACGCAGCGTTGGCACCGGCCAGCAAACCTTGGGCGCCGGCTTCTTCGTAACCGGTTGTGCCGTTGATTTGCCCGGCGAAGAACAGACCGCCGATGACTTTGGTTTCAAGGCTGTACTTCAGGTCACGCGGATCGAAGTAGTCGTACTCGATGGCGTAGCCAGGACGCACGATGTGCGCGTTTTCCATGCCGCGAATCGATTGCACGATCTGCAATTGCACATCGAACGGCAAGGATGTGGATATCCCGTTCGGGTACAGCTCGTGAGTGGTCAGGCCTTCCGGCTCGATGAAGACCTGATGGCTTTCCTTGTCGGCAAAGCGGTGAATCTTGTCTTCAATCGACGGGCAATAACGCGGGCCGATGCCTTCGATCACGCCGGAATACATCGGCGAGCGATCAAGGTTGGAGGCAATGATTTCGTGGGTACGGGCGTTGGTGTGGGTAATCCAGCAACTGACCTGTTTTGGGTGCTGCTCTTTGGAACCCATGAACGACATCACCGGAATCGGCGTATCGCCTGCTTGCTCGGTCATCACCGAGAAATCCACAGAACGACCGTCAATGCGCGGTGGCGTCCCGGTTTTCAGGCGACCGACGCGCAGTGGCAGTTCACGCAGACGGTGAGCCAGGGCAATCGATGGCGGATCACCGGCACGGCCACCGGAATAATTCTGCATCCCGATGTGGATAAGTCCACCGAGGAAGGTGCCAGTGGTCAACACCACGGAATCAGCGAAGAAACGCAGACCCATTTGGGTGACTACACCGCGCACTTGTTCCTGTTCGACGATCAGGTCATCGGCCGCTTGTTGAAATATCCACAGGTTCGGCTGGTTTTCCAGCGCTTCGCGCACAGCTGCCTTGTACAGAACCCTGTCTGCCTGAGCACGGGTGGCTCTTACGGCTGGGCCTTTGCGGCTGTTCAACACACGGAACTGGATACCACCTTTGTCGGTAGCCATGGCCATCGCACCGCCAAGGGCGTCGATTTCCTTGACCAGATGGCTTTTACCAATGCCACCAATGGCGGGGTTGCAGCTCATGGCACCGAGGGTTTCCACGTTGTGCGTCAGCAGCAGGGTTTTTGCCCCCATACGTGCTGAGGCCAGTGCTGCCTCGGTACCGGCATGACCGCCGCCGATGACGATCACTTCAAAACGGGAAGGGAAATCCACCACGCACCTCGTGCCTGCTTAAGTAGGTAATTCAGGAATAGTTTGAGCCCGGTTTCTGGACCCGGTCGACAAGTATAGGGACTTCGCCCTTCCTAAAGAACCCTTTGCACAAAATTTAACCAGCTGTGGAGAAGTCGGGGTTATAGAAATTAAAAAGAGAGAAATTTATTAAATCTTTGTTTTTATGTTTATTTCTACTGAGCACCATTTCTGTGGATAGATTGCTACAGGCCTTATTATTCGATGTGTACAGAGATTCAAAACCCTGTGGTCATGTGCCAATGAGGCCCTTGGATAACCGGTCTAAGCCTGTGGATGAAACAGGTGGTTATCCACAGAGGTGGTTATCTTCAGTTTTCAGGCCCTGTTATCAACTGCCCTTAGCGGCACTTATTCACAGGGCTTAATCCACAGAAATACCGACATAGAGGCAAATGTCGCCCACGCGAAAACCGCCAGTGCGGCTCGCGCCATCTGGCTGTTTCGATAATCTGGAGAAAACGAGAAACCCAGGAGCCTGGCTTGCCAGCGATTTATGCGCTGCGGTTCGTCAGATAAACCACTTTGCGAGCAAGCTTGGCTCTTGGGGAAGAGAGGGAATGAAGCTATTTACCAATGCAGAAGCTGGAAAAGATCCGACCCAGCAGGTCATCGGAACTGAACGCGCCGGTGATTTCACCCAACGACTGTTGAGCCTGTCGCAGATCTTCGGCCAGTAGCTCGCCAGCACCGGCCAGTGTCAGCTGTGCACGGCCGTGTTCGAGGGACGCACTGGCATGCCGCAATGCTTCCAGGTGTCGCCGGCGTGCGCTGAAGCTGCTTTCCGAGGTCTGCTCATAACCCATGCAGGCTTTCAGGTGTTCGCGCAGCAGCTCCAGGCCTACGCCAGCAGACTTGGCACTCAGGCTGATCGTGACGTGGCCATCGTCGCTGACTTCCAGGGCTATCGGCTCCCCGGTCAGGTCAGCCTTGTTGCGGATCAGGGTGACTTTCGCCGGATCCGGGCGGGTTTCCAGGAATTCCGGCCACAAGGCAAACGGATCAAGTGCTTCCGGTGCTGTGGCATCGACCACCAGCAACACCCGATCTGCTTCACCAATGGCCTTGAGTGCGCGTTCTACGCCGATTTTTTCCACCTGATCATCGGTATCTCGCAGCCCAGCGGTGTCGACCACATGCAGCGGCATGCCATCGATGTGGATATGTTCGCGAAGAATGTCGCGGGTCGTGCCGGCAATCTCGGTCACGATGGCTGCTTCACGACCGGCCAGGGCATTCAACAGACTGGACTTGCCAGCGTTTGGCCGACCGGCAATCACCACCGTCATTCCGTCGCGCAGCAAGGCGCCTTGCCCGGCCTCGCGCAGTACAGTGGATAACTCGTCGCGGACCTTGTCGAGCATGCTCAGCACGTGGCCATCGGCGAGGAAGTCGATTTCCTCTTCCGGAAAGTCGATGGCCGCTTCGACGTAGATACGCAGCCCGATCAATTGCTCGGTGAGGTTATGCACGCGTTGCGAGAAAGCGCCCTGCAAAGAACGCACGGCGTTGCGCGCAGCCTGTGCAGAACTCGCCTCAATCAGGTCGGCGATGGCTTCGGCCTGTGCCAGATCGAGTTTATCGTTGAGGAAGGCACGTTCGCTGAACTCTCCCGGTCGGGCTAGACGACAACCCAGTTCCAGGCAACGTTTGAGCAGCATATCCAGAACGACAGGACCCCCGTGGCCCTGGAGTTCCAGTACGTCTTCGCCGGTGAAGGAGTTCGGCCCGGGGAAATACAAAGCAATTCCTTCGTCCAGCACCTCTTCATCGGCACTGAGGAAAGGACCGTAATGGGCGAAGCGTGGTTTGAGTTCGCGACCACTGATTGCTTTGGCCGCGACGCTCGCCAGCGGCCCCGAAATGCGCACGATGCCCACCCCACCACGGCCTTGGGCAGTGGCAACGGCTGCGATGGTTTCACGAGGAACGCTCATAAACCGGTATCCAGACAAAAGTGACAGATAGCAAAACGCCCCACTAGGGGGCGTTTTGAGTGGTTATCCACAGTGTAAATCAAGCGGCTGCTTTGGTAGCCCGTTCGATTTTGCGTGTGATGTACCACTGTTGGGTGATCGACAGGCAGTTGTTCACTACCCAGTACAGCACCAGACCAGCCGGGAACCACAGGAAGAAGAAGGTGAAGATGATTGGCATCAGCTTCATCACCTTGGCCTGCATCGGATCCGGAGGCGTCGGGTTCAACTGCTGCTGGATGAACATGGTTGCGCCCATGATGATCGGCAGAATGAAGAACGGGTCCTTGATCGACAGGTCAGTAATCCACAGGATGAATGGTGCCTGGCGCATCTCTACGCTTTCAAGAAGCACCCAGTACAGCGAAAGGAAAACCGGCATCTGCACCAGGATTGGCAAGCAGCCGCCCAGTGGATTGATCTTCTCTTTCTTGTACAGCTCCATCATGGATTGCGACATTTTCTGCCGGTCATCGCCATGTTGCTCTTTGAGCAACGCCAGCTTCGGTGCCACTGCGCGCATGCGAGCCATGGATTTGTAGCTGGCTGCCGACAACGGGAAGAAAAGCCCTTTGATCAGCATGGTCAGGAAGATGATCGAGAAGCCCCAGTTACCCACAATGCTGTGGATATGTTGCAGCAACCAGAAGATCGGTTGAGCAATGAACCACAGAATGCCGTAGTCGACGGTCAGTTCCAGACCTGGGGACAACTGTTTCAGCACGGCCTGGCTTTTCGGACCGGCGTACAGAATGGAGCTGGTTTCACCCTTGGCACCCGGAGCAACCGTCAGAGACGGGCTGGTGTAGCCAATGATGTAGTTGCCTTTGCTGTCTTTACGGGTCTGAACGACGTTGTTTTCGCCCTTCGGCGCAATCCACGCGGTCACAAAGTAGTGTTGCAACCAGGCAACCCAACCACCGTTGACAGTTTCTTTCAGCGACGCCTTGTCCATGTCCTTCATGGACACTTTCTTGTACGGCTCGGAACTTGTCCACAGGGCTGCGCCCAGGTAAGTCGCGGTGCCGGTGGCAGTCGTGGAAGAAGGATCGGCGCTGTTGTCACGTTTCAACTGCGCAAACATCGCGCCAGACCAGGGCTGAGCGCTCTGGTTGTCGATCAGGTAAGAAACGGTTACGTCATACAGGCCGCGTTTCAGGGTGAAACGCTTGATGTAGTTGACGCCGTCCTTGCTGAACTTCAGGTCTACGACCAATTGGTCCTGACCGTCAGCCAGTTGGTAAACCTTCTTCTCCGAGGAGTAAACCGGACGACCGGCCGGATTTGCATCCGGACCATCAGTGCCGATCAAACCGCTCTGGGCCAGATAAGTCCGCTCGCCGCCGTTATCGAACAGCTGGAACGGAATTTCCGGGTGATCCTGACGACGTGGATAAAGCGGCAGGGTCAGCTGGGCAACATCACCACCTTGTGGATCGATTGCCAGATCGAGCACATCCGTTTTGATCTGGATGAGGTCTTTGCTTGCAGCCACTGGCGTTTCTGCCGGTGCAGTTGCACTGGTATCGCTGGCGGCGCGGGGGATGTCATCACTGGCGGAAGCGTTATTGCCAGTTGCCGTGTCCGGTAGGCCCGGTGCGGTAGTACTGGAAGCAACATTCTGAGTCGGCAGGGCAGCCTGGCCATAGTCCTGGTTCCATTTAAGAACCATAACGTAGGACACGATTGCCAGGGCGACGATCAGGATCGTGCGTTTGATATCCATGATTACTCGGCCATCGAAGAAGAACGGGAGGTAGGGATAGGTGGAACCGGGTCATAACCACCGGCATTCCACGGATGACAGCGACCTAAACGACGAAAGGCCAGCCAGCCACCGCGCAGAAGACCATGATTTTCTATGGCCTCTAACGCGTAGCAGGAACAACTGGGGTAGAAGCGACAGTGATTGGCCATCAGGGGACTAATGGCATAGCGATAAAACTGGATCGGAACGAGTGCCAGTTTACGCATCAGGACTGTCTACCCCTACAGTTTCGGTTTTGACTGCTGGTACTGGCGTGCTGCGTGCCAGACGCTTCCAGAGTTTGCCGAAATGCTGAATCAATTCGGGGTTTTCTACGTCCCCCAAACCTTTGCGCGCGACGATAACAATGTCCCAACCGACCAGTGAATCCTGGTGCAGGCGAAACGATTCGCGCATCAGACGTTTGAGGCGATTGCGCTCGACGGAGAGCTTTACGCTCTTTTTCCCGATAACCAGCCCGAGACGGGGGTGATCAAGGTCGTTGTTGCGCGCAAGGAGCAGGAGATTTTTCCCCGGAACCTTGCCGGTAGGGGAGTCAAAGACTGCCTTGAAATGCCGGGGGGTAAGCAAACGCTTTTCCCGACTGAAGTCCTGACTCACCTCCAGTGCCGGATTATCAAACTGCCAGACGCGCACGACCTTTGGCGCGACGACGCGACAGGACGGCGCGACCGTTTTTGGTAGCCATGCGAGCACGGAAACCGTGGGTACGAGCGCGTTTGATAGTGCTTGGTTGGAAAGTACGTTTCATTGTCGTGTTACCTGGTTCGTCCACAACGGGCCGGAATGGCCCCCGTTTTAAGAGACCGGGGATTCTAGAGAAAGCAAGCCTCTAGGTCAATTTCCAACCAACGTTTCCTTATAAATAGATCTCAAGGGGTTTTCTCGTGAACCACCCTTCACCAGATATAGAAATAAAAGAAAGGGATTATTTAAAGCTTCTTTGTAAAGCTTATAAAAGCTAGGGACGCCATCTTCTGTGGATAACTACCTCAAGCCCTTCTAACTGGCGATGTACAGAGGATGACAACTACAGTGGAAAACGGTGGTCAGCCTGTGCTGCGCCATCGGATAAGCTGTGTGCGGAATGGGTAGTTATCCACAGGCAGGTTATCCACCGAGTTTCGCCCCCACTTGTCCAGTGCCCTCAGGGGCGGTTATCCACAGAGCTTATGCACATACCACTGGTCGCCTTTTTTCAGGTTAACGCGTTGATAATTCATGGGGTGTGAGCAACCTGCATGTGGATAAGTGTGCGTCTGGCCGCTACAATAGCCGCTTGTTTTTGCCTCACCGGCTTTCAACTTAGGGGATATCCGTGTCAGTGGAACTTTGGCAGCAGTGCGTGGAGCTTTTGCGCGATGAGCTGCCTGCCCAACAATTCAACACTTGGATCCGTCCACTACAGGTCGAAGCCGAAGGCGACGAGTTGCGTGTCTACGCACCGAATCGTTTTGTTCTCGACTGGGTCAACGAAAAGTATCTGGGCCGTGTCCTGGAACTGCTCGATGAGCACGGCAACGGCCTGGCGCCAGTGCTTTCCTTATTAATAGGCAGCAAACGCAGTTCAGCCCCGCGTGCAGCACCCAATGCCCCGCTGGCTGCAGCCGCGTCCCAGGCTCAGGCCGCTCAGACACCTGTGAGTGCTCCTGCGCTCGCGCCGACGACTGCCCCGACCAAGCGTTCGACGCAAAAAATCATCGAGGTCAATGAAGAGCCGTCTCGCGACAGCTTCGATCCGATGGCGGGTGCCAGTTCGCAGCAGGCACCGGTTCGTGCTGAACAACGTACCGTGCAGGTTGAAGGTGCGCTCAAGCACACCAGTTACCTGAATCGCACGTTTACCTTCGAGAACTTCGTTGAAGGCAAGTCCAACCAGCTAGCCCGGGCTGCGGCCTGGCAGGTGGCGGATAACCCCAAGCATGGCTACAACCCACTCTTCCTTTATGGCGGCGTTGGTCTGGGTAAGACCCACTTGATGCACGCTGTGGGTAACCACCTGTTAAAGAAGAACCCGAACGCCAAGGTTGTGTACCTGCATTCCGAGCGTTTCGTGGCCGACATGGTCAAGGCTTTGCAACTGAACGCGATCAACGAGTTCAAGCGCTTCTACCGTTCGGTGGATGCACTGCTGATCGATGACATTCAGTTCTTCGCCCGCAAAGAGCGCTCCCAGGAAGAATTTTTCCACACCTTCAACGCCCTGCTTGAAGGTGGCCAGCAGGTCATTCTCACCAGTGACCGCTACCCTAAAGAAATCGAAGGCCTTGAAGAACGCCTCAAGTCCCGTTTCGGCTGGGGCCTGACGGTGGCGGTCGAGCCGCCGGAGCTGGAAACCCGTGTAGCGATCCTGATGAAAAAGGCCGACCAGGCTAAAGTCGATCTGCCACATGACGCTGCGTTCTTCATTGCCCAGCGTATTCGTTCCAACGTCCGCGAACTGGAAGGCGCGCTCAAGCGTGTGATTGCCCACTCGCACTTCATGGGCCGCGATATCACCATCGAGTTGATTCGCGAATCCCTGAAAGACCTGTTGGCGCTGCAAGACAAACTGGTCTCTGTGGATAACATTCAGCGCACCGTCGCCGAGTACTACAAGATCAAGATTTCCGACTTGCTGTCCAAGCGTCGTTCGCGCTCGGTGGCTCGTCCGCGTCAAGTTGCCATGGCGTTGTCCAAGGAACTGACCAACCACAGCCTGCCGGAAATCGGCGATGTGTTTGGCGGCCGTGACCACACCACTGTTTTGCACGCCTGCCGCAAGATCAACGAACTCAAGGAATCCGACGCGGACATCCGCGAGGACTACAAGAACCTGCTGCGTACACTGACCACTTGATGAACACCAGCGCAGCTTATTAAGGCAAGGGACTAGACCATGCATTTCACCATTCAACGCGAAGCCCTGTTGAAACCCCTGCAACTGGTCGCAGGCGTCGTCGAGCGCCGACAGACCTTGCCGGTGCTCTCCAACGTGCTGCTGGTTGTCGAAGGCCAGCAACTGTCGCTGACCGGTACCGACCTGGAAGTCGAGCTGGTCGGTCGTGTGCAACTCGAAGAGCCGGCTGATCCAGGTTCCATCACCGTGCCTGCGCGCAAGCTGATGGACATCTGCAAGAGCCTGCCGAACGACGCGCTGATCGACATCAAGGTCGATGAGCAGAAGCTTGTGGTGAAGGCCGGCCGTAGCCGCTTCACCCTGTCGACCCTGCCGGCCAATGATTTCCCGACGGTGGAAGAAGGCCCTGGCTCACTGACGTGCAGCCTGGAGCAGAGCAAACTGCGTCGTTTGATCGAACGCACGAGCTTCGCCATGGCCCAACAGGACGTGCGTTATTACCTCAACGGCATGTTGTTGGAAGTTTCTGCCGGCATCATCCGTGCCGTGGCCACCGACGGTCACCGTCTGGCCATGTGCTCGATGCAGGCCGATATCGGTCAACCGGATCGCCACCAGGTGATCGTGCCACGCAAAGGCATCCTGGAACTGGCGCGTCTGCTGACCGAACCGGACGGTCTCGTCAGCATCGTTCTGGGCCAGCACCACATCCGCGCCACCACGGGCGAGTTCACCTTCACCTCGAAACTGGTCGACGGCAAATTCCCTGACTACGAGCGTGTTCTGCCAAAAGGCGGCGACAAGCTGGTACTTGGCGATCGCCAGGCCCTGCGTGAAGCGTTCAGCCGTACCGCGATCCTGTCCAACGAGAAGTACCGCGGTATCCGTCTGCAACTGGCCAGCGGTCAGTTGAAGATCCAGGCGAACAACCCGGAGCAGGAAGAAGCGGAAGAAGAAGTGGGCGTCGAATACAACGGCGGCTCCCTGGAGATCGGCTTCAACGTGAGCTACTTGCTCGACGTACTGGGCGTGATGACCACCGAGCAGGTTCGCCTGATCCTGTCCGACTCCAACAGCAGTGCGCTGGTACAAGAGTCCGACAACGATGACTCGGCTTACGTTGTCATGCCGATGCGTCTGTAATCATGTTCAGCAGAAGCTAGATGTCTTTAAGTCGCGTCTCGGTCACCGCGGTGCGCAATCTGCACCCGGTGACCCTCTCCCCCTCTCCCCGAATCAACATTCTTTACGGCGCCAACGGCAGCGGCAAAACCAGTGTTCTGGAAGCCATTCATCTGCTGGGGCTGGCTCGTTCATTTCGCAGCGCCCGTCTTTTACCGGTTATTCAGTACGAGCAACTGGCGTGTACCGTGTTCGGTCAGGTCGAATTGGCTGAGGGGGGGCAGAGCGCGTTGGGGATATCTCGCGACCGCCAAGGTGAGTTTCAGATCCGCATTGACGGCCAGAACGCCCGCAGTGCTGCACAACTGGCGGAAATCCTGCCGTTACAACTCATCAACCCGGACAGCTTCCGCCTGCTTGAGGGCGCACCGAAGATTCGCCGGCAGTTTCTCGACTGGGGTGTGTTCCACGTGGAACCGCGATTCATGTCGACGTGGCAGCGTTTGCAGAAGGCCCTGCGCCAGAGAAACTCTTGGCTGCGGCATGGTACACTTGACGCCGTTTCGCAAGCGGTTTGGGACAGGGAACTGTGCCAGGCCAGCGCTGAAATCGATGAATACCGCCGCGCTTATATCAAAGCCTTGAAACCAGTCTTTGAACAGACCTTGAGCGAATTGGTTGAGCTTGAAGGTTTGACGCTCAGCTATTACCGAGGTTGGGACAAAGACCGGGAACTGAGTGCAGTGCTCGCCGGCTCCCTGCAACGGGACCAGCAAATAGGGCACACCCAGGCCGGACCACAACGCGCTGATTTGCGTCTTAGATTGGGCGCACATAATGCCGCGGACATCTTGTCCCGGGGTCAGCAGAAGTTGGTGGTCTGTGCATTGCGCATAGCCCAGGGGCACTTGGTCAGCCAGGCCCGACGCGGCCAGTGTATTTATCTGGTGGATGACCTGCCGTCCGAACTGGACGAGCACCACCGTCGCGCGCTTTGCCGCTTGTTGGAAGACTTACGCTGCCAGGTGTTTATCACCTGTGTAGATCACGAATTATTGAGGGAAGGCTGGCAGACGGAAACGCCAGTCGCTCTGTTCCACGTGGAACAGGGCCGTATCACCCAGACCCACGACCATCGGGAGTGAAGGCATTGAGCGAAGAAAATACGTACGACTCAACGAGCATTAAAGTGCTGAAAGGCCTGGATGCCGTACGCAAACGTCCCGGTATGTACATTGGTGACACCGACGATGGCAGCGGTCTCCACCACATGGTGTTCGAGGTGGTCGATAACTCGATCGACGAAGCTCTCGCCGGCCACTGCGACGACATCAGCATCATCATCCACCCGGATGAGTCCATCACCGTTCGCGACAACGGCCGTGGCATCCCGGTAGACGTGCACAAAGAAGAAGGCGTTTCCGCAGCCGAGGTCATCATGACCGTGCTGCACGCCGGCGGTAAGTTCGACGACAACTCCTACAAAGTATCCGGCGGTCTGCACGGTGTAGGTGTTTCGGTAGTGAACGCACTGTCCAAGGAACTGATCCTGACCGTTCGCCGCAGCGGCAAGATCTGGGAGCAGACCTACGTCCACGGTGTTCCGCAAGAGCCGATGAGGATCGTTGGCGAGAGCGAAACCACCGGCACCCAGATTCACTTCAAGCCATCGGCAGACACCTTCAAGAACATCCACTTCAGCTGGGACATCCTGGCCAAGCGGATTCGTGAGCTGTCCTTCCTCAACTCCGGTGTCGGCATCGTCCTCAAGGACGAACGCAGCGGCAAGGAAGAGCTGTTCAAGTACGAAGGCGGTCTGCGGGCATTCGTTGAATACCTGAACACCAACAAGACGCCGGTCAACCAGGTGTTCCACTTCAACATCCAGCGTGAAGACGGCATCGGCGTGGAAATCGCCCTGCAGTGGAACGACAGCTTCAACGAGAACCTGTTGTGCTTCACCAACAACATTCCACAGCGCGATGGCGGTACTCACCTGGTGGGCTTCCGTTCCGCACTGACGCGTAACCTGAACACCTACATCGAAGCGGAAGGCCTGGCGAAGAAGCACAAAGTCGCCACCACCGGTGACGATGCCCGTGAAGGCCTGACCGCCATCATTTCGGTGAAGGTGCCGGATCCGAAGTTCAGCTCCCAGACCAAAGACAAGCTGGTTTCTTCCGAAGTGAAGACCGCGGTCGAACAGGAAATGGGCAAGTACTTCTCCGACTTCCTGCTGGAAAACCCGAACGAAGCCAAGCTGGTTGTCGGCAAGATGATCGACGCGGCCCGTGCTCGTGAGGCGGCTCGTAAAGCTCGTGAGATGACCCGTCGTAAAGGCGCGCTGGATATCGCCGGCCTGCCGGGCAAACTGGCTGACTGCCAGGAAAAAGACCCTGCCCTGTCCGAACTGTACCTCGTGGAAGGTGACTCTGCTGGCGGCTCCGCCAAGCAGGGACGCAACCGCCGTACCCAAGCGATCCTGCCGTTGAAGGGCAAGATCCTCAACGTCGAGAAAGCGCGCTTCGACAAGATGATCTCTTCGCAAGAAGTGGGCACCTTGATCACCGCACTCGGTTGCGGCATCGGCCGCGATGAGTACAACATCGAGAAGCTGCGCTACCACAACATCATCATCATGACCGATGCTGACGTCGACGGTTCGCACATCCGTACCCTGCTGCTGACCTTCTTCTTCCGTCAGTTGCCGGAGCTGATCGAGCGTGGCTACATCTACATCGCCCAGCCGCCGCTGTACAAGGTCAAGAAAGGCAAGCAAGAGCAGTACATCAAAGACGACGACGCCATGGAAGAATACATGACGCAGTCGGCCCTGGAAGACGCGAGCCTGCACCTGAACGAAGATGCCCCCGGTATCTCCGGCGAAGCCCTTGAGCGCCTGGTGAATGACTTCCGCCTGGTGATGAAGACCCTCAAGCGTCTGTCGCGCCTGTACCCGCAGGAGCTGACCGAGCACTTCATCTACTTGCCAGCGGTGAGCCTGGAGCAACTGTCCGATCACGCAGCGATGCAGGACTGGATGGCCAAGTACGAAGTTCGCCTGCGCACCGTCGAGAAATCCGGCCTGGTCTACAAAGCCAGCCTGCGTGAAGACCGTGAACGTAACGTCTGGCTGCCGGAGGTCGAACTGATCTCCCACGGCCTGTCGAACTACATCACGTTTAACCGCGACTTCTTCGGCAGCAACGATTACAAAACCGTTGTATCGCTGGGCGCTCAACTGAGCACCTTGCTCGACGACGGCGCGTACATCCAGCGTGGCGAACGCAAGAAGCCGGTCACCGAGTTCAAGGAAGCCCTTGAATGGCTGATGGCTGAAAGCACCAAGCGTCACACCATCCAGCGATACAAAGGTCTGGGCGAAATGAACCCGGATCAGCTGTGGGAAACCACCATGGACCCAAGCCAGCGCCGGATGCTCAAAGTGACCATCGAAGACGCCATTGGCGCAGACCAGATCTTCAACACCCTGATGGGTGATGCGGTCGAACCTCGTCGTGACTTCATCGAGAGCAATGCCTTGGCGGTGTCTAACCTGGATTTCTGATCCAGCATCTGCCAAACAAAAAGGCCAACGCATTTGCGTTGGCCTTTTTTATTGGGTGTCAAAAAAGTGCAGGCAGCGATCTTTTGATTCTTACTCAGTCGCCGACGCCACACTCTCCAACCGATACCCATACCCATAAATCGTCAGCAACTGCCACCCACGCTCGACCGTCAGCCCAAGCTTGTTACGCAAACGATAGATGTGTGTATCCAGTGGCCGTGAAGACACCATCTCTTCATGGCTCCAGAACCGCGAATAGAGATACTCCCGGGACAGTGGCCGACCGAGATTGGTGAACAGGCAGCGTGCCAGGCGATATTCCCGCTCGGTCATGCCGATGGGCACGCCGTCGCGGGTCACGGTGAGTTCGGCGTCGTCGAACACAAGGTCATTGAAGTTCAGTACTTCGGTTGCCGCTGAGCGTTGCTGGCTGTGCCGGCGTAATACGGCTGCAACCCTGGCTTTCAGCTCATTGGGACGAAACGGTTTGCTGACATAGTCATCGGCGCCGGCATTCAAGGCCTGGACGATATCGGCTTCGCCATCGCGGCTGGTGAGCATGATGGTCGCCGGTGGCGATTCCATGTGTTCTCGGGTCCAGCGCAGCAACGCGAGCCCGCTGATATCAGGCAATTGCCAGTCCAGGATCAGCAGGTCATAAGTTTCCCGGCGCAGTTGGCGCAACAGGTCTTCGCCTCGTTCGAAGCTGTGCAGTGACCAGGCCGGTTCACCCGGTTCGGGCATCTGCTGCAGGGTCTGTTCCACCCGGCGCAGTTCGGCGGGTTCGTCGTCCAGTATGGCGACACGCATGTACGATGATTCCTTGAAGGCTGGTTGGCGGTCAGCGCGGCAGCAGACAATACCGGCTCGGTCGCGGGAGTGAAAGTAAGCCGCCAGCCATTGGTCGACGTCCGCTATGATTCTTCAGGTTGAATCTCCTACTCAGACCCGTGAGCCATGAACGAAATTCCCTGCCCCCTGCCCTGCCTGACATACCCATGAAAACTCAGCGCCGCCGAGAAAGTCGCGAGCCGACCCAGGTCCAGCGTTTATTCAGGCAACTGGTGCGCGAATGGTTGTGGATAAGTCTGCTGCTATTGCCGTTGACCGCCCTGCTTTCGTTCGACGCCCAGTCCGGCGAACTCGAAGGCACCGGCATTTTGGGCGCCTTGCTGTCAGTCAGTCTGGTGGCGAGTGTGCTAGGCCTGATGTTATTACGCCCCCGTCTGGCACTCTGGCTGACGCTGGGTGGGATGAGCAGTGCGCTGCTTATCAGCGCTTGCCTGGCGGAGGTCCATTGGTGGTGGTCGCCCGCAGCCAGCCTGCTGGGCATGCTGTTCGCCTACCTGATCTGGAACTGGAGGCGCCTGAGTGTAGTGCTGACCTACTTCGGTTGGGAACTGGCACGCCTGGATAACGAGCCGAAAGTATTCCCCGAGCGCCGTCGCGCGCAGATGCCCACCAGCGATCCTTTACAGGGGCAAATCATGGCTCTCGAACAAGCCATGAGCCGCACCCGCGACACCCGCCGTTTCATCGCGGACGGTCTGGAATACCTGCCAGTGGCCACCCTGATCAGCGATCCGAAAGGCCGGATTTTGCTCGCCAACCGCAATGCTCGTGAAATGTTTGGTGCTGCTCTGGTTGAAGACGAAGTACTCGACCAACTGGCTCGGCTGGGATATCCCGAACTGGCCAATGGCGACCGCCCGTTGTTATCGACTCTGCCGTTATTGGAATTCAGAGACATCAAGGCCCGCAGCCTGCGACTCGAACGAGCGGCGTTGCTACCCGTAGATGGGGAAACGCCGATTGGCTGGCTATGGAGCCTGACTGACTTGAGTGTCGAGCGTGATGCCGAAGAACAGCGTGGGGTGCTCCTGCGTTTCCTGTCCCACGACTTGCGCGCGCCTCATTCGGCGATTCTCGCCCTTCTCGATGTGCACCGCCAGCAAGTGGGCGGTGACCCGGTGCTGTTTGATCAGATCGAGTTACAGGTGCGACGGGCACTGGATCTCACCGATGGTTTTGTACAATTGGCCAAGGCCGAGTCCGAGGCGTATCAGTTTGAACCGAGTCTGTTTGCGATGCTGGTGCTGGATGTTGTCGACCAGGCCCTGAGCATCGCTCAGATGAAGCAAATCGAACTGATTCACGATGTGGACGATGAGGCTCAGGAACGCTTGATCATGGCGGATCAGGCGTTGTTGACCCGGGCGCTGTTCAATCTGCTGGAAAATGCCATCAAGTACAGCGGCGCCGGAACGCGGATCAGTCTGGTTGTCCGCTGCCGGGACAATTGGTTGCAGTGCGATTTGATCGATCAGGGTAAAGGCATCGCCGCCGATGAACTGCCGGAGCTGTTCAGCCAGTACCGGCGATTCAAATCAGCTCAAGGCATCGATGGCGTGGGCTTGGGTTTGTCGATGGTGAAGGCCGTTGTTGACCATCATGAGGGACGCATCGAGTGTCAGAGCGAGGTCGGCAAAGGCACGACGTTCTCCCTGCACTTCCCGTTGCTGGATGAATAATCAGCCTTTGTAAAAAGGCATAAAAAAACCGGCTATATCAGCCGGTTTTTTTGCGTCCCGAAAAACTTATGCACCTTTTACGGCGTTTTATTAGCTTCAGAAATATGTATATAAATCATAAGCCTACAATTGAAAATCGCCATTTTTCGACAAAACGGTACACAGGTTATCCACAGAAATCAGACAGCCACCTGATCAGTCGAAGCCGACGCCTGCGAGGTGGGCGGCAAGGAACCCATTTCCCTCTGCATCTGTTCATTCCAGGCTTGTACCCGATCATTGAGCGCGGCAATGGCCCGCGGCCCGCTGCCCTCGGCATACATCGGTTCGCCGATGATCAGCGTGATGACGCCCTGCTTCTTCGCCCAGCCGGTTTTCGGCCAGAACTTGCCGGCATTGTGTGCAATCGGCAGTACCGGAAGTTCGGCGTTGACGGCCAAGGCGCTGCCACCGCGTGAGAATTTGCCGACGGTGCCGTATGGAACACGAGTCCCCTCCGGGAAGATCAGCACCCAGACGCCGTCCTTCAGCAACTCATCGCCCTTTTTCGCTACGTGTTTGAGCGCGGCTTTCGGGTTGTCACGGTCGATGGCGATCGGTCGCAGCATCGCCATGGCCCAGCCGAAGAACGGCACGAACAGCAGTTCGCGTTTGAGCACTTGGCTCAACGGCTGGAAATAAGCCGAAAGAAAGAATGTCTCCCAGGTGCTCTGGTGATTGGACTGAATCACGCAGGGCTGGTCAGGCACGTTCTCGGCGCCCTTGATTTCGTAGCTGATGCCCAGAAAGACTTTACTCAGCCACAAGGCGCAACGGCACCAGTACACGTTGATAAAGCGATAGCGCGCCTTGAACGGCAGAAAAGGCGCGATGAAAAAACTCAGGCTGCACCACAGCAAGGAGCTGGTGCCCAGCAGCAGGTAAAAGAGGAAAGTTCTGATGGCCTGCAGTATCGACATGGTGACGTTTACCGTGCGGGCTCTGCCCGTCTATATAAAGCGCACTCCCGATCAATCCTTGGTCAGGAATCTCGAAAACGCTCTAATTGTGGATAAGTTCTGCGGCAATCGCCGCCAGATCGTCAAAAATCAAGGTGCCCACCGGCAAGGTCTTGCCCTGGGTTTTTTCGCCTTTACCGGTCTTTACCAAAACTGGTTGAGAATCGACGGCTTTGGCGGCTTCCAGGTCACCAAGACTGTCACCGACGAACCATAGATTAGTCAGTGAAACGTTGTAATGCGCGGCGATGTTTTTCAACATCCCGGGTTTTGGCTTGCGGCACTCGCAACCGTCGTCCGGCCCATGCGGGCAGTAGACGATCAGCCCGACCTCACCGCCCTGCTCCGCCACCAACTCGCGCAAGCGCGCGTGCATGGCATCCAGGGTGGCGATGTCGTAATAGCCACGAGCGATGCCCGACTGGTTGGTGGCCACCGCCACCGTCCAGCCGGCCTTGCTCAACTGCGCAATCGCCTCGATCGAACCGGGCAGCGGAACCCACTCCTCCACCGACTTGATGTAAGCGTCGGAGTCGTAATTGATCACCCCGTCCCGATCGAGAATCAGCAGTTTCAACGTCATTAGCTCAGCACAGAAATGTCAGCGATGTTGAGGAACAGACCACGCAGACGCGCCAACATGGCATAGCGGTTCTTGCGCACGTTGAGGTCTTCTGCGTTGATCATGACCGCCTCGAAGAAGGCATCAACAGGCTCGCGCAAGCTGGCAAGGCGGGCCAGTGCTTCGGCGTATTCACGCTGTACCATCAAGGGTTTGACGGCGTTTTCGGCCTTCATGATTGCAGAGTTCAGCGAAAACTCTTTGGCATCGGCAAAAAGCCCCGGGTCAACATCAGTGAAAATGGTGGGTTCGGCTTTGCTGATCAGGTTCGACACGCGCTTGTTCACCGCCGCCAAGGCAGCCGCTTCCGGCAACTTGCGGAACGCTTGCACCGCTTGTACACGCTGATCGAAGTCCAGCGCCGAACCCGGCTTCAGAGCACGAACCGACAGGTAAGTGGCCACATCGACGCCTTCGTCTTCGTAACGGGCACGCAGACGGTCGAAGATGAATTCCAGCACCGATTCGTTCAGGCCGGCAGTCTTGACCTTGGCACCGAACGCATTCACGGCGAATGCCACGGCGTCGTTCAGGTCGAGGTCGAGCTTCTTGTCGATCAGGATCCGCAACACACCCAGCGCAGCACGGCGCAGGGCATACGGGTCTTTGCTACCGGTTGGCAGCATGCCGATACCGAAGATGCCCACCAGCGTGTCGAGCTTGTCAGCAATGGCCACGGCCGCACCGGTCAGGGTGGTCGGCAGTTCAGCGCCGGCACCGCGAGGCATGTATTGCTCGTTCAGGGCCAGGGCAACTTCTTCCGGCTCGCCGTCGTTGAGGGCGTAGTAGTAACCGGCGACACCTTGCATCTCCGGGAACTCACCAACCATCTCGGTCGCCAGGTCGCACTTGGACAGCAGGCCGGCACGGGATGCCCATGCGGCGTTGCCACCAATGCGCTGCGCGATGAACGCGGCCAGTTTGGAAACACGTTCGGCCTTGTCGTAGACACTGCCGAGCTTTTCCTGGAACACCACGTTCTGCAGGCGCAGGTTGAAGTCTTCGAGTTTCTGCTTCTTGTCTTGCTTGAAGAAGAACTCGGCGTCGGTCAGGCGTGGGCGAACCACTTTCTCGTTACCGGCAATGATCTGCTGCGGGTCTTTGCTTTCGATGTTGGCCACAGTGATGAAACGTGGCAGCAACTTGCCGTCGGCATCCAGCAGGCAGAAGTACTTCTGGTTGTCCTGCATGGTGGTAATCAGGGCTTCTTGCGGCACGTCGAGGAAACGTTCCTCGAACGAACACACCAGCGGCACCGGCCATTCAACCAGCGCGGTCACTTCATCGAGCAAGGCTGGCGGAACGATTGCAGTGCCTTCCTGCAGGGTCGCCAGTTCTTCGGTGCGCTTGCTGATGATTGCGCGACGCTCGTTGGCGTCGGCCAAGACGTAAGCGGCACGCAGGTCAGTCAGGTAGTTGGCTGGCGAGGTGATACGCACGTTTTCCGGATGATGGAAACGGTGACCACGGGAGTCGCGACCGGCCTTCTGGGCGAGGATGGTGCAATCGATGACCTGGTCACCGAGCAGCATCACCAGCCACTGGGTCGGACGAACGAACTCTTCCTTGCGAGCACCCCAGCGCATGCGCTTGGGGATCGGCAGGTCGTTCAGCGAGTCTTCGACGATGGTCGGCAGCAAGCTGGCGGTCGGCTTGCCGGCGATGCTCTGGCTGTAACGCAGCTTCGGACCGCTTTGATCGATTTCGCTCAGCTCGACGCCGCACTTCTTGGCGAAGCCCAGGGCGGCTTGAGTCGGGTTGCCTTCGGCATCGAACGCGGCCTGACGTGGTGGGCCGTCGAGGTTGATGCTGCGATCCGGCTGCTGGGTAGCCAGCGCGGTGATCAGCACCGCCAGGCGACGTGGCGCGGCGTAGACAGTTTTGGCTTCGAAGCTGAGGCCAGCGGCCAGCAGGCCTTTTTCGATACCGGCCAGGAACGCGTCGGCCAGGGTGTTCAGTGCTTTGGGTGGCAGTTCTTCGGTGCCCAGTTCAACCAGAAAATCTTGCGCACTCATTGTGCAGCCTCCAGTTTGGCCAGTACTTCATCACGCAGATCCGGGGTCGCCATCGGGAAGCCCAGCTTGGCGCGCGCCAGCAGATAGGCTTGCGCAACGGAACGCGCCAGGGTGCGTACGCGCAGGATGTATTGCTGACGCGCAGTCACGGAGATCGCCCGGCGCGCATCCAGCAAGTTGAACGTGTGGGACGCCTTCAACACCATTTCGTAGCTCGGCAACGGCAGCGGCTGGTCGAGTTCGATCAGGCGCTTGGCTTCGCTTTCATAGAAATCGAACAGCTCGAACAGCTTCTCGACGTTGGCGTGCTCGAAGTTGTAAGTGGATTGCTCCACTTCGTTCTGGTGGAACACGTCGCCGTAGGTGACTTTGCCCATCGGACCGTCAGCCCAGACCAGGTCGTAGACCGAGTCCACGCCTTGCAGGTACATGGCCAGACGCTCAAGACCGTAAGTGATCTCGCCGGTCACCGGGTAGCACTCGATGCCGCCCGCTTGCTGGAAGTAGGTGAACTGCGTCACTTCCATGCCGTTGAGCCAGACTTCCCAGCCCAGGCCCCAGGCGCCGAGCGTTGGCGATTCCCAGTTGTCTTCGACGAAGCGGATGTCGTGGACCAGCGGGTCCAGGCCGACGTGCTTCAGCGAGCCCAGGTACAGTTCCTGGAAGTTGTCCGGGTTCGGCTTCAGGACAACCTGGAACTGGTAGTAATGCTGCAGACGGTTCGGGTTTTCGCCGTAGCGGCCGTCAGTCGGGCGACGACTGGGCTGCACATAAGCGGCGTTCCAGGTTTCCGGGCCGATGGCGCGCAGAAACGTGGCTGTGTGGAAAGTGCCGGCGCCTACTTCCATATCGTAGGGCTGAAGTACCACGCAACCTTGCTCGGCCCAGTATTGCTGGAGTGCGAGGATCAAGTCTTGGAAGGTACGCACGGCTGGCGTAGGCTGGCTCACGAAATTCACCTGTTTCTTGGGCTGCGATTTAAAGAGCGGGAGTATACCCGATTCGTTGCTGCGCACGCCCCCTGGAGCCTTATGCCACGCTGCTTTTGGTGTTCCGAAGATCCGCTGTACATGGCTTATCACGATCAGGAGTGGGGCACGCCGCTACGCGATGCGCAGGGTTTGTTCGAGTTGCTTTTGCTCGAAGGGTTCCAGGCCGGTCTGTCCTGGATCACCGTATTGCGCAAACGCGAGCATTATCGCGAGGTGCTGTTCGGCTTCGACGTGCAACGCGTGGCGCAGATGAGCGACGCGGAAATCGATGAATTGATGCTCGATCCGGGCATCATCCGCAACCGCCTCAAACTCAAGGCCGCCCGCCGCAATGCCCAGGCCTGGCTGGCGCTGGAGGATCCGGTGGCGTTCCTCTGGTCCTTCGTTGGCGGCCAGCCGGTGATCAATCACTTCAAGGATCGCAGCCAGGTACCGGCCATCACGCCGACCGCCGTGGAGATGAGCAAAGGCCTGAAAAAAGCCGGTTTCACGTTCGTCGGCCCGACCATTTGCTACGCGCTGATGCAGGCCTCGGGCATGGTCATGGATCACACCCGCGATTGCGATCGCTACGCGGCCCTGGCAAACGGCGGTTAGAATGGCCGCCTCGCGCACAGCACAAGATCAGGAGTGACCTGTGGATAAGTTTAAAGGCGCCTTGCTGGTAGGCGCTCTGCGGCTGTTTGCCCTGCTGCCATGGCGGGCAGTGCAGGCCGTCGGTTCGGCGATTGGCTGGATCATGTGGAAAACCCCCAACCGTTCCCGCGACGTGGTGCGGATCAACCTCGCCAAGTGCTTCCCGGACATGGACCCGGCCGAGCGCGAGCGGCTTGCAGGCCAGAGCCTGAAAGACATCGGCAAGTCCCTGACCGAAAGCGCCTGCGCGTGGATCTGGCCGGCTCAGCGCTCCATCGACCTGGTGCGCGAAGTCGAAGGCCTCGACGTGTTGAAGGATGCGTTGGCGTCCGGCAAAGGCGTGGTCGGTATCACCAGTCACCTGGGCAACTGGGAAGTGCTGAACCACTTCTATTGCAGCCAGTGCAAGCCGATCATTTTCTATCGTCCGCCGAAGTTGAAGGCCGTCGACGATTTGCTGCGCAAACAACGCGTGCAATTGGGCAACCGCGTGGCGGCTTCCACCAAGGAAGGCATCCTCAGTGTCATCAAGGAAGTGCGCAAAGGTGGTGCAGTGGGCATTCCCGCTGACCCGGAACCGGCCGAATCCGCCGGGATCTTCGTGCCGTTCTTCGCCACTCAGGCGCTGACCAGCAAATTCGTGCCGAACATGCTGGCGGGCGGTAAAGCGGTCGGCGTGTTCCTGCACGCCCTGCGTCTGCCGGACGGTTCGGGCTACAAAGTGATCCTCGAAGCCGCGCCAGACGCCATGTACAGCACCGATACCGAGACGTCGTGCGCGGCCATGAGCAAAGTCGTCGAGCGCTATGTCGGTGCGTATCCGAGCCAATACATGTGGAGCATGAAGCGCTTCAAGAAGCGTCCACCGGGCGAAGAGCGCTGGTATTGAGTCGATTGGCATGATCTGTGGATAATCCTGGGCTCAGGTTATCCACAACCGTTCATTAAAGGGCGCAGAAGATGTCCGAACACCGCAAATCATTTCGCATCAAGATCAGCCACGAAAGCTTCGGCGAATGCCTCGGCCAGACCCGCAATCTCTCGACCACAGGCGTCTACGTCCAGCATCCAGGCTTATCGGCGTTGCCCAAGGGCGCGGTGGTCTATGGCCAGGTGCAGGGCTTGCCCACCGGAGCGCCGCGGGTGCGCATGGAAGTGGTGCTGGTGGATGCCGAAGGGGTTGGGCTGCGATATCTCTGATTATTGCGCCTGACGATCGAGCTTCTTCAGAAACACCGTCATCTCCTTCTCGGCCTGCTTGTCACCATGGGCACGGGCGGCTTCCAGACCTTGCTCCCACGCCTGGCGTGCAGCCGCATGCTCTGCCAGTGCCAGATGGGCCTTGCCCAACAGCTTCCAGGCTGCCGAGTATTTCGGATCGAACGCGACGCAACGCTGGAAATGCTCGGCGGCCTTGGCGTTTTCGCCAATGTCCAGATAACCCTTGCCCAGGCCGAAGCGCAGCAATGAGTTATCCACACCCTTGGCGAGCATTTTTTCCAGGGATTCGAGCATGGGTGGCTTCCTTGTTGAGGTGTGTCAGGGATCGATATGTGTCAATGAAAACGCTTTCGCGAGCAGGCTCGCTCCCACAGGGGTTCTGCTGCGCACACTCCATTTATGTTCACTGAAGATCTACTGTGGGAGCGAGCCTGCTCGCGAAGAGGCCGGCCCGGGCGCCACAATTTCCGGATCAGAAAAAGCTCAACCCCACATGAAACAGCTTCTCCACATCGCGGATATGCTTTTTATCCACAAGAAACAGAATCACATGGTCACCGGTTTTGATCACCGTGTCGTCATGGGCAATGATCACTTCTTCATCACGAATGATCGCGCCAATCGTGGTCCCCGGCGGCAAACCGATATTCTCGATCGCCCTGCCAATCACTTTGCTCGACTTCGCATCACCATGGGCAATCGCCTCGATGGCTTCCGCTGCCCCGCGCCGTAACGAGTGAACGCTGACGATATCGCCGCGCCGTACATGAGCCAGCAGGGTGCCGATGGTCGCCAGTTGCGGGCTGATGGCGATGTCGATATCGCCGCCCTGAATCAAATCCACATAGGCCGGATTGTTGATGATGGTCATCACCTTCTTCGCCCCCAGGCGCTTGGCCAGCAGCGAAGACATGATGTTGGCTTCGTCATCGTTGGTCAGGGCCAGGAAGATGTCGGCGTCGGCAATGTTTTCTTCCAGCAGCAGGTCGCGGTCCGACGCACTGCCCTGCAACACCACGGTGCTGTCGAGGGTGTCCGACAAGTAACGGCAGCGCGCCGGGTTCATCTCGATGATCTTTACCTGATAACGGCTTTCGATGGCCTCGGCCAGACGCTCGCCGATCTGCCCGCCGCCAGCGATGACGATGCGTTTATAGCTCTCGTCGAGGCGACGCATTTCGCTCATCACCGCCCGAATGTTCGCCTTGGCGGCAATGAAAAACACCTCGTCGTCGGCCTCGATCACCGTATCGCCCTGGGGCAGGATCGGCCGGTCACGACGGAAAATCGCCGCTACGCGGGTTTCGACATTTGGCATGTGCTCGCGCAACTGACGCAACTGCTGACCCACCAACGGCCCGCCGTAATACGCCTTGACCGCCACCAGTTGCGCTTTGCCTTCGGCGAAGTCGATCACCTGCAACGCACCCGGATGTTCGATCAGGCGCTTGATGTAGTTGGTGACGACCTGCTCCGGGCTGATCAGCACATCGACCGGAATCGCGTCGTTGTCGAACAGGCCGGCGCGAGTCAGGTACGCGGCTTCGCGCACCCGGGCGATTTTGGTCGGGGTGTGGAACAGGGTGTGAGCGACCTGGCAGGCGACCATGTTGGTTTCGTCGCTATTGGTCACCGCCACCAGCATGTCGGCGTCGTCGGCACCGGCCTGGCGCAGCACCGTCGGAAACGACGCATGGCCCTGCACCGTGCGGATGTCCAGGCGGTCGCCGAGGTTGCGCAGGCGCTCGCCATCGGTATCGACCACGGTGATGTCGTTGGCCTCGCTGGCCAAATGCTCCGCCAGCGAACCGCCGACCTGCCCCGCTCCGAGGATGATGATCTTCATCCAGTCACTCCATTGAATCCGTTTAGCCGCGTACGGCAGCGATCTTGATCAGCTTGGCGTAGTAGAACCCGTCATGACCGCCCTGCTGGGCCAGCAATTGGCGACCATGGGGCTGCTTGATCCCGGCGGCGGTGGCGAGGTCCAGCTCGCGGGCGCCCGGCGTACGCGCAAGAAACGCTTCAATGACTTCGGTGTTCTCGGTCGGCAGCGTGGAGCAGGTGGCGTAAAGCAGAATCCCGCCCACTTCCAGGGTTATCCACAGGGCATCGAGCAGTTCGCCCTGAAGCACGGCCAGCGCGGCGATGTCGTCGGGTTGGCGCGTCAGCTTGATGTCGGGGTGGCGGCGAATCACACCAGTCGCTGAGCATGGCGCGTCCAGCAGGATGCGCTGGAACGGCTTGCCGTCCCACCAGGTAGCGGTATCGCGGCCATCGGCGGCGATCAGCTCGGCGCTCAGGCCCAGACGCGCAAGGTTTTCCCGCACTCGCACCAGGCGCTTGGCTTCCAGGTCCACGGCCACGACGCCAGCCAGTGACGGCTCGGCTTCAAGGATATGGCAGGTCTTGCCGCCCGGTGCGCAGCAGGCGTCCAGCACCCGTTGCCCCGGCGCGAGATCGAGCAGGTCGGCGGCCAGTTGCGCCGCTTCGTCCTGCACGCTGATCCAGCCTTCGGCGAAACCCGGCAGGCTGCGAACATCGGCGGCGGCTTCGAGGACGATGCCGTCGCGGCTATACACGCATGGCGTCGCGGCAATACCTGCTGCCGTCAGCAACTCGAGATAAGCATCGCGAGTGTGGTGACGACGGTTGACCCGCAGAATCATCGGCGGGTGCGCGTTGTTGGCCGCGCAAATCGCTTCCCATTGTTCAGGCCAGAACGCTTTCAGCGACTTTTGCAACCAGCGTGGGTGAGCGGTACGCACCACCGGATCGTGTTCCAGCTCAGCCAGCAGCGCTTCGCTTTCGCGCTGGGCGCGGCGCAGCACGGCGTTGAGCAAGGCCTTGGCCCAGGGCTTTTTCAGCTTGTCGGCGCAACCGACGGTCTCGCCGATGGCGGCGTGGGCCGGCACGCGGGTGTAGAGCAGTTGATAGAGACCGACCAGCAGCAACGCCTCGACATCGGCATCAGCGGCCTTGAACGGTTTCTGCAACAACGTGGCTGCCAGCGCCGACAGACGCGGCTGCCAGCGTGCAGTGCCGAACGCCAGGTCTTGGGTAAAGCCGCGATCACGGTCTTCAACCTTGTCCATTTGCGTCGGCAAAGAACTGTTGAGCGAAGCTTTTCCGTTAAGAACAGCGGCAAGTGCCTTGGCGGCGGCCAGACGCGGGTTCATTGCGCGTCCGCCGTTTGCCCGAGCACCGTGCCGACGGCGAATTTCTCACGACGACTGTTGAAAAAATCGCTGAAGTTCAGCGCCTTGCCACCGGGCAATTGCAGACGGGTCAGGCACAGCGCCTGTTCACCGCAGGCGACGATCAAGCCGTCCTTGCTGGCGCCGAGTATCGTTCCTGGTGCGCCCTGCCCTTCGGCCAGACTGGCGGCCAGCACTTTCAACGCTTCGCCGTTCAGCGTGCTGTGGGTGATTGGCCATGGGTTGAAAGCGCGCACCAGACGTTCCAGCTCAACCGCCGGACGACGCCAGTCGATGCGGGCCTCGTCCTTGTTCAATTTATGCGCGTAGGTAGCGAGGCTGTCGTCCTGCACTTCGCCTTGCAACGTGCCCGCAGCCAGGCCGGCAATTGCCTGGATCACGGCGGGTGGGCCCATCTCGGCCAGACGGTCGTGGAGGCTGCCGCCAGTGTCTTCGCCGGTGATCGGCGTGGTGACTTTCAACAGCATCGGCCCGGTATCGAGGCCCAGTTCCATGCGCATCACCGTCACGCCGCTTTCCGCGTCCCCGGCTTCGACGGCGCGCTGGATCGGCGCCGCACCACGCCAGCGTGGCAGCAGCGATGCGTGGCTGTTGATGCAACCCAGACGCGGAATATCCAGCACCACTTGCGGCAGGATCAGGCCGTAGGCGACCACCACCAGCAAGTCGGGCTTCAACGCGGCCAGTTCGGCCTGGGCGTCGGCGTTACGTAGGGTCGGTGGTTGCAGCACGGGAATGTTGTTCTCCAGCGCGAGTTGCTTGACCGGGCTCGGCATCAGCTTCTGCCCACGACCCGCCGGACGGTCCGGCTGGGTGTAGACCGCAACGATCTCGTAAGGGCTGGCAAGCAGGGCCTTGAGGTGTTCGGCGGCGAACTCGGGGGTGCCGGCAAAGACGATGCGCAGTGGCTCAGTCATGAAAGGCTCTCTATTGCTAAGCATCTTGAAAAGAAAAAGGCTTGCCGCGGCAAGCCTTTGAAAGGAGGGGCATCAAGCGTTCTGGCGATGCAGCTTTTCCAGTTTCTTCTTGATCCGGTCGCGTTTGAGACTGGACAGGTAATCGACGAACAACTTGCCGTTGAGGTGGTCGCATTCGTGCTGGATGCACACCGCGAGCAGGCCTTCGGCGATCAGTTCGTACGGCTGGCCGTCACGGTCAAGAGCCTTGACCTTGACCTTCTGCGGACGGTCTACGTTTTCGTAGAAGCCCGGCACGGACAGGCAGCCTTCCTGATACTGCTCCATCTCCTCGGTCAGGGATTCGAACTCGGGGTTGATGAACACCCGGGGTTCGCTGCGGTCTTCGGAGAGGTCCATCACGACGATACGTTTGTGCACGTTGACCTGGGTCGCGGCGAGGCCGATGCCTGGCGCTTCATACATTGTTTCAAACATGTCATCGACCAACTGACGCACTTCGTCGTCCACTACGGCCACAGGTTTGGCGAGAGTGCGCAGGCGCGAGTCGGGAAATTCGAGGATGTCTAAAATGGCCATAAGCTTATTTGCTGCACGTGTGAGGTAAAGTCGGGTCGATGGCCTGGCGGGTCCGAGGATGCAGGCTACCGTTGTAAAACGTAGCTCCTTGTTTTTCAGTAAAGCAGGGAGCGAGCCACGGGGGCTCTGGCGTTTTACGCGAACGCACATAATAAAGGGATTCACCGCATGAGGAAATCACTACTCGCCTTGCTCCTTCTGGCCTCGGCCGGTCTGGCGCACGGGCAAGTGCAACTCAGGGAAGGTTTTCCACAGCAATACACGGTGGTAGCGGGGGACACACTTTGGGACATATCCGGCAAATACCTGCGTGAGCCGTGGCTATGGCCGCAGCTATGGCAGGCCAATCCACAGATCGAAAACCCCAATCTCATCTACCCCGGCGATACCCTGACGCTCAATTACGTCAACGGCGTGCCACGCCTGAGCGTCAATCGTGGCGCGAGCCGGGGCACCATCAAGCTCTCGCCACGGATCCGCAGCAGCCCGATGGCCGATGCCATCCCGAGCATTCCGCTGCAATCGATCAACAGCTTTCTGCTGAGCAACCGCATCGTCGACAAGGTCGAGGATTTCGACAAGGCGCCCTACATCGTCGCCGGCGATGCCGAACGGGTACTCAGTGGCACCGGTGATCGCATCTACGCCCGTGGTCATTTCGACCCGAACCAGTCGGTGTACGGCATCTTCCGCCAGGGCAAGGTCTACACCGATCCGGACACCCAGGAGTTCCTGGGGATCAACGCCGACGACGTTGGCGGTGGCGAGATCGTCGCGACCGAGGGCGATGTCGCCACCGTCGCCCTGCAACGCACCACCCAGGAAGTGCGCCTTGGCGATCGTCTGTTCAGCGGCGAAGAACGGGCAATCACCTCGACCTTCATGCCCAGCGCTCCAAAAAATCAGATCAACGGCGTGATCATCGATGTGCCTCGGGGCGTGACGCAGATTGGCGTCATGGACGTGGTGACGTTGAACAAGGGCCAACGCGACGGTCTGGTTCAAGGCAATGTGCTGGAGGTGATGAAAACCGGCGAAACCGTGCGTGACCGGGTCACCGGCCAGCCACTGAAGATCCCCGATGAACGGGCCGGTTTACTGATGGTTTTCCGGACCTACGACAAACTCAGTTACGGTTTGGTCCTCAATGCAACGCGGTCGTTGGCGGTGATGGACAAGGTGAGAAACCCTTAGCAAGCTCCACAAGTTACCAACAGAGTTATCCACAGCTTATTCCCGTTTGAACGGGGCTCATAACGATCAAGGATGATCCATGTCGCTGCCTGCTTTTAAACCGGTTTCGCCTGCGGAACTGGAAGCCCGTTTACGTCTGCATCGCCTGCCGGAACTCGGCCCGATGCGCTTCAAGAAGTTGCTGGAGGCGTTCGGTTCCGCATCTGCCGCCATCAGCGCTCCGGCCAGTGCCTGGCGCGCCTTGGGTCTGCCTCTGGCGTGCGCCGAGGCGCGGCGCAGCAGTGAAGTGCGCGACGGCGCCAGCCATGCGTTGGCCTGGCTAGAGCGTCCGGACCAGCATTTACTGATGTGGGACCAGCCTGACTACCCGGCACTGCTGGCAGAAATCAGCGACGCTCCGCCGTTATTGTTTGTCGCCGGCGATCCGTCAATTCTGGAAAAACCACAGCTGGCGATGGTCGGCAGTCGGCGTGCGAGCCGTCCGGGCATGGACACAGCGGCCGCGTTTGCCCGCAGCCTGGCCGGTGCCGGTTTTGTCATCACCAGCGGCCTGGCACTGGGTATTGATGCCGCCGCGCACCAAGCCGCTTTGGACGTTGGCGGACAAACGATCGGTGTGCTCGGCACGGGGCTGGAAAAGTTTTATCCACAGCGAAACCGACGACTGGCGGATGCCATGATCGGCTTCGGAAGCGCGGTGGTTTCGGAGTTCCCGCTGGACGCCGGCCCCACCGCCAGCAACTTCCCTCGGCGCAACCGGATCATTAGCGGTTTGTCTCTGGGCGTGCTGGTGGTCGAGGCCAGTGTCGCCAGCGGTTCGTTGATCACTGCCCGGCTGGCGGCGGAACAGGGGCGGGAGGTGTATGCGATTCCGGGCTCGATCCATCACCCCGGTGCCAAGGGCTGCCACCAGTTGATCCGCGATGGTGCGATGCTGGTGGAAACCATCGAACACATCCTTGAAGCCTTGCGCGGCTGGCAACGGCTGCCGTTGGCCAGCGACGTGGCAGCCGCCAAGGTCGTTCATCCATTACTGATATTGCTGCACGCGGCGCCTCACACCAGCGAAGCGCTGTGCGAACCCAGCGGGTGGGCCTTGCCCAAAGTACTGGCAGCCCTGACGGAGCTGGAAATGGAGGGGCGGGCCGTCTGCGAAAACGGGCGCTGGTTTGCGCGAGTGAGCTAGGTTTTATAAGGAAGATCGGTAAACTGCGCGAAGCCTTATTGCGGAGAGTTTTTTCATGGTCAAGAGTTGGCGTGTGCAAGAAGCCGCACGAGAAATTCGCGCCGGGGCGGTCATTGCCTACCCAACCGAAGCTGTCTGGGGTTTGGGCTGTGATCCGTGGAACGAGGAGGCGGTGGATCGTCTGTTGCTGATCAAGGGCCGGTCTGTGGGTAAAGGCCTGATCCTGGTGGCCGACAACATTCGCCAGTTCGACTTCCTGTTCGAGGATTTCCCGGAGCTGTGGATGGACCGCATGGCCAGCACCTGGCCGGGACCGAACACCTGGCTGGTGCCGCATCAGAACATGCTGCCCGAGTGGATTACCGGCGTGCACGAGACCGTGGCCCTGCGGGTCAGCGATCATCCACAGGTGCGGGATTTGTGTTCGCTGGTCGGGCCGCTGGTGTCGACTTCGGCCAACCCCCAGGGCCGGCCGGCAGCGCGCACGCGGATTCGCGTGGAGCAGTATTTCCGTGGGCAGCTTGATCTGGTGCTGGGCGGCAATCTTGGCGGACGCAAGAACCCGAGTGTGATTCGCGATCTGGCGACCGGGCAGGTTGTGCGTCCGGATTGATACCGAGTCGCGGCCTTCGCGAGCAGGCTCGCTCCCACATTAGATCTTCAGTGAACACAGCTTTTGTGTTCGGCAACGATCCAGTGTGGGAGCGAGCCTGCTCGCGAAGGGGCCGGCCTCGACAGCAACAATCCTAAGGCAGCAATACCGTCGAACCGGTCGTACGCCGCGCCGACAACTCGGTCTGCGCCTTCGCCGCTTCGGCCAGTGGGTATTTCTGACTGACATCCACCTTCAACTTGCCGCTGATGATCATCTCGAACAGTTCATCGGCCATGCGCTGCAGGTTTTCGGCGTTGTTGGCGTAAGTCGCCAGCGTTGGCCGGGTCACGTACAGCGAGCCCTTTGCCGACAGGATCCCCAGGTTCACCCCGTCCACTGCCCCGGACGCATTGCCGAAACTCACCACCAGCCCGCGAGGCGCAGTGCTGTCGAGCGATGTCAGCCAGGTGTCCTTGCCGACGCCGTCGTACACCACCGGGACTTTCTTGCCTTCGGTCAATTCCAGGACGCGCTGCGCAACGTTCTCATGGCTGTAATCGATGGTTGCCCAGGCACCGTTGGCCTTGGCCAGTGCGGCTTTCTGCGGCGAACTGACTGTACCGATCAGCTTCACGCCCAGCGCCTTGGCCCATTGGCAGGCCAGGGAGCCGACACCGCCCGCCGCCGCGTGGAACAGAATGGTTTCGCCACCCTTGAGTTCATAGGTCTGACGCAGCAGGTACTGCACGGTGAGGCCCTTGAGCATCACCCCGGCAGCCTGTTCGAAACTGATGGCGTCCGGCAGGTGCACCAGATTGGCTTCCGGCAACACGTGAACCTGACTGTAGGCCCCCAACGGACCGCTGCCATAGGCCACGCGATCACCGACCTTGAAGCGGGTGACGGCACTGCCCACCGCCTCGACGATACCGGCACCCTCGGCCCCCAGGCCCGACGGCAAGGCCGGTGGTGCATACAGGCCGCTGCGGAAATAGGTGTCGATGAAGTTCAGGCCGATGGCCTTGTTGGTGACGCGGACCTGCTGCGGGCCGGGTTCGGCGGGCTGGAACTCCACATACTCGAGCACTTCGGGGCCGCCATGGGCGCGGAACTGGATACGCTTTGCCATCAGAACTCTCCTTAGGTCTTTTGCAGAGCTCCCTATCGGACTCCTAAGCTTGATCTTCGTCAACTGCGGCACGCGCACCGGCGATGTTATGCTACGCGCCCATTTGCGCCGGCCCCCGCTCCCATGGAGCGGCGCTTCGTTTTGCCCGATTCAAGGTGATGACATGACGACCCGCACCGAGGCTGTAAAAGCCTATCTGCTCGACCTGCAAGACCGTATTTGCGCCGCTCTGGAAGCCGAAGACGGCGGCACGCGCTTCGTCGAAGATGCCTGGGCGCGTCCGGCCGGCGGTGGCGGTCGCACCCGCGTGATCGAAAATGGCACGGTGATTGAAAAGGGCGGCGTCAACTTTTCCCATGTCTTTGGCAGCGGCCTGCCCCCGTCCGCCAGCGCCCACCGGCCGGAACTGGCGGGCCGTGGTTTCGAAGCCCTGGGCGTGTCGCTGGTGATTCACCCGCACAACCCGCATGTGCCGACATCCCACGCCAACGTGCGCTTTTTCATCGCGGAAAAAGAAGGCGAAGAACCGGTCTGGTGGTTCGGCGGCGGCTTCGACCTGACGCCTTACTACGGCAATGAAGAAGACTGCGTACACTGGCACCGCGTCGCCGAGCAGGCTTGTGCGCCGTTCGGCCCGGACGTCTATTCGCGCTACAAAGCCTGGTGCGACAGCTACTTCCACATCAAGCACCGCCACGAACCACGGGGCATTGGCGGCTTGTTCTTCGATGACCTGAACGAGTGGGACTTCGACACCAGCTTCGCCTTCATGCGCGCCATCGGCGACGCCTACATCGAGGCCTATCTGCCGATTGTGCAGCGCCGCAAGAACGATGCGTTCACAGCCAGGCAGCGCGAATTCCAGGAATTCCGCCGTGGGCGTTATGTCGAGTTCAACCTGGTCTATGACCGTGGCACGCTGTTTGGCCTGCAATCGGGTGGGCGTACCGAGTCGATTCTCATGTCGCTGCCGCCGCAAGTGCGCTGGGGCTACGACTGGAAGGCCGAGCCGGGCAGTGAAGAAGCACGGTTGACCGAGTATTTCCTGCAAGATCGCGACTGGTTGGCCAAAGGCTGAACGAGGAATGTTGATGGACCGTTATGTTGTTTTCGGTAACCCGATTGGCCACAGCAAGTCGCCGCTGATCCATCGCCTGTTCGCCGAGCAGACCGCTCAGCAACTGGACTACAGCACGTCGCTGGCGCCGCTTGATGATTTTTCCGAGTTTGCCCGCAAATTCTTCCGCGCCGGTCGTGGGGCAAATGTCACGGTGCCGTTCAAGGAAGAAGCGTTTCGCCTGGCCAATAGCCTGACGAAACGGGCGCAGCGCGCCGGTGCAGTAAACACCCTGAGCAAACTGGCTGACGGCAGCCTGCTGGGTGACAACACCGACGGTGCCGGGCTGGTGCGCGACCTGACAGTCAACGCCGGTTTCAGCCTCAAGGGTAAACGCATCCTGCTGCTGGGCGCTGGTGGTGCCGTGCGTGGGGCGCTGGAACCGTTGCTGGCTGAGCAACCGGCGTCGGTGATCATCGCCAACCGCACGGTGGAAAAAGCCGAGTTGCTGGCCGAATTGTTCGCCGACCTCGGGCCGGTTTCTGCCAGTGGTTTCGATTGGCTGAAGGAGCCGGTGGACCTGATCATCAACGCGACGTCTGCCAGTTTGTCAGGGGATGTGCCGCCGATTGCCGGTAGCTTGATCGAGCCGGGCAAGACCGTTTGCTACGACATGATGTACGGCAAGGAACCGACCTCGTTCTGCCGCTGGGCCAGTGAACACGGCGCGGCGGTCGCGATGGATGGCTTGGGCATGTTGGCCGAACAGGCGGCGGAAGCGTTTTTCCTGTGGCGCGCAGTGCGGCCGGATACGGCGCCGGTGCTGGCGGAACTACGTCGACAGTTGGCCCTTTAAAGCTTCGTCGGAACGCCGCCCGGAGCAAGCCCACTCCCATAGTTGATCTTCAGTGAACACAAAATTGGAGCTCGGCAGCGATCCAGTGTGGGAGCGGGCTTGCTCGCGAATGGCGTCGACACTGATTTTGGATCAATCCTCAAACCTGATCGGACATTTCTCCGCCCCTTCCAGCTTCCTCAATTCCTCCACCACCGGCCCCCGCGCCCCGCGCAAGGTCAGGCTGCGATCCTGCTGGAGCAACCGTCGCGCCTCCTGATGCAGCATCTCCACACCCGAATAGTCAATGAAGTTGATGTGCTGCGCCTCGATCACCACCCGTGGGCCGTGCATCCGTTGCAGGCGCACTTGCAGGTAATGGCTGGCGCCGAAAAAGATCGACCCGCCAACCCGCAGAATATCTTCATCACCACGGCGCCAATGCTGCACGCGGGGTTGCGAGGTGCGTTTGAGGTAGAAGAACAGCGAGGCCAGCACCCCGGCATAAATCGCCGTCTGCAACTCCAGCAGCAATGTGGCGACACAGGTCAGGGCCATGACCACGAATTCGGCGCGGCTGACCCGCAGCAACGCCCGAATACCGCGATGGTCCACCAGCCCCCAGGCGATCAACAGAATGCTGCCGGCCATCGCCGGGATCGGGATGTGCGCAATCAGCGCCGCGCCGAAAATCGCGAACAGCGCCACCCACAATGCCGAAAATACCCCGGCCAGCGGCGAACAGGCGCCTGCCTCAAAACTCAGCCCCGAGCGGGTGAACGAGCCGGCGGACAAGGAGCCTGAAAAAAATGCCCCAATGATGTTCGATAAACCCTGGGCGCGGACTTCCTGGTTGGCATCGAGCAATTGCTGCGAACGGCTGGCGATCGAGCGCGCAATCGACAGGCTGGTCACCAGCCCGAGCATGCCGATGGCCACTGCGCTCGGCAGCAGGCGTAGCACCAGGTCCAGATCCAGCGGCAATTTGCTGAAGGGCGGCAACTGGCCGACAAAGGCGCTGACCAATTTCACCTGGCCGAACATCGACGGCCACAGCCACACCAGCAACCCGCCCAGCACCAGCGTGATCAGCAGCGTCGGCCAGCGTGGCAGCAACAGTTTCAGTGCCGCGCCCACCACCACGGTCGCAAGGCCAAGCATCAGCGACGGTTTATCCACAGCCCCGAGATGGCTGAGCAACGTCACCAGACTGTCCAACGCCGTCGCCTGATTCGGCAGGTCCAGCCCCAACAGATTCGGTAATTGCCCGATGGCAATCACCACCGCCGCGCCGAGGGTGAAGCCCAGCACCACGGAATGGGAGACGAAGTTCACCAACGCGCCGAAACGCAGCAAACCCAGCAGCCACTGGAAAATCCCGGCGAGCAGCGTCAGCAGCAGGATCAGCGTGATGTAGTCCTCGGACGCAGGCACGGCCAGAGGGCTGACGCTGGCGTACAAGACAATGGAGATCGCCGCTGTAGGACCGCAGATCAGGTGCCACGACGAACCCCAGAGACAGGCGATCAACACCGGGATGATTGCGGCATAGAGGCCGTATTCCGGTGGGAGACCGGCGATCAGCGCGTAGGCAATGGACTGCGGCAGCGCGAGAATCGCGCCGCTGAGGCCGACCATCAGATCGCGGCCAACACTGGCGCGGGTCTGCCTGGGCAGCCAACTGAGAAAGGGAAAGAGTGAATGGCGGCTGGGGAAGGCCATGGGTCCTCTCGGGTGGGAGTTTGCGCAAGGGTAGCAGGACGGCCCCTGTGGGAGCAGGCAGCACAGGCGTAAGTCAGGCAAAACACAAACCTGTGGGAGCGGGCTTGCTCGCGAAAGCGGTGGGTCAGTCAATAATGTTTAGCCTGATACACCCTCTTCGCGAGCAAGCCCGCTCCCACAGGGAATACTGGGTTGCCGTCTTACAACTTGGCCTTCACCGCCCCCAGCGCGTCCTGCCCGTCCACGGTCTTCACCCCCTCCAGCCATTTATCCAGCACCGCCGGATTGGCCTTGATCCACGCCTTCACCGCGTCGGCATTGCTGACCTTCTTGTTTACCACCTCGGCCATGATGCTGTTCTCCATTTCCTGGGTGAACGTCAGGTTAGTCAGCAATTTGCCGACGTTGGGACAGGCCTGTGCATAACCTTTGCGGGTCAGTGTATAAACCGCGCCGGTGTCACCGAAGTACTTCTCGCCGCCCTTCAGGTAATGCATTTTCAACTGCACGTTCATCGGGTGCGGCGTCCAGCCGAGGAACGTCACGAACTTCTGTTTTTTCACGGCGCGAGACACTTCGGCCAGCATCGCCTGCTCACTGGACTCGATCAGCTTCCACTGGCCGAGGTCGAAATCGTTCTTCTTGATGATGTCTTGCAACGAGATGTTCGCCGGGGCGCCGGAGCCGATGCCGTAGATCTTCTTGTCGAACTTGTCGGCAAATTTGTTCAGGTCGGCAAAGTTATGCACACCCGCGTCCCAGACGTAATCCGGGACCGCCAGGGTGAACTCGGTGCCGTCGAGGTTCTTCGCCAGTTGCGTGACATCGCCGGTAGCGACGAATTTGTCATAGAACCCCTGCTGCGCCGGCATCCAGTTACCCAGAAACACATCGACCTGGCCATCCTTGAGCCCGCCAAACGTGATGGGCACCGCCAGCGTGTCGACCTTGGCCTTGTAGCCCATGCCGTCCAGTAGAAACCCGGTGATGGCGTTGGTCGCGGCGATGTCGCTCCAGCCTGGGTCGGCCATTTTCACCGTTTCGCAGCTTTGATCGGCGGCGTACGCCGATGCGCTGCTCAACGCCATCAGCGCAACCGCGACTACTGTGGATAACTTTTGCATGGACGTCCCCTTCACATTATTGGTTTTGGCAGGGTTGTGGATAACGTGCTTTGCGCTCCAGATCATCCAGGTCGATGTGGTTGCGCATGTACTGCTGACTGGCGTCCACCAGCGGCTGGTGATCCCAGCTCTTCAGCTTGCCGAGGGTCAGCGCGTCGGCGACGAACCGCCGACGCCGCTGGCTGGCGAGCACCTGTTGGTGGATCGCCGGGATATCCCATTTGGCCCGGGCTTCGGTCAGGAACGCATCGAACAACGGCCGATGTTGCGGCGACTGGCTAAGTTCTTCCTGTTCACGCGGGTCGTTGCGTACGTCGAAGAGTAGGCAAGGGTCGTCCTCGCTGTAGATGAATTTGTAAGCGCCACGGCGGATCATCATCAGCGGGCCGACGGTGCCCTCGGCCATGTATTCGCCGAACACTTCGTCATGACCGCCCTGCCCTTGCAGGTGCGGCACCAGCGAACGGCCGTCCAGTGGCAAGCCTGGTTCCAGCGAACCGCCCGCCAGTTCAACGAAGGTCGGCAGCAAGTCGGCGGTGGACACCGCCGCGCTGACCCGGCCCGCGCCGAACTGCCCCGGCGCACTGATCAACAGGGGCACACGGGCGGCCATCTCGAACCAGTGCATTTTGTACCAGAGCCCGCGTTCGCCGAGCATGTCGCCGTGGTCGCCGGAGAAGACGATGATGGTGTCGTCGATCAGCCCGGTTTCCTCTAGCGTTTGCAGGAGTTTGCCGACGTTGCTGTCGATATAGCTGCACGCACCGAAGTAGGCACGGCGAGCGTCGCGAATCTTGTCCACAGGCAGCGGCTTGTCCCACAGGTCGTAAACCTTGAGCAAACGTTGCGAGTGTGGATCGAGTTCGTCTTGGGCCGGGGTTGTCGGCAACGGGATGTCGGCGTTGTCATACAGGTCCCAGAATGCTTTGGGAATCGTGTACGGATCGTGTGGGTGAGTCATCGATACAGTAAGGCAAAACGGCTGGTCGCCGTCTTCGCGAATATGGTCGAACAGGTATTGCTGCGCCTTGAACACCACCTCTTCGTCGAAATCCAACTGATTGGTGCGCACGCACGGCCCGGCTTGCAGCACCGAGGACATGTTGTGATACCAGCTGGGTCGCACGTCTGGCTCATCCCAGTTCACCGCCCAGCCATAGTCGGCGGGGTAAATGTCGCTGGTCAGGCGTTCTTCGTAGCCGTGAAGCTGATCCGGGCCGCAGAAATGCATCTTGCCCGACAGCGCCGTGCGATAGCCCAGGCGCCGCAGGTAATGGGCGTAAGTCGGGACGTCGGCGGGAAAATCCGCCGCGTTATCGTAGGCGCCGATCTTGCTCGGCAACTGGCCGCTGACCAGGGTAAAGCGCGACGGCGCACACAACGGGCTGTTGCAGTAAGCGGCATCGAACACCACGCCTTGGGCGGCGAGGCGGCTGAGATTGGGCAGTTTGATTGGCGATGGGCCGTAAAACGGCAACATTGGCGCGGCCATTTGATCGGCCATGATGAAAAGAATGTTCTTGCGCTTCATGTGATCGCGGCATTCCATAGTGAATATTTATGCGAGAGTGCTGCGACCGAGCATGGATTCCATGACTTCAGCGGTAAAGCCCGCGCCGGGCAATGACTAGGATAAGTACAGCTTATGTATGACGCTCTGGGTGATTTGTCCCTCGACCTGCTGCGCGCTTTCGAGGCGGCGGCCCGCCAGCGCAGCTTTACCGCCGCCGCCGTGGAGCTGGGCACGACGCAGCCGGCGATCAGCCAACAGATCAAACGGCTGGAAGATCAACTCGCCACGCGCTTGTTTGATCGCATTTACCGGGGCATTGAACTGACGGAATCCGGGAGCATTCTTTTCGAGCAGGTTCAGCTCGGTTTGCAGAATATCGACGCAGGATTGAGCTCAATCAGCGCACAGCAGCAACACGAGGTGTTACAGGTCGCCACGGATTTTGCTTTTGCTGCCTATTGGTTGATGCCACGCCTGCACCGCTTTCACGAAGCCAATCCGCAGGTCGATGTCAGCCTGGTGACCAGCGAGCGCAACCACAACATGTTGCGCACCGACATCGACGTGGCTGTACTGTTTGGCGATGGCCGCTTTAAACAAGGTGAAAGCCACTGGCTGTTCAGTGAGGAAGTGTTTCCGGTGTGCAGTCCGCTGCTGCTCAAAGACCGCGTCCTGCCCTTGCCCGCCGAGGCGTTACGCGACTTACCTTTGCTGCACTTGCGTGGCGAAAACAGTAGCAACTGGTTCGACTGGAGCGGCGTATTCCGCGAACTGGGGATAACTTCCGCGCCGGCGCCGGGGCAGCTGCGTTTCGACAATTACACGCTGTTGATTCAGGCGGCGATTGGCGGCCAGGGCGTGGCGATTGGTTGGCGCCACCTTGTGGATAACTTGCTGGCGCAGGGCTTGTTGTGTCGGCCGATTGCCGAAACCACCCTGTCGCGCCTCGGTTATTACGTGGTGTTGCCACAGCGCAAACGGCGTGGGGTGTTGATCCGGCAGTTCGTCGAGTGGCTGATGGCGGAACAGGCCAGCAGTGCGCAATCGTTGAATGGCCTGCCGTTGCCATCGATTGCGGTGTGAAGGATGAAAAGATCGCAACGGCGATCTTTTACGGTTCCGAAGCCGCAACAAAACTCACATGCTCACCCACATGCAGATTCAACCGCAGCTCATCGGCAATCCCCACCGCCACCCGGTTCAACCGCTCAAGCGGTTCCGCCAGCCCCGACTCCAGGCTGCTGGTGACCTGACTGAAATGTTCGATGGTCAGCCCGTGCACACCACGCGGGGCGTTCACCAGCGTCCATTGCAAACGGCTGCTTTGCAGCGCCTCGCGGATTTCTTCGGCGGCGTGGCGTTGCAGTCGGTCTTCTATTTCCGGGTCGTCCAGCAGGTCAAAATCCCCGACGACGAACAGCCGCGTAATCCCCGCCGCCTGCATGCCATCAATCAACGCATCCACCGCCAGCACCTGTTCGACCGGGCCGGGCACGATGGTTTTTTCCACTTGTTCGCTGTTCATCGGCAGTCCCGGCGCATCCACTAGACAGATCACCGCCGAACATCCCGCTACACTTTGCTTGACCCGCTCGGCATCAAACAGATCGCCGGTCTTGGTGCGCAAGCCGGGTCGGGGCGCGAGCGCAGTCAGGTCATCCAGAATCGCGATCACTTCATGCTGACGCCGCAGCATTTCAGCCATCAGCGCACTGCCCAGGCTACTCATGGCACCATAAAGCACCACTTTCACCACTGGGGTTTCGGCATTTTTCATGGCTGAGTTCCTTGTTTCCTACGTATATGGCGTGTGACCTGTAGGAAGCGGCGAGGGTTCGACCGGGTTTTACGAGAGGTTCAAATGCAGCAGATCAACGGCTATCACGCTCACGTTTATTTCAATGCCAGCACCCTCGATCAAGCGCGAGACTTGTGTGAGACAGCCGCGCAACGATTCCCGCTGAAGATGGGCCGTGTGCACGAACGCCCGGTCGGTCCGCACCCGGACTGGAGCTGCCAACTGGCGTTCGAGCCGCAATATCTGGGCGACGTGCTGCCTTGGCTGGCGCTCAACCGCAACGGACTGGTGGTGTTCCTGCACCCGGACACCGGGGATGATCTGCTCGACCACACCGAGCACGCGATCTGGATGGGCGCGATTCGCCCGCTGGACCTGTCAATTTTCTGATCAGATTTTTTCCTCGGCCTCACTGGGCAACTGTTCATCCAGGTGCAGCCAGGGCAAGCGGCTGGTGGTCCAGATATGCCGGTCGGCGCGCGCCAACTCCGGGTGATCGAGGGTGGCGATGGTCACGTCGATGCGCTCGGGGCTGAGCGTGGTGATCAGCGCCAGCTGCGCCCCACAGTTCGAACAGAAACATCGCACACAGCTTGCCGAAGAGTCATACCGCGCCGGCGTCCCGGCCAGCCAGGCAAAGGCTGCCATCGGCACCGTGATCCAGGTGGTCACGATCCCGCCACTGACCCGTCGGCAAATTGAGCAATGGCAATGCGCAATGTCGCGTAATTCACCCGTGAACTGATAGCGGATTTGGCCGCAATGGCAGCCGCCCTGATGTCGCTCTTCCATGTCCACTCCTCCAGCTCTTGTGTTGATTGACTGTAGTCCCCGTCCGACGACCGGTTGTACATTCGCTCAATGCTTTGACCGGCGAAAGCTGGCTGAAAGCTTTCCCCATTAGGATCGCCCGCACTGCCGGCAACAGACCGGTTGGCCTCGCGTGTGTTTTGGCGCGTACGGCCCAATTAACAACAACAATGGTGATTCCCGATGTCCTTTGCTACCCGCCGCTTCGCAGCAACTCCACCCGTACGCCTCGCGCCTCCCGTTCTGCGCTGACCTCACCCGGTTCGCCCATTTCCCCTAGCCGCGCTACGCCTGGAGTATTCCCATGCTGACTTTCCTTGGCTTTGCCATGGTCATCACGTTCATGTTCCTGATCATGACCAAGCGCCTGTCCGCGCTGATTGCCCTGATCATTATTCCGATCCTCTTCGCCTTGTTCGGCGGTTTTGCGCCGAAGATCGGCCCGATGATGCTCGAAGGCATCACCAAGCTCGCGCCGACTGGCGTGATGCTGATGTTCGCTATTCTCTATTTCGCCCTGATGATCGACTCCGGCCTGTTCGACCCGGCCGTGCGCAAGATCCTCAAACTGGTCAAGGGCGACCCGTTGAAAGTTTCGGTCGGCACCGCCGTTCTGGCGCTCGTTGTTTCCCTTGATGGTGACGGCGCGACCACTTATATGATCTGCGTGGCCGCCATGCTGCCGCTCTACAGCCGCATCGGCATGAGCCCGCGGATCATGGCCGGCCTGATCATCCTCGCCGGCGGCGTGATGAACATGACACCCTGGGGCGGCCCGACCGCCCGTGCGGCCAGTGCGCTGCATGTGGATGCGTCCGACATCTTCGTACCAATGATCCCGGCGATGCTGGCCGGTGTGGTGGCAATCCTGGCGATTGCCTATTTCTACGGTAAGCGCGAGCGTGCGCGCCTGGGGGAATTGCACCTGGTGGGCGACGAAATAGACCACAGCGAGATCAGCGTTTCGCAGTACCCTGACGCCCGCCGTCCGAAGCTGATCTGGTTCAACGGCCTGTTGACCATCGCGTTGATGTGCACCCTGATTGCAGGCCTGTTGCCGTTGCCGGTGCTGTTCATGGTGGCGTTCAGTATCGCGATGATCGTCAACTACCCGTGCCTGCAAATGCAGAAGGACCGCATTGCGGCCCACGCCGGTAGCGTGCTGTCGGTGGTCGGTCTGATTTTCGCTGCCGGCATCTTCACCGGTATCCTGACCGGAACCGGCATGGTCGACGCCATGTCGAAAAGCCTGTTGGCGGTGATCCCGGATTTCCTCGGCCCGTACCTGGCGGTCATCACGGCGCTGGTGAGCATGCCGTTCACGTTCTTCATGTCGAACGACGCATTTTATTACGGTGTATTACCAGTGCTGGCCGAAGCGGCCAGTCACTACGGCATCACGGCAGTGGAAATGGCCCGTGCCTCGATCGTCGGTCAGCCCGTCCACTTGCTGAGCCCGCTGGTTCCGTCTACATATTTGCTGGTGGCGCTGGCCGGGATCGAATTTGGCGATCATCAACGTTTCACCCTGAAATGGGCTGTACTGGTCTGCCTGTGCATATTGGCGGCCGCACTGCTGTTGGGGACTTTCCCGCTGTTCAGCACTTTGTAACGGCATCAACTCACCTCGCCGCCAGCTGATTGCTGGCGTCGTGGTTTAACACTCGTTTAAAGGAATACACATGGAATGGCTGACCAACCCTGAGATCTGGGTTGCCTTCTTCACCCTGACCGCCCTGGAAATCGTCCTGGGTATCGATAACATCATCATGATTTCGATCCTGGTCAGCCGCATGCCGAAACACATGCAGGCACGCACGCGGATTTTCGGTCTGGCGCTGGCCATGATCACGCGGATTTTGTTGCTGCTGTCCATCACCTGGGTCATGCGCCTCACCGCCGACCTGTTCGTGGTGTTCGGCCAGGGCATTTCCGGGCGCGACCTGATCCTGTTCTTCGGTGGTCTGTTCCTGCTGTGGAAGAGCTCGCAAGAGATGTACCACGCGCTGGAAGGCGAGGATGAAACCGGCGACGAGCCTTCGGGCAAGGGCGGCAACTTCCTCTACACCATCATCCAGATTGCGATCATCGACATCGTGTTCTCGCTGGATTCGGTGATTACCGCGGTCGGCATGGTGTCCCATGTGCCCGTCATGGTCGCGGCGATCATTGTCGCGGTGCTGGTGATGATGCTGGCTGCCGGCAAGATCAGCGAATTCATCGACAAACACCCGTCGCTGAAAATGCTCGCCCTGGCGTTCCTGCTGGTGGTGGGTACGGTGCTGATTGCCGAAGCGTTTGGCGTGCATGTGCCTAAAGGCTACGTCTACTTCGCCATGGGCTTCTCGCTGGCAGTCGAAGCCATCAACATCAAGATGCGCACCGCGATTGCGAGAAAGAAGAAGCAGCAAGACCCGGTGAAACTGCGCAAGGATGTTCCGGAGCAGTAAGCCGGAAAACCCGTACGCATAACCTGTGGGAGCGAGCCTGCTCGCGAAGAGGGCGTGTCAGTCGACATGTATGTTGGCTGATACACCGCTTTCGCGAGCAGGCTCGCTCCCACATTTGTTTTGTGTAAGCCGTTACTCTGCCGGAACCAGGTTATCCAGCACCCGATTTACCGCCAATTCCCCCAGCATGATGATCTGCTGCAGCGCCAGCAGGGTGCTGCGCTGTGGGCCCTCCAGAAAACCAGCGAAATCACTGGCCATGACGCTGGCCGACGCCATTGATTCGCACGCATGAACGAGCAGGGTTTCGTTATCGATCTTGGGGTTGATGAGGAAAATGGTGCTGGGTTTGCGCGGCGGCAGGGAAGCGTTCAGAGGACTGGGGCTGAGGTAGAGATCGATGGCCCGGTCGGCGATTTCTTTCAGTTTTTGCGCATCGAGTATTGCATCGGGCGGGACGGGATCGGTGTCCGGTGGGTTGGGAGTTACTTTGAACATGTTTGCTTTATCTCGTAAATAGAGCCGCAGCCATGTCGCTACTAAACGAAAGGGTGGCAGCTGTGCGCAGGTTAGTAGACCGGATAAGCAACAAAACCGGCGCGTCCGAAGACGCCATGCGCACAGCCACCATCAAGTGCAGGCGTATGCCTGACTGAGATGACACCTGTGCAACCGATATTACTTATCCGGGCTACTAAACCCGACCACTGATGGGCAGTGGCAGGAGAACGATAGAGGCTAGGGGCCAGACGCACAAGCCGGCGGATTCTGGCTTACCTGTAGGCAACGGCGCAAGGCGTTGTAGCCTGCGGAAAAAAGATCTGGCACTCATTAAACACACCGAACATCTGTGGCGAGGGAGCTTGCTCCCGCTGGGCTGCGAAGCAGCCCCAAAAGATGTTTGCTGAACAATCACGATAAAAAAAGGGCCGCTCCGCGCCCCAGCGGGAGCAAGCTCCCTCGCCACAAAACGTCAAAGTTTCAAACCCCCAAAGGTTGACGCACACGCCTGCGGTGGTTAGCGTCCCCCGCTCGCGTCAAACGACAACGCCAAGGAATGCACATGTCAGGAAAACCAGCTGCCCGCGTCACGGACCCGGCCACCTGCCCGCTCCCGGGCCACGGCACCAACCCCATCGCCAGCGGTTCGCCCGACGTTTTCTTCAACGGGCTCGCCGCCGCCCGCGTCAGTGACACATGCACCTGCGGCCAGCCCCTCACCGGCGGCTTCTCTTCAACGGTGTTCATCAACGGCCTCAACGCCCTGACCATTGATAGCACCGGCGGTCATGGCGGCGTGGTGGTGGGCGGCTCCGGCAACGTCATCATCGGCGACAGCCACACCCCCGCACCCTTCATCCCACCGCTGCCGATCATTGGCCAGCCTTTGGTGGAGTTCAAAGCCGTCAGCGCCGGCAATGGCGAACCGATTGCCGAGCAAGACTACGAAATCGAAACCGCCGAAGGCCGCATCGTCAAAGGCCAGACCAACGCCCAGGGCATGACCCAAAGCGTCGCCACCCTCAAGCCCGACCTCGCCGTCGTCCGCTGGACCGTCTGAGCCTCAAGGAAGAAAGAAATGACCGGACAATGCATCGCACCAGATGACCTGGACATGAAAAAACTCTGGGACAGCACCTGCGAGCTGCCCACCTGCAAACGCGAAACCAGCACCGCCGGCCCCAACCCGAAAACCCGCATCGAAGTGCCCCTGCTGACCTGCAACTGCCTGTGGCGCCGCTTTCAAAAAGAAGCCGAAGACTGGGTCGCCCCCGGCGGCGTCCTGATCGCCGACCCACAAGCCCGCAACCGCAAGATCAACGCCGCGTACGCGCAGCTGTGGCTGGCGGATAACCGGTTCCAGTGGGCCGGGTTGGCGGCGTTTGCGTCGAAGCAGGTGGGGTGCGGGTTGATTCATGCCACCAAATTGCAAACGGCTATTGCGGCGCAAAAGGCTGCGCAGGAAAAACTGCGAACGGCTAAATCGGAAACCCTTTTCGAGGGCTTTGGGTTCAAATTCAGCAAGACCGATCCCGCCGTGGAGGAAGAGGTAGAAAGAGCCCGAGCCGCCAACCCGATGCCCACCGAAGACATTACCTTCGGCGATGACACGCGATCCGTGGTCCAGCAGCAACTGGACTATGTGTATGAAATGCTGGCGCTGGGGAACACTTCGCTCTTTCTGGATGTTTATCCGTTGCATCGGTTTTTTATGGTGCGGGGTTACAAGGAGATGGAGAAGTGTTTGCCTGATCGCAGCAGCCTGAAAAATGAAGTGCTTTGGCCTATTGCGGATAAAGTCGAATTTGGCATGGCTCGACTAGAGGTTTCTGAAACATTCGCCTCTATCGACAGAGGGGATATTAGTGCCAGCGTCAGGGCTATGGCACGGCATGAACAGATAAATATTCTTCAACCTGCAATGTATGAGGATGCGCATTTCGCTTATTTGATGCGAGGCACTCATGCAGGTAATGCTGTGTCAGTGGTCACTGGAATACTGTCCGGAGCGGCAGAAGAAATTCAGCTGACCCTGGCAAGCCAATGCAAAGCACCAGACGATCGAAAAGTGAGCTTCGGCAATAATCCATTGGCCAATTTGGCGGACAAGGATCAACGTATGGAGTTCGTCCTGCGAGCGGCGACTCAATTTGACACTCTGCTCAAGAACCCAGCCGCACACGCCAAACTAAAGGAATCCATCACAGAAATTGCCAATGGTGGAGGAGTAAAGTGATGCGGAAATTGCTTTGGATCCTTTTGATAGCGCTATCGATTTTTCTCACGATTTATGTATTTCGCGAGCTCAAGGCAATCAATACGATTTCCGTACATGTCGGAAAGTCATATGAAGATGTAGTGCAAGACTCTACGTTTTCAGTCAAGTCAAAAACTGTGATGTATCCAAGCGACCCACCCGAAGTGGATTCAACCTGGATTAGCAGCCCAGTGATCGTTCAATTTGATGATCCCCAGCACGGATTTACCCTGCCGCCGACGAAGTTTGGTGCTGTCGGTTACTACAAAGAAAAAGTCTCAACGATCACTACTTCTCCAATGTTGGAGACCTTACCTTTTGATCAGTTGGTTCCCTTGCTCAGCCATTTGCAGGAGATGCTAAAGGGGGCTGGGTGGATTCCCCGAGACAACGAGAACCATGCTTGGCTCAAGGTAAATAGCGAAAGCGAGAGAACTGCTTTGCAGAGTTTGTTGTTTGACCAAGTCGTCGTGGTGATGCTTCTGATTCCTCATAAATACGGTCTCGCGCTGAACGTCAAATGCTACGCACGCTGCGATGAGCGAGATCCGCAGACGGCTAAATATCTGATCGATGTCAGCGTTGGATCGGATTACTACAGCGAATGAAACGTCGCCTCAAGGTTCGCCGCAGGTGCTGGCCGTGGATGGCGTTTTTTATGCTGTTCGTGTGTCTGACATCGTTTCATTACCCGATTGATATTTTGATCCTTCATATCGGAAAGCCGTACAGCACAGTTGCCAAAGACTCGACGTTCTCTGTCGAAGGTAACACTGCAATTTATCCAGGCGACCCCAATGACGCTACCAATCCTCCTCATCCAAGCTCCACATGGATCAGCAGTCCGACGATCATAGAATTTGATGACCCTGTGTACGGTTTCAGACTGCCCCCCACCATATTTGGCGCTGTTACCTATGACAATCTGAAGGTCCTGAGCATGACGACCTCGCCCATGATCAAAACACTGCCTTTTGAAAACGCGGTGGAGCAATTGGCGGAGTTACAGAGCACCCTCCAAACCCGTCACTGGTTGCTTCAGCCCGTTGAAGAAAATGATTGGTTCAAAATCGAAACCGCTGCAGATCGTGAACGATTGCAGGCAAAGCTTTTCGACCAGGCAGACGGGATTGATCTGTACGTGCCTGAGAAGTACAACCTGATGCTTCTGATCAAATGCTACGCACGCTGCAATGAACGCGATCCGAAGACAGCGAAGTATTTGATTGACGTTAGCGTGGGTAGGGATTACTTCAGTGACTGAATTCCTGCGCAGCTGTTCAGTCAAACCGCAGTACCTGTGGGAGCAAGCCACATAGATTTTTCCAGGCTCGCGGCTTTTTTGTCGTTTTCTGCATCAATCTGTTTTCATGACAGTTTTATTTCAATCACTTCTTTAGCTATGCGATGCTGGCGCCCGGACCGTTAGCCAACTACAGCTTAAGTACAGAACGTAGAACGTCGCGCGGTAACGTCAACTTGCCCCTTTGGGGCGCTACCACCACAGGGGGCCCCATATGCTCACCCTGCTCAATTTGCTCTCTGCCGTGACCCTGCTGATCTGGGGCACGCACATCGTCCGAACCGGCATCCTGCGGGTCTACGGTTCCAACTTGCGCCATGTGATTGGCCAGAACATGTCCAAGCGCTGGCTGGCCTTCGTGGCCGGGATTCTGGTCACGGCCATGGTCCAGAGCAGTAACGCCACGGCCATGCTGGTGACATCCTTTGTCGGCCAGGGCCTGATGGCGCTGACGCCAGCGCTGGCGACCATGCTCGGGGCCGACGTCGGTACGGCGCTGATGGCGCGGGTGCTGACGTTTGACTTGTCGTGGCTGTCGCCGCTGCTGATATTCCTCGGGGTGATCTTCTTTCTGTCGCGCAAACAGACGCGTATCGGGCAGATGGGCCGGGTCAGTATCGGCCTGGGGCTGATCATTCTGGCGCTGCAATTGATCGTCGAAGCCGCCGCACCGATCACCCACGCTCAAGGGGTGAAGGTGATTTTCGCCTCACTGACCGGCGACATCCTGCTCGATGCTCTGGTGGGCGCGCTGTTCGCGATGATTTCCTATTCCAGCCTGGCCGCCGTGCTGCTGACGGCGACCCTGGCCGGTGCCAGTGTGATCAGCTTGCCAGTGGCCATCGGCCTGGTGATCGGTGCCAACATCGGCAGCGGTGTGCTGGCGTTCATGAGCACCAGCATGCAGAACGCGGCGGGCCGTCAGGTGGCGCTCGGCAGCTTGCTGTACAAGCTGATCGGCCTGCTGCTGATCATCCCGGTGCTCGACCCGCTGGTGCACTGGATCGACGGCCTCGACTTCAGCCCGCAGGAAATGGTCATCGGCTTTCACCTGCTCTACAACACCGCCCGTTGCCTGATCCTGCTGCCCAGCGTCGGTCCGATGGCCAGGCTGTGTGCCTGGCTGCTGCCCGAGCGCCCGGAAATCAACGGCATGGCCAAACCCCGGCATCTGGACGCGACCGCACTGGTCACCCCGAGCCTGGCGCTGGCCAACGCGGCCCGGGAAACCCTGCGTATCGGCGACCTGATCGACAACATGCTCGAAGCCATGCTCGACGTGTTGCAGGGCAAGCAGACCGCCGTGACTCAGGAAGTCCGCCGTTTGAGCGATGACGTGGAGGCGCTCTACAGCGCGATCAAACTGTATCTGGCGCAGATGCCACGCGAAGACCTGAGCGATCAGGACAGTCGGCGCTGGGCGGAAATCATCGAGCTGGCGATCAACCTGAAACTGGCCAGCGACCTGATCGAGCGCATGCTGCGCAAGGTCCAGCAGCAGAAGACGTCCCAGCGGCGGTCCTTCTCCGAGGTGGGTCTGGAGGAATTGTCCGGGCTGCAAGGCCAGTTGATTGCCAACCTGCGATTGGGGTTGTCGGTGTTTTTGAGCAGTGATCCGGAAAGCGCTCGCCAGTTGTTGCGGGAAAAACGTCGTTTCCGCGCACAGGAACGGCGTTTGGCGCATGCGCATGTCAGCCGATTGCAACGTAAGATCGTGCAAAGTATCGAAACCAGTTCGCTGCACCTGGAGCTGATTGCCGACATGAAGCGTCTGAATTCGCTGTTTTGCAGCAGCGCTTATGCGGTGCTGGAAACGACTGATACGGGCGGGCTTGATGTCGAGGATGTGGCTGACATTACGCATTCGCCTTGAACGTCTGAGACGGTGGTCAGTCAGTAATACTGGTTCCGGTTCAAGATCATCGCGAGCAAGCTCGCTCCCACAGTTGATTTGAGTAGCACTGAAGATCCAATGTGGGAGCGAGCTTGCTCGCGATGGCGGTCTGGAAAGCGACATGGATCTCCAAATCAGCCGTACGGAAGCCCGTTTATGCGTTGCCTGTTGTTCGCCTGCCTGTTGTTCTCACTGCCCGCGTTTGCCATTGACCGCTTTCAGGTCGAGGGCTATTCATTGCCCAATGGCCTGCAACTGCTGCTCAAACCCGGCACCGAGCGTGGGCATGTGGCGATTCGTCTGGTAGTCGGGGTTGGCCTGGACGACTTCAAGTGCGCCGAGAAAGAGCTGCCGCACCTGCTCGAACACCTGCTGTTCAGCGGTATCGACGCCAGTGGTGAAGGTGGTCTGGAGGAGCGCATGCAGGCGCTGGGCGGCGAGTGGAACGCTTACACCAGCAACGCCGATACCACATTCGTCATCGAGGCCCCGGCGAAAAATCAGCGTCAGGTGCTCGATCTGTTGTTGTCCCTTCTGACCCAGACCCGCATTGACGACAACGCCATCAACGCCGCCAAGCAAGTGGTCGAGCGCGAAGATGGCGGCCATTACTCGCACCTGCAACGCTGGATGGACCGTCAGGATCTGGGGCACACGGCGAGCAATCAACTGGCGGTGGAGCTGGGCCTCAAATGCTCCGAGCGCGCCGAAGTCGATGAGCTGACCCGCGAGCAACTGGATCAGGTGCGCAAGGCCTGGTACGCGCCCAACAACATGAGCCTGATCATTGTCGGCGACCTCGACCGCCTGCTGCCGGCCTATCTGGAACGGGCTTGGGGCGCGCTGGATGCAATTGATCCGAGCGAACATCTGCCGCTGCCCGAAATCAACGCCACCGCTGCGCATGAGCGCAGTCTGATCCACGGCTTTATCGGTGACGGCGCCAAGCTGCACTGGCTGGTGCCGGAGCCGGTGCTGGAAGACGTGCCGGATCAGACCTTCGACTTGCTAAAGGACTATCTGGACTGGGCGTTGTATCGCCAGTTGCGGCTGGCTCACGGCTTGTCCTACGGCCCGTGGGCGGAGCGGGAGCTGTTTGGCTCGGTGGGCTTCATGAGCCTGAACGCGGACCTTGAGCGCGACAAGGTCGACGAGGCCGGGCAGGTGCTGGACGAGCTGAAGTCCGATTTGCTGAAGAACGGCCTCGACGCCGACACCTTCAATCGCCTGAAACAGGCCGCCATCGCCCGTCAGGCCTGGGCCGTGCAAGGCAACAGCGCCCTTGCCGATTACTACTGGAGCGCCTTGGGCGACTACGAGGACGGCCGCTTCGCCGACCCGGCCAGGGACCTGCAAGGGGTGACACTGGAACAGGCGAACACGGCCATGCGCGAGCTGCTGATGCAGCCGGGGTATGTGCGGGTCGAGAAGCCGTTGATGAGTGATGACCAGCTGATGTGGGCGGTGGCCGGGGTGTTGGGGCTGGTGCTGTTGGGGTTGCTGGGCTGGCGCAGCCGCCGCAGGAAGTAACCACGCGCTGATTCAAAGCACTTTTGTGGCGAGGGAGCTTGCTCCCGCTGGGTCGCGTAGCGGCCCCAAAAGACAGGACTGCTGAGCAGTCCAGCGGGAGCAAGCTCCCTCGCCACAGGTTCGCACGCCTGACTTTGCGTCAGGCCAAAGTGACCGGCACTCTCGCCACACCGCCCCGCCAGCGGTAACCTGTCGGGGATTTTTCCTACAGCCAGTGTGAACCGCCGAATGCCGACCATTCCCCCTTTCGTACAGCGCATCCTCGAACTGATGAAGCGCTATCCGGGGGTGATTGCGCTCGGTGGTTTCATCTCCGGGGTGTGCAGCTTCGTGCTGGTGGATCGTCAACAGGGGCTGGCGACCTGGATCACCACGATCATGCTGGTGAGCTGGGTCTGGCTGATGCTGGAAAACAGCCTCACGCAGCTGTTCACCAAGGTCTTCAAACGCGAAATTCCCCAACCGCTGCTGCGCTACGCCACGCAGATGATCCATCAGGAAAGCCTGTTCTTCGTCCTGCCATTCTTTTTCATCACCACCACCTGGAACAGCGGGCAACTGGTGTTCACCGGGCTGCTGGGCGCGGCGGCACTGATTTCCATCACCGACCCGCTCTACTACAAATGGCTGGCGCCCCGGCGCTGGGCGTTTCTGGCGCTGCATACGCTGACCCTGTTCGCCGCCCTGCTCACTGCGCTGCCGGTGATCTTGCACCTGACCACCTCAGAGAGTTTCAAACTGGCACTGGGCATTTCCGTGCTGCTGTCGTTCCCCAGCCTGGCGTCGATCTTCCCGATTCGCACCGTGCGCAACGCGCTGGCGATCCTGAGCATCACCCTGGGCATCGGCGCGTTGGGCTGGGTGTTGCGCTCGTGGGTGCCGCCCGCGACGCTGTGGATGACTGACGTGGCGATCAGTACCCAAGTGCAGGACCGTACCCCCGGCGCCAGTCTTGAACAGGTCAGCGCCGACCAGATCCGCAGCGGCGGGCTGTACGCCTACACCGCGATCAATGCGCCGCGTGGCCTTGATGAGCGGATTTATCATGTGTGGCAGTTCAACGGCCAGGAGGTCGACCGCATCCCGCTGGACATCCACGGTGGGCGCAAAGAAGGCTATCGGGCCTGGACCCACAAGCAGAACTTCTCCGGCAACCCGGTGGGCGACTGGCAGGTGCGGGTGCTGACCGAGGATGGGCAGGTAATCGGCGTCCTGCGGTTTGAGGTCACAGACAGCACACCGACCAAAGAAAAGTAAGGCGGTTCGTGCTATTACGTAACACGGCGAAATCAGAACAAGCACGGAGCTTATGACCAGCAGCACATTGCCCGGCAATGCCCAACTGGACACCTCTCACTCCCCTGCACAATTGCGGGTCACGGGTGACTGGACGCTCGCCCATTACGCCGACCTCAAGCGCCTTGGCGAAACGCTGCGCGGCCAGTACGACGACAGCACTTACATCGACCTCAATGGCCTTGGCGCCCTCGACACCGCTGGCGCTTCACTGCTGGTGGAACTGCTGGGCGCCGACCGGCTGGGCAAATCCGCCGAACACCCCGAATGCACCTTGTCCCCGGCCGACCGCGCGCTGCTGCACACGGTCTATTGCTCGCTGGCGGACTTCTGCGTGCCGGTCAAGGAACCGGAAATCAGCGTCGGCATTCAACTGCTGACCCGCATTGGCCGCGCCGTCGATGCCGTGTGGCAAGACACCCTGCAATTGTTGGGTTTCGTCGGCCTGATCCTGGAAACCATTGCCCGTGGCCTGTTCCGGCCCAAGCGCTGGCGCATCACGCCGATGGTCGCGCACATCGAACAGACCGGCCTCGACGCGGCGCCCATCGTCGCCCTGCTGACGTTTCTGGTGGGCGCGGTGGTGGCGTTTCTCGGGGCGACGGTGCTGGCCAGTTTCGGTGCGAGCATTTTCACCGTCGATCTGGTGGCGTTCTCCTTCCTGCGCGAATTCGGCGTGTTGCTGACGGCGATCCTGATGGCCGGGCGCACCGCCAGTGCCTTCACCGCGCAAATCGGCTCGATGAAGGCCAACGAAGAAATCGACGCCATCCGCACCCTGGGCCTGGACCCGATCGAGTTGCTGGTGGTGCCGCGGGTGCTGGCCCTGCTGGTCGCCCTGCCGATGCTGACGTTTCTGGCGATGCTCTCGGGGATTATCGGGGGCGGTGTGGTCTGTGCCGTGTCGCTGGGCATTTCCCCGGCGATGTTCCTGTCCTTGCTGCAAACGGACATCGGCGTTCAGCATTTCCTGGTGGGGATCGTCAAAGCGCCGATCTTTGCGTTCCTGATCGCTGCCATCGGCTGTCTTGAAGGCTTCAAGGTCAGCGGCAGCGCTGAATCCGTCGGCGCGCACACCACCTCCAGCGTGGTGCAGTCGATTTTCGTGGTGATCGTGCTCGATGCGGTGGCTGCGCTGTTTTTCATGGAGATGGGCTGGTGAGTCGTCTACCCCGAGCGCCCGCCGAGGCGGTGATCGAAGTCCGTGGCCTGTGCAATCGCTTCGGCAGCCAGAGCGTGCACGAGAACCTCGACCTGGATTTGTACAAAGGCGAAATCCTGGCAGTGGTCGGCGGTTCCGGCAGCGGCAAATCGGTGCTGTTGCGCAGCATCGTCGGCTTGCGCCAGCCCAGCGAAGGGATTGTGAAGGTCTTCGGCAAAAACCTGCCGACCTTGTCCGAGCACGAGCGCTCGATGGTCGAGCGGCGCTTTGGCGTGCTGTTTCAGAAAGGCGCCCTGTTCTCTTCGCTGACTGTGACTGAGAACGTCGCCCTGCCCCTGATCGAACACGCCGGCTTGAGCCGGCATGACGCCGAACACCTGGCGGCGGTGAAGCTGGCGCTGGCCGGGCTGCCGCTGTCGGCGGCGGACAAGTACCCCGCCTCCTTGTCCGGCGGCATGATCAAACGCGCGGCGCTGGCCCGTGCGCTGGCGCTGGACCCGGACATCCTGTTTCTCGACGAGCCCACCGCCGGCCTCGATCCGATTGGCGCGGCGGCGTTCGATCAATTGATCCTGACCCTGCGCGATGCGCTGGGCCTGAGCGTGTTTCTGGTGACGCACGACCTCGACACGCTTTACACCATCACCGACCGGGTGGCGGTGCTGGCGCAGAAAAAAGTATTGGTGGCGGACGCCATCGACAAGGTTTCGGAAACCGACGACGCGTGGATTCACGAATACTTCCATGGCCCCCGTGGCCGCGCGGCGCTGACAGCCGCACAACAGCTCAACGAGGTCTGACATGGAAACCCGAGCCCATCATGTATTGATCGGCCTGTTCACTGTGATCGTGGTGGCGGGCGCCCTGCTCTTCGGTCTGTGGCTGGCCAAGTCCAGCGTCGATACCGAGTTCAAGGACTACGAAATCGTCTTCAACGAAGCGGTCAGCGGTCTGTCCAAGGGCAGCGCCGTGCAGTACAGCGGGATCAAGGTCGGCGACGTGGTCAGCCTGCGCCTGGACCCCAAAGACCCGCGCCGGGTGCTGGCGCGGATTCGCCTGGGCGGCGAAACGCCGATCAAGGAAGACACCCAGGCCAAGCTGGCGCTGACCGGGATCACCGGCACATCGATCATCCAGCTCAGCGGCGGCACACCGCAAAGCCCGAAGTTGCGCGGCAAGGATGGCGACCTGCCGACCATCGTTGCGGCGCCCTCGCCCATCGCCCGCCTGATGAATGACAGCAACGACCTGATGGCGGGCGTTAATACCCTGATGCACAACGCCAACAAGATGTTCTCGGAGCAGAACATCGAGCGCATCAGCAACACCCTGAAGAATCTGGAGCAGACCACCGGCAGCATTGCCGAGCAGCGCGGGGACATTCGCCAGGCCATGCAGCAACTGGCCTCCATTGGCAAACAGGCCAGCGCCACCCTGGAACAGACCACCGCACTGATGCGCAACGCCAACGGCTTGCTCAACGATCAGGGCAAGCAGATGTTCGGCAGCGCCGAGCAGGCGATGAAGTCGCTGGAGCAAAGCAGCGCGACCATCAACAAATTGCTCGAGAACAACCAGGATTCGCTCAACAGCGGCATGCAGGGCCTCAATGGCCTGGCGCCTGCGGTGCGCGAACTGCGCGACACCCTGAGCTCGCTGCGGGCCATTTCGCAACGCCTTGAGGCCAACCCCAGCGGTTATCTGCTGGGCAGCGACAAGAACAAGGAATTCACCCCATGAAGCTGACTCACCTCGCCCTCCTCGCCGGTTTTACCCTGATCAGCGCGTGCTCGATCCTGCCCAAGGCCGAGCCGTCCGACGTGTACCGGCTGCCCGTGGCCCAGAGCGGCGCCTCGGCCAGCCATGGCACGGCCCAGCGTTGGTCGCTGCGCCTGGCCAAGCCGCAGGCGAGCGAAGCGTTGAACAGCCCGAAAATCGCGGTCATTCCTCAGGGCGACTTGATCAGCAGCTACAAGGCGTCACGCTGGAGCGATCCGGCGCCGGTGCTGTTGCGCAATCGCCTGCTCGACGGGTTTCAGCGTGATGGCCGGGTGTCGTTGTTGAGCACGGACGACAGCAACCTGCAGGCGGATCTGGAGTTGGGCGGCAGCCTGCAAGCGTTCCAGACCGAGTACCAGGGCACGAGCGCCACTGTGGTGGTGCGCCTCGACGCCTTGCTGGTACGCGGCTCCGACCAGCGCATCCTCGCCAGCCACCGCTTTGAGGTGCGCCAGCCGCTGAGCGACGTGAAAGTGCCGGGTGTGGTGGCCGGGTTTGGCCAGGCCAGCGATCAGTTGACGGCGCAGGTGGTGAATTGGGTGGTGGAGCAAGGGCAGAAAGTCGCCCCGCCGCCAAGACCTTGAAAAAAAGCAGTTCTGCTGTGGGAGCCGGGCTTGCCCGCGATGAGGCCGTAACATTCAACACATATGTTGATTGAAAAATCGCCATCGCGGGCAAGCCCGCCCCCACAGAGTTATGTAGTTAACCGAAGAACCAGTAGCAAACCGTGATGGCACCCACGACACCAGCAAACTCCGCCAGCAACGCACACCCCACCGCATGCCGCGCGCGCTGGATGCCGACCGCGCCGAAGTACACCGCCAGTACATAGAACGTCGTCTCCGTACTGCCCTGAATCGTCGCCGCGACCAACGCCGGGAAGCTGTCTACCCCGGAGGTCTTCATGGTTTCAATCAACATCGCCCGGGCGGCGCTGCCGGAAAACGGTTTGACCATCGCCGTCGGCAAGGCATCGACAAAACGCGTGTCCAACCCGGCCCACTGCACCAGATGCCGAATCCCGTCGAGCCCGAAGTCCAGCGCGCCGGACGCCCGCAACACGCCCACGGCGCAAAGCATGGCTACCAGATACGGCAGCAGGTTCTTCGCCACGTCGAAGCCTTCTTTGGCGCCTTCGACGAATGCTTCGTAGACCTTCACCTTGCGCAGCGCACCGACCACCAGAAACAGCATGATCAGGCCGAACAGTGTCAGGTTGCCGAGGATCGAGGACAAGCCGGCCAGCGCGGTGGCTGAGAGGGTCGCCAGCAGCGCCATGAAGCCACCCAGTGCGAGGGCACCGGGAATCAGATAGGCAAGCACCACCGGGTCCCACAGGCGCAGGCGTTGCATGAACGCCACCGACAGCAGACCGACCAGCGTCGAACAGCTGGTGGCGAGCAGGATCGGCAGGAACACCAGGGTCGGATCCGGCGCGCCTTGCTGGGCGCGGTACATGAAGATCGTCACCGGCAGCAGGGTCAGCGACGAGGCGTTGAGCACCAGGAACAGGATCTGCGCGTTGCTGGCGACGGTGGCACTGGGGTTGAGTTCTTGCAGCGCCTTCATGGCTTTCAGGCCAATGGGTGTAGCAGCGTTGTCCAGGCCCAGGCCGTTGGCGGCGAAGTTGAGGGTGATCAGGCCGATGGCCGGGTGACCGGGCGGCACTTCCGGCATCAGGCGCAGAAACAGCGGACCAAGCGCCTTGGCCAGCCAGTCGACGATGCCGGCCTTTTCGGCGATGCGCAGAAACCCCAACCACAGGGTCAGGGTGCCGAACAGCAGGACCATGACTTCGACAGACAGCTTGGCCATGGCGAAAATGCTTTCCACCATCGCCGCGAAGATCCCGGCATTGCCGCCGATCAGCCACTGCGCCAGCGCCGACACGGCTGCCACGATGAAGAAGCCAAGCCACAGGCCATTAAGCATCAGTCAAATCCCCCGAAGAATGCGGCGAATGATAACGGGGTCGCCAGAAACGACAAACCCCGGATTTCTCCGGGGTTTGTCTGGGGACTGCATGAGGTCCTCTTGTGCCCGATTCTATGGGCAGACCTCAATCCCCTGTGGGAGCGAGTGTGCTCGCGATAGCGGTGTATCAGTCGCCATCAATGTTGAATGTAAGTCCGTCATCGCGAGCAAGCTCGCTCCCACATAAAGCAGTCCCACAGGGTTTTTATCAGTGCTTGGAAATCTCACCAGCCGGCAGTTTTTCCTTGCTGCGCCAGTGCGGCAGGGAGTTCCAGTAGCGCTCGCCCTTGGCGTCGTCGTACATGCCTTCCCAGCGCGAGATCACCAGCACGGCCAGGGCGTTGCCGATCACGTTCAGTGCGGTACGGGCCATGTCCATGATGCGGTCGACACCGGCGATGAACGCCAGGCCTTCCAGCGGAATACCCACGCTGCCCAAGGTGGCCAGCAGCACCACGAAGGACACACCCGGTACACCGGCGATGCCTTTGGAGGTGACCATCAGGGTCAGCACCAGCAGCAGTTGCTGGCTGATCGACAGGTCGATGCCATACAGCTGGGCAATGAAGATCGCCGCGATGCTCTGGTACAGGGTCGAACCGTCGAGGTTGAACGAGTAGCCGGTCGGCACCACGAAGCTGCAAATGGCTTTCGGCGCGCCGTACGCTTCCATCTTCTCGATCACACGCGGCAGCACGGTTTCGGAGCTGGCGGTGGAGTAGGCCAGCACCAGCTCGTCCTTGAAGATGCGCATCAACTTGATCACCGAGAAGCCGAACAGGCGAGCGATCAGGCCCAACACCACGAAGGCGAAGAAGGCGATGGCGAAGTAAACCAGCACTACCAGTTTGGCCAGCGGCAGCAGGGAAGCAAAGCCGAAGTTGGCGACCGTTACCGCGATCAGTGCAAATACGCCGATCGGGGCGTAGTTCATGATCATGTGGGTAACTTTGAACATGCTTTCCGAGACGCCCTGGAACATCTTCACCAGCGGCTCACGCAGGTCCGATTGCAGGCTCGACAGACCGAGGCCGAACAACACGGAGAAGAAGATGATCGGCAGCATCTCGCCGCGGGCCATGGCTGCGAAGATGTTCGATGGAATCAGGTTGAGGATGGTTTCGATGAACGCGTGTTCATGCTGAACCTCGGCGGCAGTGGCCTGGTACTTGGAAATGTCCACAGTGCCCAGGGTGCTCATGTCGATGCCGGTGCCCGGATGGACAACGTTGGCCAGCACCAGACCGACCAGAATGGCGATGGTGGTCACGACTTCGAAGTAAATGATGGTCTTGAGGCCGATACGCCCGAGTTTCTTCGCATCCCCCACACCGGCAATGCCGACGACCAGCGAGGAAATCACGATCGGGATCACGATCATCTTGATCAGACGGATAAAGATATCGCCTGCCGGTTGCAGGACGTTGCTGATCCACCAGGCTTTTTCGGCACTGAAATGGTTGAGCAGCGCACCGATTGCAATCCCCAATACCAGACCGATGAGGATCTGCCAGGCGAGGCTAAGCTTTGCCTTCTTCATATCATTACCCTTACTTCAGTTTGACTCGGGCAGATGCGCGAACTGGAACGCTCAGTGGCGGAAAAGTTTGTGCATCTGCCCCCGTATAAGGTGCCCCGAAACGCGTATTTACAGCTCTTCGGCAGGCGAAAAAAGGCGCAACTATTCCGATGCACGGAACTAACGTCTAATGCCGTAAACGCCTACCCCATGCCGAATCGGCATGAGCTTTTTCAAATGAAACTGGCGTCCCAACCGGTTCGAATACGACATTTCGGCAGGCATAAGTGCCGTGAACCGGTCATTTCAGAGCAGGTTGTGTGTTTTTTGTACAGGTTAATTCAAGCTGAAACTTCGGAAAAAGCCTACGTCGGACGGCGAAAAGTCCTCGAACGAAAGTATGAGCTTTCTCGATATACGGTCGCGACGTAACACTGCGAAACGGTTTTGCGGGGAATATGACGCAGAAGGGAATGAGCGCAATGCTCTAGATCAACGTTTTGCGATCTTTCAGCTCTTCGCAAGTCCGTCGAACCGCTCTGGGCCGGCGAACTTGCGTCGCAGCTTTTACCTGACCCGGCCCTTGCGCAGGCACCCCATGTACCCGTAGGTCACTCCGACCCTGTAACAGTCAGAACGTCCCGACCCCTTGGTCATGCGCCTGCCTTCCTCGGGTGGCGCAATGGAAGGAGCAAGGGTTGCCCCTTCCGTGTTTCGAACTCAGTACCAGTTTGGATCTTTCTTCAGTTGTTCCCTCAACAGGTTCTGCATGCCAGGGTTCGGCTTCCCGAGGAAGCGGTAATCGGCATGGCGCGTCGGCGACTTGTCGGCTGGTAGCCCGGCGGGAACTTGCACCCACATCGCGTAGGCGTCTTTCTTGTCAAAGCTGAACGCCACGATCAGGCGATTGTTCAGGCAGGTCTGCTGCGCTTCGCACAATGGCCCGACCAGATACTTGTCGCCATCTTCCTGCACGGCATTCATCTGCTCGGAAGTACCGGACAGGTTCATCACCCATTCCGGCAATCGCTCTTCCTTCTTGACGACTTTTGTCCAGGTTTCTCGGTATTGCGGGTCGGAGTTGAGCAACTCGCTGACCCGCGCCTGGCCATCGTTGGCCGCTATCGCCATGGCACTACCGCCCAGAAGCAGGGCGGCTGCCAGTGTCTTTACCAAAACGTTCATGTTCAGCCTCGACCGCGACGGCCAAAGAAGAACGAAGCGATGAACATCACCAGGAACACGACAAAGAGAATCTTGGCGATACCCGTGGCGGTGCCCGCGATACCACCGAAGCCCAGTACGGCGGCGATGATGGCAATGATCAAGAATGTAATTGCCCAGCTCAACATGGTGATTCTCCTTAAGCTTCTATTTAGAGGTGCTTTTGGTGGTGCGTTTCCCGGCGCATCGAGCACGCCAAGTTGTTTTTTCTAGAACACCCAACGTTCCTGGCGGGGCAGGTCGTCGACCGGTTGTGGCTGGTCGACTTCCATCATTCGCATCGGAGCGTTTTCAGCCTGGCTGCTGCTGACGGCGCTGAAGTGGGTTTGGGTCGCATGCTGAATCGATACGTGCGGCGCCTCTGTCTGCTGGCTGTAGTGCCAGCTCATCAGTTGCTGACCAACCACCAGGGTGACCAGCAACGCCAAAAGCAAAAACACGCCCTGCTGGATATGCAGTGGCGAGATACGCATTTGGGCGGCACGTTGGCGATTCATCCTGGAGTTCCTCCCACACAGTGGATCCGGTTTGGGGCTTTGTTCGTTAAATGCCCCGGGTTAACCAGACTATTGCAGCCTGCATGCCAGCTTTAATTGTATAAAATAACTATATAAATCAATGAGTTATGTTTTAAGTGAAAATCACTTCGCACGCATCCTGCACGATGGGGTCGTCTACACTCGTGCGTAATGCACGATAGATCCGAAGGAACTTTCAATATTTTTGAATTGAGTGCAGAGCGCGGATGTCTGAAATGAACGTAGGCAAGGGTCTACAGACCGCTGTTTAGATAAAAAACCAACAAAATCAGGCGATTAGCCAGAGGGTAAGTAGAAGGCTACCCTGCTGTGGGTAGAATCGATCAGAATCAACCATGCAACTTGCCCGATTTTTCCGGGACTAACCAAGATCATTCATTAAGGAGCGTAGGAAAATGGAATCAGCCACTGAGCATCAAGGCCGCATTCTGCTGGTAGACGATGAGTCCGCCATCCTGCGTACCTTCCGCTACTGCCTGGAAGACGAAGGCTATACCGTCGCCACCGCCAACAGCGCCGCGCAGGCCGATGTGTTGTTGCAGCGTCAGGTGTTTGACCTTTGCTTCCTGGATTTGCGTCTGGGCGAGGACAACGGCCTGGATGTGCTGGCACAAATGCGTATCCAGGCGCCGTGGATGCGCGTGGTGATCGTCACCGCACATTCGGCAGTCGATACCGCAGTCGATGCGATTCAGGCTGGCGCCGCTGACTATCTGGTCAAGCCGTGCAGCCCGGACCAATTGCGTTTGGCGACTGCCAAGCAACTGGAAGTGCGCCAACTGTCGGCTCGCCTGGAAGCGCTGGAAGGTGAAGTACGCAAACCCAAGGATGGCCTCGACTCCCACAGCCCGGCGATGAAAGTCGTGCTCGAAACCGCCCGCCAGGTGGCTGGCACCGATGCCAATATCCTGATCCTGGGTGAGTCCGGCACCGGTAAAGGCGAGCTGGCCCGCGCCATTCACGGCTGGAGCAAGCGCGAGAAAAAATCCTGCGTGACCATCAACTGCCCGTCGCTGACGGCGGAACTGATGGAAAGCGAGCTGTTCGGTCACAGCCGTGGCGCGTTTACCGGGGCCAGTGAGAGCACCCTTGGACGCGTCAATCAGGCGGATGGCGGTACGCTGTTTCTCGACGAGATCGGCGATTTTCCCCTCACGTTACAACCAAAATTGCTGCGCTTCATTCAGGACAAGGAATACGAGCGGGTCGGCGACCCGGTCACCCGCCGCGCCGACGTGCGGATTCTGGCGGCCACCAACCTCAATCTTGAAGACATGGTGCGCGACGGCCGTTTCCGCGAAGACTTGCTCTATCGCCTGAACGTTATCACCTTGCACCTGCCGCCATTGCGCGAGCGCAGTGAAGACATTCTGAATCTTGCCGACCGCTTTCTGGCCCGCTTCGTCAAGGAATACGCGCGTCCGGCCCGGGGGTTCAGCGACGAGGCCCGGGAGGCGCTGCTCAGCTATCGCTGGCCGGGCAATATTCGTGAACTGCGTAACGTGGTCGAGCGGGCGAGCATTATCTGCCCGCAGGAGCGCGTGGAGATTGTCCACCTGGGGATGGCCGAACAGCCAACCAACAACGCGCCGCGAGTAGGTGCCGCGCTGAGTCTGGATGAGCTGGAAAAAGCCCACATCGGCGCGGTACTGGCTACCGCCGGCACCCTGGACCAGGCCGCCAAGACCCTGGGCATCGACGCCTCTACCCTTTATCGCAAGCGCAAGCAGTACAACCTGTGAGCGTCATCCGATGAAACTGGCGATGAAGTTGCGGACCCGGCTGTTCCTGAGTATTTCGGCGTTGATCACCGTGGCATTGCTCGGGTTGTTGCTCGGGTTGGTCAGTGTGATGCAAATGGCCGGAACCCAGGACGCGCTGATCCGCAATAACTTCTTCACCCTCGACCTTGGGCTCAAGCTGCGCCAGACCCTGGGCGATCAATTGATCATCATGCTCAGCGAAAAGCCGGATCCGCAGGCTCTTGAGCTGTCGCAGCAGCATTATCTGGAGCTGCTCGAAGAGGGCATTTCCCATGAGCAGGCGGGAGAGGCCGGCCAATACGGTTTTCGCCAGGCCAAGGCCGATTATCAGCGCTTTCTGGAAACCCTCAATTTATCTCATGATTCGAAGCGTGTACTGAGCGGCAACGACGACCTCACGGAGCGATTCAATACGCTACGCAACGGACTGATCGCCGAGCACAAGCGTGCGTTGGACAACATCAATGAAACCCAGCACGAGGCGCGTGACAGGGCGCTGCTGATCGCCGGGCTGCTCGGTTTTGTCGGGTTGGCGGTGTTGATCATCGGCTTCATTACCGCCCATGCCATCGCCCGGCGTTTTGGCGCGCCCATCGAGGCTTTGGCCAAGGCGGCGGATAACATCGGCCAGGGTAATTTCGAAGTCACCCTGCCGATTTCCTCGGCGGTAGAGATGAACCTGCTGACGCGCCGGTTCGGGATCATGGCCGAGGCCCTGCGTGAGCATCAGGCGACCAACGTCGATGAGTTGCTCGCCGGCCAGCAGCGTTTGCAGGCGGTGCTCGACAGTATCGACGACGGACTGTTGATGATCGACCGCGATGGCCAGCTCGAACATTTGAACCCGGTGGCCCAGCGGCAGTTGGGCTGGGACAGTGATCGACTCGGGCAAGGGCTGGGCACCGCCCTGGAACGTCCGGAGCTGGATGAGCAACTGCAACTGGTGCTGCGCGGCGGCACGCTGGAGCGAGCGCCGGAAGACCTGAGTGTGGAAGTGGACGGCGAGTCGCGCTTGCTGACTTATAGCCTGACCCCGGTCAGTCACACCCAGGGGCACATTCTCGGCGCGGTAATGGTGTTGCACGACGTTACCGAACAGCGCGCATTCGAGCGGGTGCGCAGCGAGTTCGTCCTGCGTGCCTCCCACGAATTGCGCACCCCGGTCACCGGCATGCACATGGCGTTCGGTCTGTTCCGCGAGCGGGCGCACTTTCCCGAGGATTCGCGTGAGGCCGACCTGCTGGACACGGTCAATGAAGAAATGCAGCGGCTGATGCAACTGATCAATGACCTGCTGAACTTTTCCCGCTACCAGAACGGCTTGCAGAAGCTCACGCTGGCGCCATGTTCTATCGAAGATCTGCTGGATCAGGCTCAGGCGCGCTTTGCCGGTGTCGCCGAGGACAGGGGCATAGAGTTGTTGGTCGAGTTGCAAGGGCCTTTACCGCGCTTGCAGGCTGATCAGGCGCAACTGGATCGAGTGCTTGATAACCTGATTGATAACGCATTGCGTCACACCGCCCCGCAAGGGCAGATCCGGTTGCAGGCCCGACGTCATGGCGAGCGGGTGATCATCAGCGTCGAAGACAACGGCGAAGGCATTGCCTATGGCCAGCAGGGGCGGATTTTCGAGCCGTTCGTGCAGGTTGGTCGCAAAAAAGGCGGCGCCGGGCTGGGATTGGCGTTGTGTAAGGAGATCGTGCAATTGCACGGCGGGCGGATGGGCGTCTATTCGCGTCCCGGGCAGGGCACCCAGTTCTACATGGCGCTGGCGGTTTAGGCTTCGTCATCCAGGCGTCGCCCGCTCAGGCGGCGGCCACGTGTGATCAGTTCGATGAACTGCACGGCGCTCAGCGCATGGGCGAACAGCCATCCCTGACCGAACTTCACGCCCTCGCTGCTGAGAAACGCTGCCTGTGATTCATGTTCGATGCCTTCGGCGATCACTTTGAGTTGCAGCGCCTGAGCCATGTGAATGATATGCGGCGCCACACCGCTGCTGGCGGCGTCATGGCCCAGTGCGTCGATGAATGCCTTGTCGATTTTCAGGCAGTCCACCGGCAGGGTTTGCAGGTAGGCCAGGCTGCAATAGCCGGTGCCGAAGTCGTCGATCAGCACCTGGTGACCGACATTGCGCAGGGCTTGCAGGTTTTCTCGTGCCACCACCACATCGATCAAACCGCGTTCGGTCACCTCAAAGGCAATTTGCCTGGCGGCGACCCGGTGCAGGGTCAGCAGGCGCGCCATTACCTGACCGATACGCGGCACCATCACGTCACAGGCCGCCAGGTTGACCGAAATATACAGCTGCGGATTGGCGCGCAGCATTTGCCCGAGTTGTTCGAGCAGGCGTTGCAGGACGAAGTCGGTCATCTGGCGGATCTGCCCGGTGTTCTCGGCCATCGGAATGAACAGGTCCGGGCTGGTCAGGGTGCCGTCTGGCCGCCGCCAGCGCAGCAGGGCTTCGGCGCCGACACAGTGGCGGCTGTCGAGGTCGAAGATCGGCTGATATAACACCTGGAGCTCCCCGCGCCGTATGGCGCCATTGAGCTCCGCGTCCAGCGACTGGCGCTGGCGCACCAGCAGAAACGCCATGAAGCCGACCAGTAATCCCAAGGCCAGGCTCGCTGGCAGCAACCACCACCACGCCGCCGGTATGTGCGTGCCGGAGCGGGGGGAGATCAGCACCAGTTGGTAGTCCCGATTGTTGGTCGGCATGCGGTAAATAAGGTGGGTTCGGGTGACCTGCAGCGCATCGCGGCTTTTCGGCGGCCAGTGCTCGGTGAGTGGCCAGGCCTGTTCTGCACCCAGCACCGGGACGGCACGGGTGCCGCGATCGACGACCACCAGCAAACTGCTGCCGGGGGACAGATCGACCATGTCGGTCAAATGTCCGCGAGAGGTAGACACCCGAAAATCGCCGCGCCCCAGCATCAGCGCCGCGCGATTTTCATCGGGTTCAGACGTCGTGTTCAGCCAATAGCTGTAGGTTGGGCCTTTGATGTCCGCCGGTCGGATCGCGGGCGGCGCTTCCTGCCGAGGTCGGTTGGAGCAGCTTCGCGTGCCGTCCATATAGGCCGCCTCGTAAACGAAGCGGTAGTTGAAGCTGATCTGTTGCAACGTGGCGATCATCTCGTCGTTGCAGCTGCGCAACGGTTGGGCTTCGAGATCATCCAGGCTTTCGCGCAACTGCCCGAACAGTTGTTCAAGACGTGCCAGGAAGCGCTCGCCCTGAGCGTTCATCTCCTGGCTTTCATCTTGTTCGACCTGATGGATGGCCACGAACAGACTGCCTGCCATCAACAGGGTTGCGCTCAAGACAGCAGCCAGCATCGCCAAAAACCAGGGGCGATAAAACCAACTACGCAACCTCTCTCGAGCGGCGGGCATCATTGAATATCCGAAGATTTACCAATGAGTTATAGCTGCTGATTGAGAAACTGCCCTGACCGTCGGGCGGGCGTCATTATTTTGTCTGATTCAAAACCTGAAGCATTGCGGCGCTTTGCGCATCCGGTGTGCCGTCGAAGCGCGAAGGGCGGTAGTGCATCTGGAAGGCCGCCAGCACGTGCCGTGTGGCTACGTCCAGCTCGCCGGTTTGCGGCGTGGCGTAGCCCAGGCGTGCGAGTTGTTGCTGGAACCAGCCGATGCTCGGCAATTGTGTGTCGAACAGCGCTTGCTGGCGCGCAACGGCTTGTTCGTTTGGCCACGCACCCAGGCCTTCGGCAGCCAGGCGTTTCCATGGGAACAGCGGCCCCGGATCGAGTTTGCGCAGCGGGGCGATGTCGCTGTGACCAATGATGTGTTCAGGGGTTATGTTGTTGCGCTTGATGATGTCTTTGAGTAGCACGATCAGCGACTGCACCTGGGCTTCGCTATAGGGGTACCAGACGCGGCCGGCGGGGGTGTCGCGGAAACCCGGATTGACGATTTCGATGCCGATGGAGCTGGAGTTGAGCCAGGTCCTGCCCTGCCATTCGCTTTCCCCGGCGTGCCAGGCGCGCAGGTTTTCATCCACCAGCTTGTAGATGGTGCCGTGGCTGTCGTCGCCGATCAGGTAATGGCTGCTGACCTGACCGTGGGTCAGCAATTGCAGCGAACGCTGCAGGGAGGCGGAGGTGTAATGCACCACCACGAACTGCGCGCGGCTGTCGTGGTTGGCCGAAGGGTGACTGGTGTCGTAGCGGGGGCCGCTGGCGCAACCGGCCAACAGCAGAAGCGACACAACAAGAGTAATAAATTTCATGGCAGTAGGCAGTACGCATAAAGACGGTAATGCAATAGTGTAACGTACTGCCCGGAGCGGTGACGGCAAAAGGTCGGTTTTACACAAAAAGGCACAATTGACCTTTAGCCCATCTCGATTCGATTGCGCCCGGCATTTTTAGCCCGATACAGCGCCTGATCGGCTCTTTTAAGCACCAGATCGCTGTGCTCGCCGGTTCTGAAAGCGCTCATGCCCATGGAAATGGTGATGGTCACGCGCTCGCCCTTGAAGTGGAAAGGGCAGGCCTCGATGGCCGCGCGCATGGTTTCCAGCAACTTTGCGCCCATGGCGGGCGACGTAGCGGGCATCAGCAGGACAAATTCTTCGCCGCCGAAGCGGGCGATGAAATCCGTCCCGCGCAGGCGTTTGCGCAGCACGCTGGCGATGATTTTCAGCACCTTGTCGCCGGCCAGGTGGCCGTAGTTGTCGTTGATGTTCTTGAAGTGGTCGAGGTCGAGCATGGCCAACAGCAGGGTATTGCCATGTTGTTGCCATTGCACGATTTCGTGGTCCAGCCGTTCACTCCAGGCGGCGCGATTGGGCAGGCCGGTCAATGGATCGATCATTGCTTTCTGCCGTTGTTCTTCAAGGTGTTCGCGGTAGCCCTGGGCTTCCTGCTCCATGTGAGCCACCCGTTCGGCTAGCCCCTGGAGGCGGGCGGCGACTTCCTGTTCGCGTTCGTCGCGCTGTTTCTGGTGCTGGTCCATGGTGCCGAGCAGGCCTTCCAGGTGGTTTTCCAGTACGTGCTTGAGGTCGTCCAGGTCGGCGGCGTCCTGCATGCTCGATTGCAGCCCGTCTACCTGTTCACGGATCTGGGTGTCCATCTCCCGCGCCGCGGAGCGATTGTCGGCATGTCCTTCGCTGGCCGCCTGCAAGTTGCTCTGGAATGACTCGAGGCGTTCGTTGAGTTGTTGCAGATAGGCTTCGAATTCGTGCTGGCCGCTGTCGGTGATCGCCAGCATCAGGGTGGCAAGATCGTCGAGGATTGGCAGCAGTTCGTACCAGTTCAAGCCATTTTGCAGGCGATCACGCATGGCCTCGGCTTGCGGGCGGTGACGTTCTGGTAACGTCAGGTCATCGAGCAGGCCCAGCAAGGTGTCTTCTATGTGCTTGGCCACGGAGCTGTAGGACGGCTCCGGTGAGTCCGGCAGCGCGTAGAGAATGTCTTGTTCGGGCTGTTCCGGGTCTATGGCCGCCAACGCCTGGGCCATGACGTCTGGCAGGGGCAGGCTGTCGAGGACGATCGGTAATTGCGCTGCGGCTACCGGGGTGAGTTCGTCGGGGTTGGCGACGGGCAGGGGCTCGACCACCAATTCGGGGATAGACGGAGCCGGTGTTTGTGGCTGTTCAATGTCCGGCTGCGGCTGCGGCTGCGGCTGCGGCTGCGGCTGCGGCTCGGGTGCCGGTTTGAGGATGGGCGGGACGAAGGCCACGACGTCCGGTTGCGGTGCTTTCTCCGGCGCTGCCGCTGCTGGCGGGGCCATGGGTTCGGGCTTGGCAGCAGGTGGCGTCACGAGCGCGATGTGTAACGTGCCTTGCTGTTCGCTGACGGCTGGCGCTTCAACGGGCGCTTGCGACGCTTCGGCAGCTTTTTCAACAACCGCTTCTACCGGCGCCGGGGTTGGGGTCTGTGGCGCGGGGGCGGCGGTCTGTGGCGCCGCTTCTTCCGCTTCGCGGCCGCCGAACAGCCGTTGCAACAAGCCCGGTCGCCCCGGTTCCGCAGGGTTTTCCAGTTGGGTAAGGGCTTTACCTTGCAGGCCGCTCAGTTCGCTGAGCAGCAACGGGATCTCCCGCGCGTGACCGACGCGGCCATCCAGCTGCTTGGCGAAGACCTTGAGCGGACGGCTGACTTCCCGTGGCAGCGGCAACGATTGCAGCTGTGCGACCAATGCGTTCAACGCGGCGCTGGTCTGATCAACACGGGTTTCGCGGCGTTGCTCGGAGTCGAGTACGGCTTTTTCCAGGCGTGGCAACAGGGCGGCGAGGCCGGCGTCCATGTCGTCGGTGCGCACCACTTCGCGCATTTCCTTCATGCACTGGTCGACAGCGCGGTCAGTGCCCTCGGCGGCCAGGGTGCTGCGTACCAGCCCGCGCCGCAGCAAGTCGAGCCGGGCGTCCCAGCGACGCTCAAGCTTTTCCTGTTGTTCGATGCTTTTGAGGTACTTCTCTTTCCAGCGCTGTGCTTCGTCGCTCATTCATGGGATCCGCGAGGGGCAGGACTCAACGCGGGCAATGCATCGGCCGTGAGCGAACCCGGCAGACGAATCTCTACCGCGACCGGCAGGTGATCGGAAATGGGGTGTGCCAGCACTTCGACCTTTTCCAGGGTCAGGGTCGGGCTGAGCAGAATGTGGTCCAGGCAGCGCTGGGGGCGCCAACTGGGGAACGTCGCTTCCAGTTGCGGGGCCAGCAGGCCGAGGTCGCGCAACGGGGAGTTTTGCAGCAGGTCACTGGCGTGGGTGTTCATGTCACCCATCAATACCTGATGTTTGTAGCCGCCAATCAGGTCGCGGATGTAGGCCAGCTGCAGGCTGCGCACGCGAGCGCCTAGCGCCAGGTGCATCATCACCACGACCAGCGCTTCCGGACCTTCGCCGAAACGCACCAGGATCGCCCCGCGACCTTTTGGCCCCGGCAGAGGGTGGTCTTCAATCGTCCACGGGCGCAGGCGGCTGAGCACGCCATTGCTGTGTTGACCGAGGCGGCCGAGGTTGCGATTGAGTTGTTGATACCAGTAAGGGAAGGCGCCGAGCTGGGCCAGGTGTTCGACCTGGTTGACGTAGCCTGAGCGCAGGCTGCCGCCATCGGCTTCCTGCAAGGCGACCAGATCGAAGTCGCCCAGCAGTTTGCCGATCTTTTGCAGGTTGTCCGCCCGTCCGGTGTGCGGCAGCAGGTGCTGCCAGCCCCGGGTCAGGTAATGCCGATAACGCTCGGTACTGATGCCGACCTGGATATTGAAGCTGAGCAGGCGCAGACGACTGTCCGTGGGCAGGCCCGTCGATTCCAGATGATGCACGTTGACCTGCGGTTCATGCAGGCCAACGACGCGTTCAGTACCCCAGCGGCGCATGGCAGGGGGCGCTTAGTTGGCGGCGGCCTTGTTTGCCGCTCGCTCTTTGGCAATCAGTTTGTCGGCCAGTTGCAGAGCCTGCTCCATGCCGCCGGCAGAGCCGATGTCAAAACGGTATTTGCCGTCGACGATCATGGTGGGTACGCCGGAAATTTCGTACTTCTTGGCCAGTTCGCGAGCCTTGACGATCTGACCCTTGATGGCGAAGGAGTCGAACGTGGCGAGGAACTTGTCTTTGTCGACACCCTGGGTTGCCAGGAAGTCGGCCATGTCGTTTTTATCGGTCAGTCGCTTGCCGCCTTTCTGGATGGCTTCAAACACTGCGGAGTGAACCTTGTTCTCGACGCCCATCGCTTCCAGGGTCAGGAACATCTGGCCATGTGCATCCCAAGGGCCGCCGAACATGGCCGGAATACGCACGAAGTTCACGTCGGAAGGCAGCTTCGCAGCCCATGGATTGATCACCGGTTCAAACGCGTAGCAATGTGGGCAGCCATACCAGAACAGCTCCACCACTTCGATCTTGCCAGGGACGGCAACCGGAACTGCATTGGTCAGTTCGACATAGGGTGCAGCAGGTGCTTCGGCGGCCTGGGCGGTCATACCGAACAGGCTGGCAGCGACGAGTGCGGCGCTGATGATCAGATTACGCATGCTTTACTCCTGGACAATTTTGGTCGCCTCGCGCGACCTGTTTTAGGACAGATCATGGCGGGCATGAGTTCGTTAGTGTAACGGCAGCGGCCACAAAAAAGGGCGGCCTGAGCCACCCTTTTTATGCTTGCATCGACGGATTAATCGAGTGTTAACGTTGCAAGGGATGTGCACCTCTCGCAGCGCTCGATTCGTGAGCCTTAGTGCAAGCCTTGAATATAGCTGGAGACTGCCGCGATATCTTCATCGCTCAGCTTTTTGGCGATGGTCTGCATCGGTTTGGTATCGCCGTCGTTGGTGCGACCACCGTCTTCTTTTCTGAAGTCGGTCAGTTGCTTGGCGACATATTGAGCGTGTTGGCCACCCAGGTGCGGGAAGCCGGCGGCGGCATTGCCTCGGCCGTCTGGTGAGTGGCAGCCGGTGCAGGCTGGCAGACCCTTGTCCAAATTGCCGCCACGGAACAGTGCTTCACCGCGAGCCACGATTTTAGGATCGGCGGCGCCAACACTGCCTTTCTGGCTGGCGAAGTAGGCGGCGATGTCCGCCAGGTCCTGATCGCTCAGGTTGGTCAGCAGGCCGGTCATTTCCAGGACGGTGCGCTTGCCCGACTTGATGTCGTGCAGTTGCTTGTCCAGGTAACGCTCGCCCTGACCTGCCAGTTTCGGAAAGTTAGGCGCCATGCTGTTGCCATCCGGACCATGGCAAGCGCCACACACGGCGGCTTTCGCCTGGCCAGCTGCTGCATCACCTACCTCCCCGGCAGCATTGGCAATGCCGGAGATCCCCACGGTCAACAGCAGACTCACGATCAATTTGTTCATCAGCTAATCCAACTACGGCTAAGGGTTAAAGAGTTATGGGCCGGGTTTACTCGCTCATCCACTGGATGATGGCTCGGTAATCCTCGGCACTGCAGTCCATGCACAAACCACGCGGCGGCATCGCCTTGAAACCCTGGGTCACGTGTTGCACCAGCGTCTCCATACCTTTCGCCAACCTCGGCGTCCAGGCCGCCTGATCGCCCTTCTGGGGCGCCATGGGTAGTTGGCCGGAATGACAGGCACCACAAACACGGTTGTACACAGCTTCCGGATCCTGTGTAGCCTGCGCGCTGTAAAGCGGCATCAAGACACCGGCAGCTAGCAGCCATTTCGTCATAAAACGACCTTTTCAGGGCTGAGAGCATGTTGCGTTCTAGTGCGCAATCAAGGTTTTTTGCTCTCGTGAACTTCATCCTACGCTGGGACAAAGCGCACACAAAATCTGCGGCATTATATACTGGCGTCACTGAAACGGAAACGACACCGCTTGCCGCGTCCATTCCCGGCGCCGCCCACATCGGAAATCCCATGCAACTCAAGAACCCCATCCTCGGCCTGTGCCAACAGTCCACCTTCATGCTCAGTGCTGCCAAAGTCGACCAATGCCCGGACGACGAAGGCTTTGAAGTGGCTTTTGCCGGCCGTTCCAACGCCGGTAAATCCAGCGCGCTGAACACCCTGACTCACGCCAGCCTGGCGCGGACCTCGAAAACTCCGGGTCGCACGCAGTTGTTGAACTTCTTCAAGCTAGACGATGAACGCCGTCTGGTCGACCTGCCGGGTTACGGTTATGCAAAAGTACCGATTCCGCTGAAGCTGCACTGGCAGCGTCACCTGGAAGCGTATCTGGGTGGTCGGGAGAGTTTGAAAGGGCTGATCCTGATGATGGACATCCGTCATCCAATGACCGACTTCGACCTGCTGATGCTCGATTGGGCTGTCGCCAGTGGCATGCCGATGCACATTCTGTTGACCAAGGCCGACAAGCTGACCTACGGCGCAGCGAAGAATGTCCTGCTCAAGGTGCAGTCCGATATCCGTAAAGGCTGGGGCGATACCATCAGTATCCAGCTGTTCTCGGCGCCAAAGCGCCTGGGTCTGGAAGACGCCTACACGGTACTGGCGGGCTGGATGGAACTGGCGGACAAGGGCGCCGAGGTGGCCGGGTAAGACTTTTCTACAGGCAAAAAAAACCCCGGACTTCGTATGGGGAGGGGGAAGTTCCGGGGTTCAAGCTCCGGACCGCTAGGGCGGGGTCCAGATATCTGCCAACACTTAACACAACATAGGAGCATCGAAGGGCTTCACCAGCCATTCAGTACCTCTGAGTGGCGGTTGATCAGATTAGTTCAGATTTTTTTCGAATGCCTTTGGAATAACCGGGCGAATTTTCCGAACTAATAGCTCTTCGCCAGTTTCTGCCGCGGCACTATGCCGCAGCAGAAATCGCTCGTTCAGACGACTCAGTGAGCCTCATCCCAGTTGTTGCCGACGCCCACTTCCACCAGCAGCGGCACATCCAGCTTCGCGGCATCGCTCATGTGCACGCGAATCTCGTCCCGTACCTGATCGACCAGGTCTTCACGCACTTCAAGCACCAGTTCATCGTGTACCTGCAGGATGACTTTGGCGTCCAGGCCCGAAGAGGCCAGCCAGTTATCCACCGCCACCATGGCTTTCTTGATGATGTCCGCCGCTGTGCCCTGCATCGGCGCGTTGATCGCCGTACGTTCAGCGGCTGCGCGCTCCTGCGGCTTGTTGGAGTTGATCTCCGGCAGGTACAGCCGCCGGCCGAAGAACGTCTCTACATAACCCTGATCCGCCGCCTGCGCACGGGTGCGGTCCATGTATTCGCGCACACCGGGATAGCGGGCGAAATACGTATCGATGTAGGCCTTGGCGGTCTTGGTATCGACGCCAATGTCCTTGCCGAGCTTCTGCGCGCCCATGCCGTAGATCAGGCCGAAGTTGATCGCCTTGGCGCTGCGGCGCTGGTCGTTGCTCACCTCGGCCAGTTCGACCTTAAACACCTCGGCGGCGGTGGCGGTGTGCACGTCCAGGTTGTTGCGGAAGGCGTTCATCAGCCCTTCGTCCTTGGACAGGTGCGCCATGATCCGCAGTTCGATCTGCGAATAGTCCGCCGCCAGCAACTTGTAACCGGCGGGCGCGACGAAGGCCTGGCGAATGCGCCGCCCTTCAGCGGTGCGCACCGGGATGTTCTGCAGGTTCGGATCGCTGGAGGATAAACGTCCGGTGGACGCAACGGCCTGATGGTACGAGGTGTGAATCCGTCCGGTGCGCGGGTTGATCTGCTCCGGCAGGCGGTCGGTGTAGGTGCTTTTCAGCTTGCTCATGGAGCGGTACTGCATCAGCACCTTGGGCAGCGGATAGTCGTCTTCCGCCAGTTTGGCCAGCACTTCTTCAGCGGTGGACGGCTGGCCCTTGGCGGTTTTTTTCAGAATCGGCAGGCCGAGTTTTTCGTAGAGGATCACGCCCAGCTGTTTCGGCGAGCCGAGGTTGAACTCTTCACCCGCGATCTCAAACGCTTCGCGCTCCAGCGCGATCATTTTGTTGCCCAGTTCGACGCTCTGCTCGCCGAGCAGCTTGTCATCCACCAGCGCGCCCTGGCGTTCAATTCGTGCCAGCACCGGCACCAGCGGCATTTCGATATCGGTCAGCACGCTGGCCAGGCTCGGGATGGCGGTGAGTTTCTCGTGCAGCGCCAGGTGCAAGCGCAGCGTGATGTCGGCGTCCTCGGCGGCATACGGCCCGGCCTGCTCAAGGGCGATCTGATCAAAGGTCAGCTGCTTAACGCCTTTACCAGCGATGTCCTGGAAGCTCACCGTGGTGTGGTCCAGGTACTTCTGCGCCAGGCTGTCCATGTCATGACGGGTGGCCGTGGAGTTCAGCACATAGGATTCGAGCATGGTGTCGAAGGCGATGCCACGCACGGTAATGCCGTTCGCCTGATCGCCACCGATGGCGCAGTTGGCCAGGATGTTCATGTCGAACTTGGCGTGTTGGCCGACCTTGAGCTTGCTCGGATCCTCCAGAATCGGCTTGAGCGCGCGCAGGACCGTATCGCGGTCCAGTTGCTCCGGTACGCCGATGTAGGAGTGGGTCAGCGGGATGTAGGCCGCTTCGTTGGCCTGTACTGCGAAGGACAGACCGACCAGTTGGGCCTGCTGCGCATCGATGCCAGTGGTTTCGGTATCGAAGGCGAACAGCTTGGCGTTGTTCAGTTTTTGCAGCCAGACATCGAATCGCGCCTGATCAAGAATGGTCTCATAGCGGTTTTCGGTCGCTGCCGGCGCTTCGTCTTCAACGGCACTCAACAGGTCAGCCATCGGTTCAGGCTGCGCCGCGCTGCTCAGCTCGATGCGTTTGGCGTCGCGCTCCAGATCGTTCAGCCAGCTCTTGAACTCCAGCAGGTTGTAGAGCTCGGCGAGCTTTTCGGGGTCCGGCTGGCCCATTTGCAGGTCGTCGAGGCCGATGTCCAACGGCACGTCGATCTTGATGGTGGCCAGTTGATAGGACAGGAACGCCATCTCCTTGTGCTCTTCGAGCTTGGCCGGCAGGGTTTTCGCGCCACGAATCGGCAGGGTCGGGACGATGTCGAGCTGCGCATAGAGCTCGGTCAGGCCGCCGTTCACGCCGACCAGCAGCCCGGAAGCGGTCTTCGGACCGATGCCCGGAACGCCCGGAATGTTGTCGGACGAATCGCCCATCAGCGCCAGATAATCGATGATCTGCTCGGGAGCGACGCCGAATTTCTCCTTTACGCCCTCCACGTCCATGCTGCTACCGGTCATGGTGTTGACCAAGGTAATGTGGCCGTCGACCAACTGCGCCATGTCCTTGTCGCCGGTCGAGATGATCACCGGGCGATCAGCCGCCGCGCTGCTGCGGGCCAGCGTGCCGATCACGTCATCGGCCTCGACGCCTTCGACGCACAGCAGCGGGAAGCCCAGCGCGATCACGCTTTGATGCAGCGGCTCGATCTGCACGCGCATGTCGTCGGGCATGCTCGGACGGTTGGCCTTGTATTCGGCGTACATGTCATCGCGAAACGTCCCGCCCTTGGCGTCGAACACCACCGCGAACGGGCTGTCCGGGTACTGTTTGCGCAGGCTCTTGAGCATGTTCAACACGCCCTTGACCGCGCCGGTCGGCAGGCCTTTGGAGGTAGTCAGCGGTGGCAGCGCGTGAAAGGCGCGGTACAAGTAAGAAGAACCGTCCACCAGGACGAGGGGGGCTTGGCTCATGAGCAGGATCAACCTTTTCGGCGGGTCCGGCGCTAGAATAGCGGGACCGTTGACGACAAAGGGACAAGGTTATCATGCGCACACTAAATCGCCTGTTGCTGGCTGGCTTGTTTGCAATCGCACCGATGGCCGTCATGGCGGCGGACGATGCACCGACAGCCGATCCAGAAGTCACGATCCACACGGAAGGGGACAAAGTCATTCAGGAATACCGCCAAAACGGTTTCCTGTACGCGATCAAGGTCACGCCCAAAGGCGCGCCACCGTACTTTCTAGTGCGCGCGGACGGTACCGATGCAAACTTTATCCGCTCGGATCAGCCGGATATGCTGATTCCGTCGTGGAAGATCTTCGAGTGGAAGTAGTTTCTTAATTTCAACCGGCGCCTGCGCAAATCGCGGCGCCCGTACTGGCAGTTAAAACATGTCTGTGTTCACCCCGCTGGCTCGGCCCGAGCTGGAAACCTTTCTCGCCCCCTACGGGCTCGGCCGCCTGCTTGATTTCCAGGGAATTGCCGCCGGCAGTGAAAACACCAATTTCTTTATCAGCCTGGAGCAGGGCGAGTTCGTCCTGACCCTGGTTGAGCGCGGTCCGGTGCAGGAGATGCCGTTTTTCATCGAACTGCTCGACGTGCTGCACGACGCCGACCTGCCGGTGCCATACGCCTTGCGCACCACCGATGGCGTCGCCCTGCGCGAACTGGCCGGCAAGCCGGCGTTGCTGCAACCGCGTCTGGCGGGCAAGCACATCAAGGTCGCCAACGCAAAGCATTGCGCCCAGGTGGGCGAGTTGCTGGGTCACCTGCACCTGGCGACTCAGGCCAACATGATCAAGCGCAAGACGGATCGTGGCCTGGACTGGATGCTGGAGGAGGGCACCGAGTTGCTCTCGCACCTGAATGCCGAGCAGAGCGATCTGCTGCAACGGGCGCTGGATGAAATCACGCAGCAGAAGACGAAAATCCTGGCGTTGCCACGGGCGAACATCCACGCCGACCTGTTTCGCGACAACGCGATGTTCGAAGGCACGCACCTGACCGGGCTGATCGACTTCTACAACGCCTGTTCAGGGCCGATGTTGTATGACGTGGCGATTGCCTTGAATGACTGGTGTTCAGATGACGACGGGCTGATCGACGGGCCGCGGGCTCGGGCGTTGCTGGGCGCTTATGCGGCGTTGCGGCCATTCACCGCCGCCGAGGCCGAGCTCTGGCCGACCATGCTGCGTGTGGCGTGTGTGCGGTTCTGGTTGTCACGGCTGATTGCTGCCGAATCGTTTGCCGGGCAGGACGTGCTGATTCACGACCCGATGGAGTTTCAGCAGCGGTTGGCACAGCGCCAGAAAGTCAGTACGCCGCTGCCTTTCGCCCTCTGAATTGTGACGAGGGGGCTTGCCCCCGTTGGAGCGCGAAGCGCTCCCATGCGATCTGACTGAGCGGCCAGTTAGGGGCTGCTTCGCAGCCCAACGGGGGGCAAGCCACCTCGCCACAGGGTTTTGTGTCAGTTACAACGACTCCAGGCAACTTGCCAGATCATTCCCCAACTTCTCCAGTACCCGCTCATAGCCTTCAGCCGTCGCCGGCGTATACCCGCCCAATGCATCCAGTTCCGCCAGTTTCACCGGCAGGCCCGCCACCAGGGTTTCTGCCAGACGTGGGCGTAGCGGCGGCTCGCTGAACACGCAGGTCTTGCCGACTTCCTGCAAGCGGGCGCGCATCGCCGCAACATGCTGGGCGCCCGGCTGGACTTCGGCCGCGACGCTGAACACGCCCGTGTGCTTGAGGCCATAGGCGTCTTCGAAGTAGTCGAAGGCTTCGTGGAACACAAAGTACGGTTTGCCCGCGACGCCCGCCAGACGCGCTTTCAGGCGCAAGTCCAGCGCATCCAGGCGCTCATCGAATGCCTTGACGTTGCTCTGATAACGTTCGGCATTGGCCGGGTCGGCAGCGCTCAGGTCTGCGGCCATTTTTGCCGCGATCACCCGGGCGTTGACCGGTGACAGCCACAAATGCGCATCCAGTGTGCCCGGACGGTGATCGTGGTCATGCTCGTCAGCATCTTCAGCGTGAGAGTGACTGTCTTCGGCGAAACGGCGCAGTTTCAAGTCAGGCAAATCCTGCACGGCGACGCTCGGCAACGTACGACCTTTCAGCACGCGAGGCAGGAAACTCTCCATGTCCGGCCCGATCCAGTACAGCAGGTCCACGGACTGCACTTTGCGCACGTCGGAGGGGCGCAATGCGTAGTTGTGCGGCGAAGCGCCGGGCGGCAGCAAGACTTCCGGGATCGCCACACCGTCCTGCACCGCCGCTGCAATCAATTGCAGTGGCTTGATGCTGGTGAGCACTTTGACTTCGGCCTGCGCCGAGCCGATCAGCAGAAAACTTGCGATAAATGCGACGAAGATAGAAAAAAGTCGGGACACGATGACCACTCGAAGAGGCGAGAACGGGTAACATAATAACGTCTCTCACAAAACTCGTCGCCGCTCATGCCTAAAACACCGATTGCCAGCCGTCCCCACGACCACTCTCATTGCGTTCACAGCGCATTGTCGGAGGCCGATGCCTTGTGCGCACGTCAAGGCTTGCGCCTGACCGCATTGCGCCGGCGGGTGCTGGAACTGGTGTGGCAGAGCCATAAACCGCTGGGTGCCTACGACATCCTGGCAGTGCTCAGCGAACAGGACGGTCGCCGCGCTGCGCCACCGACCGTTTATCGGGCGCTGGATTTCCTGCTGGATAACGGCCTGGTCCATCGCATCTCGTCCCTGAACGCCTTTGTCGGCTGCAATCACCCGGAACACGCGCACCAGGGCCAGTTCCTGATTTGCCGCGAATGCCACGCTGCCATTGAGCTTGAACAAAAATCCATCAGCGACGCGATTGTCTTCAGCGCCAGGGACGTCGGCTTTGTCGTCGAAGCCCAGACCGTTGAAGTGGTCGGTCTCTGCTCGGGCTGCCAGGGGGCTTGATGAGCAATGCGCTGATCCGCCTCGAACACGTTGCCGTCACGTTTGCCGGGCAAGCCGTGCTGGATGACATCGAGTTGAGCGTCGAACCGGGGCAGATCGTCACCCTGATCGGCCCCAATGGCGCCGGCAAGACCACGCTGGTGCGCGCCGTACTCGGGCTGTTGAAGCCGGACAGCGGCAGCGTCTGGCGCAAGCCGAAACTGCGGGTCGGTTACATGCCGCAAAAACTCCACGTCGATCCAACCCTGCCGTTGTCCGTGTTGCGCTTCTTGCGGCTGGTACCGGGTGTGGACCGTGCGCGCGCCTTGTCCGCACTCAAGGAAGTCGGCGCAGAACACGTGATCGACAGCCCGGTGCAAAGCGTTTCCGGCGGCGAAATGCAGCGTGTGCTGCTGGCCCGTGCGCTGTTGCGCGAGCCGGAACTGCTGGTGCTGGATGAGCCGGTGCAAGGCGTCGATGTGGCCGGTCAGGCCGAGCTGTATAGCCTGATCACGCGTCTGCGGGACCGCCACGGCTGCGGCGTGTTGATGGTATCTCACGATTTGCATCTGGTGATGAGCACCACCGACCAGGTGGTTTGCCTCAATCGCCATGTGTGCTGTTCCGGGCATCCGGAGCAGGTCAGTGGCGATCCGGCCTTCGTCGAGCTGTTTGGCAAGAACGCCCAAAGCCTGGCGATTTATCATCACCACCATGACCACGCCCATGACCTGCATGGCTCGGTGGTCACTGGCCCGACGGCCCACACCCACGTTCACGGAGATAGCTGCAAGCATGGCTGATTTTCTGCTTTACGCCCTGCTTGCAGGTCTTGCCCTGGCGCTGGTCGCCGGCCCGCTGGGTTCGTTCGTGGTCTGGCGGCGCATGGCCTATTTCGGCGATACCCTGTCCCACGCGGCGTTGCTCGGCGTGGCCCTGGGTTTTCTGCTGGATGTCAGCCCGACCGTGGCGGTCACCGTCGGCTGCCTGTTGTTGGCGGTGTTGCTGGTGACCTTGCAGCAGCGTCAGCCGTTGGCGTCCGATACCCTTTTGGGGATTCTTGCACCCAGCACGCTCTCTCTGGGCCTGGTGGTACTAAGCTTCATGCATGAAGTGCGGATCGACCTGATGGCCTATCTGTTCGGCGACCTGCTGGCGATCAGCCCTACCGACCTGGCCTGGATCCTCGGCGGCAGCGCAGCGGTACTGGCGTTGCTGGTGACGTTATGGCGTCCACTGCTGGCGATCACCGTTCACGAAGAACTGGCCACGGTAGAAGGCTTGCCGGTGGCGGCGCTGCGTTTGACGCTGATGTTGCTGATTGCGGTGGTGATCGCTGTGGCGATGAAAATCGTCGGTGTATTGCTGATTACGTCGCTGTTGATCATCCCGGCGGCTGCGGCACAACGTCACGCCCGCTCGCCGGAGCAGATGGCACTGGGCGCTAGCCTGCTGGGCATGCTCGCGGTGTGTGGCGGGTTGGCGCTGTCGTGGTTCAAGGACACCCCGGCGGGCCCGTCAATTGTAGTGACGGCCGCCGCGCTGTTTCTGCTGAGTTTTGTCCTGCCCCGTCGAGGGGTGTAGACTTGCTCGTTTTTTGCGCAAATAGAGAGTCGCAGGAATGAAGTCGTTCGCCTCCCGTTATCTGCTCCTTGTCGCATTTTCATTGCTGCTGGGGGCCTGCCAAAGCACGCCACCGGCCCCCGAGGCCCCCGATGCGCGGGCCACGGCCATCGCACAGCTGGAACAAAGCCTGGCCAGCAGCGAACTGGCCACCGCTGAAGATCAACTCGCGACCTTGCAGACCGAATCGCCCAATGACCAGTCCCTGGTGCAATACCAGCGGCAGCTCGCCGAAGCGTATTTGCAGCGCAGTCAGATCGTGCTGCAAAAAGGCGATGTGAATGCGGCGGCGACGGCACTAAGCCGTGCGCGGGCCTTGATGCCCAAGGCTCCGGCGCTGACCGGCGGCGTCAACAATGCCATCGTCAATGCCCGCAAGGCTGAGCTGGACAAGGCCGAAGCTGCGCTGATGGCGGCCGAAGCCAAGCCGAAAGCAAAAGTCATCGACCCGACGGCTGAAAGCACCACGGTTGCATTGAATCTCACGGATATGGGCAAGCTTCGCCATCAACTGGACGCTATCGCCACCGATGTGGTGAATTACCAGTGTGATGTGAGCATCCAGGCGCCGCGTACCCAGGATTACCCTTGGTTGGCGACGTTACTGACCAAGCGCGTGAAGAAGCTCGATTCAGAGTTTGAGCTGAAGCTGCAGAAGCAGATCTTGCGCAACATCCCGGCGCAGATGGTTCTGAGTCCGCGCAAACCCTAAAAGCTTCGCGAGCAAGCCCGCTCCCACATGGAGGGTGACCACGAATCTATGGTCAACCTATAACCCCTGTGGGAGCGAGCCTGCTCGCGAAAGCGTCCTTTCCAGCAATACAATTCTCTAAGCCGGAATTGCCTTGGCCTTAGGCTCCCGGTCCCAAACCCGATGCTGCCCGATCGCGGCAAAAAACGCCTTGAACAGCTTCGCATCCGCCCCGACGATCAGCCCCGCATCAGTTTCCAGCTTCAACACGTCCAGCAGCTGTTTGGCGTCGCCATGCAGCGCAATCGCCTTCAAGTGCTTGTACGCCTCCAGCAGGTAATGCAGCGCCACGCCATCGGTACTCAACGCCTTGATCGACGCCGCGCCACCGGGCACGAACACCGCGTCGAACGCCACGGACGGCAGGCCTTCCATCGAGGCATCCACCGGCAACAATTTCCCGTCGGCAGTCTTCACCGGTGCCGAGGTCGGCCCCAGCAGCTTGGCGTGCGCGCCTTCAGCCTGTAGCGCCTTTTTAAGCGCATCAATCGCGGCACCATCGACGCCGTTCGCCGCCAGAATCGCCACTTTGCGGGTTTTGATATTTCCCGGCAGCAGGTTCGCCTGACTCAGCGCGGGCGAGCGGTCCAGGGACGTTTTTGGCACGTCGACCGTCCCGCCTTTTGGTGCTGGCAGGCCCAGGTTCTGCGCCACACGCTTGGCCAGCTCCAGGTCGATGTTGGCCAGAATCTCATTCACCTGACGCTGGCGAATGTGTTCGCGATCAACCTTGCCCAGCTCAAAGCTGTAAGCCGAGATGATGTGCTCCTGCTCGTGCTTGCTCATGCTGTGGAAAAACAGCCGAGCCTGAGAGAAGTGGTCGCTGAACGACTCGCTGCGCTGGCGGATCTTGTTGGCATCGATGCGTTCCGGGTACGTCTCGAAACCGCCGTCCTGCGCGGCGGGCGGAGTTTCTTTTGGCCAGCCGCCATCAATGGAGTTCGGCTCGTAGGACGCACGACCCTTGTCGATGGTGATGCGATGTTGGGCATCTCGCTGGCTATTGTGGAACGGTGCCAGCGGCCGGTTGATCGGGATTTCGTGGAAATTCGGCCCGCCGAGTCGGCTGATCTGCGTATCGGTGTAGGAAAACAACCGACCTTGCAGCAGCGGGTCATTGGAGAAGTCGATCCCCGGCACGATGTGCCCCGGGCAGAAGGCAACCTGCTCGGTTTCGGCGAAGAAGTTGTCCGGGTTGCGGTTCAGCGTCATCTTGCCCAGCGGCGTGATCGGCACGATTTCTTCGGGGATCAGTTTGGTCGGATCGAGGATGTCGAAATCGAAGTTGTGCTCGTTCTCTTCTTCGATGATTTGTACGCCCAGTTCCCATTCCGGGTAGTCGCCCATCTCGATGGATTCCCAGAGATCGCGACGGTGGTAGTCAGTGTCTTTACCGGCGAGCTTCTGCGCCTCGTCCCATACCAGCGAGCAAGTGCCAGCAGTAGGGCGCCAGTGGAATTTGACGAAACGCGATTTACCCTCGGCATTGATCAGCCGGAAGGTATGAATGCCGAAGCCTTGCATGCTGCGCAGGCTTTTCGGAATCGCCCGGTCGGACATGGTCCAGATCACCATGTGCGCCGATTCCGGCACCAGCGAGACAAAGTCCCAGAATGTGTCGTGAGCGGAGCCGCCTGTAGGGATTTCGTTGTGCGGCTCGGGTTTTACCGCATGCACGAAGTCAGGAAACTTGATCGCGTCCTGTATGAAAAAGACCGGCATGTTGTTGCCCACCAGGTCGAAGTTGCCTTCTTCGGTGAAGAACTTCACGGCGAAACCACGAACGTCGCGCACGGTATCGCCTGACCCGCGTGGGCCCTGTACCGTGGAAAAGCGCACGAAGACCGGGGTTTTCTGCCCAGGATCGCGCAGGAAACCGGCCTTGCTCAGTGCAGAATGATTTTCATAGGTCTGGAAGTAACCATGCGCGCCGGTGCCGCGTGCGTGGACGATGCGCTCCGGGATTCGCTCATGGTCAAAGTGCGTGATTTTTTCACGCATGATGAAGTCTTCGAGCAACGAAGGGCCACGCGGGCCGACCTTCAACGTGTTCTGATTATCCGAGACCTTCACGCCCTGGTTGGTGCGCAGGGCCTGTTCGGTGGCGTCGGAGCGAAACTTTTCCAGGCTGTCGAGCTTGGCGTTGGTGTTGCCGCGGTCCAGGGTGTCTGTCCCGGCCAATGCGCTTTTGGGTGCGGCAGGCTTTTTGGTACTCATCAGTCGTAAACTCCTCGTTGCGATTCCTGCCGTAGCCAGGACTCTTGAGCAATTCCCCAGGCACGGCACCGGGGGCGTTTTCGAGTTGCCTAATTAGTGACTGATGGCGCTTTTAGCCGTTCCTTTTTTATGACCTTTGATCGCGTTATTGCCAAATGAAAGGTTGAATGCCGAATAAATGCTAATAACCTCTATACGGACAGGCTAAAATGCGCGCCCGGCTAACCGCTGATCCTTTTCTAACGCGCCCCACAAGGTTCGCTACGTGATCGAGTTTCAAAACGTCCACAAAACCTACCGCGTCGCCGGTAAGGATATCCCCGCCCTGCATCCGACCAGTCTGACGATTGAGAATGGTCAGGTCTTTGGCCTGATCGGTCACTCCGGTGCGGGAAAAAGTACCCTGCTGCGTCTGATCAATCGCCTGGAAGAGTCCAGTGGCGGCAAGATCATCGTTGACGGTGAAGAAGTCACTGCACTGGATGCCGGCGGCCTGCGCCGTTTCCGCCAGCAGGTCGGGATGATTTTCCAGCACTTCAACCTGCTGGCATCCAAGACCGTGGCCGACAACGTCGCGCTGCCACTGACCCTTGCCGGTGAGTTGTCCCGCAGCGAAATCGACCAGCGTGTGGCCGAGTTGCTGGCGCGGGTCGGGCTGTCCGACCACGCCAAAAAATACCCGGCACAATTGTCGGGCGGCCAGAAACAGCGCGTCGGCATCGCCCGCGCCCTGGCGACCAAACCGAAAATCCTGCTGTGCGACGAAGCCACCAGCGCCCTCGATCCTCAGACCACGGCCTCGGTCCTGCAACTGCTGGCCGAGATCAATCGCGAGCTGAAGCTGACCATCGTCTTGATCACCCACGAGATGGATGTGATCCGTCGCGTGTGTGATCAGGTCGGCGTGATGGACGCTGGCGTGATTGTCGAGCTGGGTCCGGTGGCCGATGTGTTCCTGCATCCAAAACACCCGACCACCAAGCGCTTCGTGCAGGAAGACGAGCAGATCGACGAAAGCGAGCAACGCGATGACTTCGCTCACGTGCCGGGCCGCATCGTGCGTCTGACCTTCCAGGGCGAAGCGACCTACGCGCCGTTGCTGGGCACCGTCGCCCGGGAAACCGGTGTGGACTACAGCATCCTGGCCGGTCGTATCGACCGCATCAAAGACACCCCCTACGGGCAACTGACCCTGGCAATCACTGGCGGTGACATGGAAGCGGCTTTCGCCCGCTTCACCGCAGCCGACGTCCATATGGAGGTGCTGCGTTAATGGAAGCCCTGACAACGTTCTTCGCCAATATCGACTGGTTCGAAATCTGGCTGGCCACTGGCGACACCCTGCTGATGCTGGGTGGTTCGCTGCTGTTTACCATATTGCTGGGCCTGCCGCTGGGCGTGCTGTTGTTCCTGTGCAGCCCGCGCCAGTTACTCGAAGCCAAGGGTGTCTACGCCTTGCTGTCGCTGGTGGTGAACATCCTGCGTTCGCTGCCGTTCATCATTCTGCTGATCGTGATGATTCCGTTCACCGTGTTGATTACCGGTACGTCGCTGGGTGTGGCCGGTGCGATTCCACCGTTGGTGGTCGGTGCGACGCCGTTCTTCGCTCGATTGGTCGAAACCGCCCTGCGTGAAGTGGATCGCGGCATTATCGAAGCGACCCAGGCCATGGGCGCGACCACCCGGCAGATCATCGTCAATGCCTTGCTGCCGGAAGCTCGTCCGGGCATCTTTGCGGCGATTACGGTGACGGCGATTACACTGGTGTCCTACACGGCGATGGCTGGTGTGGTGGGCGCTGGTGGCTTGGGTGACCTGGCTATCCGTTTCGGCTATCAGCGTTTCCAGACTGACGTGATGATCGTCACCGTGGTTCTGCTGCTGGTGTTGGTGCAAGTGCTGCAAACCGTTGGCGACAAACTGGTTGTGCACTTCTCTCGTAAATAAGCTTTTCGTAACCAATGACTGAGCCGGCCATTCGCTGGCAGGCGCCAAACGGGCGCCTCACATGGAGTTAGCTGAATGAAAAAACTACTTGTCGCACTCGCCGCCGTGGCTGCGTTTTCCGCTCAGGCCGATGAAACCCTGACCGTTGCGGCCTCCCCGGTTCCGCACGCGGAAATCCTCGAATTCGTCAAACCGGCACTGGCCAAAGAAGGCGTGGACTTGAAGATCAAGGTCTTCACCGACTATATCCAGCCGAACGTGCAAGTGGCCGAGAAACGTCTGGACGCCAACTTCTTCCAGCATCAGCCGTACCTGGATGAGTTCAACAAGGCCAAGCACACCAACCTGGTTGCTGTTGCCGGTGTGCACCTGGAACCGCTGGGCGCTTACTCCAGCAAGTACAAGACCCTCGCTGAATTGCCGGGCGGCGCCAATGTGGTGATCCCGAACGATGCCACCAACGGCGGCCGCGCGCTGTTGCTGCTGCAGAAGGCTGGCCTGATCAAGCTGAAGGATGCGAACAACATCCTGTCGACCGTCAAGGACATCACCGAGAACGCCAAGGACCTGAAATTCCGCGAGCTGGAAGCCGCAACCATCCCACGCGTACTGACCCAGGTCGACCTGGCGCTGATCAACACCAACTACGCGCTGGAAGCCAAGCTGGATCCGTCGAAAGACGCGTTGGTCATCGAAGGCAACGATTCGCCTTACGTGAACATCCTGGTGGCCCGTCCGGACGACAAGGACAGCGACGCGATGAAGAAACTGGTTGCTGCACTGCACAGCCCGGAAGTGAAAGCCTTCATTCTTGAGAAGTACAAAGGCGCAGTACTGCCAGCCTTCTGATTGGCTGATGCAAAAAAAAGGGAGCTCCTCGGAGCTCCCTTTTTCATGCCTGAACGACCGTTCTCTGTGGGGCTGAGCTGTTGTGGCGAGCGAGCTTGCTCGCGCTAGAGTGTGCAGCACTCACAACATCGGCAGGGGTTGCCGATTTTTGGGGCCGCTACGCAGCCCAGCGGGAGCGAGCTCCCTCGCCACACAAGCTTGCCTGCTCGCAGGCATCAGCTGTGTGGTGCCGAATGAGACTGCTCGACGTTATCCAGCATCCGGTTTACCGCCAATTCGGCCAGCATGATGATCTGCTGAATGGCCATCGCCGTGTGCCGCTGCGGCCCTTGCAGAAACCCCGCAAAATCACTGGTCATGACACTCGCCGACGCCAGTGACTCACAGGCATGGGCCAACAGGTCTTCGTCTTTGATATCGGGGGCAATCACAAACATGGTGCTGGGTTGGCGGACCGCGGGGGCTTTGAGGGCGTCGGGGTTGGGGTAGTTGAGCGCGCGGTCTTCCGCTTCCTTGAGTCTGTTGGCTTCGAGGGTGGGGTCGTCGGCTTCGGGGGGATTTGGTGTTGGTTTGAACATGGCAAATAACCTCTCATTGATAAAGGGGCTGCCATTTTTTTCGTTTCCAGGCGAAAGGGTGGCAGCTGTGCGTAGGCTGGAAAACCGAGGCAAGAGGTAAACCCGGCAGACCCGAAGGTCTCCCACGCACAGCCGCCATAACAATTACGACAGGCGAAAAAGCGCCGCAGTATGTCATGAAGTCTGGCATCTACACTCTTGAACCTCGGGTTTCCAGGCCCGGTCGCTGATGTGCAACGACCCCCGAAGCCTATCCACCACACTTCCGACCGACAACCGCCAAAACATGTCGGAAACATCCCAAAAATCACTTGTTCTGTAGGACGGCCACAATCCATTACGGGAGCGGGCTCGTGTTGTCTGTTTAGTTACGCTTCAGCATCACCGGCAACTGCGCCACCAGCTTCGCATTGTTCAACGGCGCCCGAATAAACCCGCGCTGCGTGCCGTCCGGTCCGATCACCGCGAGATTGCCGCTGTGATCAACCGTGTAGTTCGGCTTGCTGGTGTCGGCCGGAATGAACGGGATGCTCATCGCGTTGGCGACTTTTTGCAGTTCTTCAACCGACGTCGGCGTCAGGCCGATGAACTGTGGATCGAAGTAGCCCAGGTACTGCTTCAGCTGCTTGGGCGTGTCGCGGTTCGGATCGACGCTGACCAGGATGATCTGCAACTTGTCCACGGCGTCTTTAGGCAGTTCGCTCTTGATCTGCCGCAGTTGGGCGAGGGTGGTCGGGCAGATGTCCGGGCAGAAGGTGTAGCCGAAGAACAACAGGCTCCACTTGCCTTTCAACTCGTCGATGGCAATCGGCTGGCCGTCCTGATTGGTCATGGTCACATCCGGCAGGTTGCGGCTTTGCGGCAGCAGGATGATGCCGGCGTCGATCAGTTCCGTCGGGTCGCCCTGGCCTTTGCCGGACAGCACTTTGTTGACGGTCAGGCCCAGCACCAGCGCGATCAGGGCGACGAGGATGAAGACGGTTTTCTGAGTTCGAGTCATAGGTTCAACAGTAAGTAGTGGTCTACGAGCAGGGCGATGAACAGCAGGAACAAGTAGTAGATAGAGTACTTGAACGTGTTGATCGCCGCGTGCGGCCGAGTGCCACGGTACAGCACCACGGCCCATTGCAGAAACCGCGCGCCCAGACCGAGGGCGCAGATCAGGTACAGCAGGCCGCTCATGTGGATGACATAGGGCATCAGGCTGACCGCCAGCAGGACGAAGGTGTAAAGCAGGATGTGGATTTTGGTGTAGTGCTCGCCGTGGGTCACCGGCAGCATAGGGATGTCGGCCTTGGCATATTCCTCTTTGCGGTGAATCGCCAGCGCCCAGAAGTGCGGCGGGGTCCAGGCGAAGATGATCAGCACCAGCAGCAACGGTTCGGCGCCGATGTGCCCGGTGGCGGCGGTCCAGCCAAGCAGTGGCGGGGCGGCGCCGGCAAGGCCGCCAATGACGATGTTCTGCGGCGTCGCGCGCTTGAGGAATCCGGTGTAGACCACGGCATAGCCGAGCAAGGAGGCCAGCGTCAGCCACGCCGTCAGCGGGTTGGTGAAGGTCAGCAGCAACGCCTGACCGAGCATCGCCAGTACCAGGGCGAAGGTCAGCGCCGCCGCTGGCGAAACCCGGCCTTCGGCCAGCGGGCGTTTGTGAGTTCGGGCCATCACCGCATCGATGCGCCGGTCCACCACATGATTGACCGCCGCCGCGCCACCGGCACACAGCCCGATCCCCAGATTGCCGAACACCAGCACCGTCCACGGCACCCCGGCGCGGGTCGCGAGGAACATGCCCACCAGCGAGGTGATGAGCATCAGCACCACCACTTTGGGCTTGGTCAGCTCCAGATAGTCGCGCCAGATCGCCTGACGGTGACGTTCGCCGATCAGAGTCGCCATGGCATCTCTCCTTTTATTGTTATGGGCCCGGCGGAGTGTTTACGCAGGCTGAAGCGCCAGCGGGCGGGGGTTTGCTGCCGAACCCGGACCAGGCTGGTGCGGGCGTGATAATTGACCAGCACCATGGTCAGCAGCAGCGCGGCGCCGCCGGCGTTATGAGCGACCGCCACCGGCAGCGGCAGGTGAAACAACACGTTGCTGATCCCGAGGGTGATTTGTGCGGCGAGGGCGATCAGCACCAAGCCAGCGAGACGTGTCATGCCGACGACTTTGAGTTGCCAGGCCAGACCGAGCAGCACAACAGTCACCAGCAGCGCGCCGATCCGATGAGTCAGGTGAATCGCTGTGCGCGCATCGCTGTCCAGTTGCCCGCCGAGGTAATTCGGGCCGATGTGTTGGGTCAGGTGAAAGCCGTTGGCGAAGTCCGCCGGCGGCAGCCATTGCCCGTGGCAGGTCGGGAAGTCGATGCAGGCCACGGCGGCGTAGTTGGAACTGACCCAGCCGCCGAGGGCGATTTGCAGGATCACCAGCAACAAGCCAGCCGTGGCCCAGTATTGCAGGCGCCGCGGCACGGTCAGCGCCGGCAGCACACCCGACAGCCGCAGCGTCAGCAAAAACAGCAGGCTCAAGGTCGCAAAGCCGCCGAGCAGATGCCCGGTGACCACCTGCGGCCAGAGCTTGAGCGTCACCGTCCACATGCCGAACGCCGCCTGGGCGAACACCACGGCCAGCAGAAACAGCGGCAACTTCACCGGCTGCCCCGGATGCCGACGATGCACCCAGGCACGCCCGGCCAGTATGGCGATCAACATCCCCAGCGTGCCGGCGAAGTAGCGGTGGATCATCTCGTTCCAGCCCTTGTGGGCTTCGACCGGTGTGTCGGGGAAATGCAATTGGGCATGGGCCAGTTGGGTTTCGCTTTTCGGCACGCTGATGAAGCCGTAACAGCCCGGCCAGTCCGGACAGCCGAGTCCGGCATGGGTCAGGCGCGTGTACGCGCCGAGCAACACCACAATCAGTGCCAGCAAGGTGGCAAACAGCGCGAGGCGAAATCCAGGTTTGGCCATGACGATGCCCTTATCCGATGTTCGACAATTTCAGCAACTGGCGCAGGTCGTTGAGCAGGTCCTTGCCCTTGACCGTCGGGTCGTAGCGCAGCACAAGGTTGCCGTGAGGGTCGATGATCCACAGTTGTGGCGCGGTCTTGTCGCCGGTGGCCCGGGTGAATACGCCGACGTCCAGCGGGTAGCGTTGCAGTTGCGGGTATTCACGGGCCAGCTTGGCCTCGTATTCGGTGGTCAGCGGCTGGGTGACGGCCAGCGCGTGGCTGGCGCGGGATGCATCGCGACCGAGACCGATCTGGATCTGCCGCGCCAGATAGACCAATTGCTGGCAGTCCACCGAGCAGTCTCTGGGTGCGGTCACCAGCATCTGCCAACGATCTTCGTCGGCCTGCACGCCGATGTCGGCGCGGGTCTGGCCGTTGCCGATCAGTTCGCCGTGATAACTGCGGCCGTCCGGCACCCAGAAATTGAGTTTGTACATGCCGGTGGCGAGGATCATCGGGCCGACGATCCCGAACAGAATCAGCAGCAACTGCCAGCGCCCCTTGCGCCGGCTCGCCGGTGTTTTCGCTTCAGACATGCTGGGTGGATTCATGGCCGCTCCCATGGTGTTTCTCCTTTGCGTTGTGCCAGCCGAGGTAGATAAAAAGGCCGAGCAGGGCGAGTGCCATGGCGAACCACTGCACGGCATAAGCGATATGTTTTTCCGGCCCCATGGCCACCACCGGCCAATCGGCCTGGTAGGCGCCAGGGCCGGTTTCTTCGCGCAATTCATAGGCGAAGCCTTCGCGATCGAGCGAGGCCCAGAGTTTTGTCGGTTCGACGGCGGTGATCAGCTTTGGCCAGGAGGTGGTGGTGGGGTCGGCGTGCAACTGGAAGGTCGCGCCAGGTGAAACGTAAACCCAGGCATTCAAATCCAGCGGTTCAGTGGGCGTATCGAAGTGCGGCGGTGTACGCCGCTCCGGCCACGGCAGCCAGCCGCGATTGACCAGCAGCCACTGTCCGGTTGCCTGATCGTGAAAGGGTTGCAGCAGCTCGACGCCGACCTTGCCATTGCGCTGGCGGTTATCCAGTAACAGGCTGTGTTCGGCATCGAATTGGCCGTGCAGGCGCACGCGGCGGAAGGCAGGATCGGCGGTGTGTTGCAGCTCGCTACTGGCCATCGGTTCGGCGGCCCGGCGTTCGGCATAGGTTTGCAGCAGCGCGCTTTTCTCCGCGCCCCGGCTCAGTTGCCAGAATCCCAGTGACACCAGCAGCGGCAACAGCAGCGCGACTACCAGGGTCGGCACGACGCCCGGGCGGAAGCGCTTCATGGCGACGCCAGAAAGTCGGTCATTGCGATAGCTATACTCAAGTGCATCGCCTTGTTCCCCCGGAGTCCGCCATGCTCAAAGCAGCTATCGTCCTGATGCTGATTGCCACGGTCGTCAGCCTGTTCGGCGGCCTGTTTTTTCTGGTCAAGGACGACAGCAGCTCAAATCGCCTGGTCATCGCCCTGAGTGTTCGGGTTGGCCTGGCCGCCATCACCGTCGGCTTGATCGCCTGGGGCTTCTATAGCGGCCAGCTGGTTTCTCACGCGCCCTGGTAAGCGCTCAAAGCACGTAGACGAAAACGAACAGGCCGATCCACACCACGTCCACGAAGTGCCAGTACCAGCTCGCCGCCTCGAAGCCGAATTGATGCTCGTTGTCGAAGTGCCCACGCATGATCCGCATCAGCATCACGAACAGGATGATGGTGCCGATGGTCACGTGGGCACCGTGGAAGCCGGTGAGCATGAAGAACGTCGCGCCATAGACGCCCGAGCCCAGGGTCAGGCCCAGTTCGTGGTAGGCATGCATGTATTCCTCGGCCTGCAGGGAGAGGAACCCGCAACCCAGTAACACGGTGATCGCCAGCCAGATTTTCAGTGCGCCGCGATGGCCTTTTTTCAAGGCGTGGTGGGCGATGGTCACGGTGACGCTGGAGCTGACCAGCAAAATCGTGTTGATCAGCGGCAAGCCCCAGGGACTGATGACTTCCTTGGGCGGCGGGAACAGGGTCGGGTCCGGGGTGTGCAGCAGCGGCCAGGCGAACTGGAAGTTCGGCCACAGCATATGCGCAATGCCTTTGGGCCCTTCACCGCCCAGCGCCGGGCCGGAGATGTGGCGCACGTAAAACAGCGCACCGAAGAAGGCGATGAAGAACATCACTTCCGAGAAGATGAACCAACTCATGCCCCAGCGAAACGAGCGATCCAGTTGCGGGCTGTACAGCCCCGCCCGACTTTCCTTGATCACCGCGCCGAACCAGCCGAACAGCATGTAGGCCAGCAACAGGCCGCCGACGAAAAAGATATACGGGCCGTGGGATTCCGGGCGCGCTGCCTTCAGGTCGTTGAACCAGGTGCCCAGGCCATAGACCGTGATCAGCATGCCTGCCGTGGCGATGATCGGCCATTTGCTCTGGGCGGGAACGTAATAGTGCTCATGAGTTGCCATTGATTGTTCTCCTTATCGGGCACGCCTAGCCGCCGGTATTGACTGCGACCGGTGGATGACGGGCGGTGATATCGAACAGCGTGTAGGACAGCGTCAAGTGCTTGATATCCTTGGGCATGTCGCGGTCAACGATGAAGCGTACGGGCATTTCGATGCGTTGGCCGGGTTGCAGCACTTGCTGGGTAAAGCAGAAACACTCGGTCTTGTGGAAGTACGCCGCCGCTTCGCTGGGGGCAATGCTCGGTACAGCCTGGGCACTCATCGGGTGGTCGGTGGGGTTGACGGCGACGAACAGCATTTCGGCCACAGCCCCTGGATGGGTGGTCACTTCATTGCCCTTGGGATAGAACTCCCACGGCATGTCGGCGTTGTTCATCGACAGAAACTGCACCCGCACCTGCCGCGAGTTATCCACCACCTGCTCACCTTCGTATTGCCCGGCCGTCTTGCCGTTGATGCCGAAGGCCTTGCACATCACGTCGTAGATCGGCACCAGCGCGAAGCCGAACACAAACATTGCCACCACCACCATCAACAGGCGCGTGACCAGTTTTTTCAGGGAAATTGAATCAGCCATGATGTTTGCCCTCACGCCCAAGCCCTGTGGGAGCGAGCCTTTGTGGTGAGGGAGCTTGCTCCCGTTGGGCTGCGAAGCGGCCCCAAAAGCTTTGCGTCTGCTTCGCAGCCGAGCGGGAGCAAGCTCCCTCGCCACACAAGTTCGCTCCCACATGGGTTACAGCGTTCATTTCACTTCCGGCGGGGTAGTAAAGGTGTGATACGGCGCCGGCGACGGCACGCTCCACTCCAGGCCCTCGGCGCCATCCCACGGTTTGGCCGGGGCCGGCGGCCCGCCGCGAATGGTCTTGATCACGATGAACAGGAAGAACAGCTGCGTGGTGCCGAACATGAACGCACCAATCGACGACACCATGTTGAAGTCGGCGAATTGCAGGTTGTAGTCCGGAATCCGCCGTGGCATGCCCGCCAGTCCCACGAAGTGCATCGGGAAGAAGGTCATGTTCATGCCGACGAACGACAGCCAGAAATGCAGCTTGCCCAGGGTTTCGTCGTACATGTGGCCGGTCCATTTCGGCAGCCAGTAGTAGGTGGACGCGAAGATCCCGAAGATTGCCCCCGGCACCAGCACATAGTGGAAGTGCGCCACGACGAAGTACGTGTCCTGATACTGGAAATCCGCCGGGGCGATGGCCAGCATCAGCCCGGAGAAGCCGCCGATGGAGAACAGAATCACGAACGCCACGGCAAACAGCATCGGCGTCTCGAAGGTCAGCGAGCCTTGCCACATGGTGCTGGCCCAGTTGAACACTTTCACCCCGGTCGGCACGGCGATCAGTAGCGTCGCGTACATGAAGAACAACTCGCCCACCAGGGGGATGCCGACCACGAACATGTGGTGCGCCCAGACGATGAACGACAGGAACGCGATGCTCGCCGTGGCGTAGACCATGGACGTGTAGCCGAACAGCGGTTTGCGCGAGAAGGTCGGGATGATCGAGCTGACGGCACCGAATGCCGGCAGGATCATGATGTACACCTCGGGGTGGCCGAAGAACCAGAACACATGCTGGAACAACACCGGGTCACCGCCGCCCGCTGCGCTGAAAAAGCTGGTGCCGAAGTGGATGTCCATCAGCATCATCGTCACGCAACCGGCCAGCACCGGCATCACCGCAATCAGCAGGAAGGCGGTAATCAGCCAGGTCCAGACGAACAGCGGCATTTTCATCAGGGTCATGCCGGGGGCACGCAGGTTGAGGATGGTGGCGATCACGTTGATCGCGCCCATGATCGAGCTGATGCCCATCAGGTGAATGGCGAAGATGAAGTAGGTGACGCTTTCCGGCGCGTAGGTGGTGGATAGCGGTGCGTAGAAGGTCCAGCCGAAGTTGGGTCCGCCACCGGGCATGAACAGCGTCGACACCAGCAGGATGAAGGCCGCTGGCAACAGCCAGAAGCTGAAGTTGTTCATCCGTGGCAGGGCCATGTCCGGCGCGCCGATCATCAACGGGATCATCCAGTTGGCGAGGCCGACGAAGGCCGGCATCACGGCACCGAAGACCATCACCAGGCCGTGCATGGTGGTCATCTGGTTGAAGAACGCCGGTTCGACGATTTGCAGGCCGGGCTGGAACAGCTCGGCGCGAATCACCATGGCAAAAGAACCACCCAGCAAAAACATGGAGAACGCGAACCACAGGTACAGCGTACCGATGTCCTTGTGATTGGTGGTCAGCACCCAGCGCATCAGGCCTTTGGCGGGGCCGTGGGCGTGGTCGGCGTGACCGTGGTCATCGATTACAGCGCTCATGGCCGGTCTCCTGTAAACGAGTGGGCTGGGCAAGCCGAGGCGCATTGCCCCGACCGGTTGCTTGGGTGCGCAATAGACCGGCTCATTTGCTTTCCGCCTGTTTCAGCTCCAGCACTTCTTTAGGGGTGACCATGTCGCCCTTGTTGTTGCCCCAGGCGTTACGCTCGTAGGTCACGACCGCCGCGATATCGACTTCCGACAGCTGCTTGCCGAACGCCGCCATGGCGGTGCCGGGTTTGCCGAAGTACACGCGGTGCAGGTGGTCGGCTTTCGGCCCTGTGGCAATCGGTGAGCCCTTGAGTGCCGGGAACATCGGCGGCAGGCCCTGGCCCTCGGCCTGGTGACAGGCCACGCAGGTGGTGTGGTAGATCTTGTCGCCGCGCGCCTTGAGTTCGTCGAGGGTCCATTCCTTGGTGGTCAGCTCTTTCATCTGCGCCGCTTCAGCTTTGCGGTCGGCCAGCCATTTGTCGTAGTCAGGCTGGGTTTTGACGTCGACCACGATGGGCATGAAGCCGTGGTCCTTGCCGCACAGCTCGGCGCACTGGCCACGGTAGATGCCGGGCTTGTCGATGCGGGTCCAGGCTTCGTTGACGAAACCGGGGATGGCGTCGCGCTTGACCGCGAAGGCCGGCACCCACCAGGAGTGGATGACGTCGGCGGACGTTACGAGAAAGCGCACCTTGGCGCCGATTGGCAGCACCAGCGGCTGATCGACTTCCAACAAATAGTGTTCGCCCTTGGCTTCCTTGTTGTGGATTTGATCTTGAGGGGTGGCCAGGTTGCTGAAGAACTCGACGTCCTGACCCAGGTATTTGTAGTGCCACTTCCACTGATAGCCAGTGATCTGGATATCGATATCCGGCTCGCTGGTGTCGTACATCTTGATCAGGGTCGCGGTCGCGGGTACCGCCATGGCCACCAGGATGATGAAGGGCACGATGGTCCAGAGAATCTCGACGGTGGTGCTTTCATGAAATTTCGCGGCAACCTGCCCGGTGGAACGGCGGTGGACCATCATCGACCAGAACATGGCGCCGAAGACGATGATGCCGATCACCACACAGATCCAGAAAATGGTCATGTGCAGGTCGAATACTGCGTGACTGATTTCAGTCGCTCCAGGCGCCATATTTACAGTCCAGGCGGCTTGCGCCTGACCGAAAATCGACCACAACAGGAGGCCCATCCAGACGTGTGGATGTCGCATCATTGCGGGTTCCCCTTATCGTTCTTGTTATCCCGCCGGCTATCACCAGCGGCAAGGGAGCGGCATTTTCAGACTACGAACTTGAATCGCCGGGCCTTGCTGCCATTGCAGTCGGGCGTCATCAGCTAACTCCATTCAAAACCGAGTATAGACAGCGACTGGGACCACGCAACGCGATGGGGTAAATCAGCTGAAACAGCTTTGACTTGCGCCCAAGGCCACGAATGGAGAAGGATGTAGACGAGTGGTGGCAAATCGATATAACGCGGGTGTATCAAGGATGAAATAATTATGACAAAAGCGTCTTAGGAAATTTCCTACGCCAGCTAAGTTATGTCTTCCCTATTTCACAGCCTTTGTTCCCTGGAGTTTTCATGAACACCGCCGCATTGCGCGAGCAGATCCAAAAAGCCCAACAACACGAGGCCGAGACTGGCCTGCTTACTCGTCAACTGGAAATCCAACTGCCACACCTGCATTCCGCCATCCAGCTACCGGATGTCGATGCCAAAGGTGTGATGACCCGTTTTGTAACGGCTTACATCGAGCAAGTCCCGGACCTGTTGGACGCCGCCAATGATGTCGCACGGGAAGCAGGTATCGAATCGCAGATCAAACCGGTACTGAAGATCGCCGAGCAGTTCTTTCTGCAGCCGCCGGCAATCATGACCGGGCACATTGGCCTGGACAGTCTGCTGGACGAAGCTTATCTGGCACATCGGCTGGTCGAAGAGGTGAATGATCTGTATATCAAGCATTTTGGCCAGCCACTGATCCCATTGGACATGACTGTTGCCAACCTGATTGCCCACCAATTGATCGGCGAGGCGTTTGCCAACCAGCTGGATGAGGCCGTGCATCACGCTGTAGACGAGATGCTCGACGAAGACAGCTTCGCGCTGGAATCGGTAGAAGCCTATCGCGAGAAACTCAACAGCCCGGACACCGGCGCTGCGTGGAAGCGCTGGCCGTGCCTGTCGCGCCAGTTGGGTGTGGGTCTGGAGCTGGATCAGCCGGCGGCTTGATCTACCCGTCAACACAATCTCCCTGTGGGAGCGGGCAAGCCCGCTCCCACATTTGGTTTTGCCTTATCCGGCTGAACCCACTCCAGACGTCGTCCGCAACCGCCCTTCCAGCCTGCGCTTCAAACCCCTCGGCTCAATCAACAGCGTCGAGCCACTGGTCGCATTGGCCCGACTCCACTCCTCCAGCAACTCCAGACACGAATGGTCGATGTAGCTCAGATTGTTGAGCGGCACATGTACAGTCGTGCCTGCCGGAACGGTGCCCAGTACCTGTGTCAGCGCCGGCACTTTGAGGAACGTCGCCGCGCCTGTCAGGCGCAATTCCATTTCCCCCGCGGCGGGCAGGTCGATCAGGCTGATCTTCAGCCTTGAGGCCTTCCATGCCAGTTTCGCCAGGGTCAGGCCAAAACCGATCAGCACACCGGTCAGCAAGTCGGTGAAGACGATCGCCAAAGCGGTGGCCGCGTAGGTGAACATCGGCATCCGGCCATACCGACCCAGACCCCGGAACGCCTTGAGGTCCACCAGTTTGAAGCCGGTGTACACCAGCACGCCCGCCAGACTCGCCACCGGAATACTTTGCAGCACGCTCGACAACAACAGGACGAAAGCCAGCAGCCACAGACCGTGGAATACCGTCGATAAACGAGTGGTGGCGCCTGCCTGGACGTTGGCCGAGCTACGCACGATCACGCCAGTCATGGGCAGCGCACCGAGCAGGCCGCAGAGCATGTTGCCCACGCCCTGGGCCGACAATTCCCGGTCGAAGTCCGAACGCTGGCCGCTGTGCATGCGGTCCACGGCGGCGGCAGACAGCAGGGTTTCGGCGCTGGCGATAAAGGCCACCGCGAAGGCGGCGATCAGCAGGGTGGGGTCAGCCAGGTTGAGCAGGTCCGCCGGTTTCAGCCAGTCGATGGCTTCTGCAAGATTCGCCGGGACCTCCACGCGTTTGACCTGCAAGGCGAGCATCAGGCTGGCGACGGTTGCCAGACCGACCCCGAGCAACGCACCGGGAATGAATCGCAAGGAATGAGGACGGAATTTTTCCCACAACCACATCACTGCAATCGTCGACAGCCCCAGCAAGCCGGCCTGCCAGCCCACGGACGGCAACGCCTGGGCGACGGCGGCGGGGAACGCGGCGAGATTATCCAGCCCGGAAGGCTTGGGCACGGCGTCGAGCATCACATGGACTTGTGACAGCACGATCAACACACCAATCCCGGCGAGCATGCCGTAGACAACGGCGGGCGCGGTCACCCGAAACCAGCAGCCCAGTTTCAGGCGTCCGGCGATCAGTTGCAGAAGCCCGGCCAGCAATAGAATCGGCCCGAGCATGGCGATGCCATGCTGGCGCACCAGTTCAAATACCAGCACCGCCAATCCCGCTGCCGGCCCGCTGACTTGCAGTGGCGAACCGGCCAGCCAGCCTACGACCAGGCCACCGATGATCCCGGTGATCAGGCCCTTGGCCGGGGGCAAGCCAGACGCGATGGCGATGCCCATGCACAAAGGCAGGGCCACCAGAAACACAACCACGGACGCCAACAGCTCCCGTGGCAGAACAGCTTTCAGTTGTTCAGCACGCATGGTGATTCTCCCGAAGGTTTCTTCAGGCATGGCGAGGCCAGGCTGCTATTCAGCAGCCTTGGCTAAACCACACAGATTTAGGAGGCGTTAGAAGCGCGCTTTGGGCGTCGCCACCGGGATCGGATGGCTGCCATCGAGCGGCAGGAAGCGGCCCTGATCGGCGTCGTAGGCTTTGATTTCACTGGTTTCGATGCTGTAGACCCAGCCATGGATAAACAGCTGACCGTTGGCCATGCGCGAGGCCACCGATGGATGCGTGCGCAAGTGCTGCAACTGGGCGATCACGTTCTCTTCGGTGAGGATGTGCATGCTTTCGTTTTCGTCAGCGCAATGGCAGTTTTCCTGGACCATGGTTTTCGCCACTTCGGCATGCCGCAGCCAGGCTTTGACCGTGGGCATCTTTTCCAGGCTTTGCGGGTTGAGGACCGCGCGCATGGCGCCGCAATCGGAATGGCCACAAATGATGATGTGCTGCACACCCAAGGCCAGCACGGCGTATTCGATGGCGGTGGAAACGCCGCCGTTCATCTGGCCATACGGTGGGACGACGTTACCGACGTTACGGGTGACGAACAAATCACCGGGGGCGCTTTGGGTGATCAGTTCAGGAACGATTCGTGAGTCGGCGCAGGCGATGAACATCGCCCTTGGGCTCTGGGCCGTGGCGAGTTTCTTGAAGAGTTCTTCCTGTTGCGGAAAGACCTCGTGATGAAAATGCAAAAAGCCGTCAACGATATGTTGCAGCGCTGCATCGGCGGTTTCCGCCTCGGGATGGGCTGAAGCCGACGCAGCCAACGGCTGTTTATCCTTGTCACTCATGATTCATCCTCTTTGACGGACTCGGGAAATTTTCCCGCTTTATCCGATATGAAGCCAGTGGCTGGTTAAAAAACATCCAGGCCGAACACTATCGACCCATCAGTCACTCGATGAACAAGGTAGCGGCCGAAACTTAATTGAAACTGAATGAAACGCTCTAGAACGTGCGTTCCAGGTCACAAAAAACGTGACTGGCCTCATATTCCAGTGCCTTTTCTCTACTCAACCATAGGCCAATTGTCCTCAAATCAACGACATCTGGCGACCCGGCGGACAGAAGGCTGTGCAATCAAGGTTGAAGCCATCTCGCTGATTGAGCCCCAGGCGTTTGATCGCTTTGCTGAAGCGTTGTGCCAACAAGTCGGCAAACGGCCCTTCGCCACGCATTCTGGCACCAAATCGACTGTCGTAGAGTTCGCCGCCACGGCTCTGGCGAATCAGGCTCAGCACATGGGCTGCCCGCTGCGGGTAATGTGCGGCCAGCCATTCTTCAAACAGCGGCGCCACTTCCAGCGGCAAGCGCAACATCATGTAGGCCGCGCTCTGGGCGCCGGCGGCATGGGCCTCGGTGAGCAGGCTCTCGAGCTCGCTGTCGTTGATCATCGGAATCATCGGTGAACACAGCACCCCCACCGGGATACCGGCTTCGCGCATGACACGGATCGCCCGCAGCCGTGCCTTGGGCGCAGCGGCTCGGGGTTCGAGGATGCGCTTGAGCTCGTCGTCCAGCGTGGTGAGGCTGATCATCACTGCTACCAACCGTTGTTCAGCGAGTTCGGCCAGCAGGTCCAGATCGCGCAGGATCAGCGAGCCCTTGGTGATAATGGTCACCGGATGGCGATAGCGCAGCAGCACTTGCAGGGTTTGCCGGGTGATTTTGTGTTCGCGCTCGATGGGCTGATAAGGATCGGTGTTTGAGCCCAGGTTGATCGGCGCACATTGGTAGCCGCGTCTGGATAACTGCTCTTCCAGTACATCGGCGGCGTTGGTCTTGGCGATCAGTTTCGTTTCGAAATCCAGCCCCGGCGACATGTCCCAATACGCGTGGCTGGGTCGGGCATAGCAATAAATGCAGCCGTGCTCGCAGCCGCGATAGGGGTTGATCGAGCGATCGAAAGGCAGGTCAGGCGAATTGTTGCGGGTAATGATGGTTTTCGCCGTCTCGATGCGCACCTCGGTGCCTTGGGTAAGCGGTGCTTCCTGATACCAGCCATCGTCCTCGGCCACTGAGCGGTTCGCAGCGAAGCGGTTGTGCGGATTGGTGGCGGTGCCACGGCCACGGGGCGGCAGGGGAGTGTTCATCGGCAAATACTCGTTGCTGTATGTACATACAGTATCCGAGACAGGGCAAGCCGGCCAGTGCCGTTCGGCGCCTGTATTCCGGATAGTCATTCCAGGAAACATATGACGGATAGCCGTGCGACAAGTCTGCTCGGTACTATCTGTTGCACACGAAGTCTTCGTGCTTACTAATTAAATGGAATTAATTAAATGTCGTTTTTTAATCAGCGCGGTATTTTTTTACAACTGTTGGCCCCGAGCATCGTTAATCCACGCGAAGCTCAAGTGTCGATGCAGCTTGCTCGTAAAGAGTCCTCGTGGGATACGGTTTATGAGGTAGAGGTCGAGGCGTTGGTGGATTCCGTCTATGTGACAGCGGTCTCCAGTGATGGCGGTCAATCGTTCAATATCAGGTCGGTCAGCAGCGATGTGGATGGCGACGGTGATATCGATGGCGATGACAAGGCCAAGTTGCTGGCACTTGCCAAGGCTTACGCCAATATCGTCAACCCGTAACACTCCAACTAACCCAACCTGCATAGGTGTTCATGCAGGTTGGATTTTAGTGCGCTTAGTTATGTTGCGTTAGTTGGCCAAGGTCGTCGCTTGACGTTGTTTTCATATCACTCTTGCGTAACTTTGACACGTCAGAGGAATCGACTGTCGAGCCTTTATTTCCCCAGCTTGTGCGGATGAAGTTCACCACGTCAGCCACTTCCTGATCCGACAAGCGCCATGCGAAACCAGGCATGGTGAAGGTCGAAGGGGCAGTGTGAGTCGCAGGCAGGGTGCCGCCCTTGAGTACGATGTGAATCAGTGACGTCGGGTCCTCTGATTGCAACACCGGGTTGCCCGCCAGCGCCGGGAACACCCGTGTGTACCCATGGCCATCCGTGCGATGGCAGGCCGCACAGTTGTCGATATACACCGACGCACCGGTCTTGCTGTCATCACCTTTCCATAACGCCTGGGCGACCTGTTTGTCGTACGGGTGCGGCTGGTCATTGGGGTCATTGGCCGGCAGCGACTTGAGATAACGGGCAATGGCCGTCAGGTCGGCGTCGGTCATGTACTGCATGCTGTGGGTCACCACATCGCTCATGCCGCCGAACACTGCACTGCGGTCACTGCGACCGGTCTTGAGGAATTGCACCAGTTGCGCTTCGTTCCAGCTGCCAAGGCCGTCCTTGTGGTCACCCCGCAGACTTTTTGCAATCCAGCCTTCGAGTGGTGCGCTGCCTGACAGGAAAGCGCTGCCCTCACCGGCATTCAAGGCTTTTTCCTGCATGGTCAGGGCGCGCGGCGTATGGCAGGCGCCGCAATGGCCCAGGCCTTCCACCAGATACGCCCCACGGCTGACCACGGCGTCTGCGTCAGGCGCTGCCTGGTAATCCGCCACCGCTGGCGCGAACATCCAGCGCCAACCGGCGAGCGGCCAGCGCATGCTCAATGGCCAGGGAATATCGCTGGCCTTGTTGTCCTGAGCGACCGGCGCCACCCCGTGCATGAAATAGGCGTACAAGGCCTTCATGTCGGGTTCGGTGACGCTGGCATAAGACGGGTACGGCATCGCCGGGTACAGGGTGCTGCCGTTTTTGGCGACGCCATGGCGCACAGCTTTGTCGAAGTCCTCGAAGCTGTAGTCGCCCAGCCCGGTTTTGTCCGGCGTGATGTTGGTGGAGTAGATCGTGCCGATGGGTGTTTCCATCGGCAGGCCACCGGCAAACGGCTTGCCGTCCTTGGCCGTGTGGCAAGCCACGCAGTCGCCGGCGCGGGCCAGGTATTCGCCTTGCTTGATCAGGTTTTGATCAACTTCTGCAGCGTTGATCGAGGTGCTGCCCAGCAGCGCGAAGGTCGCGATAACAAGTGCTTTCATGGTTATCGCTCCTTATGCCTGAACCAGCGGGCCGGGGTTTTTCAGGTATTGCTCGCGGATCGCCCGGGCGGACCAATAGGTCAGCGCGGCAACCAGGCCAGTCGGGTTGTAGCCCAGACCCTGTGGGAATGCGGACGCGCCAGGGACGAATACGTTATGCACGTCCCAGCTTTGCAAGTAACGGTTCAGGGCGCTGGTCTTCGGGTCGGTGCCCATGATCGCGCCGCCGTTGAGGTGGGTGGTCTGGTAGGCGGCGGTGTTGAAGTGTTCGCCGACCTTCTTGCCAATCACGGCGATGGCTTTGGGGCCCATCGCCTCGGCGATCTTGCCCATTTTCTCGACCATGAAGCGGTTCATCTTGATGTCGTTTTCCTGCCAGTCGAACGTCATGCGCAGCAGCGGCAAGCCATAAGCGTCGCGGTATACCGGGTCCAGATCGAGGTAGTTGCCACGGTAGGACTGATGCGCCCCGTGGGCATCCATCGACACTTGGTGGGTGTAATAGTCGGCAGTGGCGCGTTTCCAGTCGCTGCCCCAGGCCGGGGTGCCCGGCGGGTTGGACGTTCCGGCAATCGGGCGGCTGCCGGCCTGGTTGACCCACATCGGCGAGCCGCCGACGAAGCCATGCGGGCCGTGGTCGAAGTTGTCGGCATTGAAGTCATCCAGCGCCACGCCATTGCCGCCAGCGCCGATGAAGTTGTTGGTGTGGGTGTCCTTGTCGAAGAACGCCTTGATCGTCGCCATGTTCTGGTAGGCGAAGTTCTTGCCCACCACACCTTCGCCACTGATTGGGTCATACGGTTTGCCGATGCCGGACAGCAGCATCAACCGCACGTTGTGAAACTGGAAAGCACCGAGGATCACCAGATCCGCGGGCTGCTCGATTTCCCGGCCCTGGCCGTCGATGTAGGTCACGCCAGTGGCTTTGGTCTTGGTGCTGTCGAGATTGACCCGCAACACATGGGAATTGGCGCGCAACTCGAAATTCGGCAGTGGTTTGAGCGCGGGCAGAATATTTACGTTAGGCGATGCCTTGGAGTACATGTAGCAGACATAACCACTGCAAAAGCCGCAGAAGTTGCACGGGCCCATCTGCGCGCCGTACGGATTGGTGTAGGGCCCCGAAGTGTTGGCCGACGGCAGGTTGTAGGGTTTGTAACCCACGGCTGTAGCTGCTTTCTGAAACAGCTGTGCGGAAACGGTGTTCTTCTGCGACTCCAACGGGAAAGGGTTGGAGCGATCCGGTGCATAGGGGTTGCCGCCCTTGCCTTCACCGACCAGTTGCCCGTTCACCGTCCAGGCCTGACCCGAGGTGCCGAACACTTTCTCGGCGTAATCGAAAAACGGTTCCAGCTCTTCGTAACTGACGCCGAAGTCCTGGATGGTCATGTCCTTGGGTATAAAGCTTTTGCCGTAGCGTTCTTCGTAGTGGCTGCGCATGCGCAACTCGATCGGATCGACCCGAAAGTGCACGCCGGACCAGTGCAGACCCGCGCCGCCTACGCCATTGCCGGGCAGAAAGGCGCCGAGCTGGCGGTTTGGCAGGGCGATGTCATTCACGCTGTGGCGAATGGTGACCGTCTCTTTGGAGATGTCCTGAAAGAGTTTTTTCCGCACGCTGTAGGTGAGTTCGTCGATCACCTGGGGATAGTTGCCGTCCGGATAAGTGTCCTGCATTGGCCCGCGCTCCAGCGCCAGCACGTTCAGGCCCGCTTCTGTCAGCTCTTTGGCCATGATCGCGCCCGTCCAGCCAAATCCGACGATGACCGCATCGACCTTCTTCATTACCGTTGCCATGCTCAAGCCCTCTCGCCGCGAATCGACACTGCCGGGAAGGGGTATTGCTCGTTGCGTTCCACCCAATCCATGAAATCGGCGCGAGCGCCGGGGAAGCCGATCATGGTCCAGCCGACCAGACCTTTATTGCCACCGTGGATCGGGTCGCAGAAGAACCCCTCCTTGGTGTTTTGCAGCAACAGATTGAAGAAGATCGTCGCCGGAACGCTGTCGAATTGCGGTTTTCCGGCTTCGAGCTGCTTGAGCAAATCGTCTCGGGTAGCGCTGTCTTGCTCAGCAAATACTTTCCCGTTGATAGTCTTCGACCAGGCATCCGTGGCGGCAATGCCCAGGCGATAAATCTCTTTGGGCACGAGTTTGCTCTGCCAGCCCATCTCCGGCGGGGCGTCCGCGTTGAATGGGCCTTGCATGAACCACAAAGCGCCAGCGGCGTACGGGGTGTTCATCTGGCGGTCGATGTATTCCGGCACGCCGGCTTCCAGGGCGCCGGGGCCCTGGGCATCGTTCGGAATCAATTGCCCGACGGCAGCCTTGATGAACGTCCACTCTTCGGCGGTGAAGTAGCTCGGCTCGTAGGCGCTGGTGCTGACGGGGGATTTATCGGCGCGAGCCGGTGCGGGCTCCTGTGCGGCAAGCAGAACGGTGCTGCCCAGCGAGGTGCTGGCGACGGTGACCACCGGGATCAAGGTCAGGGATTTGCGTAAAAACTCACGCCGCGGGTTGTCTCGATCTTGATCAGACATGGGGTGCACCTCATCAGGCATTGACGGTTTTTAGCCGTTTCAGTGAACGGCTTTTCGTTTTGGTAGCGATGCGAGGGTTGAACGACCGGATGAAGTCGAGCGCATCTGCAAACTTTGGTAACAAATGGTAGCAGGCTAAGGATCAAGATGAACCGATTCAGCGCAAAAACGTCGGCTTTTACGACGAAAGAAGGGCTACAGCCGACGGATTCACAATTCTTTGACAATCACCTCACAGGCCTTTGACTGCGCCAGGGAGATACTTGGCTTCATACATTGGTTTATTCAACGGTTGCCCGAGCATGTTCCGACTTCGTCTTTTGCCAGCGTTATGCTTTTCGCTGGTGGCACTTTTCAACTTTTCGCAGGTATCGGCAGACGATACGCCGTCGGTCCGTCCTGCTGAATGGGCTCAACCTGTGGACTCGAAGTACAATCTTTATCAAATGTCCCCGACCCTTTATCGCAGCGCCTTGCCTGACAGCAAAGCGGTGCCTTTGCTGGAAAGCCTCAAGGTCGGCACGGTCATCACGTTTCTGCCTGAGTCGGACGCGAACTGGTTAACCGCGCCAGGCATCAACCAGGTGCAACTGCCTTATCGCACCAATCATGTCGATGACGCTGACGTCATCAAGGCGCTTCGTGCTATTCAAACCGCCGAAGCTCAGGGCCCGGTGTTGATGCATTGCAAGCACGGTTCCGACCGTACCGGCTTGATGTCCGCCATGTATCGAGTCGTTGTGCAGGGCTGGAGCAAGGAAGATGCGCTGAACGAAATGACCCAGGGCGGTTTTGGCGACAGCACCCACTTCAAGGACGGCGTTCGCTACATGATGCAAGCGGATGTCGACAAACTTCGTACCGCATTAGCCAATGGCGATTGCAGCACCAGCCCGTTTGCGATGTGTTCGATGAAAAGTTGGCTCAAGTCGGCCAACGTTCAGTAAGGAGCGCTGTTGCAAGAAGATTCGCAGCCAGAGGGCGTTGCGCAGATCGATATAGACACCGCCTTCCACACCCTTGAAACGTGGAAGGCGGTGTTCAGTCACTGCTGTTCGTCAGGCTTTTTCTTCAGCTTGGGGTTCGGGAAAAACTGCACGGCCTGAACCTTGGCGTCCGGCGCCTTCAGCGCCGAGGTGTTGACCCGGGTGCCCAATTCCTTGGGCACCGACAGACCCTGCTCGTTGAGCGTGTCGGAATAGCCACAGGCCACGCACTCGCGGTGCGGGACCGTGTCTTCGTTCCACATCATCAACTTGTCCGGCTCGCTGCACGCCGGGCAGACCGCCCCGGCGATAAAGCGTTTTTTCGTAATCACAGGCCCCTCACTCATGCTGCTGCGTCCTCACTCAGGCCGCTGTGGCGCAAGAGTGCGTCAATCGATGGCGCACGGCCACGGAAGTCGACGAACAGCACCATCGGTTCCTGAGAACCACCGCGGGCCAGGATCGCTTCGCGGAAGGCGCGGCCGGTCTCTGCGTTCAGCACGCCGTCTTCTTCGAATTTGGAGAAGGCGTCTGCCGACAGTACTTCAGCCCATTTGTAGCTGTAGTAACCCGCCGCATAACCGCCCGCGAAGATATGCGCGAAGCTGTTCGGGAAGCGGTTGTAGGCAGGTGGACGCATGACCGAAACCTCGTCGCGCACGCCTTCGAGCACTTGCAGCACGCTACGGCCGTCACCGTGGGTGGCGTGCAGTTCGAAGTCGAACAGCGAGAACTCCAGCTGACGCACCATCATCAGGCCGGACTGGAAGTTTTTCGCCGCGAGCATTTTGCCCAGCAGATCCTGTGGCAGTGGTTCGCCGGTCTCGTAATGGCCGGAAATCAGCGCAAGGCCTTCCGGTTCCCAGCACCAGTTTTCCATGAACTGGCTTGGCAACTCGACCGCATCCCAGGCTACGCCGTTGATGCCGGACACACCGGCATGCTCGACGCGGGTCAGGAGGTGATGCAGGCCGTGCCCGAATTCGTGGAACAGGGTGGTGACTTCATCGTGAGTCAGCAGCGCCGGCTTGCCACTGTCGGCCGGTGTGAAGTTGCACACCAGATTGGCCACCGGGCTTTGCAGCACGCCTTCGGCGGTACGACGACGGTCGCGCGCGCCGTCCATCCAGGCGCCGCCGCGCTTGTTGGCGCGGGCGTACAAGTCGAAGAAGAAGCGGCCGACGTGTTGGCCGTTTTCCTTGATTTCAAACAGGCGAACATCCGGGTGCCAGGTGTCGAAGCCTTTCTGCTCGGCGATTTCGATGCCGTACAGACGCTGGACGATAGCGAACAGCCCGCCCAGTACTTTATCGATCGGGAAGTAGGCGCGAAGGGCTTCCTGGGCAACGCTGTAGCGCTGCTCGCGGAGTTTTTCGCCATAGAAACCGCTGTCCCAGCTTTGCAAATCCGGGCAGCCTTGCTCGGCTGCATACGCCTTGAGCTGCTCCAGATCCTGCGCGGCAAACGGTTTGCTGCGCTTGGCCAGGTCGCGCAGGAAGCTCAGCACCTGATCACTGGACTCGGCCATTTTGGTGGCCAGGCTCAGCTCCGAGAAGCTGGCGAAACCCAGTAGCTTGGCCAGCTCCTGACGCAGGTCGAGAATCTCTTCCATCACCGGGCCGTTGTCGTTCTGGCCGGCGTTCGGGCCTTGGTCCGAAGCGCGGGTGCAGTAGGCGGCATAGACTTCTTCGCGCAAGGCACGGTCCTGGGCGTACGTCATCACCGCGTAGTAGCTCGGGAATTCCAGGGTGATCAGGAAGCCGTCCAGGCCCTTGGCCTGTGCGGCGGCGGCCATTTGCGCCTTGGCCGAATCGGTCAGGCCGGTGAGGGCGGCGTCATCGGTGACGTGTTTGGTCCAGGCCTGGGTGGCGTCGAGCAACTGATTGGAGAAGCGGCTGCCCAGCTCCGAGAGTTTGCTCTGCACTTCGGCATAGCGTTTCTGTTCGGCTTCCGGCAGGTCAATACCCGACAGGCGGAAGTCACGCAGCGAGTGCTCCAGAATGGTTTTCTGCGCCACGTCGAAACCGGCAGCTTCGGGGCTGTTGGCCAGTGCTTCGAACGCCTGGAACAGTTCGCGGTTTTGGCCCATTTCGGTGGAGTAAGCGCTCAAGGCCGGCAGGCAGGACTCATAAGCTTCGCGCAATTCGGCGCTGTTACACACGGCGTTGAGGTGGCTGACCGGGCTCCAGGCGGCCCCCAGGCGATCGTTGAGCTCGTCCATCGCCAGCACCAGGCCGGCCCAGGTCGGTTGTTTGCCCTGGCTTTCAAGGATCTTGATAATGGCAGCGCGGTTGTCAGCCAGGATCTGTTCAATGGCCGGTTGCACGTGTTCGGCACGGATCGCCGAGAACGGCGGCAGGTCGTAGGACTGCAAAAGAGGGTTGTTCACGCTCACGGTTGGCACCTTGGCTGGAAGAAACATGCAGCCATCTTAATTACAATCGACGCTCACCGCAGCTATCAGCAACAGAGAGAATCCCTATCGTGACCCTTCGCAAGTATCTGGACCACACGCCGCTGCTCGGCACCGGCGCTTTTGTAGACGCCTCGGCGGTGGTGATCGGCGATGTCGAAATTGGTGAAAATAGCTCCGTCTGGCCGCTGACGGTGATTCGCGGCGACATGCACCGCATCCGTATCGGCGCGCGCACCAGCGTGCAGGACGGCTGCGTGTTGCACATCACCCACGCCGGCCCGTTCAACCCTGACGGTTTCCCGTGCCTGATCGGTGATGATGTGACCATCGCCCATAAGGTCATGCTGCATGGCTGCACCATTGGCAGCCGCGTCCTGATCGGTATGGGCAGCATCGTCATGGACGGTGCGGTAGTCGAGGATGATGTGATCATCGGCGCCGGCAGCCTGGTGCCGCCGGGCAAGCGTCTGGACAGCGGTTATCTGTATGTTGGTAGCCCGGTGAAACAAATCCGGCCGCTGACGGACAAGGAAAATGCCTTTTTTACCTACAGCGCGGCGAACTACGTGAAGCTCAAGGATCTGCATCTGGCCGAAGGCTACGACCAGGTCTGAACCGTCTCGCCATCACTCAGGAATTTTCATGCATTACCAAACTGTTCTGTTCGACCTCGATGGCACCCTGACCGATCCGCGTGAGGGCATTACCCGTTCGATCCAGTTCGCCTTGAGCAAACTGGGCATCGATGAGCCGGACTTGACCCAGCTCGAACACTTCATCGGTCCGCCGCTGTTGCAGGCGTTCATGCAGTTCTATGACTTCGACGAAGCCAAGGCCTGGGAAGCGGTCAATTTCTATCGCGAGCGTTTCAAGGTCACTGGCCTATACGAGAACCGGGTGTTCGATGGCGTCACGCCGTTGCTGGAAACTTTGGGCGGGCAAGGGCGGCAGCTGTACATCGCCACCTCCAAGCCGTGGATCTTTGCCCGGGAAATCGCCCGTCACTTCGACTTCGCCAAACACTTCAAGGTGATTTACGGCAGCGAGCTGGACGGCACACGTACCAACAAGGTCGAGCTGATTGCCCACCTGATGGCCGAAGAAGGTCTGGACCCGGCCAGCACGCTGATGATCGGCGATCGTAAACACGACCTGATCGGGGCCCGGAGTAACGGGCTGGACGCGGCGGCGGTGGGCTATGGGTTCGGTAGCCACGAAGAACTGAGTGCTGAAGCGCCGGCGTATCATTTTGAAACGCTGGAGGAAATGCATCAGGCGTTTTTACGTCGTTAAGTAAATCGCCTTCGCGAGCAGGCTCGCTCCCACAGGAAATCTGGGCGGACCACAAATTGGGTGTCCGCTGAAGATCCAATGGGGGAGCGAGCCGGCTCGCGAAGAGGCCCAGTCAGCCGCCAGAACTCTCTGATCCAGCCAACGCCCTCAACACCGCCTTACGCTCCCCAACCGGCAACCCGCCAAGCTTCTCCACCGCCGGATAAAACTTCGCCCAATCCCCGCCCACCTGTTTGAACAACGCCGAAAACGCCGGCACCCACTGGTCATACAAACCAAACGGCAACAGCCGGGCATTGTTCAGCGGTGCGTTGATCCAGGCGTCATAGCGTTTATCCCCGGCCCACTGGCTGTCGCGTATTTTCCGGTAATCGGCGCGCAACTGTTCGAATGTCGCGGCTTTGCGTTGGCGCATCTGCTCAGCCGGTAAGGGCTGGGCGTACAGCCGTTCAAGTTGCGAGCGGGTGTCCAGAATCAGCTGGATGAACTGATCGCGCTGCTGGATCTGCGTGCCGCTGTCTGGCGCCAGACCACGGCTGGCCCGCCATTGGCGAGTGCCTTCCTGCTCGACAAACGTGGCGTAGGACTCGTTGAATTCGGTGTCGTCCTTCACATAAAAACGCTGATGCGCCAGTTCGTGGAAGATCAGCGTGGCCAGTCGCTCATCGCCCCAGCTCATCATCGAGCTGATGATCGGATCGTTGAACCAGCCCAGGGTGGAATAGGCCTCGACGCCACCAATCGACACGTCCATGCCGTTCAGCCGTTGCAATGCCGCTTCACCACGCGCCGCGCTCTGGCTGTAATAACCGCGATAGGCGACGCAGCCGGCTATGGGGAAGCAATGGTTCTGCGGTTTCAGGGAGAACTCCGGCGTGGCGAAGACGTTCCACACCACGTAGGGCCGCTTGATGTCGGCGTACAAGCGATAGCTCGGATTGTCCGGCAGGTGCAGATGCTCGGTGGCAAAGGCCCTGGCCTTTTGTGACTGGGCCAGATGGGCGCGCAATTGCGGATCACGCTGGGGGTCGGCAACGACCTTGGCCACCGGCTCACGGGCCCGCAGTAGCTGCAGTTGACCGTCGGCCAGCTGGCTGTAGTAGCTGACGCTGGTGCAACCGTTGAGCAACAAAAACAACACACCCGGAAACAAAACGCGCAAAACGCGATCAAGTAACCCATGGCTTGGAAGTGGCCTGATCAAAATAAAATCACCCCTGGAGAGTCTGCTCGCAAGACTATCCCGCCTACTGGAGCTCCGCTATGCGCACGTTGATGCTGACAGGAGGCCTGCTGATGCTGGCCGGTTGTGCCGGGTTGCCGGACCCTGATCCGACTCAGGCCTGGATCGATCTGGACTCAAGGCAGCAAGACACCGAATTGCAGGCGCTGAAGGTGGACAACGCTTCGGCGACCGACAAGCGCTACTTCGAAGTACAGCCCGGCAGCCATGAGTTGAAGGTGCGTTATCAGTTTGCGGTGGCACCCAGCAACATCGGGCCGGACGCCGAGCCGCTGTGGCGTGACTGCCAGTTGAACGTGAAATTCAAGGACTTCAACGCCGGGGAGCGTTATCAGCTGCAAGCGGGGAATATCGGCTTCCGGCCATGGGCAAAACTCTACGACCAGCAGCGAAAAGTCATTGGCCAGGGCACACCGGCCGGCTGCCAGCGCACTTGATCCGGGCTATGCTTTGATGAACATGTCTCGGAATACTTATCATGCGCAGGTTGTTGCTGGTACTCGCCACAAGCGTCATTTCCGGTTGTCTGAGCCCGTTGCCGGCGGTCGATCCGCAGATGGCCTGGATCGACTTCTCCACCCCGACACCTGGCGGCAAACTGCTCATGGCCGAGCGTCTGGACAACCGTCGAGTGAACGACGGGCGCTACTATCAAGTCACCCCCGGCAGTCATGAGCTGCTGGTGCGTTTTGACTTTGAGGTGTTCGGCGGACCTTCGGGGATCATGGGCGAACCGGTGGAGCGCTTGTGCTACCTGACCATCAAGTACGACCATTTCGAAGCGGGTCAGCATTACACGCTCGAAGGTCGCTCATTGACGTTTGACCCCAGCGCACGGCTGTATAACGACAAGCGCGAGGTTGTCGCCGAAGACCGGAACGTCAACTGCATCATCTGAGGTCGGTCAGTTGTTGTTTTTCTGGTAGATGATCGCTTTTCTACCGTAGTCGCATTTGCCGACGACCATGGCCAAGTCGTGTTTTGCAGCCTCTTCCTTGCTGACGATTTCCAGGGTGTAGGACGGTACGGCTCGGGCCTGGATCTTGACTTCAATCTCTTTCTTGAGTTCTTCGCAGTCTTTGGGCTCCGCCAGAACCGATGTGGCCAGTGCACTGCAGATGATCGCCAAGGCGAAACGTTTCATGGTTGAAGCTCCCTAGGTGCAGCGCGCACGATCATGCGCTGAAACTGCTGTCATATATTCGACCATACCTTGTTAAAGCGAGTTCTGACTTCGCTCATAACACTTGCTTACAGATTTAAATCTTGTAGTGATTTTCAGATCGCCTTCGCGAGCAGGCTCGCTCCCGCAGGGAATCCCGGTTGGACACACAATATGTATCCGCTGGAGATTCAATGTGGGAGCGAGCCTGCTCGCGAAGGCGCCAGTCCATCCAGCGCCGATTCATATCCGAACGAAGATCAGCTGACCAGCGTCGCCTCAAGACTGATCTTCGCATTCAGCACTTTGGACACCGGGCATCCTTCCTTGGCTTTTTTGCTCAATTCCTCAAACTGCGCCTGGGTCGCCCCCGGGATTTTTGCCTTGAGGATCAGTTTCACTGCGGTGATCGCAAAACCACCCTCCACCTGATCCAGCGTGACCTCGGCGTTGGTGTCGATGCTGTCAGCCTTGAGGCCGGCGTCGCCGAGAATCATTGAAAACGCCATGGAAAAACAGCCGGCGTGGGCCGCGCCGATCAGTTCTTCCGGATTGGTCCCCTTGCCGCCCTCGAAACGGGCCTTGAAGCCGTAGGGCGCTTCTCTGAGGACGCCGGTTTCCGTGGAAATGGAGCCGATGCCGGTTTTCAGATCGCCTGCCCAATGAGCTGATGCTTTCTTCGTGATAGCCATGTCTGCCTCCTCAAGATCCGGCGCGAAAGTTCGCGCCTTCGTGGTTTTCGGTTGCTAAGGGTTCTGAGGATAGAAGACAGTGCAAAGTTCATCCTGTCGGATCGAGCCGCTTATCTCGTGGGCAAATTCGCGTCTGCTATTGAAACTCGGGTATATGCCCTCATTGCATGAGTAACGCCTTTAGACTTGGCAGGTTTTCGTTCGTGAGAAAAACCTGCGCACCCTTTGGAGATGCAGGTTCATGAAACGATTGTCTGACGTTAAGTTTTCCACCCTCGACCTGGTGCCGGTGCGTGAGAACGGCAGCCCTGCGCAATCGCTGCGCAATTCCCTGGACCTGGCACAGCACGTCGAAAAATTCGGCTACACCCGTTTCTGGGTCGCCGAGCACCACAACATGGACGGCATCGCCAGTTCTGCGACCTCCGTGTTACTGGGTTATCTGGCCGGTGGCACCTCGACCATCCGGGTCGGCTCCGGTGGCGTGATGTTGCCCAACCATGCGCCGTTGGTGATCGCTGAGCAGTTTGGCACCCTGGAAAGCCTGTATCCGGGTCGAATCGATCTGGGTCTGGGTCGTGCGCCGGGTTCCGATCAGATGACTGCCCGGGCCCTTCGTCGCGAGCGCTCCGGCAGCGCCGATGAATTCCCCGAAGACGTCGCCGAGCTGGTGCGCTACCTGGGCCCGCGCACCCCGGATCAACGGATCATCGCGATGCCGGGCACCGGCACCAACGTTCCGGTGTGGCTGTTAGGTTCGAGCCTGTTCAGTGCGCAACTGGCGGGTGAGCGCGGTTTGCCCTACGCCTTTGCCTCACATTTCGCACCGCGATTCATGCACGAGGCGATTCGCGTCTACCGCAATCACTTCAAGCCTTCGGCGGTATTGGACAAGCCCTACGTGATGCTCGGTGTGCCCCTGGTGGCTGCCGATACCGATGAACAGGCGGACTATCTGGCGACCTCGGTTTACCAGCGCATTCTCGCGCTGATGCGCGGCCAGAGCCTGGTGCAGCGCCCGCCGGTGAAAACCATGGACGGCTTGTGGTTGCCCCATGAGAAAGAAGCCGTCGGCGACTTCCTGGGCCTGGCCATGGTTGGCAGCCCGCAAAAAATCCGTGCCAAGCTGGAAGTGCTTGTCGAGCAGACCCAGCCCGACGAGCTGATCTTCACCTGTGATCTGTACGAGCACGCTGATCGTGTTCACTCGTATGAGCTGCTGGCGCAGGTCATGAAGGGCTGAAACCCGCCCACAAAAAAGCCGACGCCATGGCGTCGGCTTTATCTGTTCACATTTATTTGCGTTTGTAGACGATTTCTTTTTTGCCGCCATCGCAGGTGCCGACGGTTTTGCCGTCCGCCCCGTTGTTGCCTGCTTTATCGACAATCTGCAGCGCGTAATGGTGGACGCCTTTAGCTTCCAGCTTGTCCTTGATTTCCTTCTCCAGTACGTCGCACGACTTGCCGGCAGCAAAGGCTGTCCCCGCAAGGCTCAACAAACCCACCGCCAAAATAAGTCTCTTCATCGGTTGCATTCCCTGGTCGGATCAAAAGGGGTCGGCACCCGGCCTTCAGCCGGATGCGCTGACCACGTAGCGCTTTGCCATTCCTATGGCACTCGGCCAGCGCGCAAGTTCAGAAGACTAGCTCAAACTCAGCTACTGGCAATTCGGAACCCGACTTTAAGGGTTACCTGGAAGTGCGCAGCCTTGCCATCCTTGATGTGACCACGGGTCTCGGTCACTTCGAACCACTCCAAGTGTTTGATGCTTTTGCTGGCTTCCGCCAGAGCGTTGTTGATGGCGTCTTCAATGCTGCTGGTGGACGAGCCGACGAGCTCGATTTTCTTGTAGGTGTGATGGTCAGTCATGGCGTTCTCCTCGGGGTATGAAATACAGCCTAGCAGTGATTTTTCGTATGACTTCTGTCGGCTATTCGCACAGCGAAGTTCATATTTTCTGCACTTTCTCCCACCCCTGAAGTCCCAACCAACACACGCTACTCAACCAATGCAGGAGAGCCACCATGGCCAACACCTCTTTACGTAAAGCCTCATTGCAAAGCATGGAAGCCGAGATCGAGAGTCTGCTGAAATCTTTGGAAAGCCTGAAAGACGATGCCTCGGACGAGTCGCGCAAGACCCTCAAAGCATTGAAAAGCAACGCCGAGAGCGCGCTGAAACATTCGCGCCATTTGCTCAGTGACGCGTATGAAGAAGTGAAAGTGAAAACCCGCGAAACCGGGCTCGCTACACGGGACTATGCGCAAGAACATCCGTGGACCACAGCCGGTGTTGCCGTCGGCGCGCTGGGTCTGCTCGCAGCCTATCTGTTGTGCAAACGCGGCGACTAATCCGCCTGGCGCAGCTCATTCTTGAGCCACTGCGCCAACTGCCGAGCGCGCCCGTCTGCGGCGCGCTTGGGTAGCCAAAGCGCCAGTTGTGCCGGGGTTTCACAAAAGCCCCACGGCGCAACCAGGCGACCGGCCTTCAAGTCTTCGGCCACCAGCGGTTCAGGCGCAATCGCCACACCCAGCCCGGCCACTGCCGCCTCCAGCAAATAATACAAATGCTCAAATCCCTGACCGTACTTCAACGCCTTGGCGTCGAGGCCGTTTTGCTGTGCCCAGCTCGGCCAGGCCTGTGGGCGTGAGGTGGTGTGCAGCAGAGGTTCGTTCAGCAATGCGCTGGCTGGCGCGTGCTGCAGTCGTTCGCAGTTGGCGAATCGCGGGCTCATGATCGGGCCGATGCGTTCGCTGGCCAATTCGTAAACCTGCATGTCCGCAGGCCATGGCGGTTCGGCGAAGACCAGCAAGGCGTCCAGACCCGGCCTGCGTGGATCGAGATCGCCTTCGCCGGCGGACAGGTGCAGGCGCAGGTCCGGCAAGTCGGTATTCAGCCGTCCCAGCCGTGGAATGAACCAGCGCGCCAGCAAACTGCCGGAGCAGCCGAGCACGAAGGGCGCATCGGCGGTGCTTTGGCTCAGCTCGGCGCAGACGGTGCGCAAGCGGTCGAAGGCTTCGGCACTGGCATCGCGCAATCGCACGCCGGCATCTGTGAGTTTAAGGCCACGTCCATCCTTGATGAAAAGCGCCACGCCAAGGTGCTCCTCCAACGCTTTAAGCTGTCGGCTGACCGCGCCATGGGTGACGTGCAGTTGCTCGGCAGCCTGGCTGACGCTGTTGAGGCGGGCGGTGGCTTCGAAGGCGCGAAGGGCGTTCAGTGGCGGGAGGTCATGGCTCATTTTATGTGTGAGTTTTCCTGACAGGTTGTGGCGATCTTATCGGTTTTCAGTGCAGCACGTCAGGGGTAGAGTAGGCCTCATTGTCATCTTACGAATCCAACCGGAGCGACTCATGACCCAGACCCATTTGCGCAACGGCCCCGATGCCAACGGCCTGTTTGGCGCGTTCGGCGGCCGTTACGTTGCCGAAACCCTGATGCCGTTGATCCTCGACCTGGCCCGTGAATACGAACTGGCCAAGGAAGATCCGGCGTTCAAAGAGGAATTGGCCTACTTCCAGCGCGACTACGTCGGACGCCCAAGCCCGCTGTATTACGCCGAACGCCTGACTGAATTCTGCGGCGGTGCAAAGATTTACCTCAAGCGTGAAGAGCTGAACCACACCGGCGCGCACAAGATCAACAACTGCATCGGCCAGATCCTGCTGGCGCGGCGCATGGGTAAAAAACGCATCATCGCCGAGACCGGCGCCGGCATGCACGGCGTGGCCACTGCCACTGTTGCCGCGCGTTTCGGCCTCGATTGCGTGATCTACATGGGCACCACCGACATCGAGCGCCAGCAGGCGAACGTGTTCCGCATGAAATTGCTGGGCGCCGAAGTGATTCCGGTGGTTGCCGGTACCGGCACCCTGAAAGACGCGATGAACGAAGCCCTGCGTGACTGGGTGACCAATGTCGACAGCACCTTCTACCTGATCGGCACCGTGGCCGGCCCGCACCCTTATCCGGCGATGGTCCGTGATTTCCAGGCCGTTATCGGCAAGGAAACCCGCACCCAACTGCAAGCCCAGGAAGGTCGCCTGCCGGACAGTCTGGTGGCATGCATCGGCGGTGGTTCCAACGCCATGGGCCTGTTCCACCCGTTCCTCGATGACAAGAGCGTCGAGATCATCGGTGTTGAAGCGGCCGGTTACGGCATCGAAACCGGCAAACATGCCGCCAGCCTGAACGGCGGTGTGCCGGGTGTACTGCACGGCAACCGGACTTTCCTGTTGCAGGACGACGATGGCCAGATCATCGACGCGCACTCGATTTCCGCCGGCCTCGACTATCCGGGCATCGGCCCTGAACACGCCTGGTTGCATGACATCGGCCGCGTCCAGTACACCTCGGTGACCGACGACGAAGCCCTCGATGCGTTCCACAAATGCTGCCGCCTGGAGGGGATCATCCCTGCGCTGGAAAGCGCCCATGCCCTGGCCGAAGTATTCAAACGCGCACCGACCCTGCCCAAAGATCACCTGATGGTGGTCAATCTGTCCGGCCGTGGTGACAAAGACATGCAAACCGTGATGCACCACATGGAACACTCTCAACAAGAGCAATCCAAGCAGGAGAAACACTGATGAGCCGCCTGCAAACACGTTTTGCCGAACTCAAGGAACAGAATCGTGCTGCCCTGGTGACCTTCGTCACCGCTGGCGACCCGAGCTATGACACCTCGCTGGCGATCCTCAAGGGCTTGCCAGGTGCTGGCGCCGATGTGATCGAACTGGGCATGCCGTTCACCGACCCTATGGCTGACGGCCCGGCGATCCAGCTGGCCAACATCCGCGCACTGGGCGCCAAGCAGAACCTGACGAAAACCCTGCAAATGGTGCGTGAGTTCCGCGAAGGCAACACCGACACACCGTTGGTGTTGATGGGTTACTTCAATCCGATTCACATGTACGGCGTACCGCGTTTCATCAGGGATGCCAAAGAGGCGGGCGTTGACGGCCTGATCGTGGTCGACATGCCGCCAGAGCATAACGGCGAGCTGTGTGATCCGGCTCAGGCAGCGGGCCTGGACTTCATTCGCCTGACCACGCCAACCACTGACGACGTGCGTCTGCCAACCGTGCTTAACGGCAGTTCCGGTTTTGTGTATTACGTTTCGGTGGCCGGTGTGACCGGTGCCGGTGCCGCCACTTTGGAACATGTAGAAGAAGCGGTTACACGTTTGCGTCGTCATACCGACCTGCCGATCAGCATTGGTTTCGGTATTCGTACACCGGAGCAAGCGGCTTCTATCGCGCGCCTGGCAGATGGCGTGGTAGTGGGCTCGGCGCTGATTGACCACATCGCCAATGCGTCGACGCCGGACCAGGCCATCGATGGCGTATTGAGTCTGTGTGCTGCCTTGGCCGACGGCGTGCGCAACGCACGGGTCAGCTGAAGGTAAAGTTCCTGATACAGAGGAATTAACCGCCTCGGCGCCTAGACTAAGTAGCAAGACCGAGGGATTCAGAACCAGGTTCTGAATCCCTTTTTGCTGTTTGTGCCGTGAGGAACCCCCAATGAAAATGCCGAAACGTCTGATAGCCAGCCTGGGCGTGCTGATGCTCAGTGCGACCCCGTTGCTGCACGCCAGCGCCGATCAGCGCGACGATCACGACCACGGCGGCCCACAGGGCCAATACGATAACCACGGTGGTGATCATCGTGGCCCGCAGGACAACCATCGAGGTGGTCCTCCACAGGACTTCGGTCCAGTGCGTCAGAGCATTCGCGACAATCACAGCTATTTTGTACGCGGTGCGCCACCGCCTCCTGGCATTCATCTGGAACGTGGCCGGCCTTTGCCTCACGGCTATTACGGCGAACGCCTGGACAACCGCGCGCTCTCGCGTCTGCCACAGTACCCGGGCTACGAGTGGCGTCGTACCGGTGGTGACATTGTGCTGATTGCGGTGGGCACCGGGATCGTTTATGAGATTCTGGATAATGTGCTGAATTGATCAGTGTGTAGGCACAGCGGCTATGCGTTGTGCCTGAAAGCAAAGATCGCAGCCTTCAGCAGCTTCTACACGGGATTTTTATTCACCCTGTAGGCGTTGCCGAAGGCTGCGATTTTTTGTTTTATCAAGGTAGCTCCAGTCCACCTGCCGCCTTGTGCAGCGCCCGCAGATGCTCGCCTACTTGCCTCAGATTCGCTTCGTTGGCAGCAATCTCCGCCGCACGGGCCGGTTCGAGCAGTGTTCTCACTTCCTTGTCCAACTCGCCGGTCAGCGACTGCAATTGCTTCTGGCGCTGGCTGCTTTGCGATTCCAGGCGCTTCCATTCGTTGGGTTGCGGCAGGCCGTAGCCGTCGCTGCCGAGCAATTCTGCGGGGCGACTGAGGAAGCCGCTGTTGGCGAGAATCTGCTGCAAGGTCGCGTTGGCCTTGTCCATGCCGCCGTTCTTCAGCTCCCTGGCGCCCAGGTAACGTTGCTTCACTTCATCCTGGGCCAGCTGCAATTGTCGGCGAAAGCTCGCCTGCTCCAGTAACAGCATGGCAGCACTGGTGCGCAGGTCTGCCTTGTCGATCCACTGCCGGCGCTCTTCGGCTTTCAACGACAGCCATTCCTCGACAGTCTGTTGCTTGATCGGCAAGCGCTTTTTCAACACATCGAACATCGCTTGGTAGCGGTCGCGGAACGAGTCGAAGCGATAGCCCAGGCGCAGCGCCTCACGGGGATCATCGAGTACGCTGGTGTCCGCCAGCCCACGGGCCTTGAGCACTTCCAGCAAACCGTTGGGCATGATGCTGTCCAGGCCGGTCAGTTGCGGGTTGTTGCTACCGCTGCGCAGCAGCTTGAGGCTTTCCACCGCGCAGTTGTTGGACAGGAAGAAGTAGTTGCCGTCGTAGCTCCAGTGCATCTCCGCCGCGTGTTCCACCACTTCGTTGATTTCGGTGCGCGACAGGTTCAACGGCACCGAAGCGAGGCTGCGCAGTTCGGTCTTGGTGTATTCGTCGATCACTTGAGCCAACGGCAGCACAAACAGGCGTGACGGATATTTGCCCACCAGCCCGTCCCAGCTCGACAGTTGCACGTCACCGACGAAGGCGCGATAGGACAGCACCAGGTGTTGATCCAGATCCAGCCGGCAGTCCGGCCCGCGTGGTCGACCGGGTGCGCAGATGACCAGGCGCAGCATGCTGTGGCCCCAGCGGCTGACCCAATTCTGATTGGCCTCGGCCAGCAGATAATCCACCGCGTAAACCCGCTCCGGATCTACCTGGCCCAGAGGCGTCTTGGCGAAATCGTTGCCGGCATTGAGGAACGCGAAAGATTGGGCGCAAGTGTCTTTGGCGGCGGGCGCCCAGCCGAAGTGTTCCTTGTAGTAGCGATACAGCGCCGGGCGTCGGCACGCATAGGCCGGGTCGAGGAGGAAGTACTCCATGTTGACCGCGACAAACTCCTTGGGATTGGTCGTTTCATAGATATCCGGGCTACGGACGATCTGGCGGTTGTGCTGTTCGCGCTCGCCACGACGGCCGACGTATTGCTGCCAACCGGCAAGGTCGAGCAAGCGAGGATCGTCGCTCAGGGTAAAGCGCCGCTCGGTCTGGCCGCGGCATTGATCGGGAATGCCGACCAGCCCGGTGCTGCTGTTGCGTTGGCTGCAGCGCTGGATCAATCGGCGCTCGGCGGCTGGCCAGAGGCGCGCGCGGTCGTAAATATGGGTGATTTCATGCAGGACAGTGGCCAGCATTTCCTGGCGTACGGTGCCATGGGGTCGACCGGTTTGTTGTGTGGCGGCGCTGCCATCGGTAAGGCTGTCGAGCAGTTTGCGGTTCAGATCGAGTTCGGAAACCAGTGACGCTTCTCCATAGGCGTTACCGGGCATTTCTTCGGTCCAGCCGACGTCGATGGTCCGGTCAAGTTGCTGGATGAAACGTGGCGGCAATTTGCCCATGGCTTCATCCAGCAACGCCTGGCTGGCCTGCTGTTGTGCGGGGCTCAGACCGTCGGTCTTGAGTCGTAGTTGCAGGTCGGCCTGCGCGGTGTTGCCAAACAGCAACACCGCCCCGGTCAGTAGCCAGGCGCTGAGAGATTTCACAATGCGAGGATAGCTTCGGCGAGGACCTGGTCACTGGCGTCGCGAGCTTCCGGCACGCGAGTGCGCAAAGTATTCAAGGCGGCTTCCAGGTGGGCACCGCGAATATCGCCATCGCTGGCAACAAAACTGGCGGCGTCATCGTGGGCTTCACGGACAATTTTGGAGTCGCGGATGGAGGTGGTGGTATCGGACGTGAAATCGATGGTGCGCTGGGAGGCGCGAACGATGATGTTACTGGTGGCTACCAGGGTGTGCGCCTGGGCCACGTCGGCCAAAAATAACAGGCCAAGGGTGGCAGCGATCAGCGGGTTACGCATGGAACGACTCCGGAGGAACAAGGGATAACTATTGGACGAGGATTGCCTGTGCCAGTTCAAGGTCGCTGGCATGAAGTTTTGGCTGGGTCCGGCGCAGATAGTGCAGGGCCGATTCCAACTGGGCTCCTCGTAGTTGACCGTCACTGGCGATGAAAGCGGCAGCGTCATCGTGAGCTGCGAGCAGGAGTTTATGGTCGAAGGGCGCGGAGGTCACCTTGCTTGTGGCGTAACCACTGACAACGGTGCCTTGTGTCGACAGGTTGAAGGCGTCGAAGGCCTGGGCCGAACCGGTCCAGCAAGCCATCGCCAATAGAGGTGTAAACAGCAGTTTTGAAAGAAAACCCATGAGACTCGAATAGCCGAAAGCGAGGCTCAAGGCTAGCGCAATGCCCGGACCAGAGCCAGCGCCGAAACATCGGGACACGGTAAGCGTGTCCCGCATGGGGGCTGGCGTTTAGATAGCCAGGATGGCCTGAGCCAGTTGTGCGTCGGTCGCGTTGAGCTGTGGCGCCTGGCGGTGGATTTCGTCGAACGCGCTTTCCAGTTTCACACCACGGATGTCGCCGTTGGTTGCGACGAAGCTGGCGGCGTCATCACGGGCGGCCCGCACGATTTTGTTGTCGCGCAGCGAAGACGAGAGATTGGACGTTGCATCGGAGCTGGATTTGAGCGCACCGACAACGGCGTCGGTGGTGACAATGAAACTGCTCGCGTGGGCATTGGCAGCAACGGCGAGCAGGGCAGCGGCGCTGAGCAGGCGAAGACGGGACATGGTGGAGCTCCTGTGGATAAATCGAATTGAGAGGTGGTGCAGTGTCTGGTGAATCAGACGCTGAAGGTGTCGCGTGCGCCACGTTCTGGCTCGATATTAGGCCTGCTCAAATGGATTCGAACAGCCTCTCTAAATGAAACAATGTGTGTAGGAGCTATTGCAGGCTGCGATTTTTAGCGTCGTTGATCTCGGTGAAGATCAAAAGATCGCTGCCTTTGGCAGCGCTCACTGGACTGTACTTGCTATTATTTGTTTATCTAAAACTGTACTGGTTTGACTTTTTCAGCCCTGAAACGACAAAGCCCGTCGTGGTTTCCCACGACGGGCTTTGTGTTTTCAATTCGGGTTGCTGGCGGTGGACTACAAGTCAGAGCCAGCGACGCTGAGTTAGCGCCAGAACGGCTTGCTCAGCTCTTCGTAGCGTTGTGCTTCGCTAATCCCGGCATCAGCCAGCAGACGCGAATCCAGACGAGCCAGTTGATGGCGGCTGGAGATGCGGCGCTGCCACAACATCAGGTTGGCGATAACGCGAAGAGGCAGGGAAGCCTGGGTTTTTGCAGCATTTTCTTCGAAGAACAGTTCGGAACTGAGTGTACGTTCCATGGTTGACATCCTTCCGCTTGTGGCGGGATTAGGTAGTGGTTTAACTGGTACCCATGATCCTCTCGTTTGGCCAGTCTCTCTAGATACAGTTCATCTGTATTGTGAGGGACCAGTTAACTGTTTATAGGGGGTGTACGGGTCGAAAATGAGGCAACTGTACCTGTCGGCACCACAGTGGTGCATTTTCGCTTGTTTGACGGGAGAGAAGTGATATTTGCTGTAGGAAAAGACCCATACAGCAGTACAGTTTTTGCCGACTATTGGTTTTGAAATGGCGAGCTGACGAAACTGTGTTTGCGTCAGCTGCTATCTGTACCAATTACACCGCCAGCATCTTCCCGGTTTCTTCCAGGTTGATGTGCCAGCTCAGTGCTTCACGCAGGATATGCGGTGTGTGGCCACCGATGGCGCAGGCGGCGGTGAAGTAGTCATCCAACGCTTGGCGGTAGTCCGGGTGCACGCAGTTGTCGATGATCACCCGAGCCCGCTCACGCGGCGCAAGGCCACGCAAGTCGGCCAGGCCGATCTCGGTAACGAGGATGTCGACGTCGTGTTCGGTATGGTCGACGTGGCTGACCATCGGCACCACGCTGGAAATCGCGCCGCCCTTGGCGATCGACTTGGTGACGAAAATCGCCAGGTGCGCGTTGCGCGCGAAATCCCCCGAACCGCCAATGCCGTTCATCATCCGCGTGCCGCAGACGTGGGTGGAGTTGACGTTGCCGTACAGGTCGAACTCCAGCGCGGTGTTGATGCCGATGATGCCCAGGCGCCGCACGACTTCAGGGTGGTTGGAGATTTCCTGCGGGCGCAGTACCAGTTTGTCCTTGTAGCGCTCCAGATTGCCGAACACGTCTGCGCCGCGCCGCGCCGACAAAGTGATCGAGCTGCCGGAAGCAAAGCTCAGCTTGCCAGCGTCGATCAGGTCGAAGGTCGAGTCCTGCAGGACTTCGGAGTACATCGTCAGGTCTTCGAACGGCGAGTCGATCAGGCCGCACATCACCGAGTTGGCAATGGTGCCGATCCCGGCCTGCAACGGGCCGAGCTTGTTGGTCATGCGCCCGGCGGCCACTTCCTGCTTGAAGAAGTCGATCAGATGATCAGCGATGGCCTGAGTCTCGGCATCGGGTGGCAATACGGTGGACGGTGAATCCGGCTGATTGGTGATGACGATGGCGACGATTTTTTCCGGCGGAATCGGGATGGCAGTACTGCCAATGCGATCGTCGACCTTTACCAGCGGGATCGGTGTACGGGTCGGGCGGTACGTCGGGATATAGATGTCATGCAAACCTTCGAGGTTCGGGTTGTGCGCCAGGTTGATCTCGACGATGACGTGCTTGGCAAAAATCGCGAAGCTGGCCGAGTTGCCAACCGACGTCGTCGGCACAATGTGGCCCTGCTCGGTGATCGCCACGGCCTCGATGACCGCGATGTCCGGCAACTTGAGTTGCTGGTTGCGCAGTTGCTCGACGGTTTCCGACAAGTGCTGGTCGATGAACATCACTTCGCCGGCGTTGATTGCCTTGCGCAGGGTGCTGTCCACCTGGAACGGCATGCGGCGCGAGAGTACGCCGGCTTCGGTGAGCTGTTTGTCGAGGTCGTTGCCCAGGCTGGCGCCGGTCATCAGGGTAATTTTCAGCGGAGTGACTTTGGCGCGCTCGGCCAGCGCGTGGGGAACGGCCTTGGCTTCGCCGGCGCGGGTGAAACCGCTCATGCCGACGGTCATGCCGTCCTGAATCAGAGCGGCAGCGTCGGCTGCGCTCATCACCTTGTCCAACAACGAAGGCAAGCGAATACGGTCACGGTACATGGATTTTTATCTCGGGCAACGGAAGCAAGATGCGCAGTCTAGTGATTTCAAAAACATTCGTCCCGCTACCATGGTCGAATGCCAGCCGGCGATTTAGAGCCTTTGGTCGGGTTTCATGAAGAATAAAAAAACCCCAGCCTACTAAAGGCTGAGGTTTTCGGTATTGCGTTGGAGCAGGTTTTACTCGACGGCTTTGACCATGTCTTCAATGACTTTCTTGGCGTCGCCGAAAACCATCATGGTTTTGTCGAGATAGAACAGTTCGTTATCCAGGCCGGCATAGCCGCTGGCCATCGAACGCTTGTTGACGATGATGGTCTTGGCCTTGAACGCTTCGAGGATCGGCATGCCGGCAATCGGCGATTTTGGATCGTTCTTGGCAGCCGGGTTGACCACGTCGTTGGCACCCAGCACCAGCACCACGTCGGCCTGGCCGAACTCTGAGTTGATGTCTTCCATCTCGAACACCTGGTCGTAAGGCACTTCGGCCTCGGCCAGCAACACGTTCATGTGGCCAGGCATCCGGCCGGCCACCGGGTGGATCGCATACTTCACGGTCACGCCGCGATGGGTCAGCTTCTCGGTCAGCTCTTTGAGCGCGTGTTGCGCCCGTGCTACCGCCAGGCCGTAACCCGGAACGATGATCACGGTGTCGGCGTTGGTCAGCAGGAAGGTCGCGTCGTCAGCCGAACCGGATTTCACCGGGCGAGCCTCCTTGGCGCCAGCCGGGCCTGCATCGGGGGTATTGCCGAAACCACCAAGCAATACATTAAAGAAGGAGCGGTTCATCGCCTTGCACATGATGTACGAGAGGATCGCGCCGCTTGAACCCACCAGCGAGCCGGCAATGATCAGCATCGAGTTGTTCAGCGAGAAGCCGATCCCCGCTGCCGCCCAACCGGAGTAGCTGTTGAGCATCGACACCACCACCGGCATGTCTGCACCGCCAATCGGGATGATGATCAACACGCCAAGTACGAAGGCCAGGGCCAGCATCAAGGCAAAGGCGCTGAGGTTGCCGGTCATCATGAACGTGATGCCCAGTGCCAGTGTCGCCAGGCCCAGCAGCAGGTTCAGTTTATGTTGGCCGCCAAACTGTACCGGTGCGCCCTGGAACAGGCGGAATTTGTACTTGCCCGACAACTTGCCAAAGGCGATGACCGAACCGGAAAAGGTGATCGCACCAATGGCCGCGCCGAGAAACAGTTCCAGGCGGTTGCCCGCAGGAATCGAATCGCCCAGCTGTTTGACGATGCCCAGCGATTGCGGCTCGACCACTGCCGCAATGGCGATGAAGACAGCGGCGAGGCCGATCATGCTGTGCATGAAGGCGACCAGTTCCGGCATCTTGGTCATTTCAACGCGCTTGGCCATGATCGAACCGGCAGTGCCACCGATCAGCAGGCCGACGATGACGTAACCGATGCCCGCTGTTGCCAGTTCAGCGCCCAGCTTATAGATGAGGCCAATGGTCGTCAGGATCGCCAGCGCCATGCCGAGCATGCCGAACAGGTTGCCGCGACGGGACGTAGTTGGGTGTGACAGACCCTTGAGGGCCTGGATGAAGCAGATCGACGCGATCAGGTAGAGCGTCGTGACAAGATTCATGCTCATTACTTGGGCGCCTCTTCTTTTACTTTCGGGGCTTTTTTCTTGAACATCTCAAGCATCCGGCGCGTGACCAGGAAGCCGCCGAACACGTTCACCGCGGCCAGGGCCACCGCCAGGGTGCCCATGGTCTTGCCCAGTGGCGTTACAGTCAGCGCCGCCGCCAGCATGGCGCCGACGATCACGATCGCCGAGATGGCATTGGTCACCGCCATCAATGGCGTGTGCAGTGCAGGTGTGACGTTCCAGACCACGTGATAACCGACATAAATCGCCAGCACGAAGATGATCAGGTTGTAGATACCGGGGGAGATAAGCTCTTCCATCGTCTGAATCCCTGCTTAGGCGTTTTTACGGATGACTTGGCCGTCGCGGCACATAAGGCACGCGGCGACGATGTCGTCTTCGAGGTTGACGTCGAACTGGCCTTCTTTGGTGAACACCAGTTTCAGGAAGTCCAGCAGGTTGCGTGCGTACAGCGCCGAAGCGTCTGCGGCGACTTCACCGGCCAGGTTGGTCGGGCCGCAAATGGTCACGCCATTTTCGACGACAACCTGATCGGCTACGGTCAGCGGGCAGTTGCCGCCCTGAGCTGCGGCGAGGTCGATGACCACCGAGCCTGGCTTCATCTGCGCCACGGTTTCGGCGCTGAGCAAGGTCGGCGCCTTGCGACCCGGGATCAGTGCGGTGGTGATGACGATGTCGGCCTGTTTCGCGCGTTCGTGCACGGCCAGGGCCTGACGCTGCATCCAGCTGGCCGGCATTGGACGGGCATAACCGCCGACACCGACGGCACATTCACGCTCTTCATCGGTTTCGTACGGGACGTCGACGAATTTCGCACCCAGGGATTCGATTTGTTCCTTCACCGCCGGGCGTACGTCCGACGCTTCGATCACCGCCCCTAGACGCTTGGCCGTCGCAATCGCCTGCAAACCGGCGACGCCGGCACCGAGAATCAGCACCCGCGCGGCTTTCACAGTACCTGCGGCGGTCATCAGCATCGGCATGAAGCGCGGATAGTGATGAGCCGCCAGCAGCACCGCTTTATAACCGGCAATGTTCGCCTGGGAGGACAGTACATCCAGGCTCTGGGCGCGGGAGGTGCGTGGCGCGGCTTCCAGCGCGAACGCGGTAATACCGCACTCGGCCAGCTTGCCGATGGTTTCATTGCTGAACGGGTTGAGCATGCCCACGAGGACGGCGCCACGCTTGATCAGCGTCAGCTCGTTGTCGCTGGGGGCGACCACTTTGAGAATCAGCTCGGCACCGAACGCATCGCTGGCGCTGCCAATGGTCGCGCCTGCCGCTTCATAAGCACTGTCGACAACGCTGGCCTTGATGCCGGCGCCGCTTTGAACAGTGACCTTATGACCTTGGCCGATCAGCTTTTTGATGGTTTCCGGGGTTGCAGCAACCCGCGTTTCACCCGTCTGGGTCTCGAGAGGAACACCAATGTGCACGTCAAATCTCCTGCGTGATCTTATTGAGTAAACCCAGGCACTTCGGATGGTGCTTCTGGGGCGGCCGATCAGCACGATCCCGCCAAATCAGGGCGGGGCGCGGCATTTTGCAGGCGAACTTTGTGCCCTTCAAGGGATTATGACGGGTGACGGAAAATTAACTACAAGTCACCCCGTGACCGAATGTCGCAACCGGCCGGGTCAATCCCTTGCAGGCCGTACCTTGTAAGGATTCTGGACGAAATTCAAGAATTTACCCATCGCCGGGGTGAATGAGGTGACATTGCTCGGAAATAGAGGCTGAAGGCCACGTCCTCAGGCGCTTGTGGGACGTTTGTACAGGTTGCCAATACAGTCAACGATTATGCGACAAATACTTATATCTGTAGGGCTTTTATTTAATTGACTACAGGGTCAGTTAGGCGCTGAAAGCCTTTACTCTTCTAGGCTGTAGCTCTGTGCCTGGCTCACTAGCCAATCGCGGAAAGCCCTTAAAGAGGCGGATTCGACCTTTCGCTCGGGAATCATCAGGTAATACGCCTTGATGCTCGACAGTGCCTGAGGGTTGGCAATCACCAGGCGCTTCTCCGCCAGTTCACGCTGGATCAGGAAGGGCGGAATCAAGGCGATTCCCATGTCATGCATGGCGGCTTGCGCCAACATCGAGAATAGCTCGTAGCGCGGCCCTGTCATGTCGCGAGGGATGTTCAGGTTGTGGGCGTTGAACCATTGGCGCCAGGCATAGGGGCGGGTGGTTTGTTGCAGCAGCGACATGTCTGCGATCTCGCCGGGTGTCAGATGTGTCCGATTGCCCAGTAGCCCGGGGCTGCACACCGGCATCGGATTTTCGCCCATTAGTCTGTGGGATTGCGTCCCGGACCAATCGGCATCGCCAAAGTAGATCGCGGCATCGAACTCGGTATCGGCAAACAAGAAAGGGCGGGTGCGGTTGGTCAGGTTGACAGTGACTTCCGGGTGCTTGTGCTGAAAGTCCTTGAGTCGTGGCAGCAGCCATTGGGTACCAAAGGTGGGCACGACTGCCAGCTCAATCACGTTGGCGCCTTGCTGGCCCATGACCGATAAGGTGTCCCGTTCAACGGCATCCAGTTGCGCAGCCACACGACGGCTGTAGGAAAGCCCCGCTTCCGTCAGTTTCACTCCGCGCCGTGAACGTCGGAACAGTTCGACGCTGAGGAACTCCTCAAGGCTGGCGATCTGTCGGCAAATCGCACCTTGGGTCAGCGAAAGCTCCTGGGCGGCCTTGGTAAAACTCTCATGACGCGCCGCCGCCTCGAAGCTGATCAGGGCTGTGGTGCTGGGGATTTTCCTGCGCATGTACGTCAACCTCACTCATACATCGCATAAAGGCGGTTTTGCGACGTTTCGGAGTGAGAAATTAGCACAACAGTATGCGAAATCCTCGTTTGCTGTCGCGCCTGACCGGGCCTAGGATCAGTCCACGTTATTTGACCCGATTCGAGAGGACTCACTCATGGGTGGTAAAGCTAGCTTCAACTGGATCGATCCCCTGCTGCTGGATCAACAGCTCACCGAAGAAGAACGCATGGTCCGCGACACCGCCGAGCAGTTCGCTCAGCAGAAGCTCGCGCCGCGTGTTCTGGAAGCTTTCCGTCATGAAAAAACCGATCCGGCGATCTTTCGCGAGATGGGGGAAGTGGGTCTGCTGGGCGCAACCATTCCCGAGCAATACGGCGGCAGCGGCCTGAGCTACGTCAGCTACGGTTTGATAGCCCGTGAGGTCGAGCGCGTCGATTCGGGTTATCGCTCGATGATGAGCGTGCAGTCTTCACTGGTGATGGTGCCGATCAACGAATTCGGCACCGAGGCGCAGAAACAGAAATACCTGCCGAAACTGGCTTCGGGTGAATGGATCGGTTGCTTTGGTCTGACAGAGCCTGATCACGGTTCCGACCCAGGAGCGATGATTACTCGTGCACGCAAAGTGGAAGGCGGCTACAGCCTGACCGGCAGCAAGATGTGGATCACCAACAGTCCGATCGCCGATGTGTTCGTGGTCTGGGGCAAGGACGATGCGGGTGACATCCGTGGCTTCGTGCTGGAGAAGGGCTGGAAGGGCCTGAGCGCTCCGGCGATTCACGGCAAGGTCGGCTTGCGTGCATCCATCACCGGGGAGATCGTCATGGACAACGTGTTTGTCCCTGAAGAGAACATCTTCCCGGACGTCCGCGGTTTGAAAGGCCCTTTCACCTGTCTCAATTCCGCGCGCTATGGCATCTCGTGGGGCGCGCTGGGTGCCGCCGAATTCTGCTGGCACACCGCTCGCCAGTACACCCTGGACCGTCAGCAGTTCGGTCGCCCATTGGCGGCTACGCAGTTGATCCAGAAAAAGCTGGCCGACATGCAGACCGAAATTACTCTGGCGCTGCAAGGTTGCCTGCGTCTGGGCCGTATGAAGGATGAAGGCACGGCTGCCGTTGAAATCACCTCGATCATGAAGCGTAATTCCTGCGGCAAGTCCCTGGATATTGCGCGTATGGCGCGTGACATGCTGGGTGGCAATGGTATTTCCGATGAGTTCGGTATCGCTCGTCATCTGGTCAACCTGGAAGTTGTGAATACCTATGAAGGTACACACGACGTTCATGCGCTGATCCTCGGCCGTGCGCAGACAGGCATCCAGGCGTTCTATTAACAGGAGAACGGCCATGGGCGCGCTTTCGCATCTACGGGTACTGGATTTGTCGCGGGTACTGGCCGGGCCTTGGGCGGGTCAGATTCTCGCGGACCTTGGCGCCGAGGTGATCAAGGTCGAGCGCCCGGGCAATGGCGATGACACGCGTGCCTGGGGGCCGCCGTTCCTTAAAGACGCCTATGGTGAGAACACCAGTGAGGCGGCCTACTACTTGTCCGCCAATCGCAACAAGCAATCGGTGACTATCGACTTCACCCGGCCTGAAGGGCAGAAGCTGGTGCGTGAGCTGGCGGCGAAGTCGGACATTCTGATCGAGAACTTCAAGGTCGGGGGGCTGGCAGCTTACGGGCTGGACTACGCGTCGCTGAAGGCGATCAATCCCGATCTGATCTACTGCTCGATCACCGGGTTCGGCCAGACCGGGCCTTATGCCAAGCGGGCAGGTTACGACTTCATGATTCAAGGCCTTGGTGGCCTGATGAGCCTGACCGGGCAGCCGGAAGGCGAAGAGGGGGCGGGGCCGGTGAAAGTCGGCGTGGCTCTGACCGATATTCTGACCGGACTCTATTCAACGGTGGCGATTCTGGCGGCGCTGGCTCATCGCGACCATGATGGTGGCGGCCAGCACATCGATATGGCGTTGCTGGACGTGCAGGTGGCGTGCCTGGCCAACCAGGCGATGAACTACCTGACGACGGGCAATGCGCCGAAACGCTTGGGCAACGCTCATCCGAACATCGTGCCGTATCAGGACTTTCCTACGGCGGACGGCGATTTCATTCTCACCGTCGGCAATGACGGGCAGTTCCGCAAGTTTGCCGAGGTGGCAGGTCAGCCGCAGTGGGCGGATGACCCGCGCTTTGCGACCAACAAGCTGCGAGTCGCCAATAGGGCGGTGCTGATTCCGCTGATACGTCAGGCGACAGTATTCAAGACCACCGCGCAATGGGTTGTGCAGCTGGAGCAGGCGGGTGTCCCTTGTGGGCCGATCAATGATCTGGCGCAGGTGTTTGATGATCCGCAGGTTCGGGCGCGAGGGCTGGCCATCGAACTGCCCCATGCACTGGCCGGGATGGTGCCGCAGGTGGCGAGTCCGATTCGTCTGTCCGAGACGCCTGTGGAGTATCGCAGCGCGCCTCCTTTATTGGGGGAGCATACGCTGGAGGTTCTGCAGCGGGTGTTGGGATTGAGTGCGGGTGATGTGGCCGCTTTCAAGTCATCCGGGGTGCTCTGAGCGTTTCCTTCTATATAGAGGGTGCTTCTATATAGAAGCATCGGGCGATTTTTCGGTCTTTCGCAAGTTATTGATAGAAAAGCGTAATCAGTGCTTGACGGCAGATTCTGGAAGTCTATAATTCGCCCCACTTCCGGCGCAGTCGAAACGGAAAACTCCTTGGTAAACAAAGAGTTACGCAGTTTTCGACAGCGAGTTGCTTCAGATCATCGAAGCCCAGAAGGAGTTGAAAGAGTGGTGTTGTTTTGCTCTTTTAACGGTTCGATCTTCTCGGTCGAAAGCGGAGAAAAAGAGGTGTTGACAGCAGCGTGTAACGCTGTAGAATTCGCCTCCCGCTAACGAGAGATCGGAAGCGCAAGTGGTTGAAGTTGCAAAGGAAACTTTGAAAACTTCTGAAAATAACCGCTTGACAGCAACAGAGGCTGCTGTAGAATGCGCGCCTCGGTTGAGACGAAAGATCTTAACCAACCGCTCTTTAACAACTGAATCAAGCAATTCGTGTGGGTGCTTGTGGAGTCAGGCTGATAGTCAACAAGATTATCAGCATCACAAGTTACTCCGCGAGAAATCAAAGATGTAACCAACGATTGCTGAGCCAAGTTTAGGGTTTCTTAAAAACCCAAAGATGTTTGAACTGAAGAGTTTGATCATGGCTCAGATTGAACGCTGGCGGCAGGCCTAACACATGCAAGTCGAGCGGCAGCACGGGTACTTGTACCTGGTGGCGAGCGGCGGACGGGTGAGTAATGCCTAGGAATCTGCCTGGTAGTGGGGGATAACGCTCGGAAACGGACGCTAATACCGCATACGTCCTACGGGAGAAAGCAGGGGACCTTCGGGCCTTGCGCTATCAGATGAGCCTAGGTCGGATTAGCTAGTTGGTGAGGTAATGGCTCACCAAGGCGACGATCCGTAACTGGTCTGAGAGGATGATCAGTCACACTGGAACTGAGACACGGTCCAGACTCCTACGGGAGGCAGCAGTGGGGAATATTGGACAATGGGCGAAAGCCTGATCCAGCCATGCCGCGTGTGTGAAGAAGGTCTTCGGATTGTAAAGCACTTTAAGTTGGGAGGAAGGGCATTTACCTAATACGTAAGTGTTTTGACGTTACCGACAGAATAAGCACCGGCTAACTCTGTGCCAGCAGCCGCGGTAATACAGAGGGTGCAAGCGTTAATCGGAATTACTGGGCGTAAAGCGCGCGTAGGTGGTTCGTTAAGTTGGATGTGAAATCCCCGGGCTCAACCTGGGAACTGCATTCAAAACTGACGAGCTAGAGTATGGTAGAGGGTGGTGGAATTTCCTGTGTAGCGGTGAAATGCGTAGATATAGGAAGGAACACCAGTGGCGAAGGCGACCACCTGGACTGATACTGACACTGAGGTGCGAAAGCGTGGGGAGCAAACAGGATTAGATACCCTGGTAGTCCACGCCGTAAACGATGTCAACTAGCCGTTGGGAGCCTTGAGCTCTTAGTGGCGCAGCTAACGCATTAAGTTGACCGCCTGGGGAGTACGGCCGCAAGGTTAAAACTCAAATGAATTGACGGGGGCCCGCACAAGCGGTGGAGCATGTGGTTTAATTCGAAGCAACGCGAAGAACCTTACCAGGCCTTGACATCCAATGAACTTTCCAGAGATGGATTGGTGCCTTCGGGAACATTGAGACAGGTGCTGCATGGCTGTCGTCAGCTCGTGTCGTGAGATGTTGGGTTAAGTCCCGTAACGAGCGCAACCCTTGTCCTTAGTTACCAGCACGTTATGGTGGGCACTCTAAGGAGACTGCCGGTGACAAACCGGAGGAAGGTGGGGATGACGTCAAGTCATCATGGCCCTTACGGCCTGGGCTACACACGTGCTACAATGGTCGGTACAGAGGGTTGCCAAGCCGCGAGGTGGAGCTAATCCCAGAAAACCGATCGTAGTCCGGATCGCAGTCTGCAACTCGACTGCGTGAAGTCGGAATCGCTAGTAATCGCGAATCAGAATGTCGCGGTGAATACGTTCCCGGGCCTTGTACACACCGCCCGTCACACCATGGGAGTGGGTTGCACCAGAAGTAGCTAGTCTAACCTTCGGGAGGACGGTTACCACGGTGTGATTCATGACTGGGGTGAAGTCGTAACAAGGTAGCCGTAGGGGAACCTGCGGCTGGATCACCTCCTTAATCGACGACATCAGCTGCTCCATAAGTTCCCACACGAATTGCTTGATTCATTGAAGAAGACGATAAGAAGCAGCCCGAAATTGGGTCTGTAGCTCAGTTGGTTAGAGCGCACCCCTGATAAGGGTGAGGTCGGCAGTTCGAATCTGCCCAGACCCACCAATTTTGTGTGGGAAACGCCTGTAGAAATACGGGGCCATAGCTCAGCTGGGAGAGCGCCTGCCTTGCACGCAGGAGGTCAACGGTTCGATCCCGTTTGGCTCCACCACTAACTGCTTCTGCCGTTTAAAGCTTAGAAATGAGCATTCCATCATTGTGATGGTGAATGTTGATTTCTAGTCTTTGATTAGATCGTTCTTTAAAAATTTGGGTATGTGATAGAAAGATAGACTGAACGTTACTTTCACTGGTAACGGATCAGGCTAAGGTAAAATTTGTGAGTTTAATCGCGAATTTTCGGCGAATGTCGTCTTCACAGTATAACCAGATTGCTTGGGGTTATATGGTCAAGTGAAGAAGCGCATACGGTGGATGCCTTGGCAGTCAGAGGCGATGAAAGACGTGGTAGCCTGCGAAAAGCTTCGGGGAGTCGGCAAACAGACTTTGATCCGGAGATGTCTGAATGGGGGAACCCAGCCATCATAAGATGGTTATCTTAAGCTGAATACATAGGCTTAAGAGGCGAACCAGGGGAACTGAAACATCTAAGTACCCTGAGGAAAAGAAATCAACCGAGATTCCCTTAGTAGTGGCGAGCGAACGGGGACTAGCCCTTAAGTGGCTTTGAGATTAGCGGAACGCTCTGGAAAGTGCGGCCATAGTGGGTGATAGCCCTGTACGCGAAAATCTCTTAGTCATGAAATCGAGTAGGACGGAGCACGAGAAACTTTGTCTGAATATGGGGGGACCATCCTCCAAGGCTAAATACTACTGACTGACCGATAGTGAACTAGTACCGTGAGGGAAAGGCGAAAAGAACCCCGGAGAGGGGAGTGAAATAGATCCTGAAACCGTATGCGTACAAGCAGTGGGAGCCCACTTTGTTGGGTGACTGCGTACCTTTTGTATAATGGGTCAGCGACTTATTTTCAGTGGCGAGCTTAACCGAATAGGGGAGGCGTAGCGAAAGCGAGTCTTAATAGGGCGTCTAGTCGCTGGGAATAGACCCGAAACCGGGCGATCTATCCATGGGCAGGTTGAAGGTTGGGTAACACTAACTGGAGGACCGAACCGACTACCGTTGAAAAGTTAGCGGATGACCTGTGGATCGGAGTGAAAGGCTAATCAAGCTCGGAGATAGCTGGTTCTCCTCGAAAGCTATTTAGGTAGCGCCTCATGTATCACTGTAGGGGGTAGAGCACTGTTTCGGCTAGGGGGTCATCCCGACTTACCAAACCGATGCAAACTCCGAATACCTACAAGTGCCGAGCATGGGAGACACACGGCGGGTGCTAACGTCCGTCGTGAAAAGGGAAACAACCCAGACCGTCAGCTAAGGTCCCAAAGTTATGGTTAAGTGGGAAACGATGTGGGAAGGCTTAGACAGCTAGGAGGTTGGCTTAGAAGCAGCCACCCTTTAAAGAAAGCGTAATAGCTCACTAGTCGAGTCGGCCTGCGCGGAAGATGTAACGGGGCTCAAACCATACACCGAAGCTACGGGTATCACTTAGGTGATGCGGTAGAGGAGCGTTCTGTAAGCCTGTGAAGGTGAGTTGAGAAGCTTGCTGGAGGTATCAGAAGTGCGAATGCTGACATGAGTAACGACAATGGGTGTGAAAAACACCCACGCCGAAAGACCAAGGTTTCCTGCGCAACGTTAATCGACGCAGGGTTAGTCGGTCCCTAAGGCGAGGCTGAAAAGCGTAGTCGATGGAAAACAGGTTAATATTCCTGTACTTCTGGTTATTGCGATGGAGGGACGGAGAAGGCTAGGCCAGCTTGGCGTTGGTTGTCCAAGTTTAAGGTGGTAGGCTGGAATCTTAGGTAAATCCGGGATTCTAAGGCCGAGAGCTGATGACGAGTGTTCTTTTAGAACACGAAGTGGTTGATGCCATGCTTCCAAGAAAAGCTTCTAAGCTTCAGGTAACCAGGAACCGTACCCCAAACCGACACAGGTGGTTGGGTAGAGAATACCAAGGCGCTTGAGAGAACTCGGGTGAAGGAACTAGGCAAAATGGCACCGTAACTTCGGGAGAAGGTGCGCCGGTGAGGGTGAAGGACTTGCTCCGTAAGCTCATGCCGGTCGAAGATACCAGGCCGCTGCGACTGTTTATTAAAAACACAGCACTCTGCAAACACGAAAGTGGACGTATAGGGTGTGACGCCTGCCCGGTGCCGGAAGGTTAATTGATGGGGTTAGCTAACGCGAAGCTCTTGATCGAAGCCCCGGTAAACGGCGGCCGTAACTATAACGGTCCTAAGGTAGCGAAATTCCTTGTCGGGTAAGTTCCGACCTGCACGAATGGCGTAACGATGGCGGCGCTGTCTCCACCCGAGACTCAGTGAAATTGAAATCGCTGTGAAGATGCAGTGTATCCGCGGCTAGACGGAAAGACCCCGTGAACCTTTACTATAGCTTTGCACTGGACTTTGAATTTGCTTGTGTAGGATAGGTGGGAGGCTTTGAAGCGTGGACGCCAGTTCGCGTGGAGCCAACCTTGAAATACCACCCTGGCAACTTTGAGGTTCTAACTCAGGTCCGTTATCCGGATCGAGGACAGTGTATGGTGGGTAGTTTGACTGGGGCGGTCTCCTCCTAAAGAGTAACGGAGGAGTACGAAGGTGCGCTCAGACCGGTCGGAAATCGGTCGTAGAGTATAAAGGCAAAAGCGCGCTTGACTGCGAGACAGACACGTCGAGCAGGTACGAAAGTAGGTCTTAGTGATCCGGTGGTTCTGTATGGAAGGGCCATCGCTCAACGGATAAAAGGTACTCCGGGGATAACAGGCTGATACCGCCCAAGAGTTCATATCGACGGCGGTGTTTGGCACCTCGATGTCGGCTCATCACATCCTGGGGCTGAAGCCGGTCCCAAGGGTATGGCTGTTCGCCATTTAAAGTGGTACGCGAGCTGGGTTTAGAACGTCGTGAGACAGTTCGGTCCCTATCTGCCGTGGACGTTTGAGATTTGAGAGGGGCTGCTCCTAGTACGAGAGGACCGGAGTGGACGAACCTCTGGTGTTCCGGTTGTCACGCCAGTGGCATTGCCGGGTAGCTATGTTCGGAATAGATAACCGCTGAAAGCATCTAAGCGGGAAACTAGCCTCAAGATGAGATCTCACTGGGACCTTGAGTCCCCTGAAGGGCCGTCGAAGACTACGACGTTGATAGGTTGGGTGTGTAAGCGCTGTGAGGCGTTGAGCTAACCAATACTAATTGCCCGTGAGGCTTGACCATATAACACCCAAGCAATTTGCTGACTCGAAAGAGCACCAGATTGCGGTGTGTGAAGACGAAACGAACCGAAAGTTCGAGAAACAAACACACAAATCTATCGCATACCCATTCGCTGGAGCGTGATCCGTAAGGAACACGAGCTGGCTACCGAATTTCTTGACGACCATAGAGCATTGGAACCACCTGATCCCATCCCGAACTCAGCAGTGAAACGATGCATCGCCGATGGTAGTGTGGGGTTTCCCCATGTGAGAGTAGGTCATCGTCAAGATTAAATTCCGAAACCCCTATCTGCGTATGCAGGTAGGGGTTTTGTTTTAGTAGAAGTCACCGATTTTTGCTGGCACGTTACTGATGTAACGGACCGGTCACAGAATTTCTTGACGACCATAGAGCATTGGAACCACCTGATCCCATCCCGAACTCAGCAGTGAAACGATGCATCGCCGATGGTAGTGTGGGGTTTCCCCATGTGAGAGTAGGTCATCGTCAAGATTGAATTCCGAAACCCCTGTTTGCTAACGCAGACAGGGGTTTTGTCGTTTCAGGGCAGATAAATCTGTCTGCCTAGCTCAAGGGCTCACCCAGCTTGGTAATTTTTCACCACCCGAGTGTGTCGTGGAGGCTGAAAAATGCCGTCCAAAAAGCCAAAGCAAAGGCTCTGGGACGCCGTTCGGCGGGAATCAGAGCAGAATGTCAGGCATTTCGCACAAAAGCCTAAGATTTCTGCGCCTCGTGCCGACAGACTGGTGAGACATGCGTGCACCAAAGTAGAGCGACCTCAGAAAGTCGCCTGCGCTGTTACATGGAATGTTGCAACCCGGAACGCATCCCCACTTTCTGCATAAGAAGTCCCATGAAATGAATCTCAAGTTCAGCCATAAAATCCTTCTGGCCGCCTCTGGCGTCGTGGTCCTGGCTTTCGCGTTGTTCACTTTGTACAACGACTATCTGCAGCGAAACACCATCCGCCAGAACCTCGAATCATCCGTTCAGCAAGCCGGCGACCTGACCGCCAGCAGCGTGCAGAACTGGATGAGTGGCCGCGTGCTGGTGTTGGAAAGCCTCGCGCAGAACGTCGCCCATCAAGGTGCGAATGCCGACTTCCCGGGGCTGGTGGATCAACCCGCCTTCACCTCGAACTTCCAGTTCACCTATGTCGGTCAGGCTAACGGTGTATTCACCCAGCGGCCTGACGCGAAAATGCCAGACGGCTACGACCCTCGTCAGCGTCCCTGGTACAAACAGGCCGTGATGGCTGACAAGACCATGCTGACGCCGCCGTACATGGCCGCGGTCGGTGGTCTGGTGGTGACTATCGCCATGCCGGTGAAGAAGAACGGGGAACTGCTGGGCGTCGTCGGCGGTGACCTGAGCCTGGAAACTCTGGTGAAGATCATCAACTCGGTGGATTTCGGCGGCATCGGCCACGCTTTTCTGGTCAGCGCCGACGGCCAAGTGATCGTCAGCCCTGACAAAGACCAGGTGATGAAGAACCTCAAAGACATCTACCCGGGTTCCAATGTCCGCATCGAAAAGGGCAATCAGGACGTGGAGCTGAACAAGCAGGATCGCATCCTCTCGTTCACCCCGGTCACTGGCCTGCCGAATGCCGAGTGGTACATCGGTCTGTCGATCGACAAGGATAAGGCCTACGCCCCGCTGAGCCAATTCCGCACCTCGGCCCTGATCGCGATGTTTATCGCTGTGAGCGCCATTGCCGTACTGCTGAGCCTGTTGATCAACGTGCTGATGCGCCCGCTGACCACCATGGGCCGTGCGATGAAAGACATCGCCCAGGGCGAAGGTGACCTGACCCGTCGTCTGGTCGTGGAAAGTAAAGATGAATTCGGTGAGCTCGGCGGCGCATTCAACCAGTTCGTTGAGCGGATTCACGCGTCGATTTCCGAAGTGTCGTCGGCTACCCGCCAGGTGCACGATCTTTCGCAGCGCGTGATGGCTTCGTCCAACGCTTCGATCATCGGTTCAGACGAACAAAGCGCCCGCACCAACAGCGTGGCTGCGGCGATCAACGAACTGGGTGCCGCCACCCAGGAAATCGCCCGTAACGCCGCCGATGCCTCGCAGCATGCCAGTGGCGCCAGCGAGCAGGCCGATGACGGTCGTCAGGTGGTGGAAAAAACCATTCTGGCCATGACCGAGTTGTCGCAGAAGATCAGCCTGTCCTGCACCCAGATCGAAACCCTGAATGCCAGTACCGACAACATCGGTCACATTCTTGACGTGATCAAAGGCATCTCCCAGCAAACCAACCTGCTGGCGCTGAACGCGGCCATTGAAGCGGCTCGCGCCGGTGAAGCCGGTCGTGGGTTTGCAGTAGTAGCGGACGAAGTGCGCAACCTTGCTCACCGTACCCAGGAGTCGGCCGAGGAGATTCACAAGATGATCACCTCGCTGCAAATCGGTTCGCGTGAAGCAGTGACCACCATGAACGCCAGCCAGGCCTCCAGCGAAGAGAGTGTTGAAGTGGCGAATCAGGCGGGCTTGCGTCTGGTGAGCGTGACCCAGCGCATCGGCGAAATCGACGGGATGAACCAATCGGTGGCCGCCGCGACCGAAGAGCAGACGGCGGTGGTGGAAACCCTCAACGTCGACGTCAACCAGATCAACCTGCTGAACCAGCAGAGTGTGGCCAACCTCAATGAAACGTTGAAGGACTGTGATGCACTGTCGCTACAGGCCAACCGGCTGAAGCAGTTGGTAGACAGCTTCAAGATCTGATCAGTATCAGGCGAGAATTCGGAGCAATGGTTAGGCGAATTCTCGCCAGGTACGCTTGCCTGGCGCTTACGTCCCGGACGCTGGGCTGGCAAGGTAGCGAGTGATGGCATCCACACCACGGTTCAGATGCTGCTGGAGCAGCGTGACCGATCGCTCGACATCTCGACTCTCGACTGCTTGCAACAGCGCCCGGTGATCGTCCTGGGAGAGTTTGCCCAGGCCCATGGTTTCCAGGTTGAAGCGCAGGAACCGCTCCTCTTCGTGCAACCCCGCATCCACCAGGCGCAACAGCCGTCGGTTGGGTGCCTTGTTGTACAGGGTCATGTGGAACAGTCGATTGAGCCGACTGATTTCGGCGTAGTCATCGACGCTTTCCAGCTCATCGATACAGCAGGCCGCCAGCTCGAAATCTTCGTTATCGAGCAGCGGAATCGAACAACGCAAGGCCTCGGACTCCAGCAAAATTCGCAGCTCATAGGTTTCTGCTGCATCGCCCTGCACCAGCGGTGCAACCACGGCGCCTTTATGGGCAATCACGTTGAGCAGTGACTGTGCTTCGAGCTGACGCAAGGCTTCGCGCACCGGCATGCGGCTGACGCCGAACAAATCCGCCAGATCCTGCTGACGCAGGGCCGTACCACAAGGAATGCGGCCGGTGAGAATCGCCGTACGCAGGGTTTCTTCGATCACCGAGCGAGCCAGGTGAGCGGGAATCGGTCCGTTGACCTTGATGCTGCTCAACGGATTGGATTTCTGTGTCACGACTACGCACCGTAAATGGCTGAAATGGCGTTTGGATCCAAAGTGACACTAGTGACTGTTGTACAACTTGTCAAACCATGTAAAAGATCCCGGCAATTTTTATGCAAGCACTCCTGCTAAAAGTTTAGTCCGCCAGCAGTGATTGCATCGTGCCATTGTCTTTTCACGGGCTAACCTTCACCATCAACCGCTTTCCAATCTGCCTCTTCTGGATGCCTCGCCTTGGCGGTACGTTTCGCGATTCCTCGGGCTTTGCGCTGGCTAGGCTGCGCACTGCTGCTGACCGGCATCATGCTGGGCGGTCTGCACGCCGATTGGGATTTTTCCTTGATCAGCCGCCGCGCCGAGGCACTGTACGGGCCATTGGGTCCGGGGCAGCAACGCATCGACGCGTGGCAGCACTTGCTGGCCACCCAGAAGCAGGTCGGCGAGCTGGAACAGCTCAAAGTGGTCAATCAGTTCTTCAACAAGCAGATGCGTTATGAAGAAGACATTGACCTGTGGCACGTCGACGACTACTGGGAAACCCCCATCGAAGCCCTGTGGAAAGGCGCTGGCGACTGCGAAGACTACGCCATCGCCAAGTACTTCAGCCTGCGCCATCTCGGTGTTTCCAGTGACAAATTGCGTATCACCTACGTCAAGGCCCTGCGCTTGAACCGGGCGCACATGGTGCTGACGTACTACTCAAGCCCCGACGCCATGCCGCTGGTGCTGGACAGCCTGATCAACGAGATCCTGCCGGCCAGCCAACGAACCGACTTGTTGCCGGTCTACTCGTTCAACGCTGAAGGCCTGTACCTGCCCGGCGCCAAGGGCAACAAAAAAGTCGGTGATACCAAACGCCTGTCCCGCTGGCAGGATGTGTTGAAAAAAATGCAGGCCGAAGGTTTTCCGGTCGAGACGACTAACTAGGAGCACGCGCTCAGATGTCCTTGTTCAAACAGCTGTTGATCGCTATCTGTCTGTTCCTGGTGGTCGCCTTCACGGGCAGCTTCATGGTCAGCCTGGAGAGCTCGCGTACCCAGTACGTCAACCAGTTGCGCTCCCATGCCCAGGACGCCGCTACGGCACTGGCGTTGTCGCTGACACCGAATATCGATGACCCGGCAATGGTCGAGTTACTGGTCAGTTCGATTTTCGACAGCGGCTACTACGCGAGCATCCGCGTAGTCGACCTCAAGACCGACAAGACCATCGTTGAGCGCAGCGGTATTCCGGCGGTGAACAACGTGCCGGACTGGTTCGTCAAGCTCATCGGCCTGGAGCCGGCCGGCGGTGATGCGCTGGTCAGCCGTGGCTGGGAACAGGCGGCGCGGGTCGAGGTGGTCAGCCACCCGATGTTCGCCCTGGCCAAGCTCTGGCAGAGCGCGCTCGGCAGCCTTGGCTGGCTGCTGATCTGCGGCGCTGTGAGTGCGGTGTTGGGCGCGCTGTTGCTGCGTCGGCAATTGAAGCCACTGGACTACATGGTCCAGCAGTCCCACGCCATCGCCCGCCGTGAGTTCCTCAGCTTGCCGCAGCTGCCGCGTACTCCGGAACTGCGCCGGGTGGTGCAGGCCATGAACCAGATGGTCGAAAAGCTCAAGGCACTGTTCCAGGAGCAGGCCGAGCGCAGTGAAAAGCTGCGCATCGAGTCCTATCAGGACAATCTCACGGGCCTTGCCAACCGCCGCTATTTCGAAATGCAATTGAATGCCCGGGTGAGCAATCCGGAGCAGGCCAGCTCCGGTTACCTGCTGTTGTTGCGAGTCAAAGACCTGGCCGGTTTGAATCAGCGCCTCGGCGGTCAGCGCACCGATGAATTGCTGAAAGCGGTGGGTCAGCAGTTGTCCCGCGAGTGCGCCAAATACCCGGAAACCCAGAACCTCGTCACTCGTATTCGTGGCGGTGAATTCGCCGTACTGGCGCCGGGTCTGGTCCGCGAAGAAGCGCTGCAACTGGCGCAGAACCTCGACAGTGCATTGGCGAGTCTACACGCCACCGGAGCCACCGACGTGGCGTCGGTAGCGTCCATCGGGCTGGCGCCGTTTGCCCATGGCGACTCGCCGCAAGCGGTGATTGGACTGGCGGATCAGGCGCTGGCCCAAGCCGAAAGCCAAGGTGAACAGAGTTGGGCGTGCCTGGATCACAGTGCGTCGGCCAGTGTCGGCGACGACCACCATGCGTGGCACACACTGCTGGATCAGGCGTTGAATCAACAGCGGTTCGAGCTGTACTTCCAGCCGGTAGTGGCCGCTCAGGACACCACGCTGGTGCTGCATTACAAAGTGCTCTCACGGTTGCTCGACGAGCATGGCCAGACCATCCCCGCGGGTCGTTTCCTGCCGTGGCTGGAGCGCTTCGGCTGGACCGCGCGGCTCGATCGCCTGATGCTGGAGCGGGTGCTGGAACAGATGGCCGGGCATGAAGAATCGCTGGCGCTGAACCTGTCTTCAGCGACGCTGGCTGACCCGCAGGCGCTGAACAAAGTCTTCGAGATTCTGCGTTCGCATTCCAACCTCGGCTCGCGCCTGACCCTGGAGATCGGCGAAGAGCAACTGCCGGAACAGGCGATGCTGGAAGAGCTGACCCGACGCCTGCGCGAGCTTGGTTTCTCGCTGAGCCTGCAACGGTTTGGCGGGCGCTTCAGCATGATCGGCAACCTGGCGCGCCTGGGGTTGGCGTATCTGAAAATCGATGGCAGCTACATCCGGGCAATTGATCAGGAGAGTGACAAACGCCTGTTCATCGAAGCGATTCAACGGGCGGCGCACAGCATTGATCTGCCGCTGATTGCCGAGCGGGTCGAAACCGAAGGGGAATTGTCGGTGATTCGCGAGATGGGTTTGTATGGGGTTCAGGGGCAGCTGTTGGGTGAGCCCAAGCCCTGGAAGTAACGGTTTGAAATTTAGTTGTCTGGACTGACGCCTTCGCGAGCAAGCCCGCTCCCACAGTGGATCGTCAGTGAGCACAACCTATGTGAACGACACAGATCCACTGTGGGAGCGAGCCTGCTCGCGAAGGCAGGCACCACAGAAAGCGAGCCCTAGATCAACCCCGTCTCGTCATCATCAATCAAATGACTCAACCCACCCAATGCTTCCCGGGCCTGGGTCCGGTCCATCAGCTTGGCTTGCGCGGCGGCCGGCAGGTCGGTGACGCGGATCACACCTTTGCTGGTCAGCACCTGGATCAGGTCGTCGAGTACCCGGATCATTTCCAGGTCACTCTGCTTGAGTTGTTTGAGGCTCGATTCCACCACTTCGTTGGCGTACCAGGCCTGGATTTCATGGTGGTCGGCCGGCAGCGTTTCCGTGGCCTCGGCGTAGGCCGCGGCTTCTACGCGCACCAATTGGCCCTGCGCATCGCGTTGCACGTAAAACATTGAGCATCCCCCGGAAATAGACCCGCCTCATGCTGACAGCAGCATAGGCCAACTGCGCGTGAGTATGCGGTGCGACGACGAAATCGTCACCGTTTTGAAAGGCGCAAACGTGACGGCCGCCCCAGAAGGGCGGCCGTTTTAGTTTGGATCAGGTGTTGTTGTGGTCGACCTTGATGGTCGGATCGCTGCCGGCAATCAACGAGTGAATGTTGGCGGTGGACCAGTTGTTGCCTTCCAGTTTGATTGTCACATCTGGTGCGGCGGCTGTTGCGTCGGCGGAGTTGAACTTGCCGCCAGAGCTGACTTGCAACGACGACACGCCATCGACCGTCGTGATCTTCAGGAAGTTGTCGATGGTGCTGCCGGTTTCACCCTGTAGCAAATCGCGCAGGTCGATGCGGTCACCTTCGTTGGCGTTGAAGTCCTTGATCACATCGTTGCCGGTGTCGCCCGCTTTCCAGACGAAGGTGTCGGCACCCGCACCGCCGATCAGGATGTCATTGCCCGGCCCGCCAATCAGGGTGTCGTTGCCGGTGCCGCCCAGCAGGATGTCATTGCCCTTGCCGCCATCGAGCACGTCGTCGCCACCCTGGCCGAAGAGAATGTCATTGCCCGCACCGCCCAGCAGCGTGTCGTTGCCGTCATGGGCACCCGACACGTCGAACGCGGCGTAGTGCTCGGTGATGAACTGGTGCACGTTGCTGGTGGTGACTTTGCTGACATCCACACCGGTCTGCTGGGCGACGTAGGCCTGCATGGCCTGATAACCCTCGCCGGCGATGCCGTTGAAGCTCACCAGGTCGCCGAACAGGATGTCGTTGCCATTGCCGCCGCTGACCGTGTCGTTACCCGGCAGTGTCGCTTCGGTGTGACCGATGATCGAGTTGGCCAGGTCTTTCGGGTCGATGTTGGTTTGCGGGTTTTTGTCCGTGTCGTAAGGCTTCAGGTCGCTGAGGCCCACACCGCTGTTGATGCCGATGGCGTCGACGTGCGACAGACCGTTCAGTATCGCGAAACTGCTGTTGGCGTTGTCGACGGTGGTCTGGGTGGTGCTGTTGCCGCTGCCGGCCAGGTTCGACAACTCATAGGTGCCATCGCCCTGAGCGTGGACGGTGCCCAGGTTGGTGGCGCTCCAGCCGTATTTCGTAGTGTACGTCTGCAACTGCGCGGCGCCGTTGCTGGCGATGCTCAGGTAGTGCGTGCTGTCGATGTAGGTGCTGAAGGTGTCACCCGGCTTGTAGTTGCTGGTTTTCACCACGTCGTCGAGCTTCACGGTGCCGTACAGCGTCGGGTTGGTCTGCTCGCCGCTCTGGTAGTAGGTCGGCTGGCCGTCCGTGATGAAGTACGTGAGATTCTTCGCGCCGGTGTTGGACACCGCGTCAGTGCTCTGGAACCAGTTGGCCGTGGTCTTGAACACGTCCTCGTAGTTGGTGCCGCCGCCGGACGACATCGAGTCCAGAACCGTCTTGAGTGTCGCCAGCGCGTTCGGGTCGTTCAGGTTGACCGACACCGACTTGTTGACCTGGGTATCGAAGTCCACCAGGAAGATTTTCACGGTACCGGAGTTGCCGCCCATGCTCTGCATGAGGGTGCTGAACACTGAGGTCAACGAGGCCTTGGCCGCGGTGATCGACGAGGCGCTCATGCTGCCCGAACTGTCGACCATGAACGCGATGTTGTAGTTGGTGCCTGGCACCACGGTCAGGCCGCCGATGTCGGCGACCATGATGTCGTTGCCGTCAGTGCCGGTGACCGTGTCACTGCCGGACGTGCCGGTGATGGCGTTGTACACCGCCGGGTAAACAGTGACCGGAATCTGCGCCGTCGTCACCGCCGAACCGCCCAGGGCTTCGGTGGAAGTCGAGGTCACGGTCAGGTTGAACTGGCCGTTGTAATACGTCGGCGGAGTCACGGTCAGGGTGCCGAGGTTCCAGCCGGTGACGTTGGCTTCGCCGGACGTCGCAGTGGCGGTGAACGTGTGGCCAGCGCCATCGGTCAGCACAGCACCTGCCGGGATGCCGCTGATTTTCACGCTCAGGCTTTCGGAGCCGTCGGTGTCGGTCAGGGCGGTGTTGATTGCGGTCAGGTTGACGCTGGTGCCTTCGGCGCCTTCGTTGAGTTTGTAGCCGTCGTAGTAGCCTTCGCCGTTGGCGCCGTGCAGGTCGGAAACCGTCACGCCAGATGCGGCCAGATCCGCCACGCCGGTGTACAGCGGCACGCCAGCACTGCTCAGGTCGATGGCGGTGCCACCGTTGACCGACAGGTTGACGTCATAGCTGCCCGGACCACTCTGGTTGTGGTGGTAGATGTCCAGGGTGTAGTAGCCACTGGTGGTCGGCGTGAACGAACCGTTCAACTGACCGCCCGCGCCCCAGGTGGTGGCCGCGACCTGGTTGCCGCCGATGGTCACCAGCAAGCTGTCATCGCCAGTACCGGTGAAGGTGTAAGTCTTGCCGGCTTCCAGATAAATCAGGCCGAAGGTTTTCGACGCGGTGCCCGCCGTCACGCTGCCGTCGGACTGCACGTTGGTCACGGTGCCAATCGTATTCGGCGTACCCGCCGCGTCGATCACCGATTTCAACGTGGCAGTCGGTGCGCCGCTGCCGTCAGTGCCCAAGCCTGCCAGGCCGGTCCAGACTTCTTTGGTCAGCCCGGTGGACTTGACGCTGTTGTCCGCAATGCTCAAGGACGGCGCGTCAGCCACTGGCGTGATGTCGATGGTCACCGTGCCGGTGTTGCCCAGCGCCTGACCGTCGGTTGGCTGGAACTTGATCTGCGCGTAATCCGCCTGATTGTTGCCCAGGCCGGTGCCGCCGTAGCCATTGGTGCCGGACTCGTTGGCGTCCGGCAGGAAGCGCAGTTTGCCAGCGTCGATGTCGGCCTTGCTGACGGTCTGGTTGCTGGTCACGTCGGTCCAGGTCGAACCGTTCAGGTACTGCAACTTGCCTTCGCCCGGTAGGCCGGTGATTTTCACGCCCAGGCTGCTCGCCGGGCTGTCCACGTCGCTGACGCCGAAGGTCGACCAGCCGAGGATCAGCGGGGTGTCTTCGGTGCCGGTGACATTTACTGGCGCAGCGGTTGGCGCATCGTTCACGGCCACGACGTTCACGGTGGTGGTGGCGACGTTGGAGTAATTGCCACCGTCAGTCACGGTCACTGTGATGGTGCGCGGCACGGTGCTTGGGTCGTGGCTGTTGTTGGTGAAGCTGATGTTCTTGATCTGCTGCATGTAGTCGGCCAGCGTCGCGTTGCCCGACAGGGTCAGCGTGATCGAACCATCTTTGCTGTTGGCATTGATGGTGATGCCGTTGACGCTGTTGCCCAGGTTCAGCGAGTCGCCCGGCTGACGGTTGGTCAGCACGATGGTGGCGCCGGTCAGCATGGTGCTGTCCGGGTCGGTGATTTTCAGATCGGTGTCGGCAATCGACACGCCCTGGCCGGCAGTGCCTTCGGTGAAGGTCACTTTGTAATCGGCCCCGGTGGCGCCGCTGGAATCGTTGGCGTCGAGGTCGATGACCGGTGGCGCATCGTTGTCGATGATCGTGGTGCTGACGCTGCCGTTAGTGGTGCTGATCGCCAGGTTCTCGAAGTTGCCCCCGGTGGCCGAGTCGATCTTGACCACGAAGTTCTCGGTGTTCTCGGTGATCTTGTCGTCGATGGTCGCCACGTTGAAGGTGGCGGTGCTGGCGCCAGCCGGGATCTTCACGGTGTACACGCCGGTGAAGTCCGAACCGTCGGTGGCGGTGCCGCTGTAGACGATCTTCAACGTCACGTCGGTTTGCGCCGGGTGCGTCAGGCTGACCGTGTAGCTGGCGGTCTGGCCTTCAGTCACCGAGGTGCTGCCGGTGATGCTGACCTGGGTCGTGTCGATGGTGTCGGTCACGTTGGTCACGGCAGGCGTGCTGCTGGTGGCCAGGTTCTCGAAGTTACCGCCCGTGGCGTTGGTAATCGTCGCCTGAACGGTGCCGGCGTCTTTGTACACGTCATCCGCCGGGGCTGGGACAGTGACAGTGCCCGTAGTTTTTCCCGCGTCGATGGTGATTACCGAGCCGTTGCTCAGCGTCACGGTCACCGGTGTACCGGCGGCGTTGGTCAGGGTAGCGGTGTAGGTGATCTGGCCACCTTCGGCCACGGTGCCGGTCGCGGTCAGCGACAGGTTGGTGGTGTCGATGGTGTCGGTCACGGTGGTGCTGACCGGGGTTTTGTCGGCAACCAGATTCTCGTAGTTGCCGCCACTGATGTTGGTGATCGAGTTGGTCAGCGGCGCGTGGCCGTTCAGCACATCGTTTGGCGCGATGGTGGTGACGGTGCCAGTGGTCTTGCCGATGTCGATGGTGATGTTCTGGCCGTTGGCCAGGGTCACGGTGACCGGGCTGCCGGTGACTGGCTGACCGACAGTGGCGGTGTAAGTGACAGTGCCACCTTCAGCGGCGGTGCCGGTTGCGGTCAGTTTCACGGTCGAGGTATCGATGGTATCGGTGACGTTGGTCACGGCTGGTGTAGTGCTTGATACCAGGCTTTCGAAGTTGCCACCGGTAGCGGTTTTGATCGTGGCCTGGACGGTGCCGGCGTCTTTGTACACGTCATCAGCCGGGGCTGGGACAGTGACAGTGCCCGTAGTTTTACCGGCATCGATAGTGATCACGGCGCCATTGCTCAACGTCACGGTTACTGGGGTGCCGGCAGCGTTGGTCAAGGTCGCGGTGTAAACGATCTGCCCGCCTTCGGCCACGGTGCCGGTCGCGCTCAGCGACAGGTTGGTGGTGTCGATGGTGTCGGTGACGTTGGTCACTGCTGGCGTAGTGCTCGATACCAGGTTTTCGAAGTTACCGCCGGTTGCAGTGGTGATGGTTGCCTGGACAGTGCCGGCATCCTTGTAAACGTCGTCAGCCGGGGCTGGGACGCTCACGGTGCCGGTGGTTTTACCGGCGTCGATAGTGATGACAGCGCCATTGCTCAACGTCACGGTCACTGGTGTGCCGGCAGCGTTGGTCAGGGTCGCGGTGTAAACGATCTGCCCGCCTTCGGCCACGGTGCCGGTCGCGGTCAGCGACAGGTTGGTGGTGTCGATGGTGTCGGTCACGGTGGTGCTGACCGGGGTTTTGTCGGCAACCAGATTCTCGTAGTTGCCGCCACTGATGTTGGTGATCGAGTTGGTCAGCGGCGCGTGGCCGTTCAGCACATCGTTTGGCGCGATGGTGGTGACGGTGCCAGTGGTCTTGCCGATGTCGATGGTGATGTTCTGGCCGTTGGCCAGGGTCACGGTGACCGGGCTGCCGGTGACTGGCTGGCCGACAGTGGCGGTGTAAGTGACGGTGCCACCTTCTGCTGCCGTGTCGGTCGCGGTGAGTTTCACCGTCGAGGTATCGATGGTATCGGTGACGTTAGTGACCGCTGGCGTGGTGCTTGGCACCAGGCTTTCGAAGTTGCCACCGGTAGCGGTTTTGATCGTGGCCTGGACGGTGCCGGCGTCTTTGTACACGTCGTCGGCTGGAGCGGCGACGGTCACGGTACCGGTGGTTTTACCGGCATCGATAGTGATGACAGCGCCATTGCTCAACGTCACGGTCACTGGCGTGCCGGCAGCGTTGGTCAAGGTCGCGGTGTAAACGATCTGGCCACCTTCGGCCACGGTGCCGGTCGCGCTCAGCGACAGGTTGGTGGTGTCGATGGTGTCGGTGACGGTGGTGCTGACCGGGGTCTTGTCGGCAACCAGATTTTCGTAGTTGCCGCCGCTGACGTTGGTGATCGAGTTGGTCAGCGGCGCGTGGCCGTTCAGCACATCGTTTGGCGCGATGGTGGTGACAGTGCCGGTGGTCTTGCCGATGTCGATGGTGATGTTCTGGCCGTTGGCCAGGGTCACGACAACAGGCGAACCGGTGACGGGCTGGCCGACAGTGGCGGTGTAAGTGACAGTGCCACCTTCAGCGGCGGTGCCGGTTGCGGTCAGTTTCACGGTCGAGGTATCGATGGTATCGGTGACGTTGGTCACGGCTGGTGTAGTGCTTGATACCAGGCTTTCGAAGTTGCCACCGGTAGCGGTTTTGATCGTGGCCTGGACGGTGCCGGCGTCTTTGTACACGTCATCAGCCGGGGCTGGGACAGTGACAGTGCCCGTAGTTTTACCGGCATCGATAGTGATCACGGCGCCATTGCTCAACGTCACGGTTACTGGGGTGCCGGCAGCGTTGGTCAAGGTCGCGGTGTAAACGATCTGCCCGCCTTCGGCCACGGTGCCGGTCGCGGTCAGCGACAGGTTGGTGGTGTCGATGGTGTCGGTGACGTTGGTCACTGCTGGCGTAGTGCTCGGTACCAGGTTTTCGAAGTTACCGCCGGTTGCAGTGGTGATGGTTGCCTGGACAGTGCCGGCATCCTTGTAAACGTCGTCGGCTGGAGCGGCGACGCTCACGGTGCCGGTGGTTTTACCGGCGTCGATAGTGATGACAGCGCCATTGCTCAACGTCACGGTCACTGGCGTGCCGGCAGCGTTGGTCAAGGTCGCGGTGTAAACGATCTGGCCACCTTCGGCCACGGTGCCGGTCGCGCTCAGCGACAGGTTGGTGGTGTCGATGGTGTCGGTGATCGTGGTGCTGACAGGGGTTTTGTCGGCGACCAGATTTTCGTAGTTGCCGCCGCTGACGTTGGTGATCGAGTTGGTCAGAGGCGCGTGGCCGTTCAGCGCATCGTTTGGTGCGATGGCGTTGACGGTACCGGTGGTTTTGCCGATGTCGATGGTGATCGTTTGGCCGTTGGCCAGAGTTACTGTGACCGGGCTGCCGGTGACTGGCTGACCCACCGTGGCGGTGTAAGTGACGGTGCCACCTTCCGCTGCCGTGTCGGTCGCGGTGAGTTTCACCGTCGAGGTATCGATAGTGTCGGTGACGTTAGTGACCGCTGGCGTGGTGCTTGGCACCAGGCTTTCGAAGTTGCCACCGGTAGCGGTTTTGATCGTGGCCTGGACGGTGCCGGCGTCTTTGTACACGTCGTCGGCTGGAGCGGCGACGCTCACGGTGCCGGTGGTTTTACCGGCGTCGATTGTGATCACCGCGCCGTTGCTCAACGTCACGGTCACTGGTGTGCCGGCAGCGTTGGTCAAGGTCGCGGTGTAAACGATCTGGCCACCTTCGGCCACGGTGCCGGTCGCGGTCAGCGACAGGTTGGTGGTGTCGATGGTGTCGGTCACGGTGGTCGACACCGGCGTCTTGTCGGCAACCAGATTTTCGTAATTACCACCGCTGACGTCGGTGATCGAATTGGTCAGCGGCGCATGGCCGTTCAGTGCATCGTTTGGTGCGATGGCGGTCACGGTACCGGTGGTTTTACCGATGTCGATGGTGATGTTCTGGCCGTTGGCCAGAGTCACGGTGACCGGGCTGCCGGTGACTGGCTGACCCACCGTGGCGGTGTAAGTGACGGTGCCACCTTCCGCTGCCGTGTCGGTCGCGGTGAGTTTCACCGTCGAGGTATCGATAGTGTCGGTGACGTTAGTGACCGCTGGCGTGGTGCTTGGCACCAGGCTTTCGAAGTTGCCACCGGTAGCGGTTTTGATCGTGGCCTGGACGGTGCCGGCGTCTTTGTACACGTCGTCGGCTGGAGCGGCGACGCTCACGGTGCCGGTGGTTTTACCGGCGTCGATAGTGATGACAGCGCCATTGCTCAACGTCACGGTCACTGGTGTGCCGGCAGCGTTGGTCAAGGCCGCGGTGTAAACGATCTGCCCGCCTTCGGCCACGGTGCCGGTCGCGCTCAGCGACAGGTTGGTGGTGTCGATGGTGTCGGTGACGGTGGTGCTGACCGGGGTTTTGTCGGCAACCAGATTTTCGTAGTTGCCGCCGCTGACGTTGGTGATCGAGTTGGTCAGTGGGGCGTGACCGTTCAGTGCATCGTTTGGTGCGATGGCGGTCACGGTACCGGTGGTTTTGCCGATGTCGATGGTGATGTTCTGGCCGTTGGCCAGAGTCACGGTGACCGGGCTGCCGGTGACTGGCTGACCCACCGTGGCGGTGTAAGTGACGGTGCCACCTTCCGCTGCCGTGTCGGTCGCGGTGAGTTTCACCGTCGAGGTATCGATAGTGTCGGTGACGTTAGTGACCGCTGGCGTGGTGCTTGGCACCAGGCTTTCGAAGTTGCCACCGGTAGCGGTTTTGATCGTGGCCTGGACGGTGCCGGCGTCTTTGTACACGTCGTCGGCTGGAGCGGCGACGCTCACGGTGCCGGTGGTTTTACCGGCGTCGATTGTGATGACAGCGCCATTGCTCAACGTCACGGTCACTGGTGTGCCGGCAGCGTTGGTCAAGGCCGCGGTGTAAACGATCTGCCCGCCTTCGGCCACGGTGCCGGTCGCGCTCAGCGACAGGTTGGTGGTGTCGATGGTGTCGGTGACGGTGGTGCTGACCGGGGTTTTGTCGGCAACCAGATTTTCGTAGTTGCCGCCGCTGACGTTGGTGATCGAGTTGGTCAGTGGGGCGTGACCGTTCAGTGCATCGTTTGGTGCGATGGCGGTCACGGTACCGGTGGTTTTGCCGATGTCGATGGTGATGTTCTGGCCGTTGGCCAGAGTCACGGTGACCGGGCTGCCGGTGACTGGCTGACCCACCGTGGCGGTGTAAGTGACGGTGCCACCTTCCGCTGCCGTGTCGGTCGCGGTGAGTTTCACCGTCGAGGTATCGATAGTGTCGGTGACGTTAGTGACCGCTGGCGTGGTGCTTGGCACCAGGCTTTCGAAGTTGCCACCGGTAGCGGTTTTGATCGTGGCCTGGACGGTGCCGGCGTCTTTGTACACGTCGTCGGCTGGAGCGGCGACGCTCACGGTGCCGGTGGTTTTACCGGCGTCGATTGTGATGACAGCGCCATTGCTCAACGTCACGGTCACTGGTGTGCCGGCAGCGTTGGTCAAGGCCGCGGTGTAAACGATCTGCCCGCCTTCGGCCACGGTGCCGGTCGCGCTCAGCGACAGGTTGGTGGTGTCGATGGTGTCGGTGACGGTGGTGCTGACCGGGGTTTTGTCGGCAACCAGATTTTCGTAGTTGCCGCCGCTGACGTTGGTGATCGAGTTGGTCAGTGGGGCGTGACCGTTCAGTGCATCGTTTGGTGCGATGGCGGTCACGGTACCGGTGGTTTTGCCGATGTCGATGGTGATGTTCTGGCCGTTGGCCAGAGTCACGGTGACCGGGCTGCCGGTGACTGGCTGACCCACCGTGGCGGTGTAAGTGACGGTGCCACCTTCCGCTGCCGTGTCGGTCGCGGTGAGTTTCACCGTCGAGGTATCGATAGTGTCGGTGACGTTAGTGACCGCTGGCGTGGTGCTTGGCACCAGGCTTTCGAAGTTGCCACCGGTAGCGGTTTTGATCGTGGCCTGGACGGTGCCGGCGTCTTTGTACACGTCGTCGGCTGGAGCGGCGACGCTCACGGTGCCGGTGGTTTTACCGGCGTCGATTGTGATGACAGCGCCATTGCTCAGCGTCACGGTCACTGGTGTGCCGGCAGCGTTGGTCAAGGCCGCGGTGTAAACGATCTGCCCGCCTTCGGCCACGGTGCCGGTCGCGCTCAGCGACAGGTTGGTGGTGTCGATGGTGTCGGTGACGGTGGTGCTGACCGGGGTTTTGTCGGCAACCAGATTTTCGTAGTTGCCGCCGCTGACGTTGGTGATCGAGTTGGTCAGTGGGGCGTGACCGTTCAGCGCATCGTTTGGTGCGACGGCGGTGACAGAGCCGGTGGTCTTGCCGATGTCGATCGTGATCGTTTGGCCGTTGGCCAGAGTCACCAAAACAGGCGAGCCAGTCACTGGCTGGCCGACGGTGGCGGTGTAAGTGACAGTGCCACCTTCCGCCGCGGTTTCAGTCGCAGTCAGTTTCACCGTCGAAGTGTCGATAGTGTCGGTGACATTGGTTACGGCCGGCGCCGGATTCGTCGCCAGGTTCTCAAAGTTGCCGCCAGCGGCGTCTTTGACGGTAACTTCGACTTTCCCCGCATCTTTATAAACATCGTCAGCCGGGGCGGCGACGGTCACGGTGCCCGTGGTTTTGCCCGCATCAATGGTGATCACCGCGCCATTGCTCAGCGTCACGGTCACCGGAGTCCCGGCAGCGTTGGTCAAGGTCGCGGTGTAAACGATGGAACCGCCTTCAGCCACAGTATCCGTCGCGGTCAGCGACAGAGTTGTGGTGTCGACGGTATCAGTCACAGTGGTGGAAACCGGCGTCTTATCGGCAACCAGATTTTCGTAGTTGCCACCGCTGACGTCGGTAATCGAGGTGGTCAGCGGCGCATGGCCGTTCAGCGCATCGTTTGGCGCCACGGCGTTGACAGAGCCGGTGGTCTTGCCGATGTCGATCGTGATCGTTTGGCCGTTGGCCAGAGTCACCAAAACAGGCGAGCCAGTCACTGGCTGGCCGACAGTGGCGGTGTAAGTGACGGTTCCACCTTCCGCCGCAGTTTCAGTCGCGGTGAGCTTGACGGTCGAAGTGTCGATAGTGTCGGTGACGTTAGTGACCGCCGGAGCCGGGTTGGTCGCCAGGTTCTCAAAGTTGCCACCAGCGGCATCTTTGACGGTGACTTCAACTTTGCCGGCGTCTTTGTACACATCGTCAGCCGGGGCGGCGACGGTCACGGTACCGGTGGTTTTACCGGCATCGATGGTGATCACTGCACCGTTCGACAAAGTAACGGTCACTGGAGTACCGGCAGCGTTGGTCAAGGTCGCGGTGTAAACGATGGAACCGCCTTCGGCCACAGTGTCCGTCGCGGTCAGCGACAGCGTGGTGGTGTCGACGGTATCGGTGACCGTGGTCGAAACCGGCGTCTTATCGGCAACCAGATTTTCGTAGTTGCCGCCGCTGACGTTGGTGATCGAGTTGGTCAGCGGCGCATGGCCGTTCAGCGCGTCATTCGGTGCCACAGCGTCGACAGTGCCAGAGGTCTTGCCGATGTCGATGGTAATCGTCTGGCCGTTGGCCAAGGTCACAACCACAGGCGAGCCGGTGACGGGCTGACCGACGGTGGCGGTGTAAGTGACGGTGCCGCCTTCAGCCGCAGTCTCGGTAGCCGTCAGTTTGACGGTGGACGTATCGATGGTATCGGTGACATTGGTCACGGCTGGAGCCGGGTTGGTTGCCAGGTTCTCAAAGTTGCCGCCTGCGGCATCTTTGACCGTGACTTCAACTTTGCCGGCGTCTTTATAGACGTCATCGGCTGGAGCGGCGACGGTCACGGTGCCCGTGGTTTTGCCCGCATCAATGGTGATCACCGCGCCATTGCTCAGCGTCACGTTCACTGGTGTGCCGGCAGCGTTGGTCAGGGTAGCGGTGTAAACGATCTGACCGCCTTCGGCCACAGTATCCGTCGCGGTCAGCGACAGCGTGGTGGTGTCGACGGTATCGGTGACCGTGGTCGACACCGGCGTCTTGTCGGCAACCAGATTTTCGTAGTTGCCGCCGCTGACGTCGGTGATCGAGGTGGTCAGTGGCGCATGGCCGTTCAGTGCATCGTTTGGTGCGATGGTGGTGACAGAGCCGGTGGTCTTGCCGATGTCGATGGTAATCGTCTGGCCGTTGGCCAGAGTCACAGTGACAGGGCTGCCAGTCACTGGCTGTCCAACAGTCGCCGTGTAAGTGACAGTGCCACCTTCAGCCGCAGTTTCAGTCGCGGTGAGCTTGACGGTCGAAGTATCGATGGTGTCAGTGACGTTAGTGACCGCTGGAGCCGGGTTGGTCGCCAGGTTCTCAAAGTTGCCGCCTGCGGCATCTTTGACGGTGACTTCAACTTTGCCGGCGTCTTTGTACACATCGTCAGCCGGGGCGGCGACGGTGACGGTGCTGGTGGTTTTACCGGCGTCGATGGTGATCACGGCACCGTTCGACAGCGTCACGGTCACCGGAGTCCCGGCAGCGTTGGTCAAGGTCGCGGTGTAAACGATGGAACCGCCTTCGGCCACAGTATCCGTCGCGGTCAGCGACAGCGTGGTGGTGTCGACGGTATCAGTCACAGTGGTGGAAACCGGCGTCTTGTCGGCAACCAGATTTTCGTAATTACCACCGCTGACGTTGGTGATCGAGTTGGTCAGTGGTGCGTGGCCGTTCAGTGCATCGTTTGGTGCGATGGTGGTGACGGTCCCGGTGGTTTTACCGATGTCGATGGTGATCGTTTGGCCGTTGGCCAAGGTCACAACCACAGGCGAGCCGGTGACGGGCTGACCGACAGTGGCCGTGTAAGTAACGGTGCCACCTTCCGCTGCTGTTTCAGTCGCAGTCAGTTTCACCGTCGAAGTATCGATGGTATCGGTGACATTGGTCACGGCTGGCGCAGTGTTCGGCACCAGGTTTTCGAAATTACCGCCGGTGGCAGTAGAGATTGTCGCTTCGACTTTGCCCGCATCTTTATACACATCGTCAGCCGGGGCGGCGACGGTCACGGTACCGGTGGTTTTACCGGCGTCGATGGTAATCACTGCACCGTTCGACAAAGTAACGGTCACCGGAGTACCGGCAGCGTTGGTCAGGGTCGCGGTGTAAACGATCTGGCCACCTTCGGCCACGGTATCCGTCGCGGTCAGCGACAGTGTGGTGGTGTCGATGGTGTCGGTAACTGTGGTCGACACCGGCGTCTTGTCAGCAACCAGATTCTCGTAGTTGCCGCCGCTGACGTCGGTGATCGAGTTGGTCAGCGGCGCATGGCCGTTCAACGCGTCATTCGGTGCCACAGCGTCGACAGTGCCAGAGGTCTTGCCGATGTCGATGGTGATGTTCTGGCCGTTGGCCAGGGTCACTGTGACAGGGCTGCCAGTCACTGGCTGTCCAACAGTCGCCGTGTAGGTGACGGTGCCACCTTCTGCTGCAGTCTCGGTTGCGGTCAGTTTGACGGTCGAAGTATCGATGGTGTCGGTGACGTTGGTCACGGCGGGAGCCGGGTTGGTCGCCAGGTTCTCAAAGTTGCCGCCTGCGGCATCCTTGACGGTGACTTCAACCTTGCCGGCGTCTTTGTACACGTCATCGGCTGGGGCGGCGACGGTGACGGTGCCAGTCGTTTTACCGGCGTCGATGGTGATCACTGCACCGTTCGACAAGGTAACGGTCACCGGAGTACCGGCAGCGTTGGTCAAGGTCGCGGTGTAAACGATCTGGCCGCCTTCGGCTACAGTATCCGTCGCAGTCAGCGACAGTGTGGTGGTGTCGATAGTGTCGGTGACCGTGGTCGAAACCGGCGTCTTGTCAGCAACCAGATTCTCGTAGTTGCCGCCGCTGACGTCGGTGATCGAGTTGGTCAGCGGCGCATGGCCGTTCAGCGCATCGTTTGGCGCCACGGCGTTGACAGAGCCGGTGGTCTTGCCGATGTCGATCGTGATCGTTTGGCCGTTGGCCAGAGTCACAGTGACAGGGCTGCCAGTCACTGGCTGTCCAACAGTCGCCGTGTAAGTGACGGTGCCACCTTCCGCCGCAGTTTCAGTCGCGGTGAGCTTGACGGTCGAAGTATCGATGGTGTCAGTGACGTTAGTGACCGCCGGCGCCGGGTTGGTCGCCAGGTTCTCAAAGTTGCCGCCTGCGGCGTCCTTGACGGTGACTTCAACTTTGCCCGCATCTTTGTACACATCGTCAGCCGGGGCGGCGACGGTCACGGTACCGGTGGTTTTACCGGCGTCGATGGTGATCACTGCACCGTTCGACAAAGTAACGGTCACTGGCGTGCCAGCAGCGTTGGTCAAGGTCGCGGTGTAAACGATCTGGCCACCTTCGGCCACGGTGTCCGTCGCGGTCAGCGACAGAGTTGTGGTGTCGACGGTATCAGTCACAGTGGTGGAAACCGGCGTCTTATCGGCAACCAGATTTTCGTAGTTGCCGCCGCTGACGTTGGTGATCGAGTTGGTCAGCGGCGCATGGCCGTTCAACGCGTCATTCGGTGCCACAGCGTCGACAGTGCCAGAGGTCTTGCCGATGTCGATGGTAATCGTCTGGCCGTTGGCCAAGGTCACAACCACAGGCGAGCCGGTGACGGGCTGACCCACCGTGGCGGTGTAGGTGACGGTGCCACCTTCAGCCGCCGTCTCGGAAGCGGTCAGCTTCACGAACGAGGTATCGATGGTGTCAGTGACGTTGGTCACAGCCGGCGCGGTGTTCGGCACCAGATTTTCGAAATTACCGCCGGTCGCAGTGGAAATCGTGGCTTCAACTTTGCCCGCATCTTTGTAAACGTCATCAGCCGGCGCCGGGATGGTCACGGTGCCGGTGGTTTTGCCCGCATCGATAGTGATCACGGCGCCATTCGACAAGGTCACGGTAACCGGAGTACCCGCGGCGTTCGTCAGCGTGGCGGTGTAAACGATCTGGCCACCCTCAACGACCGTGTCCGTCGCAGTCAGCGACAGGCTGGTCGTGTCGATGGTATCGGTCACGGTGGTGCTGACCGGGGTTTTATCGGCGATCAGGTTCTCATAATTGCCGCCACTCACATCGGTAATCGAGTTGGTCAGCGGCGCATGGCCGTTCAACACGTCGTTTGGTGCGATGGTCGTTACGGTACCAGTGGTTTTGCCGATGTCGATGGTGATGCTCTGGCCGTTGGTCAGCGTCACGACCACAGGCGAACCGGTGACGGGCTGACCGACAGTCGCGGTGTAGGTGACGGTGCCGCCTTCCGCCGCCGTCTCGGAAGCGGTCAGCTTCACGATCGAGGTATCGATGGTGTCAGTGACGTTGGTCACTGCTGGAGCCGGATTCGTCGCCAGGTTCTCGAAGTTGCCACCAGTGGCGTCTTTGACGGTGACTTCAACTTTGCCGGCGTCTTTGTAAACGTCATCGGCGGGCGCTGCGACGGTGACGGTGCCCGTGGTTTTGCCCGCGTCGATGGTAATCACCGCGCCGTTGCTCAGCGTCACGGTCACTGGTGTCCCGGCAGCGTTGGTCAAGGTCGCGGTGTAAACGATCTGGCCACCTTCAGCCACGGTGTCCGTCGCGGTCAGCGACAGCGTTGTGGTGTCGACGGTATCAGTCACAGTGGTGGAAACCGGCGTCTTGTCGGCAACCAGGTTCTCGTAATTGCCGCCGCTCACGTCAGTAATCGAAGTGGTCAGCGGCGCATGGCCGTTCAATACATCGTTCGGCGCAACCGTGGTCACGGTGCCGGTGGTCTTGCCGATGTCGATGGTGATGTTCTGGCCGTTGGCCAGGGTCACGACCACAGGCGAGCCGGTGACTGGCTGGCCGACAGTGGCGGTGTAAGTGACGGTGCCGCCTTCCGCCGCAGTCTCGGTAGCCGTCAGTTTGACGGTGGACGTATCGATGGTATCGACAACGTTGGTCACTGCCGGAACGGTGCTTGGCACCAGGTTCTCGAAGTTGCCGCCAGTGGCGTCTTTAACGGTGACTTCAACCTTGCCGGCATCTTTGTAAACGTCATCGGCCGGAGCGGCGACGGTCACGGTGCCGGTGGTTTTACCCGCATCAATAGTGATCACGGCGCCATTGCTCAACGTCACGGTCACCGGAGTACCGGCAGCGTTAGTCAAGGTCGCGGTGTAAACAATCGAGCCGCCCTCGGCCACAGTACCTGTCGCGGTCAGCGACAGCGTGGTGGTATCGACGGTGTCAGTCACGGTGGTCGAAACCGGCGTCTTGTCGGCGACCAGGTTCTCGTAATTACCACCGCTCACGTCAGTAATCGAAGTGGTCAGCGGCGCATGGCCGTTCAATACATCGTTCGGCGCAACCGTGGTCACGGTGCCGGTGGTCTTGCCGATGTCGATGGTGATGGTCTGGCCGTTGGCCAGGGTCACGACCACAGGCGAGCCGGTGACTGGCTGGCCGACAGTGGCGGTGTAAGTGACGGTGCCGCCTTCCGCCGCAGTCTCGGTAGCCGTCAGTTTGACGGTGGACGTATCGATGGTATCGACAACGTTGGTCACTGCCGGAACGGTGCTTGGCACCAGGTTCTCGAAGTTGCCGCCAGTGGCGTCTTTAACGGTGACTTCAACCTTGCCGGCATCTTTATAAACGTCATCGGCCGGAGCGGCGACGGTCACGGTGCCGGTGGTTTTACCCGCATCAATAGTGATCACGGCGCCATTCGACAAGGTCACGGTCACCGGAGTACCGGCAGCGTTAGTCAAGGTCGCGGTGTAAACAATCGAGCCGCCCTCGGCAACCGTACCGGTGGCGCTCAACGACAGCGTGGTGGTGTCGATCGAGTCGGTAATAGTGGTTACAGCCGGGGCTGGATTCGGCGTCAACTGTTCGAAATTACCGCCAGTCGCCCCGGTAATCGTGGTCGTCACCGTGCTGCCGTTGTTATAGACGTCGTTGGCCGGCGTCGGCACGTTCACGGTGCCGGTGCTCTTGCCGGCGTCGATGGTGATGACCGAACCGTTGGACAGGGTGACGGTGACCGGCGTCTGCGCCGGGTTGGTCAGGGTCGCGGTGTAGGTGATCTGGCCGCCTTCGGTGACATTCGAACCCGCCGTCAGGGTGACGGTGGTGGTGTCGATGGTGTCGGTGACCTGGGTCACGGCCGGTGTAGTCGGGACCGTGACCGCGATGCCGCTGCCGCCCGTGGTGCCAGTGACGGTCACGCTGATCTGCGTCGCGTCGTTATAAACAGTGTCGTGCGGCGCCAGCGGCACGTTGACGGTGCCCGTGGTCTGGCCGGCCTGAATCACGATCACCGAGCCGTTGGACAGGGTGATGCTCAGGTCGGTCAGCGGTGCCTGGGTCAGGGTCGCGGTGTACGTCAGCACACCCCCGGCTTCGGTGATGGTCGGCGTGGCGCCGAGCGTCAGGGTCGAGGCGCGCACGGCATTGGTCGTGGTGTCAGTGTTCTGGCCGCCGACGAAATTCTGTGTGGTCAACGCGGAAGATCCGATGCCCGCCGTCGGGAAGCCGATGTTCGGGTCAACCCGGCCAGCGGTGGCATCGAGCACCACGAAGCTGTGCCCGCCACCCGCTGCGCCGCCAGTGCCTACGGCGGCCGGCCCGGCTGCTGCCGCTTCAAATGCGGTGGTCGGGTCGACGCCGGCGGCGATGGCTTGCTGCAGCTCTTCAACCGATGGCGCGGCTTGTGCAGTGGCTGCTGCCAGGTCGGTGCTGGAGTCCGGCGCGGTACCGCTCCACTGAGTGTCGCGCCCCAGGTCCAGAGTGCGGCCATCCGCCAGTTCCAGTGTGACGGCACCCGCAGTACCGGTGTCTACCTGATCGCCGACAAACAACCGGTCGCCTTCAACGAGTACACGGCGGATGCCCTCTGGGGACACCACGAAAACCTGACCGACAATGCTTTTGACGATGGCAACAACACTGCTCATTGAAGACTCTCCGGGTGTCACGTTCAGTTGACTTCCATGGACCTGATGGCGAACTCGCCAATCAGTCTGGACGACCTTTTAAAATGATTAACGTACAAGATTGACGCTATTTTTCGTCAATAAATTGGCAGTATTTTTTCGCTATTAACTTTATGCCAAACTATTGACCTTATGGGTGCCATCCTAAACAATCGCCCCTGTAATGTCACATTGATATTTTCGCGGCGACCTGTCCTACAACGTGTGATCCAGTTCCTGTTTTGAACTTTCCGACATACGGTCATTCCGGTTGCCATCATCCGACGCAGCACCCCTGTTTGCTGTGATTCAAGACAAGAAGTTCCGGGAAATTCATATCATGCGTTTGCACTTGTTCAAGGCTCTACCCTTCGCCCTTGCCGCCAGTTTCGCTCAGGCGCAATCCCTTCCGGAAGCGATGCAGCAAGCGCTGGATGTCCATCCGGAAATCCAGGCAGGGGTCAACAGCCGATTGGCCGCGGATTATCAATTAAAGGCCGCCAAAGGTGGATACCTGCCACGGGTCGATTTGCTGGGCGGGTACGGTCGCGAAAGCTCGGACAACGCCACCACTCGGGCCGACACTGGCAGTAATCACTGGGAAACCCTGAACCGTGGCGAGTCGAGCGTGCGCCTCACGCAAATGGTTTTTGACGGTTTTGCGACGTCCAGCGAAGTAGGGCGTCAACAAGCCACCGTCAATTCCCGCGCCTATGCCTTGCTGGGCACCTCGGAGCGCACCGGGCTGACCGTCGCCCAGGTCTATCTCGACGTGCTGACCCGCCGTGAATTCGTGCGTCTGGCCGAAGAAAACCTGAAAAGCCACGAGCGTATTTTCGACCAGATCAAACTGCGCACCTCGCGCGGTGTCGGCAGCGGTGCTGACCTGGACCAGGCCGAAGCGCGTATGGCTCAGGCCCGCAACAACCTGATTACCGAGCAGACCAACCTGGCCGACGCCGAGACCAACTTCCTCGCCGCCGTGGGCCAGATGCCCGATCAATTGGAGCGCCCGGCACCGTTCATGGCAATGTTGCCGGCCAACCTGAATGAAGCCCGCCAGCAAATGCTGGAAAACAGCCCGATCCTGCGCTCCGCCGAGTCCGATATTTCCGCCGCCGAGAAGCAGTACGAAGCTGCCAAGTCGACCTTCTACCCGCGCTTCGATGCCGAGCTGGGTCGCACCGCCGACAACAACCTCGATGGTCAGGTTGGCCACAATAATGAATGGCAAGCCATGCTGCGCATGCGCTTCAACGTGTTTGCCGGTGGCAGCAACAAGGCTGACCTGGAATCCAAGGCCTACCTGTCCACCCAGGCGCTGGATATCCGCAACAACGCCCTGCGCGAGCTGAACCAGGAGCTTGGCCTGGCCTGGAACGCCCAGAACAATGCCAACGCCCAGGTGCCGATCGCTCAGGAATATGTGGACCGCAGCACCGCCGTGCGCACCGCGTATCAGCAGCAGTTCAGCCTTGGCCAGCGTACTTTGCTCGACTTGCTCGACAGCGAAAACGAGCTGTTCACCGCTTCCCGCCGTCTGGCCGAGATCAGAAACATTCAGTTATTTACTCAGTACCGAATCAAGGCGACCATGGGCGAGTTGCTCAAGAGCCAGGGAGTGGTCGCACCGTTGGCATCCGTCGTGCAGAACGACGTGAAGCCAAAGGTCCAGCTGCCCGGTATGAACTGAGCAGGACCTTAATTGTTCAATTGTTAGCCAAGAGTGCCGAGCGTGGAATCAGAAGTCAGTCGAGTTCAACTCATTCATGATCCACGCGCGATGCATGACGATCCGTTACTGGACGGCCTGCTGGCCTTGTGCACCTTGCACCAGAAACCGGCCAGCGCCGCGATGCTGACCACCGGCTTGCCGTTGCCCAAACAGCGTTTGAGTGTCGAGTTGCTGCCCCGTGCGGCGGCTCGTGCCGGGCTGCAAGGGCGGGTGCTGGTGCGCAAGCTGGAAGACATTCCGGCCATCGCCATGCCGGCGCTGTTGCTGCTCAAGGACGGTCGCAGCGCAGTGCTGCTCGGCTGGCAGGGTGAAGACCAGGCTCGTGTGCTGCTCAGCGAAACCGACGGTGGCGAGAGCCTGGTCAGCCGCGAACTGCTGGCCGACGACTACATCGGCAAAGTCTTCTTCGCCCAACCGCAACACAAATTCGACGTCAACCACGGCACGCTGATCCCGCGTGCGCGCTCGTGGTTCCGCGACACCCTCAAGCGTTCGCGCTGGCTGTATGCCGACGCCATCGCCGCCAGCTTCCTGATCAACATCATCGCCATGGCCGCGCCGCTGTTCGTGATGAACGTCTACGACCGCGTGGTGCCGAACCAGGCCGAATCGACCCTGTGGGTATTGGCCATCGGCATCACCGGTGCCTATCTGTTCGACCTGATTCTCAAAAGCCTGCGCAGCCTGTGCCTGGACCTGGCCGGCAAGAAAACCGACCTGATCATCTCGGCGACGCTGTTCGAACGCATCGTCGGCATGGCCATGAAATGCCGCCCGGCCCGCGTCGGCAGCTTCGCCCAGAACATCCACGAGTTTCAGAGCCTGCGCGACTTTCTCGCCTCGCTGACCCTGACCAGCCTGATCGATCTGCCGTTCACCCTGCTGATCTTCATGGTCATCGCCATCCTTGGCGGGCATCTGGTGTGGATTCCGGTGCTGGCGTTCCCGATTGCCCTGCTGATCGGCTACGCCTTGCAGAAGCCGCTGGTAGCGACCATGGAACGGACCATGGCCCTGGCCGCCGAGCGTCAGTCGAGCCTGATCGAAACCCTGGCCGGCCTCGATGCGGTGAAGGTCAACAACGCCGAAAGCGAGCGTCAGTACCAGTGGGAGCAGACCATCGGCACCCTCAGCCGCCTCGAACTGCGGGTGAAAATGCTCTCCGGTCTGGCGATGAACATCACCCTGCTGATCCAGCAACTGGCCGGTGTGATCATGATCGTCTTCGGCGTGTACCAGATCATCGACGGCAAGCTGAGCATGGGCGGCCTGATTGCCTGCTACATGCTCAGCGGTCGCGCCCTCAGCCCGCTGGCGTCGCTGTCCGGCCTGCTGACCCGCTACCAGCAAGCCCGGGTCACCATGGTCTCGGTCGATCAGATGATGGAGCTGCCGCAAGAACGCAATTTCGAAGAGCGCCCGCTGAGCCGCAAGGTATTGCAGGGCGCCATCGAGTGCCGTCAGTTGAACTTCACCTACCCGAACCAGCAAAATCCGGCGCTGAAGAACATCAACCTGATCATCAAGCCCGGCGAGAAAATCGGCATCATCGGCCGCAGTGGCTCGGGCAAAAGCTCGCTGGCCAAACTGCTGGTGGGCCTGTATCAGCCGGATGACGGCGCGCTGTTGGTCGACGGCGTCGACATTCGCCAGATCGACGTCAGCGAACTTCGCCACAACATCGGCTACGTACCCCAGGACATCCAGCTACTCGCCGGCACGCTGCGCGACAACCTGGTCTCCGGCGCGCGTTACGTCGAAGACGAAATGGTGCTGCAAGCCGCCGAACTGGCGGGCGTGCATGAGTTCGCCCGTCTGCATCCGCAAGGCTATGAACTGCAAGTCGGCGAGCGCGGGCAGAACCTGTCCGGCGGTCAGCGGCAGAACGTCGCCCTGGCCCGTGCGCTGCTGCTCAACCCGCCGATCCTGCTGCTCGACGAACCGACCAGCGCGATGGACAACACCGGCGAAGAACGCCTCAAGCAACGGCTCGCCGCCGTGGTTGAAAACAAGACGGTGGTGCTGGTGACGCACCGGGCGTCACTGTTGTCGCTGGTGGATCGCCTGTTGGTGATCGACCGAGGACAGATTCTCGCCGATGGCCCGAAAGCCGTAGTGATGGAAGCGTTGAAAAAGGGGCAGATCAGTGTTGCTTAAGTCGGGATTCAAGGATTCGATCCGCCGTTATTTCAAGGGCACCGCCTCGCTGCAAGGCCAGCCATTACCGGAAGTGAACAAGGCACTCATTGAAGATGCGCCCCGCGTGGTGCGGCTGACGATCTGGGCGATCATCGGCTTCTTCGTGTTCCTGATGCTGTGGGCCCATTTCGCCGTGATCGACGAAGTGACCAAGGGCGACGGCAAGGCGATTCCGTCCTCCAAGATCCAGAAAATCCAGAACCTTGAGGGCGGTATCGTCTCCGAACTGTTCGTCAAGGAAGGGCAGATTGTCGAGGCCGGCGCACCGCTGATTCGTCTCGATGACACCCGCTTCGCTTCCAACGTCGGCGAAACCGAAGCCGATCGCCTGTCTATGCTGTTGCGCGTGGAACGTCTGAGCGCCGAGGTCGATGACCGTCCGCTGAATTTCCCGGCTGACGTGCTCAAGGCTGTGCCGAACCAGGCCCGCAGCGAAGAATCGCTGTACACCAGCCGTCGTCAGCAGTTGCACGACGAAATCGGCGGCTTGCAGGAACAACTGATCCAGCGCCAGCAAGAACTGCGCGAGTTCACCTCCAAGCAGGCGCAGTACCGCAGCGGTCTGGCGTTGCAGCGTCAGGAAATCAACATGTCCGAGCCGCTGGTGGCCCAGGGCGCGGTGTCGCCGGTGGAAGTGCTGCGACTCAAGCGCGCCGAAGTGGAAACCCGTGGGCAACTGGACGCCACGACGCTGGCCATTCCCCGCGCCGAATCGGCGATCAAGGAAGTGCAGCGCAAGATCGACGAGACGCGCGGCAAATTCCGCAGCGAAGCCCTGACCCAACTCAACGAAGCCCGCACCGACCTGAACAAGGCCCAGGCCACCGGCAAGGCGCTGGAAGACCGCGTCAGCCGTACGCTGGTGACATCGCCGGTGCGCGGGATCGTCAACAAACTGCTGGTGAACACCATCGGTGGCGTGATCCAGCCAGGCGTCGACCTGGTGGAAATCGTACCGCTGGACGACACCTTGCTGGTCGAAGCGAAAATCCGCCCGCAAGACATCGCCTTCCTGCATCCGGGCCAGGACGCGACAGTGAAATTCACCGCGTACGACTACACCATTTACGGTGGGTTGAAGGCCAAGCTTGAACAGATTGGTGCCGACACCATCACCGACGAAGACAAGAAGACCACCTACTACATCATCAAACTGCGCACCGAGCGCAGCCACCTGGGGACGGATGACAAGCCGCTGCTGATCATCCCGGGGATGGTGGCGTCGGTGGATATCATTACCGGCAAGAAGACCGTGCTGAGCTACCTGCTCAAGCCGATTATCCGGGCGCGGGCCGAAGCACTGCACGAGCGATAGTTTTGCGTTGTGGCTGATGGCCTCTTCGCTAGCAGGCTCGCTCCCACAGGGGTGTTGTGATCGACACAAAGCCAGTGTGGGGGCGAGGCTGCTCGCGAAAGCGGCCTCAAAAACACCACTGTCCCAAAAGCCATATCGTTATTCACTAACGGTATTTAAATTCTAATTCTTATACCTATAAAGTCATCCTCCTGCGTACCCGCTGACCAATCCGCGCGCCGCACGACACGAACCAACACGGGACATCCGTGAGTTTCTGATCGACGTGTGCGCTATTGAGCGTGCCGTGTGTGGGAGTGATTTTCATGTCAGCCGTCTCTGCGTCTCAAAGCATCGCGCCACAAACCTTCGACATCCGCCCGTTCAGCGGCGCCGTTGGTGCCGAAATCATCGGCCTCGATTTATCCCGGCCGATCAACGACCTGGATTTCGCCCGCATCCACCGCGCGCACCTGGATCACCACGTTGTCGTGTTCCGCGACCAGCGCATCACCCCCGAACAACAGATCGAATTCAGCCGCCGTTTCGGCGTGTTGCAGATTCACGTCCTCAAGCAATTCCTGCTGGCCGATCACCCGGAAATTCTCATCGTTTCCAACATCATCGAAAACGGCCAATCCATCGGCCTCGGTGACGCCGGCAAGTTCTGGCATTCCGATCTTTCCTATAAGGAACTGCCAAGCCTGGGCTCGATGCTGCATGCCCAGGAGCTGCCGTCGGAGGGCGGCGACACGCTGTTCGCCGACATGCACAAAGCCTGGGACAACCTGCCTGAAGCGCTGCGCAAAGCCGTCGAAGGCCGCTCGGCGGCGCACTCCTACACGGCGCGTTACAGCGAGAGCAAATTCGAAGGCAACTGGCGCCCGACCCTGACCCCGGAGCAGCTCGCCCAGGTTGCCGAAGTCGTGCACCCGATCGTGCGCACTCACCCGGAAAACGGCCGCAAGGCGTTGTTCGTCAGCGAAGGCTTTACCACGCGCATCGTCGGGTTGCCCGAAGATGAGAGCAAACAACTGCTGGCCGAGCTGTATGCCCACAGCGTGCTGGCGCAGAACATCTACCGCCATCAGTGGCAGGCCCACGACCTGGTGTTCTGGGACAACCGCTCGCTGATCCACCTTGCCGCCGGCTGCCCAAGCTACCTGCGCCGCAAGCTGTATCGCACCACCATCCAGGGCGACGCGCCTTTCTGATTTGCCGGAGAACCACCATGTCCAAACGTCTTTCACTGGCGCCGCTGGCGGCGGCCATCGGCTTGGGTTTCAGTTTGCTCGCCGGCAGCCTGGTGGCGCCGGCCGTGGCCCACGCTGAAGGTGAGATCCGCATCGCCGAGCAGTTCGGCATCGTGTACTTGCTGCTCAATGTGGTGCGCGACCAGAACCTGATCGAGAAATACGGCAAGCAGGAAGGCATCGACATCAAGGTCGACTGGACTCAGCTCTCGGGCGGCGCGGCGGTCAACGATGCCCTGCTGTCCGGCTCCATCGACATTGCCGGTGCCGGTGTCGGCCCGTTGCTGACCATCTGGGACCGCACCCACGGCAAACAGAATGTCAAAGCCGTGGCCTCGCTCGGCAACTTTCCGTACTACCTGCTGAGCAACAATCCGAAGGTAAAAACCATTGCCGACTTCACCGAAAAGGATCGCATCGCGGTGCCAGCAGTCGGGGTCTCGGTGCAGTCACGCTTCCTGCAATACGCGGCGGCCAAGCAGTGGGGCGACAAGGAATTCGATCGCCTCGACAAATACACCGTCGCCGTCCCGCACCCCGATGCCACGGCGGCGCTGATCGCCGGCGGCACCGAGCTGACCGGGCATTTCTCCAACCCGCCGTTCCAGGATCAGGCGCTGGAAAATCCCAACGTCCACGTCGTCCTCAACTCCTATGACGTGCTCGGTCCGAACTCGCCGACGGTGCTGTTCGCCACCGAGAAATTCCGCGACCAGAACCCGAAAACCTACAAGGCCTTCGTCGAGGCTCTGACCGAAGCGGCGCAGTTCGCGCAGAACGACAAAGGCGCCGCGGCTGACACGTACATCCGCGTCACCAAGGCCAAGATCGACCGCGCCACGTTGCTGAAAATCATCGACAACCCGCAGTTCGAATTCAGCGTCACGCCGAAAAACACCTACCCGCTCGCCGAATTCCTCTACCGCGTCGGCGCGATCAAGAACAAGCCTGAATCGTGGAAGGACTACTTCTTCCAGGACGCCAAACCGCTGCAAGGGAGCTGACCGCCATGAACGCCCCCTTGCAAGGCCACACGGCCAGCAACCCGATCACCACAGCCCAGGCGCTGCTGTCGGTCGATGGCGTCAGCCTCGAATACCGCACGCCGCAACGGGTGGTTCGTGCCACGCACCAGGTCAGTTTCGAAATCGATCCGGCGGACCGCTTTGTACTGCTCGGCCCCTCGGGCTGCGGTAAATCAACCTTGCTCAAAGCGGTGGCCGGGTTCATCCAGCCTTGCGAGGGCGAGATACGCCTTCAAGGGCAAACCGTCCATGCGCCGGGGCCGGACCGGATTGTGGTGTTCCAGGAATTCGATCAACTGCCGCCGTGGAAAACCGTCAAACAGAACGTGATGTTCCCGCTACTGGCGTCCAGGACGCTGAAGCGCAAGGAAGCTGAAGAACGGGCGCTGCACTATCTGGACAAGGTCGGGCTGGCGGCGTTTGCCGATGCCTATCCGCACACCTTGTCGGGTGGCATGAAAGCGCGGGTGGCGATTGCTCGCGCCTTGGCCATGCAGCCGAAAATCCTCTTGATGGACGAACCCTTCGCCGCCCTCGACGCCCTGACCCGACGCAAGATGCAAGAAGAATTGCTGCTGCTCTGGGAAGAGGTGCGCTTCACGCTGCTGTTCGTCACGCACTCCATCGAAGAGGCGCTGGTGGTCGGTAATCGCATCCTGCTGCTGTCACCGCATCCGGGGCGGGTGCGGGCGGAAGTTCACAGCCATCAATACGACTTGCAGAGCCTGGGCGGCGTGGCGTTTCAGGAGTCGGCGCGGCGCATTCACCGGTTGCTGTTCGACGAAGGCCAGTCGCCGGAAACCGAACGCGAGCTGGATTTCGCCGACATCCGTATCGCTTATTGAGCCATTGAGAGGATCGCCCGATGAGCCATTCATCATCTTCGCGACAAGCATTCGAAGTTGACCTGCAACCGCTGTTGAGTGTGCCGGTGGAGCGCGAACTGCCGCTGCGTCAGCGCCTCTGGCAGCAAGGCTGGCTGCGCAAAAGCCTGATCCTGATACTGCTAGCGGTGTTGTGGGAAGCGGCCTCGCGTTATACGAACAACGACCTGCTGCTGCCGAGTTTCCTGCAAACCAGCAGCGCTCTGTACGACGGTTTGCTCAGCGGCGAGTTGCTGGGCAAGGTGTGGATTTCCCTGGTCGTGCTGCTCAAGGGCTACCTGATCGGCATCGTCCTGGCGTTTGCCCTGACCACGCTGGCGGTTTCGACCCAGTTCGGCCGTGACCTGCTGAGCACCCTGACCTCAATGTTCAACCCGCTGCCGGCGATTGCCCTGCTGCCGCTGGCATTGCTGTGGTTCGGCCTGGGGCAGAACAGCCTGATTTTCGTGCTGGTGCACTCGGTACTCTGGGCGCTGGCGCTGAACACCTATGCCGGGTTTCTCGGCGTCTCGGAAACCCTGCGCATGGCCGGTCGCAACTACGGCCTCAAAGGCATGCGCTTTGTGTTGTTCATCCTGATCCCGGCAGCGCTGCCGTCGATTCTCGCCGGCCTGAAAATCGGCTGGGCCTTCGCCTGGCGCACGTTGATCGCCGCCGAACTGGTGTTCGGCGCCACCAGCGGCAAGGGCGGCTTGGGCTGGTACATCTTTCAGAATCGCAACGAGCTGTATACCGACAAGGTGTTTGCCGGGTTGGCGGTGGTGATTCTGATTGGATTGCTGGTGGAGAACCTGGTGTTCGATACGTTGGAGCGGGTGACGGTGAAGCGGTGGGGGATGCAGCGGTGAATCCCACCGCCGTGTTCCTCAAGTGCCAGGCCGCACCAACTTCATCAGCTACGTGTTGAAGAAACAGCGGAAAGAAATGAATCGCTGGAAGACTGACGACTTAATGCATTTAGTTTTTACACCCTATCCTCCACCTTCAGCATACCCGGTCATTCCTAAGAACTTCGTATGCTGGAGTTACTGGAGTTACTGGACCCAAATGAACTTCTGGAGGATCTGGATCGAAAAGAGTCATCAGAGGACCAACGGCTTGGACCCGCGGGGCTACCAGGAGGGCTAGGGTAATAGTTGCTATTGGCAGGGCTAGGGGGCTGGTGGAGGCTGGGGCTATTCCAGTGCACAGGGTCAGGAGTAAGCTGCGGCAGGTGAGTTGTGGTGAAGCTGGAATTTCCAGGGGCGCTGGTTAAAAGCGTAAGGGTTTCGATACGTGGGTGATACTCAGGGCCCTCCCATATCGTTATTAAACTTTGGGGTCTAGATGGGCCCCGGCCGCTACCGCGGGGGCGACCGCTGCCCACGGGAAAACGTCCTCCGACAAAGCGGGTTTTCCCACTCCCCATTGCAGTCAGTCCGTCCATCGCGGCACCTTGTGCAAATCCTGGGTGGTGCTTGAGCGTTGTCGGGGCATGGTCGCCAAGCCCGGGGCTGTTACCTATGGGCGTCGAACTGATTCCTCCCGGGTTAGGGGCTCTGCTTCCTATCGCTGCACCGATTTCCAGAAGCCCCCTTCCGCCGCCTGAGGCGTGATAGCCCGGGTCCCCGGAAAAGAATCTCATCGTGCCGAAAATGAAGTTGGTCAGTGAGAAATGCCCTGTCGGATCCGACCGATTCACCGGATCCCCCACGCAATACATATACGCATTCAACCTGCCGCCGTTAAACGGACTCCAACTGTCCGGGCTGTGAAAGCGCATCAATCGCGGGTTATAGGCGCGGTAGCCGTTACCCAGCAGATACCAGCTGGTTTGCATTTCGCGCAATTGGCCATTGAAGCCCAGTCGCGTCGTGACGTCCTGCTGCGCGGACTGATGGCCGTAGGCGGAGTAAGCGATGGCGTTGGCTTTGCCATCGACGATTTCGCCAATGATCGACTGACTGTGGTCGATGGCCAGCAGGACAGTACGTTGCGAAATCGAATCCTTTTGACCGTGAGTCATGTCGGGACCTTCGCGAAAGAGAGGCTATTGAATGCGTCTCTAGTATTGGTCGCGAGTACGGATTTTGTGAACTAGCAGAACTGCTAGTGTTTTGCGAGTCTGCGGCAGCTACGGGGTATTCGGCGGCCATTAATGATGTGCGGCCAGGGGTGGGTCTCTGAGATATTTGCTAGCATTGCGTCTGACTCAATCCTGGTCGGCCACGAGTGCTTAGCATGCAACTCCCGGACATGAATCTGTTGGTCGCCCTCGATGCCCTGCTCGACGAGGGCAGTGTGGTGGGCGCGGCGCGGCGGATGAACCTCAGCCCGGCGGCCATGAGCCGCACGCTCACGCGGGTGCGCGAAGCCATTGGCGATCCGATTCTGGTGCGGGCCGGTCGCGGCCTGGTGCCGACGCCCAAGGCGCTGGCCCTGCGCGATCAGGTGCGGGATGTAGTGGAGCAGGCCGCATTGCTGTTTCGTTCCGCCGACGAAGTGCAGTTGAGCACCTTGCAGCGCCGCTTCAGCATTCGCGCCAATGACTTTTTCGTCGGCGTTTACGGCGGCAAGCTGTTCGACACGCTGGAGCGTCAGGCCCCGCACTGCGAACTGCGCTTTGTGCCGGAAGGCGATGGAGACGACGAGGCGCTGCGCGAAGGACGGATCGATCTGAGCATCAGCAACAACCGCCCGTCGATGCCGGAAGTGAAGGTGCAGAACCTGTTTTCTACCCACTTCGTCGGGCTGGCCCGCAACGATCACCCACTGTTCGATGAAGAAATCACCGCCGAGCGCTACGCCGGGTTTTCCCACATCAGCGTTTCCCGCCGTGGCCTGGCCCGTGGCCCGATCGACACCGCGCTCGGTGCCTTGGGGCTGGAGCGGCGGGTGGCGGTGATCGCGCCGAGTTTTCATGCGGCGATGTTTGCCTTGCCCGATTCCGACCTGATTCTGCCAGTGCCCAAGGAAACGCTCCTGAGCGTGCGACGCCTGGGGCTCAATCTTCGTTCGTTCACACTGCCGATCCCGCTGCCGACCTTGATGCTGACCCAGGCGTGGCACCCGCGCTTCGACAAAGACCCGGCTCACAGATGGATGCGTGAAACGCTCAAGGCGTGTTGCGACGAGACGTGGCTGGCGGCACAGCCCACTTGAGGCAGGGCACGCTGCCACAGGGGTTCTTCATTGCTGCAGCAAACAGGGTTTTTTCATTGCTGCATGGAACGCACTTATAACCTGCCAACAAGTCAATTTTCGTCAGCTATCGCATTCCATAAAATGCCCCGGTATTCCCCTACCGGAGTGGCAGTCCATGACTTCCCTGACGGTCACGGCACCTCTCGCCGTGGCCAGCCCAACCGCCATCACGCCACCGGTCTTCGGCCTGCGGATCATCATTGGTCTGGTGGGCGTGTTGCTGGCGGTACTGGTGTCCGGCCTCAACGAGATGGTGACCAAAGTCGCGCTGGCCGACATTCGCGGCGCGCTGGCCATCGGTTACGACGAAGGCACCTGGCTGGTGGCCAGTTACGCCGCCACTTCGGTCGCCGCCATGGCCTTCGCGCCCTGGTGCTCGGTGACGTTTTCGTTGCGCCGTTTCACCCTCTACGCCATCGGCGTGTTCACCGTGTTGGGCGTGCTGTGCCCGTTCGCCCCGACCTACGAAAGCCTGCTGTTGCTGCGCACCTTGCAAGGCCTGGCCGGCGGTGCGCTGCCGCCGATGCTGATGACCGTCGCCCTGCGTTTTTTGCCGGCCAATGTGAAGCTCTACGGTCTGGCCGGTTATGCGCTGACGGCGACCTTCGGCCCTGGTCTCGGCACGCCGCTGGCCGGGCTATGGACCGAGTATGTCGGCTGGCGATGGACCTTCTGGCAAATCGTCGCGCCGTGCCTGATCGCCATGGCGGCGGTGGCCTACGGCTTGCCCCAGGACCCGCTGCGCCTGGAGCGCTTGAAGCCGTTCAACTGGCGCGGCCTGCTGCTGGGTTTCCCGGCGATCTGCATGGTGGTCATCGGCATCTTGCAGGGCAATCGCCTGGACTGGTTCGAATCCAGCCTTATCTGCGGCTTGCTCGGCGGTGGCTTGCTGTTGCTGGTGCTGTTCCTGATCAATGAATGGTCGCAGCCGGTTCCGTTCTTCAAGTTGCAGATGCTTGGCATCCGCAATTTGAGCTTCGCCCTGATGACGCTGGCCGGCGTGCTGGTGGTGCTGTCGGCGGTGGTGGTGATTCCGTCGGCGTATCTGGCGCAGGTGCAGGGTTATCGACCGGCCCAGACCGCGCCGCTGATGTTGGTGGCGGCATTACCGCAGTTGCTTGCGCTGCCGCTGGTGGCGGCGTTGTGCAACTTGCGGTGGGTGGATTGCCGCTGGGTGCTGGGCCTTGGCCTGAGCCTGTTGGCGCTGTCGTGCATTGGCGCCTCGCAGCTGACGTCGCAGTGGATTCGCGACGACTTCTATGGGCTGCAACTGCTGCAGATTTTCGGCCAGCCCATGGCGGTGTTGCCGCTGCTGATGCTCGCCACCGGCAGCATCAAGCCGATTGAAGGGCCGTTCGCGTCGGCCTGGTTCAACACGGTTCGCGGGCTGGCATCGGTGATCGCTGCCGGCGTGCTGGACGCGTTGACCCGCTCACGCCTGCATTTTCACTCGACCATATTGGTGGACAACCTCGGCAATTCGCCGCTGGCCGACAGCGATAGCCCGGGCCTCGCTCATCGGCTGCACGAGCAGGCGGTGGTGCTGACGTCTTCGGATCTTTATCTGTGCATGGCCGGTGTCGCTCTGGCGCTGATCCTGCTGATTTTCTGGCTGCCGACGCGGATCTTCCCGCCTCGCGCGCCGACCTGATTGCTTCACTGAAACTGAAGGTGTTTATGACGTATTCAAAGCAAAAACTGGCGATCGGTGTGGCCGCTGCGGTGGCCGTCGGCGTGCTGATCTGTCTGGTGCTGCCCGGCCTGTTCGGCAAGCGCACCCAGCAAAACACCAACGACGCCTTTGTCTCGGCGGACTTCACGCTGGTAGTGCCGCGTGTGGCCGGGTTTATCAAGGAAGTGCTGGTGGACGACAACCAGCAGGTCAAGGCCGGGCAACTGCTGGCGCTGATCGATGACCGCGACCTGCGCGCCGCCGCCCAGGCGGCCGACGCGCAAACCCTGGTGGCCAAGGCGCAGTTGCAAAATGCGCGGGCGACGCTGGAACGCCAGACCTCGGTCATCGCCCAGGCTCAGGCCACGGTGGTGTCGGCCAAGGCTGAAATGGCCTTTGCCGAGCATGAGTTGAATCGCTATGACCATTTGGCGGGCGTCGGTGCCGGTACGGTGCAGAGCGCGCAGCAAGCGCGAACCCGCATCGACCAGGCCACCGCAAAACTGGCCAATGCCACCGCCGTACTGGCGGCGGAGCGCAAGCAGGTGGACATTCTCACGGCCCAGCGCGATGCCGCTGAAGGGGAGTTGAAGCGGGCGCAAGCGGCGCTGGAGATGGCCAGCTATGAGCTGTCTTACACGCGCATTGTCGCGCCGCAGGACGGGATGGTCGGTGAGCGTGCGGTGCGGGTCGGCGCCTACGTGACGCCGGGCAGCAAGATGCTCGCCGTGGTGCCGTTGGCTCAGGCGTATGTGGTCGCCAACTTCCAGGAAACCCAACTGACCGACGTACAGCCGGGGCAAGACGTGCAGGTGCGTGTCGACAGCCTCGGCGGTGAAATGCTGACCGGGCGCGTGGAGAGCATCGCACCGGCGACCGGGGTGACGTTTGCGTCGGTGAAACCGGATAACGCCACCGGCAACTTCACCAAGGTGGTGCAGCGGATTGCGGTAAAGATCGTCCTCGAACCGGGGCAGCCATTGGCCGAACGGTTGCGGGTAGGGATGTCGGTGGAGGCGAGCATTGATACGGCCGGTGCTGGCAAGCGTGAGGTGGTGCAGCGATGAAGATCTCTATTGGCGGGTCTGGCCTCTTCGCGGGCAAGCCCGCTCCCACAGTGACTGGGTTCTTCCAGAATAAATGCGATCAAATGTGGGAGCGGGCTTGCCCGCGAAGAGGCCAGTGGCCGCCACTCACTCTGGGCGCTTTGCTCGTCATGAACCTAAGCGCCTGCACCGTCGGCCCGGACTTCATCAAACCCCAACCCCAACACATCAGCGAATGGTCAAAACCAACAAAACCCGCCCCCAGCCAAACCGTCGGCGACACCCTGGACGAACGCTGGTGGGAAGTGTTTCACGACGCAAAACTCTCAGCCCTGAGCCAGCGCGCCCTGACCGACAACCTTGATCTGAAACTCGCCAGCAGCCGCTTGCAACAAAGCCGCGCTGCCCGGCAGGTGGTCACTGCCGATCGCTATCCCCACACCGCCGCCAGCGGCAGTTACGGACGCGAACGCAACAGCAGCGAAGGCTTGCAAGATCCGTCCGGGAACAACGGCAAATCGGCGTTCAATCTCTGGGATGCCGGCTTCTCCGCCTCCTGGGAGCTGGACTTCTGGGGCCGCGTGCGCCGCGAAACCGAGGCCGCCGATGCGACCCTCGAAGTCGCGGAAAATGACCGGCGTGGCGTGCTGTTGTCAGTGCTCGCCGAAACCGCTCAGAATTACATTCAATTGCGCGGTGTGCAGAACACCAGGGCGGTCACCGAGCAGAACCTCGACGTCGCCCGGCACAGCCTGACACTCTCGCAATTGCGCCTGGCCGATGGCGTGGCCACGGATCTGGACGTCGCCGAAGCCGCCGCTCAAGTCGCCGCCATCGAGTCGCGCCTGCCGGCGCTGGAGCAGCGCCAGTCGCAACTGATCAACGCGCTGAGCCTGTTGATGGGCGAGCCACCGCAAGCGCTGAACGCCGAGTTATCCACAGACGCGCCGGTGCCGCAAACCCCGCCGCAGGTTGCCATCGGCCTGCCGTCGCAACTGGCCGAACGCCGCCCGGACATCCGTCAGGCCGAGGCCCGTCTGCACGCGGCGACGGCGAGCATCGGCGTGGCCAAGGGTGATTTTTATCCGCGCATCACCCTGTCCGGCACTATCGGTTCGCAGGCCATGCAACTGAGCGACTTCGGCTCTTGGGGCTCACGCTCGTTCGGCATCGGCCCGCAGTTCAGCCTGCCGCTGTTCGACGGCGGCCGCCTGCGCGGCATGCTCAACCTGCGCGAGGCCCAGCAACAGGAAGCGGCGCTGGCCTATCAGCAAACCGTGCTGCGTGCCTGGCATGAGATCGACGATCAACTGAGCGCCTACAACGCCAGCCAACGCCGCCGCGACAGCCTTGCCGAAGCCGTACGCCAGAACCAGATCGCGCTGCGTACCGCGCAACAGCAATACGTGGAAGGCGTGGTGGATTTTGTGAACGTGCTGACCGTGCAAGGCGAGTTGCTGGCGACCCAGCAGCAGTGGGTCGAGAGCTCGACCGGGGTATCGCTGGCGATGGTGGGTTTGTATAAAGCGTTGGGTGGGGGATGGGAGTCGGTGTATCCGGTGGCGGAGACGGCGCAGCGCTGATTTCTGTCTCTAAATGAAAAAACCGGCTGAAGCCTGATGCCGGTCAGTTAAGGATTTGAACACCGTAAACCTTGGGGGAGCGAGCCTGCTCGCGAAGGCGGTCTGATATTCAACATCAATGTTGAATGTGCTGGCCTCTTCGCGAGCGGGCTCGCTCCCACAGGTTTTGCGTCTTGACTGATCGGCGTTAGGCCGAAGCCGGTAGGAAATATCTTCAGTCTTTGTAGGTGCGTAAAACTCATCACGAGCGCACTCTTTTTCCCAATGGTGGCTATTCGCTTGACGCTACCCCCCGCTGTCGTAGACTCCGACCATCCGTCAGGGAGTTACGGTTATGCAGCGTTTGGGTAGTTTGGTTATCGGATTGACCTTTGTATCGTGTGTAGCTCAGGCGCAAAGCCCTGCGCCAGACGATCCGCTGCTGGAAACCAGCGCAACGGGGACCCGTGCTTCTTCGGCCAATGAGGCCCGTGGCGTGTTGCGTGCCCGGGATCAGGCGATGCTCGCCAGTGAGCTGGCGGGACGGATCGTCGAGTTGCCGTTCAGTGAGGGCGAGTCGTTCAAGAAGGGCGACACCCTGGCGCGTTTTGATTGCTCGGGGTATCAGGCCCAGCTCAATGCTGCGCAGGCCGCCAGCCGTGGCGCCGGTGAAGAGCTGGCGCATAACCGGCAACTGGCGGCGTTGAATTCGGTCGGGCGTTTTGAAGTGGCGCGGGCCGAGGCCAAGGTCAGCGAGACTCAGGCGCAATCGCAGGTCTATCAGGTGCAGGTCAAGCGTTGCAGCGTGCTTGCGCCCTTCGACGGCCAGGTGGTGGAACGCAAGGTGCAGCGCTTTGAGAGCGTCGCCGCCGGCGCACCGCTGCTGGACGTGGTGGACAACCGCACGCTGGAAATCCATCTGCTGATTCCGTCGCGCTGGATGGGCAAGCTCAAGCCGGGCCAGACGTTCAATTTTGTCCCCGATGAAACCGGTCAGCCGCTGGAGGCCACGGTCAAGCGCCTCGGCGCGCGTATTGATGAAGGCAGTCAGACGTTGTTGCTGGTGGCCACGTTGCCGAACGCCACCGGTCTGCTGGCCGGCATGAGTGGCACGGCGCGTTTCGCGGAGCTCAAGTGAACGCCCCGGTAACGGGCGGGGCCGAGCAGATCTTTGCCCGGTTCCTCGACCTCGAACGCCAGACCCGTGCCGCCCGTAACCCGGCGCAACTGGCCTACAGCCTGGTCAATGACGGCCAGGCATTGTTCGGCTTTCGTCACGCGGCGCTGTTGATTGCCGGCAAGGTTCAGGCGGTGACCGGCGTCAGTACGGTGGACCCGAACGCGCCGTTCGTGGCGTTCGTCGAACAGGCGGTGGCGCAGTTGTTCAAGCTTGACCTGCTGAAGCAGGCACGGGTGATTTCCCCCACGCTGCTCAGCGAACCGATTCAAGCCGACTGGCAAAGTCTGTCCAGCGCCCAGGTGTTCTGGTTGCCGCTGGTGGATCATCAGGGCGAAGTGTTCGGCGGTTTGTGGCTGGCCCGCGACGTCGCCTGGAACCCGCCCGAACAGATACTGCTGTCGCAACTGGGCGACACCTATAGCCACGCCTGGCTGGCGCTGCAACCGCGCAAACCCTGGCGTCTGCGCTGGACCCGCAAGCGCCAGGTGGCGTTGGTGGCGGTGTTATTGCTGGGTCTGCTGATCCCGGTGCGGCAATCGGTGCTGGCGCCGGCCGAAGTGGTGCCGCTGGGCGGTCGCGTGGTGGCGGCGCCGCTGGACGGGGTGATTGCCGAGTTTCTGGTCAAACCCAATCAGACGGTGAAAACCGGTGACCTGCTGTTGCGCTTCGAAAGCACCACCCTCAAGGCTCAGGCCGATGTGGCCGAGCGTGCCCTGGGTGTGGCTGAAGCCGAGCTCAAGGCCAACTCCCAGCGCTCGTTCGCAGACGCCGAATCGAGTTCGAAAATTGATTTGCTGGCAGCGCGGGTCGAGCAGAAACGCGCCGAACGCGATTACGCCCGCGAACTGCTTAAACGCAGCGAAGTGCGCGCCGAGCGTGACGGCATCGCGGTGTTTGCCGACGCCGACCGCTGGACCGGCAAACCGGTGCAGACCGGCGAGCGGCTGATGGAAATCGCCGACCCGAATCAGGCCGAGTTGCGCATCGAACTGGCGGTGGGCGACGCGATTGCCCTGGCGCCGGGGGCACAGGTCGCGCTGTTCCTCGACAGCGATCCGTTGCAGCGTCATCTGGCCAAACTTGAACGTTCGGCCTACGAGGCACAGCCCACAGCGGGCGGGCAGTTGGCCTATCGGCTGGACGCCAATTTCGAGAGCGCGCCGCCGCGCATCGGTTTGCGCGGCACAGCGAAAATCTTCGGCGACCGTGCACCGCTGGCGTTGTACCTGTTACGCCGGCCATTGGCCGGGTTGCGGCAAAGCGTGGGCCTGTAGATGGCCTTGCCGAGCTTGCGGGCCGACCTGCAATTGTCGGCTGCCGCCCCGGCCCTCGACGGCTCGCCGCGCTGGACGCTGGCCGACCCGGTGCGCGGGCGCTATTTCAAGCTAGGCGCGGCGGCGATGCGGCTGCTGCGGCATTGGTCTCTCGGCGATCCCGAGCAGGTGCTGCGCGCCGCCAATCGTGAGCCGGGTTTGCCGCTGGACGGGACTGAACTTGAGCAATTACTGGCCTTTCTGCGCAGTCACGACCTGATCACCGCGACCGATCCGCAGCAGCGCGCCAGCTACAGCCTGAAAGCCGCTGCTCAGCGGCGCAGCCTGTGGCAAATTCTGCTGCATCAATACCTGTTTTTCCGCATTCCGCTGTGGCGCCCCGACGCCTTTCTCAATCGCGCCTGGCCGTGGCTGGAGCGCTTCGGCCCGCGAGCGCTGCGCTACGGTTTGCCCGCCACCCTGGCGTTGGGGGTGTTTCTGGTGTCGCGGGACTGGCAGCGCTTTGTCGCGACGTTCCCGCATTTGTTCAGCCTGGGCGGTGCTTTGTCCTTCGGCGTGGCACTGTTCTTCGCCAAGCTGTGCCATGAGTTCGGCCATGCATTCATGGCCAAGCGCGCCGGGTGCCGGGTACAGAGCATGGGCGTGGCGTTCATGGTGATGCTGCCGATGTTCTACACCGACGTCAGCGACGCCTGGCGGGTCAATGATCGCCGCGCCCGGCTGCTGATCGGTGCCGGTGGCGTGTTGGCCGAACTGCTGCTGGCGTGCATTGCGCTGCTGGCCTGGTCACTGCTGCCGGACGGACCGGCGCGCACGGCGGCGTTTATGCTCGCCAGTGCGACGTGGATCACCACGCTGGTGATCAACCTCAATCCGTTCATGCGTTTTGACGGCTACTTTTTGCTCAGCGATTTTCTTGAAGTGGACAACCTTCAAGGCCGCGCCTTTGCCCTGTGTCGCTGGCGTCTGCGCGAGTTTTTGTTCGGTTACGGTGAACCTGCACCGGAGCCGTGGTCGCCGAAGATGCAGCGGCGTTTGTTGATGTGGGGGTATGGCTCATGGCTGTGGCGTGCGGTGTTGTTTTTCGGGATCGCGCTGGCGGTCTATCACCTGTTCTTCAAGGTATTGGGGATTTTCCTGATGCTGGTGGAGCTGGTGTGGTTCATTTTTCTGCCGATCATGAGTGAATGGCGCCAGTGGTGGACCCGCCGGGAACAGGCCCACGGGCCGCGAGTATTGCTCAGTGGCCTGGCGTTGCTTGGCGTGGTGCTGGTGCTGGTGTTGCCATGGCGCAGCGCGGTCGAGTTGCCGACGATGCTCGAGGCTGGCCGTGCCAGTGCCTTGCACGCCCCCGTGGCGTCGCGGGTCAAGAGCGTGAACGTGCATGACGGTCAGGTGGTCGCCGAGGGCGATGTGCTGATCGAGCTGGAATCGCCGGACCTGGACTCGCGTCAGGTCATCGTCCGTCAGGAAATCCAGATCCAGCAATTGCAGATGCGCCGTCAGGCCGGTCGCAGCGAAACGGCAGCGGACGCCAATATCGTTGAACAACGTCTGGCCGAAGCCGTGGCCGAGTACCGTGGCCTTGCCGCCCAGCGTGAACGCCTGCTGCTGCGTGCGCCCCACGCCGGCAAGGTGCGTGATTTGTTGCCGCAGCTGGTGCCTGGTCGCTGGCTGGCGACCAAAGATGCGTTGGCGCGGGTGGTCGAAGACGGGGCGCGGTTGCGCGGCTATCTGGCCGAGGCCGATCTGTGGCGTGTGGCACCTGGCGCCCACGGACGCTTTATTGCCGATGACCCGATGCACCCGGCGGTCGCCGTGCAGCTGACGGAGATCGACACCAATGGCGCCTCTTATGTCGATCAGGAGGCGCTGACGTCCGACCACCACGGGCCGATTGCCGTGCGCCGCGATCAGTCGCAACGGCCCGAGCCGGTGCAGGCGCAATACGGCGCCCGGCTGAGCCTGCTCGACAGCGCACCGACACCGATGCAGCCGCTGCGCGGCATTGTGGTGTTGCAGGGTCGCGGTGAATCGATACTGGGAACGGCCTGGCGGCGCATGGCAGCGCTGGGTGTGAGGGAGAGCGGTTTCTAAGGGAGAAAGACATGGCGAACAGTGGGACAGTGGCGGCGGACGGTTTGGTGGTGCGGCCTTCGCGGGTCAGCGACGGGCCTTTTCTGCAAAGCCTGTATCAGGCGGCGCGGCCAGACCTGCAATGGATCGACGGCGAGCCGGAGCGGGTTGAAGAACTGGTGGCCCAGCAGTTTCGGGTGCAGGAGCAAGGCATCGAAGATGAATATCCCAACGCCATGCATTACGTGGTGGAAAAACTCGACACCCCGATTGGTGCCCTGACTACGGATTTTGGCCCCAACGAAATTCGTGTGTTGTACCTCGCCTTCATTCCCCAGGCGCGTGGCCAGGGTTATGGCCGCACGGTGCTGCAAGGGGTGCAGAAAGCCGCGCAGCAAATCCGTTGCCCGGTGGCAACGGTGGTCTGGGCCAGCAACCCCCATGCACGGCGGCATTATCTGGCATTGGGGTTTGAGGTTGAGGAGCGTAATCCGGCGGCGGAGCGGTTGGTGTGGTATCCGAAGGGATAAACCAATACCACCACAAAACCTGTGGGAGCGAGCTTGCTCGCGATAGCGGAGTATCAGTCAACGAAAATATTGAATGGTGGATCGCTTTCGCGAGCAGGCTCGCTCCCACAATGGAGGGTGGTGATCGTTTCAGTTAAATGCGATGTAGAAATACCCCACCGCCGGATCCCGCCCCATCGCCGGCACCCGCGACACAAAAATATCCTGCACCGGCCCCAGTCCTGGCAATTCCAGTGCACATAAACCATCCACAAAGTCAGTGGGCTCCAGGCTGTTGAACCCGACCCCAAACGGCACACGCTCGCTGTTGGGCATCTGTGAGCGTGGTTTTTGCTCAAGGCTGTCGATATGAATCGGCAGTTCACTGCCGTCGGGCAAACGCAAGGTCGCGGTCTGGCCCAGCAGCGGTTGGAAATGTTGGTCTTGAACCTGTTCCAGCATGGTATCGCTCCAGCAAGGTGAGTGGCCGGGGGAGGTGAGGCCCCCGGCGGCGTTTCAGTTGCGCGAAGGAAACAGGCCTTGCAGCGCGATGCTGAAGTTCAGCACCAGGAACGGGTTCATGCTGGCCATCGGCAGGCCGGTGCCGGTGGGCGAAACGGTGCCCGAGACCGTGGTGGCCACGCCTTTGAGTGGCACCGCCGAAGCACCTTGCGCGTCGGAGTAGATGTTCGCCGCACCCGGCCCGCCACCCGAGGCGCCGATGTACGAATTGGTAGCGGTCGGCACGGTGGCCGGGTTGCTCGCCGGGCTGGCCAGTTGCACGGTGGTGTTCGCCGTGATTCCGGTCAGCGTATGGGTGTGGTTAGGCAGGTTGTTGAGGGTAGCGGTGATCGTCTCGGTCCCGGAGTTTTCACCCATGACGCGTGCCGTCAGACCTGGGCCGGTGCCCTGGCAGATCGGCAGGCGGCTTTGCAGGTTGGGCAGCCCGAATGTCTGGCTGCCGTTGCCGCCATAGACGGTCCCCAGTAGCGTAAACAAGGCTTGATACTGCTGGATATTCATTATTTGACCGTTACACAAGGCCCAGCCGTTGGGCGCAAAGTTAAAGCCAAACGTCATGACGGTGCCCATAAATACGTCCATAAGTCCTCTTCCTTCAGGTAAGTGATCTGGCGGGCCACGCGTCGCTGCGCGGCCTGGTCACGCCAAGCCAGAGCGTAGACCCGGATCGACAGCGCTGCCGGATGTCGTGTTGGGCAAAGCCAGCATCGACGGTTCTCCTTGGCTGGCCTAAAGTGACGGCATGTTTCAGGGGCCACACCGTCGTGGTTTTTCCGGCACCGCAAGAGGAAGCAATGGAGGCGCGTAGAGAAACGCCGGTTGGCGACACGCAAGACCCCCAAGCAGCGCCAGGCGCCTGGTTGGGCGTGCAACGCTTGGTTCGTTGGGCAAGAGAGCACTGGTTACTGCCGATCATGGTCTTGGCGGCGCTGGTGCGTTTCTACGATCTGACGGCTGCCGCCATCTGGGGCGACGAAGGCTCCAGCCTGTTGCTGAGCCAGCATTCGTTGGGTGAAATCTGGTCGCACGCGGCCCACGATGTCCATCCACCGCTGTACTTCATGCTGCTGCATGGCTGGATCGACTGGTTCGGTGACGGCATTCTTTCGATTCGCACCCTGAGTGCATTGCCGGGGATCATCACGGTCGGGCTCGGCGTGTGGCTGGTGGACCTGCTCGCCACCCGGCGCGCTGCATTGCTGGCAGGTATCCTGCTGGCGCTGCTGCCCACGGCGGTGCGCTACAGCCAGGAAGTGCGTATGTACTCCCTGCTCGGGCTGCTGCTGATCGGCGCCACGATTGCGCTGGTGTACTGGGTCCGGCAACCCCGGCGTAACGGCTATCTGGTGGTGTATGCACTGCTGATGGCGGCGGCGTTCTATACCCATTATTTCACCGCCCTGTGTGTGATCAGCCATTGGCTGTACCTGGCCGTGGTGCGGGTGCAGCCGGGCTATCGCCTGCGGCATATCCAGCGTCCGGCCTGGTGGCTGGCGAACCTGGCGATTGTGTTGCTGTACCTGCCATGGGTGCCCAACCTGGTCGATCTGGTGCAGCACATGGACGAGCTCAAGGCCAACGGCGATGTCGGCTGGGAAGACCCGGTCACCCTGAGTTCGCTGCCGTCGATGATCTGGGCGCTGCTGGTCCAGGACGATGGCGGCACGCTACCGCGCTGGCTGTTCATCACCTTGCCAGCGGCGTTGCTGGCGGTGATTGGTGTGGCGCTGGCGCGCGATCGCAGCGTTTTTCGTGGCAGCATTCTGCTGGTGCTCTTCAGCGTGCTGCCGATTGTGCTGGTGTTTGCGGTGTCATTCATCTCGCCGGTGTTCATCGAACGCTATGTAACGGCCTATGCACTGGGCTTGCCGATGCTGGTGGCGCTGGCGGTCGATCGTCTGTACGCCGGTTTTCGGGTGCTGGCCCTGGCCATTCTGGTGCTGTTTATCGGCGTGGAACTGGTGGGCGTGAAGAACAACGCCACGGTTGATCCCAATGATCAGGTCAGCGTCGTTGTCGACTACGTCAATCAGCACTTTGCCCCCGGTGATCAAATCGTGACCGGCGATATGCTCTGGTATCTCGTTTACGTCTACTACAACCGCACCGAGGCCAAAACGCTGCTGTACACCCCGCCCTTGGCCAATGGCGCATCGAGCCGGCCGAATGCCTATGGCTTCGGTACGTTGGTGACCAGCGATGCCTATGTGGACAGCCTGGGCGACCTGCTCAAAAGCGGCGGGCGTGTCTGGTTGATTGGCCTGGCAGACATGCCCGACGAGTTTGTGGCATTGCCGGCTGACTGGCACAGCATCAGCGAGAAGAAGGCGGGTGGGGTCCGGGCGCGGTTGTTTGTTCGGCCGTGAACAAGCGTCGCTATCAGTCTCGTTATTTGCGATGCACGGTCTCGGTGCGTGCTTGATCACATTCGCCACCCGTTCGACTCTATCGACGACATGCTAAGGGACACAGAGGGCGTAGCCGGAGAAGAAACAAAAGCGCGCTGACCTGCCAAGGCAGTGCGCACAAACGCCAAAGTTCAGTTGGGACGCGAAGCGGCCCAAAAACCGGCAATTGCGGTATTTCTGATGTACCGCGGTGAGGGATTTACGACTGCTTCGCAGCCGAACGGGGATAAATCCCCTCGCCACAGGTTCGACGGTCCTAACGCCACTGACCCACTGGTCGGCCTCTGACCTTGCCGCTTAAACGATTCACCCGAAACGCAGCTCCACCCACCACGATTTTTTATCGACTCAACCGCCATTTGATATCAAAAGCCCACTAGTCGAATCCCCATCCATGGACTACGCTCCGTCATATAAAGGGACTTTCGTCTAGGGTGAAGGGATTGCAGCAATTCCATTTTATTTCCGGCTTGCCGCGCTCAGGCTCCACCCTGCTTTCTGCGATTCTTTTGCAGAACCCGCGTTTTCACGCCGGCATGACCAGCCCGGTTGGTTCTCTGTTCAGTAGCGTCCTTGATCAATGCAGTGCCGGCAGCGAGTTCGGCGCGGTGATCGATACCCCTCTGCGCCGTCGCCTGCTTCGCGGGCTGTTCGATTCCTTCTACGCCGACAAGGCGGACAAGCCGGTGGTGTTCGACACCAATCGATTGTGGAGCTCGCGTCTGCCGGCCATCAACGATCTGTTCCCCAAGGCCAAGGTCATTGCCTGTGTGCGCAACGTTGCCTGGGTCATGGACAGCCTCGAACGCCTGTACCGCGCCAACCCCTATGAAAACACCAAGCTGTTTGTCGACGCGGGCGAGCGCAACACCGTTTACAGCCGTTGCGAAACCCTTGCCCAACGCAATCGCCTGGTGGGTTTTGCCTGGGCGGCGCTCAAGGAAGCGTATTACGGCGAACAGGCCGAGTCGTTGCTGATCGTCGATTACGACCTGCTGACTCAAGCGCCGGAGCGGGTGCTGCGGCTGGTTTACGACTTTATCGACGAGCCGTGGTTCGAACACGATTTCAACCATCTGGCGTATGACGCGCCGGAGTTCGATCAGGGCCTCGGGATCGCGGGCCTGCACAAGGTCAAGCCCAAGGTCGAGCTGCAATCACGGCGCACGATCCTGCCGCCGGACTTGTTCAAACAATACGCAGAGTTGTCTTTTTGGCTCGATGGCTCAGCCAGCGCCGCCAATGTCATTCGTATGAAAGCCGACGCCGCGATCAGTTGATCGCGGCGTTTTTTTTGGTGCCTCAAGTAAGTTCGAGTCCGGGTGAGCAGCATGTGGTGGAGCAAAGGCAAGTCGCGAGTTACCGAGGGCGCACGGGCACTGGCCGCGCCCATGATCATGTCCCTGGAACCGCGCATGCTGTTCGATGGCGCAGTGGCAGCCACGGTGGCCGAGGCCGCTCAGCCTGAGAGTCATCCGACTGCCGACGCCGCCAAGGCGCCGGCCGCCGATCATGCGGTGGCCAGCAAGGACACCCACGGTCAGGCTGATGCAACGCCGGCCGCCGCGACGCCGGTCGCCGTACCCGGCCAGAGCGTGGTGTTTGTCGACTCTCGGGTCAAAGACTCCGACAGTTTGCTCAAAGGCGTCGCGCCCGGCACCCAGGTGGTGCAACTCGATGGCAGCAAGGACGGATTGCAGCAGATCGCCGACTACCTGGGCAGCCACCAGGGCATCAGCACGGTGGAGATCATTGCCCACGGCAACGCCGGGGATCTGTGGCTGGGCAGCACATACCTGTCAGCCGATAACGTCGCTGCTCGCAGCGCCGTGTTGGGGCAAATCGGCAAGGACATGAACGTCGGCGGCGACATCCTGATCTACGCCTGCTACACCGCCGAGGGTGATCGCGGCGTCAGTTTTGTCGACTCGATTGCCAACATGACCGGCCGCGACGTCGCCGCCTCCAGCAACCGCACCGGCGTGGGCGGCGACTGGAACCTGGAAATCGCCACCGGCACCATCGAGAGCGTCAACGTGCTCTCGGCCCAGTCCATGAGTGCCTACCAATGGGGCCTGGCCACCTGGACGGCGACCAACAACCTGGACAGCGGCACCAACTCCCTGCGCGCCGAACTTGCGCTGGCGCAGAACGGCGACATTGTCACCTTCAGCGGCAGCATGACCGTTAACCTGAACACCGAATTGCTGATCAACAAGAACATCACCATCGATGGCGATCTGAACAACGACGGCGTGGCCGACGTGACGCTGAGCGGTCAATACAAGACCCGCGTCATTGAAGTCGCGTCCGGCAGCACCGTGCTGCTCGACGGCTTGACCATCACCAAAGGCCTGGCCGCCGGCAGTGGCGCCAACAGTGGTTTCACCGCCAGTGATGCCTTGGGCGGCGGGATCTTGAATGCCGGTAACCTGACCCTGAAAAACGTCACCGTGATCGCCAACGCAGCGTCCGGTGGTGGTGGCGGCGGTGGCGTGACGCCGATTTATGGCGGCGGTAGCGGTGGTGGCGGCGGCGGGGTGGGCGGCTCGGGCGGCGCTGCCGGCGGCAACACTACGGCACAGGGGCGGCCAACGTATTTCGGCACTGCGGGCGGTTCCGGCGCGGGCGGCATCGGCGGCAGTTATGACTCGGTCCATCTCGGCGGCCGTGGCGGCGCCGTCAACGGCGCGGGCGGCGCAGGCGGCACCTCCGGCACGTCGGGCTACAGCGTCGGCGGCAACGGCGGTTCGGCAACCAACGGCACGATCACCGTCGGTGGTGGCGGTGGCGGTTCCGGCTGGAACCGGGTCGGCGGCATCGGCGGTTCGGCAGCGGGCGGCGTTTATAACTCCGGCACCATGACCGTGATCGGCACTTCGCACATCAGCGGCAACATTGCGGCCGGTGGTGGCGGCGGTGGCGGCGGCGGCCTGGCAGGGGATGGCGGCAGCGCCGATCCCGGCGGTGCTGCAGGCCAGGGCATCGGCGGGATCTGGAACAAAGGCACGCTGATCATGACCGCAGCGAACTTCGCGGCCCTGAGTGGCAACGTCGGCGGCAGCGGCTCCGGCGGTGGTGCGTCGGGTGGCGGTGCTGCGGGCAGCACCCCGGCAAACGTGACCAACCTGCGCAACGACGGCACCCTCATCAACAATTACGTCGAGCCCCCCACCGCAACAATCGTGGTGGCCGACCCGACGCTGGGCATCGGCGAAACTTCGCTGGTGACCATCACCTTCAGCACCGCCGTGACCGGTTTCACCAATGCCGACCTGACGATCCCCAACGGCACCCTGAGTGCAGTCAGCAGCAGCGATGGCGGCGTGACCTGGACCGCGACGTTCACGCCGAACGCGTCGATCACCGACACCACCAACGTCATCACGCTGGATAACACCGGGGTGCAGAGCGTCACTGGCAGCGTGGCGGGCGTGGGCACCACCGATTCCAACAATTACGTGGTCGATACCGTGCGGCCCACCGCGACCATCGTGGTCGCCGACAACGCGCTGATCGCCGGCGAAACCTCGTTGGTGACCATCACCTTCAGTGAAGCCGTGACCGGTTTCACCAATGCCGACCTGACCATCGCCAATGGCACGTTGACCAACGTCAGCAGCAGCGACGGCGGCATCACCTGGACGGCCACGCTCACGCCAAGCGCCAGCACCCACGACACCACCAACGTCATTACCCTGGACAACACCGGGGTCAACGACACGGCAGGCAACGCCGGCGCCGGCAGCACCAACTCAAACAACTACACCATCGATACCGTGCGGCCAACGGCGACCATCGTGGTCGCCGACACCACGCTGGCCATCGGCGAAACCTCGCTGGTGACCATCACCTTCAACGAAGCGGTGACCGGTTTCACCACCGCTGACCTGACCGTGGCCAACGGCACCGTCACCGGACTGAGCAGCAGCGACGGCGGCATTACCTGGACCGGCACGCTGACGCCAACCAATGCGATCAGCGATACCACCAACGTCGTGACCCTGGATAACACAGGGGTCAGTGATACGGCGGGCAACGCCGGCACCGGCACCACCAATTCGAACAACTACGTGGTCGATACCCAGCGGCCGACCGCAACCATCGTGGTCGCCAACACCAGCCTGGCCATCGGCCAGAGTTCGCAGGTGACCATCACGTTCAGCGAGGCGGTGACCGGTTTCACCAACGCCGACCTGACCATCGCCAACGGCTCGTTGAGCGCCGTCAGCAGCAGCGATGGCGGTATCACCTGGACGGCGACCTTGACACCGAGTGCGACGGTCAGTGACAGCACCAACCTGATCACGCTGGACAATACCGGGGTCAGTGATACGGCGGGCAACGCCGGCACAGGGACGACAAACTCCAATAACTATGCGGTGGATACCGTTCGGCCAACAGCGACCGTGGTGGTGGCCAACACGGCCTTGGGTATCGGCCAGACTTCGTTGGTGACCATCACCTTCAGCGAAGCGGTGACCGGCTTCACCAACGCCGACCTGACCATCGCCAACGGCACATTGGGCGCGGTCAGCAGCAGTGACGGTGGCGTCACCTGGACGGCAACGTTCACCCCGAGCGCCAGCATCAACGACACCACCAACGTCATCACCCTGGGCAACACCGGGGTCAGCGATACGGCAGGCAATGCCGGCACTGGCGCCACGTCGTCGAACAACTACGTGGTCGATACTGTGCGCCCGACCGCCACCATTGTGCTCGCCGACAGCAGTCTGAAGGTCGGTGAAACCTCGCTGGTGACCATCACGTTCAGCGAAGCGGTGAGCGGTTTCACCAACGCCGACCTGACCGTCCCCAACGGCACCTTGAGCGCGGTCAGCAGCAGCGACGGCGGGATCACCTGGACCGCGACTTTCACGCCAACGGTGGGCGTCAATGATGCGACCAACGTCATCACCCTGGCCAACACCGGCGTGGCCGACCTGATCGGCAATACCGGCAGCGGCACCACCAACTCCGGCAATTTCGTGATCGACACCGTGGCGCCGACTGCCACTATCGTGGTCGCCGACAGTGCGTTGAACATCGGTGAAACGTCGTTGGTGACCATCACGTTCAGCGAAGCGGTGAGCGGGTTTACCAATGCCGACCTGACCATCGCCAACGGTACGCTCAGTGCGGTCAGCAGCAGTGACGGCGGCATCACCTGGACGGCGACCTTCACCCCGACCAACGCCATCACCGACAGCACCAACCTGATCACCCTGGACAACAGCGGCGTGCAGGGTGTCAGCAGCGGCAACATCGGTGTCGGCATCACCGACTCCAACAATTACGCCATCGATACCCAACGCCCGACCGCGACCATTGTCGTTGCCGACACGGCGTTGGCCATCGGCCAAACCTCGGTAGTGACCATCACCTTCAGTGAGGCTGTGACCGGTTTCACTCTCGCCGATCTGACGGCCAACAACGGTACGCTCACCGGCCTGAGTACCAGCGACAACATCACCTGGACGGCGACCTTCACGCCAACAGCCGGCGTCACCGATGCGACCAACCTCATCACCCTGGACAACACCGGGATCGCGGACGTGGCGGGCAACGCCGGCGCTGGCGCCACCAACTCCAACAACTACGCCATTGACAGCCAGCGTCCGACCGCCACCATCGTGGTCGCCGACGGCACCCTCAACGCGGGCGAAACTTCGCTGGTGACCATCACCTTCAGCGAGGCGGTGCAGGGCTTCGACAACACTGACCTGAGCATTCCCAACGGCACCTTGAGTACCGTGAGCAGCAGCGATGGCGGCATCACCTGGACGGCGACGTTCACCCCGACCGTCAACGTCAAAGACACCACCAATCTGATCACGCTTAACAATGCAGGCATCAGTGACCTGGCCGGCAACGCCGGCACCGGCGTGACCAACTCGGGCAATTTCACCATCGATACCGTGCTGCCGACGGCGACCATCGTGGTCGCCGACAACGCGCTGCATATTGGTGAAACGTCACTGGTGACCATCACCTTCAACGAGGCGGTGAGCGGTTTCACCAACGCCGACCTGACCATTGCCAACGGCACGCTCAGTGCGGTCAGCAGCAGTGATGGCGGGATCACCTGGACCGCGACCTTCACCCCGACCAGCGCCATCACCGACAGCAGCAACCTGATCACGCTGGACAACAGCGGCGTGCAGGGCGCCACCAGTGGCAACGTCGGCACCGGCACCACTGATTCCAACAACTACGCCATCGATACCCAGCGCCCGACCGCGACCATCGTGGTCGCTGACCCGGCGCTGGGTATCGGCCAGACGTCGCTGGTGACCATCACCTTCAGCGAAGCGGTCACCGGTTTCAGCAACGCTGACCTGACCATCGATAACGCCACCCTGAGCAACGTCAGCAGCAGCGACGGCGGCATCACCTGGACCGCCACCCTGACGCCGGCAGCGGGCATTACCGACACCAGCAATAGGGTGCACCTGGACAACTCCCTGGTGCAGGACCTGGCAGGCAATGCGGGCGCCGGCACTACCGACTCCAACAACTACGCCATTGACAGCCAGCGTCCGACCGCCACCATCGTGGTCGCCGACGGCACCCTCAACGCGGGCGAAACTTCGCTGGTGACCATCACCTTCAGCGAGGCGGTGCAGGGCTTCGACAACACTGACCTGAGCATTCCCAACGGCACCTTGAGTGCCGTGAGCAGCAGCGATGGCGGCATCACCTGGACGGCGACGTTCACCCCGACCGTCAACGTCAAAGACACCACCAATCTGATCACGCTTAACAATGCAGGCATCAGTGACCTGGCCGGCAACGCCGGCACCGGCGTGACCAACTCGGGCAATTTCACCATCGATACCGTGCTGCCGACGGCGACCATCGTGGTCGCCGACAACGCGCTGCATATTGGTGAAACGTCACTGGTGACCATCACCTTCAACGAGGCGGTGAGCGGTTTCACCAACGCCGACCTGACCATTGCCAATGGCACCTTGAGTGCGGTCAGCAGCAGTGATGGCGGGATCACCTGGACGGCGACCTTCACCCCGACCAGCGCCATCACCGACAGCAGCAACCTGATCACGCTGGACAACAGCGGCGTGCAGGGCGCCACCAGTGGCAATGCCGGCACCGGCACCACTGATTCCAACAACTACGCCATCGACACCGAGCGTCCGACCGCGACCATCGTGGTCGCTGACCCGGCGCTGGGCATCGGCCAGACGTCGCTGGTGACCATCACCTTCAGCGAAGCGGTCACCGGTTTCAGCAACGCTGACCTGACCATCGATAACGCCACCCTGAGCAACGTCAGCAGCAGCGACGGCGGCATCACCTGGACCGCCACCCTGACGCCGGCAGCGGGCATCACCGACACCAGCAATAGGGTGCATCTGGACAACTCCCTGGTGCAGGACCTTGCAGGCAATGCAGGCGCCGGCATCACCGACTCCAACAATTACGCCGTCGACAGCGTGCGTCCGACCGCCACCATCGTCATGGCTGACACCGACCTGCGGCCAGGCGAAACTTCGCTGGTGACCATCACCTTCAGCGAGGCGGTGCAAGGCTTCGACAACAGCGACTTGAGCGTCGCCAACGGCACCCTGAGCAACGTCAGCAGCAGCGACGGCGGCGTCACCTGGACCGCGACTTTCACCCCGACCACGGGCGTGACCGACGCCACCAACCTGATCACCCTGAACAATGCGGGCATCAGCGACCTGGCGGGCAATGCCGGTACGGGTGTAACCAACTCGGCCAACTATGCGGTGGACACCGAGGTGCCGACGGCAACCATTGTGGTCGCCGACAGCGCGCTCAAAGTTGGCGATACGTCGCTGGTGACCATTACATTCAGTGAAGCGGTCAACGGTTTCAGCAACGCCGACCTGAGCATTGCCAACGGCACCCTGAGCAACGTGTCGTCGAGTGACGGCGGTATCACCTGGACCGCGACGTTCACGCCGACAGCCAACGTCACCGATACCACCAACCTGATCACCCTCGATAATAGTGGCGTGACCAATGCCTCGGGCAACGCGGGCGTCGGCACCACCGATTCGAACAACTTCGCCATTGACACGACGCGGCCCACCGCGACCATCGTGGTGGCGGACAACCGTCTGGGCATCGGCGAGACGACCACGGTCACCATCACCTTCAGCGAGACGGTATCGGGTTTCGACCTGTCGGACCTCAGCGTCGCCAATGGCACGTTGTCCAACCTGCTCAGCAGTGACGGCGGCAAAACCTGGACCGCGACCCTGACGCCAACGGCCAATGTCGACGACACCACCAACCTGATCATCCTCGATACCAGTACGGTGACGGACACGGCGGGCAATGCCGGTGCTTCGATAGCCATCTCCAACAACTACATCCTCGATGCCACTCGGCCGACGGCGACCATCTCGGTTGCCAACCCGAACCTGGGCATTGGCCAGAGCACGTTGGTGACGTTCACCTTCAGCGAGGTGGTGAGCAATTTCGATCTGTCGGACCTCAGCGTGACCAATGGCGAGCTGAGCAATCTGGCCAGCGGCGACGGCGGCAAGACCTGGACGGCGACCTTCAAGCCGACTGCCGGCGTCACCGACCCGAGCAACTTCATTGCGCTCGATACCAGCAACGTCACCGACCTGGCCGGCAACACCGGCTCGGGCGTGGCGGTGTCCAACAACTATGTGATCGACAGCGAACGCCCAAGCGCAACCGTGGTCGTCGCCAACCCGAATCTGGGCGTCGGTCAGACCTCGCTGGTGACCATCACCTTCAACGAGGCGGTGAGCCATTTCGACCTGTCGGACATCAGCGCGGGCAACGGCACCTTGTCCAACCTGAGCAGCAACGACGGCGGCAAGACCTGGACCGCGACCCTGACGCCGAGCGCCAATGTCAGCAATGGCAACAACGCGATCACGCTGAACACGGCGGCTGTCAGCGACGCCGCTGGCAATACCGGCAGCGGTGTCATCCAGTCCAATGGCTATGCGATCAACACTGTGCCGGCGGGTGTTGTACCGACGTCGCCGGTCGTGGTGTTCCCGCCCGACCCGCAGGATCGGGAACCTGTGACGGTGACCGTGCCGGATCAACCGAACGTGCCACTGCAACCCTTTGTCTTCACCGCACCGACTGGCAATCTCGCCTCACCACTGACATTCCCGCCGCTGTTCGAACAGCGGGTGCTGGGTGACGGCATCCGGCCGCTGGGCGACATTTTCATTAACCGCGGCGCGCTCAGCCCGAGTTTCATCGCTCAGGTGTTCAGCAACGAAAGCGGCAGCGGCGACGGTTCCGGTCATGGCTTCCTCGGTTTTGGTGGGGGCGATGGCGGCGTGTTCAGCACCAGTACGCTGGCGAGCCTGTTCAATCAGGACACCGGCACGGACCGTGATTCGCTGGATGCCTTCGGCAGCCATTCGATCCAGACGGGCGACATTTCCCAGGGGCTGCGCGGGGTGTTTGGCGCGCCGTCGCTGGGTCAGCAGTTGCAGCAACTCAAAGACACCGAGCAACAGCAGGTCAACAACCTGGCTGCGGCTTTGCAACAGGTCGGCATCAGCGAAATGCAGGCTTGAAACCAATGCTATGCACAACCTTGTGTGGGAGCGGGCTTGCTCGCGAAGAGGACGGCATGTTCAACATTTCTGTTGACTGACACACCGCTTTCGCGAGCAAGCCCGCTCCCACAGGGGTTGTGAATACACTTAAATCTGTGCAGCACCCAGGGGCGGTCCAAGGATGAAAAGAAGTCATAAGTTGTTCGGTGCCAGCCTGCTTGCGCTGGCGATCGGCGGATGTGCAGTTACCAGTGATCCGATTGAACGCAGCGTCAGTGAGCAGCGTGCCAAGAGCGATCTGCAGAACATGTACAAGGACCAGGAGCCGCTCAGCGGCCCGCTGACTTTGCACCAGGCCATGGCCCGCGCGGTGAAATACAACCTCGAAGGCCGGCTCAAGATCATGGAGGAAGCGCTGGCCAAGCGTCAGCTCGACCTCGCCAGCTTCGACATGCTGCCGCGTATGGCGCTGGATGCCGGGTACGCCGGGCGTAACAACGTCAGCGCCTCCAGCAGCCAGAGCGTACGCACCGGCACCCAGTCCCTGGAACCGTCGACCTCCCAGGATCGCGACCGCAATGTCGCGGACCTGACCATGGTCTGGAACGTCCTCGACTTCGGCGTCAGCTACATCAACGCCAAGCAACAGGGCGATCAGCGCCTGATTGTTCAGGAACGTCGACGCAAGGTGATCAACACCATCGTTCAGGACGTACGCTCGGCGTACTGGCGAGCGGTGGCTGCCGAACGCCTGCTCTCGCAGATCGACAGCCTGATGGCGCGGGTCGACACCGCGCGCAACAACAGCCAGAGCATGAGCGACCAGCGCATTGGCGACCCGGTGCAGGCGTTGGGTTATCAGCGCTCGTTGATCGAGGCGACTCGTCAGTTGCAGGAACAGCGTCGGGCCTTGTCCCTGGCTAAAACAGAACTATCGACCCTGATCAACCTGCCCATGGGCACCGACCTGAAGCTGGCGACCCCGGACGACTACCAGATTCCGCAACTGAAAGTCGGCATGGCCAGCCTGGAGCACGAAGCGCTGGCCAGCCGCCCGGAACTGCGTGAGCAGGATTACCAGACCCGTATCAGCACCGCCGAAACCCGCAAAGCCATGCTGCGTCTGCTGCCGGGGCTTGAGTTCTCGGCGGGCGGGCATTACGACAGCAACTCGTTTCTGGTCAACAACCGCTGGGCCGATTACGGGGCGAAAGTCACCTGGAACCTGTTCAACGTGATCTCCGCACCAGCGGCCATCGACGTCGCCAAGGCAGGCGAAGAAGTGGCCAAGGCACGCCGTCAGGCCATGTCCATCGCAGTGCTGGCCCAGTTGTATGTGGCCAATGCCAACTATCAGGAAGCGCTGAACCAGTTCAAGACCAACCAGCAACTGTCGCAGATCGACGGGCAGATTCTGGAACAGCTGCGCAACCGTCATCAGGCAGCCGGCATTGGTGAGCTTGACCTGATCCAGGGCGAACTGATCACCTTGCAGGCCGATCTGCGCCGCGATCTGTCGTACGCCGATCTGCGTAACGCCTATGGCCAGATTTTCGCCAGCGCCGGGCTCGACCCGCTGCCGGATCAGGTGCAGTCCACGCAAGTGCAATCCATCGCCACCGCACTGGCCAACCGCGAAGCGGCCTGGGCCTCGGGCGATATCACGGTGCCGGTGGTCAATGCCCCGGCCAAGTGACCTGCTGGCGCCGACGGCAAGCGTTAATCGCGAGCAACGGGAGGCCCGCAATGGCCACCGGGGTGCGGCGATTCTGCTGACCGGGTTGCCGGCGGCAGGCAAGTCGACCCTGGCCCAGGCGCTGCACGCCGAGCTGTTCGAGCGCGGTGTGCAGAGTGTGGTGCTCGACGGGGATGGGCTGCGGGTCGGGCTTAATCGTGATCTGGGTTTCAGTGAGCGCGACCGTCAGGAAAATATCCGCCGCGCCAGCGAGCTGGCCGCATTGCTGGTGGAGAACGGCCAGATCGTGATTCTGGCGATGATTGCGCCGTTGGTGGAACTGCGAAGTCTGTTTGCCCAGCGACTCGGCGAGGACTATCGCGAAGTCTGGTGCAGCGCGTCGTTGGTGGTCTGCGAGCAGCGCGATCCCAAAGGGCATTACGCCCGCGCCCGCCGTGGCGATTTGCCCGGGTTCACCGGCGTGTCCGCGCCTTATGAACCGCCCGTTTCGGCGTCGTTGGTCCTCGATACCGGCGCACAGTCCGTCGATGCCTGTCTTGATCGTCTGCTGACCTGGCTCGGCGAATGCGCGGTGCTGTCCACGCCATGAGTCGCCCCGCGTTCTCGCGCTTGCCGGTAGCGGTGGATTTGCCGCTGCTGTTGCAGGCGCTGGCGGCGATTGATGAAGACCAATGGCACGGTCACTTCAACAGCGCCTATTACGCCGGCGACTGGAGCGGCGTGGCGCTGATTTCGGCGACGGATGCGCTGACCGAACTGTCGCCGGGTCGTGGTCAGCCGCAATTGCGCGCCCCCTGGCTAAGCGATGGTCGCTGGCAACAAGCCCTGCGCGATCTGCCTCTGGAAATCGTCAGCGCACGCCTGCTGCGCCTCGGGCCGGGCGGCCAGATTCATGAACATCGTGACTATGATCTGGGTTCGCCGAACGCCGATTTGCGTCTGCACATTCCCTTGCTCAGCCCGCCTCGCGTGGATTTCCTGCTGGGCGGCCAGCGCATGCCGATGCAGGCCGGCGAGTGCTGGTTCCTTGATTTGTCGCGGCCACATCGGGTGGACAATCACGATCATCTGCCGCGGGTTCATCTGGTGCTCGATTGTCGGCCTGGGGCTTGGCTTGAGCAGGCGATTGTCGACGGGGTAGCGACCACTCCGTCGCCTGGCGTCACCGTCGATGCATTGGAGGCGTTTCAGCGGCTGGTCGCGGCAGACCCTGTGTTAGCGATGACGTTGCAGGGTTTGCGAGATAACGAATCCTTTATCGTTCGGACCCTGGAATTGGCTGCTGAGCGCGGCCTGCCGTTTTCCAGGGAAGAACTGCAAGCAGCGATGCGTCAGGGACGGCGCCAGTGGAACGAACAATGGAGCGCCTGAACCTTGAAGGCTGGTTGCCGATTCGCGTCTGGCAGCCGACGGCTGAGTGGCAAGTGGACTGGTGCTGGTTCGGCGATGCGCCGCTGCATCAACCGTTCTTTCGTGAGGCCGTGGAAGAGCGGCTGCGGTTGCCGTTCAATCAGGCGTTTCGCCGACAAACACCCTTGAGTGCCCTCGTCGATTGGCAGGCAGGCCGCCCCGGTCTCGCGCCCAGTGCGTTCATCTTTCACGCCTCGCGCTGCGGCTCGACCCTGATCAGCCAGATGCTGGCCAGGCTCGATAACCACATCGTCGTCAGCGAACCGCCGCCGCTGGACGCCTTGCTGCGCAGCGATTTACCGGCGTCCGCACGACGCGCCGCCATTGCCGGTCTGCTGTCTGCGTATGGCCAGCAGCGACGCGGGGTGGAACAGCGGCTGGTGATCAAACTCGATGCGTGGAACATCGGTGAATTGGCGCTGTTGCGTGAGCTGTATCCCCAGACGCCGTGGCTGTTTGTGTATCGCGAGCCGCTGGAGATTGCCGTCTCGCATCTGCGCCGTCCGGGCATGCACATGGTGCCGGGGATGATCGGGGCGAGTGTGCTGGATGATGGTTTGCCATTTGAAGGGCAGGAGAACTACATCGCGCGGCGGTTGGGACGTTTGCTGGAGACAGGGTTGGCGCAGTGTCGGGAATGGGCCGGGTTAGCGGTCAACTACAGCGAATTGCCGGACGCGATGGCAGGGCATCTGGCGGATTTTTTTGCGCTGGAGGGTGGGCAGCGTCAGCAGGTCTTTGCAGCGGCCGGACAGCATGCCAAGCAGCCGTCGCAGGTGTTTGTCGGGGACGGCGCGGACAAGCAGCGCGAGGCGTCGGCACTGCTGCGCGAACAGGTCGAGCAATGGGCGCGAGAACCGTATGCGGCCCTCGAACGATTACGCCAGGCCTGATTTGAACACGGTATATCCCCTGTGGGAGCGGGATTGCGTCTGGATTGAAAGGTGTTGGCAAGCCGCTATTTCAAGGTTTTGACGACAAATCCGCCATCCCCTTGAGCAATTCAATCGGCAACGGAAAGACAATCGTCGAACTCTTGTCCCCGGCAATCGACGTCAGCGTCTGCATGTACCGCAGTTGCATTGCCCCCGGTTGCCGACCGAGCATTTCAGCCGCCTGCATCAGCTTTTCCGAGGCCTGCAATTCACCCTCGGCGTGGATCACCTTGGCCCGGCGTTCCCGTTCGGCCTCGGCCTGCTTGGCGATGGCGCGGACCATCGATTCATTGAGGTCCACATGCTTGATTTCGACATTGGCGACCTTGATGCCCCAGGTGTCGGTCTGGGCATCGAGGACTTGCTGGATGTCGATGTTCAGCCGCTCGCGCTCAGCCAGCAGTTCATCCAGCTCATGTTTGCCGAGCACCGCGCGCAATGTGGTTTGCGCCAGTTGACTGGTGGCCATCAGAAAGTCTTCGACCTGGATGATCGCCTTTTGCGGATCGAGGACGCGAAAGTACAACACGGCGTTGACCTTTACCGACACGTTGTCACGGGTGATGACGTCCTGCGGCGGTACGTCGAGGACGATGGTGCGCAGGTCGACCCGGACCATTTGCTGCACCACCGGAATCAGCAGGATCAGGCCGGGGCCCTTGACCTGCCAGAAGCGCCCGAGCTGGAACACCACGCCACGCTCGTATTCGCGCAGGATGCGAAAGGTCGACCCCGCCAGTGCGATCACCAACAGCAGCAGCGCGGCAAAACCCACTTGCAGACCCATGATTATTCTCCAACTGGCGCCGCATCAGCTGCGGCCACTTGCAGCAATAAACCTTTACGTCCCGTCACCCGAACAGTTTGCCCCGGTTGCAGTGGTGTGGCACTGGACACTTGCCAGTTTTCACCCTGCAAGTGCACCCAGCCGTTGCAGGCATTGTCGGCCTGTAGCCCGGTGATCGGGGTGATGCTGCCGAGCAGGCCGGCGTCGCCGCTGACAACCCGACGTGGTCGGGTTGTCAGGGCGCGTATCAGCAGAAAAATCAGTAACAGGGCGCTGATCAGTCCCAGGCCGATCATCAATGGCACCGGGACGTCGGCGTTGGTCATGATCACCGCGCCGATGACAAACATCACAATGCCGCCCAAACCGATCACCCCGTAATTGGGCACCGTGACTTCGACCACCAGAAACGAGATGCCGAACAGCACCAGCCAAAGGCCGATGGGGCTGGGCACCAGCAGGACAACGTTATCCGCGGCGAAAGCTGCTCCGCTCATGATCATCAACAGCGCTACCGCATACCAGCGAGTGTTCACTTGACCCTCCGGGAGAGTCGCTGGGGGCAACCCTCCCTATAGTCTAGTTGAGACCTCGGCTGTCTGAATTTTGATCAGTCCGGTGGGCAGATTCCCCGTCGGTTTCTGCCAGCGCACCTAGACTTTCAAGAGAGAGAACAGGCTTAACCATCGTCCGCCCGTCACGGCAGCGGACATCGAGGTGCATCATGCGTATGGCAAGAACTGTGCAGACCAGCCTGGACAAGGCCGGTTGCGAATATGACGTCGTCACCCACCCGCACTCGGCCAGCAGCCTCGAAACGGCGCGAGTTGCGGGCATTCCTGCCGAGCGGGTGGCCAAGTCGGTGATCCTCGACGATCATCACGGTCACTACCTGATGGCCGTGCTGCCTGCCAGCCGTCACCTGGACCTGAGCAAAGTGCGCGGCAGCAGCGAATGGCAAATCACCCGGGAAAGCACCCTGGCGCATCTGTTCAACGATTGCGAACGCGGAGCGGTTCCGGCCCTGGGTGAGTTTTACGGCCTGGACATGGTCATCGACCCACTGCTGACCCGCCAGAAAGACATCTACGTCGAAGCCGGCAACCACAATAACCTGGTGCACATGAGCATGCCGCAGTACCTGAAAATGGTGCCGCATGCGCAGGTGTGTGAGTTGAGTCATTAGGTTTTGCGGCGTCTGCACCGCCGCCATCGCGAGCAGGCTCGCTCCCACAGTGAAATGCGCTCAACCTGTGGGAGCGAGCCTGCTCGCGAATAATCTTTCAGCCACCCCGGAGCCCGACATGCAATCCCCCTCCCACAGCCTGCCATCGCTGTTCAAACAACTTGGCCTGCCCGACGACCCGGTCAGCATCGACCAATTCATCGCCACCCATTCCCCCCTAAAACCCGAACTGCACCTGGCTGATGCGTTCTTCTGGACCCAAAGCCAGGCGGATTTTTTACGCGACGAAATTCTGGATGATGCGGATTGGGCGGAGGTGGTGGATCAGCTGGATGTGTTGCTGAGGAAAGGGCGGGGAGTGTGAAAATCTTGCGTCCGCCAGCAGGAGATTTGTATCAAAACTTGACCGCCTTTCCCCCCGAATGCGATATTGATAGTTAGCAAACTAACTGTGTGTCACGCCGTGCCAAAGAACCTCGACGCTCTCCAGATGAACATCAGCAGTGCCATGGTGGTGGCCGCCAGGCATTGGCGCAAAATCTGCCAGACCACGCTGGTCAACTATGGAATCTCCGAAGCCTGTGCCGTCCCGTTGTTGATGATCGGGCGTCTGGGGGAGGGTGTGCGGCAGGTGACGGTGGCGCACGCCGCCGGGATGGAGAGTCCGTCGCTGGTGCGGCTGCTCGATCAGCTGTGTCACGCCGGCTACGTCTGCCGTACCGAAGACGCCCATGACCGGCGCGCCAAGTGCCTGAGCCTGACCGATACCGGTCGCGAGCTGGTGCAAGCGGTGGAGGTCGAGTTGGTGCGGCTGCGTCATGAGGTGCTCGAAGGCATCGACCAAAGCGATCTGGAAGCTACGCTGCGGGTATTGCGAGCCTTTGAAGCGGCCAATTCGCCGTCGGTGGTCAACCCTTGAACGGATTTTTTACCGGTATGCCCCCGGCGCGGGACTGGTTTTACGGCGTGCGCACCTTCGCGGCGTCGATGATCGCGCTGTACATCGCCATGCTCATGCAGATGCCACGTCCGTACTGGGCGATGGCCACGGTGTACATCGTTTCCAGCCCGTTTGTCGGCCCCACCAGTTCCAAGGCGCTGTACCGCGCAGTCGGCACGTTCATGGGCGCGGCAGCGGCGGTGTTTTTCGTGCCGATGTTTGTCCAGAGCCCTTACATCCTGGTGGTGGTGATCGCCTTGTGGACCGGAACCTTGCTGTTCCTGTCCCTGCACCTGCGCACCGCCAACAACTATGCCTTGATGCTTGCCGGTTACACCCTGCCGCTGATTGCCCTGCCGGTGCTGGATAACCCGCTGGCGGTGTGGGATATCGCCGAGGCGCGGACCGAAGAGATTTTCCTTGGCATCGCCGTTGCGGCGGTGGTCGGGGCGATGTTCTTCCCACGGCGGCTGGCGCCGGTGTTCAACGATTCGGTGAATAAATGGTTTACCGATGCTTCGACCTACAGCCAGCGGTTTATCAGCCGCAACGTGCAGCCCGATGAAGTCAGCGCCCTGCGCGCGGCCATGGTGACGACCTTCAACAGTCTGGAATTGATGATCGGTCAGTTGCCCCATGAGGGCGCCCGGCCGCAGACGGTGCGCAACACCAAGGAACTGCGCGGGCGGATGATTCATCTGCTGCCGGTGGTCGACGCCCTGAACGATGCGCTCTACGCCCTCGAACGCCGCACGCCGGAGCTGGTGGACAAGTTCGCGCCGTTGCTGGTCGCGACCACCGAGTGGCTGGAGCACAAAGACGCCGACCTTGACCGCTGGCAAGCGCTGAAAGATCAGCTCGAAGCCCTGCAACCGAGTGCCGAAGCGCTGGAGGATCGCAAGCAGTTGCTGTTTTCCAACGCCCTGTATCGCCTCGGCGAGTGGATCGATTTGTGGCAGGACTGCCGCAGCCTGCAATACGCCATCCAGTGCGAGAGCCAGGACAATTGGCGCGCGGTTTATCGGCATTGGCGCCTGGGTCGCCTGACACCATTTCTCGACCGTGGGCTGATGCTCTATTCGGCAGCGTCCACGGTCAGCGCGATCATCGTCGCCTCGGTGCTGTGGATTCTGCTCGGCTGGACCGACGGCGGCAGCGCGGTGATTCTGGCGGCAGTGGCGTGCAGTTTCTTCGCCTCGATGGACGACCCGGCGCCGCAGATCTACCGGTTCTTTTTCTGGACGGCGATGTCGGTGCTGTTTGCCAGCCTCTACCTGTTTCTGGTGCTGCCGAACCTGCATGACTTTCCGATGCTGGTGCTGGCGTTCGCCGTGCCGTTCATTTGCATCGGCACGCTGACGGTCAAGCCGCAGTTTTACCTCGGGATGCTGCTGACGCTGGTGAACACCTCGTCGTTCATCAGCATTCAGGGCGCCTACGACGCGGATTTCCTCAGCTTCGCCAACTCCAACCTGGCCGGCCCCATGGGTTTGCTGTTTGCCTTTATCTGGACCCTGATTGCCCGTCCGTTCGGCGCTGAACTGGCGGCCAAGCGTCTGACGCGTTTCAGCTGGCGCGACATCGTCAGCCTCACCGAGCCGGCTACGCTGTCGGAGCATCGGCAACTGGGCGTGCAAATGCTTGATCGGCTGATGCAGCATCTGCCACGCCTGATGATCACCAATCAGGACTCCGGCATTGCCCTGCGCGAAGTGCGGGTGGCGCTGAATCTGCTGGATCTGCTGGCCTACACGCCGCGCATCCTCGGGGTGCCACACGTGCTGCTGCGCCAGGTGGTGGCGGAGGTGGGCGACTACTTCAAGGCATGCCTGAAGGCCGGCGAGCGGTTGCAGGCGCCAAGCCCATTGTTGATGACCATGGACCGGACTCGCCGCGCCCTCAGTGGCGCCGGTGATGATGAAACCCGTCGGCACCTTCTGCACGCCTTGGCCGGTCTGCGCCTGGCACTGCTGCCGGGTGTTGAATTCGTCGGCGGTGGCGAGTTCGAAGAACCGCTGCCCCAAGGAGCGCCATTATGATCGGTGATCTGGATATCAGCGGGGTGTTCCTGCCCACGCTGCTGGTGCTGATGGGCATCACGTATGTGTTTTACCTGTTGGTGCACGGGGTGCTCACGCGCCTGCACTTTTACCGTCTGGTCTGGCACCGGGCATTGTTCAACGTGGCTCTCTACGCTTTGCTGCTCGGCGCCGTGGACTCACTCAGTCGATACCTGATGACATGAAAAAACCCTTTTTGACTATTGGTCGCGTGGTATTGACCCTGCTGATCGTGACTTTCGCCGTTGTCGTGGTCTGGCGCATGGTGATGTATTACATGTTCGCACCCTGGACCCGGGACGGGCACATTCGCGCCGACATCGTGCAGATCGCCCCGGACGTTTCCGGGCTGATCCAGCAAGTGCAAGTGCGTGACAACCAGCTGGTGACACGCGGTCAGGTGCTCTTCAGCATCGACCAGGACCGTTTCAATCTGGCACTGCGCCAGGCCAAGGCCGCCGTTGCTGACCGCGAAGAAACCCTGGCTCAGGCCCAGCGCGAAGCCAAGCGTAACCGTGGCCTGGGCAACCTGGTACCGGCCGAGCAACTGGAAGAAAGCCAGTCGAAAGTCGCCCGCGCACAATCTGCCCTGGCCGAAGCGCTGGTGACGGTGGACAGCGCCCAGCTCAACCTCGACCGCTCGGTGATCCGCAGCCCGGTGGACGGCTACATCAACGACCGGGCGCCGCGTGCGCAGGAATTCGTCACCGCCGGACGTCCGGTGCTGTCGGTGGTGGACAGCAATTCATTCCACATCGACGGTTATTTCGAAGAAACCAAGCTGGACGGCATTCATGTCGGCCAAGGCGTGGATATTCGGGTAATCGGCGACCGCGCCCGGCTGCACGGTCATGTCGAAAGCATTGTCGCCGGTATCGAAGACCGTGACCGCACCAGCGGCAGCAACTTGCTGCCCAACGTCAATCCGGCGTTCAGCTGGGTACGGCTGGCGCAGCGTATTCCGGTGCGCATCGCCTTTGACGACGTGCCTGAAGATTTCCGCATGATCGCCGGGCGTACGGCCACGGTGTCGATCATCGGTGACGAGCGTCATGACGACCAGCAGCAGGAGCCCGCTAAATGAGCAAGGCTTCGGGGTTGGCGGTCGCCGGATTGGGACTTTTGCTGTCGGCGTGTCAGGTGGTCGGGCCCGATTATCACCTGCCCAAAGAAGCAGCGGTCAACCGTGACGACTTGCAGGGCGAGCTGACGGTGAACGGCAAGAGTGTCGTTTCGGCGCCTGTGCCGAGCGACTGGTGGCGCCTGTACCAAGACCCGCGCCTGGACCTGCTGGTGCAGCAGGCCATGGCTTCCAACACCGATCTGCGCGTGGCGGCGGCGAATCTGTCTCGCGCCCGCACGCAGGTCGAGGAAGCCCAGGCGGCGGGCGGCTGGAGCGGCGGCGTGAAAATGGGCGCCCAGCGTTTGCAGGAATCCGGCGAAGCGTATTTGCTGACTGAAAAAGTGCCAGTGGCCAACGTCGGCGACATCGGCATCACCACCTCGTATCAGTTCGACCTGTTCGGTACTTTGCAGCGTGGCATCGAAGCGGCCAAGGCCAATGCCGATGCGACCCAGGCGGCGTCCGACACGGCGCGAATCACTCTGGTGGCCGACGTGGTGCGGTCTTACACGCAAATCTGTGCGGCCAATGAAGAGCGGGAAATCGCCCAGCACTCGCTCGATCTGCAATCGCAAAGCACCACCCTGACCCAGCGTCTGCGGGACGCCGGGCGTGGCGACGAAACCCAGGTCACTCGCTCGCAAACCCAATTCAAATCCTTGCGCGCCGACATGCCGCGTTATGAGGCTGCGCGTCAGGCCGGGTTGTTCCGGCTGTCGATGTTGCTGGCCAAACCGGTCGATCAATTGCCGGCGGGCACCCGTGATTGCGCCGAATTGCCGAAAATCGCTCAATTGTTGCCGGTGGGTGACGGCGCAACCTTGCTCAAGCGCCGGCCTGACGTGCGTCAGGCCGAACGTCGGCTGGCCGCCGCGACCGCTGGTATCGGCGTCGCTACCGGTGAGTTGTACCCGGACATCAGCATCGGCGCGACCGTCGGTACCGTCGGTATTCTGGAAGACCTCGGCAAGCCACAGACCAACCGCTGGGGCTTTGGTCCGTTGCTGAGCTGGACCGTGCCATCCAACGGCTCCAGGGCGCGTATCCGCGAAGCCGAAGCGACGACCCAGGGTGCGCTGGCGCATTTTGACGGCGTGGTGCTGAACGCCATCCGTGAAACCCAGACCGGCCTGGCGCAATACACCGCGCTGCTGCAACGTCGCGATGCCTTGGCCGATGCCGGCCAGTCGGCGCAACTGGCGGCCGAGCAGACGCACCGCTTCTATCAGGCCGGTCGCGCCTCGTTCCTGGCGGACCTGCAAGCGACCCGCACCTACACCGATGTGCTCGCGCAACTGGCCTCGGCCAATACCCAGGTCGCCATGAGCCAGATCGATTTGTTCCTGGCGCTGGGCGGCGGGTGGGAAAGCGGACGAACGCAAGCCTCGAACCCCGGCAAACCCTGAGCCCGTTGCTATGCTTTGAAAGGTTGGACTGACGCGCCACGAGCCACGCCAGTCCACTGATCAAGGCTCGCGATGGTCATGGGGATTCCAATAATGAAAAACCCTTATGCTCCCGGCTTCTGGTGCGCTATTGCGGCATTGGTTTTGCTGTCGGCCACCTACTTCTACGGCATCATGCTGGCCCACCAGATTGACAAGGCGCTGGTATTTCTCGACAGCGCATCGGCGCTGATTGCCGTGTTGTCCATCGTCGTGGTGGCCTGGGCTTCCTTTCAGGGGCAGCGCATCAAGAAAAGACATTCCGAACAAGGCAAGACCCTGGTGCTGATCTGGGACACCAAGGTTGCCCTGCGCCGGGTCGAAACCGTGTTCGACCGCTATTTCTGGGGCAGCTACTGGCAACCGGGGCGCACATTTCAGGAAGTCATGGGCGAACTCACCGGCACGCCGCTGGAAAAAAGCCTCGAAGCCTTGAAAACCCAGTGCCTGGCGCTGGACAAGCAAGTGACCGAAGAGGGCTGGCACTGGCTCAACAATGCCCGCGAATTGTCCGACGTGGCGGCCGCCATGGCCCGCGAGCGGTATCAGCTGGATTTTTGTGATCCGCGTTCCGAATCGCCGAGCGGGACGGCGGTGATCAATCGCGATTTCGAGGTGCTGGTGTATACGTGGACGGCGCGGCTGAAGAGTTTTGATCATCAGCTCGATGAGATTGAGCACGAATACTCCTGACTCTGTATTGGCCGGGCTGACGCCTTCGCGAGCAAGCTCGCTCCCACAGGGGATCTGTGATCGACGCAGAACCAATGTGGGAGCGAGCTTGCTCGCGATGGCGATTTAACGACCGCCGAAACTCTTCCCCCCTGCCTGTGGTCCACAAGCACACTCCCCAAAGACACTCTTTCACCTTTAATCATTGGGTCGTCTCGCCCGGCAAATGCTAATCTCCCCCGCACTTTCAGCGGAGTCGAGCCGTAACCCGTCATGGGTTCAGGGAAGACGACCACACTTTCAACAACGGACATTGATCGGGTACTTCATGAATAAATCAGCAGGCGTGCTTCTTGGAATCGTCGTCGCCATCGGTGCAATCAGCGCCGGCGGCGCCTGGTACACCGGCACCAAACTTGAAGGCGTGTTGAATACCGCCCTCGTCGATGCCAACAAGGAGCTCACCGCTGCGATGGTCGGTTCCAACGGCACGGCGTCTGTCGAATTGGTATCGCTGGAGCGCGGCGTGTTCAGCAGCACCGCGCATTACCGCCTCAAGGGTGATGGCGAGTTGTTCGGTGGCGAGCCGGTCGAGTTGCTGTTCGTCGACCACATCGAACACGGTCCGCTGCCGGCTTCGCGCCTGTTCTCGCTGAAATGGCTGCCGGTCATGGCCACCAGTCACTACGAACTGGAAAAGACCCCGCTGACCGAAAAATGGTTTGCCGCCACCAAGGATGCGTCGCCGCTTAAAGGCGCGGTCAACATCGGTTACGACCAGTCCACCAACGGCACCCTTGAATTGTTGCCACTGGAAATGGCGCTGGACGATAAATCCAGCGTGAAATTTTCTGGCCTGAACCTGGACGTCGCGGCCACTGCCCAGGCCCAGAAGCTCAAGGCTGACGGTTACATGGACAGCCTCAAGCTGACCACCGTGTCGCAAGATCAGGCACCGGTGCAGATCGAGCTGAACGGCCTGACCCTGGCCAGCAACCTGGCCAAAAGCACCTACGGCTACTACACCGGCGACAACACAGTGGAGCTGACCAGCAGCAAGACCACGTTCGGTCCCAAGCAACAAGTGCTGGGCCTGAACAAGCTGGAAATCAAGAACCAGACCGAAGAATCGGGCACCAGCGCTTCCGGGCGTGCCGATTACAAGGTCGGTGAAGTGACGTTCAACGGCAAGACGCTGGGTTCTGCACAGATGGCCATGAGCCTGAAGAACCTCGACATTCCGTCGACCATGTCGCTGATGCAGATCTACCAGACCAAGCTGCAGCCGTATGAGAAGGCGGCTGCCGAAGCGGCCGCTGCCGGTCAACCGGCGCCGGAGTTGAACCTGACGCCGCAAGAGAACGCACAGGTCAAGGCCGGTCTTGAGAAGCTGCTGGCTGGCGGCCCGCAATTTGCGCTGGAGAACTTGTCGTTCACCACCGCCAACGGTGAAAGCCGTGCCAACCTGGTGCTGGACCTGACCAAACCGTCCAACATGGACCTGCCGCCGGATCAGTTGGTGCGTCAGTTGATCGCGCTGCTGGACATCAACCTGCAAGTGTCCAAGCCGATGCTGATTGACCTGCTCAGTGTGCAGGCGCAAATGGACGGCCAGACTGACGCCAAGACCATCGTCGACCAGGCAACGGCCACCAGCGACATGTTCAGCACTATGGCAACGGGCACCCAATTGGCCACGCTGGACGGCACCAATGTCGTCAGCAAGCTGCATTACGCCAACAATCAGGTCGAGTTCAACGGCCAGAAAATGACCGTCGAACAATTTGTCGGTTTTGTGATGGGCAAACTGGGTGGGGCTGGCGTCGTTCAGTAACACACCCACTGTAAAAAGCTGTGGGAGCGAGCCTGCTCGCTCCCACATTGAAAGCTCGCGCAACGCCCGGGTTCTGCGCAATGCAGATGCCGGGCGTTTTGCTGTCCGGCATCCCTCGACATCGCGATTCTGAATAAATATTGCATTCCAGATATTGGTCTACGCTTGCATGCAAGACTGCCCTGATATAGCTCGGCCGGGTCTTTCGGCCCCGGCTTTGCATTACAAAATGGGCATGGAGGGCATACGGCCCGGCTGGCCATGTAAGGATGCTGACGAATGCCGTTTTTTGCAGTTCCCTTTATTCATCGTGGTTTGCGTCCTCTGTTTCGCGTTGCGCTGTGCAGCCAGCTGCTGTGGCCTGCGCTGGCGTTCGCTGATACCCCTTACGATCAAATGGTCCGTGATGCGCGGGCGGGCAACTACACGCCTGCGCTGACTGTGTTGCGGCAGGTGCCGGCCAACCAGGCCACCACCAGCCAGATCAGCGACCACCTGCAAATTGCCGGTTGGGCCGGCCTCGACGCCGAAGTGGTGCAAGTCTATGAAACCCAGGGCCGTAATCGGGTGCTACCGGTTCAGGCGCTGACCGCCACCGCCCGCGCCTACCGCAACCTCAAACGCTGGGATTCGGCCACAGAGCTCTATAACAAGGCCCTGGCACTGGAGCCACAGAACCCCGACCTGCAACTCGGTCTGGCCATGACTCAGGCCGACGCCGGCAAGCCAGAAGAAGCGGTGATCCGCACCAAAGCGCTGGTGGCCGCCAAGCCAGACGATCCGTCCCGCCGCCTGGCGCTGGCCTACGCCCTGACCCGTGCCGGCAAGAATTACGATGCCCTGTTCGAATACGACCAGGCGTTCATCCGCGCTGGCAGCAAGCCGGACGTTGCCCGTGAATACGTGTATGCCTTGCAACGCGTGCGTCTGCCCGAGCCGGCCCTGCGTCTGGCCCGGCAGCGGCCCGGCTTGATCGATCCGGTGCAACTGCGCCGTCTCGAAGGCGATGTGGCGGCCGAACAGGTACGCATGGCCGAATTTGCCACCCGCAGTGAAAAGGAACGCTTCGACATCGCCGACCGGGCCCTGAAAACCTATGACCAGCTGCTTGCCACCTGGACGCCGGACCCACAAGCCAAGGACGACGTCACTCGTTGGCGCATCGACCGTCTCGGCGCGCTGAAGGCTCGGGCGCGTACGGCGCAGGTCATCAGCGAGTACCAGAATCTGATCGGTGAAGGGGTGAACATCCCCACCTACGCCATGCGCTGGGTCGCGGCCGCCCACCTGGATCAGCGTCAGCCCGAAATCGCTGCCGATCAGTACCGCCAGGTGTTGGCAGCGCCAGACCGCGATCCTGCCGATTACGTCGAAGACACCACCGCGTTGTATTACGCCTTGCAGGAAAGCGGCCACGAGGACGAGGCGCGAACCGTGGCGGAGAATCTGGCGAAATCCCAGAACCCGCGGGTCGAGCTAAAGGGACTGCCCTTCGGCAACCCCAACGATTCCTGGATGGACGCGCAACAACTTGCCGCCCAGGCCGAGACAACCGGTTCGGACCTGAAATCCGGCGAACAGCGTTTGCAGACCTTGGTGGACCAGGCACCGGGCAACACGGGTTTGCGTGTAGCGCAGGCCGATCTGTACCGGGATCGTGCCTGGCCGCGGCGCTCCGAGAGCGAGCTCAAGGAAGTTGAAGCCTTGACCCCGCGCGACATCGGACTGGAAGTCGCCCAGGGTCACACTGCCATGGACCTGCAGGAATGGCGGCAGATGGACGAGTTGGCCGACGACGCCATGGCGCGTTTCCCGGACAACCGTCAGGTGCAGCGTCTGGACCGCCTGCGCGATGTGCATGACATGGCGGAGTTGCGCGTGCAGACCTATGGTGGCAAGGCTAACGGTGGCGGGGGCAATGCTGGCGCGGTGGCGGGCAGCCGGGATTTTGGTATTGAAACCCTGCTCTACAGTCCACCCATCGACGAAGACTGGCGCGTCTTCACCGGTGTCGGATATGCCATCGGCGACTTCCAGGAAGGCACCGGCACCGATCGCTGGGAGCGCCTGGGCGTTGATCGCCGCACCCGCGACATGACCCTTGAAGCGGAAGTGTCGAACCATGACTTCGGTTACGGCGCCAAGCAGGGCGCTCGCGTTGCCATTACCCGCGACATCAACGACAACTGGCAATACGGCGGCAGCTTCGCCTATCTGTCGGCCAACACGCCGTTGCGCGCCCTGAACAGCGATGTCACGTCCAATGGCGGCAGCGGTTTCATCCGCTGGCGCGCCAATGAAAGCCGTGAGTGGAAGCTGTCCGTCAGCCCGTCACATTTCAGCGACGGCAACAACCGCGTCGAAGCCTTGCTGACCGGTCGCGAGGGTGTTTACAGCACACCGAAAGTGCAGGTCGATCTGGGTCTGGAAGTGGGTGCCAGTCACAACTCCGAATCTGAAGACGTGCCGTACTTCAACCCCAAATCCGACTTCAGCGTGCTGCCGACGGTCAACGTCAATCACGTGCTCTACCACCGCTACGAAACCACCTGGAGCCAGCAGTTCCAGGCCGGTGCGGGCACCTATAGCCAGCGTGATTATTCCACTGGCGGCATCGGCTTGCTCGGCTACGGGCAGCGATACAGCTGGAACGATGTGTTCGAGGTAGGCGGTCTGTTCAGCGTGATAAATCGGCCCTATGACGGCAACCGCGAAACCGATCTGCGCCTGTTGGTCGACCTCACTTACCGCTTCTAGAAGAGTTTGACGATGCCTTTGATTTCGCGTTTCATCCTTCTGCTGGGAGTGCTGCTGATCAGCGCCTGCGCCCAGCAAGCTCCGACCTTCGCGCCGCCGTCCACGCGCCCGCTGTCGGACAATGAAAAGCCGTGGCCGAAGAACCATGTGCTGGGGATTGCCTACCATGACATCGAAGACCGTGACCCCGATCAGGCCGTGGTGGCGGTGCGCACCGAGCGCATGATCGAGCAGTTGGCCTGGCTGCGGGAGAACGGCTACAAACCGGTGACCATTGATCAGATCCTGGCGGCCCACAAGGGCGGTCCGGAGTTGCCAGCCAAGGCGATTCTGCTGAGTTTCGACGATGGTTATGCGAGCTTCTACACCCGCGTGCTGCCGGTGCTGCGCGCCTATGACTGGCACGCGTTGCTGGCGCCGGTCGGCGTGTGGATCGATACACCGGCGGACCAGCAGGTGGATTTTGCCGGCCAGATGCGCCCACGTTCGGACTTCCTGAACTGGGATCAGGTGCGGGAAATCTCCAGGTCCGGGCTGGTGGAAATCGCCGCCCACACTGATGCCAGCCACAAAGGCATCCTCGCCAATCCGCAGGGCAACTTGCAGCCAGCGGCGGCGACCCGTCGCTATGACCCGACTACCGGCCGCTACGAGACCGAAGAAGCGTTCCAGGCGCGCATGCGTACTGACGTGGTGACCATTACAGAGAAAATCCGCAAGGCCGTCGGCTATAAGCCGCGAGTCTGGGTCTGGCCGTACGGCACGGCAGACGGCACCTCGCTGGAAGTGATCAACGAGCAGGGCTATCAGATGGCCCTGACCCTGGACGACGGCCTCGATGCCCTCGACAACCTGATGAGCAGCCCACGCTTCCTGGTCGCCTCTGACCCGGACGGTGAACACTTCGCCAACAGCATCGTGGCAGTGCAGGCCGATGCGCCTATGCGCGTGGTGCATGTGGACCTGGACAACGTCTACGACCCAGATCTGGCCCAACAGGACATCAACCTCAGCAAACTGATCCAGCGCATGGCCGATATGGGCGCCAACACCGTGTTCCTGCAAGCTTTCGCCGACCCGAAAGGCGATGGCCTGGTGCACTCGCTGTACTTCCCCAACCGCCATCTGCCGGTGCGCGCCGACATCTTCGACCGCGTCGCCTGGCAGTTGCGCACCCGTGCCCACGTCAAGGTCTTTGCGTGGATGCCGGTGCTCAGTTTCGCCCTGGATTCGTCCTTGCCGCGCGTTACACGCTGGGACCCGAAAACCGGCACGACCTCGATTGACCCCGACCAGTACAAACGCCTGTCGCCGTTCGACCCGAACGTGCGCCGCCAGATCGGCGAGATCTATCAGGACCTGGCGCGCCTGACTTCGGTCGACGGCATTCTTTATCACGATGACGCCGTGCTGTCGGACTTCGAAGACGCCGGTCCCGAGGCGCTCAAGGTGTATGCCGCCAACGGTCTGCCGGGTTCCATGGCGGCGTTGCGCGACGACCCTGCGGTGATGCAGCGCTGGACGCGGTTCAAGAGCCGCTACCTGATCGACTTCACCCAGGAACTGACCGCCAAGGTCCGCGCCATTCGCGGCCCGCAAGTACTGACAGCGCGCAACATCTTTGCCGAGCCGATGCTCAACCCGCAAAGCGAAGCCTGGTTCGCGCAGAACCTCGATGACTTCCTGGCGACCTACGACTGGACGGCGCCGATGGCCATGCCGTTCATGGAAAAACAATCACAGCAACACTCCGCGGCCTGGCTCGAGGCGCTGGTGGCAACGGTCAAGACCCGGCCCGATGCGCTCAAGCGCACGGTGTTCGAGCTGCAAGCCCGGGACTGGACGAAAAAAGCCGATTCCGACATCGACGGCGAGCAGTTGGCCGACTGGATGGGCCGCCTCAAGCGCCAGGGCGCTACCAGCTTTGGCTACTACCCGGATAATTTCCTCGAGAACCTGCCGGACCTGAAAATCGTGCGGCCTGCGCTCTCCAACAAGTGGAATCCATAACATGCTGGATAGATTTCTGGCTCTGCTGGTTCTGGCGATCGTCCTCGGGATTCCCCTGGGGCTGATCTTCCTGGTCACCGGGCAATTTTTAATGGACTTCGTGTTCTTCTACCCGCTGTTCATGTCGGGGTTGTGGATCGCCGGCGGCTTCTATTTCTGGATGCACTGGGAGCGACACTGGCCGTGGAAGGACGACACGCTACCGCCTCCGCTGGCCGGTGAGCCGATGATTTCGATCCTCATCCCTTGCTACAACGAAGGCGATAATGCGGCGGAAACCATCCAGGCGGCACTGGCCCAGCACTATCCAAATATTGAGGTCATTGCCATCAACGACGGCTCCAGGGACAACACCGCCGCCGTACTCGACACGCTGGCGGCGCAGGATCCACGTTTACGCGTGCTGCATCTGGCAGAAAACCAGGGCAAGGCCGTCGCCCTGCGCATGGGCGCCATTGCGGCGCGCAGTGAGTATCTGGTGTGCATTGACGGCGATGCGCTGCTGGCACCGAACACGGCGGCCTATCTGGTGGCGCCGATGCTCGATAATGCGCGCCTCGGTGCCGTGACCGGCAACCCGCGTATTCGTACGCGCTCGACGCTGGTGGGCCGGGTTCAGGTGGGCGAGTTTTCCTCGATCATTGGGCTGATCAAGCGTACTCAGCGGGTGTTCGGGCGGATCTTCACCGTCTCCGGGGTCATCGTCGCGTTCCGCCGCACCGCCCTGAACCGGGTTGGCTACTGGAGCCCGGACATGATCACCGAAGACATCGACATCAGCTGGAAACTGCAACTGGACCATTGGAGCATCTTCTACGAGCCCCGGGCGTTGTGCTGGATCCTGATGCCGGAAACCCTCAACGGCCTTTGGAAACAACGTCTGCGCTGGGCCCAGGGTGGTGCCGAAGTCCTGTTCAAAAACATTCGTGGCATCTGGCAGTACCGTCACCGTTATCTCTGGCCGATTCTGTTCGATTACTGCCTGTCCACGGGGTGGGCCTTCACGTTCCTGCTGTCAGTGATCTTTTATGTCGTCGGAAAATTCGTCGAAATGCCCGAAGCCATTGCGGTGCATCACCTGTTGCCGCCTGCGTTTACCGGACTGGTGCTGGCGATGGTGTGCCTGATGCAATTTGCCGTCAGCATCCTGATCGACCGCCGTTATGAGAAGGATTTGTGGAAAACCATGTTCTGGGTGGTCTGGTATCCCCTGGTGTTCTGGTTCATCAGCTTGCTCACGACCCTGGTGAGCTTCCCCAAAGTGCTGCTCGGCCGACATCAGAAGCGTGCACGCTGGGTCAGTCCGGACCGGGGTATCAAGCCGCGAGACGACGATGAAGAGGAGGTCATCAAATGAAAATCATCAGAACCCGGCAGCGGCCTTTTCTGATTGTGGTCGATGTCTTCTTCACCGTGCTGGCCTGGGTCGGGCTCCTGTATCTGCTGGTGCGGGGACTTTGGCCGTTGCTCGATAGTCATGATGGTCCGCGTATCGACGGGACGTTTTTCGATGCCCTGGGTACGTTGCAGATCTACCTGTGGGTGGCATTGTTCAACGCAGTCGTCCTGATTTCGTGGGCGCGTTATCAGCAGCGCAAAAGCCGCAGCTTCGCCCAGCGGCGCCTGCCGGCCCCGGTGGCGGACGATGAAGGGCTGAGCAAGAGCTTCAAATTGACCGGGGATCGACTCGAAAGATTGCGTACACCCGGCTCGATGATCATCCATAACAATCAGGACGGTGACATCAGCCATGTCGTGCCGCATTTCGTTCCTGTTGATCCTGCGTTGCAACCACCCCCGCTGGCGCCACTGGAGCACCCGCTGGTTATCCGTTTGCCCTCCGAGGACGACGGTAAAGACACGGTGAATCATCTCTGAAGTGTGCAGTTGTCTGTGGCGAGGGAGCTTGCTCGCGCTGGAGGCCGCAGGACTCCGGGTATCGGCTACGGACTTCTACCGGATAAAACTCCGATACTGATATTGCGTCTGCTGCGCAGCCAAGCGGGGGGTAAGCTCCCTCGACACAGGGTCGGTTCAACCAAAGTCTCGAACCAGTCGCCAAGCCTCGTCCACCGGCAGCGGTTGTTTCATCCGCTCGGCCAACATTGCCATGGCCCGCTCCTCATCGCACGCTACTGCCGCGACCACCACACCGTCCTTGCCGAACAGGCCAATAAAGGGCGGGTGATAAGGATCGCCCTTGAACTCGACGTCATCCCATTGCTCGGCGTGCCCGAGGTAGTCGTAGTTTTTGCCGAAGTGCCAGGTCCAGAAAAATGGCACATCCAGATAGTGTTCATTGCCACCGAGCATGTTGGCCGCCGCGATCCGCGCCTGTTGCTGCGCCAGGCGCCAGTGTTCGATGCGCTGGGGCTGGCCGTTGAGCGGGAACGTGGCGATGTCGCCGACGGCCCACAGCCCGTCGCTGACGCGCATGCCGCCATCGACTTTCAGCGAGTTGTCTTTCTCTTTTGGCAGATCGGCAAACGGCTCGGTAGCCGGGTTGACACCGATGCCCACCAGCACCAGATCCGCCGGCAAGCGCTGGCCGTTATCCAGTTGTACGGCCTCAACCTTGTCGGTGCCGTCGATGCGCTGGGCCTCGCCCTGAGTATGAAACACCACGCCATTGGCCTCGTGCCGGGCGCGAATGGCCTTGCCGACGGTGGTGCCGAATTGCGCCGCGAACGGCACGGCATGACGAGCCAGTACCGTCACGTCCAGACCGTATTGGCGCAACGCTGAAGCGGACTCCAGGGCGATAAAACTGTCACCGATAATCATCACCCGCTGGCCGGGTTTTGCGGCTTCGATGATTCGTTTCGCCTGCTCTCTGGAGCGCAGCAGAAACACCTGCGGCAGATCGGCGCCGGGCAGCTTCAGCGGTTCGGGAATCCCGCCTGTAGCCAGCACGGCGGCGTCGTAGGTGAAGGATTGGCCATCGGTCAGGCGCAGGGTTTTGTTGGCGGCGTCCAGACTCGCTACTTCGCCCTGAATTCGCTCGATCCGCTGGGCTTTATAGAACTCTTCGTCGCGCAGGGGCGGGATTTCTTCGGGAGGCATTTCCCCCGCAATCACGAATTTGCTCAGCACGGTGCGGTCATAACCGGCACCGGGCTCCCGGTCGATCAACTGTATGCGGCCGCCAAAACCTTTTTCCCGCAACGCCGCCGCGCATGCCGTCCCTGCGGCGCCGGCGCCGACGATCACAAAAGTGCGAGGGTCATCCGCTGGTGGTGGGTGGCCGTCCAGCAAGGGTTGGTCGTCGACCCAAACCTCATCACCGCGCATTTCCACGCCATAGCGCCGCAAACTGTCCAGCGCCGGCGGTTCACACAGCGCGCCGTCCTCAATCCGAAACGCAGCCTTGTGCCACGGACAAATCAACCGTCCATGACACACCGCACCCTCGGCCAGCGGAGCCCCCGCGTGCGGGCATTCCCCCTGAAAGGCGCGCAGTTGCACACCGACCTTCAGCAGGACGATTTTCATCTCGTTGATGTGCACTTCAAGGCCCCGGTTTTCCGGGACATCGGTGAAACGGGCGGCGCGGTGCAGGGCCATGATCGCTCTCCAGACAGGCGTTTCACGTTGGAGCCCGATGCTTATCCCGAGGTTCAGCGCATTTGCCACTGCCACCGTACGAGCGGTCCGGCTATAGTTCGCAGGCCGACGATGGCCCAACCCGCACAAGGTTTTCCGCAATGTCTCGATTGACCTCTCTGACCCCTTGGCTGGCGGCTGTTGCAGTCGCCCTTTGCGTGCAAATGCCCGTGCAGGCCGTGGAGCGCTTCACCCTCAATATCCCGGGTGTTTCGGACGACCGCCTGTTCACCGCCGCCGCCGCCAGCGATGCCTCCGGTTGCGGCGGCCACAACGTGTCCCCGGCCCTGAACTGGAACGCCGGCCCCGCAGGCACCCTGAGCTATGCCATCGTCATGCACGACCCGGACGGCCAGAAAGGCCAGGGCGTCGATCACTGGGTGCACTACGGCATCAAGCCCACCACCCACCAGATCCCGGCCGGTGCCGGCACCAAAACCACCTTCGAAGGCGTGGGCGGCACCAACACCAAAGGCACCACCACCTACATCGGCCCATGCCCGCCATCCGGCGACAGCGCGCACCACTACGTCATCCAGATCTACGCCCTGGACCTGGCCCCCGACGCCTTGCCCGCCGGCCTGACCCGCGTGCAACTGCTGGAAAAAATCAAGGACCACGTCCTGAAAAACAGCAGCGTGGTACGCCGTTACCACCGTTGATGGTCTAACCGGCCAATTGGCATCGGCCCGCGAATGAGCGCACTATCGAGCCATAGCCGATGCGTTGGAGGAAGCCGTGGCGAAAAAAATCGACCGCATCGCCCAAATGCTCAACTGCCCGGAAAAAGGCGCGGAACTACGGCGGGCGATCACCGAAAGCCGTAAAGAGTTTCTGTTGAACCAGTCGCAGGAAGACGCTCTGGAGGAGGACACCGCTGATGAAGAGGTGTTTGACGAGGAAGAGGACGATGAATACGACGAGTTCGACTGGACGACTGAGGATTGAGTGACAAAAAAACCGCTTAGGCGGTTTTTTTGTGGGTGGGTGTTTTAGGGCGGCCGAACTCCGGATTGCGCAGCTTCAACGAACCAGTGCTCACCTGTTACGTGATCAATTGTTTTTTACGGAGGGCAGGACTTCGAGGTTGCCTTGCAATGTGAGTTGGACGATTAGCCTCCAGTAGGGAAGTGTTTGATCCACCTAATCGACAGCGAATCAAAAAAATCGCTGATCGCGCAACTGTCTTTGTTGCCCATTTGCGGCGGCCTTGGCTCCAAGTTGAAGTATCGTTTGGCCCGTACTTTTTTTGCAGATTTGGAGCCGTTATGGCGCTTTCCACCCGCCACGCGGTTATCAACCTCAGGGCCGTCCGTTGAACGAGCCCCATGAAAGACAGGACACCGTTTCCCCCTTACGATAAGGGATAGGCAAACGGTTATGTTTATGACTAACAGCAACGATAAGAATGGGGAGTTTTTGGGCCAGGAGCGGCGGCGCCGCTGGAGCCCAGAGCAAAAGCTGGCCATGGTTCGCGAGAGCCTTGAGCCAGGGCAAAGTGTGTCGGTCGTCGCTCGGCGCAACGGCATCAATGCCAACCAGTTATTCCTGTGGCGCAAGCTGTATCAGGACGGCAGCCTGTCGGCGGTCAGCGCGGGCGAAGCCGTGGTGCCGGCCTCCGAGCTGAGCGATGCGCTCAAGCAGATCCGTGAGCTGCAACGGATGCTGGGCAAAAAAACGATGGAAGCGGAAATCCTCAAAGAAGCCGTGGAGATCGCCCGGTCGCGAAAATGGATTGCGCACTCACCCTTGTTGCCGGGGGACGACCAGTGAAGCTGGTCAGCGAATGTCTCGGTGTGGCGCGCTCGCAATTAACGGTTCGAATCAAGCAATCGGTATCGCCCAAGACACGGCGAAGCAGGCCTGTGAACGACGCTGAGTTGGTGGCCGAAATCCAGCAACAGGTCAGCGAACTGCCCAGCTATGGCTACCGTCGAGTCTGGGGATTGCTGCGTCGCGTCCGTGAAACCCAGTTGCTACCCGCGATCAACGTGAAGCGGGTTTACCGGGTGATGCGTGATCACAACCTGCTGCTTGAACGCCGGATCAAACAACCCGGCGTGCCGCGTCGGCACGAAGGCCGTATTGCGGTGCAAACCAGCGATACGCGTTGGTGCTCGGACGGCTTTGAATTCCGTTGCGAGGACGGCGCTAAACTGAGCGTGACCTTCGCCCTGGACTGCTGTGATCGCGAAGCCATCGGCTGGGTCGCCAGCCCAACCGGGTACAGCGGCGATGACATCCGCGACTTGATGCTGGAAAGCGTGGAGAAGCGCTTCGGTGATCAGCTGCCTGCAACGCCGGTGCAGTGGCTCAGCGATAACGGTTCGGCCTACACCGCCGAACAGACGCGCCTGTTTGCTCGACAGATCGGCTTGCAGCCGGTGACCACACCGGTGCGTAGCCCACAGAGTAATGGCATGGCAGAGAGCTTCGTGAAGACGATCAAGCGTGATTACGTGGCGCACATGCCCAAGCCGGATCGAGAAACGGCGCTGCGTAACTTGGTAATTGCCTTCGAACATTACAACGAGCAGCATCCGCACAGCGCCTTGAACTACCGTTCACCGAGGGAGTTCAGGCGCTTGGCAGTGGCATCAATTTAACGGGGAGTTGGTGTCCGGTTTTGAAGGGGCAAGTCCATCCGTGAAGCCATTGCCGCCAGTCGCAATGACCCACGCCCAAGCGTTACGGCCCATACGCTGTTTGCCGAACTGGACGCGCTCATCGATGACGTCGCAGCAGAGAGAGGCGAAAAGCACCCACAAAAAAGCCCCAGACCCTAAGGCCTGAGGCTTTCTCGTTGCTGCAAATATGGTGCCCAGGCGTCGTTTGAACTGGAGGCTGTGATGCCCGGTTTATAAGGGTGCGGCTGGTAGTGTTTTGGTTAGGCATACACATAGGCATACACGGAGACGTTTACTAGCGAGTCCGACGCTGCCCCGCTGGAGCCTTTCTCAAAGGGTAGGTGAGGGTTCGCATCCGGATACGCAACGGTCGCGATGAATTGAGTCATTCCCTTCCTTCAGCCTTTAGGGATATCAGCGCTAGATTGATGAAGCCCGCATTCTGGTCCAGGGTTTCTAACGCTCCCCTAACGTTGTTGGCTATATCTGTTGAGCCTCTTTGTTCCACCCAGACGGCGAGCTCCTCCACCGCCGCGCCTAAGGCCAGCTGGTTTTCGTTGATTCGGGTGAGCAATGATACGAGTAGCGAAAGATCTTCCATGAGCGTTCTCCAAGGCCGGGGGAGGCAGGGGATACACGATGCCAAATGCACCACAACGGTTGTTAAGCCTAAATACTAAGTCCAATGCTGGAAAGAAACGGATTCCGGGTGAAAGAACTCAAACTGCTTCGTTTTTCCATCACCTTCATATTGGGATGTGAGTTGTCCGAACGCGGGTGTTGATGAGATGGACCAGCCGTGCCGGATAGAGCCGTATAGCGAAGAATCCAGCAGGTGCAAGGATGTTTCTGACGCTTTCAGTTCTATAGCGGCTTTCGAGAAAGGATGCGCTTCTCCAAAATCGTAAATTGGTAAACGAGCTGCGGCTACGATTGCTTTCGCGAATTGCTCAGAGGTGACTCTTACGGGACCTTCACGCTGCACGCCTACTGATCGCAAGAAAATCGCCAGATCCCGTGAGACAAGCAGAAGAAACAACACAATCTCCCAAGCCAGGCTCGTTAGGGAGAATAGTTTTTTTGATTTGTGAAAAGTCGAGCTGGGACCGATGACGCCGCTGGCGACACCTTCAATGAAATACCCATGCAATGCCCCTACATGCCCCTCGTCCTTAAATTCAATCGTGGCTAAACGAATCCGTGATTGCTGATGCTTGATAGCGTTAGCTGCTGAGGCCACGAAGTGTTTGTGTTGCTTCACTGCCTTCTCAAGTGCCCTATATGCCTGATCCTTGTCACGAACGCTGGTGTGCTTGAAAAATCCAGTGCAGATCGACTTCACATCATCAACATGCTCTGCCGCCGCATAAAGCGAAAGCTCGATGTAATCGATGATTTCTAGCAGCACTTCACGGGTATCGCCTTGAGGATCCACAGTGTCCGGTGCGTTGAAATACGTCTCGACCCTCCGGCACAGACGAATCAATTTGTCAGTTACTCGAGAAATCGAAACGTTGTAAATTCCCAGGGGGAGCCGTAACCCGAACTGCTCGTGAAAGCACCCTTCATCCGACATTGCGGTGAGGATTGGGTGAGCCTCAAGAGCTGAAATGCCACTGGTGATATCAACGGGAAATCGAGGCTTAGTCAAAATAAGTCATCCCTATGAAGCAACAAGGTGAGTGTGAGGAGACGCTATGTCACACACATCAATTCATGATGCATGGCCGTGCCGTCTAAAGCGGTGCGGGGACCCTGGAGACTTTCACCATGTACGGGGTCGGAAACCCGCGGGATCGCGGTAGCGGCAGCCGCACCAGCTTACTGAAATTTCAACGTTGAAATTGAAAGGATCTTGAAGAAAGAAGGGCATCCTTACCGGATCTGTAACGGTCATCGTTTCGTTCAGGAAAATGAACGATTGGCCTGGTCAACCAGTCAACTAACTTTGGAGCCCAGCCACTAATGAGATCCGGCGGGTTCTCTGCCCCGTGTCTTTCAGGAATGCCAAGGGTCCCCAGCGACATCCCAAGCCATAGTGCAAATGCACTGGTGAACAGCAGTTCACTCGGTTCACCTGTTCACTAAGCCGGGCATTTTTCCGCTAACAAGATCACGCGGGTTACTCGCCCCGTGTCGAAGGATATTCCTCAGGGGCCCCAGCGCCATCTGGGTGCCTGTTAGCCGATTCCCCCCCCCACCCAGACACCCAGGCTTCGACCTCTATAGGGCAGGCATCGTAGGGGGACTGTATCAGCATCGGACTTCCTCACTTATAATTTTCGCTGGAGGGACCGACGTTTGCGGGGAGTGGGGGAGGCATTCTCTCTCTAAATCCATGTTACGAGTGTTACTTCTGTTACAGCCATGATTATGTCACTGAATTTAATGGGTTTTTCCTCGTAACACGTTCTTTGAAAGCTCTAAATAAAGAGTGTTACAACGCGATAGGTGTTACACACGGATGGGTTGATAGAGTGTGAAGGGGGGGTACGACGTCTATACCAGGGTTGTATTTGGCCGGTGGCGGGCGCTTGTATCAGGCTCGCTCAAAGCCAAAAACGGTTCTGGTTAGACAGTTAGGGATAACTCCATGGGCGCATACGTCGAAAAGCTCATTAACGACACGCACACGCTAGACGGTGGTCATGCTTCTCCAGCAACGTGCTACTGTACATTGCAACACGCATTTTTTTGCTGTTGTCTCTCGTGGGGGTCAAATGACAACTTTAGTGACTCAGCCTCTTCCAAGCTTTAAAAAGCCGCCGATAAACGAGGTGGTTTTTGGGTGCCAGTTTGAGCAGCTGAGAGAGATTAAGGTGACCCATTTCGGTGAACTGTGGAGTCGCCTGAAAAATGACTTTCCTAAGGTTGAGCATGCTCTTCCAATTATTAATTTTGAGGGGGTTGTTCCAGAAGATCGGCAAACGGGATTGCCATTTATTAGGACTTGGTTCATCAATAATACTGACAGTCGATTGATTCAATTTCAACCTGATAGGTTTTATTATAATTGGCGTAAAAAAGAAGGGGAGCTAGCGTATCCACGCTATGCAGAGGTTTTTAGTTGCTTTGAACGACATTTCAAAACATTCGTTGGTTTTGTCTCAGAAAATAATCTGGGCCCTTTAAGTCCGACTTTTTGGGAGTTGACATATACTAACTATATACTGCTTGATGAAATTCAAATATCTTTATCGGAGCTGTTCAAAGATCTTCATTGGACGCGAGATCAAAATCGATTTTTACCTGATCCAATAAATCCCGTTTGGGCCGCTTCTTTTAACATGCCTGACGAGGCCGGGACTTTGGTGGTTAAATTCAGCAGCGGAAAAATTCAAGGTCATGAAACAAAGGTTCAGATTCTCGAACTTGCAGCTCGAGGGCCAGTAAGAGAACGTTCAGAAGCTGCCATGGAACAGTGGTTTGGTTTGGCTCGCGAGTGGATCGTTAGAGGGTTTACTGATCTTACGAGCAAGAAAGCACACGACTTTTGGGAGCGCGAAAAATGAAAGATGCTCTTACGGCGTTTGTGGTGACTGATTTCAATGATTTTCCTTCGTTGAATACGCGATCTGAAAAGGTGGGGGATAACCCTTTTAGCGATACTTTTCGTGGTAGTAAGGTCGCTCACAAACTGAATGCATCTACTTCCCCGGCATCGGACAGTTTCTCTTCCCAAGATCAATACGGCGATGCTCAGTCGGTTACTGCCTTTGACGAACTTGATCGTAGGAGGGCAGACACTACCGAAATTGATAATTATATATGCAAGCTGAGGGCGCTGCATGTCGTAAAAAATGCAGGAAGAATCGCCGATCGTATAGTAAATCTACTTGATCTTTATAAAGAGGATTATGACGGTAAGTCATTGTCTTCTCCTTCCCTTGCTACATTCACTGAATTCTTAATTCTTCATTCTGCGTCTAAGTTTCCTTCCATAACGGCCACGCCTGCTGGCGAGTTGTATGTCCAGTGGAAACATAGTGAAAGCCAAAGGTTGGGAATTCAGTTTTTGGCTGGAAGTGAAATTAAGTGGGTACTTTTTAAATCAAATTCAGTGTACGAAGGACGAATAGATCAGTTTTCTGGTAGAACGGTCGTTGACTCTTTTAAAGAAACTGCTACAGCTCTGGGGATTCATGAGTGGATTGTTGAATGAACGGAGATATTTTGCCTAATGTTGATAGTGTAGTGCGCCTATGCGGCGGGTCTCATCTAGATCCCGACACAGGCAGCCCAGGCCCTGGCGCTTTTATGCTCCGAGAGGGCGAGAACTATCTATCTGTAAACTGGCTGGAATACTTCCAACAATACAGTCATGAAGACCGACTATTGGAGGTTCGGCGAGTGTTAGCGAGCAAGAAAAAAATAGGTAGTGCAGCTCGTTTAGCTTTGCTTAATGTTGGTAATGCGATACAAGTTGTAGGGGATAATCCGCTCCTCATCTTTATACATGAGCCTATTAATTCTCCCGACGTAATTAATGACCCTTCCCACTCTGGTATCAATAACATCCAAAGCTTTGAGCAACTAGTCGCTGAAAGGCTGACTCAGGCAGTTTTTGAGCTAAGTGCGGCTAAGATTGACGAGTGAATATGTTATAGGGAATTTTAAATCGAAATCGTGCTGCCACATGTTAGTTTGGCACGACTAGTTAAAGAATTTTTCTTGAGAATATAGTTGAATCAGCGTCTTTGTGTTGAGGTGTAAAATCAGTGTAAGATGTGTCCCCAGCGGAGCGCTGATTAATAAAGTCGTATATGCTTATTGAAGAGATATTTATGTTAAAAGATCAGTTGGAAGCAATACAGCAAAAAGCTAAAGAGCGGACAGTGAAAACGCAGTCTGTAGAGTATGATTTAGAGACGTTAGTAAAAAAAATAAAAAGAGAGGTCATTAGGCTCAATCCTGATTATCAGCGGAATCATCGGTGGCCAGATTCTTTTTCATCAAAGCTGATAGAAAGTTTGATATTGAATATACCGATTCCAATAATATATATCTCAATGGATGTTGATGTTGATGATGAAGCTGAAGATGAGCTGGCAAGGTACTCGGTGATTGATGGGCAGCAGCGTTTGACTGCAATATATAATTTTTTTAGTGGTGCGTACGCTCTTCAGTCGTTGGAGGTTTTGTCCGAGCTAAATGGATCCTACTACAAAGATCTGCCACCGTTCTTGATAAGAAGATTGGAGGAGCGAACGATACGTTGTTTGCGGATTGACTCTACTGTAGATACTCAAGTCAAGTTTGATATTTTTGAACGGTTGAACAGTGGGTCGGTAAAGCTTGAGGCGCAAGAGCTAAGGAACGCGACATGTAGAGGCCCGTTTAAGGACCTTATAAAAGAATTGGCCAAGAATCCAGTATTCGCTGAGGTGGCAAATCTAGACCCTGAATCTACCCGCATCAAAAAAATGGAAGATGAAGAGCTTGTTCTGAGGTTTTTTGCAATAAGTCATAATGATGGCTATTTAGATTACAAGGGTCAGTTTAAGAAGTTTTTGACTCGTAAGATGGTAGAGTTTAATAAATTTGACGATGTTATATTGAAGGAGATGAGAGAAAGTTTTGTTAGGACGATGAGTCTGGTGAAAAAGCATTTTGGTAGCAAGCCATTTGCTAAATATAAAAAGCCGGATGGAGAAGATTTCACTCTAATGTCCTCATTCAATGCGGCAGTATTTGATGCGATAGCCTATGCGTTTTCTAGGCCTAACATCAAAAATATCCCAGATCATAAGAATTTTATTAAGCTGTTTGCAGATCCTGTCTTTTTTGAATCTGTGGAGGGCAGTGTTAATGACGTTTCGAAACTTAATAATAGAATAAATAAAGTTCAGGAAGTTATTAGATAATGTCCACTTTTTTACAGGAGTATATTTTTAGCTTGGAGGATCGTTGGAAAGAGGTTGATGTTATCATTGAGAGAGCAAAAACTATAAAGGATGATGATTTTGCGTTTTATAATGCAATCTGCCGCTCGGCAAGTATTCTTATAGTGGCGCATTTAGAAGGTTTTGTAAAAGATTTAACGAAGTGTGTGGTGAGTGATTTAAATAGAAGCGGGCTGTTTGTCGATTTTCCAGTTGCGATCAAAAGGACATATTGCAGCAAATATCTCGGGTCTGCTACAGATAAAGATCTTAAGGCGTATTATAAGAAGCTGGATGCGTTGATATTAAAGCTTGATGAGTTTGATTGTAAAATATCGCCTGAGCCTTTCTTGTTTTCTAAGAACAAAAATCCTTCGGCGAGTATGTTGAACACTGTGTTTGAGAATTTTGGTGTTCCAAATATTTTTGGTTATCTGCACGATTCTAAGATCGATGATGCTTTTGCAATGTCGATCTCAGAAATAAAAGAGAAAAATCTAGAGTTGAAAGCCGCCATTGTCCTAGCGGCTGAAAATTATCCTTACGTTGTTAGTCTTGAGGAGTTAGGTTTCAATAAGCGGAACCCCAAAGGTCGTACACTATGGGAAGAGTTTATAGAGCAGATAAATCAACGGCGCCATTCAGTCGCACATGGAGCTGATTTTGATAATGCAGATGACGTCTCAGATCTTGAGGAACGGAAAGCTAAGGTCGAACTTTTACAGTATGCACTTTCGATTTTGATGGCTGGTTCTATTTGTAAGTCTGGATCGCCGAATTTAGATGTAGCTCACGAGTAGCTATAGCTTGAATTATCCTAGTTGTTCGATTGGTCGCGTCAAAGGTGCTGGTGTTTGAGTTTAAGCTTCGAGGAGTAGGTGGTGAGTGACGAGTTTGATCCATTAGTGGATTTCTATGGCCGGCGTCGATTACTGCGACTGCGGGCACTCACTGCCAGGCTTCCTGCAGTACAGCTTGAAACGCTGTACACCAATCAAACCCACCGGGATTATCTGTACCCGAATCCAAAGTTTCTTGCAGCCGTCCAAACGGTGGACGGACAACAGATTGGCATCCTCAGCTACGGCATCAATCCGCTGAACGATCGATTGTACGTTTTTCAGATTGAGATTCAGAGAGAATACCGTAGGCAGGGCTACGGTCTTGCAGTGCTTTGGACGCTGTCTCAACAGCATGGGTTACTAATCATGCCCAATCATATTACCGGAACTGCCCTCGACTTTTGGCGACAGGCGCGAGAGATACTCCGGAGCGTCGGAGGGACGATAGGTGAAGATCTTCGCTTTAACCAAATGGAGGAGGAAAAAGCTCGTTGGGCTCACTTGGTGCCAGAACCTGAACACTTACGCTTGATTCGTGAGTACGAGGCATCACACTAATAGATGTTACATCTGGAAGTAGATCGTCAGCAGCCTGTGAGTTAACGGCGAAGTTTGATTTGCTTTTGAGTTTAGTTGTCACCACCAAAAAGGGCCCGTCGGGGCCCTTTTTCAGGTGCGGTTTGTTTTACTTGGTTAGCCAGCTTTCGACGACGGCGGCGCCATGTTCAGCTTTCCACTCTTTCAGCGTCTTGTGGTTGCCACCTTTGGTTTCGACGATCTCACCAGTGTGCGGATTTTTGTAGACCTTAAGCGCGCGAGGTTTGCGAGTGGCCGCTGTTTGGGCTGACGCGTGGCGACTGGCCTGCGGATCGAGCAGGTTTATGATGCTCTTCAAGCTGTAGCCGTACTCAGTAAGTAGTTCACGGAGCTTGGTTTCGAACTCAATTTCTTTCTTAAAACCGTTATCACCTTTCAGCGCCTCCAATGCTTGAAGTTGTTCGGCAAGGTGTTTTTCGAGCTGGCGATATTCTGCGAGTTTGGACATTGGTACTTCCGTATGTATAGGAGTTGAAAGGTTATCTGAATAATGTTGCAGGATACCGCTTGAGCGCTACTTCCTGCCTTTTAATTGGCTATCGATGTGATTAATTTCAGCTTTGATCGCGCTGATAGTTAGGGTTTGTATTGTTGTATTTTTCCCTGTCCGGACGTCAACAATTTTCAGCAGGGCGGTCAGATGGCCTTTCCGCGCTTTCAACGTGTCGGACAGGCTGGAGCTGTTCTGTATTAGAGCGTCCATGCTGTTCTTCCTTGCGGTGTTCTAAACAGCCCACGAGCGCAGGCTGTTTGAGGTGAGACGAGTCGTTACATTGCCAGCACGCCTTGCACGGTGTGTTGGCTTGCGCGATCCGACAGCTCACGCCAGTTCCAGCTGTAGAAGTTTTCCCCCTGCTCTGGAACAACTAGTTTCATGAGGCCGATTTGGTCATAGCCAAGCAGTCTGTAAGATGCCCAAAGCTTGCCCCCAACAGCAAACAACGCGTCAGCCGCTTCATTCCACTGCTCTTCCAGAACGATATGCGCTAGATGGATGGCGTCCCGTTCGATCTTTTGGTGTTCCTGTTGCGCTTCGATGATGTGTTTGTCCACGGTAACTATTTCCTGCTCAAGTGCCGTGATGATCAGTAGTTGTCGGCGGTGGTGCTCGGTGGCCGTTGCAAGGTTTTTCGCGGCCTTTTGCGCATCGGAATTGGCACTATTTTCGCCATCCACGTCGCCCCAGGCGACCGCCTGTGCGTAGGCCGTCGCCGCCTCTGTTTCGGCTTGGCGCGCCTTTGCCAAATCTTCTTGAGCCTGCTGACGGATATGATCCAGACGAGTACTGAGACTCAGTCGCTTTTCATTGAGCTCTTGTTCGTCAGCTTTCCAGTTCGCCATGGCCTCGGTGTAGTCCGCCATCAAGGTCGCTCGGTTGGCGAGGTTCTCTCGACGATGAATCTTCCGATTCAATGCGTGGATTTCCAAGTTCAGCGAGTCAAACTTACGCTTCCGCTCGTTGTACTGGTCCCGCACCTCGCGCTGCAGCCCCTGTTCAACGACTTCGGGGCTTTCCAGCGCTACCTCGAAAGGAAGCATTTCGGTTCTGACACTTTCCATCTCGATGGTCAGTCGTTCACGGCGTTCTGTCAGTTCTTGAATTTCGTTCATCCGGATAGTCTCTTTGCAATCCAATTGGTCGGTCGTTTCGCGGCTCTCCAGGTCCGCTGCATCGGGAAGCAATTCGGCTTGGATATTCTCCATCTCAATGGTCAGTGGTTCGCGGTGGTCTTTCAGTTCTTGAATATCAGTCATCAGTCTTGCCTCTGTGCATTCGATTGTGGGTAGGTTGAGTGGCTGGCGAGGCCGGGGGAGGAGCCGGCGTTATCTCGATCCTTAGGGATGCCGTCAGGCAGCCCTGGCCTCGCTCTCGTCCGTCCCGGGTATCGTCTTCACGATGTAACAGCGTTGTGGGCCGAGGCCTGGTAAGCGAACCAAGCTTGATGCTTTCCCATCTGTTCCCGGCTCCAGCACGCCACGACGGAGCAGCTCTTTGTTCACCGCGCTGATGTTCATCCCTTTGAACACCTCAGAACGCCACGCCTCGGGCAGCACGTAGTACGTGTTGGTGGTGTGCAACGCATCGCCTAAACCGTGCTCCAGCGTTTTGCGAAAGCCCAATCGGTCAATGGTGCGCGGACCGTGCTCATCGATCTTGGCGGCGGCCGACTCCCAGCGGGTGAAGCGGCTTTCGCCGAAGCGCTCGATCACCTGGCGCAACCGTGCCAAGATGGCGTCTCCTTCGAAGTTACCGGCGCCGCCGCGTTCATTCATCCAGGCGCTGAGGCATACGCGAGCGGCGGTGGTGGCGGTGCCGTCTGGCCAGCCGGTAATCCCCATCGCGGTGGCCAGTTCTCCAGCTGCGGCGGCCAGTCCAAAACGGGCAGCCGCACGATGCGCTTGGCCACTGGCCGAGGGTGGGAGGGCCTTGGCGATAAAACCTTCAAGCGTGCGGCGCAGAATCGCCGACCAGCCGTGCCGCTTGCCGGGCTCACAGAGGGCCGACAGGAAGGTGGTGAGTGGTGTGCCGTAGTACTTGGCCACCCGTGCCTTGAGTGCATCGGATAGGGCCGTCGCATCATCAAAGCCGTTCAATACATCGAACATGCCGAGACCTTTACTGGCGTCCGCCGGCACCGCGAGCATCCGCATTTCCATGCCGGCTTTCAGTTCCTTGTTGGCTTCGGCCATGTGCTGCGCCAAGGTCTTCTCGCCGGTCGAGAGAAACAGCAAGCGCCACTCCTGCACCTGGCGGCCGGCTTGTCCTCGATCATTGGCGCGAGCCTTGCCGGTGCCGTTGCCGAGCATGTACACCGTTTCGCCAATGATGCGCGGGTCGCACATGCCGATTTCATCTAGTACCAGGAGCCCGTCGGAGTGCGCGGCAGCGATGGATTCCAAAGCGTTATCCGTGGAACGCCAGGAGCGCACCAGACGCGGCCCGCCGTAGATCGAGGCGGCCACTTGCAGGTGGGTGGTCTTGCCGCCCGAGCTGTCACCGTAGAGGTGAAAGCCGCCCGACTCATGGCCGAGCAGGTGCAACAGTGGCCCGGCAAACGCCACGCTGGCCACAAACGCCAAGCGGTGATTACCGATGCACAAGGCGCCAATCTGTTCTTGCCACTGCTCCAGGGTGCCAGCTTCGCTGATCGGAGGCAGCTGCGCGCCGGCCTCATAAAAGTGGAGGTGTTCGGCGTGCGAGCCCATCTGTTGCTCAGGCAGCAGGAAGGCGCTGTCGTGCCAACCCAATCGGGTGACCAGTCGAGCACGCTGGGCGCTGTCGAAGCCGCCTAGATAACTCTGCAGATCGTTGCGGGCATTGCGACCGGAGCGACTGCCGGCGAGACGCAAACCCATGTCGACGAGCGGGCCGAGCACGTCCTTGCCAAAGTCACCGGTCATGGTTCGCGCCGGGATGTTCCAGCGCTTTTTCGCCCCGTCCGGGTCGTCGAACTCGACCAGCAGACCCCAGTTGTGACCCTGCGCATCTCGGGTACGAGCCAGGATCTCCAGCGGCGAACACACCGGGCGCGCTTCGCCATCGTCGCCGGAATAAAACACGCCTTCGGGTGTCAGGCGGAATCCGCCGGGCAGCAGATCGTTTTTGGGTTTCGCGGCGCGTTTGGTCACCGGCTTGGTCTTGGCTTCGGGTGGTTCGGCTGATGCTTTCTCCGACTCAACACCGAACAATTCGCCGCTGCGTTCCAACTCGGTGACGTGCGCCGCCGTCCAGCCTTTGTCTTGGGCATCGGCCGCGTCGTCGCCGTCTTCCCATTGACCACCCTTGGCGAACATTGGTTGATCATTCTTGAGCGTGGGCTTGCGTTTGAATACGTCGAGGGCGATCACGCGCACCGACGCGGCGCCGATCTGGTGCAGATGTTTGGCAACGGCGTCCATGCAGCTTTTGCCACTGACGTCGTTGTCGGGCCACAACACCACCGTCCGACCGTTGAGTGGTGTGAGGTCGGCTTTGTGCCAGGAGTTCGAGCCATTCGGCCAGCACGTGGCCACGTAGCTGGGCAGCAGCTTCGCTGCAGCGTCAGCGGCCTTTTCGCCTTCGCACAGAATGACCGGAGCCTCTGCGCGTTGTGTCAGTTCATCTAGGCGCAGCAGTGGACGCGGCTCAGGCAGACCTTGCCAACGCCATTGCTGCGTTTGACCGTCGGTACGCTGGCACCAGGTCAAGGGGGCAAACACCTTACGCGGTTTGCCGTCTTCGTCCGGGCCCAAATCGAAGCGATAAAGCACCATGACCGGCTGGCCCTGAGTGTTACGGTAAATCCAGACTTTGGACGGTGCGCCGTGTTGCCGGTGTTTGGCCGGGCATTTGTTCATGGCCTCGGCCGGGATCGGCCGAATGGCCAGCCATTCCGGTGTTTTGCTTTTGTTGGGGCTCGGTTTCGATTGAACCGCCCCAGCGGTAACGCGCAACAGTTCGGCCAACTTGTTGCAGGATTCGACGTCGGTACCGCCGTCGAGATAGCGCACCAGATCGATCAGGTCGCCGCCTTTGTCTCCGGTGGCAAAATCCGCCCAGGTGCCTTTGCTCAAGTTGACCTTGAGGGAGCCGGCGCGTTTGTCGGCGCGGGTTGGATTGGGGGCGGTGTATTCCTTGCCGCTGTCCACGCGTTTGCCGTTGGGCAGCCAGTGGGCAAGCACCCGGTCGATCTCTTTCAGAGAGGCCGCTTTCACGTCGGCAAAGCTGGGGCGTTTCGCGTTATTGGCCATGGCCAGCCTCCACTCGCAGGAGGGCGGTCGTTACATCATCAATCACTGCCTTGCCCATCTCACTGAGGTAGTGAGCGGCCATCGCGCACTGCTCGGTGTAGTCGCCGTGGGTGGCCAAGAGCGTCATGTGATTCGCGCAACTCAGCAGGTCGGAGGCGTATTCAAGCGCGTCGGATACTGGGACGCCGGCACTAAGCCGAAATAGCGTCTGATGGGGTTTCCCGCACTGCGCAAAAGTAGTCGCACCTTGGGTGGTAATGCCGGCTTGAACGCTCATTGCGCACCCCCGGTTTTAGCCCGGGGTGTCGACGTCGCATCGCCATGCAGAGTCAGGGTTTTGATCAGGCCCAGGGTGCCGCGCACGTCCCAAATGACGGCTGCCAGTACGTGATTGGCCAGACGAGGTCTGTCGCTTTCGCTTTCGAAGTGGTCCTCGAGCAGGGTCAGCACAGAGTCGGCGCGGTTAATGGCACAGGTGATGGCGTCAATCGGAATGCCAGCTTCGACATCGTCGCTGACGTCGAGCAGGTCTTCGGGCAGGGAGCAACTCAGGGCGTTGTTCATTGGGCACCGCCTGCGGCTTCGAGCGCGCGAGCTTTGGCCATATGGGCGTTGTATCGGGTGAGGCGTGTAGCGAGGCTGGAATTGGCGTGTAAAGCGGCGAGAGCCATTGCACGATGGGCAGCGGCGCGATTTTTGGACGGATTGAGTGCGTACATCTGGCGAAGCTCCTATTGTTGAGGAGCTGCCACGTTCGTTACCAAGCGAATGGGTGGCAGCTGTGCGCAGGTTGGTAAACCGGGACAATAGGAACCCGGCAGACCCGAAGGTCTCCCACGCACAGCCACCATAAAACGTAATTGCGGGCGTAAAAAAAGCGCCTGCAAAAGAGATATGGGCGCTGTTGCGCCTATTGTTGAACGGGTTACCAAGCCCGATCGCTGAATTTGCAGCGACGGCCAGAGAGTAACGTCCAGTTTTCAAAAGTGCAACTGTGCGGAGATCTTGCACATTTTTTTTATGCGGCATAAATTGTGCTGGCATGTAGATTTACCTCAACGCCTCCGGATCGCTCCCGGGGGCGTTTTCGTTAGTGCTGGGTAGTGACGGGGCGGGCGAGGGTGAGCCATTGCAAGTGGTGCCCTTGGCGAGCCCTTTGCTGCATCTGCTGTAGCGCTTCGGGATTGCGCAGCAGGTTTGGAATCAACTGGCGAGCGTCGTGAATCACCACGTCTGCTGGGGGCTGGATCGCTAGCAGCGTCCACTCCAGGTTCTGCCACAGCACGATCAGCACCTGAGCGCCGTCCGAGATCGCCTGATCGCGGAGGGCAAGTAAGCGCTGGCGACCTTTGATCTCTGCGGTAGAAGGCAGAGACGCCTCAAGTACACCGACGAGATCCAATGCTTGGTGGGGAAGAAAGGTCGGGGTCATGCCGCCTCCTGCACATTGGCAATCAGCGGTAGCGGCGTTTCGCCTTTGAGCCAAGCCAGGATTTTGCTGTCCTCGGCGCAACGTCGGCGGTGTTCTACCGCGAGCAGATCGCGCCGCTGTGCCAGGCATTCATCCACATAGCCGGTCAGCTCTGAGGTCATGCGCATTTCACGGTGCAGGCGTTCGCTAGCGGACTTTTCTTCCGCGAGATCCTGCTCAGTGAAGTGTCGCCACACTGCCAGATCGTTCGCGTAGCCAGTCGATTGATCGACCAACCAGTACGTGACCCAGTCGGTCATGCCCAGCGATTTTAGGGCGTTGCGGCGGCCCTCTTTCATTGCGAAATGGCCCGTACCGTGGATGCTGGAAAACTCCCTGCGTACCGCGTTTTTGCGGATCAGCTCAGGCAATTCCCACGGATTGGGTTTAAGCGGAAGGACCAGGCCATCAGGGTTGAAAAAGAAGGCTTCTTGTTCTTCCCCGTTCCAGCTCACACCCGCGATGGTGCGATGCCGCCAGTTAATAGCATCAGGTCGATAGAGTCGGAATCCGACGCTGTAGGAATCGAGAAAGGCCCCCTTGAAAGGGCAGTGGCTACGTCTCATGCGGCCACCTGATCACGGGCTTCAATGCGGCCCCGTGCCCAGGCTTGAACTTCGGCAAGCACCCACGCGACCGGCGCGCCGCGTGCGGTACTGGTGCTCAGTTTGACCGGCTGTGGGAAGCCGCACTCGGGGCGCTGCATGAGCTTGTAGATGGTGGAGCGTTTCATGCCGACGATACCCTCGACTTCGCGCATACGAATTAGGGTGGAGGCGGCATCAAACAGCGTAGTGGGATGCTTCGGGGCTTTGCTGGAAAGGGGGGTTACGTTTGGGCTCATAGGTATTGCTCTCGGCTAGTTTGGACTGACGAGAGCAATGATCTAGGCGTTGAAATGCGGTGAGCAGTTCACTTCCATTTGAAATTTCTGGTTTACACAACCCAGTAGCGTTTCAGTATGGAGCTCACCTGTTTGCGGGTTAGTGCTTTTTCCGCTTCGAGGGGAATCCATTCAGGGCGTTGTTTTATGGGCTTCGCTATTTCCCTTTCAAGCCAGCGATGCGTCGCCGTTGTGACATTCCGATGCGACATACCCTTCCTCAGCAGGCTCCGTGCATGGTTGACGATAGCGGCGTCACGATCGCTGATTTCCTCATTCCGATCCTTGCCACTGAGCACGCCACCTTTTCGCCTAACTGCGTTCTTGATCGTCTTTACCGCAAAGGGTAGCAACTCGTCATCCTGTAACGATGGAAGGGAGGCGATCGGCTCTAGGTACATCACGTACTGTTCAAGCGCCTCGATACGCTCATCCGATTTGACCTGCATTTCCACAAACTCGCAGTAAAGATCCCAAGGCCAATCCGGTATCTCTGTCGTGTGCGACCAAGCGTCTTGCTCCGCAACGCGCATCCAGTCGCTGAGAACCTCCAGTGCTTTCACCGCACAGGCCATGATGTAGGCCGCATGTGCCTGATCGACTGTAGCTGATGGGCAGGCACCGTATTGCCTAACCCAATCAGCCAAACGTGCAGAGGTATCGGTTGAGGCGTACTGGAAAATAGCTTCTTCGTGCCTGGTTGTTTGGATACACAGGGTATTTAGATCGCTATTGATATCATCCGTTTGAATGCGTAGGCAGCACTGATCAATCAGGTGGCACACGTCCATGACCTGCTCACGACAGAGCGCGTAGAGCGGTTGGGTCGCGAGGAATTCGATCAGGCCTGCTGAGGGCTTAGGGCGTTCGTAGGATTCTTGAATAGGGATCACTGTCACACGAACGATCTCTGTACAAATTCGTTCCGAGTCATCCCGCGCCCTGTGTTTCTGCGGCATAACCAGCGTACCGAGCGTGTTTGCAGACGGCGGAAATGGTTAGCCAGCAGAGGTAATGATGTGCTTTTGGCGTTACACGGATATGTAGCGTTACACGACGCGTATGCCACCACTCTCAAGCGTGTTACAGGCGTGAAGCTCAATATATTCAAGGGTTTGGTGTCGCCCGTTACACCCGTTACACCCGTAACACCATTTTTGGAGGGGGTATGGGTAAGGAGACTCATATCACCTTTCCAAATTGGCCTTGCACGACATTGCCATTGGCGAGCTCATCAAGATGATCTGCGTACCACTGCATCATCACTTTGCGCTGAGGCAGGTACACCGCCTTGTTGTACACGCCTGCAATTCCCTCTTTTACATGAGAAAGCTGGGCCTCAATGTGGTTCTCATCAAAACCTTGTTCATTAAGGACCGTGCTCGCGATATGGCGGAAGCCATGGCCAGTTTGCCGGCCCGCGTATCCCAGTCTGCGCAGCGCCATCAGAAAGACGGTATTGCTACGGGGGATGGTTCGATCTTTTCTCCCTGGAAAGAGAAGGGGGTATGCCCCCGTTAGCGTGCGCAGCTCCGTTATTGCTTCAATGGCCTGGCGAGAAAGAGGCACTACGTGCTCGCGACGACGCTTCATTCTCTCGGCTGGAATCGTCCATAGCTTTTTGTTGATGTCGATCTCTGACCAGCGTGCTTCTCGAATCTCACTCGGGCGTGCCGCTAATAAGGCCAGCAATCGGAGACCTAGACGGACGTCCTTCGCGTGAGGGTAAGAGTTGATGGCACGAAGTAATGCAGGCAACTCTTCTATTGATACGTGTGCATAATTTTCAGCACTGCGCGTCTGTAGAAATTTATTGAGGCCTTCAAGGGGGTTGTGGATCGCTCGACCTGTCACGCGTGCCAAGTCATAGATCTCTTTGCAGAAGGCCCGAACTCTGCCCATTTGCTCAATGATCCCTTTCTGCTCCATGCCGCGCAGAAACTCCATCCATTCAAGGGGCAGTATTTCTGTGTAGATGCGTTTGCCGAAAACGGGGAATACGTGAAGCTCCAGGGCTCCAAGGACTCGACGGGATGTACCGGCTTCCCAGCTTGAGCGCCTAGCCTCAAACCATTCGCGACCTAATGCTTCGAAAGTGTTGTTGGCGGCCACCCGGTCAGCAATCTTACGAGCCTGCTTACTGACTAAAGGATTTTTACCAGTCGATGCGTCATCCCGCAGTTGCGCCGCCTTCTGCCTGGCTAGCGAACCACTGATTTCAGGGTAACCGCCTAGGCCCAGCCAGGACCATTTCCCGTCTGGTTTTTTGTAGCGCAACTCCCACGACTTCTGCCCATTTGCCTTGACCCGAAAATACAAGCCGTTGCCGTCTTGCTCCCGGTACGTCGCATTCTCCGGCTCCAATCCTGCGAGAGTAGTGTCGGCCAGTGGGCGGCGTTTGATTTCAGTACGCTTCACTGCGTGTATGCCTCCAGTTCAATGAATCTCAAAGCATACACGTGGGCATACACGGCGTGAAGTTATAGGGGTAGACAGGGATGGATAGTCAGGTACAAGAAAGCCCGCACAGGGCGGGCTTCTTGGGGTGTTTCGTAGACTGTCTGAGACAGGTCTAGACTGCTATATGGTGCACCAGGCGGGATTCGAACCCACGACCCCTGCCTTCGGAGGGCAGTACTCTATCCAGCTGAGCTACTGGTGCTTATGCGGGCGACATCATACCTATGTAGGCTCGGGGCGTCCATGATGGTTTTCAGCGGGTAATTGTCAGCATTTGTGGCCGTCATTTCTACACGCTTCTCCCCCAGCGATACTGGGCTTTCAATGGTTCTCTGGCGCTTTGGCAGGGCTGATCTATCGTTCTCCTGCGGCAGGTCTGTCGTCGCCTTCCTTCAGGAGAGATGCATGTCAAACAGCGTCGTCAACCCTCAAATCACTGACTCCGTTACCCAGGCGAATGTCCAGGTCGTGGGCACTGCGCCCGCGACGGCGATTGCCGCTCTGTGTCAGGTCTCCAGTCATGCGATCAGTCTGGCCTTGCAGAACGCGGTCAGTCAGCAGCAGGCGATGAACATCATTGGCAACGCCACCGTGGCCAGCGCCGTGGCGCAGATCCTGGCGGTGGGAGGGCGCTCATGAAGGCGGACGATAACGCAAAAGCCGATGAGCAGCCGACGCCCGATCCTGCTGACACGGCGGCTTCGCTGCTGGAAGCGCTCAACGAGCATTTGCTCAAGCAGGCCGCCGAGGGGGCCGGTCCCGAGGCCTTGAATCAGCGGATCGTCGAGTCGGTCAATTTACTCAACACCCAGCTGGCGGCTCATGTGCCGGTGCTGTCGGCCCTTGGGCCGGAACTGTTGATTGCTCAGGCCCGCGGTTTGGTGGCGCAGTCTGCGGCCAGTTATTTCGATGGGGCGACCAAGCTGGCCCTGGCGTCTCAGGGTGTGTTGCTCCGGCAGATGACCGAGAGCATCGTCAACAACAACCTGGATGCCGCTACCGAAAGCGCCCTTGGGGCGCTTAACACTCATCTGCTGGTCGGTGGTGCCGCTGCCGTGGCCGCTGCGAGCGGGGTGCTGGACGCCGAAGGGGTGAGTCAGGCGCTCGAGCGGATCAACACCAGCATTGCCCAGTTCAGCGCCATTGCGTCCGAGCGAACGCCTTCTGCATGAACAGCATTTGCAACAGCCTGCCGTCTAACGAAAGGAGTCACAACATGCCAGTCGTGAATGAACAGATTACCGATGCGGTTACTCAAGCCAACGTCCATGTGCTGGGTGAAGCGCCCGCCATGGCCATGGGCACCATTTACCAATCCATGGCGCATGCCACCGGCATCCTGTTCGAGAATGCAGTGAGCGCCCAGCAACAGCAAAATACCCTGGCCCAGGCAGCAACGAATCAGGGGGTGATGCAGATCTACAGCGTCGACACGAGCGCCGATGCGGTCGCTACCAAGACGATCCTGCAGGACGCTAGCCCAGCGGCGCCCAAGGCCTGAACGAACCTCGGAATAATGAGTACCAACAGCGCCTCGCGGCCCTTCCGGGTCGCGGGGCGTTTTGCTCGTTGATCAGAAAATTCTCGCAAAAGCGGCGTTTTCGTTCTTTTTTTCGAACGCCCTATTGTCCTTTCCTAGCATTGATCCTACGATTCGTTCGAGATTTCAAACGCTCTTGCCTGGGTGCTGAACCGTACGAGTTTCGATCAGTGCGCTATTTATGTGCTTCAGCCCGGTGAATGATTTCCCTGACGGCAGCCTTTCAGGCGCCCCTTCAACAATCACAAATCGCTCCGCGCCCGCGCGGTGCTGTTAAGGAAAGCCGACATGCAGCTTAAAGACACCCAGTTGTTCCGCCAGCAAGCCTTCATTGATGGCGCTTGGGTCGATGCGGACAACGGTCAGACCATCAAGGTCAACAACCCGGCCACGGGCGAGATTCTGGGCACTGTGCCGAAAATGGGCGCTGCCGAAACCCGTCGTGCCATCGAAGCGGCCGACAAGGCGCTGCCGGCCTGGCGTGCACTGACCGCCAAGGACCGTGCGAACAAGCTGCGTCGCTGGTTCGAACTGATCATCGAAAACCAGGACGACCTGGCTCGCCTGATGACCCTCGAGCAAGGCAAGCCATTGGCCGAAGCCAAGGGCGAAATCGTTTACGCCGCTTCCTTTATCGAGTGGTTCGCCGAAGAAGCCAAGCGCATCTACGGTGATGTGATTCCGGGCCACCAGCCAGACAAGCGTCTGATTGTAATCAAACAGCCAATCGGCGTGACCGCGGCCATCACCCCGTGGAACTTCCCGGCGGCGATGATCACCCGTAAAGCCGGCCCGGCCCTGGCCGCCGGTTGCACCATGGTGCTCAAGCCTGCTTCGCAAACCCCGTTCTCTGCCTTCGCCCTGGCTGAACTGGCCCAGCGTGCCGGCATTCCGAATGGCGTGTTCAGCGTGGTGTCCGGCAGCGCCGGCGACATCGGCAGCGAGCTGACCAGCAACCCGATCGTGCGCAAACTGTCCTTCACTGGCTCGACTGAGATCGGTCGCCAACTGATGGCCGAATGCGCCAAGGACATCAAGAAAGTCTCGCTGGAACTGGGCGGCAACGCGCCGTTCATCGTGTTCGACGACGCGGACCTGGATAAGGCCGTCGAAGGCGCGATCATTTCCAAATACCGCAACAACGGCCAGACCTGCGTCTGCGCCAACCGTCTGTACATCCAGGATTCGGTCTACGACGCGTTCGCCGAGAAGCTGAAAGTGGCCGTGGCCAAACTCAAGATCGGCAACGGTCTGGAAGAAGGCACCACCACTGGCCCGCTGATCGACGAAAAAGCCGTGGCCAAGGTCAAGGAGCACATCGCTGACGCCGTCAGCAAAGGCGCCACCGTGCTGGCTGGCGGCAAATCGATGGAAGGCAACTTCTTCGAGCCGACCATCCTGACCAACGTGCCGAAAAACGCTGCCGTGGCCAAGGAAGAAACCTTCGGCCCACTGGCGCCGCTGTTCCGCTTCAAAGACGAAGCCGAAGTGATCGCGATGTCCAACGACACCGAGTTCGGTCTGGCCTCGTACTTCTATGCGCGTGACCTGGGCCGTGTGTTCCGTGTGGCTGAAGCCCTGGAATACGGCATGGTCGGCGTCAACACCGGGCTGATCTCCAACGAAGTCGCGCCGTTCGGCGGCATCAAGGCGTCGGGTCTGGGTCGCGAAGGCTCCAAGTACGGCATCGAAGATTACCTGGAAATCAAATACCTCTGCCTGGGCATCTAACAAGGCATTGCTTCAAGCACAAAGGGCACGAGAGCGCTGTCCCTTTATGCGCTTCAAACGGAATTTTCTCTGTGGCCGGGAAAGCTGTGGCAGTCGATCATCGCATGCTGCCGTAGTTGCCTCCTCGCTGCATTTTCCTTGAACGACACCGCCCGATGAGCGGTGAATGAGGACTGTATGAGCAAGACTAACGCTTCTTTGATGAAACGCCGCGAAGCCGCTGTACCGCGTGGTGTGGGCCAGATTCACCCGATCTTCGCCGACCACGCGAAGAACGCCACGGTGACCGACGTTGAAGGTCGCGAATTCATCGACTTCGCCGGCGGCATCGCCGTGCTGAACACCGGTCACCTGCACCCGAAAATCATCGCTGCCGTGACCGAGCAACTGAACAAGCTGACGCACACCTGCTTCCAGGTGCTGGCCTACGAGCCGTACGTTGAACTGTGCGAGAAAGTGAACGCCAAGGTGCCAGGCGATTTCGCCAAGAAAACCCTGCTGGTGACCACCGGTTCCGAAGCGGTAGAAAACGCCGTGAAAATCGCCCGTGCCGCCACTGGCCGTGCCGGCGTGATCGCCTTCACCGGCGCTTACCACGGTCGCACCATGATGACCCTGGGCCTGACCGGCAAAGTCGTGCCTTACTCGGCTGGCATGGGCCTGATGCCAGGCGGCATCTTCCGCGCGCTGTACCCGAACGAGTTGCACGGTGTGAGCGTCGATGACTCGATCGCCAGCATCGAACGCATCTTCAAGAACGACGCCGAGCCGCGTGACATCGCTGCCATCATCATCGAACCGGTTCAGGGCGAAGGCGGTTTCTACGTCGCGCCTAAAGCGTTCATGAAGCGCCTGCGCGAACTGTGCGACAAGCACGGCATCCTGCTGATCGCCGACGAAGTGCAAACCGGCGCTGGCCGTACCGGCACCTTCTTCGCCATGGAGCAGATGGGCGTTGCTGCCGACCTGACCACCTTCGCCAAATCCATCGCTGGCGGCTTCCCGCTGGCCGGTGTTTGCGGCAAGGCCGAATACATGGACGCCATTGCTCCAGGCGGCTTGGGCGGCACCTACGCCGGTAGCCCGATCGCTTGCGCCGCGGCCCTGGCCGTGATGGAAGTGTTTGAAGAAGAACACCTGCTGGACCGTTGCAAGGCTGTCGGTGAGCGTCTGGTGACGGGTCTGAAAGCCATCCAGGCCAAGTACCCGGTGATCGGCGAAGTCCGCGCCCTGGGCGCGATGATCGCCCTCGAGTTGTTCGAGGACGGCGACAGCCACAAGCCAAACGCTGCCGCCGTGGCGTCCGTTGTGGCCAAGGCCCGTGACAAGGGCCTGATCCTGCTGTCCTGCGGCACCTACGGCAACGTGCTACGCGTTCTGGTCCCGCTGACTTCGCCGGACGAGCAACTGGATAAAGGTCTGGCGATCATCGAAGAGTGTTTCTCCGAGCTCTGATCCCCCAGTGTGACCTGATCGACAAAAAACCCGCTTCGGCGGGTTTTTTTATGGTCTTGAAACACATCCGGCGGGTTTACGCTGTATCGAATGGCCATCATTGTCTAAGGTGCAAGCATCGCTGTTGGAGTGTCTAGATGACTGCTGTGGTTTTGCCTGCCGTACCGCGGGTGCTGATTGCCGAGGCCGACCCCTGGTCCCGGGACCTGCTCAAGCAAGTGTTGTTGAATGTGCGCTGCGACGCACGGCTGGATGTGTGCGCCGACGGCCAGCAAGCGCTGGAACTGTTGGCAAATGTTCCCTACGACCTGGTCATCGTCGACTGGGAGTTGCCGGGTATCGATGGCCTGAGCGTGCTTCGCAGTGTCCGACTGCGCAAACGCAATCCGCCGTTGCCGTTCATTCTGATGAGCAGCCGCAACGACAGTGCCAGCGTGCGCGAAGTCTTGCCTCTGGCGCCGACGGCGTACCTGACCAAGCCGCTGAACATGGAAAGCCTGACGCTGCGCTTGCAGGACCTGCTGCTGAACGCCGGGGAGGAAGTCTCTTGTGAGGTGCCGATGCTGGCGCCGGGCATGACGTTGTCGGTGTATCTGGAGCGCCGCCGTGAACTGGCCGACGGCGCACCGCTGATGACCGACGTGCAACTGGCGGTCAAACGCAGCCTTAATCCCAACGGCCTCGATCTGACGCTGCTGGAAGCCGAAGTTCGCACCGACCCGCAAATCACTGCGGTGTTGATCGCCGCTGCCAACAGCGCGGCGCAACACCATGGCACTGCGGTGCAAACCCTGGCTCAGGCGCTGCACCGGTTGGGCACCGGGCAAAGCATGAACCTGATTCTGGGCCTGGCGCTCAAGCGCAGCGCACGCCTAAGCGATCCATGCCTGGCGGACTACGCCGAGCGTTATTGGGGGTTGTCGCTGCACACTGCCGAATACGCCCGGACATTGGCGCGGTTGCTCGATCTGGATCAGGAGCGCTGCTATTGCGCCGGGATGCTGCATCGTCTCGGCGATCTGGCCTTGTTGCGCTGTTTGCAGGAGTGGAAACAGGCTGGCGGCGAGCTGGATGAATGGGAAGAGATCGGCGATGCGTTGGCGGAATTCGGCGCAGGCTATGGTTCGGCGCTGCGCACTCGCTGGCGTTTGCCGCTGGAGCTGCGCGAGCTGATTGCCGCGGTCTATCAGCTCGGTGGCGGGGTTTACTCCCGTGAAGCGCTGGTGATGAACATGGCGGGGCAGATGGCGCGTCTGACCGAGCATGAGGGCGTTGAGGCATTGGCCAAGAGCCGGACGGCGCGGTTGCTCAAGATCGGGTTGCCGGAGTTGATGCGGTTGCGCAAGAAGTAAAGTTGTCACGACCCCATGTGGGAGCGTGTTGGGTCTTCAGGCAGAAATAATCCGGTTCTTGCCCTGTCGTTTCGCCTCATACATCGCCGCATCGGCGCGTGCAAAGAGAGTGTCGAGGGATTCGTCTTCTGCGGTCTGGTTGCTCAGGCCCTGACTGACGGTGATACCAAAGCGCTCGCCATCATGGCTGAAACTCAACCGCTGAATCTCCCGCTGCAGGCGCTCAGCCACGAGCAGGGCCATATCCGGCGCACAGCCGGGGAACACTGCCGCAAATTCCTCCCCGCCAATCCGGCCAAACAGATCACCCCGGCGCAGCGCCGCACGCCCGCTTTCAGCGATCCGTTGCAGCACGGTGTCGCCTTCAGGATGGCCATAGGTGTCGTTGATCACCTTGAAATCATCGATGTCCAGCAGCAGGAACGCCAGCGACGCCCCTTGCAGCTTCGCCTGTTCAAACTCACGGTGGGCGCACTCGAAGAAGTGGCGACGGTTGCTGCTTTGGGTCAGGACATCGGTAGTCGCCAGTCGCTGCAACTCGTTTTCCATCTGCTTCTTTTCGGTGATGTCTTCGGCAATGCCGACGATGATCACCGGTTGGCCCGGTTCGGCCTGGCGATTGATGAAGCACTTGTCGCTGAGCCAGCGCACTTGGCCGTCGGCAGCGATGATGCGGTATTCGCGATCTTCGACCGCGCCCTTTTCCAGCACCTCGGCCAGGCTGCGTTCGGCGTAGTCCAGATCGTCGGGGTAGATGCTGTCGCGCCACTGGTTGTAGTCAGCCAGCAGCAGGCCGGCGGAACGGCCGAAAATCCGTTCATAGGCGGGGCTGACGTACAGCACCTGACGGGTTTCCCAATTGAAGGCCCAGAGTACGGCGTTGACACTCACCAGCAACGAGCTGAACAGTTGCTCACGCTCACTCAGACGCGCGACTTCGCCTTGGGCGTGCATCAATGCCATCAGGGTTTGCGCGGCCTCGGGCCACTGTGGGTGGGATGAGTCTTGTAGATTTTTATTGACCATCGGCACAGATCTCAAAGGGCGTGTGCCGTTCGAGGTTCGATAGCGGCCACTGCGAAGCCCGCCGTGATGGCGAAGTGTCTTTGAGATAGGGGATTTTTGGCTTAGTTCCCGCCGTTTGTGGCAAGGGGTGCTTGCGACCGCCGGGCGGTACGGATGACGTGTTTTTTTAGCCATACACAAAAAAATGTGGGAGCGAGCTTGCTCGCGAAAACGGTACACCAGTCAACATGTCTGCTGAAACTGATGACCATTTCGCGAGCAGGCTCGCTCCCACATGAGCTGCGCTGCAGTCAGACGGCAGCAGGTCGCAGCGAGTACGTTTTCAACTGATCAGCGAAGTCGCGCAGGGATTGAATCCCGCTGGCTTCGGCTTCGTGTACCCAATCCTTGATGGCGGCGAGCATGTCGTGGCCATTTGAGCTGGTCTTGACCCAGATCTGCTGCAAGGCCAGGCGTTTCTCGTAAATTACTTTCAGCGCCTGGCTGTGTTCGAGCATGTTCTGGATGCGCACGTGGTGCTTGTCATCCAGCAGGCTGGTTTCCCGGGACAGCAAACGCTTGGCGCGGTGGAACTGGTGACGGACCGAGTGATCGACCTTTTCCAGCTCTTGCTTGACCAGCGGCGCGATCACCAATTTGCGGTACTGGGCCATGATCTGGAAGCGGTTGTTGAGGATCGCCATGGCGGTATCCATGTCCAGGCTGCCCTTGCCTTCAACGCGGTGGGCAATCGGGGCAACCCGCTGGACCTTGGCCAGACGCAGGAAGCTGAAGACTTTTATCCATGCCCAGCCCAGGTCGAATTCCCACTTTTTCACCGACAGCTTGGCCGAGTTCGGATACGTGTGGTGGTTGTTATGCAGTTCTTCGCCGCCGATCAGGATGCCCCAAGGCACCAGATTGGTCGCCGCATCGCGGCATTCGAAGTTGCGGTAGCCGATGGCATGACCCAGGCCGTTGACCACGCCGGCAGCCCAGACCGGGATCCACATCATCTGGATGGCCCAGATGGTGATGCCGATGGTGCCGAACAGCATCAGGTCGATGATGCCCATGATTGCCACGCCCAGCAGCGGGAAACGGCTGTAGAGGTTGCGTTCGATCCAGTCTTCGGGGCAGTTCTTGCCGTAGATGCGCAGGGTTTCCGGGTTTTCCGCTTCGGCGCGATACAGCTCGGCACCTTTGCGCAGAACGGTGGAAAGACCCTTGATGACCGGGCTGTGCGGGTCGTCTTCGGTTTCGCACTTGGCGTGGTGCTTGCGGTGGATAGCGGTCCACTCGCGGGTGTTCTGTGCCGTGGTCAGCCACAGCCAGAAGCGGAAGAAATGTTTCAGGCCGGCATTGAGCTCAAGCGAGCGATGGGCTGAATAACGATGCAGATAGACCGTGACGCCGATAATCGTGACGTGGGTCATCAGCAGGGTGACTGCCACCAGTGACCAGGGCGACAAGCCGAGCAAACCTTCGTACCACATAGGCTATAGGGCCCTCGATAAAGAAATAAACAGCCGTTGCATTATCACCATGCACACAGATAAAACCAGTCGCGCTTTCAGATAAGAAGTGGCCGGATGTTTCTTTAATCTATAATTCCAACCTTTTTGTAGGGACATGGACGGCCGAATGTCAGCCACATATCGCGATGCCTTGCGTGCAGCGCTGCTCTACCTGGTGCTTTCTGTAGTCTGGCTCCAGTTCAGTGGTTATTTATTGAACAGTTTCTTCGATAGCTCCGATGAGTTGCTGCGATGGCAACTGATCAACGGTTATGCCTGGGTGGTGCTGAGTGCCGGCTTGATCTTCCTTGCCCGTGCACGACTGTTTCGTTGCCTGGGCATCGGGGCCCGATTACGCGAGCGCAATGAGGATCGCGAACGCCTGCGCCAGGCAGCGGCTGTGTTCGATTGCACCCGCGAAGGCGTGCTGGTCACCAATAGCAAAGGCCTGATCGTCCATGTGAACCGGGCGTTCATGGCGATTACTGGCTACCAGAGCGAGGAAGTGCTGGGTCAGCAGCCCAGCCTGTTCAAGTCCGGCCATCACCCGCCGGGTTTCTACCAGGCCATGTTCGCCACGCTCGACTCCACCGGGGAGTGGAGCGGCGAAATCTGGAATCGGCGCAAAAGCGGTGAAATCTATCCGCAATGGCAGACCATCCGCCTCATTCATGACGATCAGGGCCAGCTCAGCCATTACGTGGCGGTGTTTTCCGACATCAGCGCGATCAAGGATTCCGAGCACGAACTCACCCACCTGGCCCACCACGACCCCCTGACCGACCTGCCGAACCGCCTGCTGTTCACCGACCGTGTCGAGCAGGCGCTGGCGTCAGCGCAGATCCACAAGCGCGGCTGTGCGCTGCTGATGATCGATCTGGACCACTTCAAGATGATCAACGACAGCCTCGGGCACAATGTTGGTGATCAGATGCTCAAGGCGGTCGCCGAGCGCTTGCAGGGCATGTTCGGCCCCGGCATCACCCTGGCGCGTCTGGGTGGCGATGAGTTCGCGGTGCTGGCGGAAAGTTGTCCACAGCTGGTCCAGGCGGCAGCATTGGCGCAGCGGATCATCGACGGCCTCAAGGAGCCGTTCCTGATCAATGGGCATCAGCTGTTCATCAACGCCAGCATCGGTATCAGCCTGTTTCCCGGCGACGCCCTGAGCGCCGAGCAATTGCTGCGCAACGCCGACTCGGCGCTGTTCAAGGCCAAGAGCGCCGGGCGTGACGACTATGCCCTGTACACCGAAGAACTCACCGCCCACGCCCAGCAGCGGGTGGAGATTGCCTTTGAGCTGCGCCGCGCCCTGGAGCAGCACGAGCTGCGGGTTTACTACCAGCCGGTGCATGACATGAAAACCAGCCGTCTGATCGGCGTCGAGGCGCTGGTGCGCTGGGAACATCCGCAGCGCGGGCTGGTGTCACCCGCGGAGTTCATCCCCATCGCCGAGCGCACCGGGCTGATTTCCGACATCGACAACTGGGTCATGCAACAGGCCTGCGAGCAGATGTGCCGCTGGAAACGGGCCGGGGTGGAGTTGTCGTTTATCGCGGTGAATGTGTCGTCACGTCTGTTTGCTCGCCGCGAGCTGTATCAGCGGGTGGCCCAGGTGCTGCGCGAAACCGGACTGGACCCGGCGTATCTGGAGCTGGAAGTCACCGAGAGTGCGGTGATGGAGGACCCGGAAGTCGCCCTGGAACAGATGCACCGCCTGCGCGAACTGGGTGTGCGGCTGGCCATCGATGACTTTGGCACCGGTTATTCGTCGTTGCTGCGGCTCAAGCGTTTGCCGGTGCAGAAACTCAAGATCGATCAGGGTTTTGTCGCCGGGTTGCCGTGCGACGAAGACGACGGCGCGATTGTGCGAGTGATCATCGCCCTGGCGCAAAGCATGGGCATGCAGGTGCATGCCGAGGGGATCGAGCAGCGGGAGCAGGCGGCTTTTCTGCTTGAGCATGATTGCGATCTGGGGCAGGGGTACTGGTTTGGAAGGCCTGTGCCGGCGCAGGCGCTGGATTGGGCGCGGGCGCCTGCCATTGGCTGAGTGTTCGGCTTCAGCTCCCACAGGGGGTTTCGGTGGGGTCAAACGTGTTGGAATCCCCCGCAACCCCTTGTCCCGTCAAATAATGTCTTCTGGTTATATAAACATTCTTAAATAGTCTTTTTAAGAATATCCGCGCCTATCTACTATTGCCCTCACGCCGTAAGCAGTGTCGCCACTGCCAGGCAATCTCTCAGTCGAAGGAGCAGCACCATGAGCGCATCCCTACGTAGCGTTGACGGCCAGGACGAAGCCACCATTTTGCGTGAGATCCAGAGCGCCTTGCGCGATCTGCGTTTTGGCGCAGTGGAAATCACCGTGCACAACGCCCAAGTGGTTCAGATCGAACGCAAAGAAAAATTCCGTTTGCAGAACCCGGGTAACAAACCGAGCTGAACCGCTGATCAAAAGATCGCAGCCTGCGGCAGCTCCTGCAGGGGATGGGCGCAGGAGCTGCCGCAGGCGGCGATCTTTAAACAGGCAACCCGATTTCGAAATACATAAGAAAAAGCCAATACACCAGGAATTTCAGGAGCTTTCACCATGTCGTCGATTCGTCACTTCGCTTTGGCTGCTCTGGCCAGCGCCCTTTTTGCGGGCTCCGCGGTTGCCAAGGATTATGAGCTGCTCAACGTGTCGTACGACCCGACCCGCGAGCTGTATCAGGATTACAACGCCGAATTCATCAACTTCTGGAAGAAAGACCACGCTGGCGACAACGTGAAGATCCAGCAGTCCCACGGCGGTTCGGGCAAGCAGGGTCGTGCAGTGATCGACGGCCTGCGCGCCGACGTCGTGACCCTGGCCCTGGCCGGCGACATCGACGAAATCGCCAAACTGGGCAAAACCTTGCCGGCTGACTGGCAGAAACGCCTGCCGGACGCGAGCACGCCTTACACCTCCACCATCGTATTCCTGGTGCGCAAGGGCAACCCGAAAGGCATCAAGGATTGGGGCGATCTGGTCAAGAACGACGTTTCGGTGATCACGCCGAACCCGAAAACCTCGGGCGGCGCTCGCTGGAATTTCCTCGCAGCCTGGGCCTATGGCCTGAAAGCCAATGGCGGTGACGAAGCCAAGGCCAAGGAATACGTACAAACGCTGTTCAAGCACGTACCCGTGCTGGACACCGGCGCTCGCGGTTCGACCATCACCTTCGTCAACAACGGTCAGGGCGACGTGTTGCTGGCCTGGGAAAACGAAGCGTTTCTGGCGCTGAAAGAAGACGGCGGCGCCGACAAGTTCGACATCGTCGTGCCTTCGCTGTCGATCCTCGCCGAGCCGCCAGTGGCCCTGGTCGACAAGAACGCCGAGAAAAAGGGCAATACCGAAATCGCCGAAGCGTACCTCAAGCACCTGTACAGCCCAGCCGGTCAGGAAATTGCCGCAAAAAACTTCTATCGTCCGCGTGACAAGGATGTGGCTGCAAAGTACGCCAAGCAGTTCCCGACTCTTGAGCTGGTGACCATCGACAAGGACTTCGGCGGCTGGAAAACCGCGCAACCGAAATTCTTCAATGACGGTGGTGTGTTCGACCAGATCTACCAGGCGCAGTAATCCAAATCGCCTGAAAACGAGCCCCGGATCGCGATTCGGGGCTTTGTGCGTTCTCAACCAAGGACTTTTATGTCGCGTCGTATCTCCCCCGTCATACCCGGCTTCGGGCTGACGCTGGGCTACACCTTGGTGTACCTCAGCCTGATTGTGCTCATTCCACTGGCGGCGATGTTCGTGCATGCCGCCCAACTCACCTGGGACCAGTTCTGGGCAATCATCACCGCACCACGGGTGCTGGCGGCGCTGAAGCTGAGCTTTGGCACCGCGCTGGTTGCCGCGATCATCAACGGCGTCATTGGCACGCTGCTCGCCTGGGTGCTGGTGCGCTATACCTTCCCTGGACGCAAAGTCATCGACGCGATGATCGACCTGCCGTTCGCATTGCCGACGGCGGTGGCCGGTATTGCACTGACCGCGCTGTACACCCCCACCGGTCTGGTGGGTCAGTTTGCAGCGGATCTGGGTTTCAAGATCGCGTACACCCCGCTGGGCATCACCCTTGCGCTCACTTTTGTGACACTTCCATTCGTAGTACGTACCGTACAGCCAGTATTGGCCGATATTCCTCGTGAAGTGGAAGAAGCCGCGGCGTGCCTGGGGGCAAAACCATTGCAGGTTTTCCGCTATATCCTGGTGCCCGCGCTGTTGCCGGCATGGCTCACAGGATTCGCTTTGGCCTTTGCCCGCGGGGTCGGCGAGTACGGTTCGGTGATTTTCATCGCCGGTAACATGCCGATGAAAACCGAGATTCTGCCGCTGCTGATCATGGTCAAACTCGATCAGTACGATTACACCGGCGCTACGTCCATTGGTGTACTGATGCTGGTGGTTTCCTTTGTCCTGTTGCTGCTGATCAACTTGTTGCAGCGGCGCATCGAAACCCCATAAGGAGGCGCGAACATGTCCCAATCGTCTATTAGCGCCGCCAGTTCGGCCAACGCTGCCCGCCGTGGCAGTCCTGCATCGCGGCGCATCCTGATCAGCCTGTGCTGGCTGGTGTTTGCGCTGTTCTTGCTGTTGCCGCTGTTTATCGTGGTGTCCCAGGGTTTGAAGAACGGCCTCGGCGCGTTCTTCACTGCGATCTTCGAGCCCGACGCCTTGTCGGCGTTGAAACTCACGGTGATCGCCGTGCTGATTTCGGTGCCGCTGAACGTGGTGTTCGGCGTCAGCGCCGCATGGTGTGTCAGCAAATACTCGTTCCGTGGCAAGAGCATGCTCGTCACGCTGATCGACCTGCCGTTCTCGGTGTCGCCGGTCATCGCCGGTCTGGTCTACGTGCTGATGTTCGGCGCTCAGGGCTTCTTCGGACCGTGGTTGCAGGACCATGACATCCAGATTGTCTTCGCCTTGCCGGGCATCGTGCTGGCGACGATCTTCGTCACCGTGCCGTTCGTGGCCCGTGAGCTGATCCCGTTGATGCAGGAGCAGGGCACTCAGGAAGAAGAGGCCGCGCGCCTGCTCGGCGCCAACGGCTGGCAGATGTTCTGGCATGTCACCGTGCCGAACATCAAATGGGGCCTGATCTACGGCGTGGTGCTGTGTACCGCCCGGGCCATGGGTGAATTCGGTGCGGTGTCGGTGGTTTCCGGGCACATTCGCGGCGTGACCAACACCCTGCCGCTGCACGTCGAGATCCTCTACAACGAATACAACCACGTGGCCGCGTTCGCCGTGGCGAGCCTGTTGCTGATCATGGCGCTCTTCATCCTGCTGCTGAAGCAGTGGAGCGAATCCCGTATTAACCGCCTGCGCTCCAGCGCCGCGGAGGAATAAGACATGTCGATCGAAGTGCGTAACGTCAGCAAGAATTTCAATGCGTTCAAGGCGCTGGACAACATCAGCCTGGACATTCACAGCGGCGAACTCGTGGCGCTGTTGGGCCCGTCCGGCTGCGGCAAGACCACGCTGCTGCGGATCATCGCCGGCCTGGAAACCCCGGACCAGGGCAACATCGTGTTCCACGGTGAAGACGTGTCCGGCCACGATGTGCGTGATCGCAACGTCGGTTTCGTGTTCCAGCACTACGCCCTGTTCCGGCACATGACGGTGTTCGACAACGTCGCGTTCGGCCTGCGCATGAAACCGAAAAACCAGCGCCCGAGCGAAAGCCAGATCGCGGTCAAAGTCCACGAACTGCTGAACATGGTGCAACTGGACTGGCTCTCTGATCGCTACCCGGAGCAACTGTCCGGTGGTCAGCGTCAGCGTATCGCCCTGGCCCGCGCCTTGGCGGTAGAGCCGAAAGTGTTGCTGCTCGACGAGCCTTTCGGCGCCCTCGACGCCAAGGTCCGCAAGGAACTGCGCCGCTGGCTGGCGCGCTTGCACGAAGACATCAACCTGACCTCGGTATTCGTGACCCACGACCAGGAAGAAGCCATGGAAGTGGCGGACCGCATCGTGGTGATGAACAAGGGCGTGATCGAGCAGATTGGCTCGCCGGGCGAGGTCTATGAGAACCCGGCCAGCGATTTTGTTTATCACTTCCTCGGGGATTCGAACCGCCTGCACCTGGGCGACGACAATCACGTGCTGTTCCGCCCGCACGAAGTGTCGCTGTCACGCCATGAGCTGGAGGATCACCACGCGGCTGAAGTGCGCGATATCCGGCCACTGGGCGCGACCACGCGAGTGACGTTGAAGGTGGAAGGGCAGAGCGAATTGATCGAGGCCGAAGTGGTGAAAGACCACGACAGCCTGGTTGGATTGGCCAAGGGCGAGACCTTGTTCTTCAAGCCAAAAGTCTGGCAGAAAGTCGCCAACATCTAAGGTCAAAAGCATCGCGAGCAAGCTCGCTCCCACATTGGATCTGTGTCGTACACAAATCCCCTGTGGGAGCGAGCTTGCTCGCGATTACGTTCTACACAGCAGCACGCTTCGGATTGACCCGCACCCCACCCGCCCGCGCCTCGATCTGTTCTTTAAGGTCGCGCCGCAACCCCAACAAAAACGCCAGCTCCGCCACCACAAACAACGGCCCGACAATCAACCCCGTCACATCATCGACAAACGCCGGCTTGCGCCCTTCGTAATGATGGCCAACAAACTGAATCACCCAACCGACCACAAACATCGCCACGCCACTGCTCAACCAGAGCATGGTGCTCTGCTGCGCGAGTACATGTCCCAGCCACACCGACAAGCCCATCAACACCGTCATCAGTACCCCGAGGCGCAGCTCCAGGCGCAGGTAAAACCACGCCGACGCCAGCGCCAGCAGCAGCGTCGGTGACAGCCAGATCCCGGCCAGCGGCCACTGCGGGCGTGATAGCAATACCGCGACTGCGACCACGATCAGCGGAATACCGATGAAGTGGCTGGCGATGTTGCGCGGGTCACGGTGGTAGGCGGCGTATTGACTGAGATGGTCAACGAGGCTTTTCATTGTTATTCCTCCTGTAGGGTGATTGATCATGCCCCGGGTATCCGGTTCGTTCTGTCAGCCAGGCGACAATTTCCAGGAGTTTGCATGGACATGCAGGTGTGGCGTTCGCGCTTGATGACAGGGCAGTGGTTCAGCCATTTACCGGCTTCCTTTCAGCATAGTTTGCTGGCGGCGGCCAAAGTGCGGCGCCTGGCGGCCGGCCAGCGCTTGTTCCAGCGCGGCGATCCACCGTGCGGACTGTACGCCGTACTCGAAGGCGCGGTGCGCGTTGGCGCCGTCAGCGAGCAGGGCAAGGAGGCGCTGTTGAGCCTGGTGGAGCCGTCGCACTGGTTCGGCGAAATCTGCCTGTTCGATGGCCAGCCTCGTACTCACGATGCCTATGGCATGGGCGATTGCCTGCTGCTGCACGTTCCACAAACGGCGCTGCTGAAATTGCTCGACGAGCAACCGCTGTACTGGCGGCAGCTGGCGCTGCTGATGAGCCATAAACTGCGCCTGACCTTCATCAACCTCGAACAGCTGAGCCTGATGCCGGCCCCGGCAAGGCTGGCCCATCGCTTGCTGATGATTGCCGATGGCTATGGCGAAACCAATCCCCCGCGTCGCGTGCTGCAACTGCCCCAGGAGCAGCTGGCATCGATGCTGTCGCTGTCGCGCCAGACCACCAACCAGATTCTCAAGGACTTGCAGGGGCAGGGGATTCTCGGTCTGGGCTATGGCGAGATTGAAATCCTGGATGCGCAGCGGCTGAGAGCACTGGCCACAATCCAGCTTTAACCACAAAACCCACAGGGGATTTGTGTGGATTGCAGAAGCTGCAGCAAATTGTCATGGGCAATCACCCCAAACGCGCCTAGCCTGTATCCCTGACCAATCGAGGTGTGCCATGCGTGTGCTGTTAGTGGAAGACGAACCGGAGGTCGCCAAAAGCCTGGCCCAGGGACTGAGCGAGGCGAGCTACTCGGTGGACGTGGCGGTCAACGGAATGGATGGCCGGCGCTTTATCGAGTCAGGCGAATACGAACTGATCATCCTCGACGTGATGCTGCCGGGCCTCAACGGCTGGCAGTTGCTGCAACAGATCCGCAAACTCGGCGAAACCCCCGTGCTGTTCCTCACCACCACGGACGGCATCGAAGACCGGCTGCGCGGGCTGGAGCTGCACGAAGATGACTACCTGCTCAAACCGTTCGCCATGAGCGAACTGGTGGCGCGGGTGCGCAAGTTGTTGCGGCGGGATCGGGGGCGGTAACCGGTTTTTGCGCTGCCTGCGCCGGCCTCTTCGCGCGCAGGCTCGCTCCCACAGGGGCTTCGGTTGTTCACAAATTTTGTTTCCACTGAAGATCAAATGTGGGAGCGAGCCTGCTCGCGAAAAGGCCGGTGCAGCCAATTGATATCCCGGATCTTCAGCGCAACCCATCCCGAAACTGCCCCGGTGTCATGCCCGTCCAGCGCTTGAACGCGCGACTGAAGCTGCTGGTGTCGGCGAACCCCAGCAAATAGCTGATTTCGCTCAGTGAACACTGCGGATCACGCAGGTGCAGCAGCGCCAGATTTTCGCGGCTTTCGTTGAGCAGCGTATCGAATCGATAGCCCTCGTCCGCCAGGTGCCGTTGCAGGCTGCGCAAGCTCAGGTGCAGGTTTTGCGCGATGCGTTCGGCGCTCGGCTCACCTTCGGGCAGTTGCTCCTCGATGGCGTCGCGGACCTTGCGCTCCCAGGTCAGTGGCTTGAGTTGCGCGAGCGTGCGTTTGAGCACGGTTTCGTTGTGTTCGGCCAGTTCCGGGTTGGCGTCGTCCAGGTGGCTGTCGAAGTCCACCAGGGCGAACTCCAGACGATCTTCGTCGGCAGAAAAGTGCACCGGCGAGCGAAACACCTTGTGCCATTGATGCGGGTCCGCAGGCTCGGGCCGGCGCAGGTACACCGCCAGCGGTGCGTAATCGCGGCCCAGGCGGTTGCGGCAGGTGCGCACGTAGATCGCTGTAAAGGCATCGATGGCCTCAAAAGCCGGGGCCGGGTTGCCGATGGGGATTTTCAGGTGAAAGCGGTAGCGATCGGCGGCCCGGTCCAGTTGCAGGTCCAGGGCATCGCTGACCACGTGGTGATAACGCACGATGCGTTCAAACACTTCCCGCAGGCTGCCGCTGGCCACCAAGGCGTAGCCGAGCGCATGAAAAGTCGTCGGGCTGACGAAGCGCGACACCCGCAGGCCCAGCGCCGGGTCGCCGCTGGCCTGCACGGCCAGTTCCCACAGGCGCGTGGTGCCGGACAACGGGTAACGGGCGTTCGGGTCGTCCATCAGGCTTGGGTCGAGCCCCGCCTGTTGGCACAGGGCGGTGCTGTCCAGGTCCAGCGCATCGAGTTGCTTGCGCAGGGCGCGGGTCCAGCTGGCGAGGGAGGTCGGTTCAGTCATGCTGATTGGCGCGTCCGGTCAACAGGTTGGCGTTCACGGCTACCACGTTGTCATATGTCACACGGCAGGATGCAAACATCAATAACCAGAGGATGGAAGCATGGACCGTACTTGCGCAAGTCCCCAGCGACTGAATGCAGCACAGCGATCAGCGCATATTCGCGAAGTGGTGCTGGCCAAAGGCGTGGAACTGCGTCAGCGCTACCCGATTCTCAACCACCAGGACGCCCTTGGCGCGGGCATTCTGGCCTTCGCCCTGGCCGGGATGATCGGTTCGGCGGCGCTCTACATCACCGGGCACATGGCTTGGTGGGCGTGCCTGCTGTTGAACGCTTTTTTTGCGTCGCTGACCCACGAGCTGGAGCACGACCTGATCCACAGCATGTATTTCCGCAAACAACGGCTGCCCCATAACCTGATGATGGGCCTGGTCTGGCTGGCGCGGCCCAGCACCATCAATCCGTGGATCCGTCGTCACCTGCACCTCAACCACCATAAAGTCTCCGGCACCGAAGCCGACATGGAAGAGCGCGCCATCACCAACGGCGAGCCCTGGGGCATGGCGCGGTTACTGATGGTCGGCGACAACGTGATGTCGGCGTTCATCCGCATGCTGCGGGCCAAGACCTGGGCGCACAAATTCAGCATCATCAAACGCTCATTGAAGGTCTATGCGCCGCTGGCGCTGGTGCATTGGGGGGCGTGGTACGTGTTTCTCGGCTTCCACGCGGCCAATGGCATCGCGTATCTGCTGGGCACGCCAATTGAATGGTCGGCGACCACGCTGTCGGTGATGCAGGTGATCGACATTGCTGCCGTTGTGATCATCGGCCCGAACGTGCTGCGCACCTTTTGCCTGCACTTTGTCAGCTCGAACATGCATTACTACGGCGATGTGGAGCCGGGCAATGTGATCCAGCAGTGTCAGGTGTTGAACCCGTGGTGGATGTGGCCGTTGCAGGCGTTCTGCTTCAACTTCGGCAGCAGCCACGGCATCCATCATTTTGTGGTGAAGGAACCGTTCTACATCCGTCAGTTGACCGTGCCGGTGGCGCACAAGGTGATGCGCGAGATGGGGGTTCGGTTCAATGATTTCGGGACGTTTGGGCGGGCGAACCGGTTTGTGCGTGAGGATGAGGTGGTGGGGGAAGAGGGACGTCCAGTCCGGGCATGATGTGCTGTGGTTGATGGCCCCTTCGCAAGCAGGCTCGCTCCCACATTAGATCTCCAGTGGTCACACATTTTGTGTACGACGGAAGTCCAGTGTGGGAGCGAGCCTGCTCGCGAAAGCGTATTCCAGACAACATCAATCCGGCTGAAACGGCGACTCGCTCAAGATCACCCCGGTCTCCTCCACATAAGCCTGCCAATGCTCAATCAGCAAATCGAGCTTGTCCGGCCGGCTCAACGCCAAATCATGAATCTCCCCCGGATCAGCCGATAAGTCATAAAGCTGCCACGCCGCCGGCCCCACCGGCCCGGGAATGTAAACCGCCTTCCACTGCCCCTGCCGAATCGCTCGCCGCCCGAACAATTCCCAGCCCGTCACTGTGTGCTCGTCATGCACCTGCGCCGTTTCGCCGGACAGAAATCCCAGCCACGATTTACCGCGCAACTCGGCCACTTGTTTGTCGCGCCACTGTTTACCAGGATGCCGCACACCCGCCAGATCGAGAATCGTCGGCGTGATGTCCATCACGGTGCCAAAGCCATGACTGATCTGCCCCTTGAGCGACAGCTGCGGGTAATGCACCAATGCCGGTACGCGAATCCCGCCTTCAGTGGTAAATGCCTTGAACAGCCGCGACGGCGCGGTCGCGGTCTGCGCCCAGTTCGGCCCGTACCACACGTAGGAGTTGGCACGGCCGATGTTGTCCAGGCTGTTGTCGTAATGCTGGTTCAGGTAGGTGAGCAACTCCGGGCCAAACTTGGGAAACGCCTCCAGCAGCGCGCCTTCGGCACCGTTATCCGACATGAACAGGATGAACGTGTTGTCCAGTTGCCCCTGTTGGCGCAGGTACTCCACGACGCGACCGATGTTCCAGTCCATGCGCTCGACCATCGCCGCATACACCTCCATCGCCCGCGCGGAAATCTGCCGTTGTTCGTCACTCAACGCATCCCACTGCGCGCTGAGCTGGATCAGCGGATGCGGCTCGACATCGGCATCGATCAGCCCCAGCGACTTGAGTTTTTCCAGCCGTTCCAGGCGCAGCACTTCGGGGCCGGCGTCATAACGGCCGCGGTATTTTTCGACCACATCCGCCGGCGCCTGCAACGGCCAGTGCGGTGCGGAAAAGGGCAGGTAAGCGAAGAATGGCCGGCTCTGGTCGCGCTCCTTGAGGTACTGCAGCAGCTTGTCGCCGAAGGCGTCGGAGGAATAAAAATCCTTGGGCAATTGATCAACGAAGGTGTTGTCTTCGATGTACAGCGCCGGGGTGGATTTCAGCAGGCCAGGCGTCTGTTCGTCATACGTCGGCTCGAAGCCATAGTGGTTGGCGGCGCCGGGCAGCAACGAGAACGAACGCTCGAAGCCCCGGGCATGAGGCGCCAGTTCGGCGGTCAGGCCCAGGTGCCATTTGCCGCTCATCAAGGTCTGGTAACCGGCTTCGCGCAGCAGCTCGGGCAGGGCGACGACGCGGTCGTTCAGATAGCCCTCGTAACCCGGTTTTCCGATCAGATCGGGCGTCAGCGCCTCGGCCATGGTGCCGATGCCGGCGATGTGGTGATCGGTGCCGGTGAGCAGCATCGACCGAGTCGGCGAGCAGGTCGGCGCGGTGTGGAAGTCGGTCAGGCGCAGGCCATTGTTGGCCAGGGCGTCGAGGTTGGGCGTGGCGATCTCGCCGCCGAATGCGCCGATATCGGAAAAGCCCAGGTCATCGGCCAGAATCACCAGAAAGTTGGGACGTTGCGGCATCAAGAAACTCCTGTTCAGCAGGCAATGAACGACAGCGGCAGATCGCGGACCTGCACCTGTACGGGCGGTTGGTAATGGCCGTCAGCAGTGAGCTCGTGCAGCAGCTCTTCGCGCAATTGATGGAAGTCGAAACTGCTGCGCTGACGCGGATGGGGCAAGGCGATATCGACCACTTGCTTGATCCGGCCCGGGCGCGGCTCCATGACCACCACGCGGTCGGCGAGGAAGATCGCTTCCTCGACATCGTGGGTGACCAGGATCGTGGTGATTTTGGCGCGGCTGCGGATCGCCAACAGCTCGTCCTGCATCTGCTGGCGGGTCAGCGCGTCGAGGGCGCCGAAGGGCTCGTCCAGCAGCAAAATCCGTGGGCTGGCCACCAGGCCACGCGCAATCGCCACCCGTTGCGCCATGCCGCCAGAGAGCTGATGCGGGTAGGCGCGGGTGAAGTCCTTGAGGCCCACCAGGTCGATGAAATCGTCCACGCGCTTGTGCTTTTGCTCGGCACTCAGCGGTTCGTTGACCAGGCCCAGGCCGATGTTGTCGGCCACCGTCAGCCACGGGAATAACCGGTGTTCCTGAAACACGATGCCGCGCTCGCCGCCGATGCCGGTGACCGCTTTACCGTCGACGGTGATGTGCCCGCGATACTGCGTGTCGAGGCCCACCAGCAGCCGCAGCAACGTGGATTTTCCGCAGCCGCTGGAGCCGACGATGGCGACAAATTCGCCCTCGGCGATGTCCAGGTTGAATTCGCGAATCGCTTCCAGCTCAAAGCCGTCGACGTCGAAGGATTTGCCCACGTGATTGAAGCTGACAATCGGTGCGTTCATGCGTGTCTCCAGCGAGTAGCAAGGTGTTCCAGGCGTTGGCCAATGAGGTTGAGCAGGGCGCCGGTCAGGCCTACCAGCAACATGCCGGCCATGATCAGGTCCATGCGCAGCAGTTGTTGGGCGCTGATCATCTGGCTGCCGATGCCGCCGTTGGACGGCATGAAATATTCGGCGCCGATGGTGCCGAGCCAGGCATAGATCAGGCTCAGCCGCAGGCCGGCAAAAATCCCCGGCGCGGCGCCCGGCAAGACCAGTCGGCGCAGACGTTGGCCGAGGCTCAAACGCAGCACATGCGCGGCTTCGTTGAGCTGCGGCGAGAGGTTGGCGACGCTGCGTTGGGTGGCAATGAACAGCGGAAAAAAAGCGGCGAGCGCGACGAACACCCACTTGGCCAATTCCCCCAGGCCGAACCACGCCGTGAGCAACGGCACCCAGGCGAAAATCGCGATCTGGCGGATGGCGGCGAGGGTCGGGCCGAGCACCCGTTCGCTGGTGCGCGACAAGCCCAACAGCAGGCCCACTGCAAAACCGATCCCGCCACCCAGCAGCAGCCCCCCCAGCGTGCGCCCCAGACTCAGGGCCAGGCCACCGAGCAAGGTGCCGTCGAGCAAGCCGTGCCAGGTGGTTTGCAGTACGGCCAATGGGCTCACCAGAATGTTTGCGTCGACCCAGTGCTGATCCGTCGTGAGTTGCCACAGCGCCAGCAACGCGATTGGCAGCAACCACGGCTGCAAACGCTGCCAGCCTTCATAGCGCGGGCCGCGACGGATTTCGGCGGTGGCCGGGTGCGGCCAGTGCACCAGTTTCTTGTCGAGCCAGCCGACGCTGCGATCCATGGTCACGCCGATCAGGCCGACGACGACAATGCAGACAAAGACGATGTCGAGCATGAACAACTGCCGCGCCCAGACCATCAGATAGCCGATGCCTTCACTGGAAGCCAGCAGCTCCACGGCTAGCAGCGACGTCCAGCCAGCGGCCAGCGCCAGCCGCACACCGGCCATGAACGCCGGCAGCGCGGCGGGCAGCACCAGACGGCGGATCAACAGGTGCGTCGGCAAGCGCAGCACGGCGGCGGCTTCTCGCAATTTGGGCTGTGCATCCCGCACGCCGACCAGCGTGTGCAGGGTCACGGGCACTACGATGGCCTTGACCAGCACCACCAGTTTCAACGTTTCGCCGATGCCGAAAAACACCATGAACAGCGGTATCCAGGCCAGGGTCGGGACCTGCGCCAACCCGGCGAAGGTCGGGAACACCAGGCGTTCCAGACGCCGACTGAACCCCAGTGCGGCGCCCAGTACCGCGCCAATGCCAATCCCGGCGAGCAGGCCCCAGAACAGCCGTTGCAGACTTATCCACAGGTGACTCCAAAGTTCGCCTTGAGACAGTTCGACGGCGCTGCTCCAGACCAGCGACGGCGCTGGCAGGATTTGCTCGCTCATCCAGTGATTGCGGCTGGCCAGCCACCAAAGGGCAAACAGGCTGATGGGCAGCAACCAGGGCAATAACCGGTGGCTCAGCGTCGGCCATTGCCGCCGACGTTTGAGTGGCGGGGCCGCCAGCGGCAGGCTGAGAAGGGAAACACGGGCCATGGGTGACCTCCGTTGTTTTCCCTGCGGGAGTCGGGGGTTGCCCCGATGTCAGTCAATCAAATCCAATCCATGTGGGAGCGAGCCTGCTCGCGAAGAGGTCATCACATTCAATATCAATGTCGACTGATTCGCCGCCTTCGCGAGCAGGCTCGCTCCCACAGGTGTTGTGCCTCAACTGACAGACCTTGGTGCAGCCCGACTTCCACAGGCTTTTTGTGTATGCAAAATCGATCTATAAAATTTCAAATCAATACTATTGAGAGATAAGCGAGACCATTTAAGGCCTCTAGCCCACACGCAGCCAATGCATTCGGAGAATATTTTCCATGCTGTTTATGCATACGCGGCCAAGAGGCCCGTGCTGACTGATATAGATCCGAATGATCTAAAAATGTGAATTTATAGTATTTAAGCGTTGTTCAAGATTCAGCCTACTTTCGGCTCCTTAACGCCCGTTGCTACCAGGAGCCGTACCCATGAATCTGCCTTTCAAACGCGTCATCAGCCTGTTCGCCATTCCGGCTCTGGCGGGGTTGCTCGCGTTCACCGCCCATGCCGATGAACTCAAGGAAATCCGCATTGCCGTCCCCGACTTAAGCGCCGGTACCCAGCACAGCGGCGGTGGGGTGGTGGACGTGCTGCGTGAGCAGCAGATCTTCGAAAAGGCCTTCGCCGATCAGAGCATCAAGATTCAGTGGACCTTCTTCAAGGGCGCCGGTCCCGTGATCAACGAGGCATTTGCCAACGGTCAGTTGGACCTGGCTTATCTGGGGGATCTGGCGGCAATCATCGGCAAGTCGAACGGTCTGGATACGCGGCTGCTGAGCGCTTCGGCCCGTGGCGTCAAACACTACCTGGGCGTCGTGCCGGGTTCGGGCATCAAGACCCTGCAAGACCTCAAGGGCAAGCGCGTTGCGATCTTCCGTGGCACCGCCAGCCAGTTGTCATTCGACGCGGCGCTGGCCAGTCAGGGCCTGAGCGAGAAGGACATGAAAGTCATCAACCTCGACTTCAACGGCGCCGTCGCAGCGCTGGCAGCCAAACAGATCGACGCGTCCTGGGGCAGTTCCGGGTTGACCGCCTTGCAAGCCAAGGGCTTGGCCGAGTTGCCGCTGAGCACCAAGGACCTGGGGGGCGCGGGCAGTATTCAGAGCGTGCTGGTGGGCACCGGCAAGTTTGTCGACGAACATCCCGAGGCTGTTGCGAAATTGCTGAAAGCGCAGCAGCAGGCGGTGGAGTGGTTGACTCAGGACAGCAACAAAGACGCGTACATCCAGCTGGTGTCGGGGCTGGCGAGTTATCCACCGGTGATCTTGCAGCAGGATTTGAAGGATCAGAAATTGAGCGAGGTTTTCCCGTCGACGCTGGACCCGGTGTTCCTGGGGAAACTGCAGGATTCGGTGGACCTGGCTTCGCAGCAGCGGCTGATCCGCAAGCCGTTCAAGGTGACGGATTGGGTGGCGCCTGAGTTGGCGGCGGCAAAACTCTAAAACAAACACCTGTGGCGAGGGAGCTTGCTCCCGCTCGGCTGCGTAGCAGTCGCAATCCGGTCACCGCATTTGTTTGCCGAAAAAAACGTGTGGGCTGGTTCGGGACCGCTTCGCGGTCCAGCGGGAGCAAGCTCCCTCGCCACAAAAGCCATCAAACCGCGACAGCAATCTCCTGATTGTCCACCGCCACCAACGTCTCGATCATCGCCCTTGCCGCCGGCGACAACCGAAACCCCGTACGACTGACAATCCCGCACCGCGCATTCATGCTTTCAACGTTCTGCGGCAAATTGCGCCAGTGCAGCAGCACCAGCGAGCCCTGGGCAATGTCCTCTATGAACGCCTCTTGCGTGCCGATGCCGGATTGGGTGGCGCCTGAGTTGGCTGCGGCAAAACTCTAAAACAAACACCTGTGGCGAGGGAGCTTGCTCCCGCTCGGCTGCGTAGCAGTCGCCATCCGGTCACCGCATTTGTTTGCCGAAAAAAACGTGTGGGCTGGTTCGGGACCGCTTCGCGGTCCAGCGGGAGCAAGCTCCCTCGCCACAAAAGCCATCAAACCGCGACAGCAATCTCCTGATTGTCCACCGCCACCAACGTCTCGATCATCGCCCTTGCCGCCGGCGACAACCGAAACCCCGTACGACTGACAATCCCGCACCGCGCATTCATGCTTTCAACGTTCTGCGGCAAATTGCGCCAGTGCAGCAGCACCAGCGAACCCTGGGCAATGTCCTCTATGAACGCCTCTTGCGTGCCGATGCCGGATTGGGTGGCGCCTGAGTTGGCGGCGGCAAAACTCTAAAGCAAACACCTGTGGCGAGGGAGCTTGCTCCCGCTCGGCTGCGTAGCAGTCGCCATCCGGTCACCGCATTTGTTTGCCGAAAAAAACGTGTGGGCTGGTTCGGGACCGCTTCGCGGTCCAGCGGGAGCAAGCTCCCTCGCCACAAAAGCCATCAAACCGCGACAGCAATCTCCTGATTGTCCACCGCCACCAACGTCTCGATCATCGCCCTTGCCGCCGGCGACAACCGAAACCCCGTACGACTGACAATCCCGCACCGCGCATTCATGCTTTCAACGTTCTGCGGCAGATTGCGCCAGTGCAGCAGCACCAGCGAACCCTGGGCAATGTCCTCTATGAACGCCTCTTGCGTGCCGATGCCGATGGCATTGGATTGCAGCACGATCTTCACCAGCGCCGGGAAATGCTCGGTCTCGATGGTCGGTGAAAAATCGATCCGCCCGCTGAGGTTCGCCAACAGTTTGCGAATGCCCGGCGGGATCAAAGTGGTCGCCAGCGGGTAGTCGAACATGTCGTTGGTCGACAGGCTCTCCTTGGCCAGCAACGGATGCCCCGGGCGGCAGAAAAACACTCCGCGTCTGGGCGTGAGCGCCTGGGTCTGGAAGTTGGGGTCGGCCTCGAAATGGCGGATGTCGGCAATGAAGAATTCGATCTCTTCGCGGGTCAACGCGCGGCTGAGTTTTTCCCAGTTATCGACCTGAAAACAGGTGCGCACTTTCGGGTGTGCGTTGATGAATTGCGCCACGGCATTGGGCACCAGTTTGACCGCCGGCGCCGGGCCGCAACCGAAGCGCAGTTCACCGGCGTCGAGCTTGGTCATCTGCGTGACTTCGGCGCTGAGCATTGCCGCGCCCTGCACCAGGCTCAAGGCGTGCTGCAGCACCACCTGGCCCTCGGGCGTGGGGCGCAGATCCTTGTTGCCACGGTCCACCAGCACGCAGCCGAACTCCTGCTCAAGCCCCTGAATACTGCGGCTGAACGCCGGTTGGGTGATGCCCATGGCATCCGCCGCACGGACGAAACTGCGGTGTTCGTTGAGGGCGATGAAGTAGCGTAACTGGCGAAGATCCATATGCTTTCCCGGCATCCTAAAAATAGCTCGAAGGCATTTGCGACGAGGGCTGGTTGAGGTTTTAAATGCAAGCTCTTATTCCGTCAACGAAGCATGTGAATATCTATTAGATCTAAAGTGAATATAGATAGAGCGTTGTTTCGCTGCCGCTCAACCGTAAGCAGTCCGATGAGGGTCTACCCATGAGCAATGCCGCTTTAGCTGTAAAACCCGTTGTCCACGCGCTTGAAATTCATCCGGTGGCCGGTCGCATCGGCGCCGAGATCCGTGGCGTGCAACTGTCCGGTGAGCTGGACGCAAGCACCGTTGAAGCCATCCAGCAGGCACTGGTGCAGTACAAGGTAGTGTTCTTCCGCGAGCAGACCCACCTCGACGACCAGCGCCAGGAGGCCTTTGCCCACTTGCTCGGCGAACCGGTGGCGCACCCGACGGTGCCGGTACGTGACGGCACCCGATACCTGCTGGAACTGGACGGCGCTGAAGGCCAGCGCGCCAACTCGTGGCACACCGACGTGACCTTCGTCGACGCCTACCCGAAAGCCTCGATCCTGCGCTCGGTGGTGGCTCCGGCCCATGGTGGCGATACCGTCTGGGCCAACACCGCGACGGCCTACAACGAACTGGCCCCGGAACTGCGAGAGCTGGCCGACAAGCTGGTGGCGGTGCACAGCAACGAATACGACTACGCCGGCGCCAAGCCTGACGTGTCGGCGGAGAAGCTGGAGCGCTACCGCAAGGTCTTCACTTCCACTGTTTACGAAACCGAACACCCGGTGGTTCGCGTGCACCCGATCAGCGGCGAGAAGAGCCTGCTGCTGGGGCACTTCGTCAAACGCATCAAGGGCTATTCCCAGGCGGATTCGGCGCACTTGTTCGGCCTGCTGCAAAGCCATGTCACCCGCCTGGAAAACACCGTGCGCTGGCGCTGGAAAGCCGGCGATGTGGCGATCTGGGATAACCGTTCGACCCAGCATTATGCGGTGGATGACTACGGGACCCAGGACCGCATCGTGCGCCGCGTGACGCTCAAGGGCGAAGTGCCGGTCGGGGTAGCGGGGCAGCGCAGCCAGACCATCAAGGGCGCCGAGATCGTTGGCGTCTGATCCACCGCCATCGCGAGCAAGCCCGCTCCCACAGGGGGTTCGATGCCGTACACAAAACTTGTGTTCACAACTGATCAAATGTGGGAGCGGGCTTGCCCGCGATGCTTCTCACCACACGCCGATCTGCACCACTTTCTCGGTTTGCGGCTCGCCATAACGAAAGCGCTGCCCTCGCAGATCAATCTCCTGATGGCTGATGGTCGTCCGGCGCTTCAACCCGCGCACCCACTCGAACAGATAGTCGGCGTGCTCTTCACGAACCGAGGCGAACTCAGGATTGGCGCCTAAATCCTTGAGTTCCTGCGGATCATTCAACAGATCAAACAACTGGGGCCTGAACCCGTCATACGCCAGGTACTTCCAGCGTTCGCTGCGCACCATCGTCATGCGGCAGCGGTCGATGGGTTGCGCAAGCCGTTCCCGCGCCGGGGCCTGGAACGCGTAGTCGTATTCGCTGATCGCATAACGGCGCCAGTCGGTCTTGGTGCCGTGCAGCAAAGGGATCAAGGACCGCCCTTCCAGTCGATGATCGGCATTCGGCAGCCCCAGCGCATCGAGGAATGTCGGCAATGCATCAATGGTTTCCACCAATCGCTCATCCACGGTGCCACGGCTGATATCCGCAGCCGCACGCGGGTCGCGCACGATCAGTGGCACGCCCACGGCCGGCTCCAGCAGAAACTCTTTTTCGCCCAGGTAGTGATCGCCCAGAAAGTCGCCGTGGTCGCTGGTGAACACAATCAGCGTGTCGTCCCAGCGGCCACTGCTTTGAAGAAAATCGAAAAGCCGGCCGAGCTGGTCATCGACCTGTTTGATCAGGCCCATGTACGTCGGAATCACGTTCAAGCGCACTTCATCCCTGGAGAAATTCAGGCTCTCTTCATGCTGGCAGAATGCGTTGTACACCGGGTGATCGCTGGCCTCGCCGACCGCTGCACGCACCGGTTCAAGCACATGCTCGGCGCCATACAGCGCGTGGTAAGGCGCCGGGGCGATGTAGGGCCAGTGTGGCTTGATGTACGACAGGTGCAGGCACCACGGCTGCTCGCCCTGTTCGCTGATGAAGTCGATGGCGCGGTCGGTGGTGCAGGCGGTTTCCGAATGCCGTTCGGGCACACGCGCGGGTAAATGAGCGTTGCGCATTTTCCAGCCGCTGAGGATTTCCCCCTGTTCGCCTTCGGCGGCGTTGGCCCAGTCGTGCCACGGGTTGCGGCCCGCGAAACCCTGTTCGCGCAGGTAATGGGTGTAGGGCGCGGACTCGCGCTTGTCGTCGAACAGCGGGCTGTCGGGGAAGATCCCGTCGTGGCGAAAGAACGCTTCGAAGCCGACTTCGTTCAACTGTTCAGCCTGATCGCTGGCAGGGTCGATGGCCAGCCGTTGCAAGGCATCGACATTGGGCGTGGCGTGGGTCTTGCCCACCAGTGCGGTGCGGATGCCATGCGGGCGCAGGTAGTCACCGATGGTCAGCTCTTCCAGCGGCAAGGGCACCGCATTCCACGCCACCTGGTGGCTACTGACATAACGCCCGGTGTACGCCGACATCCGCGACGGCCCGCAGATCGTGCCCTGGGTGTAGGCGCGGCTGAAACGCACGCCAGCGGCAGCCAGGCGGTCGATGTTCGGGGTGTGCAGATGCGGGTGGCCGTAGCACGACAGGTAATCGCGGCGCAGTTGATCGCACATGATGTACAGCACGTTGCGCACGGGGTTCGGGGTGTTGGGCATGGGGGTTCACCGATCGGAAGACAGGCGAGGGTTTTCGCTGGTTGGGCGGGTATGAGGCAAGTGCATTTGGGGAATGGGGTTTATGCAGTGGGTGCATCGGTGCATGGGCCGGCCTCTTCGCGAGCAGGCTCGCTCCCACAATAGACCCTGCTATGGCGACTTTCTCTGGCAACCACAAATCCCCTGTGGGAGCGAGCCTGCTCGCGAAGGCGGTGGTTCAGACCGCCAGATTCTCCAGCGAACAAACCTCCTCATCCAGCTCATCAACCGCCTTGATCTGCGCAATCATCGCTTCGGCCAGCGGCGATAATCGATACCCCGTCCGACTGACAATTCCATAGCGCGTATACAGCTCCTCCCGATCATCCGCCAACCCGTCGATCTTCAAGATCACCAGCTCACCTCTGGCGTTATGCAGCGCATCCGAGTACGCGCCAACAATGCCAATCGCCTGCGAACGCACCACCACGCTCAGCAGGCTGGCGCTGTTTTCGCACTCCACATTCGGCGTGAAATCCGGGCGGCCACTGAGGTCGACGATGACTTTGCGCAGATTTGGCGGCCGGATGCTCACCGCCAGCGGGTAACTCATCAACTCCGCTGCGCTGACGCTGTCCCGGTCTGCCAACGGATGCCCTTTGCGGCAGCAGAAGTGCCATTTGCGTGGACGCAGGCGTTGGGTCAGGTAGTCCGGGTCGGCTTCGAACTGGCGCGTGTCAGCGACGAAGAACTCGAACTCTTCACTCAGCAGCCGTTTGCTCAAGCTCTGCCAGTCGTCCACCTGAAACTGCACCCGCGCTTTCGGATAGCGCCCGATAAAACTGCCGATGGCACGCGGAATCAACCCTGCCGCTGGCGCCGGCCCGCAACCGAAGCGCAACTCACCGGCTTCCAGCCCGTTGAACTGGCTGATCTCGTTGGCCATCTGCTGCGCGCCGCTGACCAGCCGCCGCGCATGTTCGAGCAGCACCAGGCCCTGTTTGGTCGGCGCCAGGTCCTTGCGCCCGCGATCCACCAGTTGACACCCGACGCTGTGTTCCAGCGCCTGGATGCTGCGGCTGAAGGCCGATTGCGACAGGTTCACCGCCAGCGCGCCCGCGACGAAGCTGCGCTGGTCGGCGAGGGCAATGAAGTGGCGAAGCTGACGCAAATCGATATGCATTTTTCACATAAAAAATATCGGGGAAATGCATTGGATATGCATTAGGTCGACTCCTTATAAAGGCAATCTCTTATGCAGTAAATCTTTGTAAAAACATAAATAAATAACTTAAAAGAATATGCACTGCTGTCAGTCACTGCGTGTTTTTTGACCAGGAGCGTCCCATGAGTCCGTTGAACCTTGCGTCACCCCTCACACCTCGACGGCTCAAGCGCCTGCCCCTGGCTCTGCTGCTGGCAGGAAGCGCCCAGGCCTGGGCGGCGGATCCTGCTACCCCTGGCTCTGCTGCTGGCAGGAAGCGCCCAGGCCTGGGCGGCGGATCCTGCTACCCCTGAAACGCCACCCGCCGGCAAAACCACTGCCGACAGCTCGCAGCTGGAAACCGTGACCGTGACCACTCGCCGTCGTGAAGAAAGTTCGCAGGACGTGCCCACGCCCATGAGCGTGATTGGCGGTCAGGCGCTGGAAACCCAGCGGGTTTATCGCATTCAGGATTTGCAGCAACTGGTGCCCAGCGTCAACGTCGCCTACATGCATGCGCGCCAGTCCAGCGTGTCGATTCGCGGCCTGGGCAACAACCCGGCCAGCGACGGCCTGGAAGGCAGTGTCGGGCTCTATATCGACAACGTTTATCTGGGCCGCCCCGGCATGGCAGTGTTCGACCTGATGGACATCGAACAGCTCGAAGTGCTGCGCGGTCCCCAGGGCACCTTGTTCGGCAAGAACACCACCGCCGGCGTGATCAACATCAGCACCCGTGCGCCGACATTCACACCCGAACGCAGCATCGAAACCTCGGTGGGCCAGGACGGCTACCTGCAGACCAAGGGCACTATTTCCGGGCCGTTGAACGATGAACTGGCGGGACGTTTTTCCGCTTACAGCAGCCACAGCGACGGCGACATCAAGAACGAATACAACGGCCATGAATTGAATGGCGGCACCCGCGACGGCTTTCGTGGCCAGTTGCTGTTCAAGCCCAACGAATCGTTCAACGTGCGCTGGATCGGCGATTACAACGAAGAGGATTCGAGCGCCGGCACCCGCGTGCTGTACAGCACCGGGCCGACCATCAATGGCGTGAACCTGTACGAGCAGCGTGCTGCGGCAGCCGGTGCGACGCTGGCCAACGGGCCTCACAGGGAGGTCAATCTGGACAGCGATCAGCACGTCACCGTGCATCAGGGCGGCACCTCGCTGGAAGCCAACTGGACCTTGCCCAGCGACTTCACCCTGACGTCGATCAGCTCTTATCGCTTCTGGAATTTCACCCCGCGCAACGACGACGGACTGAACGTGCCGGTGGCCTACAACGCCGGAGTCTCGGTGGAAGATAAGCAGTACTCGCAGGAATTGCGCCTCGCCTCACCCAAGGGCGAATTCTTCGATTACGTGCTTGGCGCCTATTACTTCGGTTCCAATCTGGATAACAAATCCTTCTCCTATTACGGCCCCAAAGCCGACATCTGGAACGGCACGCCAGCCGGTGCGCTGGCCAACGTCAACAGCGTCGGCAATGGCCACATCGAAACCAACAGCTTTGCGCTGTTTGCCCAAGGCACCTGGCACCTCACAGAGCGCCTGGATTTCACCGCCGGGGTGCGCGGCACTTATGAAGAGAAAAACGCCTGGGTGACCCGTGATGCACCAGTCGGCGGCGCAGCAGTGACCGGCGCGGCGGCCGCGGCACGCAGCGGACGGGCCGGTGTTTACGATTCCGGCGACTTGAATCAGTACAGCTCCAGCCCTTCGGGCCTGCTCAACCTGAGCTATCGCCTCACCGACAATGTGCTCGGCTACGCGACCTTGTCTCATGGCGAGAAATCCGGGGGCGTGAACCTCGCGGTCGGCTCGGCACCTACGGCGGGCGCCGACTCGTTGCTGATCGGCACCGAGCGCGCCAACAACGCCGAACTCGGTTTCAAAAGCACCCTGTGGGACAAGCGCCTGCAACTCAACGCCAACCTGTTCTGGACCCAGGTCAACGCCTACCAGACCAACGCCTATGACGACGTCAACCGCGTGCAATACCTGACCAACGCCGGCTCGGTGCGCTCACGCGGCGTGGAAGTCGAAAGCACCATAATCCCGTTGCGCGGCCTGACGCTGAACCTCAACGGCTCGTTCAACGACGTGCGCTATCTGTCCTACAAAGATGCACCGTGCCCGCCGGAAGTCAGCCAGGCACCGGGCGCTCCGGCCTCATGCGATCTCAGTGGCCACCAAGTGGTCGGCGCCTCGAAATGGATCGGCAACGCCAACGGCGAGTACAAATGGAACCTGAGCAACGGCCTCGAGGAATATGTGACCGGCAGCTACGCGTTCCGCTCCAAAGCCGTGGGCACGGTTGAGGACTCCGACTACGGACAGATCCCGAGTTACGCTGTAGTCAACCTGTCCACAGGCTTTCGCGGTGATTTCCATCAGGGCCAGTGGGACGTCTCGCTATGGCTGAAAAACGCCTTCGACAAGACCTACTACACCACCCTCTGGACCGGCGGCAATGGCGGTTATGAAGGCTTGCTCGGCACACCGCGGACCCTGGGCCTGACCGGGCGCTATGACTTCTGAGCCTTGATGTGAGTTATGACTGGGTGCCGAAGGGCATGCCGCGTTCCGGGGCGGCGGTGCTTGCGCCGCAAGTGGACGGCCAGAAGACAAGTGTCAGCCGATAAAGGCGCGCTTATTGCCATTGGAAGTAGTGTGATGTTGCTTTGGAATAACTTATTAGAACTTCGCATAGTCGCTATCGCCTTTTCATCAGTCAATAAGCCGGTTTTGGCGTGGACAATTAACGATTGTCGAACCATGCTCAGTTTCGTGAGTTTCCAGGAGGAAACTTGCTCTCACCGGAAGACACTTAATTTTAAACGATAAAGGAAGTCGAACCATGTCGAGCATCAATGGTACTTACGTGAACGCCAACTCCGGCGCCAAACTGACCATTACCGACGGTAATGATTCGAATGGCACATTCAGCGGCAAACTGAGCCAGGGCGGTGTGAACTACGATGTCAGCTACGGCCACTATCACTTCCAGAACAGCACCGGACAACCGACCATCATCACCCTCACCGGGCTGAATGACGGTACAGGCTATCAAGCCTGGACACTGTTCTCGCCGGACCACAACTATTCCCGACTTCGGGCAGCGGGTTCGCGCAATAATTTCGATGGTGATGTAGTCACGTTGGGTGGCGAGTTCATCAAACAATAATCATCGCTGTAGTAAACAACAGGCTGGTGCACGTGTGTGCATCAGCCTGTTTTCGTTTATGGGCGTTATTTTTGTTTGATTAATACTTTCCTGTTAGTTGGATTTGTCTGTAGTTGGTCACACTGTCTTCATAAACCGATGCCTTGCGCGAATATTTTCAATGCCCGTAAAGCATCGACTTTTTTAGACCGGGCTGCACGCCTTGAACGGCGTGGCTTTGGCGGAACTGATCGATTTTAATATTCCATCCAGATCTATTCATAACTTCAAAGATTACTTTAAGAGATAAGCGTCTGGGCCAATGATTGGCCCGTCGATGCGCTCGCGGGGGATTCAATGCGGGCGAATCGAATTGTTCGTAAAGAGACCGCAGGGAGTTAATCAATGGGCAATGTCCAGACCGCCGCCGGCGCACATGAGGTGCTATGGCGCCAGGCGCCGAGTGGCGAGTTGGTCGACCTCGGCCGCCCGCATCGCGTGCCCCTGGGCCAGCTGCGTTTGCAGCGTACGCCCAAGGGCATCCTGAGCCGGCGCGAGGCGATTCTGCTCGGCGTGCTGGCGTTGCTGGTGCATGGCGCGGTGATCTATTGGGTCAATCAGCAGCCGACCAAGGCACTGCCGGTCGTGCCGCCGGAAATTCCGCCAATGACCATCGAGTTTTCGCGTCCGGCGCCGCCCGTGGTCGAGCCGCCACCACCGCAGCCGGTTCAACCCGTGGTCGAGCCACCGCCGCCGGTGGAAGACGAACTGGCCGCGAAACCGCCGCCCCCCAAACCGATTCCAAAACCCAAGCCTGTCGTCAAGCCAGTGCCCAAACCGGCCCCCAAAGCCGTGGAGCAACCACCGGCGCCGCCACAACCGGCCGCCCCTGTCGCAGCGCCGGCACCACCTGCACCACCTGCACCACCTGCACCACCGGCGCCCGCGCCAGTGACGCCGGCTTCGGCCAATGCCGCGTACCTGAAGAACCCGGCGCCGGAATACCCGTCGCTGGCTCAGCGTCGCGGTTGGGAAGGCACGGTGTTGTTGCGGGTGCATGTACTGGCCAGCGGCAAACCGGGTGAGATCCAGATTCAGAAAAGCAGCGGCCGCGAGCAACTCGACGACGCGGCGTTAAGCGCCGTGAAGCGTTGGAGTTTCGTGCCGGCCAAGCAGGGCGATGTCGCCCAGGACGGCTGGGTCAGCGTGCCCATCGATTTCAAGATTCATTAATTTTCAATCAGTGAGATGTCGGCGTTTCTGGTGCCGCCATCGCGAGCAAGCTCGGCTCCCACATTCAGAGGATGAACATCATGACGTTACTGGCATCTCCACTTGAATCCATCGAAGGCGCGGTGATCTGGCTGCTGGTGGTCTTTTCCGTTGCCACCTGGGGTTTGGCATTGCTCAAGGGCGTGCAGTTTGGTCGCCTGAAAGCCCAGGATAAAAAATTTCATAAGCAGTTTTGGGCTGCTTCAAGTCTCGACTCAGCGGCGGAGTTAAGCGAAACCCAGCCCGGCGCGGCAGCCCGTGTGGCCCAGGCCGGTTATGCGGCGATTCAGGTCGGTGAGGCGCCACAGACCAATGATTTGAGCCAGGCGATCAATCATCAGGACCGACTGGAACGTGCCTTGCGCCAGCAGATCGTCCGTGAACGACGCTCGCTGGAAACCGGTCTGGCAGTGGTCGCCAGTATTGGCAGCACCTCGCCGTTCATTGGTCTGTTCGGCACCGTGTGGGGAATCATGGAGGCGTTGAAAGGCATCAGCGCTGCGGGCTCGGCAAGCCTTGAAACGGTGGCCGGTCCGATTGGTGCGGCGCTGGTCGCCACCGGCGTGGGGATCGCGGTCGCGGTGCCGGCGGTGCTGGTTTACAACTACTTTTTGCGCCGTCTGAAACTGACGGCAGCAGACCTGGATGACTTCGCCCATGACTTCTACAGCCTGGCGCAGAAGAGCTCGTTCCGCCTGCTGATTCACCCGACCTCGCACAAAGTCGTGGCCCAGGGCGGCGCGCAGAAAGTGAAGGAGGCGTCCTGATATGGCCTTCTCCACGCAAGACAGCGATGAGGTGCTGAGCGAGATCAACGTGACGCCGTTGGTGGACGTGATGCTGGTGCTGCTGGTGGTGTTTATCGTCACCGCGCCGCTGCTGACCAACGCGATCCCGATCAACCTGCCCAAGACCGAGGCCGTGGCCCCGGTGGAGCAGAAAGACCCGCTGGTGGTGAGCATCGACGGTGCCGGCAAGCTGTTTATCAACAAGGATGAAATTCAGCCGGACGTGCTGGAGTTCAAGCTGCAGGCGGCCAAGGCCAAGGACCCGGAGGTGCGCGTGCAATTGCAGGCCGATGACGGCGTGAACTATGGCGAAGTGGCGCGGGCGATGGCGTCGATCGAACGGGCAGGGATTACCAAGTTGTCGGTGATTACCGCGCGATAAACATTTCTACAGTTTTGTGGGGCCGTCTCCTTGGCAGGGTGCGGCCCTTTTTTTATTCCCTCAATCGAGTGAACACCCCCGATCCCCTGTGGGAGATCAGAGTGTTATTCGATATAGGTCTTAATAAATAGCTTCTTATTCCTTAGCGAATATAAAACTCCTCCCTATACTCGATCAGGAACAGACACGCAGCAGGAGAGCTCCCCCATGCGCAACGAATCAATTCGCTACCTGATTGTGCCGGGCTGGCAAGGATCGCCAGAAGATCATTGGCAAAGCCACTGGCAGAACAGTCTGCCGAACAGCGCACGGGTGGAGCAGGCCGACTGGCTGACGCCCCGTCGTGAAGACTGGGTCGCGGCGCTGGCCGAGGCGGTTGCCGCCGACAGCACGCCGGTCATCCTGATTGCCCACAGCCTGGGCTGCATCACCGTCGCCCATTGGGCGGCCACCGCGCCTGTGCAGTTTTTGCGTCAGGTGCGCGGCGCCTTGCTGGTCGCGCCCGCGGATGTCGAGCGTCCTGCGTGCGCGCCGGCACTGCGCAATTTCGCCCCGATTCCAGACGACTTGTTGCCGTTCCCAAGCCAGGTGGTCAGTTCCGACAACGACGCCGCCGTCAGCGCATCGCGTGCGCTGGAGCTGGCTCGTCAGTGGGGCGCCGAGGCGGGGATTCTGGCGGGTGCCGGGCACATCAATGTGAAGTCCGGTCACCAGCGCTGGGAGCAGGGGTTCGCTTATCTGTACCGCCTGCAAAATCGAATGGAACACCACGCATTGCGCCGCGCTTGAATTTTTTTCTTTAGTTAAACGCCCCCGTCTCCCGGCGGTTTTGGGCGGGAGTCTGCCATGAGTTTTGAAGCTTTCGGTCAGCCGCTGCTGACCTTCCCCGATGCAGATAAAAGCCCGCTGAGCATCCGCGCCAAGGCGTTGGTGTTTGTCGATCCACGCTCGCGCCAGTTGCGTCAGGAGCTGGAGCAACTGGCCCCACGTTCGATCTCGGTACTGATTCGCGGTGAAACCGGCAGCGGCAAGGAATTGCTCGCCCGGCACATTCACCGTGCCAGTGATCGCGGCGGCTTGTTCGTCTCGGTCAATTGCGGCGCGATCAGCCCGACCTACGCCGACGCTGAATTGTTCGGTTATGCCGCTGGCAGTTTCAGCGGCTCGGCCAGCAGTCGCGCCGGCTGGTTCGGTTCTGCCAATGGCGGCACCTTGTACCTGGACGAGATTGGCGACCTGCCGTTGCCGATCCAGACCAAACTGCTTGCCGCCCTGGAAAACCACGAAGTCACCCGCGTCGGCGCGCATCAACCGAGCCCGGTGGATGTACGTCTGGTTGCGGCCACCAGCATCGACCTGGCGCAAGCAGTGGCGGCGGGGAAATTCCACGAGCGGCTGTATCACTACCTCAGCGAAGGCCAGCTGGAACTGCCGGCACTGCGTGAACGGGTCGGCGACATCCTGTCCCTGGCCGAATATTTTCTCGGCATCTACAGCCAACGCCTGGACCTGCCGGTGCCGCTGATCAGTGAAGCGGCGCAACATCTGCTGGAGGCCCACAGCTGGCCGGGCAACACCCGAGAGCTGGAGAACGTCATCCACTTTGCGCTGCTGGTGAGTACGGGGGATGAGATCTTGCCGGAGCATTTGAATTTGCCGGAGGTGCCGGCGTCGTTGGTGCAGATCGAGCGGCAAGCGGCTCAGCTCGTGAAAAACGGCACGGCCGCCGAGCTCTCGGCCCTCAAGTCTTTGCTCGAAAGCCTGAGCCAAACGCTGTAACCCCTGTGGGAGCGGCGGGGCGACGATTCGACTTGCTCGCTCCCAGATTGGGTAACCCGCGGCCCAGAGCTGTATGAACAAAATGGAATATCAAAGTGAATAAAAGATATTGTTCGGGAATAAAAAATCCCGGTATTGTCCGCATCACGCCAGCGATAGCACTTCGCTGGCACTTCCATTTTTAGCCGTCGTCGATGACGACCGTGATTTTCGATAAGGACACTGCATGAAAAAGGTTCTGTTGTTCACCGCATTGGCGGCTGCCCTGACTGCTGGCCTGGCCCAGGCCAACGAGAAACTGGTAGTGGCAGCGACGCCAATCCCCCACGCCGAGATTCTTGAGCTGATCAAGCCGACCCTCGCCAAAGAAGGCGTGGACCTGGAAATCAAGGTCTTCACCGATTACGTTCAGCCGAACGTGCAGGTCGATCAGAAGCGTCTGGACGCCAACTACTTCCAGACCCTGCCCTACCTGCAAAGCTTCAACGAAGGCAAAGGCACCCATCTGGTGACCGTGATCGGCGTTCACGTCGAACCGTTTGGCGGCTACTCGAAGAAAGTCAAAACCCTGGCTGAGCTCAAAGATGGCGCAACCATCGCCATCCCGAACGAAGGCAGCAACAGCGGCCGTGCGCTGATCCTGTTGCAGAAGGCTGGCCTGATCGAGTTGAAAGACCCGAAAAACGCCTTGGCCACCCCAAAAGACATCGCCAAGAACCCGCACAACTTCAAGTTCAAGGAACTGGAGTCGGCCATGCTGCCGCGTGTGCTGGATCAGGTTGACCTGGACATGATCAACACCAACTACGCACTGGAAGCGGGCCTGAACCCGGCTAAAGATGCGCTGGTAATCGAAGGTGCAGATTCGCCTTACGTGAACTTCCTGGTTGCCCGTCCGGACAACAAGGACAGCGACGCGATCCAGAAACTGGCCAAGGCGTTGACCAGCCCGGAAGTGAAAGCCTTCATCGAGCAGAAATACAAAGGTGCGGTACTGCCGGCGTTCTGATTCGAGGCTGCAACAAACCCCTTCAAGGTTTTTGAACGCCGATGGCTAGTGATAGCTGTCGGCGTTTTTGTGTGCACGTTGTTTTCCGGAAAATGAGGTTTTTGTGGCGAGCGAGCTTGCTCGCGTCGGGTTGCGAAGCGACCCCACAATCTGCACCTGCGTTTTTCCAGGTACACCACGCTGGCCGATATTGCGTCTGCTGCGCCGCCGATCGGGAGCAAGCTCCCTCGCCACACAGTAAAACGCCGTTAGGTCGCCCTGGCCTTCAACGCCCGGCGCAATGCCACCAGCAATTTCACGATGTCTTGGGGGTCCAGCCGCTGCGGCGCTTTCACGTCAGCCATTTTTCTCTTCCTTGTGATGGTTCGGCCGGGGAGTCTGGCCAAAAGCTGCCTGTCCTTGGAGGGGTGTTTTGAAAAATAGATCCCTCCTACAGCGCAGGGGAAAATAGCTGTCTTCTGTTGCCACGGCAAATATGGGAGATAGTTTTTTGGGTGATATCAATATGCTTTAACGGTATTTAAATTCTTCTTTTTATACCTTTAAAGTTGCTTCCTGCCGGGCGGTTATCCATCGCCCTGGGATTGCACCATCGTCGCTTACCGAGCGGCGTCCAGGATCCACAATGACCTTCGACTACGCATTTATCCTCAGCACCCTGCCGGCGTTTCTCAACGCCGTGGGCGTGACGCTGCAGGTGGGTTTTATCGCTATCGGCACGTCGCTGCTGGTGGCGCTGATCAACGCGACGATCCTGGTGTTTCGCACGCCGTACCTGCAACGCCTGGTCGGCTTGTATGTGGAGCTGGCGCGGAACACGCCGCTGTTGATTCAGCTGTTCTTTATCTACTTCGCCTTGCCGGCGCTGGGCATCAAGATCTCGGGTTTCGCGGCGGCGATTATCACCATGACATTCCTTGGCGGCGCCTACCTCACGGAAGTGCTGCGTGCCGGTGTGGATGCCGTGCCCCAGGCGCAACTCGAATCCGGGCGCTCCATCGGCCTGTCCAACGGTCAATTGCTGCGCTACGTGATTCTGCCGCAAGCCGGGATTCTCAGCCTGCCGTCGCTGTTCGCCAACTTCATTTTCCTGCTCAAGGAAACCACCGTGGTCTCGGCGGTGGCGGTGCCGGAAATTCTCTACACCACCAAGAGCTACATCGCGCTCTATTACAAAACCTACGAAATGCTTGCCGTGCTGACGCTGATCTGCGTGCTGCTGTTCTTGCCACTGTCGCTGCTGCTCAGCCGTCTGGAAAGGAGGCTCCAGCATGGCCAGTTCGGGTCTTGAGTTGCTGTGGGTGTCGTTGCCGCAACTGGGCAAGGGCGCGGCGCAGACCTTGTCGATTTCCTTTTTGAGCATCGCCATCAGCACGGTCGGTGGAGTGATCTACGGCGTGCTGCGCACACTCAACGTCAAATGGCTGGACGTGATTCTGCGGATTTATCTGGAGCTGTTCCGGGCGATCCCGGTGCTGGTCTGGCTGTATTTGCTGTTCTTCGGTCTGCCGATCTTTTTCGGCCTGAGCATCCCGAGCTTCTGGTGCGCGGTGCTGGTGTTGTCGTTGTGGGGCGCCAGTGAAGTGGGCGAGGTGGTGCGCGGCGCGTTGTTGTCGCTACCGCGCGGCCAGCGTGAGGCCGGGCTGTCGATTGGCCTGAGCAGCCCGCAGCTGTTCGGTTACGTGCTGTTGCCCCAGGCGCTGAAACGCATGACGCCGCCGACCATCAACGTCTACACGCGCATCATCAAGACCAGCTCGCTGGCGGTGCTGATCGGTGTGGTGGACGTGATCAAGGTCGGCCAGCAGATCATCGAACGCACCTACGAATCGGTGCTGATCTACGGCGCCCTGTTCCTGTTTTTCTTTTTCATCTGCTACCCGCTGTCAGCCGCCTCGCGCGTGCTGGAGCGGCGCTGGACGCAAGCATGAGCGCATTGATCGAGTTCAAGGGTTTCAACAAGTTTTTCGGCGAGCAGCAGGTGCTCAAAGAGATCGACCTGAGTGTGAAGCCGGGCGAGGTGATCGTCATTCTCGGCCCCAGCGGTTGTGGCAAAAGCACCTTGCTGCGCTGCCTGAACGGCCTGGAAGTGGCCCACAGCGGCAGCTTGATTTTCAGCGGTCGCGAACTGCTGAACAAAGACACCGACTGGCGCGACGTGCGTCAGCAGATCGGCATGGTGTTCCAGAGTTATCACCTGTTCCCGCACATGAGCGTCCTGGACAACTTGCTGCTCGGCCCGCTCAAGGTGCAAAAGCGCGAGCGCCGTGAGGCGCGTGCCCAGGCCGAAGCGTTGCTCGAACGCGTGGGCCTGCTGGACAAGCGCGACGCCTTCGCGCGTCAGCTCTCTGGTGGCCAGCAGCAACGCATCGCCATTGTCCGGTCGCTGTGCATGAACCCCAAGGTCATGCTGTTCGATGAAGTCACCGCCGCCCTTGACCCGGAAATGGTCAAGGAAGTGCTGGAAGTGATTCAGGGCCTGACCCGCGAAGGCATGACCCTGTTGATCGTCACCCACGAAATGGCCTTCGCCCGTGCCGTGGCTGACCGCATTGTGTTCATGGACGCCGGGCGCATCCTTGAACAAAACCCGCCCGAGACTTTCTTTACGAACCCGCAAACCGCACGAGCGCAGCAGTTCCTGGAGAAGTTCTCCTACGTCGAAGCCCTTCCCAGAAAGACTCAAACAAAGGAACTGGAACTGCTATGAAAACTGCCAAGTCTTCGCTCTTGCTACTCCCTCTGCTCGGCCTCGCGCTGTTGGCCGGCTGCAATAAATCCGATGAAACCCCGAAGCCGAAAGTCGCCAGCGAAAGCGCCGCGCCCGCCAGCTATCTGGAGAAAATCAAGGCGCGGGACAAGCTGATCGTCGGCGTGTTTACCGACAAGCCACCGTTCGGTTTCGTTGACGAAGCCGGGCGCTACGTCGGTTTTGATACCGACATTGGCCGTCAATTCGCCAAGGATCTGCTGGGCGACGAAAACAAGGTCGAGTTCGTTGCCGTGGAGCCGGCCAGCCGGATTCCATTCCTGCAAAGCGACAAGGTCGACCTGATCCTGGCCAACATGACCGTGACGCCTGAGCGCAAGGAAGCGGTGGAATTCACCAACCCGAACCTCAAGGTCGCGGTGCAGGCCATCGTGCCGCAGGGCAGCTCGGTGAATAGCCTGGATGACCTGGCCAGCCGCACCACCATCGTCACCACCGGCACCACGGCCGATATCTGGCTGACCAAGAACCACCCGGACTGGAAACTGCTCAAGTTCGAGAAAAACACGGAGTCCCTGCAAGCCCTGGCCAGTGGTCGCGGTGACGCTTATGCACAGGACAATCTGGTGTTGTTCAGCTGGGCCAAACAGAACCCCGGCTACCGCGTACTGGCCCAGACCCTGGGCGCCGAGGCACCGATTGCCCCAGCGGTGAAGAAGGGCAATATCGAGCTTCGTGACTGGGTGAATACCGAGTTGGCGAAACTGGGTGAAGAGAAGTTCTTGCTCAAGCTCTATGACCAGTATGTGCGTAAAGAACTGAGCGATGACACCAAGCCTGAGAGCGTGATTGTCGAGGGTGGGAAGTGGCAGGGCTGAAAGCCTGAATGCACATTGGGACTCATCAGGCACCTAGCAGTTCTGATAGGTGCCTGTGACCCTGGTATCGGTGCAAGCTCGGCACTCGACCAGGAGGTTTTCTTATGACTACTTTACCCACTGATGTTTGCCGGTATCGCTATGATGCACTGGATCTGCTGACTGGACTTGATCGTCCTGGCCAAACCGGATTGCAGCGGTTTTACCGTCACCAGTATCTGGTGACCGAGCTGCAAGGACAGGCCAGCCAGTCTGTATTCCAGCAAGGCGAGCAACTGCTGGCGCTGCACTCTCGTGAGGGCGGCAGCCTCAAGAGCCGGTTGCTGGTCACCGATCAGCAACGTTCGGTGTTGCAGGTGATTGATCAGACAGGGCTGTTGCCGCAGGCCTATACGCCCTATGGCCATCGCGGGGGCGAAAGCGGCCTGAGCAGCCTGCTGGGTTTCAACGGTGAACGTCGCGACCCGGTGACCGGGCATTATTTGCTGGGTAACGGGCATCGGGCGTTCAACCCGGTGCTGATGCGCTTCAACAGTCCTGACCGGTTGAGTCCGTTTGGTCGGGGTGGGTTGAATCCGTATGCGTATTGTCTGGGTGATCCGGTGAATTTCAGTGATCCGACGGGGCGATTTGCGGCTATTGCCAGAATTCTCAGCAGCATCGGAACGCTGTTCAACTCAGTCATCACGTTGAGGCCCGGTATTCCCTTTCAGGTCGGACTGGATGCGCTCGCTAATGGAGCCGTATTCCGATCGCCCATTAGACATACGGTGGGTGCCGTTTCTGCCGTCGCTGCGGGAATAATGGGCGTTGCGGGAGCCACGGTCGGTGTGGCGAGCACCGTTCTTGCTGCCGTTAATCCCGCGTCTACCCTGCTTCCGACGCTGGCCAATACTTCATTGGGGCTCGTAGGCAGTTCAGCAGCGGGGCGATTAGGGTCCTGGTGGGCTGCGCGTGATGTGAACGTATTTCCAGCCTTGAAAAAACTGGCTAGCGGGCCGCTTCCTGCAGGCAATCCAGGGGTATTAGCGACATCAGGATCAACACGAGACACGGTGATCAACATGACATCTTTCGGCCCGTCAGCGCCTGTTCCAACAGGGACACCTACAGCTGCGGCGCCACCAGCGCCGATTGGCTTTGAACACTTCGACTTCGATATCCCCAACACGCCGTCGGACCCTCGGCAAATGGCCACGAACATTCGACGTCGTTTTAGCAGATAGTGTTGTACCTGCCATCAACTACTCAATCCGGCCAATACCAGGCCGGTTCATCCAGCACCCGCTGCCCGACAATCCCGGTCTGGCCCAAGGTCTTCTCCAGCACAATGCAATTGCACTCCGGGTCTTGCTGCAACGCCGAGATCAGCCGCCGGGCGTGGGATACCACCCACACCTGGCACTGTTCCGAGGCGCGGATGATCAGCCGCGCCAGGGCCGGCAACAGGTCCGGGTGCAGGCTGGTTTCCGGCTCGTTCAGCACCATCAGTGACGGTGGTCGCGGGGTCAGCAGGGCGGCGATCAGCAGCAGATAACGCAATGTGCCGTCCGACAATTCCGCGGCCGACAACGGTCGCAACAATCCTTCCTGATAAAACTCGATGGCAAACCGTCCGCCCTGCAACGGCGCGATGTTCAGTCGCGCGCCGGGGAAGGCATCAGTGATGGCGGCCTGCAAGGCCTCTGGATCGCCGATTTCGCGGATGGTCTGCAGGGCTGCCGCCAGGTCGCGCCCATCGTGGTGCAGCACTGGCGTGCGGGTGCCCAGTTGCGGCTGGCGTACCGGGGCGTCGGCGTCGCTGCGAAAGTGGTCGTAGAAGCGCCAGCGACGAATGAATTCGCGCAGGTGCATGACTTCCGGCGAAGTACGAAAACTGCCGACCTGATCGAACAGGCTGTCGAAATTCGGCGTGTGCTGAGCCAGCACTTCCCAGCTGCGACCTTCGCGGGCACGGATCATCGGGCCTTCGCGATCCACCAGCAGGCTGGCCGGGCGATAGAACGGTCCGGACCAGATGCATTCCTTTTTGATTTCCGGGTCGAGGGAGAAACAGGACTGTGTCGGCTCCGGCAGACCCAAGGCAATCGAATAGCTGAAGTCATCGCCGGCAAACCCCAGGCGCAGCCGTTTGACCCCGTGACGCACGGTGGCTTCGATTGGCACTTCGCCGTTGCGCATGCGCCGGGTGATGGTTTGCGGCCCGGCCCAAAACGTCGAGTCCAGCCCGCCCTCGCGAGCCAGCGCATTGACTACGCCACCCTGAGCGGTTTCCGCCAGCAGGCGCAACGCACGATAGAGATTGGATTTGCCGCTGCCGTTGGGGCCGGTGATCAGGTTTAATCGGCCCAGCGGAATGACCAATTTGTTGATCGAGCGGTAATTGGCCACCGCGAGGGTTTTGAGCATGAGGTGCTTCCTGCTGCGAATGGGGCCAGTTTGCCTTATTGTCGGGAATACCGTGACCTCCCACAGGGTACGCAGCAAACCCATGCGTGTGTGGAACCCTGTTCTAAGCTCACAGTCGTATCGTCACGTGCACGTTTGTATAACGCAAAGGAGTCTGCATGGCGGGTACTGGATTGAAAATAATGCTCGGTCTGAGCCTCTTCGTGATGCTGACCGCCTGCGGCGAAAAAAAACCGGTCGAAAAAGACCTGCCGCGTGTCTTCGTGCAAATCGTCAAGCCTGCGGATTACGCCGCTTCGGTGACCCTGACCGGTGACGTTCAGGCCCGCGTGCAGACCGAACTGTCGTTCCGCGTCGGTGGCAAGATCATCCAGCGTATGGTCGATGTCGGTGACCGGGTTTCGGCCAGGCAAGTCCTCGCCAGACTCGATCCAAAAGACCTGCAAACCAATGTCGACTCGGCTCAGGCCCAGGTCGTCGCCGAACAGGCACGGGTCAAGCAGACTGCTGCCGCCTTTGTCCGCCAGCAAAAACTTTTGCCCAAGGGCTACACCAGCCAAAGCGAATACGACGCTGCCCAGGCCGCATTGCGCAGCAGCCAAAGCGCGCTGACCGCCGCCCAGGCGCAACTGGCCAATGCCAGGGAACAACTGAGCTACACCGCGCTGGTGGCCGATGCACCGGGCATCATCACCGCCCGCCAGGCCGAAGTCGGGCAAGTAGTGCAAGCCACGGTGCCGATTTTCGGCCTGGCTCGCGACGGCGAGCGTGACGCGGTATTCAACGTCTACGAATCGCTGCTGAGCGAACATCCTGCGGACAAATCCGTGGTGGTCAGCATGCTGGACAACCCTGCGATAAAAACCACCGGCACCGTGCGCGAAATCACCCCGGCGGTGTCGGCGCAGACCGGCACTGTGCAGGTCAAAGTCAGCCTCAATGGCTTGCCGGACGGTATGCAACTCGGTTCGGTGGTCAGCGCCACCGCCAAGACGCCGGGCAAGTCGGCGGTGGAGTTGCCCTGGTCGGCCCTGACCAAAAACCTCAGTGATCCGGCCGTGTGGCTGGTAGATGCCGATGGCAGGGCGCAACTGCACACCGTCACCGTGGGTCGTTACCTGACTGGCCACGTCATCATCAGCGGCGGGCTGAACGGCGGAGAAAAAGTCATTATCGCCGGCGGACAATTGCTGCACCCCGGCATGAAGGTCGAGATCGCCGAAAACACCTATAAGGATCTAGCGGCGGGAGCCCAGCCATGAAGCGCCTGTTGCTGTTGTCTGCCGGGCTGCTGCTGGTCGCCTGTTCAAAAAAAGAGCCGCCACCCGAACCGGTACGCCCGGTGTTGTCGGTCGAAGTGAAGGCCCTCGACCAGCAAAGTCTCGGCCGTTTCGCCGGCAGCATCCAGGCTCGCTACGAAAGCAACGTCGGCTTCCGGGTGCCGGGTCGCATTGCCAGTCGCAATGTCGATGTGGGCACTGAGGTGGAAAAGGGTGCCTTGCTCGCCACCCTCGATCCCACCGATCAACAGAACCAGTTGCGCTCCGCCGAGGGCGATCTGGCGCGCATTCAGGCGCAATTCATCAACACCCAGGCCAGCGCCCGGCGTCAGCAGCAATTGTTTGATCGCGGAGTCGGTGCCCAGGCACAACTGGACATTGCCCAGACCGATCTGAAAACCACCCAGGCCTCACTCGATCAGGCCAAGGCCGCAGTCAGCCAGGCTCGCGACCAGCTCAATTACGTCGAACTGCGCACCGATCACAAAGCCATTGTCACCGCGTGGAACGCCGAAGCCGGGCAAGTGGTTACCGCGGGTCAACAAGTGGTGACGCTGGCGCAGCCGGACATCAAGGAAGCGGTGATTGATCTGCCCGATACACTGGTCGATCAGTTGCCGCCGGATGTGGTGTTTCAGGTCGCCGCACAACTGGACCCGAGCATCACCAGCACCGCGACCCTGCGTGAAATCGAACCCCAGGCGCAAAGCGCCACCCGCACCCGCCGCGCTCGTCTCACCCTGACACAAACGCCTCCGGGATTTCGCCTCGGCACGGCGATCAGCGTAACGCTCAGTTCCGCGATCAAACCGCGTATCGAGTTGCCCCTGAGCGCACTGCAAGAGGTCGACGGCAAGCCGCGTATCTGGGTCATCGATCCGCAGAGCCAGACCGTTATGCCGCGAGACATCAGCGTGGTCAGTCGCACCGATTCCACGGTGATTCTGGCCAGTGGCGTGCAATCCGGTGAGCGGGTAGTCAGCGCCGGTGTGAACAGCCTGAAACCCGGGCAGAAAGTGAAAATCGACGAGGACAGCCCACAATGAAAGGGAGTTTCAACTTATCCGAATGGGCCCTCAAGCATCAGTCATTTGTCTGGTATCTGATGTTCGTCGCGCTGCTGATGGGCGTGTTCTCGTACATGAATCTTGGTCGCGAGGAAGACCCCTCGTTCACCATCAAGACCATGGTCATCCAGACCCGCTGGCCCGGCGCGACCCAGGAAGACACCCTCAAGCAGGTCACGGACCGTATCGAGAAAAAACTCGAAGAACTCGACTCCCTCGACTACGTGAAAAGCTACACCCGGCCCGGTGAATCGACCGTGTTCGTCTATTTGCGCGACACCACCAGCGCCAAGGACATCCCGCAAATCTGGTATCAGGTACGCAAGAAGATCAATGACATTCGCGGCGACTTCCCTCAGGGCCTGCAAGGACCGGGGTTCAACGATGAATTCGGCGATGTGTTCGGCTCGGTGTACGCCTATACCGCCGACGGTTTGTCGATGCGTCAGTTGCGCGATTACGTCGAGCAGGTGCGCGCCGCGATTCGCGATGTGCCGGGGCTGGGCAAGGTCGAGATGGTCGGCGAGCAGGATGAAGTGCTGTACCTGAACTTCTCCACGCGCAAACTGGCGGCGCTGGGCATTGATCAGCGGCAAGTTGTGCAGAGCCTGCAATCGCAGAACGCCGTGACCCCGGCGGGAGTGATCGAGGCCGGTCCCGAGCGGATTTCCGTGCGTACTTCTGGACGGTTCGCGTCCGAAAAAGACCTGGCCAACGTCAACCTTCGCCTCAACGACCGCTTCTATCGTCTGGCCGATGTGGCTGAGATCAGCCGTGGCTACGTCGATCCGGCGAGCCCGCAATTCCGCTTCAACGGTCAGCCAGCCATCGGCTTGGCGATTGCGATGAAGAAGGGCGGCAACATCCAGGAGTTCGGCAAGGCGCTGCACCAACGCATGACCGACCTGACCGCCGACCTGCCCGTGGGCGTGGGCGTGCACAACGTCTCGGATCAGGCCGACGTGGTCGAAAAGGCCGTCGGCGGCTTCACCAGCGCGCTGTTCGAAGCGGTGGTGATCGTGCTGATCGTCAGCTTCATCAGCCTCGGCGTGCGCGCCGGTCTGGTGGTGGCATGTTCGATTCCGCTGGTGTTGGCGATGGTCTTCATCTTCATGGAATACAGCGGCATCACCATGCAGCGGATTTCTCTCGGTGCATTGATCATCGCCCTTGGCCTGCTGGTGGATGACGCGATGATCACGGTGGAGATGATGGTCACGCGCCTGGAAATGGGCGAGACCAAGGAGCAGGCGGCGACCTTCGCCTACACCTCGACTGCGTTCCCGATGCTCACCGGCACGCTGGTCACGGTCGCCGGTTTTGTGCCGATTGGCCTGAACGCCAGCTCGGCGGGTGAGTACACCTTTACCCTGTTTGCGGTGATTGCGGTGGCGATGCTGGTGTCATGGGTGGTCGCGGTGCTGTTCGCCCCGGTGATCGGCGTGCACATCCTCAGCGCCAACGTGAAACCCCACAGCGCAGAACCTGGCCGCATCGGCCGCGTCTTCAACTACGGCATGCTCTGGGCCATGCGCAATCGCTGGTGGGCCATCGGCATCACCATCGCCTTGTTCGTGGCGTCGGTATTTTCCATGCAGTTCGTGCAGAACCAGTTCTTCCCTTCCTCGGACCGGCCGGAACTGCTCGTCGACCTCAACCTGCCGCAAAATGCCTCGATGGACGAGACGCGCAAGGCTGTGGATAAACTTGAGGCGACCCTCAAGGACGATCCGGACATCGTGCGCTGGAGCACTTACATCGGCGAAGGTGCGATCCGTTTCTACCTGCCCCTCGACCAGCAATTGCAGAACCCGTACTACGCGCAACTGGTGATCGTCAGCAAAGGCCTGGAATCACGCACGGCCTTGACCCAGCGATTGCGCGAGCGGCTGCGCAAGGATTTTGTCGGCATCGGCAGCTACGTCCAGGCGCTGGAAATGGGCCCGCCGGTGGGACGGCCGATTCAATACCGAGTCAGTGGCAAGGACATCGATCAGGTGCGCAAGCACGCTATTGCCCTGGCCACCGAGCTGGACAAGAACTCGCACATCGGCGAAATAATTTATGACTGGAACGAGCCGGGCAAAGTGCTGCGCATCGACATCGCCCAGGACAAGGCACGGCAATTGGGGCTGTCTTCGGAAGACGTGGCCAACCTGATGAACAGCATCGTGGTCGGTTCACCGGTCACTCAAGTGGACGACGATATCTATCTGATCAACGTTGTCGGCCGTGCCGAAGATGCCGAACGCGGCACGCCGGAAACCCTGCAAAACCTGCAGATCGTCACGCCGGGCGGTACGTCGATTCCGCTGCTGGCGTTCGCCACCGTGCGCTACGAGCTGGAGCAGCCATTGGTATGGCGTCGTGACCGCAAACCGACCATCACCATCAAGGCTGCGGTGCGGGACGAGATTCAGCCGACCGACCTGGTGAAACAGCTGAAGCCGACCATCGACAAATTCGCCGCCGCGCTGCCGGTGGGGTACAAGGTCGCCACTGGCGGCACCGTCGAGGAAAGCGGCAAGGCCCAGGGGCCGATTGCCAAGGTCGTGCCGCTGATGCTGTTCTTGATGGCGACCTTCCTGATGATCCAGCTGCACAGCGTGCAGAAGATGTTCCTGGTGGCCAGCGTGGCGCCGCTCGGGCTGATCGGCGTGGTGCTGGCGCTGATCCCCACGGGCACGCCGATGGGCTTCGTGGCGATCCTGGGGATTCTGGCGCTGATCGGCATCATCATCCGCAACTCGGTGATCCTGGTGACGCAGATCGATGCCTTCGAGAAGGACGGCTATGAGCCGTGGGACGCGGTGCTGCAAGCCACCGAGCATCGACGCCGGCCGATCTTGCTGACCGCTGCGGCGGCGAGCCTGGGGATGATCCCGATTGCGCGAGAAGTGTTTTGGGGGCCGATGGCCTACGCAATGATCGGCGGCATTATCATCGCCACCTTGCTGACCCTGCTGTTTTTGCCGGCACTGTACGTGGCCTGGTACAAGATTCGCGAGCCGAAAAAAGACACGCAGTAAGACACACAACCTGTGGGAGCGAGCCTGCTCCCACATTGGCTTTGAAGTGGACATAAAACCTGTGGTCCACCCAACACCCCGTGGGAGCGAGCCTGCTCGCGAAGGCGATCTACAATTTCCCAACATTTTACTGCCCGACACACCCAAGCCAGTGCATTACCCTCGCTGCTCTCAACGCAGAAGGGACAACCCATGCCGCCCCTCCATCACTGCCTGCGCCTTGCGCTGCTGATCGGCGCTGTATTGCTATCACCTTGGGCCACCGCCAACCCGGTGCTGGAAAACCCGCTGTGGCGCATTGAGCTCGACCCTGCGACTTTGGCGATCCAGGTAACCCCGGCACAGAACCCGGGGGTGCAAGCCTCTGCCGGCGTCGCCGCGCATGCAGTCAGTCATCTCACCCAGACCGCCAACCGCATCGACTGGCAATGGGATAACGGCGCCTGGACCCTCAGCGCCAGTCTTGATCAGCGCGATTTGTCCCTCTCCATCACCGCCCGCGACCCCGGTGAACTGCGCTTCCTCAAGCAACCCGGCAGCGCCATGGGCAAAGGCCTGATCTGGCCGCTGGCCGAAGGGCATTACGTGCCGGCGGGCGATGCGGTGTGGCAAGGCTTTCTGCTCGATCAGGGCGAGTTCAATACCACCCAGGACCTGAGCCTGCCGCTGTGGGGCGTGGACCACGGCCGCTTTACCCTGAACTGGCTGCTGACCAACCCGTACAACAATCACCTGACCTTCAGCGCCGAAGGCCAGACCCTGGCACTCGCCGCCCGGCATCAATTCACTTCCCTTGAACCCGGCACACCACTGACCTTCAAACTGACGCTGGGCGACGCCGATCCGCTGGCCGGTGCCAAGCGCTATCGGCAATGGCTGATCGACAACGGGCAATACCAGTCCCTGAGCGACAAACTACTGAAAACCCCGGAAGCGAAAAAACTGCTGGGTGCCAGTCACGTTTATCTGTGGGGCAACGACTTGCTCGGGCCGAATGATGTGCGCAGTTGGCCGGCACTGTTGAAACTCTTGCGGGGCAATAACGCGCTGGCCAGCGAGTTGCGCGGCAGTTTTGATGCTGAAACCCGCAAGATCCTCACCGATGCGCAACCACCGCTGGACCGTTATCAAAAAACCACGTTGCTGCGCAGCCTCAATGGCGCGCTCAACACCAAGGCGCGCAGCGGTTGGCAAGCGGTCGCCGAGCCGGACATGCAAAGACTCGTCGAGGGCTATGGCCAACTGCGCACGGAACTGGCCAGCGCGTTCGCCGAGGCCCTGACCGGCAATCCGCAACGCTGGGGCAGCACCTTGTCGTCCAGCACTTTCGAGCAGATGAAAGCAGCCGGACTGTCGCGTTTATGGCTAGGTCTGGGCGAGGGCTGGGAGGGCGGTCTCTGGCATCCCGAAGCGGTGCGCGAAGGTGTGGCGGACGGGTATCTGCTGGCGCCTTACGATTCTTATGAAACTGCGCTTACCAGCAGTGAAAACCCGGACTGGACCACCGCGCACCTGGGTTTTCGAGCCAACCGTGAATGCGCAATTGTCCTGAACGGTGGCGCGTTCAAAAGCGGCTTCCAGAAGTCAGGGCACTACACCGACCCACGCTGCGTGCGGCCGTTGCTTGAGGCGCGGATCAAAGCGGTGCAGGCCAAGGCCGGGTTCAACAGCTGGTTTCTCGACGCCTATGCGACCGGCATGCTGTTCGACAGCTATCGACCGAATGCCACCATGACCCAGGCACAAAACGCCGAAGGTAATATCGACGCTTCGCGCTGGCTGAACGAGACCCTGAAACTGCCCACCGGTTCTGAAGACGGCAATGCCACAACGTCTCTGGGCGTGCTGTTTGCCCACGGCATGCAGACACCGGTGATCGGCTGGGGCGATCCGGACATGAGCAAGAACCCCAAGTCACCCTATTACCTGGGTCGCTGGTTTCCCAATGATCAGCCTCAGGTGTTCTTCAAGAGCGTGCCGCTCAAGGAGCCGTATCGCACGGTGCACTTTGCCCCGCAGACGCGCCTGCCGCTGTATCAGGCCGTGTTCCACGGCTCGGTCATCACCACGCACCACTGGCTGTTCGACAGCCTGAAACTGAGCAATGTACGCGCCGAGAACGAGCTGGCGCAGTTGCTCTACAACGTGCCGCCGCTGTACCACCTGAGCGCCGATACAGTGAAGCAGCGGTTGCCGGTGATGGTGCGACAGGATGCGTTTTTCAGGCCACTGCATGAGCGTCTGGCGACTGAGGCGATGACGGATTTTCGCTGGTTGAGCGAGGATCGGTTGCTGCAGCAGACCACGTTTGCCGATGGCACGCGGTTGGTGGTGAATTTTGATTCGGGTGTGCGCGAGGTTGAAGGCAAACGGCTGGCCGGGCAGAGCATCATGGCGCTGGATGTGAAGGGGGGCGTGGTGACTTATCAGGTTTCTTTGTCGCCCTGAAGACCATCGCGGGCAAGCCCGCTCCCACATTTGACCGAGGCGTTCAGGCGAACGCGGTCCACTGTGGGAGCGGGCTTGCCCGCGATGGCGTCTGAACTGACTAAGCAGATCTACGCCAGACACTCGCCAACCAGGGCTGCTGCTCCCACATTTGACCGAGGCGTTCAGGCGAACGCGGTCCACTGTGGGAGCGGGCTTGCCCGCGATGGCGTCTGAACTGACTAAGCAGATCTACGCCAGACACTCGCCAACCAGGGCTGCTGCTCCCACATTTGACCGAGGCGTTCGGGCGAACGCGGTCTACTGTGGGAGCGAGCTTGCTCGCGATGGCGTCTGAACTGACCAAACAGATCTAGCCAGACACTCGCCAACCAAGGCTGCTGCTCCCACATTTGGCCGAGGCGTTCAGGCGAACGTGGTCCACTGTGGGAGCGGGCTTGCCCGCGATGGCGTCTGAACTGACTAAGCAGATCTACGCCAGACACTCGCCAACCAAGGCTGCTGCTCCCACATTTGACCGAGGCGTTCAGGCGAACGCGGTCTACTGTGGGAGCGAGCTTGCTCGCGATGGCGTCTGAACTGACTAAGCAGATCTGCGCCAGACACTCGCCAACCAGGGCTGCTGCTCCCACATTTGACCGAGGCGTTCAGGCGAACGCGGTCTACTGTGGGAGCGAGCTTGCTCGCGAAAGCGTCTGAACTGACTAAGCAGATCTACGCCAGACACTCGCCAACCAGGGCTGCTGCTCCCACATTTGACCGAGGCGTTCAGGCGAACGCGGTCCACTGTGGGAGCGGGCTTGCCCGCGATGACGTCTGAACTGACTAAACAGATCTACGCCAGACACTCGCCAACCAGTGCTGCTGCTCCCACATTTGACCGAGGCGTTCAGGCGCACGCGGTCCACTGTGGGAGCGAGCTTGCTCGCGAAGGCGTCTGAACTGACTAAGCAGATCTACGCCAGACACTCGCCAACCAGTGCTGCTGCTCCCACATTTGACCGAGGCGTTCAGGCGAACGCGGTCCACTGTGGGAGCGGGCTTGCCCGCGATGGCGTCTGAACTGACTAAGCAGATCTACGCCAACCAAGGCTGCTGCTCCCACATTTGACCGAGGCGTTCAGGCGAACGCGGTCTACTGTGGGAGCGAGCTTGCTCGCGATGGCGTCTGAACTGACCAAACAGATCTAGCCAGACACTCGCCAACCAAGGCTGCTGCTCCCACATTTGACCGAGGCGTTCAGGCGAACGCGGTCTACTGTGGGAGCGGGCTTGCTCGCGATGGCGTCTGAACTGACTAAGCAGATCTACGCCAGACACTCGCCAACCAGGGCTGCTGCTCCCACATTTGACCGAGGCGTTCAGGCGAACGCGGTCTACTGTGGGAGCGGGCTTGCTCGCGATGGCGTCTGAACTGACTAAACAGATCTACGCCAGACACTCGCCAACCAAGGCTGCTGCTCCCACATTTGACCGAGGCGTTCAGGCGAACGCGGTCTACTGTGGGAGCGGGCTTGCCCGCGATGGCGTCTGAACTGACTAAACAGATCTACGCCAGACACTCGCCAACCAGGGCTGCTGCTCCCGAGGCAATCCTGCCGGCCGGTAATAATGCTCCAGCTCCACAAACCCGGCTTCGGTCAGCAGACCCTGCCAGGCCTGCAAATCGTGATACGCGCCGAACCGATGCCCATTCCAGCCCTCGCGGTTATCGCCTCGGGGATTGGAACTGAACAACACCCCGCCCGGTTTCAACGCCCCGTGCAGTTGCTTCAACACCCGCGGCAATTCCTGCAACGGAATATGAAACAGCACCGCATTGGCAAAAATCCCGTCGAAGCGCTCGGCCGGCAAATCCAGTTGCAGAAAGTCCTGCTGCCAGACCTCACAGCCACTGTCTTCACGCGCCATCAGCGCAAACTTTTCCGAACCATCAAGGCCGACGGCGACATGGCCCATGCGTGTGAACGTCTGCAAATCGCGCCCCGGTCCGCAGCCGAAGTCGAGAATGTCGAATGGCGCCTCACCCCGAATATGTCGCAGCAGCGCGTCGATGTTCTGGCTGACATCATGATCGCGAGTGCCTTCGCGAAAACTCTCGGCCACCTGGTTGTAGTTGCCCAGGGTGGTGGCGGTGATCTGGTGGAGGTCGTCGGGGGTGTGTTTCATGGTGGGCTGCGCAGGCGATTGGGGTTTGCCGAATATACGCCATGAGGCGGGTAGCCGCTTCGCAGCCATTCGCGAGCAGGCTCGCCCCACAGTTGAGCGCATTTCAATGTGGGAGCGAGCCTGCTGGCGAAGGCGGTATCACTGGCAGCCGATGACTCAGCGCGGTCCGGGAACAGACAAGCGCCCGCTCAACGCTTGTTCAACCCCCGAGCCAGCCGATCCCCACCCAACTGGATAATCGCCACCAACACCACCAGCAACACAATCACCGTCAACATGATCTGGCTGTCAAAGCGCTGATATCCATACCGATAAGCAATGTCCCCCAGCCCGCCAGCACCAATCGCCCCGGCCATGGCCGACGAGTTGATCATCGTCACCAGCGTTATGGTGAACCCGCCGACGATCCCCGGCAGCGCCTCGGGCAACAGCACGTGCCAGACGATGTGCCAGCGTCGGCAACCCATCGCCTGCGCCGCTTCGATCAGTCCGTGATCGACCTCGCGCAAACTGACTTCGGCGATGCGCGCAAAGAACGGTGTGGCAGCGATGGTCAGCGGTACTACCGCCGCCCAAACGCCATACGTGGTACCGACGATCAACCGGGTAAACGGAATCAGCGCCACCATCAGAATCAGAAACGGAATCGAGCGAAACAGGTTCACGAACGCGCCCAGTGCGCGGTTCAGCGCCGGTGCTTCATAGATCCCGCCTTTGGAGCTGGTGACCAGAATCACTGCCAGCGGAATCCCCGCCAGCAGCGCGATCAGCGATGACACGCCGACCATCAGGAAGGTGTCGATAAAACCCTGCCACAAGCGATCAAGCCACATAGCCCAGCACCTCCGTCTGTTGTGCCCATTGAGCCGCTTGTTGGCGCAGTTTTTCGGCGTCGAGGTGCGAGCCGGTCACCGCCAATAACAGTTGCCCGAGCGCATGCCCCTGGATCCGTTCCACACCACCTTGCAACAGACGCACACGGCCACCGAGGGCGGCGAACAGTGCGGCCAGATCCGGCTCATCCGTGGCGCTACCGGTGAATTGCAAACGCAGTACCACGGCGGCGTCCGAAGACTCCGGCTGCGCGCGCAGACGGCTTTGCAGTTCTTGCGGCAAGGCGTGTTGCAGCGGCGCGAGCAGGGTCTTGCTGACCTCGTGCTGCGGGTTGCCGAACACTTCCCACACCGGTCCCTGCTCGACAACGGCGCCATGTTCCAGCACCACCACGCGGTCGCAGATATCGCGGATCACCGCCATCTCATGGGTGATCAGCACGATGGTCAGGCCCAGGCGCCGGTTGATTTCGCGTAACAGGCCGAGAATCGATTGCGTGGTTTCTGGATCGAGCGCGGAGGTGGCCTCGTCGCACAGCAGAATCTCGGGGTCATGCACCAGCGCCCGGGCGATGCCAACGCGTTGTTTCTGACCACCGGACAGCTGCGCCGGATACGCCTTGTGCTTGCCTTCCAGGCCCACCAGCTCCAGCAGTTCACGGACTTTGCGCTCGCGCTGTTCCTTGGGCACGCCGGCCACTTTCAGCGGTAGCTCGACGTTCTGCCACACGGTCTTGGCCGACATCAGGTTGAAGTGCTGGAAAATCATGCCGATGCGCCGACGCAGGGCCACCAGGCGGTCTTCATCGAACTCGCCGATGTCGACCTGATCGATCAGCACCCGGCCTGTACTTGGTTGCTCCAGGCGGTTGATGGTGCGGATCAGCGACGACTTGCCGGCACCGCTGCGGCCGATGATGCCAAACACTTCACCACGCTGGATCGCCAGGTCGATACCGTGCAGTGCCGCCACTGGACCTTGCTGACCGTTGTAGGTTTTACCCAGGCCGATGAAGCGCACGTGGGCACGATTGAGCTCTGGATGCAGTTCAGTCTGTCGAGCATTTTGTGGCTCTGGAATCTCCAGTCGCCGTTGGATCGCGGCAGTCATTTTCAGCTTTCCCAACCAGCTTGATAGAGCTTGCCGTGGGCTTTATCCAGCGCGGCGCGAACCACCGGTGAATGCTGGTAGATATCGACGAATTTGATCAGGCGCGGGTCGGTTTTGCTCTTGGGCTGGATCACGAACTGAATCACGTATTCCTTGTGATCAAGGCCGTCGAACAGCAGGGCCGAGCCGGCATCGAAGGTCTTCGACAGGCGGATGTAGGCCGGGTAGCCCTGGACCAGATCGGCGTCGTCGTAGGCGCGAACCAATTGCACCGCTTCGACCTGAAGTATCTTGATTTTTTTCGGGTTGGCGACGATGTCGTCTTCGGTGGCTTTGTAGCCGACGCCGGGTTTAAGCGTGATCAGCCCGGCCTTGGCCAGCAGTTGCAGACCACGCCCGCTGTTGATCGGGTCGTTGGCGATGGCGACGGTGGCGCCTTGTGGCAGCGCGTCGAAGCTTTTGTATTTTTTCGAGTAGAGACCGACATTGTTGATGATCCCCGGTGCGAACGGCACCAGGTTGAAACCGGCGGCGGCATTGGCGTTTTCCAGGAATGGGATGTGCTGGAAATAGTTCACGTCGATGTCGCCGGCGGCGAGGCTGACGTTGGGCGCGATCCAGTCGCTGAACTCCACCAACTCGACGCTCAGGCCTTGTTTCTTGGCTTCTTCGACGGCGGCCTCCAGCGGGATGGCGAAGGCGGCGGTGGTGCCGACTTTCAGCGGCGCGTCGGCGGCGAAGGTCATGGAACTGAAGAGGCCGAGGGCCAGGGCCAGTGCTTTGACTGGGAGAGAAAGGCAGTGCTTGGTCATGATGGTTTTCCAGTCAATAGAGGGGTTGTGGCGAGGGAGCTTGCTCCCGCTGGGCTGCGCGGCAGCCCCAAAGCCATTCAATGAGGTGTGTCAGTTGCAACCGTATTGCCGGTGTTGCGACTGCTGCGCAGTCGAGCGCGAGCAAACTCCCTCGCCACAGGGGTTAGCGTCTGAAAGTGGAACCAGTATGTTGCTCAGGCAAATGCGCCTCGCCCTGAAACAGCTTCTCGCGCAGGCTGCCGGTGTCGTAAGCGGTCTTGTACGACCCGCGACGCTGCAGCTCAGGAATCACCCATTCAATAAAATCCACATAGCTTTCCGGGGTGACGATCCGGGTCAGGTTGAAGCCATCAAGGCCCGTCTCGTTGATCCACGACTCCAGTTCATCCGCCACCTGTTCGGGTGAGCCGACCACCGTGATGTAGCGGCCACCAAGGGCGTGCTGTTCCAGCAATTTGCGTCGGGTCCAGTCGTTGTTTTGCAAGTTTTTGGTGGCCGACTGAATCGCGTTGTTCTTCACGTACTGGATCGGTTCGTCGAGTTCGTATTCGGAAAAATCGATTCCGGTGGACGCCGAGAAATGCGCCACGCCGGCTTCGGCGCTGGCATAGCTCAGGTACTCGGCATGCTTGGCCCAGGCCGCTTCTTCGGTGGCGCCGACGATCACGTTCAAGCCCATGAACACCTTGATGTCCTCGGGGTTGCGTCCCGCTTGCACGGCGCTGGCGCGGACCTTGTCCACTTGCACCCTGGTCGCCGGTTTGTTCTGGCCGCTGATGAACACGCACTCGGCGTGGCGCCCGGCGAACAGCAAACCGCGATCTGAACTGCCGGCCTGGAACAGCACCGGCGTGCGCTGTGGTGACGGCTCGCAGAGGTGATAACCCTCGACCTGATAGAACTCGCCCTTGTGCTCGACCTTGTGTACTTTTTCCGGCTGCGCGTAGATCCGTTTTTTCGGGTCGTTGAGGACCGCGCCGTTTTCCCAGCTGCCTTCCCAGAGTTTGTAGAGCACTTCCAGATACTCGTCGGCCTGATCGTAGCGGCGGTCGTGTTCGACCTGTTCGCTCAGGCCCATGGCCTTGGCGGCGCTGTCGAGGTAGCCGGTGACGATGTTCCAGCCGACCCGGCCACGGCTCAGGTGATCGAGCGTGGACAGGCGCCGGGCGAACAGATAGGGCGGCTCGTAGGTGAGGTTGGCGGTGAGGCCGAAGCCCAGGTTTTTCGTCACCGCCGCCATGGCTGACACCAGCAGCAGCGGGTCGTTGACCGGTAGCTGTATCGACTCTTTCAGCGGTACATCCACCGAGTTCTGATAGACGTCGTACACGCCGACGATGTCGGCGATGAACAGCCCGTCGAACAACCCGCGCTCCAGCAACTGTGCCAGTTCGGTCCAGTATTCGATGGTTTTGTATTGGGTGGAATTGTCCCGTGGGTGTGTCCACAGGCCATGGTTGATGTGCCCGATGCAGTTCATGTTGAACGCGTTGAGCAGAATTTTCTTTTTCGGTTTTACGGGCGTCGCCATCAGATGGTCCCCCGCAGTGGCGGGTGTTCGTCGTTGAGGTAGTAATTGCCCACGGCGTGGTACTTCCAGCGCACCGGGTCGTGCAGGGTGTGCACCCGGGCGTTGCGCCAGTGGCGGTCCAGGCCGTGTTCGGCCAGGGTCGCCTGGCTGCCGGCCAGTTCGAACAGCGTGCTGCCGGCGGCCAGGGAAATCTCGGTGCTGATGGCGCGGGCTTCGGCGACGGCAATCGAGGCGGCAGCGACGGTCTCGGCGTTCATGTCGGCCTGGGCCCGGTCGACGAATTCGCCGGAGCGCTCCAACAGTGCTTCGGTGGCGTGCAGCCGGATAGCCAGGTGGCCGAAGCTCTTGATGGTCAGCGGGTCTTCGGTGGCCTTGTCGTTGCCAGAGTCGATCCACGGCCGGGTTTTGGTGCGCACGAAATGCAGGGCATCTTCATAGGCTGCGCGGGCGATTCCAGTGTCGATGGCGGCGTGGAGAATCTGCGCCAGCGGGCCGACAGTGGTCGGGCGCTCGAACGCACTTTGGAACGGGAGCACATCTTCGGCGGCGACGTAGACGTCTTCAAACACCACCGAGCCGCTGCCGGTGGTGCGCTGGCCGAAGCCGCTCCAGTCGTCGATGACGGTCAGGCCTTTTGTATTACGTGGTACGAAGGCGAGTTGTTGAACGCCGTTTTCATCGACCACCGTGGTCGGAATGCGTTGTGCGTAAATCGCGCCGGTGGCGTAGAACTTGCGACCATTGATGCGATAACCGTCACCGTCGCGGGTCAGGCTGGTGACGCGGTCGTGGGCGGTTTTGGTGCCCAGTTCCGCCAGCGCGTTGCCGAAGCGTTCACCGGCCAGCACTTCGGCGTAGAGGCGTTTTTTCTGTGCTTCAGTGCCATTCACGCGCAGCACTTCGAGGGCGTAGAAATGGTTCTGTGGAATCTGCCCGAGAGAACCATCGGCCTGGGCGATCAGGGCGATGACTTTGGCCAGGGTGACGTTGGAAACACCGGCGCCGCCGTATTCTTTCGGCACGCTGATGCCCCAGAGGCCCGAGCGGGAAAACACTTCCAGTTCCGGCAGTGGCAAACGGCGTTCGCGGTCACGCAGGGCGCTGTCGCGTTTGAAGTCGTCGGCCAGGTCACTGGCGACGATCAGGGCTTGCTCATCGCTGGTTATGACCGCGACGTGGTGAGAAATTGTCATGTGTTTCTCCAGTGGTCTGGTCGGTCAGATCCAGGAATGCCGGGCCGGCAAAGTGCCGTTGAGGTGATAGGTGCCTACCGCGTGATATTTCCAGCGAACGGGGTCGTGCAGGGTGTGCACGCGGGCGTTGCGCCAGTGGCGGTCGAGGTTGAATTCGGCGAGGGTGGCGCGGCTGCCGGCCAGTTCGAAAAGCTTTTCGCTGGCCAGCAGTGAGATCTCGGTGGTGAGCACTTTGGCTTCGGCCACGGCGATGGAGGCGCGGGCAGCGGAGTCGACGGTGATCGGCACGGCGCTGACCTGATCCAGCACTTGCCCGGCTTTGCGCAACAGGGCTTCGGCGGCGTGCAGTTCGATTTTCAGTTTGCCGATGTCGGCGATCACATACAGGTCGTCGCTGGCCCGTTCGACCTTGGCGTCGATCCATGGCCGGGCGCGGGTTTTGACGAACTCGATGGCGTCGTCGATGGCGCCCCGGGCGATGCCGGCGTCGATGGCGGCTTGAATCAGTTGCGAGGCGGCACCTTGAATGTTCGGGCTGTCGTTGATCTTCCAGTTTTCGACCACCAGTTCGGCGTCGACCCGCACGTTGTTGAGCAAAATGGTGCCACTGGCGGTGGTGCGCTGGCCGAAACCCGACCAGTCGTCAACGATGCGCAAGCCTGGCGTGCCGCGACGAACGAAGGCCAGCACTTGCTTGCCGTCGTCGTTCAGTGCCTTGACCGCGACCCAGTGCGCGAACAGTGCGCCGGTGGAATAAAACTTCTGGCCGTTGATGACATAGCCGTCGCCGTCGGCGGTAATCCGAGCCTTGAGTTCCAGGGTGTTTTTGGTGCCGCGCTCCGGCCCCGCGTTACCGATGCGCCAGCCTTCGAGCACGCTTTTGAACAGCTGCTTTTTCTGCGCTTCGGTGGCGCTGCCGAGGATCAGTTGGAGAATGCCGAACTGGTTCTGCGGGATCTGTCCGAGTGCCGGGTCGGCTGCGGAAATGATCGCGAACACATCGGCGACGGTGACGAACGAAACCTGCGGGCCACCGTACTCGCGAGGGATGGCAATGCTGCCCAGGCCGCTGCGGGTGAACTGTTCGATTTCCGACCACGGCAGCTTGCGCTGCTGGTCACGTTTGGCGGCTTGCAGGCGGGCGGTTTGCGCCAGCTCGTGGGCGGCCTTGATGGCTTGCGCGTCGTTGCGCAATACCTGTGCGGGCAACAATAACGGGGCGATATCCAGATCACTCTGGATGGTTGCTTCTGCCAGACTGGACATCAGTGCCGCTCCTTGGCTGCACGCAATGCCCTGGCGATTTGCACTGGGGTGATTGTGTTCCGGACCATACCTACCTCACATCTCATGAAAACGCCGCGATGATGGCGGCGAACGAAAAACAAGAATGTCCGGTGGTCCGGTGCATATACCCTAAACGCGTGGAAATATTTAATAAACTAACTTCTAGGAATATGCATAGAAGGCATTGGGCTGGATGCAATCGCTGTGGGAGCGAGCTTGCTCCCACAGGTTTTGGGCCGCCCTGAAGAACCTCAATTTCTGCGAGATTCAGCTGCCTTCAGCTCCTCCCTCAACGGCAGCTTCAGATAAGGATTGGCGCAGCCGATCTTCAGCATCCTCGGCGGCGCCCAGCGTGAGTTGTTGCCCACTCGATCAAGGATGCAATACGTCACTTCCAGTCGCAGGTCTTCGCCGGCTTCGAGGATGATCGCCGGGGGCACCCACACGTGGATCGGCTGCCCGATGTCCTCGGCCTTGAGCAACGGCAGGTCCATGCGCACATCACCCCAGCGCAGGGTGATTTCGTCGTCGACGGCCATGTTCAGGTACGGCTCGATGGTCAGTGGTACGCCGCGTTTGATCTGATTCGGATTGACCCCTTGGCGCGCAATGGTTTCGGGAATATTGACCGGTGCAAGGCCCTGGTTTTCATCGCCGGACAGGGCCGATGGCTGGCCGCCGGGGCAGTCGAGTTTGATCTGCACGCGTGCGGTGGCCGACAGCGCTGGCCCTTGCCCGACCTGCATGACCCGGTAATGCACCCGTGAGGTGCCGTTGGCCACAAAGCTTTCCGGCACGCGCAACTGCACGGAGCTGCCGATATCCACCGGGGTCAGGGTTCGGGACGCGACGTAGCAGCTGTCCCAATACAGCTCGATCAGGTCGCCTTCATCCATGCCGGGGTAGGGCGCGACCTCGATCAGCAGGTGGGCAGCCGAGGTGATGTTGACGCCGCTCTTGTGAGATTGCGCCAGGAACGGCGCTACCAGTTCGGGTTTGTTCGAGGTACTTTTCATGGAGTCTCCTTGAAGTCTTGCAACGAAGTCCGTTTCTGGAAAATCAAAAAACGTGAATTCCGAACAGCAAAACTGTTCATTACTTTGAATTGAAATAATGAGTGAGCGTGTTGAATAGGGCTTGGCAGTGACTAGATAAGAGTGCGCGCGAATAAGTGTCAATAGAGCGAGTTAGTTAAACGCAGGAATAAGTGTTATTCAGAAAGTTCCTACGCGCTGAAGTTAATAAACCCCGTGGCTCTGGCGAATATGCCCGCAGAAATACCGGTTTTGTGCGCGGCGTGGCCGATAACATTGCTCCGGAGACGATCGAGAGGCCGGTGGGCTTCATGGCAGCTAACGTGTTGCAGGACATATATATGTACCGCCAGCGCTCACAAAAAGTTGTATAGGCTGTGTGTACATTTAAATAGTTGTGGTGAGGTTTTATACAAGGAGGGTGGCACTTCCATCCGTGGAAGTTAACCGGTGTTGCACGGGTATTTTAGTTGTGCGTGTTATTCAGGAACTTGCTCAGAAATTGTCGTGTCCGTTCTTCTTTCGGGTTGGCAAACAGTGCCTTGGATTCGCCTTGCTCGACGATCACGCCCTTGTCGAAAAACACCACGCGGTTGGCCACGTCCCGGGCAAAGCCCATTTCGTGAGTGACAATGACCATGGTGCGTTTCTCCTCGGCCAGGCTGCGAATGGTCGCCAGCACTTCACCCACCAGCTCCGGGTCGAGAGCCGATGTCGGTTCGTCGAACAGGATCACTTCCGGTTCCATCGCCAGCGCCCGGGCAATCGCCACGCGCTGTTGCTGACCGCCCGAGAGGCGCCGTGGGTAGGCGTCTTCCTTGCCTGCCAGGCCAACCCTGGCCAGCAGTTTCTTGCCCAGGGCAACGGCGTCGGCGTGCGGGATTTTCTTCACGACGATCGGGCCTTCGATGACGTTTTCCAGGGCCGTGCGATGGGGGAACAGATTGAAGTTCTGGAACACGAAACCCACGTGCTGGCGCAAACGACGCACCAGGCTCTGCTGCTGGTTCAGCGGGCGGCTGGTATCGATCTCGATGTCGCCGACCTTGATCCGGCCGCTGGTGGGGGCTTCAAGGAAGTTCAGGCAGCGCAGGAAGGTGGTCTTGCCCGAGCCACTGGGGCCGATGATTGCAACCACCTCGCCTTCCTTGACCTCCAGATCGATGCCGTTGAGCACCACTTGACCCTTGAACTGCTTTGTCAGTTTTTCCACGACAATCATGGGGTCAGGACTCCTGGTCATGCCGATTGACCCGCTCTTCCAACTTGTTCTGCAGGTGCGAAAGCACCGTGGCCAGAATCCAGTAGATCAGCGCGGCGGCGAGATACATGGTGAAGACTTCGAAAGTCCGGGCGGTGATCAATTGCGCCTGGCGGAACAGTTCCGGCACCTGGATGGTGGCGGCCAGCGCGGTGTCCTTGACCAGCGAAATGAAGCTGTTGCCCAGCGGCGGCAGGGCTGTGCGCATCGCTTGCGGCAGGATGGCCCGGCGCAGGGTCTGCGCGCGGGTCATGCCGATACTGGCGGCAGCTTCCCATTGACCGCGCTCGATGGAGCTGATGGCGGCGCGCAGGATTTCGCAGGCGTAGGCGGCCATGTTCAGCGAGAAGCCGATCAGGGCCGCTGGCAGCGGGTCAAGTTCGATGCCCAATTGCGGCAAGCCGTAATAGATCACGAACAGTTGCACCAGCAACGGCGTGCCACGAAAGAACGACACGTAGATGCGGGCCAGCCAGCTGACCGATTTGAACCGCGACAGGCGCATCAACGCCAGACCGAAGCCCATCACCAGGCCGAAGAACATCCCGCCCAGGCTCAAGATGACCGTGTAGTACGCGCCCTTCAGCAGGAAGGGCGCGGAGTCCAGTGCGAGTTGGAAAGCTTCTTCCATTATTGGGTGACGTCAGCTTGGAAGTATTTTTCCGAGATCTTGGCCAGTGTGCCGTCGGCACGCAGCTCGTCGAGGGCCTTGTTCAGCGCAGCCAGCAGTTCTGGCTCACCTTTACGCAGGGCAATGCCGGACTCCTGGCGGGAGAATGCCTGGCCGGCAGCTGTGGTTTTTGGTGCTTTCTTGGCGTATTCAAGCGCCGCCAGACGGTCGATCAGGATGGCATCGGTACGGCCATTGTTCAGATCGGCGAACTTGGTCGGATCATCGTCGTAGGTGCGCACATCGGCACCCGGCACATTGGCTCTGACCCACTGTTCGTAGTTGGTGCCAAGGCCTACACCGACTTTCTTGCCGGACAGGTCTGCGGCTGTCTTGATGTTCAGCGCGGCTTCCTTGCTCTTGAGCACCAGCGCCTGAATCCCGGAGATGGTGTACGGCTCGGAGAAGTCATACTTCTTCTTGCGTTCGTCGGAGATGGTCACCTGGTTGATCACTACGTCCAGGCGCTTTGATTCCAGAGCCGCGAGGATGCCGTCCCACTTGGTTGGCTGAATCTTGGCCTTGACGCCCAACTTTTGGGCCAGGGCTTCGGAGAGCTCGACTTCGAAGCCGGACAGTTTACCGTCGGCATCGACGAAGCTGAACGGCGGATAAGTGCCTTCCAGGCCGACGTTGATCACGCCTGCGTCCTTGATTTTTTGCAGCTGCTCACCGGCAACCGCATGCCCCATCAGACCGGCGCTCAGCGCCAGGCCCAGCGAACCGACCAGCAGGTTGCGACGTAGTGCGGAAAAATTCATGACAAGCCCCTGTGTTTTCTTATGGAAGACGCTTTAGGAATGTTGGCAAATTCGGGATTTGAACGACTGCAATATCCTGCCTCAAAGCAGCTTATGCGTCTCGCAGCAAATTCGCCTGCGGCGCGACTATATGATGGTGTTGTTAGATAGGAAAATACTTAATAATCTTTTTGTTATTCTTTTGTGGAATATGCGTGCAGCGCAGCCCCTGTGGTGAGGGGCTAAATCCCCTCACCACAAAGATCGACGCCTCCAGCTCAGAACGCCGTGTTATACGCAAACAACGCCGGCGCCCCACCGGTGTGCAGGAAGATGATCGGCCCATCCTCGAAACGCCCGCGGCCAATCCCGTCGAGCAACCCGGCCATGGCCTTGCCAGTGTAGACCGGGTCCAGCAGCAGGCCTTCCTGACTCGCCAGCAGCTTCACCGCGGCCAGCGTTCCGGCATTCGGTTCGCCATAGCGCGGGGCGAAATACTCGTCCCACAGTTCAATCTTGAAACTCGTCGGCAGGCTGACGCCCAACAACTCGGCAGTGCGCTGCGCCAAACCCTCAACCTTCGGCCGCTGATCTTCGTCACTGCGCGACACCGTCACACCGATCACCGGTAATTGCGGCAGCGCTTCGCTCAAGGCCAGCGCCAGGCCGCTGTGAGTGCCAGCGCTGCCTGATGCCAGCACCACAGCGGCAAATTGCAGGCCGGTGTCCTTGATCTGCTCGGCCAGTTCCAGACCCGCTCGTACATAACCCAAAGCGCCCAAGGCGTTGGAACCACCGATCGGCACCAGGTACGGCTTCTTGCCGTTGCTGCGCAGACGTGCGGCCAGGGCTTGCAGTTGTTCGTCGGCGTTGTCCAGATTCTCGACCAGTTCGACCTTGGCATCGAACAGGTCCAGTAACAGGCGGTTGCCGTTGCCGATGTAGTTGGCATCGTCGGTGCCAATCGGATTCTCCAGCAGCGCCACGCAGCCCAGCCCCAGCTTCGCGGCCAGCGCAGCGGTCTGGCGGACGTGGTTGGATTGCAGAGCGCCCGCCGTGATCAACGTGTCGGCGCCTTGGGACAACGCATCTGCCGCCAGGTACTCAAGTTTGCGCAGCTTGTTGCCGCCCATGGCCAGTGGGGTCAGGTCATCGCGTTTGACGTACACGTCGCGGCCCAGCCAGTTCGACAGGCGCTCGAGCTTTTCCAGGGCGGTCGGGTGGCTGAGCAGGTCGAGACGATTAAAGCGGGCAAGCTGTTGTTTGATCATGGGTCCGTACTGGCGGGGAAAGATGTCAGGACTATAGGCACGGCTATATGCGCGGGCAACCGCCAATTGCTTATAGCCAAATGTTCTTTGAACAGCACTATTGGTTCTTAATTTTGCCTCGCTGGCATGCCGTAAAGTGATCGCCATAAAAGCGGCCAGACAGTCCGGTCGCCTGTGAGGAGTTTTTACCGTGAGTGAGCGTTCCAGCCATTGGCAATTGCAGACCATCGTCAGCCAGTTGCGCACCGCGCGTGATCAGTGGCGTACCCAGAATGGCCGGGCCAGCGGTGAGCAGGGCGGTCGCGAGTTGCCGTCCCGCGCGGCCATGGCGGACATCCTGGAAGCGTTGTGTGGCGCGTTGTTTCCGATGCGACTGGGGCCGGTGGATCTGCGCGAGGAGAGTGAAGACTTCTACGTCGGCCACACCCTCGACGTGGCGTTGAACGCCTTGCTGGCTCAGGCGCGCCTGGAATTGCGCTACGTCGCCCGCCACAGCGCCCAGGCCGACAACGAGGTCGAGGCTCGTGCGATCCAGATCATCCAGGACTTTGCCCTGGCCTTGCCGGGGCTGCGCAGCCTGCTGGACACCGACGTGCTGGCCGCTTATCACGGCGACCCGGCGGCGCGCAGCGTTGATGAAGTGCTGCTGTGCTATCCGGGGATTCTGGCGGTGATTCACCATCGTCTGGCGCACCATTTGTACCGCGCAGGTTTGCCATTGCTGGCGCGGATCAGCGCAGAAATCGCGCACTCGGCCACCGGTATCGACATTCACCCCGGCGCGCAGATCGGCCGCAGCTTTTTTATCGATCACGGGACGGGCGTGGTGATAGGCGAAACCGCGATCATCGGCGAGCGAGTGCGGATCTACCAGGCAGTGACACTCGGCGCCAAGCGTTTCCCGGCGGACGAAGACGGCCAGTTGCAGAAGGGCCATCCGCGGCATCCGATTGTCGAGGACGATGTGGTGATTTATGCCGGGGCGACGATTCTGGGGCGGATCACCATTGGCCAGGGCTCGACCATTGGTGGCAACGTCTGGTTGACCCGCAGCGTGCCGGCGGGGTGCAACCTGACACAGGCGAACTTGCAGCATGATGACGGGACGCAGAAATGAATTCCCGGATCTCGGCTGACTGAGCCGGCCTCTTCGCGAGCAGGCTCGCTCCCACAGGGGATTTGTGAGCGCCACTGATCCAATGTGGCAGCGAGCCTGCTCGCGAACGATTTCAAGCCAAACCGCAATAATGGCATTTAGCTAATTCTTCACTGAACGAATGCGCCAAACCCCGCGTCATACCCTTCCTTGAGCTAGCGTAGGAAAACTACCGCCGAGCCATGCGATTAGTCCTCAGAGCCCATCCATGTTTAACTTGAACGTTCATTCAAGTTAAACCGCCGGTTTGCTGCCCGCTCACAACAGGAGGCTTGCCTTTGCCGAGTCCGTTACTGAAAGCCATGTTCCACCCCCTCGAGGTGCGCGTTTCATGAGTGCATCGTCCACCCCCGCAAGCGGCCAGGTCCGCATGAACCCGCCGGTGTTCTACTTCGCCGCGACCTTCATCCTGCTGTTCGGCATCGTTGTCATTGCCATGCCGAAACAGGCCGGCGCCTGGCTACTGGAAGCGCAAAACTGGGCGGCCAACACGGTCGGCTGGTACTACATGCTCGCGATGACCCTGTATCTGGTCTTCGTGGTGGTCACCGCCTTGTCCGGCTACGGCAAGATCAAGCTCGGTGCCGACCACGACGAGCCCGAATTCAGTTACCTGTCATGGGCCGGCATGCTGTTCGCCGCCGGGATCAGCATCACGCTGTTTTTCTTTTGCGTGTCCGAACCGCTGACCCACATGCTGCAACCGCCGCAAGGCACGGCCGGCACGCCCGAAGCGGCGCGCCAGGCGATGCAGATTCTGTTTCTGCATTGGGGCCTGCACGGCTGGGGCGTGTTCGCCTTCGTCGGCATGGCGCTGGCTTACTTCGCCTACCGGCATAACCTGCCGCTGGCCTTGCGTTCGGCGCTGTACCCGCTGATCGGCAAACGGATCAACGGTCCCATCGGTTACGCGGTGGATGGCTTCGGCATCATCGCCACGGTGTTCGGTCTGGGTGCCGACATGGGTTTCGGTGTGTTGCACCTTAATTCGGGCCTGGATTACCTGCTCGGCATCCCCCACACCCAGTGGATTCAGGTCGGCCTGATCACATTGATGATGGGCGCGGCGATTCTTGTGGCGGTATCGGGCGTCGATAAAGGCGTGCGGGTGATGTCCGACATCAACATGCTGCTGGCCTGTGCGCTGCTGCTGTTCGTGTTGTTCGCCGGCCCCACGCAGCACCTGCTCAACACCCTGATCCAGAACATCGGTGACTACCTCGGCGCCTTGCCGATGAAGAGTTTCGATCTGTACGCCTATGACAAACCCAGCGACTGGCTGGGCGGCTGGACGGTGTTCTATTGGGCCTGGTGGATTGCATGGTCGCCGTTCGTGGGCCTGTTCATCGCACGGATTTCCCGTGGCCGGACCATCCGCGAATTCGTTTTCGGCGTGCTGTTGATTCCGTTGGGTTTCACCCTGGCGTGGATGTCGATCTTCGGCAACAGCGCCATCGATCAGGTGCTCAACCACGGCATGAGCGCGCTGGGCATGTCGGCCATCGACAACCCGTCGATGACCCTCTATTTGCTGCTGGAAACGTATCCGTGGAGCAAAACCGTCATCGCCGTGACGGTGTTCATCAGCTTCGTGTTCTTCGTCACCTCCGCCGACTCCGGCACCGTGGTGCTTTCGACGCTGTCGGCCAAGGGTGGCAACCCAGACGAAGACGGGCCGAAATGGCTGCGGGTGTTCTGGGGCGCAATGACTGCACTGGTGACCAGTGCGCTGCTGTTCTCCGGCAGCATCGATGCGCTGAAGTCGGCGGTGGTGCTGACGTCGTTGCCGTTCTCGATGATTTTGCTGTTGATGATGTGGGGACTGCACAAGGCGTTCTATCTGGAGTCGCAGAAGCAGATTGCGCAGTTGCACTCCCTGGCGCCGGTGTCCGGGTCGCGACGTGGCAAGGGCGGCTGGCGTCAGCGCTTGAGTCAGGCGGTGCATTTCCCGTCACGCGATGAGGTGTATCGCTTCCTCGATACGACGGTACGCCCGGCGATTGAGGAAGTGACGGCGGTGTTCGTCGAGAAGGGCCTGAATGTCGTCACGCAACCGGACCCGGTCAATGACAGCGTCAGCCTGGAAATCGGCCATGGCGAGGAGCATCCGTTCATCTATCAGGTGCAGATGCGCGGCTATTTCACGCCGTCGTTCGCCCGTGGCGGCATGGGTTCCAAGCAGCTCAACAACCGCCGCTACTACCGGGCCGAGGTGCTTCTGGCCGAGGGCAGTCAGGACTATGATCTGGTGGGCTACACCAAGGAACAGATCATCAACGACATCCTCGATCAGTACGAACGGCACATGCAGTTCTTGCACTTGGTGCGTTGATCGAAGAGCGGCGTTCAGGTGTTGCTCAGCGTCATGAACAACACCAGCGCCGCCACCGGCACGCCGAACACGACACTGCCGACCACCAGTTCCGAACTCACGGGCTGGCCGGCAGTGACCACGCCGATAGCGCCATTGATCACCGTCAGTGCCAGCCACAGGACCACGAAGCTGTAGGTCAGGGTCTGGCGGCTGAAGCCGATTCGTTCGCCGATGTACAGCATCAGCGCGAGCAGGACCAGGCCGAAGAAGATGATGATTGTTGTGTGCATGGTGTGGTCCGCCCCTTTTGATTTGTGTTGCCTGTCAGGCCGCTTTCGCGAGCAGGCTCGCTCCCACATGGATCAGTGGCATTCAAGAATTCCCCGTGGGAGCGAGCCTGCTCGCGAAGGCGTCACTGCAGTCTCTGCTCAAGCAAATCATCAATACCAATGCGCACGCTCCGAAACATCCCGCATCTGCGCCGCACCATAGCCGACGTTATCCCTCACCCTTTCCTATCGAGCATAGGCGTCGCTGCGCGCCATGTCCGCTGATTTGCCGGCACAGTCGACACCTGTCGTCACGGCTCCGGTGTTTGTAGATTGGTTGGAGGAGGTGGCTGCGGGAGCCCAGTAGCCGCTGGTCAGGGAGGATGAATAGGTGCAGCGCCTATCGGCTAATATTTATCTGAGTGTGTATGGTGTGTATTAAGGTCGTGCCATTGAGCCTAGAGTAATTCGCTCTTGCTGTTGAAAGGGCGACGGAAATGCGAAGTCGGGAAATGATCAGGATGATCGAGCACGATGGTTGGTATCTGGTGGCAGTGAAAGGCAGCCACCATCAATATAAGCATTCGTTCAAATCAGGCAGGGTGACGATCAAGCACCCTGACTCGGATCTTCCCAAAGGGACGATCAACGGCATATTGAAACAGGCGGGCCTGAAATGAACCCCGTCATTGGATTGCAAAGTCCCGATAAGGACACATCACTGGAAGGATTCAATCAAATGAAATTCCCGGTCGTTCTGCACAAGGATGCCGACTCAGAGTACGGAGTGATTATCCCGGATGTGCCGGGTTGCTTCTCTGCGGGCGCTACTGTGTCCCAGGCATTTGAAAGCGTGAAAGAAGCATTGGCGCTGCATTACGAAGGTCTGGTAGCCGACGGCGACCCTCTGCCTCAGGTTCAAGAGATTGACGCCCACCTCGATAATCCTGATTACGCGGGCGGTGTGTGGGGAGTGGTTGAGTTCGATATCACGCCTTACTTCGGCAAATCGGTTCGGTTCAACGCCACGTTGCCTGAGCAACTGCTTGAGCGAATAGATCAGACCGTGAGGCGGGATCAGCGTTACAGCTCAAGATCCGGCTTTCTGGCGGCCGCAGCGCTGCGTGAATTATCTGCCTGACTCAATCCCCCTGTGGGAGCGACGGTGCGACGATTCGACCTGCTCGCCAAGGCGGTGTGTCAGTAAACAGAGATGTTGGATGTTAAGGCTTCTTCGCGAGCAGGTCGCACCGCTGCTCCCACAGTTTTTTGTGCAATACCGTCAGGTGCTTTCCCGCTCAATCACCCGGCATTCCAGCAGATTCAAGCGCTGCACCTCATTCTCCACCGCCAGCACGCCGAGGCTTTCCAGCACCCGCTTCGCCGCCAGCACGCCGATCTCCAGCGCCGGTGGCTTGATGGTGCTCAAGCTCGGCAGCAACATCTCGGCGAACGGGTAATCGCCAAACCCCAGCACGGCGCAGTCCTCCGGTATTTTGATCCCGGCGCGTTGCCCGGCCAATAACCCGCCCGCCGCGAGGTTGTCGTTGGCGAAGATAATTGCGTCGGGGCGGGGCGAAGCGTTCATCAGCGCTTCCATTGCCTGCTTGCCGGCCTCGAACGGTGGGCGATCCGCATCCGGTGCGAACACCCTGGGTTTCAGACCCAGCTCCCGCAGCGTCGCCAGATAGCCGTCGCGACGCTCCAGCGCACTGAAATCCCCCGGCGCGCTGTTCTGCACAAAGGCAATGCGCCGATAGCCTTTGCCATGCAGATACCGTGCAGCCGCTACACCCACTTCAATGTGCGAAAAGCCGATCTGCAGCGGCTCGCGCTCGGGTTGGTAATCCCAGGTTTCAATCACCGGAATATCTGCTTCGGCGATCATCTTTTCCGTCGCCGCGCTATGGAAGTGACTGGTCAGCACCAACGCTGCCGGTGACCAGCCGAGGAATGCGCGCACCGCACTTTCTTCCTGTTCGGCGCTGAAGTAACTCGACGCCAGCAACAGCTGATAACCATGGCGACTGAGGGTGTCGCTGAAGCCCTGAATGGTATTGGCGAAGATCGGCCCGGAGATGTTCGGAATCACCATGCCGACGATCTTCCCGCGTGCCGACGCCAACCCACCGGCCACCAGGTTCGGCACGTAGCCCAGTTCGGCAACCACCGCCGCAATGCGTTCGCGGCGCTCAGGAGAAACCTGCTCCGGCTGATTGAAATAACGCGACACGGTAATCGCCGAAACCTCGGCCTGCCGGGCCACGGTATTCAATGTTACGCGCCCGGCGCCACGGCGTTTTCGGGGTTTTTCTTCGCTCAAGGTCAGGTCCTTCTTAAAAACCAAAACGCATATAAAAGTAATTTTTCAGTATTGGACGGTCTATGTCGCGCTTGCCGATACTGTCGATGTTAGCGCTAACAAAGCGTTCTGTCTGCTACTCGCTCGAGCGAATGCCCCAGACACATTCACAGGCGTTGTCGACGTAGAACGGCAGCGGTTCAGGGCAATTTTCGAGCGGGCAGAGCATGCACAAGATTTCCGGGGATTCACAAACACTGGCGCAATCGATTCGCGCTGCGAGCTGGCTGATCGCCGGGCTGGCGGCGCTGCCGTTGTCGAACGCGACGGCGGCCGACAGCAGTGATCAGGAGCCGACCCTCAAACCCGTCACAGTGACCGCCACTCGCCGCGAAGAGTCGCTGCAGAAAGTCCCGGTGGCCGTGTCGGTGATTGATGGCGAGCAGCTTGAACGCGATAACCGCAACGGCGTGGCGAGCATTGTCCAGCAAGTGCCGTCGCTGAACTTCCGTACCGGTGCCTCGAACAAGGACACGTCGTTGTTCGTCCGTGGCGTCGGCACCATTTCCACCTCGCCGGGCGTCGAGCCGACCGTGGCCACGGTGATCGACGGCGTGGTCTATGCCCGTCCGGGGCAGGCGACCCTCGACCTGCTGGACCTGGAGCGCGTCGAGGTCTTGCGCGGCCCGCAAGGCACACTGTTCGGCAAGAACGCGTCGGCGGGCGTGCTGAACATCACCAGCAAGGAACCGACCAACGAGACCCACGGCTACATCGATCAGTCCTACTACAGCGGCAACGAAAGCCGCACCCAATTCGGCCTCGGTGGCAGCCTGATTCCGGGCACGCTCAAGGGCTCGATCACCACGCTGTTCGGCAGCTACGACGGTAATGTCGACAACAAATACAACGGTCAGGAAGTGAATGGCTATAACCACAAAGGCGTGCGCGGCAAACTGGAATTCACGCCCAATGACGATATCAAACTCACGCTGATCGCCGACTACATGCAGTCCCACGACGACGCCCCCAACGGCGTGGTCAGCCAGTCCCTGACGCCGGCCTTCGCCAATGCGCTGAACCCGGTGCGCGGCGCCAGCGACAACCGAGACATCAACACCGAGACCCGTACCCACGTCGACGACATCAACAAAGGCTTGTCCGCCCAGCTCGACTGGAACCTCGGCGATTACACCCTGACCTCGATCACTGCGTGGCGCGGTTGGGACAACACCCAATATCAGGACGGCGACCGCCTCTCTACCGTGACCGCCGCATTCCCCGGCACTGCCGACAAGGGCGATCTGACGTTCGATCAGTACTCGCAAGAGCTGCGGCTGGCCTCGCCCAAAGGCGAATTCCTCGAATACGTCGGCGGCCTGTTCTACATGCACGGCAAGGACCAGGAAACCTATCAACGCACCCTGACCGCCCCCACCAGCGTCAACCGTGGCGTCGCCGATTACGGCACCACCAGCGACAGCTATGCGGTGTTCGGTGAAAACACGCTGAACTTCACGTCGAACTTTCGCGGCATCGCCGGTCTGCGCTGGACCCATGACGAGCTGGAGTACGATCACCAACGTGTTTCCACGTCAGCCATCACCGTCAGCGGCATCCAGCCGGGCACCGGCAGTTCCGGCTCGGTGGATGAGGATGGCTGGTCTGGGCGGCTCGGCGTGCAGTACGACCTGAGCGATACGATCACCACTTACCTGACCTACTCGCGCGGTTACAAAGGGCCGGCCTACAACGTGTTCTTCAACATGCAGCCGCGAGACACCGAGGCGCTGAAACCGGAGACGTCCAACACCTGGGAAGCCGGCATCAAGGCCACGAGCTGGAACAATCGTCTGACCACCAACCTGGCGGTTTTCCACAGCGATTACGACAACTACCAGGCGAACTTCTTCGACACTGTCGCCGGGCAAGTCGTGACCCGCTTGATCAACGCTGGCAGTGTCAGCACCGAAGGCGTCGAACTCGATTACGCGCTGCAAGCCACCCAACAACTGAAGTTCTCCGGCGCCCTGGCCTATACCCGCGCGCGGATCGACGAATTCGCCTGCCCGGTGGGCGCGGCGGCGTCGTGCAACGTCGATGGCAAGCCACTGCCGTTCAGCCCGGACTGGAAAAGCTACATGCGTGCCGACTACACCATCGCGCTGGACAACGGCCTGGATATCGAACTGGGCACCGACTACAGCTGGCAGAGCGAAGTGCAGTACGACATCAGCCAGAACGCCGACACCAAACAAGGCGCCTACGGCATCTGGAATGCCAGCGTGGCATTGGCCGATTACAGCAACGGCTGGCGCGTGGCATTGCTGGGCAAGAACCTCGCCGACAAGTCCTATTCACCGCTGTTGGCCAGCGGCGGCAACTATATCTACCGCGCCGTGCCACGGGACGACGAGCGCTACTTCGGTGTGCAACTGCGCAAGGACTTCTGACCATGGCTCGTCAACTCAAACTCGGCGCTTTTCTGATGGCCACCGGGCACCACATCGCGGCCTGGCGTCACCCCGACGTACCGGCCAATGCCGGGCTGGATTTCGCCTACTACAAACACCTGGCGCAGATCGCCGAGGCGGCCCGGTTTGACGCGGTGTTTTTCGCCGACAGCGTGGCGGCGCCCAGCGGTGACATCGCCAGCCGCATGGCGCGTTCGGACCACTTCGAGCCGTTGACCCTGCTGTCGGCGCTGAGTGTGGTGACCGAACATATCGGCCTGATCGCCACGGCCACCACCAGCTACAACGAGCCGTATCACGTCGCGCGCAAATTCGCCTCGCTGGATCACCTGTCCGGCGGGCGAGCGGGGTGGAACCTGGTGACGTCCGACAACGCCGCCGAAGCGCTGAATTTCGGTCGCGAGCAACATTTCGCTCACGCGGAGCGCTACAGCCGGGCGCGGGAATTTCATCAGGTGGTGACCGGGCTTTGGGACAGTTGGGAGGACGATGCCTTTGTTCGCGACAAGGCCAGTGGCGCCTATTACGACCCGGCCAAAGTGCATGTGCTGGATCATGTCGGCGAGCACTTCCAGGTCAAGGGTCCACTGAACGTAGCGCGCTCGCCGCAAGGGCAGCCGGTGATCGTGCAGGCCGGTTCTTCCGAAGCCGGTCGGCAACTGGCGGCGCAGACAGCCGAAGTGGTGTTCACTGCGCAGACATCACTGGCCCATGCGCAGGCGTTTTACGCCGATCTCAAGGGACGTTTGAATCAATACGGGCGCAGCGCTGATTCGTTGAAAATCATGCCCGGTGTTTTTGTCGTGGTCGGCGACACGCAAAGCCAGGCGCGAGAGAAATATGAAACGTTTCAGCAATTAGTCGAACCCGAGGTTGGCGTCGCGTTGCTTGGGCGTATGCTGGGCAACTTCGACTTGTCGAAGTACCCGCTGGATGGACCGTTGCCGCCGTTGCCGCTGACGGACAGTGGTCAGCAAAGTCGGCAGAAACTGCTGACGGAACTGGCTGGCCGGGAGGCCCTGAGCCTCGCCGAACTGGGCCGCAGGATTGCCGGTGGTCGTGGGCATTTCAGCCTGATCGGCACGCCGGTGCAGATTGCCGACCAGTTGCAGGAGTGGTTTGAACACGGCGCGGCAGATGGCTTCAACGTGCTGGTGCCACACCTGCCGGGCGGGCTCGAAGACTTCGCTAAAGGCGTGGTCCCGGAACTGCAACGGCGTGGGTTGTTCAGAACAGAGTACGAAGGCCGGACCTTGCGCCAGAACCTTGGGCTGGCGAGGCCAGGCAACAGATTTGTGTAAATGCAAAGACGGGCTTTTGTGGCGAGGGAGCTTGCTCCCGCTTGGCTGCGCAGCAGTCGCAGGTTTTGGGGCCGCTTCGCGACCCAGCGGGAGCAAGCGCCCTCACCACAGAGTTGATGTCCGACCTTAGTGAGCTGTATCCAGACAAGAGAGGATTCGATGACTTACACCGCTGCCGAAAACCGCTATGACTCTATCCCTTACCGCCGCGTGGGCCGCAGCGGCCTGGTACTGCCGGCGCTGTCTCTGGGCCTGTGGCACAACTTCGGCGACAGCACGCCGATCGACACCCAGCGTTCGCTGCTGCGCACCGCATTCGACCTGGGCATCAACCACTTCGACCTGGCCAACAACTACGGCCCGCCGTACGGCAGCGCCGAGATCAACTTCGGTCGTTTGCTGCGCGAAGACTTCAAGCAATACCGCGATGAGCTGATCATCTCCAGCAAGGCCGGTTGGGACATGTGGCCCGGCCCGTACGGCCAGGGCGGTGGTTCGCGCAAATACGTGCTGGCCAGCCTCGACCAGAGCCTGCAACGCCTGGGCCTGGATTACGTGGACATTTTCTATTCGCACCGCTTCGACCCGGACACCCCGCTGGAAGAAACCGCCAGCGCCCTGGCCACTGCCGTGCAGCAGGGCAAGGCGCTGTACATCGGCATCTCGTCCTATTCCGGGGTGAAAACCCGCGAAATCGCCGCGTTGCTGCAAGAGTGGAAAGTGCCGTTGCTGATCCACCAGCCGGCCTACAACCTGCTCAATCGCTGGGTGGAAAAAGACCTGCTGGACGTCACCGATGAGCTCGGTGCCGGGGTGATTGCCTTCACGCCGCTGGCGCAGGGGTTGCTCACCGACAAATACCTCAACGGCATTCCGAAGGATGCGCGGGTCAATCGTCCGGGCGGTGGTTCGTTGCAGTCTTCGCACTTGTCAGAGGCCAACATCGCCCACGTGCGCGGGCTCAATGAAATCGCCAAGCGTCGCGGCCAGAGCCTGGCTCAACTGGCATTGGCCTGGACCCTGCGCGACCCGCGCGTGACTTCAGCCCTGATCGGTGCGAGCCGGCCGGAGCAGATCATCGAGAACGTCGGGGCGTTGAAAAATCTGAGCTTCAGTGCTGAAGAACTGGCGGAGATTGACCGGTTTGCCCAGGAAGGCGGGATCAATCTTTGGGAGAAGCCTTCGACGGCTGAGTGAGTGTTCGGCGCCGGATATTCTGGCGCCTGTTGGATCGCCTTCGCGAGCAGGCTCGCTCCCACAGGGTTATCGGTTGGCCGCAGAACCTCGGTCAACACATACCCAATGTGGGAGCGAGCCTGCTCGCGAAGGGGCCAGAACAATCAATACAAAACTCAGGGCTCACCGAAAAAACGGCACATCCCCCAACACCGTAGCCCGCTGCATCACGCGCCGCGCCGGGCGATAGTCATCCACCGCATAATGCTGCGTCACGCGGTTATCCCAGAACGCCACATCGTCTTTCTGCCAGCGCCAGCGAATGGTGAATTCCGGCCGTGTCGCGTGGGCAAACAACAACTTCAGAATCGCCTCGCTTTCGGTTTCCGACAGCTCGTTGATCTTCGACGTAAACCCCTCGTTGACGAACAACGAGCGGCGCCCGCTCACTGGGTGTGTGCGAATCACCGGGTGCGACAGCGGCGGATTCTTGCGCCGTGCCTCCTCCCACTGCGCCAACGCTTCAGGGGTATTGCCGTAGCGCTCCAGCGGGAACGAACGAGTGAAATCATGCGTCGCGGTCAGCCCTTCAAGCAGGTTTTTCATCGGCGCCGACAGCGCTTCATACGCTGCAATACCGCTGGCCCACAACGTGTCGCCGCCGAACTCTGGCAGTAACTTGGCACTGAGTACGGCGCCCATGGCCGGGGTCGGCAGGAACGTCACGTCGGTGTGCCAGATCGCGTTGTCACGCACGTCGGTGACGGCGGTGTCGAGGATCAGTACTTGCGGTTGTTCCGGCACGTTCGGGTAGATCGGGTGAATGTGCAGGTCGCCAAAGTTGGCGGCGAATCGCGCCTGTTGCTGTGGCGTGATCGGCTGGTCGCGGAAGAACAGCACCTGGTGCTTGAGCAACGCCTGCTCGATGGCGTCGCGCTGTTCCAGATTCAGAGGCTGGCTGATGTCGATGCCACTGATCTGTGCGCCGAGGGCTGAACTTAAAGGAGTGATGGACAGGTGGCTCATGGTGGTTCTCTTCAATTCGGTACGCCAAATCCTGTGGGAGCGGCTTTCAAATAAATTTTCAGTGCGCCTGGCCGTGCCACGGCACGAGTTTGCGTTGCAGGGCGCGCAGGCCCATTTCCATGGCGAAGGCGATCAGCGCGATCACCAGAATCCCCAGCACCACCACATCGGTGACCAGGAACTGCGCCGCTGACTGCACCATGAAGCCCAGCCCGCTGGTGGCGGCGATCAGTTCGGCGGCGACCAGCGTCGACCAGCCCACACCCAGGCCAATGCGTACGCCAGTCAGAATGTCCGGCAGCGCGCTCGGCAAAATCACATGGCGAATCAACTGCGCCCGCGTCGCACCCAGAGACTGCGCGGCACGCAATTTGGCCGGGTCAACGTTACGCACACCAGTCGCGGTAGCGATGGCAATCGGGGCGAAGATCGCCAGGTAGATCAACAGGACTTTCGACAGCTCGCCGATGCCGCACCAGATCACGATCAGAGGCAGATAAGCCAGCGGCGGGATCGGGCGGTAGAACTCGATCAGCGGATCGAGAATGCCGCGAGCGACGCGGTTGTGGCCGATGGCGATGCCGACCGGTACGGCGGTCAGCACCGCAAAGCCGAGGCCCAGACCGATGCGGCTCAAACTGGCGCCAAGGTGCTGCCACAAGGTCGAATCCATGTAGCCGGTGGTCGCCAGCAGCCAGCCTTTTTGCAACACGGCGGACGGCGGCGGCAAGAACAGTGGCTCGATCAAGCCGCTGCTGGTGACGGCCCACCAGATCGCCAGTAACGCGATCAGGGTCAACACACTGATGCTGCGCGTGCTGAGGCTGCGGCGAGGTGTAATCACGGGCGAGTTCGGTTTGACCGTCGCGGCGGGGATTTCATAACTGCTCATGCGCGCTCCTGCCGCTGGGCGGCGCTGCGTTGGGAGAACACTTTGGCGAGCACGTGTTCGCGGGTTTCGATAAAACGCGGATCGGACTTGATCGCCCGTGCCGACTCGCCAGCGGCGTAACGTTGACCGAAATCCAGGCTCAGGCGCTCGACGATTTGCCCGGGGTTCGGCGCCAGCAGAATCAGGTCAGTGGCGAGGAACACCGCTTCTTCAATGTCGTGGGTAATCAGGAATACCGGTTTGGCGGTGCGGCGCCAGATTTGCAGCAACAGCTCTTGCATCTGTTCGCGGGTGAAGGCATCGAGGGCGCCAAACGGCTCGTCCATCAGCAGTACGCGCGGCTCGGCGGCGAGGGCGCGGGCGAGGCCGACGCGTTGCTTCTGGCCACCGGAGAGCTGCCAGATACGACGCTGATCAAAGCCGGCGAGGTCCACCAGTACGAGCATTTCCCTGGCGCGAACTTCCCGTTTTTCACGGGAAACGCCTGCCAGTTCCAGACCGAAACCGACGTTGGCCAGCACGTCTTGCCAGGGCAGCAAGGCGTCGTCCTGAAACACCACGCCGCGCTCGGCGCTCGGGCCTTTGACCGGCACGCCGTCGAGGGTGATGCGCCCGGCGCTCGGTTCGACGAATCCGGCAATCAGGTTCAACAGCGAAGTCTTGCCACTGCCGGACGGGCCGAGGGCCACCAGCAATTGCTGGGGCCCCAGGGTCAGGGAAATGTCCGACAGCACCGGTTCCGGGCTGCCGGGGTACTGTGCGCTGATACGCTCCAGCTGTAGCAAAGCCATCGCAGTTAACTCCCGATCAGTTGGTGATGAACTTGGCGCTGACGTACGGGGCGTAGTCCGGCAGCACAGCCTCGACTTTGCCTTGTTCCTTGAGGAACGCGGCGGTATCGGTGATGGCTTTGGTGGTCGCTGCGCCGAGGGTGATCACCTGATCAGCCGCCAGTGGGTAGACGTTGCCTTGCAGCAGCAATGGAATATCAGCGGCCTTGGCGCCGGACAGTTTCACCAGCTTGTCGATGTTGCTTTGATTGGCGAGCCAGGCTTTCGGGTCTTTGCGGTAATCGGCGTAGGCGTCGAGGGTGACCTTGGCGAATGCGGTGACGATTTCCGGGTGTTTCTCGGCAAAGTCTTTACGCACGATCCAGGCATCGAAGGTCGGCGCCCCGAACTTGGCCAGTTCGCCGGAGGTGATCAGCACCTTGCCGTTTTCCTTGGCCACGCCCAAAGCTGGATCCCAGACATAAGTGGCGTCGATGTCACCGCGTTTCCACGCCGCGATGATCGCCGGCGGAGCAAGGTTGAGGACGGTGACTTTCGAGGGGTCGATGTTCCAGTGCTTGAGCGCGGCCAGCAGGCTGTAATGCCCGGTGGACACGAACGGCACGGCGATTTTCTTGCCGATCAGGTCTTGCGGGGTCTTGATCCCGGAGCCATCGCGAGCGACCAGCGCTTCGGCGGCGCCGATCTGGGTCGCGATGAGGAACGTTTCGACCGGGACCTTGCGGGTGATGGCGGCGGTCAGGGGGCTGGAACCGAGGTAGCCGATCTGCACGTCACCGGAGGCGATGGCGGCAATGATGTCAGCACCGTTGTCGAACTTGCGCCAGTCGATCTTGGCGTTGGTGGCTTTTTCGTAAGCGCCGTCGGCCTGGGCGACTTTGGCCGGGTCTACGGTGGTCTGGTAGGCGACGGTGAAGTCGGCGGCCTGTGCAAAGAAACTCGCCGCAGCCAATGATGCGGCCGCCAGGAGGCGAAGGGGGAAGTGCAGTTTCATCGGGGAAGCTCCTCATAGGCGGCCGAGGGTCGGCTTGTGAGGAGACTAAATGATCTAAGAATCCGAAAATAAATAACTTTTTCGAATGAGCTTATGAGCGGAAAATTCTAAAGCAGACCGCCGTGCGGCATTCGCGAGCAGGCTCGCTCCCACAGGGTTCAGCAGTGCTTACACAATCGTGGTCACACTGAATATCCACTGTGGGAGCGAGCCTGCTCGCGAATAGGTCCGAAGGACCTTCGCAGGTCAGTTACTGATCGCCAGAATACTCGCCTGATACGACCCGACAAACACGTCGAAATCGCCAACCTCGTTCTGCTCCAGCTCAGCCTGCTGAGCCAGCGACGAACGCGCCAGCTCTTCAAACTTTGCCTGTTGCTCGCTTGAAAGCGGCTCGCTGCGGAAGAATTCGGCATGGGCACGGCTCTGACGCAGGGAAAACTGGGCAAAGCTTTCCTTGTGTTCGGCCATCGCCGCCAACACCTGGGCCGACGGTGTGCGAGACGAATCCTTGACCTTCTCCAATTGCACGTCCAGCGCCTTGCTGTGGGCATCGCTGCCCTGGCTCTGGTCCAGTAACGCCGCCAGCGGGGCAATCTTCTCCAGCAGTTCGCTGGCCCATTCCTTCAGGTCGACCGGTTGCCCGTCGCGCTGCAATTGCAGGCCCGGACGGCGACCTTCCTTGACCACACTGAGGAAGTTCGAGGTGGCGTTGCCGCACGATCCGTTGGTCAACAGCGGGCTGTCGTTGAGCGCGCAGTACAGCAGGAAGGCGTCAAGGAAGCGCGACTCGGTGAGGTCGATGCCCATCGGCAGGAACGGATTGATGTCCAGGCAGCGTACTTCCACGTATTGAATGCCACGGGCGACCAGCGCCTGGATCGGCCGTTCACCGGTGTAGGTCACACGTTTTGGACGGATATTGGAGTAGTACTCGTTTTCGATCTGCAGGATGTTGGTGTTGAGCTGAACCCACTCACCGTCCTTGTGCGTGCCGACTTCAACGTACGGCGCGTAGGGCGTGGCCACGGCTTTGCGCAGGCTGTCGGTGTAGCTCGCCAGATCGTTGTAGCACGGCGTCAGGCCGGCCTGGGCGTTGCTCTGGTAACCCAGATCGCTCATGCGCAGGCTGGTGGCATAAGGCAGGTAAAGGGTGTCCGGGTCCAGCTGTTCCAGCTGGTGTGAACGACCGCGCAGGAAGCCGGCGTCCAGGGCCGGCGAGGCACCGAACAGGTACATCAACAGCCAGCTGTAGCGACGGAAATTACGGATCAGCGCGATATAGGCCGACGACTGATAGTCGCGGTCGGTGCCGACAAAACCTTCAGCCTCCTTGAGCAGCGGCCAGAGCTTTTCCGGCAGGGAAAAGTTGTAGTGAATCCCGGCAATGCACTGCATGGTCTTGCCATAACGCAGGGCCAGGCCCTTGCGATAGACATACTTGAGCTGACCGATGTTGGAGGTGCCGTAGTAGGCGATCGGGATATCTTCCTCGGCCGGCAACGGGCACGGCATCGACGGACTCCACAGGAACTCGTTGCCGAGCTTGCTGTAGGCGAAGCGGTGAATGCTGTCCAGGCTCGCCAGGGTGTCTGCCGGGTCGGGCAGGGCGGGCGTGATGAACTCCAGCAGCGACTCGGAGTAGTCGGTGGTGATTTGTTCGTTGGTCAGCGCGGAACCCAATTCTTCCGGGTGCGGCGTTTGCGCCAGGCGACCTTCGCCGGTCACGCGCAGGCATTCACGTTCGATGCCGTGAAGGCACTGTTCGAGCAGAGAGAGGTTAGCGCGCTCGCCGAGCAGAGCCAGGCGGCGGTTGAGAAGTTCGCTCAAGTTGGATTCCTTCACGCGTCAGTCGCCCCAATATGGGGGTGGGCAGGACGGTCTACAAGGGTGAAGTTGAAACTGGCGTTGTCGCCTGGTTCTGGACCTGTACAGCCCGGCTGGCAATCGGCAGGGGATGAGCGGCGCAACCTCTGTGGGAGCGAGCCTGCTCGCGAAGAGGGAGTGTCAGCAAACATTGAAGTCGCCTGACACACTGCCTTCGCGAGCAGGTTCGCTCCCACAGGGATTGTGTTGCTCAGCCTCTAAACCACATGGCATCAGCCGCACAGACTCATATCTAAATGCCAACTTCACTCCCTGAATCTGGCAATCGCGGACGCGAGAAAGTTCGACGCCGCAGACGCAGCGCCGAAATTAACTCAAATTGATGACCGGTAGCTACAGGACAGCGAACGTGCCTTGTGCTTTTGCGACCAGTTTGTCGCCCTGCATCACATCCGCTTCGACCACCAAGGTGCGGCGGCCCGGGTGGATTACCCGCGCCGTGCACATCACTTCACCGTCTGCAACAGCCCGGATGTAGTTGATCTTGCATTCGATGGTCGCGCTCTGCTGGTCGAAGCCATGGGTGCTGGAACAGGCCAGCCCCATGGCAATGTCCACCAGACTGAACAACGCCCCGCCGTGCAGCTTGCCGCCGCGATTGCGCAGTTCTGGCTCAAGCGCCAGGGCGACTTGCGCCACCCCGGTTTCCAGGCTGTGCAAGCGACACCCCAGCAGCTTGAAAAAAGCGCTTTCGATCAGCCCGGCAGGGACGTTCATCAGCGTTTCTTCAACTGCTTGGCGTTGGCGAACAGCGAAGCCATGGCGTTGTTGGCCGGAGCCGCCGCCGTGGTTTCCTTGCGCGGTGCGCTGTTCTGCGACTGGCGCGGCGCCGAACCCGGACGTGCACCACGGGCACCGTCGATTTTCTCGCCCGGTGTATCACTCATGCGCATCGACAGACCCACGCGTTTACGCGGGATATCGACTTCCATGACCTTCACTTTCACCACGTCACCGGCCTTCACCGCTTCACGCGGGTCCTTGATGAACTTCTCCGAAAGTGCGGAGATGTGCACCAAACCGTCCTGATGTACGCCGATATCAACAAACGCGCCAAAGTTGGTCACGTTGGTCACCACGCCTTCGAGGATCATGCCCAGTTGCAGGTCCTTGAGGTCTTCGACGCCTTCCTGGAACTCGGCGGTCTTGAACTCCGGACGTGGGTCGCGGCCCGGTTTTTCCAGCTCTTGCAGGATGTCGGTGACCGTTGGCAGGCCGAATGTTTCGTCGGTGTACTTCTTCGGGTCCAGACGCTTGAGGAAGCTCGCGTCGCCGATCAACGAACGGATATCGCGGTCGGTTTCAGCGGCGATGCGCTGCACCAGCGGATAGGCTTCGGGGTGAACGGCGGACGAATCCAGTGGATTGTCACCATTCATGACACGCAGGAAACCGGCGGCCTGTTCGAAGGTTTTTTCGCCCAGACGTGCGACTTTCTTCAGCGCGGCGCGGGTCTTGAACGCGCCGTGTTCGTCGCGGTGGCTGACGATGTTCTGTGCCAGGGTCGCGTTGAGGCCGGAAATACGTGCCAGCAACGCCACGGAAGCGGTGTTCACGTCCACGCCCACGGCGTTCACACAGTCCTCGACCACCGCATCCAGGCCACGCGCCAGTTTCAGCTGCGACACGTCGTGCTGGTACTGGCCGACACCGATGGATTTCGGATCGATCTTCACCAGTTCTGCCAGCGGGTCTTGCAGACGGCGAGCGATGGACACGGCACCACGGATCGACACGTCCAGGTCCGGGAATTCCTTGGAAGCCAGTTCGGATGCCGAGTAAACCGATGCACCGGCTTCGGAGACCATGACTTTGGTCATCTTCATCGCCGGGTATTTTTTGATCAGCTCGGCGGCCAGTTTGTCGGTCTCACGGCTGGCGGTGCCGTTGCCGATGGCGATCAGGTCCACCGCATGCTTGGCGCACAGGGCGGCGAGCACGGCGAGGGTCTGGTCCCACTTGTTGTGCGGCACGTGCGGGTAAACCGTGGCGTGATCCAGCAGCTTGCCGGTGGAGTCGACCACGGCGACCTTGCAGCCGGTGCGCAGGCCCGGGTCGAGGCCCAGGGTGGCACGCGGGCCGGCCGGGGCCGACAGCAGCAAATCGTGCAGGTTGTGAGCGAACACGTTGATCGCCTCGGTCTCGGCGCCGTCGCGCAACTCGCCCAGCAGGTCGGTTTCCAGGTGGGTGTAGAGCTTGACCTTCCAGGTCCAGCGCACCACTTCGCCCAGCCATTTGTCGGCGGCGCGGTTCTGGTTCTGGATGCCGAACTGCTGGCCGATCATGCCTTCGCACGGGTGCATGGTGCCCGGCAGCTCGTCGCCGACTTTCAGCGCTGAGCTGAGAATGCCTTCGTTGCGGCCACGGAAAATCGCCAGCGCACGGTGCGACGGCATGCTTTTCAGCGGTTCATCGTGTTCGAAATAGTCGCGGAACTTGGCGCCTTCCTCTTCCTTGCCGGCGATCACGCGGGCACTGAGAGTGGCTTCCTGCTTGAGGTAGCTGCGCAGTTTGTCCAGCAGGCCGGCGTCTTCGGCGAAGCGCTCCATGAGGATGTATTTGGCGCCTTCGAGGGCGGCTTTCACATCGGCCACGCCTTTTTCGGCGTCGATGAAGCGTGCGGCTTCAGCATCCGGCGACAGCGTCGGGTCGTTGAACAGGCCATCGGCCAGGTCGCCGAGGCCGGCTTCGAGGGCGATCTGGCCCTTGGTGCGGCGCTTCTGCTTGTACGGCAGGTACAAGTCTTCGAGGCGGGTCTTGGTGTCGGCGAGCTTGATGTCGCGCTCCAGTTGAGGGGTCAATTTGCCCTGTTCCTGGATGCTGGCGAGGATGCTGATGCGCCGTTCGTCGAGTTCTCGCAGGTAGCGCAGACGTTCTTCCAGATGACGCAACTGGATGTCATCGAGGCTGCCGGTCACTTCTTTCCGGTAGCGGGCGATGAAGGGAACGGTAGAGCCCTCATCGAGTAGCGCGACGGCCGCTTCGACCTGTTCCGGGCGGACGCCGAGTTCTGCGGCGATGCGGCTGTTGATGCTGTCCATAAAACCACCTGACAAATTGTGAAAGCAGGCCCGCGGGCGCAGGGATAAAGGCCCGGCGAGTCTGGTTGAGCGGCCTGGCGTGCGCCGCTGCCTGGGTCGACAGGCACCCCGTTGACCCTTGAAATCGAACAATTACTGCGCAGGCCATGAAAATAAAAAGCGGCCAGCTGCAGTAACGATCAGACGTTGCCTGACACAAAACGCCGCGCATTATAACCAGCGTTCTGTCATTCGGGGGCATCGTGGCTTGTAGGCAGAAAGAGCAGTTTTCTGGTACTGAAGGAAAAATCTGCTAACAATGCACACGGTGCGTATAACGGCAGCTACGCCATAATGCGCGCCGAGCTAAAAGGAGCATCCAATGAGCAGCACTGCAAACAATGCTGAAGGCGAAAAAATTCTTATTGTTGACGACGATCCCGGGCTGAGCAGCCTGCTGGAACGCTTTTTCGTCAGCAAGGGCTACCGTGCCCGCGCCGTACCGAACACAGAACAGATGGACCGCTTGCTGGCCCGCGAAGTGTTCAACCTGGTCGTCCTCGACCTGATGCTGCCCGGCGAAGACGGCCTGACCGCCTGCCGCCGCCTGCGTGGCGCGAACAATCAGATCCCGATCATCATGCTGACCGCCAAGGGCGACGAGCTGAGCCGCATCAAGGGCCTGGAGCTGGGCGCCGACGATTACCTGGCCAAGCCGTTCAACCCGGACGAGCTGATGGCCCGCGTCAAGGCTGTCCTGCGTCGTCAAGCCGCCCCTGTGCCTGGCGCACCGGGCAGCGAAGACGAAAGCGTGACCTTCGGTGACTACGAGCTGTCCCTGGCCACCCGCGAGCTCAAGCGCGGCGACGAAGTGCACATGCTCACCACTGGTGAGTTTGCGGTACTCAAGGCTCTGGTCATGAACGCCCGTCAGCCACTGACTCGCGACAAGCTGATGAACCTGGCCCGTGGCCGGGAGTGGGATGCGCTGGAGCGTTCCATCGACGTGCAGATCTCCCGTCTGCGCCGGATGATCGAGCCCGATCCATCCAAACCACGCTACATCCAGACCGTCTGGGGCGTGGGTTACGTGTTCGTTCCGGATGGCGCCGCCACCAAGTGATCGGTGATTTGTAGGAGCGGGTCCAGCGGGTAACGGTCAAATGGCCTTGCCCGCAGACTCGCGATCCGCAATGTGCGAGCATCCCTCGCTCCTGCAAGTGTGTAGCGGTTATCCATGAAAACCCCCGTTTGGTTCCCCCAGAGTTTCTTCTCCCGCACCCTTTGGCTGGTGCTGATCGTCGTCCTGTTCTCCAAAGCACTGACCCTGGTTTATCTGCTGATGAACGAAGACGTGCTGGTGGATCGCCAATACAGCCACGGTGTCGCCCTGACACTGCGCGCCTATTGGGCCGCCGACGAAGAAAACCGAGCAAAAATCGCTGATGCCGCGACCCTGATCCGGGTGGTGGGCGCTGGTGTGCCGGAAGGCGAACAGCACTGGCCGTACAGCGAGATCTATCAGCGGCAGATGCAGGCAGAGCTGGGTGCCGATACCGAGGTCAGGTTACGCATGCACTCGCCGCCGGCGCTGTGGGTCCGTGCGCCCAGCCTGGGCGATGGCTGGCTGAAAGTGCCGCTGTACCCGCATCCGTTGCGTGGCCAGAAAATCTGGAACGTACTTGGCTGGTTCCTCGCCATCGGCTTGCTGTCCACTGCCTCGGCGTGGATTTTTGTCAGCCAGCTCAATCAGCCGCTGAAACGCCTGGTGTACGCCGCAAGGCAACTGGGTCAGGGCCGCAGCGTACGCCTGCCGATCAGCGATACGCCCAGCGAGATGGCCGAGGTTTATCGCGCCTTCAACCAGATGGCTGAAGACGTCGAACAGGCCGGTCGTGAGCGCGAGCTGATGCTGGCCGGGGTGTCCCATGATCTGCGTACGCCGCTGACCCGCTTGCGACTGTCGCTGGAGCTGATGGGCGATCACAGCGACCTGAGCGATGACATGGTGCGCGACATCGAAGACATGGACGCGATTCTCGACCAGTTCCTGGCGTTCATTCGCGATGGTCGTGACGAGTCGGTGGAAGAGGTAGACCTGACCGATCTGGTGCGAGAGGTCGCTGCGCCCTACAACCAGAACGAAGAGAAAGTGCGCCTGCGTCTGGAACCGATCCAGCCGTTCCCGTTGCGTCGGGTGTCGATGAAACGCCTGCTGAACAACCTGATTGGCAACGCCCTGCATCACGCCGGCAGCGGCGTTGAGGTGGCGGCTTATGTGTCCGGCGATACCAGTGCGCCGTATGTGGTGCTGAGTGTGATGGACCGTGGGGCGGGGATTGATCCGTCGGAGCTTGAAGCGATCTTCAACCCGTTTACCCGTGGCGATCGGGCTCGGGGCGGGAAGGGGACCGGGTTGGGTCTGGCGATTGTGAAGCGGATCGCTTCGATGCACGGCGGCAATGTCGAGTTGCGTAACCGCTCCGGTGGTGGACTGGAGGCGCGGGTGCGGTTGCCGTTGGGGCTAATGCTGCCGCGGGATGCGGTTTAAGCGCCGCAGACAACCCTTGTGGCGAGGGAACTTGCTCCCGCTGGAGGCCACAGGACTCCCGATTTCGGCAACCGCGTTCTTTCAGCTAGAGCACGGTTGCCCGGTTTTACGACTGCTGCGCAGCCGAGCGGGAGCAAGCTCCCTCGCCACAGGGGACCGAGTCGGTTTTAGCCTTTGCCTTTGGTCCGGGTCATGTTCGGCCCACCATTCTTCTCAAGATGCTCGATGATGATCCCCGCCACGTTCTTCCCGGTGGTGGTTTCGATCCCTTCCAGACCCGGCGACGAGTTCACTTCCATCACCAGCGGCCCATGATTGGAGCGCAGGATATCCACACCTGCCACCGCCAACCCCATCACCTTCGCCGCACGCAGTGCAGTCATGCGCTCTTCCGGGGTGATCTTGATCAGGCTCGCACTGCCACCGCGATGCAGGTTGGAGCGAAATTCCCCAGGCTTGGCCTGGCGCTTCATCGCCGCGATCACCTTGTCACCCACCACGAAGCAACGAATGTCGGCACCGCCGGCCTCCTTGATGTACTCCTGAACCATGATGTTCTGCTTCAGGCCCATGAAGGCCTCGATCACCGATTCAGCCGCTGTCGCCGTCTCACACAGCACCACGCCGATACCCTGAGTGCCTTCCAGCACCTTGATCACCAGCGGTGCGCCGTTGACCATGTCGATCAGGTCGGGAATGTCGTCCGGGGAGTGGGCAAATCCGGTGACTGGCAAACCAATTCCCCGGCGCGACAGCAGTTGCAGTGAACGCAGCTTGTCCCGCGAACGGGCAATGGCCACCGATTCGTTGAGCGGGAACACCCCCATCATTTCGAATTGACGCAGCACCGCGCAGCCATAAAACGTTACCGAAGCGCCGATCCGCGGGATCACCGCATCAAACCCCTCCAGCGGTTTGCCGCGGTAGTGGATCTGCGGCTTGTGGCTGGCAATGTTCATGTAGGCGCGCAACGTGTCGATCACCACCATTTCATGGCCGCGCTCGGTCCCGGCTTCAACCAGGCGGCGGGTGGAATACAGACGCGGGTTCCGCGACAGCACAGCGATCTTCATGCAACACCTGTGGAGGAGGTAGATACCGGGAACACCGGCTTGTCTTGAACGTATTTAATGCCCGGATTGACCACCAGTTGGCCGTCGATCAGGGCTTTGGAACCAAGCAACAGGCGATAACGCATGGACTTGCGACAGGCCAGGGTGAACTCGACCCGCCAGACCCGGTCACCCAGGGCCAATGTCGTGCTGATCACGTAGCGCACCTGCGCGTGACCGTTGGAACTCTTGATGGTTTTCATCGTCACGAGCGGCGCTTCGCAGCGCCGGTGACGCAGTTGCACCACCGTGCCCAGATGCGCGGTAAAGCGCACCCACTGCTTGCCATCACGTTCGAACGGTTCGATGTCGGTGGCATGCAGGCTGGAGGTGCTGGCACCGGTGTCGATCTTTGCTCGCAGGCCCGCCACTCCCAGTTCAGGGAGCGCCACCCACTCGCGCAGACCGACAACGGTCAAATGGTCAAATGTCTTCAATAGGTAAAAACCGGCGATTAACGCGTCCAGGCCTCAGGTGGCACCTGGGCCAGCGCTTTGAATGCAGGCTTGGCGAACCAGAAGCCCTGCATCAGAAAAATTCCACAGTCCGCCAGGAAATCCCGTTCCCCGGCACTTTCGATGCCTTCGGCGATGACTGTAACGTTCAGATCCGCACAGATTGTGACAATCCCCCGGACGATAGCCTGACGAACACGATCGCGGTCGACATCGCGGATCAGCGCCATGTCGAGTTTGATCAGGTCCGGTTGGAAATCAGCCAGCAGATTGAGCCCCGAATAACCGGCACCGAAATCGTCGATGGCGGTCATGAAGCCGAATTCGCGGTATTCACGCAGAATATTGGTCAAATGGCGATAGTTATCTACGTGCTCGCTTTCAAGTGTTTCGAAAATCAGCTGGTTGATCGGGAAATTGTATTTTTTCGCCGCCTCCAGCGTGCTGCGAATGCACAACTCGGGCCGGTACACGGCGTTGGGCATGAAGTTGATCGACAGGTGGGTCTGCATGCCCAGATTGGCCGCGCCTTCTATGGCGCGGGTTCGGCATAGCTGGTCGAAGCGGTAGCGGTTTTCTTCGGTTATCTGGTCGAGCACCGACGCCGCTCCTTCGCCGGCCAGGCCGCGCACCAGCGCTTCGTGGGCGAAAATCGACTGGTCACGCAGATCGACAATCGGCTGGTAGGCAAAGGAAAAATCGAAGCCCAGCGGCTCGCTTTGTGTGCACCCTTTGCAACCGCCCTTGGGCGAGGTCAATGAAGCTGGAAACTTGGTCACTCGAACACTCCATGCCGATGCGCCCGGCGAAGATGACATTCTATCTGGAGGGCCGAGTTCTTGCGCCCGACAGAAACGGTAGTACAGTTCCGACTATTGGCAGAAAGAGGAATTCCGGTGGCACAAAAACAGGAAGAGGACGACAAGGTCCGTCTCGATAAATGGTTGTGGGCCGCGCGTTTTTACAAAACACGTGCTTTAGCCAAGGCAGCCATCGAGAGCGGCAAGGTGCATTGCCGGGGTGAACGCTGCAAACCAGGCAAGGAACCGAGGATAGGCGACGAGTTTCAGATTCGTGCAGGGTTCGACGAACGGACGGTGGTGGTTCAGGCGCTGTCGATCGTGCGCCGTGGCGCGCCTGAAGCTCAGACACTGTATGCCGAAACCGAAGCCAGCATCGCTAAACGCGAAGCCGCCGCAGCCATGCGCAAGGCCGGCTCGCTGGGCGTGAGCACCGATGGCAAGCCGAGCAAGAAACAGCGACGGGATCTGTTCAAGTTTCGCGGTAGCAGCAACGACGAGTGAGCCAGTGCTCTTGTGTGGCGAGGGAGCTTGCTCCCGCTGGAGGCCGAAGGACTCCCTGTTCCACGACCGAGTTCTTGCAGATAAAACACGGTTGCCTGGTTTTGCGGCTGCTGCGCAGCCGAGCGCGAGCAAGCTCCCTCGCCACAGGGAAGGCATCAAGGTATCAACGTGCAGCCTTAGCCACACTCATTCGCGAAGCCACCGGCCATTTCTCCAGCAGGCCGTCACTTTCAGGAAAAACGCCGAAGCGTGATACGCAAACAGCGTGTCACCCTTGATCAGCAGCGTCAGCAGGACCACCCCGACCACGGCGTCAAACGGACGCAGACTTGCAATTGCCCAGATGCGTAGCCATATCGGGTGACTTGCCAGCGGTGCATCAAGCCGGTGAAACGAGCCACTCGTCGAAAAGCACACACGACATCTGACCCGTAGGCCATAACCAGAATGCCAACAGTGCCAAAGGCACCACATTGCACAGAACCAGCCGACCGAGGTTCCACCTTGCTTGGAACACACCCGGATTGTTCATAAAATGCCTCCAACGGCTGAACAGTACGCAGCAAAGGCGTATTTTTACGTTCTGTAACCTTTTTTGTCACCCCATTCAGATACCTAGACCTATGAGCGATCTACCGGATACCGACTACACCCAACGCTTCATTTTTGATGACAGCGACACCCGTGGCGAACTGGTTGCGTTGGAACGTAGCTATGCCGAAGTACTGGCCAAACACCCCTACCCGGAGCCGGTGGCGCAGTTGCTTGGTGAGCTGATGGCCGCCGCGTCGCTGCTGGTTGGCACCCTGAAGTTCGACGGCTTGCTGATCCTGCAGGCCCGGTCCGATGGCCCCATTCCGCTGCTGATGATCGAATGCTCCAGCGAGCGCGAAATCCGTGGCCTGGCCCGTTATGAAGCGGACCAGATTGCCCCCGACGCGACCCTCGCCGACCTCATGCCCAACGGCGTGCTGGCACTGACCATCGACCCGACTCAAGGCCAGCGCTACCAGGGCATTGTCGATCTCGACGGCGAAACCCTGTCCGATTGCTTCACCAACTATTTCGTCATGTCACAGCAGGTCGGCACGCGTTTCTGGCTGTACGCCGATGGCCGTCGCGCCCGTGGCCTGCTGCTGCAGCAACTGCCGGCCGACCGCCTGCGAGACGAAGAAGAACGCGCCGCCAGCTGGCAGCACGTCACCGCGCTCGCCAGCACCCTGACGGCTGATGAATTACTGAGCCTGGACAACGAAACCGTACTCCATCGCCTCTATCATGAAGAGCAGGTGCGTCTGTTCGACGCGCAGAAACTGCGCTTCCGTTGCAGCTGCTCCCGCGAGCGTTCGGCCAATGCGCTGGTCAGCCTCGGTCTGGAAGATGCGCAAGCATTGGTGGTCGAACACGGTGGCAACATCGAGATCGATTGCCAGTTTTGCAACCATCGCTACCTGTTCGATGCGGCGGATATCACTCAATTGTTCGCTGGCGCGGGTGTAGATACGCCGTCAGATACCCGTCACTAAAACGGTTCAGCGCAGGTAAATTCACTGCTCAACGCCGGAATAACGCCGTTACGACGGGAGGGCCCTACTCTTTTTGGGCTTTTCTGGCATAATCCGGCCCACTTTTTTCGCGGTAGTAGTGCACGACTTTCTACTACAAAACGTTTGGAGCACTCGGCCACTGGCCGACGGGGAACCTCATGACGCAAGCAAATAATGCCGTGTACACCGATCTGAGTGTTGATGATCTGGTTAAAGAAGCCCTGAGTCGCGGTGAAGGCGAGCTTGCCGATACCGGCGCGCTGGTTGTTCGCACCGGTCACCGTACCGGCCGCTCGCCAGTTGATCGCTTCATCGTTGAAGAACCGTCCACGTCGGCCGCCATCGCCTGGGGCCCGATCAACCGCAAGTTCCCGGCCGACAAGTTCGACGCCCTGTGGAACCGCGTTGAAGCCTTCATCGGCGAGCGCGAGCGTTTTGTTTCTCACGTGCATGTAGGCTCCGATCCTGCGCACTACCTGCCGGTCAAAATGACCACCGGTACTGCCTGGCACAACCTGTTTGGCCGTTGCCTGTTCATCAACCCTGAAGCTGGCCAGTACAACGCCGGCGGCAAGGACGAGTGGCAGATCCTCAACGTCCCAGAGTTCGAATGCGTACCTGAGCGTGACGGCACCAACTCCGACGGCACCGTGATCATCAATTTCGCGGCCAAAAAAGTGCTGATCGCAGGCATGCGTTACGCCGGCGAAATGAAAAAAGCCCTGTTCTCCGTGCAGAACTTCCTGTTGCCAGCCGCTGATGTGCTGCCAATGCACTGCGCTGCCAACATGGGCGAAGAGGGCGACGTGACCCTGTTCTTCGGCCTGTCGGGCACTGGTAAAACCACCCTGTCCGCCGACGAAAGCCGCTACCTGATCGGCGACGACGAACACGGCTGGGGCGTGGGCGTGGTGTTCAACATCGAAGGTGGTTGCTATGCCAAGTGCATCGACCTCTCCGAGAAGAACGAGCCAGTCATCTGGAAAGCCATTCAACACGGCGCCGTGCTGGAAAACGTTGTACTCGATGCCGCCAAAAAGGCCGACTACGCCGACGACAGCCTGACCCAGAACAGCCGCGCCGCTTACCCGCGTGAACTGATCGAAAAACGCGCCCCGAAAAACCTCGGCGGCGAGCCAAACGCCGTGATCTTCCTGACCTGCGACCTGACCGGCGTCCTGCCACCCGTGTCCATCCTCAGCGAAGAACAAGCGGCCTACCACTTCCTGTCCGGCTACACCGCACTGGTGGGCTCGACCGAAATGGGTTCCGGCAGCGGCATCAAGTCGACCTTCTCCACCTGCTTTGGCGCCCCGTTCTTCCCGCGCCCGGCCGGTGAATACGCAGAGCTGCTGATCAAGCGCATCCGCGGCTTCGGCTCCAAGGTCTACCTGGTCAACACCGGCTGGACCGGCGGCGGCTACGGTGTCGGCAAACGCTTCAACATCCCGACCACCCGTGGCGTGATTGCAGCGATCCAGAGCGGCGCGTTGATCGGTGCTGAAACCGAGCACCTGGACACCGTTAACCTGGACGTGCCATTGGCAGTACCGGGCGTTGAGACCGGCCTGTTGAACCCACGCAATACCTGGGCTGACAAAGCTGCTTACGATGAAGCGGCTAAAGCATTGGCCGGGTTGTTTGTTGAGAACTTCAAGAAGTTTGATGTGAGCGACGCGATCAAGGCTGCCGGGCCTAAGTTGTAAGGTTTGATGGAATGAGAAAGCCGCCTTCAGGGGCGGCTTTTTTTTGTGTGCAATTCAGGCTAACGGATTCACAACTGCCAATATTCCAACCGAAAAGGCTTTAAGCAGCCAGAATATTGCCACTTATGCGCTCGGCGGAATGCCTTCCAATTCAAGCGTATCCCACCGCTGCACCTTGACCGCTTGGTAAAGCATGCCAATCGTCAACGCCACCTTGTCCCCGCGCCCCTTCGCTCTGCGCTTCAGATGCGCATCAAACCCTTCCGGCTGAAAGTAGCGATAGGCGTCGTAGTCCACGAAATCTATCCCGAACTGCTCCTCCAGCGATTCCATCAAATGCCGCGCATCGGCGCCATCGCAGTTCAGGTCGAAGTTGATCGAGGTGGTCAGGCTGATGGTTTTGCGTTCGGGCAGCCCGAGCTCTTCGTGCAACAGCTGCATGAGCAGGTGCATGGCGTGGTCGTCGGGGAAGTTGGGGGCGAGGTTCATGGGGCGTTGTCCGTTGGGGGCATGGCGATCAGGTGGCGCTGGTCGGATCTTGCGACAAATTTTACGGCGTAATCACCCATAAAAGGCGATGGAGAAGGATCGCACAACAGGTTCAGATTAGACCTACACCCCTGTTTTTGAACCCTCGGTAACTTCACCGGCGCCGACTTTGAGCCGTGCTTGAGTGGTTACCGAAGGGAATACGAATGGGCAAGGAAACACCACAAGTGTGGCACCACTACGACACTGATGGTGGGGGATACCGTCGGCTACGGGACATGACCGCTAGTGAGTTGGCGGCGAGGGATGCCAGGCAAAAAGCCTATGAAACCATGCTGTGCAGGCAAAACTCCTTCGAAAAAAGTCGGGAGGTGGCGTTTCAGGAAAAGAGTCAGACGCTCGGGGGTTGTGTGTTTGCCAAATCCTGCAAGTTGCCGGACTCCATCATTGACTACAGCAGTCCATCTGGCTTCGTGCCGACGGAAATCGTCGGTGAGTATGGCGAGTTGAGCTTGCTGGGAGGGCGTCGGGTTGATGCGGGTGATCGTTTGCCGCTCCAGAAGATCAGTGGTGTTTTGCCGGTGGGTATCGGCTCCTTGGCATTGGGTGGTGCGGCGATTGCGTCGGCCCCGGTCTCGGGCGCAACTACTGTCGCCGGATTGGCTACGGCCGGTGTTGCTGGCGGTGCGTTGGTGGGTCTGGTTGCTCTGCTTGCGCCTTCAAGCTTGGGCGATGGCGCGCTTTATACCGATGAACAGCTAAGGTCGCTCAAGCAGGCCCGAACACGAGTTCGTCTGCGAGTAGAAGCGCAGGCTGACGGGACACTCAAAGGCTATGGGTACAACACGCAGAGCCGGCGCGATTGGGAGATGATTCCCGTCGTGACATTTGAGGCGCGCGGTTCGCAGCAAGTGGCAGACTTTGGCGATGGGGTCGAGTTGATCTGGACGCCCGCAGAGAACCCGGCGGAGACGTTGGGAATCCCGGCGCTGGAAGCGGCACCGCAAGCGCCTCAGGTATGGATTTTTCCGCCAACGGAGCAGGCGGACAAGATTATCGTTAGTCCGGCTTATCCGCCGGAGTATCAGGATTTCATTCTGGTGTTTCCGGCGGATTCGGGGGTTAGGCCGCTTTATGTTGTGTTGGGGGTACCAAGGGATTTTGGCTATCGTCTAGCTCCAGAAAAGCTGCTCGCGTTTCCAGATACCTATCCGGTGCCATCGAAAACCTCGGTGAAAGGTGGCGGGAAAAGAAGGGCGCGTTGGTTGGATTCGAAAGGTCGAATTTATGAGTGGGACTACATGCACGGAACGGTTGAGCAATACACCAGGCAAGGTAAACATCTTGGCGAGTTCAACGCGGAAACCGGAAAAAGACTATCGGATGCAGACCCGGAAAGGAGTACTCAGAAATGAAGCATTCTGTCAGAGCGTTTTATAAAACATCGGAGCGTCTGGCGTTTCGTGTTGATATTCCCGCCGAGGACTTCGAGCAGCTCAAGGCGCTGATGGCATGGACGGAGCCAGACGATCCGGTCTATGAATATGAATTATCGAACGAGCAAATAGGCAGCCTGGAAGCGCTCACCGGGAAGAAATTCGGCAGCCCGGATTACCTGTTTTTTTTGTCTTGTACGCGTGAACGTTGAAATGAGCTGTTGGGTCGGGTGACCAGTCTCATCTTTTTAAGCTTTGTTCCGGCATCAAATTGCTGTTGTTTTCGGCATTTTTTGCCGGGCAATACTCAGCAGTTGGTTGCCGTCCTGGGTCAGCAGGTACAGGGCGTTGATCAGGTTGGGGATGTCGCTGACGTCGGCTTGTCTGAAGTTTAGGCAGTAGAGGGTTTCGAGCAGGCCGCTGGCAGCGTGGATGCGTTGGTGGGCGGCGTCGAGAATTTCGTGTGCGTCGGCCATGGTATCGATGACCAGCACCGGCTTTTCGCTGTAGCGGCTGTTGAGTGGGCGGTAGCGGTCTGTCGGCAAATGGGCGGCGGTCATCGAGATTTGTCCTGTACGAAATGGGGAGATGGCTCCCCGCAGGCCGAGACACTTTCAGCCGCGCCGCAAACTATAGAAGTGTGCAGCGTGGCGCTGCAATATGGCTTCGATGGACAGGTTTTGTAGGGGAATTACCTGCCTTATCGGACCGGGCCTACGCGTATCCGAGGTTTTTCATGACAAATCCTTATTGGGGAAATTTCCTACAGCCTTGTCAGGCGTAGCGCAGCGATTCTCGGAATGGCGTGTGCCAGAATCTGTAGGGCATGTCGAGGCCTTGCCCCGCGCCCGCCTCGCCACCGGGTACGGCGATCCAGCCCTTCTCCAGCTCCGGCAATGCCAAGGGTAAACCGGGTTCGGCCGACGGTTCTCGTTTCAGTTCATTTGCGGAACGATAGGCCCGGCCCGTGCTGCATGGGCAAGTACGAGCCGGGTGTCTCAGGAGCAACTGTTGAGCGAGTAACGTCGGATGCCTGTTTTAGCCCGGCAATCACTCGCGTCCTGAGTGGTCAGGAAATGCGCCAGCTCTCTTGAGCTGAGCAGTCCAGGGTGTCGCAAGTGGCGAAAATGGGTGGATCCATATAAGGCAGGGCACAGCCGCCCAGCATCAAGGTTGCCAGGATCAACACGATTGAAAATGTCGGTATTCGGGGCATGTTCGTTCCTTGTTCAAATGCCGCACCATCAGGCGTCCTGCCATGATGTGAAATGCGCGCAAGCAAAACCTTACCGCCTGGAAGCGGATGACGTCAGAGGGCGAAGTGCTTCGTTTGTTTCAATCTGTGGCGAAGGCTCGGCGAGTTGTCGCGGTATCATCCCGTATCGTTTTTACCCCCGACCTTTTCTCGACTCGCTGCGATCGCCGGCTAGGCTTTGGGCATCGCAGCGGTCAACGGAGTGACAGCTTATGCACAACACCCTGGAACAGGTTTTCGGTTATCCACAGTTTCGACCTGGCCAGGAGGCGGCAGTCAGTGCCGTGCTGGCCGGGCGCTCGGCGGCGGCGATTTTCCCCACCGGTTCAGGCAAGTCCCTCTGTTATCAATTGCCGGCCTTGTTGCTGCCGCACCTGACGTTGGTGGTCTCGCCGCTGTTGGCGTTGATGCAGGACCAGCTGGCGTTTCTGCAACGCCATGGCATCTCGGCGGGCAGTATCGATTCGGCGCAAAGTCGTGATGACGCCAGTGATGTAATGGCCCGGGCCAGGTCCGGCGAGTTGAAGATTCTGATGATCTCTGTAGAGCGTCTGAAGAACGAGCGCTTCCGTAATTTCCTGCAGCAAGTGCCGATCTCGCTGCTGGTGGTGGACGAGGCGCACTGCATCTCGGAGTGGGGCCACAACTTTCGCCCTGATTACCTCAAGCTGCCGGACTACCAGCGTCAGTTCAACATTCCCCAGGCCTTGCTGTTGACCGCCACCGCGACGCCCAAAGTGATCGCGGACATGGAAGCGAAATTCGCCATCGCTCCCGAGGATGTGGTCACCACGGGCTTCTATAGGGCCAACCTCAATCTGCTCGTGGAGCCGGTCCGCGGTCAGGATAAACGCCGCCGTCTGGTGGAATGGATGAAGCAGCGCCCCGATCAGCCGAGCATCGTCTACGTCACTTTGCAGAAAACCGCCGAACACATCGCTGAACATCTGGGCCGCAACGGTATTCAGGCCGAGGCGTACCACGCCGGTTTGCCTCATGATCAACGAGAGGGCATCCAGAAACGCTTCATGGCGGGCCAGTCCAATTGCATCGTCGCCACGATTGCCTTCGGCATGGGCATCGACAAAAGCGATATCCGCAATGTCGTGCATTTCGACCTGCCAAAATCCATCGAAAATTACAGCCAGGAAATCGGTCGCGCCGGACGTGACGGGCAGCCGTCCGATTGCCTGGTGCTGGCCAACCGCGACAGCCTCAACGTGCTGGAAAATTTTGTCTACGGCGACACGCCGGAACTGGACGGCATCCGCTGCGTACTCGATGAATTGCAGGCCGCCGCGCCTGAAGGTCAGTGGGAGTTCCTGCTGGGGCCGTTGGCGGACCAGAGCAACATTCGCCAGTTGCCGCTCAAGACCTTGCTGGTGCAGCTGGAGTTGCGCGGCATCATCGCCCCGCGCTATGCCTATTACGCCGAGTATCGCTTCAAGTATTTGCACGAGCCTGACGCGCTGTTGGCGCGCTTTGAGGGTGAACGCAAAGACTTCGTCGCGGCAATCATCCAGACTTCCAGCCGTGCGCGGACCTGGGCCACAGTGAATTTCGATGCGATGTATGAGCAGTATTCAGCCGAACGCAATCGTGTGGTCAAGGCGCTGGATTATTTTCAGGAAAAGGGCTGGGTCGAACTCGAAAGCAAGCAGATGACCGAGGTCTACAGCCTGCTGCAAACCGGCTTCGACAGTGCGGCGCTGAGTGCGGAACTGCACGCCTATTTCACCCGGCATGAACAAACCGAGATTGCGCGGATACACGCCATGCTCGATCTGTTTGCGACCGATCATTGCCTGGGCTATCGCCTGGCCGAGTACTTTGGCGACGAAAACGCACCCCGGCAGTGCGGGCATTGTTCGGTGTGTCATGGCGACGTAGCGCGGCTGCCTGCACCGCCGGAATTACCGGCGCTTGTGGATAAAAGTTTCGAAACGTTGTGCGGCGATTTTATCCACAGGCACGAACAACACACTGGCAACCTGCCGTCGGCGGAGCGAGTGACCCGATTTCTGTGTGGGATCAGCGTGCCGTTGTTCACCAAGCTCAAGGCGCGCTCGATTTCGGGGTTTGCGGCGTTGGAGGAATATCCGTATGCCGAGGTGCGGGAGTGGGCGCAAGCGCATCTCGCAGGCTGAATGATGACCCCTGTGGGAGCGAGCCTGCTCGCGAAGGCGCAGGCTGGTTCAACAGGTAAATCGACTGATCGACCGCTTTCGCGAGCAGGCCCGCACAGGGATTTGCTGTGCTCTTGCGGCTGGCATCCATCCCCTGAATGTCGCCCATCACGGTAATAAATTTCAAAAAAAACCACAGGCTGTCTATGGTGAACCTTGTCTTTGGATCGCCAACAAGAGAACAACCATGAGCCAGAAACCGTTCGATATTCAGCGCGCCGCCGTGATTGGTGCGGGCACGATGGGCCGGGGCATTGTCATGTGCCTGGCTAACGCCGGGGTGCCGGTGCAGTGGGTCGATAACAACCCGCAGATGCTCGAACAGGCGCTGGCCGCCGTGGCTGACACCTATGCGCACAATGTAAAGCAGGGCCGTATCGATCAGGCTGAGGCTGACACTCGCCTTGCCCGAGTGACAGCCGCGGCGGATTATGCGGCGATCCGCGAGGTGGACCTGGTGATCGAAGCGGTCTACGAGAACCTCGAACTCAAGCAGCAGATCTTCCGCGACCTGGACGCTCAGCTCAAACCCGGCGCGATTCTGGCCAGTAATACCTCGGCGCTGGATATCGACGCGATCGCCGCCGTCACTCGCCGCCCGCAACAAGTGCTGGGCCTGCACTTCTTCAGCCCGGCTCACATCATGAAATTGCTGGAAATCGTCCGTGGCGCGCAGACCGCCCCGGCGGTACTTGATACCGCGCTGGTGCTGGGCAAACGCATGGGCAAGGTCAGTGTAGTGTCCGGCAATTGCCATGGATTTATCGGTAATCGCATGTTGCACCCGTACGTGCTGGAGGCGCGCAAGATGCTGCTCGAAGGCACGTATCCGTATCAGGTGGATGCGGCGCTGCAGGGTTTTGGCTTCGCCATGGGGCCGTTTCGCATGTATGACGTGGTCGGTATTGACTTGGAGTGGCGCGCTCGCGAGTTGGCCGGCACAGGCCAGGATGCGCCTGAAGTCCAGGTGGATAACCGTCTGTGTGAGCTTGGTCGCTTTGGCCAGAAGAGTGGCAACGGCTATTACCACTACGAGCCGGGCAGTCGTCAGGCTGAGCACGACCCGGTCGTCGATGCGCTGGTGCTGGAGGTCAGCGAAAAACTGGGCTTCCAGCGCCGCGAGATCGGGCCTGAGGAGATTCTGGAGCGCTGCTTGCTGGCGCTGGTCAACGAAGGGGCGAAAATTTTGCAGGAGGGCATTGCCGGCTCGGCTCACGATATCGATCTGGTGTATCTCAATGGCTACGGTTTTCCGGCGGAAAAAGGCGGGCCAATGGCCTGGGCGGATCAGCAGGGGTTGGCGGACATTCATCAGCGGTTGTTGGCGCTGGAGACGAGGCAGGGAGATCAGTGGACGCCTGCAAGGCTGATTGGTGAGTTGGCGGTGGCGGGGAAGGGGTTTGCTGATAGCTAGTTGATGTGGCGTGCTTCAGGGCGCCTTCGCGAGCAGGGGATTTATGTTCAATGCAGGTCAATGGTGGGAGCGGGATTGCTCGCGAAGAACGATGACGCGATTTCGCCTTAGACTACCCACCCACCCCAGGAGCCGACACCGATGCACCAGCGCACCGACTACCCCCACTTCCAGCCCATCACGACTCGCTGGCACGACAACGATGCCTACGGCCACATCAATAACGTTACCTACTACAGCTTCTTCGACACGGCCGTTAACACCTACCTGATCGAAGTCGGCGGGCTGGATATCCATGACGGCGAGGTCGTGGGTTTCGTGGTGAGTTCGGCCTGCGATTACTTCGCTTCAATCGCTTTCCCGGACCGGATTGAGATCGGCCTGCGGGTGGGCAAATTGGGCAACAGCTCGGTGCAATATGAACTGGCCGTGTTCAAGCAAGGTGAAGACGAGGCCTGTGCGGCGGGGCGGTTTGTGCATGTATTTGTGGACCGGCTGTCGAATCAGCCCGTGGCGATTCCAGTCGGTTTACGCGAGGCATTGGAGCAGTTGACGATTTGACGGACAAAAAAAATCGCAACCTGTGACAGCTCAATCCCTGTAGGAGCTGGCGCAGGCTGCGATCTTTTGATCTTCGCGGCGATCAATGATGCCGGCTATACCGATGATGCTTGCGATGCCCGTAAGCATGGCCACGACCACGATGGTCATCTCGGTAGTAACGGCGATCATCCCGGCCCCGATAGGAGCGGCGATCATTGTCGTTACTGGCGTTGCCCATGTAGTTACCCAACGCACCACCCGCACCACCGCCGGCAGCGGAGCCGATCAGGCTGCCGGTAGTACCGCCCATGCTGCGCCCGACTACGTTGCCGCCCGCTGCGCCCAACGCACCGCCGATGGCCGCTTCACCACGGCTGCGGCGGTCTGCGCCGACCGCGCTACCACCCGCGCCACCCAGGGCCGCGCCAATGGTTGAACCTGTGTTGCCGCCTAACGATTGACCGACGACCGAGCCCAGAACCCCGCCCAATGCGCCGCCCACACCTGCTTCAGCAGTGCCGCCGGCAGAAGCGATGCCACTGACCAGGCCAAGGGACAGCAAGAGAATCGAGGAGAACTTCATAGAGGAACCTCAAGGGGATGACGGCGCGATCCTGAGGCTGTGTCGAACTGGTTACAATCGAAATCCGACGAGTAACACGACTTGTACACAATTGCGTAAGTTACTGTTTTAACGGCGGAACTTAAGCGACTTTCGTCGGTCTTTAGCTACTTCGGATAGGCCGTTTTTAGGGAAAAGCGGCCTTTTTTGTGGGCGATTGGAAAGTGGTTGGTTGAAGTGATTGATGTATTGCGTCGTCCGACGTCATCGCGAGCAAGCCCGCTCCCACAGTGTTTATCGGTGAACACATAGCCTGTGTCCCCTGACGATCCAATGTGGGAGCGAGCTTGCTCGCGATGAGGCCAGAACAGGCGACTGATTACGCCGACTTCGCCAAAATCAACCGGCTCTCACTCGCCGCTTCCAGTCGGATCGCCACAAACTTCGACGTCGGCGTATGGCTGCCGTCCCCGGTGCTTTCCAGCGGCACCAGCGGATTCACTTCCGGATAGTAGGCCGCCGCCTGCCCCGCCGGAATATCAAACGCCAGCAGCGTGAAGCCCTTGACCCGACGCTCGCGGCCATCGTCCCAGATCGACACGATGTCGGCTTTCTGCCCCGGTTTGAAACCCAGGCGAATGATGTCGGCCTCGTTCACGAACAACACGTCCCGTTGGCCCTTCACGCCGCGATAACGGTCGTCGAGGCCATAAATGGTGGTGTTGTACTGATCGTGGGAACGCATTGATTGCATGATCAGGTCCGGCAGCACACCGGTAGCACGGGTGCGCTCGTGCACCAGGTCTTTGGGCAGGATGTTTGCGCGGAAATTGGCGCGGCCCGACGGGGTGTTCCACTTGCGTGCGCCGGCGCTGTTGCCGAGGTAGAAACCGCCCGGATTCTTGACCTTCTCGTTGAAATCGCGAAAGCCCGGGATGGTGTCGGCGATCAGGTCGCGGATGCGCCCGTAATCGGCTACCAGCCAGTTCCAGTCCACCGGCTTGCTGCCCAGCGTCGCAGCGGCGATGCCGGCAATGATTGCAGGCTCCGAGCGCATCTGGTTCGACAGCGGCTGCAACTGGCCATTGGAGGCGTGGACCATGCTGAACGAGTCTTCGACAGTCACCGCTTGCGGGCCTTCGGTCTGGATGTCGATGTCGGTCCGGCCCAGGCACGGCAGGATCAGCGCGTCTTTACCGTGGGCCAGATGGCTGCGGTTGAGCTTGGTGCTGATCTGCACGGTCAGGTCGCAATTGCTCAGGGCCTGAAAGGTGCGCGGGCTGTCGGGCGTGGCTTGAGCGAAGTTGCCACCCAGGCCAATGAAAACCTTGGCGCGACCATCGGCCATGGCATGAATGGCTTCGACCACGTTGTGGCCGTTGTCACGGGGCACCTTGAACTGGAAGCGACGCTCCAGGGAATCGAGGAACGCCACTGGCGGGCGCTCGTTGATGCCCATGGTCCGGTCGCCTTGCACGTTACTGTGGCCGCGCACCGGGCACAGGCCGGCACCTGGCCGGCCGATGTTGCCGCGCAGCAGCATCAGGTTGGCAATTTCCTGGATGGTTGGCACCGAATGGCGATGCTGGGTGATGCCCATCGCCCAGCACATGATCACGTTCTTGCCCTTGGCGTACATGCGCGCCGCTTGCTCGATTTCCACCAGCGTCAGGCCGGACTGCTCGACGATCTGTTCCCACGGCGTGTCGTCGATGGTGCCCAGGTATTCCAGTACGTTGGCGCTGTGTTCATTGAGGAAGTCGTGGTCGAACACCGCTGGCGCGCCGGTTTTCTGTGCATCGCGCTCCCATTGCAGCAGGAATTTCGCCATGCCGCGCAGCAGCGCCATGTCGCCGCCCAAGGCTGGGCGGAAGTACGCAGTGTTGGTCGGTTTATCGCCGTTGGTGAGCATTTCCAGCGGATGTTGCGGGTGCTGGAAGCGTTCCAGGCCACGCTCTTTCAACGGGTTGACGCACACCACTTGCGCGCCGCGTTTCACCGCTTCGCGCAGCGGTTCAAGCATCCGTGGGTGGTTGGTGCCGGGGTTCTGGCCCCAGACGAAAATCGCATCGGCGTGTTCGAAGTCGTCGAAGGTCACGGTGCCTTTGCCAACGCCAACACTTTGCGCCAACGCCACACCGCTGGCCTCGTGGCACATGTTCGAACAGTCGGGGAAGTTGTTGGTGCCGTAGGCACGCACGAACAATTGATACAGGTACGCCGCTTCGTTGCTGGCGCGGCCCGAGGTATAGAACTCGGCCTGATCCGGGCTCGACAGCCCTTGCAGGTGCTTGCCGATCAGGGCGAATGCCGCCTCCCAACTGATCGGCTTGTAGCGATCGGTTTCGGCGTCATAGCTCATTGGCTCGGTCAGACGGCCTTGATACTCCAGCCAGTAATCGCTCTGTTCCAGCAAGGAGGTGACGCTGTGTTTGGCGAAGAAAGCGCCATCGACACGGCGTTTGGTCGCTTCCCAGTTCACCGCCTTGGCGCCATTCTCGCAGAACTTCACGATGCCGCTTTCCGGCGAATCACCCCAGGCGCAACCCGGGCAGTCGAAGCCGCCGTTCTGGTTGGTCTTGAGCATCATGCGCAAGTTTTTCAGCGCGTTGTCGCTGGTCAACCAGGCCTGGGCAACGCTGATCAGCGCGCCCCAGCCACCGGCAGCACCCTTGTAGGGCTTGTAACGCGGGGTTGGTTTCTGGTCGGCTTGATGATGTTGGCTCACGCTTGGTTCTCCATCGCAGGGCTGTAGACCCGCGGCGCATTCTTCTGCGGCAGGTGGATGAGATTGAGGTTGTGGCGGCGGGCCCATTGCACGGCAAGACCGGTGGGCGACGACAGGCTGACGAGGGTTTGAATCCCGGCGCGCAGCACTTTCTGGATCAGTTCGAGGCTGCAACGGCTGGTGACAATTGCCAGGCCGCCGGCAGTCGAGATGTTCTGGCGGATCAGGCCGCCGATCAGTTTGTCGAGGGCGTTATGCCGGCCAATGTCTTCGCGGCCCAGCAGCAGTTCGCCCTGGCCGTTCATGAACACCGCCGCGTGCACGGCGCCGCAATGCTGGCCCAGCGGCTGAAACGCGCCGATACGCTGGCGCAGGCCGTCGAGCCATTCGGCAGGCGGCAAAGGCGCGCCAGGGAGCACCTTGAGGTCGGGCAGCGCCTGTTCGACCGCTTCCACGCCGCACAGCCCGCAACCGCTGGTGCCGGCCAGTTGCCGACGTTGCTGCTTGAGGTTCCAGAAGGCGCGGTTGGCGATGGTCACTTGCGCGTATTGCGCCGAACCCGAGCCGCTGAGTTGCAGGTCATAGATGTCAGCAGCGTCTTCGATGATGCCGCTGCCCAGGCTGAAGCCGACGATAAAGTCTTCCAGATCCGTCGGCGTCACCAGCATCACGGCTTGGCTGATGCCGTTATAGGCAATCGCCAATGCCACTTCTTCAGCCAGCGCGGTGCTGTCCGTTTCGGTGTATTGCAGATTGCTGAAACTGTAGGTCTGGCTGGCGGCGGGCGCGGGCGTTTCGAGGGCGGGCGCCGCGCAGGCTGGGCGCTTGGCGTTCATGGGGGCATCACCGACGGTTTGGTCAGTTCTAAGCCTAGGCGCGGCAGGTTGTCTCGTCTAATCGCTAATACTGATCTACCGATAGATGCCGTCGATCAAGGTCCTGTCAGCGATTTCTGATAAATCGCGAAGCAGGCTTCCGCCAAGGCCGAACGCGGGGCGCTGCGGCGCATGATCAGTCCCAGCCGGCCAAGGGTCTGGGCATTTTCGATGGGTTGCAGGCGCAGGTGGTCGGTGAGATTTTCCAGGCCTCCGTCCAGCGGCATCACCGCGCAGCAGAAGCCGCCGTGCACGGCTTGTAACAATTGATGGACAGCATCGGTTTGCAGCAGCGGCTGCGGGATCAGGCCTCGGCTGTGGAAGTTATGATCGATGGATTGGCGAAAATGCATGCCGCTGGTGAGCATGCCCAACGGCAGTTCGATCAATGACTCCCAGCTCAGCGGCGCCTCGCCGAAACTGAAAAAACGCTGATCGTAGAGCAGGCCCATGCGGGTTTCGCTGAAGGCCAGCGAGTCGAAACGTTCGCCGTCGAGGCGCTCCAGGTAAGACACGCCAAGGTCGAGTCGATTGTTCGCCAGCTGTTCGAGGATCTGCTCGGAGCTCAGCGCCGAGAGTTCGAAGCGCAGATTCGGGTGTTCGACGTGCAGGCGTTGCATCAGCGGCAGCGGATCGAAGCTCGACAGCGGCACCACGCCCAGGCGCAACGTACCCACCAGATTGCCGCGACAGGCAGCGGCCTCGGCCTGCAAGCCGTCGTAAGCGGCCAATACCGTGCGAGCCCAGGCCAGCACCCGTTCGCCGGGCGCGGTAAAGCCTTCAAAACGCTGGCCACGATTGACCAGCGGCAACTCCAGCTCTTCTTCCAGGCTGCGCAAACGCATCGACAGGGTCGGCTGGGTGATGTGGCAGCGGGCAGCGGCCTGGCCGAAGTGCCGGGTTTCGTCGAGGGCGATGAGGAATTTGAGCTGCTTGATGTCCATCTTCGCTCCAGGGCGCGGGCAGGGTTTGCGATTCTAGCGCTTGCGAGGGGGCGGGGTCATTGGTCGGCTGGGAACCGCAGTGGGAGAGGCTGGTCTAGTCTTTTGCGTCTGGACCCTTATCCCATGGAGAGAAAACGATGAGCCTTTTCAGCTTTTTGAAAGATGCCGGTGAAAAAATTCTTGGTGCGCTGACGCCGGACAAGGCCCAAGCCAACAGTGAGGCGTTGACCAGGCATGTGAAGGATGCACTGACGGGAATCGACACGTCGAAAATCCAGGTGAAAGTCGAAGGCGATAAAGTGATCGCCAGCGGCGAAGCCAAATCCCAGGAAGAGAAAGAAAAAATTCTCCTGTCGCTGGGCAACGTGGCCGGTGTCAGTGGTGTTGAAGACCAGATTACCGTGACCGGGCCGGTCGTCGTGGCGGCGAAGTTCGTGGTGGTGGAGAAGGGCGACACGCTTAGCGCGATTTCCCTGCGCGTGTATGGCGATGCCAACAAGTATCAAAAAATCTTCGAGGCCAACAAGCCGATGCTCAAGGATGTGAACAAGATCTATCCGGGGCAGTCGTTGCGCATTCCTGAGTAATCCTCAAGATCGCTTTCGCGAGCAGGCTCGCTCCCACATTGGATCTTGGGTGAACATGTCATTTGTGTACAACCTGATCTGTGTGGGAGCGAGCCTGCTCGCGAAGCAGGCGACCCGGTCTCAAAGCCCTGCAACAAGCTCGCGGTAATCCCCCACCGCCGCAAATTCAGCCGTGTCTTTCGGCCCTTTGCGGCTGTCCGGCTCACTCACTGCCAGCAGATGCGCCACCCCAAAGTCCCGAGCGCTGCGCAAAATCGGCAGCGTATCGTCGATAAACAGGCTACGTGCCGGGTCGAAACCGATGTCTGCCTGCAAGGCGTCCCAGAACTGCGGGTTTTCCTTGGCGAAACCGTAATCGTGGGAGCTGATCAAACGCTCGAAGTACGGCGCCAGTTCAATCCGCTCCAGTTTCAATGACAGTGAATCGCGGTGCGCATTGGTGATCATGATCACCCGTTTTCCGGCCTGTTTGATCGCTGCCAGAAAGGTGTCCGCATCCGGGCGCAGGGCGATCAGATGGGCGGTTTCCAGTTTCAGCTCGCGCACCGGCAATTTCAGCTCGGCGCTCCAGAAGTCCAGGCAATACCACTGCAACTGACCGGCGTTGCGTTCGAACAGCGGCTGCAACTCCAGCTCGGCCATGGCCCGGCTCACGCCGTGCAGTTCGGCATAGCGCTGGGGCAGGTGCTCCATCCAGAAATGGTTGTCGTAGTGCAGGTCCAGCAGGGTGCCGTCCATGTCCAGCAGTACGGTGTCGATGTCGGACCAGGGTAATGAGGGCATGGCAAACGTCTCGAACGGTAGAAAGATATCCGACATAAACAATCGGGAAAGCCGCGTTATAGTAGCGCGTTCACGCCAAGGAGCTTTGCATGCGCCAGAAACCCACCGTACTTGCCCGCGAGATTGTCGCCACCAGCCGCCTGTTCTGCGTCGAAGAGCTGAAATTGCGCTTTTCCAATGGCGTGGAGCGTACCTACGAGCGCCTGGTCGGCAAGGGCGCCGGGTATGGCGCGGTGATGATCGTGGCGATGCTCGATGCCGAGCATGCGGTGCTGGTGGAAGAATATTGCGGCGGCACCGATGAATACGAATTGTCCCTGCCCAAAGGCTTGATCGAGCCGGGCGAGGATGTGCTGGCGGCCGCCGAACGCGAACTCAAGGAAGAGGCTGGCTATGGCGCGCGGCAGTTGGAGCATCTGACCGAACTGTCGTTGTCCCCCGGCTACATGAGCCAGAAGATCCAGGTGGTATTGGCCACTGATCTTTACGAAGAAAGCCTGGAGGGCGACGAGCCGGAGCCGATGGGCGTGGACAAGGTCAACCTGCACGAATTGTCAGGCCTTGCGCAAAACCCGCAATTCACCGAGGGCCGTGCCTTGGCGGCGCTGTACCTGGCCCGTGACTTGTTGACCCAGCGCGGGGTGTTCCTGCCATGACTTTTTCTCATCCGTTGATGGCGCCCGTGGTTGAGCTGGCATTGAAGGCCGGCGAAGCGATCCTGCCGTTCTGGCGTGCCGATGTGGCGGTGACGGCCAAATCCGATGATTCGCCGGTCACAGCCGCCGATATCGCCGCGCACCATGTCATCGTCGACGGGCTCAAGGCGCTGGACCCGAGCATTGCGGTGCTGTCCGAAGAGGACGCCGATATCCCCCAGAGCGTACGCGCCGGGTGGCAGCGCTGGTGGCTGGTGGACCCGCTGGACGGGACCAAGGAATTCATTTGCGGCAGTGAAGAATTTACCGTCAACATCGCGTTGATCGAGCAGGGCCGTGTGGTGTTTGGCGTGGTGTCGATGCCGACCAGCGGGCGTTTTTATGTCGGTGGCGCCGGGTTGGGTGCATGGCGCGGCGACACAGGTGCCGAGCCGTTGCCGATCCAGGTTCGTGACGTGGTGCCCGCTGGTGAGGCGTTCACCGTGGTTGCCAGTCGTCGGCATTCGAGCCCGGAGCAGGAGCGATTGCTGGCGGGGTTGAGTGAACGACTGGGTGAGCTGCAGTTGGCCAATGTCGGCAGTTCGTTGAAATTCTGTTTACTGGCCGAAGGGGTGGCGGATTGTTATCCGCGTCTGGCGCCGACTTCGCAGTGGGACACGGCGGCGGCGCAAGGGGTGCTGGAAGGGGCGGGCGGTGAGGTGCTGGATTTGAGCGGTGCGCCGTTCTGTTATCCGGCGCGGGAATCGCTGTTGAACGAGTTCTTCCTGGCGCTGCCGGCGAAGGCGGCGTGGCGGCAGAGGCTGCTGGAACTCGCCCGTTCCTGAGTAGGCGAGCTGGCTTGCCCCAATGTCAGTCAGTTAAGCGAATCCTTGTGGGAGAGAGCCTGCTCGCGAAGGCGGTTTATCAGCCAATATTGATTCGACGGACACTGCCTCTTCGCGAGCAGGCTCGCTCCCACAGGTTTCGCATTTGCCTGATATTTTATCGGTGCAACACATACTGCCCGGTAAACGTCACCGCATCGTCCTCACTCCCCACATTCACAATCCGTGAATGCAGCGTCAGCCGCGCCCGGCCATAGCGCTCGTACATCGCCAGAAACTTCTTCCACACCGCCCCGCTCGGCGCCTGCAAATTGCCGTGGCGTCGGTGGTGACTGGCAGCGGGTAGCTGATCTGCCCTTCCTGAATAACGATGTGCCCGTCTTCAATCCCTTCTTCACGCAGGCGCAAATGCAGCCAGCCCCAGCCCGCCAGCACGGCGCCGCAATACAGGCTGCCGCCGAACATGGTGCTTTTGTGATTGACGTTAACGTCCAGCGGCAAGTGCAGGCGCAGTTGCTGGTCGTGCCAGTCGAGGACCTTGAGGCCCATGTCCCGCGTCAACGGGATGTCGTGGTGCAGGATTGATTCCAGGTAACGACTGTCGCGATTCATGCATGGCCTCTGCGGTTGGATTCAATCAAGGTCGTCGGCGGGGCTGCTGGCGCCGCCGTCGGCGAAGTTCAGCCCGTGTTTGCGCAGTTTGTCGTGCAAGGTCTTGCGCGGGATGCCGAGGGCTTCGGCGAGGCTGCGCACCGAGCTGTGTGAGCGCGCCAGCTCGGCGGCGATCAAGGTTTTCTCGAAGTTTTCCACCTGCTCGCTGAGCCCGCCGCTGACCACTTCACGGCTCATGCCGTTGCTGCCGTCCGGTGCGCTGTTGTCCAGGGCCAGTTCCAGGCCGAGGGCGAAGCGTTCGGCGGCATTTTGCAACTCCCGCACGTTGCCCGGCCAGCTGTGCCGCAGCAGCAGCGCCCGTTGTCCCGGTTGCAGTTCGTGGGGTGGCAAACCGTGGCGGGCGCTGGCTTCGTCGGCGAAATGCTGGAACAGCATCAACGCATCTTCACCGCGCTCACGCAGCGGCGGAATACGCAGCGGCGCGACGTTCAGGCGGTAATACAAATCGGCGCGGAAACGGCCCTGATCGGCGGACTGGCGCAGGTCTTCCTTGGTGGCGGCGATGATGCGGATGTCCAGCGGGATCAACTGATTGCCGCCCAGGCGCTCGACCACCCGTTCTTGCAACAAGCGCAGCAGCTTCACCTGAACATCCAGGCTCATGCTTTCGATTTCGTCGAGAAACAGCGTGCCGCCGTTGGCGAACTCGAACTTGCCGATGCGACGTTTTTGCGCGCCGGTGAAGGCGCCGGGTTCATGGCCGAACAACTCGCTTTCCACCACCGACTCGGCCAGCGCCCCGGCGTTGATCGCCACGAACGGGCCGTTACGGCGACTCGACAAATCGTGCAGCGCCCGGGCGACCACTTCTTTGCCAGCGCCGGTTTCACCGAGGATCAGCACATCCGCCTTGGTCGCCGCCAGCGCGCCGATCTGCTCGCGTAAACGCAACATGGGCGCTGATTGCCCGACCAGCCGGGTACTCAGTTCATTGCGATCGCTCAAGGCCAGACGCAGGCTGCGGTTGTCCAGTACCAGCCGGCGCAGGGCCAGGGCGCGGCGCACGCTGTCGAGCAGGGCGTCACTGGCGAAAGGTTTTTCCAGAAAGTCATAAGCACCGGCACGCATGGCTTGCACCGCCAAAGGCACATCGCCGTGGCCGGTGATCAGCAACACTGGCAGCTCCGGGTCCTGGGCGTGCAGCTCGCTCAACAGCTCCAGGCCATCCATGCCCGGCATGCGGATGTCGCTGACCACCACACCCGGCCAGTCGCGCTCCAGTTGCGCGGCCAGGCCCCTGGCTTCGGCCAGCGGCAGGATTTTCAGGCCGGCGAGGTCCAGCGTCTGGCTCAGGGCCTGACGCAAGTGGGGATCGTCGTCGATCAACACGACCTGGATGCGGTTATCAATGGTCATGCACTTCGGTCCTCGGACGGTTGCAGGCTCACACCCGGTGCGCCGGCGCGCAGCTTCAAAGTAATCAGGGCGCCACCTTCCTTGTGGTTGGCGAACGACAGTTCACCGCCGAAGGCGCGCATCAGGGTGTCGCAGATCGCCAATCCCAGGCCAAGACCCTGGGTGCGGGTCTTGGTGGTGTAGAAGGGCTCGCCAGCGCGGCCCAGGGCCTCCATGCAAAACCCCGGACCGTTGTCGCGAATGCACAGATTGACGCCCTCGGGGGTGGATTGGGCACTTAACCAGAGTTTGCGCGGCGGGCCTTTTTCAGTCAGCGCGTCGAGGGCATTGGCCAGCACGTTGCCGAGCACCTGGCGTAGACGGGTTTCCCCGGCTTCGACCCACAAGGTGGCGGCCGGCAAGTCACGGATCAGCTCGACTTCCATGCTGCGTCGACGTTTGGCCAGCAACGCCAGGGCGTCATCCAGCGCCGGTTGCAGGGCGACGCTTTCCGGCGCATGACGGTCGCGGCGGGCGAAGGCGCGCAAGTGGGCGATGATCGAGGCCATGCGTCCAGTCAGTTCGCTGATCAGCTTGAGGTTGCCGCGAGCATCGTCGGTGCGTTGATGGTCGAGCAGCACCTCGGCGTTTTCCGCGTAGCTGCGGATCGCCGCCAGTGGTTGGTTGAGTTCGTGGCTGATGCTCGCCGACATGGTGCCCAGCGCCGAGAGTTTGCCGGCCTGCACCAGATCGTCTTGCGCCCGGACCAGTTCCTGTTGCGCCTGTTCGCGCTCCAGCACTTCCTGTTTCAGGCGCCGGTTGAGGCCCTCAAGGTCGCTGGTACGTTCGGCTACCCGGCCTTCCAGCTCGCGGCGCGCCTTGGCTTCGAAGGCGATGCGCTCCAGATAATGGCGGCGGCGCTGCATCATCAGGCCCAGCAACAGCATCAAGACCAGCAACGTCGCACCGCCGATGGCGACCACCGTGCGCACTGGGCGATCGATCAGGGTGCGCGGGGCGAGGATGCTGACGCTCCAGCCGGTTTCTTCAATCTTTTGTGTCTGGGTCAGCCAGGCCTTGGGGTTGAGCTTCAACGGCTTGGGATCAAGTGTCGGGTATGGCTGAACCGCGGTGATGGCCTTGTTTTCTGCTTCGCCCAGGGCACGGGTGGCGCGGAAACGCCATTCGGGACGTGAGGTGAGAATGACCACGCCATTGTGGTCGGTCATCAGCAGTTGCTCGGGGGTTTTGCCCCACAGGCTTTCGGTGTGATCGAGATCGACCTTGACCACCAGCACGCCGATGACTTTTTCGCCATTGCGCACGGCGGCGGCAAAAAAGTACCCGCGTTTGGCTGACGTCGTGCCCAGCCCGAAAAAGCGCCCGAGCCGCCCGGCCATCGCCTCACTGAAATACGGTCGGAAGGAAAAATTGCGCCCGACGAAGCTGTCCTGTTTGTCCCAATTGGACGCCGCCAGGGTCTTGCCCGTGGTGTCCATCAGGTACATGACCTCGGCGCCGGTCTGGGCGCTGATGTTCTTCAGCAACCGGTTGGCATTGCCCTGGGTGACGCTGTCATCGGGTGCACCCAGCACCGCGCGCAGGGCCGGCAGGTCGCCAAGGATTTGCGGCAGCACTTCGTAGCGGTGCAGGGTGCCCAGCAGGTTGGCAACGTACAGATCGAGGGTCTGGCGGTTCTGACCGGCCAGCTCATTGCGATAGTAGCGCTCGGCCAGATGCTCCAGCGGCCACAGCAACGGCGCCAGGCACAGCGCGAGCAGCGCCAGACTGCGCCAGCGGGGTCTGCGAGGGAGGGAGGGAGTCATGGGGTGTCCGGTCTCGCCAATACGGTTCATTTTTGGCGGCATCTGTTGCCGCCATGCTGCGTTGCCGCTCCTCGCCATAGCCAGCTATGACTCGTCGCGGCGCCTTGTCTGGCGACAACAGCCGCTCGCCAAAAAAAGAACTGTATTGACGAGACCGGACACACGAGCGCCTGTGGGGACAGGCGCATTATGCCCAGGCTCAGGCGAAGACGTCAGCGTCCTTGAAGAACGCGGCGACGGCGTCCTTGGCGGACAGTTGCGGTGCTTCGTCCAGTTGCCAGTCGATGGCCAGGTCCGGGTCGTCCCAGCGAATGCTGCGCTCGGCCGACGGGGTGTAGTAATCGGTGGTCTTGTAGAGGAATTCGGCGAACTCGCTCAGTACCACGAAACCGTGAGCGAAGCCTTCCGGGATCCACAGCTGGCGATGGTTATCGGCGGACAGGCGAGTCGCCACCCATTTACCGAAATGTGGCGAGCTGCGGCGGATATCCACGGCTACGTCCAGCACTTCACCGGCCGTTACGCGCACAAGCTTGCCCTGGGTGTTTTGCAGTTGGTAGTGCAAGCCTCGTAGCACGCCTTTTTGCGAGCGCGAATGATTGTCCTGAACGAACTGGAGTGCCAGCCCGGTAGCGTCTTCGAAAGCCCTGGCGTTGAAACTTTCGTAGAAAAAGCCGCGCTCATCACCAAATACCTTGGTCTCGATGATTAAAACACCGGGTAGGTCGGTGGTGACTACGTTCATGGGGTTTCTCCAGCAATGGGTGTTGATGGGGCACATTCTTGCGCAAAGTGACGATTGGTGCGAGTGATGCGGCGTTTCGCCGAGCAAACCCTTCAGGCTTCCGTCACCCAGAACCCTGTGGGAGCGAGCCTGCCCGCCAAGACAATGTCACATCAGCATAGTGGCTGTCTGAGCGATCGCTATCGCGAGCAGGTTCGCTCTCACAATGGATTTGTGTTGGTCACCGACAATCCGTCCGCCCCCACGGGGGTTGTGTATTGCCCCCAGCAATGGCGATATAAGCGCCTAATAAAATTTCAGGGGTCGTTACATGCCGCTCGCCACGTTGATTCATCGCGCCAGTTTGCCCGCTCCGCAGATGGGCGCGCAGCAAGCACTTGAGCTGCTGGAGCGGCATTACGGCTTGAGCGGGACGTTGCAGGCGCTGGGCAGTCAGCAGGATCTGAACTACCGCGTCGATAGCGAGCGTGGGCGTTTTGTGCTGAAAATCTGCCGGGGTGACTATTCGGCGCTGGAGCTTGAGGCCCAGCACGCCGGGCTCAAGCATCTGGCCGGGCAGCCCGGTGTGCAGGTGCCGCGAGTGATCGCGGCCAACAATGGCACAGGGCTGCTGTCGCTGGAGGTCGCTGGCCAGGCGGTGCATGTGCGGCTGCTGGACTACATTGAAGGCCAGTCGCTCACCCACCTCGATCATCTGCCCGGAGCAGTGGTGGCCGGTTTCGGTCGGCTTTGCGGTGAAATGGACCTGGCCCTCGCCGGATTCGACCACCCGGGTCTTGAGCGCACCCTGCAATGGGACGCCCGCCACGCCAGTGCGCTGATCGGCCATTTGCTGCCGGTTATCCAGGACGACGCGCAGCGGGCGCTGATTGCCGAGGCCGCAGAGCACGCCGAGCGGCGTTTGCGCCCGCTGGTGGCGAAGTTGCCGGTGCAGCCGATTCACATGGACATTACCGATGACAACGTGGTCTGGCAGCGCGATGAGCAGCGTCACTGGCAGTTGCAGGGCGTCATCGATTTCGGTGATCTGATTCGCACCTGGCGCATCACTGATCTGTCGGTGACCTGCGCGGCGCTGCTGCACCATGCCGATGGCGATCCGTTTTACATCCTGCCGGCGGTGCAGGCCTATCACGCGGTCAATCCGTTGCAGCACGAAGAACTGCAGGCGTTGTGGCCGCTGATCGTCGCTCGGGCGGCGGTGTTGGTGCTCAGTGGCGAACAGCAGGTCAGCGTCGACCCGGAAAATACCTACAGTCGCGACAATCTGAGCCACGAATGGGAGATTTTCCGCGTGGCGACCTCGGTTCCGCTGGCGCTGATGGAAGCGGCAATTCTGAACGCTGTCGGCCAGAGCCTGCCCGCCATCGGCAGCGATGGCTTTGCTCCACTGCTGCCAAGCCTGGTGGGCCGCGAGTTTGCCTTGATTGACCTGGGCGTGCTCAGCCCGCACTTCGAGGCAGGTAACTGGGAGCAGCCAGGTATCGACCAGCGTCTGCTGACCGAAGCGGCTGACGTGCACGGTCTGGCCGCCAGCCGTTATGGGCAATACCGATTGTCCCGCACCCGGCCGGACAGCGCCGAAGAACCCGACACATGCCCATTACACGTTGAGCTGCGGGTGCCCTATGGCACAGCGGTCGAATCGCCGTTTGCCGGGGTCGTCCATCAACCGGCGGCGGGCGTGGTACAGCTGGACGGTCCCCAACTGAGCGTGCGTTTGTGGGGTGTAACCCCGTCCCTGCACAGTGGCGCGGCGCTGGTCAAAGGCCAGGTGCTGGGCTCGGTCAATGGTCCGCTGATCGTGCAGTTGTGCCGGGGCGCTTCGTTGAATGCGCCGCTGTTTTGCACGCCGTTGCGCGCAGCGGCGTGGCAGGCGCTATGCCCCTCACCCTCAGCGCTGTTGGGACTGGCTTGTAACGCTGAAGAAGAGCTCGATCCGCACACGCTGCTGGCACGTCGTGACGCCAGTTTCGCCCGTTCCCAGAAGCACTATTACGTCGATCCGCCGCGCATCGAACGCGGCTGGCGCAACCATCTGATCGACATGCAGGGACGTTCCTACCTCGACATGCTCAACAACGTTGCGGTGCTCGGTCACGGCCATCCGCGCATGGCCGCCGTCGCCGCGCGTCAGTGGTCGCTGCTCAACACCAACTCGCGTTTCCACTATGCGGCGATAGCCGAGTTTTCCGAGCGGCTGCTGAAACTGGCACCGGACTCGATGGACCGTGTGTTTCTGGTCAACAGCGGCACGGAGGCCAATGACCTGGCGATCCGTCTGGCCTGGGCCTACAGCGGCGGGCGCGACATGCTCAGCGTGCTGGAGGCGTATCACGGCTGGTCAGTGGCGGCGGATGCGGTATCGACGTCGATTGCCGACAATCCGCAAGCCCTGAGCAGCCGTCCGGACTGGGTGCATCCGGTGACGGCGCCGAACAGTTATCGCGGTGAATTTCGCGGTCAGGACAGCACGCCGGACTATGTGCGCAGCGTCGAACACAACCTGGAAAAAATCGCTGCGCAAGGACGTCAGCTCGCCGGCTTCATCTGCGAGCCGGTGTACGGCAATGCGGGCGGGATTTCGCTGCCGCCGGGGTACTTGAAGCAGGTGTATGCGCTGGTTCACGCTCAGGGCGGCGTGTGCATTGCCGATGAAGTGCAGGTCGGCTACGGCCGCATGGGCAAGTTTTTCTGGGGTTTTGAAGAGCAAGGCGTGGTGCCCGACATCATCACCATGGCCAAGGGCATGGGCAACGGGCAGCCACTGGGCGCGGTGATCACCCGACGGGAAATCGCCGAAGCGCTGGAGGCCGAGGGCTATTTCTTTTCCTCGGCGGGTGGCAGCCCGGTCAGTTGCCAGATCGGCATGGCAGTGCTGGACGTGATGGAGGAAGAAAAACTCTGGGAAAACGCCCAGATCGTTGGCGGGTATTTCAAGGAGCGTCTTGAAGCGCTGGTCGATATTCATCCGCTGGTGGGCGCGGTGCATGGCTCTGGTTTCTATCTGGGCGTCGAGCTGATCCGCAATCGCGAAACTCTGGAACCGGCGACTGAAGAAACCACGGCGCTGTGTGATCGTCTGCGTGAACTGGGGATCTTCATGCAGCCGACCGGTGACTATCTGAACATCCTCAAGATCAAACCGCCGATGGTCACCTCGCGCCAAAGCGTGGATTTCTTTGTGGGGATGCTGTCGAAGGTGTTGGGCGAAAATCTATAAAACGGCACGAGCTAATGTGTGCGGGCTTGCTCGCGAAGGCGGTGTGTCAGTCAGCATTGATGTCGACTGATACGCCCTCTTCGCGAGCAGGCTCGCTCCCACAGGGTTTAGTCGCACTAAGTCGATTATTATCTGTGTTTTATCCGGTATTTCAGATTGGATTGGTCTTAATCGCTTTTAAAGTCGATTTTTATCGGCTATAAAGTCGCCAATCCATTTCTAACATCGGTCGATGCCCACTCGGCCCCAAGTGCTTGCCCAGGAGATGATTCATGAGTCGTATCGTTACTGTCGCCGCTACCCAGATGGCGTGTTCCTGGGACCTTGAGGCCAACATCGAGACCGCCGAAAAGCTGGTGCGGGAGGCCGCAGGCAAAGGCGCGCAGATCATCCTGATTCAGGAACTGTTCGAGGCCCCGTACTTCTGCCAGAAGCCGAACCCGGACTACCTGCAACTGGCCACGACCGTTGAAGACAACGTTGCGATCAAGCATTTCCAGAAGGTCGCGAAAGAACTGCAAGTGGTGCTGCCGATCAGCTTCTACGAGCTGGCGGGTCGCGCGCGGTTCAACAGCATTGCGATCATCGATGCCGATGGCAGCAACCTCGGGATTTATCGGAAAAGCCATATCCCGGACGGCCCTGGCTACCACGAAAAGTATTACTTCAATCCCGGCGACACCGGTTTCAAAGTGTGGAACACCCGTTATGCGAAAATCGGCGTGGGCATCTGCTGGGACCAGTGGTTCCCCGAATGCGCCCGCAGCATGGCGTTGCTCGGCGCGGAGATTCTGTTCTACCCGACCGCCATCGGCAGCGAGCCGCACGACAAGACCATTTCGTCCCGTGACCACTGGCAGCGCGTGCAGCAGGGCCACGCCGGCGCGAACCTGATGCCGCTGATCGCCAGCAACCGCATCGGTAACGAAGAGCAAGACGGCTACGACATTACGTTCTATGGTTCGTCGTTTATCGCCAATCAGTTCGGCGAAAAAGTGCAGGAACTCGACCAGACCGAAGAAGGCGTATTGGTGCAGAGTTTCGACCTCGACGAACTGGAACACATTCGCAGCGCCTGGGGTTCGTTCCGCGACCGCCGTCCGAACCTGTATGGCGCCATCAAAACACTCGACGGTTCTCTGGAGTCCTGATCACCATGACCACGTTACACAGCACACCTCGCGCCGACGGCTTCTACATGCCCGCCGAATGGGCGCCGCAAACCCAGACCTGGATGATCTGGCCCGAGCGCCCGGACAACTGGCGCCTGGGCGGCAAACCGGCGCAGGCCGCGCATGTGGCGGTGGCCAAGGCCATTGCCCGCTTCGAGCCGGTGACCGTGGCCGTTTCCGCCGGCCAGTACGAGAACGCCCGTGCCCGTCTCGACGTGCCGAATATTCGCGTGGTCGAAATGTCCAGCGACGACGCCTGGGTGCGTGACACCGGCCCGACTTTTGTCATCAACAACAGCGGCGAAGTCCGGGGCGTGAACTGGGATTTCAATTCCTGGGGCGGGTTTGACGGTGGCCTGTATTCGCCGTGGAACCGTGACTCGCAGGTGGGTGGCAAGATCCTTGAGATCGAACGCAGCCAGCGTTATCGCACCGAGGGCTTCGTGCTCGAAGGCGGCTCGATTCACGTCGATGGCGAAGGCACGCTGATCACTACCGAAGAATGCCTGCTCAACCGCAATCGCAATCCGCACCTCAAACGTGCCGAGATCGAAGCAGTGCTCAGCGCCCATCTGGCTGTGGATAAAATCATCTGGTTGCCGGACGGTTTGTTCAACGATGAAACCGACGGCCATGTGGATAACTTCTGCTGCTACGTGCGTCCGGGTGAAGTGTTACTGGCCTGGACTGACGACCCGCAAGACCCGAACTACCCGCGCTGCCAGGCAGCCATGAACGTGCTGCAAAGCAGCACCGACGCCAAGGGACGCCCGTTCACGGTGCACAAGATGCCGATTCCGGGGCCGCTGTATGCGACCGAAGAAGAGTGCGCTGGCGTGGACCCGGTGGACGGCACGCAGGAGCGCAACCCGAGCGTTCGCCTGGCCGGCTCCTATGTGAATTTCCTGATCGTCAACGGCGGCATCATTGCGCCGAGTTTCGACGATCCGCTGGACGGTCCGGCCAAGGAGATTTTGCAGAACCTGTTCCCGCAGCACGAAGTCGTCATGGTGCCGGGCCGTGAACTGTTACTGGGAGGCGGTAACATCCACTGCCTTACCCAACAACAGCCTGCACCGCACAAGGAGTGAGTGGGGTTGTAACAGCTTGAGTTGATTGCAAAATCGCTTAAACCCCGAGCGACCCCGGTCGTTTCATGGAAAGCCCGCAGCCAGTCTGGACTGCGGGCTTTTTTGTATCCGCTCATCGACAGGGCAGAAACATTGGCACAGCTCTTGTATCTGTCATGTGGCAAAACAGGGAGGGGAGCACTTCGATGTTCTGTCATAAACCTTGGATAAGTTAGCCGCTCACAACCCGGGAGAGAGCGCCGAAATGAACGCCGAAGTGAACGTGGTGAGCGAGCGGACATTGCATCCCCTGGCAGTAAACGGCGAATCGCTGCAGGTCCTGGCGCACTGGTTGAAGTCCAATGGAACGCGTCAGATCAGGGAACCTGATCCGCGCCGGATGATGATCGAGCGCTACCCCGCTGGTTTATTCAGCGAGGCGGAACTGGAAGCGTTGTGGGATGTGATGGAAGGATAAGCGGAACACAAAGGATTGATAAAAGCGCTGCCGGGAGGGCGGCGCTTTTTTATGGGCGCTGACGATCAAATGTGGGAGCGAGCCTGCTCGCGAAGGCGGTGTATCAGCCGGCATTGATTTCGACGGATAAACCACTTTCGCGAACAGGCTCGCTCCCACAGGTTTGGGGTGTTTAGAAGCTGTAGGTCCCGGTCACCACCAGGTTACGCGGTGCCCCTGGTTGAATCTGGAATGCACTGGTTGATGACGCGTAATACGTTTTGTCGCTGATGTTGTTCAGCGCTGCGCGTACATCCCAATCCTTGTGCCGGAACCCGGCCAGGGCGTCCCAGCGTCCATAGCCCGGCAGCACGGTGGTGTTGAGGTTGTCGGCATAGCGCTGGCCAACCAGCGTCAGGCCGGTTTCGGCATACCAGCCCATTTCCGGTTTCCAGGTCAGGAACAGGCTACCGTTGTGCTTGGCCACGTTGGTCACGCGCTTGCCTTCCAGGCCGTTGTTGTCCTCCACCACCATAGCGTCCTGCATGCCCACACCACCGCGCACGTACCAGTTGCCACCGAGCTTGCCGGCACCGGTCAGTTCGATGCCGCGAGAACGTTGAACACCCGTTTGCACGGTCAGGGTCGGGTTGGCCGGATCGGTGGTGCGACGGTTGTAGAGCTCCAGCTCGTAGATCGCCAGCGTGGTGCTCAAGCGGTCGTCCAGCCAGTCGCTTTTGACGCCGATTTCCTTCTGCTTGGTCAGCTCAGGGCTCAAGTCGTTACCGTTGCCGGCAGCACCCGGAGTGATGCCGATCAAACCACCGCCGACCGGTGAAAAGGTTTTACTCCAGGACGCGTAGAAGGAATGATTCTGCAGCGGCGTCCACACCAGTCCTACACGCGGGCTGGTGCTGTGGCTGTCACGCTCCTCGGAAATGTCCTTCACCTTGTTGGTCGACTCGATGTCGAACGTGTCGTAGCGCAGGCCGGCGAGCAGTTGCCATTGATCGTTCAGGCGCAGCTGGTCCTGCACGTACACGGCGCGGCTTTCGACTTCGGTGTGGGTGTTGCTGGCGATTTGCATGCGACCGGTGTGGATCAGGCCCCGATCAGGGTTGTACAGATCCTGTTGCGGCACCGGTGAGCTGCCGGGTCCGCTCGTGGCGGCGTTGTACAGCTTCGGATCGCGACGCTGGCTGCCGACCTCAAGACCGGTCAGCAGGCGATGTTCCAGGCCGAACGTATCGAACCCGCCTTCCAGTTCGAGGTTGTTGAAGACGTTGCGGGTGGTCAGGTCCTGCTGCCAGTGCTGGCGAGCATATGTTCCGGGTTTGCTGCCAAAGCCTGTGATGTAGGTATTGTCGAAATCACTGTCGAGCTTGAACACGCCGAGCGTGTGCCGCAGCTGCCAGTTGTCGCTCAATTCATAGCTGAGTTTCGAACGCAGGGACTGCGCCTTGTCGTCGATGAAGTCGTTGTTGCTGCCGTAAGTGGTATCCCGACCTACGTCGGCCGGACGCCCGTTGAAGCCAGGAACGCCGCGATCCGGTGTGCGGTTGTAGCGGCTGTATTCGTACTGCACCAGCCAGTTCAGGTCGGGCGTCAGTTGCCAGCTCATCGATGGCGCGAACAGCTGGCGATTGCCGCTGACGCCATCGCGAAAGCTGTTCTGGTCCATGTTGCCCATGTTCAGGCGCAGGCTGATGTTCTCGGTCGGATCGGTGCTGAGGTCGGCATACAGGCTGCGCAGATCTTCGCTGCCGCCCTGGGCTTCGAGGGTCGAGCGACGACCGAACTCCGGCAATTTGCTCACGCGATTGACGATCCCGCCCTGGCTGCCACGGCCATACAACACGGCGGCTGGACCTTTGAGGACTTCGATGCGCTCGATATTGTGCAGGTCGCGTACGTACTGACTGTCGTCACGGATGCCGTCGAGATAGAAATCGTTGCTGGCGTCGAAACCTCGGATGCGCAAGCTGTCGAAGCGCGTATCGGCCCCGCTGCTGACGTTGGGAATGCCGCTCAGCGCCGTGCCCAGGTCGTTGGTGCCGTAGTCCGCCACGTTTGCGGTTTTGATCGAGTCGATGGCTTGCGGCACGTAACGCACCGGTGTTGCCGTGCGGGTGGCGGTGCTGGTTGCCGTGACCCGAGGATCGTCAGTTTCCATTGCTTCGGCGCTGACAGACGTTTCAGGCAGAACGGTTGTTGCGGCGCAGGTAAAACCGGCAGACAAAAAGGCAGAAAGCCCAAGGCTGACGGGCGTAAGGCGGGAAGGGGCAGGCATCTGAAGCGCATCCGAAAGGTGTCGTTATTCGAGGGTGCGAATGGTAATGCTTGTTATTTACTTTCGTTAATTATTCCTGACTGACTTCCTGCTTTGATTGTTTCTATATGTGTCTTTCTGCGAAACGCAGGGCATTCGCCCGATCCACGAAACAGACTGAAAGCCATTCCGGCGTTTTTCTTCATCTGTCTGCGGATTAATCTGCCGGCATCGAACTTTCCTGACTTTTTGCCGGAGCACTTCATGATTCTTCATTACATCTACGACCCCCTGTGCGGCTGGTGCTACGGCGCGAAACCGTTGGTTCAAGCCGCGCAAAATGTGTTGCCCGTGATCGCCCATGGTGGCGGCATGATGACTGGCGCCAATCGCCAGAGCGTTTCCCCGCAACTGCGCAACTACGTGATGCCCCATGACCGGCGCATCGCCGAGTACACCGGCCAGCCGTTTGGCGAGGCATATTTCGAAGGCTTGCTGCGGGACGAAACAGCGGTGTTCGACTCCGCGCCACCGATTGCTGCCGTGCTGGCTGCCGAGCAGGTCAGCGGGCATGGCCTGGAGTTGCTGGGACGTTTGCAGAGTGCGCATTACCTGGAAGGGCGACGTATCGCCGATGAGGCTGTTCTGTTCGAAATCGCCGATGAAATGGGTCTTGAACAGGCCGCTTTTCAGGCTGCTTTCAAGGTTGCCGATACCGGCGGCCATATCAAAACCAGCCGCGCGTTGTTGGCCAAAGTGGGTGGTCAGGGCTTCCCGACGTTTGCGCTGGAACAGAACGGTCAGTTCACGGTGATCGACATTGGCCCGTGGCTGGGCAAGCCAGAAGCCTTCGCGAAATGGCTGCACCAGGCACTGCCGTCCGCAGTCAATTCAGCTCCGTTGCAAAGCTGTGGTTTGAACGGCTGCGCTCACTGAATTCCACTGGCACCTGGGTCATTGCGCGCAATGGGAAATCGTAGGCAACTGATTTCTTAGACTATTTTTGCCTATTTACAGACGATTCACGAAATTGACACATCGTTGAGGGTGCGGCTAGGATCCGCCCCAACGCCTGTGGCCAACCGCCATGACCCAAAAAATAATAAAAAGGCCCGCCACGATTTTCCGTGGGCGGGCCTTTTTGTTTGCGGGTGAAAAAAGAGCGCATTAGCGCCGTTTCAGCTGTTCGGCACAGCGCGTATCAACCCGTAATAAGGAAAATAAAATGTTGAACAAGCGAATCAGCCTGATCGCACTGGGGATGTTGAGTGCCACTCAGGCCATGGCTAACGACCAGGCCGAGTCCAAGGGTTTTGTTGAAGACAGCAGCCTCAAAGTGCTGCTGCGCAATGCCTACATCAATCGCGACTACAAAGATGGCAACCCGGACAAGTCCGAGTGGGGCCAGGCGGCCATCGGTACGTTCTCGTCCGGCTTCACCCAGGGCACGGTCGGTGTGGGTGTGGACGCATTCGGTCTGTACGCACTCAACCTGGAGCGCAGCAGCGACCGCAGCGGCGCCCAAGGTATCGATTTCTTCAAGCAGGGCGACAGCGGCCGTCCGGCTGACGACTTGTCCAAAGGCGGCGCTGCCGTCAAATTCCGTCTGTCCAGCACCACGCTGACTTACGGTGACCAGATGCCGGTCCTGCCGGTGCTGAACTACGACAACTCCCGCCTGCTGCCAGAAAGCTACACCGGCACCCTGATCACCTCCAAAGAGATCCAGGGCCTGGAGCTGAACGCCGGTCGTTTCACCGCCGAGTCGCGTAAAAGCGCCGACGGCCGTGACAGCGGTGGTTTGAAGGCGATCAACGTATTGGGCGGTAGCTACAAGTTCACCGAACAGTTCAAGGCTGCGCTGTACGCGTCCGACGTCGAAGACGTATTGAAGAAACAATACGTGAACGCCAACTACGTGTTCCCGATCGACAAGGATCAGTCCCTGACCCTTGATTTCAATGGTTACCGTACCAAGCTGGACGACTCGTACGTCCGCGAAAACAATCTCACCGGCGACGACAACAAGATCTGGAGCCTGGCGGCGACCTTCGCCACTGGCCCGCACTCGTTCACCATCGCTCACCAGCGCAGCACCGGCGACAGCAACCTGGGCTACGCCTATGGTGGCTACCAGAAAGAGCAAGGTCGTGTGGGTGACGGTGGCAACACCATCTACCTGTCCAACTCCTACTGGTCCGACTTCAACGCCGAAGATGAACGCAGCTGGCAGCTGGGCTATGGCCTGGACTTCGGCGCCTTCGGCGTTCCGGGTCTGAGCTATAACGTGGCGTACGTGCGTGGCGACAACATCACCACCGCCACCACCACTGGCGGCACCGAGCGCGAAATTTTCAACCAGTTCAAGTACGTCGTGCAAAGTGGCCCGGCCAAAGACCTGAGTGTGAAAGTACGCAGCTCGATCTTGCGCGTGTCGCAGAAATCCGCTGATTACAACTCCAGCGGTAATGAACTGCGTGTGTTCGTGGATTACCCGATCAACATCTTCTGATGACGGGTTGAGCTGAATCGCTGAAAAACCCCGACTGGTTCGGGGTTTTTTTTGACCTAAATTAGGCGAAAACGCTCTGAAACGGCTTTTTTTGCAAGAAAAAGTCGATTAAACGCAACGTGAAGCGGCGTTTCAAACAACGCTTGATATGCCTGAAATTCTTTCTCATGGCAGGAAAATCTGCACCCTCTAGATTAGTCCGCTCAATGCAGTGGAGAGTAGTAATGATCGTTTTAAACAGAGAAGTTGGCGAAGCGCTACGACGCGACAAATATGTCAACGTCCAGGGTGGTGACTTCAATCTCTACGGTCATTTCGCCGACTTCGTCAGGTTGACGAAAAGTTGGGAAAACATGGAACCGGACAGCTACTACGGTCAAGCCGAAGCCGGCATGCGGTTCCGTCGTTACAGCGACTTCGAATACAACCCGGTGACCCGCGATCTGAAGCAGCTGGAACACCGCGCCTATGTGCAATCCAAGGCCAACAACAGTTATGTGGGCGGCCTGGAGCGGCACTTTCAGGATTTTTCCAATGAAGTCATCAATTCGCCGGTCATGCGCAGCCTGATCGACATCGATTTCGAAGTGTACAAAAACGTCCTGCCGCAGGAGCTGCACGATGAAATCTGGCAATGCCAGATTCATCAGATCCGCATCGAGATCAAGCCGGGCAAGCAACTGGAAATCACCCCGGAAGGCATTCATTGCGACGGTTACCCGTTCAGCGGCGTGCACTTCTGGGGGCGCAATAATGTCGACGGCGCCGAGAGCCGCCTTTACAGCTCACATGAACAGCCGTTGGCGTCGACCACCTACCAGGAAATTCTCGACACCACTTTTTTCCTCGACCGCGACATGCGCCATTACGTGACCCCGGCGCGCAACGTTCATTCCCACGACATGGCCTATCGGCAAATTCTGGCGATTTCCTTCTCGCGGCCCGGGACCGCTTTCGACATTGTTCGCTGAACAGTTGAGCGCCTTGGTCAGCCCGGCATCGTCGGTGATGCTGTGGCGCGCCACGCCTCGGGATGCGCTGCGCCTGGAGCGCTTCTTTCGCCAGTTCGACGAAGTATCGTTCTGCGACTGGCAGGACGCCAAATGCCTGCGCGGCGTGCTGGTGCAGAAAACCACCACGGCGTTCCTGGCGCTTGACGTCAGCGGTGAGGTGATCGGCGCAGTGCTGGGCGGCATGCTCGGCAGCCGTGGCACCATCAACCACCTGGCGGTGAGCCCGGATTACCGCACCCAGGGCGTGGGCCAGCGCCTGGTGGAAGCGGCGTCGGCGGACATGAAACGTGTCGGCGTGTTACGGATGTTCCTCTTTGTCGACGATGCTAACCTAGCCGGCAAGCGTTTTTGGACTGCCCAGGGTTTTTGCGAGCCGCGTGGCGAAACGACATTTGAGAGGGATCTATGAATGAGACGTCCAGCAGCCAGCCGCTGATGGTCGAGCCACAACGTTCGCGCACTTTTGCAGAGGCCAGCCCGGTTGTGGCGGGTTACTTCACGGTGTCGTTCGTGTTCGGTTTGATGGCCGTCAACGCCGGGTTGCCCGTGTGGTTGCCGGTCGCGATGTGCCTGTTCGTGTACGCCGGCGCTTCGCAGTTTGCTGCGCTGGCGCTGATTTCCAGCGGTGCCTCGCTGACCACCATTATCCTCACCACGTTCCTGATCAACGCGCGGCACATGCTGATGTCGGTCTACATGGCCAAGGCCTTGCGAGCGCTGGGACTCAGTCGTTTCGAGCGTTGGTGCTATGCGGGCGGGTTGACTGATGAATCGTTCGCCTTCCATAGCGTCAAGCTGGGCAGCGGTGCGCCGGTCAACGTGCGTTACCTGATCGGTTTCAACCTGTTCTGCCACACCTCGTGGGTGCTCGGCGGTTTGCTCGGCGCGATCTGCGCGCAGTACGCGGCGCACCTGATCAAGTATCAGCTCGACTATGCGCTGACCGCGATGATGCTCTACGTGCTGGTGTCGCTGTGCAACACACGCAACAAACTCATCGCCGCACTGGCCGCCGTCGTCTGCATGGGCGCCCTGAGTCTGGTTGGCAGCTCGCCGTTCAACGTCTTCATTGCCACATTTGTCGGCTGCGGGGTGGGTGTATGCCTGACCAAACGTTCCTGATCCTGGTTGTCGTGCTGATGATGGTCGTGACTTACCTGCCACGCGCACTCCCGCTGCAGGTCAACACCGACCATTGGCCACCCTTTGTCGCTCGGGCGCTGGAGTACCTGCCCGTGGCGATCGTCGCTGCGATCAGCCTCACGCCCCTGTTGATCAAGGACCGGCATATACAGCTCGACCGCCCGGAATTCTATGCAGCGATTCCGACGTTGTTATGTGCGTATTTCAGCAAGAACCTCTTCCTCAGTGTGGCGGTGGGGACGGCGGCGTACATTGCGCTCGGCTCGTTCATGTAACGACAGGTCGACCACATCGTTCAGCGCCTGGCCCGACAGTTCCGGGTTGTTGATCGCCAACCGCACTTCGAGGTAATCCTCGAAGTCGGGGAAAATCGTCAGGCCATTTCGCTGGGCTGCTTCGCGAGAGACCATGCCGAGGCCGTCCATTTGCGTGATCAGCGACAGGGTCAGGGTTTCGCTGCAGGAATAAATCGTCCGCTGCCCCGACTCATAGTTGCCAAGTCCGGCATCGAGAAAACGCAGGAAGCTGTGGGAATAAGGGCAGTCGTCCGCCGGACGCACCTGAAGCTTGTCCCCCAGCAACACCAGCGGATCATGCTCCTGACCGCAGTGCGCGCCCACGACCTGGACCTGCACCTCCGGCAGCACGATGCTGGGCAAGCCGGGCTTCTGCGGGCCGATCAAAATCGCCAGGTCAAAGTCCTCGTTCTTCAGCTTGCTGAGGTTTTCCATCGACTCGGCGTAGCTGAATTCCAGCTGATGGTCGGGGAACACCTCGAACAGGCGACCGATCATTCGGCGGTTGAAATCCTCTGACAACGTGGTGTTCAACGCCACTTTCAACGTGCGCTGCCCGGGCACCTTGAGCGCGGCCACTTTCTCTTCCATCTGCCGCGTGGCGACCAACACCTTATCCATATAGGGCGTGAGCTCCGTGCCCTGCGGGGTGAGGGTCAAGCCCTTGTTGGAACGACGAAACAGGCGGAAACCAAACTGCTCTTCGACCTTGTTCAACTGCGCGGCCAACGCCTGCACAGTCAAACAGGAATGCTCCGCCGCGGCCGACAAGGAGCCGGTCTGCACGATGCGCATCAGGTTGCGTAAGGTTCTGCTATCCATGGGGTAATGCCCTCTGAAGTGGGCTGGCTATTGTTGTGTACCTTGCTGCCGATCCGGCGGCATATGCCGGCTATATTCCTGCACCTGAGCATAGTTGTCGCGGGTTTAGTAGCGAATTGATGTCTCCGCCGATGGCTGGAGGCTGACACAGGATCGGGTTTTTTGATGACTGGAGGGTGATCGGGGTCAAAAAAATGCGTGGGGGGTGGGGGTTTTGGGGCAGTGGTGGGTGTGAAAAGCCCTGGGTGGGTTGGGGGCTTTTGTGTGTCGTGGCGTTACTGGGCGCGGTTGTTACATGGGGCGTCGAGTACCTGGCCACTGTGCAGTCGTTTGATCATGGCTAGACTCAGAGCACGCTTATGGCTGAGCACATTGCAAGCACGACCGCCGGTACCAATGAACGCTTTCAGGTCACACAGGCCAAGCTTTTCTGTTCCATCCCGGATTTGATGGCTTCGATGGGGCAGACGGCCCAATGGGGTAATGCTCATCTTCATATTTTTCGATCAGGATCGAGAGCGCTTCCAGCTCCTCACTTTCTGAAGATCCAGCATTTGCGCCCCAAAGATATTCAAGACGAGCAAAAGCAGCGTTGAGCTCTTCTTCACTACGAATCTGTTTCAGATTCATCACACAAAGCCCAGAAACAACAAAGCCCCCACATTTCTGTGGAGGCTTTGTTTTGTATGGTGCCGGCACCAGGAGTCGAACCCGGGACCTACTGATTACAAGTCAGTTGCTCTACCAACTGAGCTATACCGGCGTGTTAGGGCGACGATTATAGCGATTGGGTTGGTTCTGTAAACCCCTGAATTCAGACTATTTTTACTCGGGCTTTCGATCAGGCTCGGCGCAGGGTTTTTTTGAGTTTCTGGATGGCGCGCCAGGCCCGGCTTTTTTGCATCGCCCGTAGCTCGGCTTCGGCGTATTCGGCGCGTTGCAGGGCGGCGGCGAGTTGTCTTTGGGTGTCAGGGTCGACGTCTGCGACGGGGTGGCTGAGGGCGTGTCCGTGGCAGAGTCGGAAGCCATCGAGGTTGCCCGGCGGGAGGTCGAAGGCGCCTTTGAGGTTCAGGTGTTCTTCGGCCAGGTAGAAAGTATTGAGGCCGTCGAACAGCACAGGGTGGTAACCCGCGTCAGTGACGAGGTGTTCCCAGGTCTGGTCGCGGGTCCACGGGGTTTCGATGAGCATGATCCACGGGCGCCAGCGGGTGAAGTCCATGCCGCGCAGGACGGTTTCTTCGTGGCCTTCGACATCGATTTTCAGAAAGTGGATGGGGCGGTCGTGGACATATTGCTCGCAGATGGAGGTGAGTGTGCGGGCTTCAACAGTGTGTGGGCGCACGTCCATGCCGAGGTCTATGCGGGCCTTGGCGGTGGCTGGGTCTGCGGTAGACAGTCCGGTGCCCGGAATGCCGTAGAACGTGAGTTCCCCGGCATGGTCGCTGGCCACGCATTGCAGGTTGATGTCGTTGGGACGTTGTTGGCACAGGGCGTCGTGGAAATTTTGCATGGGTTCGACGTTGATGCCGGTCCAGCCAAGGTCGTAGAAGGTCCTGGTGACCGAGTCGTAGGTGGGATGGTTCGCGCCGACGTCGATGTAGAAGCCGTTTTCAAACTGTTTCAGGGCGCGCCACAGGCGGATGTCTTCGAAATTCTGGGCGTAGGAGATCAGCGTCACGGTCGCGTCCTGTCGGTCGAATTTTTCTTGTTGGCCTATGTGTATAGCGTGGGCAACGAGCAGGCGCAATGTTGCACTCTAGCTGACTGGGATTTGTCGGTTATGCCGTTTTGCTTCAACGCTTATGCACAACCGGTTGTCTGATTGACATGCTCGGGCTGGTTTTTGTGGACATGTTCTCAATTTGTCCGCAAATCCCTGTTTTACGGGTTTTTTATTTGTGTGAACAAAATTTGACCATCGGTGTTACAGGGGCGAAACAGGCTTGGGCATTGGCGTCGGAATAATTCCATCAACAGAGTTATCCACAGGCTGGGCGGGTTTAGGCGCGCTCCCCGAGGATCAGCAAATTGCGCGGTGTAAGCGGGGTTTCGCAGAAGGTGCCGAGGCGGACGCCGTATCCCTGCTCTTGAAGGAATAGTGCCCGATCAAGTACCAGCCAAAGCTCCAGCGGGCGTCGGAAAAGACCGCGTAGCAACTCCAGGTTGCGCACCTGCGCCAATCGTTGCCAGCCGGCTACCTCCAGCGCGGGCCAGTCTTGCGGGACGAGTGTGGATAACGCTTTGACCTCGGCCAGATGTTGGCAGTACTCGGCAAAGGATTTGTCCAGCCAGGCGCTGGGCAGGGAGGGCGTTGGCAGGTATTCGTCGATGCCGCGCACTTGTCGTTGCAGCAGATCGAACGCCAGGCGACGGGCCATTGAAGTGTCGCGCTGGCGTCGGACACGAGCACCGGCGGTAACGGTTTCGCTCATCGGCAGCGAAAGATCGTCGATTGATAGCTGTAGTCCGGATCGCAAGCCAGCCGAGGAAAGCGCCTCATAAGTGGCAAGACTGATGCGGTTGTAGCAGCACGGAGCAATCGCCAGTTGTTTGCACCCGGCAGCGCTGGCGAGGTGGATCAGTCGTACATGCAAGTCGCCGCAGGCATGCAGGGCGACGGGCGTGTGTTCGGCGTTGAGCAAGGAGGCCGTCTCAGCCGCGAGTACGTTCTGTTCTAGGTGCAAGGCCTGCGATTGATGGCGCTGACTCAGCGTCTGGCCGCTCGACACCAGTGCTGGGTCGTACTCCAGGCAGGTCAGTTGCTGTCCGGTTTGCAACAAGCGTCGGCCCAGATGGCCTTTGCCTGAGCACCAGTCGAGCCAATGCTTCGGTGCAGAGGCGAAGTCCAGACGACGGGCAAACGCTTCAATCTGTTGCCACTTGCGTCCCGGTACATCGACGTTCAGCCGATGCCCGGCAGCTTCCAGCGCATGCGCTGGCAACTCACCCACTGAACTCAGCTCACGCGACAGCGCTGCCAAAGACGCAAACGGTTCCGGTGCATCGAGCAAAAATGGCTGGTTATGGCTGTTTTCTGCATCTTCCAGCGACCGCTCACGTAGCCACAAAGCCAGTTCCGGGTAGGACGTTTCCCAGGGAAGTTGCAGATGAGTGAACGGTCGAGGCTTCCACAGTGCCTGATGCGCTGTCAGAAAGGCATCCAGCGCGGTGAAACGGGCGAGCAGGGCCTCGCCCGTCAGCACGCGGCAATCAGCGCCCCTGGCAGGCATCGACGCGCAGCCAGCGCTCCAGCAGCTTGAAGCCGCGGACCAGCACGTAGGACATCAGCAGGTAGAACATGCCGGCGGCGAAGAAGATTTCCACAGGCAGGTAAGTGCGGGCAATGATGGTGCGCGCCATGCCGGTCAGTTCCAGCAGTGTCACGGTACTGGCCAGGGCGCTGGCCTTGAGCATCAGGATCACTTCGTTGCTGTAGGCCGGCAGGCCGATTCGCGCTGCACGGGGCAGGATGATGTAGAACAGCGCCTTGGGCCGGGACATGCCCAGCGCCCGCGCAGCTTCAATCTCGCCCGGTGGAATCGCCTGGATCGCGCCGCGCAGGATCTCGGCGATGTAGGCGGCGGTGTGCAGGGTCATCGTCGCGGTAGCACACCAGAACGGGTCACGCAGATAAGGCCACAGCACGCTTTCGCGCACCGCATCGAATTGTGCCAGCCCGTAATAGACCAGGAACAATTGCACCAGCAGCGGTGTGCCACGGAAGAAGAAAATGTAGGCGTAAGGCAGCGAGCGTACGTACCACCGCTTCGATGAGCGAGCGATACCCAGTGGAATCGCCAGCAGCAGGCCGAGGATGACAGCGATGGCTACCAGCTCCAGGGTCAGGGTTGCGCCCTGAGCCAGTTTCGGCAGCCATTTGATAATGACTTCCCAATTCATTGGTCGCTCCTCGCAAAGCCGTGAGCGGCGCGTTTTTCCAGCAGGTACATGCCGGTCATGGCGATGATCGTCAGCCCCAGGTACATCAAGGCCGCGACCATATAGAAGGTGAACGGCTGTTTGGTCATGGTCACGCCGTTTTGCGCATGTCGCATGATTTCTTCCAGGCCGATCACCGACACCAGTGCGGTGTCTTTCATCAGGATCATGAACAGGTTGCCCAGACCGGGCAGGGCGATGCGCCACATCTGCGGCATGATGAGTCTGGTGAAGATGCGAAATTTCGACATGCCCAGTGCCACGCCGGCTTCGCGGTGGCCCTTGGGGATTGCCAGGATCGCGCCACGAAACACTTCCGTGGCGTAGGCGCCGAAGCACAGGCCCAGGGCAATCACGCCGGCGGCGAAGGCGTTGAGCGCGAGGTCGGGATTGCCCAAAAACTCGCCCAGGGCACGCATAGCATTGACGGTGCCGAAGTAGATCAACAGCACCCAGAGCAGTTCCGGAATGCCGCGTACCAGTGTCGAATAGGTGCCGCCAAGCCATTGCAACGGCTTGTGCGCAGAAGTCTTGGCCAAGGCGCCGAGCAGACCGAGCACCAGCCCGAGACACAGGGCCGAGAGTGCCAGTTTTACCGTCATCAGCGCGCCAGCGGCGAGCGCCGGGCCGAATCCGTAGAGGTCGATATTCATGGATTTCTTTTCAAATCGCGGCAGGCAATGCCAAGGGCCGGCGCCATCAGATCATGGCGCTGGCCCGGCAGGTCAGTATCAATAGATGCTGAACGGGAAGTACTTGTCGTTGATCTTCTTGTAAGTGCCGTCGGCAACGATTTCTTTCAGGGCGGCGTTGAGTTTTTCGCGCAGCGGGTCGCCCTTGCGCACTGCGATGCCGATCTTGTCGCTTTCCACTACCGCGTCGCCTTTGAACTCGTAGTTTTTGCCAGCGTCGCTTTTGAGCCAGTCATAGTTGGCGTATTTGTCGGCGAGGATGGCATCGACACGGCCGGAGGTCAGGTCCAGGTAGGCGTTTTCCTGGGTGTCATAGAGGCTGACCTTGATGTCGTCGGCGTAGGTGTCTTCCAGCCATGTACCGGCCAGGGTGGCCCGCTGCGTACCGATGGTTTTACCCTTGAGCGACTCTTTGTCGGTTTTGAAGTCGACGTTTTTCGGCGCGATGAATTGCAGCTTGTTGGAGTAGTACGGGTCGGTGAAGTCGACCGCCTGTTTGCGTTCGTCGGTGATCGACAACGAGGAGATCAGGAAGTCGAACTTCTTGGCGTTCAGCGCCGGAATGATGCCGTCCCAGTCGGAGGTGACCACGGTGCACTCGACTTTCATCTTGGCGCACAGGGCGTCGCCGATGTCTTTGTCGAAGCCGACAACGTTGCCGCTGGCATCTTTGTTGTTGAACGGCGGGTAGGCCGCTTCGATGCCCATCTTCAAGGTCTCGGCGGCGGCACCGGCGCTGAACGCCAGGGTGACGGCGGCAGCCAGAAAGATTCTCTTGTAGTTCTGCATGCGGGTAGCTCCGTTAGCGGTTGCTGGACATGAATTGTTTGCAGCGCGCCGAAAGCGGGTTGTCGAACACCTGCTGTGGCGATCCTTGCTCTTCCACCAGGCCCTGGTGAAGAAACACCACTTCGCTGGAGACCTGACGGGCGAAGCCCATTTCGTGAGTCACGAGCAGCATGGTGCGGCCTTCCTCGGCCAGTGCGCGGATGACATTAAGTACTTCCTGGACCATTTCCGGGTCAAGGGCGGAGGTGGGCTCGTCGAACAGAATAACCTTGGGCTGCATCGCCAATGTCCGGGCGATGGCCGCACGTTGTTGCTGGCCGCCGGACAGTTGCGCCGGGTAGGCGTGGCGCTTGTCGGCGATGCCGACCTTGGCCAGCAAGGCTTCGGCGACTTCCGTGGCTTCGGCTTTACTCTGGCCGAGCACGCGACGCGGGGCTTCGATGATGTTGTCGAGCACGCTCATGTGCGGCCACAGGTTAAAGTTTTGAAACACAAAACCAATCTCGCTGCGCAGGCGATTGATCTGTTTGCCATCGGCGGCCACCAGTTCGCCGTTCTTCGCAGACTTGAGTTTGAGTTCTTCGCCGGCCACCAGAATCTGGCCCTGGTTAGGGTTTTCCAGCAGGTTGATGCAACGCAGAAACGTGGATTTGCCGGAACCGGAGGAGCCCAGGATCGAGATCACATCGCCGTCGCGGGCGGTCAGCGAGATGCCTTTGAGCACCTCAAGCTGTCCGTAGCGTTTGTGCAAGTTGCGGATTTCAAGCGCGGGCGTGGCCTCAGCCATGTGCGTTCCTCATAGTGTTGCGCTCCTGCTGTTGGCGGCCTTCCTGGCGAGGCGGCCAAGCTAGCATAGCGTTCGAATGGCAGCCAACAGCGCTACGGGCGGTAAGCGGGTGGCGTGTGACAGGTTGTCGCATCGGTAAAGCAGTCTGTCGCGCCGCCAACAACCGAACACCTGTTTGAACCTTGATTCTCACGGGTGTCGCGTAAAAAAAGGCGCGATGTTGCCAGCTTTGGCGGGGTGTTGGAAGCGCTAACCGGACAAACGTTCCTGTTCTGCACTTTTATTGTGCAACCCACACTTTCAAGGTGTGTTTATGGTGCGCTCGTTCGTATCTGAAGTGGGTCGCCAGGTAACGCTCTGGCGAATTGCCATTAATCTCAACGGGTTGCGATGACTGTCCGGTCAGTCTACAGCCCGCGTGATTCGGGATCGTGAAACATTTTGGCGCAATTTTTGCGTGCGGAATACGGAACGCCCCGTTGGATTCTTTTTACGAGAAAGAAATGCCAGACCGGGTGGACCGAATCGCTTTCCAGCAAAGGTAGTTTCAATGAGCGTTACCCAAAGCTCCAATGGCCTCGAACAGGGGCTCAAACCGCGTCATGTGACCATGCTGTCGATCGCCGGGGTTATCGGCGCCGGGTTGTTCGTCGGCTCCGGTCACGCCATTGCCGCCGCCGGCCCTGCCGTGCTGTTGGCCTACGCTGCTGCCGGTGCACTGGTGGTCCTGGTGATGCGCATGCTCGGCGAAATGGCCGTCGCGTCTCCCGATACAGGCTCCTTCTCGACATACGCCGATCGTGCGATCGGTCACTGGGCCGGTTTCACCATCGGCTGGTTGTACTGGTGGTTCTGGGTACTGGTGATCCCGCTGGAGGCCAACGCCGCCGCGACCATTCTGCATGCCTGGTTCCCGAATGTGGCGATCTGGGCGTTCACCTTGATCATCACCTTGCTGCTGACGGCAACCAACCTGTTCAGTGTGAAGAACTACGGTGAATTCGAATTCTGGTTCGCCCTGATCAAGGTCATCGCGATCATCGGTTTCGTGGCGCTTGGCATTCTGGCGATCTTCGGCTTCCTGCCGGGCAGCCAGGTCAGCGGCGTTTCGCACCTGTTCGATACCCAGGGCTTCCTGCCAAACGGCATGGGCGCCGTGTTGGGCGCGATTCTGACCACGATGTTCTCGTTCATGGGCACCGAGATCGTGACCATCGCGGCCGCGGAATCGAAGAACCCGGGCCAGCAAATCTCCAAGGCTACCAATTCGGTGATCTGGCGGATCGGCTTGTTCTACCTCGTGTCGATCTTCATCGTCGTGGCCCTGGTGCCATGGAACGACCCGGTTCTGGCCAGCGTCGGTTCCTACCAGACCGTGCTTGAGCGCATGGGCATTCCGAACGCCAAGCTGATCGTCGACATCGTGGTACTGGTTGCTGTGACCAGCTGCCTGAACTCGGCGTTGTACACCGCATCGCGCATGATGTTCTCCCTGGGCAAGCGCGGTGATGCACCGGCCGTTTCCCAACGCACCAACAAAAGCGGCACGCCGTACTGGGCCGTGATTCTGTCCACCGCTGCTGCCTTCCTTGCGGTATTCGCCAACTACGTGGCCCCGGCTGCCGTGTTCGAATTCCTGCTGGCCAGCTCCGGTGCGATCGCACTGCTGGTGTACCTGGTGATCGCGATCTCGCAACTGCGCATGCGCAAACAGCGCATGGCACGCGGTGAGAAAATCGCCTTCAGCATGTGGCTGTTCCCGGGCCTGACCTACGCGGTGATCATCTTCATCGTCGCAGCCCTGACCATCATGCTGTTCCAGGACGCCCACCGCGTGGAAATCCTCGCCACTGGCTTGTTGAGCTTGCTGGTCGTGGCCGCCGGGTTGTTCGTGGCCCGCCGTCGCAAGCAACAGAAGCTGGGAGCGGTGGTGCTGAACTGATTCACACCGCTTGATGCAAAACGGCCGCTGTCAGAGATGACAAGCGGCCGTTTTTGTTTTCACTGTGGTTACTTTATTCGGGCTGGACCCAGTCCTCGACGCGTAATCCAGGCACCCGTTCAAACTCTCGAAGATTGTTTGTTACGACAGTGAAGCCTCTTGAGCGTGCGTGGCCGGCAATCATTTGGTCATAGGGGTCTATCGGTGTTCCTGCTTTAGCCAATTCCGAACGAATCATTCCGGTGTGAGCTGCGGCGTCGGAATCGAAAGGCAATATCTCAAGACGGGCTGCGAAACTTTCAACAATAGATAGATTTTTTTCCGGTGCAGCAGATTTTTCAGCGCCGTAAATCAGTTCCATCAACGTGATGGTGCTGATGCACAATTGGCTGTGATGACGGTTAAAAGCCTCACGGACCACCTGTGGTTTGTTCTTGATGGTGAAGATGCATATGTTCGTGTCGAGCATGAACTTGATCATCAGAACGACTCTCGCACCTGATCTGTTGGCTGTTCTCGGTCAGCCATGAAGTCTGCGCTTACGCTTTCTCCGTCGAACCAACTGTCCCAAGCTTCTCCTGCGGGGGTGATCAGGCGGGCCCTGCCGATGGCAATCACCTCAACTCGTTTCACATCGCCGGGCATTGCCACGGCTTTAGGCAGGCGGACAGCCTGGCTTCGATTACTCATGAAAAGGGTGGTTTGTTCCATTGCGACCTCCTGTACCAATGCTGATGTCTTGGGCTCAAAGCATAGGTTTCGCGCGGGATATGTCAATGGGATATACGCTGTAGCTGACGAAGGGTAATATTGGCAATCTTCATAAAAACGGCCGCTGTCAGAGATGACAAGCGGCCGTTTTTGTTTCTATGCAGAGGCGATTACTCGGCCTTTTCTTCCTGCGCGTCCAGCGACTGACGGTAGCTGTCCAACGCATCGCCGAAGTCGGTGATGAACTGTGGATCGGTCAGCCACGCTTGAGCGGCGTCGCGGTCCATGCCGTCGGCCCACATGCGATAGTCGATCAGCATGTCGGCGGCCAGGTGAGTGGCGGCCATGGCTTCATTGTCGGCGTTTTCCATGTCCAGCAGTTCGGGGTGATCGTTGATGATTTCGCTGAGGTTGTTCAGCAGGATCATCAGCATGTCATGGCGACTGGCGGGCTCGGCATCGCGCATTTTGCTGAACATTGCCAGGGTGTACTCCGGGATCGGCTCGCCGATTTCGCCCAGATCGTCTTCCAGATCATCGTCCAGCGCGGCGGGTTTTCTGCCGTGGATGTTGATTTGCTTGGCTTTGATCTTGGCGCGCTTGGCGCGTTTCTGTTGCTTGTTCAGGGATGCCATGGGGACTCAGTTTTTCTGTGGGGTTTGGGCCGCGATGGCGTCGGACGCCGCCACGTAGTCAGCCTGGAAGGCTGGGGATTCGATCCACGCCAGTGCGCCGGCTTCGTCGGTTTCGGTGGACCACTGGCGGTACTCGATCAGCGCGGCGAGGATAAAGTCCATCGCGCCTTCTTCGCCTTCCTGCTCGTACACCAGTTCCAGCAACGGATCTTCGAGGAAGGCAGCGCACATCGCTTGTTGGCTGACTTTTTCCGCGTCGATCATTTTCTTGAACAGTTCGGTCAGGTCAACTGACTCGAAGTCGATGCGGTCATCGTTCGGGTCCAGTTCCACCGGCGCGGCGGTGCGCTGGGTGCGGTTCTGCTTGGCCTTGGCTTTGGCGCGGGTTGCGCGTTTTTGCTGCTTGTTGGCGGAGGCCATGGGCGTCGTTCCGTATTTCGTTGAGAGGGCGGGTCAATCAGCTGCGGGGCACTTGCCGCCCCGGGGTGTCGGGGGCCAGTTCACCAGTTTGCAGCCAGGACAATGCAATGGGCCATAGTGTGGCTTGGTATGCGCTACGAAAAAAGGCGAAATGTCCGACTTCTTGCTCACCGATGTCTTGCGGGGTGATTCGCAGATGGGTGGTTGTTGCGCCAGTGAAGTAGCCGAGCAAGCGCTCAATGGCCGCGATAGTGCCGTAGGGATCGTCGCTGAGGCTGATGGCCAGGGTTTTTGCGGTGACATTGGCGAACGGCAGCCGACCGTGCTTTGCGTGGATCACGCGACCGCTGGGGCGCTGCTCGTAGCGCGCGGTGGGTGTGCTCCAATCGCGGACGACGCCGGCGGGCGTGTCTTCGAGCCAGCCAAGACGTTTGCCGGGGAAGTAACCGCAGATCATCGTTACCAACGGCATCACCAGGTGCCACTTGCCGAACATCCGCCAGCGATGGGCGGGCGCATAGTCGCGCCAGTAAGCAAACTGCGCACCGACGGTCACCAAGTGCCGGATCAGGTGCCCAGAGGCCCCCAGGCCCGCCGCACAGCCGCCAAAGCTGTGGCCGACCACGTCGATGGGCTGGCCGGGGAATTCACGCTGAGCGCGCTTGAGCATCGCTTCGAAATCCAGCGCGCCCCAGTCGGACCAAGATGCGTCCAGCCCTTTCAGCGACGCAGGCCGCGATTCGCCGATGCCACGGTAGTCATAGGTGATGACATCGAAGCCATTGGCGAACAGGTAATCGGCGAAGCGCGAATAGTGCCGGCAACGGACCGAAGTGGCGGCGTTGATGATCACGACCGTGCGGGCGGTGTCCTGAAAGGCGTGACGCCAGGTGAAACCACCGAGGGTGAAGTCGTCGCAGGCGGTTTCTTTGAAGGGGGCGCTAGTAACTGGCGACGTTAATTCAGCCTGGGCTGGTGCCGGTGAGGGCATGTCCTGCAAATTCATTGGCTTTGGACCTTTGCGGGTAGCTGCCAACGATAATCTTCGCGCAGCTTATGGACAATCTGTCGGGGTTATCGGTCTGTTTGGTTGAGCAGACTCTCATCTGGCGTTCCAGCGCGCGGCTTGACCAGTTTTGATTGGCGGCTTCGTCCATGTACCACTTGCGTGCCTTGTCGTTATCGACACGTAGCAGCCTGCGGTAGTGGGTCCAGCTCAATTCGGAACGCAGTGCGTTCCAATTTGGAAAGGTCTGATAAAAGTCCCGCATATACCTCAAATTACGGTCATCAAAACCTTTCCCAAATTTCCCTGTCAGGTCCTACGCAAGCGTCGCCAGCAATTGCTTGCCATACGTGGCCCTTTGGGCGCCTTCCTGCTCGAACTCGACAATATGCCGGCCAATCTGCCAACAGCTTTGTACTTGAGCGATATCGACCGCTCTCAAAACCTTCTGGCGCGCCTGGCGAATCAATTCGCCAGGATTGCCAAGCAGTGAAGCGAGTTGTGGGTCTTGAGTATTGTCGGGCGTGAGGGCGCTCATGAAGTTTTCCGCGGCTGGATTGACTGGCGGAAAGAATGCCAATGACAAGCTAGCCAGCGATGCTGGGCGCTGCCGAAAAACCGGCAGGGAATTCCGATTCAATTTGCAGGACGCCGCCGGCCGCGTCCGACGTTTAAGGAATACAACGCGTAGTCTTATTCGCAGTCGTCCCAAGTTCCAATCGATCTAAAACTTGGGCGTCCCGTCAGAAATCAAAGAAGGTAACGATTGGGCTCCGTAGAGCCCGGGAGTCGCCATCATGAAGTACATTCATTCACTCGTATTGCCACTCGCCGCCCTTGGCGTGTTGATGTTCCCAACCCTGTCGCATGCCGCCAGCCTCGATCCGGTCGACAATTCCGGTGTACAAGCCCAGCAGCAGCAACAGAACGGGATCACCTACCTGTCCGGCGGTATCGGCGAGGACGAGTCAAAGGCCATTCAGCAGTCCAAGGGTTATAACTTGCACATGACCTTCTCCGTTGGTTCGCAGAATCAATACATTCCCGACGTGGAAGTGGTCATTCAAAAAGCCCAGGGAGAGACCGTGCTGACCCTTACTCAGGCCGGCCCTCTGGTTTACGTTCAATTGCCTGCCGGTAAGTACACCGTTGTTGCGACTCGCAACGGCGAGGTGCGGCGTGACGTGACGGATGTAGGTAGCGGCGCTGCTCGCAATCTGGTCTTCCACTGGAACGAGGCAAATTAGGCGCCTCGGATTTGGTGCATTGGCTTGTCAGGCTGTCGTGATTACGATTCTCAGCAGGCAGAGGCACCCGCGCTGTGAGAAACGACTGTTCAGTTCCTGATCAATACTGGCCAGTGCTTATAGCGATGCCAATGATTGGAGGACTGCTACACGCAAAGGATTGGTTTCCACGCTCAGCAGTTTGATGGCTAAGGCGCAGCAGACCACGATCAACATGGGCTTGATCAGCCGGGGACCGACCCGAACAGCCGCTCGTGCACCTAGCTGTGCACCGATGAACGCTGCCAAAGCCATGGCTATGGCAATCGGCCAGATAATTACCCCTTTGGTGATAAAAACCGATAGAGAACCCAGGTTGCATGAGGCATTGGCAAGTTTGGTGAAGCTCATGGCCCGCATCATGCCGAGGCCACAGAGAAGGACAAACCCGACAATGAAGAAAGAGCCTACGCCGGGGCCAAATATGCCGTCGTAGAAGCCCAGGATGGGCGCAACGGTAAACGAGAAAAGCAGGATGCCGATTCTCTTGCGCCGGTCCTCACTGGCCAGTTTTGGCGAGAGCGCAAAATAGATAGCCACCAGAATCAGCATGATGGGCACGCACACTTCCAGATAACGCTTATCAATAGAACTGACCAACAAGGCGCCACCGGCGCCGCCAATAAATCCGCAGACAACCAGGAAGCGGCCTTGGCGCCACTCGATCAGGCCCTTGCGAGCAAAGGTTATGGTTGCCGAAATAGTTGCCGAAGCAGCCTGGAACTTGTTCGTTGCAATTGCACTGATCGGATCTACACCTGCCAGAAACAACGCAGGTAAGGTGATCAAGCCACCACCTCCGGCAATGGCATCAAAAAAACCAGCGCCAAAGGCGACAAGCGCCAACATGCCAATGACATCCCAAGACATTACATTCCCTCTTTATCGTTGTTGGCCAGTCATCACATGACGGGTCGTTCAAGCCTGGGCATTTAAAAAATCAGCCCTGCAGCAGTAATGGGTCATCTGAAACAACGATAGGAGTCGAAAATTTTGAAAGTCCGAAGATGCGAACCAAGACCCGCCTGTTGTCTTTGATGACATCCCGACAGTGCAGAGCCCGGGTGTTATTGATGGCCATGGCCGATTCCTGGGTCAGCGTGTATTTGGCGGGAGTTGCTTCGTCCACGCCCTGACAAAGTGCGGTGTAGGCTTGTTTAACAAAATTCGAGACGTTCTCGTTGACCGAAAAGCGATACGAGTTGAAGCGGGCGGCGAAACCGACTTTATCGTCGAACTCCAGAATCGAAACGTTGCGGCCATCCTGTCCTCTGCCACTGACAAAGGAATCGCTACGAGTGAACTGAAAGTTACCCGTGGTCAGTGCGAGGCAGTTGGTGACGCCAATTTTTTCGAGTATGGGAGGCAGTGGAATGACCCGAGTAGGTTCCAGGCTCGGGTTCCACAGGGCGGAAAGTATGAGCGACGAGGGAGAGGGTGAGTGCCCGTCTTTCGCGTTCACGGCACACCAGTAAGGCGCCTCGGTATGCGGGCCAAGTGCGAGGCCGGAATGGGAGCTCAGTTCTTTGATTTCCGGCTCGGCATTGATTTTCATAAGTCCGCCACCCTTGAAGTTGGCCACCAATCGAACCAGTTTTCCTTCGTTATCCATGTCATAGGCAAAGGCAGTGTTATCCACCAGTTTCAACAGGATCTGACTACGGGCAGCCAGGCAAAGGATGTCGTATCGATTTTCGAGGGATGTCAGGTTTGGTAGTTGATTTGGAGGGCTGACATCGGTGAATTTCTGTAACCCTTCAAAGATCAACACAGAAACCAGGCCGTCGGAGTAGGCACCCAGCAGCTCACATTGGTCTTTCGAAAACGAGAACTTTAACTCGGTGGCTGCCAGAGAGGCTTTGGACTTGGCTCCTGGTGCCTGCGGCCCGCCGATCGCGGCCAGTTCTTCGGCGAATCTGTGAAGTAGGGTCGCTTGCCGAATATCAAAGCTGAAAGTTCTGATTTCTTGTTCAGTAAAAAACTCGGCGGTTTCGACGTCGTGTTTGATGGCGCCAGTCATTGTCTACATCCCTGTCGTGGACCTGCTCCTGGTTATGCGGCAGATCCTCCTTCAATTCTGCCCAGTCCGATAATCTGCGTATGTCATCCATTTCCGTTAAAGCCTACGGAGCGTTCCGACAGACCCGAAGGACAGCCAAAAAGGTTCGATCACCCCTGCTGATGCTTTTCGGGACTAGGCCTCGGCGAGCGTTACAGGCGTTTCCTGGCGTGGCGATAGGAGGTGGGGAATTGATGCTTCGTCCGGCGCTTCGATGGTGAGTGGAGCGGCGCCTGGTTAAATCGCGGGCATAAAAAAACCCTGAATCTTGCGATTCAGGGTTTTCGGTATTTGGTGCCCAGAGACGGAATCGAACCGCCGACACGGGGATTTTCAATCCCCTGCTCTACCGACTGAGCTATCTGGGCAACGGGGCGCATTAAACTGGTTTTTCAGGGGGTCGTCAAGCAAGTTTTCAAAAAATATTTAATTATTACCGTCGCTTACGATCCGACCCCCGAGAAGTCGGGATTATTCTGCTGGCGGCACGTAGCCGTCCGCCTTGGCGTATTCCTCGCCGGAGAAGTACTTGTCCATTTCGCCCTGAAGGTATTTGCGGTCTTCGGCGTTCATCATGTTCAGGCGTTTTTCGTTGATCAGCAGGGTCTGGTGTTTCTGCCAGTCGGCCCAGGCCTTGGCCGAGACGTGGTCAAAAATGTCCTGGCCTTTGGCGCCAGGGAACGGGGCGCGTTCCAGGGCTGGCAATTCTTCTTTGTACTTGCGGCACATGATGGTGCGGGTCATGACGACTCTCCTGCGTTCAATACGGCGGCCGCGCGTTCGAGCAAGGTTTTGACCGGGGCGGCAAGGCCCAGGCGCGGCGGGGTGGCGAGGTTATACCAGAGCCAGTCGGCCTCGGCCACGTGATGGCCGGCCTCCTGGACCTGAACCAGCCAGGGTTCGATGGATAACTGAAAGTGGCTGAAGGTGTGCACCAGGTTCGGCAGTGCCTGCTGGCTGCCCAGCTCCAGCGAATGCTGCGTGGCCAGATGTTGCAGGTCATCGAGGTCGTCGAGTTCCGGCAGGCTCCACAAACCGCCCCACAGGCCCGTGGAAGGGCGGCGGTAAAGCAGGATCGCGCCTTCGCCGTTGGCGAGCATCGGCATCAGCGTGCGCTTCTGTGGCACGGCTTTGCGCGGCTTGGGGATCGGGTAGCGGGTTTCCAGGCCGAGCATGTGTGCTTCGCAGCCCTTTTCCAGCGGACAGAGCAGGCAGCTTGGCTTGCTGCGGGTGCAGAGCGTGGCGCCCATGTCCATCATCGCCTGGGTGTAGGCGTTGACCCGATCATGCGGCGTGAACCGCTCTGCGGTGGCCCAGAGCTGTTTGGCGACCTTCGGCTCCCCCGGATAGCCCTCTTGCGCGGTAAAGCGCGCCAGCACGCGTTTGACGTTGCCGTCGAGGATCGGCGCGCGCAGGCCCATGCTCAGGCTGGCGATGGCGCCGGCCGTGGACAGGCCGATGCCCGGCAGGTCCGTGAGCTTTTCCACGTCGCGAGGAAATTCGCCACCGTACTCGGCGACGACAATCTTCGCGGTCTTCTGCAGATTGCGTGCGCGGGTGTAGTAACCCAGGCCCGTCCACAGGTGCAGCACTTCGTCTTCCGGTGCGGCGGCCAGGGCTTCGACCGTTGGCAGGGATGCCATGAAGCGGTCGAAGTAATTCAGCACGGTGCTGACCTGCGTCTGCTGCAACATGATTTCCGAAACCCACACCCGGTAGGGTGTGATGTCCTGCTGCCAGGGCAAATCGTGGCGGCCGTGGCGGTCGTACCAGTCCAGCACCGCCGTTGAAAACTGCTCGGATCTCATCGCTTGAACAGCCCCTTCAACGCATTCTTCAGTTCCGGGCTGACTTTGTTGCCCAGCTTCTCGTCGATTTTTTCGCTGAGCTTGTCAGTGGCAAATTTGGCCGCGACCTGACCCATGCGCTCGTTATCCAGGCGGCAGGCCTTGGCCCCCAGTTCCAGCGGGCCGCGGCAACGCAGCGGCCACTCGATACCGACGAACTTGTCGCCGACCTGACAGGCCGGGTCCGGCATGGCGCTGGTGTCGCCTTCGACGATGATGCCGACGCGGTAATCCATGCCCAGCACCCGCAGATCGACATCGCCATTGCCGTTGACGGTCATGCCGGGGATGCGCACTTTCAGGTCCGGGTTGCTGGCCACGCCGTTATGGAAGGTCAGGTTGCCGTTGAGCTCCTGGAACGGTGTGTCCTTGCCGCGAGGTTCGCCGCTGAGGGTCTTGCGATTCAGCGTCGCAATGCCTTTGCACAGTTGCTGCTCGATATTGGCGTTAAGCAGCACGCCGTTATTGATGGCGAAAGCGGTATTGCCGTTGAGGCTGTCGATCAGCGCCTTTTGACTGTTGCCGTTGGCGGTCAGGGTGCTGTTGAGGGTGATCTGGCCTTTGATCGGCGGATTTTTACCCTGGCTTTCAAGGATTTTCTCCACCGGCACTTTGTTGATCCGGGTCTGCATGTTCAGCACTGGCGACGTCTGGCGTACGTCGAGGGTGCCCTTGGCGGCAAAGTTGCCGCCATAGAGATCGCCCCGCAGGTCTTCCAGGGTCAGCAGGCCACCCTGTCCGGACGCCTTGAGTACGGCGTTCTGGATCGGCAGTTTGTTCAGCGTCAGTTGGCCAAAGGTCAGGTCGGCGTTGACGTCGAGTTTGCTCAGGCGCTCGACCGGTATCAGCCGCTCAGTGCTCCAGGCGCCTTTGGTCGGGGCGTTTGGCAGCGGCGTGCTGCCGGCGCCGGCCATGGCATCGGCTTCGGTGCTGGCGACTTCGGCCTGACGGGCCTGTGCCGCGCTGTTGGCGTCGGCGGATTTCGGTGCCAGGTAGCGGTCGACGTTGAAAGTGTCGGCCTTGAGTGTGGCGCGCAGAGACTGCTTGGCGAAGTCATCGACGGCGATGCGGCCGCTGAAACTGCTGTCGTCGACCTTCAGGTTGATGTTGTCGAGTGCCAGACTGGTTGGCGTGCCGGCCAGGCGGCTGACCAGCTCGACTTTGCTCAGGCTGCCTTCGGCCATGACCGGCAGCGTCTGGCCGATGCTGTCGACGAATTTCGCCAGGTCGAACTGGGCAATCGACAAGCCACCGCTGATCTGCGGGGTCTTGTCGAGGTCGTTGACCTTCAGTTCTCCCAGTGCACGCAGTTGGTTAGCGGAAATCTTGATGCCGGTCCATTCGGCGACGTTGGCGGCTTTATCCAGCAAGATCTGCCCTTGTGCGGAGAAGGTCATGGTCTTGCCTTGCAGCGGATCACCGGTCACTTCGCCCGAGAGTTTCATGTCCTCGAACTGATAACGCTGCAGTGCCCGTGCGATACGCAGCTCACCGTTAAGTTCGGTACGTACCCGCAGTGCTGGCTGGTTGGCGGACAGGAAGGCGGTGAGTTTGAGCGGGATATTGGTCGAGTCATGAACAGCGCCTGTGCTCAGTTGAATGCTTTCGGCGCTGAAGTTTTTGCCCGTCTGCTCGTCGTTGTATTCCACTCGCGCGTTGTTGACGGTCAGGCTGTCAATGTCCAGGCGGATCGGCTGAGGCGGCTTTTCCACCTCAACGGCGGCAGGTGGTGTCGGTTCGCCGGCGGCCGGCGCGGTAGCAGTGCCTGGTGCGCCCGGTGATGGCGGCAGCTTGCCGATGTCTTCCCAGTTGCCGTGGCCAGCCTTGTCGCGATTCAGGCGCAGGTTCAGACCTTCGACGCGTACATCGCTCATCTGCACTTCACGGCGCAGCAGCGGCAGCACGCGCACGGACAAACCGAGCATTTGCAGGTCGGCGTACGGCTCGTTGGGCTTGATCAGGGTCGCGATGCTGGCGTCGTGCAGCTCCAGGCCCAGCCACGGGAACAGGCTCCAGCCGATGTCGCCATTGAGCGTCAGCTCGAGGTGGGCCTTGTCGCGGGCTATCTGGCGAATCTCGTCTTTGTAGTCGTTGGGATCGAAGAAGTGGGTCAGGGCGAAGCCCGCCGCCACAATGATCAGCAACAGCCCGAGAAGTACCAGACCCAGGATTTTGCCGAACGCTTTCATGGGCGAGTCCTTGTAGTTAGTCGAATTCGAAATTTAGCCGGGGAGTATAGCGCCCCGAAACTGACGATCGGTCAGTTCATGTCGGTTGCACGTCCAGCGGCACGTTCAGTTTGGCCGCCAGCGCCTGAGCTTCCAGGTGCCCGGCAGGTGCCAGCAAATGTAACGTCGCGCCCGCTTGCGACGCCATTTTTTGCGCTTCGTTCACCAAGCGCTCGGCCACGCCACGGCGGCGGGTGATTTTTCGTACGCAAATTTGCGACAGATGCCAGAGGTCCTGCTGGCGTGTCAGGCGCGCCGCGCCCAGCAGCCGATCATTGAAGCGGCCGGCGATCAGCGAGCCATCCTTCAGGCAGCCTTCGATCAGCGCCAGCTCCCCGTTGAACGGTGCAAGCAGCCAGTGCGGGGCATCGCGATAGATTTTTTGCAGGTCTTGCTGATCCTGGTAAGTGGCTTCGTTCAGCGGCTCGACAATGATCGGCATAGGGTTTCCTGTGAGTCTGTACGGACATCTCTCGCGTAGGAGATTTCTGTAGCATCTGTAGGTGAAGAGATCAGATGACTTGCGAAAAGGTGATATCAGTTTGGTTTTTCTGTCACGTGCAAATGGTAACCTCTGCCGGTTCGTACGTCCTTCTGCGACTTTGCGTCGCGCCCAATGGAGCTTCATCCAAAAAACAGCCATGCCCGCGTGCATAAAGGCTGAGGGTGGGGAGTGGACGGCGAACCATACTAATAATTGGGGGATACAGAATGAGCACGAGCATTACGGCGGACGGCCTCAAAGCCGACCAGCCCGCGTTCCTCTCCAAGGAGCGCATCATCGCCAAGCCCGGTTTCAACCGTTGGCTGGTCCCACCGGCCGCTCTGGCCATCCACCTTTGCATCGGCATGGCTTACGGCTTCTCGGTGTTCTGGTTGCCTTTGTCAAAGGCCCTGGGCGTAACCGCCGCGGTGGCCTGCGCACCGGACATGAGTTTCATTGCACAAGTCTTTTCGTCCCAGTGTGACTGGCCGATCTCGATGCTCGGCTGGATCTACACCCTGTTCTTCATCTTCCTGGGCTGCTCTGCAGCGATCTGGGGCGGCTGGCTGGAACACGCCGGGCCGCGCAAGGCTGGCGTTGTGTCGGCATTGTGCTGGTGCGGTGGTCTGCTGATTTCGGCGTTGGGGATTTATACCCACCAGATCTGGTTGATGTGGATCGGCTCCGGGGTCGTTGGCGGCATCGGCCTGGGCCTGGGTTACATCTCGCCGGTCTCGACCCTGATCAAGTGGTTCCCGGACAAGCGCGGCATGGCCACCGGCATGGCGATCATGGGCTTCGGTGGTGGCGCGATGGTCGGTGCTCCGCTGGCGGCGGCGCTGATGGGCCACTTCGCTTCACCAACCAGCGTCGGCGTGTGGCAGAGCTTCCTGGTGATGGCCGCGATCTACTTCGTGTTCATGATCGGCGGCGCACTGTCGTACCGCGTTCCGCCTACCGGCTGGAAGCCTGAAGGCTGGACAGCTCCGGCGAAGAAAGCCGCGAACGCGATGATCACGCATCGTCACGTCCACGTGAATGTGGCGTGGAAAACTCCGCAATTCCGACTGGTGTGGCTGGTGCTGTGCCTGAACGTGTCCGCCGGTATCGGCATCCTCGGCATGGCTTCGCCGCTGTTGCAGGAGGTGTTTGGCGGTAAATTGATCGGTGTTGACCTGCCATTTGGTCAGCTGGACGCCGGGCAACTGGCCTCGATCGCGGCAATCGCTGCCGGTTTCACCGGTTTGCTGAGCCTGTTCAACATCGGTGGCCGGTTTTTCTGGGCTTCGTTCTCGGATTATCTGGGCCGCAAAAACACCTATTTCGTGTTTTTCGCCCTGGGTTTTGCCCTGTACGCATTGATCCCGAACCTCGGCCACTTGGGCAACGTTGCGCTGTTCGTGGCGGCGTTCTGCATCATTCTGTCGATGTATGGCGGTGGTTTTGCCACGGTTCCGGCTTACCTGGCCGACCTGTTCGGTACGCAAATGGTCGGCGCGATCCACGGTCGTCTGCTGACGGCGTGGGCGGCGGCTGGCGTGCTGGGTCCGGTGTTGGTGAACTACCTGCGTGAATATCAGCTGAGCATCGGCGTCGAGCGCGCTGCCGCTTACGACATCACGCTGTACATCCTCGCAGGCCTGCTGGTACTGGGCTTCCTGTGCAACCTGATGGTTCGCCCGGTGGCCGACAAGTACTTCATGACCGACGCCCAACTGGCCGCCGAACAGGCGCTGGGCCACGACAAGGGCGCTGACAGCAGCACCGTGCTGGAGTGGAAAGCGGCGCCGGGCAGCAAGCCGCTGGCGATTGCGGCGTGGCTGGTGGTGGGTATTCCGTTGGCGTGGGGTGTCTGGGTGACCTTGCAGAAGACGGCGGTACTGTTTCACTAAGTAAGCGCATCACCCATGTGGGAGCGAGCTTCTGTGGCGAGGGAGCTTGCTCCCGCTCGGCGGCGAAGCAGTCGCAGAGCTTTTGGGGTCGCTACGCGACCCAGCGCGAGCAAGCTCTCTCGCCACAGAGGTTCGCTCCGACATTTGTTTGTGTGTCCAGCAAATAGCTTGTACTGACATGTCTATCCCCGATAGCACCGGTTTCACTCCGTCAGGGATATCACCTCTCGTGTTTCTGTTTCCGGCCCGCGACCCTATAATGGTTGCCTTTTTCGCCCAATGATTTTGCGGAGCTGGTGATGGCCGAACGTAAGGCGTCTGTCGAGCGCGACACTCTGGAAACCCAGATCAAAGCCTCGATCAACCTCGATGGCACCGGAAAGGCCCGATTTGATATCGGTGTTCCTTTTCTTGAGCACATGCTGGACCAGATCGCCCGTCATGGGTTGATCGACCTGGATATTGTCAGCAAGGGCGACCTGCATATCGACGACCACCACACCGTGGAAGACGTCGGTATCACCCTGGGACAAGCCTTCAGCAAAGCCATTGGCGACAAGAAAGGCATCCGTCGCTACGGCCACGCCTACGTGCCGCTCGATGAAGCGCTGTCGCGCGTGGTGATCGACTTTTCCGGTCGTCCAGGCCTGCAAATGCATGTTCCTTATACCCGCGCCACCGTCGGCGGTTTCGACGTTGACCTGTTCCAGGAATTTTTCCAGGGCTTCGTCAACCATGCCAACGTCAGCCTGCACATCGACAACCTGCGTGGCACCAACACCCACCACCAGATCGAGACCGTGTTCAAGGCTTTCGGCCGTGCCCTGCGCATGGCGGTAGAGCTGGATGAGCGCATGGCCGGGCAAATGCCATCGACCAAGGGCGTTCTGTAATGCAGACGGTCGCGGTTATCGATTACGGCATGGGCAACCTGCACTCGGTGGCCAAGGCCCTCGAGCACGTCGGTGCTGGCAAGGTGCTGATCACCAGCGATGCCGAGGTGATTCGCGAAGCCGACCGGGTGGTTTTCCCCGGCGTCGGCGCGATTCGCGACTGCATGGCGGAAATCCGTCGCCTGGGCTTCGACTCGCTGGTGCGTGAAGTCAGCCAGGACCGTCCGTTCCTCGGCATCTGCGTCGGCATGCAAGCCCTGCTCGACAGCAGCGAAGAGAACGATGGCGTGGACTGCATCGGCCTGTTCCCGGGCGCGGTGAAATTCTTCGGCAAAGACCTGCACGAAGACGGCGAACACCTGAAAGTCCCGCACATGGGCTGGAACGAAGTGAAGCAGACGGTAAGTCACCCGCTGTGGCACAACATTCCGGACCTGGCGCGGTTCTACTTCGTGCACAGCTACTACATCGCCGCCGCCAATGCGCGGCAGGTGGTGGGTGGCGGTCACTACGGTGTCGATTTCGCCGCGGCGCTGGCCGATGGCTCGCGTTTCGCCGTGCAGTTTCACCCGGAGAAGAGCCATACCCATGGCCTGCAATTGCTGCAGAACTTCGCCGCGTGGGATGGTCGCTGGTAAATGGCCGCCAAGAAATCCAAGCCGCCGATCCTGACCCTCACTCCCGAGCAGGAGAACGAGGCCAATCACAAGATCAAACGGTTCATGGAAGATCGTTTTGAATTGGACCTGGGTTCGTTCGAAGCGGCGGAAATTCTTGAGCTGTTTACCCGCGAAATTGCGCCGCACTATTACAACAGGGCGATTTTCGATGTGCAGACGCACCTTAAAGAAAGGTTCGAAAGCATCGAAAGCGACCTGTGGGCGCTCGAGAAAAACTGATTTTCGAGCGAAGCTGAACAATCGAATTTGAAGGTTTGCCAGATGCTGATTATTCCCGCTATCGATCTCAAGGACGGTGCCTGTGTTCGTCTGCGCCAGGGCCGCATGGAAGATTCCACAGTGTTCTCCGATGACCCGGTGAGCATGGCTGCCAAGTGGGTGGAGGGCGGTTGCCGTCGTCTGCATCTGGTCGATCTGAACGGCGCGTTCGAAGGCCAGCCGGTCAACGGCGAAGTGGTGACCGCGATTGCCAGGCGTTACCCGAACCTGCCGATCCAGATCGGTGGCGGCATCCGTTCCCTGGAAACCATCGAGCACTACGTGAAAGCGGGCGTGAGCTACGTGATCATCGGCACCAAAGCCGTGAAAGACCCGGCCTTCGTTGCCGAAGCCTGCCGCGCGTTCCCGGGCAAAGTGATTGTGGGGCTGGATGCCAAGGACGGTTTTGTCGCCACCGATGGCTGGGCTGAAATCAGCACCATTCAGGTGATCGACCTGGCCAGGCAGTTCGAAGCCGATGGCGTGTCCGCGATCGTTTATACCGACATCGCCAAAGACGGCATGATGCAGGGCTGCAACGTTTCGTACACCGCCGCTCTGGCCGCCGCCACGCGCATTCCGGTGATCGCTTCGGGCGGTATTCACAACCTCGGTGACATCAAGTCGCTGCTCGACGCCAAGGCGCCAGGCATCATCGGCGCCATCACCGGCCGGGCGATCTACGAAGGCACTCTCGACGTCGCTGAAGCGCAAGCTTTCTGCGATTCGTACACAGGCTGAGGACTGATCATGGCGCTGGCCAAACGCATCATCCCTTGCCTGGACGTGGATAACGGCCGGGTCGTCAAAGGTGTGAAGTTCGAGAACATTCGCGATGCCGGCGACCCGGTGGAAATTGCCCGTCGCTATGACGAGCAGGGCGCCGACGAGATTACCTTTCTCGATATCACCGCTAGCGTCGACGGTCGCGACACCACGTTGCATACCGTCGAGCGCATGGCCAGCCAGGTGTTCATTCCACTGACCGTGGGCGGCGGCGTGCGCACCGTGCAGGACATTCGCAATCTGTTGAACGCCGGTGCGGACAAGGTCTCGATCAACACCGCCGCCGTGTTCAACCCTGAATTCGTTGGCGAAGCGGCGCAGCATTTCGGGTCGCAGTGCATCGTGGTCGCCATCGACGCCAAGAAGGTCTCCGGCCCTGGTGAAACCCCGCGTTGGGAAATCTTCACCCACGGCGGCCGCAAGCCGACCGGCCTCGACGCTGTCGAGTGGGCGAAGAAGATGGAAGGTCTGGGCGCCGGTGAAATCCTGCTGACCAGCATGGACCAGGACGGCATGAAGAACGGCTTTGACCTGGGCGTCACCCGCGCCATCAGCGATGCGTTGGGCATCCCGGTGATCGCCTCGGGCGGCGTCGGCAACCTGCAACATCTGACTGATGGCATCCTCGAAGGCCACGCCAGTGCAGTGCTGGCGGCGAGTATTTTCCACTTCGGCGAATACACCGTGCAGGAAGCCAAGGCCTACATGGCCCATCGTGGAATCGTGATGCGCTAAACAATCCGGTACAGTCCAGTGGACAGTATGGCGGGCTCAAGGCACTCTTGGGCACGCCATGGATTCCGGTAGCCCGACATGCTCAAACGTCTTCTTCTTGTCCTCGCCAGCGCCTCGGTGTTGCTTATCAATGCAGCCCGCGCCGAAGAAAAGCCCGACACCGACCTGGTGTTGCTGACGGAAAATTTCCCGCCGTACAACATGGCGAAAAACGGCAAGAACTTCGCTCAGGACGAGAACATCAATGGCATCGCCGTGGACATCGTCCGCGAGATGTTCAAGCGCGCCAACGTCACTTACAGCCTGACTTTGCGTTTCCCCTGGGAGCGTATCTACAAACTCGCCCTGGAAAAACCCGGTTACGGCGTGTTTGTGATGGCGCGGTTGCCGGATCGCGAAAAGCTCTTCAAGTGGGTTGGCCCTATTGGTCCTGACGACTGGATCATGCTGGCCAAGGCTGACAGCAAGATTACCCTGGAGACGCTGGATCAGGCGCGCAAATACAAGATCGGCGCCTACAAGGGCGATGCAATTGCCGAGACCCTGGCCAAGCAAGGGTTGAAGCCGATAGTGGTGCTGCGCGATCAGGACAATGCGAAGAAGCTGGTCAATGGCCAGATCGACCTGTGGGCCACTGGCGATCCGGCCGGGCGTTATCTGGCTCGTCAGGATGGCGTGACCGGGCTCAAGACGGTGCTGCGATTCAACAGCGCCGAGTTGTATCTGGCACTGAACAAGGATGTGCCGGACGAGTTGGTGGCCAAGCTGCAAGCAGCGCTGGATCAGCTACGCAAGGAAGGCGTGGTGGATGACATCATGGCGAAGTATCTCTAGGAACCGTCCTGGTTAAACACAAAACACTGTGGGAGCGGTGTGGCGGTTTAGCGGTACACGCCATCCTTGCCATGCCCGGCCGTCGCCCGATTGCCGCGCACGCTGATCATCAACCTGATATCAATCCAGTCGATGCCCTGAGCCTTGAGCTTGGGCAATTCACGCTCCAGCACCGCCAGCGTCTGTGGGTACGGATGCCCGATCATCACCGCCGAACCCTGCTTGTGTGCCAGGCTGATCGCCGTCTGCAACTGCGTGAAGATCGCCGCCTCAGTGCGCTCGTCATCGAGAAACACATCCCGCGAAAGACTCGCCAGCCCGATCTTCTGCGCCTCGGCCGCGGCAACGGTTTGCGCGCTGGTGCGGCTATCAACGAAGAATTTATGCCGGCGCTGCAATTCTGCCATCAGCCAGGCCATGGCCGGTTGCTGGGCGGTCATGCGGCTGCCCATGTGGTTGTTGATGCCAGCGGTATAGGGCACGGCCTTGAACGCCGCATCCAGGCGTTTTTCGAGCTCTTCGATGGGCAGGTCGGGGTGCCAGGCGAACGGGCCGGTGGCCGGGTCCATGGGCATGTGCAGGATGACGATCTTGCCGGCTTTATGGGCTTCGCGTGCAAACTCGGCGGCGTGGGGAGTGTCGGGCATGATCGCCGTGGTTACCGGGCCGGGCAGGGCCAGCACGCGACGATCCCGGGGCAGGTTCTGCCCCAGGTCATCGATGATCAGCGTCAGGTAGGCCTTGTGCGGCGTGGTCTTGGCGGGATCCGCGTGAGCAGCACCCGCCAGACAGCACAGCAAGCCGATTAGCAATCGCAGGCGCATCTCAGCGGCCAGAGGTGATGCTCAGCCCTTTGAGCAGGCTCAGGGCCTGGGCCAGTTGGTAGTCGTCGTCTTGCGGCATGGCCTTGGCCTTGCTGCCGGAACCGGTCGGTTTGTCGGCGCCGCCGTTGCCATTGCCCAGGTGACCCTGCAAATCAGCTTCCTTGAAGTAGTCGCTGTCTTGCTCGTTGGTGATCTTGGCCTTGCGCACTTCGATGTCCGGCACAATGCCCTGGGCCTGGATCGAGCGGCCGTTCGGCGTGAAGTACAGCGCAGTGGTGATCTTCAGGGCGCGGTCGTTGTTCAGCGGCAGCACGGTCTGAACCGAGCCTTTACCGAAACTGGTGGTGCCCATCAGCACAGCGCGCTTGTGGTCCTGCAAGGCGCCGGCAACAATCTCGGAGGCCGAGGCGCTGCCGCCGTTGATCAGCACGACCATCGGCACGGCTTCGCTTTCGTCCTTGCCGGTGGCAGAGAAACGCAGCTCGGAGTTGGCGATGCGGCCCTTGGTGTAGACGATCAGGCCTTTGGTGATGAAGTGGTCGACCACTTCCACCGCTGCCTGCAGCACGCCGCCGGGGTTGTTACGCAGGTCGAGAACGATGCCGTTGAGCTTCTTGCCGTTGTCCTTGCGCAGCTTGGCCAGGGCCTTGGAGACTTCTTCGCCGGTCTTGACCTGGAACTGCGTGATGCGGATGTAGCCGTAGCCTGATTCCAGCAACTGGCTCTTCACGCTCTTCACCTGGATGATGGCGCGGGCCAGGGTCACGTCGAACGGCGTACCGCCGTCGCGCACCAGGGTCAGGGTGATTTTCTGGCCGATCTTGCCGCGCATCTTGTCCACGGCTTCAGTCATGGTCTGGCCACGGGTTGGCGCGCCGTTGATCTTGACGATGAAGTCGCCCGCCTGGATGCCAGCCTTGGACGCCGGTGTGTCATCGATTGGCGAAACCACCTTGATGAAGCCGTCCTCGGCGCCGACTTCGATGCCCAGGCCGCCGAATTCGCCGCTGGTGCTTTCCTGCAGCTCGGTGAAGTCTTCAGGGCCAAGGTAGGCGGAGTGTGGATCGAGGTTGCTGAGCATGCCTTTGATGGCGTTTTCCAGCAGGGTCTTGTCGTCAACCGGTTCGACATAGGCAGCCTTGATCCGGTCCATGACCTCGGCAAAGGTGCGCAACTCCTCCAGAGGCAGCGGCGCCTTGGTGGTCGCAGCGGTGCCCGCAGGTGCAACGGCTGGCGCGGCCGCCGGGGCAGGTTGAGCGGCAAACGCCAGAGGCGCGCCGATCACCAGGGCGATCGTCAGGGCCAGCGAGGTAAGGCGGGACAAATGCAGCATGTCGAACGAACTCCTGAATTAGGTGCAGTGCTTATCCTTGCGCACGGCACCATTGCGCTGGATCACTCGGGTGACCCTGCTGACGAATTGCGAAATACAGCGCTGGTGTGTCCTGCCCGCCACTGCTACCGACAGTGGAGATGGACTCACCGGCTTTTACTACGTCACCGGCCGACTTGAGCAACGTCTGGTTGTGACCATAAAGACTCAAGAAACCGTTGCCATGGTCGAGAATCACCAGCAGCCCGGCGCCTCGCAACCAGTCGGCGAACACCACACGCCCGCCATGCACGGCGTGCACCTGGCTGCCGGCGGCGGCGCTGATCATCACGCCGTCCCACTTGGTCCGGGCGTCGTCGCCACGGCTTTCACCGAAGCGTGCAAGCAGTCGACCATCAACCGGCCATGGAAGTTTTCCCCGAGCCGAAGCAAATGCACCGCCAAACGTCTCGCCTGAACTTGAGACCAGGGCGCCGGGCGTTGATTTTGCGGGTTTGCGTGGGGCGTCGGTGTTTTCAGCCTGAGCCTCACGTAAACGCTTTTTTTCGGCTTCCTGCTGGGCGATCAGCGCTTTCTGGCGCGCTTCTTCTGCCTCTCGGGCCTGACGGGCCAAGGTTTCTTCGATGGTTTTAAGGACTTTAGACAGGTCTGCCTGATCTTGCTCGCGGGCGGCGAGTTTCTGATCGCGGGCCTTCACGTCGTTATTGAGCTTGGCCAGCACTTGCTGGCGCTCCTTGCGGACCTTGTCGAGTTCGTCGCGCTGGCTGTCGAGGCTGCTTTTCTGCACCAGTAGCTGGGCCTGCTGCATGGAGATGTCTTTTTCGACGTTGGCCAATTGACGCAGTGTTTCGTTGAAATTCTTCAACTGCTCCAGGCGGGCCTGGCTCAGGTAGTCGTAATAGGTGAGGGTGCGGGCGAATTTTTCCGGGTTCTGCTGGTTGAGCAGCAACTTGAGGTACTCCTGACGGCCGTTCTGATAGGCCGCACGGGCCTGAATGGCGATCAGTCGTTGCTGTTCAATGCGCGCGCTCTGGAGTTTTTTTTTCTCACCATCGAGACGCTGCAGCTCGGATTCGCTTTTCTTCAGCTCTTTTTGCAGGGCATCAACCTGCTTCTCGAGCTTGCCCATCTCGGTCTCAGTGCCCTTGAGGTCTTTCTGCACACCGGATTTTTCTTCCTGGAGCTTGCCCAGCAGCTTCTTCAGCTCGGCAATGTCCTGACGCGTGGCGTCCAACTGTTGTTGGGTTTGCGCGCGCTCGTCAGCGAAGGCCGGTTGGAGCAGGCAAGTCAGAGCAAGGGCGATCAGGACGCGAAGCATAGAGGCGGGCGACACCAGGGAAAGGGACGGCCTAGTATGCCCGCCAAGCGCCGCAAAAAAAATGCCCATTTGGGGCTGTGTGATAACTGGAGTGGGAGCTGAAGGTTTCAAGGCAGGTTTAATCTCTGAAAAACACCAAAAACCACTGTGGGAGCGAGCCTGCTCGCGAAGGCTGCCTGACATTCAACATAGTTGTTGGCTGTCAGATTGCTATCGCGAGCAGGCACGCTCCCACAGGGTTTAACGGTGTTTGAAAGACCGATTACACCAGAATCGAAGTCCCGGTCATCTCCTTCGGCTTTTCCAGCCCCATCAACATCAGCATGGTCGGCGCCACATCAGCCAGCACGCCGCCTTTGCGCACCTTGAAGTCGCGCTTGCCGACATAAATGAACGGCACCGGTTCGGTGGTGTGGGCGGTGTGGGCCTGGTGGGTGACTTCGTCGGACATTTTCTCGACGTTGCCGTGGTCAGCGGTGATCAGTGCTTCGCCGCCGACCTTTTCCAGCGCCTCGACAATACGGCCCACGCACAGGTCCAGGCATTCCACGGCTTTGACCGCCGCGTCGAACACGCCGCTATGGCCGACCATGTCGCCGTTGGCGTAGTTGACCACGATCACGTCATAACGCTGGTTTTCAATGGCGTCGACGATGCGGTCAGTGACTTGCGGCGCACTCATTTCCGGCTGCAAGTCGTAGGTGGCGACTTTCGGCGATGGAATAAGGATGCGTTCTTCACCCGGAAACGGTTCTTCACGGCCGCCGGAGAAAAAGAAGGTCACGTGGGCATATTTTTCGGTTTCGGCGATGCGCAGTTGGGTCTTGCCGTTTTTCGCCAGGTAGTCGCCCAGCACGTTTTCCAGGCTGCCGGCGGCGAAGGCCGAAGGTGCAGGAATGCTGGCGGCGTATTGGGTCAGCATCACGAAACCGGCCAGTTTTGGCTGGCGCGCGCGTTCGAATTCCTTGAACCCGTCTTCGACGAACACGCGGGTCAGCTCACGGGCGCGGTCGGCGCGGAAGTTCATGAACACCACGGCGTCGCCGTCCTCGACCTTCACCGGCTCGCCGATGCTGGTGGCTTTGACGAATTCGTCGCTCTCGCCACGGGCGTAGGCCGCTTCCAGGCCTTCCTGGGCGGTGGCGGCGTTGAATTGGCCGTTGCCGTCGACAATCAGGTTGTAGGCCTGGGCCACGCGGTCCCAACGGTTGTCGCGATCCATGGCGAAATAACGGCCAACGAGGCTGGCGATCCGGCCTTTGCCGAGGGTCTTGAAGGTTTCATCCAGCAGTTCGATGGAAGACTGCGCGCTTTTCGGCGGCGTGTCGCGGCCATCGAGGAAGGCGTGCAGGTAGATTTTTTCAGCGCCGCGCTTGTAGGCCAGTTCGGCCATGGCGACCAAGTGATCCTGGTGGCTGTGCACGCCGCCATCGGACAGCAGGCCCATGAAATGCACGGCTTTGCCGGCAGCCACGGCTTTATCGACAGCGGCGCAGATGGTCGGGTTCTCGAAGAACTCGCCATCGCGGATCGATTTGGTCACGCGGGTGAAGTCCTGATACACCACGCGACCGGCGCCGAGGTTCATGTGGCCGACTTCGGAGTTGCCCATCTGGCCGTCCGGCAAGCCGACGTCCATGCCGCTGCCCGAGATCAGACCGTTGGGCACAGTGGCCGTCAGGCGGTCCAGCACAGGCTTTTTCGCCGAGTACACGGCGTTGGCTTCGTGGCTTTCACTGTGACCGAAGCCATCGAGAATGATCAGTACCAAAGGTTTAGGCGTGGTAGTCATGGATTCCGCTCGTGGCTGAGTTAAAAGAGGGCAATGGAAAAGGGAGTGGCAGTTTAAAGCCAAGTTCAATCCGCGTCACCGCCGGACGGGGTTTGGTGCACCATATGGGCTGTGTATACTGGCCCACTTTTAACGCCCTGGAACCACCTTAAATGCTTGATCACCTGATTGCATTTGCCACCACCCACTATCTGCTGGCCGGTATTTTCGTTGTTCTGCTGGCTCTGCTGATCGCCCATGAGATGAAAGGCGGCGGTCGCAGCCTGAGCACCGGCGAGCTGACCGGGCTGGTCAACAAGGACGCGGGCGTGGTGATCGACATTCGTCCGAGCAAGGATTTCGCCGCTGGCCACATCGTTGGCGCGCTGAATATTCCTCAGGACAAACTCACCGCCCGCATCGGCGAGCTGGAAAAGCACAAGGCCAAGACCATCATTCTGGTCGACGCCATGGGCCAGACCGCTGGCACCCATGCCCGCGAACTGATGAAATCCGGCTTCACCGCCGCCAAGCTCTCCGGTGGCATTGCCAGCTGGAAGGGCGACAACCTGCCATTGGTGAAGTGAGATGAACAACGTCGTCGTCTATTCCAGCGATTACTGCCCTTATTGCTCGCGAGCCAAGTACCTGCTCGAGAACAAAGGCGTGGCCTTCGAAGAGATCAAGGTCGATGGCAAGCCACAGGTGCGCGCCGAGATGTCCAAAAAGGCCGGACGCACGTCCGTGCCGCAGATCTGGATTGGCGGCACTCACGTTGGCGGTTGTGATGATTTGTTTGCCCTGGAGCGCGCCGGCAAGCTCGACGCGCTGCTCAAGGCCTGAATGCTTTCTTTATAAGACCCCAAGATCAGAAAGGATCTGAGATGACTGACCAACAGAACACTGCAGCCAGCGAAGAAGAAACCGCACCGCAATTCTCCTTGCAGCGCATCTACGTACGTGACTTGTCCTTCGAAGCCCCAAAAAGCCCGGCAATCTTTCGCCAGCAGTGGGAGCCGAGCGTCGGTCTGGATCTGAACACCCGTCAAAAGTCCCTGGAAGGCGACTTCCACGAAGTCGTGCTGACGTTGTCCGTGACTGTTAAAAACGGTGACGAAGTGGCGTTCATCGCTGAAGTGCAACAGGCCGGGATCTTCCTGATCAAGAACCTGGACGAGGCTTCGATGAGCCACACGCTGGGCGCGTTCTGCCCGAACATCCTGTTCCCGTATGCTCGCGAGACCCTGGACAGCCTGGTGACCCGTGGTTCGTTCCCGGCCCTGATGCTGGCTCCGGTGAACTTCGATGCGCTGTACGCACAAGAACTGCAACGCATGCAGGGCGCGGGCGAGACTCCGACCGTTCAATAAGCGGTCCAATGTGGGAGCGAGCTTGCTCGCGATGGGGTCATCAGCTTCAACATTAATGTTGACTGACACACCGCCATCGCGAGCAAGCTCGCTCCCACATTTTTTTGCGTGTTATTTAAAGCCCAGCTGACGCCAGCCTTCGTACACGGCCACCGCCACGGTGTTGGACAGGTTCAAGCTGCGGCAGCCTTCGCGCATGGGCAGGCGCAGGCGTTGTTCGCCGGGCAGCGCATCCAGCACTTCGGCGGGCAGGCCACGGCTTTCCGGGCCGAACAGGAAGGCGTCGCCCTCGGCGAAGCTGGCATCGTGGAACGGCCGAGAACCCTTGGTGGTGAAGGCGAACAGCCGTGGATGGCCAAGGCTCTCCAGGCAGCTGGCGAGGTCGGCGTGGCGCTGCAGGGTGGCGTACTCGTGGTAGTCGAGGCCGGCCCGGCGCAGGCGCTTGTCGTCCATCTCGAAGCCCAGCGGCTCGATCAAATGCAGGTGGCAGCCACTGTTGGCGCACAGCCTGATAACGTTGCCGGTATTCGGCGGAATTTCTGGTTGGAAAAGGATGACGTGAAACATGCACGGCTCCGAAGGTAAAGATGACGCGCATTCTACGCCGCAAGCGGATCCGCGTTCGAAACTATTCCCGCGGGTGATGGGTTCTTTGGCGATTGTCGGGCTGATGGTCGGACTGATGATCGGTCGCCTGACCACACCAGACCCCAGCGTGCTGCAGCAGGTCGAGGTCACCCGCGATGGCCTGGTGGTGTGGTTCAACAACGAACCCAAGACCCACGGCGAAATTATCGATGGCAGTGTTGCACTGCTGTTCGAGGCCGAAGGCAAGGCGCAGAAAGGCCAACTCAAGCTCAACGACAAAGGCGTCAACTGGCGGGTGCGTTTGAGTGATGGGGGATTGTTGCTGTCGCTGGTGGCGGCGCGGCCGCTGCAAGGCGAGTGGGCCGGCAGCAAGGTCGATGGCCGCTGGCGGCTGGCGATCCATCTCCGGGAGCAATAAAAGAGGGAATCCCCGGCCTGCCTGTACCAAGGTTCCCAAAACGGCAGGGCTTGCGCATTGCATCGCAAGCCCGGTGTAAAGAAGGAACCCCTGACCTGCCTGTATCAAGGGCCCCAAAACGGGGTGGGCTCGTCGCGGTGGCGGTGTGAGCCCGATGTAAAGAGGGGAATCCCCGGCCTGCCTGTACCAAGGTCCCCGAAACCGGGTAGTGAACTGAATCACTGAATGGACTATTGCAGGGGGCGTGCCAGGTTTTAACAAATTGGTACAGAAAAATGCCTTTAAACGTCGAAAGCCCCGTATTACGGGGCTTTCGTGTTTTTTCGATCATCATTCGATTGCGAAAGCAGGCAGGGTTCTGGATCAATGTTTGTGCGCGATTGCGGTTCATGGTGCCTTCTGGCGGTGCATGGGGGCCAAAAAGCATCGCGAGCAAGCTCGCTCCCACATTGGATTTTCGGTGTTTTCATTATCGAATGAACACCATCGAACCCTGTGGGAGCGAGCTTGCTCGCGATTGGCCTAATGGTCAGTGAAGAACCAAAGGCTGCTTATTTGATCGTCCCCGCGCGGAAGGGCTTAGCCCTCTTCCCCCTCATCATCATCCCCACCATCCACCTTCATCCCCAATTCCTTGATCTTGCGGGTCAGGGTATTGCGCCCCCAACCCAGCAACACCGCGGCATCGCGGCGGCGGCCAGCGGTGTGTTTGAGGGCGGTCTCGATCATGATCCGCTCGAAGGCCGGCACGGCGCTGTCCAGCAGGCTCGACTGCCCGCGAGCCAGGGCCTGATCGGCCCATTGGCGCAGCGCCTGTTCCCAGTTGGTCACCGGCGCCGAATCCTGCGGCAGGTTCAGCAGCTCTGGCGGCAGATCGCTGATGTGCACTTCGCGACCGGAGGCCATCACCGTGATCCAGCGGCAGGTGTTCTCCAGCTGACGCACGTTGCCGCCCCACGGCAGGTTTTTCAGGTATTCCTCTGTTTCGCTTTTCAGCAGCTTCGGCTCCACCGCCAGTTCTTGCGCGGCGCGGCTGAGGAAGTGCTTGGCCAGGGTCGGAATGTCTTCGCGACGGTCTGACAGCCGTGGAATGTGGATGCGAATCACGTTGAGACGGTGGAACAGGTCTTCGCGGAATTTCCCGGCGTGGACCAGTGTTTCCAGGTTCTGGTGCGTCGCGGCAATGATGCGCACGTCAACCTTCACCGGCACATGGCCGCCGACGCGATAGAACTCGCCATCGGCCAGGACCCGCAGCAGCCGGGTCTGGGTGTCTGCCGGCATGTCGCCGATTTCGTCGAGGAACAGCGTGCCGCCATCGGCTTGTTCAAAGCGCCCGCGCCGCAGGTTGGCCGCGCCGGTGAATGCGCCTTTCTCATGGCCGAACAGCTCGGACTCCATCAGGTCCTTGGGGATCGCCGCCATGTTCAGCGCGATGAATGGCGAGCTGGCCCGAGGGCTGTGGCGGTGCAGGGCGTGGGCCACCAATTCTTTACCGGTGCCGGATTCGCCATTGATCAGCACGGTGATGTTGGAGTGGCTCAAGCGCCCGATGGCGCGAAACACTTCCTGCATCGCTGGCGCTTCGCCGATGATTTCTGGCGTGCGGGTCAGGGCAACAGGCACTTCCAGGCCTTGCTGTTCCTGGGCGTGCTGGTTGGCGCGCTTGACCAGGGAAACCGCTTCATCGACATCAAACGGCTTGGGCAGGTATTCGAAGGCGCCACCCTGATAGGAGGCGACAGCGCTGTCCAGGTCGGAGTGAGCGGTCATGATGATGACCGGCAGCCGTGGGTGCTGTTCGCGAATCCGCGCCAGAAGGTCCAGGCCGCTGGCGCCGGGCATGCGGATGTCGGAGATGATCACATCCGGCTGCTGGCGCGCCAGGCGGCTCATCACGCCGTCGGCGCTGTCGAAGCTTTGCGTGGTCATGCCTTCCTGCTGCAAGGCTTTTTCAAGGACCCAACGGATAGAACGGTCGTCATCGACGATCCACACGGTTTCACTACGGCTCATGTCGATGTGGCTCCTTGTTCCAGTGGCAGGAAGATCGAGAAAGTGGTGTGGCCTGGGTGGCTGTCACACTCGATCAAGCCCTGGTGCTGACTGATGATGTTCTGGGTAATGGCCAGGCCCAGCCCGGTACCGTCGGGACGACCGCTGACCATGGGAAAGAAAATGGTTTCCTGAAGTTCGGCAGGAATGCCCGGACCGTTGTCGATGATCTCGATCTTGGTCACCAGGCGATGGCGCACGTGGCCGATGGTGAACTGGCGCATGGCGCGGGTGCGCAGGCTGATGCGGCCAAGGCGCAGTTCGTTCTGGCTGCTGATGGCCTGCATTGCGTTGCGCACAATGTTGAGCACCGCCTGAATCATCTGTTCGCGGTCGATCAACACGTCGGGAATGCTTGGGTCGTAGTCACGCACCAAGGTGATGCAGCCCTGGCTTTCGGCTTCCACCAGATGACAGACGCGTTCCAGCACTTCGTGGACGTTGCACATGGCCAGCGATGGCAGCTTGTTGGAGCCGAGCATGCGGTCCACCAGGTTTCGCAGGCGGTCGGCTTCTTCGATGATCACGTTGGTATAGTCGCGCAGGCTTTCTTCGGGCAGCTCGCGGGCCAGCAACTGCGCCGCGCCGCGAATCCCGCCCAGCGGATTCTTGATCTCGTGAGCCAGGCCGCGCACCAGCATCTTGCTGGTTTCCTGTTTCGACAACTGCGCTTCTTCCTTGGTGATCCGCAGCAGGCGGTCACGGGGATGGACTTCCAGCAGCAGCAGCGTGTCACCGTTGCTCAGGATCGGTGTTACCGCGTAATCGACCGTCAGGGTCTGGCCGGTGAGGGCGGTGAGCATGGCTTCGCGCTTGGTGAACGGGTGCGCCTGCTCCACCGCCTGGCGCAGGGAATTCAGCGCTTCGGTGGATTCGGTGAACAGCTCGCTGATGAACTGCCCGTGGCTGCGCTGGCCGCTGATGGCCAGCAGCATCTCTGCCGCCGGGTTCATGTACTCAAGGCGCAATTCGGCATCAAGCAGGATGGTGGCAGTGGTCAGGTTGTCGAGAAGCAATCGATGCAGTGCGTCGCTAATGGTCATCAGGACCTCTTTTGGAGCAGGGCGCGGGCAAAGACTCAGCGCAGATGTGAGGAAAATGCAAAAAACCAAACCAAAGCTCCGAAAAGAAGCGTTTAACGCCTGAAACGGGCGTTTAACGCTCGATCACGTGGCGTTCTGCCAGCTTTCGCGGGTATTTTCGAACCAAAATGGTTTGAGAGGTGGGTAGGGTGCAACTATTCGCACCAATATAGTGCGCAAAGCTGAACGAGGTTAGAAGAACCTCAGGAAGGGATTTTTTTCTTCCTCGGGTTTGTCCTTGAGCGGGCATTCCGGGCGCTGGCCGTAGTCCGCCAAAGTGCAGGGATTGACCTGGCGTTTCTGCGCGAGGGAGATGCGTAGCATGTGGAAGGGCTGATTGGCGGTGCGTTCGACGGTGCGGCCCAGCTCGTCGATGATTTCCACTGACAGGTTATGACTGCCCCGGTCGATGTTGGTCAACGGGAACACCGGGCTCAGCCCAGGCTCTGCGGTGGGCTGGCCGTCCAGTAGCAAGCGGTAGCGATGGCCCTTTTGCAGGCCCGGCTCGCTGGTGACGCTGACGATCAGCTCGCCGGCGCTGTTGCGAATCGTGGCGTCCGGTTCCGGTACCAGTACGCGGAGCATGTCGTAGTGGAACAGCGGCGTTTCTTCAGTTTTTTTCGCGGCGATCATCGGGGTCGCGCCGGTCGGGTTGGCCGACATGCGATTGCTCGTCGCAATCGGTACGCGCTTGGCGCTGCCGGAGCCCGGCTGGTCGGTGTAGACACGGTTGCCCTGGGCATCGACGTAGGTGAAGACCTCAGCCGTCGCGGGCAGGGCCAGCAGGCACAGGATCAGCCACCAGGCCTTCAAGGCTTGTGCACCCGTTGCACGGTGAACGTCACGGTCGGGCTCTGGCGGATCACGTTCTCGCCATTGATCACCTGCACCGCCAGACGATGTTCGCCGCGATCGATGTTGACCAATTGCAGGATCGGCACGTTGCTCGGCTGGCCGTAGGGCTGGTCGTCCAGCAGCAACCTCAATTGATGAGGCGCTTGCAGGCGCGGCTTGATCAGTACGCTGACGGTGAAGGTGCCGTTGTTGGCGCGCAGCGCTTCTTCGGTGGGCAGGCCAGTCAGTTCCAGCGCTTCATACAGGGTGCCGGGTTGTGCCTGGGGCGCCGGGGGCGATGGCGGGTCGACTGGCGCCTGGCGCTCGACGCTGTTGAGTGGTGGCAGCTCCACGGCTTGAGCCTTGACCCCGTCGGGAGGTTGATTGCTGTAGGCGGTGTTGCCGGCGGCGTCCGTGTATTTGTAGATCTGCGCGGCGGCGGGCAGGGCGATCAGCAGCAGGATAAGGAGAAAACCACGACCCATAAAATCGACCGCCAGCGAAAGTGATGGGTTGCAGCATAGGTCAAGGGTGAGGGTTGGCCCAAGCCGTTAACATTTGGGTATGATTTGCCGAACGCTTCCAAACACCACAAACCCGCTCCCACAGGGGGATATGTGTCAGCCGTTAAATCGTGGGTATAAAAAAGGCCTCCCGAAGGAGGCCTCTTTTTTGTCACGCCGCTTGCGCAGGCGCTACCGGATCAGCAGCTGTAGTACAGCTCATATTCCAGTGGGTGTACGAAGGTGCGGACCTTGATTTCTTCTTCGCTTTTCAGAGCGATGTAAGCGTCGATGAAGTCGTCGGAGAACACGCCGCCTTTGGTCAGGAACGCGCGACCCTTGTCCAGCTCTTCCAGGGCTTCTTTCAGGCTGCCGCAAACTTGTGGGATCTCTTTCGCCTCTTCAGGCGGCAGGTCGTACAGGTTTTTGTCAGCAGCGTCGCCTGGGTGGATCTTGTTCTGGATGCCGTCCAGGCCAGCCATCAACAGTGCAGCGAAGCCCAGGTATGGGTTGGCTGCCGGATCCGGGAAGCGCGCTTCGATACGGCGAGCGCGAGGGCTGGATACGTAAGGAATACGGATCGAGGCGGAACGGTTGCGGGCCGAGTAGGCCAGCATGACCGGTGCTTCGAAGCCTGGGACCAGACGCTTGTAGGAGTTGGTCGACGGGTTGGTGAAGCCGTTCAGCGCCTTACCGTGCTTGATGATGCCGCCGATGAAGTACAGGGCGGTGTCGGACAGGCCGGCATAGCCTTCGCCAGCGAAGGTGTTCTTGCCGTCTTTGGCGATGGACAGGTGGACGTGCATGCCCGAACCGTTGTCGCCGTACAGAGGCTTGGGCATGAAGGTCGCAGTGCGGCCGTATGCATCAGCAACGTTGTGTACGCAGTATTTCAGGGTCTGAACTTCGTCAGCCTTGGCTACCAGGGTGTTGAACTTCACACCGATTTCGTTCTGGCCGGCAGTCGCCACTTCGTGGTGGTGAACTTCGATGACCAGGCCCATTTCTTCCATGGCGTTGCACATGGAGGTACGGATTTCGTGGTCGTGGTCGAACGGCGGAACCGGGAAGTAGCCGCCCTTGATGCCTGGACGGTGACCTTTGTTACCGCCTTCGATGTCCTGGTCGGACATCCACGAACCTTGCTCGGAGTAGATCTTGAACATCGAGCCGGAGATATCGGACTTGAATTTCACCGAGTCGAAGATGAAGAACTCAGGCTCCGGGCCTACGAATACGGTGTCGCCGATACCGGTCGACTTCAGGTATTCCTCGGCACGCTTGGCGATTGCACGTGGGTCACGGTCGTAGCCTTGCATGGTCGAAGGCTCGATCACGTCGCAGACGATGATCAGCGTTGGGTCTTCGGTGAACGGGTCGAGGACGGCAGTGCTGTCGTCCGGCATCAGGATCATGTCGGAGGCTTCGATGCCTTTCCAGCCAGCAATGGAGGAGCCGTCGAACATTTTGCCTTCTTCGAAGAAGGCGTCATCCAGCGCGTCGCGAGCCGGCATGGTCACGTGGTGCTGAGTGCCTTTGGTGTCCGTGAAGCGCAGATCAATCCACTTGACGTCATGATCTTTGATGAGTTGAACCGACTTCGACATAGTGTCCTCCGGGTGGCTTCGGGCTTGGTAGTGGATGCCCTTAGAATGTGGGTGATGCCGGCGCGAATACTCTGCCATGGCAACCTGCCTCACAAGGGAGCAAATTGCATGCCAGTGCCCCACCATGGGTTTTTTGCCCCAATTTCACGCTTGTTGCGGTGCAGGGCGCCATAAAGCTGAAAATCTCGCCCTGTAATGTAGCGTCTTATTCGATAAATGACCTGTTTTGGTGCGCGCAAAACCTTCTGCATATTAACTGGTTAAACCTTGAGCAATTTCCGCTATAATCCGCGCCCCCCTTTTTCGGCAGGCCCTGCGCGCGCTGTTTCCATGAAATTAATCGTAAAAGTCTTCCCCGAGATCACCATCAAGAGCCGCCCGGTACGGATGCGTTTCATCCGCCAGTTGGCCAAAAACATCCGTGCCGTGCTCCGCGATCTGGACCCGGCTGTGGTGGTGAACGGTGTGTGGGACAACCTCGAGCTGGAAACCCGTGTCACCGAGCCCAAAGCCTTGAAGGAGATGACCGAGCGCCTGAGCTGCATGCCGGGTATCGCGCATTTCCTGCAGGTCGACGAGTACCCGTATGTCGACTTCGATGACGTCGTCGCCAAGTGCAGGCAGCACTACGGTGATGCGCTGGCCGGGAAGATCTTTTCGGTGCGCTGCAAACGTGCGGGCAAGCATGAATTCAGCTCGATGGACGTCGAGAAATACGTCGGCAGCCAACTGCGTCGTCAGTGCGGCGCCGCCGGAATTTCCCTGAAAGAGCCGGAAATCGAAGTTCGCATCGAAATTCGCGACAAACGGTTGTTCGTGATCCACAACCAGCACAACAGCATCGGCGGCTACCCGCTGGGTGCGCTGGAGCAGACACTGGTGCTGATGTCCGGCGGCTTTGACTCGACAGTCGCCGCCTACCAGATCATGCGCCGGGGCCTGATGGCGCACTTCTGCTTCTTCAACCTGGGCGGACGTGCCCATGAACTGGGCGTGATGGAAGTCGCGCACTTCATCTGGAAGAAGTACGGCAGCTCGCAACGCGTGTTATTTGTCAGTGTGCCGTTCGAGGAAGTCCTGGGAGAAATTCTCGGGAAAGTCGATAACAGTCATATGGGCGTAGTTTTGAAGCGTATGATGTTGCGCGCTGCTTCCCGTATTGCCGATCGGCTTGAGATCGAGGCGCTGGTCACCGGTGAAGCGATTTCCCAGGTGTCGAGCCAGACGCTGCCGAACCTGAACGTGATCGACTGCGTGACCGAGAAGCTGGTGCTGCGCCCGCTGATCGCCAGTCACAAGCAGGACATCATCGACCTGGCCAACGAAATCGGTACCGCCGACTTCGCCAAGCACATGCCGGAATACTGCGGGGTCATCTCGGTGAACCCCAAGACCCACGCCAAGCGACCGCGCGTGGAGCATGAAGAGAAAGAATTCGACATGGCGGTCCTTGAGCGTGCGCTCGAGAACGCCAAACTGGTGCCGATCGATCGCGTGATCGACGAATTGGGCCAGGATTTGCAAATCGAAGAGGTCAGCGAAGCGCTGGCGGGGCAAATCGTCATCGACATCCGTCACCCGGATGCCGCTGAAGACGAACCGCTGGGCCTTGCTGGCATTGAGGTACAGACGATGCCGTTTTATGCACTGAACGCTCGTTTCAAGGAACTGGACCCTACTCGCCAGTACCTGCTGTATTGCGACAAAGGCGTGATGAGTCGCCTGCATGCCCACCATTTGCTCAGTGAGGGGCATGCCAATGTGCGCGTTTATCGACCGAGCTAAGTGCCCGGGGCTGTTTGCCTGTGGCCTGCGTCACCGGCCCCCCGACGCCGCCGTCAAGCTGTAACGGCTTTGACGGACTCTACTGTAAATCGCTGCCAAGACTTGTCAGCACACCGAATCCTCTGATCGAGATACACAAGTGATCGAAAATCTACGCAACATCGCCATCATTGCTCACGTTGACCATGGTAAAACCACCCTGGTAGACAAACTCTTGCGTCAATCCGGCACCCTGGAGCGCAACGAGCTCAACGACGAGCGCGTGATGGACTCCAACGACCAGGAGAAAGAGCGCGGTATTACCATTCTGGCGAAAAACACCGCCATCAACTGGAACGGCTACCACATCAACATCGTGGACACCCCGGGCCACGCCGACTTCGGCGGCGAAGTTGAACGTGTAATGTCGATGGTTGACTCCGTTCTGCTGCTGGTTGACGCTCAAGACGGCCCTATGCCGCAAACCCGTTTCGTGACCAAGAAGGCTTTCGAAGCCGGCCTGCGTCCGATCGTGGTGATCAACAAGGTTGACCGTCCAGGCGCGCGTCCGGACTGGGTTCTGGACCAGATCTTCGACCTGTTCGACAACCTGGGTGCTACCGAAGAACAGCTGGACTTCAAAGTCGTCTACGCCTCGGCCCTGAACGGCATTGCCGGTCTGGAACACACCGACATGGCTGAAGACATGACCCCGCTGTACCAGTCGATCGTCGACAACGTACCTGCGCCGAAAGTTGACCGTGACGGTCCGTTCCAGATGCAGATCTCCGCTCTGGACTACAACAGCTTCCTGGGTGTTATCGGCGTTGGCCGTATCGCTCGTGGTCGCATCAAGCCGAACACTCCGGTTGTCGCTATCGACGCCGACGGCAAGAAGCGTACCGGTCGTATCCTGAAGCTGATGGGTCACCACGGCCTGCACCGTATCGACGTTGAAGAAGCAGCTGCCGGCGACATCGTCTGCATCAGCGGCTTCGACCAGCTGTTCATCTCCGACACTCTGTGCGACCCACTGAACGTCGAAGCGATGAAGCCGCTGACCGTTGACGAACCGACCGTTTCCATGACCTTCCAGGTAAACGACTCGCCTTTCTGCGGTAAAGAAGGCAAGTTCGTGACTTCCCGGAACATCAAGGAACGTCTGGACAAAGAGCTGCTCTACAACGTTGCCCTGCGCGTTGAAGAAGGCGACACCGCCGACAAGTTCAAAGTCTCCGGCCGTGGTGAGCTGCACCTCTCGGTACTGATCGAAACCATGCGTCGCGAAGGCTTCGAAATGGGTGTTGGTCGTCCTGAAGTGATCATCCGCATGGTTGACGGCGTCAAGCACGAACCGTACGAAAACGTGACCATCGACCTGCCGGAAGAATCGCAAGGTTCGATCATGGAACAGATCGGTATCCGTAAAGGCGACCTGACCAACATGGTTCCGGATGGCAAGGGCCGTGTGCGCCTTGAGTACAACATCCCGGCACGTGGCCTGATCGGTTTCCGTAACGAGTTCCTGACCCTGACCTCCGGTGCAGGCATCCTGACCTCGATCTTCGACCGTTACGATGTGATGAAGTCCGGCGACATGTCCGGCCGTCAGAACGGCGTGCTGGTGTCGGTGGCTACCGGTAAGGCTCTGACTTACTCGCTGGAAACCCTGCAAGCTCGCGGCAAACTGTTCCTGGGTCACGGTGAAGACGTGTACGAAGGTCAAATCGTCGGCATCAACAGCCGCGACAACGACCTGGGCGTCAACCCAACCAAAGGCAAGAAGCTCGACAACATGCGTGCTTCGGGTAAAGACGAAACCATCGCTCTGGTTCCGCCTATCCGTTTCACCCTGGAACAAGCTCTGGAATTCGTTCAAGAAGACGAATTGTGCGAAGTCACTCCTAAGTCCATCCGTCTTCGCAAGAAGATCCTGGGCGAAAGCGAGCGTACCCGCGCTGCCAAGAAGTCCGGTAACTGAGTCATTTAGTTAGCTGACAAAAAAACGCCCCCGACCGCAAGGTCGGGGGCGTTTTTGTTTGTCTGGGGTTTGTGTGGCGGCTGATCTGGCCCTTTCGCGAGCCTGCTCGCGAAAGGGCCCTGCCAGGCCCCGAGATTTCAGATCAGAATTTTTCGAGGGTCCGACGGCTACTGCTGGTCTCACGCGCCACTTCCTTCGGCTTGTAAGCGCAATACCCCGGCCGTGGCCCGATCTTGGGGTGATTACGGCAAGTGTCCGGGCGCTTCTCATAGATCGTGCACAGACGGCTCTTGCGATCCAGGTACAGGCAATCGTTGTTGCTCATGCGCTGGAGGGTGAAGATCTCGGTCTTCTGGCTGTAACGCTCGACGATCCCTTCCTTCTGCAGGCGCTTGGCGATGTTCTTCGCCGGCTCACCGCGCTCGAACTCGTCGACGATGCCAATGCGGATCAGATCCTTGATCTTGACCTCGACCGGCAGCGTGCAGCAGCTCGATATGCAGGAGCCGCACATCGGGGTCGAGTATTTGGCCCAGGTATCGAGGCGATCGATCTCTGCGGCGGCGATCAGGTTGGGCTTCATCATCGGTTGTTACCAGCGTGTGCATCAGGGCGCGCGATCATACCGGGACTGGTGGATTTTTGAACAACCTTTCGCCAGATTTTTTTTGCGCCACCGCAAAATATCCCCGGGTTTCGGCACGGCCCCTGCATTCAATCCGGCAGGCGACAAGCAAATGCCAGCCGATCTCGCACTATCAGGAAAAACTGCCGAACCAGAGCCGCCACCGTCGGTCAGACCGTCTAGGCTCAGACAATTCCCCGCTCGCTCGAGGTCCTATCGATGACTCAAGAACCACTAGTTCGCGAAGCAGAGGTGGCCGCATTTCGCGATGCCGTCCTGACCAAACTCACCTACGCGGTGGGCAAAGACCCTGATCACGCCTTCGACCACGACTGGTTCGAAGCCATCGCCCTGGCGGCGCGTGATCACATGGTTGAACACTGGATGGACCACACCCGGCAGATCTACCGCAAAGGTCAGAAGCGGGTCTATTACCTCTCGCTGGAATTTCTCATCGGCCGCTTGCTCTACGACAGCCTGAGCAACCTCGGCCTGCTGGACGTGGCCCGTGAAGCACTGACCGAGCTCGGCGTCGATCTGGAGCGCATCCGTCTGCTGGAGCCCGACGCAGCGCTGGGCAACGGTGGCCTCGGGCGCCTGGCGGCGTGCTTCATGGAAAGCATGTCGACCCTCGGCATCGCTGGGCACGGCTACGGCATTCGTTACGAACACGGTCTGTTCCGCCAGGCCATCGTCGACGGCTGGCAGCAGGAGCAGACCGAGCACTGGCTGGATTTCGGCAACCCGTGGGAGTTCGAGCGCGCCGAAGTGGTTTACCCGATCGGCTTCGGCGGCAGCGTTGAAACGATCACCGATGAAACCGGCAAGACCCGCCAGGTCTGGACGCCCGTGGAAACTGTGCGCGCCATCGCCTACGACACGCCAGTGGTCGGCTGGCGCGGGGCCAGCGTCAACACCTTGCGCCTGTGGCGTGCCCGCGCCATGGAAGACCTGCACCTGGAACGCTTCAACGCCGGCGATCACCTGGGCGCCGTGGCGGAAGTGGCACGCGCCGAAAGCATCTCCCGGGTGCTTTACCCGGCGGACAGCACCGAAGCTGGCCAGGAACTGCGCCTTCGTCAGGAATACTTTTTCGTCGCCGCGTCGCTGCAGGATTTGTTGCGCCGCCACCGCAACATGCACACCTCGGTGCTGACCCTGGGTGATCACGCGGCGATCCAGCTCAACGACACTCACCCCTCGATTGCCGTGGCCGAACTGATGCGCCAACTGGTCGACGTCTATGACGTGGCGTGGGATGCGGCGTGGCAAGTCACGGTTGATACGCTGTCCTACACCAACCACACGCTGCTGCCTGAAGCGCTGGAAACCTGGCCGGTCGGTTTGATGGAACGCATGCTGCCCCGGCACATGCAGATCATTTACCTGATCAACGCCCAGCACATCGATTCGCTGCGGGCCAAGGGCATCCACGATTTCGACGTGCTGCGCTCGGTGTCGCTGATCGAAGAAGACAACGGCCGCCGCGTGCGCATGGGCAACCTCGCGTTCCTCGGTTCCCACAGCGTCAACGGCGTGTCCGGGCTGCACACGCAACTGATGCGCGAGACGGTGTTCTCTGAACTGCACAAGCTTTACCCGGAACGTATCAACAACAAGACCAACGGCATCACCTTCCGCCGTTGGCTGTACCAGGCCAACTCCGAACTGACGTCGATGCTGGTTAATGCCCTCGGCCCGGATTTGCTGGATAACGCCGAAGAGCGTTTGCTCGACCTTGAGCCGTTCGCCGAGAAGGCCGCGTTCCGCAAGGCCTTCGCCGAGCAGCGCCTGCACAGCAAGAAAGCCCTGGCGTACCTGATTCATGAACGGCTGGGGGTGGCGGTCAACCCGGCGGCAATGTTCGATGTGCAGGTCAAGCGGATCCACGAGTACAAGCGCCAATTGCTCAACCTGTTGCACACCGTGGCGCTCTATCAGGCGATTCGTGCCGAGCCGGAAATCGACTGGGTGCCGCGGGTGAAGATCTTCGCCGGCAAGGCAGCGGCCAGTTATCACCAGGCCAAGTTGATCATCAAACTGACCAACGACATTGCTCGGGTCGTGAACAACGACCCGACCGTGCGCGGTCTGCTCAAAGTGGTGTTCCTGCCCAACTACAACGTCAGCCTGGCGGAAAGCATCATTCCGGCGGCGGACTTGTCGGAGCAGATTTCCACGGCGGGCTTCGAAGCGTCCGGCACCAGCAACATGAAATTCGGCCTCAACGGCGCGTTGACCATCGGCACCCTGGACGGCGCCAACGTGGAGATGTGCGAGCGCATCGGCGCCGAGCACATGTTCATCTTCGGCCTCAGCGCCCAGCAGGTGGAAGCGCGCAAACAGAACCATGAGTTCAGTGCGGCGCCGGACATTGCCGCGTCTCATCGCCTGAACGACGTGCTGCAAGCGATTCGCAGTGGGGTGTTCTCGCCGGATGATCCGTCGCGTTACACCGGGCTGATCGATTCGCTGATCGACTACGACCGCTTTCTGGTCTGCGCCGATTTCGACTCGTACTGGAATGCCCAGATGCGCGTCGAAGCGCATTGGCACGATTCGAACGAGTGGTGGCGCTCGGCGGTGCTGAACACGGCGCGGATGGGCTGGTTCTCCTCTGACCGGACGATTCGCGAGTACGCCACCGAGATCTGGAAGGCGTTGGAGTAACTTTTAGTAATAATTGCGAGCAAGGCCCAACGGTTGTTGGGCCTGACCGATATACTAAGCACCAGTTCTACCGGGTTACAGGCGCTGGCGATTCATTGTGGGAGCGAGCCTGCTCGCGAAAGCGGTCTGGCAGTCAGCATTAATGTTGAATGTCATGGTCCCTTCGCGAGCAGGCTCGCTCCCACAGGTTTGTGTGGTTTCACACTAGACTTGGCCAGACGCTGTACCGCCCGGATTCGCCTCGTCGTGGGGCCGCTTAGGGATATCGACCATGCAATGGATCTTCATGCTGATTGGCCTGCTGCTGGGCTGGCTGCTCGACGAGTCGTTCAGCAGTGCGTTACTGGGCGCGTTGCTCGGCCTGGGGCTTGGCCAGACGTTGCGTATTGCCGGTTTGGGCAAGAAAGCCGCCGAGCAGCATCTTCTGTTGGAGCAGACACAGGTCGCGCTGAATACGGTGCAACAACGCCTGGCAGTGCTGGAAGCGTCGGGCGTCATAGTGCCCGGGCCCGTCGAGCCCGTCGTCAGCGAGTCCGCTACAACCCCTGAGTTCACTCTTGACGAAGTGGCCGCCGAAGCCCAGGCGCTGGTCTGGGAATTGCCCGCCGAACTCGAACCGATCACCGCAGCCGCTGCCGAAACCAGCCATCCGCTGCCCGCTGATGTCTGGACCCCGGAACCGGTCGCCCGTGAGCCTCGTCAACCCGCCGCCCCTCGCGAGCCGAATCTGTTCGACCGTGCCATCACCGGTGCGCGCAATTGGCTGTTCGGCGGCAACACCGTGCTGCGGGTCGGCGTGGTGCTGTTGTTTCTCGGTCTGGCGTTTTTGCTGCGCTACGCCACCGAAGGCATGGTGGTGCCGATTGAAATGCGTTACGCCGGGGTCGCTGCCAGCGCCTTGGGCTTGCTCGGATTGGGCTGGTGGCTGCGCCATCGCAACAGCCATTACGCCTTGATGTTGCAAGGCACCGGCATCGCCGTGTTGTACCTGACGGTATTCGCCGCCATGCGTCTGCACCCGTTACTCGATCCGACGGCAGCCTTGGGCTTGTTGGTGGCGGTGACGGTGTTCTCCGCCATTCTGGCGATCACCCAGGACTCCCTGGCCCTGGCCTGCGCCGCGGCACTGGGCGGTTTCGCCGCGCCGATCCTGACCTCAACCGGCGCTGGCAGCCATGTTGCGCTGTTCAGCTATTTCGCCTTGCTCAATGCCGGCATCCTCGCCATCGCCTGGTTCAAGGCCTGGCGCTTGCTCAACCTGATCGGTTTTGTCGGCACCTTCGGCATCGGCTTCGCCTGGGGTGCGCGCTCCTATACGCCGGAACTGCTGTGGAGCACCGAGCCGTTCCTGATTCTGTTCTTCCTGATGTACCTGGCCATCGGCCTGTTGTTCACCCGGCGCAAACTGTTGGAGATGACCGACGCCCCCGAAGACGACAGCCGTCAGGCACTGCTGCGCTGGTCGGCGCGCAAGGGCGATTACGTCGACGGCACCCTGCTGTTCGGGCCGCCGCTGGTGGGCTTCGGTTTGCAGTTCGCGCTGGTGCAGCACCTGGAGTTCGCCACCGCGTTCAGCGCCTTGGCGCTGGGCATGATCTACATGGGCCTGGCACGGCTGCTGATGGGCGCACGGGCGCTGTTGCTGGCGGAAACCTGTCTGGCGCTGGGGGTGATCTTCGCCAGCCTGGCGATTCCGCTGGGCCTTGATGCGCGCTGGACGTCTGCGGCATGGGCGGTTGAAGGTGCTGGGATTTTCTGGCTTGGCCTGCGTCAACAGCGACCGCTGGCTCGTGCCTTTGCCTTGCTACTGCAACTGGGCTCGGCGCTGGCGTTTCTCAGCGAACTGCGCGGCGGCGAAAGCAGTCTGCTGGCCGGCGCACCGCTGGGGGCGTTGATGCTGGGCGTGGCGTTGCTGTTCAGTTTCTATCAGCTGCGCAAAGCCTTGCCCGAGCAGACGTCGGCCTGGGAGCGCCAGGGCCTGCCGGTGCTGGCCAGCCTTGGCCTGACGTTCCTCTATCTGCTGGCGCCGCTGTTCTTCTTTACGCACGGCACGGCGATCAGTTGGGCGCTGGCGGGTCTGGCAACGTTGTTTGTCGGTTTGCGTCTGCAATCGCGCACGTTCCTGTTCACCGCGTTCGCCGTGCAGTTACTCGGCGGGGCGTTGTTCCTGCTGCGGTTGCAAGGGGCGGGCGGTGAATCGGCGGCAGTGTTCAGCGCCGGTTGGAGCGGCTTGCTCAGTGCCTCGCTGATTGGCCTGGCGTTGATTGCCGGCATGCTATTGGCGGCGCGTGACGAGATGGTGCGCAACGATGTGCGGCTGCTACGCGGTTTGTCGGTGGTGCTGTTGGCCGGTCTGGTGCTGATCAATCTCGCGGTGCTGTTTGTATTGCCGTGGCAGACCGCGAGTGCGGTGTGGGCGGCCAGTGGCTTGTTCATCATCTGGCTCAGCCTGTATCTCAAGCAGCGAGCGAGTTTCGTTTTTGGTCTGATGTTGCAGGTGATTGGTGGCGCGGCGTTCCTGTTTGCCGGGCCGGACCTGCTCGGGCCACTGACCAGTGAAGGTCTGAAACCGTTGGCGCACAGCGGCTTCTGGACGCCTTTGGTGCTGGGCCTGGCGGCGCTGGTCGGCGCCTGGCGTTTGCAACTGGGCAACCATGGTTCGGCGTTCGACAGATTGAGCCTGCAACGTTTGTCCGAAGTGCTGCTGGTGTGGGGCGCGGCCTGGTGGGCGCTGGCCTGGATCAGCGAAGTGCTGCGCTTTGCCCCGCCGAACCTGCAAGCGACCCTGCTGCTGACCGTCGCGGCACTGAGCGTGGCTTTGTGGGCGATCCTGGCGCTGCGATTGAAGTGGTCGGCGCTGGGTTTGCTCTGCACCTTGCTGATTCCGGCGGCCGGCCTGGTTTTGCTCGCGGCCTGGTACTCGCGTTATCACCCGGCGGCCAATTTCGGCTGGCTGGCCTGGGCAGTCGTATTCGCGGTGCATTTCGTCTCTCTGCGGCGCCTGGCGCCGATGCTGCCGGCGCGCGCACTCAGCACCGCCCACGTACTCGGCTGCTGGTTGCTGATCGGCGTGCTGGCGCTGGAACTGCGCTACGGCTTGCTGCTGTTGTCCGAGCAATACAACGCCTGGCGCTGGCTGGGCTGGGCGATTCTGCCAAGTCTGTATCTGGTGCTAGCTGCCGCGCCACGCAACTGGCCGTGGCCGGTGTCGGTGTATGCGCGTGAATACCGGGTCTACGCGGCAGCACCGTTGGCGTTGCTGATGCTCGGCTGGTTCTGGCTGGCGAACGGCGTCAGCGACGGCACCGCCGAACCGCTGCCGTACGTGCCGCTGATCAACCCGCTGGAGCTGGGCCTGCTGTTTGCGCTGTTCGGGGTTTACGTGTGGTCGCGCAGCGCCGTGGCACAACTGGCGATCCGTAAGGAGCATGCCGAATATGCCGCGCAATTGATCGCGGGCGTCTCGCTGTTCGCGTTCTGCACGGCGCTGGTGACGCGCACGGCTCACCACTGGGGCGGCGTGCCGTTCGAGCTGGACCTGCTGCTCGAATCGATGCAGGTGCAGGCGGGACTGTCCATCGTCTGGACCCTGATGGCGCTGGGTCTGATGATCGGCGGCCATCTGCGTCACCGTCGCGAAGTCTGGCTGATCGGCGCGGCGCTGATCGCCCTGGTGGTCGCCAAACTGTTCTTCGTCGAATTGAGTAACCGTGGCGGGCTGGCGCGGATCGTGTCGTTTATCGGCGTTGGTGTGTTGCTGCTGGTGGTGGGCTATTTCGCCCCGTTGCCGCCCAAGCGCGCCGAAGTCGAGCCGGGTGCGGATGCACCGGTTCCTGAAACAGAAGGAGTGAAGTCTTGAGTCAGAAGCTGGGTTGGTTGGGCGCCGTGGCGCTGGGCGTCGCATTGTCGGCGGTCGCTCAGGAGAAACCGGCGGATTTCGCCACGCAGGTGCCATTGTCCGTCAGTGGCGAAGGCCCTTGGTATCGCCTTGAGCTGCCGCTGAACGTGCAACTGAATGCACGGCAAACCGACCTGAGTGACGTACGTGTGTTCAACGCCGCCGGCGAGCCGCAGGCGTATGCCCTGGCCCGGGAGTCGGTGCAGACCAGCGAAAGCCGTACGCAGACCGACGTGAAGTGGTTCCCGCTCTACAGCTCGGCCGATGCGACTGAGCGGGCCCCCAGCGTGCGGGTTCAATCAAGTGCAAACGGCACGCTGGTGCAAGTGCAGCCGTCCACTGAGTTGGAGGCGGGAGAAGAGGTGCTGCGCGGTTGGTTGCTCGACGCCAGTGGCATCAAGGCACCGCTGCAGCAGTTGATTCTCGACTGGACCAGCGAGCGCGACGGCTTCCAGCGTTTCAGCATCGAAGCCAGCGACGACTTGCAGCATTGGCAGTCGTGGGGCGATGGTCAGGTGGCGCGGCTGTCGTTTGCCGACGAGCGGGTCGAGCAGCATGAAGTCGGCCTGCCGGGGCAATCGGCGCGCTATATCCGTCTGTTGTGGAGTTCGCCGCAAACGGCGCCGACGCTGACCTCCGCGCAACTCGAAAGCGCCAGCAGCCATAGCCTGCCGCTGCCATTTGTGTGGTCGCCGCCACTGGCCGGCAGCACCGTGAAGGCCGGGGAATACACCTGGCAATTGCCGATGGGGCTGAATGTCGAACGGCTGCAGGTTGAGCTGATACAGCCCAACAGCCTGGCGCCTGTGACCTTGTCCGGTCGTCGCGACAGCAGCCTGCCATGGCAACCGATCAGCGGCGGCCTGCTCTATCGCCTGACCCAGAACGGCCAGGACGTGGTGCAGGACCAATTGCAGTTGCCGGGGCAAACCGTGCAGCAGCTCAAGCTGACAGTGGATGAGCGCGGTGGCGGTCTGGGCGTCGAGGCGCCGACCGTGAAATTTGCCGTGCGCGCCACGCAATTGGTGTTCCTGGCGCGCGGCGCCGGGCCTTATACGCTGGCACTGGGCAGCGGCACGGTGAGGGCGGCGAATTTGCCGTTGTCGACGCTGATTCCGGATTACAGCGCGGCCAAGTATGCGGCGCTGGGCAAGGCGACCGTTGACGGTGGCGCGGTGGTGACACCGGTGGCGCCTGCGAGCGTTGCGGCCGCCGCTCATACCGACTGGAAAAAAATCGGCTTGTGGGCGGTGTTGCTGCTGAGTGTGCTGTTTCTGGCGGTGATGGCGTTCAGTCTGTTGCGCAAGCCTGCTGCCAAACCCTGAAGTGGGTGCTTCGCACCCAATCGCGAGCAAGCTCGCTCCCACATTGGAATGCATATCCCTGTGGGACCGAGCTTGCTCGGGATGGCGGTACGTCTGCCATCAAAAATCCTGAAACTGCCCACAACTCCAGCCCTGTTTCGAACTACGCTCAACCCCGCACATGAACTCTATTAGCGGTATCACGTCTGATAGGAGGAAATGCGCCCCGACTCGCGTTAAACTGCGCGGGTTTTTAGCCCCCCATTCTCCGGAGCCGTCCATGTCCCGCGTTACCCTGAGTCGCTATTTGATCGAGCAGACCCGTAGCAACAACACCCCTGCCGATCTGCGTTTCCTGATCGAAGTGGTGGCGCGCGCCTGCAAGGAAATCAGCCACGCCGTCTCCAAAGGCGCCCTGGGTGGTGTTCTGGGCAGCATGGGCACTGAGAACGTTCAGGGCGAAGTGCAGAAGAAACTCGACGTGATCTCCAACGAGATCCTGCTCGAAGCCAACGAATGGGGCGGTCACCTGGCCGGCATGGCGTCCGAAGAAATGGACAACGCCTACCAGATCCCGGGCAAATACCCGAAAGGCGCGTACCTGCTGGTATTCGACCCACTGGACGGCTCGTCGAACATCGATATCAACGCACCGGTCGGTACGATCTTCTCCGTACTGCGTTGCCCGAACGAATACCTGAGCCAGAACGAAGCCCTGAACGAAAAGGCCTTCCTGCAGCCAGGCACCGAGCAGGTCGCCGCCGGTTATGCCATCTACGGCCCGCAGACCATGCTGGTGCTGACCCTGGGCGACGGCGTCAAAGGCTTTACCCTGGACCGTGAAATGGGCAGCTTCGTGCTGACCCATGAAGACATCCAGATCCCGACCTCCACCCAGGAATTCGCGATCAACATGTCCAACCAGCGTCACTGGGAAGCGCCGGTACAACGCTACGTCAATGAATTGCTGGCTGGCGAAGAAGGCCCGCTGAAAAAGAACTACAACATGCGCTGGGTTGCCGCGATGGTCGCGGACGTACACCGCATCCTGACCCGTGGTGGCTTGTTCATGTACCCACGCGACAGCCGCGAGCCGTCCAAGCCAGGCAAACTGCGCCTGATGTACGAAGCCAACCCGATGTCGTTCCTGGTTGAGCAGGCAGGCGGCGCGTCCACCGACGGTCACCAGCGCATTCTCGACATCAAGCCGGACGGCCTGCACCAGCGTGTAGCGGTGTTCCTCGGTTCGAAAGAAGAAGTCGAACGCGCCACGGCGTATCACAAGGAATAAACCCATGACTGCGCCCTGGCAGCCGTTGCTCGAATGGTGGTTCGGAACTTGCGAATCAGCGAACGAAGTGGCGGCTGACAAGGGCAAGTTATGGTTCGGCAAGCGCGACAGCCAGGACGTCGAAGCGCGCACGCGTTTCGGGGACCTTGTCGAGCAGGCACTGGCCGGCGGATTGACCGAGTGGACGCAACGTCCCGACGGTTGGCTGGCAGTGGTGCTGTTACTGGATCAACTGCCGCGAATGATCTTTCGCGACACCCCCAAATCTTTCTCTGGCGATCTCCGGGCTCAGGCTTTGGTGGCGCAAGGCATTGCCGCGGATTTTGATCGGCAGTTGCGGCCGATTGAGCGGACCTTCATCTACCTGGTGTTCGAACACTGCGAAAATCTCGCGGTACAGAACGAAGCCGTCTCGCGGTTTATCGATTTGGTTGCCGAGCAGCCGGAAGCGGATCGGGCGGTGTTCGCCGATAACCTGGATTACGCCGAGCGGCATCAGAAGGTGATTGCCCGGTTTGGACGGTTTCCCCATCGCAATGCGGTGTTGGGAAGGGAATCGACGGCTGAGGAAGTTGAGTTTCTTTCGGGGCCGGGATCAAGGTTCTAGATCTTCTTTGCGCCTCAAGCCGTCATCGCGAGCAAGCTCGCTCCCACATGGGGTTTCTGCCGTACACAAACCATGTGTTCGGCGCAGATCCCCTGTGGGAGCGAGCTTGCTCGCGATGAGGCCTTCAAAAGCGCTTTAGATCCTGAAGCTGCCTACCAACTGCTTAAGCCGCGCCGCTTGCTGCTCAAGATCCGAGCACGCCCGCAAGGTCGATTGCAGGTTTTCCACGCCTTCCTGGTTCAGCGTGTTGATCTCGGTGATGTCGACGTTGATCGACTCCACTACCGCCGTCTGCTCCTCGGTCGCGGTGGCCACCGACTGGTTCATCCCGTCGATTTCGCCAATGCGCTGAGTCACGCTGCTCAAGCGTTCACCGGCCTGGTTGGCAATGCCGACGCTGCTTTCGCTCTGGCGCTGGCTATCGGTCATGGTGCTGACCGCTTCACGGGCGCCGACTTGCAGCTCTTCGATCATCTTCTGCACTTGCTGCGCCGAGTCCTGGGTGCGGTGGGCGAGGTTGCGCACCTCGTCCGCCACCACGGCAAAACCGCGTCCGGCTTCACCGGCACGGGCCGCTTCGATGGCCGCGTTCAGGGCCAGCAAGTTGGTTTGCTGGGAGATGCTGGTGATCACTTCCAGAATCTGCCCGATGTTGACCGTGTTGGCGTTCAGCGTTTCGATGTTGCCGCAGGAGTCGCTGATTTTCGCCGACAGTTGCTGCATCGCGGCGATGGTTTTATCCACCACTTGCTGGCCTTCTTCGGCCAGGCTGCGGGCGTCGCTGGAGTGTTGGGAGGCGAGGGCGGCATTCTGGGCAATTTCCTGGGCGGCGGCGCCCAGTTCGTTGATCGCCGCGGCCACACTGCTGGTGCGCGAGGCTTGCTGGTCGGAGTTGAACATCGACGAGTTCGACGCGGCCACTACGCGCAATGCCACTTCGTTGACCTGGCCAGTGGCTGAAGATACTTCGCGGATCGAGGTGTGGATACGCTCCACAAAACGGTTGAACGAGGTGCCCAGTGCGCCGAATTCGTCGTGACCATGGATGGTCAGGCGTTTGGTCAGGTCCCCTTCGCCTTCGGCGATGTCGTGCATGGCGCGGCCCATGGTCAGCAACGGCTGCATCAGGAAGCTGATCAGCATGCCCAGCAACGCAATGATGATCACCACCGCAATGACCATGGCGATGATGGCCGAGGTGCGGAATTCGCTGAGCATCGAAAAGGCAGTTTCCTGGTCGAGTACCAGCGCCACATACCAGTCCGCCGACGGCACGCCGTTGACGTGGGTGAAGGAGATGAACTGGCGCTTGCCGTCCACATCGACTTCCTTCAGGCCGGGGCTGACTCTCGGTGCACCGTTGGGGTAGGCATCGGCCAGACCCTTGAGCACCAGTTTGCTGTCCGGGTGGATCAGGATCTTGCCATCGGCGCTGACGATGAACGCATGGCCATGGCCGCCGAAGTTCAGCGAGTTGATGATCGCGCTGACGCTGGACAGGTCAATGTCCGCACCGGCCACGCCAATCATCTGGTTCTCATGCTGAACCGGCGTCGCCACGGTAATCACCAGTTTGCCCGAAGAGGCGGCGATGTACGGTTCGGTGACAACTGTCTGCCGGGCGCTGTCGGCGGCCTTGTACCAGCCACGGGCGCGTGGGTCGTAGTCGGCGGCGCGGTTGCCTGCCGGTACCGAGAACATCACGCCATCGCTACCGCCAAAATAGCTGAGCTGGAAATTGCTGGTGTACGCCGGCAGGTCGATGGCGCGTTTCAGGCTGGCCGGTGCGTTGCCGTCCACGGCGATCTGCTGGGACAGCGATTGCAGCAATTGAATGCGGCTTTCCAGCCAGGTCTGGATGTTGCTGGTGGTCAGGCTGCCGAGTTCCTGCATCGAGGATTCGGTACTGCTGCGCAGAGTCTGGCGCTGTCGGTAGTCGTTGAACAGGATGAAACAGGCAAAGGCAACGGCCACCACGAGGGCGGCAGCCAACAAGATCTTGTGGCTGAACTTCATGTTTCTGGTCATTAAGTGAACTACCGCAAAAGGGCTGGTCAACGAGGGGGCGTCAATTTGCCACAGTAGAGGGCTTTGCGCTGCCTCTATTTCGACTGGCCGGCGCCAAAGATTAGGCGGCTTTTTGCGAAACCCGACGAAATACCCGATAGCGTGAAAAAGTGGCTGATTTTCCGATAAAAGCCGGACGGGTGGCCGGATAAATAGCCGACGGGTCGGGGAACCAGACAGGGGTTTTCTCTTCTAAGCTTCTGCTTGGCAGCCATGCCAATCCCCTTCGCTCCAGGAGTTACACCATGTCGCTGCGATCTCTCGCCTTGCTCTCGTTCTGCGTGTTGTTGGCCGCATGCAGCAAGGTCAATCAGGAAAATTATTCCAAGCTGTCGGCGGGCATGCCCAAGGCCGAGGTAGAAAACCTGCTGGGTAAAGCCACCGATTGCTCGGGTGCGCTGGGCATGTCCAGTTGCACCTGGGGCGACAAGAACAGCTTTATCAGCGTGCAGTACGCCGGTGACAAAGTGTTGATGTTTTCCGGCCAAGGCCTGAAATAAACCGGGGCTGTGAGCCCACGGGAGAAGAACAATGAAGCGGTTATTGATAGTCCTTTTTGCCGGTCTGGTATTGGCCGGCTGCGCCTCTTCTGGCGTGGATCCGTTGGCGCCCAAGACCGCCAGCAACGTGAATCTGAAAAAGTACCAGGGCACCTGGTACGAGCTGGCTCGCCTGCCGATGTATTTCCAGCGCAACTGCGAGCAATCGGAGGCTCATTACAGCCTCAAGCCGGACGGCAACATGGCCGTGTTGAACCGCTGCCTGACGGAGCAGTGGCAATGGGAGGAGGCCAAGGGCACGGCTTATCCACAGGTGCCGGGCAAGACCGACAAGTTGTGGGTCGAGTTCGACACCTGGTTTTCGTGGCTGATACCGGCGAAGGGGCAATACTGGGTGTTGTACGTCGGTGATGACTACAAGACCGCCATCGTGGGCGACCCGAGCCGCCGTTACATGTGGCTATTGTCGCGGACCCCGACCGTCAACAATGACGTGCGCGAAGAGCTGCTGAGCAAGGCGCGGCAGCAGGGTTATGACACCACGCGGCTGGTCTGGCGGGCGTCGGACAAACAGATGGCCAAGACGTCGCACTAACCGGCACCACAGAACCAATGTGGGAGCGAGCCTGCTCGCTCCCACATTTTGTTGTGTCAGCCCAGAAGTTCGCGCAATACCTGGGTAAACGCCCGGCTGCTTTCTTCTTCGCCGGCATGGCGCCCGTCACGAACGACCCACTGGCCATTGACCAGCACATCCCGCACCTGACGATCCACGCCGGCAAACAACCAGCGGTTCAGAATCCCGTCCCCACTGGCCGTCGCCAGATACGGATCATTGCCATCAAGCACCAGCCAGTCCGCCCGCTTGCCCACTTCCAGCGCACCAATCGGCTGCTCCAGCGCCTGAGCGCCGCCGTCGAGCGCGGCGTCATACAGCGTGCGGCCAACCATTGGCTGCTCCGCGCCATACAACCGGTTACGCCGCTGATCGCGCAGACGCTGGCCGTATTCCAGCCAGCGCAATTCTTCCACCACGCTCAATGACACATGGCTGTCGGAACCGATACCCATGCGTCCACCCTGAGCGAGAAAGTCCACCGCCGGGAAAATCCCGTCGCCGAGGTTGGCTTCGGTGGTCAGACACAGGCCGGCTACCGCCCGGCTCTTGGCCATTAACGTGACTTCTTCGGCGTTGGCATGGGTCGCATGAACCAGGCACCAGCGTTGATCGACGTCGGTGTTTTCATATAGCCATTGCAGCGGACGACGACCGCTCCAGCTCAGGCAGTCATCGACTTCCTTCTGCTGTTCGGCGATGTGGATATGCACCGGGCATTGCTTGTCGCTGGCCGCCAGCACTTCGCTGATTTGCTGTGGCGTGACTGCGCGCAACGAGTGGAAACACAAACCCAGCGACTGCGCCGGTTGCTGCGCCAGGATCGGCTGCAAGCGTGACTGAAGTTTCAGGTAATTTTCGGTGCTGTTGATAAAACGGCGCTGGCCTTCGTTCGGCGTCTGGCCGCCAAAACCGGAATGGCTGTAGAGCACCGGCAACAGCGTCAGGCCGATACCGGCAGCGCTGGCCGCCTGGCTGATACGCAGCGCCAGTTCAGCCGGATCGGCATAGGGCTGACCGTTGACGTCGTGATGGACGTAATGAAATTCAGCGACCGAGGTGTAGCCGGCCTTGAGCATTTCGATGTACAGCTGACGGGCGATGACGCCGAGCTGGTCCGGGCTGATTTTTCCGACGAGACGATACATCAGGTCGCGCCAGGTCCAGAAACTGTCGTTCGGATTGCCCGCCACTTCGGCCAACCCGGCCATCGCCCGCTGGAACGCGTGGGAGTGCAGATTCGGCATGCCCGGCAACAGCGGGCCGCTCAGCCGTTCGGCGCCCTCTGCGTGGGAATCGGCCTGGATACGGGTCAAAACGCCGTCGGTGTTGACCTCAAGACGTACATTGTTGGCCCATCCACTAGGCAGCAGCGCGCGTTCGGCAAAGAAGGCGGACATGGTTCAGCACCCCATCGTGTGTTATTTGTATATACATATACAGACGTTTGCCTGCTCGGTAAACTCCGGCAAGCTAGCAACCTTCTCCAGATGAACAAGGATTAACCGTGCCGACTCCGCCTGCCACATTGCCGCCCAATGCCAATCTGAGCGCCAATCTGGGCGACAGTCCGGCGCCCTTGTATGCGCGCGTCAAACAGATGATCACCCAGCAGATCGACAGTGGAAACTGGCCGCCGCACTACCGTGTCCCGTCGGAAAGCGAGCTGGTCAACCAGCTGGGTTTCAGTCGCATGACCATCAACCGCGCGCTGCGCGAGATGACCGCCGACGGCCTGCTGGTGCGCATGCAGGGCGTCGGCACGTTTGTCGCCGAGCCGAAAAGCCAGTCCGCGCTGTTTGAAGTGCACAACATCGCCGACGAGATTTCCTCCCGCGGCCATCGCCACACCTGCAAGGTCATCACCCTCGAAGAGGAGGCCGCCGGTTCCGAGCGCGCCCTGGCCCTGGACATGCGCGAAGGGCAGAAGGTGTTCCACTCGCTGATCGTGCATTTCGAAAACGATATCCCGGTGCAAATCGAAGACCGTTTCGTCAACGCGCTGGTGGCACCGGACTACCTCAAGCAAGACTTCACCCTGCAAACGCCTTACGCCTATCTGAACCAGGTCGCACCGCTGACTGAAGGCGAACATGTGGTCGAGGCGATTCTGGCCGAAGCCAGCGAGTGCAAATTGTTGCAGATTGAAAAAGGCGAGCCGTGCCTGCTGATCCGTCGCCGTACCTGGTCTGGCCGTCAGCCGGTGACCGCCGCCCGTTTGATCCACCCCGGTTCCCGCCATCGTCTGGAAGGGCGGTTTCATAAATAAAACAAGAGATGCACATGGCTCAGTTGAAGGTTTTACGCGCGGCTGATTATCCGCGCATGCCGTGGAAAAACGGCGGCGGCAGCACCGAAGAAATCACCCGTGATGCTGGCACCGGCCTTGAGGGCTTCGGCTGGCGGCTGTCGATTGCCGATATCGGCGAGTCGGGCGGGTTTTCCACGTTCGCCGGTTATCAGCGGGTGATTACCGTGCTGCAAGGCGCGGGCATGACCTTGCGCGTTGACGGCCAGGACACGCGGCCACTGCTGCCGCTGGACCCGTTTGCCTTCAGCGGTGAAAGCCAGGTGTCGTGTGCACTGCTCGGTGGGCCAATTCGCGACTTCAATCTGATTTATGCACCGCAGCGTTATAGCGCGCGGTTGCAGTGGCTGGCGGGCGAGCAACATCTGTTCACCTCGGCCACGACGGTGCTGGTGTTCAGTGTCAGCGAGCAGCTTGAAGTGATGCTCGGTGACAGCACTCGGCAACTGGGTCGCCATGATTGCCTGCAACTGGACGCTAATGCCGGGTTGCTGGATATCACCATCAACGGCTCGTGCTGTGTGATTGAGCTGATCGCACACTGATCCAGCACCGAGTTGCCTCCATCGCGGGCAAGCCCGCTCCCACAGGAATGTCATTGCACTTGTGGGAGCGAGCTTGCCCGCGATGCTTTTCAGGGCGGCAAACACGTTTCCCACTGCGCACCAACTTGTTACCGAATGCCCCAGCGTGGCGCAAAACCACGCTGAAGTAACAGCCATCCCTCCCGCGCAAAAATTCCCCAAAAAAAATTTCAGCACCATCAAGACCCCTGATCTACAGGCTTTCCAGCCCTCCAAAAACTTTTCTTGAAGACACCCTCATCAAGTTGGCCGCCCGATTGCATATGCTTGTATGTACAAGTAAAGACGTATGCGTATGAGTCGATCGAGACTCCTCGCAGCGTCCACTGATTCGCTTGGGGCGCAACGACGCGCACAGGCTGGCTTGCCCACTGCCAGGGTTGGTTTGGATTGATTGCTGAGGAGTCTTTTTCGTGACTGACAATACCCAGAAACCTACAAAGTATCGTGACGTTGAAATCCGCGCTGCCCGCGGTAACAAGTTGACCGCCAAGAGCTGGATGACTGAAGCGCCGCTGCGCATGCTGATGAACAACCTCGACCCGGAAGTCGCCGAGAACCCTAAAGAACTGGTGGTTTATGGTGGCATCGGTCGTGCGGCACGTAACTGGGAGTGCTACGACAAGATCGTCGAAAGCCTGACCAACCTGAACGACGACGAGACCCTGCTGGTGCAATCCGGCAAGCCGGTCGGCGTGTTCAAGACCCACAGCAACGCCCCGCGTGTACTGATCGCCAACTCCAACCTGGTACCGCACTGGGCAAGTTGGGAGCACTTCAACGAACTCGACGCCAAAGGCCTGGCCATGTACGGCCAGATGACCGCCGGCAGCTGGATCTACATCGGCAGCCAGGGCATCGTTCAAGGTACCTACGAAACCTTCGTTGAAGCCGGTCGCCAGCACTACAACGACAACCTGAAAGGCCGTTGGGTGCTGACCGCAGGCCTGGGCGGCATGGGCGGCGCTCAGCCGCTGGCCGCGACCCTGGCGGGTGCTTGCTCGCTGAACATCGAATGCCAGCAGATCAGTATCGATTTCCGTTTGAAAAGCCGTTACGTCGACGAACAAGCCACCGACCTCGACGACGCGCTGGCCCGCATCGCCAAATACACCCAGGAAGGCAAGGCGATTTCCATTGCCCTGCTGGGCAACGCGGCTGAAATCCTGCCGGAACTGGTCAAGCGCGGCGTGCGCCCGGACATGGTCACCGACCAGACCAGCGCCCACGACCCACTGAACGGCTACCTGCCTGCCGGCTGGACCTGGGACCAATACCGCGCCCGTGCCAAGACCGAACCGGCTGCTGTGATCAAAGCCGCCAAGCAGTCGATGGCGGTACACGTCAAAGCCATGCTCGACTTCCAGAAGATGGGCATTCCGACCTTCGACTACGGCAACAACATCCGTCAGATGGCGCAAGAAGAAGGCGTGGAAAACGCCTTCGACTTCCCGGGCTTCGTACCGGCCTACATCCGTCCACTGTTCTGCCGTGGCATCGGCCCGTTCCGCTGGGCTGCGCTGTCGGGCGACCCGCAAGACATCTACAAGACCGACGCCAAAGTCAAAGAGCTGATCCCGGACGACGCCCACCTGCACAACTGGCTGGACATGGCCCGCGAGCGCATCAGCTTCCAGGGTCTGCCGGCACGTATCTGCTGGGTTGGCCTGGGCCTGCGCGCCAAGCTGGGCCTGGCGTTCAACGAAATGGTGCGCAGCGGTGAGTTGTCCGCGCCGATCGTGATCGGCCGCGACCACCTGGACTCCGGTTCCGTGGCCAGCCCGAACCGCGAAACCGAATCCATGCAGGACGGCTCCGACGCTGTGTCCGACTGGCCACTGCTCAACGCTTTGCTCAACACCGCGAGCGGCGCGACCTGGGTTTCGCTGCACCACGGCGGCGGCGTCGGCATGGGCTTCTCCCAGCACTCGGGCATGGTGATTGTCTGCGACGGTACTGACGAAGCGGCCGAGCGTATCGCCCGCGTGCTGCACAACGACCCGGCGACCGGCGTCATGCGTCACGCCGATGCGGGTTACCAGATCGCTATCGATTGCGCCAAGGAACAGGGGCTGAATCTGCCGATGATTACCGGCAAGTAACGCAAGACCTGCAGGTTCAAAAGCTTTATGTGGGAGCGAGCCTGCTCGCGAATGCGGTGGGGTCAACCAACATCAATGTTGGATGTGCCGGCCTCTTCGCGAGCAGGCTCGCTCCCACACAAAAGCAAACCTGCAAAGACACTCAGTGAACCCTTAGAACAATCCACAGAGGTTGAACCATGGCTGTTAATGACGATCGTGCAAGCAGTAAGCCGTTGATCGAAAGGCGTTCGATCGACTACATCCCGGAAGCGGAAAGACACGGTCGTCTGTTAAGCCAGTTCACCCTGTGGCTGGGTGCCAACCTGCAAATCACCGCGATTGTCACCGGGGCCCTGGCCGTGGTGCTGGGCGGTGATGTGTTCTGGTCGTTGATCGGTCTGTTGATCGGTCAATTGCTGGGCGGTGGCGTCATGGCGCTGCATGCGGCCCAAGGCCCGCAACTGGGCTTGCCGCAGATGATCTCCAGCCGCGTGCAGTTTGGCGTGTATGGCGCGGTGATCCCGCTGGTGCTGGTGTGCCTGATGTACATCGGCTTCTCGGCCAGCGGTTCGTTGCTGGCGGGGCAGGCGGTGGCGCAGTTGTTGAATGTCCAGGACTGGGTCGGCATCGTGCTGTTCGCCGGCTCCATCATGGTCTTCACCATCTTCGGCTACCGAGTGATCCACGGCATCGGCCGGATCGCCAGCGTGCTGGGCGTGGTTGCGTTCGTTTACCTGTTCTACAAACTGTTGGCCGGCAACGACATCATGGCGTTGCTCGGCAACAAGCATTTCTCGCTGGCGAGTTTCCTGTTGGCGGTGTCGTTGTCGGCGTCCTGGCAGATCGCGTTCGGCCCGTATGTGGCGGACTACTCGCGTTACTTGCCGCGCAGCACCTCGGCATCGAAAACCTTCTGGGCCGTGGGTCTGGGCTCGGTGATCGGCGCGCAGGCGTCCATGGTGTTCGGTGTGTTCGCCGCCGCCCTGGCCGGTTCGCAATTCGCCCATCACGAAGTGTCGTTCATCGTCAGCCTCGGCGGCACCGGCATCGTCGCCGCTCTGCTGTACTTCGCAGTAGCGTTCGGCAAGGTCACGGTGACCACGCTCAACGCCTACGGCAGTTTCATGTCGATTGCGACGATCATCAGCGGCTTCCGTGGCAGCCGCCACATCTCCAGCGGCGTGCGCCTGCTGTACATCTTCATCATGGTCTCGCTGGCCGCCGCGCTGGCGTTGCTGGGCAAGGACTCGTTCCTCAAGGATTTCTCCGCGTTCATCCTGTTCCTGCTGGCGTTCTTCACCCCCTGGAGCGCGATCAACCTGGTGGATTTCTACTGCATCACCAAAGAGCGTTATGACATTCCAGCGTTGTCGAACCCCAATGGTCGTTACGGACGCTGGAACCTCATGGGCATCTCGATTTACGTGTTTGGCGTGTTGATTCAAATGCCGTTCATCTCCACCCACTTCTACACGGGGCCTCTGGTCGCGAGCCTCGGTGATACCGACATCTCGTGGATCATCGGCCTGGTGGTGCCGGCCGTGATGTATTACTTCGCGGCGAAGAAGTGGCATGGCGCAGTACCCGATCGATTGATCCTGCCGGTAGAGCAGGACAACGTTGCCGCTCCTCAAACAAGCGGGGCCGGTCGCGCTGCGGCGCAGGCCTGATTGGACGTGGACAGGGCTGGATGCCTCTTGACTGCCGTAAGCCAATTCATGATTAGGAGCGTCACTCAATGAAGTCGAACAAGACCCTGTTGACCACAGTGCTTTCCATGGGCCTGCTGGCCAGCGCCGGCGCCACTCAGGCAGCCGGTTGGTGCGAGTCGGGCAAACCGGTGAAATTTGCCGGCCTGAACTGGGAAAGCGCAATGCTGCTGACCGACGTGCTGCAAGTCGTGTTGGAGAAAGGCTACGACTGCAAGACTGACAGCCTGCCGGGCAATTCCATCACCATGGAAAACGCCCTGAGCAGCAACGACATCCAGGTGTTCGCCGAAGAGTGGGTAGGCCGCAGCGAGGTCTGGAACAAGGCCGAGAAGGCCGGCAAGGTCGTCGGTGTCGGCGCCCCGGTGGTCGGTGCCGTCGAAGGCTGGTACGTGCCGCGCTACGTGATCGAAGGCGACGCCAAACGCAAGCTGGAGCCGAAAGCCCCGGACCTGAAAAACATCGCCGACCTGGCCAAATACGCGGCCGTGTTCAAGGATCAGGAAGAGCCGTCCAAGGGCCGCTTCTACAACTGCCCGGCCGGCTGGACCTGTGAGCTGGACAACAGCGAAATGCTCAAGAGCTATGGCCTGGAAAGCAGCTACACCAACTTCCGCCCAGGCACCGGCCCGGCGCTGGATGCGGCGGTGCTGTCAAGCTATAAGCGTGGCGAGCCGATCCTGTTCTACTACTGGTCGCCAACCCCGCTGATGGGCCAGGTGGATCTGGTCAAGCTCGAAGAAAAACCCGGTGTGGACAAGCACGTGACCATCAAGGTCGGCCTGTCCAAGACCTTTCACGACGAAGCCCCGGAACTGGTGGCCGTGCTGGAGAAGGTCAACCTGCCGATCGACATCCTCAATCAAAATCTGGGAAGCATGACCAAGGAGCGGATCGAGTCGCCAAAACTGGCGAAAATCTTCCTCAAGGAACATCCTGAGGTCTGGCACGCATGGGTGAGCGACGACGCAGCCAAAAAGATCGACGCGGCCTTGTAGGTCGAGCTTCTCCGGCTGCCGCCAACGGCAGTCGGACGCTTGATCGCAACCCCTTGATTGAGAGTCTCTTATGTTTCCCGAAAGCTTTACCTTTTCCATCGCCGACTGGGTCAACGGTTGGGTCGATTCGCTGGTCACCAACTACGGCGACGTGTTCCGGCACATCTCCGACACGCTGCTGTGGGCCATCGTCAACCTCGAAAGCCTGCTGCGTGCAGCGCCCTGGTGGCTGATGCTGGCGATCGTTGCCGGCATCGCCTGGCACGCTACCCGCAAGGTCGTGACGACCGTGGTGATCGTCGGTTTGCTGTTTCTGGTCGGCGCCGTCGGCCTCTGGGACAAACTCATGCAGACCCTGGCGCTGATGATGGTCGCCACGGTCATTTCGGTGCTGATCGGCATTCCGCTGGGCATTCTCTCGGCGCGCAGCAATCGCCTGCGTTCGGTGCTGATGCCGTTGCTGGACATCATGCAGACCATGCCCAGCTTCGTGTACCTGATCCCGGTGCTGATGCTGTTCGGCCTGGGCAAGGTCCCGGCGATTTTTGCCACGGTGATCTACGCCGCGCCGCCGCTGATCCGCCTCACCGACCTGGGTATCCGCCAGGTTGACGGTGAAGTGATGGAGGCGATCAACGCCTTCGGTGCCAACCGCTGGCAGCAACTGTTCGGTGTGCAACTGCCGCTGGCCCTGCCGAGCATCATGGCGGGGATCAACCAGACCACCATGATGGCACTGTCGATGGTGGTCATCGCCTCGATGATCGGTGCCCGTGGCCTGGGCGAAGACGTGCTGGTGGGGATTCAGACGCTCAACGTCGGGCGGGGCCTTGAGGCCGGTCTGGCGATCGTGATTCTGGCCGTGGTCATTGACCGCATTACTCAGGCGTATGGTCGTCCGCGCCACGAGGTGAGCAAATGAGCAACGCAGCCATCAGCAAGATCGAAGTCAAAAACGTCTTCAAGATTTTCGGCAACCGCTCCAAGGATGCGCTGGCGATGATCGGTCAGGGCAAAACCAAGGATCAGGTGCTGGCCGAAACTGGCTGCGTGGTGGGTGTGAACGACTTGTCGTTGAGCATCGCCACCGGCGAGATTTTCGTGATCATGGGCCTGTCCGGCTCCGGCAAATCGACACTGGTGCGCCATTTCAACCGCCTGATCGACCCCACCAGCGGCGCGATCCTGGTGGACGGCGTGGACATCCTGCAATACGACATGCCGGCGCTGCGCGAATTTCGCCGGCACAAGATCAGCATGGTGTTCCAGAGCTTCGGCCTGCTACCGCACAAGAGCGTGGTCGACAACGTCGCCTACGGCCTGAAAGTGCGCGGCGAGAGCAAGCAGATGTGCGCCGAACGTGCGCTGCACTGGATCAACACCGTGGGCCTGAAGGGCTACGAAAACAAATACCCGCATCAGCTCTCGGGTGGCATGCGTCAGCGCGTGGGCCTGGCCCGTGCGCTGGCGGCGGACACCGACATCATCCTGATGGACGAAGCGTTCAGTGCCCTCGATCCACTGATCCGCGCCGAGATGCAGGACCAGTTGCTGGAACTGCAGAAGACCCTGCACAAGACCATCGTTTTCATCACTCACGACCTCGATGAGGCAGTGCGCATTGGCAACCGCATTGCGATTCTCAAGGACGGGCGCTTGATCCAGGTGGGCACGCCGAGGGAGATCCTGCATTCGCCGGCCGATGAGTATGTTGACCGGTTCGTGCAGCGGCGGGCTGCGGTGGTCTGAGGGAGTTGTGGTGGCTGGGCCGGCCCCTTCGCGAGCAGGTATGTGGACACCGGAGATCCCTTGTGGGAGCGGGCTTGCCCGCGAAGGGGCCAGTGAAGTTGTATCAATATTCAAGCTGTACGCCTGACTTCATCGCAGGCAAGCCAGCTCCCACAGGTATGTGGACACCGGAGATCCCTTGTGGGAGCGGGCTTGCCCGCGAAGGGGCCGGCAAAGCTGCATCAATATTCAGGATTTACGGTTGAGGTCAAAGATGTCCCAGGCTGAAAAAATCGTTATCGCCGACGTCAAACTGCGTTGGCAGGATGTGGTCGCCGTCGCCCGTCACGGCGCGCAACTTGAGCTGTCGCAGCAGACCTGGGCACGGATCGACAATGCCCAGGCCATCGTCCAGCGCATCGTCGCCATCGGTGAGCGCGCCTATGGCGTCAACACCGGCCTCGGCGCCTTGTGCAACGTCTCGCTCAAGGACGAACAACTCAGCCAGTTGTCACGCAACACGCTGCTCAGCCACGCGTGTGGCGTTGGCGCAGCGCTGAGTGACGAGCAGACCCGCGCCATCATCTGCGCGGCCATCGTCAACTACAGCCATGGTAATTCCGGCATTCATCGTCAGGTCGTCGAAGCGTTGCTGGCGCTGCTCAATCGCGGCATCACCCCGCAAGTGCCGTCGCAAGGCTCGGTCGGTTATCTGACCCACATGGCCCATATCGGCATCGCGCTGTTGGGTGTCGGCAATGTCAGCTATCGCGGGCAGATCGTGTCCGCGCAGCAGGCGTTGGCCGAAGAAGACCTGCAACCGGTTCAACTCGGCGCCAAGGACGGTCTGTGCCTGGTCAACGGCACGCCATGCATGACCGGCCTCGGCTGTCTGGCCCTGGCTGACGCGACGCGGCTGGTGCAATGGGCCGATGTGATTGGCGCCATGAGTTTCGAGGCCCAGCGCGGGCAGATCGCCGCGTTTGATGCCCAGATCATCGCGCTCAAGCCGCACCCGGGCATGCAGCAAGTCGGCAGCAATCTGCGGGCGTTGCTTGATGGCAGTGAAGTGATCGCCGCCAGCCTGGGCATCCGCACCCAGGATGCGTTGAGCATCCGCTCGATTCCGCAGGTGCACGGCGCCGCTCGCGATCAACTGGAACACGCGAAACAGCAGATCGAAATCGAGCTCAATTCCGTCACCGACAACCCGATGCTGCTGGGCACGCCGGACAACTATCGCGTCATGTCCCAGGCCAACCCACACGGTCAATCCGTGGCATTGGCGGCGGACTTGCTGGCGATTGCCATGGCCGAGATCGGCTCCATCGCCGAGCGGCGTCTGGACCGGTTGATCAACCCGCACGTCAGCGGTCTGCCGGCATTCCTGGTGGCCAATCCGGGGGTGAACTCCGGGATGATGATCGTCCAGTACGTCGCCGCTTCGCTGTGTGCGGAAAATCGCCAGTTGGCACAACCGGCGGTGCTCGACAACTACGTCACCTCGGGTTTGCAGGAAGACCATCTGAGCCTGGGCACCAGTGCCGCATTGAAGCTGCATCGCGCCCTGGAGAACTGCACACAGATTCTCGCCATCGAGTATCTGCTGGCGGCGCAAGCGTTTGAATTCCTCAAGGAGCAGCGCTTCGGCGCTGGCACCGACACCGCCTGGCGACTGCTGCGTGAGCGCGTTCCGGCTTACGACCAGGATCGCTGGCTGGCGCCGGACATCGCCGCCGCCGCGAGTGTCTTGAAAGACCCGAATTTGCTGCACAAGGCTTTACCGAACATCAACTGACATCAACAAAAAAACCAGCGTGCCAAGGCGCGGCTCCCCAACGGGCAGACGCGACGGACAACGGGCATCTCCGGAGCGTCTGGTGAGTAAACAACACTCTCAAAAGGAGAACAAAATGACTGCACTTAACCTCATTCCCGGCCAACTGAGCCTTGCCCAACTGCGTGATATCTATCAGCACCCGGTCAAACTCACCCTCGACGACAGTGCCTCGGCCCAGATCGAAGCCAGCGTCGCCTGCGTCGAGCAGATCCTCGCCGAGAACCGCACTGCCTATGGCATCAACACCGGTTTCGGCCTGCTGGCCTCGACCCGCATCGCCAGCGAAGACCTGGAAAACCTGCAACGCTCGCTCGTGCTGTCCCACGCAGCCGGTGTCGGCGAGCCGATCAGCGACGCGTTGGTGCGCCTGGTCATGGTGCTCAAGGTGAACAGCCTGAGCCGTGGTTTCTCCGGCATTCGCCGCGTGGTGATCGACGCGCTGATCGCCCTGATCAACGCCGAGGTGTATCCGCACATTCCATTGAAAGGCTCGGTCGGCGCGTCCGGCGACCTGGCGCCTTTGGCCCATATGTCGCTGGTGCTGCTGGGTGAAGGCAAAGCTCGTTACAAGGGCGAATGGCTGCCGGCCACCGAAGCGCTGAAAGTCGCCGGCCTGGCGCCGCTGACCCTGGCCGCGAAAGAAGGCCTGGCGCTGCTCAACGGTACTCAGGTTTCCACCGCTTATGCCTTGCGCGGTCTGTTCGAAGGCGAAGATCTGTTCGCCGGGGCTCTGGCTATCGGCGGCATCACCGTCGAAGCCGTGCTGGGCTCGCGCTCGCCGTTTGACGCACGCATCCATGCCGCTCGTGGCCAGAAAGGCCAGATTGACGCCGCTGCCGCCTACCGCGACCTGCTGGGCGAGCGCAGCGAAGTGTCCGATTCGCACCAGAACTGTGAAAAGGTTCAGGATCCGTACTCCCTGCGTTGCCAGCCGCAAGTCATGGGCGCCTGCCTGACCCAGTTCCGTCAGGCTGCCGAAGTGCTGGCCATCGAAGCCAACGCCGTGTCCGATAACCCGCTGGTATTCGCTGCCGAAGGCGATGTGATTTCCGGTGGCAACTTCCACGCCGAACCGGTGGCCATGGCGGCTGACAACATGGCGTTGGCCATCGCCGAAATCGGCTCGCTGAGCGAACGCCGCATCTCGCTGATGATGGACAAGCACATGTCGCAACTGCCGCCGTTCCTGGTGGCCAATGGCGGCGTGAACTCCGGCTTCATGATTGCCCAAGTAACGGCGGCGGCACTGGCCAGCGAGAACAAGGCGCTGTCCCATCCGCATTCGGTGGACAGCCTGCCGACGTCGGCGAACCAGGAAGACCACGTGTCCATGGCTCCGGCCGCTGGCAAGCGTCTGTGGGAAATGGCCGAAAACACTCGCGGTGTGCTGGCGGTGGAATGGCTGGCGGCGTGCCAGGGGCTGGATCTGCGTGATGGCCTGAAGACGTCGACCAAGCTGGAAAAAGCGCGTGCCATCCTGCGTGCAGAAGTGCCGTTCTATGAGAAGGACCGTTTCTTCGCCCCGGACATCAATGCGGCTAGCGAGCTTCTGGCGACGCGTTGCCTGAACGAGCTGGTGGTGGCGAAGTTGCTGCCTAGTCTGTAATGGCCTCTTCGCGAGCAGGCTCGCTCCCACATTTGGAATGCGTTTCCCCTGTGGGAGCGAGCCTGCTCGCGAAGCGATTTGCGTCGAATAAAAATAATTAAGGACGAGAAATGCAAACGCCAGCAAAAGGTTTGAAACGCGGGCTCTCTGCCCGACATATTCGCTTCATGGCGCTGGGGTCGGCGATCGGCACCGGGCTGTTCTATGGTTCTGCCTCGGCCATTCAAATGGCCGGGCCTGCGGTACTGCTCGCTTACCTGATCGGTGGCGCGGCGGTGTTCATGGTCATGCGCGCCCTCGGTGAGATGGCGGTGCACAACCCGGTGGCGGGCTCTTTCGGCCAGTACGCCGGCACTTACCTGGGGCCGATGGCGGGCTTCATTCTCGGTTGGACCTACGCGTTTGAAATGGTCATCGTCGGCATGGCTGACGTCACCGCCTTCGGCATTTACATGGGCTTCTGGTTCCCGGAAGTGGCCCGCTGGATTTGGGTATTGGGCATCGTTTCCGTGGTCGGCGGCTTGAACCTGTGCAACGTCAAAGTCTTCGGTGAAATGGAGTTCTGGTTGTCGCTGCTCAAGGTCGCGGCCATCGTCGCTATGATCCTGGGTGGCTTCGGCATCATGTTGTTTGGCATCAGCACAGCGCCCGGTGCCCAGGCGACTGATATCTCTAATCTGTGGAGCCACGGTGGCTTCATGCCCAATGGTGTGGGCGGCTTGATTGCATCGTTTGCCGTGGTGATGTTTGCGTTCGGCGGCATTGAAATAATCGGCGTGACAGCAGGTGAAGCCAAGGACCCACAGCATGTGCTGCCCCGTGCGATCAATGCCGTACCGTTGCGTATCCTGCTGTTCTACGTGTTGACGATGTTTGTGCTGATGTCGATCTTTCCGTGGCAGCAGATTGGTAGCCAAGGCAGTCCCTTTGTGCAGATTTTCGACAATCTGGGCATCAGCTCGGCGGCCACCATTCTCAATATCGTGGTGATTTCGGCGGCGATTTCGGCGATCAACAGTGACATTTTCGGCGCTGGCCGCATGATGTACGGGCTGGCTCAGCAAGGGCACGCACCCAAAGGCTTTGCACGCTTGTCGGGCAATGGGGTGCCATGGATGACGGTCGTGGTGATGAGTGTCGCGCTGCTGCTGGGTGTGCTACTGAACTACCTGATCCCGGAGAACGTGTTTCTGTTGATCGCCTCCATTGCGACCTTTGCCACGGTGTGGGTCTGGTTGATGATTTTGTTCACCCAAGTGGCGATGCGCCGTTCCATGAGCGCCGAGCAGGTTGCACAGCTTAAATTTCCGGTGCCGTTCTGGCCCTATGCACCGATGGCCGCGATCGCTTTCATGCTGTTTATTTTCGGCGTGTTGGGCTACTTCCCGGACACCCAGGCCGCGTTGATTGTGGGCGTGGTCTGGATCGCGTTGCTGGTGCTGGCTTACCTCACCTGGGTCAAACCGGCCGCAGGCCAGGCCGCGTCAGTGACGCGAGACCCTACTTTTTCTCATCGATAACCAAGGGAGGCCAGGATGAAAACGCTCTGGCAACACTGTCACGTCGCAACGATGGCGCAAGGCGTCTACTCGATCATCGAGGATGCGGCCATCGTGACGTCCGGTGCGCACATTGAGTGGGTCGGCCCACGCAGTGAATTGCCGGCGGGTGAGTACCCGGCGGTCAATGATTTGAACGGGGCCTGGGTCACGCCGGGCCTGATCGACTGCCATACCCATACGGTGTTCGGCGGTAACCGCAGCGGTGAATTCGAACAGCGGCTGCAAGGTGTCAGTTATGCGGACATCGCGGCTGCTGGCGGCGGCATCGCCAGCACTGTGCGCGCCACTCGTGCTGCCAGCGAAGATGAATTGTTTGCCAGCGCCGCCAGGCGATTGAAGAGCCTGATGCGCGACGGCGTGACCACCGTCGAGATGAAGTCCGGCTACGGCCTGGACCTGGCCAGCGAACGCAAGATCCTGCGGGTTATCCGTCGCCTCGGCGCCGAATTGCCGGTCAGCGTACGCAGCACGTGCCTGGCCGCTCACGCCTTGCCGCCCGAGTACACGGACCGTGCCGACGACTACATTGAGCACATCTGCGCCGAGATGCTCCCGGCCCTCGCCGCCGAAGGGCTGGTGGATGCCGTGGATGCGTTCTGCGAGTACCTGGCGTTTTCCCCGGCTCAGGTCGAGCGGGTGTTCCTCACCGCCCAGGAACTCGGCCTGCCGGTGAAGCTGCACGCCGAGCAACTGTCATCGCTGCACGGCTCGAGTCTGGCGGCGCGTTACCACGCGTTGTCGGCGGATCATCTGGAGTTCATGACCGAAGAAGACGCCATCGCCATGGCTGCGTCCGGTACAGTCGCAGTGCTGCTGCCGGGGGCTTTCTACTTCCTGCGTGAAACCCAGTTGCCGCCGATGGATGCCTTGCGCAAACACGGGGTGAAAATCGCCATCGCCAGCGACCTCAATCCCGGCACCTCGCCGGCATTGTCGTTGCGCCTGATGCTGAACATGGCCTGCACCTGTTTCCGTATGACCCCGGAAGAAGCGCTGGCTGGCGCAACAATTCATGCCGCCACTGCGTTGGGCATGGCCGATACCCACGGTTCGCTGGAAGCCGGCAAGGTGGCGGATTTCGTCGCCTGGCAAATCGATCGTCCTGCCGACCTGTCGTACTGGCTGGGTGGCGATCTGGAAAAACGCGTCGTGCGTCACGGCGTCGAAACGAGCATTTAGGAGAGTCGTTGTGGATAAGGTTCTGAGTTTCAAAAAAGGCCGTGTACCGCTGCTGATCAGCATTCCTCACGCTGGCTCGACATTGACACCGGCGGTCGAGGCTGGATTGGCTCCCGGCGCACGCAATCTGCAGGACACCGACTGGCACATTCCGCAGCTTTACGACTTTGCCGCCGAGCTGGGTGCCAGCATCCTGTCCGCCGAGTATTCGCGTTTTGTCATTGATCTGAACCGTCCGTCTGACGACAAGCCGTTGTATGCCGGCGCGACCACCGGTCTGTTCCCGGCAACGCTGTTTGACGGCAGTCCATTATTTCAAGAGGGCATGGAGCCGTCGGCGGCGGAGCGGGCGACCTATCTGGAACAGGTCTGGACGCCTTACCACAGTACCTTGCACAACGAGCTGGCGCGACTGAAGGCCGAGTTCGGCTACGCCCTGTTGTTCGACGCGCATTCGATCCGCTCGGTGGTCCCGTACCTGTTCGACGGCAAGCTGCCGGACTTCAACCTCGGCACTTTCAACGGCGCCAGTTGCGATCCGCAGCTGGAGGCTCAGTTGGCAGCGATTTGTACCAGACACCCGGCCTACAGCCATGTAGTGAATGGGCGTTTCAAGGGCGGCCACATTACCCGGCATTACGGTAATCCGGCTGAGAACATCCATGCAGTGCAGTTGGAAATGGGTCAGTGCACCTACATGGAAGAGTTCGAGCCGTTCCGCTATCGGCCGGACCTGGCGGCACCGACGCAGGTGGTACTCAAGGAGTTGCTGCAAGGGGTGTTGGCCTGGGGCCAAAAGCACTACGCCCGCTAGTCCATGAGGTAAAACCCTGTGGGAGCGAGCCCGCTCGCTGCCACAGTGTCTGTTCACTGGACCTTTGCCAGGCAAACGATTAGTGGCGTACATGACTGACAAACTCTGCCTGCTCAAGTGCATGCTCATTGACGTAAATCGGGTTTATGATGCCAGACGGCACAATAATAGAAGTCCCCCCAGGGATGACCTCGACCCCTTACGGAGCGCGCAATGCAGACTTTGTACCCGCAGATCAAACCTCACGCCCGGCACGATCTGGCCGTCGATGAAACCCACACGCTGTACGTCGACGAAAGCGGTTCACCGGAAGGTTTGCCGGTGGTGTTCATCCATGGTGGCCCCGGCGCCGGGTGCGATGCGCAAAGCCGTCGCTACTTCGACCCCAATCTGTATCGCATTGTTACTTTCGATCAGCGCGGCTGTGGTCGCTCGACACCGCATGCCAGCCTCGAAAACAACACCACCTGGGATCTGGTCGCCGACCTTGAGCGGATTCGCAAACACCTGGGCATCGAGAAATGGGTGCTGTTCGGTGGCTCCTGGGGGTCGACCCTGGCGCTGGCCTACGCGCAAACCCACCCGGAGCGTGTCCACGGTCTGATTCTGCGCGGGATCTTTCTGTGCCGTGCGCAGGAAATCGAGTGGTTCTACCAGGCCGGTGCCAGCCGTCTGTTTCCCGACTACTGGCAGGACTACATTGCGCCGATCCCGCAGGACGAGCGCGGTGACTTGCTCGCTGCGTTCCACAAACGCCTGACCGGTAACGATCAGATTGCCCAGATGCATGCGGCCAAGGCCTGGTCCACCTGGGAAGGTCGCACGGCAACCCTGCGCCCGAACCCGTTGGTCGTCGACCGTTTCTCCGAGCCGCAACGCGCCTTGTCGATTGCCCGCATCGAGTGTCACTACTTCACCAACAATGCCTTCCTTGAGCCGAACCAGCTGATCCGCGACATGGGCAAGATCGCCCATTTGCCAGGCGTGATCGTCCACGGTCGTTACGATGTCATCTGCCCGCTGGACAATGCCTGGGAACTGCATCAGGCCTGGCCGAACAGTGAGCTGCAGGTCATTCGCGATGCCGGTCATGCCGCGTCCGAGCCGGGTATTACCGACGCCCTGGTGCGCGCCGCCGATCAGATGGCACGGCGCATGCTTGATCTACCGCCAGAAGAAGCATGAAAGGCCTGCTGCAACGCGTGCGTGGCGCGCGAGTCGAGGTAGCGGGGCAGGTAGTGGGTGCGGTGGAGCAGGGTTTGCTGGTACTGGTAGCAGTCGAGCCCGATGACACGCGTACCAGTGCCGACAAACTTCTGCATAAGCTGCTTAACTATCGTGTATTCAGTGACGCCGAGGGCAAGATGAATCTGTCCCTGGCGGAGGTAGGTGGCGGGTTGCTGCTGGTCTCGCAGTTCACCCTGGCCGCTGACACGAAGAGCGGGTTGCGTCCGAGTTTTTCGACCGCTGCCCCTCCGGCCCTGGGCGAGGAACTTTTCGACTATCTATTAGGCAAGGCGAAACAGATGCATGGCACTGTGGCATCAGGTAGATTCGGCGCGGATATGCAGGTGCACCTGGTCAATGATGGCCCGGTAACCTTCTTGTTACAGACCTGAAAGGGCCTGAAACATGTTTTTCCAGGTGTTTCGGCTGAAAACAGGGTGTTTTCGCGATAAATACTTTGCTACCCCTGATGCGTTGTCACGCGGCCTACTAGATAATCGCGCGCTACGGGGATCAGCGTTCGTTGGTCCATTTTGACTTAGGTAGAGACTTGTCCTGTAACCGTTTGGGGAATCATTTAGCCCCATCGGAGTCGGAACAATGCTCGCCAACTTGGCAAGAGTCGTCTGTGAGGCCGGTTTTACTACACCGTTTGCCACACAGGCACTTAATCTGGCCGTTGGTTTTTTGATCTGTTTTCGGCGAGGGTTGCTCGTGATTGTTAGTCCCTGTAATGCACCAAAATTGTCTGCCAAACGGTTACGAAACGCACTGGTAGCGGGCTCTGCACTGCTCTGCCTGTTCAGCGCCGGCCAGCTTTGGGCATTCAATCTGGATGATGTATCGGCCAAGGCAAAAGACCTGGCCGGGCAGAAATACGAAGCCCCGCGCAGTAACCTGCCGAACGAATTTCGTGAAATGAAATTCGCGGACTATCAGAAAATTCGTTTTCTGACCGAAAAGGCCGAATGGGCGGATCAGAAAACCCCGTTCAAGCTGTCGTTCTATCACCAGGGCATGCATTTCGACACGCCGGTGAAAATCAACGAAATCACGGCGAACAATGTCGAAGAGATCAAATACGACCCGAGTCGTTTCGATTTCGGCGACCTGAAATTCGATCCTAAAGCCACTGAGCAACTGGGCTACGCCGGTTTCCGTGTGCTTTACCCGATCAACAAGGCCGACAAGCAAGACGAAATCATGACCATGCTCGGCGCGAGCTATTTCCGCGTTGTCGGCAAGGGTCATACCTATGGTTTGTCCGCTCGCGGCATGGCCATTGATACCGCGTTGCCGTCCGGCGAAGAGTTCCCGCGGTTCACCGAGTTCTGGATCCAACAGCCAAAGCCGGGCGACAAGCACCTGGTGATCTTCGCGCTGCTGGATTCGCCTCGTGCTACCGGCGCCTATCGCCTGATCCTGCGTCCGGGCAGCGACACCGTGGTCGACGTCAAAGCCCGCATGTTCCTGCGTGACAAGGTCACCAAGCTCGGCATTGCACCGCTGACCAGCATGTTCCTGTTTGGCGCCAACCAGCCGTCGAAAGTGCTGAACTACCGTCGCGAACTGCACGATTCCAGCGGCCTGTCGATCCATGCCGGTAATGGCGAGTGGATCTGGCGCCCGCTGAACAACCCGAAACACCTGGCCGTGAGCAACTTCTCCATCGAGAACCCGCGTGGTTTCGGCTTGCTGCAACGTGGCCGTGACTTCAGCCACTACGAAGACCTCGACGACCGCTACGACAAACGCCCAAGTGCCTGGATCGAGCCAAAAGGCGATTGGGGCAAAGGTTCCGTAGACCTGGTGGAAATCCCGACCGCTGACGAAACCAACGACAACATCGTTGCCTTCTGGAGCCCGGAAAAACTGCCTGAACCAGGCCAGCCGCTGGACGTCGCCTATCGCATGCACTGGACCATCGACGAAGCTGCCCTGCACGCCCCGGACAGCGCCTGGGTTAAACAGACACTGCGTTCGACCGGTGACGTGAAGCAGTCCAACCTGATTCGTCAGCCGGACGGCACCGTTGCTTATCTGGTCGATTTTGAAGGCCCGTCCCTGGCTGCATTGCCGGAAACGGCGGACGTGCGCAGCCAGGTCAGCGTTGGCGACAATGCCGAACTGGTCGAGAACAGCGTTCGCTACAACTCTGAAACCAAGGGCTGGCGCCTGACGCTGCGCATGAAGATCAAGGACCCGAGCAAGCCTACCGAGATGCGCGCGGCCCTGGTTGAGAACGTGGTGCCAGAGGACCTGGCGAAGTCGTCGGTTCCGTCGTCCAGCTCTTCCGTTGCCAAGGCCGACAAAGTGGCCGCCAAGCAGCAGGAGAAGGAAGAAAAAGAAGCGAAGGACGCCAAGCAGGCAGACGCCAAACAGGCTGATGCCAAGCCAGCCACGGCTGCCAAGGACAAGGACAACAAAGACGCCAAGCAGCCTGCCGCTGCGAACGCGGCCCCAGCCACACCGGAATCGACAGCGACTGAAGAAGTCCTGACCGAGACCTGGAGCTATCAGTTGCCTGCCGATGAGTAATTCTCAAGTACAGCCGGAAACTCTATCGGAGTATCTGGCGCATCTACCGATGACCGATGAGCAGCGCGCGGAACTCGCGGGCTGCCAGTCCTTCAGCGAACTGCATCAGCGTCTGTCTTCATCGACGTTCGACGCCCCGACCGAGGCCGCCCAGGCTTCGGTGGGCAAGCGCCTGACCCTGAACACCGCCGAAGAACTGGAAGAAGCCGAGATGCTGGCGGTGGACGCCAATGGTCGTGTCGTGCTCAAGGCGACCCCGCCGATCCGCCGGACCAAAGTCGTGCCGGAGCCATGGCGCACCAATATTCTGGTGCGTGGCTGGCGCCGCATGACCGGCCGCACCAATCCGCCGGCGCCGCCCAAGGATGAACGTGTGCTGCCGGCCGCTCGCTGGCGTACCGTCGGTTCGATCCGTCGCTACATTCTGCTGGTGCTGATGCTCGGCCAGACCATCGTTGCCGGCTGGTACATGAAAGGCATCATGCCGTACCAGGGCTGGTCGTTTGTCGATCTGAACGAAGTGCTGCATCAATCGCTGCTGCAAACCGCCACGCAAGTGCTGCCGTATGCGCTGCAAACCAGCATCCTGATTCTGTTCGGGATTCTGTTCTGCTGGGTGTCGGCCGGTTTCTGGACCGCGCTGATGGGCTTCCTCGAACTGCTCACCGGTCACGACAAATACCGTATTTCCGGTAAAAGCGCCGGTAACGAGCCGATTCCCAAAGACGCGCGCACCGCTCTGGTGATGCCGATCTGCAACGAAGACGTGCCTCGGGTATTTGCCGGACTGCGCGCGACCTTCGAATCGGTGGCGGCGACGGGTGACCTGGACCGCTTCGACTTCTTCGTCCTCAGCGACAGTAACGAAACCGATATCTGCGTGGCCGAGCAACAGGCCTGGCTGGACGTCTGCCGCGAAGCCAAGGGCTTCGGCAAGATTTTCTACCGCCGTCGCCGTCGTCGGGTTAAACGTAAAAGCGGCAATCTCGACGACTTCTGCCGTCGCTGGGGCGGTGATTACAAGTACATGGTCGTACTCGACGCCGACTCGGTCATGAGTGGCGAGTGCCTGACCAGTCTGGTGCGTTTGATGGAAGCCACGCCGGACGCCGGGATCATCCAGACCGCGCCGCGTGCCTCGGGCATGGACACCCTGTATGCGCGCATGCAGCAGTTCGCGACTCGTGTGTACGGCCCATTGTTTACCGCCGGCCTGCACTTCTGGCAGTTGGGTGAATCCCACTACTGGGGCCATAACGCGATCATCCGCATGAAGCCGTTCATCGAGCACTGCGCCCTGGCGCCGTTGCCGGGTAAAGGCGCATTTGCCGGTGCAATTCTGTCCCACGACTTCGTTGAAGCGGCGCTGATGCGTCGTGCTGGCTGGGGCGTGTGGATTGCCTACGATTTGCCAGGCAGCTATGAAGAATTGCCGCCGAACCTGCTGGACGAACTCAAGCGTGACCGTCGCTGGTGCCACGGCAACCTGATGAACTTCCGGCTGTTTCTGGTCAAAGGCATGCACCCGGTGCACCGTGCGGTGTTCCTGACCGGCGTGATGTCTTACCTGTCGGCGCCGCTGTGGTTCTTCTTCCTGGTGTTGTCCACCGCCCTGCTGGCCGTGAACACATTGATGGAGCCGCAGTACTTCATGGAGCCGCGCCAGCTGTATCCACTCTGGCCGCAATGGCACCCGGACAAGGCCGTCGCGCTGTTCTCGACGACCATCGTGTTGCTGTTCCTGCCGAAGTTGCTGAGCATCATCCTGATCTGGGCCAAGGGCGCGAAAGAGTTCGGTGGCAAGTTCAAGGTGACGCTGTCTATGCTGCTGGAGATGCTGTTCTCCATGCTGTTGGCGCCGGTGCGGATGATTTTCCACACCCGCTTCGTGCTGGCCGCGTTCCTGGGCTGGGCCGCGACCTGGAATTCGCCGCAACGTGACGACGACTCGACGCCATGGAGCGAAGCGGTAAAACGCCACGGTCCGCAAACCCTGCTGGGCTTCTTCTGGGCCTTGCTGGTGGTGTGGCTGAACCCGAGCTTCCTGTGGTGGCTGGTGCCGATCGTCGGTTCGTTGATGCTGTCGATTCCGGTGTCGGTGATTTCCAGCCGCGTGAAGCTCGGCCTCAAGTCCCGTGACGAGAGCCTGTTCCTGATCCCTGAGGAATACAATCCGCCACAGGCGTTGCTGGCAACCGACCAGTACACCCACGAAAATCGTTACCACGCGTTGAAAGACGGCTTTGTGCGTGCGGTGGTCGATCCTCAGCAGAACGCCTTGGCGTGTTCGCTGGCGACGTCGCGTCATGGTCAGGCCGAGCCGATCGAGTGGTTGCGGGTCGAGCGCGTTCGTCACGCGTTGAAAGCCGGCCCGGCCGGGCTGAGTAACCACGAGCGCCTGCAACTGCTGAGCGACCCGGTTGCCTTGGCTCGCCTGCATGAGCAGGTCTGGAGCGAAGGCCATACCGATTGGCTGGACGCATGGCGTCAATCGCTGAAGGCCGATCCGCATGCGCCACTGCTGCCGCTCAAGCCATTGAGCCTGCAGCCTCAGTTGGCGTAACGAAAAACCCCGCGCAAGCGGGGTTTTTTTTGCCTGCTGATCGTTCCCCCAAGCCTGGGCGCGATCAAATTGCTGCGTAAACCCTTGTGCAAACGAACGAGTGCGTTAGCATCCGTCCCCGAATTGGTGCGCCCGGATAATTTGTGTCCGTATGGGTGCGTTTACGCTACGTAAACGGCCTTTTGCGCGCCTCACAACGCGATGGTTTTGGGGACTTGATGATGAAGAAGTATCTTTCGATGCTGCTGGTCGGCGTCACGGCATTGGTTGCAGTCAGTGCGGCGCAGGCCGGTGCCATCGATGACGCGGTCAAGCGCGGCACGCTGAAAGTCGGCATGGACCCGACCTACATGCCGTTCGAGATGACCAACAAGCGCGGCGAGATCATCGGCTTCGAAGTCGACATCCTCAAAGCCATGGCCAAGGCCATGGGCGTCAAACTGGAAATGGTTTCCACCGGTTACGACGGCATCATCCCGGCCCTGATGACCGACAAGTTCGACATGATCGGCAGCGGCATGACCCTGACCCAGGAACGCAACCTGCGCCTGAACTTCAGCGAACCGTTCATCGTCGTCGGCCAGACCCTGCTGATCCGCAAGGACCTGGAAGGCACCATCAAGTCCTACAAGGATTTGAACACCGATGACTACCGCATCACCTCCAAGCTCGGCACCACCGGTGAGATGGTCGCCAAGAAGCTGATCTCCAAAGCCAAGTACCACGGCTATGACAACGAGCAGGAAGCCGTGCTTGACGTGGTCAACGGCAAGGCCGACGCCTTCATCTACGATGCGCCGTACAACGTGGTCGCGGTGAGCAAGGTCGGTGCCGGCAAACTGGTGTTCCTCGACAAGCCGTTCACCTATGAGCCGCTGGCCTTCGGTCTGAAGAAGGGTGATTACGACAGCATCAACTTCATCAACAACTTCCTGCACCAGATCCACGAAGACGGCACCTACGATCGCATCCATGACAAGTGGTTCAAAGACACCGCCTGGTTGAAGGATATGGAGTAAGGCCCGGTCAGTTAGACCGCGCCGCCCCAATCGCGAGCAAGCTCGCTTCCACAGTTGATCGGCGTGAACACAGTTTTTGTGTTCGGCACAGAACCTGTGGGAGCGAGCTTGCTCGCGATGAGGTCCTCCCTGGCGACATACACCTTGGAATCTGCTGACAGATGAAACAAAAAAAATCCCAATGGCCCTGGCACGTTCTAACCGTGCTGGTGCTGATCGGCCTGGCGGGCGCTTTGTATTACGCCACCTCGCTGATGTCCTACGAATGGCGCTGGAACCGCGTGCCGCAGTACTTCGCCTACCAGGCCGAAGAATCCCAGCGCGCCGCCGACATCTCGACGGTCAGCGAACTGGTGCGCAAAGGCGCCAAGGCCGACGTCACCCTGCGCAACGAAGCCGGTGACGAGCAGCACCTGAGCGTCGATGACAACAGCCTGCAGGTTGCCCAGGGCGATGACGTGGCTGAAGGCGACGTGATCGGCGTGACCCGGCATTGGGCGGCGGGGCCGCTGCTCTGGGGGCTCTGGACCACCTTGTGGCTTTCCGTGGTGTCCGGCGTACTCGGCCTGCTGATCGGTCTTGCCACCGGCCTGTGCCGCTTGTCCAGCAATCCGACCCTGCGCGATCTCTCGACCATTTATGTCGAGCTGGTACGCGGCACGCCATTGCTGGTGCAGATCTTCATTTTCTACTTCTTCATCGGCACCGTGATGAACCTGTCCCGGGAATTCGCCGGGATCGCCGCGCTGTCGCTGTTCACCGGCGCCTATGTGGCCGAGATCATCCGCTCCGGCGTGCAATCCATCGCCCGCGGCCAGAACGAAGCGGCGCGCTCGCTGGGCCTGAGTGCCGGTCAATCGATGCGCCATGTGGTGTTGCCGCAAGCGCTGAAACGCGTGTTGCCACCGCTGGCCGGGCAATTCATCAGCCTGGTGAAAGACACTTCGCTGGTATCGGTGATCGCGATTACCGAACTGCTGAAAAGCGGCCGCGAAGTCATTACCACCTCGTTTTCGCCGTTCGAAATCCTGTTCTGCGTGGCCGGGTTGTACCTGTTGATCAACCTGCCGCTGTCGAAAATCGCCAGCCGGCTTGAGCGGAGGCTCGCGCAAAGTGATTGAAGTCCGCGATCTGGTAAAAGTCTTCGACACCCGTGGCCAGGTGGTGCGCGCGGTGGATAACGTGTCCACCCAAGTGGCTAAGGGCGAAGTGCTGGTGGTGATCGGCCCGTCCGGCTCCGGCAAATCGACCTTCCTGCGCTGCCTCAATGGTCTGGAAGAATTCGATTCGGGCTCGGTAAGCATCGACGGCCTGCAACTGGCAGACCCGAAAACCGACGTCAACGCCTACCGCCGCGAAGTCGGCATGGTGTTCCAGCACTTCAACCTGTTCCCGCACATGACCGTGCTGGAAAACCTTTGCCTGGCACAGAAAGTCGTGCGCAAGCGCGGCAAAAAAGAGCGCGAGGCCAAGGCCCTGGCGTTGCTGGAGAAGGTCGGGATCGCGCAGAAGGCCAACGAATTTCCGTCGCGCCTGTCCGGCGGTCAGCAGCAGCGCGTGGCGATCGCCCGAGCGCTGGCGATGGAACCCAAGGTCATGCTGTTCGATGAACCGACCTCGGCGCTGGATCCGGAAATGGTCGGCGAAGTGCTCGACGTGATGAAAACCCTGGCCGTGGAAGGCATGACCATGGTCTGCGTGACCCACGAAATGGGCTTTGCGCGGGAGGTGGCGGATCGCGTGCTGTTTTTTGATCATGGCAAGTTGCTGGAAGACGCCTCGCCAGCGGAGTTCTTCGATGCACCGAAGGATCCGCGGGCGAAGGCGTTTTTGCGCCAGGTGTTGTAAAAAGCGCGCCTGAGAACAGTGTGTTTATCAGGCGCAGTCAGAGTCAGATTGCGGTAAATTCACCCAGCAACGGAAGAGAAAAATGATGCTCATCAAAATATGACTGAATCTCTACCTTGTAACGGGCTCCTTGAAGAAGGTCTAGCGACTCCAGGATCGTACTCTTGGTGTGATACGGGCGGTCTCCCTCGGGACCGATCAGCCTGACCAAATATGCATCCACTGGCTGACTTGTTGCATCCCATTCCAGTGTGTAACGGTAATCAGGCGTCCTGAAAAAACGAAAGTTGATTGGTGCTGATGGTCTATCTGTGTTGCCATTAAATTTGATAGTTATCGGAAGTGACGTTCCCCAGCTGTTGGATGCAGTTACCGATAACTCGTACTCAATAGCGGAATAATAAGTACCATAAAATATCTGCTCAAGTGTGGTGGTATGGCTGCTCCTTGTCTCAAGGGTACTTTTCAGGGTGATGTTATAGCTTGTAGCGTTAAGCGCCTTGTCCCATTCAAAGCGAGCCGCCTCAGCTCCGAGGCTCACCAGACGTAAATTCTCCGGCGAATCCGGGAGTGGGTTTTCAGTTTGGAAGTTCGCCATCGCCGGTTCAGACAGATTTCCCTGGGCGTCAACAGCCCGGACTTCAACGTTGTAGGAGGTTGCATAGTTGAGGCCGCTAAAGGTGTGGCTGAGGCCGGTGACGGTGATTGGCGTATCAACGTTGAGCGAAACTCTGTAACCAGCGACGCCGACATTGTCTTGTGAAGCGTCCCAGGTGATCCGGGCCGATGTCTCAGTGATGCTGCTGACTGTTAGTTTTTCCGGCTTGCTCGGAGGCGTTACGTCAGGGGTATTGAACGTCGCAGTAGCGGGATCGGACTGATTGCCTTGGGCGTCAACAGCCCGGACTTCAACGCTGTAGGAAGTGGCGTCTATTAGGCCGCTGAAAGTGTGGCTGAGGCCGGTGACGGTGATTGGCGAACCACCGTTGAGCGAAACACTGTAACTGGTCACGGGTGAACCTCCTTGTGGAGCGGTCCAGGTGATAACTGCCGATGTTGCAGTCATTGAGCTGACTGTTAATGGTCCAGGTTGGCCGGGTTTTGCGTCTATTGCGTCTATTGTGAGCGATTCAATAGGTGAGCAAGCGTTGATATCGTTAATTGCCCATACTTCGACCAGAGAGGGTTCGTCTAATGACATTTCTTCGGATGTGAACGTATAGGTGTTCACTGATTCAGAAACCAATATGGGAACTTCGTCGTTTACCGAAATTGCATAGTTTGTTACGTTGGCGCTGGTAGAGGGCGTCCATGAGATGGTGATAGAGCTTGGTGTATGGGATGTGATATTCAGGTGGTTAACGGGTGCTGGTGGTGTTGCGTCAAAAACAAAGTCGTAAGCAGTAAAGCTATATGTAATGTCATCCCCATAATACACTCTACACATATGATTTATGGTTTCATTTTCACGGGCAAGGATGTTAAATGTGGGGCCTTCGTCTGCTACGGGGAGATAGCGACCGTAATATTCCGCGTTAAGTGTTGAGCCCCAGTAGTGTGTTTTTTCATTCGAAGGTACGTCTACCTCCCACGTAATGTTAACGCTGTATTGTTGGGTTAGCTCGTCATAACCCACGATGGAATAGCTGGGGTTGATCACCTTTGGTCGTGGAAAAAGTGTTGTTGTTGCGAACTCCGAGGTCAATCTGTTGTTATCTATGGCACGAATTTTAATCTCATATTGTTCCGTGCTAATCAGGTCGGTTATGGAAGCGCTCATAATAGGATGTGGGGCCGGGGCTACGTATTTGTTAAATATGCCATTCACGTGTATCTCATATTTATCTATTCCAAGTTCATCGTATGATTGGTACCAGAATAAGTACGCCGCGTCACTGACTGCTCTCAAATGTTGAATCTCCGGGATTGTCGGAGGTACGACGTCCTGGATCAGTTCGAACTCCGGGGAGGGGGCTGATACGTTATCAACGTTGTCGATTGCCTGGACAGAGTAATAATTTCTCATTCGGTTTTTGAGTTCGTAGGGAATAGTATTGGTGCTGGCTGAATGCTCACCGTTGCTGAAAATTTTATAATACCGGACGCCGAGATTGTCGGCTGAACGGTCCCAGTTGAATACAAGGGTATTTGGGAACTGTCCATTAGGTTCGCCGACATCTTTCGTTGTTACAACAAGGTTGGTGGGCATGGATGGCGGTTGGTAATCTGCGGCTCTGAGTCTGTTCAGCTCGATACAACGGTCCACAACGCCGACTCTGGAGGACGGGCTTTCAATGAAATCAACCATCACGATTTTCGCGTTCTGAAACCCCGCTTTGAATGTTTCGGTCCTTATAGGGTGGTTTTCGGACAAATCTATTGGAATGCTCAGGTGGTTGCTCGCTGCGGCAGAGAGCACAAGGTAATCTTTATCCAGTGGTGGGGACGCCATTGTTTCAATGACAAGTTGTTTTACGTTTTCTTCCGATGCGGAAGCTGTCCAGATATGTCTAAGTGGCTTCCATATCTGTTCTCTACGCACCGTCCCGCCTGGCCATTTGTCTCCGCTCGCGGGTTGTGGATAGTTGTGATCAAGACACAATATTATATTACATCCAGGGTGCATTCTACGGATGTCACTAATACTCAGATCCATGGCCGAGGGTGGTATCAAGCGATCTTTCATCCTGCTGAATTTCGCCAAAACACGCTCGAGGCTGTTGTAAGCGTAGTTGCGTCCTCGATCGTAGTGATGAAAATCAATAAATATAATTTCACCCGGGTTGGCGATTGCGAAATCGTCAACATCACGAATCAGTTTTTCCAGAGTTCTGCCGACACTAACTATGCCATGCCTGAAGTCAAGGACCTCTATGAATTTATATATTGGCTTTTTGCTGCCTCCGATATCTTTTTTATAGCTTTTATCAACAAGACGCAAATCCAGATATCGCGCCCCGGCGGCTAATTGATCAGGGAAAGTTTTGGATTGGCAAACCGCCCAGCTCTTGCCTACATCAAACTTTCCGGCGTTGTCTACGCCCGAGTTATGCGCGCCGGGGATGGCTAGTTGGTGGAGTTTCAGTCTGGCAATTGCGGATGCCATATCGGTCATCCAGCGGCTGTAATTGTTCTGGAGTGAATTGTCGCTAGAGAGTGCTGCCTCTGGGGTGACAGACGTTTTTATTCTTTTCTTGCTCATGATGGTGACCCCGTAGGAGTAAGCAGGATCTCCATTGTGCGCGGGTCAGGAAGCTGGCATAACTAACAGAACTGCTAGGTAGACAGTTCTGTATATCGTGTTAACTTTTAAGGTTACGTCTTCGGCCTGGATGAACTCAATTGTTCAATTTCAGACGCAGTTAGGTATGGCCGGCGGATGGACCGCCGGCGGCCGATGCTTTCTTTCTTGTACTGTCTGCAGGCTTTTTCAGACTTTGAACCGCCCCACCAGCATCTGCAAATGCGTCCCCAACCGCGCCAGCTCAACGCTGGAGGCCGCGGTCTCTTCACTCGCAGCCGAGGTCTGCTCGGACACGTCGCGCACGTTCAGCACGCTGCGATTGATCTCCTCGGCCACGGCGCTCTGCTGTTCGGCGGCGGCAGCTATCTGCTGGTTCATCGACTGGATCGCCGAGACGGTGCGGGTGATGCTTTCCAGCGAACCACCGGCGCGGCGGGTCAGTTCGACGCTGCTGTCGGTCAGGCTGCGGCTGTTGTCCATGATGGTCGCCACTTGCTGGGTGCCGGCTTGCAGGCCGACGATCAGTTGTTCGATTTCTTCGGTGGATTTCTGGGTGCGCTGGGCCAGGCTGCGGACTTCGTCGGCGACCACGGCAAAACCACGCCCGGCTTCACCGGCACGGGCGGCTTCGATGGCGGCGTTGAGCGCCAGCAGGTTGGTTTGCTGGGCCACGGATTTGATCACGTCCAGCACGCTGCCGATCTTGTCGCTTTCGCGCTTCAGCTCGCCCATGGCAGCGGTGGAATTGCCGACTTCCAGCGCCAGGCGTTCGATCTGGGCGATGGCTTCGCCGACCACTTTGTCGCCTTCGCGGGCCTGTTGGTCGGCGGCGACGGCGGCTTCAGAGGCTTCTTCGGCGTTGCGTGCGACTTCCTGTACGGTGGCGGTCATTTCGTGCATGGCGGTGGCCACCTGATCGGTTTCCACCTTCTGGCTGTTGACCCCGGCGCTGGTCTGCTCGGTGACGGCGGACAGTTCTTCGGCGGCGCTGGCGATTTGCGTCACGCCATCGCTGATGCCGCCGATCAACTCGCGCAGGCCCACGGTCATGCTCTGCATGGCACGCTGGAGCTGGCCCAGTTCGTCCTGACGCAGGGAGACCAGGTTATGGGTCAGGTCGCCTGCCGCCACGCGCTCGGCGACTTTCAGGGTCTGGCTCAGTGGAATCACGATCTGGCGGGTGATGGCCCAGGCGGCCAGCAGACCGAATGCCACGGCCAGCAGGCTGGCCAGCAGCAGTAGATTCTTGGCACTCGCCGCATCGGTATCGCGCACCACCGTTTGTGACACGGTCAACTTCTTGCTGACGTCGAGCAGCAGGTCGCCTTGTTCGCCCATGCGTTTGAGCGCGGCGGCGCTGGCGACCTGGGAATCACGGTACTGGCTCACGGCAGCGCGATAGGACTTGAGCGATTCGCTGGCCTGTTGCAGGTTGGCGGCGTACTGCTCCGGCAGTTTGGGTGCAAGGGTTTCGAGGTTTTTCAGGGCGTTGTCGATGGCATCCAGTGCCGGTTGCTCGGCTTCGGTCTTGGCGCTGTAGGTGTAGCCGCGCACCTGAAAGCGCGCTTGCTGGATCAGTTTGCTCAGGTCGATCACGCTGTTGAACTGGACAACGCTGTCGCCTTGCAGCAGCGCTTTCTCTATTTCAGCCACCTTGGCCACGGCGTTGTCCGCGGTGGCGCCGAGTTTGCTGCGGGCGTCTTCGCGGTTGGCGCCGGCCTGGACCATGGCGGTGAAGGCCTGCCGATACTGGCTGACGGCGGCCAGTTGTTGATCGATCATCGCCACGTCGGCAGGTTTCTCAATCATCTTGCGTGCGGTTTGCAGACCGGCATCGAGCTGGTCGAGCTGGTCGTTGACCGCGCCGGGGCCTTGTTCGCCACGGCGCATTTCGTAGTCCAGGCGGGCCAGGCGCAAGTCCTTGGTAAGCTCGTTGAGGCTGGAAATGAATCCCAGCTTGTCGCCACGGCTCATCACCCCGTTCAGTCCGGTCCAGCCGGTGAAGGTGATCAATAGTGTGAGGAGCAGGACGAGACCGAAGCCGACACCCAGTTTGCGATTAACGCTTACGTTTCCCAGTTTCTCGGCTAGCCAACGGTACATGCTGCTACTCCCCTCGGACCTGTTAGTTGGTTTTATGGGGTGTTTATCGGCGGGTTGGCGTGGATCTGAAGGAGAAACGCGGTATTCAGGCGGGCAAATTACATGTGGTGAGGGGGCTTGCCCCCGCTTGGGCGCGAAGCGGCCATCGCTGTTTCAGGTGAGACCGCATCCACCGGTTTTACGACTGCTTCGCAGCCGAGCGGGGGCAAGCCCCCTCGCCACATTGGGATCGTGTTTGGTGTTAGAAGAGACGGGCCAGCAGCGCAGTAACCGCCGTTTCAACCCGTAGAATCCGCTCGCCCAGCTGCACCGGTTGCAATCCAGCCTTGGCCAGCAGATCGATCTCATAAGGAATCCAGCCACCCTCAGGACCAATGGCCAGCGTCACCGGCTCATCCAGGCCACGAGGGCAGGGCGGGTAGTTGCCCGGATGGCCGACCAGCCCCAACGTGCCATCCGTGATCGCCGGCAGACGATCTTCGACAAACGGCTTGAAGCGTTTCTCGATGATGATTTCAGGCAGCACGCTGTCTCGCGCCTGTTCCAGGCCGAGAATCAACTGCTCGCGAATCGCCTCGGGCTCCAGGAACGGCGTCTGCCAGAAGCTCTTCTCGACGCGGTAGCTGTTGACCAGAATAACCCGTGGCACACCCATGGTGGCAACGGTCTGGAACACCCGACGCAGCATTTTGGGGCGCGGCAGGGCCAACACCAGGGTCAATGGCAGCTTGGCGGGCGGCGGCTGGTCGAGGGTGACGCGCAGTTCGGCTTCGCAGGCTTGCAGGCGCAGCACTTCGGCTGAGCCCATCAAACCGCCAATCCGCCCGACCCGCATGCTGTCGCCGACTTCGCAGCGGTGAACTTCCTGCATGTGAGTCAAGCGACGATCGCGCAGGACCACCCGGTCAGCCGCAATGAAGTCGGCCTCTTCGAGGAGCAGCAGGTTCACGCTTGGGTCGCTGGCGGCTGGTCGTTGTGATCGTCAGCCGGCTGATCGTCTGGACGGTCGCCACGTTTGCTCACGAGGCTGCCGAACAGGATGCCGATTTCGAACAGCAGCCACATTGGCACGGCCAGCAGCGTCTGCGAGAAGATGTCCGGCGGTGTCAGGATCATGCCGACCACGAAGCAGCCGATGACGACGTACGGACGGATTTTCTTCAGGTATTTGACGTCGACCACGCCGATCCATACCAGCAGCACCACGGCCACCGGGATTTCGAATGCGACGCCAAAGGCGAAGAACAGCGTCATGACGAAATCGAGGTAGCTGGTGATGTCGGTCATCATTTCCACACCGGCCGGGGTGGCCGAGGCGAAGAACTTGAAGATCAGCGGGAACACCAGGTAGTAGGCGAACGCCATGCCGGTGTAGAACAGCGCAATGCTGGACACCAGCAACGGCACGGCGATGCGCTTCTCATGCTTGTACAGGCCCGGCGCGATGAAGCCCCAGATCTGGTGCAGGATCACCGGAATCGCCAGGAACAGCGAGACCATCATCGTCAGTTTCAGCGGCGTCAGGAACGGCGACGAGACGTCGGTGGCGATCATTGTCGCGCCGACCGGCAGGTATGCCCGCAGCGGTGTCGAGACAAAGGTGTAGATCTGCTGGGTGAAGGCGAACAACCCGGCGAAGATGATGAAGATGGCCGCTACACAACGCAGCAGACGGGTACGCAGCTCGGTGAGGTGCGAAACCAGCGGCATGTGCTGGTCATTTTCAGGAAGATCGCTCATGGGGCTCGCGGCGCCAGTGTTGGGTCATGAGGAGCCGGCGCTGTCGGCGCGGCGGCAGGAGCAACAGGTTCTGCTGGAGGCGGCGTGACCACGACCGGCGCAGGCTCGACGCCTGCCACGGTGGCGACCGGCTCTGTGCCGGGGGCATGGATCGTCTGTTGCGCCACATGCTCAACCGACTCCGCCGGCTGAACCGGTGTCGCCTCTTGCTGAGTCGGCGTGAAGATCTTCCGCGCCTCCTGCTCAAGCGACAGAATGTGCTCGTTGTGCAGTTGCCGACGAATCTCGTCGGCACCGATTTCACGTTCAACTTCCTGTTTGATCGCGTTGAAGCTGCGCTTCAGGCGCCCGACCCACAGGCCAGCGGTGCGCGCAGCACCCGGCAGGCGCTCGGGGCCCAGTACCAGCAGGGCAACGAGGCCGACGAGCAGCAGTTCAGAGAAGCTGATACCAAACATTAGTCTGTGCTCACGAGTCTTTGCGGATCGGCTCTTCGACTTTCTGTGCCTGCACGTCAATGGTGTGCGGCTGGTTCAGTGGCGAAGGGGCCTGTGGGGACACTGGCTGGGCAGGTGGGACCGGTTGTTGCGGAGTCACCGTTGGGTCTGCCGGCTTCTCGTCGTCGTTCATGGCCTTGCGAAAGCCCTTGATCGATTCGCCGACGTCAGTGCCGAGGTTTTTCAGTTTCTTGGTGCCGAACACCAGCACCACGACAACCAGGATAACGATCCAGTGTTTCCAGTCAAAAATGCCCATGTTGCTGCTCCTCTCAAAGATATATTCAGGCGGACGGGCGCGAGGCTTTCTCTACGTGTCCGGACAGACCGAAGCGACGGTCCAGTTCATCGAGTACAGCCTGTGGATGCTGGCCCAGTTGGGCGAGCATGACCATGCTGTGGAACCACAGGTCGGCGGTCTCGTAGATCACGTCGCTGCAGTCGCCGCTGATGGCGGCGTCCTTGGCGGCGATAATGGTTTCGACCGACTCTTCGCCGACTTTTTCCAGAATCTTGTTCAAACCCTTGTGGTACAGGCTGGCGACATACGAGCTGTCGGCGGCGGCGCCTTTGCGCTCTTCCAGCACCTGGGCCAGACGGGTCAGGGTGTCACTCATGGCTGTGTCCTGCGCTATAGATGGCGTGCGGGTCTTTGAGTACCGGGTCGACGGTCTTCCAGTCGCCGTTTTCGAAGACGCGATAGAAGCAGCTCTGACGACCGGTATGGCAGGCGATGTCGCCGATCTGCTCGACCATCAGGATGATGACGTCGGCGTCGCAGTCCAGGCGCATCTCATGCAGGGTTTGCACGTGGCCGGACTCTTCGCCCTTGCGCCACAGCTTGCCACGGGAACGTGACCAGTAAATGGCACGGTTCTCGGCAGCGCTCAGTTCCAGTGCTTCGCGGTTCATCCAGGCCATCATCAGGACGCGCCCGGTCTTGTGGTCCTGGGCAATCGCCGGCACCAGGCCGTCTGCGTCCCACTTGATCTCGTCCAGCCAGTTTTTCATCTTCGACTCCGTGCGGCCCACACTTCAATAATAGAGGCCACCTGCATAAGTGCAGCGTTGAAACAGTGTGCCAGCGGATCACGTCACTGGCTATCGGCGAACGACCAGGTACAAACCAATGGCCATCATGATTCCGGCCGGCCAATGCCCCAGTTCGTGCAGTGGGCCACCGACCGCCAGCACAGCGCCACCGCCCAGATGGGCGCAGCCGAGCAAGCGCAGGAACCAGTCGTCCTTGCGCTTGTGCCATGGCGGGGGCGGATCATAAGCGTGCGGTTGTGACATGCGTTCGAGCAGGTCGCGGGCCATGTTGGCCAGATGCGGCAGTTGTTCGAACTGGCTCTGCACATTGCCGATCAAGGCTTTGGGGCTGACGCGCTCACGCATCCAGCGTTCGAGGAACGGCTGGGCGGTGTTCCACAAATCCAGGTCCGGGTACAGCTGACGGCCCAGCCCCTCGATGTTCAACAGGGTTTTTTGCAGCAGAACCAGCTGCGGCTGCACTTCCATGTTGAAGCGCCGAGCGGTCTGGAACAGACGCATCAGCACCTGACCGAAGGAAATATCTTTTAACGGTTTTTCGAAGATCGGCTCGCACACGGTGCGAATCGCCGCTTCGAATTCGTTGAGCTTGGTTTCTGCCGGCACCCAGCCCGAATCGATGTGCAACTGCGCCACGCGCCGGTAATCACGCTTGAAAAAGGCGAACAGGTTGCGGGCCAGATAGTCCTGGTCTTCCGGGGTCAGGCTGCCGACGATGCCGCAGTCGATCGCAATGTACTGCGGGCTCCACGGGGTGACGGTGCTGACGAAGATGTTGCCGGGGTGCATGTCGGCGTGGAAAAAACTGTCGCGGAACACCTGGGTGAAGAAAATCTCCACGCCGCGCTCGGCGAGCATTTTCATGTCGGTGCGCTGGTCGGCGAGGGTCGCCAGATCGGTGACCTGAATACCGTAGATGCGCTCCATCACCAGCACTTTCGGCCGGCACCAGTCCCAATAGACTTGCGGCACATACAGCAGCGGCGAGCCTTCGAAGTTGCGTTTCAACTGGCTGGCGTTGGCGGCTTCGCGCAGCAGGTCGAGTTCGTCGTAGATGGTTTTTTCGTAGTCCTGGACCACGTCCACCGGGTGCAGCAGGCGTGCGTCGGCAGAGAGTTTTTCCGCCGTGCGGGCAAGGATGAACAGCCACGCCAGGTCTTGGGCGATGATCGGTTTCAGGCCCGGGCGGATCACTTTGACCACGACTTCTTCGCCGGTTTTCAGCTGCGCGGCATGCACCTGCGCCACCGAGGCCGAGGCCAGAGGCTCGACGTCGAAGCGGCTGAAGACTTCGCTGATCTTCTTGCCGAGCTGCTCTTCGATCAGCTTGATCGACACTTGCGAGTCGAACGGTGGCACCCGGTCCTGCAGCTTCATCAGCTCATCGGCGATGTCTTCGGGCAGCAGGTCGCGACGGGTGGACAGGATCTGCCCGAACTTGATGAAGATCGGCCCCAGGTCCTGTAGCGCCAGACGCAATCGCGCGCCACGGCTCAGGTCCAGCGGCTTGCGCGGGAACCAGCGCCACGGCAACGCGTAGCGCAGCGCCAGCAGAAACCAGGGCAGCGGCAGGGCGAACAGCAGGTCATCGAGGCGGTAGCGGATCACGACGCGCTGGATGCGCAACAAACGGCGGACGGCAAGCAGCTTCATGCGTTATCGCTTGGGTCTAGGGATCGGGAAAGGCGCTCGAAACGCGCCTCGAGACGTTCCAGATCGAGTTTGATCTGGTCCAGTTCACTGAAACGGGCTTCGGCTTCGCGCTGACCGACGAGGGTGCGCGATTCTTCGGCCAGGTATTCGCCAAGATTCTGATTGAGGCTGGCGAACCCTTGCTGATACCAGCGCGCGCGGCTGCGCAGGTGACCGCCGACCAACTGCGTGGCCACCGGGCCGAGCCAGCGCGAGAGTTCGTACTCCCAATCCAGCTCCAGGTCCTGGAGGACGCCGGCCAGTTCTAGCAGCACACCGCTGTCACCGTCGAGTTCGACTTCAGGGCCGTGCAGGATCGAGGTCTTGTCCTTGCTCATCGCCAGTTTCAGCAGGCTTGAAGCCGGCGCACGCAGGGTGCAGTCGGCGCCGCCTTCCCATTGGGAGGCGAGCATCAGGCCTTCGTCGCTGGGCAGGATGAACAGTTGCAAGGCCGGGTTGCGGCAATCGACGGCGATCACTTTCCCGGTCAAATGCGCCAGCCGCGGCAGCGCCGTGCTGTCGAGACGCAGCACCCGGTTCAGACCGGTTTCCACGCTGGCGAACAGGCCGGCGAGCAGCATCAGGGCTTGATGCCGCGGTGCAGGGCGACGATGCCTGCAGTCATGTTGTGGTACGTCACGCGGTCGAAACCGGCCTCGACCATCATCGACTTCAGGGTTTCCTGGTTGGGGTGCATGCGGATCGATTCGGCCAGGTAACGATAACTTTCCGAGTCGTTGGTGATCAGCTTGCCCATCAACGGCATGAAGGCGAACGAGTAGGCGTCGTAGGCCTTGGACATCAACGCGTTGGTCGGCTTGGAGAACTCCAGCACCAGCAGACGGCCACCCGGCTTGAGTACGCGCAGCATCGAACGCAGCGCGTCTTCTTTATGGGTGACGTTGCGCAGGCCGAAGGCGATGGTCACGCAGTCGAAATGGTTGTCCGGGAACGGCAGCTTTTCAGCGTCGGCCTGGACGAATTCGACGTTGCCGGCCACACCCAGGTCCAGCAGGCGGTCACGGCCGACCTTGAGCATGGATTCGTTGATGTCGGCCAGCACCACCTGGCCGGTCGGGCCGACGAGGTGCGAGAATTTCCTGGTCAGGTCACCAGTGCCGCCCGCGATGTCCAGCACACGGTTACCGGTGCGCACGCCCGACAGTTCGATTGCAAAACGCTTCCACAGACGGTGCATGCCGCCCGACAGGAGGTCGTTCATCAGGTCGTACTTGGCGGCTACCGAGTGAAAAACCTCAGCGACTTTTTCCGCTTTTTGGCTTTCCGGAACGTTTTTGAAACCGAAGTGCGTGGTGGGTTCGGCATCGCTGCCTTTGCGCTGATCAGTCATATCGCTGTCACCAGAAGAGAATGCGGGACATTCTAATCCCGGTGGCCTGCTTTGTCTTGGCAAGGGTGAAGGTAAGATAGGCAACCGCCGGGACGATTTGCCGCAGTGACGGTCAAAATGCCCGGGAAAGCATTCATCAAGCAGGAGTCATTCGATGGCCCGTATAAGTGTTGAGCGTACCCACGGCCTGGGCAAGGAAGCGGCCCGGGCGAAAGCCGACAAGCTGGCGCAGAAACTGTCCGATCAATACGGCCTGGAACCACAGTGGTCCGGCGACACCCTGAACCTCAAGCGCTCCGGCGTGAAAGGCGCGGTGCATGTGGGCGAAGAGACGATTCGGGTCGATGTGGAACTGGGCCTGTTGATGTCGGCCATGAGCGGCACGATCAAATCGGAAATCGAAAAGGCGCTGGACAAGGCGTTGGTCTGACCCGGTCTCGATTTGTGAACACGATCACCTGTGGGAGCGAGCTTGCTCGCGATAGCGGTGTGTCAGCCAACATTCATCTTGAATGATGAACCGCCATCGCGAGCAAGCTCGCTCCCACAGTTTTTGTTGGGGTGAATCCAAGGTTTTATGTCAGTTGTTAGGGTGCCGTTTCTAATTATTCTCCCTACTTTGTGCATGAGCCCGACACTTTCGCGGGCAGTTCCTCAAACCTTCTGCGCGTGAGGTGCACCATGGCCAAAGTTATTTTGAAGAAAAAAATCGATGCTTCGTCGACTGCTTTGCATGACGTCAAATCCTATGCCCGCCGCGTCTGGCTGGCAGGTCTGGGTGCCTATACCAAAGTTGGCCAAGAGGGCAGCGAGTACTTTCAGGAGTTGATCAAGGCTGGTCAAATCGTTGAAAAGAAAGGCAAAAAGGTAGTTGCTGAAAAACTCGAAGCGGCCAATGCCGAGATCGATGACGCCAAAGATGAAGTGACTACTTTCAAGGGCAAGGTCGAAGTTCAACTCGACAAGGTCGAGAAGGCGTTCGACTCGCGCGTCGCAAGTGCCTTGAATCGTATCGGCATTCCGTCTAAACATGACGTGGAGACACTCTCTGCTAAGCTCGATGAGCTGACGGCATTGCTCGAACGTGTCGCGCGTAAATCTTAAGGAGAACGGGATGGCTGGCAAAAAGAATACTGAAAAAGAAGGCAGCTCGTGGATCGGGAAGGTCGAAGACTACTCCCGCAAAATCTGGCTGGCTGGTTTAGGCGTGTACTCGAAGATCGACACTGACGGCAGCAAGCTCTTCGATACATTGGTCAAAGACGGCGAGAAAGCCGAGAAGCTCACCAAAAACGCAGTCGGCAAAAAAGTCGATGCGGCCAAGGACACGGCTTCCTCCGCCAAATCGCGCATCAGCGGCGTGAAAGACCGCGCACTGGGCAAGTGGGATGAACTGGAAGGGGCTTTCGACAAGCGCCTGAACAGCGCCATTTCGCGCCTGGGTGTACCGAGCCGCAACGAAGTGAAAGCGCTGCACAGCAAGGTCGATACGCTGACCAAGCAAATTGAGCGACTCACCGGTGCCAAGGTTGCGCCCGTGGCGGCGAAAACCGCAGCGGCCAAACCTGCGGCTAAAACCGCCGCCAAACCGCTGGTGAAAGCTGCGGCCAAAACCGTTGCCAAAGCAGCGACCAAGCCTGCGGCCAAAACAGCGGCGGCGAAACCTGCAGCCGCGAAGTCGGCAGCCAAACCGGTTGCAGCCAAAGCAGCCGCAAAACCGGCGGCCAAGCCTGCTGCGAAAACCGCAGCCGCCAAACCGGCAGCCAAGCCAGCGGCAAAACCTGCCGCAGCGAAGAAGCCCGTGGTGAAAAAGCCGGCAGCGCCGAAAGCCGCTGCACCAAAACCAGCAGTGGCAGCCGCCAGACCGGCAACCCCGGCAACCCCGGCAACCCCGGCCCCTGCCAGCACAGCGAACTCCGCTGCCGCGCCGACCCCTGCTGTCACCCCGACTGCCGCGCCGTCTCCATCGACGCCAACCAGTCAGTCCTGATTTTCAGGACTAAAGAAAACGCCCGGCCTGCGAAGGTCGGGCGTTTTTGTTTGCGCGCAGTTTTGTAGACGCAGCGATCCCACATTGGAATATGTTTATCCCATGACAGGGCTATTCGTGTTCTTCCAGGTATTGCAGTGCCAACTGCTCCGTCGCCGCCTTGATTGATGGCAGCAGGTGCGGCGCCACCAGCATCATGATCTGGTACACCACCAACCGCACTTCGCCCTCACGATCAAGAATCCGCTGATAGTCCAGCGAGAACAGCAAGGTCATGGTGATCTGCTCCACCAGTTGCCCCAGCGCCTGAGTGTCGCTGACCAACTGCCCCTGAGCCTTCAACCGCGCCAGCAATGACGCCAGTGTGCGCTTCAAGGCGTTGAGCAGGCTGCGTATCCCCTTGGCCAGTTTCGGCAAGCGCCCGGCCAGGTTCGACAGGTCCTGGAACAGAAACCGGTAATGCGCCAGCCGTTCGACAATCAGGTGCAGGAACAGCCAATAATCTTCTGGTGCCAGTTCCACGTCGGAGGGCGGGTCGAGCAGCGGCGCGAGTTCGGCCTGGAAGCGTTCGAACAGCCCCAGCACCAGCGGCTCCTTGCCGTGGAAGTGGTAGTAGAGGTTACCGGGGCTGATCCCCATTTCGTTGGCAACTTCCATAGTGGAGACGTTCGGTTCGCCCTTGCGGTTGAACAACTGCAGGGCACATTCGAGGATCCGGTCGCGGGTTTTCATCCAGTCTTCTTAATGGTCGAGTCGTGCCACGGCCGCGCGGGCCGTGGTGGGTTGAAGTCAGCGCACGCGCACGTAAGTACCGGGTGCCGCCTCCAGAGGTGGGTAGTTGGCGTTGCCGAGGGTCATCGAGGTTTCTTTCTGCGCGCCGGAGCGCTCCTGAATCCAGCCCAGCCATTGAGTCCACCAACTGCCGTCCACGCGCTTGGCGTCGTAGTACCAGGCACGAGGGTCGCTGCTCAGTTTGCCGTTCTCGATGTAGTTGGCCTTCGGGTTGCTCGGCGGGTTGAGGATGCTCTGCACGTGGCCGCTGTTGGACAGCACGAAACGCCGCTCGCCGCCCAGCAACAGCGTCGAGCGATAGACCGCGTCCCAAGGGGTGATGTGGTCGTTCATGCCGGCGACGCTGAAACTGTCGACGGTGACTTTTTGCAGATCGATCGGCGTGCCGCACACTTCAAGGCCGCCCGGATGGCTCAGCGGGTTGTGCTTGAAGAAGTCCAGCAGGTCGCCGTGGAAGGCGGCGGGCAGGCGGGTGTTGTCGTTGTTCCAGTAGAGAATGTCGAAAGCCGGCGGCTCTTTGCCCAACAGGTAGTTGTTGACGAAGTAGCTCCAGATCAAATCGTTGGGGCGCATCCAGGCGAACACCTTGGCCATGTCGCGACCGTCCAGCACGCCTTTCTGATAGGAACGGCGCTTGGCCGCTTCCAGGGTCTGTTCGTCGGCGAACAGCGTGGCGGGGCTGTCCATCTGGCTGTCGAGCAGACTGACCAGATAGGTCGCGCTCGACACCCGGCGCAGTTGCCGCTTGGCCTGGAGATGGCCTTGCAACGCGGCGATGGTCATGCCGCCGGCGCAGGCGCCCATCAGGTTGACCTCGCGCGAACCGGTGATCGCCCGGCAGACGTTCATCGCTTCCTCTGCCGCTTCGACGTAGGTCGAAAGTCCCCACTCGCGGTGACGCACGTCCGGATTTCGCCAACTGATCACAAAGGTTTGCAGGCCATTTTTCAGGGCGAACTGAGCGAAGCTGTTGGTCGGGCTCAGGTCGAAAATGTAGTACTTGTTGATCTGTGGTGGCACGATCAGCAGCGGTTTGGCGTACTGCTTTTCGCTCATCGGCTTGTACTGGATCAGCTCCAGCAGCTCGTTTCGAAACACCACCGAGCCGGTCGTGGTGGCGACGGTCTTGCCGACTTCGAAAGCCTGCTTGGTCACCTGCCGTGGCAGGCCGTCGTTGTGCAGGAAGTCATCGACCAGATGGCTGATACCACGTACCAGGCTGTTGCCGCCGGAGTTGAAAATCTCCTTGATCGCCAGCGGATTCAGCAGGGTGTTGGAGGGCGCTACCGCGTCGTTGAGCAGCGCGAAGGCGAAGTGCGCACGGGCGCGATCGTCGGGGCTCATGTTGCTTTCGTCGATCCAGCTTTTGACCTCCTTCTGCCAGCTCAGGTAGGCCTGCAAACTGCGTCGGTAAAACGGATTGAGGCTCCACGCCGGGTCGCTAAAGCGACTGTCCTGCGGGTTGGTCGGGTGCAGGGTTTCGCCCAGCAATACCCGGCCCAGCTGGCCGCCAAGTTTCAATGCGTGCCGGGCGCTGTGCACCGGGTTACGCAAGCCGTGCGCGGCGACGCTGCGCAGGGTCGACAACAGATCCCGGCCACGCAGGCCGGTTATCGCACTTTGTGCATTGATGAACGCGGCGGGTGTGGGCAACGAGCCCGTCGCTGGTTTGTCGCGCATGAGTCAACACTCCTTCGTCATCAGGCCAAGAACAAACACACCAAACAGATCAAGATAGACGCTGTTACGGCTTGTTGCGCGGCGCGGCATCCTGCCGGCCCCTTTCCATCAATAAAGCGAGGGCTTAACCGCCCAGTGGTGCAGGCTGCGGATGCATCACCGCACGCTGACGTTCTTCCTCCAGGAATTTCATGATGATCGGCGCCACCGCTTCGGCCCGAGTAATCAGGAACAGATGCCCGTCATCGATGATGTGCAACTGGGCGTTGGGAATGCGCCAGGCGAGCAGGCGCATGTTGATCAGCGGGATCAGCGGATCGTCATCGCCGGCCAGTACCAGCGTCGGTTGATGGATCTTGTGCAGCCAGTGAATGCTGGTCCAGCCGAGGCCGGCGAACAGCTGCCAGTAGTAGCCCAGTTTGCCCGCCGAACGGACTTTCGCCGCATGGCTGGCGGCCAGCGTCGGGTCGCGGCGGAACGAGCCGCCGTAGATCATCGGCGCGATGCGGATCACATGGGACGGCTGGATATAGCGCCGGGGACTGGCCATCATCCACAGTACTTTCGGCTTGCCGGGCACCATCACCGCACCGGCTGCCGTGGCCGCCAGCACCAGTTTTTTACAGCGCTCGGGATAGTCGTAGGCGAACTGCTGCGCGAGGGCGCCGCCCCACGATACGCCAATCACATTGACCTGCCCGTAGTCGAGGTAGTCGAGCATGCGCGCCGTCAGTTTGGCCAGGCCGGGGAAGCGGTACGGCCGGTTCGGCGTCGAGGAGCCGCCGACACCGGGCACGTCGAAGGCAATGACCTCCAGGTCCGGGTCCAGCGCGGCGACGAACGGAAACACCAGCTCAAGGTTGGCGCCGATACCGTTGAAAATCAGCAAGGGCGTCAAGTGAGGCTTGCCGGGGCGTACCGCGGTGCGGAGCGTCTGGCCATCCAGATCGACGGTACGGAATATGAACGGTTGCGGCATGCTTCTGGCCCTGTGGGTCACTCTTTCAAATTCATCCTCGATCCCCTGTGGGAGCGGGCTTGCTCGCGAAGGCGTCAGGTCAGTCGACATCAATGTTGAATGAACGACCGCTTTCGCGAGCAAGCCCGCTCCCACATTGGGGTTGAGGTGTGTCAGTTACCGCTCGTGTACGTAAGTGCCTGGGGCGGCTTCGCCCGCCGAGTAGGTTTTGTTGCCCAGTGCGGTCGGGGACTTCTTCAACTTGCCCGAGCGTTCGCCCTGCCAGGCCTGCCAGTGCAGCCACCAGGAATCGGTGTGCTTGGTGGAATTCTCCTGCCAGTCCTCGGCTTTGACTGGCATATCGATGCTGGTCATGTAGCGTGATTTCGGGTTGCCAGGCGGGTTCAGAATGCTCTGGATATGCCCGCTGCTGGACAGCACGAACTCCACGTTGCCGCCAAACAGCTGCGCCGACTTGTAGCAGGACTTCCACGGAGTGATGTGGTCGTTGGTGCCAGCCAGGGAGAAAATGTCGGCGGTCACCTGCTTCAGGTCGATGGCGGTGCCGCACACTTCCAGTGCGTTGGGACGAATGAGCGGGTTATTTTTGAACATCTCGATCAGGTCGCCATGGAACGCCGCTGGCAGCCGGGTCGTGTCGTTGTTCCAGAACAGGATGTCGAATACCGGCGGCTCGTTGCCCAGCAGATAGTTGTTGACCCAGTAGTTCCAGATCAGGTCGTTGGGGCGCATCCAGGCGAAGACTTTCGCCATGTCGCGGCCTTCCAGCACGCCGGCCTGGTAGGAGTGACGCTTGGCGGCCTCCAGGGTCTGCTCGTCGACGAACAGGGCCACGTCGCTGTCCAGGGTGGTGTCGAGCACGCTCACCAGCAGGGTCAGGGCATTGACCTTCTTCTCACCGAGCGCCGCGTAGTGGCCCAGCAGGGCGGTGCAGGTGATGCCGCCGGAGCAGGCGCCGAGCATGTTCACGTCTTTGCTTCCGGTGATGGCCGTGACCACATCGACCGCTTCCTTGAGCGCCTCGATGTAGGTCGACAGGCCCCATTCGCGCTGTGCCTTGGTCGGGTTGCGCCAGCTGACGATGAACGTCTGCACGTTATTGCGCAGGCAGAAACGCGCCAGACTCTTGTCCGGGCTGAGGTCGAATACATAGAACTTGTTGATCTGTGGCGGCACCACCAGCAGTGGGCGTTCGAACACCTGCTCGGTGATTGGCCTGTACTGGATCAGCTCCAGCACGTCGTTGCGAAACACCACCGCGCCTTCGGTCACGCCCAGGCTCTTGCCGACTTCGAAGGCGCCCATATTGACCTGGCTCGGCATGCCGCCGTTGTGCACGATGTCCTTGGCCAGATGAGACAAGCCGTCCAGCAGGCTTTTGCCGCCGGTTTCGAAGAAGCGCTTGACCGCTGCCGGGTTGGCCGCACTGTTGGTCGGCGCCATGGCTTCGGTCATGAGGTTGATCACGAAATGCCCGCGCGCGACGTCCTTGGCCGTGAGGCTGCTGTCGTCGATCCAGTCGTGGAGTTCTTTGCGCCACGCCAGATAAGTTTGCAGATAACGTTTATAGAGCGGGTTCTGGCTCCAGGCTGGATCGGCGAAGCGGCGGTCATCGCCACCCGGTTGCAGTTCCGATTTGCCGAACAGTACATTTTTGAGTTCAAGTCCGAAATGAGCGACATGCTTGGCGCTGTGGATCGGTTGCCTGATGGCTTGTCTGAGCACCATTCGGGCAGAGGCCAGCAGATCCTTTCCGCGTAGCCCAACAACAGGATTAAGCCCCAGGGTGTTTTCCGAGGCTTGATACTTCAGGTCATCGTTGTTCTTGTTACTCATCTACGACGCTCCATTGTCCTGAGACGAGTACCTGAGTCCAGCCATGTAGTCACACAGCCAATGCCAGGTACTACTGCTCGGGTGACCGTTAATTCTGCATCAATCGCTGCTTTTCAATTCAGAGAGCATTGCAGGGAACTTGCCAGCTCCATTGGTTACCCGAGTTTAATTTTTTTCGCAAGCAGGCCAATCATTGACCTTGCAGCCAAGCATTCAAACAGATGGAATTAGAAAATGCCCTCTAAACAGCCAGAGGCCCGACCTAGAGCATCAGCTTGACGATGGACTCGTTCGGGTCGCGGGTTTTACCGGCGGCTTTTAGTTCGGCGAGGTAATCGCTCCAGAGCGCTTCCTGACGCATGCCCAGTTGGTAGAGATATTCCCAGGTGAACAGGCCGCTGTCGTGGCCGTCGTCGAAGGTCAATTTCAGTGCGTACTGACCGGCCGGCTCGACCTTGGTCAGGCCTACCGCGATCTTGCCAAATTGCAGGATGGGTTTGCCGTGGCCCTGGACCTCGGCGGAAGGAGAGTGCACGCGCAGGAACTCGGCGGGCAGATGATGCTCCTCGCCGGACGCGTATTTGAGCGTCAGGGTTTTCGAGGCTTTGTGCAGGTTGATGGCGATGGGGAGTTGGGTCGTCATGGGGCCGGTCGTCCGTCTTGATGAAGGCCCTGTGTCGGCGGGTGATCCTGTGGCGAGGGAGCTTGCTCCCGCTCGGCTGCGCAGCAGTCGTAAATCCGGCCAATGCGGTGTTGCTGATAAACCGCATTCGCTGATTTTGGGGCCGCTTCGCGACCCAGCGGGAGCAAGCTCCCTCGCCACAGAAGCCCGCTCACACAGTAGGTGACCTACAGGATATAACGGGACAGGTCTTCGTTCTGCGCCAATTCACCCAGGTGGCTGTTGACGTACTCGGCGTCGATAATGATCACCTTGTCGTCGTGGGCACTGGCCAGGTCGCCGGCACTGAACGACACCTCTTCCAGCAGGCGCTCCAGCAGCGTGTGCAGGCGGCGGGCACCGATGTTCTCGGTCTTCTCGTTGACTTGCCAGGCGATCTCGGCAATACGCTTGATGCCGTCCGGCTGGAACTCGATCGTCAGGCCTTCGGTTTTCAGCAGTGCGCAATATTGCTCGGTGAGCGAGGCATGCGGTTCGCTGAGGATGCGTTCGAAGTCTTCCGGTGTCAGCGCCTTGAGTTCAACGCGGATTGGCAGACGACCTTGCAGTTCCGGCACCAGATCGCTCGGCTTGCTCAGGTGGAACGCGCCGGAGGCGATGAACAGGATGTGGTCGGTCTTGACCATGCCCAGCTTGGTGTTGACGGTGCAGCCTTCGATCAGCGGCAGCAAGTCGCGCTGCACGCCTTCGCGGGACACATCGACGCCGCCAGAGTTGCCGCGCTTGGCCACTTTGTCGATTTCGTCGATGAACACGATACCGTGCTGCTCGACCGCTTCCAGGGCCTTGGCCTTCAACTCTTCTTCGTTGACCAGGCGACCGGCTTCTTCATCGCGCACCAGTTTCAGCGCTTCCTTGACCTTGAGCTTGCGGCTTTTCTTCTTGCCCTTGCCCATGTTGGCAAACAGGCTTTGCAGTTGGTTGGTCATTTCTTCCATGCCCGGTGGCGCGGAGATATCGACGCCCGCCACTTCGGCGACTTCGATTTCGATCTCCTTGTCATCCAGCTGACCTTCGCGCAGGCGCTTGCGGAACAGCTGACGGGTATTGGAATCGGTCGACTGTGTGGCTTCTTCGTTGCTGAAACCCATACGGGCCGGCGGCAGCAGGGCGTCGAGGATGCGATCTTCGGCAGCGTCTTCGGCGCGATGGCGAACCTTGGTCATTTCCTGTTCGCGCAACAGCTTGATGGCGGCATCGGCCAGATCACGAATGATCGATTCGACGTCACGACCGACATAGCCGACTTCGGTGAACTTGGTCGCTTCGACCTTGATGAACGGCGCGTTGGCCAGTTTGGCCAGGCGACGGGCGATCTCGGTTTTACCGACACCGGTCGGGCCGATCATCAGGATGTTCTTGGGGGTTACTTCAACGCGCAGTTCTTCAGGCAGTTGCATCCGGCGCCAGCGGTTACGCAGCGCGATGGCGACGGCGCGTTTGGCATCGTCCTGGCCGATGATATGGCGATTGAGTTCGTGGACGATTTCGCGGGGAGTCATGGACATAATATTTATCGGACCTCAAGCAAGAATGAGCCGTGGCGCTGGGCCAACACGGACTTACTCGGCGCAGTCCTGCTCCTCAATGGTCTGGGTGTGGTTGGTGAATACACAAATGTCGGCGGCGATACCGAGGGCGGTTTCGACGATTTCACGGGCCGACAGGTCGGTCTTTTTCAACAGTGCGCTGGCGGCGGCTTGAGCATAGCCACCACCGGAACCCATGGCGATCAGGCCATTTTCCGGTTCAACCACATCGCCGTTGCCGGTGATGATCAGTGAGGCGTCTTTGTTGGCGACCGCGAGCATGGCTTCCAGGCGGCTCAGGGAGCGGTCGGTACGCCATTCTTTGGCGAGCTCGACGGCAGCGCGTACCAGGTGACCTTGGTGTTTCTCCAGTTGGCCTTCGAAGCGCTCGAACAAGGTGAAGGCGTCAGCGGTGGCCCCGGCAAAACCGGCAATAACCTGGCCGTGGTACAGGCGACGAACTTTCTTCGCGTTGCCTTTCATCACGGTATTGCCGAGAGAAACCTGGCCGTCGCCGCCCATGACGACTTTGCCGTGGCGGCGAACTGAAACGATGGTGGTCAAGGGAGAGTCTCCACGCAGCGGGGCGAAAATGCCTTATGCCAACTCATATGGGGGTGGTGGAGCGTTTTTCAACCGTGGGGAAGGAGAGGGGACGAGCGGTGTTAAAGGTAGAAGGGGAGCGGTTGTGGCGAGGGAGCTTGCTCCCGCTCGGCTGCGAAGCAGTCGTAAACCCCGGCACCAGGGTTGGCCTGGTGCCGGGGTTGCTGGATTCGGGAGTGCTGCGCGCTCCAGCGCGAGCAAGCTCCCTCGCCACAAAAGCAGATTTTTTGCCGGATTAGCGGCTCTGGCGTTGTTGTAACAACAGATTGCTAAACCCGCTGCCGGCCAGTTGTTTCTGTGCCGTGGTCAGTTGCTCGCGATTGCTGAACGGCCCGACCAGGACCCGATACCAGGTTTCATCTTTCACGGTCCCGGACTCAACCGCCACCGCCTGCCCGAGCAAGATGATCTGCGCCCGAACCTTGTCTGCGTCCGCCTCTTTGCGGAACGAACCGGCCTGGAGGAAGAACTTGGTCACCGGCGCGGCTTTGGAAACCGGCGGCGCTGGCGGCGGGGTGATCCCCGACAGAGCAGCCTGAGCCCGTGCCGTATCGATCTTCGCCGCTTCCGCCGGGGTTACCGGAGTGGTCGGCACTTGTGGCGTCGGCAGGGTTTTCTCCGGCACGGCGTCAGGCGGCACGATCACTTCCGATTCCGGCAGCAAGGTGTAGAAATCGTACTTCGGCTTCACCGGTTGCGTCGGGCTCGGCGGGGTCTTGTTGGCCTCGGCGATCTTGGTGGCTTTCTGTTGCTCCACCTTGTCGCGCTTGACCACGTCGCTGCCCTTGCCTGGCTCCAGCTTCATCAGAAACACGATGAACGCGCCGACCGTCAGGCCGATGGCCATCCACAGCCAACCCGGGATCGGTTGCTTCGCAGGAGCTTGGTAACGGCTGGCGCCACGCTTGGGTGCAGGTTTTTTCTTGGCAGCCAACTTACATACGCTCCAGAGTTTCCAGACCCAAGAGTTCCAGGCCTTGCTTGAGTGTTCGACCGGTCAGCGCGGCGAGGCGCAGACGGCTCTGCATTTGCGCCGGGGTGTCGGCGCTGAGAATAGGGCAGTTCTCGTAGAAGCTGGAGAACAGGCCGGCGACATCGTACAGGTAGGTGCAGAGGATGTGCGGCGTCCCTTTGTCGCAAACGTTGTTCAGCACTTCGCCGAACTGCGCCAGCTTTGCAGCCAGCTCGTGTTCATGTGTTGCGTCCAGAACAATCTGGCCTTCGACTTCGCTGAAGTCTTTGCCCAACTTGCGGAACACACCGGCCACGCGAGTGTAGGCGTACAACAGGTAAGGTGCGGTGTTGCCTTCAAAATTGAGCATCAGGTCGAAGTTGAAGCTGTAGTCGCTGGTACGGTGCTTGGACAGGTCGGCGTATTTCACCGCAGCGATGCCCACCACTTTGGCGATGTTGCGCAGCTCGTCTTCGGCAATCTCCGGATTCTTTTCCTTCACCAGCGTGTAGGCACGTTCCTGTGCTTCGATCAGCAGATCGATCAACTTCACGGTGCCACCGTCGCGGGTCTTGAACGGACGGCCGTCCGGGCCGTTCATGGTGCCGAAGCCCATGTGTTCCATTTCCATCGGGTGGGTCACGAAGCCGGCTTTGCGCGCTACAGCGAACACCTGCTGGAAGTGCAGGGCCTGACGCTGATCGACGAAGTACAGCGCACGATCAGCCTTCAGCTTGCCGCTGCGATAGCGCACAGCCGCCAGGTCGGTGGTGGCATAGAGGTAGCCGCCGTCGGCCTTGACGATGATCACCGGCAGTGGGTCGCCGTCGGCGTTCTTGAACTCGTCGAGGAACACGCACTGCGCGCCATTGCTCTCGACCAGCATGCCAGCCGCCTTGAGGTCGTTGACCACGTTGATCAGGTCGTCGTTGTAGGCGCTTTCGCCCATCACGTCGGCCATGGTCAGTTTGACGTTCAACAGTTCGTAGATTTTCTGGCAATGGGACAGCGAGATGTCCTTGAACTTGGTCCACAGCGCCAGACAGTCCGGGTCGCCAGCTTGCAGCTTGACCACCAGGCCACGGGCGCGGTCGGCAAACTCTTCGGATTCGTCGAAGCGTTGCTTGGCGGCGCGGTAGAAGTTTTCCAGGTCCGACAGCTCGTCGCTGGTAATCGGGTTTTCCTGCAGGTACGCCATCAGCATGCCGAACTGCGTGCCCCAGTCGCCGACGTGGTTCTGGCGAATCACGGTGTCGCCGAGGAATTCCAGCACCCGGGCCACGCCGTCGCCGATGATGGTCGAGCGCAAGTGGCCGACGTGCATCTCTTTGGCCAGGTTTGGCGCCGACAGGTCAACCACGGTGCGCTGCACCGGGCCCGCCTTGCGCACGCCGACGTGGGCGTCAGCCAGGGCGGCGTCCAGGCGAATGGCCAGGGCCTGGGTGTTCTGGAAGAAATTCAGGAAGCCAGGGCCGGCGATTTCGGTCTTGGTGACGTTCTCGTCTGCCGGCAGGGCGGCGATGATTTTCTCCGCCAGGTCGCGGGGTTTCATGCCGGCCGGCTTGGCCAGCATCATCGCGATATTGCTGGCGAAATCGCCGTGAGTCTTGTCACGGGAGTTTTCCACCTGGATCGCTGGCGTCAGGCCTTCAGGCAACACACCTTCGTTGACGAGTTGGGTGATGGCTTGTTGGATCAGCTGGCGAATGGTGTCTTTCATGGTGGTCTCTTTCGACCGCAAGCGCGGCGGCGCTTCGATGCGCTGGTGGAAAAACTGGGCATTATCCGTTGCGAAGACGGGCTTGCCAACTATAGCGGGCAGGTTATGGATATGTGGTGACTATTCGGGCCTCTTCGCGGGCAAGCCCGTTCCCACATTGGATCCAGGGTATTCATACATTTTGTGTTCGCCCCCAATCTCCTGTGGGAGACGGGCTTGCCCGCGATGGCAATCGTTCAATCAATACAAATCCACCGGATCCACATCCAGCGACCAGCGCACCGCCCGCCCACTGGGCATCTGCTCCAGCGCCAGCAACCAGCTGTTCAACAGTCGATGCAGCGGCGCCCGGGCCGATGCCTGCAACAATAGCTGGGCACGATACCGCCCGGCCCGACGCTCCATGGGCGCCGGCACCGGCCCAAGCAATTCGATTCCGGTCAGATTCTGTTCCGCCAGCAATCGTTCCGCCTCGCTGCACGCTTCATCGAGAAAGCCTTCCGCCTGCCCCGGCTTGTGCGCTTCGGCACGCAACAGTGCCAGATGCGAAAACGGCGGCAGACCGGCAGCGCGACGTTCACTCAGCGCCTGTTCGGCAAAGGCGAAGTAGCCCTGTTCAGTCAGTTGCACCAGCAGCGGGTGGTCCGCCAGATGCGTCTGGATGATCACTCGGCCCGGCTCTTCAGCGCGGCCCGCACGGCCCGCGACCTGGACGATCAACTGTGCCATGCGTTCGCTGGCGCGGAAGTCGCCGGAGAACAGCCCGCCGTCGGCATCGAGAATCGACACCAGGGTCACCCGTGGGAAGTGGTGTCCTTTGGCAAGCATTTGCGTGCCCACCAGAATGCACGGCTCGCCTTTCTGGATGGTGGCGAACAGCTTGTTCATTGCATCTTTGCGTGAGGTGCTGTCGCGGTCGACCCGCAGTACCGGGAAATCGGGGAACAGAATGCCCAGGCGTTCTTCCGCCCGTTCGGTGCCGGCACCCACGGGGCGCAAATCAACTTTGCCGCACTTGGGGCAATGACGCGGAACCCGCTCGACGTAACCACAGTGGTGGCAGCGTAGCTCGCCATGACGCTGGTGGACGGTCATCCGCGCATCACAACGCTGGCACTCGGACATCCAGCCGCAGTCGTGGCACAGCAGCGTTGGCGCAAAGCCGCGACGGTTGAGAAACACCAGCACTTGCTGGCCGGCAGCGAGTGTCTGGCCGATGGCTTGCTGCATCGGCCCGGAAATGCCGCTGTCCAGCGGACGGCTTTTTACATCCAGACGCAGGAAGCGCGGTTGCTTGGCGCCACCGGCGCGTTCGTTCAGCCGCAGCAAGCCATAACGGCCGGTGTAGGCGTTGTGCAGGCTTTCCAGCGATGGCGTGGCGGAGCCGAGGACAATCGGGATGTTTTCCTGACGGGCGCGGACCAGCGCCAGATCGCGGGCGTGATAGCGCAGGCCTTCCTGCTGTTTATAAGAGCCGTCGTGCTCTTCGTCGATGATAATCAGGCCGGGGTTCTTCATCGGGGTGAACAACGCCGAGCGGGTGCCGATAATAATGTCGGCCTCACCGTCCCGGGCGGCGAGCCAGGCGTCCAGGCGCTCGCGGTCATTGACCGCCGAGTGAATCAGCGCGATGCGCGCGTTGAAGCGTTGCTCGAAGCGCGCCAGGGTCTGTGGGCCGAGGTTGATTTCCGGGATCAGCACCAGCGCCTGCTTGCCGGCTTCAAGGGTTTCGCGGATCAACTGCAAATAGACTTCGGTCTTGCCGCTGCCGGTGACGCCGGCCAGCAGGAACGCGTGATAGCTGTCGAACCCGGCGCGAATCGCTTCATAAGCGGCGCGCTGCTCGGGGTTGAGCGGCAATTCCGGCTGGGCCAGCCAGCGTTCGTGACGGGCACCGGGGGCGTGGCGGCGGATCTCCACGTGCACCAGGTCCTTGGCCAGCAACAAGTCCAGGCTGTCCTTGCTCAGCATCAATTTACTCAGCAATTGATGGGCGACGCCGTGGGGATGTTGGGCCAATGTCGCCAGCGCTTCACGTTGACGCGGGGCGCGGGCGATACGCGGGTCATCGAGGCTGGCACCGGGGGCTGCCGACCAGAAGCGTTCCTGGCGCGCTTCGGCCAGTTCGCCCTGACGCAGCAGCACCGGCAGCGCCCAGCTCAGGGTGTCGCCGAGGCTGTGTTGATAATACTGGGACGTCCACAGGCACAACTTGAACAGCGCCGCAGGCAGCGGCGCCGTGGCGTCGAGCAGGGCCAGGGCCGGTTTGAGCTTTTCCACCGGGACTTCGCTGGTGTCGGTCACCTCCACCAGAATCCCGATCATCTCCCTTCGGCCAAACGGCACCCGCAAGCGCATGCCGGGCTGCAACTGGGCGCGCAGAACCCCGGCCGGGGCGCGGTAATCGAACAGACGGCGCAGCGGCGAAGGCAAGGCGAGGCGCAAAATGGCGTCGGGCACGCGGGGGGATCTCTTTTGGCGGGCAATATAAAGAAAGGCTGTGCGCATAACCTGTGGGAGCGGGCAAGCCCGCTCCCACAAGGATTGAGCTGAGTGCCGGGAGCCTAGCAGACGGTCGGTGTAAGCGACAGCTTGCGCGATTTGCATTGTCTGGTAGAATCCGCGGCCTAATTACGTGCGGTATTCAACAATAGTGTTGAGTGGCGGCACGCTAGCCTGAGGAATACATCATGAAAGCCGATATCCATCCAGCATACGAAACCATCGAAGTAACTTGCAGCTGCGGCAACAAGTTCGAAACCCGTTCGAACCTGTGCAAGCCACTGGGTACTGACGTATGCAACGAGTGCCACCCGTTCTACACCGGTAAGCAGAAGACTCTGGATACTGGCGGCCGTGTACAGCGCTTCGCAGACCGTTTCGGTGCTTTTGGCAAAGCCAAGGCTCCTGCTGCAGAGTAAGGCTGAAAAGCCCGATGGGCTTTTCCCTGCTGTTGAAAAAGGCGTCCCTTGCGGGCGCCTTTTTTGTGTCCGCGATTTGGCTGTCTGCCGCCCAGGCCTTTTGTCCGGCGCCGCCAGGGTTGACGCCCGTGGTGGTGCAGCGGGTGGTGGACGGCGACACCCTGCGCCTGAAGGATGGTCGCAGCGTACGCATGATTGGCCTGGACACACCCGAGCTGGGCAAGAAAGGTCGAACCGACCAGCCGTTCGCCGTGGCGGCGCGCAAACGTCTGGAAACACTCGTCGCTGCCAGTGGCGCACGGGTCGGCTTGCTGCCGGGCAAAGAGGCTAAAGATCGTTACGGACGTACGCTGGCCCACGTCTATGGCGCTGACGGTGCCAATCTTGAGGCGCAACTGCTCGCCGAGGGCCTCGGTTTTCAGGTCGCCATAGCACCGAACGTCGATTTGGCCGACTGTCAGCAGGCCGCAGAACGCAGTGCCCGGCAGGCCCGGCTGGGGTTGTGGCGGCATTCGCCTGTACTGAAAGCGGAGCAGATTCGCGCGTCCGGTTTTGTTCTGGTCACTGGGCTCGTGAGCAAGGTGCAGCGTAATCAAGGCGGGGTTTGGATCGAATTGCGCGGTTCGGTTGTATTGCGTATTGCACCCAATTTACTGAGCCGGTTCGATGTACGCTCGCTGGAACGGCTCAAAGGCCAGCAAATCGAAGCCCGTGGCTGGGTAGTCGATCGTTCGCGCCGTGGTGGGCTCGAGGCCGGTCAGTCGCGCTGGTTGTTACCATTGACTGATCCTTCAATGCTTTCGGCGGCGCCGTAAGAAAAAATTGTAGACATTTTTCAATAGGATTGTGAACAGTCAAGCCCTTGTGTTCCGTGGCTCTTGGCCCAAAGTCGTAGGGCGGGGCGCTTGACAGGGGTGACTGGTCAGTCTTGTGGGGACTTTGCGAGGCGCGTATCCTCGGCGACCAGTCTGTCCAACAGTAAAAAGCGGAATGCCCCCATGTCTGATCTGAAAACTGCCGCTCTCGAATATCATGCCCATCCTCGTCCAGGTAAGCTGAGTGTCGAGCTCACCAAGGCCACTGCTACCGCCCGCGACCTGTCGCTGGCCTACAGCCCCGGCGTAGCCGAACCAGTACGCGAAATCGCCCGCGATCCTGAACTGGCCTACAAATACACCGGTAAAGGCAACCTGGTTGCAGTCATTTCCGATGGCACCGCGATTCTCGGCCTGGGTAATCTCGGCCCATTGGCTTCCAAGCCAGTGATGGAAGGCAAGGGCGTACTGTTCAAGCGCTTCGCCGGCATCGACGTGTTCGACATCGAAGTTGATTCCGAAAGCCCGCAAGCCTTCATCGACACCGTCAAGCGTATCTCCATCACTTTCGGTGGCATCAACCTGGAAGACATCAAGGCGCCTGAGTGCTTTGAGATCGAGCGCTCCCTGATCGAACAGTGCGACATCCCGGTTTTCCACGATGACCAGCACGGCACCGCTATCGTGACCGCCGCCGGCATGATCAACGCCCTGGAAATCGCTGGCAAAACCCTGCAAGACGCCAAGATCGTCTGCCTGGGCGCCGGTGCGGCCGCCATCTCCTGCATGAAATTGCTGGTGAGCATGGGTGCCAACATTGAAAACATCTTCATGGTTGACCGTACCGGCGTGATCCACTCCGGCCGTGACGACCTGAACCAGTACAAGGCTGTTTTCGCTCACCCGACCGAAAAACGCACCCTGGCTGACGCCCTGAAAGGCGCAGACGTGTTCGTGGGTCTGTCCGGCCCGAACCTGCTGAGCGCTGAAGGCCTGAAGTCCATGGCGGCCAACCCGATCGTGTTCGCGTGCTCCAACCCGGATCCGGAAATCTCCCCGGAACTGGCTCACGCTACCCGTGACGACGTGATCATGGCCACTGGCCGTTCGGACTACCCGAACCAGGTCAACAACGTACTGGGCTTCCCATTCATCTTCCGTGGTGCCCTGGACGTTCGCGCCAAGCGCATCAACGAAGAAATGAAAGTGGCTGCCGCCAACGCCCTGCGCGAACTGGCCAAGCTGCCAGTGCCTCAGGAAGTGTGCGACGCCTACGGCGGCATCAAACTGGAATTCGGTCGTGAGTACATCATCCCGAAACCAATGGACGCCCGTCTGATCACCGTGATTTCCGATGCCGTGGCCAAGGCCGCAATCGAGACTGGCGTGGCAACCCTGCCGTATCCGAAGAACTACCCGCTGAAAAGCGTGGATGACGTGTTCAACGGCTAAGCCGTTGTAGCGCTTCAACCCAAACCCCGGTTCTAGATTGAGCCGGGGTTTTTTATTGCCTGTGGTTTATGCGCTGCCTGTCATGGCCTCTTCGCGAGCAGGCTCGCTCCCACAGTTGATCCTGGTTGTTCACAAATCAGGAGTCCACTGAGATCCCTTGTGGGAGCGGGCTTGCCCGCGAAGTGGTCATCACAGGCACCGCATCAATAAGGCAATGTTCAAACCCAAAGGCAAAAAAAGCCCCGCTCTTCTTCCGAAAGGCGGGGCTTTCTGGTGTTGCCAGGCGATCAGAACAAATCGATCGGCGCCGCTTCATCCGCTGGCAGCGGGCTGCCTGGTGCGGTGCCGTTGCCCAGTTCGTTGACCGATGGTGGCGTGTCTTCGGACTTGAACAGCTCGAAGTACGCACCAGGCGTGCTTGGCGTGGCCGCGCGGCCACTGACCGGGTCAACGCGCAGGCTGAGGATGCCTTCCGGCTCTGCTTGCGTATGCGGTGGCTTGCCCTTGAGCGCAGCGCCCATGTAGTTCATCCAGATCGGTAGCGCGACAGTGCCACCAAACTCCCGGCGCCCGAGGCTTTCCGGTTGGTCGAAACCGGTCCAGACCGTGGTCACGTAATCGGCGTTGTAGCCGGAGAACCACGCATCCTTGGAATCGTTGGTCGTACCGGTTTTACCCGCGATGTCCGGACGGCCCAGAGCCAGTGCACGACGGCCCGTACCGAGTTTGATCACGTCCTCCAGCATGCTGTTGAGGATGTAGGTGGTACGGCCATCGACAACGCGTTCCGCCACCGCCGGGGCTTGCGGGGCCGCATCTGGAGCGGCTGGCGCCTCACCTGGCGTCGGATTGACCGTGAACGACTGGCTGGCCGGAGCAGCAATGCCGCTGGTCGCCGCATCGCCCTGAGGCACGCTCGGCGGGTTGGCGACGAACAGCGTGTCACCGCTACGGCTTTCGATCTTGTCGATGATGTACGGGGTGATCTTGTAGCCGCCGTTGGCGAAAGTGCTCCAGCCGGTAGCGATTTCCATCGGCGTCAGGGTCGCGGTCCCCAGGGCCAGGGACAGGTTGGGCGGCAGGTCTTGCTTGTTGAAACCGAAGCGGGTGATGTAGTCGATGGTCTTGCCAACGCCCATCGCCTGCACCAAGCGGATCGATACCAGGTTACGGGACTTGTACAGGCCTTCACGCAGGCGGATCGGGCCAAGGAACGTGTTGGTGTCGTTCTTCGGGCGCCAGACCTTGTCCAGGTACTCGTCGACGAACACGATCGGGGCGTCGTTCACCAGTGTGGCGGCGGTGTAGCCGTTGTCCAGTGCCGCGCTGTAGACGAACGGCTTGAAGCTCGAACCCGGCTGACGCTTGGCCTGCATGGCGCGGTTGTAATTGCTCTGCTCGAAGGCAAAGCCGCCGACCAGCGAGCGAATCGCGCCGTTCTGCGGGTCAAGGGACACCAGTGCGCCCTGGGCCTGCGGGATCTGGCTGAATTTCAGCGAGTTGTCCGGCTGGCGTTGTACGCGGATCAGATCGCCGACCTGAACCACATCAGACGGCTGCTTCGGTGCAGCGCCCATGCTGTTGGTATTCAGGAACGGGCGCGCCCATTTCATGCTGTCCCAGCCGACATGTTCGTCGCCGGTGCGGGTCATCACTTGCACGCCGTTCTTGTCGACCTGGGTGACGATGGCCGGCTCAAGGGTACTGATGGTGCGCTGCTTGGTCAGTTCGGTGGCCCATGCGTCGCGAGTCTTGCCCGCCAGTCTGGACTCGGGCCCGCGATAGCCATGGCGCTGGTCGTAGGTCATCAAGCCTTCATGGATGGCGGTGTTGGCCAGTTCCTGAAGGTTGCTCGGCACCGTAGTCGTAACGCGGAAACCCTCGGTGTAGGCGTCGCTGCCATAACGGCCAACCATTTCGGCACGGGCCATTTCCGCGATGTACGGCGCGTTCACTTCCGGAGTCGGCACGTGATAGCTGGCGTTCAGCGGCTCGTTGATTGCGGTGGTGTAGTCGGCTTCGGTGATTTTCCCGAGCTTGTACATACGGCCCAGGATCCAGTCACGACGCTCCTTGCTGCGCGCCGGATTGGCCAGCGGGTTGAAGCGCGACGGGGCCTTGGGCAGGCCGGCAATCATGGCCATCTGCGCCAGGGTCACGTCACGGATCGATTTGCCGTAGTAAACCTGTGCCGCCGCCTCGATGCCGTAGGCGCGGTTACCCAGATAGATCTTGTTCACGTACAGCTCAAGAATCTCGTCCTTGGTCAGCTGTCGTTCGATCTGCAGGGCGAGAAGGATTTCCGTGGTTTTACGCGAGAAGCTGCGTTCGCTGGACAGGAAGAAGTTCTTCGCTACCTGCATGGTGATGGTGCTGCCACCGGACTGGATGTGCCCGCTCTTGACCAGTTGGGTCGCGGCACGCATCAGGCTGCTCGGGTCAACGCCATAGTGGTTGGCGAAATTGTCGTCTTCAGCACTTAGTAACGCATTAATGAAATTGGGCGGAATGTCGGCGAAACGGATCGGAGTACGGCGCATTTCGCCAAATTCTGCGATCAATTTGTTGTCGCTGCTGTACACCCGTAATGGAATCTGCAACTGAATGCTTCTCAGCGCCTCCACGGATGGCAAACCCGGACTAAGGTAAAGATAAGCGCCGCTGAGACCTAAGAGCAGTCCGCAGAAAACGGCGACGATGGACCAACCGAAAAATTTCAGCAGACGAATCAAGGCTTTTGGACATCCAGGGCAAAGAATGAATTTGGCGTCAGGGTCTCGTCTAAACGAGAACGACCCGCGCGGGCAGTAAAAGCGGAGAAAAACGCTGGGCATTATAAGCATTTTTCTGCGGGGAGCGTCATTTGCGCTTCTGTCAAGCCGGGGTGATTGAACGCAATACACATTACAGAGTCCGTAACTCACGGAAAGTCATAGGGAATTGGTAGTGCTAGGACTCTTCAATAAAAAGACCGGAACGCTTCTGGGGATCGATATCAGCTCCACGTCGGTGAAGCTTTTGGAGCTGAGCCGCCAGGGTGATCGCTATCGGGTCGAGGCTTATGCCGTCGAGCCGTTACCGGCCAATGCCGTTGTCGAAAAGAACATTGCCGAGCTTGAGGGCGTGGGTCAGGCGCTCTCGCGGGTGCTGATCAAGGCCCGAACCGGGATCAGGAACGTCGCGGTGGCCGTGGCCGGTTCAGCGGTGATTACCAAGATCATTGAAATGGACGCCGGTCTTTCCGACGACGAGCTGGAGAATCAGCTCAAGATCGAAGCCGATCAATACATTCCCTACCCTCTGGACGAAGTTGCCATCGACTTTGAAGTCGTGGGCGTGTCCGAGCGCAATCCGGAGCGGGTCAATGTGCTACTGGCCGCCTGTCGCAAGGAAAACGTCGAAGTTCGCGAAGCCGCCCTGGCATTGGCCGGGCTGACCGCCCGGGTGGTGGACGTCGAGGCCTATGCGCTGGAGCGCTCGTTTGGCCTGCTGGCGACGCAGCTGGCGGCATCCCAGGAGCGCCTGACTGTCGCGGTGGTGGACATCGGCGCGACCATGACCACCCTGAGCGTGCTGCACAACGGCCGCATCATCTATACCCGCGAGCAACTGTTCGGTGGTCGACAACTGACCGAAGAGATCCAGCGTCGTTACGGCCTGACGGTGGAGCAGGCGGGGCTTGCAAAAAAACAGGGTGGCTTGCCGGACGATTATGTCAGCGAGGTGTTGCAGCCGTTTCGCGACGCCCTGGTGCAGCAGGTGTCCCGCTCGTTGCAGTTTTTCTTCGCCTCGGGCCAATACAACGCCGTCGACCACATTCTGCTGGCCGGTGGCACCGCCTCGGTGCCGGGGCTCGACCAGTTGATCGAACAGCGGCTGGGCACGCCGACCCAGGTGGCCAATCCCTTTGCCGACATGACGCTCAGCAGCAAGGTCAATGCCGGCGCGCTGGCCAGTGATGCGCCTGCGTTGATGATTGCCTGCGGGCTGGCCCTCAGGAGTTTCGACTGATGGCGCGGATCAATTTATTACCCTGGCGCGAAGAACTGCGCGAAGAGCGCCGCAAACGTTTCCTGCTGACATTGGTCGGCGTGCTGGTTGGCTCGGTGGGGCTGGTCCTGATTGCCGATCAGATCATCAGCAGTGCTACCGATCAGCAAGTGGCTCGCAATACTTACCTGAGCAAGCAGATTGCGGCGGTCGATGAGCGAATCAAGCAGATCAGCGATCTTAAAGCTCGTCGTCAGCAACTGGTAGAGCGCATGCGCATCATCCAGGAGCTGCAAGGCAACCGGCAGATCAGTGGACGAATTTTCGATCAACTGGCGCGGACACTGCCGGACGGGGTGTATTTCACCGAGGTGAAACTCAAGGACAAGACCCTGTCCATCACTGGTGCAGCGGAGTCGAACAATAAAGTCTCGGAACTGATGCGTAACCTGGACGCGTCCGACTGGTTCGATGCCCCGAGCCTGACCGAAGTGAAGGCGACTACTGCCGGTCAGCTGGATCAGGCCAACGTCTTCCAGCTGACCGTCCATCAGACTCAGCCCGCCATCACGGAGGACGGCAAATGAGACTGTCCGAATGGCTCGACGGGTTGCGCAAGATCGACATCCACGATCTGGACACCAACAACATCGGCTCATGGCCGCCGGCAATCAAGGCGGTGGCGTGCGCGCTGCTGATGGTTATCGTGCTGGCGCTGGGCTACACCTTCTACATCAGTGATCTTGAGGATCAGCTCGACCTCAAGCGCACCGAAGAATCGACCCTCAAGGAAGAGTTTGCCGACAAAGCCCACATGGCCGCGAACCTGGAGCTCTATACCCAGCAAATGAAGGAAATGGAAAATTCCTTTGGTGTGCTGCTGCGCCAGCTACCCAGCGATACCGAAGTGCCCGGCCTGCTGGAGGACATCACCCGTACCGGCCTGGGCAGCGGTCTGGAGTTCGAGGAGATCAAGCTGCTGCCGGAAGTTACCCAGCAGTTTTATATCGAGTTGCCGATCCAGATTACCGTCACCGGCGCCTATCACGACCTGGCTACGTTCGTCAGCGGTGTGGCCGGGTTGCCACGGATCGTCACCCTGCATGATTTCGATCTGGCGCCAGCCAGCCCTGACGGCGGCACCCGGCTGCGCATGAGCATCCTGGCCAAGACCTACCGCTACAACGACAAGGGGCAGGACAAATGAGCCCTGTTCGTCGTATTTCAATGGTTGCGTTATTGGCCGCGCTTGCCGGTTGTGGGGGCGACAACGGTTTTAGCGATCTGGACGCTTATCTGAACGAAGTGCGCCTGCGGCCCCCGGGCAAGATCGAACCGACGCCGACCTTCCGCTCGTTCCCCGCATTCACCTACAACGCGTCCAGCTTGCGCAGTCCGTTTTCCCGGCAGGTCAAAGTTGATCTGGCCGGGCATAAACAGGGCTCGCGCAACGTCAAGCCGGATCCCGGCCGGATCAAGCAGTACCTCGAAGGCTTCAACATCGAGCAGTTTGAAATGGTCGGCACGATTTCCAATGCGACTGGCTCCTTTGCACTGTTGCGCGGGGCGGGCGGGGTGCATCGATTGAAAGTCGGTGACTACCTGGGGCGCAACGATGGGCGGATCGTCGCCATCAGCGGCTCACAAGTCGATGTGGTCGAAATCGTTCCCGATGGCCAGGGCGCCTGGCTGGAACGGCCACGGACCATTCCTTTGAAAGAGCACTCATAGTGGAACTCGAACAATGAACAGGATTTTCTCGACCCTCGGTCTTTCGCTATGGATAGCGCTGTTGTCGCCGATGGTGCAGGCGGCCAGCCTGAATTCGCTGGACGTCGCCGCGCTGCCGGGCGACCGCATTGAGCTCAAGTTGTCGTTCGACGCGCCACCACCACCGCCCAAGGGCTACACCACCGAGTCACCGGCGCGAATCGCCCTGGACCTGCCCGGCGTGGCCAACAAACTCACCAACAAGAATCGCGACCTGGGCCGTGGCAATGCCCGCAGCGCCACGGTGGTGGAGGCCAATGACCGTACGCGGCTGATTATCAGCCTGACGCAGTTGGCGCCCTACAGCACTCGGGTTGAAGGCAATAATCTGTTTGTCGTGGTCGGACAAGGCGCCAAAGTCAATGTGCCCAAGCCGGTCGCCAGCGCACCCCGTGCCGCCACGGTAAAACCGGCAGCTGGAAAAACCTGGGCGCCAGTGACCAAGGCGATCCGTGGCGTGGATTTCCAGCGCGGAACGCAGGGTGAGGGCAATGTGGTCATCGATTTGTCAGATCCATCTATCGCTCCGGACATTCAGGAGCGCGACGGCAAGATCATCCTCGGTTTCGCCAGGACCCAACTGCCCGAGCCATTGCGCGTGCGGCTGGACGTCAAGGACTTCGCCACCCCGGTGCAGTTCGTCAACGCCGCCGCCACTGGCGATCGCGCCACCATCAGCATTGAGCCGGTCGGTGCCTACGAGTATTCGACCTACCAGACCGACAACAAGCTGACCGTCAGCATCCGCGCGGTGACGGCCGATGACTTGCAAAAGCGCAATGCCGAACGCTTTGCCTACACCGGTGAAAAGCTCTCGCTGAATTTTCAGGACATCGACGTGCGCTCGGTGCTGCAACTGATCGCCGATTTCACCAACCTCAATCTGGTCGCCAGCGACACGGTGCAGGGCGGCATTACCTTGCGCTTGCAGAATGTGCCGTGGGATCAGGCGTTGGACCTGGTGCTGAAAACCAAAGGCCTGGACAAGCGCAAGATCGGCAATGTGTTGCTGGTGGCGCCGGCCGATGAAATTGCCGCCCGAGAACGTCAGGAACTGGAGTCGCAAAAACAGATCGCCGAATTGGCGCCGCTGCGTCGCGAGTTGCTGCAGGTCAACTACGCCAAGGCGAAGGACATCGCTGAGCTGTTCAGGTCAGTGACCAACAAGAAACAGTCGGAAACGGATGAGCGGGGCTCGATCACGGTCGATGAGCGCACCAACAACATCATTGCCTACCAGACTCAGGAGCGCCTCGACGAGCTGCGCCGCATCGTCGCGCAACTGGATATTCCGGTGCGTCAGGTGATGATCGAAGCGCGCATCGTCGAAGCCAACGTCGATTACGACAAGAGCCTCGGCGTGCGCTGGGGCGGCTCGATCCAGAACAAGGGCAACTGGAACACCTCGGGTGTCACCAATGGTTCTACCACCACCATCGGTACGCCGGGCAGTACCAGCACCAACTCGCCGTTCGTCGACATGGGGACTGCCGGCAACACGTCCGGGATTGGTATTGCTTTCATCACCGACAACGTCCTGCTGGACCTCGAACTGACGGCCATGGAGAAAACCGGCAACGGCGAAATCGTCTCGCAGCCCAAGGTGGTCACGTCCGACAAGGAAACCGCAAAAATCCTCAAGGGCACGGAAATTCCCTATCAGGAGGCCAGTTCCAGTGGTGCCACCTCGGTGGCGTTCAAGGAGGCCTCGCTGTCGCTGGAAGTGACGCCGCAGATCACCCCGGACAACCGCATCATCATGGAGGTCAAGGTCACCAAGGATGAACCCGACTACCTCAACAAGGTGCAGGACGTGCCGCCTATCAAGAAAAACGAAGTCAACGCCAAGGTGCTGGTCAATGACGGGGAGACCATCGTGATTGGTGGGGTTTTCTCCAATACTCAGAGCAAGATTGTAGATAAGGTGCCATTTCTCGGCGATGTGCCGTATCTTGGCCGCCTTTTCCGGCGTGACGTGGTTTCGGAACAAAAATCCGAGCTGCTGGTATTTCTCACTCCGCGTATCATGAACAATCAGGCGATTGCTGTGAGTCATTGATTCTGTGCGAAATTTGATTCTTGTTGGACCGATGGGTGCTGGTAAAAGCACCATCGGCCGGTTGCTGGCCAAAGAGCTGCGCCTGCCGTTCAAAGATTCCGATAAGGAAATTGAATTGCGCACGGGCGCCAATATCCCGTGGATCTTCGATAAAGAAGGCGAGCCGGGCTTCCGTGACCGCGAGCAGGCGATGATCGCCGAGCTGTGCGAATGCGATGGCGTGGTTCTGGCCACAGGCGGCGGTGCCGTCATGCGTGAAGCCAATCGTCGAGCGCTGCATGCAGGCGGACGAGTGGTGTACCTGCACGCATCCGTCGAGCAGCAAGTGGGCCGTACGGCCCGGGACCGCAACCGTCCGCTGCTGCGTACCGCCGATCCGGCCAAGACCCTGCGCGATCTGCTGGCCCTGCGTGATCCGCTTTATCGGGAAATCGCCGACCTGGTGGTGGAAACCGATGAGCGGCCACCGCGCATGGTGGTGATCGACATCCTTGAGCGCTTGCAGCAGCTACCTCCCCGTTAATGCGCGGCGCGAAATGCGCTATCCTCGGCGTCCAGTCATGACCGCGCAAGGTTGTGGCGGATGGCTGGCAACCGGCGTCACATCAGCAGACGCCGCGGATATTCGTTAATTGAAGGCAGGACGCCTGATTCCATCTTCACTGTGGGGACACATGCAGACACTCAAGGTCGATCTAGGCGAGCGCAGCTACCCGATTCATATTGGCGAAGGTTTGTTGGATCAGCCCGAGCTGCTGGCCCCGCATATTCGCGGGCGGCAAGTGGCAATCATCTCCAACGAGACCGTCGCGCCACTCTATCTCGAACGCCTGACCCGCAGCCTTGAGGCCTTCTCGGTGGTTTCTGTCGTGCTGCCGGACGGCGAAGCCTTCAAGACCTGGGAAACCCTGCAACTCATTTTTGACGGTCTGCTGACCGCCCGTCACGACCGCCGTACCACGGTGATCGCCCTCGGTGGCGGCGTCATCGGCGACATGGCCGGTTTTGCGGCCGCCTGCTATCAGCGTGGTGTCGATTTCATTCAGGTACCGACCACGTTGCTGTCACAAGTTGACTCCTCGGTGGGTGGCAAGACCGGTATCAATCACCCGCTGGGCAAGAACATGGTCGGCGCCTTCTATCAGCCGAACGTGGTGCTGATCGATACCACGACTCTCAATACCCTGCCGGCTCGCGAGCTGTCTGCCGGTCTTGCGGAAGTCATCAAGTACGGGCTGATCTGCGACGAACCGTTCCTTACCTGGCTGGAAGACAACGTCGACCGCCTGCGTTCGCTGGATCAGGTGGCCCTGACGTACGCCATCAAGCGCTCTTGCGAAGCCAAGGCTGAGGTGGTCGGTGCCGATGAAAAGGAAACCGGCGTTCGTGCCACATTGAATCTCGGTCACACCTTCGGCCATGCCATCGAAACGCACATGGGCTATGGTGTCTGGTTGCACGGTGAAGCAGTCGCTGCTGGCACTGTGATGGCGCTGGAGATGTCTGCACGTCTGGGCTGGATCAGCGAGCAGGAGCGTGATCGCGGTATTCGCCTGTTTCAGCGTGCCGGCCTGCCAGTCATCCCGCCAGAAGAGATGACTGAAGCCAATTTTCTCGAACACATGGCAATTGACAAGAAAGTGATCGACGGTCGTTTACGCCTGGTGCTGCTGCGCCACATCGGCGAAGCAGTGGTGACCGACGATTATCCGAAAGAGGTTCTACAGGCCACGCTGGGGGCGGATTACCGCGCTCTGGCTCAGCTTAAAGGTTAATAAGATCCCGATGACTAGTTTGCATGCCGACGAGGCTTTCCTCGGCCATTACCAGTTGAGTCATGACCCTTTTGCTCCACGGGTGCCTGGCTTCAAATTTTTCCCGGCCCAGCGCAAACCGGTGCTGGGGCAACTGCATCACCTGGCCCGTTACAGCCAGTTGCTGCTGGTGGTCACCGGCCCGCAAGGCAGTGGCAAGACGCTGTTGCGTCAGGCCCTCGTGGCCAGCACCAACAAGCAATCGGTACAGAGCGTGGTCGTGTCTGCCCGTGGCGCTGGCGACTCGGCTGGCGTCCTGCGGCAAGTGGCTCAGGCGCTGAATGTGGCACACGCCGAGATCGGTGCGATTCTGGCCCAGGTGGTGCAGTTGGCACTGACCGGCCAGGAAGTCTATCTGCTGGTGGATGACGCCGAGCAGCTCGACGAATCGGCCCTCGATGCCCTGATGGCACTGGCCGCCGGCGCGCCGGAAGGCCGCCCGCACGTGTTCCTGTTCGGCGAGTCGTCGCTGATCGCTCAGCTTGAGGCCCTGAGCCTTGAGGAAGAGCGCTTTCACGTCATCGAATTGCAGCCGTACACCGAAGAAGAAACCCGTGAATATCTGGACCAGCGTCTGGAAGGCGCCGGGCGCGGTATCGAACTTTTTACCGCGGATCAGATCTCTGATATTCACGAAAGCTCCGATGGCTGGCCTGGCAACATCAACCAGGTCGCTCGGGATGCAATGATCGAAGCCATGATTGCCAGCCGCACAGCGGTCAAGCGTCCAAGTATGGGGTTCAACATGCCGAAGAAACACGTATTGGCGATATCCGCCGTCGTCGTGGTAGCGGTAGCGGCTGCCTGGTTGATGCCAGGTCGCAACAAGACACCGACCACTGGCGCACCCGCCAACGAACAGGCGCAATTGCCATTGGGCACGCCAAAACCGAATGCCGGTGGCGCACCTGCCGTTGAGTTCGCCGGTAACACGCAGCCGATGCCGTTGCCGCTGGTCGGCCAATCGCAACCGGTCATGCGCGGTCCGTTGGCCGAAGCGGCCGGTGGCATCACTGAAGGCGACGACGGCGTGCCGGTCGAAGGCTCCAGCGCCACGCCACCGACCGTCACCACTACCGCGCCGCCTGCGGGCATCCAGCCAGGCCCTGCGCCTGCGCCAGCCGCCAAACCGACGCCTGCGCCGACTCAGGTCGCTACCGCCAAGCCAGCGCCTGCTCCGGTGGCCAAGCCGGCTCCAGCGCCAGCCAAGCCGATCGTTGCCGCCAAGCCTGCCGAGAAGCCGGTTACCGTGGCCAAGGCCGCAGGCGGCAACTGGTACGCCGGGCAAGCCCCAGGTCACTACGTGGTGCAGATCCTCGGCACCAGCTCCGAAGCCACTGCGCAAAACTTCGTGAAAGAGCAGGGCGGCGAGTACCGCTACTTCAAGAAAGTGCTCAACGGCAAGCCGCTTTACGTCATCACCTACGGCAGCTTCCCAAGCCGCGATGCAGCCGTTACCGCCATCAAGGCCTTGCCAGCGAAGGTTCAGGCTGGTAAACCTTGGCCTCGCTCCGTCGCCAGCGTCCAACAGGAACTGGCAACAGCTCGCTGAAGATTCGGCGGCCTTACCCAGGCCGCCTCTCCCGGCACCTCAAAATTTCCGCACGTGCATGCTGCCCTCAGGCCGCGTGCCTTGTGGCGTCTGCGTCACAGTAGTCTTTGAGTCGTTGCGGTCAACATTAAAAATGTTTTGACTAGCACAGCAGATCGCTTTAAACCTTTCACAAATGCGACATAGATTTGCGACAGATCGTCGTCAAATTTGTGAGCCCCTGTGTCGGTGTGTACAATGACCTCCCTTTTGCCCCCGCAAAGCTGGCGTACGTTCGGCGCGGATGGCAAGTGGTTGAATTGAAAAGAAATTTGCCTCGAAAAGAGGCAGCCTGGTGAGAAAGTGTCTATGAAAGCAGGTCTGTACCAACCAGATGAGTTCAAGGATAACTGCGGTTTCGGCCTGATAGCCCATATGCAGGGCGAGCCCAGTCATACCCTATTGCAAACGGCCATTGAGGCCCTGACCTGCATGACCCACCGCGGTGGGATCAACGCCGACGGCAAGACCGGTGACGGTTGTGGCTTGCTGATTCAAAAGCCGGACGTGTTCCTTCGGGCCATCGCCCAGGAAACCTTTGGCGTCGAAATGCCCAAGCAATACGCGGTGGGCATGGTCTTCTTCAATCAGGACCCGGTGAAAGCGCAAGCGGCTCGCGAGAACATGAACCGCGAGATCCTGGCTGAAGGCCTGACCCTGATCGGCTGGCGCAAAGTGCCCATCGACACCAGCGTCCTCGGCCGCCTGGCCCTGGAGCGCCTGCCGCAGATCGAGCAGGTGTACATCGGTGGCGAAGGCCTGAGCGATCAGGACATGGCGATCAAGCTGTTCAGCGCCCGTCGTCGCTCGTCCGTGGCCAACGCTGCCGACGTCGACCACTACATCTGCAGCTTTTCGCACAAGACCATCATTTACAAAGGCCTGATGATGCCGGCGGACCTGACCGCCTTCTATCCGGACCTCAGCGACCAGCGCCTGCAGACGTCGATCTGCGTGTTCCACCAGCGCTTCTCCACCAACACCCTGCCGAAATGGCCGCTGGCCCAGCCATTCCGCTTCCTCGCCCACAACGGCGAGATCAATACCATCACCGGCAACCGCAACTGGGCCCAGGCCCGTCGCACCAAGTTCACCAATGACCTGATGGATCTGGAAGAACTTGGCCCGCTGGTGAACCGCGTCGGCTCCGACTCCTCGAGCATGGATAACATGCTGGAGCTGATGGTCACCGGTGGCATCGACCTGTTCCGTGGCGTGCGGATGATCATTCCGCCTGCGTGGCAGAACGTCGAAACCATGGACCCGGATCTGCGCGCGTTCTACGAATACAACTCGATGCACATGGAACCGTGGGACGGCCCGGCCGGCGTGGTAATGACCGACGGTCGTTACGCGGTGTGCCTGCTCGACCGTAACGGCCTGCGCCCGGCGCGTTGGGTCACCACCAAGAACGGCTTCATCACCCTGGCCTCGGAAATCGGTGTCTGGAACTACCAGCCTGAAGACGTTATCGCCAAGGGCCGTGTCGGGCCTGGCCAGATCTTTGCCGTGGACACCGAAACCGGTCAGATCCTCGACACCGACGCCATCGACAACCGTTTGAAGTCCCGTCATCCGTACAAGCAATGGCTGCGCAAGAATGCCCTGCGCATTCAGGCAACCATGGAAGACAACGATCACGGTTCGGCGTTCTACGACGTCGATCAGCTCAAGCAATACATGAAGATGTATCAGGTCACGTTCGAGGAGCGCGACCAGGTACTGCGTCCACTCGGCGAGCAAGGCTACGAAGCCGTCGGCTCGATGGGCGACGATACGCCGATGGCCGTGCTGTCCCAGCGCGTGCGCACGCCGTATGACTATTTCCGCCAGCAGTTCGCGCAGGTCACCAACCCGCCGATCGACCCGCTGCGTGAAGCCATCGTCATGTCGCTGGAAATCTGCCTCGGTGCCGAGCGCAACATCTTCCAGGAGTCGCCGGAACACGCCTCGCGGGTGATCCTCAGCTCGCCGGTCATTTCCCCGGCCAAGTGGCGCTCGCTGATGAACCTCGACCGTCCGGGCTTCGAACGCCAGGTGATCGACCTCAACTACGACGAAAGCGTCGGCCTCGAAGCGGCGGTGCGTAATGTCGCCGATCAGGCTGAAGAAGCTGTGCGTGCCGGTCGCACCCAGATCGTGCTGAGCGACCGTCACATCGCACCGGGCAAGCTGCCGATTCACGCCTCGCTCGCGACGGGCGCGGTGCACCATCGCCTGACCGAAAAAGGCCTGCGTTGCGATTCCAACATCCTTGTGGAAACCGCCACCGCTCGCGACCCGCATCACTTCGCCGTACTGATCGGCTTCGGCGCTTCTGCCGTTTATCCGTTCCTGGCCTATGAAGTGCTGGGCGACCTGATCCGTACCGGTGAAGTGCTGGGCGACCTCTATGAGGTGTTCAAGAACTACCGCAAGGGCATCACCAAAGGCTTGCTCAAGATCCTGTCGAAGATGGGCATCTCAACCATCGCTTCGTACCGTGGCGCGCAACTGTTCGAAGCCATCGGTCTGTCCGAAGAAGTGTGCGAACTGAGCTTCCGTGGTGTGCCAAGCCGCATCAAGGGTGCGCGTTTCGTCGACATCGAAGCCGAGCAGAAAGCCCTCGCCGCCGAAGCCTGGAGCCCGCGCAAGCCGATCCAGCAGGGCGGGCTGCTGAAGTTCGTCCACGGTGGCGAATATCACGCTTACAACCCGGACGTGGTCAACACCCTGCAAGCCGCTGTGCAGCAAGGCGACTACAGCAAGTTCAAGGAATACACGGCGCTGGTGGACAACCGTCCGGTGTCGATGATCCGCGACCTGTTCAAGGTCAAGACCCTTGAAACGCCGCTGGACATCAGCGAGATCGAACCGCTGGAGTCGGTGCTCAAGCGCTTCGACTCCGCCGGTATCTCGCTCGGCGCGCTGTCGCCGGAAGCCCACGAAGCCCTGGCCGAAGCCATGAACCGCCTCGGTGCGCGCTCCAACTCCGGCGAAGGTGGCGAAGACCCGGCACGTTACGGCACCATCAAGAGCTCGAAAATCAAGCAGGTCGCGACGGGGCGTTTCGGTGTGACACCGGAATACCTGGTCAACGCCGAAGTGCTGCAGATCAAGGTCGCTCAGGGCGCCAAGCCCGGCGAAGGTGGTCAGTTGCCAGGCGGCAAGGTCAACGGTCTGATCGCCAAGCTGCGTTACGCAGTGCCGGGTGTGACCCTGATTTCGCCACCGCCGCACCACGACATCTATTCGATTGAAGACTTGTCGCAGCTGATTTTCGACCTGAAACAAGTCAACCCGAAAGCACTGGTCTCGGTGAAGCTGGTAGCAGAAGCGGGCGTCGGCACCATCGCCGCCGGTGTGGCCAAGGCCTACGCGGACTTGATCACGATCTCCGGCTACGACGGCGGCACCGGTGCATCGCCGCTGACCTCGATCAAATACGCGGGCGCACCGTGGGAGCTCGGCCTGGCCGAAACCCACCAGACCCTGCGCGGCAACGACCTGCGCGGCAAAGTCCGGGTGCAGACTGACGGCGGCCTGAAAACCGGCCTCGACGTGATCAAGGCCGCCATCCTCGGCGCCGAGAGTTTCGGCTTCGGCACCGCGCCAATGATCGCCCTGGGCTGCAAATACCTGCGCATCTGCCACCTGAACAACTGCGCCACCGGCGTCGCCACTCAGAACGAGAAGCTGCGCAAGGACCACTACATCGGCACCGTCGACATGGTGATCAACTTCTTCACCTACGTCGCCGAAGAGACCCGTGAGTGGCTGGCCAAGCTGGGCGTGCGCTCCCTCGAAGAGCTGATCGGTCGTACCGATCTGCTGGAAATCCTCGAAGGCCAGACCGCCAAGCAACAACACCTGGACCTGACGCCGTTGCTCGGCAGCGATCACATCCCGGCAGACAAGCCTCAGTTCTGCCAGGTGGACCGCAACCCGCCGTTCGACAAAGGCCTGCTGGCCGAGAAAATGGTCGACATGGCCACGTCAGCCATCAACGACATGAGCGGCGCCGATTTTGCGCTGGATATCTGCAACTGCGACCGTTCGATCGGCGCGCGGATCTCCGGTGAAATCGCCCGCAAACATGGCAACCAGGGCATGGCGAAAGCGCCGATCACCTTCCGCTTCAAAGGCACCGCTGGGCAGAGCTTCGGCGTGTGGAACGCTGGCGGCCTGAACATGTACCTCGAAGGCGACGCCAACGACTACGTCGGCAAAGGCATGACCGGCGGCAAACTGGTCATCGTTCCGCCCAAGGGCAGCGCCTACAAGACGCAGGACAGTGCAATCATCGGCAACACCTGCCTCTACGGCGCGACCGGTGGCAAGCTGTTCGCGGCGGGCACGGCGGGCGAGCGTTTTGCGGTGCGCAACTCCGGTGCTCACACCGTGGTTGAAGGCACGGGCGATCACTGCTGCGAGTACATGACCGGTGGTTTCGTCTGCGTTCTGGGCAAGACCGGTTACAACTTCGGCTCAGGCATGACCGGTGGTTTCGCCTATGTGCTCGACCAGGACAACACCTTCGTTGACCGGGTCAACCACGAACTGGTGGAAATCCAGCGGATCAGCGGCGAAGCGATGGAAGCCTATCGCAGCCACCTGCAACGCGTGCTGGACGAATACGTCACGGAAACCGACAGTGAATGGGGTCGCAACCTCGCTGAAAACCTCGACGACTACCTGCGCCGTTTCTGGCTGGTCAAGCCCAAGGCTGCCAACCTGAAATCGTTGCTTTCCAGCACCCGTGCCAATCCGCAGTGATATGCGCCTGAAGAGTTTGATGAGGTTTTAACAATGGCTGAACGTCTGAATAACGACTTCCAGTTCATCGACGTCGGGCGCAAAGATCCGAAGAAGAAACTGTTGCGTCAACGCAAGAAAGAGTTCGTGGAAATCTACGAACCGTTCAAACCCCAGCACTCGGCCGATCAGGCCCACCGCTGCCTGGGTTGCGGTAACCCGTATTGCGAATGGAAGTGCCCGGTGCACAACTTCATTCCCAACTGGCTGAAGCTGGTGGCCGAGGGCAACATCCTCCAGGCCGCCGAGCTGTCACACCAGACCAACACCCTGCCGGAAGTCTGTGGCCGGGTGTGCCCGCAGGATCGTCTGTGCGAGGGTGCCTGCACCCTCAACGACGGGTTTGGCGCGGTGACCATCGGTTCGGTCGAGAAGTACATCACCGACACCGCGTTCGCCATGGGCTGGCGCCCGGACATGTCCAAGGTCATACCGACCGGCAAGCGTGTCGCGGTGATCGGCGCCGGTCCTGCGGGCCTGGGCTGTGCCGACGTGCTGGTGCGCGGTGGCGTGACCCCGGTGGTGTTCGACAAGAACCCGGAAATCGGTGGCCTGCTGACCTTCGGCATCCCCGAGTTCAAGCTGGAAAAGACCGTGCTGAGCAATCGTCGCGAAGTCTTCACCGGCATGGGCATCGAGTTCCGCCTGAACACCGAAGTCGGCAAGGATGTGACTCTTTCGCAGCTGCTCGAAGAATACGATGCCGTGTTCATGGGCATGGGCACCTACACCTACATGAAGGGCGGCTTTGCCGGTGAAGACCTGCCGGGCGTGCATGACGCGCTCGACTTCCTGATCGCCAACGTCAACCGCAACCTGGGCTTTGAAAAGTCGCCGGCCGATTTCGTCGACATGAAAGGCAAGAAGGTCGTGGTACTGGGCGGCGGCGACACGGCGATGGACTGCAACCGGACCTCGATTCGCCAGGGCGCCAAGTCGGTGACCTGCGCTTATCGTCGTGACGAAGCGAACATGCCGGGCTCGCGCAAAGAGGTGAAGAACGCCAAGGAAGAAGGCGTGAAATTCCTCTACAACCGCCAGCCGATTGCGATTGTCGGTGAAGATAAGGTCGAAGGCGTGAAAGTGGTCGAGACCCGTCTCGGCGAACCGGACGCCCGTGGCCGTCGCAGCCCCGAGCCGATCCCGGGTTCCGAAGAGATCATCCCGGCCGACGCCGTGGTCATCGCTTTCGGTTTCCGCCCAAGCCCGGCGCCGTGGTTCGAGCAGTTCAGCATCCAGACCGACAGCCAGGGCCGCGTCGTGGCGCCGGAACAGGGTCAATACAAACACCAGACCAGCAACCCGAAAATCTTCGCCGGTGGCGATATGGTGCGCGGTTCCGACCTGGTGGTGACGGCGATCTTCGAAGGCCGTAATGCGGCTGAAGGGATCCTGGATTACCTGGGGGTCTAACCCCGATCTCGAGCTGAAATGGGATCAAATGTGGGAGCGAGCTTGCTCGCGATAACGGTAGATCAGTCGACAGAGATGTTGAATGTGACGCCGCCATCGCGAGCAAGCTCGCTCCCACATTGGTTTTGCGGTGTTGCTAAATACGGGGTTTTCACCGCGACAAATTGACCCGATAGACAAAAGGTGCGGCGCTTGCCGTGCCTTTTGCGTCGCGCTCTGAGAAAATGCCCGCACTTTTTTTGCGGATGCCGACATGACTGCCCTCAAGAACGACCGTTTCCTTCGTGCCCTGCTCAAGCAACCCGTGGACGTCACCCCCGTGTGGATGATGCGTCAGGCCGGTCGCTACCTGCCTGAATACCGCGCCAGCCGCGCCAAGGCCGGCGACTTCATGAGCCTGTGCATGAACCCGGAGTTCGCTTGCGAAGTCACCATGCAGCCCCTCGACCGCTATCCACAACTGGACGCGGCGATCCTCTTCTCCGACATCCTGACCATCCCCGATGCGATGGGCCAGGGCCTGTACTTCGAAACCGGCGAAGGTCCGCGCTTCAAGAAAGTCGTCAGCACGATGGCCGATATCGAAGCCCTGCCGATTCCTGATCCGCACAAAGACCTGGGCTACGTAATGGACGCGGTCAGCACCATTCGCCGCGAACTGAACGGCCGTGTGCCGCTGATCGGCTTCTCCGGCAGCCCATGGACCCTGGCTACCTACATGGTCGAAGGCGGCTCGTCGAAAGACTTCCGCAAGACCAAGGCCATGCTCTACGACAACCCGCAAGCCATGCACCTGCTGCTCGATAAACTGGCGCAGTCGGTCACCAGCTACCTCAACGGCCAGATCATGGCCGGTGCGCAAGCGGTGCAGATCTTCGACACCTGGGGCGGCAATCTTTCGGCGGCGGCGTATCAGGAATTCTCGCTGGCCTACATGCGCAAAATCGTCAGCGGCCTGATCCGCGAACACGAAGGCCGCAAAGTGCCGGTGATCCTGTTCACCAAGAACGGCGGCCTGTGGCTGGAAAGCATCGCCGACGTCGGCGCTGATGCGTTGGGCCTGGACTGGACCTGTGACATCGGCGAAGCCCGTAAGCGCGTCGGCAACAAAGTCGCCCTGCAAGGCAACATGGACCCGACCGTGCTGTACGCCAAGCCGGAAGCGATTCGCACCGAAGTCGGGCGCATCCTCGCCAGCTACGGCAAGGGCAGCGGTCACGTGTTCAACCTCGGCCATGGAATCACCCCGGAAGTCGATCCGGAACACGCAGGTGCGTTCCTGCGCGCGGTGCATGAGTTGTCGGCGCAGTATCACGAGTAACTGACACGCTCGTCGCGGTTGCCCTGCTCTCGACTCGGACAGGGCACCCCGGCCATGTTGTTGCACGCACGATTCAACGCCTTTTTTCTTCGTCCTGACCAAGCGTCTATGGCTCGGGGGGCTGTCTTTAAAGCCTCCCGTGATGTGGCGTATGCCTCAAAAATGAACTAAGGGTAACTTTTTAGTTGGGGCTATATTCGCGCTTGATGTGGAGTGTTTAGAGTAATAATTCAAATTTGAAAAGTGTAAGAATTTTGTTGGGTATTGTGGTAGTGGCCGTTTGAATTGCTACAATTCCTATTGTTTTACTCAACTAATTAAAGAATCTGAAATATTTAACAAGATGTTTCGATGGCTGAAGTATTAGTTGTCAGGCATGGCTTTTGTTTTGGTGGTAAATCACCCTGTTTGGCCTGCATATCGACGAATTTCCTATGCATTCGTCTGTGTTTAATATCATACGGCTACTACTCAGTAGTGGAACTTGGAAAGTAATTTTTTTACGCTAGTTCATATTTATTGATATATCTTCCGACCCCTGTCTCCTGGGTCAAGTAGCATCGCTGTTATCGGCTGGTCTAGTGCCGCGCCCGTATTTCGGGTGCGCGGGCTCCTTTGCCAAAGTTTTAGTTGAGGCAGATTCGGTCTGGCATCAAACGCATGAGAAGCATTTGTATCGCCTATTGGAAACAGCAAGGCGGATGTTGTGTTTGATGCGTTGCCGTACCGACACAGTCTCAATCGCTAGATTGACTAAGTAGTATCAGATGGCCAGTAACACGATGGTTGGCGCCTGCTCTAGAGATGGAACTTGAGTACCAAAAAAATAAACATCGTAAGTGTGTAAAGGGAAACTAAAAATGAGAAAAAGTATTTCATCAGCGGGAATGTTGGCGGGGTGTGCATCCTCGTTGGGTCTGTTGGCCACACTGTTGGCTTCACAACAAGTAGCCGCTCACGGTTACATCACCGATCCACCCGAGCGTGCATATGATTGCCGACTGGGCCTTAATACCAATTGCGGTGGCGCACAATACGAACCGCACAGTGTGGGTGAGGGGCCTAAAGGTTTCCCGGCTGCGGGCCCGGCCGATGGCAAGATCCCCAGCGCCGGTAACAGCTCGTTCTCCGAGATGGACATTCAGACAGCCACCCGCTGGCATCTGAATGAAATCAAGAACCGCACCATCGAGTTTGCCTGGTTCTATACCGCAGCCCATAAGACCACTCGTTGGGAATACTTCATCACCAAAACCGGCTGGAACCCGAATCAGCCGCTCACGCGCGCGTCGTTCGATGCCACGCCGTTCTGCACCGTGCAGGCCAACGGTGGTGTGCCGATTGACGGCGCCGCCGGTGGCAGTGGTCCCGGGAAAGAGAAACACAAGTGCACCATCCCTGCTGATCGCACCGGGCACCACGTCATTCTTGGCGTGTGGACGGTCGATGACACAGCCTCCGCCTTCCACAAAGTCATTGACGTGAACATCACGGCCGACGGCGGTCCGGGACCTGTTGATGGCTGGAACGATGTGGGCAACATCACGCCGACCAGAACCCTGCACATCGGCGACAAGGTCAATGCCCGTGCATTTGTAGGCGGTGCGGAGAGCCCTGAATACAGCGTCGGGATCACGGTCGAGTCGACTGAAGAAGGCTTGCCACAGAACTGGTCGTACAAACTGGCGCAAAAGGTCAACGCGACCCAGAAGCTGATACGTGCCGGCGTGCGTGATGCTGAAAACAATATCGAGCCGGTCAAGGGTCCAAATGGGCTGTACGCCAAGATTGAAAGTGGCGTGACCAGCTATCAGTTGCAAACGGAGATGGTGGGCGATCCCGACGCTTACCTGCACTTCCATAACATCGCCACCGAGTATGTGTTGGACAAAGGCAAGGCGAATGTCGACTTCACGGTCATGACCAACCGCGAACTGACGGTTGAAGCCACGGTGGTGGATGCGGCCAACAAACAAGTCGGTTATTCAAAACAACTGGTCAACGCCACAACCGCGCCAATCAGCGTCCAGGTGACCAGCTCGCCAGGTGCGCACCAGGTGCTGCTGGTAGGCAGCAGCAAGGATGGCCGGATCAATCTGCAAGACACCAAGCACATTGAAATGACCGGTGAAGCGGGCGGCGGCGATCATGACTTTGAATTCCCTAACGGGATCGCCGGTTACAAGGCCGGCACCAAAGTGCTGCAGCCAAAGAACGGCAAAGTGTATGAGTGCAAACCATTCCCGTATGAGGGCTGGTGCAAGACTTACAACCCGACGGCCAATCAGTACGAGCCAGGCATTGGCTCCAACTGGCAGGACGCCTGGATTGCCCGGTAATCCCCTGTAGTTTGACGCCGGGCAGCCTTCGGGCCGTCCGGCGTCTTCAGCTGGATTCAAGGCGTTTGGTTGGCGTATGGATCGGAAAGTAAAAATATGAACAAGAAAGCAGGTTATTCAAGACCGCAAGTTCTGCTGCACTGGTTATCGGCATTGATCATCGTCTGGGCTCTGGCGAGCGGGTTCTATGTGGCCTTGGGTGATGTCTCGGCGGCGACAAAGAACTGGATTGGCTTCATCAATGTTTCAGTGACCACGCTGTACATCCCCTTTTTCATGGCCAGACTTTATTTTCTGTTTGCCCATGGTCGGCCATTACCCCCGGGCCATGGCGTACTGACCGGTCGTTTGGCGAGCGCCATGCACCTGGCCTTGTACGTTGTGGTAGCGGTGGTGTTGATCACCGGCATTTTAATGATGGACCGCCCGATCAATATTTTCGATGTCGTGTTCATCGTGCAGCCACCGATTCGTCCCCAGTGGGCCGCATCATTTCAGGTCGTCCATGTGCAGGCCTGCGTGGTGCTGAGTGTTTTGGTGGCGTTGCATGTTGCGGCGGTGATCAAGCATGAGGTTTCAGGGGAACGGATCATCAAGCGGATGTCGCTATGAATCAGGGCTGCCCGCGTTGGTTTTACCTGCCCCGTTTGTGTGAGTTGGACCGCATTTGAAGTTTTCATTGATAACGAACTCCAGGCGGCTACCCGCGCTTCTCGGATCAGCATTGCTGCTTCTACCGCTGGGCTATGGCTGTGTATTGCTCTGGCAGGAACGGGCCTGGCGCGACACGCTTCCCGTGCTGGAAAACCTGCCGCCTGCGCAGGCCTCCGCAAACAACGAGCGAGCGTCATTCAACCCAGACGCGATTGCTTCGCTGCTGGGGCTGGTGGCGCGGGAGTCATTGGCCCGTAGCACCGAGGCCCTGGTGCTGCGAGCCAGTTTTGTTTCCAGTGCCGGCGACTCGCGTGCCCTGTTGGCTGGCACGGAAGGCGAACGCACCTACAGGCTCGGCGACACTTTGCCCGGCGGCAGTGTGTTACGCCGCATCGAAGTGGCGCAAGTGGTGTTCTGGCGCAATGGCCGCGAAGAAGTGTTGCCCATCGAAATGTCGGCCAGGCGCTCGTTGTTGCCCCTCGAAAGCGGTTCGCGCGCTGTGCCTGACACCAGCGCCACCCTCTACCTCCAACCCACCACCGACAGTGGCCAAAGTGATTGATCGCATGACTATGCTTCCCCGGTTTTCTTCGCGCCGCGTCTTGCGGTCGCTGGCGTTTGCGCCGTTGTTGTTTCAAGGCGTTGTACTGGCCGAAGCGCCACAATGGCAGTTATCCATGAAGGATGCAGAGCTGCGTGATGTGGTGCAGGAAATGTCTTCGATCCTGGGCTCCACGGTGATTCTTGATCCGCGTGTTCAGGGTCGGATCACCGTGCTCTCCAAACAGCCATTGGACCGTGAAGGCGTTCGGCGGCTGTTCTACTCGGTGCTCGATGCCCACGGGTTTGCCGCTGTCGATCAAGGTGATCGCTTGCTGATTATTCCGGCAGGCGAAGCCAAGGCGCGGGCTGGAACCGACAGAGGCAACGCCGCGTCGGCGAATGAATTCGTGACTCAGGTCCTGGAGCTGAACGCCAGTGTCGCCGCCGATCTGGCCGGTTTGATCCGCCCTCTGGTGTCAGCCAATGGCTACATCGGACCCTCGGCTTCGGCCAATGCGCTGATCGTCACCGACACGGCCGGCAATGTCCGCCGGATCAGCGAAATCGTGCGACAACTGGACTCCGGCGCCAAAAACGCCCACGCCGTCGTTGAGCTGCGCTATGGCCTGGCGGCTGAAATTGCCAAGGTGATGGAGCAGTCCCTCGGCAAACAGAATCTGGAGTCAGGCAGTCAGGTGATTGCCGACGCACGCAGCAATCGCCTGGTGATTCTGGGGACCCAGGTCGCACGCCAGCGCCTGATCGAAATGGCGCGGGCGCTCGATACGCCGGCCAACGCCCAGGCCGACAACTCCAAGGTTATTCGCCTGCGCCACAGCGACGCCAAGCAGTTGGCCGAGATGCTTGATTCCATGAGTCAGGGACTCAAACCGGTGGGCGGTTCAGGCAGCAGCAAAGACCTGACGTCCGCCACGCAAGTGGTGGTCAAGGCCGATGAGAGCCAGAACGCGCTGGTGGTGATTGCTGAGCCTGCGCAGGTGCGCACCATCGAGAATATCGTCCGCCAGCTCGACCAGCCACGGGCTCAGGTGTTGATCCACGCTGCCATCGTGGAAATCTCCGGCGACATCAACGAGGCCCTCGGCGTGCAATGGGGCGTTAACGGTGGTGATGTCAAAGGCGGAATCACCTTTCCGGGCGCCGGCAGCACCATTGCCGGGCTCCTCGGCTCGGAAGGCAATCTCAAGTTGCCGGAGGGTGCTGCGCTGAAAATTGGCAGTGATCGTTTCAGCGTTCTGGTCACGGCGTTGGCCAGCAATGCCCGTAACAACTTGCTGTCGACACCGAGCCTTTTGACCCTGGACAACCAGCAGGCAGAAATCCTGGTGGGGCAGAACGTCCCGTTCAAGACTGGTTCCTACACCACCTCCAGCAGTGGTTCGGATAACCCCTTCACCACGGTCGAGCGCAAGGATGTGGGCATCAGCCTGAAGATCAAGCCACACATCAACGAAGGCTCGACGCTGAGGCTGGAAGTCGAACAGGAAAACTCCGAAATCGCCCCTACGGTCAGCGGCTTGACCACCGACGACCTGATCACCAACAAGCGCTCGCTCAAGAGCACCATCCTGGCCGACGACGGCGAGATCATCGTGATCGGTGGCTTGATCAAGGACAGTGTGCGCACGGTGGAAAGCAGCGTTCCGTTCCTGGGTCGCATACCGCTGATTGGCGGGTTGTTCCGCTCCAGCAAGGACACCCACACCAAGACCAACCTGATGGTGTTCCTGCGTCCGACCATCGTGCGCAGCAAGCAGAACCTGGCCGAGATCACCGAGGATCGCTACAACGACTTGCGTCATTTGAGCAAACCGGGCGCACGGCAGAACAACTCGTTGCTGCTGCCCCGAGACCCGCATCAATTGTTTGAAGGCTCGAACGATAATCAGCTGATCGACCTGCGCAAAGACCGGGTGCGTGCGCCATGAATCAGGCGGCGGAGCCTTGCATCAGATTGCCCTTCGGATTCGCCCGCCGCTTTGGGGTGTTGCTCGAAGGCGAGGGTGAGCATTTGCGTGTGCTGTTTCGCGACGATACGCCGCTGACGGCACTGGCTGAAGTGCGGCGTTTGTGCACCAAAGATCTGCCGTGGCAACGGCTCGACAAACAGGCCTTCGCGGTGCGTCTGGCGGCGTGTTATCGCGCGGGGCAAAGTGCTGCCGAGCAAGTGGCCCAAGGGCTGGACGATGAACTCGACCTGGTCAGCCTGGCCGACCAGGTGCCGCAGACCGCCGATTTGCTGGAGCAGGAAGGCGATGCGCCGATCATTCGCCTGATCAACGCGTTGCTCAGCGAAGCGGTTCGGGAAAAGGCCTCTGACGTGCACCTGGAAACGTTCGAGCAATACCTGTCGGTGCGCATGCGAGTCGACGGTCAGTTGCGCGAGGTGCTGCGCCCCAAGCGTGAGCTGGCGAATCTGCTGGTATCGCGGATCAAGGTCATGGCCAGGCTGGATATCGCCGAGAAGCGCATCCCGCAGGATGGTCGCATCGCCTTGCGCCTGGCCGGTCATGAGGTGGATGTGCGGGTCTCGACCCTGCCTTCAGCCCATGGCGAGCGAGTGGTGTTGCGTTTGCTCGACAAGCAGGCCGGGCGTCTCGACCTGCTGCGTCTGGGCATGCCGGTCGAGACATTGGCGCGTTTTCAGCAAGTGCTCGGCAAACCCCATGGGATCTTTCTGGTCACCGGCCCCACGGGCTCCGGCAAGACCACCAGCCTGTACGCCGCGCTGACCCATCTCAACGATCAGACGCGCAACATCCTGACCGTCGAAGACCCGATCGAATATCACCTGCCGGGCATCGGCCAGACGCCGGTCAACCCCAAGGTCGACATGACGTTTGCCCGGGGCTTGCGGGCGATTTTGCGTCAGGACCCGGACGTGGTGATGGTGGGCGAGATCCGTGACCGGGAAACCGCCGAGATTGCCGTGCAAGCGTCCCTGACCGGTCACCTGGTGCTGTCGACCTTGCACACCAACAGCGCAGTGGGCGCCGTGACCCGGCTGCTCGACATGGAAGTCGACGCGTATCTGCTGGCGTCTTCGCTGGTCGGCGTGCTGGCCCAGCGCTTGTTGCGCACCCTGTGCAACGAATGCAAATCACCCTACGTGGCAGATGCAGCCCAGAGCCTGAGGCTCGGGCTGGCGGCGGATGCGGCGCCACGTCTTTATCGGGCCAATGGCTGCGAGCACTGCCAGCAGGGGTATCGGGGGCGTATCGGGATCTATGAACTGATCACGGTCAACCCGGCGTTCTCGGCCTTGATCCATCGCGGCGCCAGCGAGCCTGAGTTACAGCGCGAAGCGCGCAACAGCTCCCCGAGCCTGTTCCAGGACGGACAGCGGCGCGTTCTCGATGGCAGCACCAGTCTCGATGAACTGTTGCGCGTGACCCAGGAGGACTGAACATGCCGGCATTCGATTATCAGGCTCAGGACCGCAACGGTCGCAAGGTCCGAGGTTCGCAAGAGGCCGAAAGCCCGAAGCAGGCCCGACAGTTATTGCGCGAACGCGGCCTGCTGCCCACCCACTTGCAAGCCGCCAAGGGTGCAAAAAATTCGACCAATCGGTTCACCAGCAGTGCGCGTTTGAGTGCCAGCGAACTGGCCTTGGTGACGCGTCAATTGTCGACCCTGATTCAGGCATCGCTGCCGCTGGAAGAAGCGCTGCAAGCAGTGGCCGCGCAGAGCGAGCAGCGTCGGGTCAGCAGCCTTTTGCTGTCGGTGCGCAGCCGTGTACTTGAAGGCTATCCGTTGGCGTCGGCACTGGGCGGATTTCCCCGGGTGTTTCCCGAGTTGTACCGCGCCACGGTCGCGGCGGGCGAACGCTCTGGCCATCTCGACCAGGTGCTTGAGCAGTTGGCCGATTACACCGAAGCCCGTCAACTCTCACGCCAGCGCATCCAGTTGGCACTGGTCTATCCCATGATCCTGATGTTCGCCTCGCTGGCGATTGTCGGTTTGTTGCTGGCCTACGTGGTGCCGGACGTGGTGAAGATCTTTATCGACAGTGGCCAGCCATTACCGATGCTGACCCTCGGCCTGATCGCCCTGAGCGATGGCTTGCGCGGTTATGGCCTGTGGTTGTTCTTGCTGATTTTCGCGGTGGTCGCTGGCATCCGTGCCGCGCTGCGTCAGCCCGCCATGCGCCTGCGCTGGCATGCGCTGTTACTGCGTGCGCCCCTGCTCGGCGGGGTGTTGCGCGCCACCGAAGCGGCACGCTTTGCCAGCACGCTGGCGATCCTCGGCAAGAGCGCCGTGCCGCTGGTGGACGCGCTGGAAATCGCTGCTGCCGTGATCGCCAACCAGACCGTCCGTGCCCGCATGAGCGATGTCGCCCGTTCCGTACGTGAGGGCGGCACGCTTGCCCGTGCCCTGGAGCGCAGCGGTGATATCCCGCCAATGATGCTGCACATGATCGCCAGCGGCGAGCGTGCCGGTGAACTGGACAGCATGTTGGCGCGTGCCGCCGAACAGCAGGAAAAAACCCTGGCGGCACGGATCGCGCTGGCGGTGAGTCTGTTTGAACCTTTCATGCTGGTGGTCATGGGCGGCGTCGTATTGCTGATCGTCCTGGCCATCCTGATGCCGATTCTGAGTCTTAATCAACTGGTGAACTGAACCATGAAACCTGCCTTGCATAACTCCGCCCGCACCCAGCGCGGCTTTACCCTGATCGAAATCATGGTGGTCGTGGTGATCATCGGCATCCTGGGCGCAATCGTCGTGCCGCAGTTCATGAGCCGACCCGATCAAGCCAAGGTCACGGCCGCCAGGACCGATATCCAGGCCATCGCCACGGCACTGGAAATGTACCGGCTCGACAACCACAACTACCCCTCGACCCAGCAAGGTCTGGAAGCCCTGAGCAAACGTCCGGTCGGTACGCCAACGGCGAAAAACTGGAGCCCTCAGGGCTACCTGAAAAAACTCCCGGTCGACCCGTGGGGCACGCCTTATCAGTACCTCAGCCCAGGCGTAAAGGCGCCGGGGTATGACCTCTATTCATTCGGCTCCGACGGCGTCGAAGGTGGGGAAGGGCACGCGGCCGAAATCGGTAATTGGGACAACTGAACATGAAACGCAACGTCCGGGGTTTCACCCTGCTGGAGATGCTGGTGGTGATCGTGGTGATCAGTGTGGTGATCGGCATGGTCACCCTGGTGGCCGGCGAAAACCCGGCGCGTCAGGCACGCCAGCAAGCCCTCGCCGTTGCCCAGTTGTTGCAGGCCTCAAGGGAAAGCGCGGTGCTGGAGGGCCGCGAGTACGGCATGCGGCTGGATCGCGACAGCTATCAGATGCTGCGCCTTGAGCGCTCCCGCTGGCAGCCACTCGGCGCGCCCTATCGCTTGCCCGAAGGGCTGTTCATGACACTTGAACAGGAAGGACGCCCATTGAGCCTGAGCGATCAGCCAGGGCAGCCACAGATTATGGTGCTCAGCAGCGATGAACTCAGCCCCTTTGCCTTGAGTTTCGCGAGCAAGACCCAGCGTTGGTTGAGTGTTTCCAGTGATGGTCTGGGCGAGCCGGTCATCGATGAAAACTGAGCGCGGATTTACCTTGCTGGAGGTGATGATCGCCCTCGCGATCTTCGCGACCCTGGCCGCCGCCGTACTGTCCGCCAGCCAATATGTCCTCAAGCAGGGCGCTGGCCTGGAAGAGCGGCTATTTGCTTCATGGCTGGCGGATAACCAGTTGAGCGAACTGAGTCTGCAGCACAACCCGTCGATTGGCCGGCAACAGTTCGTCGTCGCATTCGCCCAACGGGACTGGGCGCTGAGCCAGGTCATTCGAACGGCAGAGGATCCGCGTCTGCTTGAGGTCGAGATCAGCGTACGGCCCGTGGGCAGTGATCAGATCGTGAATCAGAGCCAGCGCTGGTTGCAGGCCCGGGATGAATAGACAGTCTGGTTTCACCTTGATCGAGTTACTGATCGCCATGGCCATTTTCGTGGTGCTGGGGCTGGCATGCTGGCGCCTGTTCGACGGTGTCGCCAATGCCGAGCGCAGCAGCGTGGCCCATCAACAGGCCTTGCGCAGCCTGATGCGCGCCGTGGCGGTAATTGAGCGTGATGTGCTGCAGGTGATGGAGCGACAACCCGGACGGACGATTCTGCTCGAAGACGGCTTGCTGAATTTTGAACGAGGCAACTGGCGTAACCCGCTGGATCAGCCGCGCAGCGAGTTGCAGGAAGTCAGCTACACCCTCGAACGCGAGACGCTGTGGCGCTACAGCCGTGCAGCCGGACAAACAGTGATGCAACGCCAGAAGCTGCTCGATGGCGTGACCCAGGTGCGTTGGCGTCTGTTCGACGAAAAGCGTGGTTGGCGCGCTGATTGGCCCCTTGATACGGGTAAGCCGATGGCCGCTCCGCAGGCCCTGGAACTGCAATTCTCGCTGCAACGCTTTGGCCAGATTCGCCGCGTCTTTGTCCTGCCGCAGGCGGTGCGATGAAAGGCCGTCAGCAAGGGGTGGCGTTGATCACGGTACTGCTGGTGATGAGCCTGGCACTGTTGCTGGTCGGCAGTTTGTTGCGCAGTCATCGTCTGGCGGTGCAGAGCAGCGCGCAGCAACTGCATCAGGTGCAACTGCGTCAGTTGGGCCTGAGCGGTGAAACGCTGGCGCGACAGTATTTGCAGAACCCGCAGTGGCGCGAGTCCAAAAGCATTCACCTGGGACAAGAGTGGGGCCAGCGGCGCGGGGCTTTCGACATCGATGGCGGGCGGGTGCAGATTCGCATCGAAGACCTCGCCGGACGTTTCAATCTCAATCAATTGCTCAAGGCCGGCCAGGTCGACCAGATCACCTTGGGGCGCTGGGCGCGGCTGCTCCAGACGCTGAACCTCAAGGCCCCGGACCTGACCTCGTTGCGCCCACCCGACGGTCCGGGGGGGTTGGCCGACGTGTCCCGGTTGCGGCTGCTTCCAGGCGTCGATGCGCAATGGCTGGCGCGCATAAAACCCTGGATTGCCTTGCTCCCCAAGGATGCCACGCTGAACGTCAACACCGCCTCGACCACCGTGCTCGCAGCCCTGGAAGGCATGACCCCCGCCAGTGCCCAGGCGTTGGTGGCGCAGCGTCCTGAGCAAGGCTTTTCCAGCGTTCAGGCGTTCACCCAGGCGCCCGCCATCGAAGGGCTGGGGGTGGTCAGCCAAGGGCTGGGACTGAGCAGTCGCTGGTTTCGCGTCACCGTGGATGTCGAGTTGGGTCAGCGCCGTCTGCGACTGGTCAGCGATTTTGAACGCACCCTGAATAATGGCCGGCTACGACTGCTGCAACGAAGTTTCGTAGCCCCGACTGAAAGTGAAACTGCCCCATGAAAACCTGGCTTTACCTGACCGCTGAAGGCTTGCCTCAGCCGTCGTCCGACTGGCCGTGCTGTTTTTGGCGCAACGATGAAGTGCCGCAGGTCATGCCATTGGCGCAAGCCGCCACGCAACTGGCCGGGCGCAACGTCGTGCTGATTCTGCCGATGGAGGCTTGCAGTTGGTGGCTCACGGACAAATGGCCGACCCGCCGTCGGCCCACCGCCCAGGCGCTGGCGTATGCGATTGAAGATCAACTGGCCCAGGAACTGGACAGCGTGCACGTTGCCGCTGGACGCGTTGACGCTGCACAACGTTACCCGATGCTGGTGATCGAGCGGCAACGGCTGGATGCGTTATTGCATCTGTTGACCTCCCTGGGTATCGAGCCGGCAAGCCTGCATGTCGATGCCGATTTGTTGCCCCACGATCAGCCCTGTGGCGCCTGGTGGTTCGGGCGCTGGATCGTCGGTGGCGCGCTGCAAGCTCGCCTGGCGCTGACCGATGAGGCCCGTGAAACATTGAGCGACAGCCTTGCTGCGCCGCTGCAATGGCTGAACGAGCCCTCCACGCCGTTGACGGCACTCGGCAACGTATTGAGCAAAAACGCCCGGCAGGCGATTGACCTGCGCCAGGGTGAGTATTGTCAGGTGCAGCGACGCTGGCCGTGGCGGCTCGTGGGCACAGCGCTGATCATGACGTTCTTGGTGGCATGGGGTTTTACCCAGGCGCGTAGCCACTTTCTTGAGCAAGAAGCCGGACGTCTTTATGCCCATAGCCTCGAGCGTTTCAAGGCCATGTACCCGGAGCAAACCCGCATCGTTGACCTTGCTGCACAACTGCGCGCCTTGCAGTCCGGCGCTGGCGTAAGTGACGCCACCCGCTTGGCACGTTTGCGCAGCCTCGCCGAGCAGGTTATCGGTGGCAGCAGTGTCGAGGTGCAACGCATCGAGTACCGCGCCGGGGAGGGCTGGAAAGTGCAACTGACGGCCAACAGTTTCGCCGAGCTTGAGCAACTGCGTGAACGCGGCAGGCAGAGCCAGTTGCCGATAAAACTCGGCAGCGCCAGCAAAGACCAGAATCGCGTTCGCGCGGTGTTGACCCTGGAGGAGCCGTCGTGATGAAGCCTTATCTGAAAGTACCGCCGATCCTGCTGGAAAAATGGCAGCAGCTGCCCAAACGGGATCGGCAGATGCTGATCATGCTCGGCATTTTCCTGGTCGGCGTGCTGCTGTTCAGCGGGCTCTGGCAACCGGCGCAACAACGTCTGGCTGCCGCTGAACGCCTTTATCAGCAACGCTTGGGGCTGGCGATGGAGGTGCAGCGTGCACTGCCTACCCGCCAGCACTCGGTGGTGCCCACACCGCTCTCCAGCCGCCTCAGCGACAGCGCACTCGCACAGGGACTGGACCTGCAGCAGTTCGAGGTCGATGACAGCGTCTTGCGCATCACCCTGCGGGGCAATGCGCTGACGTTGTTGAAGTGGTTGGAGAATATCGAGCGCGAAGGAGCTGTGTTTGAATCCTTGAACCTTGAGAAGAGCGACCGGTTGTTGGAGGCGCGATTGGTGGTGCGAGCCGGTCAGTCCTGACGGTCAGGCCGGCGCATTGCCAGGCAGGGTTGGCAACTTCGCCAGTTTCAACGCCACCACCAGCGCCACCACCAGCAAACCGCCAATGAACAGACCGATCCCGTTCCAGCCGCCCATGTGCCAGAACACCCCGCCCGCCGTACCGGCAATGCTCGACCCGGCGTAATAGCTGAACAGATACAGCGACGACGCCTGGCCCTTGGCCTTGAGTGCCCGACGGCCGATCCAGCTACTGGCCACCGAGTGCGCGCCGAAGAAACCGAAGGTGAAGATCAGCATGCCGATGATCACCAGAGGCAGCGGCGTGAACATCGTCAAGGCAAGGCCTGCGAGCATCAGCACGATGGTCGCCCACAGCACTTTGCGGCGGCCCAGTTTGTCGGCCAGCGAGCCGATTTTCGCCGAGCTGTAGATGCCCGACAGGTACACCACCGACAGCAAGCCGACGAAGGCCTGCTCCATGTTGTAGGGCGCAGCCAGCAGGCGATAACCGATATAGTTGAACAGGGTGACGAACGCGCCCATCAGCACAAAGGCTTCGATGAACAGCAACGGCAGGCCGGCGTCGCGAAAGTGCATGGTGAAGCCGTCCAGCAGGCTGCGCGGATGCAGCGAACGGGCGCGGAAGTTGCGCGATTCCGGCAGGATTTTCCAGAACACCGTCGCTGCGATCAGCGCCAGGCCGCCGATCACCAGCATCGCTGTGTGCCAGCTGACGAAGTCGATCAACACGCCGGTAATCAGGCGCCCGCTCATCCCGCCAATCGCGTTGCCGCCGATGTACAACCCCATCGCCAGGCCGATGTGCTGCGGGTGAATCTCTTCGCTCAGGTAGGTCATGGCCACCGCCGCCAGGCCGCTCAGCGACAAACCGATCAGCGCCCGCATGATCAACACGCCTTCCCAGCTCGGCATCATCGCACTGGCCATGGTGCACAGGGCCGCCGCGAACAACGCAGTCACCATCACCGGTTTGCGCCCGACACGATCCGAGATCGGGCCGGTGATCAGCAGACCGATGGCGAGCATGCCCGTGGCCACCGACAGGATCAGGCTGCTCTGGGCCGCATTGATCGAATACTCGTGGGACAGCAGCGGCATCATCGGCTGCACGCAGTACAGCAGGGCGAAGGTCGCAAAGCCGCCGGAGAACAGCGCCAGCACCGTGCGCATGAACATGGGGGTGCCTTTTTCGATGTAGATTTCCCTGAGTTCGGAAACGACATCGTCCAGCGCAGCAGGCGGAACTTCATGGGCAAGCGGGGCAACAGCAGTCTTCACTTCGGACCTCGGAGGGGCGCAGCCGGTCAGGCAATGAAAAAATCATATAGCTGGCTAATGTTTCTATCCAATATATTGTTCGACCTGTTTGATAGGTTTAACGACCTAATGGAGTTTTCATGGAATTGCGCCACCTGCGCTACTTCATCGCCGTCGCCGAAGAACTGCATTTTGGCCGCGCCGCCCAGGTACTGGGCATCTCGCAACCGCCGCTGAGCCAGCAGATTCAGGCGCTGGAAGCAGAGGTCGGCGCACGGTTGTTCGAGCGTACCAATCGTCGGGTCGAGCTGAGTGAGGCCGGTCGGTTGTTCCTGCAAGAGGCACGGCTGGTGCTGGCTCAGGTCGATAAAGCGGCGGATGTCGCCCGTCGTGCGCAACTCGGTGAGCTGGGTGAACTCAAGATCGGCTTCACCTCGTCGGCACCGTTCAACTCGACCATCCCCCAGGCAATTTTTTCCTTTCGCCAGCGCTTTCCGGCAGTGCACCTGAACCTGCGGGAAATGAGCAGCACGCAAGTGGCCGATGCGCTGGTGGATGAATCGATTGAAGTCGGCATCATGCGACCGCTGGGCTTGCCGGATTCGCTGAGCGTGGTGGAGCTGATGCGCGAACCGCTGGTGGCGGTACTCAGCTCCAAACACCCGCTGGTCAATGGCAGCGAAGAGGGCCTGTTTCTGTCGGCCCTTGCCCTCGAACCGTTCGTGTTTTTCCCACGCAGTTATGGCAGCGGTCTGTATGCGCAACTGCTCAGCCTGGCCCGCGATGCCGGTTTCAGCCCGCACTTCGCGCAAGAGGCCGGCGAGGCGATGACCATCATCGGGCTGGTGGCGGCGGGGCTGGGCGTGTCGGTGCTGCCGGCGTCTTATCAGCGGATGAGGATCGATGGCGTGGTGTATCGGCCATTGCTCGATCCGGAAGCGGTGTCGGCGGTGTGGCTGGTGCAGCGCAAGGACCAGAAGTCGCCGATGGCCAAGGCGTTTGTGGAGTTGTTGACCCGTAAAGTTGAACCGTTAAAAGCGTGACAACTTCGTTGTCATTCGCGAGCAGGCTCGCTCCCACAGTGGCTCTGTGTTGTGAACACTTTTTATGCAGCACAGCAGGTCCCCTGTGGGAGCGGGCTTGCTCGCGAATGCCCCCGCCAAAGCCCCAAAAATCCCCCCCGCGAAATGCCTACGGCACCCGCACCAGATCCCCCCGCAACGCCACCCGCGCCGCATAAATCCCCGCCCGACACTCATAAGTATTCAGATCCCGGCGCACATGCTGGTCGTAATAACTGACGATATTGATCACCGCATTCGCCCCAACCCGCTTGGCATCGGCCTGCAACTTGATCAGGTTCGATTGCAGCACCCACTCGCAGGCATCGCGATCGCTCTTGTTGGACGCGTTGGTCCTGAGATCACTGATCACGTTGTAACGCAGCACCTGCGCATTCGCGGTCGGGCCGTTGCCGGCCAGGTAAAACTTCACACTGCCATCCAGCCGCCCGGCGCGGATCGCGTCGGACAGAACGGTTTCGAATGGCATGTACATCAGGTTGGTCGCCTGGGCGGCGCTGGGCATCAGGCTGAAGGCGAATACGGCGAACAGGGCTTTCACTTGCATGGGTCGGCTCCTTGACGTGAAAGAGAACCGTGAGTGTTCAGCGACCGGAACTCGCCGTTCAGGCAGGCTGCGTGCATTGAGTCTGTTTGAGCGAGTGTAGATGCTGGATTGGGCCGGTGCTTTTGACCTATAGAGCGGATGGCGAGGCATTTCAGGTAATGGATCTGCTTTAGTGATTTACCTGATTCTTGCGCAGAATCGATTTTTTTCGATGAGTGCCACGGATGCCACTTCAATATCAGCCCAAGGAAGGCAGCGTTCTGATTTGCGACTTCAGGGGCTATGAAGTCCCCGAGATGATCAAGGTCAGACCCGTTGTTGTGATATGTAAACATAGGACCAATAGTTTACTGGTGACAGTCGTACCGCTGAGTACCACGGCGCCTGACTGCATACTTGCTCACCCTCTGAGGCTCGCGAGTCAGGTAAAGGGCGATGACAAGCCGACCTGTTTGTGAAGGGGCGCCGAAAGGCGCCCTTTGTTGTTTCTGGCATTCACCAAATTCACATTCATGGTGGAGAGTTTGCAGTGCAATATTCTGCTGGGCATTTACCTTGTAATCAGACTGGGCGAGTTGGCAGTGAATTCGACTCTGACTATCCCCCGGTTCTCCTGTAGTAGAGGGCGAAGCCTGCGTTCTTTTTGATCTTGCTTGTCGGAGGAACTGAGCCGCAAAAGATCAAAAGAACGCCAGGGTCCGAGCCAGGCACTACTCAGTGGCACAATTACTGATCTGGATGGACGAGGTGTTGATCGAGAATGCGTTCAACTTGTTGTGGGGTCTTGCACGAAAACCATAGATTAGCTGGGTATATCACCATGATTGGGCCGTGGTCGCAGCGGCCGAGGCAACCCGAGGCGTTGGCGCGCGATGTCCCCGATACACCCATTCTGGCGAGCTTGCGTTTTGCTGCACTGAGCAGTTCATGAGCACCAGAGCCTGAGCAACTACGACGACCATCGGGGCGTAAGTTGGTGCAAATCAGCACATGGTGTTTGTAAGCAAGGGTTGGATTTTCTGCGTCATTCATGGGTGATCACAACCTCTCAAACTTTGTCGGCAGGAACCGCGACTTTTGATGGTTCCAAACTGAGGGCGAGTACGCTCGTCAGTACAATGACTGTTCCTGCAATGACCATGGCCGAAGGGCGTTCACTCAGAACCAGCGAGGCCATCAACATGGCTGTGGGCGGTATCAGGTAAAGCGAAATGGAGGCGCGACTCACATTGCTCTGTGCCAGTACATATGCCCAAGCGAGGTACGCAAGTGCGCTGGGGAAGATGCCCAGAATGAGCACCGCAAGATTGACCGAAGTTGAGGCATTTTTCGCTTCGCTCCACAGGCCCGGCACATAAACAAGCAGCAGAGCTGTGCCCGACCAAATGGTGTAACACACCATGGTAAGCCCGTCGTAGCGATGGGAATGGCGTTTTTGTAGCGCGAAATAAAGACTCCATGACAATGCCGCGAGCAGAATCAGCAGCCCGTGCGCGTTCAGCTCACCAAAACCACGGTCCCCGGTCACGACCACGGCGGCGCCGAGCAGCCCGCATAGAACACAGATCCATTGCCAGCCATTGACCCGGTCCTTAAGTGCGAAATGTGCCAATAACGTGCTGAACAATGGTGTGGACTGTGCCAGTACGCTGGCGGCCCCAGCGCTGACGCCTCGTTGGCCGTAGTTGAGGGCAATGTGATGCAGGCTGACGGCAAAGAGTCCCAGCACCGCCAGCAGCGGCAGGTCTTTCAGGCGGGGCAGGGAAATACGCATCACCAATGCAACTCCGGCCATGAACGTTGAGGCGATGAGAAATCTCAACAGTGCGAGATGTCCAGGCTCGTAAGCCTTTAGCCCAATGTGGATACCAATGGGAGAGTAGGCCCAGCATACGATTACAAAAAACGCTGCCAAAGCGATTTTCCCGCTGGGCCTTGTATTCATCAAATCGTCGCCTTGGATGCAACACGATTTTGCATGCTGGGCATGGCCTGGGCTATGCCGTTCCAGTACTGCTCGGTTATGAAAAGGAAGCGGTTGAATGAAGTGCTGACGTCCTCGATGTGCTGATCGGTGGTGCATTCATGAGTGGCAGCTTTCACGGCCTGAATCTTGTGTTCCTTTTCCGCATCCCCGATGTGGATGTAGAAATACTCGCAGTGCTCGTGGAAATCGTCGTTATTGGTATAGAGGTGCTTATAGTTGCGCGCCCCTTCGTACAAACGGGTAAGCATCGAATAGGCCAGCCATTCCTGAGCCAGCAACGTGCCGAGAACATGACGCGGATTGTTGTTGTGGCTACCATCGGTATAGAGATCCAGTTGTTCGCGACTAAATGTGTGGGTACTTTCCAGTACAGGCAAAGCCATGAGTTCGTCCATGCTGTACGGCCTATCAGCTAGACGGCTGAGAAGGTCGATCAGAAAACTTTCCAGCAGGGTGAGGTGAGCCTTTTCCGGATTACCGTATCCCATCTCGGAGTACAGGTTTTTGACGATTTCGACCTGTGCGTACAAGTCGTCCGTGCCCATAAATGATAGAGCGACCATGCGAGAGGTCTGCGTGGTACGAGCCAAGTAGTTTCGAGCAAACACCTCAACATCGGCGAGGGGAAGTGAGCCGCCCATCCATCGTCGATAGAAGGTGTTATCCAAGGCTTTATGGGTAAATACACTTTCGGCGAGGGACTGGATTTTTCGCTCAACTAACTCCATAAAAACTCCTGCTTATCGAGGGATATGAAAGGGCGATGGCGTCACCGCAACGTGCGCCAGTTGAAGTATCAAAAACACGCAGCCTCACTACAAGTGACTTAAACTGAGTCATGCATTCACTCTGGGTGATCCATGGAATTGTCCCAACTGCGCATGTTCAAGACAGTCCACGACTTCGGCAGCATCGCGCGTGCCGCAGAGTTGCTGCACTGCGTGCCGTCCAATATCACCGCACGCCTCAAGTCCCTGGAACGGGAGCTAGGCACGGCGCTGTTTTTTCGCGACGGTCGAGGGTTGCGGATTACTCCTGCTGGAGAGGTATTTCTTGATTATGCGACAAAAATTCTGGGTCTCGCTGATGAGGCTCGGCGCGCTGTAGCGCCCACCAATACGCCTGCCGGTCCTCTGCGCATTGGCGCTATTGAGTCCAGTGCTACGGGAAGGCTGCCCCGGTTATTGGCCAAGTACCATGCGTTGTACCCGCAGGTGTCGCTGGAGTTGAGTACGGGCACTTGGGCTCAACTATTGGACGATACTCAGCATCATCGACTTGATGGAGTGATCGTGGCGGTGAACATTGAACGTCCGGGTCTCAAGCGTGCAGTGGTGTACCGGGAAGATTTAATTCTCATTGCGTCCGCGTCCCATAGGCCTATACGTAAAGCGGCGGATCTGCAAGACAAGGCAATTTTCATGTGGCCCCCAGGCTGTCCGTATCGCGTCGCGCTGGAACAGTGGCTTTTGCATCATGATCAAGTGTTGCCAATTGTTAGCATCGCAAGCTATGGCACGATAGTGGGTTGCGTGAGTGCCGGTGCCGGCGTCTCACTGGTGCCCCGCGGGATCTATGAGCAATACCGTCACAGTGCGGGATGGCAAGGATATGAATTTCCGGAGCTGACAAGTATTGACAACTTGTTTTATTGGCATGAAAACTCGGGTCGACACCCCGCTCGGGAGGCGTTTTTGGCGCTATTGCAGAGAGAGTTCGAAGGCCTGGCAGCGTTGGACGGTAATACCGACTCAACGCTTGGTCCTATAGAAGCCGTGTTTTGAATTACTGCACCTTCGCCAAATCCCCCTTCAACGCAACCCCGGCCATGATCGCCCCGGCGTGGCATTCATAGGTCTTCGGATCTTTGCGCTCATTGCTCTTGTAGAAGCTGACAATGTCGGTCACTGCATTGGCGCCAGCGCTCTTCGCGGCTTGATGCAGGGCGATGATTGCCGATTGTACGACCCACTCGCAGGCCACCTGGTCGGACTTGTTGAAGGCGTTGGTTTTCTTGTTGGTCACGGCACCGGGGCTGACGATGGTGACGTTGCCGGTCGGCTTGTTGCCCGCCAGGTAGAACTTGACGCTGCCATCGATTTTGCCGGTGGCGATGGCGGAGGCGACGGCCTGGTCGAAAGGCAGGTACACCGCCGTGTCACGGGCCTGACTGACGCCGGGCAAGGCGCAGATCAGCAGAGTGGCGGCAGCGAGTTTTTTGAAGTGCATCGGGGTCTCCTTGACCTGAGGTTTGAGTGATGGCCAGCGGCGAACACCAAGCGAAGTGTTGGCCCTGGCGAAGGCAAAATTATCGTTCATCACACATGAGCAGCGCATTCTGCCCGAACTCGTCGCGAAGCGGGTCGACCTCCGAGAGGTCGACCATTTATTACGCTGAAAGCTGCATCTCCAGTCTCCGTCCGACGACATCCAGCAAGTCGCAGCCATCGCGCAATGACGTGACCAGCACTCGCGCCAGCTCACTGTAAACACCCTCGCTAAACGCGAGACTCTCCAGCAGTTGAGTCGCCGTGCGGATGCGGTAGGCCGCCGTTTCGTGCAGTACGTCCAGCGGTGCTTCGGTGTCGATCAGCAACGACGCAATATTGCAGTCGATGCCGGTGACAGGCATATATCGATCCATGACAAAACTCCATGTGTTGAAAGAACGAGCCCGCTCAGCGGGCGCCACTGGTGGGCGTCTCAGACAACCCGCCGGGAGGGTCAAGATTGTCCAGTGCCCGGTTTACCAGCAATTCGGCCAGCACCGCCAACTGCTGGATCGCCAGTGCGACATTGCGATTGGAACTCTCGAGATCGCGGGCGAGGTCCGTGCTCATGACGTTGAGCGAGGCTAGCGTTTCACAGGCATGGGCGAGCAACGACAGCGTGTCGATGTTGGGGTGCAGCGTGAAAAAATGGCTGACGGGATCAGGCTGGCCTGGTTTGCGCAGACGGGCGCTGAGGTGTTCAGCAGCTTCGGATAGTTTGGAGGGATCGCTGTCTGGACCGTCTGGCGATTGCGGGGAGTTGGGGCTGGTCTTTTTCATATCGGAGCTCCGTGCAAGATTAGAGAAGTGCCGGTCCCACGCCATCAATCAGAATTGGTCGGCGGCAATGTGTGAGTTGACAGGCAAGTAGATTTATTACCAGAAAATTCAGATTTATTAATCAAATTATTTAACATCTATGTAATTAAATGATTCATGTTTAAGGCCTCAGAGGATGTTTTTAATTAACTTTCGCAATTTGTTGTAAGAGACATCCTAAAATGCAGTAGGTTTTGTCTGTCAGACTCAGGGAGCGAAAATCGGTAAAAAACATTGTTTGACGGCGGCTTTGGGTGTTTGCAATATGTGCGGTGCGATTGTCTGCGTATGCAGGCTCCGGACTTCATAACCAATCACCTCTATAGCCATTCAGTCAAAATGTCTGGTTTTTATAGCTACAGCCGAATGGTAAATGTTTAATGTTCAAGCGAGAAAAGACTGAAAGGTTAAAAAGTAATATTAAGTATTTGATAAAAAGTCGCGGTGAGACGCAGCTGTCTTTGTGCAATGCCAGTGGTTTGACCAGGACGACTATCTATAACATTCTGGAAGGACGGGTTGTCAATGTTCAGCAATCCACTATCCGCAAGATTTCTGACTTCTTTGGCGTTTCTTATAAGGAGATAGAAACTGTTGATCTTGAGGAAAGGGACGTTATAGAAAGTAGTGTGTCTTTGCAAGGCAACATGAATCCGGCGGCGGTGCCGATAATAAAAGAGAGTTTACTTATTCAGAGTCTTGATAAGAGAATTGGCGAATTAGCCGCAACACATCCACTGACATACTATTTCGGTACAGCTTGTAATCTGATCGGGGTGCTTCTGGAACACGAGATTAGTGGCGTGAATGAGTCCGGCGATCTGCTAATAGTCAAGAAGGGTTTATCGAGTAGCGACAAAGAAAAGCTGGTGTACGACAAAATAACGAAAAAGCTGTTTATAACCAGTAACCCCTGCTGTTGCTCTGATGTCGTTCTTGTTGTCGGGGATGTACTGGAGGAGAGGTTCAATGGATAATCTTTTGGAAAATAGCAGGTATAAATTATTAGGGTTCGAAAATAACAAAGGCCTTGCCGTTATCATGATTGTGTCTACGGGCAAGGTCACTAAAGTTAAGCTGGATGACTTATTGAAAAGTGAAATTGTCGACGATTTAAGCAGGTCAGAAATAAAATCTGTCTATAGGAAGTTTTATTCTGGCGGGGCGGCACTGACAGCGTATGAAATAAATGATCGGCATGAACGGTCGTGGATGATTTATGTTGCTCTCAATCTTCTGCTTTTTGCGCTGTATATTTTCACGAATGTAGCTGCGACAAAACTTGTATATGTGGAATATTTTGATGTTGTTGTCACTCCCGGAGTTTTTCTGTATCCGCTGACATTTTTGATAGTCGATATGCTAAATGAATTTTACGGGCTCAGACTTGCAAGGAGAGCGATATTTTTTGCCTTTGCAAGTAATGCCCTTATTACGGTTTTGCTGAGCGCAACTAGCTATCTACCAGGTTTGTCAGGTTGGAAACTTGATATGCCGTATAGCGAAGTCATGAGTCATGTGTCATCCGTGTTGGTGGCATCCTCAGTGTCTTTTGTTTTTTCTGAGTATGTAAACTCTTATTTGTTGAGTAAGATAAAGGAGCTCACGAGTTCTAGGTTTCTATTTTTGCGAGTATTTTTAAGTACGTTTTTCGCAGTGATAATAGATAGCTTCATTTTTTGTTTTATTGCTTTTTACGGAACGATGACGAATGCCGAAATACTTGGTATAGTTTATGTTCAGATTGTTATAAAAATGTGTTTCGCAATTTTTAATATTTTGCCTGCTTACGGGGCCAGGTCATTATTCAAACGTTACGTATCTGGAGCCCAAGTCGTATAAGGTGAGGGGAGCGAATAAGCTCCCCTTCTATTTCTATTTCTATTTCTATTTCTATTTCTATTTCTATTTCAGCTTGTCTTTCAGTCCCTCCATAACTACTGATTTGTTCTCAAGAAACTCATTCAGCCCTTTCGCTCGAAGATTGCACGCGTCACAGTCGCCGCACCCACTGCCTTTTATTCCGTTATAGCAAGTCAGTGTCTGGTGCTGAATCAATTCGAGTTTTCCGTGGTATTCGGCCAAGGCCCAGGTTTCTGCCTTGTTTAACCACATAAGTGGCGTTTCAATCCGTAGCTTATAGTCCATGCCCAGTTCAATGGCGTTATGTAGCGCTTTGACAAACTCATCCCGGCAATCAGGGTAGCCAGAGAAATCTGTTTCGCAGACACCCGTGATGACAGTCTCGGCCTGAACTTGATAGGCATAGATGGACGCCAGGGTTAAAAACAGAATATTTCTACCCGGTACGAAAGTGCTTGGCAGGCCGTTGCCAGAGCTACTTGCGGTGGGTACCGGAATGTTGTCGCGTGTCAAACTGCTGATCGCCAGCTCATTCAACAACGTAGTGTCCAGCACCTTATGCGCCGTCACGCCCAGCTCTTTCGCAAGCCGCTGCGCCACCTCGATTTCCGCCCGATGGCGCTGGCCGTAATCGAACGTAATACAGTGGATCTCATCATAGTGCGGCAACGCATGGATCAAGCAGGTGGTGGAGTCCTGCCCGCCGCTGAAAACGATAACTGCCTTTTTAGTCATGGTCCGTTCTTCCTTGTGATGCCCGACGTGTCTCGGGGCATTGACCCTAGCTCGAAGCCCAATGTCTGGCTGTGGGACGTTTCTGAAATTGGCTACTCCGCTTTCCGTTTGTGTCTATTCGTTGCTTTCATCGGTTCCCATGATGCGTTGGAGCAACCGGACCAACTCCTCTTCCGTGCAGTCTGGAACGCAGTCTCTCAAAGTCATGGCCGGTCTTTCCTATGAATTTCTTCATACCGGACATTGAGCACAACATAGATCGGCGCAAGCCCCGTCTCCGCCGCAAACCAGATAATCGCATCCTGATACTCGGGCGGATACTGCGGATTCACCAGTACCTTGTCGGCCTGCCCGGTCGGCGGATAGACCCACACCTTCGGCAGTGGCGGCGCGCCCTCAAGAGCGGGGATTTTCGGGATGTCGTCCGGGTTCGCGGCGGGTGTCCAGGTCAGGCCGATGCCATTACCGAGGTCGGCGACAAACTGCTCGCCCACTTTTCCGGCCTTGATGACGGGGACAAACTCCCAGCCTTTTTTGCCACCGGTGTAGAAGCCGTACGCGTTGACGGTGCCGTCGGGCAACGTCTTCACATTGATGCGCACACGGGTTCGACCCGCCTCAAGCGCAGCGTACTGTTCGTGGGTATACAAGGCGCTGTCGGGAGACAGGCTGGCGTTGGGCATCAGCAATGCGACGGTGCCGACCGCCGTACCTGCTGCACCCGCTGCCGAGCCGGATAGCTGCGTCAGGGCAAGTGAGCCGCCGAGGCGTTGGGCAATGGCGTGACCCGTTGCCGACCCCGCGACCAGGTGCAGGGAGCTGCCTTGCGCAGCAATAGCGCTTGCGGTGCCAAGCACCGCCCACATGCCGTAGTTGGCCAATTGCTCGAGGGGGATGAAACCGGCGGGGTTGTTGTGGTTGATGACGCCGTCAGGGAGGTTGCAGCTTTTGGCGAACACGCAGCCAACGCTCGCCAGTGGTTGTTTCTTTTCGCGTGAGCCAAAACGGTCGTCTTCACACGCCTGCTGGCGGGCGAGTAGGCCGTCGCAGTGGTTGTGTCTGGCCTTGCGCCGGGCCAGTTCGGTCGGGGTCATGTCTCGCAGATAGCGAATGCGGCTGACAGCTGGGGTGCCGCCGTCGCCTTCGGTGTATTCCCGGATCTGTGGGATGTCCTTGTCGCGCGCCATGGCAGTCCTTGTTCGCCTTTGGGGAGGACTTCGAACGTAACCGGGAGTTGCGGGGGCTGGCGTTAGGACGTTTCCGAGAAGTGCCGCTGAAATTTCCTATTTCTGGTTGTTGCTGGCGGGATAAGACCAAGAACCGTTAATCCCCGTAGGAGCCGCCGCAGGCTGCGATCTTTTGACTTTGATTTTCTGAAAACCAGATCAAAAGATCGCAAGCTTCGCCAGCTCCTACTGGGATTGTGTGTACGAAGCCTTACGACCAGCGCCGAAAGATCAGCGACGTATTTACCCCGCCGAACGCGAAGTTGTTGTTCATCACGTACTGGCTGCTCATCTGCCGGAACTCGCCGCGCAGGTAGTCGAGTTTGCCACAGTGCGGATCGACCTCGTCGAGGTTGAAGGTGTGGGCGTACAAGTCGCTATTCATCATTTCGATGCTGAACCAGGACTCCAGTGCACCGCACGCGCCGAGGGTGTGGCCGAGGAAGCTCTTCTGCGAGCTGATCGGCATGTGTTCGCCGAACAGCGCGCTGGTGGCCAGGGTTTCGGCGATGTCGCCCTGTTCGGTGGCGGTGCCGTGGCCGTTCACGTAGCCGATGGCCGACGGTTCGAGGCCGGCGTCTTCCAGCGCCAGTTTCATGGCCCTGCGCATGGTCGTCTGCTCGGGGCGGGTGGTGTGTTGGCCGTCGGCGTTGCTGCCGAAGCCGACGATCTCGGCATGGATGTGCGCGCCGCGTGCCAGGGCGTGCTCGAGTTCTTCGAGTACCAGCATGCCGCCGCCTTCACCGATTACCAGGCCGTCGCGGCCCTTGTCATACGGGCGCGGGCTGGTTTGGGGGGCGTCGTTTTTCAGGCTGGTGGCGTAGAGCGCGTCGAACACCATGGCTTCGGTAGGGCACAGTTCTTCGGCGCCGCCGGCGAGCATCAGCGGCAGGCGCCCGAACTTGATCGACTCATAGGCGTAACCGATGCCCTGGCTGCCACTGGTGCAGGCGCTGGAGGTCGGGATCAGCCGGCCGGTGAGGCCGAAGAAGATGCTGATATTGGCCGCCGTGGTGTGCGGCATCATGCGCACGTAGGAGTTGGCGTTCAGGCCCTCGGCCACCGAGTTGAGCAGCATGTTGCCGAACGCCTTGATCTCGTCGGTGCTGCCGGTGGACGAGCCGCAGGCCACGCCCATACGCCCGTCCTTGATTGATTCGTCGCCCAGCAATCCGGCGTCGGCCAACGCTCGTTCAGCCGCGCCCACCGCCAGCCGCGAAACGCGACCCATGCTGCGCAGTTGCTTGCGGGTCCAGTGGCTTGGGACTTTGAAGTCATCGATGGGCCCGGCGAGGCGCGTGTTGAGTTCGCTGAAGCGATCCCACTCGTCCATGCGCCGGATGCCGCTGCGGTTGGCCGCGAAGTTGCCGGCGATGGTCTCCCAGTCGCTGCCCAGTGAGGTGATGCCGGCCATGCCGGTGACGACGACGCGCTTCATCAGCACAGGCCTCCGTTGACTGCCAGGACCTGGCGGGTGATGTAGGCGGCTTCCGCCGACATCAGGAAATTCACCGCACCGGCCACCTCTTCAGGTGTGCCCATGCGTTGTGCGGGGATCATTTTCATCAGTTCTTCCACCGGCACGTTTTCGTCCAGCATCGCGGTGTCGATCAGGCCGGGGGCGACGCAATTGACGGTGATCTTGCGCTTGCCCAGTTCGATGGCCAGCGCTTTCGCCGCGCCGATCAATCCGGCCTTGGACGCGCTGTAGTTGACCTGGCCGCGATTGCCGATCAGCCCGGAAACAGACGTGATGCAGACAATCCGCCCGGCGGCGCGACGACGAATCATCGGCATCATCACCGGGTGCAGCACGTTGTAGAAACCGTCGAGGTTGGTGCGCATTACCACGTCCCAATCGTCTTCGCTCAAGGCTGGAAACGCCCCGTCGCGAGTCAGGCCGGCATTGAGCACCACGCCGTAATAGGCGCCATGGGCTTCGACGTCGGCTTCGAGAATGGCTTTGCAACTGGCGCGGTCGGACACGTCGAATTGCAGCACGCGGGCATTGCGGCCCAGGGCTTCGACTTCGGCTTTTACCGCTTCGGCTTCGGCCAGACCGCTGCGGCAATGCAGCACGATGTCGTGGCCGGCCTGCGCCAGACGCAGCGCAATGGCGCGGCCAATGCCACGGCTGGAGCCGGTGACCAGTACGGATTCAGTCATCACTCGACTCCTTGGGATTCTTGAAGATATTGCGCCGCTTCGGGCGGGCGGTACACGTTCAGACGAGCGGTGGCATGAATGCCGGGGGCGTTGATGTGGCATTCGAACACGCCCATGCCGCTGTCGTCTTCCAGCGAGCGCAGGCCGTGGATGGTCAGCTCGGTGCCGACCGGAAAGTGTTCCACGTTGCATTCGAATTTGCGGGTGCCGAGCAGAAAGCCCAACTCCACCGCATCGCCGCGGGAGCGGGCATGGCAACCGGCGTAGGCGGCAACGCTCTGGGCCATCAGTTCGATGCCGACCCAGGCCGGCAGGCTGCCGTCAGCGCGGTTGAACAGGCCACCGGGTTTGACGGTGAGGCGGGTGTGAATCTGCTCGTCATCGAACGACAGGATCTGCTCGATGAGGATCATGTCGCCAGCGTGGGGCAGCAGTTCGGCGAGCGGCCAGGCAATCATGGGGCGTCTCCGATAATCAGGCTGACGTTGTTGCCACCAAAGGCAAAGGAATTGCTCATCAGGTAGCGGGGTGCAATGGACGCCAGGCGGGTGGCCGGGGTCACCCATTCCAGCGGCGGCAGGTCGGGGTCGGGCTGGCCGTCCCAGACGTGGGGTGGCAGGGCGTGACCGGTGTTGTCCGCGCACAGGCTCAGCCAGCAGAACGCCGCTTCCAGCGCACCGGCGGCACCGAGGGTGTGGCCGGTCATGGGTTTGGTCGAGGAGCAGGGCACGCCGTCCGGGAACAGCGTGGCCACCGCCAGGCTTTCCATGGCGTCGTTGTGTTGGGTGGCGGTGCCGTGCAGGTTCAGGTAGCCGATTTGCGTCGGTTGCAGGGCGGCGCGGCTCAGGGCTTTGCGCATCGCTTGCAGGGCGCCCCGGCCACTCGGCTCCGGCGCGGAAATGTGATGCGCATCGGAACTGGCGCCGCTGCCGAGCAGGGCAATCGGCTGTGCGTCACCGGCAGTTTTGCTCATCAGGAACAGCACCGCTGCTTCGCCGATGTTGATGCCGTTACGGTTGGCGGAAAATGGATTGCAGCGTTGTTCGGACACCGCTTCCAGCGCCGAAAAACCGTTCAGCGTCAGCTTGCACAAACTGTCGACGCCGCCGCACAGCACGGCATCGCACAGCCCCAGGTCGAGCAGGCGCTGGGCGCTCATCAAGGCTCGGGCGCTGGAAGTGCACGCGGTGGAAATCACATAGGCCGGGCCGCTCAGTTGCAGCCAGTCGGCGAGGAAGTTGGCCGGCGCGCCGAGTTCCTGTTGCTGATAGTCGTAATCTGCAGGGAACTGCTGTTCGCGAATGTAATGCGCCAGGCCGCGACTGGCTTCATCGATGCCCGAGGTGCTGGTGCCCAATACGATGCCGATACGACCGGCGCCATAGGTGCTGATCGCCTGATCGATGTCAGCGCGAATTTGCAGCGCCGCTTCCAGCAACAGCTGATTGTTGCGGCTGGCTTGCCCGGCGAGGTGTGCCGGGATCGACGCCAGTTCACCGTGTACCGCCGCAACTGGCAATACGCGATCCGGCACCCAGCCAGATTCGTTGCGCATGCCGCTGCAGTCACCGGCAAACAGATTCTGCGCGACTTCGCTTTTGCCGCGCCCGAGCGAGCAGATCACCCCCAGGGCGTTCAAATAGGCGGTCATGGCGCGTCACCGCTCAGCGGCGAGACGTGATAGTTCGGGCCTTGGGGCAGATCCAATTCAAAGCTCAGCGGCTGCGCGTAGCGCACATTCCAGCGCGCGGGCAGCGAGCGCTGCGCACCCTGCTGTTGCGCGGCGCGATAGTTGCCGTGCAGTTCGCCAGCAGGCGTCAGGGCGAACAGCAGCGCGGCAAACAATTCACGGGCCTCGGGATTGGGCGGCAACAGGCCATCGGCCTGCCACTGACCGTCGATCAGTTTCTGCCGGGCCACGGGAATCCCCAGCGGGTCCATCATCGACCAGCGAATGCCCGGGCCTTCGCGCTGGATGACCAGCAGCCAGTCCTGACGCTGATCCGCCATCAAGCGCTGGATGTGCAATTGCAACGGCAGTGCCAGTGTCGGGCTGTGCTCGGGCAACGGCGCGCGGCTGGCGCAGGCGCTTAGCAACAAAACACAAGCCATCAACACAAACCGCAGCCCTGCCGAAAACCCTGTGGGAGCAAGCTCGCTCCCACAGGTGCTTCCACAGGTTTGAATTGCGCTAGACATCAAACACCACCCTCAAGCGGCTTGCGCGCCACCACGTTGACCAGGGTTTCTTCCCGCTGGCCAAAAGGCTTTGGCTTGCGCAGGCCAAAGCGCTCCAGCAGGCCGAAATCCCTGGCGCGGCTCCACCACAGGTACGGATAAGACACGTTCTGTGGACTGAACACGAAACCCTGCTGGCGAATCATTTCCAGGTACCCGGCAGCACTCTTCTGCACATGCATCGGGTGGCGAAACAGCCAGCGAATCACCCATGTATCAATGTAGGCCTCGGTGGACTCGGCGAACAGCAGATAACCACCGGGCTTGAGCACCCGATAGAACTCGGCCAGTGCCCGGTCCTGTTCCACCAGATGATGGAACGTCTGGTGGCAGAACAGCAGATCGACGCTGGCATCCGGCACGTTGAGCGTCGCGCAGTCGCTGCCGATCAGTTCCACGCTCATGCCTTGGCGAGTCGCTTCTTCAGCGCTCAGTTCGAGGCTGTGCGGATCGGCATCGACGCCGATCAAACGCTCGGGCGCAAACGTCTGGCGCAAGTACTGGAACGACTTGCCCTGGCCGCAACCGGCATCCAGTAACACCGGATTGTTCGGCAACGGCGCGCTGAACAAACTACGCAAATCGTTGATCGCCACGCGCAACACATGGTGCTGCCAGGTGTGGCTGCGCAGGAACCAGAAACCGAATCTGGTTTCTTCGACGTAGTTGTCGCTCAAGTAACTCATGTGGCATCCCTTGCACAGATTTCTGAAATCACCTTCAGGCGCCGCTTGGCTTCGCTGACGAACGGGTTGCGCTCGTCCCAGGCGTAACCGGCCAGGATCGAGGCGATCATGCGGCGAATGTCCGGGGAGCTGCCAGGGTGGTAGATCACGTCCTGGAACGTCCCGGCGTACCAGCCTTCGACGTAGGCGCGGAACGTGTCGACGCCGCGCTTCAGCGGCTCGGCGAACTCGGTTTGCCAGTCAACGCTTTCGCCCAGCAACTGACGGTGCAGCACGCCAGCGGCCATGCTCGCCGAACGCATGGCGATGGTCACGCCGGAGGAGAACACCGGGTCGAGAAATTCCGCGGCGTTGCCAAGCAAGGCGAAGCCCGGCCCGTGCAGGGTTTTGACGTTGGCCGAGTAGCCGCCGATGGTCCGTGCAGGCGTATCCCACACGGCGTTGTTCAGCACACCGGCCAGGCTCGGGGTTTCGTCGATGAAGCTGCGCAGACACTCGTCCAGATCGTCACTGCGACCTTCGAAATGCTCCGCTGCCGCGACCACGCCCACCGAGCAACGCCCGTTGCTGAACGGGATGGTCCAGAACCAGATATCGCGTTGGGTCGGGTGCGTGGTAACGAGGATCTTGGTGCGGTCGAATTTCGGGCTGTCGATATGGTCTTCGACGTGGGTGAACACCGCCTGACGCACCGGAAAATTCGACGGCGCTTCCAGGTCCAGCAAGCGCGGCAGCACTCGGCCGTAGCCGCTGGCGTCGAGCACGAAATCGGCCTCGATGCGGTACTCGCTGCCATCCTCGCGCAGCACGTTCAGCTGCGGTTTCGGCAGGTTGAAATCAGCGCTGACGATGGCTTCGCCGTAGCGCAATTCCACGCCTTGCAACGCGGCCTGATCGGCCAGCAGTTTGTCGAAGTCGGCGCGCAGGACCTGGAAGGTGGTCGGCTTGCCCTGGCTGAAGGTGTCACCGAAATCGAAGGCACTGTACTGATCACCCCAGGCGAATGCGGCGCCGGTTTTCAGCTGGAATCCGGCGGCATTTACCGCGTCCAGCATGCCGGCTTCCTCGACGAAATCCAGGCAGTGGGACAGCAGGCTTTCGCCGATAGAGAACCGTGGGAAATGCTGGCGTTCGACCACTAGCACATCGTGTCCCTTGCGCTTGAGCAGCGCGGCGGCGATGGCGCCCGAAGGCCCGGCACCGATGACCAGCACCTGACGACGTTCCATTTCAACGATTGACACGGGTACTCCTTACCGGGACAGCAATATTCAGGGGGCTTCGGTGCATGCCGGCCAATGCCGGCAGCAAGGTCGCGATCAGGCCCATCAGCATCAGCGCGAAGTACAGCGCTGGGCTGATGAGTAGTTGTTGCAGCAGCAGGTTGAGAAAGACGATTTCGCTCAAGCCGCGAATGTTCAACAGAATGCTTTCGCGCCAGCGACTGGCGCCGTCAAACGATGCGCCTGCCCAGCCGAGGCCGAGCCAGTTGCCGAGCAATTTGCTGGCGATCGGCAACAGCAGCAGGGCGGCCAGTTGCAGCCAGCCGAGGCTGGCCATGGCGGCGTGGACATCGATTTGCACGATGCCGAACGTGAGGATCAGCGGGATGGCGATCCAGGTCTGCAAACGCGTCATCCACTGTGCTGACAACGGCAACACCAGCGGCACTTTCAACGCGGCCATGCACAGCAAATAACCGATGCCGAAAATCAGCGCGTTGAGCTTGAAGTGCTCGGCCAGTACCAGCAGCGCGAAGAAGCAACCGCTGTGCAGCAACGGCTGCCGCAAGCCGAGTAGGCGCAGCAGTATCGGCAAGCACACACCGGCCAATGGCAGCAGCAGACTGCTCAGGTGCAGGCTGCCTTGGGCGAAGCCGAACAGCGTCCAGCAGGTGAGGTCGATGAGGATCGCGGTCTGCACCAGACGCCGCGTGGCAGCCGGTGGATAATTGATATGGCGCAAGTACAAATACAGCACCGGAATCGCAGTGATGGCGAACACCAGCCCCACGGCCAGTGAACTGATCCACGGTTGCGGCGGCAACAGCCAGACGGCCGTCCCCAGGCCGCAAGCGAACGGAATGCAGAAACTCGGCAGGGCGATCTTCAGGCTCTGGCGGTCCAGCCGCAGGTCGATCACGTCACTGAGAATGTGCCCCAGCAGCAAGGCGAAGCTCAGGCTGTAGAGGTTTTTCAGCCACACCGGCGCGATCAGCACCGCGCCGCTGAGTTGCCAGCCGGGCTCGATCCAGAAGTACATCAGCAGCGGCAGGCCGAAGGTCGCCAGCAGCAACTGACTGACAATCGGGATCAGGCCGAAATGCCGCCCGACACGGGTCGCCACGGCGAACAGCGCCACGGCCATGATCCAGAACAGCGCGACCATCATGCTGCCGGCTCCGCGACTGGCGCGGCATGAACATGCTTGCCGGCCCACGGCGCCAGCAAAAAGCTGAACGCCAGGCCGAGGCTCACCGACAGCCCGAAGTTACTCACTGCCGGCGTGCTGGACACCGCCAGCAAACCGAACGAGAGCCAGGTGGTCAGCGCCGCCAGCAAGGTGCCCAGCAGGCTCACGGCGGCGCCGCCGACCTGCTCGCGCATAAGGATCGCGTAATCGACGCTGATGGCCGTCACCAGCAGCAGGCCGAACAGACTGAACAGCGTCAGCGGCTGACCCAGCCAGCCAAGGCTCGCCAGACTGCACAGCGCCGCCAGCAGCGGCAGCGCGACGATGCGCACCGCACCGCCGAGGCCGAAGGGCAGGATCAGCACCAGCACGATCAGCACGCAGGAGGCGAGTTTCAGTTCCGCCGCGCTGATTTGCGTGGCGGCAAACACATTGTTCAGTTCGCCGAGGCGATCCACCAGTTGCACACCCGGCAAATCCAGGGCCTGAACCCGCAGCAGCGCCGGGTTGTTCAGGCCTTGCAGGCTGACCATTGCGGCCACGCCGTCATCGGTCTTGCCCAACCACAGCGGGCGATAAGGCTCGGCCAATGGTCCGGCCAGCGCGGCGTCGATGTCCTCGTCAGGCAGTGCCTGCAATGTCGCCAACTCGGCTTGCAGCGCTTCGACCGGCACGCCAACGTCCAGCAGCGGCTGCCAGAACAGCGGCAGCTTGTTCAACGCTTCGCGCACTTGTTGCTGTTCGCTGGGTTGGCTGACCAATTGGTTGAGCGACAAAAAGCCCTGGAGTTTGTCGAGATTGACCAACTGCTCCAGACGTTCGCTGAGGGCGTTCTGGCGTTCCAGCAACTGCTGCTGATTGGCCGCCCGGATCAGGAAGAACTGGCTGGTGGGCTGGTAGCCGGTGATGCGTGCGATGGCCTGGGCTTCGGCGGTCAATTGCGCCGGCATGCCGACCCATTGGCGAATGTCGTTTTTGCTGTTGAGCTGCAACACGCCGCCCAGGCAGAAGGCAATCAGCAGTGCCAGCAGTACCGGGGTGCTGGCGCGTTTGAGCAGCGCCTGGCGCAGCGTCACCAGAAACTCGCAGACCCGCAGCGGCCATTGCGCCGGGCGCAGGTCCAGGCCCTTGAGCAGCGCCGGCAGCAGGCACACGGCGGACAGATAGGCGCCGAGCAGACCGGCGGCGGAGAACACGGCGATCTGGGTCAGCGCCGGGAATGGCGTCCAGGCCAGCGCCAGGTAACCGATGCAACTGGTGATCAGGCTCAGGGTCAGCCCCGGCAGGGTCAGGCGCAGGGCCGGCCAGCTGTGCCAGGGCTTGAGGCTCCAGCTCTTGGACAGATAATGCAGCGGGTAATCCACCGCGACGCCGATCAGGCTCGACCCCAGCACCAGCGTCATCACATGCATATGGCCGAACAGCGCCACACAGGCCACCGCGCCGAACAGCATGCCGACCAGCACCGGTACGAACGCCAGCAACACCCGCCAGCGTCGGAAGGCCAGCAACAGCAGCAACAGGATGCCCAGTGTGGCGCCGCCGCCGACCCAGGTCATTTCCCGGGTGGCTTGTTGCTGACCATTGGCGGCGTAGAGCAAGCCGCTGGCGGCCAGCAGTTGCACGTCCGTTTGCGCCGCTTCTTCGCGGCTGTGCTTGAGCAGGGCGGCCACTTGCAGTGGCAGGTTCATGTCGAAGGCGTTGCCGGTGGTGCGCGCCCGCAGCAGCACCCAACTCTTGCCGTCGGCGTCGGCAACCAGCGCGCCGCTGCCGATGTCCAGTTGCACCGCGCCGTGTTGCGGCTGGCTGTTCTGGATACGTCCGGTCAGGCCCAGCCAGTCGTCCTGGCTCGGCACCAGACTGAAACCGGTAAACGGGTCGAACAGCGCTTGCACCCGTTGCTGGATGAACGCGCCGGGGTGTTCAATCAATTGCTGGCGATCCGCGTCACCGAGCATTGCCAGTCGGCCTTGCAGCAGTTGCGTGCGCAGTGCCGGCAAGTCGGCCTGGAGGTTCCACTGGACCTTCTCGAACAAGCCGCTGGCCTGCCATTCATCGCCCAGTTTTTGCGCCATGGCGATGGCTCGCTGGCGATCGGCGTGGCCGACCAGCACCAGCATTTCGCGGTTCAGCGGTTCTTGCATGCGTTGTTCGGCGCGCAGTTCCAGCGCGTCCGGTGCCGTGCCAGGCACCAGTTCCATCAGGTTGGCCGACAGCGGTGCGCCGTCACGCCATTGCCAGCCGGCGAGCGCGAGCACCGCCAGCAGCAGGATCAGAAACAGCCGTGGGAGCATCCGTTCACTCGGCAAAGTCATGTTGCTCCGCGTCGCTCAATGGCTGGGTGGCGGTGCTGTCGCGCATACGCAGCACGGTGCTGTCGCCCTGGGTTTCCAGCAGTTCGATGCTCTGCACCAACTCGCCGCCGTCGATGTTGATTTGATTGAATACCTGCTTGAGCAGCAGTGAACGCGGGGTCAGGGTCAGCTTCCAGTGTTGTGCGTCGCCGGAAAGACTCAGCTCGAAGTCCCGTTGCAGGCCGCTGCTGTCGCCTTGCAGCACCGCAAGAAACAAGCGGTTCTGCTCGGCCCCGGCGCTCTTGTTCGGCAGCATCTGCCAGCCGCTGGCGTCACGCCGGGCGATACCCTTGGCGCTGATGCGGTAATCCTGTTGCAGCGGGGTTTTCAACAGCCACAGCAGACCGTGGTTTTTTGCCAGCACGAACGTGCCTTTGCTGGTCAGCGGTTGCGGCAGGGCGCGCAGGTGTTTTTCCTGGATGAAGTTGCCGTGGATCACATCGGGCTTGGCCAGTTGATCGCTGAGTTGTTGCAGGTCGAAGGCCTGCGCGAGCGATGGCAGCCCTAGTAGCGCCAACACGGTCAGGCACGTGATCGCTGAAAAACGTGGCGAGCGAGCTTGCTCGCGCTGGGCTGCGAAGCGGCCCCAAAAACTTGCCAACCATTGCCCTGATTGTGAGTGCTGCGCACTCAAGCGCGAGCAAGCTCGCTCGCCATGGGGAGTTGCCTGGGCGTCGCAAGCGGTGTCGAAACCGGGGTTCATGGCAGCATCCTTTCAACGGCGTCGGTGAAGATTTTCGGCGAGGCCAGCTGCATTTCGCGGCTGCTCATGTCGACGGCAACCTGCACCGTGCTGGCGCGGGTCAGGCGTTCGCCAGTGGCCAGGTCGCTGATCAGGTAGTTGACCTTCAGCCGGTTCTCCCACTCCACCAGACTGGCGCGCACGTTCAGGGTCTGGCCGAACACGGCGCCGCGCACGTAGCGCAGTTGCAGGTCGATCACCGGCCACGCGTAGCCGGACTCGACCATCGCCGTGTAGTTGTGGCCGATTTTGTCCAGCAGGGCGCAGCGGGCGACTTCCAGGTATTTGACGTAGTGGCCGTGCCAGACCACGTGCATGGTGTCGACATCGAAGAACGGCACGAGGATGTGCGTGTCGGCGTGGATCACTCCCGGACTACGCATGCAGCCTCCAGTGTTGCTCGGCGATGCGTTGCAGGCACAGGCGCAATTCACCTTCCAGCGCACGGTCTTCGATGACGGGCGGGAAGTCCTTGGCCAGTGCTTCGTGCATCTCGGCGAGGGCGGGTGGCAGCGGACGGGCGTCTTCGGCCCGGCTGCGCAGCCACACGCCCTGATTGGCCGCCAGCAGGGTGGCGGCGGCGACTTGCTCGGTCAGCTCCAGCACGCGGATGGCATCGCGGGCGGCGATGGTGCCCATGCTCACCTTGTCCTGGTTGTGGCACTCGGTGGAGCGCGAGAACACGCTGGCCGGCATGGTGTTTTTCAGCGCCTCGGCGGTCCAGGCGCTGGTGCCGATCTGCACCGCCTTGAAGCCGTGGTTGAGCATCGCCCGTTCGGCGCTGGCGCCCGACAGGTTGCTCGGCAAGCCGTGGTTGTAACGCTCGTCCACCAACAGTGCAAGCTGGCGGTCCAGCAGGTCGGCAACGTTGGCGACAAGGTTCTTCAGGCTGTCCATGGCGAACGCGATGTGGCCGCCGTAGAAGTGCCCGCCGTGCAGCACGCGCTCGGCTTCGGCGTCGATGATCGGGTTGTCGTTGGCGCTGTTGAGTTCGATCTCGATGAACGAACGCAGCCAGTTCAGGCTGTCGGCCAACACCCCGAGGACGTGCGGCGCGCAGCGCAGAGAGTAGCGATCTTGCAGGCGATGCAGCGGCGCGGTCGGCGCGTCGATCGCCAGGTCCTTGCGCAGCCACGCGGCGACTTGCATCTGTCCCGGATGAGGCTTGGTGGCAAACAGGCGCTCGTCGAAGTGTTCCGGGTTGCCTTGCAGCGCGACCACGTTCAGCGCGGTGATGCGCGTGGCCAGTTGCAGCAGGTAATCGGCGCGGGCGAAGGCCAGGCAGGCGAGGCCGGTCATCACGGCGGTGCCGTTCATCAGGGCCAGCGCTTCTTTCGGGCGCAGCACCAGCGGCTGCCAGCCCAGTTCGCGATGCACGTCGGCGGCCTGACGGCGTTCGCCACGGAACATCACTTCGCGCTCGCCGGACAAGGTGGCGGCCACATAAGACAACGGCGTCAGGTCACCGCTGGCGCCCACCGAGCCTTCTTCCGGGATCAGCGGCAGAATGTCGTGTTCGAGGAACGCCTGCAGACGCTCCAGCAGTTCCACGCGTACCCCGGACACGCCGTGGCACAGCGACTGCAAGCGTGCCGCCAGCACCGCGCGGGTGGCCTGGGCGTCGAGCAATTTGCCCAGCCCGCAACCGTGGAAGGTGTACAGATGACGGGGCAGCGCCTCGACGTGATGCAGCGGCACCGCGACCACACAGGAGTCGCCGTAACCGGTGGTCACGCCGTAAATCACGCCTTCCTTGTCCAGCAGCGAGTCGAGAAAACGTGCGCCCTTGGCGATGCGTTCGCGATAGGCGGGGTCGCCTTGCAGCTGCGTCGGTGCCTGACGGTTGGCCAGGGCCAGCACGTCTTCGATGCGCAAAGGGAGTTCGCCGAAAGTTATCGGCTCATGCGTTGGCGTCGTCATCGGTCTTCCAGAAAGGGTAAAAGTTGAACCATTGTTGGGGCGCTTCGAGGCAATAGTGACCCAGGCGCTCGGCATAGCGGGTGGCCCACTGATGAATGACCTGCTCGCGGTCGCTGCGCTTCCACGCCACGGCCTCGGTGAACGGTTCGAGGGTCAGTCGATAATCGCCCGTCGGTTTTTTCAGGCACAACAGCAGATTGACCGGGCATTTCAGCAGGCCGGCCAGCAGCCACGGGCCTTGGGGGAACGCCGCCGGGTGGCCGAGGAAATCCACGGTCACGCTGCGCCCGCCATGCAGCGGCACACGGTCGCCGGCAATCGCCAGCCACTCGCCGCGCTCCAGGCGCTCGCTGAGTTGCAGCATGACCACCGGCGTTAACTCGCTGACCTGAATCAGGCGCAGATTGGTCGCCCCGGCCTCGCCCAGCAGGCGGTTGAACTGCTCGGCGTGCTTGGTATGCACCAGCACGTTCATGGTGACTTTTTCGCCGATCTCCGCCAGCGCGCGGCAGACTTCAAGATTGCCCAGGTGCGCACCCACCAGCATCTGCCCGCGAGCGCCACGCAATTGCGAACGCAGCAGGGCCGGGTCGATGATTTCAATCTGCTCGATGCTCAGCTTGCCGTTCCACACGTCGAGCTTGTCGAGCATCGAATCGGCGAAGGCCATGAACTGGCCGAACACCCGCCAATGGGTCGGGCGCAAGTCCGGGCGAGCGGCCCAGTCGGCCAGGCGTTGCTGGTACTGCCAGATACTCTTGCGCGCACTGCGGCCGAACAGGAAAAAGTACAAAACGATGCCGTATAGCAGTGGGCTCAGCAGGCGTCGGCCCAGCACTTTGGCGCACAAGGCGGTGAATTTCATCAGCCGGAAACTGCCGCGCTCCTGGCGGTCGGCCCAGTGTTTTTTATCAATGTTATCGCTCATGTCCGCCACCGCCGCCAGAGGATCGCCGGTGCGCGCAGCAACATGCCGAAGAACAGCCGGGTGTGCATGCTGGAGATCAGCACGTTGTCGCGGAACAGGCGGAAATGCGAGACGCCGTCCAGCGGGTAGTGAACCCTGGTTTGCAGCCACTGCATCGGCTGATTGCGCCACGCCAGGCGTACCAGAATGTCCGAGTCGAAATCCATGCGTTTGCCGATCTTCGCCGAGTCGATCAGCGCCAGGGTCGGCGGCAATGGGTACACGCGAAAGCCGCACATCGAATCGCGGATCTGCAACGACAAGGTGTTGATCCACACCATGACGTGGGTCAGGTAGCGGGCATAGAGGCGACCCTTGGGCACGCTGGCGTCGTAGCGTGGATAACCGCAGATCACCGCCTCGGGGTGGGCGCGGGATTGTTCGATGAAGGTGGCGACGTCGTTCAGGTCGTGCTGGCCGTCGGCATCCACCTGCAACGCATGGCTAAAGCCCAGGCGCGAGGCTTCGCGCAGGCCGGTCATGACCGCGCCGCCCTTGCCTTCATTGGCGGTGAGGCGGATCAGGTAGACGCTGTCGCGCAGCGCCAGTTGGTCAAGGACTTTGGCGCAGGCGGGGCTGCTGGCGTCGTCTACCAGAATGCAGGGCAGATTGCGCGCGAGCAAGGCGTCGACCACGCTGGTGATTGCGGTTTCGTGGTTGTAGACCGGGATGATGGCGCAGGGGTTATGCATCGGGTGTTTCCCCTGGAGTATCTGGTTGATCCCATCGCGGGCAAGCCCGCTCCCACACGGGTCTTGTGTCGATCACAACGTTTGTGGTCGGTGAAGATCCAAGGTAGGAGCGGGCTTGCCCGCGAATGAGTGCGCAGCACTCACCTGACTTATGCATCTGCTGCCTCCAGCAAAATCCGCCCACTGGAGCAGGTTGCCGTCTCATTGCGAAACGCGAAATACAGCTTGCCGCGCTCCTGATCAAAACGCAGGTGCAGCTGGATTTCATCCCCAGGACGCACCAGTTGCTGGAATTTCAGCACTTCCATACCCGCGAACTTTTCCGGCAGTTGCATCAAGTGCTGACCCAGGTTCAGCGCCCAGTCCACCTGCACCACACCGGGCAAAACCGGTGTTTGCGGGAAGTGGCCGCTGAAGTAGGCGAGGTCCGGAGGCACGGCCAGTTGCAGGCTCCATTCACCGTTGGTTTCAACCTGCTCCAGCACCTGCGGCGCCTTCGGGCGCGGTGCCAGCAGCAGGGTTTCGACTTCGGCCTGGGGCAGTTTGCCTTGCGCGTTCAGCGGCAGTTGACGCAGCAGGCGCCAGCGTCGTGGCAGGGCCAGGGCTTCACAGTGTTGGCCCAGGTGTTGGCGCAGTTCCTGGGTCAGGGTGCGACGACCCTGATTGCGCAACGCGTGCAGGCCGGATTCGCTCAACACCAGCAGCGCACCCAGCGAGGCGCGGTTTTCCTGGACGACGCCCAGGCGCGCTTCAGCAACCCAGGCGTGGGCCATCAGCGCCTGTTCCAGCATCGGCAGCGAGATACGTTTTTCTTCCAGTTTGACGATCCGGTCCAGCCGCCCCAGCAGTTCGAAGCGGCCGTCGGCGGCGATCCGTGCGGCGTCGGCGGTGTGTTCGATGTGACCGGCCGGCAAGTACGGCGAGGCAATGAGCAAGGCGCCGTCGCTGTCCTGGCTCAGCTCGACATCGGCGAACGGCTGCCAGAGCGCGTTGCCCTGACGCCAGGCGATACCGCCGGTTTCCGAGCTGCCGAGAATTTCCGTCGGCCATTGCTGCAAGCGCTCATGCAGGCTGTATGCGGCCTCGTTGGGCAACGCGCCACCCGAGGAGAACACCCGGCGCACTGCGCTCAAGGCTGGCCAGTCGAGGTTGTCGCCCATGCGTTTGAGCAGCGCCGGGCTGGCGATCCAGGTAAATGTCGGGTGTTCGCGACTGGCGCGCTGCAGGTCTTCCGGGAAGGCCAGTTGTTTGCGCACGAACGTACGTCCGGCGCACAACGGCCATAGCGCCCGGAACAACAACCCATAAATGTGCTGGGTGGCGACGCTGCCGATGATGCAGGCCTGGCCCAGGTCGGCACCCCACAGTTGCTCCAGCGCCTGGACCTCATTGGCCAGTTGGCGCAGGGTTTTGTCGATGCGTTTGGGTTCGCCACTGGAGCCGGAGGTACACAGGCTCAACTGACAGCGGTCCAGATCCAGCGCAGCCGCCGCGAGTGGCCGCTGGTGATAATCGGCCAGGTGCGCGTCGTCATCCTGATCGGTCAGCCACAGGTCGACTTCCTTCGACCAGCGCTGGCGTGTCTGGGCTTGCAGGTCGGCGGGCAGCAGCACGCTGACTCCGGCGCGCCAGGCGCCGAGCAGGGCAATCGCCAGGTCGGCGGCGTCTTCAAGGTGCACGGCAATGCGTTGCACGCCTTGGGCTTGCAGGCCGGCGGCCAGGCTCAATGCCTGCTCGCACAGCTGCGCGTGGTTCAACGCCGGTCCGGCCGTGACGGCGCGCTCCGGCTGAGCCTTGAGCAACAATTGCTCAAGTTTTATCCAATTCATGGGTGGCCTCGTACCCGTTGTCGTATGAGCCATTCAATGGCAAACATCAGGCCGATCAACCCGTAGGAGATCAGGCCGGTGTACAACATCCACCAACTCAGCGGCGCCCATAGGGTCAGCGCGGCGGCGCACAAACCGTTGCAGAAAAAAAACACACTCCAGGCCACCGTGACCTGGCGCGTATAACGAATGGCCTTGGGTGGCAGCTGCGGCTCGCGCAGGCGAGCCAGGCGCTCGGCCATCGGCGGGCCGTATTTCAGGCTCAGACCGAACAGCGCCAGCATGAAGCCGCTGATCAGCACCGGATACCAGCGCAACAACAGCGGGCTGTCGAACAGCGCCAGCAGCAGGCAAAACACGATGGCGACGATGGCCATCCACAGGCTGCCGGGGCGGCGTTCGCCGGTCAGCGCCCGGGCCAGCCACAGGCCACCGAGCAGCAGCCCGAACTGCCACGGGGCAAAGTGCTCCATGCCGAAATACACCGCAAAGGGGTACAACAGGCCCGCCAGCAGCAGGCCGAGGCCGATCAATCGGCTCATGCGGCCGGTTGAACCAGACGGTAGACCGCCTCGACCACGTCGCGGACGGTGCGCACCGACTTGAATTCTTCGGCGGCGATTTTCTTGCCGGTCTGGCGTTTGATGTGATCAATCAGGTCGACGGCGTCGATGCTGTCGATTTCCAGGTCCTGATACAGGTTCGAGTCCAGGCTCACGCGAGCCGGATCCAGTTCAAAAAGCTCGACCAAGGCATCGCGCAAGGTGTTGAAAATATCGTCACGAGTTTGCATGGTCCGGTCTCAAGCTGCCTGTTTTGCAGTGACGAACGCCGCGAGGCTCGCCACATTGGTGAAGTGATTGCGGGTGTCCTTGGCGTCGGCGTCGATCTTGATGCCGTACTTTTTCTGGATCGCCAGGCCCAGTTCCAGGGCGTCTACCGAGTCCAGGCCCAGGCCTTCGCCGAACAGCGTCTGTTCGCTGCCGATGTCGTCGACACTGATGTCTTCCAGACCCAGGGCGTCGATGATCAGGGCCTTGATGTCCTGCTCCAGGCTAGGGGTGTTCAGATCGCTCATCTTCGGCGAGCTCCTTAGTAAAGTAATGGTGCAAATAGTCGTTGAGCTTGCGCGAAGCCTGAGGTGCAGGGCCTTGTGCGGCGAAGGTCTGTGGGTCTATATCGGCCCCGACACGAAAACTGAAGTGCACCCGGCGTTTCGGGATGCGATACCAGGGTTCGGCCTTGGTCAGCGTGGTGGGGCTGACCTTGATGATTACCGGCGTGAGAATTCTCGCACCGCGCAGGGCGATTGCCGCGGCGCCCCGATGAAAGGCCGGCGCCTGGCCCGGTTGGGTGCGGGTGCCTTCGGGAAAGATGATCAGGGTTTGACCACTTTTCAGGGCGTCCGCCGCCGCGTCCAGCATGTCCATGCTGCCGTCGTTGCTGATGTACTCGGTACGGCGCAGCGGGCCACGGGTGAAGGGATTTTCCCACAGGGTTTTCTTCACCACGCAATTGGCGTGAGGCACCAGGCCGATCAGGAATACGACGTCGATCAGCGATGGGTGGTTGGCGATGATCATCTGCCCCGGCCGACCGAGTTTTTCCGCGCCCTGAATGTCGTAGGTCAGCACGCCGGTACGGGCCATGAAACGGACAAAAAACCAGAACAACCGGGCCACCGTGCGCCGTGCCCGTTGCCGGTGCGCCTGGGCATCGCCGGGCAGGCAACCGAGCAGCGGAAAAACCAGCACGCGCAGGCACAGTCCGCCTAGCCCGAACAGGGCGAAGCTTGCGGCGGTGGCCAGCAGGCGCCAGTAATAGGCGTCGCGGTTTTTTTTCGGTTAGCGGTTGCGTTGCCAGGTCCATACACGATTTTTCCAGGCATGTTGGCAGGTTGACTGCTGGCCGAGCAGGGTGCGCAACAGATTCAGCGCGTGGGGCCAGTGTGATTTGGACAACTCATCCGGGGCGCTGTTCAGGGAGAGCTGCCAGTCGCGACCGGGGGTAATCAGCAGGCCGACGGCATAGGGAAACGGCACGTCGTCGATCCAGGTCGAGTACGCCTCCGGTGGCCGTTCTTCAGTCACCACGAGCAACACCGCCGGTGCGCCTTCGGCCAGCAATGCGGCCGCTTCCAGCATGCCGTGTTCCAGGCCATCGCCTGCGGCGGCGAGGGCGGTCATCTCGCTGGTTTCGCCGCGCATGATCGACCACAAGCCGATGATGGCGTTGTGTACGGAGAGGCTGAACTGGGTCGGCGACAACGGTTCGTCGGCGGCCAGGTCCTTGAGAATGTCAAAGGTGCGTGGGGTTTCGCCGTGGCGGGAAACAAAGACCAGCGGCAGATCCTGCCGACCGTCGGCCAGCGGCCAGCCGACACTGAAGGCCATCCGCGCCAGGCGGCTGAGCCGTCGGCGCTGCATGGCCGGCAGAAACGATACGTCGGGGGCGGCATCGCTGACCGCAAGCACGACCGGTTGTCGGCTCCAGGCCTGCCAATCGTCCACGCTTTCGAGCCCGGGGGCCCATGCGCGCCATTGGGCGATGTTGAAGTTGATCACAAGTTTTATCCCGCCCCTGCGGGCTTCCTTGACGTGGCCAATCGAAAAAATGCGACAAGCCATACGTGGCGCTTAACGCCGAGTGGCGCGCATTATCCCGGTGCGACGGGCCCGTAGCAAATGCTGGTTACATTTTGCTCAATGAAATGTACCGACCGGTCTGCAAAAAGCTGTCGTATTGCCATTATTCACAACGCTGCGGTCTGGTCTGTCAGCTCTATCGGCAATCAGGTGTCGGCTTTGCGGCTTTTTTATCCGCAGAATGCTGCTGACTGCGTAGTCCTGATGCCCGCAAGGTAGCTAAGCAGCGCTCTGGACTACTACACTCGGTCATTCTTTGATACACGGAGGTTTCGACATGCGGCGCGTGGTGTTCAATCAGAAAGGTGGCGTGGGCAAATCCAGTATTGCCTGCAATCTGGCAGCGGTCAGTGCCAGTGAGGGCTATCGCACCCTGTTGGTGGATCTCGATGCCCAGGCCAATTCGACTCAATACCTGACGGGCCTCACCGGCAACGACATCCCCATGGGCATTGCTGACTTCTTCAAGCAAACCCTGTCTTCGGGGCCGTTTTCGAAGAAAAACCAGGTGGATATCTACGAGACGCCGTTCGATAACCTGCACGTCATCACCGCGACCGCCGAGCTGGCGGATTTGCAGCCCAAGCTTGAGGCCAAACACAAGATCAACAAGCTGCGCAAACTGCTTGATGAGCTCAGCGAGGACTATGACCGGATTTATCTTGATACGCCGCCAGCGCTGAATTTCTATGCGGTTTCGGCGCTGATTGCCGCTGATAGGGTTCTGATCCCGTTTGATTGCGACAGCTTTTCGCGCCAGGCGCTGTACGGCCTGCTGGCGGAAATTGAAGAGCTGAAGGAAGACCACAACGAAGGGCTGGAGGTTGAAGGGATCGTCGTCAATCAATTCCAGGCCCGCGCCAGCCTGCCACAGCAGATGCTTGACGAGCTGATCGCCGAAGGTTTGCCGGTGTTGCCGGTGTACCTGGGCAGTTCGGTGCGCATGCGAGAGTCGCATCAGGCCAACACGCCGCTGATCCATCTCGATCCACGGCACAAGCTGACGCAGCAGTTTGTCGAGCTGCATAACTTGCTGGAAAGTGCCTGATTCCTACAGGCGATCCGGAACCCCTGTGGGAGCCAGCAAGCTCGCTCCCACAGGGGAGTTGCAGTGGCTTCAGGATTGCAATCAGATCCCCTGACTACGCAACCAGCTCATCAACTGCGGTAACGGAAACGCCCCGCTCTGACGGGCCACTTCCCGGCCGTTCTTGAACAGAATCAGGCTCGGAATGGAGCGAATCCCCAGCTGCGCCGACAGCTGCTGGTTCGCCTCGCTGTCCAGCTTCGCCAACCGACACTTGCCCGCCAACTGCCCCGCCGCCTGCTCGAATACCGGCGCAAACGACTTGCACGGCCCGCACCAATCCGCCCACACGTCCACCAGCAACGGCAGATCGCCCTTGATCTGGCTGGCGTAATCGCCTTGCTTCAATTCGAAGGGTTTGCTCAGTAGAACCTCGGCCTTGCAGCGGCCACATTTTGGATGGTCGCTGAGGCGCTCGGCGGGGATGCGGTTGAGGCCGTTGCAGTGGGGGCAGGGGATAAGGAGTGGGTCAGTCATGATGAGGTCCAGTAGTGAAGCCGATGACTTCTATGTGGAGACGTTTGCTCATGTTTTCAATCGTGCAGTCTTTGGCGAGAAAACCAGGCTGAGTCGTGTTGACCCAGAGCGACCTGCCCGGTGTCGGTCCTCAATCGGTCGTTTCGGAGATACTGAGCGCAAAACGCCAACTCAACCTGCGGCAGATTCGCGGGTTGGCTGAACGTTTTGCAGTGTCGGTGGAAGTGTTCATCTGATAACCCTCAGGACGAACAACTGATCTCCAGATGCTTGCCCCACTCGGGCGGTCGCTCTGCATAGCTTCCCATCCCCGGCTGTTCCTCGAACGGCTTGCTCAACACCGCGTGCAGTCGGCGAACTTCTGTGTAGTCGCCGCTTTCTGCCGCATCGATGGCCTTCTGCGCCAGGTAGTTGCGCAGGATGTACAGCGGATTGACCGCATGCATCCGTTCACGTCGCTGCGCCTGGTCCGCTTCGCCTTCGCGGGCGACGCGGGCGATGTACAGCTCGCCCCAGGCATCGAAGCCCTTGATATCGACGAAGTCATCCCGCAGCCGGGCGAGCGCCAGCGCTGGTGATTCGTCGCCCAGCCGGCGGAAGAACAGGGTGTAATCGACGCCGCTGTTCTGCATCAGTTGCAGCAGGCGCTCCAGCAGTTTCTGGTCTTCATCTTCCGCAGTGCTGAGGCCGAGGCGGCGGCGCATCAGGTCCAGGTAATGGGCCTGGTACAGCGGCAAGTACAGGCCAAGCGTCTCGCGCAGGGCGTCGACGCTGATGAACGGCGTCAGCGCCTGGGCCAGGGCGCTGAGGTTCCATTGGCCGATGGGCACCTGGTTGCTGAACGAGTAGCGGCCCTGATCATCGGAGTGGTTGCAGATGAAGTTGGCGTCGAAATCGTCGAGGAAGGCGAACGGGCCGAAGTCGAAGGTGATACCGAGGATCGACATGTTGTCGGTGTTCATCACCCCGTGGCAGAAGCCATAGGCCTGCCACTTGGCGATCAGTTCGGCGTTGCGCTCGACGATCTCACGAAACATCGCCAGATACGGTTCGGGCTGTTCCAGGCACTCGGGGAAGTGCATGGCCAGCACGTGCTCGCCGAGGGCTTTCTGCTGTTCGGGGCGTTTGGTGTAGTAGAAATATTCGAAATGGCCGAAGCGCACGTGGCTCGGCGACAGGCGCAGGACCATCGCTGCGCGTTCCTGCTTCTCGCGCCATACCGGCGTGTCGGAACCGATCACGCACAGGGCGCGGGTGCTTGGGATATTCAGTGCGTGCAGCGCTTCGGAGGCAAGGAATTCGCGAATCGAGGAGCGCAGCACCGCCCGTCCGTCGCCCATGCGCGAATAAGGCGTCTGGCCGGCGCCCTTGAGGTGCAGGTCCCAATGCTCGCCGGCTTCATTATAGACCTCGCCCAGCAACAGGCCGCGCCCGTCACCCAATTGCGGGTTGTAGGAACCGAACTGATGCCCGGAATAGACCATCGCCCGTGGCTCGGCTTCGGCCCAGAGCTTGTGACCGCCGAACAGCTCGGCGAACACCGGCGTCTCGGCTGCCGACGGGTCCAGGTCCAGCAGCGCCATGGCGGCGGGGCTGGCGACCACCAGTCTGGGGGCGTCGATGGGCTCGGGCAGCACGTGGGTTGAGAACGCGTCGCCCAGGCGGGCGAAGCGATTGTCGAAGGTCAGTTCGTCGAGGGCTTTCAACGGCCATCTCCAGCAGAATGTCCGAGCATTCTGCTAGGGATAAGGCGCTTAGTCGAGTTTGCTGGTCGGCGGCTCTTCGATGGGCGGTTCTTGTTGCGGCTTGTCCGGGGAGGCGATGGTTTTGTTCTCGTCCTCGACCGGCACCAGTTTGTATTCCTGGCCATGCAGGTTCTTCAGATAAACCTCCATCTGGCGGAACGAGATGTTGATGTGCTGCTTCTTGAACTCGCGGTTGATGAAGCGGTTGACCTCGTCGATCACCGGGTTGCGGTCACCCAGGTCACGCACATGCATACGCAGTTCGTGGTCGAGGGTGCTTTCGCCGAAATTCAGGAAGTACACGTGCGGCTCGGGCTCCTTGAGCACGCGCGGGTTTTCCCGGGCGGCTTGCAGCAATAGGGCCTTGACCAAATCGAGGTCCGAACCGTAATCGACGCCGAGCTTGAGCGTCACCCGGGTGATGGTGTCGGTCAGCGACCAGTTGATCAGTTGCCCGGTGATGAATGTCTTGTTTGGGACAATGATGTCCTTGCGGTCGAAGTCGGTGATGGTCGTGGCGCGGATGCGGATCTTGCTCACCGTGCCCGACAGGTTGCCGATGGTGATGGTGTCGCCGATCCGCACCGGGCGTTCGAACAGGATCATGATGCCGGAGATGAAGTTGGCGAAGATTTCCTGCATCCCGAAACCGAGCCCCACCGACAGCGCCGCCACCAGCCATTGCAACTTGTCCCAGCTCACGCCGAGGGTGGACAGGGTGGAGACGAAGCCGACGCCGGCAATCACATAAGACAGCAGCGTGGTGGTGGCGTAGGCACTGCCCTGAGCCAGGTTGAGCTTGGACAGCACCAGTACTTCAAGCAGGCCGGGCAAGTTGCGCGCCAGGGCAAAGGTGATGCCGATGATGATCAGCGCACCGAGCATGTCGCCGATGCTGATCGGCACCATGCTCATGTTGGCGCCGGTGCCGCTGGTGTATTCGTAGAGGGTGATGTTGTCCAGGTACGAGAACACCGAGATCAGGTCCGACCAGACCCAATACAGCGCCGCGATGAAGCCGCCCAGCAGCGCCAGACGGATCAGGCGCAGCGACTGCTCGTTGACTTTCTCGATGTCCAGGGTCGGTTCTTCGATCACCGCCTCGCCGTCGCCGGCCTCTTTCGCCGCCTGCCGTTTGGCCAGGGCACGCTGGTAGGCCAGGCGTCGTGCGGCAACGCTCAGGCCGCGCACGAACGTGGCTTCGATCACCAGCCAGAACATCAGCAGGTACAGGGTGTTGATCAGGCGGTCGCTGAGTTTCAGCGCGGTGTAGTAGTAGCCGAAGCAGACGGCCACGAACAAGGCGATCGGCAGCGCGGTGAATGCCACCCCCACCGCCTTGCGCAGCAGCGAGGCATTCTGGTGCGCCGGGCTGCTGATCAGCAGGCGGCTGAGTAGCCAGGCCATCAGCGCATAGCAGGTCAGCACCACCGGCATGCCCAGCACGTCATCGGCCAACGCCGCTGGTTGCAGCTCGGCAACCGCCACCACCGCCACCAATGCCAGCACGACGAGCCCGAGTCGGCGTACCCAGCCCTGGAGGAATTCGACCTGGGGTTTTTCCCAGCGGAAATGCAGCTCGGCCACGCCGCCCGGCGCGAGAATCCGGTAAGCCGTATAGAACACCAGCCAGGCCCCGGCGATTTGCAGCAACGCTGCGCCCATGTTGACGTTCTGCCCGCGGGCGTCGATCTGCAAGGCATAGCCGCACAGCGCCAGCGCCAGTGACACCGGCATGGCCAGCAAAATATTGATCAGAATCGCCTGCGGTGTGTGCCACTGGCTGTCGCGCTTGAAGTGGCCGATGTCCTGGTGAACCTTGTTCAGGCGCGAGTACAGACTTTTGCGCCGCCACAGCAAGGCACCGATCAGCAACACCAGCGGCAGGAACAGCAGGGGACGCTGGGTCAGGCCGTCGCTCAGTTCACTGAGGCTTGAGGCCCAGGGCAGGGTGGTGACTTGCCGTTGCAGGCGCTCCGGCACGGCGCGCAGCCATTCCAGATCCAGTGGCTTGTTGCTCGGAATCCAGAACATCTGCTCGTCGAGGGTCGCCCGCAGGCTTTGCGTGGTGCTGAGCAGTTGTTTCTGATTGAGCTGCAAGGTGATGGACTGGTTGAGCACTGCGCTCAGTTCGCGGTTAAGGCGTTCCAGCAGATCGGCGCGGGTGTTGGCCAGTTCCAGCAGGCTCTTGCGCAGTTGCGGGGTGACTTGTTCCGGCGGCTGAGTGGCCAGCAGGTTGTCGACGTAGCTCGCCGGGTTGCTGAGCAGTTCCCGCGTCTGGCTGACTTCGAATTGATACAGGCGAATGTCAGCGATCTGGTCCGCGAGGTCGCGGTCGACCTTGAGGCGCGGCAGGGTCTGTTTCTGTTTGTAGAGAATCTTCGACAGCAGCAGGCTGCCTTTGAGGACGTTGATCTGCTCGTCCAGGGCCGCATCGCTCTGGGTCACGCTGTCCAGTTGCTGCTTGGTCTGCAGGTTCTGCTGGGTGATGGCGTTGAGGCGGTCAGTGTTTTTCAGCAGGTAATCAGACAGTTTCAGGTTTGCTGCACTTTCGGTGGCCAGCAAACTGCTGCTGCCGGACTTTTGCGCTTCGATGGACTGCTGGGTCACCGTCTCCTGGGACAGCAGCAGACGCTTCTGGTTGATCAGGGTTTGCAGCTCCTGGATTTCCTGATCCTGGCGGGCGACTTTTTCCGATAGCACGTCGTGCTGGCTGTTGCCCAGGTCCTGCAACTGGCTGTTGCCGGCCAGCTCCTGGCGACGCAGCGGGATCAGCGCGTTCAGCGCTGCCAGCTCGGCGTTGAGCTGGTCTTTTTGCTCGCTGCTCAGGGTCTTGCCGTTGTCCCGGCCGGCCTTGAGCGTGTTGTTGATCTGCTGAATGCGCGTCTGGCTGCTGGCGATCTCGGCCTGTGCACGCTCGGGGCGGGTCTGGGCGGTGATGATCAGGCTGTTGGCGTCGGCCAGGGCTTTTTGCAGATCGCTTTGCTGGGTCGAACGCTCGGTGAGCATCTGCTCGAGCTGCGGGATCGGCAGGTTGGCATAACGCTGCTCGACCGGCACCGCTTTGGTGCTCTTGAGTCGGGCCAGTTCGCGCTGGTTATCGATGTTCTGACGCGGCGCGGTGGCCAGTTGCTGCTTGAGGTCAGTCAGCTTCTGGTCGTAGTCACGCCGGTTGTTGAGTTGGGTGAGGGTGTTTTGCAGGACGGTCTGCAGGGCTTTCTGATCGGCTTCCGGCAGTTTGCGGTCGGCGATCTTGTCCAGGCTCGCCTGCACGGCTTCGCTGGAGGGCGGTTCGGCGGCTTGCAGCGTACCGACGGAGAGACTCAGGCCCAGCAGGGCAATGGCGAACAGGGAGCGCAGGGTAGGCATAGAGACCGGTCGGAGCTAGGTGAAAAGAATGGCAGTTTAGAGGAACAAACCCGGACCCGGGCGACTTCCTTCGGGGAATCTGACGCCGACTTTGCCGATCTTGTTCCCGTCCATGACCGCGACTGTCCAGATGGTGCTGTTCCATTCCACCTGGTCGCCAACGACTGGCGCGCCGCCGACTTTCTGGGCAATGAAGTGACCCAGGGACATGCCCGGATCGATGCCGTCGACTTTCAGCCCGTACAGTGCCGCAACCGCGGCCAGCTGGGCGTCTCCTTCGAGCACGAAGTCGCCGAAGAAGCGCAGATCCAGGCCCCGTTGCGGTGCCTGGCTGAACAGTTTTCCGAGGGCCGGCAAGTTGTGTTCGTGGCCGATTACGCACAGCAAATCATCGACTTCCAGCACCGTACTACCCGACGGATGGAGCAGTTGCTGGCCACGAAACAGCGCCGCGATACGGGTGCCTTCGGGCATTTTCAGCTCGCGAAGCGGTGAACCGATGCACCATTTCTCGGCACCGAGGCGATAAACGAACAGCTCCCACTCGCTGGTGACGTGCACTTCCAGCGCCGAGCGGGAGATCGGCGCCGGCTCTGGCGGCACCGTGACTTTCAACAGTTTGGCCACCCACGGCAGGCTCGTGCCCTGCACCAGCAGCGACACCAGCACGATAAAGAACGCCAGGTTGAAGTACAGCTGCGCATTGGGCAGCCCGGCCATCAGTGGGAACACCGCCAGAATGATCGGCACCGCGCCGCGCAGACCGACCCAGGAAATGAACGCTTTTTCGCGACCGTGGAACGCCTTGAACGGCAGCAGGCCGACCATCACCGACAGTGGCCGGGCGAACAGAATCATCCACAGCGCCAGGCCCAGCGCGGGCAGGGCAATGGGCAGCAAGTCATGGGGCGTGACCAGCAGGCCCAGCACCAGGAACATGCCGATCTGCGCCAGCCAGGCCATGCCGTCGAGCATGTGCAGGATGCCGTGGCGGCTGCGTACCGGACGGTTGCCGATCACCAGGCCGCACAGGTACACCGCCAGGAAGCCGCTGCCGTGCAGGGCGTTGGTCAGGGCAAACACCAGCAGGCCGCCGGCGATCACCAGAATCGGGTACAGGCCGTTGGCCAGATTGATGCGGTTGACCAGTTGCAGCATGACCCAGCCGCCGCCCAGGCCGATCACGCCGCCGATGCCAAACTCGCGGATCAGGTGCCCCAGCAGGCTCCATTCCAGACCGGTCTGGCCGCTGGCGAGCATGTCGATCAGGGTCACGGTGAGAAACACCGCCATTGGGTCGTTGCTGCCGGATTCGATTTCCAGGCTGGCGGTCACCCGTTCGTTCAGGCCCTTGCCGCCCAGCAGCGAGAACACCGCCGCGGCATCGGTGGAACCGACGATGGCGCCGATCAGCAGGCCCTGAATGATATTGAGGTTGAACAGCCAGGCGGCAGCCATGCCGGTCAAACCGGTGGTGATCAGCACGCCCACCGTGGCCAGCGATAACGCCGGCCAGAGCGCCACGCGGAAACTCGCCACCCGGGTGCGCAAGCCGCCATCGAGCAGGATCACCGCCAACGCCAGGTTGCCGACCAGATAGGCCGTCGGGTAGTTATCGAAAATAATGCCGCCGCCATCGACCCCGGCGGCCATGCCGACCGCGAGGATGATCACCAGAATCGGGATGCCGAGACGCGACGAAAGAGAACTCACCAGAATGCTCGCACCTACCAGCAACGCGCCGATCAAGAACAGGCTGTTGATGGTCGTCGCATTCAAAGGCAGTACTCCAGAAAGCTGAAAGGCGGGCACAAACTGACCATGCAGTCTGCGTGCCAGCCGATTCTAACCTGTTGAAATGTGATGCTGTCAAAAAGCTTTTGGTCCTGCGGACCTTCGCGAGCAGGCTCGCTCCCACAATGAATCTGTGTTGTACACAAACGATGTGAACAACGCGGTCAATTGTGGGAGCGAGCTTGCTCGCGAAAGCGTCAGTCCAGCTGACGCTGCTGCAGGTCGTTACAGGCTAAACCGCCCAACCATATTGTTCAGGTCCAGCGCCAGGCGCGACAGTTCGCTGCTTGCGGCACTCGTCTGATTCGCGCCGGTCGCCGATTGCACCGACAGATCGCGAATGTTCACCAGGTTGCGATCAACCTCGCGAGCCACCTGCGCCTGTTCTTCGGCCGCGCTGGCGATCACCAGGTTGCGCTCGTTGATTTCGACGATGGCACTGTTGATGGTGTCCAGCGACAGGCCGGCACCGCGGGCAATGTTCAAGGTCGACTCGGCACGTTCGGTGCTGTTGCGCATCGAATCCACGGCGTGTTCGGTACCGCTCTGGATGCTGCCGATCATGCGTTCGATTTCGCTGGTGGACTGCTGCGTGCGATGGGCCAGGGCCCGTACTTCGTCCGCCACCACGGCAAAACCACGACCGGCTTCACCGGCGCGGGCCGCTTCAATCGCGGCGTTCAGCGCCAGCAGGTTGGTCTGGTCCGCCAGGCCGCGAATCACGTCCAGCACCTTGCCGATGTCGCGGGATTCGTTGGCCAGGTCGCCGATCAGGGTCGCGGTGCTTTGCACGTCGGCGCTCATGCGTTCAATGGCGCTGACCGTTTCCTGCACCAGATCACGGCCGTCACCGGCGGAGGTGGTGGCGTTTTTCGAGGCTTCGGAGGTGCTCACCGCGTTGCGGGCCACTTCTTCCACGGCGCTGGTCATTTCATTGACGGCAGTGGCGGCCTGCTCGATTTCGTTGTTCTGCTGAGTCAGGCCACGGGCGCTTTCGTCGGTGACGCTGTTGAGCTCTTCGGCGGCTGAGGCCAGTTGCGTGGCCGAGCCGGAAATCCGTTGCAGGGTATCGCGCAGTTTGTTCTGCATTTTTGCCATGGCCGCCAGCAAACGACCGGCTTCGTCCTCGCCGTCTACGGTAATCGGGCGAGTCAGGTCGCCTTCGGCGATTTCTTCGGCTGCGCTCAGGGCGTTGGCGATGGGCTTGGTGATGCTGTTGGTCAGCAGCCAGGCGAACAGGAACGTCAGGCCGGTGGCGATGACCAGCAAGGTCACTACCAGGTTGAAGGCCGACGAATACTGGTCAGCGGCTTGCCCGTTGATCTGCACGGCCTGGTCGTTGTTGATTTGCATCAGGCGGTTGAGCACCGTGTTGGTGGCTTCGGAATTGGTCAGCAAATCGGTGTTCAACAGGGTGCGCAGTTCGTCGATCTGGTTGTTGCGTGACAGGCTCTTCATACGGTCTTCAAGCTGACGGTATTGACTCAGCAACTGCACGTACTGATCGTAGGCGGCACGTTCTTGCGGGCTGGTGATGACTTTTTCATAGTCAGCCTGGGCGGCGCGAATCTGTTGGTTGCGCTGATCGAACAGCTCGATGGTCTTTTGCTGTACATCTGGCTCGCGGTTGATCAGCAAGCGATAAGACAGTACCCGCAAACGCAGGGTGATCTGGGTGAACTCATCCAATGCCTTGATGCTCGGCACGCTGCTCTCGATGATGTTCTGGCCGGCGCCGCGAATCTTGCTCATCTGGTTCAGCGCGAACACCCCCAGAATCAGCATCAGGCCGCCGATCAGGGCGAAGCCGAGGAACGCCCGCGGTGCGATATTCATATTGCGTAGAGACATAGTGGTTACCGAAAAAATCGCATCCGTGCGGGGCTAAGACTGCTGTATGAATGACTTATCGGTCATGCGACTAAAGTCTTGAGTCCCTGTGCGGATTTGTCGCATAAACCGCCCGGCGACGAAGTGCAGGAACCAGATTGGCCAATCACAGTCTTTAAAGCTCGCGAGGAAGCTCGCCCGCCAGGAAAATCAAGGCTTTGCGCCGTAATAACCCTGGCTTCGGTGGTGACTTTTCTTTATCGTACGCGCCCTTTGAAAATGCCTGGAAAATCAAAATGTTGGAAGCATCCCTAAGCCAATTGGAACAACTGGTCAGCGACCTGGTGCAACAGAACCAGAACCTGCTGGGCACCAACCAGACCCTGAGCGCCGAACTGGCTCAGGCCAAGGATGAAAACGAGAGCCTGCAATTGAGCCTGATGGAACAGGAAGAGAAGCAAGGTGCTACGGCTGCGCGCATCCAGGCCCTGGTTGAGCGCGTCAGCGCCGGCCCAGTCAGCGCATGAGTTACGGCGCCGCAGGGGTAAAAGTCGTCTCGATCATGGGAGAGGACTATTCGATCAAGGCGCCGGAAGGGGAAGAGCAGACCCTGCTGGACGCCGCATTGATGTTGAAGGCCGCTTTGGCTGACACCAAAAGAAAGTACCCGACCCTGATCGGTGACCGCCTGCTGGTGCTGGCCGCAATGAATCTGTGTTCCCAGCAGATCGAAATGCAGAAGCAGCACAAGCTGGAACTCGACCGTTATCAAGAGCAAGTCAGCGCCACGGTTGAAGTGATTTCGAAGACCATCAATCAGGCCTGATGAGCTTGCGCACAACCAAAGAATAAATTGTCGATTGGTTTGTATACAATCGGCACGGCTGTTGCAGTGTTTCAGCCTCTTATTCTTTGGGGGTGCTTCATGCAGTTCTGGCGACGCAGTATCCAGTGGCAGTTGATTCTGAGCATGGGCACCGCCCTGTTGGTCAGTATCCTGATTGTGGTTGGCATTTACACCCTCGTGCTTAATCGCCTCGCCCAGAGCTATCTGGTCGAACAGGCGTTGCCGTCGAGCATCGAAGCGATGCGCAACGACATCGAACGCATCCTCGTCCAACCCCTCACCGCCGCCAAGGACATCGCCAGCAACAGCATGGTGCGCGACTGGCTGGCCGGGGGCGAAAACAGTGCCCAGACCGCCACCTTCGTGCAGTACCTGGAAGGCATCCGCGCCGAACACAAGGCCTTCACCGCGCTGATGATTGGCGCCGATTCCAGCCATTACTACACGGAAAAAGGCCTGGACCGCACCCTCAGCCGCGCCAACCCCAAAGACGCCTGGTTCTATTCGTTTCTCGATGGCAATCAGCCGCGCACCCTCAATATCGACAATGACACCGCGACCGGAGAATTGGCGCTGTTCATCGACCTCAAGGTCGAGCAGGCCGGTAAAGTCGTGGGCGTTGCCGGCCTCGGCCTGAGCATGAAAGAGCTGTCGCAGCTGATCCACAATTTCAGTTTCGGTGAGCGCGGCAAGGTCTATCTCGTGCGTTCCGACGGCTTGATCCAGGTCCACCCCGAGGCTCAATTCAGCGGTAAACGGACGCTTGCCGAACAGATTGGTGCCCCGGCTGCGCAAGCCGTCATGGGTCAGAAAAATGCCGCCAACAGCAACTTCGTGCGTGACAGCGAAGATTTTCTGGCGTTGAGCCTGCCACTGCGCGACCTGGGCTGGACCCTGGTGGCCGAAGTGCCGCAGTCGCAGATCTATGCCGAAGCCCGTCGCGCCATGTGGATGAGCAGCGGCATTGGCCTGGCGGTGGCGCTGGTGTGCCTGATGTTGGTGGTGCTGCTGGCCCGTGGCCTGGTGCGACCGATCCGTCAGGTAACAGAAGCACTGGTAGCCATCGGTAGCGGTGGTGGAGATTTGACCCACCGGTTAGATTCCAGTCGCGCCGATGAGCTGGGTGACCTGGCGCGTGGCTTCAATCGCTTCCTCGACAGCCAGCGCGACATGATCGGCGAAGTGCTGACCACCAGCGAGCGATTGCGCACCGCTGTCGGCCAAGTGGCGAAGGTAGTGGATAACACCGCCGAGCGTTCCGGTCGCCAGCAGGAAATGACCGACATGGTGGCCACCGCTGTCCACGAAATGGGCCTGACGGTGCAGGAAATCGCCCAGAACGCCGGCAACGCCGCGGTGGCCTCGCAAACCGCTCGGGACGAGGCGATGCAGGCGCGGGAAGTGGTCGGCGGCTCGATCCGGCACATTGAAAGCATGTCCGATGAAATCGGTGTCGCCGCGACGGCGGTGGGCGAGCTGGCCCATCAGGTGGCGTCGATCGATCAGGTGCTGGCGGTAATTCGCGGGATTTCCGAGCAAACCAATTTGCTGGCGCTCAACGCTGCGATTGAAGCGGCACGGGCCGGGGACATGGGGCGCGGTTTTGCCGTGGTGGCGGATGAAGTGCGCACCTTGGCGCGGCGCACACAGTCGTCCACCGACGAGATTCAACAGATGATCGGCAATCTCAAGCAAGGTGCAGAGAACGCCGTTTCATCGATGCACTCGGGGCAAGCGGCGACCGGGACCGGGGTTGAGTCCAGTCAACGCACCGGGTCATCGCTGACGGCGATTACCGGGCAGATCGAGCGCATCAGCGACATGAACCACCAGGTGGCGACGGCGACGGAAGAGCAGTCGGCGGTGACCGAAGAGATCAACCGCAATGTGCAAGGCATTTCCGACCTGGCCCGGGCGACGGCGGGGGAGGTCAGGGCGTGTCGTGAGGATTGCCAGACGTTGCAGCGGTTGGCCGATGATCTGGCACGGCAGATGGGTGGGTTCAAGTTGAGTTGATGCAGTGCCGGTGCGGGCCTCTTCGCGAGCAGGCTCGCTCCCACATTTGATCTCTGTTGTACCCAGAACCAATGTGGGAGCGAGCTTGCTCGCGAATAGATTTCAGCAACGCCAAAGGATCTGGATCAGAACCACTCATGCTGCATCCCCAGGCACACATCATCCCGCGCCTCAAGAATCGCCAGCTCATGATGACAACCCGGCACTTCCCACGTCAGGAAATACCGCGCCGCCTGCAACTTGCCCTTATAGAAATTCACATCCGCTGCATTGCCCTTGGCCAATCCTTCCTCAGCGCGAATCGCCTGTTCCAGCCAGCGCCAGCCAATCACCGTGTGCCCGAACACCTTCAGATACAGCGCTGAATTCGCCAGGCTGCTGTTGACCTTGCCCTGGCCCAGATCGGTCAGCAGGCCAATGGTCACTGCTTGCAGGCGTGCCACCAGTTTCTCCAGCGGTTCGCGTAGCGGCGTCAGCGACTCATAAAAGTGGGCGCGCTCGGCGGTGTTGGCGATCAGTCGAATCAGCTGCTTGAGCCCGGCCCCGCCGTTCTGCGCCAGTTTGCGCCCCAGCAAGTCCAGCGACTGAATGCCGTGGGTGCCTTCGTGAATCGGGTTCAGACGGTTATCGCGGTAATACTGCTCCACTGGATACTCGCGGGTATAACCGTGGCCGCCGAGAATCTGGATTGCCAGCTCGTTGGCCTTCAGGCAGAACTCCGAGGGCCAGGATTTGACGATCGGCGTCAGCAGGTCCAGCAGTTCGTGGGCCTGCTTGCGTTCGGCTTCGGTCGCCAGCGTGGTGGTGTCGTCGAACAGGCGAGCCGCATACAGCCCCAGATCGAACGAGCCTTCGACGTACGCCTTCTGCGTCAGCAACATGCGTTTGACGTCGGCGTGCTGAATGATCGCCACCGGCGCGGTGGCTGGATCCTTGTTATCTGGCACGCGACCCTGCGGACGCTCGCGGGCGTATTCCAGCGAGTACAGGTAACCGGCGTAACCGAGCATCACTGCGCCCATGCCGACGCCAATCCGCGCCTCGTTCATCATCTGGAACATGTAGCTCAGGCCGTGATGCGGCTTGCCCACTAGATAACCGACGCACTCGCCGTTATCGCCGAAGTTCAGCGCCGTGGACGTGGTGCCGCGCCAGCCCATCTTGTGGAACAGCCCGGCCAGCAGCACGTCGTTACGCTTGCCCAGGCTGCCATCCTCGTTGACCAGGAACTTGGGCACGATAAACAGCGAAATGCCCTTCACCCCGGCCGGCGCGTCCGGCAGCTTGGCCAGCACCATGTGCACGATGTTTTCCGACAGCGGGTGATCGCCGCCGGAGATGAAGATCTTGTTGCCCTTGAGCCGATAAGTGCCATCTGCCGCAGGCTCGGCGCGGGTGCGAATATCCGACAGTGACGACCCGGCATGTGGCTCGGTCAGGGCCATGGTGCCGAAGAAACGACCGTCGATCATCGGTTGCAGGAAGCGCTGCTTTTGCTCATCGGTGCCGAAGCTTTCAATCAGATTGGCCGCGCCCATGGTCAGGAACGGGTAGGACGTGGACGCCGCGTTGGCCGACTGAAAGTGGGCGAAGCAGGCTTGCGACAACAGTGTAGGCAGTTGCATGCCGCCGGCGTCGAAACTGCGCGCGGCATTCAGGAAGCCGGCTTCAAGAAATGCATCCACCGCTGGCTTCACTTCCGGAATCAGAATCGCCTCACCGTTTTCATAGCGCGGCTCGTGCTCGTCGCCCTTGCGGTTATGCGGCGCGAAGAACTTCTCGGCGATGCTGCGGGCGGTGCCGATGGCGGCATCGAATGTCTCGCGATTGTGCTCGGCGAACCGCTCACGCTGGGTCAGGCCCTCGGCATCAAGGACTTCATACAGCTCGAAAGCCAGATTGCGGGAACTGAGCAACGTCTCGGACATGGCGGCCTACCTTGATTGGGATGGACCGAGTCTAGGCGTGGGGAGGGGGGGTGAACAGGATGATTGATGGTGGTGATAGAGGGGCAGAACGAGTAAGACGATTGACGCAGAACCCTGTGGGAGCGAGCTTGCTCGCGATAGCGGTTTGCCAGTCACATCCATGTTGAATGTGCCGCCGTCATCGCGAGCAAGCTCGCTCCCACAGGTACTGGGGTTTATCCGATCGTCATGAGGCTCGCATTACCCCCCGCCGCAGCGGTGTTTACGCTCAATGCCCGCTCGATCACCAACCGCTCCAGCGCAATGTTGGTTTCACCCTGAGACAAGCCGTGAACACCCACGATCGCCCCGGCGCGCTTGGCCACTTGCTGGCAAACCGCGCGCAACTGATCGGAATGGCCATGATGCAGGACCGCATCAAACACCACCTCGTCCTTGTGCCAGTCGGAAACCAGCTTGATCCGCGCCTGAACGTCTTTCGGCAGTCGTGCGAACACCGCCTTCGCCAAGTCAGATTCCGGCCACACCGCCGAACCACCAACCGCCAATACCGCAGCCAGTTGCGTCAGCAGATCGCCTTCGACTTCCGCCAGACACAGCACATGCTCACGCGGCAGGATCGCATAGCTGTTGCGCTCGCCGGTCGGGCCGGCCAGCACGCGGGTGATGCCGCTTTGCGACTGCGCCGCGAACTGCACGCACAAGGTGCTCAGGTCGGCAAATTTGTTGCTGTCGGCCCAGGCTTTCAGTGCGGTCAGCGGCTTGCTCATGGCGTCACGCAGACGAACATCCGGGGCGACAATGGCGTCGCCGCGAGCGAAGGATTGTTCGATGGCATCGGTCGGACGCGTCGACAACAGGCGATACAGGTACAACGGACCACCGGCTTTCGGGCCAGTGCCCGACAGGCCTTCGCCGCCGAACGGCTGCACGCCGACCACGGCACCGACGATGTTGCGGTTCACGTAGACGTTACCGGCGTGAACGTTATCGATCACCTTGGCGATGGTTTCGTCGATCCGGGTATGTACACCCAGGGTCAAGCCGTAGCCGGAGGCATTGATCTGACCGATCAACTGGTCAATGTCTTTGCGCTTGTAGCGAACCACGTGCAGCACCGGACCGAAGATTTCCCGTTGCAGCTCGTCGAAGCTTTCCAGTTCGATCAGTGTCGGCATCACGAAGGTGCCACGTTTGACTTCTTCGCCGTCGGCGATGGCCACCTGGTACACGCTGCGACCTTTGTCGCGCATGGCCTGGATGTGCTTCTCGATGCCGGCCTTGGCTTCGGCGTCGATCACCGGGCCGATGTCCACGGACAGGCGCTCTGGATTGCCGAGGCGGCATTCAGCCATGGCACCTTTGAGCATTTCGATGACGCGGTCTGCCGAATCTTCCTGCAAGCACAGCACGCGCAGTGCCGAGCAGCGTTGACCGGCGCTGTCGAAGGCCGACGACACGACATCGATGACAACCTGTTCGGTGAGCGCCGAGGAATCGACGATCATCGCGTTCTGGCCACCGGTTTCGGCGATCAGCGGAATCGGACGACCCTGAGCATCCAGGCGACCGGCGACGTTGCGTTGCAGCAAGCGAGCGACTTCAGTGGAGCCGGTGAACATCACGCCTTTGACCCGATCATCACCGACCAGGCGCGCGCCAACGGTTTCGCCACGGCCCGGCAGCAGTTGCAGCACGCCTTCCGGAATCCCGGCTTCGAGCAGCAAGCGCACGGCTTGCGCCGCTACCAACGGGGTTTGTTCCGCAGGCTTGGCCAGCACCGGGTTACCGGCGGCGAGTGCAGCGGCGACCTGGCCACTGAAAATCGCCAGCGGGAAGTTCCACGGGCTGATGCACACCACTGGACCCAACGGGCGGTGGGCGTCGTTGGTGAAGTCGTTACGGGCCTGCACCGCGTAATAACGCAGGAAGTCCACGGCTTCACGCACTTCGGCGATGGCATTGGCGAAGGTCTTGCCGGCTTCGCGAGCCAACAGGCCCATCAGCGGCTGGATCTCGCCCTCCATCAAATCAGCGGCACGTTCCAGAATCGCAGCGCGTTCGGCGGGCGGTGTGGCCTGCCAGATCGGCGCAGCGTTCAGCGCGCACTGGATCGCGTTGTCGACATCTTCGACAGTGGCTTCCTGCACATGGCCAACCACATCACGCAGATCGGATGGGTTCAGGACCGGCGCCGGCGCTTCGGTGCTGGAGGCGCAACCGAGCATCGGCGCGGCTTTCCAGCTGTTATGAGCGGTGGCCAGCAAGGCGCAGGACAGTGAGGCCAGACGATGTTCGTTGGCCATGTCGATGCCGCTGGAGTTGGCGCGCTCGGCACCATAAAGATCACGCGGCAGCGGGATACGCGGGTGCGGCAGGCCGAAGCCGCCTTCCAGCGTCGCCATCTGCTCGATGCTGGCCACTGGATCGGCCACCAGCTCCTGAATCGAAATGGACTGGTCGGCGATGCGGTTGACGAACGAGGTGTTCGCGCCGTTTTCCAGCAGACGACGGACCAGATACGCCAACAGTGTTTCGTGAGTGCCGACCGGTGCATACACACGGCACGGACGGTTCAGCTTGCCTTCGGAAACTTTGCCTACAACCTGTTCGTACAGGGGTTCGCCCATGCCGTGCAGGCACTGGAACTCGTACTGGCCGGGGTAATAGTTCTGACCGGCAATATGGTAAATGGCCGACAGAGTGTGGGCGTTGTGCGTGGCGAACTGCGGATAGATGACTTCCGGCACCGACAGCAGTTTGCGTGCGCAGGCGATGTAGGAAACATCGGTGTACACCTTGCGGGTGTAAACCGGATAGCCTTCCAGGCCTTCGACCTGAGCGCGCTTGATTTCGCTGTCCCAGTACGCGCCTTTCACCAGGCGGATCATCAGGCGATGACGGCTGCGGCGCGCCAGATCGATCACGTAGTCGATCACGTACGGGCAACGCTTCTGATAAGCCTGGATCACGAACCCGATGCCGTTCCAGCCCGTCAGTTGCGGCTCGAAGCACAGACGCTCCAGCAGATCCAGCGACAGTTCGAGACGGTCGGCTTCTTCGGCGTCGATGTTCAGGCCGATGTCGTATTGCTTGGCCAGCAGGGTCAGCGACAGCAGGCGCGGGTACAGCTCATCCATCACGCGCTCGTACTGGGCACGGCTGTAACGCGGGTGCAGGGCCGACAGCTTGATGGAAATGCCAGGACCTTCATAAATCCCACGGCCGTGGGACGCTTTGCCGATCGAGTGGATGGCTTGTTCGTACGAGGCCAGGTACTTCTGGGCATCGTGCTCGGTGAGTGCGGCTTCACCCAGCATGTCGTAGGAATAGCGGAAGCCCTTGGCTTCGAACTTGCTGGCGTTGGCGAGCGCTTCGGCGATGGTTTCGCCGGTGACAAATTGCTCGCCCATCAAGCGCATGGCCATGTCGACGCCCTTGCGGATCATCGGCTCGCCGCTTTTACCAATGATGCGGCTCAGGGACGAGGTCAGGCCGGCTTCGTTGTGGGTCGCGACCAGTTTGCCGGTCAGCAGCAGGCCCCAAGTGGCGGCGTTGACGAACAGCGACGGGCTGTTGCCCAAGTGCGGATGCCAGTTGCCGGTGCTGATCTTGTCGCGGATCAGCGCGTCACGGGTGCCTTTGTCCGGGATGCGCAGCAGCGCTTCGGCTAGGCACATCAGCGCCACGCCTTCCTGGGACGACAGGGAAAACTCCTGCAACAGGCCCTGAACAATGCCTGCACGGCCACCAGCGCTCTTTTGATTGCGCAGCTTTTCGGCAATAGAGGAGGCAAGTTTGTTGGTGGCTTCGGCCATCGCCGCCGGCAGACGCGCCTGCTCGATCAGCATCGGCACCACTTCCGGTTCCGGGCGGCGGTAAGCGGCGGTGATCGAGGCACGCAGTACCGATTGCGGCAGAATGCTTTCAGCGAATTCGAGGAAGCACTGGTGAGCGTGATCCTGCGGCGCATCGACGGCGTCGTCGGCGTCCTTGGTCAAACCGCTCAGCTCGGTCAGGGTTGCACCACCCTCGAGTTTTTCCAGGTAATTGAAAATTGCCTGCTTGATCAGCCAGTGCGGCGTGCGATCAATCGAGGTCGCGGCCGCCTTCAGGCGCTCGCGGGTCGGGTCGTCAAGTTTGACCCCAAGTGTGGTGGTAGCCATATTTTTATCCTCATGTTTGCCACGACTGCGCGGCATCAGCTGGCGCCAAGATTAGCCGTGCGCTGACAGAGGTGCAACCGGGTGCAACCCTTTTTTTGTCGGAATAATCGGCAGGTCGTCAGGAAATAAATTCTGGTATGAAGGCGCTGCCCCAGCTTGGTGCTTTTACTTCTTGTAAAACTCTATATTTGCCTTGAAGCGTGACAAAAAACGCTCTATTTCAAGGAAAAATGCATAGGTGCAACTAATTCTCAAGAAACAGGTTGCACCTGATTTACGTTGTTGCATAGGATTCGCGACCAAGGTGCAACCGGCTAAAAAGTTCGGTGTACCGGCTGATGGCTTTCCTGGGGAAACATCAGTCATAAATGCACGGGGCTGGAAATCGTTTGAACAAGCGTCGTCGTTTGTCTCGGTTTCACACACCGTCGCTACATAAAAACAAAGCCAGGGCGTATTTGAATGAGCGTAAGCAACCCAACCCTGATCACGTTTGTGATCTACATCGCAGCCATGGTGCTGATCGGCTTCATGGCCTATCGCTCCACCAACAACCTTTCTGACTACATCCTGGGCGGTCGCAGCCTGGGCAGCGTCGTGACCGCGCTGTCTGCCGGCGCCTCCGACATGAGCGGCTGGTTGTTGATGGGCCTGCCGGGTGCCATCTACCTGTCCGGTCTTTCCGAAAGCTGGATCGCCATCGGCCTGATCGTCGGGGCTTACCTGAACTGGCTGTTTGTTGCCGGCCGTTTGCGGGTGCAGACCGAGCACAACGGCGACGCCCTGACACTGCCGGATTACTTTTCCAGCCGTTTCGAAGACAAAAGCGGCCTGCTGCGGATTATCTCCGCCGTGGTGATCCTGGTGTTCTTCACCATCTATTGCGCTTCCGGCATCGTGGCCGGTGCCCGTCTGTTTGAAAGCACCTTCGGCATGTCCTACGAGACCGCGCTGTGGGCCGGTGCCGCGGCGACGATTGCCTACACCTTTGTCGGTGGTTTCCTGGCGGTGAGCTGGACCGATACCGTACAAGCCACGCTGATGATTTTTGCCTTGCTGCTGACGCCGATCATCGTGCTGCTGGCCACCGGTGGCGTCGATACCACGTTCCTGGCAATCGAAGCGCAGAATCCTGACAACTTCAACATGCTGAAAAACACCACCTTCATCAGCATTGTTTCTCTGATGGGCTGGGGCTTGGGTTACTTCGGCCAGCCGCACATCCTGGCGCGTTTCATGGCGGCGGATTCGGTCAAGTCGATTGCCAAGGCGCGTCGCATCTCCATGACCTGGATGATTCTGTGCCTGGGCGGCACCGTCGCCGTCGGTTTCTTCGGTATTGCCTACTTCTCGGCGAATCCGCACCTGGCGGCGCCTGTGACCGAAAACCACGAGCGTGTGTTCATCGAACTGGCCAAGATCCTGTTCAACCCGTGGATTGCCGGCATATTGCTGTCGGCCATTCTGGCGGCCGTCATGAGTACCCTGAGCTGCCAGTTGCTGGTGTGCTCCAGCGCCCTGACCGAAGACTTCTACAAGACTTTTCTGCGTAAAACCGCATCCCAGGTTGAGCTGGTATGGGTCGGCCGCGCCATGGTGCTGCTGGTTGCGTTGATCGCCATCGCGATGGCCGCGAACCCGGAAAACCGCGTACTGGGCCTGGTCAGCTACGCCTGGGCCGGTTTCGGTGCGGCGTTCGGTCCGGTAGTGCTGATTTCGGTGATCTGGAAAGACATGACCCGCAACGGCGCACTGGCCGGCATCCTGGTCGGCGCGGTCACCGTGATCGTCTGGAAACACTTCAACCTGCTGGGCCTGTACGAAATTATCCCGGGCTTCATCTTTGCCAGCCTGGCCATCTATATCGTCAGCAAGCTGGGCGCGCCGACTCAGGGCATGCTGCAGCGCTTTGATGCGGCGGAGAAGGATTATCGTCTGAACAAGTGATGGGTGTTGGTTGACCCTTCGCGGTTATAGAAACGGCCCGCTTCCTGTTGGAGGCGGGCCGTTTTTTTTTGCAGATTTTGTGGCATCAAATATCCCACAGGGATTGGTGGTGATTTTGAGGGGGATGTCTGTAGCTGAACACCCTGATACTTGAAGGAAAATTCTCTAAAAAAACACGCCTAATCTGTTTTCCCTGTCATCCCGGCAACGCCCCTCATCCGTCATGCAGAATCGCCCGCCCTTATTCTGCAAAGAGACATCGGATGTCCGCGCCACGTTTCACGTTGACCCTGGAAGGCATTCAGAATGACCTCAAGGTGCTTGAATTCACGGGCAGGGAAGCGATCAGCCAGCCCTATCGCTTTGAGTTGAAGCTGGTCTGTGACAGGCCAGACCTGGACCTGGAAAGCCTGCTGCATCGTCAGGCCTTTCTGAGTTTCGATGGGCAGAGTTGCGGTATTCACGGTCAGGTTTATCGCGTTGGGCAAGGGGATTGCGGCAAACGTCTGACGCACTATCAGGTCAGCCTCGTCCCGTATCTGACGTACCTCGGCCAGCGCATCAATCAGCGGATCTTCCAGCACAAAAGCGTGCCGGCGATCATCGCGCACATCCTCAAGGACCACGGCATCCAGCGCGATGCATTCGAGTTTCAGCTCGGCAGCGACTACCCCGAGCGCGAGTACTGCGTCCAGTACGCCGAAAGCGATCTGGCGTTTGTCCAGCGGCTGTGTGCCGAGATCGGCATCCACTATCACTTCCGGCACAGCCCCGACGGGCATTTGCTGGTGTTTGGCGATGACCAGACGGTTTTTCGCCGGCTGCCCGAGCCCACGCTATATTTGCCTGACAGCGCCATGGCGGCGAGTGCTCCGGCGATCAAGCGTTTCCATGTGCGCGTGGAAACCCGTACGACAGCGGTTGCTCGCCGGGACTACGACTTTCGCAAACCGCGCCTGCAACTTGAAAGTCGCGTCGGCAGCGAGCAGCAGCCGGTACTGGAGGACTATCAATTTCCGGGTCAGTTTACTGACCGCGAACAGGGCCGGGATCTGGCCCGGCGAGCGCTGGAACGCCACGCTGCGGATTACCGCCAGGCTGAAGGTCGCAGCGATCAATCGGCTTTGCTCAGTGGCCATTTTCTGCAATTGGCCGAGCATCCACGAGACGAATGGAACGAGCTGTGGCTGGTGACCGAAATCGAACACCGTGGTCGCCAGCCGCAAGTGCTGGAAGAGGAATCAACTGCGGGTGACGGTGAATTCCAGGGTTATCGCAATACCTTTCTGGCAACGCCGTGGGACGTTTCGTTTCGTCCGCCCATGGGGCCGGACAAGCCGCGCATGCTCGGCTATCAGCCCGCCGTGGTCACAGGTCCCGGCGACAGCGAAATCCACTGTGATGAATACGGCCGGGTCAAAGTCCAGCTCGCCTGGGATCGCGAGGGCCAGTTCAACGAGCATTCCAGTTGCTGGCTGCGGGTCGCTACCGGTTGGGCCCACGACCGCTATGGCAGCGTGCTGATACCGCGGGTCGGCATGGAAGTGCTGGTGGGTTTTGTTGATGCCGATGCCGACAAACCCCTGGTGATGGGCTGTCTGCCCAACGCCGCAAACCCGGTGCCGCTGAACCTGCCCGCCGACAAGACCCGCAGTATTTTCCGCACACGCAGCAGCCCCGATAGCGGCGGTTATAACGAAGTGCGTATCGAGGATCGCAAGGGCGCCGAGGAAATTTACCTGCGCGCCCAGCGAAACTGGACCCAGCACGTGCGCAACGATTTACACGTCCAGGTCGGCAGTCAGCGCAACACCGTCATCGGTGGCGTCGAAGGGGTGGATGCCAGCGACAACTTGCACGTTCACGGTAACCGCCACATTAAAGTCAGCACCCATACGACCAAGGCCAGTGGGGAATTCCACGTCAGTGCCAACGAACAAGTCGTGATCGAAGGCGGGGTTGCCGCCACCCTTCAGGCGGGCGGACACTGGATCAACATCACCCCGCTGGGGATTTTCAGCAGCGTGCCGATCATGGTCGGTGGCGTGCCGATACCGACCATGGGCTCGCCGCAAATAACGCCTGTCCCGCTCAGTACCGCGCAGATTCAAAGCCTGAAAAGCCCGGCGCCGTTCTGTGAGGAGTGCGAGCGCTGCAAGCAAGGGTTATGTCCGACGCCGAGTGCACCGGGCGATACGCCGATGGCTTCAACCGTTGAGCCGGGTTTTCACATCGTCGAGCAGGGGATGTCTCGGTCTGCGCTGGAGTCGATATTGTTTGCCCAGCCAGAGCCGGCGGTGCTGGAGAAATTCAGAAGCCTTAATCCGCAACTCCCCAATTTGCCAAACCTGGGCAGTTGATTGTCCTCAGCGATCCGCGCAATACGCAGTGCACTCGCGAAGAGGCATTGCTGATGGAGGCCGCGCAGAAAGTTGATGCGGCGCTTGAACCTTTGAGCGATGCCGAGGCTGAGTTCATGACTCGTCATCATGGTGAGATTCAATCCTTTCTTTCGCAGGGCTCGACAGGCGTTGGCATTGGTTCGGCGATGTTTGGTAAACACCTGGGCAACTTGAAAGAGACCCTTGTAGAACTTGAAAACCTGCATAAGCGCACCTTTGACAAACACGGAAAACTCCAAGGCGCTGACTTCTTTAACGAGCGTAAAAAGCTGATGGGGCGGCTTGATAGCAGCCTTGGTCCATTGACACCTGATTGCGGCCGTCAACATGCGTCCGTAAGATCAGTTGCGGCGGCTGTGCGCGGGCACGCTTCGGTGTGGTCGAGTTCTCTGGTCTCGATATTCCTACCCCGTGCATAGCTGCCACCCAAGCCTGTAGGAAGGCCGATGGTAGCCACCGTTTACTACCAGAGGTTTCAATAACGAAAGATCTTCATCCCGATTCACCCTACAAAAAACCAACCCCGCCCCCCGAAAACCGCTTCATGGCGCTCACCAGCAATTGCGATGACATGCCTACCCTGTTCGTCGATACCCAAGCGCCGCTCGATGTTTTGTATGACGCAGCCAGCTATCGAATTCTCGCCGTCACCCAGGTGATGGAGAACCTGTCGATGCGTGGCTCGATCGAGTGTCAGTCGTTCATCCTTAGCGACTTTGCCTTGCTCTGCGCCATTCCGTTGCGGGATGGGTGTGATGTGCTGGATGTAATTGGACGGCGGTTGCGGGCTCGTTCTCCGGAATAGCGGCGAGGGGCCTTGTGGCGAGGGAGCTTGCTCCCGTTCGGCTGCGTAGCAGTCGTGAAACCAGGCGCTGCTGTTTACCTGACGAATCCGGGGTGCTGGTTTTGGGGCTGCTGTGCAGCCCAGCGGGAGCAAGCTCCCTCGCCACAGGTTTTGGTTGGCCGGGATGTCCTGGGGCTGCTGCGCAGCCCAGCGGGAGCAAGCTCCCTCGCCACAGGTTTTGGTTGGCCGGGATGTCCTGGGGCTGCTGCGCAGCCCAGCGGGAGCAAGCTCCCTCGCCACAGGTTTTGGTTGGCCGGGATGTCCTGGGGCTGCTGCGCAGCCCAACGGGGGCAAGCCCCCTCGCCATAAGGGCAAGGTCAAAAGATCGCAGCCTTCGGCAGCTCCTGCGGGGTGTGTGGTTGCCTGGAATGGCCGCTCAGCCGCGAACCCCTGACGTTCGGTGCGCTTCAAGGTAAACTTCCCGCCCTGCGCAGGAGCAATCATGAATTATCGTCACGCCTTCCATGCCGGCAATCACGCCGATGTGTTCAAACACCTGACTTTAACCCGCCTCATCGCCCTGATGTCGCGCAAGGAGCAGCCGTTTGCCTATCTCGACACTCACGCCGGCATTGGTCTGTATGACCTGCAGGGCGATCAGGCGAGCCGTACCGGTGAGTACCTGGAAGGCATTGCGCGCTTGTGGGATCAGCCCGATCTGCCGGCGCTGACTGCCGACTACATGAAGGTGCTGCACGACATGAACCCGGACGGCCAGTTGCGCTACTACCCGGGTTCGCCGGAACTGGCGCGGCGTCTGACGCGGCCGCAGGATCGGCTGATGCTCAACGAGAAACACCCCGAAGATGGCCTGCTGCTCAAGGACAACATGGCGGGTGATCGTCGGGTGAAAGTTCACCTTGGCGAAGGCTGGCATGTGCCGCGGGCAATGTTGCCGGTGCAGGAGAAGCGGGCGGTGATGTTGATTGATCCGCCGTTCGAGCAGCTCGACGAGATGCAGCGTTGTGCAGCGTCGCTCAAAGAGGCGATTGGTCGGATGCGCCAAACCGTGGCGGCGATCTGGTATCCGGTGAAGGACCAGCGCATGTTGCGCCGTTTCTATCAGGACCTGGCCGGCACGGGCGCGCCGAAGTTGTTGCGGGTGGAGTTGCTGGTGCATCCGTTGGACACGCCGAACAGCCTGAACGGCTCGGGCCTGGCGATTGCCAACCCGCCGTGGGGTCTGGAAGAGGAATTGCGTGAATTGCTGCCGTGGTTGTCCAAGAAGTTGGGACAGACCCAGGGTGGGTGGCAGATGGATTGGTTGATTGCCGAATAAGCCTATTGATCTGTGGCGAGGGAGCTGGCTCGCGCCGGGGCGCAAAGCGGCCCTGAAATCGGTATCGATGTTCTTGCAGTAAGAACCCGGATACCGGTTTCACGACTGCTTCGCAGCCGAGCGGGAGCCAGCTCCCTCGCCACAGGTAATGCGTTGAATCAGATCGGGCACGTCACGCCTGTACCGCCAATCCCGCAATAGCCTTCAGGGTTCTTGGCCAGGTACTGCTGGTGGTACGCCTCGGCGAAGTAGAAGGTCGGGGCTTCTTCGATTTCGGTGGTGATGGTGCCTTTGCCGGCCTTGGTCAACTCGGCCTGGAACACCTGCTCGCTGTGCTTGGCGGCGGCCAGCTGAGTCGGGTTGGTGGCGTAGATCACCGAGCGGTACTGGGTGCCGATGTCATTGCCCTGGCGCATGCCCTGGGTTGGGTTGTGCAGTTCCCAGAACATCTTCAGCAGTTCTTCGTAGCTGACTTTTGCCGGTTCGTAGACCACCAGCACGGCTTCGGTGTGGCCGGTCAGGCCCGAGCAGACTTCTTCATAAGTCGGGTTCGGGGTAAAGCCGCCGGCGTAACCTACAGCCGTACTGACCACGCCCTCGCGCTGCCAGAATTTGCGTTCCGCGCCCCAGAAGCAGCCCAGGCCAAAAATTGCGAAATCCACATCAGTGACGAACGGGCCCAGCAGCGGGGCGTCGTGGACGAAGTGTTTTTCCGGCACGCTCATTGGGGTTTCGCGGCCAGGCAGAGCTTGTTCTTTAGTCGGTAGCACGTTTTTGTTCACCAGAATTTCCGAGCGCAGAACCATGATCAGTCCCCTCAGTCAGGTTGGAATGTAGATGCACAGAGTGTCAGTGTGCCTAATAGCGGTCAGTTACGCACTACCCGGGTGGGAGCGAGCAGGCTCGTTCCCACAGGGAGGCGGTTGTCAGGCGATTGGCCCACGCGGGTAGCGTCTGAGCTTTTCGATCAGCTCGCAGCCTGGTATTGGCCGGTCGAACAGGTAGCCCTGGCCGACGTCGCAACGGTGACGGCGCAGGAAGGCCAACTGCTCGGAAGTTTCGATGCCTTCGGCGACGACCTTGAGTTTCAGGTTGTGGGCCATGGCGATCACCGCCGAGGTGATTTCCATGTCGTCCTGGTTGTCCGGGATTTCGTGGATGAAGCTGCGATCGATCTTGATGATGTCGATCGGGAATTTTTTCAGGTAACTGAGCGACGAGTAACCAGTGCCGAAGTCGTCCATGGCCAGCGTCAGGCCCAGGCGCTTGAGCTGGTCGAGCTGCAAGTGGGTGTCTTCGGTGGCTTCCAGCAGCAGGCCTTCGGTCAGTTCCAGCTCCAGCAGTTTCGCCGGCAGGGCTTCTTCCTTGAGGATGTTGGCGATGGACGCCACCAGGTCCGGGTCGGAGAACTGCTTGGGTGACAGGTTGATCGCCACTTGCAGATTGCCCAGGCCGGCGGCGGTCAGGTCTTTGCTCATGCGGCAGGCCTGGCGGGCGATCCATTTGCCGATGGGGATGATCAGACCGGTTTCTTCGGCGACGCTGATGAACTGGTCCGGACGGATCATGCCCTTTTCCGGGTGGTTCCAGCGCAGCAAGGCTTCCATGCCCAGCAGGCGGCCGCTGCGCAGGCACAGCTTGGGCTGATAGAACACGTCCAGCTCGTTCTGGGTCAGGGCGCGGCGCAGGTTGTTCTCCACGAACAGTTTGTAGCTGGCCTCGGCGTTCAGTGCTTCGGTGAACACCTGGACCTGATGCTTGCCGTTGGCCTTGGCCTTGTGCAGCGCCAGGCCGGCGTTGCGCATCAGGGTTTGCGGGTCGCGCCCGTGCAGCGGTGCGCAGGCCAGGCCCACGGAACCGGTGACGCTGATCAGCTGGTTGTCGACGAACATCGGTTTGTCGAGGGTCGCCAGCAACTGGTTGGCAATTTGCTGGCCGGTCGGCAGGTCGGTGTTGTCCAGCAGCACGGCGAATTCGTTACTGGCAAAACGCGCCAGGCTACCGCTCGGGCTCAGGCTGTTACGCAGGCGCCGGGCGAGGCTGATCAGCAGCTTGTCGCCGGTCTGGTGACCGAGGCTGTCGTTGATCCGCTTGAAGTTATCGATGTCCACCAGCAACAAGCTGATCGGCGTGTCGGTGTCGTGGGCAAAACGCTCGTCGAGGTTGCGGATGAACGCCGGCCGGTTGCCCAGGTTGGTCAGGTTGTCGGTGTAGGCCAGGCGCTCGATGCGCTGCTGGGCGAGCTTGGTCTGGGTGATGTCTTCGTAGATGCCGATGTAATGGGTCAGCTCGCGGTTGTCACCATAGACCTTGGAAATCGACAACTGGCCCCAGTACGGTTCGAGGTTTTTGCGCCGACTCTTGAATTCGCCCTGCCAGCTGTTGCTCTTGGCCAGCGCCGAGGGCGCGTCGAACAGCAGTTCGCTGAGGTTCTCCAGGGCCGGCAGTTCCGACAGCCGCTGGCCGTGGACTTCTTCGGTGGTGTACTGGGTGATCGCGGTGAAGCTCGGGTTGACGTACTCGACCACGCCGTCGCAATTGACCAGCAAAAAGGCGTTGGCGCTTTGCTCCACGGCACGCTGGAACAGGTGCAGGGCGCTGGTGGCGGTTCGGCGGTTGTGATTGTTGATGACCTGGGCGAACTGATCGGCCAGCTCACCGGCAAAGGCAATTTCATCGGACTGCCAGGCGCGGGTCGCACCGGTCTGCTCCAGGCACAGGACGCCGACCACCTGGCCGTCGACGCGGATGCTGGCGTCGAGCATGGCGTTGACGTCACGCGGGCGCAGGCTCTCGGCCATGTCGCGGGTACGTGGGTCGCGGATGGCGTTGTGGGCGTCGATGGCGCGGCTGCTTTGCAGCGCTTCCAGATAGTCCGGGAAGTCGGCGACGTTGATGATTTCCGGCATTTGATAATCGCCGGTGGCGCGGTGGTACGCCGAAATCGGTACCAGCAGCGAGCCTTCGAGATTCCACAGGCTGGCGCAGTCGATTTCGTAGATGTCGCAGGCGCTGCGGGTGATCAGTTCGGCGGCTTCTTGCAGGGAGTTGCCGGAGCTGTAGCGCTGGCGGGTCAGCAGCAGGATCAAGTCCTGTTGGGCACGCACGCGGTCCAGGTGCTGGAGTTGTTCCTGCTGGGCGCGCTGGTTGAGCTCCAGTGCGATTTGCAGGCGCGAGTTCTGGGTTTCCAGGTCCAGCGCTGGCAGCAGCGGTTCACCCTCGAACAGGCCGTCGACGACCAGCAGGTAGCCGCGCAGCAGGTGTCGATTGTGTTGTTTGTAGGCTTCGCCCAGCTCCAGCAGGCTCAAGGTGCCGGCGGCAGTGTGCAGGGTGTAGCGGATCAGGTAGTGCGGGCTTTGGGTGAGTTGTTGCTGGATCGCGTCATGCAGCTGATAGCGCGCTTCGGGCTCCATCAGGCTGGCGTAGGGCGAGCCGACCAGCGCGCAGAGCTCCACGGCCGGCAGGCCGAACTGGCGTTCGCAATTGGGGTCGAGAAACAGCAGCGCCCAGCTCGCTTCATTCAGCCGTTCGAAACGCAGCATGCCGAGCCGCGAGGGCACAGGCAACTGCGTCACTACCTCGGCCACCATACGGCTGGTGGCATCGGGTTGGCTTTTCATGGAGGGAAACTCGCTTCGAATATGCTGATCGCGCCGGGCTCTCGCCCTCTTTACTGTTGCCTGCGGCAAGGTTGCATCATTGCGGCACTGACTGACAAGAGAGATGAAGGCCAAGTGCTATAAGAATATGTCGGCAGGAGACGGGATTTCTCCAGTGTGGCCGTAAAGTAATCTCCCGGTCCTGAAGATCGCAGCCTTCGGCAGCTCTCGCATTGAGATGGCGTACACCCTGTAGGCGCTGCCGAAGGCTGCGATCTTTTGCCCTTTTAATGCAGTGCAATACGAACAGACTGCAGCAGCTTGCCCTCCCGGTCATGGTAATTGACCCGCAGATGATCCCGCTCCACCACCAGATGCGCAAAGTTATCCTGGCTGACCACCTTGCTCGTCAACTCATGCCGATAGTCGCCAGCCGCCGTCCGCGTCAGGGGCTGATCGAGGATAAAGGTCGACTCGCGGGCATACGGCAGCAACTTGCTGTTGCACAGCGGCGAGGACACGAGGGTGTGAACCTCGAAATCCGGGTCCTCGCTGTGGCTCAGGCGGCTGGTCAGGGAGCCATGGACGTCGCCGGACACGAAGATCACATTCTTCAGCCGGTGTGTGCGAATTGTCTCCAGCAGCCGCAGGCGCTGTTCGGGAAAGGCTTTCCACGCGTCATCGCCGTTGAGTGTGCGGTCGGGGTAGAACATCACGCTGGTGACCACGAATTTGACCCGTGCCGGGCTGTTGATCAGCCAGTGACACAAAGCCTGTTCCTGTTCTTCGTCAAGGATGCGCCGGTTCCCGGCAGACAAGTTGCGCCGGGTTCGGCTGTCGGTCACAAACCATTCAATATCGCCTTCGCTTAGTTGATACCAATAATGATCAGGTCTTGTGCAGTCAACTTTTCCGTTCTCGCCCAGTTTGTGCAGCGGGCTGTGGCTGGCCTGATATAACTCATAGGCGGTCATGGCGTTACGGTACAGTTCGTCGTCTGCCTTTCCGGCATTGGCTGGCCAGTTATCTTCGATTTCATGATCATCAAGAATCATGTAAGTCGGTACGCGAGACATCAACGTTGTAATGCCGGGTTGAGAAAATGCCGCACGGTACTTCTTGAGGATTTCAGCGTATTCCCGGTCCGGCGCAATAAAGTTGAGGTCATCAACGTAAATCTGGTCGCCGGTCATCAGCATGGCACTGACGGGCGGTTGAGTGTTCTCCACCAGATGGTGGATCGATTCGAAAATCCGGTCACCCAATTGCGGCGAAGACGGAATGCCTGCGGTCAATCGCAGATAGCGACATGAGCCCACCACATAGGCGCGGGGGATGATGATTTCGTTGGAGGGCGTACGAAACCGGTACAGCTCGCGCGGCCATTGCAGTGGCAGTTCTTGCACCGATTCCACGGTGTGCGCCGGGCTCATCGGGCTGAACCAGCCGGCCTGGTATTCGTAGTTCGTATTGGCCTCAAGGTCGTTCAGGACAATCACGTCTGCCATGTCCCGCACTATCGACAACTTGACAAAAGTCCCTTTGGACCAGTGTTCATCATCGGCACGCCGATAACGTACCCCGGCAAATGCCGATGCATATTTTTTTGTTTCTCCACGCAAGAATATACGTGCGTGGTTAGTTGTCGTGTGGCCAATAATAGGGCCGACGGTTGGTTTTAACATGTTCGAGTCCGTTCATGGCTGCGCTAATTAATAAGTAATGAGGTCGGCGACATAATTGAATGGCCGTTAACCAAGACTAGTTATTTGGCGCTAAAAGATAACGGGCTGAAAGGGACTTGAGTTGTGGGCGATATCAGCCACAAATGTAGGAAGTTCTACTGTTCAGATTAAAACTTCAGGCAAAAAAAAGCCCCGCCAAATTGGCGGGGTTGAGGTACGAGCGTGGCGCTCGGAAATCGTGGAACGCGACGGGCCCTCCGGTGAAGAAGGGCCGGCCGGTGTTACAGCAAGATGGTGCGGATGTCCGCCAGCAGATCGCTCAGACGCTTGGTGAAGCGTGCAGCAGCGGCGCCGTTGATCACACGGTGATCGTAGGACAGCGACAGCGGCAGCATCAGTTTCGGCTGGAAGGCTTTGCCGTCCCAGACTGGCTGGATGGTTGCCTTGGAAACACCGAGGATCGCCACTTCCGGCGCGTTGACGATCGGCGTGAAGCCGGTGCCGCCAATGTGACCGAGGCTGGAAATGGTGAAGCAGGCGCCTTGCATGTCGTCAGCGGTGAGCTTCTTGTCGCGGGCCTTGGCGGCCAGCGCAGCGGCTTCGGCTGCCAGTTGCAACAGGCTCTTCTGGTCGACGTTCTTGATGACCGGTACCAGCAGGCCTTCAGGGGTGTCGACCGCGAAGCCGATGTTCACGTACTTCTTGCGAATGATCGCCTTGCCGCTTGGTGCCAGCGAACTGTTGAAGTCCGGCAGTTCCTTGAGCAGGTGCGCACACGACTTGAGCAGCAGCGGCAGGATGGTCAGCTTGACGCCGGCCTTCTCTGCAACGGCTTTCTGAGCGATGCGGAACGCTTCCAGCTCGGTGATATCAGCCGAATCGAACTGAGTCACGTGCGGGATGTTCAACCAGCTGCGGTGCAGGCTCGACGCGCCGATCTGCATCAGGCGGGTCATCGGCACTTCTTCGGTTTCACCGAAGCGGCTGAAGTCCACGACCGGAATTGGCGGGATGCCCGCGCCGCCGGTTGCGCCAGCAGCGGCGGCCGGTGCTTCCTTGGCCTTCTGTAGCATGGCCTTGACGTAAACCTGCACGTCTTCTTTGAGCACACGACCGTGCGGACCGCTTGGGCTGACCGCGTTCAGCTCGACGCCGAATTCACGGGCCAGTTGGCGAACAGCCGGGCCTGCGTGAACTTTGGCACCGGACTTGACCGGTGCAGCGGCCACGGGAGCGGCAGCTGGTGCAGCAGCCGGAGCCGATGCAGCAGGTGCAGCGGCAGCCGGAGCAGCAGCGGCTGGCGTCTTGGCAGCAGCAGGCGCCGCGCCTTTGACTTTCAGCTTGAGAATCAGGTCGCCCGTACCGACTTCGTCATCGAGCTTGATGGAAACGCTTTCCACCACGCCAGCGGCTGGCGATGGAATTTCCATGCTGGCCTTGTCGGATTCCAGGGTGATCAGCGACTGGTCGGCTTCGACGGTGTCGCCGGCCTTGACCAGCACTTCGATGATCTTGGCCTTGCCAGCCGAACCGATGTCCGGGACGTGAATGTCCTGAACACTGTCGGCTACCGGAGCGGCCGGAGCGGCCGGAGCGGCAGCGGCGGGTGCCGGAGCAGCAGCGGCAGGTGCAGCAGCCTGGGCTGGCGCGGCAGCAGCAGGCGCGGCGCCCACCACTTTCAGGGCCAGGATCAGGTCGCCAGTACCGACTTCGTCGTTGAGCTTGACGCTGATGCTCTCGACCACGCCTGCGACAGGCGACGGGATTTCCATGGAGGCCTTGTCGGACTCCAGGGTGATCAGCGACTGATCAGCGGCGACGGTATCGCCAACCTTGACCTGGATTTCGATGATCTGCGCCTTGCCCGACGAACCGATGTCCGGCACATGCACTTGCTGGACGCTGGCGGTGGCCGGCGCGGCAGCAGGAGCAGCGGCAGCAGCAGGTGCGGCAGCCGGTTTGGCTTCAGCTTTGGCAGCAGGGGCTGCGGCAGCCACAGGGGCCGCAGCAGCGGCACCTTCGACTTCCAGCTCCAGCAGTTCGTCGCCTTCTTTCAGGCGATCGCCCAGCTTCACTTTCAGGGCCTTGACGATGCCGGCCTTGGGGGCAGGGATTTCCATGCTCGCCTTGTCCGATTCCAGCGTCAGGATGCTCTGGTCGGCTTCGACACGGTCGCCGACCTTCACAAACAGTTCAATTACTTCACCTTCACCGCTGCCGATGTCAGGTACGCGAATGAGTTCGCTCACAGAGTGTCTCCTCAGCAGTCCAGTGGGTTGCGTTTTTCCGGGTTGATACCGAACTTGACGATGGCTTCAGCCACCACCTTGGGTTCGATGTCACCACGGTCAGCCAGTGCTTCCAGGGCTGCCAACACCACGAAATGACGGTCGACTTCGAAGAAATGACGCAGTTTCTTGCGGCTGTCGCTGCGGCCAAAACCGTCGGTGCCCAGCACTTTGAATTCCTTGGAAGGAACCCACTGACGGATCTGCTCGGCGAACAGTTTCATGTAGTCGGTGGAGGCGATGACCGGACCTTTGCGACCGTTCAGGCACTCTTCGACGTAGCTCAGCTGTGGCTTCTGGCCAGGGTGCAGACGGTTGCTGCGCTCAACGGCCAGGCCGTCGCGACGCAGTTCGTTGAAGCTGGTAACGCTCCATACGTCGGCACCGATGTTGAACTCTTCACGCAGAATCTTCGCCGCTTCACGGACTTCACGCAGGATGGTGCCGGAGCCCATCAGCTGAACGTGGTGCGCCGCTTCGCGGGTGTCTTCTTCAAGCAGGTACATGCCCTTGACGATGCCTTCCTCGACGCCGGCCGGCATGGCTGGCTGCTGGTAGGACTCGTTCATCACGGTGATGTAGTAGAAGACGTCCTGTTGCTCTTCGGTCATCTTCTTCATGCCGTCCTGAATGATCACCGCCAGCTCGTAGCCGTAGGTTGGATCAAAGGTGCGGCAGTTCGGGATGGTGCCGGCCAGGATGTGGCTGTGACCGTCTTCGTGTTGCAGGCCTTCGCCGTTCAGCGTGGTCCGGCCGGCGGTGCCGCCGATCAGGAAGCCACGGGTGCGGCTGTCGCCAGCGGCCCAGGCCAGGTCGCCGATACGCTGGAAGCCGAACATCGAGTAGAAGATGTAGAACGGCAGCATTGGCTGGTTGTGGCTGGAGTACGAAGTACCGGCAGCGATGAAGGAGCTCATGGCGCCCGCTTCGTTGATGCCTTCTTCGAGGATCTGGCCCTTTTTGTCTTCCTTGTAGAACATCACCTGGTCTTTATCGACTGGCTCGTAGAGCTGGCCGACGGAGGAGTAGATGCCCAACTGACGGAACATGCCTTCCATACCGAAGGTACGGGCTTCGTCCGGGATGATTGGAACGATGCGCGAGCCGATTTCCTTGTCCTTGACCAGTTGCGCGAGGATGCGCACGAAGGCCATGGTGGTGGAGATTTCACGGTCGCCCGAGCCATCAAGAATGGCTTTGAGGGTGTCCAGTGACGGCGTCGGAACGCTGAAGCTTTCGGCGCGACGCTGAGGCACGAAACCGCCCAGTGCAGTGCGACGCTCGCTGAGGTAGCGGGCTTCGGCGCTGTTGGGTTCCGGCTTGAAGAACGGCAAGTTTTCCAACTGGTCGTCTTTGACCGGGATATCGAAGCGATCGCGGAACAGCTTCAGGCTTTCAACATCAACCTTCTTGGTGTTGTGCGCAGTGTTTTTCGCTTCGCCGGCACCGGTGCCATAACCCTTGATGGTCTTGGCCAGGATGACAGTCGGTTGTTCTTTGTGGTTGACCGCTTCGTGGTACGCCGCGTAGACCTTGTACGGGTCGTGGCCGCCACGGTTGAGTTTCCAGATCTCGTCGTCGGACAAGTCTGCAACCATCGCCTTGAGTTCTGGCGAGTTGAAGAAGTGTTCACGCACGAACGCGCCGTCTTTGGCCTTGTAGTTCTGGTACTCGCCGTCGATGACTTCGTCCATGCGACGTTGCAGGATACCGTCGACGTCTTTGGCCAGCAGTGGGTCCCAGAAACGACCCCAGATGACTTTGGTCACGTTCCACTGAGCACCGCGGAACACGCCTTCGAGTTCCTGGATGATCTTGCCGTTGCCGCGAACCGGGCCGTCGAGGCGCTGCAGGTTGCAGTTGATGACGAAGATCAGGTTGTCCAGCTTCTCGCGGCCAGCCAGGGAGATCGCGCCCAGGGATTCCGGCTCGTCGCACTCGCCGTCGCCCAGGAAGCACCAGACTTTCTGCTTGCCTTCAGGGATGAAGCCACGGGCTTCCAGGTACTTCATGAAACGTGCCTGGTAGATCGCCTGGATCGGGCCAAGGCCCATCGATACAGTCGGGAACTGCCAGAAGTCAGGCATCAGCCAAGGGTGCGGGTAGGACGACAGGCCCTGACCGTCGACTTCCTGGCGGAAGTTGTTCATTTGCTCTTCGGTGATGCGGCCTTCCATGAACGCGCGGGCGTAAACGCCTGGCGAGGTGTGGCCCTGGAAGTAGATCAGGTCGCCGCCGTGTTCGTCGGTCGGGGCCTGGAAGAAGTAGTTGAAGCCGATGTCATACAGGGTCGCACTGGACGCGAAGCTGGAGATGTGACCACCCAGGTCAGAATCTTTCAGGTTCGTACGCATTACCATGGCCATCGCGTTCCAGCGTACCAGCGAGCGAATGCGGCGTTCCATGAACAGGTCGCCAGGCATGCGTGCTTCGTGGGTAACGGGAATCGTGTTGCGGTAAGGCGTGGTGATGGCGTAAGGCAATTGCGAGCCGCTGCGGGTCGCAAGTTCGCCCATACGGGTCATCAGATAGTGAGCACGGTCTTCGCCTTCTTTGTCGAGAACCGATTCCAGGGCGTCCAGCCATTCCTGGGTTTCGACGGGATCGAGGTCTTGCATGGCTTGCTCCAGGGCGGAAAGGCTTCCAGAATCGGTTGCCTGAGTTTGCGACTGGCCTTGTGGGCAGACGATATAAATTCTTGGATTGCCGATAGGTTGTTCCGGCGGCGTGTAGTTTTACTACAAATCAACGGGCATTTCAGCCTTTCGAATGTATAGACGAGTAGTAAAACTACAGATGAAAGGCTTGTGGCCTCCGGCTGCGTTGTGAGAATAATCGTTAAGGTTGGTCTTTTGCCAACCAAAAAAGGTGAAAGCTTGATGTCGGCTGCCAATAAGAAACGAATTTCAGCTATTTCTAACTTTTGTTCGACAGTCGATCACGTAGCGTGTTTTCACGAATCACTACATGCAGCCCATTACACGCCGATCAAGGATAGACCATGACCCTGCCTTCGCTTGCCGAACTGCCCGCCATTCTCCTGCCGTTTGTCACCCGCGCCGAGCAGTCTTTTCGCGCGGCCGTGGCGGTACTCGATGATGATCATGGGCTGTCCAATTGGTCCCCGGAACGCTGGGCGCAGTTCGCCCGGGTCGCCGGCGCCAGCGATTTCGTGATTGAACAGAGTGTTCGTGACCCTTTGATGTTGCTGGCGCTGGTGCAGTCCGGCGAGCTGGATCGCCCGTTTGCCGCGGGTGAGTTGTGCGGGCAGATCGCGGCGGCGGCGAATGCCGCGCAAGCCGAAGACGAGCTGGGCCGTGCCCTGCGCCGCCAGCGCACCCGCCAGCAAGTGCGGATCATCTGGCGTGACCTGACCCGCCAGGCCGACCTGGTCCAGACCTGCCGCGACCTCTCGGACATGGCCGATGCCAGCATCGATCAGGCCTATCAGTGGTTGTACTCGCGCCATTGCCAGCAGTTCGGCACACCAACCGGGCGCCGCAGCGGTGAGCCGCAGCAGATGGTTATCCTCGGCATGGGCAAGCTCGGTGCGGTGGAGCTGAACCTGTCGTCGGACATCGACCTGATCTTCGCCTACCCCGAGGGCGGCGAAACCGTCGGCGTGAAGCGCTCGCTGGATAACCAGGAATTTTTCATCCGCCTCGGCCAGCGCCTGATCAAGGCCCTGGACCCGATGACCGTCGACGGCTTTGTGTTCCGCGTCGACATGCGCCTGCGCCCCTACGGTTCGGCTGGCGCGCTGGTGCTGAGCTTCAATGCGCTGGAGCAGTATTACCAGGATCAGGGCCGCGACTGGGAGCGCTACGCGATGATCAAGGCGCGGGTGGTGGCCGGCGACCAGGTGGCCGGTGCGCAGTTGCTCGACATGCTGCGCCCGTTCGTTTACCGGCGTTATCTGGACTTCTCCGCCATCGAAGCGCTGCGCACCATGAAGCAACTGATTCAGCAGGAAGTGCGGCGCAAGGGCATGGCCGACAACATCAAGCTGGGTTCGGGCGGCATCCGTGAAGTGGAATTTATCGCCCAGGCATTCCAGCTGATCCATGGTGGTCGCGACCTGAGCCTGCAACAACGTCCCCTATTAAAAGTGCTGAGCACGCTGGAGGGGCAGGGCTATCTGCCGGAGCCAGTGATCAGCGAGTTACGCAACGGCTATGAATTCCTGCGTTACACCGAACACGCGATCCAGGCGATTGCCGATCGGCAGACGCAGATGCTGCCGGACGGCGAGCAGGATCAGGCGCGGATTGCCTTTATGCTCGGCTTTGCCGATTGGGCGGCTTTCCATGAGCGGCTGATGTACTGGCGTGGCCGCGTGGCGTGGCACTTCGCGCAGGTGATTGCCGACCCTGACGAAGAGGAAGGCGTCGAGGCCGAAGTGGTGGTCGGCGGTGAATGGTTGCCGTTGTGGGAGGAGTCTCAAGACGAAGAGGCTGCTTGTCGGCAACTGGAGGAGGGCGGTTTTGCCAATGCGTCCAAGGCCCTGAAAGCGTTGGCTGGTTTGCGCAGCAGTCCGCAACTGCGCGCCATGCAGCGTTTGGGGCGCGAACGACTTGATGCCTTTATTCCGCGTCTGCTCGCTCAAGCGGTGGAGCATGCCAATCCGGATCTGGTGCTGGAGCGCGTGTTGCCGCTGGTCGAAGCGGTGGCCCGTCGTTCTGCGTATCTGGTGTTGCTGACCGAAAACCCCGGCGCCTTGCGTCGTTTGCTGACGTTGTGCGCCGCCAGTCCGTGGATCGCCGAACAGATCACCCGCTTCCCGCTGCTGCTGGACGAATTGCTCAACGAAGGCCGGCTGTTCAAGCCGCCACTGGCGCCGGAACTGGCCGCCGAGTTACGCGAACGACTGACGCGCATTCCCGAAGATGACCTTGAGCAGCAGATGGAAGCGCTGCGCCATTTCAAGCTGGCGCACCGTTTGCGGGTGGCCGCGTCAGAAATCGCTGGCAGCCTGCCGTTGATGAAAGTCAGCGATTACCTGACCTGGCTCGCCGAAGCGATCCTCGAACAAGTGCTGGCCCTGGCCTGGCGTCAGACCGTGGCCAAATACGGCACACCGCTGCGCACTGACGGCAGCTTGTGCGATCCCGGCTTCATCATTGTCGGTTATGGGAAAGTCGGCGGCCTGGAACTGGGGCATGGTTCGGACCTGGACCTGGTGTTCATCCACGACGGCGATCCGCAAGCGGAAACCGATGGGCCGAAACCGATTGATGGCGCGCAATTCTTCACCCGGCTGGGGCAGCGCATCATTCACTTGCTGACGGCGCAGACCAACTCCGGTCAGCTGTACGAAGTCGACATGCGCCTGCGCCCGTCCGGCGCGTCGGGGCTGCTGGTGAGTTCGCTCGGGGCATTCTCGCGTTATCAGGACAACGAGGCCTGGACCTGGGAGCATCAGGCGTTGGTACGGGCGCGGGTGCTGGTGGGCAGTCAGGATGTCGGACAGGCGTTCGAGAAAGTGCGCGCGGCGGTTTTGGGCAAGGCCCGAGACCTGCCGACCTTGCGTCAGGAAGTCAGCGAGATGCGCGCCAAGATGCGCGATAACCTCGGCAGCAAGAGCACCGCAGCCGGCACCGGGGCAAATGCCTTCGAGGCCACGGCGCCGTTCGACCTCAAGCAGGACGCCGGAGGTATCGTCGATATTGAATTTATGGTGCAATACGCGGCCCTGGCGTGGTCCGAACAGCACCCGTCATTGCTTCGCTGGACTGATAACATCCGCATTCTTGAAGGGCTGGAAGAGGAAGGGCTGATCCCTGCCGAAGACGCCGGTCTGCTGCGCGAGGCCTATAAAGCCTACCGCTCCGCCGCCCACCGGCAGGCTTTGCAGAAGGACGCCGGGGTGATCCCGGGCGACCAGTTCGCGGATGAACGGCGGCAGGTGATGCGGATCTGGCGTGAGCTGGGGCTAAGCTGAAACACAATAGTTGCAGCATCGAATAACCCCATGTGGGAGCGGGCTTACTCGCGAAGGCGCAGTGTCAGTCACCATCGATGCTGGAGGTGATGGCCCTTTCGCGAGCAGGCTCGCTCCCACCGTAGATTTGCAGTGTTTTGCAGATTGAAGCTGCACTGCACGGGATGTAGCACCCATTGCCCCATGTGGGAGCGAGCTTGCTCGCGATAGCGATCTGACAGTCACCTTGATGCTGGATGTGACGTCCTCATCGCGAGCAAGCTCGCTCCCACCGTAGATTTTCGGTGTTTTGTAGATTGAAGGCAGCAGGCAAGCAGCCGGATGACATCGCACGGGATGTGCACCAATACCCAATGTGGGAGCGAGCCTGCTCGCGATAGCGGAGTGACTGTCGACAGTAATGTTGAAGGTAATGACCCATCGCAAGCCGCCCTGCTCCCACAGTGATTCTCGAGGCGGGGAGGCGTATGCCTCCCCGGTTCGTTTATGGAAACCACATGAATATTCTGATCGTTGGGCCCAGTTGGGTCGGTGACATGGTGATGGCGCAGACACTGTTTCAGTGTCTCAAGCAGCGCCACCCGCAATGCGAAATCGACGTGCTGGCCCCGGAGTGGAGCCGGCCGATCCTTGAGCGCATGCCGCAAGTACGTCAGGCCTTGAGCTTCCCGCTCGGCCATGGCGCCCTTGAGCTGGCGACCCGTCGGCGCATCGGCAAATCCCTGGCCGGTCAGTACGACCAGGCGATCCTGCTGCCCAACTCGCTGAAGTCGGCGCTGGTGCCGTTCTTCGCCGGCATTCCCAAGCGCACCGGCTGGCGCGGCGAGTTCCGCTATGGCCTGCTCAATGACGTGCGCAAGCTGGACAAAGAACGCTACCCGCTGATGATCGAGCGCTTCATGGCCCTGGCCTATGAGCCGGGTGCTGATCTGCCCACACCTTATCCGCGTCCGAGCCTGCAAATCGACCCGGTGACCCGCGAAGCGGCCCTGGCCAAATTCGGCCTGGCCCTCGACCGCCCGGTTCTGGCCCTGTGCCCCGGCGCCGAGTTTGGCGAGTCCAAACGCTGGCCGTCCGAGCACTACGCCAAAGTGGCTGAAGCGAAGATCCGCGAAGGCTGGCAGGTGTGGCTGTTCGGTTCGAAAAACGACCACGCCGTGGGTGAAGACATTCGTGCGCGGCTGATTCCCGGTCTGCGCGAAGAGTCGGCCAATCTCAGCGGTGGCACCTCTCTGGCCGAGGCCATTGATCTGTTGTCCTGCGCCGATGCGGTGGTCTCGAACGATTCAGGCCTGATGCACGTCGCTGCTGCGCTGAATCGTCCGCTGGTCGCAATTTACGGTTCCACTTCGCCGGGCTTCACGCCGCCCCTGGCTGAGCACGTCGAGATCGTGCGCCTGGGTCTGGAATGCAGCCCATGCTTTGATCGCACCTGCCGTTTCGGCCACTACAACTGCCTGCGCCAGCTGATGCCGCCGGCGGTGAACGAAGCCCTGCAGCGGTTGCACGGCTCAGTCGTCGAGGTCAATTAATTGCGGGTTCTGTTGATCAAGACTTCTTCGCTGGGCGACGTGATTCATGCGTTGCCGGCGTTGACCGATGCGGCGCGGGCAATCCCCGGCATCAAGTTCGACTGGGTGGTGGAAGAAGGCTTCGCCGAAATTCCCACCTGGCACCCGGCCGTCGGTAAAGTGATTCCGGTGGCGATTCGTCGCTGGCGCAAGAACGTCTGGCAGACCATCAAGAGCGGCGAGTGGAAGCGCTTCAAGCAAAGCGTGCGCGCCCACAAATATGACCTGGTGATCGACGCTCAAGGCTTGCTGAAAAGCGCCTGGCTGACCCGTTACGTCAAGGCCCCGGTGGCCGGGCTGGACAAGAACTCCGCCCGTGAACCGATGGCGGCGCGCTTCTATTCCCGGCGTCTGGCCGTGGCCCGTGGGCAACACGCGGTGGAGCGTGTGCGGCAGTTGTTCGCCCTGGCGCTCGGCTATGACCTGCCCAAGGGGCTGGGCGATTACGGCCTCAGCGTCGAACGCCTGGTCGAGCTTCCGCGCAAGAATCCGTATGTGCTGTTCCTGCACGGCACTACCTGGGACACCAAGCACTGGCCCGAAGCGTACTGGCATGAACTGGCCGAACGTGTCGGGCATCTGGGCGTGGCGGTGAAACTGCCGTGGGGCAATCCATTGGAGAAAGCCCGCGCCGAACGCATCGCCAAAGGCCTGCGCAACGTCGAAGTGCTGCCCAAGCTGAATCTGGCCGGTGTCGGCAAAGTGCTGGCCGGCGCCCAGGCGTGCGTGGCGGTGGACACCGGCCTCGGTCATCTGGCCGCTGCGCTGGATGTGCCGACTTTGTCGCTGTTCGGCCCGACCAATCCGGGCCTGACCGGCGCCTATGGCAAGGTGCAGATCCACATGGCCAGCGACTTCCCTTGCGCGCCATGCCTGCAAAAGAAATGCACCTATCAACCGACGGCGCAGGACGCCCGTCAATTCGACCTTAAACGCGAGTGGCCCCTGTGCTTCACGCGTGTGAATCCCCAGCGTGTCGCCAGCCGACTGAGCACGTTGTTACTGGCTGAGGAGCTGCGCTGATGCAATTGGCTTTTGTTCTGTACAAGTATTTTCCATTTGGTGGTTTACAGCGCGATTTCATGCGCATCGCCCTGGAGTGTCAGCAACGTGGTCACCAGATTCGCGTCTACACGCTGATCTGGGAAGGCGATGTTCCACCGGGGTTCGAAGTGCTGGTGGCGCCGGTCAAGGCGTTCTTCAATCATCGGCGCAACGAGAAACTCACCGCGTGGATGGAAGCCGATCTGGCCAAGCGTCCGGTGGACCGCCTGATCGGTTTCAACAAGATGCCGGGCCTGGACGTGTACTACGCCGCCGACGGCTGCTTCGAAGACAAGGCGCAGAACCTGCGTCATTCGTTGTATCGCCGTTGGGGCCGCTATCGCCACTTCGCCGAGTACGAGCGTGCGGTGTTCGCCAAAGAGGCGAAGACCGAAGTGTTGATGATTTCCGAAGTCCAGCAGCCGCTGTTCATCAAGCATTACGACACGCCGCTGCAACGCTTCCATCTGCTGCCGCCGGGTATTTCCCAGGACCGTCGGGCGCCATCGAACGCGGCCGAAATTCGTGCCGGTTTCCGTGCCGAATTCAACCTCAAAGGCGATGATTTACTGCTGGTGCAGATTGGCTCCGGGTTCAAGACCAAGGGCGTGGATCGTAGCCTGAAAGCACTGGCCGCACTGCCTGCTGAGCTTAAAAAACGTACCCGGCTGTTTGTAATCGGCCAGGACGACCCCAAAGTATTCCAGTTGCAGAGTGCGACATTGGGCCTGGGTGATAACGTGACGTTCCTCAAGGGGCGCAGCGATATCCCGCGCTTCCTGCTTGGCGCCGACCTGTTGATCCACCCGGCGTACAACGAAAACACCGGGACCGTGTTGCTTGAAGCGGTGGTCGCCGGGTTGCCGGTGCTGGTCAGCGCGGTGTGCGGTTACGCCCACTACATCGCCGAGGCGGATGCCGGGCGAGTGCTGGACGAACCGTTCGATCAGGCGCAACTGACCCAGTACCTGACCGACATGTTGAACGACGCGCAGGCACGGGCGGCCTGGAGCCGCAACGGTCTGGCCTTCGCCGAGACGGCCGACCTCTACAGCATGCCGCAACACGCGGCCGATGTGATTCTGGCGGAGCACGCTTAATGAAGTTGATGCTGGCTGAACCGTTCAAGAGCCTTTGGGCCGGGCGCGATGCGTTCGCCGAAGTCGAAGGCTTGCAGGGCGAGGTGTACCGCGAGCTCGAAGCGCGCCGTACCCTGCGTACTGAAGTGAACGGCAAGGGATTTTTCGTGAAGATCCACCGTGGCATTGGCTGGGGCGAGATCTTCAAGAACCTGCTCACCGCCAAGCTGCCGGTACTCGGCGCGGGCCAGGAGTGGAAGGCCATTGCACGCCTGCAAGAAGTCGGCGTGCCCACCATGACCGCTGTCGCCTACGGCGAGAAAGGCAGCAACCCGGCGGATCAGCACTCGTTCATCGTCACCGAAGAACTGGCGCCGACCGTCAGCCTTGAAGACTTCAGTATCGACTGGGTCAAGAATCCACCCGCGCCAACACTCAAGCGAGCACTGATCGCTGAAGTCGCGCGCATGACCGGCATGATGCACCGCGCCGGGGTCAATCATCGTGATTGCTATATCTGCCACTTCCTGCTGCACACCGACAAACCGGTGACGGCTGACGACTTCAAACTCTCGGTCATCGACCTGCACCGCGCCCAGACGCGCCCGGCCATCACCCGGCGCTGGCGCAACAAGGATCTGGCCGCGTTGTATTTTTCGGCGTTGGACATCGGCCTGACCCCGCGCGACAAACTTCGCTTTCTCAAGGGCTACTTCCAGCAGCCACTGCGCCAGGTTCTGGCCGAGGAAGCGGGCTTGCTCGCCTGGCTCGAAGGCAAGGCCAACAAACTCTACGACCGGAAACAGCGATACGGGGATGCGCTCTGATGGCGGGTTGGAACCTGGAGCCCGCTTACAGCGATCTGGCAGAACACTTCGGCAGTCTCGATGCGGTATTCGCCCTCAAGGGTGAACGCCTGACCCACGACCCGCTGTCGGAAGTCATTCGCGTGCAGCTCAACGGCGTCAACTATTACGTCAAGCGCTACACCGGTGCCGGCAAGGGCCTGCGCCGTTACCTGGGCAAGCCACGGGTGAGGGCCGAGTGGCAGAACCTCAGGCGCTTCGCCAAGTGGGGCATTCCGACCGCCGACGTGGTGGCCTGGGGTCTGGAGCGTCGTGGTGCGGCTTACGACCGTGGCGCGATGATCACCCTCGAACTGCCGCGCACCGAGGACTTGTCGGCGCTGGCCGAGCGCCATGACCCGAAACTGGCGGACCGCGCCTGGGTCGATGTTATCAGCCGACAGCTGGCGGGCTACACCCGTACCATGCACGACCACCGGTTCACCCATAACGACTTGAAGTGGCGCAACCTGCTGATCGACGATCAGGCGCAGTTGTTTCTGATTGACTGCCCCAACGGCGATTTCTGGCGTGGCTTCTGGCTCAAGTACCGCATCACCAAGGACCTGGCCTGCCTCGACAAGGTGGCCAAGTATCACTTGTCGGCCACCCAGCGCCTGCGCTTCTACTTGCAATACCGTCAGTGTGATCGACTCAATGCCGCCGACAAAAAGCGCATCCGGCACGTGGTGAGATTTTTCGAGGGACGCGAATGACTGATTTTCTCGCCGCGCAAGACCGTGCGCTGCTTGAGCGCCACGGCCTTGGTACGTTCGACGCGCTGTGGGCCAAGCAGCTTGAGGCGGTGGACGAACCCAATACCGCCCGTGGCGGCTGGAGCAGTGTGTTTCGCCTGGAACTTGAAGGTCAGGGTTACTACCTCAAGCGCCAGAGCAACTACCTGACCCGTACCTTGAGCGCGCCGCTCGGCGAGCCAAGTTTCGCCCGTGAGTTTCGCAATATCAGTCGCTATGAAAAGCTCGGCATTCCCGCGCTCAAGGCCGCGTTCTTCGGTGAGCGCAAGGTCGATGGCGAAGTGCGGGCGATTCTGCTGACCCGTGCGCTGGACGGCTGGGACGACCTGGATTGGCTGTTGCAACGCTGGGCAAAGCTGAGCGCCACGCAGCACTCGGCGATTCTGCAAGCGTGTGGACAGCTGGCGCGACGCCTGCACGGTGTGCGCCAGGTGCACGGCTGCTTTTACCCCAAACACATTTTCCTCCAGGGCCGCGGCGATGCATATCAGGCGCAGTTGATCGACCTGGAAAAGACCCGGCCCCTGCTGTTCGGTCAGCGTGACCGGACCAAGGACCTGGAGCCATTGCTGCGTCGGGCACCGGAATGGAGCGACGCGCAGTTGCGCGAATTGCTGGCGGCTTATCTGGATCAACCGCAGGACAGCACGCTGGTGGATCGCTGGGTCAAGCGTCTGACCGCACGACGCAGTCAAAAGGAGACCCGTTGATGCGGCTGTCCGAACTGAAAAGCGCCGGTCGTACCCCGAGTCTGCCGCTGAGTATTTCGCTGGCCGATGCGGCCGGCCCGGCAGAGTTGCAACTGCTCAGCCTGTTGCGGGTGTTGCCGGGTCAGCGGTATGTCGGCGCCGGTGTGTGGCGTGGGCGACCGGTGCTGGCCAAATTGCTGGTGGGCAGCAAGGCTGCGCGGCACTTTAAGCGTGAGCTGGACGGCGTGCGGTTGCTGGCCGATCAGGGCCTGACCACCCCGCAATTGCTGGCGGACGGTTTGCAGGACGGCGAAGGTGGCTGGCTGCTGTTCGACTTCCTTGAGGGCGCGGAAAGCCTGGGAGACACCTGGAAGCAGGTCGAAAATTTGCCAGTATTGTCGGACGGGCAAGGAGCGGTGATCGCCGAGGCATTGGGCGCTATCGGCCAAATGCATCGCAAAGGCTTGTGGCAGGAAGACCTGCACCTGGACAACCTGCTGCGCCAGCGCGGTCGGCTGTACCTGATCGATGGCGGCGGCATCTGCGCCGAGACACCTGGTCAGCCACTGTCGAGGCACAAAGTGCTGGAAAACCTCGGGGTGTTTTTCGCCCAGTTGCCCAAGTCCCTGGAACCGTTCACCGAAGAATTGCTGGTGTATTACCTGTTGAGCAACGGTGAGCATGCGTTGCCGATGGAAGCGTTGCAGAAGCAGATCGACAAGATCCGGCGCTGGCGCTTGAGAGATTTGCTGGTCAAGGTCGGCCGCGAATGCACGCTGTTCAGCGTGCGTCGCGGCGCGTTCGGCTTGCGGGCGATTCGCCGCGAAGAAGAGGCGGCAATGCTGTCGGTGCTGGAGCAGGCTGATGTGTTGCTCGATCAGGGCCACTTGTACAAGACCGGCGGCGCGGCCAGTGTCGGCAAGGTCGAGGTGGCCGGGCGTGCGCTGGTGATCAAGCGCTACAACATCAAGAATTTCGCCCACTGGCTCAAGCGCTTCTGGCGCCCGAGCCGTGCCTGGCACTCGTGGCGCGAAGGCAATCGCCTGATGTTCCTCGGCATCGCCACGCCCAAGCCGCTGGCGGTACTGGAGAAGCGTTTTCTCTGGTTGCGCAGTCGCGCCTATCTGGTCACCGAATACCTGGCCGGGCCGGACATCATCGAGCGCTTTGCGCCTTATGTTGAAAGCGGCGCCGCACCAGAATCCGAGTTGCTGGCGCTGGATCGACTGTTCGCCGAATTGATTCGCGAGCGGATCAGCCACGGTGATTTCAAGGGCCACAACCTGTTCTGGCAGCAGGACCGTTGGGCACTGATCGACCTCGATTCGATGTGTCAGCACCGCTCGGTGGGCAGCTTTGCCCCGGCGTATGCGCGCGATCGGGCGCGGTTCATGCGCAACTGGCCCGAGAGCAGCGTGCTGTATCAGGTCATTGATCAGCGTCTTCCCAAGGATATCTCGAGCGAAGCCTGAATCGGGCCTGAGGCCCTTCGCGAGCAGGCTCGCTCCCACACTGGATCTGCGTCGTACACACAATGTGCGCTCAAACCAGATCCCTGTGGGAGCGAGCCTGCTCGCGAAGAGGACCTCATATCCTGCAAAAAACTCCAGGGACAGGGGAGGACAAGTTATTGAGAACTGTCCTACGTAACACACAGACCCCGTGAACTGTGCCCTGACCAGCCCCGATGCTAATTTGCCTGACGCTCTCCAAAGGCAAACCCAATGATAAAAATCGCCGCCATCCTGGGCGCCTGTTCCCTGGCGTTGTCCGGCTGCGGCACCGCGCTGACGGTCTTGCAGAACGATGAAGACGCCGCTCGTAGCCTCAGAAAGCAAAAGACCTACTGTCAGTCCATCCCCCGCGTCTACAGCGGCCTGGCCTACGACTTCTGCATATTGAACGCTTCCCCGGACCCGACAGGCGTTCTCGTACCCTTCGTTTTGCTGGATTTGACCCTGTCTGGCGTCGCCGACACGGTTTGCTTGCCCTATACGCTGTATCGACAAGCGGCGGATGGCAATATCGGCATTTACTGGCGAACGGGCCGTGGATAAATAAAGTCGTGTCGATCCCGATCTTGCCCTCACAACAGTTTTTACTGTTTGAAAGTGAAAATGAAGCCCCGGCAGATGCTCAGGCCAAGCCGCTCTTACCGCCAGCGGGGAATTACAGCAACTTCATCATTTATGTCGATGAGAGCGGGGATCATGGAATGCAAACGCTGGATCCAAACTATCCAGTGTTTGTGTTAGCGCTCTGTGTTTTTCATAAGAGGCATTATTGCGAGAACATCATTCCTGCTCTTCAGAAGTTCAAGTTCCGCCATATGGGGCACGATCTGATCGGCTTGCATGAACTGGAGATTCGAAAGGAGAAGGGGGCATTCTCCAACCTGTTCATGTCCAGGCAGCATAAGCACGCCTTTCTCGATGAGCTGACCGACATCATCGAAGCAAGCAACTTCGTCCTGATCAGCTGTGTGATCGGCAAATCCGCTCTTCGAGAAAAGCAAGGACCTGTGCACAATCCCTATCACGTCGCCCTCGGCTTTTGCCTTGAAACGCTTTATGAGTTTCTTCAGGAGAAGAATCAACAGAGTGCGCTGACTCATGTGATTTTCGAGCGTCGAGGGAAAAGGGAGGATAACGAACTCGAGTTGGAGTTTCGCCGCCTGTGCGATGGCGCGAATCGATTGGGCATTCAGTTGCCGTTCGATATCGTCTTTGCAACCAAACAAGTGAATTCTACGGGGTTACAGCTAGCGGACCTGGTTGCGCGACCTATTGGTATAAGCGTTTTGCGGCCGGGACAGGGAAACCGTTCTTTTGACGTACTCAAACGCAAGTTTTACTGCAGCGGTGGCCGCGACAGGGTGGGAGAGGGTTTCGAAAACTGGGGGTTGAAGATTTTCCCTACCCCAGAAAGCGAAAAACCCCGGTGAAACTCACCGAGGCCGCAACGCCGACCGGGATCCCCCAGTCCATTTGTACAGGAGTCTATGTTGAGCACCTTCTACTGTCAACGCGCGAGCTTGCCGCTGCTTTTACGCTATAATCCCGCCCTTTAGCTGTCTCTCGCCCATTGCGAGGGCACATTAATTTTTCGAGGCGCATTGCGCCTGCATGCAGACTAAAGAGGCTAGACCCCTGTGGCATTGACGATTCTTGGCCTGTCCGGCGCCCTTAGCCATGATCCTTCAGCCGCCCTGTACATCGACGGCAAGCTGGTCGCGGCCGCTGAAGAAGAGCGCTTCGTACGCGATAAACATGCAAAGAACCGCATGCCTTACGAATCGGCGAAGTTCTGCCTCGAACAGGCAGGCATCAAGCCCTGCGACGTTGACGTAGTGGCGATTCCGTTCGCCCCGATCAGCCTGTTCGGCAAGGCCCGCTGGCACTACGCCAAGCGTTACTGGTACGCCCCGGACCGTGCACTCGACGCGATCCTGATGGGCAACCGTCGCTACAAGCGCTATCGCAACAAGATCGTGTTCTGCCTTGAGCAATTGGGTTTCGACCCGAAAAAAATCAAGATCGAGCCGGTCGAGCATCACCTGGCTCACGCCTCCAGTGCCTACCACTGCTCCGGTTTCAAAGAGAAAACCGCGATCCTGGGGATCGATGGCAAGGGCGAGTACGCCACGACGTTCTTCGGCTATGGCGAAAACGGCAAGATCCACAAGATCAAGGAATTCTTCGATCCTGACTCCCTCGGCGGCCTGTACGGCGCAATCACCGAGTTCCTCGGTTTCGAGATGCTCGACGGTGAGTTCAAGGTCATGGGCATGGCGCCTTATGGCGATGCCAGCAAATACGATTTCTCGCGTCTGGCCTCGTTCGAAAATGGCGAACTGGTGATCAACACCGATTACGCCAACGTCATCGGCCTGCGTCGTTATAAAGAGAAGGGCAAAGGCTTCTACTTCTCGCCGAAACTGATCGAGTGGCTGGGTCCGAAACGCGAAGGCGACATCGCTGACGAGCCGTACATCCACTATGCCGCGAGCATGCAGGCACTGTTCGAAAAGATCTCGCTGCAGATGATCGACCATTACCTGGGCGATGTGCTCAAGGAAACCGGCAAGCTGGCCTTCGCTGGCGGCTGTGCGTTGAACGTCAAGCTGAACCAGAAAATCATCGCTCGCGACGACGTCAAGGAACTGTTCGTACAGCCTGCTTCCGGCGATGCCGGTACGGCGGTCGGCGCGGCAGCCTACGTGTCCCACGCCCGTGGCGTGCCGGTCGAGAAGATGGAACACGTCTACCTCGGCCCGTCGTACAGCAACGAAGACGTGATCGCGGCGTGCGCTCGTCATGCGAGCAAGCCGGTATGGCGCAAACTCGACAACATGCCGGAAAACATCGCCAAAATCATGGTAGATGGCAACCCGGTGGCCTGGTTCCAGGGGCGTATGGAGTTCGGTCCGCGTGCATTGGGCGGTCGTTCGATCATCGGTTGCCCGAGTGCGACCGGCGTGGCTGACCGCATCAACCACCAGATCAAGTTCCGCGAGCGCTGGAGGCCTTTCTGCCCGTCGATGCTCGACACCGTGGCGCCACAGATGATCAAGATCGATCACCCGGCGCCATTCATGACCTTCACCTTCGAAGTGGCTGAAGAGTGGAAGACTCGCGTGCCGGAAGTCGTCCACGAAGACGGTACGTCCCGGGCCCAGGTGCTCAAGCGTGAATACAACCCGCGCTACTACGACATGATGAAGGCGCTGGAAGTGCTGACTGGCAACGGCGTGTCGCTGAACACCTCGCTCAACCGTCGTGGCGAGCCGATGATTTGCTCGCCGACCGACGCCCTGAACATGTTCTTCGGTTCGGACCTGCAATACCTGATCATGGAAGACATTCTAGTGGTCAAAGAAGGTGCGAACGCTTATGACACGCTCGGCTGAACGCCATGTGCTGCAGTTCTGTCACGGCTATGACGGGCCGTTCCTCGACTGCGCACGGCAGTACGCCAGCCTGTTCGCGGGGAGCGGTTATCGGGTGACCACGGTCTTTCTGACCGGGGCCGCCGATGCCGAAGTCGCCGCGAGCTGCGCTTGCGATGAAGTGCTGTTCATGGAATACAGCTCCAAGGCCATTCGTGGCCTGAAGCTGGGCGCCATCGGCGATCTGCGCAAGATCGCCGCTTCGCGCAATTTCAGCTTCTGCATTGCTCACCGTTTCAAACCGATTTATATCGCCTTGCTCGGCACCTCGTTGCCGGTGATTGGCGTGCATCACGCGTTTGGCGATTACAAACGCGGCACGCGCAAACTGTTTGCGAATATTTTCCGCAAGCGCCTGAGCCTGCTCGGGGTATCCGATGCGGTGCGTGACGATATGCACCGCTGCCTGCCGAAATGGCCGGCCGCTCGCATTCAAACGCTCTACAACCGTATCGACGTGCAAGCCTTGCAGGCGCGTCAGGTGTCGCCGCGTGAAGCTCGGGAAACCCTCGGCCTGTCGGAAGATGCCTGGGTTGTCGGCAACGTCGGGCGTTTGCACCCGGACAAGGACCAGGCCACGTTGCTGCATGGTTTTGCCGCCGCGCTGCCGGGCTTGCCGCCCCAGAGCCAACTGGTGATTCTGGGCAGCGGTCGGTTGGAACAGGACCTCAAGTCCCTGGCCCGCGAGCTGGGGATTGGTGATCGTGTGCTGTTCCTCGGCCAGGTGCCGGATGCGCGCAATTACTTCCGCGCCTTTGACGTATTTGCCCTGAGTTCCGATCACGAACCGTTCGGCATGGTGCTGCTGGAGGCCATGGCCGCTGGCGTGCCGTTGCTGGCCACGGCCTGTGGCGGGGCGAAGGAAGTGGTCGAAGGCATCGGCATTCTGTTCCCGCTGGGGGACGCTGAACGCCTGGCGCAAGGCCTGCAACATCTGGCTGCAATGGACGATCAGCAGCGCCGTCAATGCGCCGAGCTGATGCACGATCGCTTGCGTGAACGCTTCTCCGACCGCGCGGTGCGCGAGGCTTTCTGGCATTTGCCACAAGTTACCGATCTGGCGTCGAGGGCCTGATGCTCAACCGATTTCAAGGCTGGCGCGAACGTGGCTGGGCGGTGGTTGACGCCTCGACTTATGCACAGGCCTGGCAGCGTTTTGGCGGCAGCGTCGCGACGCACCCGTTGGTGGTCGAGCGTCTGGCGCAGTTGGCCGGCATCCCGGTACGCTACCTGGCCTGGGAACAGGACGGCGACGTCAAAGCCGCCATTCCGACCTGGGGCCGCGATCTGGCCCTGTCCAAGGACGTACTCAAACGCAGCGGAAAAAAAGGCCTGTTCGACCTTGGCAATGCCGAGCTGATCCTGCCGGCTGCTGCGGATGCGCAGGCGCCGTTGCGTCATCGTGGGCGCTATCTGTCGGCGCTCAACGAAGGCCGCTTCACCGGCATCAAGCTACAGACCGAACAGTTGGCCATGGCCCGTACGCCTGAAGAACTGTCGAAGAAGTTTCGCTACAACCAGCGCCGCGAATTGCGTCTGCTGGAAGAGGCGGGCGGGGTGGTGCGACCGGTCTCGGAGTTTTCCAGCACGGAACTGGCGGCGATCTACTGCGATCTGTTCCAGCGCCGCTGGGGCTTCCCGGCTACCGGCGCCGCACGCATGGGCGAGGTGATCGAGCTGCTGCGCGAGTTGCTGATCGGTTCGGTGATTTTCCTCAACGATGCGCCCATCGCCATTCAACTGGTGTATCGCGTCGAGGCGCTGGAATGGATCAGCGTCGAGTACATCAACGGTGGCGTCGACCCCGAAACCCGTGAATTCAGCCCCGGCAGCGTGCTGAGTTTTCTCAACACGCAAAGCGCCTGGGAACACGCCCGTGCCCTGAACAAACCCCTGCGGTTTTCGTTCGGTCGGGCCGATCGTGAATACAAGGACCGTTGGTGCAATCCTGTGCCGGTCTTCACCGTGTGAGCCAACCCATGAGTCGCAAACAGCAACTGCTCAAGCGTCATCGGCGCAACAAACGCATCGGTCTGCTGATCGCTCTGGCACTGCTGATTGCCGTCGGCGTGCTGGTGGCGTGGTGGTTGCCGCTGCTGTTCGCGGTGCTGGGCTGGATCGCCCACGAAGCGTGGTTTGCCGATCACCTGTTTTATTCGCCCACAGACGATTACCAGTACAGCTTCCCGCCGTATACCCAGCAGCCCAAGGTCCGCCTGAATGGCGAGCACCTGCGGCTGGACGACGGCGTGATGCTGGTGGATGACGCCACGCTGGTGTTGGCACTGCGGGTCAAAAGCACCTGGCTGGGACGTTTCTTCGACCCGGTAGTAGAACTGGCGGGTGGCAATCATCCGGACCGGCAAACGTTCGAGCGTGGGGTCAACGGCCTGCGTTACCTGAACCTGACGGGGCAGGCGCACGTTCTGTCTCAAGGCTTGCTGCGTTTGCGCGGGCGTTTCTGCCGCGTGTTTGGTGAGCCGGTGTTGTGGGCGTTCGAGCAGCCGGATTATCACCGTCAACGGGTCATGGTGATCGCGCCGCACGCCGATGACGCAGAGCTGGCGGCCTACGGTCTGTACAGCCAGGCGGATGAAGCGTGGATCGTCACCCTGACTGCCGGTGAAATCGAAGCCGAACACTATCAACAGCTAGGCCTGAGCAAGGTCGAGGCCGCACGCCTCAAGGGCCGTCTGCGCGCATGGGACAGTATTGCCGTGCCGCGCTGGGCCGGTGTGCCTGAAGCGCATTGCGTGCAGCTCGGTTATTTCTGTTTGCAACTGGCAGCCATGCAGGCGGCGCCGGCGCAACCAATGGGCTCGCGCGAAGCCGAGCTGAATGACACCCGCCTGTTCCGCCAGTTGAACCCGTTTGCGCTGCCCGGCGACGCCGACGGTGCGCCGAGCTGGAACAACCTGCTGGCGGACCTGCGTGAACTGCTGCTGCGGGCGCGTCCCGACGTGATCGTGCTGCCGCACCCAACCCTTGACCCGCACCCCGACCATGTCTGCGCCCAGGCAGCGGTCCTCGAAGCCTTGCAAGGCCTGGACTGGCAGCCGACCACGCTGCTGGGCTATGCCAACCATTTGCATGACAACGACCGCTGGCCGATGGGCGACGCCGGAAATGGCATTGCCCTGCCGCCGGCCTTCGACGCATCGCTGGCGATGCAACCCTGCTGCCTGCCGATGTCGGTAGAGCTGCAGCGTGACAAAGCCATGGCGTTGGGCATGATGCATGACCTGCAACCGCCCATGCCGTTCAAGCGGCGCCTGCGTCGGGTGATCCAGCGACTGCTGGCCGGCCGCAAATCGCCCGCTTATGGCGAGAACGAGTTCTTTCGCAAGGCCGTCCGGCGCCACGAACTTTTGTGGATCCTCAAGCACACACCAGGCAATGTTTCTCAGCGGGGAGAGTTATGAGTCAGCGGTCCAAGGTCTTGCAGCTACAGCCTGACTACAACGTCAAAGCCCACGATTTCGCCGACCTTGCCGAGCAGATCGTCAAGGCGCTGCCCGGTGATCGCTATGAAGTGACTGCCGCGTTTCTGCGCGGCAAGCCGGGGCCGGGCGAGGCGGTCAGCCGTGCTGATCGTTCGGTGTATTTCGAGTTCTCCGACAAGTCCCTCAAGGGGATGCGCCTGCGAGCCATGTGGCAGCTCTACAAGTTTTGCCGCGCCGAGAAATTCGACGTAGTGATCTGTAACCGTTTCAAACCGGTGAACATGATGCTGACGCTCAACCGCTGGCTGAAGGTGCCACTGTGCATCGGTATCTCCCACGGCTTTGGCGAGTACGACCGGTTCTACCGGCGCCGCCAGACCCAGCGCCTGATTGATCGCCACTGGCGTTTTGTCGGCGTGTCGCCGGCGGTCAAACAGTATTTGCTGGACTGTGATTGCGGCTTCACCGACCAGAACACCTATGCCATCACCAATGCCATCGACATCGAGCAGGCCGAAGGCTTGCAGCACAGTCGCGAGAAGGCCCGGGAAATGCTCGGCATCGATCCGTCGGTACGGTTGATCGGCGCACTGGGCCGGTTGGTGCCGGTCAAGGGCCATATCTACTTGCTGCAGGCGTTTGCCGCGCTCAAGGACAAGTACCCGAACACGCAACTGGCGATCATTGGCGCCGGGCGCGAAGAATCGCGCCTGGCCGCTGAAATCGACCGCTTGGGCCTGAGCGGCCGTGCGCATTTGCTGGGCTTCAAGGAAATCGCCTTGCAGTACATCCGCGCTTTCGACATCTGGACCATGCCGTCCCTGGCCGAAGGCCTTGGCCTGGCGTTGCTCGAAGGCATGAGCGGGCATTTGCCGGTGATTGCCTCGAACGTGCCGGCCATGCTGCCGCTGATTGTCGGGGCCGGTGGTCTGGCGGTTACACCCAAGGATGTGTCGACCTTGCAAGCGGCGCTGGACGCCTACCTTGGACTGTCGGATGACGAACTCAAGGCCAAGGGTGAGCAGGCCTTCCGCTATTTGCAGGAACAGCACGACATCGAGGTGTTCCGTCAGGAATACCTGAACCTGATCGAATCCGGCCTGGAACAGGCCCGCAAGGAACAGCCATGAGCGACGCGCAACCCACAGTCACAGTCATCATCGCGTCGTACAACCACGGCCCCTATATTGAGCAAAGCATTCTCAGCGTACTCAATCAGACGTATCAGCACATTGAGTTGCTGGTGGTTGATGACGGCTCCAAAGACGACAGCGTCGAGCGGATCAACGCCTTGCAAGCCGAGCACGGTTTCGACTTCCGGGTTCAGCAGAACCAGGGGCTGACCAACACCCTCAACGGGGCAATTGCCCGTGCCAAGGGCAGCCTGATCGTGCCGTTCGGTTCCGACGACATCATGTTGCCGGAGCGCATTGCGACTCAGGTCGCGTACATGGACGGCAAGCCCGAGGTCGGCATTTGCGCCGGCAACATCGAACTGATCGACGCCGACGGCAATCTCTATCCGGAGAAACGCCAGCGTCGGGACGTGCCGTTCCGTCGCCTGGACTTCGATGACATGTTTCTTGAGCGCAAGCCTTATCCGCCGGCGCCGACCCTGATGATTCGCCGCGAGGCGCTGGACAAGGTGGGCGGGTTCGACCCGAACATTCGTCTGGAGGACTTGCTGATCGAACTGAAAGTGACCCATGCCGGTTACTTTATCGACGGGCTGAACGTGGTGATGGCGCGCTATCGCAAGCATGCGACCAACTCCTACAAGAACCACCGCTTCATGATCGACAACATTCTGCGCACCTACGCCTTGTTCAGCGATCATCCGCTGTACGACGAGGTGCGCTACAAGTCGTTGAACTCGATGTTCCTCAAAACAGCCAATCGCGACCGCAAGCTGGCGCGTGAACTGCTGGCACAGATCCCGTTCAAGGCCTGGAACAAGAAGACCTGGCGTGGATTGGGGCGGCTGCTTTTTTCTCCACTGGAAAAAGACTGAAACATGGGCTGGATTCAGCGGTATCGGGAAAAACGTGCGAAGCGAGCCATTCGCAAGTTGCCGAAAATAGAGCGGGGGGCAGCCCGTTTCCGGCTGCTGTATCCCGAGTACGCGTTTGGTCGTGGCAGCTATGGCTTACCGCTGGTTCATGACTGGAAAGAAGGCTCGACCCTGAGCATCGGGGCGTATTGTTCGATTGCCGAAGGCGTACAGATTTTTCTCGGTGGCCACCATCGTGCCGACTGGGTCACCACTTTTCCGTTCCCGGCGATGATTGCCCAGGCTTCGCATATCAGTGGCTACAGTGGAACCCATGGCGATGTGACCATTGGCAACGATGTGTGGCTATGTTCCAACAGCACTGTGCTCTCGGGCGTCACTGTCGGGGATGGGGCTATCGTCGCGGCGGGTGCGCTGGTGACTCGCGATGTCGAGCCTTATGCCGTCGTCGGCGGCAACCCGGCTCGCTTCCTGCGTTGGCGCTTCCCTGAGGAGCAGCGTTTGCTGCTCCTGCAGAGTGCCTGGTGGGAGTGGCCCGAAGCTGAACTGCATGGCCTTGGCGACAAATTGTGCAGCGATGACATCGAAGGCTTTCTCGCCTATGCCCGCCAGCGGCAGTCCAGGTGATCGTTCAACCTTGGTGAGAGGCTTTCTCTGCCAGGGTTTTCTGATCCTTGCCTTTTTGGCGCAGCCACTGCAAGACCCGCTTGCCGGCCGTCATGCCCGGCTTCTCGATGTACAGGAATGTCACGCTGCTAATAAGGATCAGCAGGCAGGCGCACACAGCCATCAAGGGCAGGAAGGTCCATGGATCGCGACCGTCGAGGTGCAATACCGGCGGTAGCCGTTGCACCAGCATCCAGATGACGAAACCGTGCAGCAGGTAGGTGCTGTAGCTGATTTCACCCAGCCAGCGAATACTGCGTGGCTTCAGAGCGCCAAACAGCGTATTCCCCGAAGCGACGATCACAAAAAACAGCGACAGCAGCAACAGCGGTATCAGGCTGAATGCCCGGCTGAAAGCGGTAAACGTAATCGTCAGGGCCGCCAGCGCGACAATTGTGGCCAGGCGTGTTTGAGCCCAAGTCACCAGCTGCGGTCGACGAACCCAGTATGCGGCCCCGATGCCCCCAAGGAAGCTGGCCAGGAAGTGCTTTTTTAGCGAATGTTCCCAGCCGATGATCTGGTACAAGGCATAGATGCCAATCAGGCACAGCAGCACTTGCAGCCAGTTGCCGCGATAGATGAACACCATGGCTGCCAGTGGCAGGGCCAGATAGAAGAACACCTCATAAGTGAGGGTCCAGGTGACGTTGGCGATCAGCATGCCAGTACGGTGATACTGATTGACGTCAGGTCGGTCGAAGGTCAGCCAGCCAAAAATCTGGCTGAGCAACCGCCACCCCGACTCTTTCAACTCCCAGCCCTGCAGATGGAATACCGAAACAAACACCAGCACCATCAGCGGCAAATACAGTGGGTAGAGGCGAAACAGCCGCGATACCGCGAAAGCCAGCCAATCGTGTCCACGGCCCTGGCTGAGCAGTCGGCTCCAGAACAGAAAACCGGTGATCATGAAAAACAGCGCAACGCTGCCTTGACCGAGTTGTGAGTAAAAATTGCTCGGTGGGAAGTCGATAACGCCGGTTCGCAGGAAGATCCAGGTGATGATCGAGTGGTGTACGAATACGCCAAACGCCAGGTAGCCACGCAGGCCATCGATGCTGGCAAAACGGCTTTCGCCGGAATGCTGGAGGTGCCGGGCGATTTTCGGAACCGCACGCAACAGCAATGCCGACGTGATGATGGCCAGCAGATAAGCGGCTGGCGCTATGAAGAGATTGGTTTCTATCATTAATGCGCCTGGGCCATGAGGCTGGCGGCCAGCACTTGCCTGTGCAGGTTATCGACGGCGGATTTCGACGCTATGACCCCATAGCCCTGAAGCAGCGCTTCGAAATGCTCTTCGAACAACCAGCGCCGGTCCTCGGTATAGCGTTGCATGTGACGCAAGTTGCGTTGACGCAGGGACAGGGTCAGCGGCGATGGGTAAATACGCAAGTCGGCCAGGTCGATCAAGCCGAACTCGCCATCTTCCAGTACCAGTACGTTGCCCAGGTGCAGGGAGCGGAAATACACGCCGCGCTCATGCAACTGCGCCATGAACTTGCCGAAACGCTCTACCAGGGCCTGGCGCACCGCCGGGGCGGTTATGCCTTGCAGCACCTGACGCAACGTGTTGCCCGGCAAAGGACAATAATGCACCGCACTGCTGCCGTTTTTGAGGCGATACAGGTTCAGGGTCTGCGGTGTCGGGATACCCATGTCGCGCAATTGCTCGCTATTGACGGCAAAGCGTTCAGAGTACGGATTGAAGCTGCCTGAGGTGTAACAGCGGCGGCGACGGAACAGTTTGAGAAAGCTGCCATCGGTCAGCCGGAGGACCTTGGGCCCCAGGCCATCCTCTTCGATCACGCGGGCATTTGCCGTCATTTGCTCAAAGGCCGTCGGCGTCAGGGGGATGACCGGGATGGTCAGCAAACGTCTGGCGCGCTGATTGATGCTCAGTGCGGCGATCAGCGCCAGCGGAATCCATAGCAGGAACCAGTGCTCCTTGGGCCGCGAGAGAATTCCCCCGCCTTCGGTCAGGCCCGCGCCAATGCCAAATACCAGCCAGGTCGATGCAACGATGAACAGCGGTTGCACACGATTGCGCCAACTGCTCAGCAGGCTCCAGGCTTGAAAAAACAGCCAGGGGATCAGGCCGAAAATCCCGACGTAATAGAGCACGCCCAAGGCGAAACTATGAGGTTCCTCTAGCGTGAAACCGGCACCGGGATCCACCGACAAGCTGGCGTTGAAACCATGGCCGATCCAGGGGTGCTCGGCAATTTTATGCAGGACAATCTGCCAGATCTCGAAGCGGTAGGAATCACCGCGTCCGATGATCATCTGTGAAAACAACACACCGATGGTCGCCCCGCCGATTAACAGGACGCCGAGCAGAATGATTGAGCGACGGTTCCAGCAGATGAAACCCAGCCACAACGCTGCCATGGTCAAAGCCACCAGAGGCGTTCTGGAGCCGGTGGCGATGATGGCGGCGAACATGACGGCCATCGCTGGCAAGCTGAGCCAAAGCATTGCGCGATGCTTGCAGGTCATGCTCAGGCTCAGCCAGTAGGCGCAGAAGAATCCGAAGACGTGGGAACTGAGCAGCGGGTTGTCGAATGCGCCTCCACCAATCAGGCGCATGCCTGGCTCATAGAGGCGGCTGAACATGTACAGGTTGTAGATCGAGGCGATCAGGCCGACGACTGCCGCGCTGAACAGCAGGGGCTGGATGATCTCACTGCGGTAGCGCACCAGCAGGTAGCAACCGGCGAATAAAAGCATGATATGCAGTGGGGGCTTGAACTGGCTGAGTGCGCTTTCATCATCCGGCGGGCCCCAGCACAGGCTCAGCATGGCCCAGGCGGCAAACAGCAACAGCGCGATGAACACCGGCTCGTGCAACAGCACCTTGAATTCTCGTGGGCGCAAACAAAGTGCTATCAGTGCGGGGATGCTGAACAGACCGTAAAAAAGTTTGTGATGAAGGCTGCGGCCCGGCAGAAAAAACAGCGCGCACAGAAGCAAGAGATAGCCAAGTGGGAGGATCCACAGGCAAATGAAATCGAAGACTCGATTGGAGGTGCTGTTCAACGCGCTGAGTTGCATGCTGTGAGATTCAATCCTGAAGTTGTTCGGCCATTTTCGACGATGGCTATTTGATGCTGATTGTGGGGCGTAACAATAACAGCCTTTATGCGATTGCCAGAACCCTGAAGAAGCTGTGCTAAAGTCAGCGTCCTTTTTATCGACATGCGCGTGATATGACCGACTCCAGTCTCTCCGCAAGCCCCTCGAGCTTGAAAATCTACTTCCGTCTGCTCGGTTATGTTCGACCGTACATCAGTCTGTTTCTGATCAGCATCGTCGGCTTTCTGATTTTCGCTTCGACACAGCCAATGCTCGGCTACATCCTCAAGTACTTCGTTGATGGCCTGTCCAATCCGGAGGCGGTGCTGTTCCCGACGGTACCGTACCTGCGTGACCTGCAACTGTTGCAGGCGGTGCCACTGCTGATCATCCTGATCGCGGCATGGCAGGGCCTCGGTTCCTACCTGGGCAACTACTTCCTGGCCAAGGTTTCGCTGGGGCTGGTTCACGACCTGCGGGTGCAGCTGTTCAACAACCTGCTGGTGCTGCCCAACCGGTATTTCGACAAGCATAACTCGGGTCACCTGATTTCACGCATCACCTTCAACGTGACCATGGTCACCGGGGCGGCCACAGATGCGATCAAGGTCGTTATCCGTGAAGGCATGACAGTGATCTTCCTGTTCGCCTCGTTGATGTTCATGAACTGGAAGCTGACGCTGGTCATGGTCGCCATCCTGCCGCTGATCGCCGTCATGGTGCGCACCGCGAGCAAGAAATTCCGCAAGCAGAGCAAGAAAATCCAGGCCGCCATGGGTGATGTGACCCACGTGGCATCGGAAACCATCCAGGGCTATCGCGTGGTGCGCAGCTTCGGTGGCGAAGTCTACGAAGAAAAACGGTTTCTTCAAGCCAGCCAGGGCAACACCGACAAGCAACTGCGTATGACCCGTACCGGCGCCATCTATACGCCGCTGTTGCAGCTGGTCATCTATACCGCCATGGCGATATTGATGTTCCTGGTGCTGTACCTGCGCGGCGATGCCTCGGCCGGTGACATGATCGCCTACATTACCCTGGCCGGCCTGCTGCCCAAGCCGATTCGCCAGTTGTCCGAAGTCAGCTCGACCATCCAGAAAGGCGTGGCCGGTGCCGAGAGCATTTTCGAGCAACTGGACGTCGAGCCTGAAGTCGACACAGGCACCATCGAACGCGATGTCGTCAGCGGCCGTCTGGACGTACGTAACCTGAGCTTCACCTACCCCGATACCGAGCGTCAGGTCCTCAACGACATCAGTTTCTCGGTTGAGCCGGGGCAGATGGTGGCGCTGGTCGGCCGTTCGGGCAGTGGCAAATCGACTCTGGCCAACCTGATTCCACGCTTCTATCACCACGACAAGGGCGAAATCCTGATCGATGGCATTGAAGTAGAGCAGTACAAGCTGCTGAATCTGCGCAAGCATATTGCCCAGGTGACCCAGCATGTGACGCTGTTCAGCGACACCGTGGCCAACAACATCGCTTATGGCGATCTGGCCGATGCGCCTCGTGAAGATGTCGAGAAAGCGGCGAAAGATGCCTACGCCATGGACTTCATCGCACAGTTGCCTTTGGGCCTGGACACTCAGGTCGGCGAGAACGGTGTGCTGTTGTCCGGTGGCCAGCGTCAGCGTCTGGCAATCGCCCGGGCGTTGCTCAAGAACGCGCCGGTGCTGATTCTCGACGAGGCCACTTCAGCCCTCGACACCGAATCGGAGCGGCACATTCAAGCCGCGCTGGATCAGGTCATGAAAGGTCGCACGACGCTGGTGATCGCTCACCGTCTGTCGACCATCGAAAAGGCTGATCTGATTCTGGTCATGGATCAGGGCCGTATCGTCGAGCGCGGCACCCATGCCGACCTGCTGGCACAGAACGGCTACTACGCCCGCCTGAACGCCATGGGGCTGGATTCGCCGACTGCGGATATCGCTTGACCTGAATGCTGCTCAGTTAAACGCAGTCAATGTGGGAGCGAGCCTGCTCGCGAAGAGGGGGCAGTCTGCATAAATGCGGACTGACTTGCCGCCTTCGCGAGCAGCCCCGCTCCCACTGTTTTTCCTGCTACTGGCCAGGCGTGCAACGCGCCCGGCATTTGTATCCAAATCTTTACGCGTCTTGACCAAACCCAAATAATACTTTGCGCCGCATTTGCTAAGGTTCTTGCACGAACCTTTGACTTGAATCGAGGGGGCCATCCTCTTCGTGCGGATATTGCAATGTTGCAACGGTTACTCTGGAAGCTTTTACCCAAGTCCCAGCGTTCTTTTCTGCTTGCGCGCCTGTCGGTAGTCGACCGTCAGGTGGTGAACAAGTCGATGTCTGACAATCGGCATTTTCCAGAAGCATTTCAGAAACTTTCCTGTCTTTTCATTCACGTACCCAAATGTGCCGGCAGCAGTGTGTGCGAAGCACTGTTCGATGATTGGCGTCCCGGACATTTGCCCTTGTACTGGTACGCGGAACAGTTTCCCGAGCAATTTGCCGCCAGTTACAAATTTGCCTTTGTCCGCGATCCACTGGAAAGGGCCTATTCGGCATACGCTTTTCTGCGAGGAAACAAGTTGGGGCGGCGTGATCAGGCGGCGCAGCAACTGGTCAGCCACTACCGCGACTTTGATGATTTCGTGGCTCGCTGGCTGCATGCGGAGACGATCGGCCGCCAACTGCACTTTGCGGCGCAAACGGATTTCCTCACCGATTCGCTGGGACATCTGGCGCTGGACTTCATCGGTTATCAGGAACACCTGGAGCGGGACTTCCGGCTGGTCTGCGAGCACCTGAAGCTCCCCGCCGTGTTGCCCCATGTCAACAGCTCGACACAGCGTCAGCCCATACCCGCCCGTGATTTTTGCACCGTACGGACCCAGCGCCTGGTGCGCCGGGTGTATCAACGTGACTACGAGATGCTTGGTTATGAATAAAGTCTTGCCGATGTTTCCGCAAAAGCTGGTGATACGCCCTTACGGTTTGTCTTTGTCGAATGAGGCCCGGGCTGCGCTCAAGTCACAGCGCCCCCGGTGTCTCTGGCTGACCGGCTTGTCCGGCTCGGGCAAGTCGACGCTGGCCAACGCCCTTGAGGTGCAACTCAATCAACTGGGGCTGCACACATTCCTGCTGGATGGCGACAACGTGCGCGCCGGTTTGTGCAGCGATCTTGGGATGAGTGCTCAGTGTCGTCAGGAAAATATCCGACGCATGGCCGAAGTCGCCCGTTTGATGGTCGATGCCGGGTTGATTGTCATTGTGGCGGCCATTTCGCCGTTTCGCGCGGACCGGGATACGGCTCGCCGGTTGTTTGCCGAAGGCGATTTTATCGAGGCCTATGTGAGCACTTCATTCGAAGTGTGCGCGCAACGTGATACCAAAGGTCTGTATCGGGCCGCATTGCAAGGCCGGATCAAGGACTTCACGGGTGTCGACAGCCCATATGAGGCACCGCTGGCGGCAGAGTGCGAAATTGACACGCAGAACCTTGAGTTGGACGAAGCTTGTGCTCGGCTGTCGGCTTTCCTGCTCAATAAATGAGCAGAAAAACCCGTTGATTCATCCAGTTGCAGCCGTCGCGCAAGCCTGCGTCAACCCTGTGTTAATATCGCGGCCCTGTTCATTTTGTATGTGGGTTGCTCCATGAAGTTGTCCATGCCGCGATTCGATCAAGCCCCTGTCTTGGTGGTCGGCGATGTCATGCTCGACCGTTACTGGCATGGTGGTACCTCACGGATTTCCCCTGAGGCGCCGGTGCCAGTGGTCAAGGTCGAGCAAATCGAAGACCGTCCAGGCGGTGCCGCCAACGTTGCCCTCAACATTGCCGCACTCGGTGCGCCGGCCTCTCTGGTTGGTGTAACCGGTGACGACGAAGCCGCCGACAGTCTGGTCAATAGCCTCAAGGGCGCCGGTGTGCGGGCATTGTTCCAGCGCATCGCGCACCAGCCGACCATCGTCAAACTGCGGGTCATGAGCCGTCACCAGCAATTGCTGCGTATCGACTTCGAAGAACCCTTTGCCACCGACGCCCTTGCGCTTGGCGCGCAAGTCGACGAGTTGCTTGAAGGCATCAAGGTGCTGGTGTTGTCCGACTACGGCAAAGGTGCGTTGAAAAACCATCAGGCGCTGATCCAGGCTGCCCGGGCCCGGGGCATTCCGGTGCTGGCCGACCCCAAGGGCAAGGATTTCTCGATCTACCGGGGCGCGAGTCTGATTACCCCCAACCTCAGCGAATTCGAAGCCATTGTCGGCGGTTGCGCCGATGAACACGAACTGGTGAGCAAGGGCGCGACCCTGATGCACGACCTTGACCTCGGCGCCTTGCTGGTGACCCGTGGCGAACACGGCATGACCTTGTTGCGCCCGGATCATCCGGCGCTGCATTTGCCGGCGCGTGCCCGTGAAGTGTTTGATGTGACGGGTGCAGGTGACACCGTGATTTCCACGTTGGCGGCGGCAATTGCAGCCGGCGAAGAACTGCCCCACGCAGTGGCCCTGGCCAACCTGGCAGCGGGTATCGTGGTCGGCAAGCTCGGTACGGCGGCCATCAGCGCTCCGGAACTGCGTCGCGCCATTCAGCGTGAAGAAGGCTCCGAGCGCGGCGTGCTGGGTCTTGAGCAATTGCTGCTGGCCGTCGATGACGCCCGTGCGCACAACGAGCGGATTGTCTTCACCAACGGGTGCTTCGACATCCTGCACGCCGGTCACGTGACTTACCTTGAGCAAGCGCGGGCGCAGGGCGATCGTCTGATCGTCGCGGTCAATGACGATGCCTCGGTCAGCCGCCTGAAAGGGCCAGGTCGGCCGATCAACAGCGTCGACCGTCGCATGGCTGTACTGGCGGGTCTGGGCGCGGTGGATTGGGTGATCAGCTTTGCCGAAGGCACCCCGGAAAACCTGCTGCGCGAGGTCAAGCCGGACGTGTTGGTCAAGGGCGGCGATTACGGGATCGACCAGGTGGTGGGTGCCGATATCGTTACCGCTTACGGCGGGACGGTGAAAGTGCTGGGCCTGGTGGAAAACAGCTCCACGACTGCGATTGTCGAGAAGATCCGTAATAACTGAGAGCAACGCGGTGACTATGGCGAGGGAGCTTGCTCCCGTTGGGGGGCAAAGCAACCCTGAAACCAGACACCGCGGTCTGCCAGATAAACTGTATTCATGAGTTTTGCGACTGCTGCGCACTCGAGCGCGAGCAAGCTCCCTCGCCACAAAGCGCCCTGTACGTTCTATCGTGTCGCCTTGTGCGGCACTATCTTCTTCAATAGCTGTTTCGCCTTTCCGCGCAATCGTGCCAGCCCCGAATCTTTCCCCGGCGGCGCCAACCCCTGCTGGCGCACCCAATCCTTCCAGCGAATCCGCTCATCGCGCACCAGCCAGCCGTCCTGTTGGGCGAAGCTTTCTGCCAGATACAGTCCGCGTGTGCCCGCCGGGTACAGCTGGTCTTTTTTCAGCGTATAGAGCTCAGCCATCGGCTGCCCATCCTGCAACGGCATCAAATACAGATCCGGACGCTTGCGGTCCAGTCGGGCCACCAGTTGATCGCCTTCCAGTCGTTCGTCGACATGAAACAGACTCAGGGATTTGGCTTCCCTGGGCACTTCCAGGCGCAAGTCATAGATCAATTGCAGCGACGCCGTGGGCAAATGCACATAGGCGCGTGGCCGTTCGATCAGTTGCAGATTGGCGCAACGCACTGGCCGAGCGGCGCCAGACAAGGGAGTCAGGCGAAACGGCAGGGCTTCACGATAGTGCAGGGCGGTCGAGTAGGGCGCCGGCAGCCAGGTGTCGTTGAACCGGCCACTGAGCCAGCCTTCGGGTGTTTCCAGTAGACACTCTTCGGCGATCTCCTGGATGGCCGTGTGCAACGGCAGGTTCAGCTCATGGGCCGGTACATAGCCGGAGATCAACTTGAGCACCACATCGCCACGATCCTGCCGACGCTGGCGCACCAGCACCCAGTAGTCGCGACCCTGCCAGTGCAGGGTCAGGCGCACCGAGACACCCAGGTTGGCCAGCTCCAGAACAAACCGTTCGGCGTCCGCCACGGCCACCGGTCGCCGCCGTTGCAGGGTCTGGGAAAAATTGAGCGGCATGCCGACGCTCTGATAGCTCAGGCCTTCAGGCGTCGCCTCGACGTGGAGCGGCAGGGTCTTGAAGTTGCTCGGGTTCTTTCTGATGAGCGTACGCGGCATGTCGGCTCCTGCTGAAGGCCGCGTGGGCGGCGTCAATTTCCACGAAGGACCTGGGCGACGGTCGCGACGTTATGGGCGAGGTGCAGCGGATTGATGGTCCCGACAATAGCACTGGCTACTCCGGGATGTTCAAACAACAACTCGAAGCTGGCGCGCACGGGATCGACGCCGGGGCTCAGGCAGACATGGCCGCTGGCCAGGGCCTTTTTCACCAGGATGGCTTTGCCGTGAGCAGCAGCATAGTCAATGATGGCTTTCTCGTTCTGTTCGTTCAGATTGTAGGTGACCATGGCGCAATCACCTTGTTCCAGAGCCTTCAAGCCGCCTTCGACGGTCTTGCCGGAAAAACCGAAACCGCGAATCTTGCCTTCGGCTTTCAGCTCAGCGAGGGTGGCATAGACGGGGCTGTCATTGAGGATCGCAAGGTCGTGGCCGTCGGAGTGCACCAGCACCAGGTCGATAAAATCCGTCTCCAGACGTTGCAGGCTGCGCTCTACCGATAGCCGCGTATGGGCCGCGCTGAAATCGTGGTGGGACTGGCCGTTGGTGAATTCTTCACCGACCTTGCTGACAATCACCCAGTCCTGACGCTGACCGCGCAGCAGCGGGCCGAGGCGCTCTTCGCTGCGGCCATAGGCCGGCGCCGTATCGATCAGGTTGATGCCCATGTCGCGGGCGAGTTTGAGCAGCATGCGTGCTTCGTCATCGCCTGGGATCTGAAAGCCGTTGGGGTATTTCACCCCTTGATCGCGCCCCAGTTTTACCGTGCCCAGGCCCAGCGGCGAAACCAGCAGGCCGGTGCTGCCCAAAGGACGGTGCAGGTTGTGCAGGGTTGGTTGGCTCATGGCAGCAGTTGCTCCCAGGCAGGCACGCCCATCGGTGGCTTCGGCAGCTCAGGCAGGGCGGCGCTCGGGCCGGGCTGGATGCCGTCGCGTTGCAGGTTGGCGATCACGCGGTCGGCGAAGTCCGGGGCCAGCGCCAGTTTGGTCGGCCAGCCGACCAGCAGGCGGCCTTCTTCGGCGAGGAACGCATTGTCCGGGCGAGTCAGCCCGGTTTGCAGCGGCTCGGCGCGATCCACGCGCAAGGTCGCCCATTGCACGGTGCTCAGGTCGATCCAGGGCAGCAACTGGCCGAGCTCTTTCTGTGCGGTGGCGATTTGCTCGGCAGGCGTGCGGGATACGCCTTCAGCTTCGGCAATATCGCCGCCCAGGTACCAGACCCATTGGTCATCGGCGGCCGGGTGGGTGGTCACGGTGATGCGCGGTTTGGTGCCGCCACCCAGGCAGTGGGCGTACAGCGGTTTCAAACTCGGGCCTTTGGCAAGGATCATGTGCAGCGGTCGGCGTTGCATGGCCGGTTGAGTCAGCCCTAGCGCTTCGAGCAGCGCTGCGGTACCGGCACCGGCGCTGAGCACGATGCGCTGGGCGCGGATCTCGCGCCCGTCAACCTTGAGGCCGACCAGCAAACCACCTTCCAGCAACGGCTCGATTTTCTGCCCGGCAAGCAAACCGTCGCCTGCCAGATCGGCCAGGCGCTGGATCAGGCTTGGCACATCGATCACCAGTTCGGCGAGGCGATAGACCTTGCCCTTGAAGCGCTTGTCTTGCAGGGCTGGCGGCAGTTGGTCGCCCTTGACCTGATCGACGCGGCCACGCACGGCCTTGCTGGCGAAGAAGCTGGTGAGGTTGCCGGCAATCGTACCGGGGGACCACAGATAGTGGGCTTCGGACAACAGGCGCACGCCAGTCAGGTCCAGCTCGCCACTACCGGCCAGGGCTTCGCGCCAGCGGCGCGGCATGTCGGCGATGGCTTCGGAGGCACCGGTCAGGGCGCCATGCAGCGCGTATTTGGCGCCGCCATGGATGATCCCCTGGGACTTAACGCTCTGCCCACCGCCGAGGCTGGCGCTCTCCACCAGCACGGTCGAAAAACCCTGACGACGCAGACGCGCATTCAGCCAGAGGCCGGCGACACCAGCGCCGACAATCAGCACGTCGGTGGAAATAACGGATGGCATGCAGCGACCTCAGTGTTCAAGACGAGGGCGCAGTATACAGACTCGTTGCGAAGGGGATTTGTCAGTGATCAACAGATGATCAGACACCACGTCACCTGTGGCGAGGGAGCTTGCTCCCGCTGGGCAGCGAAGCGGCCCCAAACCCTGAACATGTGGTCTTTGAGGTGGATCGCATGGCTGCTTCCGCGACTGCTTCGCAGCCGAGCGGGAGCAAGCTTCCTCGCCACAATGGATGGGTTAGTGGCCGGCGGTTTTGGAGAACAGCTGGATAACCACCACACCCAACACGATCAACCCCATCCCCAGCATCGCCGGCACATCCAGCTTCTGCCCATAGATGAACAGCGCCGCGATGCTGACCATGACAATGCCCATCCCGGCCCACACGGCGTAGGTCACGCCCACCGGGATGGTGCGCACCACCAATGTCAGCATCCAGAACGCGATGCCATAGCCAATGATGACCAGCGTCAGAGGCAGTGGCGTACTGAAGCCCTTGACCGCTTTCATCGAAACGGTGGCAATCACTTCGGCACAGATGGCAATGGCCAGATAGTAGTAGGCGGTCATGGGTCAATCCTCGTGTGAGACGTTGCTTTCTTGGGTCGGCATTCTAGAGACTCTCCAGATGCGGTAAAGTCATTACCTATCTGCTTCGAAGATAGGTTTCGCCGTGAACATACAATGGAATCTGGACCAGTTACGCCTGTTTGTCAGTGTCGCCGAGCAACGTTCGTTTTCGGCGGTGGCGCGGGATCAGCGCAAGGCGCAATCGGCGGTCAGCAGTTCGATTGCGCTGCTTGAAGAGGATCTGGGCGTGAGCCTGTTCGATCGCAGCAGCGGCCGCCAGCCCAGACTCACCGAAGCTGGCAACGCGTTGCTCGAAGAAGCACGGGAAGTGTTGCGCCAGTGCGAGCGTCTCAATGGCCGCGCCTTGGCGATGATGCGCGGCCAGGAAGCCCGGCTGCGATTGGCCCAGGATGAGGCGATGCCCTATCAGCCAATCATTGAGAGCTTCGAGGCCCTCGCCGAGCGTTTCCCCAGCCTTGAGGTTCAGTTGACCAGCGCCGCCCAAGGCGATGTGGCGCGCAAGCTGGTGGAGCGTCAGGCCGATCTGGGGCTGCTTTTCTATCATGACCAGATTCCCGAAGCCCTTGAACGACGAGTCGTTGGCAGCGTTGAGATGGTCACCGTCTGCGGCATCGGTCATCCTCTGGCGGCGTTGGCTGAAGTGGACTGCCAGCAACTGGCGCAGCATCGGCAGTTGCTGATGTCGACCCAGTCGAGCGTCTACCCTGGCAGCGAGCCGGCCAGCCCACGAGTCTGGCGGGCCGACAGCTTCTACGTGATGGCCGAATGGCTGATTCGCGGGCTGGGCTGGGCCTGGTTGCCAAGGCATGTGGTGCAGTATCCGGTGTACCAGAATCAGATGATCGAACTGGTCAGCGAATGGACCCCGCCAGCGCTGGTGGTGGAGCTGGTCTGGCGCCGCGATGAGCCGCTGGGGCCGGCGGCTCGCTGGCTGGCGGAACGTTTTGCCGTGCAGTTGCAGGCGATTGGCGAAAAAAGCCGATAAACTCCGCCGCCATGAATAGAACTCTCTACACCGCGCTGTTTTACCTGGGGCTGCCACTGGTAGCGATTCGCCTGTGGCTGCGCTCGCGCAAGGCGCCGGCCTATGCCAAACGCATTGGCGAGCGCTTTTCCCTCGGCCTGCCGACGATGCAGCCGGGCGGCATCTGGGTGCATGCGGTGTCGGTGGGTGAAAGCATCGCCGCGGCACCGATGATTCGCGCCCTGTTGCAACGTTATCCACAGCTGCCGATCACCGTGACCTGCATGACCCCGACCGGGTCCGAGCGGATTCAGGCATTGTTCGCCAATGAGCCGCGCATTCAGCACTGCTACCTGCCTTACGACCTGCCCTGTGCGGCGGCGCGGTTTCTGGATCGGGTCCGGCCGAAGCTGGCGGTGATCATGGAAACCGAGCTGTGGCCCAATCACATTCATCAGTGCGCCAAACGCGGGATTCCCGTCGCGCTGGCCAATGCGCGTTTGTCCGAGCGTTCGGCCAGGGGCTATGGCCGCTTTCACAAACTGACCCAGCCGATGCTCGCCGAAATGAGCCTGTTCGCGGTCCAGACCGAAGCTGAGGCCGAGCGTTTTCGCGCACTGGGCGCCCGCCCGCAGACGGTTGAAGTGACCGGCTCGATCAAGTTCGACCTGACCATCGATCCGCAACTGCTGGTGCATGCCGCCGAACTGCGTAGCCAATGGCTGGCGCTGGAGCGTCCGGTGTGGATCGCCGCCAGTACCCACGAAGGTGAAGATGAAGTGGTGCTGGCGGCTCATCGGCAATTGCTGGCCTGTCACCCCGATGCGCTGCTGATTCTGGTGCCACGTCATCCGGAGCGTTTCAACTCGGTGTTCGCGCTTTGCCAGCAGCAGGGCTTTGCCACGGTGCGTCGTTCCACGGCTGAAGCGGTAACGGGCGGCACCTCGGTGCTGCTGGGCGACACCATGGGCGAGTTGCTGTTTCTCTATGCCCTGGCCGACAGTGCTTTTGTCGGCGGCAGCCTGGTGCCCAATGGCGGCCATAACCTGCTTGAGCCGGCCGCGCTGGCGAAGCCGGTACTGGCCGGGCCGCACCTGTTCAACTTCCTGGAAATCGCCGCGCAGCTGCGTGCTGCCGGGGCGTTGGCGGAAGTCGACGATGCGCAAGGGCTGGCGGTGCAAGTGCAGCGACTGTTCGAATTGCCACGAGATGCGCAACGGATGGCGGAGGCGGGGTTGACAGTGATGCGCCGCAATCAGGGGGCGTTGCAGCGGTTGCTGAATGGGTTGGGGCGGTTGATCGACAAAACCTGAATCCACCGCTGACCCATTGTGGGAGCGAGCTTGCTCGCGATAGCGGTGGATCAGTCAGCACCAGGCTAACTGGCAGTCCCCTATCGCGAGCAAGCTCGCTCCCACATGGATTGCGGTGTGAGAAGAATTGTAATTACGGCCGGGCTTTCAGCTGCTCTGCCGCCGCCTGCGCCAGATCCGGTGGCAGGAAATCCTTGTCCGGGTTGTAGTCGGCCTTGAGATAGCGGGTCAGGTCCTGCAAGTCCCCCGGATTCAACGTCCCCGCCGCTTGCTTCAGGCGCAGGTTGTCGAGGATGTAGTCGTAGCGGCTGTTGTTGTAGTTGCGCACCGAGGTGTAGAGCTGGCGCTGTGCATCCAGCACGTCGACGATGTTGCGTGTGCCCACCTGATAACCGATTTCAGTGGCTTCCACCGCGCTCTGGTTGGAGATGATCGACTGCTTGCGCGCCTGCACCTGTTCGACGTCGGTGTTCACCGCGCGGTGCAGGTTGCGGGTGTTTTCCACCACTTGCCGGCGCAGGCCTTCACGCTGTTGCTCGCTCTGATCCAGACGAGAGTAGGACTCGCGCACCTGGGAACTGGTCAGGCCGCCGCTGTAGATCGGGATATTCAATTGCAGGGCCAGGGTGCGTTGCTCGACGTTGCCGCCGTAAGGCGCGCCGAAAGCATTCGGGTTGGCAAAGCCCAGCGCATCGTTGTCGCCTTTTTCGTACTTCGCCACCGCATCAAGCGTCGGTGCGTGGCCGGCCTTGCGTTGTTTCAACGTTTGCTCGGCGGCGCTGACCGCGTAGTTGCTGGCCAGCAGATTCAGGTTCTGTCTGGCGGCCGTGTCGACCCAGGCCTTGGCGTCGTTCGGCGTCGGCGGCAGGATCGGCAGCGTATGGACAACACCCCAGATCGAGTTGTATTGCCGGTTGGTCAGGGTGATCAGCGCTTCGAACGCATCATCCACCTGACGCTGCGCCAGAATCCGGTTGGCCCGTGCGGTGTCGTAACTGGCCTGGGATTGCAGCACGTCGGTCTTGTCCGACAGGCCGACATCGAAGCGCTCGTTGGACTGATCGAGCTGGCGCTTGAACGCCGCTTCCTCGGCCTTGGTCGAGGCCAGGTTGTCCTGGCTGCGCAGCACGTTGAAATAGTTTTCGGCGGTTTGCAGGATCAGGTTCTGCTCGGTGGCCGAGAGTTGCAGGGAAGCCTGTTCGTTGACGTCCTTGGCGGCCTGGTACTGGAACCAGCGATCAGCGCGGAACAGCGGCTGGGCCAGCGTCGCCTGATAGGAGTGGGCGCTGCGGTTGGCCACGGCCGACGGCTGATCGATCGAGGTGCGCACGTCGGCGACTTCGGCGCCGCCGGAGATGTTCGGCAGCAGCCCGGCGCGGGCCTGTGGCACCACTTCTTTCTGGGCGCCGTACTGGGCGCGGGCGGCGGCCAGGTCGGCGTTGTTGTCCACCGCTTCCTGATAGACGTTGATCAGGTCGTTACGGTTGGACAATGGCGCTTCTGCTGCCCAGGCCATTCCATTGGACGCACAAGACACGGCGAGGGCCAGTGAGAGTTTGCGCAGCATGAGGCCATCCCTAAAAATTACGCTGATAATTTGAGCGCCAAAGGTACGGCGCGGCCTGCGCAGCGTCAAGGCGCGGCAGGGCGTAGCGAGTGTAGATGCGCGCACGTTTGGCAACAATCCTGCAATTACGCCATTCATCATGGTGATTGCTGCGGTGTTGGCGTTCTTTGCCGGTTGTGTCTAGACTGGCCGGGTTCTTGTCGGGGTGCCTTGCTATGAGGCTGAGATCGAATAATTTCGGATCCCGTTGAACCTGATCAGGTTAGCGCCTGCGTAGGGAACAAGATTTCTCGTCACCCGGCGAGTCCTCTTGTGCTTCGTCCGGGATGTTGTTCGACAATCGAACACCCCTCGAGCACTGAGCACAGCACACTGCTGGTTTTCCCAGCGCCCGTGCGTCCATTCGTTTACAGGTTCGCTCCGACAATAAATCCACTGCCTGGATGTGTTCGGAGAGCCCGTGATGACCATAAAACTAAAAAACGTAACCAACTTGAGTGACTCGGCCAAAGTCGATCAGCAATCGGTTCAGCCTTTTACCCGCTCGCAAAAAATCTATGTCCAGGGCTCCCGTCCCGACATCCTCGTGCCGATGCGTGAAGTCAGCCTTGACGTGACGCCGACCGATTTTGGCGGCGAGGTCAACGCACCGGTGGTGGTCTACGACACTTCGGGCCCTTACACCGACCCCAATGTCATCATCGACGTACGCAAAGGCCTGGCCGATGTGCGTTCGCCGTGGATCGAAGCTCGTGGCGACACCGAGCGTCTGGCGCAGTTGAGCTCTGATTTCGGCAAGGAACGCCTGGCCGATCCAGAGCTGGCCAAGCTGCGCTTTGCTCACGTCAACAACCCGCGTCGCGCCAAGGCCGGGGCCAACGTCAGCCAGATGCACTACGCGCGCAAGGGCATCATCACGCCTGAGATGGAATACGTCGCCATCCGCGAAAACATGAAGCTCGAAGTCGCTCGTGCCGCGGGCCTGCTGGACCAGCAACACGCCGGCTACAGCTTCGGCGCCAGCGTGCCGAAAATCATCACCCCCGAATTTGTTCGTGAAGAGATCGCCCGCGGTCGCGCGATCATCCCGGCCAACATCAACCACACCGAACTGGAACCGATGATCATCGGCCGTAACTTCCTGGTGAAGATCAACGGCAACATCGGCAACAGCGCGCTGGGCTCGTCCATCGAAGAAGAAGTGGCGAAACTGACCTGGGGTATTCGCTGGGGCGCGGACAACATCATGGATCTGTCCACCGGCAAGCACATTCACGAAACCCGCGAGTGGATCATCCGCAACTCGCCGGTGCCGATCGGCACCGTGCCGATCTACCAGGCGCTGGAAAAAGTCGGCGGCGCTGCCGAAGACCTGACCTGGGAGCTGTTCCGCGACACGCTGATCGAGCAGGCCGAGCAGGGCGTCGACTACTTCACCATCCACGCCGGCGTACTGTTGCGCTACGTGCCGCTGACCGCCAAGCGTGTGACCGGCATCGTCTCCCGTGGCGGTTCGATCATGGCCAAGTGGTGCCTGGCGCATCACAAAGAGAACTTCGCCTACACCCACTTCGAAGAAATCTGCGAAATCATGAAGGCCTATGACGTCAGCTTCTCGCTGGGCGATGGCCTGCGTCCTGGCTCGATTGCCGATGCCAACGATGCCGCGCAATTCGGCGAACTGGAAACCCTCGGCGAGCTGACCAAGATTGCCTGGAAGCATGACGTGCAAACCATGATCGAAGGCCCTGGCCATGTGCCGATGCAGTTGATCAAGGAGAACATGGACAAGCAGCTGGAGTGCTGCGACGAGGCGCCGTTCTACACCCTTGGCCCGCTGACCACGGACATTGCGCCGGGCTACGACCACATCACCTCCGGCATCGGTGCGGCGATGATCGGCTGGTTCGGTTGCGCCATGCTCTGCTACGTCACGCCGAAGGAACACCTGGGCCTGCCGAACAAGGATGACGTGAAAACCGGGATCATCACCTACAAGATCGCCGCGCATGCCGCCGACCTTGCCAAGGGCCATCCGGGGGCGCAGATTCGTGATAACGCACTGTCCAAGGCGCGTTTCGAATTCCGTTGGGAAGACCAGTTCAACCTCGGCCTGGACCCGGACACCGCACGCTCGTATCACGATGAAACCCTGCCGAAGGACTCGGCCAAGGTCGCGCACTTCTGCTCCATGTGCGGGCCGAAATTCTGCTCGATGAAAATCACCCAGGAAGTCCGGGTGTATGCGGCCAACCAGCAGAACGAAGCCGTTGACGCCGAGGTCGCCCAGGGATTGGCGGATCAGGCCGAGCGCTTCAAGCGCGAAGGCAGTCAGCTGTACAAGAAGGTTTGATCTGACCGGCGCACTTGAGTGCGCCGCTTGCCTTGTGGCGAGGGAGCTTGCTCCCGCTCGGCTGCGTAGCGGTCGTAAATCCTGGCCTCGCGAACTGACTGTCGGAACGCGGTGACTGGTTTAGGGCCTGCTTGGCAGGCCTGCGGGAGCAAGCTCCCTCGCCACAAAGGGCGATCAACACAACAACAAATGTCCCTCTGAGATAACACCCTTGAGCATTCAACCCAGCACCTACTCCCCCGACATCGCCGTGCCCGCCGACAAGCGTGTATTTGGCGGTCGCGATCTGTTTTCCCTGTGGTTCTCCCTCGGCATCGGCCTGATGGTCCTGCAGACCGGCGCTTTGCTCGCGCCTGGCCTGGGCCTGTCCGGTTCGCTGCTGGCGATTTTTCTCGGCACCCTGGTCGGTGTTCTGCTGCTGGCGGCGGTCGGCGTGATCGGCAGCGACACGGGGCTGTCAGCCATGGCCGCACTCAAACTCAGCCTCGGCAGACACGGTGCGAGCCTGCCGGCGATACTCAATCTGCTGCAACTGATCGGTTGGGGCTCGTTCGAAATCATCGTCATGCGCGACGCCGCCAGCCTGCTCGGCACCCGGGCATTCGGCGAAGGCAGTCTGCTGTCGAGCCCACTGCTGTGGACCTTGTGCTTCGGCGCTCTGGCGACCTTGCTCGCGGTCAGCGGACCGTTGACCTTTGTGCGCAAGATCCTGCGCAAGTGGGGCATCTGGCTGCTGTTGGCGGCCTGCCTGTGGCTGACCTGGAACCTGTTCGCCAAAGCCGATCTGGCGACGTTGTGGGCCAAGTCCGGCGACGGCTCGATGCCATTCGCTGTGGGTTTTGATATTGCCATCGCGATGCCGTTGTCGTGGCTGCCATTGATTGCCGACTACTCGCGGTTCGGCAAGCGCGCGAAAAACGTTTTCGGCGGTACGGCGCTGGGTTTCTTTATCGGTAACTTCTGGCTGATGAGCCTTGGCGTGGCCTACACGCTGGCGTTCGCGCCGAGCGGCGAAGTCAATGCCTTGCTGTTGGCGCTGGCGGGTGCCGGTCTGGGGATTCCGCTGTTGCTGATACTGCTGGACGAGTCGGAAAACGCCTTTGCCGATATTCACTCGGCGGCGGTGTCCAGCGGAATTCTGTTGCGCCTGAAAGTCGAGCATCTGGCCTTGGCCATCGGCGTGATCTGCACGCTGATCGCCTGTCTGGCGCCGTTGGCGCAGTACCAGAATTTTCTGCTGCTGATCGGCTCGGTGTTTGCGCCGCTGTTCGGCGTGGTGCTGGTGGACCACTTCATTCTGCGCAAGCGCGGTGCCCAGGTGGCGTCAGCCGCGTTGCGCTGGCCGGCGCTGCTTGCCTGGCTGGGCGGGGTGAGCACCTATCATTTGCTGGCCAATCTGTATCCGGACATCGGCGCAACCCTGCCGTCGCTGGTACTGGCAGGGCTGCTGCAACTGGTGCTCGGTCGAGCCTTCAGTTACGGCCGGGAAACAGCTCGGGCTTGAGGATGCCGTTCAGGCGCGTGTAGGGGATGGTCAGTTCGATGTTGCCCAAGGCGTAAGGCGCAATCGTGCTGACGTTGTACTTGAGCAGCACCCCTGCCTGCGTCAGGGCGACGTTCGGGGTTTTCTGGAACGGCCAGGCCTTGACGAACTCCGGCTCCTGATCGAGTCGGCTGTTGATCAGCCAGCTGTTGTGAGCCACTTTCGCGGCGTTCCAGAACACCTCTTCCTGCCCCGGCTTCAACATCTGCTGCAACTCCAGCACCTGGTGTTGCTGACGCGAATAGTTGATGAATCCCCGGCCCGGCTTGCCATGCTCGTCGCCAGTGTCCAGATAGCTGGACAGCTCAATGATCACCAAGCCGTCATGCTGCTCCCGTACCTTGGCTTGCAAGTAGCTGCCGTAGTGCGGGGCGGCGTCGCGCAAAAACTGCTCGCGATAGGCCGCCAGCGTGGGTGCCGTCGGCGCGTCGGTCATTTGCAGCAGGCGTTTTTCGATGATGCCGTCCAGTGCGGGCTCGGCCGGGAAGCGCAGCGTATCGATGTTAACCAGCGGGCAGTCCGGTGGTGTGGTGCAGCCCGCTTTCAGCTGCTCGGACGCATCACGCGTGGTCTCCAGCGGCTTTTGATAGTTGGGTTGGAACAGGCTCTGGCAGGCGCCCAGAGTCAGCGCGATTGCGGTCACGGAGGCTATTTTGAAAAGCTGCATGGGCGTCCTTCATGAAACGGGGAAAGGCGAAAAGTTACCGCTTCGACTGTCGGCGGGGTAATCAGTTCGCCACTAAGCTAATTAGAGATGTTTACAGCTCTGCCGTCTATCCCGCTGACTGGAAAGGGGCTGCATCAAAGGTGACGAGCGCGTTAGGATGGCGCGAAGTCGAGGTTGGAGCCTCGTATTGGATGTGTAGAAAACGAGGATGCTCATGACTGATTTTACCAACGCCATTCCGACCGCTGTGGATATCGTCAGCCGCGAAACCTGCTTCAAGGGTTTTTACAAACTCGACCGCGTGGTGCTGCGCCACGAATTGTTCGCCGGTGGCATGAGCCGCGAGATCAACCGCGAAGTGTTCGTTCGCCATGATGCCGTGTGCGTGCTGCCTTACGATCCGCAGCGCGATGAAGTGGTGTTGATCGAGCAGTTTCGCGTCGGCGCCATGGGCAAGACCGACAACCCGTGGCTGGTGGAACTGGTCGCCGGTCTGATCGACAAGGATGAAGAACCGGAAGAAGTTGCTCACCGCGAAGCGCAGGAGGAAGCTGGGCTTGTGTTCGGCGCGTTGTGGCCGATGCTCAAGTATTTCCCGTCGCCGGGTGGCAGCAACGAATTCGTGCATTTGTACCTGGGACGCTGCGACACCACAGGAGTCGGGGGGCTGCATGGACTGGCAGAAGAGGCGGAAGATATTCGCGTGACGGTCTGGGCGCTCGAAGACGCCCTGCAAGCCGTACGCGATGGACGAATTGCCAACGCGGCCAGCATCATTGCCTTGCAATGGCTGGCGTTGAACCGCGTTGAAGTGAGGGGGTTATGGTTGTAAACAAGCTGCGCGATCGCTACCGGGTTGATCTGGCGGGGCTGCAAGCCTCCTGCGAGGCCAACTACGCGCGCCTGATGCGACTGCTGCCGGACATGCGCAACGAGCCGGCAGCCCGGCGTATTGCCGTGACTCACGGAGACCAGATGCTCGGCGTGCTGGCGCTGGAAGTGCTGCAGGTCTGTCCGTACACCACCACCCTGCAAGTGCGCCAGGAGCACAGTTTGCCTTGGCTGCCGATACCGCAACTGGAAGTTCAGGTCTATCACGACGCGTGCATGGCCGAGGTCGTCAGCGCCGAACATGCACGACGCTTTCGCGGCATCTATCCTTACCCGAACGCCGCGATGCATCAGCCGGACGAAAAAGCCCAGCTGAACATGTTTCTGGGGGAATGGCTGAGCCACTGTCTGGCCTGCGGCCATGAGTACGCTGTGGTTCGATAGATGTGAACTGCGTCCGGTTCACAGGTTTCCTCTTTTGAGCGCCTCCCAGCATAATTGCGGTACTTGTCCACAACCGTGATGCCGCCCTGGGAGAACGCCTTGCCGAGCGTATCCACATTGACCACCGCCGATCCGGCGCTGCTGGTGCAACTGTCCGACAGCCATCTGTTTGCCGAAGCAGACGGCACGTTGCTGGGCATGAATACTCGCGACAGCCTGCAAAAAGTCATTGAGCTGGTGAAACGCCAGCAGCCGCGGATCGATCTGATCGTGGCCAGTGGTGATCTGTCTCAGGATGGCACGCTGGAGTCTTATCAGCAGTTTCGTGAGATGACCGGGCAGCTCGATGCGCCGACCCGGTGGATTCCCGGCAATCATGACGAGCCGCGGATCATGGCCGAGGCGGCGGTGCAGAGTGCGTTGCTGGAGCCGGTGGTGGATGTCGGCAATTGGCGGGTCACTTTGCTGGATTCAGCGGTGCCGGGTTCGGTGCCGGGGTTCTTGCAGGATGAGCAGTTGCAGTTGTTGGCGCGTTCCTTGAGTGAGGCGCCGGAGCGGCATCATCTGGTGTGTTTTCATCATCATCCGGTGACGATGGGGTGTGTGTGGATGGAGCCCATCGGGTTGCGTAATCCTGAGGCGTTGTTTGCGGTGCTGGATCGGTTTCCTCAGGTGCGTGCGGTGTTGTGGGGGCATGTGCATCAAGCGTTTGATCGGGTGCGTAATGGGGTGCGGTTGATTGCTTCGCCTTCGACCTGTATTCAGTTTGAGCCGGGGAGTGAGGATTTCAGGGTAGGGGAGCAGGCGCCGGGGTATCGGTGGTTGCGGCTTTTGCCTGATGGGGGGTTGGAGACGGATGTTGAGCGGGTGACCGGTTTTGATTTCCAGGTGGATTACGGGGCTGGCGGTTATTGACTTGGCGGCCTTTGGGCCGACCATGCTCTTCCAGGTGTGCACCGTTCAAAATGTGGGAGCTGGCTTGCCTGCGAAGACGGCCTGACAGCCGACCAATCACATCCCTGATGTACTCCACTCAAAACTGTGGGAGCGAGCTTGCTCGCGATGGCGGCCTGCCAGCCAACCAATCTCCCCCAGATGCACCCCGCTCAAAACTGTGGGAGCTGGCTTGCCTGCGAAGACGACCCCCCAGCCGACCAATCACTCCCTGCTGCACCCGTATCAAAATTGTGGGAGCGAGCTTGCTCGCGAAGGCGGCCTGCCAGCCAACCAATCTCCCCCTGCTGCACCCGTATCAAAATTGTGGGAGCGAGCTTGCTCGCGATGGCGACCTGACAGCCGACCAACCCTACCCGGATATACTCGATGCAACTATGGAAGCGAACCTGCTCGCGAAGGTGTCAGCCTAAACAGTCTCAATCCCAAGGCTATCCCCCGATCCCCCCGTCTCCCTGTAAACTGCGCCTCTTTACCCGACGCCCAGGGAGTTCAAATGTCCGGTTCGATCCTTTATATCCACGGTTTCAACAGTGCGCCGGCCTCAAAAAAAGCCACGCAGTTGATTCAGGTGATGGAGCGTCTGGGCTTGAGCGAGCAATTGGCTGTTCCGGCCCTGCATCACCACCCCCGCGAGGCCATCGGTCAGCTGAAGCAGGCGATTGAGGCGCTGGGGCGGCCGCTGCTGGTCGGCAGCTCACTCGGCGGCTACTATGCCACTCACCTGGCCGAGCGCCTTGGCTTGAAAGCCCTGTTGATCAACCCGGCCGTCAGTCCGCACCGGATGTTCGACGGGTATCTGGGAACCCAGAAAAACCTGTATACCGATGAGACCTGGGAATTGACCCACGACCATGTGACGGCTCTGGCCGAGCTGGAAGTGCCGGCGCCCCGGGATCCGCAGCGTTATCAGGTGTGGTTGCAGACCGGCGACGAAACGTTGGACTATCGCCACGCCCAGCAGTATTACCGGGCCTGTGCCTTGCGCATCCAGGCCGGCGGCGACCATGGTTTTCAAGGCTTTGCCGAACAATTGCCGGCAATGCTGAGTTTTGCCGGCATCGGCGCAGATTTGTATCAGGCGATTGACTTCACTGCATTGTGAGCCTCGCCCCCTATTTTCATGAACGACTGACGACGAGACCCCATGGCCACTCCCAGCGCTAGCTCTTATAACGCAGACGCCATCGAAGTCCTCTCGGGCCTCGACCCGGTGCGTAAACGCCCCGGCATGTACACCGACACCAGTCGGCCGAACCACCTTGCCCAGGAAGTCATCGACAACAGCGTCGATGAAGCACTGGCCGGGCACGCGAGTTCGGTGCAGGTCATCCTGCACGCCGACCACTCGCTGGAAGTCAGCGATGACGGGCGCGGCATGCCGGTGGACATTCACCCCGAAGAAGGCGTGTCGGGCGTTGAACTGATCCTCACCAAGCTCCACGCGGGCGGCAAGTTTTCCAACAAGAACTACCAGTTCTCCGGCGGTCTGCACGGGGTGGGTATTTCCGTGGTCAACGCCTTGTCCACCGAAGTGCGGGTACGCGTGAAGCGTGACGGCAACGAATACCAGATGACGTTCGCCGACGGTTACAAAAAAACCGAGCTGGAAGTGGTCGGCACCGTCGGCAAGCGCAACACCGGCACCAGCGTGTTCTTCGCCCCGGACCCGAAATACTTCGATTCGCCGAAATTCTCCATCAGCCGCCTCAAACACGTGCTCAAGGCCAAGGCCGTGCTGTGTCCGGGGCTGCTGGTCAGTTTTGAAGACAAGGCCACCGGCGAGAAAGTCGAATGGCATTACGAAGACGGCCTGCGCTCGTATCTGGTAGACGCCGTCAGCGAATTCGAACGCCTGCCGGACGAGCCGTTCTGCGGCAGCCTGGCCGGTAACAAGGAAGCGGTCGACTGGGCGCTGTTGTGGTTGCCGGAAGGCGGCGACAGCGTCCAGGAAAGTTATGTCAACCTGATCCCGACGGCGCAGGGTGGCACTCACGTCAACGGTCTGCGCCAAGGTTTGCTCGATGCCATGCGCGAGTTCTGCGAGTTCCGCAGCCTGTTGCCGCGCGGTGTGAAGCTGGCGCCGGAAGACGTCTGGGAGCGTATTGCTTTCGTGCTGTCGATGAAAATGCAGGAGCCGCAATTCTCCGGCCAGACCAAGGAGCGTCTGTCATCCCGTGAAGCGGCGGCGTTTGTTTCGGGTGTGGTCAAGGACGCGTTCAGCCTGTGGCTCAACGCCAATCCGGAAACCGGCATGCTGCTGGCGGAGCTGGCGATCAACAACGCCGGCCGTCGCCTCAAGGCCAGCAAGAAGGTCGAGCGCAAGCGCATCACCGCAGGGCCGGCACTGCCGGGCAAGCTCGCAGACTGTGCCGGGCAGGACCCGATGCGTTCCGAGCTGTTTCTGGTGGAAGGTGATTCCGCTGGCGGTTCGGCCAAGCAGGCGCGGGATAAAGAATTCCAGGCGATCCTGCCGTTGCGCGGCAAGATTCTGAACACCTGGGAAGTCGATGGCAGCGAAGTGCTGGCCAGCCAGGAAGTGCACAACATTGCCGTGGCCATCGGGGTTGATCCGGGTTCGGCGGACATCGCCCAACTGCGTTACGGCAAGATCTGCATCCTCGCCGACGCCGACTCCGACGGTCTGCACATCGCTACCTTGCTGTGCGCATTGTTCGTCCAGCATTTCCGCCCGCTGGTGGATGCCGGTCACGTCTACGTTGCCATGCCGCCGCTGTACCGCATCGACCTGGGCAAAGAGATCTACTACGCCCTCGACGAAGCCGAGCGCGATGGCATTCTCGACCGACTGGTAGCCGAGAAGAAACGCGGCAAACCGCAGGTCACCCGATTCAAAGGCCTGGGTGAAATGAACCCGCCGCAGTTGCGCGAGACCACCATGGACCCCAACACGCGCCGTCTGGTGCAGTTGACCCTGGAAGACTTCGAAGCGACCTCGGAGATGATGGACATGCTGCTGGCGAAGAAACGCGCCGGTGATCGCAAGTCCTGGCTGGAATCCAAAGGCAACCTGGCCGAGGTTCTGGGCTGATGCGTCTGCGCTTTGCTCTGGCATGTGCGCTGCTGCTGACGTCGGTGATGGCCTCTGCCGAACCGGTGCCGGAGTTGCGTCTGCTGGCCGAGCATCCTGTTGAAGGGATGCGTGGCGGCAACCTGTCGGGGCTGGCGCAGTGTGGCAAGGATCTGTGGACGGTGTCGGACCGGGACGATGATCAAATCTATCGTCTCGACACCACCGACCCGCTCTGGAAAGCCGAAACCGTGCGCATCGACGTACCGCCCGTGCCCGACAGCGGCTTGCCCTGGGGCTTGAGTTCGCGGACCTGGGCGGCCTCGTTCGTACGTGGCGGTGATCTGGATTTCGAGGGCATTACCTGTGACGCCGCAGGCAATCGCTATATCGTCAGCGAAGCCCATGCCGCCGTGCTGCAAGTCCCGCCGCAGGGGCCTGCGGCGTGGCTGAAAATTTCGCCAATGCTGGTGCGTGAAGCGCGCGCCAGCGGCATGTTACTGCACTTCAATGCGTTGTTCGAAGGCCTGGCAATCAACCCGGCTGGCGACACGCTGTGGCTGGCCGCCGAGCGCGAGCGCCGTGGTCTGCTGCTGATCAAGCGCAAGCAAACCGTCTGGGATTGCGACGGTGGCTGTGTGCTGCTGAGCGAAGCCGGAAAGGAGATGCAGCCGGCTCAGTTTCCCAAGGCAAAAGCGGTATCCCGGGATTTTGCCGACCTGTCCTTGTTCAACGGCAAGTTGTTTACCCTTGAGCGCAACGCGTTTCAGGTCTGTCGTCGTGATGCGGTGACGGCCAAGGTCGAGCGCTGCTGGTCATTTGCCGACGAAGCGTTGCAGGAACATCGACGTTATCCACAGGCCTATGGCTTGACGGAAGCGCTGGTGGTGGACGCCGATGGCGCCTGGATTGGCATCGACAACAACGACGGCGCCCGTGCCGATGGCGAAAAACGCCCGATTGTCTGGCGCTTCGCCGCGCCTGAAGGTGGCTGGAGCGCCAAGCCGTGAGCCAGCAACCGCCGGGCAAGCGCGCCGGTCGGGTGTTGATGATACTGGCCTGGTGCGCGGGGCTGTTTCTGCTAACGCGATTTTTTGGCCAGTGGGAACAGCGTCAGGAAAACCCCAATGCGGTGGTGACGTCGCAGCAGGGTGCAGGTTTTGTCGAAGTGAAACTGCTCGGCAACGCCCAGGGACATTTTGTCGCCAGTGGCCAGATCAACGGCCAGCCGGTGGATTTCATGCTCGATACCGGGGCCACGGATGTGTCGATCCCGGCGGGCCTTGCGCAACGATTGAAGCTTGAAGAGGGCTTCGGTGTGACCCTGAGCACGGCCAATGGCCTGAGCCAGGGCTACCGGACCCGTATCAACAGCCTGCAACTGGGCGACATCGTCTTGCACGATGTCCGGGCGCTGGTCGCCCCCGGCCTGGAAGGCAATCAGGTGCTGCTCGGCATGAGCGCCCTGAACAAACTTGAATTTACCCAGCGCGGTGGCACCATGCTGCTGCGCCAGACAACGAACCAATGAGGCCCGCATGAGCGACTCCCTTGATCTCAGCCTGGACGGTGTAGAGCGCCGGTCACTGGCTGACTTCACCGAAAATGCCTACCTCAACTACTCCATGTACGTGATCATGGACCGTGCCCTGCCGCATATCGGCGACGGCCTGAAACCGGTACAGCGGCGCATCATCTATGCGATGAGCGAGTTGGGGCTGGACGCCGATTCCAAGCACAAGAAATCGGCGCGTACCGTCGGTGACGTACTCGGTAAATTCCACCCGCATGGCGATTCGGCCTGCTATGAAGCCATGGTGCTGATGGCCCAGCCGTTCAGCTACCGCTACACGCTGGTGGACGGCCAGGGCAACTGGGGGGCGCCGGATGATCCCAAGTCCTTTGCCGCCATGCGTTACACCGAAGCGCGGCTGTCGCGTTATTCCGAAGTGCTGCTCAGCGAGTTGGGGCAGGGCACGGCGAACTGGGGCCCGAACTTCGACGGCACCCTCGACGAGCCGCTGGTGCTGCCGGCACGTTTGCCGAACATCCTGCTCAATGGCACCACTGGCATCGCCGTGGGCATGGCCACTGACGTTCCGCCGCACAACCTGCGCGAAGTCGCCACGGCCTGTGTGCGCTTGCTCGATGAGCCCAAAGCCACAGTCGAACAGCTCTGTGAACACATTCAGGGCCCGGATTACCCGACCGAAGCGGAAATCATCACGCCGCGTGCCGACCTGCTGAAAATCTACGAAACCGGTCGTGGTTCGGTGCGCATGCGTGCCGTGTATCACGTCGAAGACGGCGACATCATCGTCACCGCGCTGCCGCATCAGGTGTCCGGCGCCAAGGTGCTGGAACAGATCGCCGCGATGATGCAGGCCAAGCCGTCCAAGGCCCCGCAGATTGCTGACCTGCGTGACGAATCCGACCACGAAAACCCGTGTCGGATCGTGATCATTCCGGGTGTGCGGAAAAACTTCGACCACGACGCGCTGATGCAGCACCTGTTCGCCAGCACCGAGCTGGAGTCGAGCTACCGGGTCAACATCAACATCATCGGCCTGGACGGCAAGCCGCAGCTGAAAAATCTGCGAGCGCTGCTGGTCGAGTGGCTGGAATTCCGGGTGCAGACCGTGCGTCGTCGTCTGCAATTCCGTCTGGACAAGGTCGAGCGTCGCCTGCACCTGTTGGACGGTTTGTTGATTGCCTACCTCAACCTGGATGAAGTGATTCACATCATTCGTACCGAGGAACACCCGAAGGCCAGCCTGATCGCGCGTTTCGCCCTGAGCGAAATCCAGGCCGACTACATCCTCGACACCCGCCTGCGTCAGTTGGCGCGACTGGAAGAGATGAAGCTGCGTGCCGAGCAGGATGAACTGCTCAAGGAACAAGCCAAGCTGCAAGCCCTGCTGGGCAGCGAAGCCAAGCTGAAAAAGCTGGTGCGCACCGAGATTATCAAGGACGCCGAAACCTATGGCGACGACCGCCGTTCGCCCATCGTCGAACGTGCCGAAGCCAAGGCCCTGACCGAGCACGACCTGCTGCCGAACGAGAAAGTGACGGTCGTGTTGTCGGAAAAAGGCTGGGTGCGTTCCGCCAAGGGCCACGAAATCGACGCCACCGGGCTTTCCTATAAAGCCGGCGACGGCTTCAAGGCGTTGGCTGCCGGGCGCTCCAACCAGTTTGCGGTGTTTATCGACTCCACCGGACGCAGCTATTCGGTGGCCGCGCACACGCTGCCATCGGCTCGTGGCCAGGGCGAACCGCTGACCGGTCGCCTGACGCCGCCGCCAGGGGCAAGTTTCGAATGCGTGTTGATGCCTGAAGACGATTCGCTGTACGTGATCGCGTCCGACGCCGGTTACGGATTTGTGGTCAAGGGCGAGGACTTCCAGGCCAAGAACAAGGCCGGCAAGGCCCTGCTGAGCCTGCCGAACAACTCGAAAGTCATCCTGCCGCGTCCGGTCTCCGATCGCGAGAACAACTGGCTGGCCTCGGTGACCACCGAAGGTCGGCTGCTGATCTTCAAAATCAGCGATCTGCCACAATTAGGGAAGGGCAAAGGCAACAAGATCATCGGGATTTCCGGTGAACGCGTGGCCAGTCGTGAAGAATATGTGACGGACATCGCCGTTCTGCCGGACGGTGCAACGCTGGTGTTGCAGGCTGGAAAACGTACCTTGTCACTGAAAGCCGACGACCTCGAACACTACAAAGGTGAGCGTGGACGCCGTGGCAACAAGTTGCCAAGGGGCTTCCAGAGGGTCGATGCGCTGCTCGTCGAAAATCTCAATTAATCTGAATTAGGCGTTCTAGAGACGTTGATCTGCGATTTAACGCGTAGATCGACGCTTTGACGCTGGAGTCGGAACGCATATTCACGGATGATATGGCCTTTCAAGCGCCGGCGTGGCCGAGCGTTCTTCATATTTTTTGAGTATTTTTCATAGTGGTCAGCCTTGTGGCGGCCACCTGGATGGGACGATGACTGCTCTGCGCCTTCCTTTTATTCTGATGCTCGCCGGCGTTCTTGGCCTGGCGGGTTGCAGCGTTCACCAGCCGGTGTCGCTGTATCAACTGGACAGCGGAAGTCCGGTTCAGCCTGCGCAAAGCGCGGGCATGGCCGTTTTGCTGGGCCCGGTAACGATTGCCGACTACCTGCAACGTGAAACCCTGTTGCAGCGCCAGCCCGATGGCAGCCTGCAAGCCTCGACCGACGGTCGTTGGGCTGGCAGCCTGTCGTCCGACATCGACCAACTGTTGCTGCGTCAGGTTGCCGGTCATCTGGACAGCCAACGTGTAGTCCTGGCACCGGCCACGCTGGGCTTTGCCCCGGATGTGCAGGTGCTGTTGACCATCACTCGACTGGATTCGGGCGAGACGCAACCGGCGATCCTCGATGCGCAATGGCGTTTGATCGACCGTCGTGGCCAGGTCCGCGATAACCGTATTGTGCATTTGCAGGAGCCGCACGCCGGCGGTACCGCCGCTCAGGTCCAGGCTCAGGGTGTGTTGCTGCAGCGTCTGGCCGGGCAACTGTCGGACGCGCTGAAGCCGTTGGCCAACCAGCCACCGGTTGCTGAAGTGCCGCGCAAACCGGCTCCAAAGCCAGCAGCACCGGCAGCCGAGCAGGACAAGCAGCCGAAGATCCCGATGGCTTCGCCGATTCGCACCGATATGGAAGTGTTCAGGTTCTAAGGCCTGGATGGATTCAAAGCAAAGCCCGCCGAGATGCGGGCTTTGTTGTTTCTGGCGATTGGATCTGTGGTGCCTGTCCTGGCCTCATCGCGAGCAAGCTCGCTCCCACAGTGGATCTTCAGGGACCTGCCTTCTGCATGCGCCGGCGATCCTTGGTGCCTGTCCTGGCCTCATCGCGAGCGGGCTCGCTCCCACAGTGGATCTTCAGGGACCTGCCTTCTGCATGCGCCGGCGATCTGTGGTGCCTGTCCTGGCCTCATCGCGAGCAAGCTCGCTCCCACAGTGGATCTTCAGGGACCTGCCTTCTGCATGCGCCGGCGATCTGTGGTGCCTGTCCTGGCCTCATCGCGAGCAAGCTCGCTCCCACAGTGGATCTTCAGGGAGCTGCCTTCTGCATGCGCCGACGATCCTTGGTGCCTGTCCTGGCCTCATCGCGAGCGGGCTCGCTCCCACAGTGGATCTTCAGGGACCTGCCTTCTGCATGCGCCGGCGATCCTTGGTGCCTGTCCTGGCCTCATCGCGAGCAAGCTCGCTCCCACAGTGGATCTTCAGGGAGCTGCCTTCTGCATGCGCCGGCGATCTGTGGTGCCTGTCCTGGCCTCATCGCGAGCAAGCTCGCTCCCACAGTGGATCTTCAGGGAGCTGCCTTCTGCATGCGCCGGCGATCCTTGGTGCCTGTCCTGGCCTCATCACGAGCAAGCTCGCTCCCACAGTGGATCTTCAGGGACCTGCCTTCTGCATGCGCCGGCGATCTGTGGTGCCTGTCCTGGCCTCATCGCGAGCAAGCTTGCTCCCACAGTGGATCTTCAGGGAGCTGCCTTCTGCATGCGCCGGCGATCTGTGGTGCCTGTCCTGGCCTCATCGCGAGCGGGCTCGCTCCCACAGTGGATCTTCAGGGAGCTGCCTTCTGCATGCGCCGCAGAGCAAATGTGGGAGCGAGCTTGCTCGCGATGAGGCCGGAACAGACAACAAAAAGCCCGCAGACAATCACGTGTCTGCGGGCTTTTTTACAGCAGGCTAACCGTTACGCCCGACGCTCATGCATCCGCGCCAGTTGCCGTTCCAGCATCGATGGATAAGGCTCCATCAACCGCTCGACGCAGCAAGCGCCCTCAGGGCTGGCAATCGGCCGGATCCGTGCGCGCTGACGGATCAGCGCGTCATCGCCGATCTTGCGCTCCACCAGCAGCAGGTTGCGGCTGTGTTGCGACAGGGCCAAGGCGTCCTGGGCTGACTCGGTCAGCAGCAGGTCGATCTGGCTCAGGCCGAACAACTCGTCGCCCAGGGTCAGGCCCAGCTGCAATTGCAGGGTGATGCCGCTGTCGGCAACTTCGATCTGCAACTGATGCCCCAATGCCCGCAACAGCTCACCGCAGCAGATGGCGTTGGTCAGGTAGTCGTCGCCGCTGTCTTCGGTGTGGAACAGCATCAGTGTGCTGCCATCGTTCAGGGTGTGCAGCTCGCTCTGGTACAGCGAAGCGGCCTGATCGAGGCAGTCGCGGTAGCGTTTGAGCAGTTCTTCCAGTCGTGTGCGAGGCAAGCGGCGCAGTTGATCCTGAGCGCCCAGCTGCACCGCCAGAACGGCGCTGTGCTGCGGCACGCTAGGGGTCGGCGTCTTGGCGACGGGGGCCGGCGCACTGCTGGCCGACTCGTCACGCAAATCGGCGAACGGGTCTTCGTCGTCCTCGTCTTCGACGGTGCTGACCACCTGCCGTGGCGCCGGTTTGAGAGCAGCGACAGGGCGGCTTTCATCGAAGCTCGGGTCGCGCAGGTTGCGCACTTCGAAGCTCGGCTCGTTGTCGTCGGCGTCATCGTAGTCGCTGTCGTCGAATTCCGGCTCAGGCACCGGCTCGGGTTCGACCCGCTCCGGGGCGAAATTGGCGTGCAGCTGGCGGGCCAGGTCGCCGATCTCGTCCTGACGCTCGGTGGCCGGGGTGTATTCGTCGATGTTGCGCAGCCACACGCGCAATTGCAGCAGCGGCGTGGAGATGTGCCGGCCCAGGCGCAGGCTCAAGGCCAGGGACAGGGCCAGCAGGATCGCACTCAGGATGCCCATGCTTTGCAGGCTGATGGTCATCGGCTGCTGGAACTGGTCCATGTCCAGGCTGATGCGCAGTTGGCCGGCGGTCACGTCCTGGAAGGTGATCTTGCTCTCGTACATGCCTTCGGCTTCGCCCAGCAGGCTGTGCTTGGGCCGCTGACCGGCTTCGGCGAGGATGCGGTTATCCACGCTGTAGATGGCGGCGTGGGCCACCAGCTTGTTCTTGGTCAGGTTGTTGAGCAGCACGTTGAGGCTGAGGATGTCGTTGGACACCAGCAGCTCGGTGGCCGAGGTCGCTGTCTGCGTGGTCAGGCTTTCGCCCAGCGCATCTGCCTGCTCGTGCATGGCCTGCTTGAACTGCAAACCCATTACACAGGCGTAGATCACCAGGGCCAAAGCGACCAGGATCACGTTATGGCTGGCAATGCGCAATGCAATCGGTACACGGCGATGGCGCAGTGCCCGGAAGATCAGCAGAAAGAAGTTATCGGTTTTTACTGGCGTGGGCCGGTTCACTTGAGCTCGGCTCTTTTGTCCGTGAAGTTGACGCGCAGTATAGCGACAGGCCCCAGACCGGCAAAGCGCTGACGGTGCCCGATGGTCACTGAAAGTGGGTAGAATGCGGTTTTTTTCCACCTGCGGGGGTGCGCCTTGCGCGAAATCGTCCTGATAAACATCACGGGAGTCGACCGTCCGGGTCTGACTGCGGCCATTACCGGCGTTCTGGCCCAAGGTGGTGTGAACATTCTCGACATCGGTCAGGCGGTGATCCACGACACCCTGTCGTTCGGCATCCTGGTTGAAATTCCCGACACCGAGCAAGGCAAGTCGGTGCTCAAGGACATTCTGTTCACCGCCTACAAGCTGGATCAGCAGGTGCGTTTCACGCCGGTGTCCGAAGCGGATTACCAGCAGTGGGTGGGCAATCAGGGCAAAAAGCGCCACATCGTCACCCTGTTGACCCGCAAAGTGACTGCCGAACAATTGCAGGCTGTGAGCGCGATCACCGCCAAATATGGCCTGAACATCGACCATATCGATCGTCTTTCCGGGCGCATGCCGCTGGACACGCCGGCTGACAAGGGCAAGGGCTGCATCGAGTTTTCCGTGCGTGGCGAAGCGGCGGACCCGCAGGCGTTGCGTGCCGAATTCCTCAATGTGGCGCAGGAGCTGAACGTCGATATCGCGTTCCAGGAAGACTCGCTGTTCCGTCGCAACCGGCGTCTGGCGGTGTTTGACATGGACTCGACGCTGATCGAAGCCGAAGTCATCGACGAACTGGCCAAGGCCGCTGGCGTCGGCGACCAGGTGTCGGAAATCACTGAACGGGCCATGGCCGGTGAACTGGATTTTCGTGCCAGCTTCAAGGAGCGCCTGGCCTTGCTGCAAGGGCTGGACGTCAGCGTGCTGGACTCCATTGGCGCCTCGCTGCGCTTGACCGAAGGCGCCGAAACCCTGTTCGCCGAACTCAAGCGCCTGGGCTACAAGACGGCGATCCTGTCGGGCGGCTTCACCTACTTTGCCAAGCAGTTGCAGGCCAAGCTGGGCATCGACTACGTGTTTGCCAACGAACTGGAAGTGGTCGACGGTAAAGTCACAGGCGTCGCCATCGAGCCGATTGTCGATGCGCAACGCAAGGCCGATCTGCTGCGTGAACTGGCGCACAAGGAAGGGCTGCGTCTGGAGCAGACCATTGCCGTCGGCGACGGTGCGAATGACCTGCCGATGCTGGCGATTGCAGGTCTGGGCGTGGCGTTCCGCGCCAAGCCGCTGGTCAGGCAGTCGGCGAAGCAGGCGATTTCGACGCTGGGGCTAGATGGTGTGCTTTATCTGTTGGGCTTCAGGGATCGTGATGGGCAGCTCTGAATCTTGTATTGACTGACAGGGCCTCTTCGCGAGCAAGCCCGCCCCACATTTTCTCTGGCGCCCACAAAACATGTGTTCGCTGAAGATCTATTGTGGGAGCGAGCTTGCTCGCGGCGGCAGCACCGCAAAACGCCTGTCTGACACTCAAAGCGACTGCCACAAAGAATCAAACTCCTGCTCAACACCGCCAACAGCGGTGTTGCCGTTTTTGCTCGCCTCCAGCGAACGATAAGCAAACTGATTGAAACTGTTGGTACTCGACACCCGCCGATCCAGCCCGGCGCGGCGTTCCTGGCCGTTGGTGTTGATCAGCACTTTATTGCCTTCCTGAAAGGGCAGGCGTGGGGCGAGCAGGGTGGCGGGCAGGTCGATGGCGCTGATTTCCGGCAGCAACAAACCCCGCAAATAGTGGCTGTGAGCATCCGATGAGCGCACCAGTTGCAGCCCACAAGGCTCGGCATAAGGGGCGACCTGTTCGATGCCCATTTGTGTGCCGCCGCCGCGAACCTGGCGGATCCAGCGCACCACGGCGATGCTCCAGCCCTGACCGGCAGAATCTTCGACGCCAACCATTTCACCCGCTTGCAGTTCGGCGGGCACCTCGCCGGACCAGGCCAGGCAATAACCGCCTGGACTGTGGTTGATTACCGGCAATGCGTAGGTGGGAAAGTGCCGGTTGGCATCGGCCACCTCATGGCCGTCGTCGCTTTGCAACTGCGGGTATTCGATTTCTTCGTAGGGCAGCAGTTCGTTGGCGTTGCCATTGGGCGCGGCATCGAAAGCCTGACCCCAGCGATCCTGTTCACCCGCGGTCGGAGCCGTCGCCGTAAACCGCGCCTGCCGGGCGGCGGGGTTTTTCAGGATGTCGCTGAACGAGCGCTGCCCACCCAGATAAAAATGCAACGCACTCATGCCCACGCACAGGGTCAAGGTGCCTTGGCCAGCGGTGCGCTGAAAACTGCGCTCGGCGGCTTGACCCCAGGCGGCGTGCAGGTGTTGCAAAGTGTCCACGCTCAAGCCCGCCGGGACCGACAGAGGTGATGAGTCGTCGTTCGGCTGCTGCAGATGCGCTTCGATGGCTACCACCAGCGGTTGCAGGTCGAGTCCCAGCAAGCTCGCCTGTTGCTCGGCGCGGAATTTGGAGCGGTAGCGGGGGCCAATGTCGAGGTCGGTGGCAACGGCAAACAGTTCATCGCCCGGCGTGCCGGGTTTCAATGTGATCCATTGACTCCAGGGTTCCAGCACTTCGGCCAGCCGGGCAATCTGGTTCTGGCGCAATTGATTGCTGCGCGAGGCGCCTAGCAGCAGGGCCGCCACATAGGTCTGCTCAATGCTCAGCTCGTGGATCTGGCTGGCCAGATCATCGCGTATCTTCAGGTGTTCAAGCCGATGTTCGCAGCCAATGCGGTACAGCTGATGCAGTTCCAGCCACAACCCCTCTGGCACAGGACTATAGAGCTGGGTGGCGCGGAACAACGGGCCGTTCAGGCAATGGATTGCCCGTTGCAGGGCCTGGGTCAGCAGGGGCGCGCGGTGATTGCTGAAACGCGGGACGATACGCAGGACGATCTGTTTGTAGCCGACGGCCAGTTGGCTTTGCAGCGCCTGACAGAGATTGGCGATCTTGCGCGAGCGCTCATCAAGGACAATCGCCTGATGCAGGAAATGCCGCTCCAGGTGCTTGCAGACGTAATACACCTCGGGCCGCAGCAATTCGAGCAGGTGCATGCGATTGTCGCTGGGAGTCAGCAACTGGTTGAGTTCGCCCAGACCTTGATACAACTGACGGGCTGTTTCGCCGATATTGGCTTTGGGCAGGTTGGCGATCCAGCGTTTGAGGTCGCGCGGGGTGGCTTCACAGAATGACAGGCGCAACTGTGTGGGGATTGGAGCGCTGAGTGACGGCAGGATGATGGTCTCGGTCATACCGAAAACCATAGCAGGTATCGCAACCTGCGCGGGGTGCAGGCATCACATAACTTGTGGCGAGCGAGCTTGCTCGCGCTGGGCCGCGTGGCGGCCCCAAAATGCTGACGACAACAGTCGATTTTGTGAGTGCTGCGCACTCAAGCGGGAGCAAGCTCCCTCGCCACAGGAAGGGTGTTCAGACTTGAATCAGGCGTTCGGCAAGCCCAGGCCTTGGCCCATCTGCACCGGAGTACCGGCACCCAGCTCTTCAGCCCACTTCACCTGATTCGGCCCGAACAGCACGACAGCGGTCGAACCCAACTTGAAGCGACCCAGCTCCGCACCTTTTTCCAGATGGATCGGCGCACGGGCGGCTTCGTCGTAGCGGAACGTTTTCAGCTCGCGTTTAGGCGGTGTGACCAGCCCGGCCCACACGGTTTCAATCGATGCCACGATCATCGCGCCCACCAGCACCACGGCCATCGGCCCGCGCTCGGTGTCGAAAATGCATGCCACGCGCTCGTTGCGGGCGAACAGCTCCGGGACGTTTTCAGCGGTGGTCTGATTGACCGAGAAAATCCGGCCCGGGATGTAGACCATCTCGCGCAGGGTGCCGGCCAGCGGCATGTGCACGCGGTGGTAGTCCTTCGGCGACAGATAAATAGTGGCGAAATCCCCACCCATGAACGGCGCCGCGTTGGCGGCATCACCGCCCAGCAATTCCAGCACGCTGAAGCTGTGGCCCTTGGCCTGGAATACGCGACCGTGCTCGATCGGGCCGAGCTGGCTGACTGCGCCGTCGGCCGGGCTGAGGATCGCGCCCGGTGTTTCGTCCAGCGGGCGAGCGCCGTCCTTCAGTGCACGGGTGAAGAACGCGTTGAAGTGCTCGTAGGCGGTCAGGTCTTCGACCAGCGCCTGGGACATGTCCACCTGATAACGCTTGGCGAACCAGGCGGTAAAGGCGTTCTTGAACCAGCGCACGCGGCATTCGGCGATGCAGCCGGCCAGGCGCGACAGCAGGTGATGGGGCAGCAGGTATTGGCTGAGGATAAACAAACGCTTATTCATTGACTGTCCTTGAAAAACTTAAATCTCTACGGGGGTGTCGGGATGGTTGCCCCATTCGCCCCAGGAGCCAGCGTAGCCTTTGACTCGCGGATAACCGAGAGCCTTGGCCACCAGATAGGTGAAGCCAGAACGGTGGTGAGTCTGGCAGTGGGTAATCACTTCTTTGTCTTTGCTGATGCCGAGTTGTTCGAGGATCTGCGGCATGTCCGAGCGGATGCGCAAGTTGCGCGCCTGATCCATGCCGGCAGTCCATTCGAAGTTCACCGCGCCGGGGATATGGCCGGCCTTGGCCGCCAGCACTTTCTCACCGGAGTACTCCAGCGGGCCACGGGCATCCCAGATCGCCAGGTCAGCAGCGCCGAGACGGCTTTGCAGGTATTCGCGGGTAGCCGTCGGTTCGTCGTGCAGGGTCAGTGAAACCGGGCCGCCGACCGGGGCCGGAATCTGGATCGACATCGGCAAGCCTTCTGCCAGCCAGGCCGTGAGCCCGCCGTCGACATAGTGGTAGTTGCGATGGCCGATGACGTCCAGCAGCCAGATGAAACGCCCGGCCCAACCGCCGCCTTCGTCGTCATAGACGACATAGACTGCGTCGCGATGGTGTCCCAGCTCACCGAACAGTGCTTCGAGTGACGCTTGTGGCGGCATCAGTCCCGGCGCCGGAGGCTGACCCAACTGAGTGCGTTTGGGGTCGACAAAGCGCGCGCCGGGGATATGGCCCTCGGTGTAGCGGGCGTGGCTGGTCAGGTCCACCAGAATCAGTTCGCGGGCGTCGAGCCGAGGGAGCAAGTCGCTCGGTTCGATCACGAGCGGCAAGCCAGAGAAGTCAGACATTTGAGGTCTCCAGAGCACAAAGGGGGAGATTGTAACGCAGCATCATTGGCCGCGTTGGCTAAAGCTGCGCAGCGCTTTCTCGATACACTGTGCGGTTTTGCCGAAGGCTTGCACGGTGATTTCCGAGAACGGCCCGCCGCCCTGATCGGCCACGACCACCATTATTACCCGGCCATTGTTGACCAGTGAGCGCAGCAGCAGATGCTCGCCACGAAACTGCGAACGCAGGCTGGCGGGCAGCAGTGCGGAGAATTGGGCGTTGTTGGTCGGGGTCAGGCGAACCTGGGCCTGCTGTGCGAGCAAGCGTTGCAATACCGGACTTTGGCTGACCACAAAACTCAGGCCGGCTACCTCTTTGGGCAGCCCTGCCGTTTGATGCACTCGCAGGTTGGCGTGCGTGCGGTCGGCCATCAGGATCATCACCCGCTGCATGCCGCAGGCGACCAGTGCATCGCGTGCCGAATTGGTCAGGTGCATGGCGTTGGTGAAGCGACTCGGCTCCTCCAGCAATTCGGCACATTGCTTGCGCCACTGGGACAGGTCTTCGGTGGTCGGCGCCGGTGCGGGCAGCAGGCCAGCATGAACACGGTTCTGGCCCCATGGCCACAACAATGAGATTGCCGGGTGCCAGAGGTCCGGCATGGCGTGCTGGCGGGCGCTGTTGGCGGCCTGTTGGTGCAATTGCTGCTGCACCTCGTCCATCGGCATTTGCAGGTACAGGCTGGTCAGGTACTGCCAGCGCTGACTGTGCGGGCAATCCCAGGCCTGTTGCGCCGACAACGCCAGGCCGTTGGCCAGTAGCACGGTATTGGCCGGCTGATTGAGCCAGTTGCGCAGGGTCGGATCGTCATCCAGGCGGTTTTGCTGGCGCAGTGGGTGTTCGCTATCGCGGGCAATGCGCAGGACTTTCACCAGTTCGCGTTGCTCGGTGAGCAGCAGCCGATAACCCTGCTGCACCCAGATTGGCAGGCGCCAGATATCCACCAGCGTCTGGCAGATTTGCAGCAGGCGCACACCGAACAATTGCTTTTCCACCGTGTGCGCCGACTCGCCCTTGTGGATCACCCGCAGTTCCCATTCTTCGAGCAACTTGGGGTGAGTCAACGCCAGGGGCCACAGCGGCGAGAGGAACAGCAGGCTGCCCCAGTGAATGTCCTGCCACAGCCGCGCCAGGCGGCTGGCAAAAAAACCGTTGGCCTGTTGCGTCGCGTGCTGGCTGATCAATTGCAGCTGACGCAAGGCAACGGGGATCTGCGCTTGTGGCACTGCAGGCAGGCGGGCGAGCAGTTCTTCGGTGCGTGTGAGCCCGAGCCGATTGATCGCCACTTCCAGGTTTTCTGCCGTCTCGGTCATGCTGCCCTGGGTATGCCGATTGGCTTCGCGGATCACGCTGAGCGCCAGGGCGGGGCTGTCCTGCATCAGATTGGCGATGTCGCGCAGTGAGCTGCGGTTATCGCGAATGGCCCTGCAGACGCGGTCGTGACTTTCCTGCGGAACCGGCAGGCGCACGCCATCGAGAAGCTTGACCCAGCCTTCGAGCGTGGTCGGTTTTGCAGTTGGAACGTTCGTTTCATTAGCCATGGCTGGACGGGATCATCATCGGCTGCAAACACGCCCGGCGCGGGCTAAATTGGCTTTTCGCCTGAACTGGCTATAGTCTGGCGCAGTTTTGCCGATAAGTAGAAGAAGAGATTTTTTAACTTCCGAATATGACCTTGAACCCGACTCAGTAAGTACTCTCCTACCTATGGCTAAAATTATCGGCATCATCGTCGTATTCGCGAGCGTGCTCGGCGGATACGTGCTTTCCCACGGCAAGATTGCCGCCCTGATCCAGCCCTTCGAGGTGATGATCATCGGTGGTGCGGCCCTTGGTGCATTCCTCCAGGCCAACCCCGGCTACATGACGATGCACGTGCTCAAGAAATCCCTGGGCATGTTCAGTTCGCGCTTCACCCACACCTTCTACCTTGAAGTGCTGGGCCTGATCTACGAGATCCTCAACAAGAGCCGCCGCGAAGGCATGATGGCCATCGAAGGCGATATCGAAGACGCCTCCGCGAGCCCGATTTTCGCCAAGTACCCGGCCGTGCTCAAAGACGAACGCATGACCGCGTTCATCTGCGACTACCTGCGCATCATGTCCTCCGGCAACATGGCTCCGCACGAGCTGGAAGGCCTGTTCGACATGGAGCTGTACAGCCTCAAGGAAGACCTCGAACACCCCTCCCATGCAGTGAACGGCATCGCCGACGCCATGCCCGGTTTCGGTATCGTCGCGGCGGTACTGGGTATCGTGGTGACCATGGCATCCCTGGGTGAAGGCGATCAGAAATCCATCGGCCTGCACGTGGGTGCGGCACTGGTCGGTACCTTCTTCGGTATTCTTGCGGCCTACGGTTTCTTCGGCCCGCTGGCTCACTCCCTGGCCCACGACGCCAAGGAAGAACTGAACGTCTACGAAGCCATCAAGGCCTCTTTGGTGGCATCGGCTTCCGGCATGCCGCCTTCGCTGGCGGTGGAGTTCGGGCGCAAGGTTCTGTACCCGGCACACCGTCCTAGCTTCGCTGAGCTGGAACAAGCGGTTCGCGGTCGCTAAGTCATGGAAAATAATCAGCCGATAATCATCAAGCGCGTCAAGCGCATCGCCGGTGGGCATCACGGGGGCGCCTGGAAAATTGCCTTCGCTGACTTCGCCACGGCGATGATGGCGTTCTTCCTGGTGCTGTGGCTGTTGTCCACCGCGACGCCGGAACAGAAGATCGCCATCGCCGGTTACTTCAAGGACCCGGTCGGCTTCTCCGAAAGCGGCACGCCGTACATCATCGACCTGGGCGGCACACCGACCCTGGCGCCGGAAAATACCCTCAACCCCGAGGTGAAATCCCAGCCGCAACCGGACAAGGTGACAGTCGATACCGATCAGGTTGAGGGCATGGCCGAGCAGGTCGAAAAAGAGCGTCTGGAACTGCTGCTGCAAGAACTGCAAAACAAGGTCAACGAGAACCCGCAACTGCAGAAGTTCAAGGACCAGATCCTGTTCGAGATCACCCCGAACGGCTTGCGTATCCAGATCATGGATGCCGAGAACCGGCCGATGTTCGACTCGGGCAGTGCGCGCCTGAAACCGTATTTCGAAGACATCCTGCTGGCCATGGCCGACACCATCAAGGCGGTGCCGAACAAGATCAGCATCAGCGGCCACACCGATGCCAAGCCGTACACCGGCACCGGCGATTTCGGCAACTGGGAATTGTCGGCCAACCGTGCCAACGCCGCCCGTCGTGCTTTGGTGGCAGGCAGCTACCCGGACTCGCAAGTGGCACGCGTCGTCGGTTATGCCTCGTCGGCCCTGTTCGATCGGGAAAACCCGTTCAACCCGGTCAACCGCCGCATCGATATTGTCGTCCTGACCAAGAAGGCCCAGGCAGCCATCGAAGGTTCGCAAGGTTCAGAGCCTGCACCCATACCGGGGCAGGGCGCGCCAGGTGAAGCCCCGGGCACGCCGGCCACACCGGTCGATCCGAATGCCTTGCCTGCGGACAAGCAACCGGTGCCGGCCCATGAGCTGCGCGAGCGTTTGAATCTGTTTGAGGATGCTGCGCCGAAACCGGGCGAACCGGCCAAGCCGGCGGATCCGCCTAAGCAGTGACCCACAACAATCAAGCCGACAGAGATGTCGGCTTTTTTGTGCGGCTTTCATTTTCAGCGTGGGCACGATCCCTGTAGGAGCGAGGCTTGCCCGCGAAGGCGGCTTGGTAGCCAACCTGTCGTTTGCAGATGCGCATCGATCAATTGTGGGAGCGAGCTTGCTCGCGATGGCTTTGTGTCAGGCGACTGAGGTTTTGAGGGTGGTGTACATATCCATTGCTGCGGTAACGGCCGCCTAGGGTTTCGCTCTTACAGCGAGTCACTTTCGAAAAGCGCGAAAGTAACCAAAGCGCTTTTGCCCCTGTCGTTCGGTGCCTCGCCCAGGCTCGGCATGCCCTCGCTCCGGTCCTGCTCCGTGGGCCCGCCGCCATCGGCCATCCATGGCCGGGGGCGGCTAACCCGGCATCCATGCCGGGTTGCCCACTGCGCAGAACCTCCACTCGGCCTCTCGAGGGGGCGAACACCGCAACAGCACCGCGAGGCGGCCTGATAGCCGACCTGATTGTCAGGTGGGTCGCGTTTTCCTGTTGGAAGCGGTTTGCTGGTGAGATTGGTGGTTGTAGGAACGGTCTGAAATTCCGCGCTGGGGTTCTCAGTCGTGCAAGCATCAGCCTATAGTTCTGCCGTCGCTGCCAACGCGGTGAACGATCTTAGCCGGTCGAAATACAGATGCACCTTTCGACAGTCAACGGAGTTTTGATCTATGGCTAAGTACCACCCGCTCCAAGGCAATTTCAGCGTCGGCCCGACGCTGTACATCGACACTGAAGCCCGCGCTTCCGATCTTCTTGAAACCGCCGTCCACCGACTCAAAGCCGCGCGCAATCTGCTCAACAGCGTCACCTGCCTGTGCGTCAAAGACGCCGAAGGTCACGATCTGGAGCATTTCGCCAATGCTGCACATATGTTGATTCAGGATGGGTGTGACGCCTTGGATGCGTTGGGGTGGAAGCTGGAAAAAACCACAAGCTGAAGATCAGAAGGCCACGATCATTGCGTAACTCACGTTCCTTATAGCGATGGTGTCCACCAAAGCAGACACCATCTTTAGACTTAGCGAGTCGGCCGCTATACGCCATGCTTTGCGTGGGCGTACGCCCATGCAAAGCGTCCGCATTTATCAATGCTTGTCCAGATTCTGCGTCCGATTTGACTGGTGAATATCAGGAATTTTACACGCTATCAGGCCGTCTGATATCGTGATGAAATCGTGATACGGAAGAATGAGCATGGTTGATTTTACGAGCGACGAAAACGACTTCCATGAGAGACGCGATTTGATCGAGCTCAAGGTTTACGTAGAGAGCGTGCTTGGTCTAAGGCTTCGTTTAGCACCGTGGGAACACGTCAAAATCCTTCCGTATGCGCTGCGTGATCGATACGAATTTCTCGTCACGGAAATCTTGGGCGCCAAGTGTCTCATCCTCAAGGAGCGACAACAGCGCGAAGTTAGCGTTCCTGATATTGCCAAGCATATGCAGGCAATCAACAACCTTCAGACGCTGAAGAAGTCGCCCGAAATCGCCGACCTCATGATCTTCGTCACAGATACGCTCCCAAGCTATGACCGAAAGCGACTGGTCGAGAAAGGTGTCCAGTTCATCGTGCCAGGAAACCAGCTCTACCTCCCTGCATTTGGAATGGATTTGCGTGAGTACTACAGGCAGCGCCTGGAAAAACCTCAGGTTCTGAGCCCCGCTACCCAGTCCATGCTTATTCAATTCTTGATTAAAGGATGGCAGCGTCGGCTCCTAACCACTCGCTCTACTTTCGAAAAATCCTTTACTTACGCAAAAATGACCGTCACCAGAGCCATCAAAGAACTGGCTGACTTGGACATTATTCAGCCTGGAAAGGAAATGGGTGAAGCCGCAATCTTTTTCCATTTGTCTCCCAAGGAAACTTGGGATATGGCGAAAGACTACATGCGTACGCCGGTCAAAAAAACGCTTTGGTTAAATGCAGTTCCTGAGGCGTTTGACACCCCAATACTGTTGGCAGGGGAGGCGGCCCTCGCCGAAATGAGCCTTCTCGTCAGTCCCAAAGTACCTAGCTTCGCAATGACGACTGCGCAGTTCGATCACATTCGTGAACTCGCTCAGTCCGAGCACCGCAGGAAAATGAGTGCGGCATATGGAGAAGAGTTCGGCGTATGGAGCTCAACTTCAAAGACGGCAAAATCGAAATTTCAAACCACATCACCCTATTACGAGGTGCCGCAAAACCTTGCAGCCTGTGGTATCCAGTTTTGGAGCTATGACCCTCTGCATAGCAACACAGCCACTGGGGCTGTAGACCCATTTTCGCTCTACCTAAGTCTCAAGGATGAGCACGATGACCGGGTTCAAATGTGTTTGGATGAAATGATGGAGAACGTGAAATGGTAGTGGGTATCGACCGGTTTAGAGAGTATTTCAAAGACTACCAAGGCAGCTACGTTCTAATTGGCGGGGTGGCAGCATCCATTACCATGGAACTTCTGGATGAGAAATTTCGAACTACCAAGGATCTGGATGTCGTGCTGGTCGTTGAGGCTCTTAATCTTGAGTTCGTAGGTCAGTTTTGGAAGTTCATCAAGGACGGCGGGTATGCCATTCGCCAAAATGGAGGCACTGAGGGGCGCTCCCCTGTTTTCTATCGCTTCCAGAACCCTGAGGACAAATCTTTTCCAGTTCAGATTGAGCTTTTTTCTCGTGTGCCAGATGGCCTGGAGCACGATGACGCCGCCCGAATGACCAAAGTCCCCGTTGAAGAACAAGCCGCAAGCCTGTCTGCGATCATCCTCGATGATGATTATTACAACTTTCTCTTGGCTGGCGTCGACCACACACGCGAAATCAGTCACATCGGTGCTGACCGGCTCGTTCCGCTCAAGGCCCACGCCTGGCTTAACAAGAAGGCGCAACTCGAGAAGGGCGTGGAAGTGGACAGTCGCGATATCAATAAGCATTTCAAAGATGTGATTTTGCTTTCTGTCGGTCTGACAGAAGGAATGACCGAACTGCCTGAACGAATTGCGCTTGATTTGATGTTATTTCTCAGCCAAGTGTCGGTTGAGCTTGCGTCAAACCCCCAAGGTTACAAAGGGGTGGATAGCGATCGCTTGATAAAGTCCATTCAAGAAGCCTTTAGCCTGAATTAATTCATTGCTCCACATATGCGGGTTCAAGGATCGCTGTGACGTCTTGGGCTGGAGGCTGGAGGCTGGAAAAAGTAGCACCCTGAAACCAAAAAAAGCCGCGAGATAATCACGGCTTTTTTTGTTTCTACGGGAAGCTGCTGATCATGTTCGTGGCGTCACGAAAATGATCCGGCCTACTTAGTAACTAGTCTCCGGCAAACTCGCAATAATCGACCGATAACTATTCATCCGTTGCTGCTGCACACGCCCATCTTCCAGCGCCTTGAGCAACGCACAACCCGGCTCGCGGTCGTGTTTGCAGTCGCGGAAGCGGCAGGTGCCGATCAGGTCGTTGAACTCGATGAAGCCAGCTTCGACGTCGGCACGGCTGACGTGGCCCAGGCCGAATTCGCGGATGCCCGGGGAGTCGATCAGTTCACCGCCGCCAGGGAAGTGGAACAACCGAGCGGTGGTGGTGGTGTGGGTGCCCTGGCCGGACAGCTCGGACAGCGGGCCGACGCGGGTTTCGACTTCCGGCAGCAGGCTGTTGACCAGCGACGACTTGCCCACGCCCGACTGGCCGACGAACACGCTGATGCGCCCGTCCAGCTGTTCTTGAAGTTGTTCCATGCCGTTGCCGTGGTGGGCCGACACTTCCAGCACCGGGTAACCGAGCGTGCGGTAAACCGCCAGCAAGGCATTCAGCGCCGGGGCGTTCTGCTCGTCGATCAGGTCGAACTTGTTGAGCAGCAACAGTGGACGAATCCCTGCGTGCTCAGCAGCGACCAGATAGCGGTCGATCAGGTTCGCATGCGGCTCTGGCAGCGGTGCGAAGACGATGACGATCATGTCGACGTTGGCCGCTACGGGCTTGAGCTGGCCACGGCTGTCCGGGCGGCAGAGTTCGGTTTTGCGTGGCAGTTGCGCCACGATCACACCGATACCCTGGTTGCCGGCACGCCAGACCACCTGGTCGCCGGTCACCAGCGCCGGGAGGTTGGCGCGCAAGTGGCAGCGGAATACCTGGCCGGCCAGATCGCCATCAAGCGCTTCGACTTCGACCTGCACACCGAAGTGCGCGATCACCAGGCCCGTCTGTTCCGGACCCAGGTCGCCGCCCTCAAGTGCCTCGACAGCCGAGGACTCGCGTTTGGCGGCGCGGGCAGCGCGCTCGCCCTGAATCTTTTCGATGCGCCAGTTTTGACGACGATTGAGTTGGCGTTTGGCCATGGGTGTTCCGTATCAATAATGCAGCGATTAGGTAAAACGGTCGCGAGTTTAGCACGCCCCGGCGGCGGCCTAGGCTAAACTGCGCAGCTACGCCGAGGAGCCGACTTATGCAAAACCCACAGAATCTGATCTGGATCGACCTGGAAATGACCGGTCTGAACCCGGATACCGACGTCATCATCGAGATGGCGACGATTGTCACCGACAGCAATCTCAATACCTTGGCCGAAGGTCCGGTGATCGCAATCCACCACAGCGACGAAATTCTTGCCGGCATGGACGAGTGGAACACCCGTCAGCACGGCGGTTCGGGCCTGACCCAACGGGTGCGCGACAGCCGCATCAGCATGGCCGAGGCCGAGGCCGAGACCATCGCCTTCCTGGAAAAATGGGTGCCGAAGGGCAAGAGCCCGATCTGCGGTAACAGCATCTGCCAGGACCGTCGCTTCCTTTATACGCACATGAAATCCCTGGAAAGCTATTTTCACTACCGCAACCTTGATGTGTCGACGCTCAAAGAGCTGGCGGCCCGCTGGGCGCCGGAGGTGCGTGACAGCTTCCAGAAGGGCAGCACTCACTTGGCGCTGGACGACATTCGCGAATCCATTGCCGAGTTGCAGCACTACCGCAAGCATTTCATCAAGTTCTGATTCCGGGGCGCCTGTTCCGGCCTCTTCGCGAGCAGGCTCACTCCCACCTTTGATTTGAGGTGTTAACAGAAATGTGTGCCCACTCACAATCACTGTGGGAGCGAGCCTGCTCGCGAAGGCGTCCGTCCAGTCACCCTCAACTGGATGGCCGTCGATTCTGGTCCGCCCCCTTTTGGTGCTGTGACTAAATGGCTAGACTGCGCGCCTTCCTGCCAGGACCGCCGCCATGTTGCTGATGCTTTATCTGATCGCCATTACCGCTGAAGCCATGACTGGCGCCTTGTCTGCCGGACGTCGCGGCATGGACTGGTTTGGCGTGGTGCTGATCGCCTGCGTTACCGCCTTGGGCGGCGGTTCGGTGCGTGACGTGCTGCTGGGCCACTACCCGCTGACCTGGGTCAAACACCCGGAATACCTGGTGCTGACCACGATCGCGGCGATGTTCACGGTGTTCGCTGCACGCTGGATGCGCCATCTGCGCTCACTGTTTCTGGTGCTCGACGCCGTCGGTCTGGTGGCGTTTACCCTGATCGGCTGCATGACCGCACTGGAAATGGGCCACGGCATGCTGGTGGCCTCGGTCAGCGGCGTAATCACCGGGGTGTTCGGCGGTATCTTGCGCGACATCTTCTGCAACGACATCCCGCTGATTTTCCGTCGCGAACTCTATGCCAGCGTCTCGTTCGCGGCCGCCTGGTGCTATATGTTGTGCATCTACCTGCAACTGCCCGGTGAACAGGCGATTCTGATCACGCTGTTTGGTGGCTTCCTGTTGCGTCTGCTGGCGATACGTTTCCACTGGGAAATGCCGAAGTTCGTCTACAACGACGAGGTTTGACTCCCCCTACGCCAGGCCGTGTTGTTTCAGGGCCCACTCGACATGTTCCCGCACCAGCTCCGACGGATAATCGCGCCTCGCCTTCAACGCCTCCAGCACCGGAATGCTTGAAGGCGCATTGCCCAGACCCACCGCCAGATTGCGCAGCCAGCGTTCATACCCGGCGCGGCGTAACGGCGAGCCTTCGGTGCTGCTGAGAAACCTGTCCTCGTCCCACATGAACAACTCAGCCAGTTCGGCGTTGTCCAGGTTGTGCCTTGGCTTGAAGTCGCTTTCTCCCGACGGGCGGGCGAAGCGGTTCCACGGGCAGACGATCTGGCAGTCATCGCAACCAAATACCCGATTGCCGATCAGTGGCCGCAACTCTTCGGGGATCGCGCTTTTGAGTTCGATGGTCAGGTAGGAAATGCAGCGCCTTGCATCCAGTACGTACGGGCCGACGAAGGCGTTGGTCGGGCAGATGTCCAGACAGGCGGTGCAGCGTCCGCAATGTTCGGTGGTGTGAGGCGGGTCTTCCGGCAGCGGCAGATCGACGAACAGTTCGCTTAGAAAGAAATAGCTGCCGGCCTTGCGATTCAATACCAGGGTGTTTTTGCCGATCCAGCCCAGGCCGGCCTTCTCGGCGATGGCCTTTTCCAGCACCGGGGCGCTGTCGACAAAGGCGCGGTAGCCGAACGGGCCGATCACCGCCTGAATTTTTTCTGCCAGTTGTTGCACGCGTTTACGGATCAATTTGTGGTAATCGCGGCCCAAGGCATAACGCGATACGTAGGCTTTTTCCGGTTGGGCCAGCAATTGCGCCATTTGCGTGTCGCCCGGCAGGTAGTCCATGCGCAGGGACACCACGCGCAAGGTACCTGGCACCAGCTCGTCCGGATGCGAGCGTTTGCTGCCGTGGGCACCCATGTATTCCATTTCGCCGTGGTAGCCGGCGTCGAGCCAGCGTTGCAGATGCTGTTCATGCTCGGCCAGGTCCAGGCCGCTGATGCCGACTTGCTGAAAGCCCAGCTCGCGGCCCCAGTCCTTGATGGATTGGGCGAGGGCGGGCAGGTCTGTGGTAATAGCGGGCATGAGACGAGAGAAACCGGAGCTGAGGTGCGTATAATTCTGCCAGACATCGGAGCCCGAAGACGCATGCCGCACACTAAAGATGATTTACCCGACGCGCTGTATAGCGCCGCGCAAGTGCGCGGGCTCGATGCAAGGCTGATCGCGGCCGGCACATCGGGCTTCGAATTGATGCAGCGGGCGGCGCGTGCGACGTGGCGGGCGCTGGTTCGTCAGTGGCCTGCGGGCCGCGAATTGAGCGTGATGGCGGGGCATGGCAACAACGCCGGCGACGGTTATCTGGTGGCGGTGCTGGCCCGACGTGCCGGGTGGGCGGTGCGGGTGCTGGCGGTGGGCGATCCCCAGCGTTTGCAGGGCGATGCCGCGTTGGCCCATGCCGAGGCCGTGTCAGAAAAAGTTTCCATTGAGGCTTGGACGGCGCAGTCGACGCTGAGCGGCATCGTGCTTGATGCCTTGCTGGGCACCGGTATCAGTGGCGAAGTGCGTGAGCCCTTTGCCAGCGCCATCGACGCGATCAACACCAGCGGCCTGCCCGTGGCGGCGGTGGATATTCCATCGGGGCTGTGTGCCGATACCGGTTGTCTGCTCGGTCACGGTGTGCGGGCTGATCTGACGGTGACGTTCATCGGTTTGAAGCTGGGACTGTTTACCGGCGATGCGGCGGATGTGGTGGGCAATCTGGTATTCAACGACCTGCACGCCGATCCGCAGTTGCTTGAAATGGCTGCCAGCAGCGCGCTGCGTCTGACGGTCGCTAATCTGCCGCGCCTTGCCCCGCGTCCGCCTACGTCGCACAAAGGCAAGTTCGGCCATGTGTTGCTGATCGGCGGTGATCGCGGTTTCGGCGGTGCGATCCTGCTCAGTACGCAAAGTGCCCTGCGCAGTGGTGCGGGCATGGTTTCGGTGGCCACGCGCAGCGAACACATTCCGGCCGCACTGGCGCGGTTGCCCGAGGCGATGGTGTTGGGCGCTTCGTCGGCGAACCAGTTGATGGGGCTGCTGGAGAAGGCGACGGTGCTGGTGGTTGGTCCGGGGCTGGGGCAGGCTGGCTGGGGGCGCAGTCTGCTGTCCGCCGCTGCCAATGCGCCGTTGCCGCAAGTCTGGGACGCGGATGCGCTGAACATGCTGGCCACCGGTAGCGTGAGCTTGCCGAAGGATTGCATCATCACCCCGCATCCCGGCGAAGCGGCGCGCTTGCTGGGCATGACGACCGCCGAGGTGCAGGCCGATCGTCCGGCTGCCGCCCATGCATTGAGCGAAAAATACGCAGCGGTGGTGATTCTCAAAGGCGCCGGCAGCCTGATCGCCAGCCCGGATGGACGTCTGGCGCTGTGTCATCAGGGCCATCCGTCGATGGCCACTGCCGGTCTGGGCGACGTGCTGGCCGGTCTGGTTGGTGCGCTACTCGCCCAAGGTATGGATGCATTTGAGGCCGCGTGTCTGGCAGTCTGGCTGCATGCCAATGCCGGCGCGCAACAAGGTAAATCGGGCCGTGGGCTGGCGGCCAGTGATCTGATTCCAGCCATTCGTCAGTTGTTGGAGGAGCAAGCACCGTGTCTGAAGTAACCCTTTACCTGCCTGATGAAGAGGCGATGACGGCATTTGGTGCGCGTATCGCGCAAACCACTGCAGGGCACGGTCTGATATTTCTCGAGGGCGACCTGGGGGCGGGCAAGACCACGCTGTCGCGTGGCATTATCCGCGGGCTGGGGCATGTCGGCGCGGTCAAGAGTCCGACCTTCACCCTGGTCGAACCGTATGAAATTGGCGAGATCCGCGCCTTCCATTTCGATCTCTATCGACTGGTCGATCCGGAGGAACTGGAGTACCTCGGTATCCGCGACTACTTTGAAGATGACGCCCTGTGCCTGATCGAATGGCCCCAGAAAGGTGCAGGCTTTTTGCCAAAGCCCGACCTGACCATTACCATTAGCCCGCATGACAGCGGGCGTTCGCTGAAAATCTTGCCCCAGGGCTCGCGTGGCGAGTTGTGGTGTGCCGCTTTGGCATTGGAATCCAAATAAATGATGGGGTTAGGTATGCGCTTTCGCGCGATGGTAGCTGCCGTAGGATTGTTGCTTTTGGCGGTAACCGTCGACGCTGTGGCCGACTCGAAGGTCAACAGCGTTCGCCTGTGGCGGGCACCGGACAACACCCGACTGGTGTTCGACCTCAGTGGCCCGGTGCAGCACAGTGTGTTCACCCTGACTTCGCCGGATCGGCTGGTCATCGACATCAATGGCGCGACCCTCGGCGCACCGCTCAAGGTCAATACCGCCAATACCCCGATTACTGCGATGCGCTCGGCCCAACGCACGCCGACCGACCTGCGAGTGGTCATCGACCTGAAAAAAGCCGTCACCCCGAAAAGCTTCGTCCTGGCGCCTAATGCCCAGTACGGCAATCGCCTGGTGGTTGACCTGTTCGACAGCGCCGAAGCGGCTGCCCCGATTCCGCCGCCGCCGAGCAACGTCGCGACGGTAGCCCCGGTGCCGGTCACCCCAGTCGATCCTCCGGTGAAGCTGCCACCTGCTCCGGCCGGCAAGCGCGACATCGTCGTGGTCATCGATGCCGGTCACGGCGGTGAAGACCCTGGCGCTTCGGGCTCTCGCGGCCAGCATGAGAAAGACGTGGTACTGGCCATCGCCCGCGAATTGCAGCGTCAGGTCAATGGCATGAAAGGCTACCGCGCCGAATTGACCCGTACCGGCGACTACTTCATTCCGTTGCGTGGCCGAACCGAAATCGCCCGCAAGAAAGGCGCCGACCTGTTCGTCTCGATCCACGCCGACGCAGCGCCGTCTGCGGCGGCCTTCGGTGCGTCGGTGTTCGCCCTGTCTGATCGCGGCGCGACGTCTGAGACTGCCCGTTGGCTGGCCGACAGCGAAAACCGTTCCGACCTGATCGGTGGTGCCGGCAGCGTCAGCCTCGACGACAAGGACCGCATGCTGGCCGGCGTGCTGCTCGACTTGTCCATGACCGCGTCCCTGACTTCCAGCCTGGATGTTGGCCAGAAGGTCTTGAGCAACATCAGCCGCGTCACGCCGTTGCACAAACAACGGGTGGAACAGGCCGGCTTCATGGTGCTGAAATCGCCGGACATCCCGTCGATCCTGGTGGAAACCGGCTTTATCTCCAACGCCAATGAAGCGAACAAGTTGTCCGGTGCGAGCCATCAGCAGGCGCTCGCGCGCTCCATCAGCGCGGGTGTTCGCCAGTTCTTCCAGCAGAATCCGCCACCGGGCACCTACATCGCCTGGCTGCGTGACTCCGGCAAGATCGCCCAAGGGCCGCGCGACCACCGCGTGAGTCCGGGCGAGACGCTGGCGATGATTGCCGTGCGTTATCAGGTGTCCCCGGCCACTTTGCGCAGCGCCAACAATCTGAAAAGCGATGAGCTGAAAATCGGCCAGACCCTGACCATCCCCGGCACCGAGCTGGCGGCCAAGGAATGAATCAGATGCTGAACAACAGCGCTCGTATCGAGCTGCTCAGCCCGCGACTGGCGAACCAGATTGCCGCGGGTGAGGTGGTCGAGCGCCCGGCGTCGGTGATCAAGGAGTTGCTGGAAAACAGCCTCGACTCTGGTGCCCGGCGCATTGATGTCGATGTCGAACAGGGCGGCGTCAAGCTGCTGCGGGTGCGTGACGATGGCAGCGGAATTTCTGCCGATGACCTGCCGCTGGCGCTGGCGCGACACGCCACCAGCAAGATTCGTAATCTCGAAGACCTGGAACAGGTGATGAGCCTGGGCTTTCGCGGCGAGGCGCTGGCGTCGATCAGCTCCGTGGCACGTCTGACCCTGACGTCGCGCACCAAGGATGCCGATCAGGCCTGGCAGGTCGAGACCGAAGGCCGGGACATGGCGCCTCGCGTGCAACCGGCGGCCCACCCGGTGGGCACTTCGGTGGAAGTGCGCGACCTGTTTTTCAACACCCCGGCGCGACGCAAATTCCTCAAGACCGAGAAAACCGAATTCGATCACCTGCAAGAAGTGATCAAGCGCCTGGCCTTGGCACGGTTTGACGTGGCGTTCCATCTGCGCCACAACGGCAAGACCATCCTCAGCCTGCACGAAGCCCATGATGACGCGGCCCGTGCCCGGCGTGTGGCAGCGATCTGCGGCTCGGGTTTCCTGGAGCAGGCGCTGCCGATCGAAATCGAGCGCAATGGTCTGCATTTGTGGGGCTGGGTCGGTTTGCCGACGTTCAATCGCAGTCAGGCGGACTTGCAGTATTTCTTTGTGAATGGCCGTGCGGTACGCGACAAATTGGTGGCCCATGCGGTGCGTCAGGCGTATCGCGACGTGTTGTTCAATGGCCGGCATCCGACGTTCGTGCTGTTTTTCGAAGTCGATCCGGCGGGCGTTGACGTCAACGTGCACCCGACCAAGCACGAAGTGCGCTTCCGTGACGGGCGCATGGTCCACGATTTCCTGTACGGCACCTTGCACCGTGCCTTGGGCGATGTGCGCCCGGAAGACCATCTGGCGGCGCCAGTGGCGACGGCCATTGTTCGACCGACCGGCATCGACGCCGGTGAGTTCGGGCCCCAGGGTGAAATGCGTCTGGCGGCCAATGCACTGCTGGAGCAGCCTCAAGGGCAACCGTCTTTCAATGCGCCGGCAGGTTCTGGCGCTGGCGCCGGTTACCAATATCAGTACACGCCACGCCCTCAGTCGGGTGTTCCCGCCGCCGAGGCTCAGGCGGCGTATCGTGAATTCTTCGCGCCTCTGCCAGAAGCCAACGCGGTCGCGCTTCCGGCAGGGCAGGACGATATTCCGCCGCTGGGTTATGCGCTGGCGCAGCTCAAGGGCATCTACATACTCTCGGAGAACGCTCAGGGCCTGGTGCTGGTGGACATGCACGCCGCCCACGAGCGGATCATGTATGAACGTTTGAAAATCGCCATGGCCAGCGAAGGTCTGAGCGGCCAGCCGCTGCTGGTGCCGGAGTCCCTGGCGGTCAGCCAGCGTGAAGCCGATTGCGCTGAAGAACACGTCGCGTGGTTCCAGCGTCTGGGCTTCGAGTTGCAGCGCCTCGGCCCGGAAACCCTGGCCATTCGGCAGATTCCGGCGTTGCTCAAGCAGGCTGAAGCCAACCGTCTGGTCAGCGACGTGCTGGCCGACCTGATGGAGTACGGCTCCAGCGACCGGATTCAGGCCCACCTGAACGAACTGCTCGGCACCATGGCCTGCCACGGCGCTATTCGCGCCAACCGCCGCCTGGCCCTGCCGGAAATGAACGGCCTGCTGCGGGACATGGAAAACACCGAACGCAGCGGTCAATGCAACCATGGCCGACCGACCTGGACCCAACTGGGCCTGGACGATCTGGACAAACTGTTCTTGCGCGGTCGTTGATGAGCCAGCTCCCACCTGCCATTTTCCTGATGGGCCCAACTGCAGCGGGCAAGACCGACCTGGCCATCGAACTGACCAAAGTCCTGCCTTGCGAGCTGATCAGCGTCGATTCGGCGCTGGTCTACCGTGGCATGGACATCGGCACCGCGAAACCGTCCAAAGAACTGCTGGCCGAGTTTCCGCACCGTCTGATCGATATTCTCGACCCGGCACAAAGCTATTCGGCAGCCGATTTTCGTCGCGACGCGCTTGAAGCCATGGCTGACATCACCGCGCGGGGCAAAATCCCGCTGCTGGTGGGCGGCACGATGCTCTATTACAAGGCCTTGATTGACGGTCTGGCGGACATGCCGGCAGCGGATGCAGACGTCCGTGCGCAAATTGAAGAAGAGGCTGCACGCCTCGGCTGGCAAGCCCTGCACGATCAATTGGCAGTCATTGACCCGGTATCGGCAGCACGCATTCACCCCAACGACCCCCAGCGCCTGAGTCGGGCGCTGGAAGTCTATCGGGTGAGCGGTCAGAGCATGACCGAGCTACGCTTGCAACAATATGCGCAAAGTACTGAAGCAGCCGCTTCGGGACTGCAACATTTGCCCTATACTGTCGCGAACTTGGCTATCGCTCCGGCAAATCGTCAGGTACTGCACGAGCGCATTAAACAAAGATTCACAAATATGTTGGAACAGGGATTCATCGACGAGGTCGTAGCCCTGCGTAAGCGAAGTGACCTGCATGCCGGGTTGCCGTCTATACGTGCTGTGGGATATCGACAAGTCTGGGATTACCTGGATGGCAAGCTGACGTCAGCCGAGATGCAGGAGCGTGGAGTCATTGCCACGCGCCAATTGGCAAAGCGCCAGTTCACCTGGCTGCGCAGTTGGGCTGATCTGCATTGGTTGGACAGCCTCGATTGCGACAATCTGCCACGCGCCTTGAAATACCTCGGGACCATCTCCATATTGAGCTGAGTCCTTGCAATTGCCGTCTATCCTTGGGGGTGTGACGGCCAAAGCCATCTGAATTACCTTATTTTTTATTATTGAATCCTTAAAGGAGTGCGGCACATGTCAAAAGGGCATTCGCTACAAGACCCTTACTTGAATACTTTACGTAAAGAGAAAGTTGGGGTTTCCATCTATCTGGTCAACGGTATCAAACTGCAAGGCACGATCGAGTCGTTCGACCAGTTCGTCATCCTGCTGAAAAACACCGTCAGCCAGATGGTTTACAAACACGCTATCTCTACAGTGGTGCCGGTTCGTCCAATTCGTCTGCCTAGCGCAACCGAATCCGAAGCAGGTGACGCTGAGCCAGGTAACGCCTGATAGGAGTCTCCTTTGTTCTTTGAGCGCCACGGTGGTGGTGAACGAGTGATCCTCGTTCACTTGGATGGACAGGACCCTGAGGCGCGCGAAGATCCGCAGGAGTTTCAGGAGTTGGCTAATTCGGCCGGCGCCGAGACCGTTGCGTTTTTTAACGTGCCGCGTCATCGGCCAACCGCCAAATACCTGATTGGCAGCGGCAAGGTCGAGGAATTACGCGACCTGGTCAAAGCCGAACAGGTAGATCTGGTGATTTTCAATCACATCCTCACGCCCAGTCAGGAACGTAACCTCGAACGTGTTTTCGAGTGTCGCGTGATCGACCGTACCGGTCTGATTCTCGATATTTTCGCCCAACGTGCCCGTACCCATGAAGGCAAGCTCCAGGTAGAACTGGCCCAGCTTGACCACATGAGCACCCGGCTGGTTCGTGGCTGGACCCACCTTGAGCGTCAAGGTGGCGGTATCGGTATGCGTGGCCCGGGTGAAACCCAGTTGGAAACCGACCGCCGTTTGCTGCGGGTTCGCCTGCGACAGATCAAGGGCCGGCTGGAAAAAGTACGCAGTCAGCGCGAACAGTCGCGACGCGGCCGTACGCGTGCGGATATTCCTACCGTATCGCTGGTGGGGTATACCAACGCCGGCAAATCCACGCTCTTCAATAACGTGACGAAATCCGACGTGTACGCGGCTGACCAGTTGTTTGCCACGCTGGACCCGACCTTGCGCCGTCTGGAACTCGACGACCTGGGGCCGATCGTCCTGGCCGACACTGTGGGTTTCATACGCCACTTGCCGCACAAACTGGTCGAGGCATTTCGGTCTACGCTCGAAGAGTCGAGCAACTCAGACCTGCTGTTGCACGTGATCGATGCGGCCGAACCGGATCGCATGTTGCAGATCGAGCAGGTGATGGTGGTCCTCGGCGAGATCGGGGCGCAAGACTTGCCGATCCTCGAGGTATACAACAAACTCGATTTGCTTGAAGGCGTTGAGCCACAAATCCAGCGCGACGAAAACGGCAAGCCCCAACGGGTCTGGCTGTCGGCGCGTGATGGAAGTGGTCTGGAATTGCTCGAGCAAGCCATTGCCGAGTTGCTCGGCGGTGATTTGTTCGTGGGGACCTTGCGCTTGCCGCAACGCTTTGCTCGACTGCGTGCGCAGTTTTTCGAACTCGGTGCGGTGCAGAAAGAAGAACACGACGAAGAAGGCGTCTGCCTGCTGGCCGTTCGCTTGCCACGAGTCGAGTTGAATCGACTGGTGAGCCGCGAAGGTTTGCAACCGATGGACTTCATCGAGCAACACACTTTGCAATAAAAGCCTGAGAAAGCGGTTGTGCCGTGGTGACAGGCATTCTGTAGCATTGGTCGGCGCGCCGTGGGTGCGTCTTTGCTTTATCAGATGGAGAGCGCTATGGCTTGGAATGAGCCGGGTGGCAACTCGAATAATCAGGATCCTTGGGGTGGCAAGCGCCGCAATAACGGCGACCGCAAGGGACCACCGGATCTCGACGAGGCCTTCCGAAAGCTGCAGGAAAGCCTGAACGGGTTGTTCGGTGGTGGTAAAAAACGTGGTGATGACGGCGGTGGTTCGGGCAAGAGTGGCGGCTTCGGCGGCCTGCTCGGCATCGGCCTGGTCGTGCTCGCGGCTGTGTGGCTGTACAGCGCGGTTTATGTGGTCGACGAGCAGGAGCAAGCCGTGGTGCTGCGCTTCGGCAAGTACTACGAGACTGTCGGCCCGGGCCTGAACATCTACTTCCCGCCGATCGACAAGAAGTACATGGAAAACGTGACGCGTGAGCGTTCGTACACCAAGCAGGGCCAGATGCTGACCGAAGACGAGAACATCGTCGAAGTGCCGCTGACCGTGCAGTACAAGATCAGCAACCTGCAGGATTTCGTGCTGAACGTCGATCAGCCGGAAATCAGCCTGCAGCAAGCGACCGACAGCGCCTTGCGCCATGTGGTGGGTTCCACCGCCATGGACCAGGTACTGACCGAAGGTCGTGAATTGATGGCCAGCGAGATCAAGGAGCGTCTGCAACGCTTCCTCGACACCTATCGCACCGGTATCACCGTTACCCAGGTCAACGTTCAGAACGCAGCGGCACCGCGTGAAGTCCAGGAAGCCTTCGATGACGTGATCCGTGCCCGTGAAGACGAGCAGCGTTCGCGCAACCAGGCTGAAACCTATGCCAACGGCGTCGTGCCGGAAGCCCGTGGTCAGGCCCAGCGCATCCTCGAGGATGCCAATGGTTACCGTGACGAGACCGTCTCCCGTGCCAAGGGTGAGGCTGATCGCTTCACCAAGCTGGTAGCCGAGTATCGCAAGGCCCCTGAAGTGACCCGCCAGCGTCTGTACCTGGACACCATGCAGGAAGTCTTCACCAACACCAGCAAGGTTCTCGTGACCGGCAACAAGAATGGCCAGAGCAATCTGCTGTACTTGCCGCTGGACAAGATGATCCAGAATGGTTCGGGCGCTAATGCGCCGGTAACCGGTTCGGCCGCCGCCACCAACAACACGGATGTCGCGCCGCATGTCACTGACCTGCCGCAAACACGCACAAGGGAGACCCGCTGATGAGCAATAAATCGCTGATCGCCCTGATTGTTGGCGTCGTTGTGGTACTGGTGGGCTGGAACTGCTTCTACATCGTGGCTCAGACCGAGCGTGCGGTGTTGCTGCAATTCGGTCGCGTGGTCCAGGCTGACGTTCAGCCGGGCCTGCATGTGAAAGTGCCTTACGTTAACCAAGTGCGTAAATTCGACGCACGCCTGATGACGCTGGATGCACCGACACAACGCTTCCTGACGCTGGAAAAGAAAGCCGTCATGGTCGATGCCTTCGCCAAGTGGCGCGTGAAAGATGCCGAGCGCTTCTACACCGCGACGTCCGGCCTCAAGCAGATTGCTGACGAACGTCTGTCCCGTCGTCTGGAATCGGGCCTGCGTGACCAGTTCGGTAAACGCACGCTGCACGAAGTGGTATCCGGTGAACGTGACGCGCTGATGGCTGACATCACCGCCTCGCTGAACAAGATGGCGGAAAAAGAGCTGGGCATCGAAGTCGTCGATGTTCGGGTCAAGGCCATCGACCTGCCCAAAGAAGTGAACCGCAGCGTGTTCGAACGTATGAGCACCGAGCGTGAGCGTGAAGCTCGCGAGCACCGGGCCAAGGGTAACGAGCTGGCAGAAGGCATCCGTGCCGACGCCGATCGTCAACGCCGCGTGCTGCTGGCTGAAGCCTATCGTGAATCCGAAGAGGTTCGCGGTGATGGTGATGCCCAGGCTGCTGCGATCTACTCCAAGGCTTACGGCCAGGATCAGGAGTTCTACGGGTTCTACCGTAGCCTGCGCGCCTACCGTGAAAGCTTCGCGAACAAAACCGACGTCATGGTCCTCGACCCAAGCAGCGACTTCTTCCGTTACCTGGAAAAAGCCAAACCTTGATACAGCGTTGACCTGAATCACCCCGCCCGGCAGCTAAAACCTCGGGCAGGGTGATCCTTTGGGAAAACGTGTGTATGATGCGGCAGCCGGGAAATTCCCGGCTTTTTTGCGTCTGCACGTTTGATTGCGGTTTTTTGTGCAAGACATCGAGCTGAACGGCTCGACAGATTTTTCGAGGAAAGTGATTGGCGAAGCCGGTTTAAGGCTTTTCGCCCTGTTGTTCATGCGCGTGGTTTTATACGCATGAGCCGAGCATTTTCTGCTTCACTCAAGGCTCGCCCAGAGGCTGGCCGCCCGGATCATAGGGGAATGGCGTAATGGCAACGGTAGACCGCTGGCTGCTGCCAGATGGCATCGAAGAAGTACTGCCACCTGAGGCTGCGCGCATTGAAGTTGCGCGCCGCCAGGTGTTGGATCTGTTCCAGAGCTGGGGTTACGAGTTTGTCGTGACTCCCCATATCGAGTACCTGGAATCCCTGCTGACTGGCGCGGGCCAGGACCTGGATCTGCGTACCTTCAAGGTCATCGACCCGCAGTCGGGCCGGCAGATGGGTTTCCGTGCCGACATCACGCCGCAAGTGGCGCGCATTGATGCGCACACCCTGCGTCGCGAAGGCCCGAGCCGTCTGTGCTATGCCGGCAGTGTGCTGCATGCCCAGCCGCGTGCCTTGTCGTCCTCGCGCAGCCCGATCCAGTTGGGCGCCGAGTTGTACGGTGACGCCAGCCCGAGCAGCGACGTTGAAGTCATCAGCCTGATGCTGGCCATGCTGCAACTGGCCGACGTGCCGGATGTGCACATGGACCTCGGTCATGTCGGCATCTACCGTGGCCTGGCCCGCGCTGCCGGTTTGTCCGGTGAAGTGGAACAGCAGTTGTTCGATGCGTTGCAACGCAAGGCCATCGACGAGGTCATTATCTTGACCGAAGGCTTGCCTGCCGAGTTGTCGGGCATGCTGCGAGCGTTGGTCGACCTGTGTGGCGGTCGTGAAGTATTGAGTGCTGCCCGTGAGCGTCTGGCCAATGCGCCGGCGCCAGTACTGGCGGCACTGGAAGACTTGTTGGCGATTGCCGACCGTCTGTCCACGCGTTTTCCGGAGTTGCCGCTTTACTTCGACCTGGGCGAGTTGCGCGGCTATCACTACCACACCGGTGTGGTGTTCGCGGTGTTCGTACCGGGTGTTGGCCAGTCCATCGCCCAAGGCGGTCGTTACGACGACATCGGCGCCGACTTCGGTCGCGCGCGTCCGGCGACGGGCTTCTCCACCGATTTGAAAACCCTGGTGACCCTGGGGCGTGCTGAAATCGAGCTACCGTCTGGCGGTATCTGGATGCCTGACAGTACGGATGCGGCACTCTGGCAGCAGGTTTGCCAGTTGCGCAGTGAGGGTCAGCGTGTCGTCCAGGCATTGCCTGGGCAACCTTTGGCCGCCGCCCGTGATGCGGACTGCGACCGGCAATTGATTCAGCAGAACGGGCTTTGGCAAGTATTGCCGCTGGCTTCTTGAGTTTTCCTGCCGGCGGCTGCCGGCACCAAGTTTGCGCGAATGAGGACAAGTGTTATGGGTAAGAATGTCGTAGTCCTGGGCACCCAATGGGGTGATGAGGGCAAAGGCAAGATCGTTGATCTGCTGACCGAACATGCTGCCGCCGTAGTGCGCTACCAAGGTGGCCACAACGCTGGCCACACCCTGGTCATCGATGGCGAAAAAACCGTCTTGCACCTGATCCCCTCGGGCGTGCTGCGCGAAGGCGTGCAGTGCCTGATCGGCAATGGCGTGGTGGTTGCACCCGACGCTCTGCTGCGGGAAATCACCAAGCTGGAAGAGAAAGGCGTACCGGTGCGTGAGCGCCTGCGTATCAGCCCGTCCTGCCCGCTGATCCTGTCCTACCACGTTGCGCTGGACCAGGCGCGTGAAAAGGCCCGTGGCGAGCTGAAGATCGGCACCACCGGTCGCGGCATCGGCCCGGCTTACGAAGACAAGGTTGCTCGTCGCGGTCTGCGCATCGGTGATCTGTTCCACCGTGAACGCTTCGCCGCCAAGCTGGGCGAGTTGCTGGATTACCACAACTTTGTCCTGGTCAATTACTACAAAGAGCCGGCAATCGACTTCCAGAAGACGCTCGACGAGTGCATGGAATACGCCGAGCTGCTGAAGCCGATGATGCTCGACGTCACCGCTGAGCTGCACAACCTGCGTCGCGCTGGCAAAGACATCATGTTCGAAGGCGCCCAGGGTTCGTTGCTGGACATCGACCACGGTACTTACCCGTACGTCACCAGCTCCAACACCACCGCTGGCGGCATCGCGACCGGTTCGGGCGTGGGTCCGATGTTCCTGGACTACATCCTCGGCATCACCAAGGCCTACACCACTCGTGTAGGTTCTGGCCCGTTCCCGACTGAACTGTTCGACGACGTTGGCGCCTTCCTGGCCAAGCGTGGCCACGAGTTCGGTGCTACCACCGGTCGTGCCCGTCGTTGCGGCTGGTTCGATGCCGTCATCCTGCGTCGCGCCATCGACGTCAACAGCATTTCGGGCCTGTGCCTGACCAAGCTGGACGTGCTGGACGGCCTGGAAACCATCAACATCTGCGTTGGCTACAAGAACCAGGATGGTGCAGTGATCGACGCACCGACTGACGCCGACAGCTACATCGGCCTGGAGCCGGTGTACGAAGAGATGCCAGGCTGGACCGAATCCACCCTCGGTGCCAAGACCCTGGAAGAGCTGCCACAAGCTGCACGCAACTACATCAAACGCGTCGAAGAGTTGGTCGGCGCGCCGATTGACATTATTTCGACGGGCCCGGACCGCAACGAGACCATCGTTCTGCGTCACCCGTTCGCTTAATAAGTCGTTGATGTAAAACACAAAGGCCCCTTGATTGGGGCCTTTGTCGTTTATGCCTGTAGGACGGCATGACCTTTGCTGCGATCTTGATAAAAGCGTCGCTTCCAGCGTGCCATCAATTTAATGGCGCCAAAGCAGAGGGATTTCATGTGTCAGCCATTCTCTCACTGTTACAAAGCCGTCTATTGCGGCCGGTGTTCGTTACCCTTGGTATCGCTCTTTTGGTGCAGGTGCTGGTGGCTGTTGCTCTGACCCGGAGCACGGTGACTGCGCTGGAAGCCGATTTGGGAACGCGCCTGGGCGCCGATAGCCAGAAACTCTCCGGCGAACTGGAGCAGGCGGGGCGTGAAGTCACGTCGAGCCTCGACAGTCTTTCCAGCAACACGCGTGCGCGTCTCACCGCCGGCTTGTCCTCGCGCCTGAAGGACGAACAGGCGCAATTGCGCGCGACGCTGGAAAAAGACCTCAAGGATTCGGCCAACGACATGGCCCAGCTGTTGGCCTCGGTCGCCCCTCGGGCGATGTGGGACAACGATGTGCCGACGCTCTCGGAGTTCGCCCGTCGTGCCCAGCGCAATCCCAACGTGCTGTTCGTCGTCTATGACGACGCTACCGGCCAACACCTGACGCGCTACCTGAACCGGGAAAACCCGATCAACAAGGCGCTTCTGGATAAAGGTCAGGGTGAGCGCGCACTGGACAAGGTGCTGGATGCGGCGAAGAACGATCCGTCGGTTTACTACCTCGAAGCCTCGATCAGCCCCAACGGCGTAGAAATTGGCAAGGTATTGATGGGGGTGTCCACCGCCTCGGTGGAAACCGATCTGGCGGCGCTGGACAAGCGCTTCTCGGCGCTGATCGCCAGCAGTGATCAACTGGTCGGCGACAGCCTCAAAGGTGCGGCGGCCGATAGCGCCACGGCGATGCGCTCGCGCTTGCAGTCGGCACAGTCCACGGCGTCTGAAATGAAAGCCAACACCACCAGCACCGTGCAGGAAGCGGCGGGCACCTTGCGCTGGCGCATCGGCCTGGGCCTGGCGTTGGTCGGGTTTGGCGTGCTGTTGCTGCTGGCTGTGGTGTTGGGGCGTCGCGTGGTCAATCGCTTGAAAATGCTGATTGCGGCCATGGATGACCTGGCGGCGGGTGAGGGCGATCTGACCAAGCGCGTGCAAATCAACAGCAAGGATGAAATCGGTGACATGGCTTCGGCGGTCAATCGCTTTGTGGATAAGTTGCAGCCAATCGTGCGCGAGGCAGGCGATGTGGCCCAGCGTACCGGCGTGGAAATCGGCGCCATGACCTTGCGCAACGCCGGTGCCGACGCGGCGGCCGGTATGCAGCGTGATGAAGTGGCCGAGAGCCTGCGTGCGCTGTCGCAAATGGCGGACGAGGCGCAGTCGGAAAGTCATGCCATGCAGGCGGCATTACAGCAGGTGGTGGATATTCGTCAGGCCACCGACGAGAACACCCGGACGTCGGCCAAGGTCGGCAGCCTGATCGAAGCATTGGCCGGGCAGGTCGACACCGGCGCGAAGGTCATCGAGCGCCTGGCGCAGCAAAGTGAACAGATTGAAGTGGTGCTGACGGTCATTCATGGCATCGCCGAGCAAACCAACCTGCTGGCGCTGAACGCGGCCATCGAAGCGGCGCGGGCGGGTGAGACCGGTCGCGGCTTTGCCGTGGTGGCCGACGAGGTGCGGGCATTGGCGAGCAAGACCCAGAGTTCAACGGGCGACATTCAGGCGCACATCGTTGCGTTGCAGCAGGGCGCACGCGAGGCGGTGGCGGCGATTGGTCAGGCGGGACGTCAGGCCAGCGAAGGCTTGCTGGTGCTGCGTGACAGTGCGCGGTTGCAGCAGTCGGTGCAGGTGTCGGTCGAGCAAGTGCATGCGGCAATTGGCCTGGCGACTCAGGCCGCGGCGCATCAGGCGCAAGGGGCGCAGGCGGTGCGCGGGCGAGTCGAGACGATTCATGCCCAGGCCGAGAAGGCCGCTCAAGCGGTGGTGGAAACCACGGCCAGTGGCAAGGTACTGGATGGGTTGGCGGCGCAGTTGAAGGCGAGCCTGGGCCAGTTCAGGGCTTAGAAATTTCTTCGTTTGATCGGGCCTCTTCGTGAGCAAGCTCGCTCCCACAGTGATTGATGGTAGGCACAAATTTTGTGAATGCCTAAATCAAATGTGGGAGCGAGCCTGCTCGCGAAGGCGATGTCAGCGGCTCAAATACATCCGCGTCGTCAGCAAATAGACCGGCAGCCCCGACACCAGAATCAACAGTGCCGCATAAGGCGCCGCCGCCGCAAACTCCACATTCGCGGTATGCGCCCAGACCTCGGTAGCCAGCGTATTGAGCCCGGTCGGACTCAGCAGCAATGTCGCCGTCAGCTCCTTCATCGCATCCAGAAACACCAGCGCAAACGCCGCGCCCAACGCGGGGAAGATAATCGGCAGCGTCACTCGGCAAAACGCACTGAACGACGAAGCGCCCAGCGTTCGGGCTGCCTCTTCCAGTTGTGGCGCCGCCTTGTTCAGTGCGGTACGAATCGGCGCCTGAGCCAGCGGCAGAAACAACAACGCATAAGCGATCAGCAGCAAGGCTGATGTCTGATACAGCGCCGGCACGTAATGCAGGGCGAAATACACCAGCGTCAGCGCAATCACCAGTCCCGGCAGGGCATGCAGCAGATAAGGCAGGCGCTCGGCCCAGATCGCCAGTTGGCCTTTGTAACGCACCACCAGCAAACCCACCGGCACCGCAAGCACCAGGCACAGCGCGGCGCCACCCAGCGACAGTGCCAGCGACGACAGCAGCGCCTCGCTGATCGCCGCCACCGGGAATGCCGCCGACGAACCCACCGCCAGCCAGTACGCGAGCATCCCCAGTGGAATGCCGCTGCCGATGATCGCCAGCGCCAGGCAGTAAACCTGCCCGGCCCCCGCCCAAGGTCCGAGGTGTACCTGCTCGGCACGACGCGCCGCACCCTGGCCGGTGCGCACGTGTCGGCCCTTGCCGCGCACCCGCAGTTCCAGCCACAGCAGCATCAGGCACAGCGCCAGCAGCACGGCTGACAGCATCGCCGCGTTGGCGTTGCTGAATTCCAGTTCGAACTGCTGATAGATAGCCGTGGTGAACGTCTGCAAGCCGATGATCGACAGCGCGCCGAACTCGACCAGCATGTGCAGCGCAATCAGCAGCGACCCGGCGAGCAGCGACGGCCAGAGCAACGGCAGGGTGATTGTGAAAAACACGCCCCAGCGGTTTTGCCCCAGCGTGCGGGCAGACTCTTCCAGGGATGGATCAAGATTGCGCAGGGTGGCCGCCACCGGCAGAAACACCAGTGGGTATTTGGACAGGGTCATCACCAGGATTGCGCCGCCCAGGCCTTCGAAATGTGCGCTGAGCGACACCCAGGTAAAACTGCTGACAAACGCCGGCACCGCGAACGGCAGGCACAGAATCACGCCCCACAGCCGCCGTCCCTTGAGGTTGCTGCGCTCCAGCAGCCAGGCCAATGACAGACCGATGACGCCACAGGCCAGCGTCACGCCGAGCATCAGCGCCAGCGTATTGCGCAGCAGCCCGAACACATAAGGCCGCCACAACAGGTGCAGCGCCTCGGCCCAGCCAGCCTGCCAGGTCTTGAGCCCGACATACGCCAGTGGCAGCAAGCTCAGGACCACCAGCAGCAACACCGGCAGCAACAGCCAGACGGACGGCCGTTTGCGCCGGGGCACATAACCCCCGCGCACGGCGGGGGCGGATAACGATGCGCTCATCAGTTCAAGCCAACGTCACGTTCCAGGTCCAGGGCTTCTTCGGCGTTGCCGAGGTCGGCTGGCGTGACTTTCGGCGCTTCCAGTTCGCTGAACGGCTTGAGCCCGCGATCCGATGCCATGCCTTTGTGCAGCGGGTATTCGGCGGTGGTCTGGGTGATCACGCGCTGACCTTCTTCGCTGGCCATGTAGGCGAGCAGTTGCTGGGCTTCTTTTGGATGTTTGCTGGATTTCAACACGGCAGCGCTGGAAACCGTGATCAGCCCACCGACGTCGCCGCCAGTGAAGTAATGCAATTTCGAATCGAGCTGGCCCTTTTCGCGCTGCAAGGCGAACCAGTAATAGTTGTTCACCAGCACGGTGGCGACTTCGCCGTTTTCCACGGCTTTGAGGGCGACCATGTTGTTGCTGTAGACCTTGCCGAAGGCGCGCAAGCCGGTCAGCCATTCTTCGGCGGCATCCATCCCATGCACCTTGATGATGGCAACGGCCTGCTCCTGGAATGCGCCGCTGGTAGGCACGAAGCCGACCTTGCCTTGCCATTTGGGATCGGAAAACTCCATCACCGACTTGGGCAGGTCCTTTTCATCGATCAGTTTCGGGTTGAAGGCGACCACGCGAACCCGGGCGGTAACGCCGATCCAGGTGCCATTGCCGGCCACGTACTCTTTGGGCAGGACGGCGAGGGTGGTGGCGTCGGTCTGGGCCAGCAGGCCTTGTTCGCCGAGTTTGTTCAGCGGTGGCGATTCTTCGGTGTAGATCACGTCGGCGGGGGAGCGGTTGCCTTCTTCGACGACCTGACTGGCGAGCTGGTTGCTGCTGCCTTTGCGCACATTGACGTGAATGCCGGTCTTGGCCTCGAAGGCCTTGGCGACGGCGTCGCCGACTTCCTTGTGTTGACCGTTGTAAAGCGTCAGGGAAACCGGATCGGCGGCCTGGGCGAGGGGAGTGGCGAGTGTCAGGCCGAGCAGGGTGATGGTCAGGCCGCGGCGCAGGGTATTTCGAAACATCATTCGCAGGGTTCCTCACTGTCGCATTGCAAAAACTTGCAACAATGATAAACGATATTGTTTCTCAAGTGCGCCTTGCGGGCTGGTAGAGGGTTGGCCGAAGGTGGCTAGTGCGGGCTTTTGTGGCGAGGGAGCTTGCTCCCGTTCGGCTGCGAAGCAGTCGTAAAACCGGATCATAAGGTTTATCGGGAGGGGGAGGGGGCCGCTTCGCACCCCAGCGGGAGCAAGCTCCCTCGCCACAAAAAAGCGGTGCCGAAGGATTTTTTCAGGCCAGAAACGCAAAAACCCGCTTTCGCGGGTTTTTGTGAAATCCAAGGCCGAAACCTTGAATTTGAATTGGTGCCCAGAAGAAGACTCGAACTTCCACGACCTTGCGGTCACCAGCACCTGAAGCTGGCGTGTCTACCAATTTCACCATCTGGGCATAATCTTCAGCGTTGCCGCTGTTGATGTGGCGCACTATACGGAGAGCTTTTTGATCTGTAAACCCCTGATTTAATTTTAATAAATCAGACGCTTATAATGCAAAAACCCGCTTTCGCGGGTTTTTGTGTGAGCCTTGAAATTGATCTAATCTCAAGCTCGAAATTGGTGCCCAGAAGAAGACTCGAACTTCCACGACCTTGCGGTCACCAGCACCTGAAGCTGGCGTGTCTACCAATTTCACCATCTGGGCAGCATCGGCAGCGCGTCTGCGTTGTCGATGGCGCGCACTATACGGAGCGCCTTTTTAACTGTAAACCCCTGTCGTCGAAAAAAATTGGAAAATGTTCCCAGCGGTCTTTAAATCAACGTTGCGGTGTCGATAAAGGGCTTTAGAAGGGGCTTCACAGAGTGAAATTTCCCGTTTCATTACGCCTATGCCAAACTAACCCGCATATAGACAAGGTGAAAACTCTCTAATGGCCGATTGGCAGTCCCTCGATCCCGAGGCCGCTCGTGAAGCGGAAAAATATGAAAACCCTATTCCTAGCCGCGAACTGATCCTTCAGCACCTTGCTGATCGAGGTTCGCCTGCTAACCGCGAGCAACTGGTCGAAGAGTTTGGTCTGACCACAGAAGACCAGATCGAAGCCCTGCGCCGCCGCCTGCGCGCCATGGAGCGCGATGCTCAGCTCATCTATACCCGTCGCGGCACGTACGCGCCGGTAGACAAGCTCGACCTGATCCTGGGCCGCATCAGCGGTCACCGTGACGGTTTCGGCTTCCTGATCCCGGACGACGGCAGTGACGACCTGTTCATGAGCCCGGCGCAAATGCGTCTGGTGTTCGACGGCGACCGTGCCCTGGCCCGTGTTTCCGGTTTGGATCGTCGCGGTCGCCGCGAAGGCGTGATCGTTGAAGTGGTGTCCCGTGCTCACGAGAGCATCGTCGGGCGCTACTTCGAAGAGGGCGGTATCGGCTTCGTTGTCGCCGATAACCCGAAGATCCAGCAGGAAGTGCTGGTCACCCCGGGCCGTAACGCCAATGCCCAGGTCGGTCAGTTCGTCGAAGTGAAGATCACTCACTGGCCGACGCCACGCTTCCAGCCGCAAGGCGACGTGGTTGAAGTGGTGGGTAACTACATGGCACCGGGCATGGAAATCGACGTTGCCCTGCGCACCTACGATATCCCGCACGTCTGGCCCGAGGCTGTGCTCAAGGAAGCCGCCAAGCTCAAGCCTGAAGTCGAGGAAAAGGACAAAGAGAAGCGCATCGACCTGCGCCATCTGCCGTTCGTCACCATCGACGGCGAAGATGCTCGCGACTTCGATGATGCGGTCTACTGCGAAGCCCGTCCGGGCAAGCTGCGCCTGTTCTCCGGCGGCTGGAAGTTGTACGTGGCAATTGCCGACGTCTCCAGCTACGTGAAGCTCGGTTCGGCGCTGGACAACGAAGCTCAGGTTCGCGGCAACTCGGTGTACTTCCCCGAGCGCGTGATTCCGATGCTGCCTGAGCAACTGTCCAACGGCCTGTGCTCGCTCAATCCCCAGGTTGATCGTCTGGCCATGGTGTGCGAGATGACCATCTCCAAGTCTGGCGAGATGACCGACTACTGCTTCTACGAAGCGGTGATTCACTCCCATGCCCGTCTGACCTACAACAAGGTCAGCGCGATGCTGGAAACGCCGAAAGTGACCGAGGCGCGTCAGCTTCGTGGCGAGTACAGTGATGTGGTTCCGCACCTCAAGCAGCTTTACGCACTTTACAAAGTGCTGCTGGCCGCTCGTCACGTACGTGGCGCGATCGATTTCGAAACGCAGGAAACCCGAATCATCTTCGGGACCGAGCGCAAGATTGCAGAAATCCGTCCGACCACCCGTAACGACGCGCACAAGCTGATCGAGGAATGCATGCTGGCGGCCAACGTGGCCACCGCTGAATTCCTGAAAAAGCACGAAATTCCGGCGCTGTATCGCGTCCACGATGGTCCGCCACCGGAGCGTCTGGAAAAACTGCGCGCCTTCCTCGGCGAGCTCGGGCTGTCCCTGCACAAAGGCAAGGACGGCCCGTCGCCGAAGGATTATCAGGCCTTGCTGGCAAGCATCAAGGATCGTCCGGATTTCCACCTGATCCAGACCGTCATGCTGCGTTCGTTGAGTCAGGCGGTGTACAGCGCCGATAACCAGGGCCACTTCGGCCTGAATTACGAAGCCTATACCCACTTCACTTCGCCGATCCGCCGCTACCCGGACCTGCTCACGCACCGGGCGATCCGTAGCGTGATCCACTCGAAACAGGACACCCCGCACGTTCGCCGTGCCGGTGCGATGACGATTCCGAAAGCGCGCATCTATCCGTACGACGAAGCAGCGCTGGAGCAACTCGGCGAGCAGTGCTCAATGAGCGAGCGCCGCGCCGACGAAGCGACCCGCGACGTCGTGAACTGGCTCAAGTGCGAGTTCATGAAGGACCGCGTGGGCGAGTCGTTCCCGGGTGTGATCACCGCCGTGACCGGTTTTGGCCTGTTCGTCGAGCTGACCGATATCTACGTCGAAGGCCTGGTGCACGTCACCGCGCTGCCGGGTGATTACTACCACTTCGATCCTGTGCACCACCGCCTCGCCGGTGAGCGCACCGGTCGCAGCTTCCGTTTGGGCGATACCGTTGAAGTGCGCGTGATGCGCGTTGACCTCGACGAGCGCAAGATCGACTTCGAGATGGCTGAAAAGACCATCAGCGCGCCAATCGGCCGCAAGAAGCGCGGAGCTGAAACGTCGGCACCTGCCGCTTCTACTGCCAAAACCGCAGCAGAGCCGGCGCCGGCGAAAACCGGTCGTCGCCCTGCCAAGGAGAAGGCTGTCGAAGCCTATCGTCCGAGCGATGCCGCGGCAAAAAATGCCGAGCTGCGCAAAAGCCGCGAAATGAAACAGGCGTTGCTGTCTGAAGCAAAAAGCGGTGGTAAAGCGGCGTCTGGGGGAAAGGCCGGGCGGTCGGCGCCTGAAAAGGCCTCCGGCGGCAAGCCAGCCAAACCGAGCAAACACCGTAAAGGCCCGCCGAAAGCGGGCTCGGCTCCAGCCAAAAGTGGCGGGGCGCGTAAACCAAAGGCCAAGTCATGAGTCAGCTGGAAAAAATCTACGGCGTGCACGCCGTAGAGGCGCTGTTGCGCCATCACCCTAAACGCGTCAAGCAGATCTGGCTGGCCGAAGGCCGCAGCGATCCGCGTGTGCAAACGCTGATCGAACTGGCCAACGAAAACCGCGTGGCCGTTGGCAATGCCGAGCGTCGCGAGCTGGATGCGTGGGTTGAAGGTGTACACCAGGGCGTGGTGGCGGACGTGAGTCCGAGCCAGGTCTGGGGCGAGGCGATGCTCGACGAGCTGCTTGATCGCACCGACGGTGCACCGCTGCTGCTGGTGCTCGACGGCGTGACCGATCCGCACAACCTGGGCGCTTGCCTGCGCTCGGCCGATGCGGCCGGCGCACTGGCGGTGATCGTGCCGAAGGACAAGTCAGCCACCCTGACCCCGACCGTACGCAAAGTCGCCTGTGGCGCAGCGGAAGTGATTCCCCTGGTGGCCGTGACCAACCTGGCGCGCACCCTGGAAAAACTCAAGCAGCGCGGCCTGTGGGTTGTCGGTACGGCGGGCGAGGCCGAGCAGAGCCTGTATCAGCATGACATGACCGGGCCAACCATCCTGATCATGGGCGCCGAAGGCAGCGGCATGCGTCGCCTGACTCGCGATCTTTGCGACTACCTGGTGCACTTGCCGATGGCAGGCAGCGTCAGCAGCCTGAACGTGTCGGTAGCGACCGGCGTGTGCCTGTTCGAGGCCCAGCGCCAGCGTAGCGTCAAGGCTGTCACCAAGAAGTCCTGAGTCGTACACGATCCAAATGTGGGAGCGGGCTTGCTCGCGAAAGCGCAGTCTCATTCAGCAAATAGGTTGGATGTGATTCCGCATTCGCGAGCACGCCCGCTCCCACAGTGGTTTGTGGTGGGGCAAAGATGGGTGGTATGAACCAGCTGTTCAAATAATCACCAATTGCCTTGCACCTCTCCCGTCCCTTCTCTACAATTGCGCCCCTTGCTGTGATGGCAGGCACCAACGTGTCTAGCGTCCGCAAGTCCATTAGTGTCATTCACTCCTTGTCTGACCGCTTTTGAGCGGCAGGCTACAACCCGTAAGGAGCATTCATGCGTCATTACGAAATCATCTTTTTGGTCCACCCGGATCAAAGCGAGCAAGTCGGCGGCATGGTAGAGCGTTACACCAAGCTGATCGAAGAAGACGGCGGCAAAATCCACCGTCTGGAAGATTGGGGCCGTCGTCAACTGGCCTACGCAATCAACAATGTTCACAAGGCTCACTACGTGATGCTGAACGTTGAGTGCACTGGCAAGGCCCTGGCCGAGCTGGAAGACAACTTCCGCTACAACGATGCAGTGATCCGTAACCTGGTCATCCGTCGCGAAGAAGCCGTTACTGGCCAATCCGAGATGCTCAAGGCTGAAGAAAACCGCAGTGAGCGCCGTGAGCGTCGCGACCGTCCTGAGCACTCCGACGCCGAAGGCGTTGACAGTGATGACAGCGACAACAGCGATAACGCTGACGAGTAATCCACGGACCTTTTAAGGAGCCTATCAAATGGCACGTTTCTTCCGTCGTCGTAAATTCTGCCGCTTCACCGCTGAAGACGTGAAAGAGATCGATTACAAAGATCTCAACACTCTGAAAGCCTACGTATCCGAGACCGGCAAAATTGTTCCTAGCCGTATCACCGGTACCAAAGCTCGTTATCAGCGTCAGCTGGCCACCGCTATCAAGCGCGCCCGCTTCCTGGCCCTGCTGGCCTACACCGACAGCCACGGCCGCTGAGACCGGGCAGTCGACACGTAGCAAAGGATTGAATGCATGCGCGCCATAGCTGAGTTCATCATGCGCGGCCGTATGCAGGCCACTCTCGTAGTGGCTGGATGCGCGGCATTGCCGTTGTTGTATTGGTTGGGTGCTGCTGCCGGATGCCTTGTGCTCCTGCGGCGCGGATTGAAGGACGCTCTTGGCGTTCTTGCTCTGGGACTGCTGCCGGCATTGATCTGGTGGCTGAAGTTCGATGATCCACGTGCACTTCTGGTGCTGCTGGGGTCTTCGAGCCTTGCGTTGGTTTTGCGCGCAAGCGAGTCCTGGAACCGCGTGCTGCTGGTCAGCATAGCGATGGGAGTGGTGTTTTCGGTGGTGCTGGGGACTGCTTATGCTCCCCAAATCGAGATGCTGGCGCAGGCCTTGATAAAGGTCATGCCGTCGCTACTCGGTGATGTCTACCAGAAGTTGTCGGTAGACGAGCAAGCGCATTTTGCGTCCCTGATTGCACCGGTCCTGACCGGCCTGATTGCGGCTTTGTTGCAAATCGTCAGTGTGCTGAGCCTGATTGTCGGGCGCTACTGGCAGGCGTTGTTGTACAACCCGGGTGGTTTTGGTCGCGAGTTTCGCGCCATCCGAATCCCGCTTTTACCAGCGATGTTGCTGCTGGCGTTGATGCTGCTGGGGCCGAACTTCGGTCCACAGATGGCCATGTTGACGCCGTTGTGCAGTGTACCGTTGGTGTTCGCCGGGCTGGCCCTGATTCACGGGCTGGTGGCACAAAAGCGACTGGCCGGATTCTGGCTGGTGGGGTTGTACGTGACGCTGTTGCTGTTCATGCAGCTGATCTATCCGTTGCTGGTGGTCTTGGCCATCGTCGACAGCCTGATTGATTTTCGCGGTCGTCTGGCGCCGAAAGACGCCGATAACGCGAACGGTGAAGGTTAAAAGTTAAGAGGATTTTCACATGCAACTGATCCTTCTGGAAAAAGTCACCAACCTGGGCAACCTGGGTGACAAAGTGAACGTTAAGGCTGGTTACGGTCGTAACTACCTGCTGCCTTACGGCAAAGCCACCGCTGCGACCCCTGCCAACCTGGCAGCGTTCGAAGAGCGTCGCGCTGAGCTGGAAAAAGCCGCAGCAGACCGTAAAACTTCGGCTGAAAGCCGTGCCGCCCAACTGGCTGAGCTGGAAGTGACTATCACTGCCACCGCTGGTGACGAAGGCAAGCTGTTCGGTTCGATCGGTACTCACGACATCGCTGATGCACTGACCGCCTCTGGCGTTGAAGTTGCAAAAAGCGAAGTTCGTCTGCCGAACGGCACCATCCGCAACGTAGGCGAATTCGACGTAGCCGTGCACCTGCACGCCGAAGTTGAAGCCACCGTACGCGTTGTCGTGGTAGCAGCTTAAGCAACACTTGATCGGCTGGCACCCTCGGGTGCTTGTCGGTAACATCGGGCACGATCCTGTTTACAGGTCGTGCCCTTTGTCTTTCTGCAGTTCCTGATTTTCACAAAACTATTCAAGTGGCCATGAACGATATCTCCGCACCCGAGCAATACGATCTGCAAACCGCTTCCCTGAAAGTGCCGCCGCACTCCATCGAGGCCGAACAGGCTGTGCTCGGTGGTCTGATGCTGGACAACAACGCCTGGGAACGCGTGCTTGATCAGGTCTCGGACGGCGATTTCTATCGACATGACCACCGCCTGATCTTCCGTGCGATCGCCAAACTGGCGGACCAGAACTCGCCTATCGACGTCGTGACCCTGGCCGAGCAATTGGACAAGGAAGGTCAGACTTCGCAAGTTGGCGGCCTCGGTTACCTTGGCGAGCTGGCAAAAAACACGCCGTCTGTCGCCAACATCAAGGCGTATGCCCAGATCGTCCGCGCGCGGGCAACCTTGCGGCAACTGATCGGCATTGCTTCCGAAATTGCCGACAGCGCCTTCAACCCTGAAGGCCGCACAGCTGAAGAGATTCTCGACGAAGCCGAGCGACAGATCTTCCAGATCGCCGAGGCCCGGCCAAAAACCGGCGGCCCGGTGAGTGTGAATGACCTGCTGACCAAGGCCATCGACCGCATCGACACCCTGTTCAATACCGACAACGCCATTACCGGCCTGTCCACCGGCTACACCGACCTCGACGGGATGACCAGCGGTCTGCAACCGTCTGACCTGATCATCGTCGCCGGCCGTCCGTCCATGGGTAAAACCACCTTTGCGATGAATCTGGTGGAAAACGCGGTGCTGCGCAGCGACAAGTGCGTGCTGGTGTACTCGCTCGAGATGCCAGGCGAATCGCTGATCATGCGTATGTTGTCGTCCCTGGGTCGTATCGACCAGACCAAGGTCCGTGCCGGTCGCCTGGACGACGACGATTGGCCGCGCCTGACTTCCGCGGTCAACCTGCTTAACGACCGCAAATTGTTCATCGACGATACGGCCGGTATCAGCCCCTCGGAAATGCGGGCACGAACCCGGCGCCTGGTGCGTGAGCACGGCGATGTTGCTCTGATCATGATCGACTACCTGCAATTGATGCAGATCCCGGGTTCAGGTGGCGACAACCGGACCAACGAGATTTCTGAAATCTCCCGTTCCCTGAAGGCCCTGGCCAAAGAGTTCAACTGCCCGGTAGTGGCGTTGTCCCAGCTCAACCGCTCCCTGGAGCAGCGCCCGAACAAACGCCCGATCAACTCCGACTTGCGTGAGTCCGGAGCCATCGAGCAGGATGCCGACGTCATCATGTTCGTGTACCGGGACGAGGTTTATCACCCGGAAACCGAGCACAAAGGCATCGCTGAAATCATCATCGGCAAGCAACGGAACGGCCCGATCGGCACCTCACGGCTGGCGTTCATCGGCAAGTACACCCGCTTCGAAAACCTGGCACCGGGCAGCTACAACTTCGACGACGAGTAACCTCGGCAAAAACCTGTGGCGAGGGAGCTTGCTCCCGCTCGACTGCGCCGCAGTCGCAAAGCCAGAGAATGCGATCTATCCGAAAAAATCAGATGCAGGTTTTGGGGCTGCTTCGCGGCCCAGCGGAAGCAAGCTCCCTCGCCACAGGGGCTGTGCAGGGTCTCAGGCTCTTCAAACAAACGGTTGCCGCAATTTCCGACTGTTGCAGTCGGAATTGGTTATTTTTTGTGCTATATTCCGCGCCCGCGATTTTTCATCTCAACACCGGTCACCGTCATGCAAACAGCCAAGCCGTTATTTGACTATCCCAAGTACTGGGCCGAATGTTTCGGTCCTGCGCCATTCCTGCCAATGAGCAGGGAGGAGATGGATCAGCTTGGCTGGGATTCGTGCGACATCATCATCGTCACCGGTGATGCGTACGTTGATCATCCGTCGTTCGGCATGGCGATCATCGGCCGGCTGCTGGAGTCCCAGGGCTTCCGCGTCGGGATCATTGCCCAGCCGAACTGGCAGTCCAAAGACGACTTCATGAAGCTCGGCGAGCCGAACCTGTTCTTCGGCGTCGCGGCCGGCAACATGGACTCGATGATCAACCGTTACACCGCCGACAAGAAAGTCCGCTCCGACGACGCCTACACCCCCGGTGGCATGGCGGGCAAGCGACCGGATCGCGCCAGCCTGGTCTACAGCCAGCGCTGCAAGGAAGCCTATAAAAACGTGCCGATCGTGCTCGGTGGCATCGAAGCCTCCCTGCGCCGTATCGCCCACTACGATTACTGGCAGGATCGCGTGCGCAACTCGATCCTGATCGACGCCTGCGCCGACATCCTGCTCTACGGCAACGCCGAGCGTGCAATTGTCGAAGTCGCCCAGCGTCTGTCCTACGGTCACAAGATCGAAGACATCACCGATGTACGCGGCACCGCGTTCATTCGTCGTGACACGCCAAAAGACTGGTACGAAGTCGATTCCACGCGCATCGACCGTCCGGGCAAGGTCGACAAGATCATCAACCCGTACGTCAACACCCAGGACACCCAGGCCTGCGCCATCGAGCAGGAAAAGGGGCCGGTTGAAGACCCGAGCGAAGCCAAGGTCGTGCAGATCCTGGCCAGCCCGAAGATGACCCGCGACAAGACCGTGATTCGTCTGCCGTCGGTGGAAAAGGTCCGTGGCGACGCGGTGCTCTATGCCCACGCCAACCGTGTGCTTCACCTCGAAACCAACCCGGGTAACGCCCGTGCGCTGGTGCAGAAACATGGCGAAGTCGACGTCTGGTTCAACCCGCCGCCGATTCCGATGACCACTGAAGAAATGGACTACGTGTTCGGCATGCCTTACGCACGGGTTCCGCACCCGGCGTACGGCAAGGAAAAAATCCCGGCCTACGACATGATCCGTTTCTCGGTGAACATCATGCGTGGCTGCTTTGGTGGCTGTACGTTCTGCTCGATCACCGAGCACGAAGGCCGGATCATCCAGAACCGTTCCGAAGAGTCGATCATTCGCGAAATCGAAGAGATCCGCGACAAGGTGCCAGGTTTTACCGGCGTCATTTCCGACCTCGGCGGCCCGACCGCGAACATGTACCGCATCGCCTGCAAGAGCCCGGAAATCGAATCCGCGTGCCGCAAGCCATCGTGCGTGTTCCCTGGCATCTGCCCGAACCTGAACACCGACCACTCATCGCTGATTCAGCTATACCGCAGCGCCCGTGCGCTGCCGGGTGTGAAGAAAATCCTGATCGCTTCCGGCCTGCGATACGACCTCGCGGTCGAGTCGCCGGAATACGTCAAGGAACTGGTCACTCACCACGTCGGTGGTTACCTGAAGATCGCCCCGGAACACACCGAGGAAGGTCCGCTCAACCAGATGATGAAACCGGGCATCGGCAGCTATGACAAGTTCAAGCGCATGTTCGAGAAGTACACCAAGGAAGCGGGCAAAGAGCAGTACCTGATTCCGTATTTCATCGCCGCCCACCCCGGCACCACTGACGAAGACATGATGAACCTGGCCCTGTGGCTCAAGGGCAACGGCTTCCGTGCCGACCAGGTGCAGGCGTTCTACCCGTCGCCGATGGCCACCGCCACCGCCATGTACCACTCGGGCAAGAACCCGCTGCGCAAGGTGACCTACAAGAGCGACTCGGTGACCATCGTCAAGAGCGAAGAGCAGCGTCGTCTGCACAAGGCGTTCTTGCGTTATCACGATCCGAAGGGCTGGCCGATGCTGCGTGAAGCGCTGACCCGCATGGGCCGCGCCGACCTGATCGGGCCGGGCAAGAACCAGTTGATCCCGCTGCACCAGCCGGCGACCGACAGCTATCAGAGTGCCCGTCGCAAGAACTCGACACCGGCTGGCAGCCATAAAGTGGCGGCAACCGAGAAGACCACCAAAATCCTGACCCAGCACACCGGCCTGCCGCCGCGTGCCAGCGATGGTGGCAACGCGTGGGACAAGCGCGAACAGGCCAAGGCTGCGGCGTTCGCCCGCAACCAGCAGGCCGCCAAGGATCGCAAGGACGCGGCCAAGGGCAAGGGCCCCAAACCCGCCCGCAAGCCGGTCGTACCGCGCTAAGCCGCGCTTGAGCTGAACAGAACGCCAACCTTCGGGTTGGCGTTTTGCGTTTCTGGCGGAGAAAAAACTGTATCAAGGTCAGACAGTGGGTTGGGGCAACTGGCCTCTTCGCGAGCAGGCTCGCTCCCACAGGGGGTGAGTGTGGAATACAAGATCTGTGTCCACTGAGGTGGGAAATGTGGTGGGGCAGTTGGCCTCTTCGCGGGCAAGCCCGATCCCACATGGGTGGAATACAAGATCTGTGTCCACTGAAGATCAACTGTGGGAGCGAGCCTGCTCGCGAAGAGGCCGGTACAGCCGCTGGAAATTCCGGCTGAGGGTCCCGGCTCGCCACATTTGCGTGCAATTGCCCCAAACCAATTTCCCGCCTCGCCCGATTTTGGTGCTGTACTGCCCTAAGCAAATCGGTGAAAGCGCCAGCCTGCGCGATGGCATAAGTCTTGCGCGCTTTCGAATACGCTTAGGGCTCGCAGGAGGCACGCCGTGTCGATTCATGTCGCATTGCATCACGTCACGCATTACCGCTACGACCGCGCCGTCGAGCTCGGTCCGCAGATCGTTCGCCTGCGCCCGGCCGCCCACAGTCGTACGCGGATACTCTCCTACGCGCTGAAAGTCTCGCCTGAGCAGCATTTCATCAACTGGCAGCAAGACCCTCAGGGCAACTACCTGGCGCGTCTGGTTTTCCCGGAAAAAACCACCGAGCTGCGGATCGAAGTCGACCTGTTGGCCGAGATGGCGGTGTTCAACCCGTTTGATTTTTTCCTTGAGCCCTATGCGGAAAAAATCCCCTTCAGCTACGCCGCCGACGAGCGCAAGGAGCTGGCACCGTACCTGGAAACCTTGCCCCTGACGCCGAAGTTCAAGGCATACCTGGATGGCATCGACCGCACGCCGCTGCCCGCCGTTGATTTTCTGGTGGCGCTCAACCAGCGCCTGAGCGAAGACATCGGCTACCTGATCCGCATGGAGCCCGGCGTGCAGACGCCTGAACACACCCTCGAACACGCCTCCGGCTCCTGCCGCGACTCCGCCTGGCTGTTGGTGCAGTTGCTGCGTAATCTCGGGTTGGCGGCGCGCTTCGTCTCCGGTTACCTGATTCAACTGACTGCTGACGTCAAAAGCCTCGACGGTCCTTCGGGCACCGAGGTGGACTTCACCGACCTGCACGCCTGGTGCGAAGTCTATTTGCCCGGTGCCGGCTGGATCGGCCTGGATGCGACTTCAGGGCTGTTTGCCGGCGAAGGACACATTCCGTTGGCCTGCAGTCCCGATCCGGGCTCTGCGGCACCGATCAGCGGCCTGGTGGAACCGTGCGAGTGCCAATTCACCCACGAAATGTCCGTGGAGCGGATTTGGGAAGCCCCACGGGTTACCAAGCCCTACACCGAAGAACAGTGGCTGGCGATACAGGCGCTGGGCCGGCAGATCGATGCCGACCTGCTCGAAGGCGATGTACGCCTGACCATGGGCGGCGAGCCGACCTTCGTCTCCATCGATGATCCGGACGGCGCCGAATGGAACACCGCCGCCCTCGGTCCGGACAAGCGTCGGCTCTCGGCCGAGCTGTTCCAGCGCATGCGCAAGCGCTACGCGCCCAAAGGCCTGGTGCACTTCGGTCAGGGCAAGTGGTATCCCGGTGAGCAACTGCCGCGTTGGTCGCTGAACTGCTACTGGCGCCGCGACGGTGTGCCGATCTGGCACAACAGCGCGCTGATTGCCGATGAGCAGCAAGACTATGGCGCCGATGGCGAACTGGCCGGGCGTTTTCTGGCAAGTGTCGCCGAGCGCCTGAAAATTCCCACACGCTTTGTGTTTCCAGCCTACGAAGATAATTTCTATTACCTGTGGCGCGAAGGCACATTGCCGCAGAACGTCACTGCCGAAGATTCTCGCCTGGAGGAGCCGCTGGAGCGTGCGCGACTGCGCAAGGTGTTCAGCCAGGGCCTGGACAAAGTCATAGGGCAGGTGCTGCCGCTGGCACGTACCGCCAAGGGCGATCAATGGCAGAGCGGGCGCTGGTATTTGCGCGAAGAACACTGCCGACTGGTGCCGGGGGATTCGCCATTGGGCTATCGCCTGCCGCTTGGTTCACAGCCTTGGGTGAAGGCGGCCGAGTATCCATTCATTCATCCGAATGATCCTAATCAGGACTTCCCGCCGCTGCCTGAGACCGCGCAACTGCAAAGCCAAGGACAGCCGGCCGTAGCCGATGAGCGCATGCCAAAGATCGACGAATCCGCCGACTGGCTGACCCGCACTGCGTTCTGCGCCGAGGCCCGGGAAGGGCGGCTGTATTTGTTCATGCCGCCGCTGGAGCAGGTCGAGGATTATCTGGCGCTGGTCGCCGCCATCGAAGCCACCGCCGAGGAATTGCATTGCCCGGTATTGCTGGAAGGCTATGAACCGCCGAGCGATCCGCGCCTGAGCAATTTTCGCATCACCCCCGATCCGGGCGTCATCGAGGTCAATGTGCAGCCGTCCGCGACCTGGGACGAGCTGGTGGAGCGCACCGAATTCCTCTACGAAGAGGCGCGCCAGACTCGCCTGACCACCGAGAAATTCATGATCGACGGCCGGCACACCGGTACCGGCGGCGGCAACCATTTTGTCCTCGGCGGTGCGACCCCGGCGGACTCGCCGTTTCTGCGCCGCCCTGACCTGCTGCGCAGCCTGATCAGTTACTGGCACAACCACCCGTCGCTGTCCTACCTGTTTTCCGGGTTGTTCATCGGGCCTACGTCTCAGGCTCCGAGGGTGGACGAGGCGCGCAACGATGCCTTGTACGAGCTGGAAATCGCTTTTGCCCAGATGCCGGAACCGGGTGAGGAATGCGCGCCGTGGCGGGTGGATCGCTTGCTGCGCAATCTGCTGATCGACGTCACCGGCAACACCCACCGCGCCGAATTCTGCGTCGACAAACTCTATTCGCCGGATGGCGCCACCGGGCGCCTTGGCTTACTGGAGTTGCGCGCCTTCGAGATGCCGCCCCACGCGCGCATGAGCCTGACTCAGCAGTTGTTGCTGCGGGCGCTGGTGGCGCGGTTCTGGCGCGAGCCGTACGCACCGCCGAAGCTGGCGCGCTGGGGCACGGAACTGCACGATCGCTTTTTACTGCCGCACTTTATCGAGCAGGATTTCGCTGACGTCATCGTCGAACTCAATGCCGCCGGTTATCCGCTGCGGGCCGAGTGGTTTGCCGCACATCTGGAGTTTCGTTTCCCCAAGGTCGGCGATTACGCCGTCAATGGCATCGAACTGGAAGTGCGGCAGGCGCTGGAGCCCTGGCATGTGCTGGGCGAGGAGGGCGCGGTGGGTGGCACGGTACGGTATGTCGATTCATCGCTGGAACGCTTGCAGGTCAAGCTCAGCGGCCTGGCACCGCAGCGTTATCTGCTGACCTGTAATGGCATTGCGGTACCGCTGCAACCGACAGGGCGTGTGGGCGAATTTGTTGCCGGCGTGCGCTTTCGCGCCTGGCAACCGGCCAACTGCCTGCAACCGACGATCCCAGTTCACGCACCGCTGGTGTTCGACCTGCTCGACACCTGGATGCAACGCTCGCTGGGCGGCTGTCAGTACCACGTCGCCCATCCGGGTGGGCGTAATTACGACAGCTTGCCAGTGAACGCCAACGAGGCCGAAAGCCGGCGCATGGCGCGTTTCTTTCGCATCGGACACACGCCTGGGAAACTTCCGATACCTGATACGGAAATTAACGACGAGCTGCCGATGACACTCGATTTACGACGTTTCTAAGCCCTACACGTTACTCGGACGTTTCGTATATCCGGGCGTCACGAGCCTGCGTTAGTCTGACTGTTCCTTGCTGTCTGCCGAGTTTTCCATGCCTGACCTGCTCGACCGTTACCCGCTGACAGCGGGCACTTATCACGAACTGCTCGATGACAGCGGCGCGGTGCGCCCGCACTGGCGCCGCCTGTTCGACCAATTGCAACGCAGCACGCCGACACAATTGGTGCAGCGTCAGGCGCTGCTGACCCGCCAGATCCAGGAAAACGGCGTGACGTACAACGTCTACGCCGACCCCAAGGGGGCTGATCGGCCGTGGGAACTGGACCTGCTGCCGCATGTGATCGCCGCTGAAGAATGGCAGCAGCTGTCGGCGGGCATTGCCCAGCGGGCGCGTCTGCTCAATGCGGTGCTGGCGGACTTGTACGGCCCGCAACGCTTGATCGCCGAGGGCTTGCTGCCGGCGGAGCTGGTCTTCGGTCACAACAACTTCCTCTGGCCCTGCCAGGGCATTGCGCCGCCCGACGGGGCCTTTCTGCATCTGTACGCCGTGGATCTGGCACGCGCGCCGGACGGTCGCTGGTGGGTCACGGCAGACCGCACACAGGCGCCTTCCGGGGCCGGGTATGCGTTGGAAAATCGCACCATCGTGTCCCGGGCCTTTCCCGAGTTGTACCGCGATCTGAAAGTGCAGCACCTGGCGGGTTTTTTCCGCACCTTGCAGGAAACCCTGGCCCGTCAGGCGCCGAGCGACGACGACGCGCCACTGGTGGTGCTGCTGACGCCGGGGCGCTTCAACGAAAGCTATTTCGAACATCTGTACCTGGCGCGCCAGCTCGGTTATCCGCTGGTCGAAGGCGGCGACCTGACGGTGCGCGACGCCACGGTCTACCTGAAAACCCTGAGCGGCCTGCGCCGGGTTCACGCGATCATGCGTCGGCTGGACGATGATTTCTGCGACCCGCTGGAGTTGCGTACCGACTCGGCGCTCGGCGTGCCGGGCCTGCTCGAAGCTGTGCGTCAGGGGCGGGTGTTGGTGGCCAATGCCCTGGGCAGCGGCGTGCTGGAGTCGCCGGGGCTGCTGGGTTTTCTGCCGAGGATCAATCAATTCCTGTTTGGTGAAGAACTGATCCTGCCGTCCATTGCCACCTGGTGGTGCGGTGAAGCGCCGGTGCTGGCCCAGGCCCTGGAAAAACTGCCCGAGCTGCTGATCAAACCGGCGTTTCCATCACAGAGCTTTGCGCCGGTATTTGGTCGTGACTTGAGTGAAAAACAGCGCCAGGCGCTCGCCGAGCGCATGCAGGCGCGACCTTATGCCTATGTGGCGCAAGCATTGGCCCAGCTTTCACAGGCACCGATCTGGCAGCCGGAGGACGGTCAGCTGCAACCCCGCGCCATCGGCATGCGTGTCTACGCGGTCGCCAGCCAGGACGGTTATCGGGTGCTGCCCGGTGGCCTGACCCGTGTGGCTGCCGAAGTGGACGCGGAAGTGGTGTCGATGCAACGCGGCGGTGCCAGCAAAGACACCTGGGTGTTGGGTGAGCGGGCGCCGAGCGGCGAACAATGGAAAACCCAGCGCGCAATCGGCGTCCATGACCTGGTTCGGCGCGACCCGTATTTGCCATCGAGGGTGGTGGAAAACCTGTTCTGGTTCGGCCGTTACTGTGAACGTTGTGATGACAGCGCGCGGCTGCTGCGGATCATGCTCGCACGTTATGTGGATGGCGACGACCCGCAAGCCTTGCAGGCCGCCGTCGACCTTGGCGAGCGTCTGCACCTGTTGCCGGACGAGGGCGAATTGCCGGAGCGTCTGCTGGCCGCTTTGCTCGGTGATGACTGGCCGTTCAGCCTGCGTTCCAACCTGCAACGCCTGCAATGGGCCGCCTCGCAAGTGCGCGGCAAGCTGTCGCGGGAAAACTGGCAGGCGCTGGTGGAGTTGCAACGCGAGGCCCTGGAGTTGGAAACCGAGGAGCCGGACTTCGGTGAGCTGTTGGACTTCCTCAACCGACTGGTAATGTCTTTGGCGGCGCTGTCCGGTTTTGCCCTGGACGACATGACGCGAGATGAAGGCTGGCGTTTCCTGATGATTGGCCGGCGGATCGAACGTCTGCAGTTTCTCAGCGCCAGCCTCGCGGCGTTTTTGCGGGGTACGGGGCCCTTTGATCAGGCCGGGCTGGAGTGGCTGCTGGAGCTGGGCAACAGCAGCATCACCTACCGCTCGCGGTATCTGGCGGTGGCGCAATTGATTCCGGTACTAGACCTGTTGCTGCTGGACGAGCAGAACCCCCACGCAGTGCTGTTCCAGTTGAAACTGGTGACCCGCACCTTGAAACGCCTGAACGACGACTTTGGTGCGCCCCGTGAGACCGGTTTGCCGCAATGGGTAGAGCGTCTGGCACGCTTCGATCTCGGCTGTCTGGAAAATCCGCTGTTCGGCGAGGCCAGTGTCCACGCCGCCATCGAGGGGCTGGCGGACTTGCTGCAAGAGATCGCCGATGCCAGCGGCCAGGTGTCAGACCGTCTGGCCTTGCGCCATTTCGCCCATGTCGATGATGTCAGCCAACGCACGGTGTCCGTCTGATGAGTGCCCGTTACCAGATTTTCCACGACACGCATTACCACTACGACAGCCCGGTGTCGCTGGCTCAGCAACTGGCCCATCTGTGGCCACGGGCCTGCGACTGGCAGCGCTGCACCACGCAGCAATTGCTGATCAGCCCGGAGCCGACATCGCGCCGGGATGAACTGGATGTGTTTGGCAATCCGCTGACCCGGCTGGCGTTCGAGCGGCCCCATGATGAGTTGCTGGTGAATGCCCAACTGAGCGTCGAGGTGCTGGCTCGTCCGGTGCTGGATTTCAACCAGTCACCGGCGTGGGAGTCCACTCGCAGTGCGCTGACGTACAGCGGCCAGCCCCTGTCGCAGGGGGTGCTGGAAGCCTGTCGTTACCGGTTTGAATCGCCTTATGTGCATTTGAAACGCAGTTTCGTCGAGTTTTCCGAGAGCTGTTTTCCACCCGGTCGTCCGCTGTTGCTGGGCGTCCAGGCGCTGATGCAGAAGATCTTCAGCGAGTTCACCTTCGATGCCGAAGCCACTCAGGTGGCAACGCCGCTGGTGGAAGTGCTGGAGCGGCGGCGCGGGGTGTGTCAGGACTTCGCCCACCTGATGCTCGCGTGTGTGCGATCCCGTGGGCTGGCGGCGCGCTATGTCAGCGGTTACCTGCTGACCCAGCCGCCACCGGGCCAGCCACGCTTGATTGGCGCCGATGCGTCGCATGCCTGGGTGTCGGTGTTTTGCCCGGTGCTGGGTTGGGTGGATTTTGACCCGACCAATAACGTGCAACCGGCGCTGGAGCACATCACCTTGGCCTGGGGCCGGGATTTTTCCGATGTATCGCCGTTGCGCGGGGTGATTCTGGGGGGCGGCAGCCATGATCCTGAGGTTCGGGTGACGGTGATGCCATTGGATTGATTGACACAAACTCTGTGGGAGCGAGCCTGCTCGCGAAAGCTATCTTCCAGTCACATCAATGCTGAATGTGCCGCCGCTTTCGCGAGCAGGCTCGCTCCCACAGGGGTGATGCGTTGAATTCGATGTTGAGGACTTATCCATGTACCCGGTTTCAATCAAAGGCGTCCTGCAATCCCCCGATGGCCTCATCGTCTTGATGCTCAACGAGCGCGACGAATGGGAGTTGCCGGGTGGACGAATCGAACTGGGCGAGACAGCGCCACAGTGTCTGGCACGGGAAATCGTCGAAGAACTGGACGTTGAAGTGAGGGTCGGCGAGCCGCTGGATTCGTATCTGTTCGAGGTCATCCCCGGCAAGCACGTATTCATTTCCACCTACCGCTGCCAGTTGCTGGGCGGTTTTGTGCCGACGGTCAGTCATGAACACAAGGAAATCGGGCTGTTCGATCCGGCGCAGTTGCCGGCCAATCTGCCCAAGGGGTATCGCGATTCGATCAACAAGGCGTTGGGCCTGTGAGGGTCAGCAGCAACGCTGCTGACCCTGGACACAGATCCGGTGGGCCTGATCAGATCATCGGGCCCTGAGGGTCTCAGGCGTCGGGCGCCTGATCTTTCGGTGCTTCAACATCATCGTCAGCGGCCACTTCACCTTCAGTTTCAGGGTTCAGTGCGGCTGCTTCTTCTTCAGCTGTAGCTTTCTTGCGCTGAAGCTTTTCCTCTTTCTTCTGCTCCTTGGCCAAGTCTCTCTGACGTTTGGCGAAGGAATAATTGGGTTTAGCCATGGGCGATCCTCTGGGGTCGAAGGTGAGGTTGAGCGGCGCATATTCTGCCCTGTATCGGTGCCGAGCCGTTAGCCGGGTTTTTGCTCCGTCCATTTTGGCTGGACCGAGGGTTGCCAGGCATCCAGCGCATCGAGCAGGGTTTGCGGCGATTCGCTCGTTTGCAGCATGTCACGGTGCGCTTCGCGAACGAAGCCTTCGCCGACGATATGATCAAGAAAACCGTTCAATTTGCGGTAAAAGCCGTTTACTTCGAGTAAACCGAGCGGTTTGCCGTGGTAGCCGAGCTGGCCCCAGGTCCAGACTTCAAACAGTTCTTCCAGCGTACCGAGGCCGCCGGGCAGCGCGATAAATGCGTCGCTGAGTTCGGCCATCCGCGCCTTGCGCGCATGCATGCCGTCCACCACTTCCAGGCGCGTCAGGCCGCTATGGCCGATTTCCTTGTCCTTGAGGCTTTGCGGGATGATCCCGATCACCTCGCCGCCGGCCGCCAGCGCAGCATCGGCGACAATCCCCATCAGCCCGACCGCGCCGCCGCCATAGACCAGGGTCAGCTTGCGTTCGGCCAATGCGCGCCCCAGGGCGACAGCCGCTTCACGATAAGCCGGGTGGGTGCCGGTGCTGGCACCGCAAAATACACAAACGGATGCGATAGACATGCCTTACTCCATGCTCAGGGTGAATACAGAGTAAAGGCAGGCGGGCCGCGCTCCAAGGGTCAAGCTTCGCGGCGAGGTGTTTCATAAGTGCCGCTGGCACCACAGGCGTAGGCGGCAAGCAAACTGCACAACAGGCTGTTGAAGGTCATGACCGGCACTCCAGGTGAGAGATGAGCCCTGAAGATACGGCGATGCCAAACGTCTGGCTGTTAGATTGTTTCGATGAGTGTCATAGCCTGAAAGTTGTATACAATTTTTGACCCAAGTCATAGGAACTTGCGAAGATTTCAGGCAGTCTTCTGTCCATTCTCGATTTCGTTAACCCTGCCTTGGAGATTCACCATGTTCGCCAAACTTGTTGCGGTATCCCTGCTGACGCTGGCCAGCAGCCAATTGATGGCTGCCGAAAAATGCGCAATCGACATCGATTCCACCGATCAAATGTCATTCAAGCTGCCGGGTGACGCAAAAGACTTCACCATCGACAAGAGCTGCAAGACGTTCACCGTGAACCTGGCTCACTCCGGCAGCTTGCCGAAAAACGTCATGGGCCATAACTGGGTCCTGAGTAAAGCGGCGGACATGGCCCCTATCGCCACCGACGGCATGGCTGCCGGTATCGACAAGAACTACCTGAAAGATGGCGATACTCGCATCATCGCTCACACCAAAATCATCGGTGCCGGCGAGAAAGATTCGGTGACCTTCGACGTGTCGAAGCTGACGGCTGGCGAAAGCTATGAGTTCTTCTGCTCGTTCCCGGGCCACAACTCGATGATGAGAGGCGCTGTTGTCCTGAAGTAATCGAATCTGGCTCATAAAAAAAGCGTCCACTCGGGACGCTTTTTTTGTGCCTGACGTTTGACCGCGTCATCGTTCTTCGCGAGCAGTACAGGCGACAACAGTTTCAAGGCGCAAACGGCATCACCCGCTTGTGATGGGTCTTTTTGTACGTATCACAAATGATCTTGAACGCCTCCTCACGCACCGCCTCGCCGTGCAAGAACGCATCGATCTCGGCATACGTCACGCCATGGGACGCTTCGTCTGGTTTGCCCGGCGACAAATCTTCCAGGTCGGCCGTCGGGATTTTCTCCACCAGCGACTCCGGTGCACCAAAGCTGCGGGCGATCGCTCGAACCTGATTTTTCACCAGACCGCTCAACGGGGCCAGGTCGCAGGCGCCATCACCGAACTTGGTGAAGAAGCCCATCACCGCCTCCGCCGCGTGATCAGTGCCGATCACCAGGCCATGGGCCGCGCCAGCAATGGTGTACTGGGCGACCATGCGCATCCGCGCCTTGGTGTTACCGAGCACGAAGTCCACCGACACTGCGTGCTTGCCTTCGAAGGCCGCCACTTCATTGGCCAGGGATTTGACCGCCGGGCCGATGTTGACCGTGTGGCGCTCGTCCGGGGCGATGAAATCCACCGAGGCTTGGGCGTCGTGTTCATCGAACTGCGTTTCGTACGGCAGGCGCACGGCGATGAACCTGTAGCCGTTGTCACCCGTGCGCTCGCGCAATTCACGCATGGCTCGCTGGGCCAGCAGGCCGGCGGTCAGGGAATCGACGCCACCGCTGATGCCCAGCACCAGGCTCTTGAGCCCGGAATTGACCAGGCAATCCTGAATGAAGGTGATCCGTCGGGCGACTTCAGCCGCCAGCGCGGCGTCGTTGGCGAACGGCGGTTGAACCTTGAGCTGATCAGCAATCTCACGCTGTACGGCTTGCATGAACTCACTCCTTGCTAGAAAGGGCAGGTACTTTGAAAACATGTCGCAAATAGGCGACGAAATTCGGGTCTTTGCAGTGAGTCTTGCCAGGCTCATCGGAAATCTTTGCCACGGGTTGGCCGTTGCAGGCCGTCATTTTAAGCACGATGCTCATCGGTTCAACACCGGGAATGTCACAGGTCAGGTTAGTGCCAATGCCGAAACTGACATTGATCCGACCGCGCAACGCCCGAAATATCTCCAGAGACCTGGGCAGCGTCAGGCTGTCGGAGAACACCAGGGTCTTGCTCATCGGGTCGATGCCGAGCTTGTGGTAGTGGGCGATGGCCTTTTCTGCCCAGAGCACCGGATCACCGGAGTCATGGCGCAGGCCGTCAAACAGCTTGGCGAAATACAGGTCGAAATCGCTCAGGAACGCATCAGTGGTGATGCAATCGGTCAGGGCGATGCCGAGCAGGCCACGGTACTCGCGAACCCAGCAATCGAGGGCGGCGATCTGGCTGTCGATCAGCCGTGGACCGAGCTGTTGATGGGCCATGATCCACTCGTGGGCCATGGTGCCCAGCGGCTTCATGTCCAGTTCCCGCGCCAGATGCACGTTACTGGTGCCGACAAAACGACCGGGGAAATCGTGCTTGAGCACATTCACCACTTCTTCCTGCACCCGGTACGAAAAGCGCCGACGGGTGCCGAAATCGGCTACCTGCAACTCGGACAATTCCTCGCTGCTGGCGTTGGCGCTCAGCCAGTCGAACTTGCGATACAGCTGCTCGCGGGCCTGCTCCAGCACCACTTCGCGGTAGCGATAGCGATTGCGCACTTCGCTGACGATCGCCAGCAGCGGCACTTCGAACAGAATCACATGCAGCCACGGCCCGCGCAGGCGGATAAACAGCTCGCCGTTTTCGATACCGGTGTGGACGTAGCGCAGGTTGAAGCGGAACAACCCGAGAAACCGCAGGAAATCCGGCTTCATGAAGCTGATGCGCTCCATGAAACTCAACTGATCTGCGCTAAGGCTCAGCTCGGCCAGACGCTCGATCTGAAAACGGATCTCCGCCAGATAAGGGCGCAGATCCTCGCTGTTACGGCAACGAAACTCCCATTCGACTTCCACGTTCGGGTAGTTGTGCAGCACCGCCTGCATCATCGTCAGTTTGTAGAAGTCGGTGTCGAGCAGGTTCTGCACGATGCGATCGCCAAATACGCTCTCGCTCATAACGGGGTTCTCCAGGCTGGCCGCGGTTTGTGGCCTTTGCAGCTGTTTCAATGAAGAGACTAGTGGCGCATATCAATGGCAGGTATTGCCAGTGATTTTTTAAACGACGCAGATCCCACATGTTCCGAGTACAGCCTCATATTTGTAACGGGCTATCAATCTGCTCCAACATCCACTTCACAAAATCCCGCACCTTGGGCACCTCCGCCGCATGCTCCGGATACGCCAGGTAATACGCATCAGAACTGGGCATCGCATGTTGCCAGGGGATGACCAGTTTGCCGTCGGCCAATTCTTCTTCCACCAGGAATCGTGGCAGCAGCGCCACGCCGCAGCCGACTTGTGCTGCGCGGATGCACATATAGAAGGTTTCGAAGCGCGGGCCGTGGTAGCTGTGTTCGGTGTGGTAGCCCTGGCTGTCGAACCAGTCGTGCCAGGCCTGGGGGCGGGAGGCGTTTTGCAGCAGGACCAGGTCGGTGAGTTGAGTCGGGTCGGTGAATGGCTGGTCCGGCAGGCTGCCGGGTGCGCAGACCGGCACCAGCTCTTCGCCGAACAGTTTCAGGCATTCAGTGCCCGGTCGTGAGCCTTGGCCGAAATAGAACGCCAGGTCGCTACGGCCTTGCAGCAAGTCATCGGCTTCCTGTTCGTTGCACAAATCCAGATGAATAGAAGGATGACGCAAGCGCCAGCCCTTCAGGCGCGGCACCAGCCAGCGGGCGCCGAAGGTCGAGGGCGTGGAAACGCGCAAGACTTCGGTTTCGCCGCCGTAGGAACGCAGGTAGTGGGTCGACATCTCCACTTGCGTGAGGATTTTTCGCACCTCAACCAGGTACAAGTCGCCCGCTGGCGTCATTTGCAGGCGTCGACGCACCCGGCGAAACAGCAGGTGCTGCAACAGTTCTTCGAGTTGCGCGACCTGTTTGCTGACCGCGCTCTGGGTCAGGTTCAGCTCTTCGGCGGCCCGGGTGAAACTCAAATGCCGGGTCACGGCTTCGAAACACTGCAAAGCGGTAATCGAGGGCAAGTGGCGTTTATTCAGCATGGGTGGTCCCTTTTTCTTGTTTTCCTGCCGCCAGCAATGCGCAGCATGAATAAACGGAATGATATCTCGCTTAATGGTCGTTTGTTGGCGCATCAACGGGGAGCTACAACTACAGGTCTGATCAGCCGTGATAATCCGGCTGCACGTTTTCCGTTTTCTGCTTGAGGAGTGACCCATGGTTGCCGCATTGCTTGATCGTCTTGGTGTGAACCCGGCCCTGTACCAGAACGGCAAAGTGCCCGTGCATTCGCCCATCGACGGCAGCCGTATCGCCGCCGTGAACTGGGAAGGCGCCGCCGAAGTCGAGCAACACATCAGTCGTGCAGATCATGCGTTCGAACTGTGGCGCAAGGTCCCGGCGCCGCGCCGTGGCGAATTGGTGCGTCAGTTGGGCGACATTCTGCGTGAATACAAAGCCGACCTCGGCGAACTGGTGTCCTGGGAGGCCGGCAAGATCACCCAGGAAGGGCTGGGAGAAGTGCAGGAGATGATCGACATCTGCGATTTCGCCGTCGGTCTGTCCCGTCAGCTCTACGGTTTGACCATTGCCTCCGAACGCCCTGGCCACCACATGCGCGAAACCTGGCATCCGCTGGGTGTTGTCGGCGTGATCAGTGCGTTCAACTTTCCGGTCGCGGTCTGGGCCTGGAACGCCACGCTGGCGCTGGTCTGCGGCAACCCGGTGATCTGGAAGCCATCGGAGAAAACCCCGCTGACCGCCCTGGCCTGCCAGGCCCTGTTTGATCGCGTGCTGAAGAATTTCAGCGACGCGCCGCCGCATCTGAGCCAAGTGGTGATCGGCGGCCGCGACGCCGGCGAAGCGCTGGTGGATGACCCGCGTGTGGCGCTGGTCAGTGCCACCGGCAGCACCCGCATGGGCCGCGAAGTGGCACCGAAAATTGCCGCGCGTTTCGCCCGCAGCATTCTGGAGCTGGGCGGTAACAACGCGATGATCCTCGGCCCAAGCGCCGACCTGGACATGGCGGTGCGCGCCATCCTGTTCAGCGCCGTCGGCACCGCCGGTCAGCGTTGCACTACCCTGCGTCGTCTGATCGCCCACGAATCGGTCAAAGAAGAAATCGTCACCCGCCTCAAAGCCGCCTATTCCAAAGTGCGCATCGGCCATCCGCTGGAAGGCAATCTGGTTGGTCCGCTGATCGACAAGCACAGTTTTGAAAACATGCAGGATGCGCTGGAGCAGGCGCTGAGCGAGGGCGGCCGGGTGTTTGGCGGCAAGCGTCAACTCGAAGATAAATTCCCCAACGCCTACTACGTTTCCCCGGCCATCGTGGAAATGCCGGAACAGAGCGATGTGGTGTGCAGCGAAACGTTCGCGCCGATCCTGTACGTGGTCGGTTACAGCGACTTCACTGAGGCCCTGCGTCTGAACAACGCCGTGCCGCAGGGCCTGTCGTCGTGCATCTTTACCACCGATGTGCGTGAAGCCGAACAGTTCATGTCGGCGGTGGGCAGCGATTGTGGCATCGCCAACGTCAACATCGGCCCGAGCGGCGCGGAAATTGGCGGGGCGTTCGGCGGCGAGAAAGAGACCGGTGGTGGCCGTGAGTCGGGCTCTGACGCGTGGCGCGGGTACATGCGCCGTCAGACCAACACCGTGAACTACTCGCTGGAGTTGCCGTTGGCGCAGGGCATCACGTTCGACTGAATCTCAATCAGGCAGTGATCCCCCTGTGGGAGCGAGCAGGCTCGCTCCCACATTAAATGGTGTGTGTTGGTTGGGTTTCATTTACGGAGTCTGGCAATGCCGTTACGCGAAGAGTGTCTGTGGGAAAAACTGACGCCGCAAAGGCCTGACAACGCGGCGCTCAAAGGCGAGGTGACGGTGGACGTGTGCGTCATCGGCGCCGGCTTTACCGGTTTGTCGGCGGCGGTGCATTTGCTGGAAGCGGGCAAAAGTGTCTGCGTGCTGGAAGCCCATCGTGCCGGACATGGTGGCTCCGGGCGCAACGTCGGTCTGGTCAACGCCGGGATGTGGATCCCGCCCGACGAAGTCGAAGCCGGCTTCGGCGAAGCGGTCGGCAGCCAGCTCAACCGCATGCTGGGTGCGGCACCGTCGCTGGTGTTCAGCCTTGTGGATAAACACAACATCGATTGCCAGTTGCGCCGCGAAGGCACACTGCACATGGCGCACAATGCCCGTGGCGAAGCGGACTTGCGCAGTCGTGAGGCACAATGGAAGCGTCGCGGGGCACCGGTCGAGCTGTTGACCGGGCAAGCCTGCGAACAAGCCACCGGCACCAAAAAGATTGCCGCGGCGCTGCTCGATCGCCGTGCTGGCACACTCAATCCCATGGCCTACACCACCGGGCTGGCCAAAGCGGCTATCGGCCTTGGCGGCCAGCTGTTCGATCATTCTCCCGTTACCCGCCTTGAGCGTCAGGGCCAGCGCTGGTCAGTGCAGACCGCTCAAGGCTCGGTGCTGGCCGAGCAAGTGGTGATCGCCTCCAACGCCTATACCGAAGGCGACTGGACCGAGCTGAGGCGCAATTTCTTCCCCGGTCATTACTATCAGGTGGCTTCAGCGCCACTGACCGAAGAAGCGGCGCAACAGATTCTGCCGGGGGGGCAGGGTTCGTGGGACACCCGGCAGGTACTCAGCAGCATCCGCCGCGACAAGGACGGTCGCTTGTTGCTCGGTAGCCTGGGTAATGGCAATCAGAAACCGGCCTGGTTCCTCAAAGCCTGGGCGGACCGGGTGCAGCAGCACTACTTTCCTTTCCTCAAGCCGGTGGAGTGGGAGTGCACCTGGACCGGCTGCATCGCCTTTACCCCCGATCATCTGATGCGCCTGTTCGAGCCCGCGCCCGGTTTGGTGGCAGTCACCGGTTACAACGGCCGGGGCGTGACGACCGGTACGGTGGTCGGCAAGGCCTTCGCCGATTACCTGTGTAACGGAAATCCTCAAGCCCTGCCAATTCCCTTCGCACCCATGCAGCCCCTGGTGGCTCCGGGGCTGCGCAGCTCTCTATATGAGGCGGGTTTCTCGCTGTATCACGCAGGCCAGTGCCTGCGGATCGTCATCTGAGTGTTGAATTTTGTTGCCGAAAGCGGCGCTTTCTCGCGTAACGACTAGCCTGTAATGGTGCGGGTTGTAGCAGTCCCGCACCAGCAGTGTGCACTTCGGTGACGCACGCTGTTACAGGCTGGTTGCACGTCGTTTGATGCCGCGGTTGCAATGATGGCGCGTGTGGGTTGCGCCTTTTGAAATAAATGGTTTCACCTTCCGCGGTTTAGACGGTTGCACGCCCAATGAAAATGGGATCGAAACAGTCGAAATAACAAGAAACAAGCGACTTTTTGCAGAATAAAAAACCGATGGCACGGCCCTTGCTCTGAGCATTCAGTGAAGTCGCAGTGCCAACTAAAAAAAAACCTTGGAGCACCACCTCATGTCCCAGACGTTTTACAAGAAAGGCTTTCTGGCCCTCGCAGTGGCTGCTGCGTTGGGTGTTTCTGCGTTTGCACAGGCCGATGTGAAAATCGGTGTGGCTGGACCCATGACAGGCGCCAACGCGGCATTTGGCGAACAGTACATGAAGGGTGCACAAGCGGCGGCCGATGCGGTCAACGCGGCAGGCGGCGTCAACGGCGAGAAAATCGTCCTGGTCAAAGGTGATGACGCCTGCGAACCGAAGCAGGCAGTGACGGTCGCCAAGGACCTCAGCAATCAGAAAGTGGCCGGTGTGGTCGGTCACTTCTGCTCCTCGTCGACCATCCCTGCCTCCGAGATCTACGACGAAGCGGGCATCATTGCGATCACTCCAGGTTCCACCAACCCACAAGTGACCGAGCGCGGCCTGAGCGCCATGTTCCGTATGTGCGGGCGTGACGACCAGCAAGGCATCGTGGCCGGCGACTACATCGTCGACGTGCTCAAGGGCAAGAAAGTCGCGGTTATCCACGACAAAGACACCTATGGCCAAGGCCTGGCGGATGCGACCAGGGCTCAGCTGGAAAAACGCGGTGTGAAGCCGGTGATCTATGAAGGCCTGACCCGTGGCGAGAAAGACTTCAGCGCCCTGGTCACCAAGATCCGCGCCGCGGGCGCCGATGTCGTCTACTTCGGCGGCCTGCACCCGGAAGCCGGTCCACTGGTCAAGCAACTGCGTACCGAAGGCCTGAAAGACGTGAAATTCATGTCCGACGACGGCATCGTGACCGACGAACTGGTGACCACCGCAGGCGGCCCGCAATACGTCGACGGCGTGCTGATGACCTTCGGCGCCGACCCGCGTCTGCTGCCGGACAGCAAGGCCGTCGTGGATACGTTCCGCAAGACCGGTTACGAGCCTGAAGGCTACACCCTGTACGCCTACGCTTCGATCCAGGCCCTGGCCGCCGGGTTCAATGGTGCCAAGTCCAACAAGGGTGAAGACGCGGCCAAGTGGCTGAAAGCCAACCCGGTCAAAACCGTGATGGGCGAGAAGACCTGGGACGCCAAGGGCGACCTGAAAGTCTCCGACTACGTGGTGTACCAGTGGGATGCCAACGGCAAATACCACCAGTTGGAAAAACAGAAGTGATGTGAGCGTTTGACCTGAACTGACCTTGTGGCGAGGGAGCTTGCTCCCGCTGGACTGCGCAACAGTCCTGGTTTTTCGAGAAGAGCGGGGCCGCTTCGCCTCCCAGCGGGAGCAAGCTGCCTCGCCACAATGGATTGTGCTCACTCTTGATGGTTTGGCACCAGCCAGAAGGCCCGTCTGTTTTTCTCTACGAGTCGCACATTTTCAGGTGGCGCGGGGTCTGGAACCCGCTGTCGCGTCACCTGGACCTGTGCAGGCTCTTACTGTGTGAGATTGCGTTATGGATGGTATTTTCCTGCAGCAACTGGTCAACGGCCTGACCCTCGGGTCGGTCTATGGCCTGATCGCCATCGGCTACACAATGGTCTATGGCATCATTGGCATGATCAACTTCGCCCACGGCGAGGTTTATATGATCTCTGCGTACCTCGCGGCGATCAGTCTGGCTCTGCTGGCTTACTTCGGTATCGAATCCTTCCCTCTGCTGATGCTCGGCACACTGGTCTTCACCGTCATCGTCACTGGGGTGTATGGCTGGGTCATCGAGCGCGTCGCCTACAAACCACTGCGCAACTCGACCCGGCTGGCACCGCTGATCAGCGCCATCGGGATCTCCCTGATCCTGCAAAACTATGCACAGATCGCCCAGGGCGCCCGCCAGCAAGGCGTGCCGACGCTGTTGACCGGAGCATGGCGCGTTAACGTCGGCACCGGCTTCGTTCAGCTCACCTACACCAAGGTGTTCATTCTGGTTGCAGCGTTCGCCGGGATGGGCCTGCTGACCTACATCATCAAGTACACCAAGCTCGGCCGCATGTGCCGCGCAACGCAACAAGACCGCAAGATGGCCTCGATCCTGGGGATCAACACCGACCGGGTGATTTCCTATGTGTTCGTCATCGGTGCAGCCATGGCGGCCCTGGCCGGCGTGCTGATCACCATGAACTACGGCACGTTCGACTTCTACGCAGGCTTCGTCATCGGCATCAAGGCCTTCACCGCAGCGGTACTCGGCGGGATCGGCTCGCTGCCTGGCGCGATGCTCGGTGGGATCATCCTCGGGATCTCCGAATCGCTGTTCTCCGGTCTGGTCAACTCCGACTACAAAGACGTTTTCAGCTTCTCGCTGCTTGTCCTTGTTCTGGTCTTTCGGCCTCAGGGCCTGCTCGGCCGTCCTCTTGTGTCGAAGGTGTAAGCGATGTCTTCAACCACTAAAAAAACCATTGATGTCAAAAGAAGCCTGGTTGACGCGATTCTTGCCGGCCTTATTGCCCTGATAGTGTTCGGCCCGATTGTCGGCATTGTGCTCGACGGCTACAGCTTCAACGTGCAACCGGTGCGAGTGGCGTGGATTGTCGCCATCGTCATGGTCGGGCGCTTTGTCCTGAGCCTGTTCCTGCAAACCCCCAGGGGCCGGCAGATTCTCGAAGGCTTCGAGACCACCGGCTCCGGTGTGCATGTACTGCCGCCTGATTACAAATCCCGGTTGCGCTGGATCATCCCGCTGATGATCGCCATTGCAGTGATCTTCCCGTTCTTCTCCAACTCCTACCTGCTGGGTGTGGTCATTCTCGGGCTGATTTACGTGTTGCTCGGCCTGGGCCTGAACATCGTGGTCGGCCTGGCGGGTTTGCTCGACCTCGGCTACGTGGCGTTCTACGCCATCGGTGCCTACGGCCTGGCGCTGGGTTATCAATACCTCGGGCTCGGTTTCTGGACCGTGTTGCCCCTGGCGGCGATCACGGCGGCATTGGCCGGTTGCATCCTCGGTTTCCCGGTGTTGCGTCTGCACGGCGACTATCTGGCGATCGTCACCCTGGGGTTTGGTGAAATCATTCGCCTGATCCTCAACAACTGGCTGTCCCTGACCGGTGGCCCGAATGGCATGGCGGCACCGCTGCCGACGTTCTTCGGCCTGGAGTTCGGCAAACGGGCGAAGGATGGCGGGATACCGTTCCACGAGTTCTTCGGCATAGCCTACAACCCGGACGTGAAGTACTACTTCATTTACGCGATTTTGTTCCTGGTGGTGCTGGCCGTGCTGTACATCAAGCATCGCCTGACCCGCATGCCGGTCGGTCGCGCCTGGGAAGCACTGCGCGAAGACGAAATCGCCTGCCGTGCCATGGGTCTGAACCACGTGTTGGTGAAACTTTCGGCGTTCACCCTTGGTGCTTCGACAGCCGGTCTGGCCGGCGTGTTTTTCGCCACCTACCAGGGCTTCGTCAACCCGACGTCGTTCACCTTCTTCGAATCGGCGCTGATCCTGGCCATCGTCGTCCTCGGCGGCATGGGCTCGACCATCGGTGTGGTGATTGCAGCCTTCGTGCTGACCGTCGCCCCGGAACTGCTGCGCAGTTTCGCCGAGTACCGGGTGCTGCTGTTCGGCATCCTGATGGTGTTGATGATGATCTGGCGACCACGCGGCCTGATTCGCATCAGCCGTACCGGTGTCACGCCACGTAAAGGTGCCATTGCGTATGAGGGGAAAGCGTCATGAGTGAAGTCGTACTCTCCGTAGAAAAGCTGATGATGCACTTCGGTGGCATCAAGGCCCTGAGCGATGTCAGCCTGCAGGTCAAACGCAACTCGATCTTCGCCCTGATCGGCCCCAACGGCGCAGGCAAGACCACCGTGTTCAACTGCTTGACCGGTTTCTACAAAGCCTCGGGCGGCAAGATCGAACTCAACACCCGTGGCGAGAAAACCAACGTCATCAAGCTGCTGGGCGAATCGTTCCACGCCACGGATTTTGTTTCGCCGAGGTCGTTCGCCAGCCGTCTGTATTACAAGATGTTCGGCGGCACCCATCTGGTGAACCGCGCCGGTCTGGCGCGTACGTTCCAGAACATTCGCCTGTTCAAGGAAATGTCGGTGCTGGAAAACCTGCTGGTGGCCCAGCACATGTGGGTCAACCGCAACATGCTGGCCGGCATCCTCAACACCAAGGGCTATCGCAAGGCCGAAAGTGATGCGCTCGATTGCGCCTTCTACTGGCTGGAAGTGGTCGACCTGGTGGACTGCGCCAACCGTCTGGCCGGCGAACTGTCCTATGGGCAGCAACGCCGTCTGGAAATCGCCAGGGCCATGTGCACCCGGCCGCAGATCATCTGCCTCGACGAACCGGCCGCTGGCCTCAACCCTCAGGAAACCGAAGCGCTGAGCGCGATGATCCGGCTGCTGCGCGACGAGCATGATCTGACCGTGGTGCTGATCGAACACGACATGGGCATGGTCATGAGCATTTCCGATCACATCGTGGTACTGGACCACGGCAACGTCATCGCCGAGGGCGGTCCGGAAGCGATTCGCAACGACCCGAAAGTGATTGCCGCCTACCTGGGCGCCGACGAAGAGGAGCTGGTATGACTCAACCGATCCTCGAATTGAAAGAGCTGGACGTGTTCTACGGACCGATCCAGGCGCTGAAGAAAGTCTCGCTGCACATCGAAGAAGGCGAAACCGTCAGCCTGATCGGCTCCAACGGGGCCGGCAAGTCGACGCTGTTGATGTCAATTTTCGGCCAGCCTCGGGCGGCCAGTGGGCAGATCATCTATCGCGGCGTGGACATCACCGAGAAGTCATCGCACTACATCGCCTCCAACGGCATCGCCCAGTCGCCGGAAGGCCGCCGCGTGTTCCCGGACATGACGGTCGAGGAAAACCTGCTGATGGGCACCATCCCCATCGGCGACAAGTACGCCACCGAAGACATGCAGCGCATGTTCGAGCTGTTTCCACGCCTCAAGGAGCGTCGTACCCAGCGGGCCATGACCATGTCCGGTGGTGAGCAGCAGATGCTCGCCATCGCCCGTGCGCTCATGAGCCGGCCCAAGCTGTTGTTGCTTGACGAACCGAGCCTGGGGCTGGCACCGATTGTGGTGAAACAGATCTTCGCCACCCTGCGCGAACTGGCGGCTACCGGCATGACCATCTTCCTGGTGGAGCAGAACGCCAACCACGCGCTGAAGCTGTCGGACCGGGCCTATGTGATGGTCAACGGCGAGATCCGCCTTACCGGCACCGGCAAGGAGCTGCTGGTGAACGAGGAGGTGCGCAACGCTTATCTGGGCGGGCACTGACGCTCGTTGAAATACCCACAGCCCCGGCGCGCAATCGCCGGGGCTTTTTTATATCCCCCACACACCGCACATCCAATGTGGGAGCCGGCTTTTGTGGCGGGGGAGCTTGCTCACGCTTGAGGGCGCAGTCCTCACAAAACCGGTATTGGATTGATCACGGTCAATTGTGGAAAACAATTCTCACAAGCTCTCAAAGCGCGACATAAAGCCGCTGCAAATAGTTGTTTTGTCACGCTTTTGACTTGTCCCCGTTTGCTGTGGAGCTGGCTGTGAATAACGTGGGAGTAGCTGGCGCAGAGCCTTTGAAACCGTGACGTGCAGCGCTGTGGTTGTTTTTTGATCAGCAGCTTTTCCTCGACCAAAACCCGTCGTTGTCAACCTTTTTGTTATGACCGAAAACCATCAAAAACCACGTGCACGAGCCTGTGGATAAGTCTGTGACTAAACTCTGGAAAGACTGCGCTGAGGGCCGTGGTTACTGGCTTGGCGCCATCGTCGCTTTGACCGGTCAGTCGTGCAATTTGCACTGGGCTACACCGCAGGTTGTCGAGGGTCAAGCAAAAAACTTTCTCAACCCTGCGCGAAGCCCTGTGGGTAAAGGGTTTACGGATTTTGTACTTGCCCCCAAAGACTGTGGACCGGCCTGTGGATAACGTGCGCGCACATGGCTGCAAGCCAGGCACGGCAAGGGCTGGCGGCAGGTGATTGTTTTTTGTACAGCGGACATGAATAAATCTTCATTTTGCTGATTTTACGTTCGGATACTCTGCGCGCATCGCCCCACAGCTGGTGGGGTCTTTGTCATTGGAAGACCTGGAGCAACTGCATGACCGATAGTCCCGCTTTTGTTCCGGCAGACGCCAGCCCGATACGCCGGCTGCGCCAGCGAGTCGGCTATCAGATGGCCGTGATGGATCTGGGCGGACGCGGTCTGTTGCTGATCGGCGGGTTGCTGCTTCTCGCGTGGCTCAGCTCCGGTATCTACAAGGTCCAGCCCGATGAGCAGGGTATCGTCCTGCGGTTCGGCCGCTGGCAGCAGACCGCCGAGTCGGGGTTGCACTATCACCTGCCGTTCCCCATCGAAACCGTGTTGCTGCCCAAAATCACCCAGGTCAATCAGTTGCAACTGGGCAGCAGCATCAGCGTGCAAAGCGCGGCCAGTAACGGCGCCCGCGACAAGCAGATGCTCACCGGTGACGAGAACATCGTCGAAGCCGATTGCACGGTGTTCTGGCGGATCAAGGATGCGCGGCTCTATCTGTTCAAGATCAGTGACCCTGAGCGCTCGGTGAAACTCGCGGCCGAAAGCGCGCTGCGCGAGGTCATCGGGCGCACGCCGATTCAGTCGGTGATGTCCGATAAGCGCGCGCAGATTGCCGATGAAACCCGCGACCTGTTGCAGCAGTTGCTCGACCGCGAACAGGCCGGGATTCTGGTCACTCAGGTCCAACTGCAACGGGTCGATCCGCCGCCGCAAGTGATCGATGCGTTCAACGATGTGCAGCGGGCCCGCGCCGATCAGGAGCGCTCACGCAACGAAGCCGAAGCCTATGCCAACGACGTGATTCCCCGGGCCCGTGGCGATGCCTCACGCATTACCCAGGAAGCCGAGGCGTATCAAGCCCAGGTCGGCAACCTCGCCGAGGGCGAAGCCAAGCGCTTTCTCTCGGTCTACAACAGCTACGTGCAATCCAAAGACGTGACGGCCTGGCGCCTGTACATGGAAAGCATGGATGAGGTGCTGAAAAAGGCCTCGAAAGTGATCATCGATTCTTCCGGCAAGGGCATGTCCGGGGTCGTGCCGTATATGCCGCTGAGCGAGCCGGCCAAAGCCGCGCCGAAGGAGGCTCGCCCATGAACCGCCTGATCAAACGCGCGGTCTTGATCACTGCCGCGCTCGGGCTCTGGGCCCTGGCGGCTTCGGCCTATGTGGTCGATGAATCGCAGCAGGCGTTGATCATCCGTTTCGGCGCGCCCATGGGTGTGGCCGGCGAGCCGGGGCTGAAATTCAAGGTGCCGTTCAGCGACTCCATCGTGTTCTACGACCGTCGCTTGCAGACGCTGGCGTCTCCCGCCGAACAAGTGATTCTCGGCGATCAGAAGCGCATCGAAGTCGAGACGTACAGCCGTTTCCGCATCAGCGATCCGCTGCGCTTCTATCAGGCGGTGGGCACGCTGGATCAGGCCAACGCGCAGCTGACGCAAATGGTCAGCTCCTCGCTGCGTCGGGAGTTGGGCGAGATTTCGTTGCGCTCGTTGTTGTCGCCGGCGCGTCAGCAGGAAGTCACGATCATTGAGAAGGACGTCGCCGACAAGGCGCGGGCCTTGGGCATCGAGGTCACGGAAGTCCGGCTGCACCGGCTCGACTTGCCGCTGGAGGCCAGCCAGGCGATTTACGACCGGATGAAATCCGAGCGTCAGCGGGAGGCCAAGGAGTTGCGCGCCCAGGGCTTCGAATGGGCGCAGCAGATCCAGGCCAAGGCCGATCGGGATCGCACGGTGTTGCTGTCGCAGGTCCAGCGCCAGTCGGCAATTACCCACGGCGAAGCGGATGCGGCAGCGAACCAGATTCTCTCGGCGGCGTTCAACAAGGACCCGGAATTCTACAAGCTGTACCGCTCGTTGCAGACCTATCGCCAGGCGCTGTCCGACAGTCAGCCGATGCTGGTGCTGACGCCTGATGCGGAATTTCTCAAGCAATTCAAAAGTGGCCCGGCCACGTCGGGTAATCGGGCTCCATGAGCGATCTTCCCGCCGAGTCGCCGCTCTTGCGCCAGCGCCTGACCAGGATGCTCGCCGCCATGGGGCCGGGGCTGGTGGTGATGATGGCCGACACCGAAGCCGGCAGCGTGATCACCGCTGCGCAAAGTGGTGCGCAGTGGGGCTACCGGTTGCTGTTGTTGCAGTTTTTGCTGGTGCCGCTGATGTTCATGGCCCAGGAGCTGACGGTGCGGTTGGGTTTGTGCACGGGCAAGGGCTACGTGGAGCTGGTACGCCAGCGCTTCGGTCGGGCGCTGGCGGCGATCACGGCGGTGGTCTTGTTGCTCAGTTGTTTTGGCGCACTGCTGACGCAGATGAGCGGCCTGGTCGGCGCCGGCGGCCTGTTCGGGATTCCCGGCTGGCTGATTTTGCTGACGCTGGTGGTGTTCATCCTCGGCATGGTGCTGACCGGTTCCTATCGCTCGGTGGAGCGAGTGACGCTGGCGGTCGGCATGTTCGGCCTGGCGTTCGTGGTCATGGCGATCAAGTCCCGGCCCGACATTCCGCAACTGCTGCATGACATCGCGCACATGCCGCTCAACAACCCGGATTATCTGTACCTGATGGCCGCCAACCTGGGCACCAGCGTGATGCCGTGGACGGTGTTCTATCAGCAATCGGCGCTGATCGACAAAGGCCTGGATGCCACGCATCTGCCAATGGCGCGGGCCGACACGCTGGTGGGCGCGGTGTTCTGTCAGGTGCTGACGGCCGCCATCGTCATCGCCGCTGCCGCCACCCTCGGCGGGCATTCGGCGGGGCTGGACAGCATTGCGCAGATCGGTGAAGCCTTTGGCGCGTTGATCGGTCCGACCTGGGGCGAACTGGTGTTTGCCATTGGCCTGGCCGGCGGTGCGCTGGTGGCGACCATTGTCGTGTGTCTGAGCGCGGTCTGGGCGGTGGGCGAGGCGTTGGGTGTGCGTCATTCGCTGGAGCAGCATCCGCTGGACGCTCCGTGGTTCTACGGGCCGTTTGCACTGCTGCTGATCGCCGGGGCCTTGCTGGTGGCGTCCGGGGTGAACCTGATTCGCCTGTCGATTGCCGTCGGTGTACTCAATGCCTTGTTGATTCCGCTGATCTTGCTGTTGCTGTATTTGCTGGCGCGCCGCGTGCTGCCGCCGGAGCACCGCTTGCGCGGGCGTTATGCACAGGTGGTCGCGGTGATTTTTACCCTGACGTCGGTGCTTGGGTTGTATGCCGGGCTGTGTGGGTCGCTGGGATGAACACAGCAATATGAAAGCACTGATCCGTGGCGAGGGAACTTACTCGCGCTTGAGTGCGCAACGCTCACAAAAGGGGCCGCTACGCAGCTCGGCGGGAGCCAGCTTTCTCGCCAGGGTCTTCGTCAACGATCAAAAAGTGTATTCCAGTGCGGGAGTGATGTGGCGATGAACAAGGTGCTGGCCGGGAAATCACACGATGTTATTTGACGGTGCGCTGCATGCCTTGAGCCTGGTGTTCGAGGTGTTTGTGCTGGACTTGATCCTGTCTGGCGACAATGCGCTGGTCATCGCGCTGGCCTGTCGTGGCTTGCCGCCAGAACAGCTCAAGCGTGCAGTGCTGATTGGCACCAGCGGCGCGATCATTCTGCGCGTGCTGCTCACGACCCTGGCCGGCTGGCTGCTGCTGGTGCCGGGTCTCAAGTTGATCGGTGCCGTGATGTTGCTGGTGATCGCCATCCGGCTGCTGAGCGAGGAGCAGGCGAACGAGGAGGGCGAGCAACCGGTCGGTGCCCTGTCGACCTTGAGCGGTGCAGTGATGACCGTGCTGACGGCTGACCTGATCATGAGCATGGACAACGTGGTCGGGCTGGCGGCGGTGGCGCAGGGCAGCGTGTTTTATCTGCTGCTGGGCTTGCTGTTGAGTGTGCCGCTGCTGATGTTTGGCAGCCTGCAGATCACCCGGCTGTTGCAGCGTCAGCCGCTGCTGGTGACGGTCGGGGCGGCCTTGCTCGGCTATGTGGCAGGGGACATCGCGGTGGGCGATCCGCTGGTGGTCGGCTGGATCAACACGCAGTCGCCAGCGCTCAATCAGGTATTGCCGCTGCTGTGTGCGGCGTTTGTGGTGCTTCAGGCGCGGATTATCCGCCGTCAGCGGGAGCGGGTGCCCAGGCTGCAATACAATCGCCCGGTTGTGGTCATCGTCGAGGCGCCGCTGCCGATCAGCGCGCCGGAGGTGGTGCCGCAGATGGCCATTGCACCGCCTGTGCAAAGCATTGAGGTGGACGCTGCCCCGGTTCGTCTGGAGCGCCGCCTTGGAGCCTATAGCGGATGGGTGACGGTCGTGGCCGGGCTGGCCGCCATTTTTCTGGTCGGCGCGGTGCTGTACAGCACGGTAGGCGCATTGGCGGGCAGTTTGCTGCCCAGCGCGCAAAAGGATTACGTCTATACCTGCACCGGGGCCAGTGCGACGCTTTATTACCGGCCCGGCGGCAGCGCGATTCGCCTCGTCACCGGCGGTGGCGAAGCGACGGGCTACGTGAGTTACGGCAAGATCCTCTGGGAGAACGCCCAGAGCGCCGTCAAGACGTTGCACCTGACGCCGCCCGCCCAGATCGAAAAGACCAGCCCCACCGTGGTGACACTCAGCGGCGGCAGCTTCGCCCAGATCCCCTGCACCCGCGATCTCTGATGCGCATCACCAAGACCCGGTTGCCGCTGCGCGCCGGGCCGGGCATGCTGGTCGCTGATTTTCTATTCCAATGGCTGGCCATCAGCCGAAGCAAGGAGAACACGATGTCCAACACCCTGTTTATCACCGGCGCGACGTCCGGTTTTGGCGAAGCCTGTGCCCGTCGTTTTGCCGAGGCTGGCTGGAAGCTGGTGCTGACCGGTCGTCGTGAAGAACGCCTCAATGCCCTGTGCGCCGAGCTGTCGAAGCAGACCGAGGTGCATGGCCTGGTGCTCGACGTACGTGATCGCAAGGCCATGGAAGACGCCATCGCCAACCTGCCGCCGTCCTTCGCCAAACTGCGCGGCCTGATCAACAACGCCGGCCTGGCGCTGGGCGTGGACCCGGCGCCCAAGTGCGACCTGGACGACTGGGACACCATGGTCGATACCAACATCAAGGGCCTGATGTACAGCACGCGCCTGCTGCTGCCGCGCCTGATCGCCCATGGCCGTGGCGCCGGTATCGTCAACCTCGGTTCCATCGCCGGCAACTACCCGTATCCGGGCAGCCACGTGTATGGCGCGAGCAAGGCGTTCGTCAAACAGTTCTCCCTGAACCTGCGCTGCGACCTGCAAGGCACGGGCGTGCGGGTCAGCAACATCGAGCCAGGGCTGTGCGAGAGCGAGTTTTCGCTGGTGCGGTTTGCCGGTGACCAGGAGCGTTATAACGCTACTTATGCCGGTGCCGAGCCGATCCAGCCGCAGGACATCGCCGATACGATTTTCTGGGTGCTCAATGCGCCGGCGCACATCAACATCAACAGCCTGGAGCTGATGCCGGTGAGCCAGACCTGGGCCGGGTTTGCGATTGAGCGTAATGGCGGCAAGGCTTAACCCTTTACTGAAAAGACTTACCTGAGGCGAGCGAGCTTGCTCGCGCCGGGCTGCGCAGCGGCCCCTTTGGGGAGCGCTGCGCACTCCAGCGGGAGCAAGCTCCCTCGCCACAAAAATCGGGTACAACCGGACACCGCACGCTCCCACATTGGAATGCGTTTCCTGTGGGAGCGGGCTTGCTCGCGAAGGCGTTCAGCCAGGCGAAAGTACTCATAAGGTAGACTCCTCTGCCAATACCCCCGCCGCACCCTGCGGTTTTCAAGGTTTTCAGAGGAGGCTACGTGAGTAACCGAGGTGAGCAGTCGCTGCTCAAACAATCGACGATCCTGATGTTCGCCGTGGCGATCGCCGGCATCGTCACCGGTGTTGTGTCCGGTGCCCAATCCATTCTGTTCGATGGTTTTTTCTCGCTGATCGCGACCTTCATCAAGGTCCTGATGCTGATTACCGCCAAGCTGATCGCCAAGGAAAGCAATCACCGCTTCCAGTTCGGCTTCTGGCATCTGGAGCCCATGGTATTGCTGATCGAAGGCAGCTTTTTGCTGCTGATCGCCATCTATGCATTTCTCAACGGTGTGTTCGGCATCATCAACGGTGGTCGAGAGATCGAGTTGGGGCTGGTGATTCTCTACGCGGCGGTGTTCACCGTGGTCGAATTTGGCTACTTCTTCTACGTGCGGCACCGTAACCGCAAGCTTAAATCCACGCTGATCCAGTTCGACAACATCAGCTGGCTGGTGGACGCGATGCTGTCCGTGGGCCTGTTGATCAGTTTCCTCACCGCGTTGCTGCTCAAGGCCCAGGGCTATGGCCAGTGGGCGGTGTATGTCGACCCGCTGATCCTGATTCTGCTGGCCCTGAGCATGTTGCCACCGGCGTTCAAGATCTTGCGTCCGGCGCTACGCGATGTACTGGGCATCGCCCCGGATAAACTGGACGACACCGTGCGCCAGGTGATGGACGCTGCGAAGATCGAGCATGGTTTCGACGACTACTCGTCTTACGTGCAGAAGCACGGACGGGCGCGGTTTATCGAGATCCATGTGGTGTTGCCGGCTGATTACCGGCTGGAGAATGTCGGGCAGCTGGATGCGCTGCGCGAGGATATTTCTTCGAAGCTGGGCAAGGCGGATGCGGCGCGGTGGCTGACGATCAGCTTTACCGGGGACCGGAAGTGGATTGCCTGATGATCAGGTGGCTTCCTTAGGATCAATCGCGGGCAAGACAGTTGCTCCCACAGCGGAATGCATTCCAATGTGGGAGCAACTGTCTTGCCCCTACCATTCGTCACCATCATTGCCAAATGACCCACCGCTATCGCGGGCAAGCCCGGCTCCCACAGGGGATTCTCAGTGAACACAACATTGGCGCTCGGCAGCGATCCCGTGTGGGAGCGGGCTTGCCCGCGATGGCGATCTATCAATCAACGAAGAAAATCAGCCAACCCGCGATAACAGGTTGCCAGGTGATAAGGCGTGGTCGACGGCATGTCCTTGCGGCTGACTTCGCCTTCTTCATCGCGGCATTCATACCAGCCGGCATCATGCAGAAACCGTTGCTGCAACGCCTGCAACTGGCGCAGCACGGTGGTTTCGCTGCCCGGACGCAAGGTCAGGGCACGCAGGTATTCGGCCTGGGCCCAAATGCGTTGAGTGCTGTCGCGCGGGCGACGCGGATCACTGTCCAGATCGAGCATGGCCCGCACCGCGCCATTTTCCTCAACCACACCCAATTGCTCGGTGTATTCGAAGGCGCGGCTCAGCGAGCGATGCAGTTTGCTGTCGCGCAGCAGTAGCGAAGATTCGAGCAGGAAATACCATTCAAACTGATGACCGGGCTCGAACCAGTTATCCACAGCCCCCAGCGGTTTTTCCATCAATACGTTTTCGCGCGGGTCGACGAACTGCTTCTGCATGCCTGTGCATAACTCGACCAGCGCATGTTCCACCGCCGCGTCTTCGCGTACGGACACAATCGCCAGAAAGGCTTCCGCCAGGTGCATCAGCGGGTTCTGCAACGGGCCAGTGTCCAGGGAGGACCAGTCACGCTCCAGGCAGGCTTCGTACAGACCGCCTTCGATGGCAAAGCGCTGGGCGAGGATTTCCAGGGTGGCATTGAGCACCGATTCGACCAGCGGCTCGCGCACCTTGTCCCAGTAATGGGCGCAGGCGAACAGGATGAAGGCGTGGGTATAGAGGTCTTTGCGTGGGTCCAGCGGCACCCCCTGCGGGTCGATGCTGTAGAACCAGCCGCCATGTTCGGCGTCATGGAAATGCTGCTGCAATGAACGGAACAGCGCTGCTGCGCGTTCTTGGGCGCCCGGCACTTGGCCGATCAGGCTGGAAAACAGATACAGCTGCCGCGCACAGGCCATGGCCCGGTAGCGTTGCGCTGGCAGTGGCTGGTGCATGGCGTCCAGCGCCTCATAGGGCAGCGCCATCTCGGCGTTCCAGCCGGGGCCCTGCCAGAGCGGCACGATCACCCCCTCAAAGTGCTGTTGCACCGAGGCGAACAAGGCGGTCAATTCAGGCAGGGAGGCAGAGCGGGAAACATGAGGCATTGGCAGGCGTCGTCACGGCAGGGGCGATTGCGCGACATGTTAACAGGCTGAGATAAACGCTGCCTGTCAGGCCGCCTTCGCGAGCAGGCTCGCTCCCACAGGGGATTGCTTGCTTTCATGGGCGATAGGCGGTGTCTGTGAGTCCGCTATCGCGAGCAAGCTCGCTCCCACAGGGGACCGCTTACTTTCAGGGAGATAAACGCTGCCTGTCAGGCCGCCTTCGCGGGCAAGCCCGCTCCCACAGTGAGCGGTGTGCGCAGGACCACTGTGGGAGCGAGCTTGCTCACGATGAGGCCGTAACAGGCAATAGAGGTTTCAGCCCGCGAGCAACCAGACCCCGGTCGCCGCCGAAGCCGCACCCGCCACCCGAATCAACGGCGCAGCTGCCTGCGGCAACACCCGCACTAGCGCATACCCAGCCGCATGCAACGCCGCCGTCGCCACCACAAACCCGGCCGCATATGCCCATGGGCTCGACATGTCCGGCAATTCCAACCCGTGTGCCACGCCATGAAACAACGCAAACAACGCTGTCGCCGCAACCGCCAGGCTCAGCGGTGGACGCACGGCCAGCGCCACGGCCAGGCCCAGCGCCAGCACCGAGGCGGCGATCCCGTTTTCCAGCGCCGGCAATTGCAGCCCTTCAAACCCCAGCAGCCCGCCAATCAGCATGGTGCCGACGAACGTGCATGGCAGTGCCCAACGCGCCGCGCCTTTTTGCTGCGCTGCCCACAGGCCCACGGCAACCATCGCCAGCAAGTGATCGATGCCGCTGATCGGGTGGCTGATGCCGGCGATCAAACCATTGTCACCATGACCCGGGTGGGCAAAAGCGATGGCTGGGGTCAGCAGCAGGGCGATGGCGCCCAGGATGCGTTTCAGTGTCATGGATAAGCTTCCTTGTTAATAAAAGTCAGTCAGTGTCAGGCGGCGCTGGTCAGCAGGCCCTGAAGTTCGATGAAGGCAATGATCTCTTCCAGGCCCTGGCCGGTTTTCTGGTTGCTGAAAACGAACGGCTTGCCGTTTCGCATCCGCCGGGTGTCGCTGTCCATCATCTCCAGCGATGCACCCACCAGCGGCGCGAGGTCGATCTTGTTGATCACCAGCAAGTCGGATTTGCAGATCCCCGGCCCCCCCTTGCGTGGCAGCTTGTCGCCAGCCGACACGTCGATCACATAAATGGTCAGGTCGGACAGCTCGGGGCTGAACGTCGCCGACAGGTTGTCGCCGCCGGACTCCACCAGAATCAGGTCCAGCCCCGGAAAGCGGCGATTGAGTTGATCCACGGCTTCAAGGTTGATCGAGGCGTCTTCGCGAATTGCCGTGTGCGGGCAGCCGCCAGTTTCCACACCGATGATGCGCTCCGGCGCCAGGGCTTCGTTGCGCACCAGAAAGTCGGCGTCTTCACGGGTGTAAATGTCGTTGGTCACCACCGCCAGGTTGTAGCGCTCGCGCAGGGCCAGGCACAGGGCCAGGGTGAGGGCCGTTTTGCCGGAACCGACCGGGCCACCGATACCGACGCGCAGGGGTTGTGTGTTCATGTGATTCTCCAAAATAACAGGCCCTAGGAACGGAACAGTCGGCTGTACTGGCGCTCATGGGCCATGCACGCCAGGGACAGGCCGAAAGCGGCGCTGCCAAAGTGTTCGGGGGTGATTCGAGTGGCGTCCTGCTGGGCTTGTTGCAGTAAGGGCAGCAGTTCGCTGGTCAGGCGCTGGGCGGCTTGCTGGCCCAGCGGCAGGGTTTTCATCAACACCGCCAACTGGTTTTCCAGCCAGCTCCAGAGCCAGGCGGCCAGTGCATCTTGCGGGCCGATCTGCCAGGCGCGGGCGGCCAGGGCCCAGCTGAGGGCCAGATGCGGTTCGGGGCGTTGTTCGAGAAAGGTGCGGGCCGATGCGTCGAGTTCCGGCAAACCATTGAGCAGTTGCTGCAATGAATAGCCCATCTGCCGGCTTTCCTGATGCAGTTCGCGGGTTTCGCGGCTGGCACGGTGTTCTTCGCAGCGCAGCAACAGTTCACCCCAATTGTCCTCGGACGCGGCCACGCAATGGGCCAACAGCAAGGGTGCTTCGAAGCGGGCGAGGTTCAGCAACAACTGATCGCTGATCCAGCGTCGTGCGCTGTCGGAGTTATCCACCCGACCGTTGTCTACCGCCATTTCCAGGCCTTGGGAATAGCTGTAACCGCCGATGGGCAGCTGCGGGCTGGCCAGACGCAACAGCGCCCAGGCCGGGTTCACAGACGCACGCCGAATTGGTGCAGTTTCGGCGCGTAGTTGAAGTCTTCGTCGCCGTGCCGCGAATGGTGATGACCGCCTCCGTAGGCGCCGTGTTCGGGCTGGAACGGCGCTTCGATGTTCTCGGTGTGGGCGCCCAGCTGTTCGAGCATGGCCTTTAACACGTAGTCGTCCAGCAGACGCAGCCAGCCATCGCCGACTTGCAGGGCGACGTGGCGATTACCCAGGTGATAAGCGGCGCGGGTCAGTTCGAAGGCATTGGCGCAGGTGACGTGCAGCAGTTGCTCAGGGCGGGCGCAGACCCGGACGATGCGTCCGTCTTCGGCCTCCAGGCATTCGCCGTCATACAGCGGCGGCTGGCCACGCTCCAAAAACAGTCCGACGTCTTCCTGCTCGGCACTGAAACAGCGCAGGCGGCTCTTGCTCCGGGCCTCGAAGGTCAGGTGCAATTCGGCGGCCCAGGCGGGTTGGGGGGCGATTCTGCGGTGGATCACCAGCATCGGAAAGCTTCCAGCTAAGGGCATTGCTCAGGCTAGAGCAAGGGGCTTGCCAACCGTACGAAGCGTAGGAAATCCCTGTCGGAGATTAGCGGATGTTTCAAAATGTTGCAGGATTTTGCGTTAGGTTGGTGCGCGGAAACATTTCGCGCACCCATTTGCGGCGAAACCCGAAATGCAGAATTGCTTTGTGGCGAGGGAGCTGCTCCCGCTGGGGCGCGAAGCGGCCCCGCACGTGAAAAAGACGGGGACCGCTGCGCACTCCAGCGGGAGCAAGCTCCCTCGCCACAGAAGCCCGTAGGGGGATGTGTCTATTCGGTACTGCCGAGCCCTTGCCAGTGCTTGAGGCCGATAAAGATGAAGCGCAGTTGCTGGGTGATTTTGGCCTGGGGCGTCAGATGCTCGGGCAGCGCTTCGAGGGGCGGGTCGATGATGTCCGGCAGGGTGGCGAACACACTTTTGACGATCAGGTCGGCCATGACGCTCAGGCCGGTGATGTCCAGGTGTTGCAGTTTGGGCATCAGCGACAGGTCGGCGGCCAGGTCCGAACTGATGTCTTCGCGCAATCGACCGATGGCCAGGCGTACCGGCAGCGAGCCGCCGTACTGCTCGCGCGCCAGAAACAGGAATTGCGAACGGTTGGCGCTGACCACATCAAGGAAGATGCGCACCGAGGCATCGATGATGCCGCCCATGATGAATTCGTTGTGACGCACCAGCCGGATCGTCTCGCGAAACGTCTGGCCAACCTCGCTGACCAGCACCAGGCCCAGCTCGTCCATGTCGTCAAAGTGCCGGTAAAAACCGGTGGGCACGATCCCGGCGGTTTTGGCGACTTCGCGCAGGCTCAGGCTGCCGAATCCTCGGCCGCTTTCCATCAGATGACGGGCGGCGTCCATCAGGGCATTACGGGTTTGTTGTTTCTGTTCGGCGCGGGGCAGCATCGCAGGGGCGTTCTGAAGTAGGACAGCGTCGCACTCTAGCAAATCGGCTTCGCCGGCGTCGAACCGGGATCGGGGTTCGAGGGCGGAAAATGCGCGCTATATAGAGACGAAAGCCCGATCCGGGGATCGGGCTTTATTGAAGGCTTCCATGACTTTTACCTCACAGCGCTGGTGCGCTTGATTGCGGGGTCACCAGCATCAGCTAGCCATTTGGCCTTGTGGGGTTTTGTCGTAGCCGTCGGACGCCAGGGTCTGGCCTTGTGGGGTGCGGTCGCTGCCGTCGGACGCCAGGGTCTGACCTTGTGGGGTGCGGTCGCTGCCGTCGGACGCCAGAGTCTGGCCTTGTGGGGTGCGGTCGCTGCCGTCGGACGCCAGGGTCTGGCCTTGTGGGGTGCGGTCGCTGCCGTCAGAAGCCAGTGCCTGGCCCAGTGGAGTGCGGTCCGAACCATCTTGAACCAGACCTTTTTCTTCCAGACGTTCACGGCCTTGGCCATGGTCGGCAACTGTCTGGCTGTAAACCGAATGGGTGTTTTTGACTTGCGGTGTGGCCTGATCGGCGGCTGGCAGAGCAAAAGCGGTGCTGGCCAGCATCGAGAGGGTCAGGCTAAGCAGTAATTGGCGTTTCATGATGGGTTGCTCCTTGGGAGGGCGATAAAGTGGGTACGAGGTCAATGCTACTCCCGATAAGTCGATATAAAAGTTCATAAACGCAATGGTAATAATCAACAGAATTGATTGTTCCGCCGGAAGGCTCTAGAACAAGTGTTTCCGGCGGGCGGTTTTGCACCGCGGTGGGTATTTTCGACCCACCGGCGCCTCGCAAAAGTGCGGATGCGGTAACGCGGGATGAGTCAATCGACACGGTGTTCGCCAGGTTTTTGCGTCTGGATCGGCCTTTTGATTAAACCTGCGGCGCATTTCCCAGTCGTAGACGTTATGCAAGGCCAGTAATGGCCTACCGTTTCATGTGTGCGTCGCAGTCGGCGCCCAGTCGTATTCAGGAGCCCTGTGCAATGACGCGCACTCAAAAAATAATGAGCTGGACCCTCGCCAGCCTGGTTGTGCTGCTGGCAGTGTTGGTGTTGGTCATCGTGTTCTTCGATTGGAACCGGATCAAACCCCCCCTCAACGCCAAAGTCTCTGAAGAGCTGCATCGACCATTCGCCATCAATGGCAATCTGGCGGTGGTGTGGCAGCGCGAGCCTGACGAAGGCGGCTGGCGGGCCTGGGTGCCGTGGCCGCATGTGGTGGCTGAAGACCTGACCCTCGGCAACCCGGACTGGTCTAAAAAGCCACAGATGGTCACGCTCAAGCGTGTCGAGTTGCGTATCTCGCCCCTGGCCCTGTTGGCCCGGCACGTAGTGATCCCGCGCATCGACCTTACCGAACCCAATGCCGACCTTCAGCGCCTGGCCGATGGCCGCGCCAACTGGACGTTCACATTCGACCCCAAGGACCCGAATGCCGAGCCCTCCAGTTGGGTGGTCGACATGGGTGCCATCGGGTTTGACAAGGGCCATGTCACCCTTGACGACCAGAGCCTGAAAACCCAACTCGATGTGCTGATCGACCCGCTGGGCAAACCGATTCCGTTCAGTGAAATTGTCGGCGACAAGGCGGCGAAAACCGCCTTGGACAAGGGTGGCGCACCTCAGGACTATGCGTTTGCGTTGAAGGTCAAAGGGCAGTACCACGCGCAGCAACTCGCCGGCCAAGGCAAGATCGGTGGCCTGCTGGCGCTGCAAGACGCAGCCAAGCCGTTTCCGTTGCAAGCGCAGGTGAAGATCGGCGATACCCGCGTCGAGCTGGCCGGTACCTTGACCGATCCGCTGAATCTGGGCGCCCTGGACCTGCGCCTGAAGCTCGCCGGCGCCAGTCTCGGCAACCTGTATCCACTGACCGGTGTCACCCTGCCGGACTCGCCGCCTTACGCCACCGACGGCCACCTGAGCGCCAAGTTGCATGACGCCGCTGGCGCGCAATTTCGCTATGACGATTTCAACGGCAAGATCGGCAGCAGTGATATCCACGGCAGTCTGGCCTACGTTGCAAGCCAGCCACGGCCCAAGCTCACTGGCACGTTAGTGTCCAATCAACTGCTGTTTGCCGACCTGGCGCCGCTGATCGGTGCCGATTCCAATGCCAAGCAGCAGGCACGTGGCGGCGCCAGCAAGCAACCGGCAGACAAGGTATTGCCGGTTGAGGAATTCAAGACTGACCGCTGGCGGGTGATGGATGCCGACGTCGAATTCACCGGCAAACGCATCGTGCACAGCGAAAAACTGCCGTTCAACGACCTCTATACCCATGTTGTGCTCACCGACGGCGTGCTCAGCCTCCAGCCCCTGCGTTTCGGCGTGGCCGGCGGCAAGCTTGACGCCCAGGTGCGCCTCGACGGCCACACCGAACCGCTGGAAGGCCAGGCCAAACTCACCGCGCGCGGGTTCAAGCTCAAGCAGTTGTTCCCGACCTTCGAGCCGATGAAAACCAGTTTTGGTGAACTCAACGGCGACGCCGACATTTCAGGCCGTGGCAATTCGGTGGCCAAATTACTGGGCAGCGCCAACGGCCGGCTGAAGATGCTGATCAACGACGGCGCCATCAGTCGCGAGCTGATGGAGCTGGCGGGGCTCAACGTCGGCAATTACATCGTCGGCAAAGTGTTTGGCGACAAGGAAGTGAAGATCAACTGCGCCGCCGCCGACTTTGACATCAAGACCGGCCTGGCGACCACGCGCCTGTTTGTCTTCGATACCGAGAACTCGATCGTCTACATTGACGGCTCGGCGAACATGGCCACCGAACAGCTGGACCTGACGATTACGCCCGAATCCAAAGGCTGGCGTTTGATTTCCCTGCGTTCGCCGCTCTACGTGCGAGGCACGTTCAGCAAGCCGGACGCGGGTGTCAAAGCCGTTCCGTTGATGTTGCGCGGTGCCGGGATGGTGGCACTGGGTGTGATTGCTGCACCGGCGGCGGGGCTATTGGCGTTGATTGCGCCGAGTGGCGGTGAGCCGAATCAGTGTGCCCCGTTGCTGGAACAGATGAAGGCGGGCAAGGCGCCGAAGACCGTGAAAGACTGATAGGTGTCTGAGCAGTGTTCAATCGCTCTCGCTCGAGAGCGATTGAACATGAACTCTGGCTATCGCCTTTCAATTAGCAGGTCGGCGCCTGAATGCGCAGCAAATCGGTTTCAATTTTGCTGCCGAGTTTTTTTATGACTTCGTTTCTCACCAGATTGGATTGGCGTCCATCCAGTGAGCTGCACAGAAGGTGCATGTTGGTTTTGCCGTTCTTGATAGCGTTCAATACCGGTTGGCCCAGAATGCTGGATGCTGTGGCGTCGGTGGTCTTGAAGGCAATTTGTAGAGTCAGCAGGGTTTTGTCGCTACGAACGATGGTCAGCAGCATGGTCGTCTGGAAAGGGACGCCTGTCATGACCCCGGCAGTGGCGCCCATATAGGGAGACGCGTTCGCTTTAAGCTTGTCGGTGATGGTCTTGATGACCACGGAGTCGACCGGCAGATTTTTCAGTTCAGAAAAGGCGTTGGCGAGCGTTTGTCTTTCAGGGTTTGGAAGAGCGCTTCCAGCACATTGAATGACGGTATTCAAGAGGGTTGTGTAGCTGAATTCAGTACGTTGCATCGTCCGGCTTTTACTGACCCAGGCTATTTTTTGTACCGTCTCGGTGTAAGTGGGCCATGAGACTTCTCGGTCATTGCTCGTCTTTGTTGCCAGCAGCTCAGCGAGCAAACTGGAATTTAAAATGTCACTTTTGAAATCGTCAGTTTGTGTGCCGCAAAAGATTGTTAGATTGCCGCTGACCAAGTAAGCGTCGTAGTGGGCTGTCATCGGGGTTGTACCTGCTCGAAGGTGAGTGCGCGATAGAGTGTTTAAATCGGCAATTTTTTGCCGATTTAAACACCCGCGAATTATTCAAAATCAGGCAGGTCAATAATGAGATTTTTTCTGGCTTCGGTGTACTTGTCGTATAATGTTTCGCTCAAGCGCGAGAACACTTTGTTGTCCAGATAAGTACGGACTGCCCCTGATTTTATGGTGGTGGACTGTTTGGTCGATTTCCAGAACAGGATGCCACGCGTGCTTTCCCGGGCATCAAGGGAGATGCAGTTCAGGATCATGTTCGGCTGGCCGCTGGTATCAATCCACACGGGTGCAATGTCGAACTTTGCCTGTGCCCCAAGTGTTTTATTGCGCTCGAAGAGCTGGATGGCGCCGGGATTGTTCTGCACGGCGGCGACCGCCTTTTGAGCCACATTTGCCAAGACTATGGCTGCGCTAGGGCCAATCAGTCCCGTCGCGATTTCCAGGGCGACTTGATCCATCGTCAAGCCGGTCTTTCTGATGGTGACGTCACGCAGATCCCTGTTTTGAATCACCCAGCCAAGTTTTGTCAGCCCGTCAACATAGTGTTTGTACCATTCGAAGAGTTGTTCATCCTTGGGGAATTTTTTGGTGGCGTCATTCTGCATGACTAACTTGCAAATATTGACGTCGTGAATAATATTTTTCGGCACGCCAGGAAGAAACGCATCCATCGTATCCGGCATGATGCTGGCGGTGGATTTATTGGTATCGTGCGGTGGGTTTTGTGTCGGGAATTGTTGTGTTTGAAAGGCGGATCTCGTCCTTGCTATCGGCATGGGCTCCAGAGAGTCAATGAATTCTAGACGTTCTTCAAGAAGCATGGAAGTATTCCTTTACTGGTTTATTTAAACAGCCGTCAGGGCTGTGGTTGTTAGAATAAGTCCATGGCGAGAAAAGTCTACGTGCGGGTTGTAACTTTAAATGAGGGTGAAGTTAACGGTCGGTTAAGCTTTATCGCAGTGTCAGTGCGATAAAGCTTTTATGGCAGTTATAAGTCTTTAAGGATATCCGCCATATCATCGGCATGTTCTTCTTCCTGGGCCAGGATATCTTCGAAGATGCGACGGGTAGTTGGGTCCTTTTCGCCGATGTACTGAATGATCTCGCGATAGCTGTCGATGGCGATTCGCTCGGCGACCAGGTCTTCGTAGACCATTTCCTTGAGGTCTTTGCCCGCCACGTATTGTGCATGGGAGTTTTTCGACAGCAGGTCAGGGTTGAACTCCGGTTCACCACCCAATTGCACGATGCGCTCGGCCAGACGATCAGCGTGTTCGGCTTCCTGATTGGCGTGTTCGAGGAATTCGTCGGCGGCGACGTGGGCTTTCAGGCCGTTGGCCATGAAATAGTGGCGCTTGTAGCGCAACACGCAGACCAGTTCGGTGGCCAGCGACTCGTTGAGCAGGCGCAGCACTTCTTCGCGGTCGGCGCTGTAGCTTTCGGTCACGGCACCGTTTTCGACGTTTTTGCGGGCCCGTTCGCGAAGGGTGGTTACATCAGACAAATGCATGTCGCTCATATCGATCTCCTAGAGGCTAATCCGGTTTGCGTCAAGGGTCTGAGCCCGTGATCGCTACTTAAGGTGTGAGTGATGAGCGAGGCAAAAAGTTTTATGTGATTTGGCCTGCGGTCTGCATTTGTTGACCTGAGTCATGCAAGGTGTGTCCTGAGATCCGCGGCCGGGGTGACCGGGTTGAAGTAAAGCGCCGGCAGCGGAGGTCACAGACGGGTCATCTACGCTGGGGATGCTTGGCTGATGTCTTGCATCCTGCCTTGCGTTATCTCACCGATTACAAGGATGTCCGCCCATGTCGCAAAGTTCTGCCACGCGCTATCCGCTGGTGCTGGTTCCGGGAATGCTCGGGTTTATCCGGTTGCTGCTCTATCCCTACTGGTACGGGATCATCTCGGCGTTGCGCCGGGGTGGGGCGACGGTGATCGCGGTGCAGGTGTCGCCGCTCAACTCAACCGAGGTGCGCGGCGAGCAGTTACTGGCGCGGATCGAGGAGATTGTGCGAGAGACCGGCGCGCAGAAGGTCAATCTGATCGGTCATAGTCAGGGCTCGCTCACCGCCCGATATGCAGCGGCAAAACGCCCGGATCGTGTGGCCTCGGTGACGTCGGTTGCCGGCCCCAATCACGGCTCGGAGCTGGCGGATTATCTGGAAAAGCACTATCCGGCCAACAGCGCCAAGGGCCGTGTGCTCGGGGTCGTATTGCGCGTGATCGGCGCGCTGATGAGCCTGCTGGAAACCGGCTATCGAGGGCCCAGACTGCCAGTGGATGTTCACGCCTCCCACGAATCCCTGACGACAGCAGGTGTGGCGCTGTTCAATCAGCGCTATCCGCAGGGCCTGCCCGGAACCTGGGGCGGGCACGGGCCGGAGGAGGTCAATGGGGTGCGCTATTACTCCTGGTCCGGGACCTTGCAGCCGGGCAAGACCGATCGCGGGGGCAATCTGTTCGATGGCACCAACCGCAGTTGCCGCCTGTTTGCCAGCACCTTTGTGCGCGAAGTGGGGCATTGCGACGGGATGGTCGGACGCTACAGCTCGCACTTGGGCACGGTGATTGGCGATGAGTATCCGATGGATCACTTCGACATCGTCAACCAGTCGCTGGGGCTGGTGGGAAAGGGGGCGGAGCCGGTGCGGTTGTTTGTCGAGCATGCGGCGCGGTTGAAACAGGTAGGGCTATAGACCGAGTTATCGTTCATCGCGGGCAACGCTGAGCTCCCACAGGGGAATGCATACCCCTGTGGGCGCGTGGCTTGCCCGCGAAGGCGTCAGCTCAGGCAACGCTGAGCTTGCGGCCCAACACGGTGGTCCAGCGCTCGGAAAGAATCACTCCGCCCAACGTCAATACCCCGCCTACCAGGTGGTACATCGCCAACTGCTCATGCAGCACCACCGCCGCAATCAGCGCAGTAATCAACGGCAGCAGGTTGAAAAACAGCGTGGTGCGGCTCGGCCCCAGGCGCACCACCGCTTGCATCCACGCCAATGGCGCGAGCATCGAAGCCAGCAGGCAGGCGTAGAGCACCAGCGGGATGTTCTGCAGCGTCGGGCCGATTTTAGGCGAGGCGACAAACATCGGAAACAACACCACCACGGCCACCAGCACCTGCAAGTACAACAGCACCAGCGGCGGCAACTTCAGCTGCCACTTCTTCAGCAGTGTGCTGTAGATCGCATAGGCCAGGGTGGCGATCAGCATCATCGCATCCCCCAGGTTCACCCCGTGTTCCAGCAACGCGCCAAGGCTGCCGGACGACACCACCACCAGCACCCCGGCGAACGACAACACGGCACCGGCCAAGGCGCCGGCGGTCAGGCGCTGGCCGAGGCTGACAATCGCCATGGCCAGTGACATCAACGGCATCAGCGACAAAATGATGCCCATGTTGGTGGCCGAGGTCAGGGTCGCGGCGAAATACGCCAGGCTCTGATACACCGCCATCCCCAGCACGCCGAGAATGAAGATCTTGCCCAGGTTCGGGCGGATCAGCGGCCAGTGGGCAATTACCGGCTTGAGCATGAATGGCGTGAACAGCAGGCCGGCGAGCAGCCAGCGATAAAAACCGATCTCGGCGGGGAAAATCGCCCCGACCGCCAGTTTGTTGATCACGGTGTTGCCAGCCCAGATGAAAATGGCCAGCAGCGGATAAGCGTATTGCATGAGGGAAAACCAGAACGTTGATGAAGGGTGATTATCCCCTGTCTGGATACAGGCCTATACTTCTATCCAGACAACCTGCATTGGACAACGGACAGCATGACCCGCAAACACATCGATCTGCTGGATTTCCACGAGCTGCCGGCCCCGGTGTACTTCCGTTATGCCGATTTCGAAACCCACGAATACGCCTCGGCCCATCGCCACCCGTGGGGCACGCTGGAGTATTCAGCCCACGGCGTGCTGCACATGGACATCGACGGCAGCCGCTTCATGTCGCCGCCGCAATACGCGGTGTGGGTGCCGCCGCAGACCGAGCACAGTTTCTACAGCAACCAGCCGATCAACTATCGGGCGGTGTGCCTGGCGCCACCGTTGTGCCGGGACTTGCCCGTGCAGGCCTGCACCCTGGCGATCAGCGACATTCTCAAGGCCATTCTCAAAGACTTTGCCGCCCGCGATGTGCAGATCCCCGAGCAGCCCGCCGACGTGCGTCTGGCGCAAGTGCTGGTGGATCAGCTGCAGCAGGCGCCGGTACACAACTGTTATTTGCCCTACGCCAGCAGCCCCGGACTGCTCGGGATACTGGAACGCATGCAGGCCGAACCCGGGGACAACCGGCCCCTGGCGGACTGGGCGGCGCAGATCCATGTCAGTGAACGCACCCTGGCCCGGCAGTTCGTGCGCGAGCTGGGCATGAGTTTCGGCGAGTGGCGCCAGCGCCTGCGTTTTCTGGCGGCCATCGAGGCACTGGCCAGTTCGCGCAGTATTCAGGAGATCGCGTTCGACCTCGGTTACAGCACCGGCTCGGCATTTATCGCGATGTTTCAACGCCAGGCCGGCAGCACGCCGGAGCAGTATCGGCGCAGTCATTTGCACGGCAGGAAGGTGTAACAGGCTTTGACTACACTTCAGGGCGAGGTCGTGCCGATCGGTGCGGCGACAAGGAGAAAACTCCATGAAGATGTTGCGTGTCCCTTTGTTGATGATCGGTTTGCTGCTCTGCTCCCAGGGCTTCGCCGCCACTGCCCAACAGAACAAAATGACCACCTGCAATGCCGACGCCACCGCCAAGAGTCTCAAGGGCGATGAGCGCAAAACATTCATGAGCACGTGCCTCAAAGCCACGCCGGCCGCCAATGACGCCAAGACCCTGACCCCGCAGCAGCAGAAGATGAAAGACTGCAATGCAACGGCCGGCACCCAGAAACTGACCGGGGATGCACGCAAGACGTTCATGAGTACTTGCCTGAAGAAACAATAAGCCGAGGGGAGATTTGTAGTGTCCTTGCTGGCCCCCTCGCGAGCCTGCTCGCGAAGGGGCCAGCAAGGCCGTCGCAAAAAACCGCCTGAGCACCCGACCAAGGTAGGCCTGCACAATCCCTAGTGCTGACATCGGAACGCTGGCAGACTGCCAATCCTTTTACGCCGTTCGTTTTGAGGCTGTATGCCAACGTTTTCTCAGCGTCACGTATTGCTGTTGGTCAGTTGGGTGATCATTTTTGGTGGGCTGTTGCTGGTGTTGCCGCTGCGATTGCTGCCGAGCCTGATGGCCGGCCTGCTGGTGTTCGAACTGGTCAACATGCTCACCCCGCAACTGCAACGGCTGATCGAGGGTCGGCGCGCCCGCTGGCTGGCGGTGGCGCTGCTGGGCACGCTGGTGGTCAGCGTGCTGGCGCTGATCTTTGCCGGTGCGATCAGCTTCCTGCTGCACGAGGCGGAAAACCCGGGCGCTTCCCTCGACAAATTCATGGGCGTGGTTGATCGCGCTCGCGGTCAGTTGCCGCCGTTCATCGACGCCTACCTGCCGGCCAGCGCCGCCGAGTTCCGGGTGGCCATTGGCGACTGGTTGACCAAACACCTGAGCGACCTGCAACTGGTGGGCAAGGACGCGGCGCACATGTTCGTGACGCTGCTGATCGGCATGGTGCTGGGGGCGATCATCGCCTTGCAACGGGTGCCGGACCTGACCAAGCGCAAGCCGTTGGCCGCCGCATTGTTCGACCGCTTGCACTTGTTGGTGCAGGCGTTCCGCAACATCGTCTTCGCCCAGATCAAGATCTCGCTGCTCAACACCTTCTTCACCGGCATCTTCCTGGCGGTGATTCTGCCGATGTTCGGCATCAAGCTGCCGCTGACCAAAACCCTGATCGTGCTGACGTTCCTGTTGGGCCTGCTGCCGGTGATTGGCAACCTGATGTCCAACACCCTGATCACCATCGTCGGTTTGTCGCTGTCGATCTGGGTCGCCGTGGCGGCGCTGGGTTATCTGATCTTCATCCACAAGCTCGAATACTTTCTCAACGCACGCATCGTCGGCGGGCAGATCAGCGCCAAGTCCTGGGAGTTGCTGTTGGCAATGCTGGTGTTCGAGGCCGCATTCGGCCTGCCGGGCGTGGTGGCGGGGCCGATTTATTATGCGTATCTGAAGAGCGAGTTGAAGCAGATCGGGATGGTTTGATCTGCTGGAGATGTGTCGCTTGAGCTGACGCCTTCGCGAGCAGGCTCGCTCCCACAGGGAAACGCATTCCAATGTGGGAGCGAGCCTTGGTTTCGGATCAGTCCATCGTGCCGTAGCGCTTGTTGGCCTCGATTGCCAGTCCGCTGCCGATGCTGCCAAAGATATTCCCTTCCACATGCTGCGCCTTGGGCAGCATTGCCGAAATGCTGTTGCGCAGCGCCGGAATCCCGCTCGAACCACCGGTGAAGAACACCGTATCGACCTGATCGACCCGCACATTGGCGTCGGTCAGCAATTTGGTGACGCTGTTGCGCACACGCTCCAGCAGGTTGTCGATGGCCGACTCGAACAGTGCCCGGGTCAGTTCCACGCTCAGGCCTGGCTCGATGCGGTCCAGCGGCACGTGGCGGGTGTCGGCGTGGGTCAGCTGGATCTTGGTTTCTTCCACTTCCATCGCCAGCCAGTGACCGGCGCGCTGGTCGATCAGCTTGAACAGACGGTCGATGCCGCCGGTGTCTTCGATGTCGTAGCGCATGCTGCCCAGGGCCAGGGTCGACTTCTGCGAGTAGACCGAGTTGATGGTGTGCCAGGTCGCCAGGTTCATGTGGTGGCTGGTCGGCATGTAGGCGCCGCTCTTCATGCGGCTGCCGTAGCCGAACAGCGGCATCAGGCCTTGCAGGCTCAACTGTTTGTCGAAGTCGGTCCCGCCGATGTGCACGCCGCCAGTGGCGAGGATGTCGTCGTGGCGGTTGTCGTGGGTACGACGTTCGGGGGACAGGCGCACCAGCGAGAAGTCGGACGTACCACCGCCGATGTCGACGATCAGCACCAGCTCTTCTTTTTCGATGGTCGATTCATAGTCGAAGGCGGCCGCAATCGGCTCGTACTGAAACGACACGTCCTTGAAGCCGATGGCGCGGGCCACGTCCACGAGGGTGTTTTCGGCTTCCTGGTCAGCCAGTTCGTCGTCATCGACGAAAAACACCGGGCGGCCCAGTACCACTTCTTCGAATTCACGACCGGCGGCGGCTTCAGCGCGCTTCTTCAACTGGCCGATGAACAGGCCCAGCAGGTCCTTGAACGGCATCGCCGTGCCCAGCACGCTGGTGTCATGCTTGATCAGCTTGGAGCCCAGCAGGCTCTTGAGCGAGCGCATCAGCCGGCCTTCATAGCCTTCCAGGTACTCGTGCAGCGCCAGGCGGCCGTACACCGGGCGGCGTTCTTCCATGTTGAAGAAGACCACCGAAGGCAGGGTGATCTTGTCGTCCTCCAGCGCAATCAGCGTTTCCATGCCGGGGCGCAGCCAGCCGACGGTGGAGTTGGACGTGCCAAAGTCGATACCGCAGGCACGGGCTGGGGATGCGTTTTTCATGTCTTTCGAGTTCCGGTTAAAAAACGGCCGCGCAGTGTATGCCACTGCGGCACAGATTCGAAGGCCGACTATCCGCTAAATCGCAGCGGTTAGCGCCTTGTAAAGACCGCGCCATGCCCCAAACTTGTCAGCATTGAGCCAGGCAGCCACAGGACGGACGCAAGAACCGCCTTTCGCTGCCGATAAACTTTTGATGCGCTACCCGGTCACAGCTTGAGATCGGTCAACCCAACGGCTGCTAATCAGCGCATGCTGGCGGCAGTGGCGCGACTTTGATAACGGATGGTGATTCCCGCGATGGATTTCAAAGACTATTACAAGATTCTCGGTGTGGAACCGACCGCAGACGATAAGACCATCAAGGCCGCTTATCGCAAACTCGCGCGCAAATACCACCCCGACGTCAGCAAGGAAAAGGACGCCGAGGCCAAGTTCAAGGACGCTTCGGAAGCCTATGAGGCGCTGAAAAGTGCCGACAAGCGCGCCGAATACGACGACTTGCGCAAATACGGCCAGCACGGCCAGCCGTTCCAGGGCCCGCCAGGCTGGCAGGGACGTGGTGCCGGTGGGGCAGGTGGTTTCGGTGGTGGCCAGGACTCGGGCGATTTTTCGGACTTCTTCAGTTCGATTTTCGGCAACCGGGGTCCGGGGTTCGGTGGTGGGCAATCTCGTAGCGCCGGTCGCCGAGGGCAAGACGTGGAAATGGAATTAGCGATTTTTCTGGAAGAGACCCTCTCGAACGAATCGAAGAAGGTCAGCTTCCAGGTGCCGCAGTACAACGCGGCTGGCCAGCATGTGAGCAACACCAGCAAGAGCCTGAACGTGAAAATCCCCGCTGGCGTGACCGACGGCGAGCGCATCCGCCTCAAGGGCCAAGGCGCACCGGGAATTGGCGGCGGCGCCAATGGCGACCTGTTCCTGATCATCCGTTTTGCCCCGCACCCGAAATTCGATGTCGAGGGCGAAAACCTGATCATCACCCTGCCGCTGGCCCCCTGGGAACTGGCGCTGGGCGCGGAAGTCGCGGTGCCGACCCTCACCGGCAAGATCAACCTCAAGGTCCCGGCCGGCAGCCAGAACGGCCAGCGCATGCGCGCCAAGGGCCACGGTTTGATGAACAAGAAGGGCGAACGCGGTTACCTCTTCGTGCAGCTCAAGGCCATCATGCCCAAGGCCGCAGACGACGAGACCAAGGCGTTGTGGCAGGAACTGGCGAAGAAAGCCGCTTTCGACCCGCGCGAGAACTTCTGATCCGAGAAACGGAGTAGCCAAACATGAGCAGCCCCCTGATCGTTCAACTGGACATGGCAGAATTCTGTGAGGCGACCGACCTGTCGGACGTCTACGTGATCGAAATCGTCGAACACGGCATCCTCGAACCTCAGGGCGCACTGCCCAAGGACTGGCGTTTCAACGATTACGAGTTGGTCCTGGCCAAACGTGCCGCCAAGCTGCGGCGCGACCTGGAACTGGAATGGGAAGGCGTTGCCCTGGCGCTGGACCTGCTTGAAGAGGTCCAGCAGCTGCGAGCCGAGAACCGGATGCTGAAGCAGCGGTTGGGGCGGTTGGTGGTGGAGTAGTTTTCGCTGGAAGCCATGCGCGCACAACAGCTGCGATGGGCCGCAACCGTCGCGGTATATAGTTACCGCCAGCGTCACAGTTACGCTGGTTAAGTTGATGCCTTGATCTTTCATCAAGGTATTTTTCAAATGACCGATTTATCCCCGATTCCTGCCACCGCAGGCGAGCAGGGACAGCACTATGAACTTCTCAAACGTGCCGTTCCTGCCTGTCTCGTCAATGCCGCGCCACAGCGGCGCGCAGCGCTCAGGCAGACACGCCCTGTCATCCCGAACTGGTATGGCGCACTCAGTGCATCCGATCGTGATGTGTTGAACCGTGACCTGGATGCCAAGTGTCACTCACAGAACGAGCTCGACAAGTCGATGCTCAAAATCCAGGAGATTAATGATTTTGCAGCGCCGTTACTCACGGCCGCATTGGTCGCAGCGGGGCATGCGCTGGATGTGGAGCATGTTTTCCTGCGGCTTTATATCCCGATAGAAGACAGCTTTGGCCGAAAGACCGATGGCTACAGGGTCAAGACATTTTCTTTGTTGCAGGCAGCCCTGAACAATTTCGAGGAACAGGAAACAACAGCCGGCTTTTTCGACGCGGCTTGCGGGTTCGTCACTCCGCCCAATGCACTCGGCCACTTCGAGCGCCATCCGGCCACGCTCAAGCTCGAAGACTTTGCCCGCCTGTGCCGCACGCTTGATCTGGGTAGCCAGTACCAGCAGCACCTCAAAACCTTTCTACGCCCGGACCAAGTGGTTTCGCAAAACCTGTTACGCACCCGCTACATCACCCACCAGAAAGATGCCTTCACCGCGGCTGCCCGCCTGGCGCTATTCAAGAAAGATATCGGCGAGGACGATTTCAAGCTGTTGATGCGCGTGGTCAGTGGCGAAAAAAAGATAATGGTTGGCGACAAACAGGTCTGGTATCGCACCCCGAGCATGATAAATCTCGATCTGCGCGGGTGTGTGATTATCGACCCCTGTGTCAAATACCAATATTCGGACTGGTTCATCGCCTATATCCCTGACGACCCCGAACATCCGATCAAGCGTTACGAAAATTTCCAGGCTTTTCGTCAGGAGCTGACTCGCCAACTTACCGCGTACCCGGTGCAGCCGATGGGCCGCCAGCCCCAGTCCGGGCCTGCCGGTTATCAGGTTTTTCTCAGCCGTTTTGTCGCGCAAAAAAATCGTCCCTACTATTACCGTCGCTTCACCAAGACGATGACGGATGCACCTTCCGAACCCTGGCTGATTAACTGGTTGCGCTCCGAGCAGGGCGCCTTTTGGGCGGACCTGCTGGCGCCTGATTACGTGCGTTCGCCGATCAGTTCGATTCTGGGGAATGCGCATCACACCAGTCGGGTGCCGGTCGAAGGCCCGAACCTGAATATCAATGCCTATTCCATAAAAGGTGGCATATGGGCGGAGGACGTCGACCTGTGGGACACACTCTACGAAGGCCTGCGCGATCAGGTATTTGAAGATGCCCGGACACTCGCGGTGTCCACGGTTGATGCGGATGACGCCAGCCACTCCAGGCGTCTGTCGCATTACCTGAGCATCGGCCTTCTGGTTGTGGGCACGGTATCGATGGTGGTGCCGCCGCTCGGCGAAGTCATGTTGGTGGCCACGCTCGGACAGCTGATGTACGAGGCATTTGAGGGCGCTATCGAACTCGGCGAAGGCGACAGGGAAGCCGCCTGGTCTCATATAACCGATGTTGTGGAAAACCTGGCGATGCTGGCGGTGGGTGCTGCGGCGTTTCACTTCGTGACGTCGCCCGCTGTAGAAAGCATGAAGCCGGTCCGCCTGCCTGATGGCAAGACGCGCTTGTGGAAACCGGATCTCAAACCCTATGAGCGCAATATCGAGTTACCCGCCAGTTCGAGCGCGGACAGCGACGGGTTGCTGCGTCGCAACGGCGATCAGGTGTTAACACTTGGCGACAAACATTTTGTGCTGGGGGACGATCCTCTTCCCGGGGCGTATCGCGTTCAGCACCCTGTGCGTGCCGACGCCTATCAACCTGAAGTGCGTACCAACGGTGACGGGGTCTGGGTGCATGAGGCCGAGGCTCCACGAAGCTGGGAAGGCACGGCCCTGATGCGTCGTCTGGGCCCTGTGGTGGAGGGATTCAGCGACACGCAGTTGGAACGGATTCGAATGTCCAGCGGCATCGAAGAGGGTTTGCTTCGACGAATGTATGTCGAGACAGAGCGCACCCCGTCGATCCTGCAGGAAACGGCGGACCGAAATCGTGCCTATGACAACGCGGTGAGCGTAGGGCGGCAGATTGCCGAAGGGCAAATGACTGACGAGCTGTCCGGGTACGCCGCGACATTGATGGTCGAGTTACCGGATTGGCCTGTGGGCAGGGGCATTGAAGTGTTCAATGCTCAAGCCGGGAGCGATGTACCGATTCAGTATTACACCGGGGACCGTACCGATCCTGCTCCGATCCGCATCAGCCAGACCGAACTCAAGGGCGGCGGTTTGCCCGGTCGAATCGTTGACAGCCTGAGTGACGATCAACTCAAGAAACTGCTGGGTGGTCAGTACCTGGAGCGAGGCACTGAGTTGCGCACTGTGGCCTTGAAAAACCGCTTGGCAGAAAGCGCCGTACGCCACCGTACGCGCCTGTTCCGCAGCCTCAACAGCGAGCCGAAACGCCCGGCTGACCCCGCTGTCCAGCTCATACAGCGTGATTTCAAGCGACTGTCCACGCGTATGGCGCGGCAAGTGTTGAGCGATGCCACGACGGCTGAGCTGGAGATCATTCGCACCCGCGAAAAGATTCCCTTGCGCCTGGCTCAAGTGGCGCGCCAGTGGCAAAACGAAATACGCCTGACGCAGGCCTACGAAGGTCTCTACCTGCCAGAACTGGCCGGGCCGGATACCGAGGCCCTGGCGCTGAACACACTGCAGCGTTTGCCTGGCTGGAAGAACGAACTGCGTATTGAAATACGTGAGGCAACGCTCAACGGTCCGTTACGAGCCAGTTACGGCCCGCAGCAGGCGAGCAGCCACAAAGTATTGGTTCACCTCGGCGAGGGGAAATATCAGGCCTTCGACGCCCAGGGCACTGAGTTGCACGGTGCCAACGGTCTTTACGGCTCGATCCAGCATGCCTTGACCGACCGTCATCGCCTGTCGATTGGCTTGCCACATGTCGGCCAGGGCGAGACGCTTCAAGGGCTGATTGTGCAACAGGCATTGCCTCGTGGGGCATTGCGTCAGGTGTTGGGTATCGCGCCGGCTCGTCTGCCATTTTTCAGGCCGCCGCACCGCTTTCCGGGCGGTAAACGAGGCTATCCGTTGAGTGGGCGGGGGACGGGGGGGCGCAGAGGGATAATCGAGGAGCGGGTACGCACGCTCTACCCCAATATTACTGACGCAGAACTCACCGAGTACCTGCTGAGCAAGCCCCTGGAAGATGATCGCTGGCTCAAGGCGCTGGAGGCCGAATACAAGGCGCTCGATCATGGGCTACGGCTTTGGTACTGGGGTGGCGCCCAGGACGCCGAATCGCTGAGCGCCAAGAAGGAGTTCCTGAACGCCATCCGGCTTGCCTGGCAAGCGTCCGCCGACGACGATATCGATGCTGTCGGACGTTATCGCGGGCAAAAAATCCAGTTGGAGGGGGAAGGGCTGGGGCCTTATCTGGAAACGCTGTCGGTCTTGCCTGGCAACTTCGATCATGTGACCGCCTTGAACCTTCAGGGCATCGGATTGACGGACCGCGGGACTGTTTTTTTGTCGACGTTCAGCAAGCTGCGATCCCTGGAGCTTGATATGAATGAGCTGACCCGTTTGCCGGAAGCCGTCGGGAAGATGCCGCATCTCGAAGTCCTGGGGCTCAGCGACAACGAGGTGGTGCTGACGAGCGAGACTGCCCGGCAGATCAGGGATCTGCGCCGAATGACCAGCCTGTCACTGGATGGCAACCCGCTGGGGCAGGCGCCTGATATCACTCTCATGTACCAGCTGCACTTGTTACGTTTGGCCGACACCGGGCTGAACCGCTGGCCCGTCGGGATTTTTTCCAGGCCAAGATCCCACCGCTTCATTCTGGACCTGACGGCCAACGCCATTACCGAAATACCTGATGTGGCGCCGGGCTCTGAGCGCGCGCAGATCCTTGCCAGAACGGCAGTGAGCCGCGAATTGCTGTCACCGCAGGCCCTGGACAGGCTCAACCTGTATATCGAATCGGTTGGCCTTGAACCCGAGCGTCATTTCCCGCCCCGAGGAACTCAAGACAGTGCCCACTGGATGGATGGGCTGACGCATCTGGAATGGACACAGAAGCAACCTCTCTGGGACGCGCTCGAAGAAACCCATGGCAGCGAGCCGTTTTTCAATGAAATTCGGAAGTTGAGCGAGTCCGCTGATGCGTTGACTCCCGCCTCCAGGCCAGACCTCACGCTCAAGGTCTGGCGCATGCTGGAGGCCATGGCCGAGGATACCGGGCTGCGTGAAAACCTGTTTCAGATGGCCAGGGCACCCACGCGCTGCGTTGATGGCGGTGCGCATTTGTTCGGCTCCATGGGCGTCGAGGTTTTGTTGCACGAGGCCTGTGCGATTTCCGATGCAGCCTTGAGGAAAGCCGAGCTTCTGAAGCTTGCCAAGGGCAAGTCGCGACTGGATGAGTTGGCCCGAATCGGCAACGCAAGAGTGGCTGATTTATTGGCCGGGGGGGGGCGTTGTCTGCCCGAGTACAATGAGGACGGGCATCTAGTTGCACAGTTTGATGACCGGGGAAATGAGCGGCTTCCCATCGATGTGGTAGAGGTTCACATGGTCTACCTGACACGGCTTGGCAGTCGGCTCGATCTGCCATGGCAACCCGGGAACATGATGTTCGCTGAGCCGGATGTGACGCCCCTGATGGTGGAGGACGCCTATAACCACGTTCTGATACTGGAGGAGGGTGACCTGTTGCGCGAGAACGTCCTCGACCAGACGTTCTGGGTCGAGTATCTGGAGGGCGCCAACCCCGACGCATACAAAGCAGTGGACGCCAAGAATGATGCCTTGCTCAGCTTGCTCGAAGCGCAGCAAGAATGGGCTGATAACGGAGGCTTGTCTGCGCAGCAAAAACAGGACTTGCGCAACACCATCGAGACATCGGCCGCGCTGCTGGGCATACCGGCAGCAGATGTCAGTCCCGGCAAGGTCATGAGTAACGCAGATTATTTTGCTTATTCGGGTCGTCTGGGAGAAGAAAGGAAAAACATTCTCCGTGGTCTGACGGACGAGGCAATGGGACGAGGTCAGAGCCAGTCTTGAAAACATCACCAATCTGAGGGGATTTTCTCGGTGACTTGATAGTGACCCTGAACTTGTGGCGTAGGGACTCATCCCCTCGCCACAGATCACCCATCGAAAAACACAGTCTTCAGCCCGAGATATTCCTGGGCGCTTTCATGCTCAAGTAGCCATTGCTCAAACATGAGCGTCTTGGGTGGTACTTATCTATATTCGGGGTTTCAATTATTGAAGTGTTTCGCCAGTGCAACGACCCTAAGTCACAGGTTTTTGAATTGCTGAAAGTCAAGCCTCTCCGCTAGCCTGAACATTCAAATAATCACGGATGATTGTTATATGTCAGCGTTGCAAGAACTACCTCGAGGCTCGTCTTCATCTGTTGGCGAAGTCGATGAACCCAAGTCTTATCATCGGCGAATCAGCCAAGTACTGCTTGATTCAAAACCCGTTTCCCCAGCCGACACATTGTTGGCCTTCGAACAGCCTGTCAGTGTTTATCCGCACTGGTATCTCAACGCGCGAAAAGTCGACCGCGAGTACCACAAGGACCTGTTTCAACGACGTTGGTTGTTGCAAGGGCAACTGGATGAATTTATCGGGACATTGCAACAGGATGTTCGGGACTTCTCCGAGCCCCTGCTGGTGAAAGCATTAAAAGACACATTGAATGTCGAACTGGACGTTCGGACGGCTGAGTTACGTTTATACGTTCCCGATAAACTGATGTTGGGTATCGACAGGGGCGCTTATCACTTCAGGCAAGTGACCTTGCTGGATGCGGCACTGCATAACTTTGAGGCCGCAGAAGCTGAACCGACGGCATTTGCTGACGGCTCCGGGGTGTTCACCCGCGATGCCGAGGGCGCGCCGCTGCGCCATGCCATGACCGTGGCGCAGTTCGTTACACTGTGTCGCCAACTGGATATCGGGGCGCAGTACCAGGCGCATCTGAAGGATGTCATGACCCCTGCCGCCGCACCCGCCAGGGTCGCGCTGCAGCAGCAATCAATGGACAGTGACAAGGCCGTGTTCAAGCTGTCGGCGATGACAGCCTACCTCAAGGGCGACCTCACTTCCCACGCGTTCGGCCTGACGCTGCAGGTGCACGATGGCAAGCCCGATCGCCAGCTGTATGGCCGGCCCATGCTCAATCATCGGCTATCGCTGATGGGCTTTCAGCTGACCGGGATTACGCTGTTCAGCTCCGTGGGTGAACCAGCCTGGGCCAAAAAAGCGGTAGACGCGCTGTCGGGGCCGCTGCTGACGTCGCTGCTGGACCTGTCGCAGGAAATCCCCTTTCTTCCGGGCCAGGAGTACGAGCAATTCAAGTTGCTCAAGGCGTTTTTCGCCAATGGGCCCAAGGGCCTGTCCGAAGAGCTGGCGCGTCGGCAAGACGCCTACACGCACAGCCGTTTGGTGGGTAATCTGATTGTTTACATCCCGGACGATCCCGAACATCCGTTGAGGGAGTACAGCTCCTTCACCGACTTCATGAAAACCCTGATCGGCCAACTGCGCGACCCTGATTACCAGCGCTTTTTCAGTCGTTTTGTCGCCCAGGAAGACAAGGGTTTATTTTTCAGGCGCGTCAACGAACGCCTCAAGACCTTCACCTGGCAGCAGCGCAGGCCACTGGACATGGGCCCCTGGTGGCGCGAGACCGCCGTGGAAAATCCCCATGCCGAGCCGCTCACCCACGTGATCCCCGGTAACGTGTGGAATCATCTTTACAGCGTTCGCCGGAACAAGCTGATCGCCGACGCTCGGCAGATCGCGGTGCCCACCGGTGATGAAGATGCCCTGAGCCGCTGGAAGCGCCTGACCAGCTACCTCGACATCGGCTGGAATGTATTCAACTTCGCCGCGATGCTGGTGCCGGGGCTGGGTGAAGCGATGCTGGGCATCATGGTCGCACAGGTGCTCGAAGAGCTGGCCGAGGGGATTGAGGATTGGAGCAGGGGTGATCGTGAAGAGGCGTCGGGACACATCATTTCGGTGATCATCAACGGCGCGCAATTGGCGATGATGGGGGCCGGTCATGTCTTGCCCGCAGGAAGGCTGACGCCGATCAGGCCTTCGCCGCTGCTCGACAGCCTGCAAGCCGTCGACCTGCCGGATGGCCAGGCCAGCCTGTGGAAGCCTGACCTGGCGCCTTATGAGTACGGTATGCCGTTGCCAAAAGATGTCCGACCGAACGACGCGGGTCTGTATCAATATGACGACCAGAGCGTGTTGTCGCTGGAAAAGAAACGCTATCGGGTGGCATCCGATCCGTTCTCGGGGCAGTACCGTATCGAACATCCTGCCCGCCCCAATGCTTACCGGCCGCGGGTTGCCCACAATGGTGCTGGCGCCTGGATCAGCGAGCTGGAGCAGCCATTGACCTGGGACGACGCCAAGGTCTGGCGGCGGCTGGGGCCTTCCATGGAGGCGTTGCCGCCTGCGACACAGGCGCAGATCCGTACCGTCAGCGGGGTAGATGCCACCGCGTTGCGCAGGCTGCATGTCGAAAACGAAAGCCCGTCTCCCTTGCTGGCCGATACGCTCAAGCGTTTCAAGGTTTATGCCCTGGCCGAGGATTTCAGCCGGCAGATTCTGAACAGCCAGGTGTCCGAAGAACTGGAAAGGTTTGTACCAGCCCTGATCACCGAATTGCCGGGGTGGCCTGCCACCCGGGCCATTGAGCTGGACAACGGGTCAGCGCTTCCTGCAGTCCCGATCAAATACGGCTTCGTCGATGCCTCGGCAACACAGACCATCAGGGTCAGCATCACCCAGCTCAGAAACGGACAACTGCTTGAGCGCGTGCTGGACTCGCTGGCGCCTGGCGAGCTGCGCGAACTGCTGGGCACGCAACTGAGCGATGATAGGGGCGTGCGACTGGAGGCGTTGCGCTCACGCCTGGCCATGCATGCCGAACGCCAGACCCGACGCTTGTTTGATTCCCTGTACAAAACCGGCGAACAGACGAGCGAGGGCTCGTTGAGGGTGCTCAAAGGCGAGTTTCCAGCGTTGCCCGTCAGTGTCGGCCAGCGCTTGCTGGAGCAGGCCAGCGCCGAAGACTTGAGGTTCATCACGCAAAAAGGCCGGCTGTCACTTCGGCTCAAGGCGCAGGTGCGACAGGCGCTGGCGGAGGTGCGGGTGGCTCGGGCCGTTGAAGGCCTGTATCTGCAGGCGCTGGCCAGTGAAGACACCGAACGACTGGCCCTGCACAGCATTGCTGCCTTGCCGGGCTGGTCGGCTGAGGTGCGTATCGAGGTCCGCGAACTCACGTTCAACGGCCGACTCAGTGACAGTGTCGGTCCGCCGGACGCATCAATCCGCAAGGTGTTACTGCGTAAAGAAGAGGGCACGTTCGAAGCCCGCGATGAACAGGATCAGCACTTGCACGGTGCTGACGACCTGTATGGTGCGCTATTGCACGCCTTGCCCGACGGCGAGCGCAAGGCGCTGGGCTACGAAATCAATCAAGGCGCCCAACTCAAGGCCGCCGTGCGACAGGCGCCTATGGCTCACGACGAGTTGGCGCCGGTGCTGCGCGACGCGCCCCTGCGTAAACCGTCTTACGATCCACAGACCATGAAGTTGCGTGGCGGCATGCAAGGTTATCGTCAGGTTCCCGGATCGGCGAGTGTGCGTCATCGCGCCAGTCACCTTTACCCCGGGTTCTCCGAAGAAGAGCTCGATGCGTTGATGCAGAAATTTCAGCAAAAGGGCATTGCCCTGGAACAGCAGATCAGCGCGCTGGAGCAGGAATTCAACGAACTGAACTTCAAATTCCAGGTATGGGTGAATACCGGAACATTGAGCCTGCGCGCCGGCGCCAGGGCTGAGTGGGCGGCGCGAAATCGTATCTATGCAGCGTTTCGCCACTGCTGGCAACGTACCGGGCCGCGAGGGTTGGAGGCGATTGGCGAGGATCATCCCCAGCATCTTGAACTCGGCACTCATGACCTCGCCAGGCATCTGCCGGACATGCCACCGCTCACGGCCAACTTCGATCACGTCACGGGTTTGGGCCTCGATGCCAATGCCCTGCAGGATCAACACACGGAATTTCTAAGCCACTTTGGCAACCTGCGTCACTTGAGCCTCAGGGGTAATCTGTTGACCACGCTGACGCCGCGCATTGCGGGCATGAGGCATCTCACCACGCTGTTGTTGAGCAACAATCAGATTGTACTGACTGCGCAATCGGTGGCCTGGTTGAGGGGGCTGACGCACATGGAATCCCTGGCGCTGACGGGCAATCCCCTGGGCTTGCTGCCGGACGTCAGCCGGATGCCGAACCTGAGCGTGTTGCAAATGGGCCGCACCGGCGTGAACAGTTGGCCCACCGGGTTTCTTCTGCAATCACGACCGCGCCATTTTTTTCTGGACTTGCGTGAAAATCCGATCAGCCGGATCCCCGAAGTCGCGCCGGGATCGTTTCGTGCGGAGTTGCTGGCGCGCACGCAAATCAGTCGATCCTCGCGCTGGATATCCGCCGAAAACCTGCGCAAGTTCAAGCTGTACATCGAATCGATGGGACTGGATCCCGAACGCCCCTATGCGCCGCAGGGTCCGATTGACAGCATCGACTGGAGTACCGGCCTGAGCGAGCCGCAATGGCAAACCCGGCAGCCCGGCTGGGACGGTCTGGAGGACGAGTTCGGTTCGGAGTGGTTTTTCAACAGGCTCAAGCAACTGACCAGGACTGCGGATTTCAACGCTGGCGGGGCCTATCGAGCCGACCTCACCACCAAGGTCTGGCGCATGATCGAAGCCATGGCCGAGAATGCCGAGCTGCGGGAAAAGATATTTACCGAGGCCGTGGCGCCCACCGAGTGCGTCGACGGGCTGACCGAATGGTTCAACGCCATGGGTACTGAGGTGATGATCCATGAGGCCTATCAGTTGGCGAATCCGGACCTGGTCAAGGCTGCTCTGGTGCGCCTGGCCAAGGGCAAGACGCGGTTGCTGGAGATTGACCGGATTGCCCGCCGGCATATCTCCGCCCGACTGGCGGCGGGAGAATCGATGCGCCGGGTTGATGCTGATGATGACGTCACCGGGACCATCGACGAAGTCGAGGTTCATCTGGCCTACATGACAGACCTGGCGGAGCGCCTCAATCTGCCCTGGCAGTCACGCGGCATGCAGTTTCGCGACCTGGCCGGTGTCACCCCGGTCATGATCGAAGATGCGTACCAATGGGTGCTGGCGCTGGAGGAGGGCGACCTGCTGCGCAATTCGATTGCCCAATTGCCGTTCTGGAAAGCCTATGCAGAGGGCAGCAATCGGCAGCTATTCAAAGCGCTCAGGCGCAAGCTGGAAACGCTCACTGATTTCAAGATCGCCATGGATGAGCGGGTCAATACCACCGATCTCACACCGCAAGCTCGCGAGCGCCTGAAGGAGCGTCTGCGGGTATTGGCCGCCGGGCTGGGTAAGCCGGACAGTGTCATCGCGCCGGGTGAGGTCATGACCGATGACGCTTATGACAGCGAATACCAGGCGGGACTCGACGATGTCGATCAACTGCTGAAAAAAGTGACCCAGGACGCTATGGATCTGGCCAGGCTGGAGAGGGATGATGCGCCGTTCACGCGCTGACACACCGGCTGATCGCCAGTGATTGAGCAAGCCCCGATGTACAGGCACTGTTGTGCATCGGGGCTTATTTTTTGCAGCGTTAAAACAGGAAGTAGCGCTGGGCCATAGGCAGGGTTTCTGCCGGTTCGCACCACAGCAGTACGCCGTCGGCCTTGACCTGATACGTCTGCGGGTCGACGTCGATGTCAGGCAGATAGTCGTTGTGGATCAGGTCGGTTTTCTGCACGTCGCGGCAACCTTTGACCACGGCGATTTTCTTCTTCAGCCCCAGGGCTTCGGGCAGGCCGGCCTCCTGTGCGGCCTGGCTGATGAACGTCAGGCTGGTGGCGTGCAGCGAGCCGCCGTAGCTGGCGAACATCGGACGATAGTGCACCGGTTGTGGCGTCGGAATCGAGGCATTGGCATCGCCCATCAAACTGGCCGCGATGGCGCCGCCCTTGAGAATCAGCGTCGGCTTGACGCCAAAGAATGCCGGGCGCCAGAGCACCAGGTCCGCCCACTTGCCGACCTCGATCGAGCCCACTTCATGGCTGATGCCGTGGGTGATCGCCGGGTTGATGGTGTACTTGGCGATGTAGCGTTTGGCGCGGAAGTTGTCGTTGTCTTCGCCATCGCCAGGCAGTGCGCCGCGCTGTTTTTTCATCTTGTCGGCGGTCTGCCAGGTGCGGGTGATGACCTCGCCGACCCGGCCCATGGCCTGGCTGTCGGAGCTGATCATCGAGAACGCGCCAAGGTCGTGGAGGATGTCTTCGGCGGCAATCGTCTCGCGGCGGATGCGGCTTTCGGCGAAGGCCACGTCCTCGGCAATGCTCGGGTCCAGGTGGTGGCAGACCATCAGCATGTCGAGGTGTTCATCAATGGTGTTGCGGGTGAACGGCCGGGTCGGGTTGGTTGAACTCGGCAGCACGTTGGCAAAACCGCAGGCCTTGATGATGTCCGGGGCGTGACCGCCGCCCGCGCCTTCAGTGTGATACGTGTGGATGGTGCGGCCCTTGAAGGCGGCGAGGGTGGTTTCGACGAAACCCGATTCGTTGAGGGTGTCGGTGTGGATCGCCACCTGCACGTCGTACTGATCGGCCACGGTCAGGCAGTTGTCGATACTCGCCGGCGTCGTGCCCCAGTCCTCGTGCAGCTTGAGGCCGATGGCCCCGGCCTTGACCTGTTCGATCAACGGCTCCGGCAGGCTGGCGTTGCCCTTGCCGGTGAGTCCGATGTTCATCGGGAAGGCGTCGGCGGCCTGCAGCATGCGCGCCAGGTGCCACGGCCCCGAGGTGCAGGTGGTGGCGTTGGTGCCGGTGGCTGGCCCGGTGCCGCCGCCGATCATGGTGGTGACGCCGCTCATCAGCGCTTCTTCGATCTGCTGTGGGCAGATGAAATGGATGTGGGTATCGACTCCGCCAGCGGTGAGGATCATGCCTTCACCGGCGATCACTTCGGTACTGGCGCCGATGGCCATGGTCACGCCGGGCTGGACATCCGGGTTGCCGGCCTTGCCGATGGCGGCGATGCGCCCGTCCTTGAGCCCGACGTCGGCTTTGACGATGCCCCAGTGATCGACGATCAGCGCGTTGGTGATGACCGTGTCGACCACTTCGTGTGCCAGCAACTGGCTTTGGCCCTGGCCGTCACGGATGACTTTGCCGCCGCCAAATTTCACTTCTTCGCCGTAGGTGGTGAAGTCTTTTTCCACTTCGATCCACAGCTCGGTATCGGCCAGACGGACCTTGTCACCGACGGTGGGGCCGAACATGTCGGCGTAGGCTTGTCTCGAAATCTTCATTCATTCGCCTTGGAATTCAGAAAGTTTGAAATCGTTCGCTGCGCTCACTATCGCGGGCAAGCCCGCTCCCACAGGGAAATGCGATCAACTGTGGGAGCGGGCTTGCGCGCGATGAGGGCAGAGCAGACGACGTAAATTCTAGAGATCACCCATGATCTTGCCGGCAAACCCGAACACCCGCCGATGCCCCGCCAGGTCCACCAGTTCAACCTCGCGACTCTGCCCCGGTTCGAAGCGCACTGCGGTGCCGGCGGGGATGTTCAGGCGCATGCCGCGGCTGGCGGCGCGGTCGAAGGTCAGGGCGTCATTGGTTTCGAAGAAATGATAGTGCGAGCCGACCTGGATCGGCCGGTCGCCGCTGTTGGCCACTTTCAGGCTGACAGTGCGACGGCCGACATTGAGTTCGATGTCGCCGGGCTGGATCTTGTATTCACCGGGAATCATCCATTCGCTCCTTGCAGAATCTTGTAGTAGAGGGCCGTCGGTCGGTATTTCCCGTCCGGACCGCAAGCGTAGTCGGGAATTTCACCCGCGCGGGTGTAGCCCAGTGCCTGGTAGAAATCTTCGGCAGGGGAGCCGGCTTCGGTATCGAGGTAAAGCATGCCGCGCTTGTACTGACGGGCGGCCTGCTCCAGGGCACTCATCAGTTGCTGGCCCAGACCCCGACGGCGGGCGTGCTCGCGTACCAGCAGCTTCTGTACTTCGGCGCGGTTCAGGCCATTGGCTTTCTGGCACAGGGTCAATTGCACGCTGGCCTCGACCTGCTCATCGCGAACCACGACCCACAGCAACACCTTGCCCTTGTTCAGATCGGCCTGGACGTCATCGAAATAGGCCCGGGCCTGTGTGGCATCCAGGTCGGCCATGAAACCGACGCTGGCGCCGTAACCCACGGCATCCAGCAGTAAATCAATCAATCCCTGACGGTAATGTGCAAAGCTTTCAACATTCACGCGGCGCAGCTGGGCGGCGTTCATCGGGTGTCACTCCTTGTGGGTTGTGGGCGGCTCCGCGCCAGGGTTGAGGGTCAGTTGCATGAAAGTCAGGTCCAGCCAGCGACCGAACTTGGTGCCCACCTGGGGCATTTGCCCGGTAATGCTGAAACCGGCGCGCTCATGCAGACGAATGGAAGCGGCGTTGCCACTTTCGATGGCGGCGACCATTACATGCTTGCCGCAGCCTTTGGCGCGTTCGATCAACGTCGCCATCAGTTTCGGGCCCAGGCCGTTGCCGCGCTGGTCGCTGCGCACGTACACCGAGTGCTCGACGGTGTGGCGAAAGCCGTCGAACGGCCGCCAGTCACCAAATGAAGCGTAGCCCAGCACGGCGTTCTCCCCATTGACGATCACCAGAATCGGATAAGCCTGGGCCTTGCGGGCGCTGAACCACGCCTGGCGGTTGCCCAGGTCCACCGCCTGTTCGTTCCAGATCGCCGTGGTGTTGAGCACCGCGTCGTTGTAGATGTCGCGGATCGCCGGCAGGTCGGCATGCAACGCATCGCGAATGAGATAAGTCATGACGCGGCCTCAGGCGATGGGTTGGTGAACGGTGACCAGTTTGGTGCCGTCGGGGAACGTCGCTTCGACCTGAATCTCCGGGATCATCTCCGGGATGCCCTCCATCACTTGTTCGCGGGTCAGCAGGGTCGTGCCCAAATGCATCAACTCGGCCACCGTCCGGCCGTCCCGGGCGCCTTCGAGCAGGGCGGCGGAGATGTAGGCCATGGTTTCCGGGTAATTGAGTTTCACGCCGCGAGCCAAACGCCGCTCGGCGACCAGTCCGGCAGTGAAGATCAGCAGCTTGTCTTTTTCGCGTGGGGTCAGGTCCATTTGCAATCCATCAGGGCAGATTAAAAAGGTATTGGGCGCTGTAAACACAGGCACCCTGTGGGAGCGACGGTGAATTGCATTTCAGGTGCTCCATATTCTTGGAGCGACGGCTTCGCGGCCCAGCAACGCAGGCCGCAGCAACCGCCACAGATCAATCAGCCAGCCACGAGCCAGCAGCGCCTCAGCGGCCAGGCACCGAGCCACCAACAGCCCGGGCAGTTGCGTCAGATCCCCACGCACGGCATTGGGCAGAGCGCGGCACTGCTCCAGCAATTCGCTATCAATCTCGCCAGTCACCAGCAAGGTCGCAAACACCGGTTGCCCGTCCAGGCCAATCGGTGATTCCAGCAAACCGTCATTGCCGACGATGCGCTGCCGTTCATGCCACAGCAACTGACCGTCGCGGCGGATATCCAGGTGCGCCTGGAAATGCCCGAGGTCAAAACGCTCGCCGCTGGCCGGTCGGCCCAGCGCCACCACGTCCCAGTAAAACAGCCGGGCGTCGCCTTGCAGCTCAATCGAGGTGCTGAGCTCGGCCTGGGCGGCGCTGAAGATAATGGTTTCCTGCGGCAGCCATTCCAGGGTCGCGCCCGCGGCGACTTTCAGGTCGAGCGTCTGATAAGCCGGCCCCGCCGCGCGATACCACTTGGCCGCGCCGGGGCTGGTGATTTGCGCCCAGGCATCAACGCCGACACTGGCGGAAATCGCCAGCCGGTCACCCCCGGCAATACCGCCGGGCGGGTGCACGATGATGTGCTGGCATACCTCGGGGCCTTCGGCGTACAGGTGCTTTTGCACCCGCAGCGGGCCTAGATGGCGGCGTTGCACCGGGCGCGTCGTATCGCCGAAGCGGGCGTAGCCCAGCTCCAGCTCGGCGTGCCAGCTGGGGGTGAACAGCGTGATGGGGACAGGTGAATTCATAGGGTCTTATTATCGTTAGGACGCTACAGACTAGATCGTAACCAGCCCGCGCACACCCTCGGCTTGCATATTTTCTCCGCGACCTTGCTGCACGATCTCGCCCCGGGACATGACCAGGTACTGATCGGCCAACTCGGCGGCGAAATCATAGAACTGTTCCACCAGCAGAATCGCCATGTCACCGCGCGCGGCGAGCTTCTTGATCACTGCGCCGATTTCCTTGATCACCGATGGCTGGATGCCTTCGGTCGGCTCGTCGAGGATCAACAACCGTGGACGACTGGCCAGCGCCCGGCCTATCGCCAGCTGTTGCTGTTGCCCACCGGACAAGTCGCCGCCACGGCGTTGCTTCATTTGCAACAGCACCGGGAACAGCTCGTAGATGAAGGCAGGGACTTCCTTGGCTTCGGAGCCGGGAAAGCGGGACAGGCCCATCAACAGGTTTTCTTCCACGGTCAGGCGGCCGAAGATTTCCCGACCTTGCGGCACATAGGCGATGCCGGCATGGACCCGCTGGTGCGGCTTCAAGGTGGTGATCGGTTTGCCTTCCCAGTTCACCGCGCCTTCTTTGGCCGGCAGCAGGCCCATCAGGCATTTGAGCAGAGTGGTCTTGCCGACGCCGTTACGCCCGAGCAGGCAGGTGACTTCGCCGACCTTCACCTCGAAGCTCAGGCCGCGCAGGATGTGGCTACCGCCGTAGTACTGGTGCAGCTTTTCGACTTGTAGCATCTCAAATTCCTTCTGTTCCACGCAGAGCCCTGTGGGAGCTGGCTTGCCTGCGATGGCGGTGGGGCAGTCCACATTCATGTTGGATGTGCTGGCCTCATCGCAGACAAGCCAGCTCCCACACGGGTTATGTGTTCGCAGTACTAGCGACCGAGATAAACCTCAATCACTCGCTCATCCGCCTGCACTTCTTCCAGCGAGCCCTCGGCCAGCACGCTGCCCTGATGCAACACTGTCACATGGTCGGCAATCGAGCCGACGAAGCCCATGTCATGCTCCACCACCATCAGCGAGTGCTTGCCGGCCAGGCTTTTGAACAGCTCGGCGGTGAATTCGGTTTCGGCGTCGGTCATGCCCGCCACTGGCTCGTCGAGCAGCAGCAATTGCGGGTCTTGCATCAACAGCATGCCGATCTCCAGAAACTGCTTCTGCCCGTGGGACAACAGCCCCGCCGGGCGATTGACCGAGGCGCTCAGGCGGACGGTGTCCAGCACTTCGCTGATGCGGTCCTTTTGTTCGCCACTCAAGCGCGCCCGCAGACTGGCCCATACCGACTTGTCGGTTTTCTGCGCCAGTTCCAGGTTCTCGAACACGCTCAAGGCCTCGAATACCGTCGGTTTCTGGAACTTGCGACCAATGCCGGCCTGGGCGATCTGCACTTCGCTCATCTGCGTCAGGTCCATCGTTTCACCAAACCAGGCCTTGCCGTGGCTGGGCCGGGTCTTGCCGGTGATCACGTCCATCAGCGTGGTCTTGCCTGCGCCGTTGGGGCCGATGATGCAGCGCAGTTCGCCGACGCCGATGTACAGGTTCAGATCGTTCAGCGCCTTGAAACCGTCGAAGCTGACGCTGATGTCTTCCAGGGTCAGGATGGTGCCGTGGCGGGTGTTCAGGCCTTCGCCGGCCGCCTGGCCGAGGCCGAGCGCATCGCGACTGGTGCCCTGGTCCTTGTTCGGTTCAAGAATCGGCTCAAGCATGAATTCCGCTGTCGCAGTGACTCTCATTGCTCACCTCGTTTCTTCAGCAAGCCGATCACGCCCTTGGGCAGGTACAGCGTCACGACGATAAACAGCGCGCCGAGGAAGAACAGCCAGTATTCCGGAAATGCCACGGTGAACCAGCTCTTCATGCCGTTGACCACACCGGCCCCCAGCAACGGGCCGATCAGCGTGCCGCGCCCACCCAACGCCACCCACACGGCGGCTTCGATGGAGTTGGTCGGCGACATTTCGCTGGGGTTGATGATGCCGACCTGCGGCACGTACAACGCCCCGGCCAAGCCGCACAACACCGCACTCAACACCCAGACAAACAGCTTGAACCCGCGAGGGTCGTAGCCGCAGAACATCAGGCGGTTTTCCGCATCGCGCAGCGCCGTCAGCACCCGGCCGAACTTGCTTTGCGCCAGGCGCCAGCCTATGAACAGGCTCGCCACCAGCAACACCACCGTGGCAAAAAACAGCACCGCGCGAGTGCCTGGTTCGGTGATGCCAAAGCCGAGAATCGAGCGGAAGTTAGTGAAGCCGTTATTGCCGCCAAAGCCGGTTTCATTGCGGAAAAACAGCAGCATCCCGGCGAAGGTCAGGGCCTGGGTCATGATCGAGAAATACACGCCCTTGATCCGCGAACGGAAGGCAAAAAAACCGAACACCAGCGCCAGCAACCCCGGCGCCAGTACCACCAGGCACATCGACCAGAGAAAGCTGCTGGTGCCGGTCCAGTACCACGGCAATTCGGTCCACGACAGAAACGTCATGAACGCCGGCAAGCCATCGCCCGACGCCTGGCGCATCAAGTACATGCCCATCGCATAACCGCCAAGGGCGAAGAACAGGCCGTGGCCCAAAGACAGCAAGCCGGCATAACCCCAGACCAGGTCCAGCGCCAGGGCGACGATGGCATAACAAAGAATCTTGCCCACCAGCGTCAGCGTATACGCCGAGACGTGAAAAACGCTGATGGGCGATAACAGCGACAGCAGTGGCAACGCCAGCAGCAACACGAGAATGACGGCGCCGACAGCGATGGTGATTTTTGGTCCGGCCTTCTGCGTGGCTGTGACTAGAAGAGGTTGGTTCATCAGTCGATCACCCGTCCTTTTAGTGCGAAGAGGCCTTGCGGACGTTTCTGGATGAACAGAATGATCAGCGCGAGGATCAGGATTTTGCCGAGTACCGCGCCGATCTGCGGTTCCAGAATCTTGTTGGCTATCCCTAAGCCAAACGCGGCGAACACGCTACCGGCCAGTTGCCCGACACCGCCGAGCACCACCACCAGGAACGAGTCGATGATGTAGCTCTGCCCCAGGTCCGGGCCGACGTTGCCGATCTGGCTCAGGGCCACGCCACCAAGCCCGGCGATGCCCGAGCCGAGGCCGAACGCGAGCATGTCCACGCGCCCGGTGGGCACGCCGCAGCAGGCGGCCATGTTGCGGTTCTGGGTCACGGCGCGCACGTTGAGCCCCAGGCGCGTCTTGTTCAGCAGCAGCCAGGTCAGCACCACCACAAACAGCGCAAACGCGATGATCACGATGCGGTTGTACGGCAGCACCAGATTGGGCAGCACTTGAATCCCGCCTGAGAGCCAGGCCGGATTGGCCACTTCGACGTTCTGTGCGCCGAACACCAATCGCACCAGCTGAATCAGCATCAGGCTGATGCCCCAGGTGGCGAGCAGGGTTTCCAGTGGGCGGCCGTAGAGATGGCGAATCACCGTGCGCTCCAGCGCCATGCCGATGGCGGCGGTGACGAAAAACGCTACCGGCAACGCGATTAACGGGTAGAACTCGATGGCCTGCGGGGCGAAGCGCTGAAACATCAACTGCACGACGTAGGTCGAGTAGGCGCCGAGCATCAGCATCTCGCCGTGGGCCATGTTGATCACACCCAGCAGGCCGAAGGTGATCGCCAGCCCCAGCGCGGCCAGCAGCAGAATCGAGCCCAGCGACATGCCGCTGAACGCTTCGCCGAGTATCTCGCCGATCAGCAGTTTGCGTTTGACCTGCACCAGGCTGGTTTCGGCGGCGGTGTGCACGCCGGCATCGGTTTCGACGCCGGGTTCGAGCAAGCCTTCAAGACGGGTGCGTGCCAGCGGGTCGCCGGTTTCACCAAGCAAGCGCACAGCGGCCAGGCGCACCGCCGGATCCGTATCCACCAGTTGCAGATTGGCCAGGGCCAGGCTCAATGCGGCGTGAACGCGTGCATCTTTTTCGCCAGCCAGTTGCTGGTCGAGGAATTTCAGCTGCGCCGGTTTGGCGCTTTTCTGCAATTGCTGCGCGGCGGCCAGACGGCTTTTGGCGTCGGTGGCGAGCAATTGGTGGCTGGCCTGGGCGGTGTCGATCAGACCCCGCAGGCGGTTATTCAGGCGCAGGGTTTTCGGCTGGCCGTCGATGGTCAACTCGCCTTGTTGCAGGGCGTTGATCAGCTCGACACGGGCCGGATCGGGCTGCGCGGCCCAGGTTTCCAGAAGCCTGGCTTGCTGCACGGGATTGGCGGCGACGAAGTCTTCGGCGTCACCGGCATCAGCGCCCATTGGCAGCAACAGTGCGATGGCGAATATGAGACGGTAAAGGGCACTAAACATGTCATTGGCCTTGCGCGGACAATGTGGGGAATTGTGTCGGGCTCAGGAATGGTGCCCGGGCCCGACACCCAGTGACTCAGTTGCTCTTCACCGCGTAATCCGGCTTCTTGTCGTTGCCATCGATATACGGGCTCCACGGCTGGGCGCGGATCGGGCCGTCGGTCTGCCAGACCACGTTGAACTGACCATCAGCCTGGATCTCACCGATCATCACCGGCTTGTGCAGGTGGTGGTTGGTCTTGTCCATGGTCAGGGTGTAGCCCGACGGCGCGGCAAAGGTCTGGCCGGCGAGGGCTTCGCGGACTTTGTCGACGTCGGTGGACTTGGCTTTCTCCGCCGCTTGCGCCCACATGTGGATGCCGACGTAGGTGGCTTCCATCGGGTCGTTGGTCACCGCTTTGTCGGCGCCCGGCAGGTTGTGTTTCTTGGCATAGGCCTTCCAGTCGGCGACGAATTTCTTGTTCACCGGGTTCTCGACCGATTCGAAGTAGTTCCACGCCGCCAGGTTGCCCACCAGCGGTTTGGTGTCGATGCCGCGCAGCTCTTCTTCGCCTACCGAGAACGCTACCACCGGCACGTCGGTGGCTTTCAGGCCCTGGTTGGCCAGTTCTTTATAGAACGGCACGTTGGAGTCGCCGTTGACCGTGGAGATAACTGCGGTCTTGCCGCCCGCCGAGAACTTTTTGATGTTGGCGACAATGGTCTGGTAATCGGCATGGCCGAACGGGGTATAGACCTCTTCGATGTCCTTGTCGGCCACGCCTTTGGCATGCAGGAACGAGCGCAAGATCTTGTTGGTGGTGCGCGGGTAGACGTAGTCGGTGCCCAGCAGGAAGAAGCGCTTGGCGCTGCCGCCGTCATCGCTCATCAGGTATTCCACCGCCGGGATCGCCTGCTGATTCGGCGCCGCGCCGGTGTAGAACACGTTTGGCGACATCTCTTCGCCTTCGTATTGCACCGGGTAGAACAGCAAGCCGTTCAGCTCTTCGAACACCGGCAGCACCGATTTACGCGACACCGAGGTCCAGCAGCCGAACACCACGGCCACCTTGTCCTGGGTCAGCAACTGCCGGCCCTTTTCGGCGAACAGCGGCCAGTTGGATGCAGGGTCCACCACCACCGGCTCCAGCATCTTGCCGTTGACGCCGCCCTTGGCGTTGATTTCGTCGATGGTCATCAACGCCATGTCTTTGAGGGATGTTTCGGAGATCGCCATGGTCCCGGACAGCGAGTGCAGGATGCCGACCTTGATGGTCTCGGCGGCCTGGACCGTCCAGGTCATGCCCATCGCGGCAATGGATGCCGTGAGTGTGAAAGCCTTGATCAAGCTGCGACGCTTCATTGTGCGATCTCCATCAACGTTGAATTTTTTTGGTGGGCAGATGCGGACTTCTGACAGGTCTGTAGCAAGGGCTGTGCCCGGTCGGGCCTGGGCAAGCAAATGTCGGGTTAGAGGGGTTGTATGGCGGCGCGGCGCACCATGAGCGAACGTGCCTGGGCCGCAGGTGCACCGGCGCGCGCCAAATCAGGGCGCCGATGTTGCAAGCACACAGGACCCCCGTGGGAGCGGGCTTGCTCGCGAAAACGGTGGATCAGACAACATCAATGCTGAATGTTAGTCCGCTTTCGCGAGCAAGCCCGCTCCCACAGGGTTTTGTGATGTGCTTGCGGGATCAGCGGCGGCGCATCAGTGCGATGAAAAACAGGCCGCCGATCGCGGCGGTGGCGACGCCGATGGGCAAGTCCTCGGGGGCAATCATCGTTCGCGCCGCGACATCGACCCACACCAGAAAAATACTGCCGAGCAACACACAAACCGGCAACAAGCGCCGATGCTCGGCCCCGACCAGACGCCGGGCAATGTGCGGCACCATCAGCCCGACAAAGCCAATGGAGCCGCTGATCGACACCAGCACCCCGGTCATCAGCGAGGCAATCAGAAACACCCGCAAGCGCACGGTTCGCGCATTCAGGCCCAGGGTCACGGCGGTCTGCTCACCGGCCATCAGTGCGTTCAATGGCCGGGCCATGCCGAGCAGCAATACCAGCCCAAGCAACACGCTGGCCGCCGGCACCGCGAGCAATTCCCAACGTGCTAGCCCGAGCCCGCCGAGCATCCAGAACATCACCGCGGAACTGGCCCGGTGATCGCCCATGAACAGCAGCAGATTGGCGATGGCCATCATCACGAACGACACCGCGACGCCGCACAGCAGCAGGCGATCACTCTCCAGCCGGCCGTTGCGATTGGCGACCATCACCACGATCAGCATGCTCACCAGCGCGCCGATAAAGGCGGCAATCGGCAGCGTCAGCAGGCCGACGATTTCCCCGACATGCAGCACCACGATCACCGCGCCGAGCGTCGCGCCAGACGTCACGCCCAATAGATGCGGGTCAGCCAGCGGATTGCGCGTTACCGCTTGCAGCACCGCGCCGATCAGTGCCAGCCCCGCGCCGACCAGCGCGCCAAGCAACATGCGTGGCACGCGGATCAGCCAGACGATGTGTTCCTGCCCGGCGGCCCAGTCCGTTACACCGAAACCGAACAGCTTGTGCAGCAAAATCCGCCACACCACGTCCACCGACACTCGCGCCGGGCCGAAACCCAGCGACACCACGCACGACACCAACAACAGCGCGCCAAGGGCGATCAGCAACAAGGCATAGCGACGGTTGATCATTCGCCGTGGAAACCCTTGGCCAGTGCTTCAACCGCCAGCACGTTGTCGATCCCCGGCGTGGCCTGCACGTACGGGATGACGATGAAACGCTGGTTCCTGATCGCGTCCACCGATTGCAGGGCCTTGTTGTTGAGCAGAAATTGCTCCTTCTGTTCGGCGGTGATTTCGCTGTAGTCGACGATCACGATCACCTGCGGATTGCGTTCGACCACGGTTTCCCAGTTGACCCGGGTCCAGCTTGCTTCAACGTCTTCGAGAATATTGCGGCCGCCGGCGGCATCGATCAGCGCTTGCGGCATGCCCAGGCGCCCGGACGTCATGGCGCGGTCTTCACCGCTGTCGTAGAGGAACACACGCGGTTTATCCGCCGGCAGATCCTTGCGCACCTCGGCGACTTGCGCCTGCATCTGCGCGATCAAGGCGTTGGCGCGGTCCTGCACGTCGAAGATTTTGCCGAGGTTGCGCAGGTCGTTGTAAGTGTCTTCCAGTGTGGCCGCCGGCCGCTTCATGACGAAGGCGCAGGACTCGCTCAACTCGTAGACGCTGATGCCCAGCGGTTGCAGGGTTTGCGGCGTCAGGTCGCCGCCCACGCGCATGCCGTAATCCCAGCCGGCGAAGAAGAAATCGACGTTGGCGTTGAGCAGGGTTTCCACCGACGGGTATTTGGCCGCCAGCTCCGGCAGCCCATCGAGCAGCGACTGCATGTGCGGCGTGACGGCTTTCCAGCCGCTGACACCGCTGTAGCCGACCATGCGCGATTTGAGGCCGAGGGCGAGCATCATCTGGGTCATGTTGATGTCGTGACTGACCGCGTGTTTCGGCGCCTCCTTGAAAGTCACCTCGCGGTTGCAGCTTTGTACGGTCAGCGGGTATTGAGTGGCCTGGGCAAACGCCGAGGCACTGCCCAGCAACAGGAGGACGCAAAGCAGGGAACGCACAGTCATGGTCGGGTGATCCAGGTAATTCGTGGGTAGCCGTGGAGGGGGTGTTCATCGATCAGCGCTTCGACGCCAAAGACGTCGCGCAGCAGCGTCGTGGTCAGCACTTCTTTCGGGGTGCCGCTGGTGACGATACGACCGTGATTGATTACATAGAGCCGGTCACAGAAAGCCGCCGCCAGATTGAGGTCATGGATGCTGGCCAGGGTGCCGATCTGCAAGCGTCTGACCCGTTGCAGCAGCTCAAGCTGATAGCGCGGGTCGAGGTGGTTGGTCGGTTCGTCGAGGATCAGCAACTGCGGTTGCTGGGCCAGGGCGCGGGCGAGAATGACGCGCTGTTTTTCACCGCCGGACAGGGTGGCGAAGGCGTGGTCTTCGAAGCCCTTGAGGCCGACCGATTCCAGCGCTTGTGCCGCCAGATGGTGATCTTCAAGCGTGTCGCCGTCGAACAGACCTTTGTGCGGCGTGCGACCCATGGCGACCACTTCCGCGACGGTCAGGCCGAAGGCGTCGGGAAACTCCTGCAAGACCACGGCGATACGTTGCGCGCACCAGCGTGAGGACTGCTTCCAGACGTTGTGGTGGTCGAGTCTGACCTCACCGCTTTCAGGTTTACTGAACCGCCAGGCACAGCGCAGCAGGCTGGTTTTGCCGCTGCCATTGGGGCCGATCAAGCCGACGAATTCACCGGCGGCCACGTGCAGGGACGCGTCACGCAGCTGGAACTGGTGATGGCAGTGGCCATGGCCCAGGGGTGTCCAGGCGAGGTTCGTGAGGGTCAGCGAGGTCATGCGGTTACTCTGAATTATTCGGTGTTGCTGATGCCGCCTTCGTGAGCAGGCCCGCGCCTGCAGCGATTGCGCAAAACCTGTGGGAGCGAGCCTGCTCGCGAAGAGGGCGACGCGGTTCAAAAGGTGTAGTCAGCCGTGACAAAGAACGACCGTGGCTCCCCAAGAATCCACTGCTGGCCCTCATTGTATTGGCTTTGCGCATACTGGCGGTCAAACAGATTATTCACCTGCAAGCCCAGCGTCGTATTACGCAGCGCTTTCCATGACAGCGTCGCATCCACCACCGTGTAGCCCGGCAGTTCATTGCGGTTGGCCATGTCGGCAAAACGCGCATCGACATAACGCACACCAGCGCCGGCCTTGAGGTCGTCGTTGATCGCTTTGCTCAACCACACATTGGCCGTACGCCGTGGCACGTCCACCGGGCGATTGCCGTTGTACGACACCGATTGACCGTTCACCACTTGCGAGAAATTATCGTACCTTGCCTTGACGATGGCCGCGTTGGCTTGCAGCTGCCAGGCATGCGGCAGTTGCAGATCGAGGCTGGCTTCCAGGCCGTTGGACGATTGCTGGCCGACCTGCTGCATCAGTGTCGGATTGCTCGGGTCGTCGGTCAGCAGTTTCTTTTTGACGATGCGATAAGCCGCCAGCGTGAACTCGCCGCGCTGATCCCAGAACAGCTGCTTCAGGCCGATCTCGGTTTGCCTGGCGGTGGACAAGCCGTACTGCTGCTGGCTCGGGCTCAGGGATATCAGGCCACCGACCCCGTCGGTGCTGGTGGCGTACTGGCCGTAGAGCGAAGTATCGGGAGTCACAGCGAACACCAGACCGGCTTTCCAGTTGTTGCCGGTCAGGGTCTTGTCGCTCTGACTGTCCTTGACCAGGTCGGTGCGATCCACCTGCACGTAATCGCGACGAACACCGGTCACCAGCGACCAGCGCTCACTCAATTGCGTGCGGTTTTCGGCGAAGGCCGACATCTGCCTGGTGGTGGACTGGAACTGACCGCGATACGGGTCAGCGCTTTCGAATCGACCCGATTGCGGGTGATACAGATCCAGCGCTTGACCGCCTGCCAGCACGTCGTTGAACGGCGAGTTGCTGTCGAGCTGGAAGCGGATGCGGTTGTAATCGACACCGGTCACGGTCTGGCTGTCGAGGCCGAACAAGGTGTGCTTGAAGGTGACGGTCTGACGATCACCGACCTGTTCCTGCTGGTGGCCGATGCCAAAGTAACCGCTGCGGCTCAGCTGTTGGGTGCCCGTATTGAAGTTGTAGTTTTCGGCGTTCTGCCAACGGCGCTGGGCCTTGAGGTAGTACAGCTCGTTGCTCGCACTGACGTTATCGGCAATCTGCCAGTCGCTGCTCAGGCGCGTCCACTGGTCGTTGTAGTGCTGCTTGTTGTTGCTGACGTTGTAGTTCTTGTCGCGCAGGCTGTCCTGCAAGTGACCGTTGATCAGCGGCGTGCCGAAATAGTTCATCGGGTTCTGATCGCCGTAATCGTGGGCGAGGGTGAAGCTCAGGTCGTCGCTCGCCTGCCAGCGCAATGCCGTGCTGACGAAGTCACTGGACGAATCGCCGCGATCCACCCAGCCATTGCTGCGCAGGCGATTGAGGTTCAGGCGGTAGCTCAGGGTGTCGGTCAGCGAACCGCCACTGTCGAACGCCTGTTGTTGACTGTCATACGAGCCGTAGCCGACTCGCAGGTGATTTTCGATTTCGCCATCGAACGGTTTTTTCGGGATCACGTTGACCACCGCGCCCGTCGCACCTTCGCCATACAGCACCGACGCCGGACCGCGCAGGACATCGATGCGCTCCACCGACCAGGTGTCCACTGGGAACGTCACGGTGCCCATGCCGGTGTACAGGCGGTTGCCGTCATACAACTGCATCACCGAACTCTGCCCGGTAAAACCCCGAGCCTGCAACGACGTGCCGCCATCGCCCGGCGTGCCGGTGCGGCTGATGCCGGTACTGCGCGATACTGCGTCCTGCACGCTGCGGTCACCGCGCGCGCGAACCTGCTCGCCGTCCAGGCTTTCGACACTGGCCGGGGTTTGCATGGCCGTCAGGTTCAGGCGCGAACCGGCGGTGGTCGGGGTGTTGAGGCTGACGTTGTGGCTATCGCTGTCGATGGCCGGTGCGCTAATGCTGCTGGTGGGCAGGGCCAACGCGTTGCTGTCGGCGTGGGCGCTGTTGTTCAGGGTGAGCAGGCAGAGGCTGGACAAGAGGTACTTGTTCATCGGGACGGTGAATCACTTCTTCAAAAGAAAAACCCGCGCTGCCTTTTTGTAAAAAGCAGCGGCGGGTGAGGCGGCGCATTTGCGTTATACAGTAACACTAAAAATGACCGGGCAATAAGCCCGGCCAGTTTACGGATCGCTCTAAATCGCGCATCTCGCCTGATTCATGATGAAGATGAGGCCGACTCAGGTTGGCGGATTAACCGTGACAGCAGCACGCGGTCCAGCACCCAGACCACGATCAACGAAGCCCCCACCAACGGAAAAATCACGGCCAACACCAGCATGATTGCCACGGCGGTTTTCCAGATCGGCAGGTTGTGGCGCAGCGGCGGCACACCGACTTTGCCCTGTGGTCTGCGCTTCCACCAGATCACCACACCGCTGACGGCGCTGAGCAGGATCATCAGGCAAATCAGCAGCACGATGATCTGGTTGAAGGCACCGAACATCTTGCCTTCGTGCAGCATCACGCCGACTTCGGTGGCACGGGCGACGTTGCCATAGTGTTCCCAGCGCACGTCGGCCAGGACTTTGCCCGTGTACTGATCGACATGCAGGGTGGCGTCGTTGCGCGGATCATCGGCGAAGACCGCAATGGTGAACACGCCGGTGGCGGTGGTCGGCAAGGTGATGCTGTAACCCGGCTCGACCTTGCGTTGCTCGGCGATGTTCTGCACATCCTGCAGGTTGATGGCTGGCGCGGCGGGGCCGACCGGTGCCGCGCCGTGGGCCATGTGTTCGGCGTGGTCACCAGACATCGGCATCGGGGTGTTTTCCATGGCCCAGGGCACGGTCTGGCGGGTGGCGCTGTTGAGGCTGCGGGCCTCGATGTCGGACGTGGGCATGTCATTCCACATGGCCGCCGGGAAGGTGTTCCAGACCTCGGCGTATTGCTTGCCCCAGAAGCCGGTCCAGGTCATGCCGCTGAGCAGCATCACCAGCAGAAACGCCGCGCCCCAGAACCCGGTAACCGCGTGCAAATCACGCCACAGCACGCGCCCGCGACGGCTGAAACGCGGCCACAGCACACCGGCATATTGGCCGCGCGGCCACCACAGGAACACACCGGACACCACCAGCACGATGCCCCAGGCAGCGGCCAGTTCCACCAGCCGGTCGCCGACGGTGCCGATCATCAACTCGCCATGAATGGCCCGGGCAATGGCTTGCAGATTCTTCTTGGCGTCTTGCTCGCCAAGGACGTCGCCGTGGTACGGATCGATGAAGACGTTCAGTTCCTGCCCGGCATCGATCACCACAAATTGCGCGCTGCGCTCAGCGTTGACCGGTGGCAGGTACTGTTTGATCTGGCCTTGTGGATAAGCTTCTTTGACCCGCTTGAGCAGGTCATCGGCGGACACTGTGTGATGCCCGGGGGGGACGTTCATCAGGCTGCCGTACATCAGTGGATCGAGTTGCGGTTTGAACAGGTAAACGATGCCGGTCAGGGCCAGCATCACCATGAAGGGGGCGACGAACAGGCCCGCGTAGAAGTGCCAACGCCAGGCCAGGTTGTAGAAGTTGGGTTTGGGTTGTTTCATCAGGTGCTCCGCTTGGCTTGGATCTTTGTTGTCTGTTTGAACACCGCAACCCCTGTGGGAGCGAGCAAGCTCGCTCCCACAGGGGTTGCGGTGTCTTTGCGCTGGTTGTTAGAAGCTCATGTCTACCTTGGTCCAGAGCGTGCGCCCCGGTTCGTTGATGGCTTGTGGATCATTGGCCGGGTAACCGAAACCGGCGTTGCCCGCCAGGTTCAAGTGCTCGGCGTAGGTCTTGCCAAACAGGTTGTCAACGCCGGTGCTGACCTTCCAGTTCTTGTTGATGCGGTACGCGCCGTTGAGCGAGAACACGCCGAAGCCGGCGCTCTTGCCGAAGTCCTTGCCGACCACGTTGCCCTTGTTCAGATCGACCCGGTTCTGCGGCGCGACCACGCGCCACAAGGCACCTGCACTCCAGTTGTCTTCGCTGTAGGTCAGGCCGAAACGTGCATCCAGCGGCGGCATTTGTGGCAGGGCCTTGCCGTCACTGGTGTTCTTGCCCCAGGCGTAAGCCAGGGTCGCGTCGGCTTTCCAGTTGGAGGTCAGTTTGTAGGCGGCACCCAGTTCACCGCCCATGATCCGGGCGTTGATGTTCTGTGCCTGGGAGGTGCTGCCCATCATCGTCGGGGTGTAGTTGAACAGGATGTAGTCGCGCACCTGACCGACATAACCCGAGGCCCAGGCCTCAAGGTCGGCGGTCTTGTATTGCAGGCCAAAGTCGAGCTGGGTGGTTTTTTCCGGCTTGATCGAGTCGAAGGCATTCACCGAACCGGCAGGGCCGGATTTGGGCGAAAACAGCTCCCAGTAATCCGGGAAGCGCTCGGCATGACCGAGGCCGGCGTACAGCGTGGTCGGGCTGTCAGCCAGGTCGTGCTCGTAGCGCACGAAGCCGCTCGGCAGGGTGTCGGCACGGGTCTTGCCGGCGGTCGGGTTGGGCATGCTCATCATCCCGGAGCTGGTGCTCTGCCGGAAATCCTTGGCCGAAGCGCGGTCCAGGCGCGCACCGCTGATCAGTCGATCATGGTCGGCGGCGTACCAGGTCAGTTCGCTGAACACACCATAGTTATGGAAGTCGGCGTCCTTGGTGTATGGCACGTCTTTATAGGTGTCGATGCCCATGCCGCTGCGCTGGCGGTGTTCGTTGGTCTGCGCATCGAGGCCGCTGATCAGTTGCACGTCGGCCCAGTGCCAGGTGGCCTTGATCCGCGCGCCGAGGGTGCGGCGATCGACGTTGGATGCCATTGGGCCAGACATCATCCCGGTACCGGACGGCGTGCGCAGGGTGTAGTTGTCCATCACGTGGTCGGCGTAGTTGTAGTAGACCTGGGCCTCGATCTTGTCCAGCACCTCGCCGATGTTGGACTTCTCGAACCGCAGGCCCAGGCTTTCGCGCTTGAACTGCGTTCCGTCCATGCCGCGCCCGGCATAACGCGCTTCGCCATCGCCCTTGCCGGCGGTCAGCTCCAGCAGGGTGTCGGCGTCCGGAGTCCAGCCCAGCGCGACGTCGCCGTTCCACTTGTCATAACGCGAGGCCACGGTGTCATTGCTACCGTCCTTGTAGTCGTCGGAGTGCGCGGTGTTGCCGATCACTCGCACATAGCCCAGCGGCCCGCCAGCAGCGGCGTCCACCACTTTGTCGAAGCGACCGTTGGAGCCGGCCAGGACGCTGGCATTGACGCGGGTGCCGAGTTCGCCGAAGTGCTCTGGTTCGCGGTCGAACAGGATCGTCCCCGCCGATGCGCCAGGACCCCAGAGAACGGTTTGCGGGCCTTTGATCACGGTGAGCTTGTCGTAGGTTTCGGGGGAAATATAGGACGTCGGCGCGTCCATTCGGCCGGGGCAGGCGCCGAGCATCATGCTGCCATTGGTGAGGATATTCAGACGTGAGCCGAACATGCCGCGCAGCACCGGGTCGCCGTTGGTGCCGCCGTTGCGCACCAGGGCAAAGCCGGGAATGGTTTTCAGGTAATCGCCGCCATCACTGGCCGGCACCGGTTGGCGCGGGTCTTTGGGGTTGGTGACGATGGTCAGGGGCGAGCTGGGTGCGATGGCGGTGATGACCGTCGGGCTCAGTTCTTCACTGTGGTCGGTGTGTTCATCGGCCAGCACCAGCGGTGCCAGTAAAACGCCGCAAAGTACGGCGCTAGCGTGACTGAAACGAACGCGCGATTGATTCAGGGCAAAAGAAGCCTGGGCAGTGCTCAGGCGGGCGTCAGCAGAAAAACAGGACATGAAAAATTCCATCGGACAGACGTAAACGGCACGGCTGGCAGCCGATGCAATCTCAGTAGGAGCGAGTTTTTGTGGTAAGTGAGCTTGCTCGCGCTTGAGGGCGCAGCGCTCACAAAAAGGGGCCGCTACGCAGCCCAGCGGGAGCAAGCGCCCTCGCCACAAAAAACTCGCTCCCACAGGTTGCTTTGGCTGACTTATGGGCCGTGTGAGATCGGGTGGGGGTGTTTACGCGACGACAGGCGGGGCGCGGGTTCGGGCACCGGGGAAGACGGTTTGCCGGGCATGGCCCAGGCGGGGGGAGGGGACGGTAAACGTGGTGACGTGTGGCGTGTCGAATGCGGTCAGTGACACACCCCCGGTCAACGCCGGGCAGTTGAACAGCAAGCTGCAATAACCGCACTTTTCCCACAGCGCGTGATGCTCGGCTGCGGCTGGACGGTGTTCGCTGGCATGCTCGCCGTGCGTATCCATGCTCATGCCCATGCCCATCGGCATGTTCATGCTCATGGACATCGAGGCACGTTGATCCATCGGCATCGACTGAGAAATCAGTGGACCGATAAAGATCATCAGCATGGCGAACAGGCTGATCCAGCTGCCGCGAGTCAGGCTCTTTGGCTGACAGCGGCGCACGGATGGCCTGGCGCCAAGGGCGCGCACGGGCGTTTTTACTTGATTGATTACTGGGCGTGCATGTTCTCTGGCATGCCATCAGGGGCTTTCTTTTGCACCGAGACCTGGACGGTCACATCGCCGGACTTCTCGAAATGCATCGTCAGCGGGAAGCGCTTGCCGTCGCTCAGCAGGCTGCGGTCCTTGAGGCCGAGCAGCATCACGTGATACGCCATCGGGGCGAACGTGACTTCGCCGCCCGCCGGGATTTCAACACTGGGCACTTGTTGCATTTTCATCAGATCGCCTTGCATCACATGCTCGTGCAACTGGGCTTCGCTCGAGATCGTCGAGTCGACGCCGAGCAAACGGTCGGCCGTTTTGCCGTTGTTGTGAATCACGAAGTAAGCCGCCACGGTCGGCGCGTTGGGTGGCAACTCTTGCGACCACGGATGGGCGATTTCCAGTTCGCCGGCCTTGTATTCATGGGCATTGGCAAAGCAGGCAGGCAGCAGCAACACAGCCAGAACGATGAGTTTGTTCAACATGGCAGTTCTCCAGAACGATTCAAAACGCAGGTCAATTGCGAGTAGGAATCACACCAGAGGGGAGGCGCGGGGATTGAGGCTCGGCCATTGCTGGCGCGGCGTGGGCGTATCGAGAGAGACGGGTGGCAGGCTTCGATTGGCTTCCAAGCGTGCGAAATACAACTGTGGCACATGCCCCGGCAACGCCACCAAAGGCGCCGAGCCTGAACAGCACCAGCAATGCTGCATGTTGGAATGATCGTCGTTCTGCGGGGCTTTCTGCTCGAACGTGCCCAGGGAAACCGCCACCATCCGGGTGCCGCTGGAGGTGCAGAAGCTGCTCCACAGGAACTGCTCGGCGGGTGACTTCGTCGACGGCGCCATCGCTCCCGTCATCGGCATGGCGAGCATGTTGAACAGCACTGCGAAGCAGGCGATCCAGGCAAATGCGAGCCGTTGTCGGGACATGGGACAGATCCGGTTGAGTGGGCAATCAGGCGCGGCTATTTAGCCTGATCAGGGCCGATAAGTAAAAAAGCCGTGTGCGGTCTGGTGTCGCAGCGCCTCGTTCAACATGTCGAGTAGATGGCGTGCGAGTTCAGTCTCGCCGTTTTGAAAGAGTGTAGCGGCTTCGATTCGCATTGCCTGGGCGAATGGCGGGTCGCTTTGGGTTCTTGCCTGGACGGTGTGTTTGACGTCCCGTAACGCCTGACGATAGAAATTTCCGTCGCCCAAGTCTTCCTCTTCGCAATCAGCAAGGCGGATACTCCTGTGGCGAGGGGATTTTGTGTTCGCCGCAATTTTCAGTGAGATTCGTGTTCTGTGATGGCTAGCAGGATTTCACTCACCGACCCAAACTCCCGCCTAACCCCCGGCAACACCGGCCGCCTCAACACAAGCACCGGCACTCCACGTTCCCGTGCCACTTCCAGCTTCGGTTCGGTTGCCGTGCTGCCGCTGTTCTTGCTGATCAGGACATCGATCTGCCGGCGTTCGAACAGCTCGCGTTCGTCTTCGATCAGGAACGGCCCACGGGCGCCGATCACTTCGCAGCGTTCGTTGCCGGGGTAAACGTCCAGGGCGCGCAAGGTCCAGAATTGCTCTGGCGGGATTTCGTGCAGGTGTTGCAGAGGTTCGCGACCGAGGGTGAACAGCGGTCGCTGGAAGGGTTTCAGGGCCTCCACGAGTTCATCCCAGTCGCCGACTTCGCGCCAGTCATCGCCCGCTTGGGGCTGCCAGGCCGGACGACGCAAGGCCCAGCACTCGATGCCGATCGCGCGCGCGGCGGTCGCGGCGTTGCGGCTGATTTGTGCGGCATAGGGGTGGGTGGCGTCCAGCAGCAGATCAATGCCTTCATCGCGGATGAACTGCGCCAGCCCTTCGGCCCCGCCGTAGCCGCCGACGCGCACCTGGCAGCGCAAATCCGTGGGCACTCGCCCAACGCCGGCCAGGCTATAGATGTGTTCCGGGCCGAGGGTCCGGGCGATGGCCAGCGCTTCGGTCACGCCGCCGAGCAACAACACGCGCTTCATTGAAACCCCCCCGCATGCCCGACGACCCCGCCCTGGCGATCAATCGCGAACACCTCGACCTGCACCTGCGCCGGCACCACGCTGCGGGCAAACTCAAGCGCATGTCGACACACTTCATCGCCAAGAGCGACGCCCGCCGTACTGGCCATGGCCAACGCCTGCTGGCTGGTATTGGCCTCGCGGATCCCGTGTTGCAGCGCCTCGTCGGCACCAATCGCCGAGGCCCATCGGGCCAGTTGCGGCAGGTCGATGCTCGAATGCCGGCTGTGCAGGTCCATGTGCCCGGCTGCCAGTTTGCTGATCTTGCCGAAGCCGCCGCAAATGCTGAGTTTATCCACCGGCACTTTGCGCAGGTGCTTGAGCACCGCGCCGACGAAGTCGCCCATTTCGATCAGGGCGATTTCCGGCAGCGCGTAGACCCGGCGCATGGTGTCTTCGCTGGCATTGCCGGTACACGCGGCAATGTGCAGGTAGCCATTGGTCTTGGCGACGTCGATGCCCTGATGAATCGAGGCGATGTACGCCGCGCAGGAAAACGGCCGGACGATGCCGCTGGTGCCGAGAATCGACAGGCCGCCAAGAATGCCCAGGCGCGGGTTCATGGTTTTCAGCGCCAGCGCTTCGCCGCCCTCGACATTGACCGTGACCTCGAAGCCGCCGTCGTAGCCAAGTTCTTCAGCCAGCAACGTCAGGTGATCGCCAATCATCTTGCGCGGCACCGGGTTGATCGCCGGTTCGCCGACGCCCAACACCAGTCCCGGACGGGTCACGGTGCCGACGCCATGACCGGCGTTGAAGCGAATGCCCGGTGTGGCGTTCAGTCGGACCTGGGAAAAGAGCAGCGCACCGTGGGTCACGTCCGGGTCGTCACCGGCGTCCTTGATCGTTCCGGCTTCGGCGCCGTCGTCGGTCAGGCGGCAGAACTCCAGGCGCATCTGCACCCGCTTGCCCTTGGGCAAGACGATCTCCACCGCATCGGCAGCCGCGCCACTGAGCAGCAGACGAGCGGCAGCGAGGCTGGTGGCGGTGGCACAACTGCCGGTGGTCAGGCCGCTGCGCAGCGGAGCGGGTTGTTCGGCGGTTTCGTCACGCATCGTGGGGTTTCGTTACATCAAGCAAGGTAATCGGCAGCGCCTGGCGCCAGGTGTCGAATGCGCCCAGCGGTTGCGCCTGGGCGATGTGGATGCGGGTCAACTCGCCGCCGTGGCGTTCGCGCCAGGCCATCAGGGCCATTTCGCTTTGCAGGGTGACGGCGTTGGCAATCAGCCGGCCACCGGGCTTGAGCTGCGCCCAGCAGGTATCGAGCACGCCGTCACGGGTCACACCGCCGCCGATGAAAATCGCGTCAGGTCGTTCCAGGCCGTGCAGCGCATCGGGCGCGCTGCCGCGAATCAGTTGCAGGCCGGGAACACCGAGGGCGTCGCGGTTGTGTTCGATCAATTGTTGGCGGCCTTCATCGGCCTCGACGGCCAGCGTGCGGCAGCTCGGGTGAGCGCGCATCCATTCGATGCCGATCGAGCCGCTGCCGGCGCCAACGTCCCACAACAGTTCACTGTGTGCTGGCGCGAGGCGGGCGAGGGTGATGGCGCGCACGTCGCGTTTGGTCAGTTGGCCGTCATGCTGGAAGGCCGAATCCGGCAGGCCGGCCAGGCGTGAAAGGCGCGCAGTGCCCGCTTCGGCCAGGCATTCGATGGCGACGACATTCAGGTCGGCGAGCTGTGCAGCCTCCCAGTCGCTGGCAATGCTATCGATACGCCGTTCGGCTTCACCACCCAGATGCTCCAGCACGGTCATGCGGCTCGGGCCGAAACCGCGCTCTCGCAGCAGTGCAGCAATGGCCGCCGGACTGTGCCGGTCGTTGCTCAATACCAGCAGACGCACGCCGCTGAACAGGCAGGCGTTGAGCGCGGCCACGGGGCGGGCGACGACGGAGAGGGTCTGCACATCCTGCAACGGCCAGCCCATGCGCGCCGCCGCGATGGAACACGACGAAGGGGCTGGCAGGATCAGTGTTTCTTCGCTGGGCACATGGTGGGCGAGGCTGGCGCCCACGCCGAAGAACATCGGATCGCCACTGGCCAGCACGCACACCGGCTCGCCCCGTCGCTCCAGCACGGGTGCCAGCGAAAACGGGCGGGGCCACAACAGTCGCTCGCCGCGAATGCACACCGGCAGCAGATCCAGTTGTCGCTGACCGCCGATGATCCGCGAAGCACCCAGCAGGGCACGTCGGGCGTTTTTACCCAGGCCCTTGAAGCCGTCTTCACCGATGCCTATCACTGTCAGCCAGGGGGTCATGCCGTTCCTCTTCTATCAAGCCACGCCAAATCATCACCGTGCCCGGGTCGGTATCGACCCGCACGGCTGCGCATCATAACGCGGTGATGAAGGCCTCCGCCCCTCGTCAGTCCGTGAAATTGCACCTCGTAGTGATAGGCGCGTTTCAAACAGTGCGAGATTTGACTCTATTGTTTGTTCTTCAACAGATCGAACCTCTTCATTCTGATCTCGCGCCGTTTGTTATCAATAAGTGCTCTTTTGCTGTCGAGTATTCTTTTGTCCAGTTTGAGGTAGGCCCGTTGCTGGATAATCTTGGCGGCCTGTCCTTCCCAGTTCCAGAACAGGAAGCTGCTCTTCTTCGTATAAGCCACCACTTCAAGATTAAACACCGCCACTTCAAGAAAACCCTTGGCGTCGTACCGCGCAGGGATGACCTGGAAGCGCTCGCCCATCAGGCTTTGCTCATCCAGGGAGTACAGCGCCGGCTTGTCGGCTTTGAGCGCGTCGAGTGTGTCGATCATGGCATTCGCTTGTCGCCTGTCCGGCATGAGCTGCGCGCTTCTGACCAGGTAATCCGCAGCGCTTGTGCTGATGTCGGCGCGTGTGCGGGTGACGATGGCATCCTGATAGACCGACCAGCCGAAGAAATTCAACGTGGTGACATACTCGTCCAGCCACGCTGTCGAGTCGGCAAAGCGGCTGCTGACCAGGTCGGCGGATCGGGTGGCGATCTGTGTGCAGTGGGTCAGGTCGTCATGATCCTGCAATGACATTTCGCCAATGCATGACAGCAGATTGGGGCCGGTCAATACGCCCGAGAGTTTTCCATTACTCATGTGTTGCTCCTTATAAATACTGTTTTGACGAACGTTGGTTTTCCTTTTCAAAAGTACAAGAGCTGGTGAGTAGTTGAAATAAAGGCGGCGTACGGAATTAATTCCTGCTGTGAAGTATATTTCGCTGGATTTTTCCAGACTGAATCCCGAATTGCCGTTCAGACTTCAAGACGCCGCTGTGGCGCAGAGCGTTTCGTCGTCAATCCGCTTGAGCTTTTCATCCGGCCGGGCAAAGCAGGCATAATGCCGGCCATCGTCCCGTCATCGGCCATCCCGTGAATTCACCTCAGCCATCGAGCCCCTTGCGCCCTTCAGCCTGTCCCGGGCTGTTGCGTGTCGTTCAGGCACTGGACGGCGGTATTTGCCGGATCAAACTCGACGGCGGTTCCATTCGTGCCGATCAGGCGGTCGCGGTGGCCGATGCCGCCGAGCGATTTGCCGGTGGCGTGATCGAGGCGACCAACCGGGCAAACCTGCAAATTCGCGGGATTGGCGAGCAGGCGACGGCATTGATCGACAGCCTGCTCGCCGCCGGGTTGGGCCCTGTCACCGCCGCGGGTGATGACGTACGCAACCTGATGCTCAGCCCCGGCGCCGGCATTGATCAGCACCTGCTGATCGATACCCGGCCCCTGGCCCGGCAAATCCTCGACAGCCTGCAAACCCACACGCGTTTCCACGAGTTGTCAGCCAAGTTCGCCGTGCAACTCGATGGCGGTGAAGCCCTGGCGATGCTCGAACACCCTCATGATTTGTGGCTGAGTGCGGTTGAGCGAGACGGCGAACAGTGGCTGGCTTTCGGTCTGGCAGGCTGCCCCACGGACAGGCCTGCGGCGGCGGTATTGCTGCGCGACGGGCATGCCCTGGTGGTGGCGGTGCTGGAGCTGTTTCTTGACCTGGCACGGCCGGATCAAACGCGCATGCGCCATCTGCTGGCCGAACATTCGCTGCCGTCGCTGCTGCAAACCCTGGCCGAGCGGGTGCCGTTGCTCGCCATCGGGCAATGGCAGCGCCCTGTGCCGCCAGCGCGATTGCACATCGGCACTTATCCACAGCGTCAGGATGGCCTGGTGTATGTCGGCGCCATGCCACCGCTGGGACGGCTGGACCCGGCGATGCTCAAGGGTGCGGCGAGTCTGGCCAAAACGTTCGGTGACGCCAGCCTGCGCCTGACGCCATGGCAAAGCCTGCTGCTGCCCAATATCCGCCACGAACATGCATCCGCTGTCCGCCAGCAATTGCAGGCGTTGGGTTATCTGGTCGATGCCGATCAGGCCCTCGCGCATCTCGTGGCCTGCACCGGATCGGCTGGTTGCGGCAAAGGGCTGGCGGATACCAAGGACGATGCGCGGCAATTGGCTTTGCGCCTGCGCGATCAACCCGCAGATGTACAGGTTCACCTGTCCGGCTGCCCACGCTCCTGTGCGTGTGCACACACGGCGCCGGTCACCTTGCTGGCGACTGGCCCCGGTCACTACGACGTCTATTTTCGCGATGCAGCGCAGGCCGGTTTCGGCGCGCTGCACGCACACAAACTTACTATTGAAGCGGTCGCGGCCTTGCTCGACGCCCGCTCACGGAGCCCCCTTGATGCTTGATTACATCCGCGACGGTCAGGAGATCTATCGCAACTCCTTCGCGATCATTCGCGCCGAGGCTAACCTCGACCGAATCCCGGCCGACCTGGAAAAACTCGCGGTGCGGGTGATCCACGCCTGCGGCATGGTCGAGGCCATCGACGGTCTGCAATTTTCCGAAGGCGCAGGCCTGGCCGGGCGCAAGGCGCTGGCTGCCGGCGCGCCGATCTTGTGCGACGCACGGATGGTCAGCGAAGGCGTGACCCGCACGCGCCTGCCCGCCAACAATCAGGTGATCTGCACCCTGCGCGACGACAGCGTGCCAGAGCTCGCCCGCGAGCTGGGCAACACCCGTTCCGCCGCCGCGCTGGAACTGTGGCGCCCGCATCTGGAAGGCAGTGTGGTGGTGATCGGCAACGCGCCGACCGCGCTGTTCTATCTGCTGGAAATGCTCGATGCCGGCGCGCCGAAACCGGCGCTGATCCTCGGTTTTCCGGTGGGTTTTGTCGGTGCCGCCGAATCCAAGGCAGCGCTCGCGGCGGACAGCCGTGGTGTGCCGTTTGTGATCATGCAAGGTCGCCTGGGCGGCAGCGCCATGGCCGCCGCCGCCGTCAACGCCCTGGCCACGGAGATCGAATGATGCAGCAACCTGGACGTTTGATCGGCTTGGGCGTCGGCCCCGGTGATCCGGAACTGATTACCGTCAAAGCCCTGCGCCTGCTGCGCGAGTCGCCGGTGGTGGCGTACTTCGTGGCCAAGGGCAAGAAGGGCAATGCGTTCGGCATCATCGAAGCGCATTTGCAGGACGCGCAAAACCTGCTGCCGCTGGTGTACCCGGTGACCACCGAAGCGCTGCCGGCGCCGCTGTCCTACGAACAAGTGATCAGCGACTTCTACGACACTGCCGCCGAGCAGCTTGCCGAACATCTGGACGCCGGCCGCGACGTGGCGGTGATCTGCGAAGGCGATCCGTTCTTCTACGGCTCCTATATGTACCTGCATGATCGGCTTGCCGAGCGTTATCAGACCGAAGTTGTACCGGGCGTCTGCTCGATGCTCGGGGGCGCCTCGGTGTTGGGGGCGCCGCTGGTGTATCGCAATCAGAGCCTGTCGGTATTGTCCGGTGTGTTGCCTCATGAAGAGCTGAAGCGGCGTCTGGCGGACGCCGACGCGGCGGTGATCATGAAGCTGGGGCGCAACTTTCCCAAGGTCCGTCAGGTGCTGGAAGAACTCGGTCTGGCCGGGCGTGCGCTGTACGTTGAGCGCGCGACCATGGCCAACCAGAAAATCGTCGCGCTGGATCAGGTCGAGCCGATGTCTTCGCCGTATTTCTCGCTGATCATCGTCCCCGGCGAACGGTGGCAAGGTTGATGGCCCGCCCTGCACCGGCCATTGTCATTCTGGGCAACGGCAGCCTCGCCACGGCGCGGCGGATTCAGCAGCGCTATCCGGACGCGCTGATTCACGGCCTGGCCGAGCGGGTGGTGGGCGCGGATCGCACGTACCACGAGTTCGGTGCGACCTTGCGCGAGCTGTATCAACAGGACACGCCGATCATTGCCCTGTGTGCGGCGGGCATTGTGATTCGCACCCTGGCGCCGCTGCTGCTGGAAAAGGGTGCCGAGCCGCCTGTGCTTGCCGTCGCCGAAGACGGCAGCGCTGTGGTGCCCCTGTTGGGCGGCCTTGGCGGGGTGAATGTGATGGCGCGGGAAATCGCCGCCACGCTGGACGTTTCGGCGGCCATCACCACCAGCGGCGAACTGCGTTTTGGCACCTGCCTGCTCAATCCGCCCAGCGGTTATGCGCTGGGTGATCTGGAGCTGGGCAAGCGCTTTGTCTCGGATCTGCTGGCGGGTGAGTCGGTGCGCATCGAGGGGCCGGCGCCGTGGCTGGCCGAGGCGCAACTGCCGGAAGATCAGCAGGCGCGACTGGCGATCCATGTCGGTCATGCCGAGCGTCAGGCCAATGCCAACGAACTGCTGATCTACCCTCGCAGCGTGGTGGTCGCGGTGACGGCGGGAACGCCTGATCTGGCGAACATTATTCGTGCCGCGCTGCACGGGGCGGGCATTGCCCTGCAATCGCTGGCCTGCCTGTTGGCAGATGAGCGGGACATGGCCGATGTGGCCTTGCGCGATGCGGGGCTGGACCTGGCCGTGCCGCTGCGGTTCAGTGCCCGGCCGGGCAGCGTGCTTGAACAGGCGCAGAGCGCGGTGTCCGCGCCGCTCAAGGCGATCGAGATCGGCGCTGATATGGCGGTTGCAGTCGCTGCCGCGCCTGTCGATCCACTGTTGATCGGTCGTCCTCGCGGGCGTCTGGCGGTGATCGGTCTGGGGCCGGGGGCTGCCGATCTGATGGTGCCAGCAGTCAAGGCAGAGCTGGCCCGCGCCAACGACGTGCTTGGCTACGAAACCTATGTGCGCATGGCGGGGCCCTTCCGAGCTGACCAAGTGCTGCATTGCACCGACAATCGCGAAGAGATGCAGCGCGCGCGGCACGCCTTCGAACTCGCGGCGCAGGGTCGTTGCGTCGTCGTGGTGTCGTCCGGTGATCCGGGTGTGTTCGCCATGGCGGCGGCGGTGCTTGAGGCGTTACACGAGTCCCGCGATCCGGCGTGGCACAACGTCGATCTGGAAATTCTGCCGGGCGTTTCGGCATCGCTGGCGACGGCTGCCCAGGCCGGCGCACCGTTGGGCCATGACTTCTGCGTGCTGTCATTGTCTGACAACCTCAAGCCCTGGGAGATCATCGAAAAGCGCCTGGACCTGGCGGCTCAAGCCGACCTGGCGATGGCGTTCTACAACCCGATCTCGCGCTCCCGGCCGTGGCAACTGGGGCGTGCGCTGGAGATCGTCGCTCAGCATCGCGTACCTGAAACGCCGGTCGTGCTGGGGCGCGATGTCGGGCGTCCGGGGCAGACGTTGCGGGTGACGACACTCGGCCAACTGACGCCGGATCAGGTCGACATGCGCACCATGGTGTTGATCGGTTCATCCACGACGCGCGTGTTCCCCCGGTTGCAAGGTGTGTCATGGGTCTATACGCCGCGCAGTTATGGCGACAAGTTAGTTGATATAAGCTAAGTAAGATTCATGTATTGATATTGGATTGTCCGGACCCACAGGTCCGGATGATCTTTTCCGTTGTTGGCTTTACATATCGAAATCCAATTGGGTTTGTTGGTTCTCATGGGGTCCGTTAGATTTGTCTTGTGCCCAGGAGGGCCATCAATAAATTTAAGGGATTATCCGATATGGAAAGTTTTGAAAGTTATAGGGGTGTTAAAACATGCACCGACTTGGGTAAGGAGCGTCTTGCCAGGGCCAAGGCACAACTGGCGGTTACTCCTCGCGCCAGAGTGGCGCTGGTATCGCCCGCCAGTGTCCGCTCCGCTAACGCTAAAGAGCCGGCCACGACCAATCCCACCAGAGAGCTGGATGCCATGGTGCTGGGTAATACGCTTGTCGGTTATGGCGATAATATTTCCCTCGAAAACATGATGATCATTGAAAACCTCATCAAGTTCTCGAAGCTGGAGGCTGATCGCGAAACCAGGGATAATCTGCATCCTGCCGCCTGGCATCGGGCCTTTCTTGTCTGCATGGAGCAAATGGGCTGTTCCGTTCCAATCCAGGCAAGTGTCGAGTTCCGCAAAAGGTCTGCGAGCGGAACCATGAAAAATGTCGTGACCGCTATCGTCAAGGCCGGGGTTGATGCCGCGAAAGCCGCCATTCCTGGCGCTACCGTACTGGCCGCTGTAGCGGACTCGACATTGGCGGCGTTGGAAAAAGAGCCTGAACTTATTCAGGTGTTCAATTACGAAGTGACAAAAGTCAAAGGTATGAAGCTGGCCTTACTGCCTTGCGAACAAACGAAGAATGGCCTGATTATTGTTTCCTGCTCGTCGATTAATCAGGACAGTGCTGTCGTGGGGGGCGGGGTTTTATTTCTGGATCTTAAAATAACCAGTCTTGATATTTACCAGGGTTCAAACTTTCTCGCGTTTAATCCAGCCGCTTACGCTGAAGTAAAAGATGATATTGAATATGTACTTGGGCAGCATCGCCGGGAAGTACTTGCCCGAAGGTTTCCACGGCGCAGGTCGTAAATAGTTGAATCGACGTCAGGACGAACTGTCCCTGGTTTGAGCGCAAGGGACAGGCTCTATTTGCATTCAGGGCACCAGATAACCCTTCACCCCGGTAAAGATGATTTGCGCCGCCAGGGCGCAGACGAACAACCCCATCAGCCGGCTGACGATCTGCAAGCCCTGGTCACCCAGAATCCGTTCGATACGGTTGGACAGATACAGCACGACACCGACAGTGAAGCTGGCCAGGGCGATGCTGAGGATCGCGGTGAGCTTGTCGTCCCAGTGTGGCTGGCTCACGCCCATTACCAGCAATGCACCGATGGTGCCAGGGCCGACGGTCAGTGGGATGGTCAGCGGGACGATGGTCACGTCCTGTTGCACGTTGTCGGTTTGCACCGCCGACTTGCCCTGGGCCATGCCCAGCGCCGAGATGAACAGCACGCTGCCGGCGCCGATGCGGAACGCGTCCACGGTGATGCCGAACACGCTGAAAATCACTCGTCCGAACAGATACAACAAGACGCTGGATACCAGTGTGGCGATCGCCACTTTCCAGGCCAGGCGGCGTTGTTCCTTGCGTGAATAACCACGGGTCAGGCTGATGAAACAGGACAACACGAAGAACGGGCTGTAGAGCACCAGCATCTTCAGGTAAACGCTGAACAACACGTGGAGCATGGCAAGCTCACTGGCGAGGGAAGTCGGGGGAGTCTATCAGGCGCCGTGGCGTCTGTCGGCTCAGGACGTTTGCGTAGCCGTGCGGTTCTGCTGGTCGCGTTGGGCCACCCAATGCTCAATCAACTCACGCAGCTGTGACAGCTCCACCGGTTTGGCCATATGCCCGTCCATGCCGGCCTGACGGGCGCGCTCCTTGTGCTCGGCGAGGATGTGCGCAGTCAGCGCCACAATCGGTGTGCGAATTCGCTGGTTGGCGACTTCCCAGGCACGCAGTTGCTGGGTGGCGGAGAAGCCATCGAGAATCGGCATTTCACAATCCATCAACACCAGGTCGTAACGCTGGGCTTTCATCGCCTGCAGGGCTTCTTCGCCGTTGCTGGCGGTGTCCGGTTGCAGGTTGAGCTTGCCCAGCATGCCGCGAATCACCTTGGTCGAGATGCTGTTGTCTTCGGCCACCAGAATCCGGAAATCGCTGGGCACCTTGACCGGCAGCGGTGGGCCGGACGCGGTCTGCGGCGATACGGTCTGGCCTTTGTTGCGCTGGTTGAGTTCGTCCGCCAGGGTGGTCTTGAGGGTGTAGCCGGCCACCGGTTTGGCAAGGATGCGTTTGATCCCGGAATTACGGGCGATGATCTTGCTCGGCGCGTTGCTGATGCCGGTGAGCATGATCAGCAGAATGTCGTGGTTGAGGCTTGGGTCTTCCTTGATCTTGGCGGCCAGTTGCATGCCGGTCATGCCGGGCATGTTCTGGTCCAGCAGTACCACGTCGAAGTAGTCACGCAGGTGCGCCTTGGTGCGCAGCAGCGCCAGTGCTTCCTTGCCGGATGGCACGGCACTGACGTTCAGGCCCCAGGCGCTGCATTGTTGCACCAGCACCTTGCGGCAGGTGTCGTTGTCATCCACCACCAGCACGCGCGCGCCTTGCAGCGGACCGTCGAGATCGGATGTCGGGTGTTCGAGGCGGTCCGGATCCAGCGGCAAGGTCAGCCACAGGGTGCTGCCCTGATGGGTGCCGCTCTTGATTCCGAACTCTCCCTGCATCAGGCGAATCAGCTGGCGTGCGATGACCAGTCCGAGGTTGCCGCCCAGTCGGGTGGCTGAAAGGAAGTGCTTGCTGTGCAGTTCGGCGTGCATCAGGGCATCGCGTTCTTCGGCTTCCATCGGTACGCCGCTGTCTTGCACGGCAATGCGCAGACGCGGTTTGGCGCTGCGTTCGTCGAGGGCGACGACGATCAGGATCTCGCCTTCGTCGGTCTTTTTCAGGGCGTTTTCCAGCAGGCTCAGCAGGGTTTGGCGCAAGCGTGTCGGGTCACCACTGATGACGCGCGGTACTTGTGGCTGGATAAAGCTGATCAGCTCGACGTTCTGCTGCTCGGCCTTGGCGCGGAAGATGCTCAGGCAGTCTTCGATCAGGGCGTTGAGGTCGAATTGCACGTCATCCAGTTCGATCTGCCCCGATTCGAGCTTGGAGATGTCCAGAATTTCGTTGATCAGGGTCAGCAGTTCGTTGCCGGCGCTGTGGATGGTTTGAACGTAGTCGCGTTGTTTGACCGATAGCGGCGTGCCCAGCAGCAGCTCGGTCATGCCCAGCACGCCATTCATCGGAGTGCGGATTTCGTGGCTGATTTTTGCCAGGAACTCCGCCTTGGCGTTGATCTCGGCATTGCTGGCCGCCAGGTCGCGGCTGACGCTGAAGCGGTCTTCGGTGATGCTGCGCTGACGCTCGCCCAGGGCCACGCTCATCAACAGGCCGCTGATGCAAATGACCACCAGCAAGGTGATGATCAGGCCTTGCGGCGCGACCAGGGTCAGCCCCAGCAGTGCCGGCAGAATGATCAGGGCGCCAATGTTGAACACCACCATGGCCGCCACGAACAGGCGGGCGGGGCGATAGCCTTTTTGCCAGTGATAGGCGCTGACGAACAGCATGCTCAGTCCTGCAAGGGCGACCAGGACGTAGGTGATGATGTTCAGCGGCAGGGTGTTGACGAACAGCAGCAGCAAGCCGCAGACCACGGTAAACAGGATGTCGCCCAGCAACAGCTTGTTCAGCGGGTGCGGGCCGAGCGGGGCGAAGAACCGGTAGGCGAACATCAGGCCACAAGGGGCCGTCAGCAACAGGGCGAGATAGGCGCCCGGGGTTTGCACCGCGTGCCAGTTGGGCAGCCAGGGGCCGGCCAGGTTCAGCAGCAGCACCAGGCTGAGCAGCAGCAAGCCTTCGCACGCCGCCAGCCAGGCGCTGCTGCGCGAGCGGGTATAGGCGTAGCGGGTGAGGTTGTGCAGGACCAACATGCCAATACAGCCGAATAGCAGGCCGTAGATCAGTGTCAGGTTTTGATTGGCCGCCGTCATCACCGCCGATTGCAGGGTGATGTAAGGCCGCAGCTCGTGTTCGGAAACCAGTCGCAGGTAAACGTCGAGGGGCTTGTCGCTTTGCGGCAACGGCAACATGAAGTCGCTGCTGGGCAATGGACGTTCAGACTGGGGCTGTTGCGTGCCGGTCTTGCGTTGCTCGATCAGTTTGTCGCCTTCCAGCACATACAGATCAAGCTGCGACAGATCGGGTGCGAACACGCGCAACAATTGTTCGTGCTTGCCCGGGACCAGCCGGAACCGCAGCCATAACGCGCCATCGGGCTCGGCCGCGGTAAGGCGGTCAAGTTCGATGGGGCTGAATTGGTTGGTGTAGCGGGCGGAACGGATGTCGCTCAGTTGCAGGTCTCCCTGTTCATCGAGCAATACCGACCAGCCACTGCCTGGCGCGGCCTGGGCCGGGAGCATGCAGAGCAGGGTCAACAGAGTGACGGTGAAACCTATGGCAATCCTGAGCCAGCGCACGGCGAAATCCCTTCGTAGGTTGATGCCAGAATATAACTATGCGCGGCGCCGGAATAGTCCGGCAAGGGCCTCAAGCCCTTGCCCGGCCGAATGGATAGCTTATTCCTGTGTTTCGCCACGTTCGCGGGCAATGGCGCGGTAGCCAATGTCTTTGCGATAGAAGCAGCCTTCCCAATCGATCTTTGCCGCCAATTTGTAAGCCTGTTGCTGGGCCGCGTCAACGCTGGCACCCATGGCAGTGGCGCACAGCACCCGACCGCCAGCGGTTACGACCTGACCGTTGTTGAGCGCAGTACCGGCGTGGAAGACTTTGCCTTCCAGTGCCGCCGCTGCTTCCAGGCCGTTGATCGCCACACCCTTGGCGTAGTCACCAGGATAGCCGCCCGCTGCCAGCACGATACCGACGCTTGGGCGCGGGTCCCATTGTGCTTCGACCTTGTCCAGGGCTTGCGCCAGGGCGGCTTCGATCAGCAACACCAGACTCGACTGCAAACGCAGCATGACCGGCTGGGTCTCAGGGTCGCCGAAACGGCAGTTGAATTCGATGACTTTTGGGTTACCAGCTTTGTCTATCATCAGGCCGGCATACAGGAAACCGGTGTAGACATTGCCTTCTTCGGCCATGCCACGCACGGTCGGCCAGATCACCAGGTCCATGACCCGCTGATGCACATCGGCTGTAACCACGGGGGCAGGGGAGTAAGCACCCATGCCGCCCGTGTTCGGACCAGTGTCGCCGTCGCCGACGCGTTTGTGGTCCTGGCTGGTGGCCATCGGCAATACGTTCTTGCCGTCGACCATGACGATGAAGCTGGCTTCTTCGCCATCCAGGAACTCTTCGATTACAACGCGCGAACCGGCATCGCCGAACGCATTCCCGGCGAGCATGTCGCGCACGGCGTCTTCGGCTTCAACCAGTGTCATGGCGACGATCACGCCTTTACCGGCGGCAAGGCCGTCGGCCTTGATCACGATCGGCGCGCCTTTTTCACGCAGATAAGCCAGGGCCGGCTCGATCTCGGTGAAGTTCTGGTAGTCGGCGGTCGGGATCTTGTGGCGAGCCAGGAAATCCTTGGTGAACGCTTTCGAGCCTTCCAACTGGGCAGCGCCCGCGGTCGGGCCGAAGCAGTCCAGGCCACGGCTGCGGAACAGATCGACAACGCCGGCCACCAGCGGTACTTCCGGGCCGACGATGGTCAGGGAAACGTTCTTCTCGGCAAAATCAGCCAGCTGCTCAAGGGCCAGCACGTCGATGGCGACGTTCTCGCACTTGGCTTCAATGGCGGTGCCGGCGTTGCCGGGTGCGACGAAAACTTTCTGCACACGCGGATCCTGAGCCACTTTCCAGGCCAGGGCGTGTTCACGGCCACCGCTGCCAATGATCAAAACATTCATTTCAAAAAACCTCGGATGACGCTGAATTCAGGAGAACACTGCAGGCCGCTTTTCTGTGGGAGCCGGGCTTGCCCGCGATAGCATCGACTCGGTATGACTGAAAGACCGAGTCGTCTGCATCGCGGGCAAGCCCGGCTCCCACAAAAGCCGGTGCCCACAGGGAATCGATCTGTTAGTGACGGAAGTGGCGCATGCCGGTGAAGACCATGGCAATGCCGGCTTCATCTGCGGCTGCAATCACTTCGTTGTCACGCATCGAGCCGCCTGGCTGGATCACCGCAGTGATGCCGACCTTGGCCGCGTTGTCGATGCCGTCGCGGAACGGGAAGAACGCATCGGAGGCCATGACCGCGCCCTGAACCTGCAAACCGGCATGTTCGGCCTTGATGGCTGCGATACGGGCCGAGTTCACGCGGCTCATCTGGCCAGCGCCGACACCGATGGTCTGGCGGTTCTTGGCGTAGACGATGGCGTTGGATTTAACGTACTTGGCCACTTTCCAGGCGAAGATCAGGTCGTTGATCTCTTGCTCGGTCGGCGCACGCTTTGTCACCACTTTCAGGTCTTCGCTGCCGATCATGCCGATGTCGCGGCTCTGCACCAGCAAACCGCCGTTGACGCGTTTGTAGTCCCAGGCAGCGGCGCGATCAGCTGACCACTCGCCGCAGGCCAGCAGGCGTACGTTGGCCTTGGCGGCCACGATGGCGCGGGCTTCGGCGCTGACGGACGGGGCGATGATCACTTCGACGAACTGACGCTCGACGATGGCCTTGGCGGTTTCAGCATCCAGCTCGCGGTTGAAGGCGATGATGCCGCCGAAAGCCGACTCGGTATCGGTGGCGTAGGCCAGTTCGTAGGCCTGACGGATGCCGCCTTCGGCGTCCGGGCTGACGGCTACGCCACACGGGTTGGCGTGCTTGACGATCACGCAGGCCGGCTTGACGAAACTCTTCACGCATTCCAGCGCGGCGTCGGTGTCGGCCACGTTGTTGTACGACAGCTCTTTGCCTTGCAGTTGGGTCGCGGTGGCGATGCCGACTTCGGCAGGCTTGGTTTCCACGTAGAACGCCGCGCTCTGGTGCGGGTTCTCGCCGTAGCGCATTTCCTGGGCCTTGACGAACTGGCTGTTGAAGGTGCGCGGGAACTCGCTGCGACCTTCGGTGCTGAGGGTGTCAGCAGCCTGGTTCACGGTGCCCATGTAGTTGGCGATCATGCCGTCGTAGGCGGCGGTGTGTTCGAAGGCCTTGAGCATCAGGTCGAAACGCTGAGCGTAGGTCAGGCCACCGGCCTTGAGGCTTTCAAGCACGTTGGCGTAATCGCTGGCGTTAACCACGATGGCCACGTCTTTATGGTTTTTTGCAGCTGAACGGACCATGGTCGGACCGCCGATATCGATGTTCTCGATGGCGGTCGGCAGGTCGCAGCCCGGCTTGTTGATGGTGGCTTCGAACGGGTACAGGTTGACCGCGACCAGATCGATCGGCTTGATGCCATGTTCGTTCATGATCGCGTCATCGATACCGCGACGACCGAGGATCCCGCCGTGGATTTTCGGGTGCAGGGTCTTGACCCGGCCGTCCATCATTTCCGCGAAGCCGGTGTAATCCGCGACTTCCACTGCGCCAACGCCGTTGTCGCGCAGCAGCTTGAACGTCCCGCCGGTGGAGAGAATCTCGACGCCCAGGGCTTCAAGCGCCTTGGCGAATTCGAGGATCCCGGTCTTGTCGGAAACACTGATCAAGGCGCGGCGGATCGGCAGGCGGGTAGTCTGGTCGGTCATTTCAATTTCCATCAAAAGCAAAGGAGTCAGCAAAAAAGGCGACCGGTTTTACGCGGGCGCCTTTCTGGTTTGATTGAATGCTTACAGCAAATCGTACTGCTTGAGTTTCTTGCGCAGCGTGCCCCGGTTCAGCCCGAGCAGCTCGCTGGCCTTGGTCTGGTTACCCTTGACGTAGTTCATCACGCTTTCGAGCAGGGGAGCCTCGACTTCGGAGAGCACCAGGTTGTACACATCCGTGACGGCAGCGCCCTCAAGGTGGGCGAAATAATTGTGCAGCGCCTTCTCGACGCTACCGCGAAGGGTCTGACCTTCTTCGCTCGGCGTATTGAGGTGCTGTTTCAAATTCACGTTGTCGCTCACGGGTGTTGTTCCACTCACTAAAGTCTCGGTCATCATCGTCATGCGGCCACCCCTTCTCCGTCCCCTGTCAGGCTCTTGTAACGTTCGGCGAAAAACTCCCGAACGTCGGCGCATTGTGCTTCCGTACCATCCAAACGATTGAAACGGGCGCGGAACTCCCTGGCGCCCGGCAGGGTTGCGAGATACCAGCCCACATGCTTGCGAGCAATGCGTACGCCCATCACGTCCCCATAGAAGGCGTGCAGCGCGGCCAGATGCTCAAGCAGAATACGTTCCACCTCGATCAGCTCCGGTGTCGGCAATTTTTCACCGGTACGCAGAAAATGATCGATCTCACGAAAAATCCATGGCCGCCCCTGGGCAGCACGGCCTATCAACAGGCCATCGGCACCGGTCGCGTCCAGCACGTAACGGGCCTTCTCGGGCGAGTCGATGTCGCCATTGGCGAACACCGGTATCGACACCGCCTGCTTGATCGCGGCGATGGTGTCGTACTCGGCTTCACCGGTGTACAGGTCGGCACGGGTGCGGCCATGCACCGCCAGCGCCGTAATGCCTGCCTGTTCGGCGATCTTCGCCACCGTCAGGCCGTTCTTGTTGTCCCGGTCCCAGCCGGTACGGATCTTCAGGGTGACCGGCACATCGACCGCCGCCACGACGGCCTGCAGGATCTCGGTCACCAATGCTTCGTCCTTCAACAACGCGGAGCCGGCGGCCTTGTTGCAGACCTTTTTCGCCGGGCAGCCCATGTTGATGTCAATAATCTGTGCACCCAGCTCGACGTTGGCCCGGGCCGCATCCGCCAGCATCTGCGCATCACCACCGGCGATCTGTACCGAGCGGGGCTCGGGATCACCTTCGTGGATCATGCGCATCCGCGATTTGCGGGTGTTCCACAGGCTCATGTCGCTGGTCACCATTTCCGAGACTACAAGCCCTGCGCCCAATCGTTTGCACAGCTGACGAAAGGGCTGGTCGGTGACACCCGCCATGGGGGCGAGGATCAAGCCGTTGTGCAATGTATATGGACCGATGCGTACCGCCGACATAGGACTTCCCTGTTGTGGGGCCGGATCATGAGAGTTCGAAAAAGGGTTGGCATGATACCCGCTCTCGATGACTGGATAAAGGCTGAATTGGATAAAATCTGAACAGTTATTCCGTTATTGCCGACGGTCTGGATGCGCCGGGCACAGTCAGAAAACCGCCGTCAATCGCGCAACACTGACGCGTTTCACTCCGGGGAGTGGAAGCTCAGGCTGTAATTCACCGCTTTCGGGCCCGGATCGAGGATGTCCAGGGCGATATGGATGGGTGTTTGCGGCGGCATTTCGGCCAGGCCTTCGAGGTCGCCGTTGAGGTATTCGCCGGGTTTGAACCGACGACTGGCAATCAGATGGCCATTGAGATCGGCGAAACGCAGTTCCAGCAGCGGGAACGGCTGGGAGAACGGTGCGCGGTTATAGATGATCGCATCGACCACCAGCGCACCGCTGAAATCCGGATGGCTGCGCACCACCAGGTTGCTGCTTTTGATTTTGGCGATATCAACCTTGGACGGCACCGTGCAGCCGATTTCCGGGCACAGTTGCTGGAACCACGGACGGTACTGATCCTGGCGGGCCAGTTCGTCGAAATGATAAGCAACGTATTGGCCGGCCAGTGCGCCGGCCGCCAGCACGATCAGCAACAGCCAGAAAAGGCGTCGGCCCCAAGGCGAACGGCGTTTCTGCCAGTCCAGTTGCAGCGGGTCGTCGGTCAGGTCTTGCAGGACTTCGGCGCGCACACCGGGTTCGCCGCGCGGCTGTTTTTTACGCAGCGGTTCGATAGATGGCAGATCGTCATCAAGGTCATCGGCGGCGGACAGGCGTTCGTGCGCAGCGGCGGTGTCGATCGGGTCGTGCAGGCGCAGTTGCGGCACCTTGGGTTCGTCGTCCAGGTCCAGTGGTTCCAGCGACAACGACAGCGAAGGCTCGGTGCGCGACTGTTTGCTCGAATCCGGGGTGGTTTCCGCTTCCCGTGTGGGTTCGGCAGCTTCGGCACGGTCAGCGGCTGATTCACTGAACAGACTGTCGGACCACTGCTCGTCGTGTTCGATACTGTCGCGGCGTGCGCTCAGGCTGTCTTCACGGTGGCGACCAAACTCGGTGGTCGGCTGGATTTCCCGCTGTTCCAGTCGGGCGAGCTCCTGGTCCAGATCAAGGTTGTCCAGGTCCATCTCGGCGGCGGTCCACTGCTTTTGGCTGATGGCTCGCTGGGCCGGTGGTTCGACAATGACCGGTGCAACCGGCGCAACCGGTTTCACCGCTTCCTTGCCGGCCCGCTGTTCGAGCAACTGCTTGGCGGCGTTGAACACCTGCAGGCACGAGCCGCAGCGAACCACCCCGCGCGCCACGCTCAATTGAGCGTGACTGACACGGAAGCTGGTTTGGCAATGCGGGCACTGGGTGACGAAGCTGTCGGTCATGCGGCGATCCGGATTGTGCAGGTGCTCATTCTAGCGCCGACGGCCAGTGATGCGCACCCAGCCATCGCGATTGGCAATCGGGTCCAGATCGAAATCCTGAGCGTAGGCGGCAGCGACGTCTTCGCCTTGCTCGGCGAGGATGCCCGACAGCGCCAGGCGCCCGCCGGTCTTGACCAGGCTGGACAGTTGCGGCGCCAGGGAAACCAGCGGGCCGGCCAGGATGTTGGCGACCAGCACGTCGGCCTGGACCTGCGGCAGATCTTGCGGCAAGTACAGCGGGAACAGGGCTTCGGCGATGTTGTTACGCCCGGCGTTGTCGCGGGATGCTTCCAGGGCTTGCACGTCGATGTCGGTGCCGACGGCTTCCTTGGCGCCCAGCAACAGGGCGGCAATCGCCAGAATGCCCGAGCCGCAACCGAAGTCGAGCACGTTGCAGTCCTTGAGGTCCTGACCGTCGAGCCATTCCAGGCACAGGGCGGTGGTCGGATGGGTGCCGGTGCCGAACGCCAGGCCCGGGTCCAGCAGCAGGTTTACCGCGTCCGGTTCAGGTGCGGCGTGCCAGCTCGGCACAATCCACAGGCGCTGGCCGAAACGCATTGGCTGGAAACCGTCCATCCAGCTGCGTTCCCAGTCCTGGTCCTCGATCACTTCGCTGTGATGCTCGGGCAACGGGCTGCCGGTCAGCAGCTCCAGGTGTGCCAGTACGCTGGCGGCTTCGGTGCCACCTTCGAACAGGGCCAGCAGATGCGTGTGCGACCACAGCGGGGTGGTGTTGAGTTCCGGCTCGAAGATCGGCTGGTCTTCGGCGTCCATGAAGGTCACCGACACGGCGCCCACTTCAAGGAAGGCGTCTTCGTAGGTTTCGGCTTGTTCTGGGCTGATGGCGAGACGGACTTGCAGCCAAGGCATGGCGGGCACCTTTGAAAAATATTGATGGCAGCCTGGCGGGCTGCGAGAAGCGCGCAAGTTTACGCGAGCGCGGGGCGTTTGTGGGAGCGGGCTTGTGTTGCTTGATGAAACCTCCAGAAACAACAAAGCCGCTCGAAAGCGGCTTTGTTGGTCCGGATCACATCTTAATGCTGGCTGGCCAGCTTGTGTTCCAGGTAGTGGATGTTGACTCCACCTTTGCAGAAGCCTTCATCGCGAACCAGATCACGGTGCAACGGGATGTTGGTCTTGATCCCGTCAACCACGATTTCGTCCAGCGCATTGCGCATGCGCGCCATGGCTTCGTCACGGGTTGCGCCGTAGGTGATCAGCTTGCCGATCAACGAGTCGTAGTTCGGCGGAACGGCATAACCACTGTACAGGTGCGAATCGACGCGAACGCCGTTGCCGCCTGGAGCGTGGAAATGCTTGACCGTGCCTGGGCTTGGCATGAAGGTTTTCGGGTCTTCGGCGTTGATCCGGCATTCCAGCGAGTGACCGCGGATAACCACATCTTCCTGGGTATACGACAGCTTGTTGCCAGCGGCGATGCTGAGCATCTCCTTGACGATGTCGATGCCAGTGACCATTTCCGAAACCGGGTGCTCAACCTGAACGCGGGTGTTCATTTCGATGAAATAGAACGCGCCGTTCTCGTACAGGAACTCGAAAGTGCCCGCGCCACGGTAGTTGATGTCGATGCAGGCCTTGACGCAGCGTGCGAGGACTTCAGCCCGTGCTTTCTCGTCGATGCCCGGTGCCGGCGCTTCTTCGAGAACTTTCTGGTGACGACGTTGCAGCGAGCAATCGCGGTCGCCCAGATGGATGGCGTGGCCCTGACCGTCGGAAAGCACCTGGACTTCCACGTGACGTGGGTTGGTCAGGAATTTTTCCAGATAGACCATCGGGTTGCCGAACGCCGCGCCAGCTTCGGTGCGGGTCAGTTTTGCGAAAGAAATCAGGTCTTCTTCTTTATGCACCACGCGCATGCCGCGACCACCACCGCCGCCAGCGGCCTTGATGATCACCGGATAACCGACTTCACGACCAATGCGCAGGGCGGTTTCTTCGTCTTCCGGCAGCGGGCCGTCAGAACCCGGAACGGTAGGCACGCCGGCAGCAATCATGGCGTGCTTGGCCGATACCTTGTCGCCCATCAGGCGAATGGTGTCGGCTTTCGGGCCAATGAAGGCGAAGCCGGAGTTCTCGACCTGTTCGGCGAAATCAGCGTTTTCCGCAAGGAAACCGTAGCCTGGGTGAATGGCGGTAGCGCCGGTCACTTCGGCGGCGGCGATGATGGCCGGGATGTGCAGGTAAGACTGGGCGGCCGAGGCCGGACCGATGCAGACGGATTCGTCTGCCAGGCCCAGGTGCATCAGCTCTTTGTCAGCCTTGGAGTAAACGGCGACAGTCTTGATGCCCATCTCTTTGCAGGCACGCAGGATCCGCAGGGCAATCTCACCGCGGTTGGCGATCAGAACTTTTTCCAACTTCGCAGTCATCAAAGTTTCTCCGCGGTTCAAACGATGGTGAACAGCGGTTGGTCGTACTCAACCGGCTGGCCGTCTTCGACGAGGATGGATTCGATCACACCGCTGGTTTCAGCTTCGATGTGGTTCATCATCTTCATGGCTTCGACGATGCACAGGGTGTCGCCTTTCTTCACGGTCTGGCCGACTTCAACGAAGGACGGCGAGCTTGGCGAAGATTTGCGATAGAAAGTACCGACCATCGGCGAACGGGCAACGGTGCCATTCAACACTGGGGCGGCCGGTGCTGCTGGCGCGGCGGCAACCGGTGCAGCTGCCACTGGCGCGGCGGCCGGTGCCTGCATTGGAGCCGGTGCGTAGTACTGCTGAGCCGGGGTCTTGCTGTGACGGCTGATGCGTACGGACTCTTCGCCTTCCTTGATCTCGAGCTCGTCGATGCCGGACTCTTCCAGCAGTTCGATCAGTTTCTTAACTTTACGGATATCCATGAATCATCAACTCCCAAGGGTCGGTCAGGGGCGTTACGCTTGTTGTTCAAGCTGTTGCCTGTATTTCAAGCTGTTCCAGGGCGGCCTCCAGGGCCAGTCGATAACCGCTGGCGCCAAGGCCGCAGATCACTCCCACCGCTACATCGGAGAAGTAAGAGTGATGGCGGAAAGGTTCGCGTTTGTGCACGTTAGACAAATGCACTTCGATGAATGGGATGCTCACCGCCAGCAGCGCGTCACGTAATGCGACACTTGTGTGTGTAAAAGCTGCTGGATTGATCAGAATGAAGTCCACACCTTCGCCGCGAGCGGCATGGATGCGGTCGATCAATTCGTACTCGGCGTTGCTCTGCAGGTAGAGCAGATGATGACCGGCTTCACGCGCACGGCGTTCCAGGTCCTGGTTGATCTGCGCCAGGGTGGTTGCCCCGTAGACGCCCGGTTCGCGGGTGCCGAGCAGGTTCAGGTTGGGTCCGTGCAGCACCAGTAGCGTTGCCATCTGCTGTTCCTTGTTATCTGTGTGCAGTTGTCAGAACCCGGCGACTATGCCGCAAAGGGTTTGTGACTGTCCAGTTCTATGCAATAGCCAGCACGATGGGCGATGTTTACGCAAAATTTGTGACCGAGTGATTAAATCCGGTCATTCGCTTTGGCGACACGTTCGGCGAAGTCCGTTGCATTGATCTCCCCAATCACTCGCACATCAGTGCGTTCGACGCCGTCCTTGCCGAAAAACATCAGCGCCGGTGGGCCGAATAGTTTGTATCGGTCAAGCAGGGCGCGTTGCTCGGCGTTACTGGCGGTAATATCGAAGCGGATCAGCCGATAGCCTTTTAGACGTTCGACGACATTGGCGTCGTGAAGCACCTCGCGTTCGATGACTTTGCAGCTGATGCACCAGTCGGCATACCAGTCGAGCAGCAGAGGCGTGCCGGCGGATCTGGCCTCGCCGAGGACACGATCCAGGTCCGCCGGGGTGCTGACGGTTTGCCAGTTGCCGCTGGACTGCGCCGGGCTGTTACCGGCAACAACAGGCGCTCTGGCCAGCGGGTTCAGCAAGTCGCCTTGACCGCTGAAAGCGCCGTACCAGCAGGCCAGCGCATAAAACAGCAGGAACAAGCCGAGCAACTGCGCCAGGCGTTTTCTTGGCGGTTTGTAGACGAACTCCAGCGCCCCGAGAAACAGGCCGACACCGGCCCAGAGCAATCCGGCAAGGATCAACGTTACCGGGCCGGGGACCACGCGGCTCAGCAGCCCGATCGCGGTGCCCAGCAGCAAGACGCCGATGATGTTCTTGACCAGCACCATCCACGGGCCGCTTTTCGGCAACAGCGCAGCACCGCCAGTACCCACGATAATCAGCGGCAGGCCCATGCCCAGACCCAGTACGAACAGTTTCAGCGCGCCGCCCCACGCATCACCGCTGGCGCTGATGTACAGCAAGGCGCCGGCCAATGGCGCCGACACGCACGGCGATACGATCAGGCTCGACACCATCCCCAGCACCGCTGCGCCCCACAGCGAACCGCCTTGAGTGCGGCCGGCAATGCGATGCAGATGATTGCTGATGAAATGCGGCAACTTCAGTTCGAACACGCCGAACATCGCCAGCGCGAACACTGCAAAAAACGTCGCGAACGGCACTAGCACCCACGCCGATTGCAACCGCGCCTGAAGGTTGAGCTGCGCGCCGAACATCCCCATCAAGGCCCCCAGCAGGGCGAAGCAGGCGGCCATCGGCAATACGTAAGCCAGCGACAGGCTGAAACCACGCAGCCCCCCGACCTGATCGCGCAGCACCACGCCGGACAGGATCGGCAGCATTGGCAAAACGCAGGGGGTGAACGTCAAACCCAGGCCGGCGAGAAAGAACAGCGCCAGCTCACGCCAGCCCCAGCTTTTTGCCGGCGTCGGGGCGCCGCTGCCATCGATGCTGATACGCTCGGTCTCGGGCGGATAACACAGGCCTTTGTCGGCGCAGCCCTGATAGGTGACGGCCAGCGTGAAGGCCCGTTGATCGGTGCGCGGCAGCTCTACGTCGACGATGCCGTGATAGACCTCGACGTCGCCGAAGTACTCGTCGTGTTTCTGTTCGCCCTTGGGCAACTGCGCGGTGCCGAGGGTGACGTCAGCCGTGTCCGTCCGAAACTGGAAGCGATGGCGATAAAGGTAATAGCCCTCGGTGGCGACGAAGCGCAGCTTGATCGATTGCGGAGTGCTGTCCACCAGACTCAGTTGAAAGGCTTCGCGCACCGGCAGGAAGTCGGCGCTGTTGTTGATCGAGCCCAGGGTGGAGCTGGGCCGAGTGTCCGGTAAACCGGCGGCGGTGGCCGGCAGGGCGAACACCAGAAGCAGCAGGCAGAGCAAACGGCGCATGACAATCTCGCGTATCGGAAGTGCGGGCATGATAGCGGACGACAGGCCAGTGTGAAGTGCCTTGAGGCCTGGGGTGTTCGGTCTGGCGCCTTCGCGAGCAGGCTCGCTCCCACATTGGACTGTGTCTGCTCTGAAAGAACGCGGTCACCTGTGGGAGCGGGCTTGCTCGCGAAAGCGGTCTGTCAGACACGAAAGGCCTGAACAGCCGTATGCAGTCGCCCACCCAACACCAGCAAATTCTCCCCCTGCTCGCGTCCCTCACCAATGCGCAGCAAGTTATCCCCGCCCAACTGGTGAATCCGCTCACTGTGATCACGAATCTCACTGACCGCGCCACTCTGCTGGGCCGTGACATCGGCGATCCGTACCGCGGTGTCGGCAATCGTCTGGATAGCGCCGACGATTTTATCCAGCGCCCCGTCGGCAGCTTGCGCCTGATTGGCAGTCGCTTCGGCATGTTCGACCTGCGCGCGCATGCCTTCTACCGATTGCCGCGCCGCCGTTTGCAGGCCGGCGATCAGGGTCTGGATCTCGGCCGTGGCACCGGCGGTACGCTGCGCCAGTGAGCGCACTTCTTCGGCCACCACGGCAAAACCCCGTCCCATCTCCCCGGCGCGGGCGGCTTCGATGGCGGCGTTCAGGGCCAGAAGGTTGGTCTGGTCTGCAATCGAACGGATCACCGTCAGCACGCCGCCGATGGTCGCCGACTCTTCAGCCAGATGTTCGATCATCTGCGCATTGCCTTGCACCTCGCCCACGAGCGCGTGCAGCCCGGTGAGGCTCAGGCCGATGACCTTCTGCCCATGCTCCACCGCCAGCCCGGCATTACGGCTGGCATCGGCGGCTTGGCTGGCATCGCCGGCCACCTGTTGGATGGTCGCCTCCAGTTCGCCGAGAGAATCGCGGATCAGCGCCGTATCGCTGGCCTGATGCTCGGCGCCGCTGTGCAAGTCGTTGCTCAGTTCGGCCAGGGTGCGGCTGCTGCCGGCCACCTGCTCGGCATTCAGGCGAATGGTCCCCACCAGGTCCACCAGATAGGCGCGCAGGCGGTTGAGCGAGGCCTGAATGTCATGCAGCTCACGGTTGGTCTTGCCCAGTTGAATGTCCTGACTGAAATCGCCTTCGGCCCAGGTCGAGAGGGCGGGGGCGAGGTTGGTCAGGGTGCGCGCCAGACGCCGTTGCAAGGTGTCGATCAGCAGCGCAATCAGCAGGATCAGGCCGATCATCACACCTTGCATCAAGCGCACTTCGCTCTGGATCTGCCCGTGCTGGGCGCGCACGACCGGTTCCAGCCCGGCGATGGCTTGCTGTACGGCGGTGATCTTCAGGTGGGTGGCGGCGCTGAGTTCGGCGCGTTTGTGGATCTGCTCGCGGGTGCGGGCCAGCTCCGCCGGGTAACGGGTGAGTAAACTGTTGAATTCGCGCTTGAGCCCGACACCGGCGTCCTCGGCGGCGGTTTTTTCGGTGTTTTCCAGGCCCATCATTGCCGAGAAATCATCGCTGTTCGATTCCGTGCTGGCGGCGACGCCGAGCAGCGGCAACGTATTCAGTTGTTCGGCCTGGGCGTGGATGCTGCTGACTTCGCGCTCGACATCGGCGGTCAGTTCGCTGCGCCCGCTGCTGACCAGTTTGTCCCGTGCCAGCGACAGCGTGGCCAAATGCCGGGACGCCGCGAGCAAGGGCGTCGTATAGGCCGCGTTGCCGTTGGCGTACTGGCTGAGCTGATCGAGGCTGGCCCCCAGCTCCCGTTCGGCTTGCAGCAACAGCGCTTGCGGGTCACCGGCGAGTTTGCCAGCGGCCAGCAGGTCGGTCTTGCTGAATTCTTCCAGGCTCGACAGGCTCGGGCTCAAGCTGTTGGCCAGCGCGGGCGGCAATTCGCTCAGTTCCTTTTGCAGGCCATCGATGGCCTGGCTGGCGCTGCTCAGGCGCAGGGCGTCGCCGCTGGACAGATAGTCCTCAATGTTGCGCGCCACCTCATTTTGAAATTGCTGCGACAACCCCAGGTAGCGCTCCATCAGCAGATAGGGCCGCTCCAGGGCTTTTTGCGACCACCACAGGGTGGCGCCTAGGGCCACGCAGACGGCGACGAGCAGGAGGGTGTTGAGATTGGTCAGCAGCTTCAGGCGCATAACGGGTCTACCAACGGCAGAATGGTAAGCGCCTGAATTTATTGCGGTTCTGTTACAGGGTTATGACCGAATCGGTGCTTTCCGATGAAAAAGTGGCACTTTGCTTTGATTCCCGTGCCGCCTGTACGCGATTGCGCCCGGCGTCCTTGGCGCGGTACAGCGCCTCGTCGGCCTGGCTGGCCATCGTCAGGCTGTCCGAGTCTTCGCGCAGCTCCACCACGCCGGCGCTGAAGGTGCACCACAGGTCCTGAGGTGGCGCGGGGTAGTGGATTTCGGCAAAGCGCTGACGGATTTCATCGAGCACTTTGTGCGCCGCTTCGATATCGGTGTCCGGCATGACGATGGCGAATTCCTCACCGCCGTAACGGCCGATGAAGTCGGTCTTGCGCAGCCGTTGCTTGAGAAACAGCGCCAGACTCTTGATCACCCGATCGCCCATGGGGTGGCCGTGGCTGTCGTTGACGCGTTTGAAGTGGTCGATGTCGAGCATCGCGAAGCTCAGCGGCTTACTCTCGCGGCGGGCGCGGAACGAACAGTCTTCGAGCAATTGCAGAATGTGTGTGTGGTTGTAGAGGCCGGTGAGGCTGTCGCGCACCATCCGCGCTTTCAGGTTTCGCGCCCGCGCCGCGCGGTTGCGCACGGTGGTGATCAGGTGCCGGGGCTTGATCGGTTTGGTCAGGAAGTCGTCGCCGCCCTCGCTCATGGCGTCGAGCTGCTTGTCCAGGTCATCTTCGGCCGACAGGTAAATGATCGGCACGCTGACGTAGCGGTCGTTATGACGAATGACCTTGGCCAGTTCGGTGCCGGTGCAGGCCGGCATGTACATGTCGAGGATGATCAGGTCCGGCTGGAAATCCGCCAGCTCGGCCATGGCCTGGATCGGCTCGATCAGGGTGCGGGTGACGATGCCGGCGCTGTTGAGCAGGCGTTCGGTGTGCAGGGCCTGGGCGCGGGAGTCGTCGATGATCAGCACTTTATAAGGTTCGTACTGGGCAACGCAGGTCAGCACTTCAATCTTTTCCAGCAGGCTCGACGCTTCGAGGGTGCCAGTGAGGAATTCCTGGCCGCCGGCGCGCACGGCGGCGAGGCGGGTGGGGGTGTCGGTTTCGTGCAGGCTGAAGAACAGCAGCGGCAACGGTTCGTCCAGGCCGACCTGAGCTTCGGCCGCCAGTTGCAGGCCGATGCCGGGGCCGCTGAAGTCGACGTCCATGACGATCGCCGCGGGCAGCCGTTCGATCATCGAAGAGCGGAACGCCGCGACGCTGTCCAGGGACTGCGCGGTGAGGCCGAAAAATTCCAGCTGCTTGGCCAGGCGCTCGGCGCGGTCGTGATCTTGCAGCATCACGTAGATCGGCTTGCGCAGTGGCGGCAGGAACGTCTGATCGAGTTGATCGCCGTGGCGCAGGCCGGTGCGCGACAGGCGTTGCATCAGGCGATTGAGGTCAGTGATCAAGCCGCTGCTCAGACGGCCGCGATTGGCGTCGACAGCCTCCAGCGACTGGCCGATGTGGCGCGCCAGCTGAGTGTGTTCCGGTTGTTCGAAACGCTCGGCAAAGCGCAGCAGGCGCAGGTTGGCCTCGCTCAGTTCGGACAAATCGGTGGTGGACCACTCACTGCGTTGCAGGCGCTGCCATATCTCAAGAATCTGACGTGCCTGATGAATTACCCGCTGGGCAAAGTGGTGCTTGAGGCGCTCACGGCTGGGGTCTTCTGGCTCGGTCATATCCTGACTACTAGTTAGGGTGCATGCTGAGATCGACTGGTGGCTCTATGCTAGCACCTCTTTTCCCTTACATGAGTGTCGTGCGTCAATAATCTGTAAAGCGACTTCATTCAGTTTCTGACCCGATGGTCTTGTTTGATTCGGCGGTGGGATGCCTGTGGGAGCATCGATACCTCTGGAGGGCTCACCAACTGCCATAAGGGATGCCGTAGCGCTTGATGTAGCGCTGAGTTTTCTCGTCGAGCTTGTACGCATACCGACCTTCATTTTTGCCTTGGCTCGGCCCCAAGGGTTCTATCCCAACCTGAGCCCGAGCAACCTTGATCGCGTCATGACAGCTATCCGTCACCCACACCTGCACCACGCCCCCCCGGAGCTAACCCCAGAATCAGCGAAGCCACGTAGGGGGATCGACCGGTTTCCGCGCAGCGCCGACTGATTGACGTGCGCATGACCTCGCGCGCCGCCTCCGGGATATCCACCCAGCCCTTGTAGGTTTGTGGCTCGACGACCGACTGCCAACGAACGAAGATGCGTTTGGGCAGCGCGGCACCGGTTACAGGCCTGATATTTCCACTGACCTCGCGCCAGCCTCGAGCGGATTCAGTGCCATCTTCCGGGGTAGATATCCCAATCGCCCCCCCGCTATGGTTATTGAAGAACCGTCCATCAATATCTTCTACCGTACTGTTTTCGACCCAGCCGACCATGTATTTCGGCCCTTGAAAATCAATACTCCACCAGGGTGAATGTGGGTCCTGTTCAGCCGACAGTGGATCCGTGGCTTGACAACCGCTGATCAGCAACAGGCCCATGAGGGCCATCAATATTTTCATCATCCTTGACCTCAATCGGGTACGTGGGGGTGTTGCACGCGCATGGCATTGGCGGTAGGCGCGTTGATATAGAAGAGCTTGGCTTCACGCTGCCCGGTTGTATCCAGTGGGTGACTCCAGTGCGCCGAGGTATGGATGTAACGCAGTTTGAGCAGCGCTTCCTCGGCGGCTGTCACGCGGTAGTCACCGGCGACAAATCGGCTACACAACATTTGAAGCTCTGCCGGAATGCTGTAATGAGGATCATGTTCATCAATATCCTCAAACCTGACGCCTTTTTGTCTGGCCAACGCATGCATCACCCGCAAGTACACGCGCGACAGCTCACCCCGTACTGAGCGCTTGAGCTGCAAGCCCGCATAGACCCTTTGCTCCGGTACGGCCTTGCGGTCTTGCGGGTCGGTGGGCAGCAGCCTGGGCTGCGGGGTGACAATCTCCAGCATGCTGGCCGGCCAGCCCATCTCAATCATCCGGGTTTTGTACCACTGCGCATCACGGTAGATCGAAGTGCTTGTCACATCCGTGCCCTTGACCACGGTCAGCCCTTGCATCGGGCCAATGAGGCCGCCTTACCAACTGCCATAGGGGATGCCGTAGCGCTCGATGTAACGCTTCGATTTCTCGGATTGTGGATAGTAGTGCCCATTGGATTTACCCAGGTGAGGTCCCAGTGGTTCTATCCCAACCTGAGCCCGAGCAACCTTGATCGCGTCATGACAGCTATCCTTCACCCACACCTGCACCACGCCACCGGGGGCTAATCCCAGGATCAGCGAGGCACCGTAGCGATATCGATTGGTTTCCGGACAGCGTTGACTGGTTGACGCACGCATCACTTCGCGCGCCTTCTCCGGGATATCCACCCAGCCCTTGTAGGTTTGTGGCTCGACGACCGACTGCCAGCGGACGAAGATGCGTTTGGGCAGCGCGGCACCGGTCACGGGCTCGATAGCCCCTCCAATATGGCGGGGCCAACCGCGAGCGGACTCAGTGCCATCCTCTGGGGTGTCAGTCCCCACGGGGCCACCGCCGGGTCGTTGGAAGAATTTCCCGTTGACGTCCTCAACAATGCGCAGTTCGACCTCCCCGAGCATGTATGATGGCCCTTTAAAGCCAATATCCCACCAGGGCGGTTGTCGATTCTCCTCCCCCGATAACTGACAACCGCTGATCAGCAACAGCCCCATGAGGGCCATCAATATTTTCATCATCCTTGACCTCAATCGGGTATGTGGGGGTGTTGCACGCGCATGGCATTGGCGGTGGGCGCGTTGATATAGAACAGCTTGGCTTCACGCTGCCCGGTTGTATCCAGTGGGTGACTCCAGTGCGCCGAGGTATGGATGTAACGCAGTTTGAGCAGCGCTTCCTCGGCAGCTGTCACGCGGTAGTCACCGGCGACAAATCGGCTACACAACATTTGAAGCTCTGCCGGAATGCTGTAATGAGGATCATGTTCATCAATATCCTCAAACCTGACGCCTTTTTGTCTGGCCAGACCATACATCACCCGCAAGTACACGCGCGACAGTTCACCCCGTACTGAGCGCTTGAACTGCAAGCCGGCATAGACCCGTTGCTCCGGTACGGCCTTGCGGTCTTGCGGGTCGGTGGGCAGCAGCCTGGGCTGCGGGGTGACAATCTCCAGCATGCTGGCCGGCCAGCCCATCTCAATCATCCGGGTTTTGTACCACTGCGCATCACGGTAGATCGAAGTGTTTGTCACATCCGTGCCCTTGACCACGGTCAGCCCTTGCATCGGGCCGATCAGCACTTGCTCCTGCGCCTCGACCCGATAGCCGCCACCAATGTCCGAATGCACGCCGGGCAAGACTATTTCAGGATGATCGGGCTTGACCCGGCTCAAGGGGAAATTGGCCCGGTGCTCATCACTGGCCACCAGATGCACCACATCGGAAAACCGGGATCGGGGCAGATGCAGGCGCAGGCCTGGGGCGACCGCGCTTTGGATGTTGCCCAGGTTGGTGAAACCGGCAATCGAGGCGACGGTGTCGAACAGGCCGATAAAGCCCATATGGATGTCACGGTGGTACTGGCCCAGAAAGTGGCGACTAAAGCCCTTGGCATTGCTGATCAATACTCTCTCCAGCAATCCCCGACTGCCCAGCGCGATCTCATTGGCGAAGTGCCGGGCAGCCGCTGCGCCACGGCTGAAGCCGAAGGTGTCGAAGGTCAGCGAGGTGATTTCGCCGTCCGGGTTTTCCCGGGCAATGTCATCGATAAGACGGCTGATATAGTCAAGCGCCAGTTGAACACGTCCGACAACTCCGGTATCACCCCGCCCCGTCCCTGACCCCATCAGGCTGTCTTTCTCGCCGGCCTGGGTACCGATGCCCTCCACATAGAGCTTGCGCTGCGCCAACTTGCTCCGGCCGTCGCCTTCCACGTCGTTCGACTCAAGGTAGCGGTCAAAGAGCTTGACCACGTTGGTCAGATCATTACCGTAACTACTGTCCGGATCACTCATATACGGCTTGCAACTGGCGTCCAGATCTTCTGGCCTGATCGCGTGGTGCGCCCCGCACGCCAGACCGAGGGCCGTATTCCCGGCATTGTTTTTGGTGCCATCGAAGAACACCCCGATGCGCAGCGCAATGCTGATTTTATGCGCTGTCGGCCGCTTCTCCATCCATCCCAGTGGTGTGGGTGTGGAGGCTGGGGTTTGCGTTGTCGATGAAAAATGGGCCGGTTGGGGAGCGGGCTGCGCAGCAACCCTGCTGGTTTTTGGGGCAGGGGCATCCTCCTCCCCGTAACTAGAATCGAATAGCGACGCGACAAGCCTGGCCTTGCAGGGGCAACTGCTGAAACTGTCCAGCGTGCCGGCCACCAGCCTTCCGTGACTTTCGATGTAGGAAACGCCGCCCCTGATGACGTAGGTTTTGTCGTCCTTGCCGCAAGAGATCCGATCCCCTTCGCGAGCATGAGCGAATCCAAACATCATGACCCGCGAATCGGCCTCCAATACCTTGCCACCGCAGGTGGTCTTGTCATGCAACCGGATGAAATAACCTTTGGCCATGGTCGAACTCCCTGTCCACTGGCGCCACTGGTGATAGGCGCGTTGCTGTTTGACGTAGTGCACCTACTCTGGAATGAGTGGGGCAGGCGCAAAGTACATGGGCAGGGAAGTCATTGGATCCACCTCGGAGAAAACCGGAAATGTCCCACGAGCGATTCGGAAAAAAAGGTCAGAAGATTAGGCAATTTAATGGGTGAAACCCCGCTCGGGAGGGTGTGCATCACTCATTGACTCACCTGTGAGCCACTGTGGAACGGGAAGCCACCTGAACGGCGCCGAGACGACCTTTTTATGGGATAAGCCCAACGGCAGGTGCCGGTCAAAGGCACGTTGTTGTATGGTTGTGGTCAGATTGATGAACCCAAGTGATTGAAAGGATATCGCCATGCTGGACTGGAAAAACCGCGCGGGCAGCGCGCCTGAACGTGCCGCTGAACCGAAATCGGCCACCCGCGGTTATTTCCGTGGCCTGCTGTTCAGCCGGGCGCTGGCCACGCTGATCGGCCTCTATCTGTTGGTGACGATTGGCCTGGGCTGGTACTGGAGCCAGGAGCCAGCATTGTTCCCGGTTCAGCAAAATGCGCAGATGGCGGCCGAGAAAGAAGGCAAGCAGATGGTGGTTGGCTACACCACGGTGGAAACCCTCAAGACCGTGGCCAGTACCTTGCTTAACAAGCCAGGCGGTTACATTTCCAACGACCGTTTCCCGCCGGGTCTGTGGCTGGACAACATGCCGAGCTGGGAATACGGCGTGCTGGTTCAGGTCCGTGACATGACCCGCGCCTTGCGCAAGGACTTCACCCGCTCGCAGTCGCAGTCGGCCGAAGACGCCGACCTGGCCAAGGCCGAGCCGCGCTTCAACTTCGATAACAAGAGCTGGGTCCTGCCATCCAGCGAATCGGAATATCAGGAAGGCATCAACTCCCTGAGTCGCTATCAGGCACGCCTGTCCGACCCATCGCAGAAAAATGCGCTGTTCTACGCGCGCGCCGACAACCTGAACAACTGGCTGGGCGATGTCGGCACCCGCCTGGGTTCGCTGTCGCAACGGCTGTCGGCCAGTGTTGGCCGGGTCAAGCTCAATACTGCATTGAAAACCGAAGTCGTCGCACCCGGCCAGGTGCCGGTGGTCGATGAGGAAATCGTGGAAACCCCGTGGCTGCAAATCGATAACGTGTTCTACGAGGCGCGCGGTCAGGCTTGGGCGCTGTCACACCTGTTACGTGCCATCGAAGTCGACTTTGCCGACGTACTGGCCAAGAAAAACGCCACGGTCAGCGTGCGGCAGATCATCCGTGAGCTGGAGGCTTCGCAAGCACCGGTCTGGAGCCCGATGATCCTCAACGGCAGCGGCTTCGGGATTCTGGCCAACCATTCGCTGGTCATGGCCAACTACATTTCCCGGGCCAACGCCGCAGTGATCGATCTGCGTCAACTGCTCAATCAGGGCTGAGTCATGGTCGATAACGCCAAAGAGGCTGCCCACCGTGCGGCCTCGGATGCTGAACAGATCGCCTGGGTCGACGAGCAGGACAACCTGCTCGGTGCCCTGGTGCGTTCCGATCTGCGCGAACGCGGGCTGATCGGGCGCGGCACCTACATCATGTTGTTCAATTCGGCCGGTGAGCTGTGCGTACACCGGCGTACCCTGAGCAAAGCCATTTACCCCGGTTACTGGGATGTTGCGGCGGGAGGCATGGTGCTCTCCACCGAAACCTATGCCGAGTCGGCGGCCCGTGAGCTGGAGGAAGAACTGGGCGTGAGCGGTGTCGAGTTGACCGCCCACGACCACTTTTTCTTTGAAGACACCGGCAATCGCCTCTGGTGTTCAGCGTTTTCGGCGGTGTGGGACGGTCCATTGGTCCTGCAACCGGAAGAAGTGCTTGAAGCGCGCTTTATGCCCATCGATCAGGTCATGCGTGAAATCGGGCAAAAGCCCTACTGTCCGGACTCTCTGGCCGCATTGAGGCGTTATCTGAACGCTCAGCAAACCGGCGTCGCAAAGAAGGCATAAATTGGCGCCGATTGGCTCTTAGCAAGTCGGCTTTTTGCCGTTACACTGCGCGACCTTTTCAAGCTGAACCGGCGCTCCTGTTTGTAGAGCATCCGTTTCAGTAGCGCTGCCCCTGCCTGAGTGGGGCTTCGCGGTCGATGGCGCCTGCCCAGGTGCCGCGACCAGTCTTTGTCCTCCCAAGAGGATTGCCGGTGGCCAAAAAAGCCGCATCCTTCGCCGCCCTTGGTGGCCTGGTATTTTCCACCGACGCAGGTCGTCATTGCCCGGATTGCAGTAAGCCGGTGGATGCCTGCATCTGCAAACAAACCGTTATCCCGGCCGGCGACGGCATCGCTCGCGTGCGTCGCGAAAGCAAGGGGCGTGGCGGCAAGACGGTGACCACCATCACCGGCGTGCCACTGGCCATCGAGGCGCTCACGGCCCTGGCCACCACATTGAAGAAACGTTGTGGCACTGGCGGAGCGTTGAAAGACGGGATCATCGAAATTCAGGGCGATCATGTCGAGCTACTCTTGGCAGAGCTGATCAAACTCGGTTTCAAGGCAAAGAAGTCCGGCGGCTAGCAGCCTCTGTGAAAACCACCCTCGGCTTGATCCGGGCCTGATACAAGGTCCGGCGTCGCCCACATGGTTTTCACAGAGCCTGTTCATGACCGGTTTCTAAACTCACTGCCGTTGGCGAGGTCTATCCCCTCGTTGACGAACCGTCATTTTCATTCTTTAGACTGCGCCGGCCTGAATCCAGGCGACGCACTATGACTTCTTTATAGGGGACTTCAATGTCCGTAAGACGCACACGCAAAGACGATGGCAGCCAATGGACAGTTGCGGACAGCCGCAGTGTTTACGGGATCCGCCATTGGGGGGCCGGATATTTCGCGATCAATGACGCCGGTCGCGTCGAAGTTCGTCCGAACGGTCCGACCAGTTCGCCTATCGACCTGTTCGAGCAAGTCGACCAGCTGCGCAAGAGCGGCCTGTCCTTGCCATTGCTGGTGCGTTTCCCCGATATCCTGCAAGACCGCGTGCGTCAGCTGACCGGCGCCTTCGATTCCAATATCGAACGCCTGGAATACCAGAGCAAATACACCGCGCTGTACCCGATCAAGGTCAACCAGCAAGAAGCGGTGATCGAGAACATCATCGCCACCCAGGATGTCTCCATCGGTCTGGAAGCCGGCTCCAAGCCTGAGCTGCTGGCCGTACTGGCCCTGGCACCGAAGGGCGGCACCATCGTCTGTAACGGTTACAAGGACCGCGAGTTCATCCGTCTGGCGCTGATGGGCCAGAAGCTTGGTCACAACGTGTTCATCGTGATCGAGAAAGAATCCGAAGTCGGCCTGGTGATCGAAGAAGCGGCATCGCTGAAGGTCAAGCCACAGGTCGGCCTGCGCGTGCGTCTGTCGTCCCTGGCCTCCTCCAAGTGGGCAGACACCGGTGGCGAGAAATCCAAGTTCGGTCTGTCGGCGGCTCAACTGCTGTCGGTGGTCGAGCGTTTCCGCGCGGCGGGCCTGGATCAGGGCATCCGCCTGCTGCACTTCCACATGGGCTCGCAGATCGCCAACCTGGCGGACTACCAGCACGGCTTCAAGGAAGCGATCCGCTACTACGGCGAACTGCGCAACCTCGGCCTGCCGGTGGATCACATCGACGTCGGTGGCGGCCTGGGCGTGGATTACGACGGTACGCACTCGCGTAACGCCAGTTCGATCAACTACGACATGGACGATTACGCCGGTGTCGTGGTCGGGATGCTCAAGGAGTTCTGCGACGCGCAGAACTTGCCGCACCCGAACATCTTCTCCGAAAGCGGCCGGTCCCTGACCGCTCACCACGCCATGCTGGTGGTGCAAGTCACTGACGTCGAGAAACACAACGACGACGTGCCACAGATCGAGAACAAGGAAGAGCTGCCGGAAACCGTGCAGTGGCTGGTGGACCTGCTGGGTCCGACCGACATCGAGATGGTCACCGAAACCTACTGGCGCGCCACGCACTACATGAGCGATATCGCTAGCCAGTACGCCGATGGCAAGCTGACCCTGGCGGAAAAGGCGCTGGCCGAGCAATGCTACTTCGCCGTCTGCCGTCGCCTGCACAACTCGTTGAAGGCCCGTCAGCGTTCGCACCGTCAGGTGCTCGACGAACTCAACGACAAGCTCGCCGACAAGTACATCTGCAACTTCTCGGTGTTCCAGAGCCTGCCGGACACCTGGGCCATCGGCCAGGTGCTGCCGATCCTGCCGCTGCACCGTCTCGACGAAGAGCCGATGCGCCGTGCGGTGCTGCAAGACCTGACCTGCGATTCCGACGGCAAGATCAAGCAGTACGTTGACGAGCAGAGCATCGAGACCAGCCTGCCGGTCCATGGTCTGAACGAGGGCGAAGACTATCTGCTGGGGATTTTCCTGGTCGGCGCCTATCAGGAAATTCTCGGCGACATGCACAACCTGTTTGGTGACACCGATTCGGTGAACATCTACCAGAACGCCGACGGCAGCGTGTACCACGCCGGTATCGAAACCCACGACACCATCGAAGACATGCTGCGTTACGTGCACTTGTCGCCCGAAGAGCTGATGACCCACTACCGTGACAAGTGCGCCAGTGCCCGTATCACTGCCGCCGAGCGCACCCAGTTCCTCGACGCTTTGCGCCTGGGCCTGACCCGTTCGTCTTACCTGTCTTCCTGAGATAGGCACTGCTCCCATCAGGTTGTCTGAAAATGTCCCTTGTGCTGAGGGAAATTTCAGATGATCTGGTGCGGCGCTTCTCCCTTTTTCCGCGAAATAAATGACATCACGGTCTATCAAAGTGATTTGGTCTTCTTTTCGCGTAGGTCATTTCCTAATTTGTACTTCGGCACTCTACTCGGCCATGTCTCTCGGCGAGAATCCCCGGCCCGCCCTTCTGTAGAGAATCGCCGATGTTCGATCCAGTCAACGAGCCGTCATTTCGTCTGGATGTAGCGGGCCTGCCCGACGCCTTTGAAGTCCTGGCCTTTACCGGCAGAGACGCCATCAGCGAGCCCTTCGTGTTCGACGTCGATCTGCTGATCTACGATCCGGCACTGGACCTTGCCAGCCTGCTTTATCGCCCGGTGTTCTTGCAGTTCGACTTCGCAGGCAGCGGTGTTCATGGACAACTCCACCAACTGGTGCAGCGAGAGCACGGCACCACGTCCAGGTTTTGTCACGTGCGGGTGGGGCCGAAACTGGCCTGTCTGGCCCAGCGCTTCAGCCAACGCATTTTCAGCGCCCGTTCGGTGCCGCAGATTCTCAATCAAGTGCTCCAGGAACACGGCATTGTCGACAGCGAGCGACGTTTTGAGCTCGGGGGCGATTATCCCTTGCGCGAATTTTGTACTCAGTACCGGGAATCGGACCTGCAGTTTTTCCAGCGGTTGTGCGCTGAGGAGCAGCTTCACTATTACTTCGAGCATCGTCGAGGTGGGCACTGTCTGGTGATCGGCGATGATCAGGCAAATCACGCCGAGGGTCGGGTATTACCGGGCGACAATGCGTTTCAACGGGTGAGCCGGCTGGAAGTACAACGCTGCACGCCGAGTACCGGTCAGGGGCGCCGGGCGATGCAGGCCGCGCGAGGGCGCACGGAACTGGCGATCTTGCGCAGTGGACAATTGCTGTCGCTGTTCAAGGACGACTCGCTCTGGGTGCTGACCGATGTCGAGCACCACGGCGACCCTGATGCGCCTGCCCCCTATTCCAACAAGATCCGCATGTCGCCCTGGACAACGTCTTTTGCAGGCACTCAGGCGGTGGCGAAACCGAGGATGCCAAGCCTGCAGCGGGCCTGGGTGGTCGAGGTCGATGAGTCGCCTCCCGATCCGTCCCGACCCGTGGCGGTGCAATTCGACTGGCTGTATCAGGGCGAGGGCGCCACGCCTTGCCATTGCTGGTTGCCGCTGGCCGCGCAGTTGCAAGGCCCGGGCATGGCGCCATTGCGTGACGGTGCGCAAGTGGTGGTCAGTTTCATCGATGGGGATCCGGATCAGCCGCTGATCAGCGGGTTACTGCGCGGCCATGCGGGTACCGACGTATGTGAATTGCCGGAGGCGCAGCCCGTGCAGGAAAGTCATGCAGGGGAAGCGCTGCTGGCCTTGTTGCAGGCGAGTGAGCCACTGGTGTTGCTGTGTCTGCTGCCTGGCGGTGGCAGTTTCAGTCATTGTCGACAGGCGATTTGTACCTGCCGGGCAGCCGTGCTGTCTGGTCAGAGCGGTGCGGCATGAACGCCCCGGACCCGCAGTGGCTTTTGCTGGATGTCCCCGGTGCACCCCGGGCGGCGGCTGCGCTGGTCCGGTGATTTGCCCCGGCCAGACGGCTTGGGTTATTCGACGGCACCGAGTTGCAGGGACTGAGCGGACAAGGTCCGGTTCTGGTTGAGCTGGGTGCATGCCCGGCACTCGCCGAGTTGTGTCAGCGCGAGCCGCACACCTGTCAGGGTCTGCTGTTGTTCAGCGAGGTGCCTTCAGCGCGGCTGCTGGAACATCTGCGACGGATGCTGGTGGTCACCTTCGGCCTGCATCATCGTGCCTTGTTGAGCTACTACAATCCGCACACTGCCAGTTACTTCTTTGACGCCTGCGATGCCGTGGAACTGAGCCGCTGGCTGGGTCCCATCAGTCAGGTCCGCTGGTTTGGTGGCACCTGGGCCGACCGGGCTCAGGGCAGTCAGTGCTGGCAGCAACTGCTCAACCCCGGTCTGCCGGGCAGCCGGCTCAAGATCGAAGAATCCCTTACCGGGCGCCAGCGTGAGCGCCTGCAAACCTGCCTGCTGGAACAACATGCCTGGCAGTGGAGCCGTTCCACCGGCACTGATTACCCCAGGCTGTGGTCCCATCTTCAGGAAGGGCTGGCGCTGGGTTTCAGCGAACGCGCAGTGCTGGACGGCTGGCTGTGGCTACGCTTGCAGTATCCAGATGCAGTGCTGCCGCAGACGTTGTCCGGCGCAAGTCAGCAGGAAAAACTTGATCACCTGCGCAGTCGCTGGCAGCGCGATCCCCCTTGAACGAGGTTGCATCGGCATGACGAGCAAGATCCGGCAAATGTTCAAGGTGCTGACAGGAACGGTGGTGTTGGCCGTGATAACCGCGTGCTCCCCCCTCAAAATGCTCAATGCCTTCACCCCCCAAGGCAGCTTCGACAGGACCGAAGGCATCGCTTATGGCAGTGATCCCCGGCAGAAGCTCGACGTGTATGTACCACGTCATCGCGTGCCGAACGCCCCGGTGGTGGTGTTTTTTTATGGCGGCAGCTGGAACAGTGGCTCGCGCAGTGACTACAGCTTTGTCGGCGAAGCCCTGGCGTCCAGGGGCATTGTCGCGGTGCTGGCCGATTATCGGTTGTACCCGCAAGTGCGTTATCCGTTGTTCTTGGAGGACGGTGCCCAGGCGGTGGCCTGGACCCATGAACACATCCGCCAGTACGCCGGCGACCCGCAACGGCTGTACCTGATGGGGCACAGCTCAGGGGCCTACAACGTGGCGATGCTGGCGCTGGACCCGCAATGGCTCGCAGCGGTGGGCTTGTCGCCTCATGATCTGAGAGGCTGGATCGGCCTGGCCGGGCCGTATGACTTCCTGCCGATCAAGAACCCGCAGGTGCGCCCGGTATTTTTCTGGCCGGATTCGCCGCCGCAATCCCAGCCCATCAACCACGTCAGTCGCGGTGCACCGCCAGCGCTGCTCATCGCCTCCAGGGACGACACGCTGGTCAACCCGACCCGCAACACTGGCGGGCTCGCACAAAAATTGAGGGCGGCCGGGGTGCCGGTTCAGGACCTGTATTACTCGCGCACCGGCCATGCCACGCTGGTAGCGACGCTGTCACGGCCGATGCGCGGTCTGGCGCCGGTGCTGGATCAGGTCGCCGGCTTCGTCAAGACACCGCCGACTCAGTGAACGCTGCCGGCAAACCAGCCGTCGTTCTTGCGCAGGTACCAGGCGAACGCGCCGAGCGTCAGGCTGCGCAATAACATGAACAGCAGAAACGTTATCCACAGTCCGTGGTTGCCGAAGCCCTTTAGTGCCCAGGCGAATGGCAGCAACAGGAGCATCGTCAACAGCATGGCGTTGCGCATTTCACGGGCGCGGGTGGCACCAATGAACAACCCGTCCAGCAAGTAACTCCACACGGCAATCAGCGGCAGGGCGGCGAGGTAGGGCAGGTAGATGAAAGCCGTGTCGCGCACACTCTGGATGTTGGTCTGCATCTCGATGAACAGGTGCCCGGCGAACAGAAAGACCACGGCAAAGCCCACACTCACCAGCAACGACCAGCCGCACGCCACCACCAGTGAACGGCGCAACGCCAGCCGGTCCCGGGCGCCGATGGCGTGACCGCATAAGGCTTCGACGGCGTGGGCCAGGCCATCCAGCGCATGGGCGGTCAGCAGCAGGCCGTTGAGCAGCAGGGCATTGGCGGCGACGGTGGCATCCCCCAGTCGTGCGCCTTGCACCGTGATCAGGAAAAACACCGATTGCAGCACAAGGCTGCGAATGAAGATGTCGCGATTGACCGCCAGCAAGGGGCGCCAGCTCTGCCACAGCGCCAGTGCGGCCCAGGCGATGTGGCCGGGATAAGCGCGCAATGCCTTGCGGGTCAGCCACAGGCCGAGCAGGGCACCGGTCCATTCGGCGATCACCGACGCCCTGGCCGCGCCGACCACGCCCCAGTCCAGCCCCAGGACAAACCACAGGTTCAGTGCGATGTTCACCAGGTTGGTGCTGAGCAGAATCGCCAGCGGGGCCCGGGCGTTCTGAGTGCCGAGGAACCAGCCCACCAGCGCATAGCTGGCCAGGGCAGCGGGCAGGCCGAAGAGTCGGGTGTGAAAGAAGTCCCGGGTCAACTGATCGAGCTCCGCCGACGGTTGCATGAAATGCAGCGCGACGCCGCTCAGCGGCACGCCCAAGGCGCCGAGGACCACGGACAGTCCCATCGCCAATAACAACCCTTGCAGCAAAACCTGCCGCAACGCCGCGCCATCCCCGCGTCCGGCGGCCTGGGCGGCGAACCCGGTGGAGCCCATGCGCAGAAAACCCATGGCCCAGGCCAGAAACGTATACAGGCTGGCGCCCACCGCTACGGCGCCCAACTGATGGGCATGGGGCAGGTGACCGATGACGGTACTGTCTACCAGTGCCACCAGCGGTACGGAAATATTCGACAGAATCATGGGGGCGGCGAGCGCCCAGACCCGACGATGGGTCGGACGGTCGCGCCAGTCGGCAATCAGAGTGGACATGCAGGCTCCTTGGGGGAGCCGTATTGTAGATGCAGGTTAGCCAAGTGACACAGAACCAATGTGGGAGCGGGCCCGCTCCCACAAGGGGGCAGTAGGGCTAGTGGATGATCCAGCTCAGCAGCCAAAGCCCCAGGAACAACAAGATAATGCCGGAGATGATCGAGGCGTTCATGAATGCCCGGATCGCCGACCATAGCAGCATCAGGCCGATGATCAGCGCGATGATGCTGATGATCGAGGTGTCCATGCCCAGGGTCCTGGCCAGGCCGTCGACAAAGTTGGCCCCTGCGTGGCTCAAGATGTTGAACAATCCACTGAGGCCATCAACGATAAACCGGATGACAGAGCCGAGTGCCTGGCCGAGCTGTTCGAAAAAACTTTCTACCTGCATGTGCGCGTCCTGATGAAATAAGTGGCAGGGTTGCCGTGTCCGGGCGTTGGGCCATGGATCGCGGTGCCGAGTTCCCTGATGCCGGCATCCTCTGATTATGGCGTAAAGATCCCGGCTCCGTTGATGATCTCTGTGAAGGCCTGGCTTGTGTGGCGAGGGGATTTATCGGACGTCGCACTGCCCCGTACGGCTGCGCAGCAGTCGCACATCCGTTGCTCGCGGTAGGCCTGACGTGCCGTGATTGCTGGATTTGGGGCCGCTGCGCGACCCAACGGGGATAAATCCCCACGCCATAACTTGCCTTCATCCGCCATCCCCCCGAAGCTATATGCCTTCAGGAGAGCCCGATGAACCTTGTTGAACTGACCGAACGCCTGCACGCTATCCGTGACCGCAATGACTGGCGGCAATTTCACAGCCCGAAAAACCTGGCCATGGCCGCCAGCGTGGAAATGTCCGAGCTGGTGGAGATTTTCCAGTGGCTGAGCGAGGACCAGTCGCGGCAATTGCCGGCAGACAAACTGGCGCACGCCGGGCAGGAAGTCGGGGACATTGTGCTTTATCTATTATTGCTGTGCAGCGAGTTGGGGTTGGACATGAACGAAGTGGTGCGCAGCAAACTCGCGGACAGCGAACGGCGGTTCAGCTGATGAGCGACCGTCATTTCGATCAGTTGGCGACCCGTTTCGCGGAAAAGATCTACGGTGGCGCCAAGGGCGCAATCCGCCTCGCGGTGTTGCAGGCGGATCTGACCGAAACCCTGCCGGACCGCCCGCTGCGAGTGCTGGACATCGGCGCCGGCCTGGGTCACATGTCGTTGTGGCTGGCTGAGCGCGGGCATGACGTGACCCTGGCCGAGCCCGCCGCACCGATGCTCGAAGGCGCTCGTCAGCGCTTCGCCGACGCCGGGCAAGCCGCGACCTTTATTCAGGCACCGTGGCAGGACCTGCTCGGGCAACTCACCGAACCGTATGACCTGGTGCTTTGCCACGCCGTGCTGGAATGGCTGGCCGAGCCCCATGCGATCCTGCCAGTGTTGCATCAGTTGACGAAGAAAGACGGCTGGCTGTCCCTGGCGTTCTACAACCGCGATGCGCTGATCTACCGCAATCTGCTCAAAGGCCACTTCCGCAAGATGCGCAAGAACGACATGGCCGGTGAGAAACAGAGCCTGACCCCGCAGCAACCTCTGGACCCACGGGAGTTGGCGGCGCAACTTGAAGGTCTGTGGCAGGTCGAAACACAAAGTGGCGTTCGGGTTTTTCACGACTACATGCCTGTGGAATTCCAGGCCCGCGCCGAACTGGTGGACCTGCTGGAAATGGAACTGGCCCACCGTCGCCACCCAAGCTTTGCCGGGCTTGGGCGTTATTTGCACTGGATATGCCGGCCGGTCTGAGCGAGTGCCACGCGGTGCAGGAGCTGCCGTCATTGAAAACAGGTAATACCGATGTTGATCGGAGAGCGAAATGAAAGCGCGTTCAGGTTTAGTGTTGATCTGCCTCGGGCTGGCCGCCTGCGAGGGCAGCAATCCATATATCGCCACCTCCAACCCGTTGCCACCGGCCCCGCCGCAAGCCGCCAACACATTCGATCGCAGCGCCTACCCGGCGCCGCAGCGGGACTATGGGCGTTACCGCAGTTGGGCCTGGCTCAACGGTCGTTTGCCCCCCGGCAGTGCCTGGGCGGACTCGGCACAAATCGCCGAAGCTGTCAGCAACGCCCTTGACCAGCGCGGCCTGCGCCCGTTGCATGACAATCGACCGCCCGACCTGCTGGTCAGCGCCGACTTGCACATGGAAACCCGCTTGCGGCAAGTGCAGGACGACTATGGTTATTACGGTGGCGGATATGGCGGCTATAACCGCTACGGCCCGGGTTATGGCGTCTACAACACAGTACCGGTCGTGCGCACGTATCAGGAACAGGTTGTGGTGGTGCGGGTCGATCTGTTCGACGCCGGCACCGGTCAGCCGGTCTGGAGTGCCAGCGCCGACACCGCCAATCAGGGTGACCAGAGCCAGCGGGCCGATGCGATACGCGAGGCGGTGGAAAAGGCCATGTCGGCCTATCCTCCAGGTTGACATCCTTTGACAGGTTCATGTCCCCACAGGAGAACATCATGTTCCGCCGCCTTGCTTTACTGGCTGTCGCCACGCTGCTCAGCGCCTGCGCCGCCAACCAGGTCAACCATGACTTTGACGCCAGCCGCGACTTCGCCGCCTATCGCACCTGGAGCTGGAAAGAGCCCGCGCTGCAATACCGCCCCGATGATCCTCGGATCAAAAGCGACCTGACCGAACAGCGCATCCGCCAATCCGTGGCCGACCAGCTCGATCAGCGTGGCCTGCGCCCGGCAGCAGCGGGCACCAAGGGCGACGTGAGTGTGCAGACCTACCTGATCGTCGAGGACCGCCAGCAGCAAGTGACCACCAACTACGGCGGCGGTTGGGGCGGTCCATGGAACGGCTATTGGGGCGCGCCGATGTACAACGAAACCCGCAACATCACTTATAAGGTCGCGACCATCCAGATCGACCTGCTCGACGGCAAGGACGGCAAGCTGGTGTGGCGTGGCAGTGACGAGCAAATGCTCAGCAGCTCGCCGGACCCGACGGACCGAAGCAAGGCTGTGCGCGAGACGGTGGGTCGGATCATGGCGAATTATCCACCGCGCTAACCCGATCCCACTAACACCACAATATCCCTTGTGGGAGCGAGCCTGCTCGCGAAAGCGGAGTGTCAGGCAACAACATTGAAGTCGACTGAAACTCCCTCTTCGCGAGCAGGCTCGCTCCCACAGTTTTTTGTGTTGTGTGTGATACCGGGTTGTCAGCAACCCCGCCCACCCTTGTCTACACTGATGCTCATCTATGGAGGTAGCGCTCGGCTCTGCGCCGGCAAAGGAGTGCGCGATGTCGCCTCGTTCGCAGTTTCGTGGTCCCGCCCGGCAACGAGGGGCCATCGGGTTGTTGGCGGCCATGACCCTCAGCCTGGCACTGGTGTTGATGTTGCTGGTGGTAGATACCGGCCGGCTCTATCTGGAACAGCGCAAATTGCAGCGGGTAGTGGATAACGCCGCACTGGAAGCGGTCAGTCGTGGCGGCAATTGCCTGTCGGGCCTGACGGCGGCCAGTTACGCCGGCCAAAGCGCCACCCGCAATGGCTTCACCGTCGATGCCAACGACACCCTCGTCACCACCTGCGGCACCATGGTCACAGCGGCGGCCACCGGGTTGCGCACGTTTACCGTGGACGGCACCCAGGCGGCCGCCGTCAAAGTGGTCGCCAGCCGCACCCTCACCACCAGTTTTGCCGGCGGGGTGCAGGCGCTGTTTTCCGGGGCGCCGGTCAGCCTCACTACCACACTCAATGCCTCGGCGGTGGCGGCTCAGCCGCAACCGACGATTGCCCAACTGAACATTCGCAGCAACCTCGTCACCATCAGTACTGCCCAGTCGAACATCCTCAATCCACTGTTTTCCGGATTGCTGGGTGGCAATGTCAACGTGACGGCACTGGGTTGGAGCGGCTTGCTCAACACCAACATCAATCTGCTCGGCTACCTCAACCAACTGGCGATCAACCTCAATGTGGCGGCGGGCAATTACACACAGTTGCTCAACACCCAGGTCACCGTCACGCAGCTGATCCAGGCGGCGGCGACTGTGGTCTCGCTCAACGGCGCGACGGCCGATGTGATGACCGCATTGGGCAACCTGCAACTGGCAGCGATCAACACCGTGCCGCTCACGCTCGGGCAGATTTTGCAGCTGCAAACCGGCACCACCGCGGCGGGGCTTGATGCCAATCTGCAGTTGCTGCAACTGATCCAGGCCGTGGTGCAACTGGCCAACAGTAAAAGTGCGGTGGCGGCGACCTTGCCGATCAGCGTACTGGGCCTGGCCAACGTCACGGTGCGGGTCAAGGTGATCGAGCCACCGCAGTTTTCCGCTATCGGTAATCCGGCGCTGGCGGTGCTCAACCCGACGGGGCCGAATCAGATTTATGTGCGTACCGCCCAAATACGCACGATGCTGTCGATCAATTTACCGGTGCTGACCGGGGTGACAGGGCTGGCCAACGCGGTATTGGGGTTAGTGGGTTCATTGACCCCGACACTCAACGCGCTGCTGAGCCTGAATCTGGTCGCTACTCTTAACTCCGTAGGTTGTCTGCTCGGTGCCGGCTGCCAGCAACTCGACCCGCTGCTGCTGCCATCCCCCGAAATCGATATCAGCCTGGATGCTGGCGGTGCCATCAGTTACGTCACCGCTTACAGCTGCCCGGTGGGCGGGACCAGCGGCACTAAAAGCCTGACCGCTCATACCGTCACCTCCATTGCCGACATCAAACTGGGCAAGATCGACCCCACCGCAGCGTTTTCATCCAGCGCCGAGCCGACGGTCACGCCACTGGCGCTGATCGATCTTGGGACTGTGACCTGCCACAAAATCCTGGGTCTGGGCAGCTGTGACGAGTCGACTCATGTACCGTTTGCCGCTGGCGGCATCGCGATCATGGCCAACACCAGCGTCGGGCAAAACACCCAGGACCTGGTGTTTTCCAGCACCACACCGTTTGCAACACCACCGAACCTGCTACTGCCACCGAGCGTGATATCCGCCGTGCCCACCACCAATATCGTCAACAGCCTTGCCAATACCTTGGCAGGCATCAACCTGATCGTTTATCAACCGGTAGGCAGCAACCCGCTGGGCAGCATTGTCGCGGGCGTTGGTACGTTGATCAGCAGTGTCACCAGTCTGCTGGTACCGGTGATCACCAACCTGCTAAGCCCGCTACTCGACCCATTGCTCAACAATTTGCTGAGCAGTCTGGGCATCAACCTGATGGACGTCGATGTCGGCGCCAACATGACCTGCGGGCAGACCGGCGTGGCCTATCTGGTGAACTAGTGATCCGCGCAACCTTGATCGCGCTCAAAAAAACTGTGGCGAGGGAGCTTGCTCCCGCTGGGGCGCGAAGCGGCCCCGACAAGGTCATTACGATTTTTCAGCGTTGGCGTTGTCGATTTCAGGGCCGCTACGCAGGCCAGCGGGAGCAAGCTCCCTCGCCACGGAGTCATCGGGCATCTCGTCATCCAGCACAATCGGCAATTCGATACAGAAGCGCGCGCCATCCACCGAGTTGGACACACTCAGTCGCCCCCCCATGTTCTCGACAATGCCATAGCTCACCGACAAACCAAGCCCGGTGCCGACGCCCACCGGTTTGGTGGTGAAAAAGGGTTCGAAAATCCGCTCCAGCAATCGTGGATCGATACCGCCGCCGTTGTCCTCGACCCACAGCCGTACCGAGTGCTTGTCGCGCTCGGCGTACACCGAAATCCACGGCCTGAAGGTAGAGTCGGCCTCGCGTTTGCTCAGTAGCGCATCCCTGGCGTTGACCATCAGGTTGATCAACACCTGTTCCAGCTGATCCACATAACCGCGCACCTGCACGGTAAAACCGGTCTCGCTGATGCGCAGGTCCACGCCTTTACCGCGCATGCCTTCGTTCAGCAGCGACAGCGTGCCCTCGATGGCATCCGCCGGGTTGAACGGTTGCTGCTCGATCTCCGAGCGCCGGCCAAATACGCGCATGTGGTCCACCACCCGCGCAGCTCGCTGCACTTGAGCGTCGATGCGATTGAGCTTGTCTTGCAGGTAATCGATCTGCACATCGCCATTGCTCAGGCGTTTGAGCACGTTGACGATGGCCATGCGCATTACATTCAGCGGCTGGTTGATTTCATGGGCCAGCCCGGTCGCCATTTCGCCGAGGGTGGCCATTTTTGCGCTTTGGGTGAGCTGCTGTTGCGAGCGGCGCACTTCAGTGTTGTCGCGGCCCACCGCTTGTACTTCGATCAGTTGCCCCCGCTCATCGAACACTCCGCGATCCGACCAGACCCACCACGCATGCTCGCGTCCCGGCAATTGCAGGCTGATTTCTGCGGTGCTGACTGGCTGCTCCGGGGTCAACAGGTTGAGACGCTGTACGAACGCATCGCGCTGTTCATCAGACATCCAGCTGCCCAGATTGACCCCCGGCAGTTCGTCCGGCGTGCACTCCAGGTACATCGCCAAGGGACGGTTGCCGAAGGTCAGGGTCAGGTCCGGGCAATAGCGGCAGATCATCGCCGGCGAGTCTTCCACCAGAATCCGGTAACGCTCCTCGCTTTGCCTGACCTGCTCGGCGACCAGGGTCGCTTCGGTGACGTCCAGCCACAAGCCGACCGCCTCCACGGGCAGGCCGAGGTCGTCGCGCAGCAGTTTGGCTTCATCGAGCAGCCAGTGATAGTCGCCCCGGCTGTCGCGCAGTCGATAGCGGGCGCGCACCGAGCCTTCGCGCAGCAGGTGGCGGGTGCGCTCGAAATACAGCTCTCGATCTTCGGGATGCACGCGTTCCACCAGTGCGGTGGCGGTGCAGTCAGCCAGATTCCAGCCCAGCAGCGGTTGCAGGCTGGCGCTGAAAAACGCCGGTTGCAGCGCACCCTCGGCGTAGCGCTGGACATAGATCACCGCCGGCGAACTGGCGATCAGGTTATCCAGCCGCGCATGAGCGGCGTCAGCGATCTGTTGCTGGTTCTTGATGTCGCTGATGTCGAGCATGAACCCCACCAGCCGCCGGTTTTCACCGCTGCCGATGGCCAGCCCCTGAAGGCGATACCACAGTGGATTTTTCCAGGCGTCAGGGCTGTATAGCCGCACACACAGGGTCAAGGCTTCGCTCTGTTGTTGCAGGGCGTGCAGGCGACTGCGCAACTCCTCGCGGTCGGCGGGGTGGATCTGTTCCAGCCACTGATCAAGGGACGGTCTGGGGGCGTCCAGTTGCAGTGCGATGACCAGGGACGGCGCCAGATGAACGTCATCCCCGACGATTTCCCACCAGCCGGTGCCCAGCAGCGTTTGCAATGACTCCATGCGCTCCAGTTGCTGGTGATGCTGCAGCTCACGCAAGCGAGCGAGCAACGGGCCTGCCAACGCGCTGCACAACCCCATCCAGTCACGATCACTCAGGTTCGATTCGCTGGCATCCACCGGATAAAAACCGCACAGCAACCAGGCCACCACGCCCCGGTCATCGCTATAGGGCACGGCAAAGCCTTCGACGTTGCCGAACATGGCCTGTACTCGCGAATGTGGGTCGAGGCCGTGATGAGTGCTGACGTGTTGTGGCCCGGTGCCGTTCAAACTGTCGAGGGTCGTGCCAAGCTGTTGTCCGTCATGCCACAGCGTTGGCGCGTCGTGGGCACGGAACTGGCGATGGATCTGCCAGCCCTGCGCCTGTTCGTCCAGCAGGGTCAGGGCGAGACAGGGGATGTGCCAGCGCTGGGCAATGGCCTGCAACTGTTCGCCGACGATCACCGGTAGCCGGGTCAGGCTGCAAGCACGCAGTTGTTCGCTGATCTGCGCGGCGAGTGCCTGGCAGGTGTCGCGACTGCGCGATTGCTGGCGCTCAAGCAACAGATCGGCGATGTCCATCAACTGCATCAGCCAGCCAGTGCCCAAGGGCTGAACCCAACCTCGCAGGTGCAGGGTCTGGTCGCCGTGGCCGGGGAAATCGAGGTCAAGACTTTGGCCCAGCCATTCCACCGGTCGGCCCTCTATGGCCAGAGTGCTGTGGGGTTGCACATAACGGTGTAGCGGCAGGGGTTGGTCATGGGGCGATTGTTGCGCCAGCAAATGGCGCAGTGGGCCGGCCATTTGCAAGACGCCACCGTTGGCATCAAGGTGCAGATGCAAGCCGAAGGGCGGCGAGCCCAGAGGGTCGGGCAGGTCGATGGCGGCAGTCGGCGCGCGGTTGAGCAAACGAGCGAAGAGTTTTTCCCCCGAGTTCAAAATTGCAGACTCGATGTCGCAGTGAGGAACGTCGGCAGATTGGGCACGGTGCCCACTCCCGGCAATACCAGAAACGGAATCACCTGATTGAGCTTGCTGACGGGGTAGTTCACCGTGACGGTCAATGTACCGGTGGTGGCGTTATAGGCCGCGCTGGTGTCCACGCCGATCACCAGGTTCAGCGCCGGGGGCACCCATGACAGTTGCTGTGTCAGTGTGGCGTTGGCGGTGCTGACCAGCACGCTGGCGTAGCTTGGCGTAGTGGGGTCCACCGCGACGCTACGGCGTACCGCCTCGGACGTGGCTTCGTTGAATGACTGCATCAGCACCAGAGGCACGCTGTAGCTGACCAGGCCATAAAACACGGCAAAAAAAATCACGAACACCAGGGCGAATTCAATCGCCACAGCGCCTTTCTGCGATTTGGGGAGGCCTGTTTTCATGACTGCGTCTACCCTGACTGTCACTGCGTAGTATCAGCATAGAATCATTCAGCAAAAACGGACGGTTTTTACCGGATGCACAGTTTTGTCCTATTGATCTGGCTGGCGCTGTGCGCGGCGCAGGATGCACGAGAGAAACGCATCGCCAATGCCTTGACCCTGGGCATTGGTTTGCTTGCGCTGATGTATTTGCTGTGGACCGGCAGCACCTGGATGGGCGCCGAGGCTGAGCAGGGCGGCTGGGCCTTTTTACTCGCGTTGGCATTCACTTTGCCGGGCTATGTAATGGGCCGAATGGGCGCCGGGGATGTGAAATTAATGACAGCTTTGGGTCTTGCGACGGACGGCGTTTTTGTCCTTGGCTCTTTTATTGGCGCCGCGATTGCCAGCGTTGTCTGGTTGTGGCTGGCGCCAAGAGTCTGGCTCCATATGAGTCAAGGGCTTAGAGAGCATCTTCGATATATGGAGCCAGGAACGTCAAAAAAGCCGCCATTTGCACCGTTTGTGTTTGCCGGGGTACTGCTTGCGCTGTATTGGATTCACTAGTCGCCAAGCGCCACTAGTCCTATGTACATAGTCGGAAAGTGCGTCTACTTTCAAGTGAGTGGTTATACAGCTGAAGGCTGAAAGTACAGGAATGGTCAGCTTCGACCTCGGCATGGAGTGGCACGTGAACAAGCTTACGTCTGCAATAAAAGTCCTTGTGGTCGACGATCAGCCGTTGATTGTTGAGGAACTGTGTGAATTCCTCGAAAGCAACGGTTATCGCTGTGTGCCATGCGAATCCAGTCGGCAGGCGGTCGAGCGTTTCGGCGAAGATGTCGATATTGGCCTGGTGCTGTGCGATTTGCACATGCCGGACCTGGATGGCATCCAGCTGGTGCAGGAGCTGCAACGTATTGCCGGCAAGGAGCGGGCCTTCGAGGCAATCATGCTCACCGGGCGTGCGGACAAGCAGGATGTGATCAAGGCGTTGCGTGCCGGCATTGCTGATTACTATCAAAAGCCCATTGATCTGGGTGAGCTGCTGGAAGGTTTGCAGCGTCAGGAAGTCGCTCTGCAAGAGCGGCACAAGAGTGTGCAGCTGGGGCAGCTGAATCAGAAGCTGCAGTTTTTATCTGAATCCATTGATGACCTTTATCAGGACCTGGACAAGGTGCGGCGTAGTCCTGGGGCGTCTTCGCGTATGGCGGCGGGGGATGAGGTCAGTGATGCGGATCGGGCGGAGATTCCGGCAATTTTCAATCAGCTGTCGCCCCGGCAACTGGATGTGGCGCGGTTGGTGGGCAAGGGGCAGACCAATTATCAGATTGCCTGTGAGTTGGGGATTACCGAGAACACGGTGAAGCTTTATGTGTCGCAGGTTTTGCGGTTGACGCATATGCATAATCGGACGCAGTTGGCGTTGGCTCTTTCTCCCAGCAGTTCTTCTGTTCGGCAGCGGGTTACTGCGCATTGACTTGGGCTTGGGCTTGGGCTTGGACTTGGCGGCCTTAGGGCCGACCATGTTCCTCCAGGTGTATACCGGTCAAACTGTGGGAGCTGGCCTGCCTGCAAAGGCGGCCTGACAGCCGACCAATCTCCCGTAGGATGTACACCGCTCCAAACTGTGGGAGCTGGCCTGCCTGCGAAGGCGGCCTGACAGCCGACCAATCTCCCCCTGATGCACCCAGTCCACCTGTGGGAGCTGGCTTGCCTGCGAAGGCGGCCTGACAGTCGACCAATCTCCCCCTGATGCACCCAGTCCAACTGTGGAAGCTGGCTTGCCTGCGAAGGCGGCCTGACAGCCGACCAATCTTCCCCAGGATGTACACCGCTCCAAACTGTGGGAGCTGGCTTGCCTGCGAAGGCGGCCTGACAGCCGACCGGGATTTTGATGGGGTACATATCCGTTGCTGCGGTAACGGCGGCTTATGGTTTCGCCCTTACGGCGAGGCACTTTTTTCAAACGCCAAAAAAGTACCCAAAAAGGCTCGCCCCGAGCGTACGGCACCTCGCTAGGGCTCGGTGTTCCCTCGCTCCGGTATTCATCTGGGGGCATCGCCTACGGTCTGCTTCGCGACGACCTCCTCTCGATGTGTGCGGCTACGCCGCACGGCGCTACGCGCCCACCCCCAGATAAACACCTCCACTCGGCCTCCCGAAGGGGCGGGTAGATCAAGAGCTGCAGGCGAGCTAACGCTCGGCCTGTTGAGTGGTGAAGGGCGGGGGTGGTATGCGGATCTGCTTCTGCTTTTGCTTTTCTGTGGGAGCGAGCTTGCTCGCGATGGCGGCCTACCAGCCAACCAATCCCTCCCGAATGTACCCCGCTCAAACCTGTGGGAGCTGGCTTGCCTGCGAAGGCGGCCTGACAGCCGACCAATCTCCCCCAGGATGTACACCGCTCCAAACTGTGGGAGCTGGCTTGCCTGCGAAGGCGGCCTGACAGCCGACCAATCTCCTCCTGATGCACCCAGTCCAACTGTGGGAGCTGGCTTGCCTGCGATGGCGGCCTGACAGCCGACCAATCTCTCCCTGATGCACCCAGTCCAACTGTGGGAGCTGGCTTGCTCGCGATGGCGGCCTGACAGCCGACCAATCTCTCCCTGATGCACCCAGCCCAACTGTGGGAGCTGGCTTGCCTGCGAAGACGGCCTGACAGCCGACCGGGATTTTGATGGGGTACATATCCGTTGCTGCGGTAATGGCGGCTTATGGTTTCGCCCTTACGGCGAGGCACTTTTTTCAAACGCCAAAAAAGCACCCAAAAAGGCTCGCCCCGAGCGTACGGCTCCTCGCTAGGGCTCGGTGTTCCCTCGCTCCGGTATTCATCTGGGGGCATCGCCTACGGTCTGCTTCGCGACGACCTCCTCTCGATGTGTGCGGCTTCGCCGCACGGCGCTACGCGCCCATCCCCAGATAAACACCTCCACTCGGCCTCCCGAAGGGGCGGGTAGATCAAGAGCTGCAGGCGAGCTAACGCTCGGCCTGTTGAGTGGTGAAGGGCGGGGGTGGTATGCGGATCTGCTTCTGCTTCTGCTTCTGCTTTTGCTTTTCTGTGGGAGCGAGCTTGCTCGCGATGGCGGCCTACCAGCCAACCAATCACTCCCGAATGTACCCGGTCCACCTGTGGGAGCTGGCTCGCCTGCTCGCGAAGGCGCCCAGCCAGCCAACCAATCCCTCCCGAATGGACTGGCAGTTCCTACAGGGCAATTACCCACTCAGTTAGTCTTGATCTTGCCCCCTGCATCTGGGTCATACAGATCCGGAATCTCATACTTGTACTTCTTCAACCATCGCTGCATCGCCATTTCCCGTTCGGCCGCTGTAGCCGCTTGTGGATTGGCGGACGCTGCCTTGTTGCGGCTTTGCAGCAGCAGCCAGCCTTCGGTTTCCTGTTGCTGTGCCGAGGCGGGGCCGGCGTCGATGGCCAGGGCGCTCAGTGGCAAAGTCAACAGGCTCAGGTAACACAGTCCTTTCAACGTGTTCATGGCAGCCTCACTTGATCGTTGACGGCAGCGGGTCGGTCGCCACCGCTACCTGACTGCCGGCCGCGGGTTTGGCCTTGACCGGGGCCTTGAGTTTTTCTGCGCGTTGTTGGGCGTCGGTGAATTGTTCCGGGGTCAGGTGCGAGCGGCTGACGATTTCGGCGGCTTGTTGCCAGTTGTCCTGGTACAGCAGCAAGGTCACCAGGTTCAGCGTCGCCAATTGATCGGTTTGCTTGAGTTCGATGGCGGTGAGGAATTCGAAGCGAGCGTCCTCCATGCGCAGCTGGTTGAGGTAGACCACGCCCAGGTCGTTGCGAATTTTTTCGTCGGTGGGCGCCAGTCGTACTGCCCGTTGCAGATGCGCCTGCGCCTGGCCGTTGTCGCCACGGGCGGCATAGAGTTGGCCCAGGCCGTGTTCGGCGTCGGCGGTCAGGCAGCTGCCGAGCAGGCTGCGGTACAGCGGTTCGGCTTCGCTGCGGCCCAGCAGGCGGTAGACCTTGGCTTTGCGCAAGCGCACTTCGCCGAGGTTGTCGGGCAGGCTTTGCAGGTTGGCCAGGCTGGCGTGCAGTTTGCCGTCGTTGGCCAGGTCATCGGCCAGGTTCAGGGCCAGTTCCTGGTCGGAACTCAGCTTGCTGCAACTGCTGGGGCCGGTCAGTGCTGCCCACGGCGTCTGGCCGTCGGTGGCGCATCCGCCGAGCATCAACAGGCTTGCCGCGACTATCAGTGCTTTCATCAAACTCTCTCCATGAGCCAACGTCAGGATGCGAACGCTCGGGTAATGGCGGTAAAGCCAGGGCCGGCCAGTACGATCAGCAAGGCCGGAAACAGAAACATCATCATCACCACGGACATCTTGGCCGACATCTTTGAAATGTATTCCTGCAGGCGTGTCAGGCGTCGGTCGTCCAGCAGTTGTTTGAGCGACAGCAGGGATTTCATCGCGCCACCGCCCTGATGAATCAGTTGCTGCAAGATCACGCAGGTATCGGTGAATTCATCCACCGCCAGCATCACCGCCGCCTTGTTCAGCTCCTGGCCCAGCTCCAGGCCCGAGTCGACGCGGGTCAGGATCAGCCGCAGTTCGCTGGTCAGTTCCGGCAGCAGTTTCTGGCCTTCGGTGCTGAGCACGCGCAACGCCTGTTCAACCGCCATGCCGGATTCGAAGAGGATGCGCAGCAGTGGAATGAAGGTGGAAATTTCGGCCGAGATGATTTTCTGCCGGCGGCCAGCGGCATACGCCAGCAAGCGTTTGGGCAGCAGATAACCAGCACCGGTGGCGAGCATCGGCGCGAGCCAGCCGTTGGCGGCGTGGGGGAAAAACACTTCTTGCAGAAACAACCCGAGGCCCAGGGTCAGCAGCGGGGTGCCGACCTGGCAGGCGGCATACAGCGAGCGTTCGCTGGCGCGGCGCCAGCCCAGGCGGCTGAGCAGGGTCTGGGTTTCGCTGTCGATGCTCACCGAGCGCTGGCCGAATCGGCTGTTGCCCAGTGCACGCAGCCAATGGCCGAAGCGGTTTTCCCGTACCAGATTGCCCTGCAGGCGCTGGGTCACCTGACGCACACGGCGACGCTCTTGCAGCAAGTGATTGCTCACCAGCAACAGGGCGCCGAGGAACAGCATGAGAGCCGCCAGCAGCACCATTTCAAACGCTCCGCAACATGCGCCACAGTGCCAGGCAGCCGAGCACCTGCAACACCGCCGCGACGATCAGCATGGTCTGGCCACCCGAGTCGTGCCACATGCCGAGCATGTAGCCGGGGTTGGTCAGCATGAAGTAACTCACCAGAATCACCGGCAGTGAACCCAGCACCCAGGCGGTCATGCGGGTTTCGCCGGTCAGGGCGCGCAGTTGGCGGGCGCCCTGGTCGCGTTCGCGAATCAGTTTGATCAGGTTCTCCAACAGCTCGCTGGCGTTGCCGCCGTAACGGTGGTTGACCTTCAAGCCCAGGGCGAACATGCGCAGTTCGTTCTGCTCATACAGCTCGGCGAAGTCGCTCACGGCGTCCGGCAAATTAACGCCAAACTGCACGTTGCGCTGCACCCGGCCCATGGCTTTTTTCAGTGGGTCGTCACTGGCTTCGATGCTGCCCATGACCGCGTCGGCCAGGGTCCGGCCGGACTTGAGGCTGCGTACGGTGTGGTCGAGTAACTGCGGCAGTTGTTCGATCATGCGTTTGAGGCGGCGCCGATACAGCCAGTCAATGTACAGCCGCAGCAGCAGCGGTGGCGTGAGTACCGCGACCAGCAAGCCGATCCAGTCCGCCAGCAGGTAGCCGAGCAGCATCGCCACGGCCCATAGCATCAGCCACAGGCCGAGACGCTCGGTCGGGCGTCCCAGGCCTGCGCGCAGAAACATGCGTTCAAGGCCCACCCACGAAGTGTTGACCATGGGCTGTTGCGGTTGACCTTCGGCCAGGCGGTTAAGCACGCGTTCGTTGGCAGTCTTGTGGACGCCGTGCAGGAACAGGCGGATCGACAGCCCCAGCAAAATCAGGCAGATGAGGATGAGAATAATCGGTCCGATCATGATGAATACCCCATGCCGTCAGCCCAGGTTCGTCTCGTGCCGCAGCTTGTCGCCAGCCGGGTTGAGCGCTTCGCGCAGGAAGCCGAAACCCGCCTGCCGGTTAAGCCGGAACAGTGTGTTGGTGACATAGATGTCTTCACGAATGCCGACCACTTCCACGACCTCGCTGACGCAGCGTCGACCATCGGGCAGGCGCGTCAGCTGGATGATCACGTCCAGCGCCGCGCAGATCATTTGCCGCAAAGTGCGCTCGGCCACCGTGCGGCCGGTAAGGCCAACCAGGGTTTCGAGACGCAGCAAGGCGTCCTGGGCATTGTTGGCGTGCACGGTACTCATGGAGCCATCGTGGCCGGTGTTCATGGCGGTGAGTACGTCGAGCACTTCGACGCCGCGGATCTCGCCGAGGATGATCCGGTCGGGGCGCATTCGCAGGGCGTTGCGGATCAGGTCGCTGGCTTTGACTTCGCCGTGGCCCTCGGCATTCGGCGGGCGCGTTTCCAGGCGCACGACGTGGGGATGGCCCAGTTGCAATTCGGCGACGTCCTCGATAGTCACCAGTCGTTCATGGGGATTGATCAGCTGGCTGAGGATGTTCAGCAACGTGGTTTTGCCGGTGCCGGTCCCGCCGCTGATGAGGATGTTGCAGCGCTTGCCGACCGCCTCTTGAAGAAAGTCGAAAATCGCCAGGTCGATGGTCTGCGTGGCCATCAGGTCGGTGCTTTTGAGCATGTCCTTGCGAAATTTACGAATCGACAGGCAGGGTCCATCCAGCGCAATCGGCGGGATGATCGCGTTGACCCGGCTGCCGTCGGGCATGCGCGCATCGACCATCGGCGACGACTCGTCCAGTCGTCTTCCCAGCGGCGCAAGGATGCGTTGCATGACGCGTTCGACGTGATGCGCATCGATAAAACGCAGGTCACTTTGGTGCAGCACGCCGTCGCGTTCGATGAATACGCGATGCGGGCCGTTGACCAGAATCTCCGTCACCGATGGGTCGCGCAGCAACACTTCGAGCGGACCGAAGCCGGTCAGTTCATCGACGATTTCTTCGGCCAGGCGCTCCATTTCGTAGCGGGAAATCGCCAGGTGCAAACGGGCAATGTATTCGGCGACCTTGTCGGTGACGAACTGCGCCAACAACTGCCGCGAGCCCTCCAGCAGGTTTTTCCCGGACTCTTCGATGGCGTCGATGATGTAGCGGTGCAGCACCAGTTTCAGGCCTTCATGGTCGGTGTTGCCGACCGGGCCGCGCTGGGGTGCGCCGAAGAGTTTTTCTGCGGTCATGGTGTGCCTCGCAACCGGTTGAACCAGTTGACCTTCGGCTTGGCCAGGCCTTCGGAACGTTTGGCCAGGCGCTCGCCGAGGGTGCGCAGGCTTTGTGTGAGTTTTTCACGAGGGCCCAGTTCGAACAGGCTCAGGCCCTGGTTTTTTGCGTTCAGGCGCAGTTCCGGACTGAAGGCCAGTACCGCGATCACTTCCAGATTGAAGGTTTTGCCGAGGGTGTCCGAGTTCGGGGCGACGTTGCTCAGGTAGCGGTCGATCAGCAAACGGCCGTGGTCGAGCTTCATGCCTTTTTCCCGCCACAGATTGAGTACCGTCAGGTTGCGGCGGCAGTCGAGAACGTTCTGGTCGGTGTACCACAGCAGCTTGTCGCAATGGCTGACAAAGGTGCGCAAGGCTTCGCTGTCGGGCTGGCCGGTGAGGTTCACGACGATGTGCTGGAAGTGTTGGCGCAGGGCGCTGAGCAGCATGTACAACTCGGCGGCGCTGGTGCTTTCCAGCGGCTCGTCGCTGCTGGCATAGGCCAGGATCCGCAGGCCCGCTTCAGCGCTGGTGAAGGCGCTGTCGATCAGCGTGGCGTCGAGACGGCGCAAGTGGCGCAGGGCATCGCCAAAGTGAAACGAACTCTCCAGCCCGAACAGCGCCAGGCTGTCGCCGCGTGGCATGCCGAGGTCGAGCAGCAAGGTTTGCTGGCCGCTCTTTTGCACCACCAGCGCCATGTGATTGGCCAGCAGCGCGCCGTCGGCATTACTCTGCACGCCGTACAACACGGTGAGGCCGCCCAGTTGCGTGTTCGGTGCCACTGGCGGCAGGCGTTTGCTCAAGCGCCGCACGAGCCCGGCGACTTCACTGGAACGCGAACCGTAGGCGACGAAATCCCGCGCGCCGGCACGCATGGCATTGAGTACCAGCTGATTATCCATGCCGTCGCCGAGTGCGACGATGGCCAGCATCGGCTTGGCCTCCAGCGCGCCCTCGATCAGAGCGCTCTGGGCCACTACGTGTTCGCGGTCAAGGCCGACAAACACCAGGCTGGCGAAGGTGACATCCACCAGTGCCAGCAGTTCGTCGAGGCTGCCACCCCCGGCACTCACCACCTGACCCAATGGCGCGAGGGCGCCTTGCAGCCATTCCAGGTCGGTGCTGTTGCGGGTGATGGCGAGGAACGTCTGGCTCAGGCTCTGGCTCATTGCGACAACCCGCTGCGCTTGTCGAAGTTGCCGTTTTCGAGGAAGAACATGCGGTAGAAGTTCGGGTCGTAGTTGCGCAGTTTTTCCCCCGGTAACGCGGGCAGTTGTGCATCGGCAGCCAGTGGTTTCACCAAGTGTGGGGTGACGATCATCAGCAGTTCGCGTTCGGTGCGGTTGATGGTCGAACTGCGGAAAAATGCCCCAAGGATCGGGATGTCGCCCAGCCCTGGAAACTTGTTCACCTGCGAGGTGTTGGTGGTGTTGATCAGGCCACTGATGACAAAGCTTTCGCCGTCGGCCAGCGAGACGCTGGTGTCGGTGCGGCGGATGGTCAACGCCGGAACCGGCGTGCCGGCGATGGTGATGGCGTTGCTGTAATCCAGTTCACTGACTTCCGGCGCGACTTTCAAGGCAATACGGTTACGGCCGATGACGGTCGGGGTCAGGGTCAGGCGGATGCCGAACTCCTTGTATTCGATGGTGACGGTATCGCTGCCGGAACTGGGCACCGGGATCGGGATTTCTCCGCCGGCCAGGAAGCTCGCACTCTGCCCGCTCAGCGCCACCAGGCTGGGGCGCGCCAGTGTGTAGGCGAAGCCGCTGCCTTCCAGGGCGTTGATGATCGCCATGGTCTTGCCGCCGATCCACGAGAAGTTGAACTGGGTGTTATCCACGGGCAGTGTTGGCGTATTTACGCCATTGGGCAGCGTCCCCGGGGAGCCCAGCTGGAAGTTGCCCCGGTTGCCGATCAACGACGCCGTGGCTTCCTTGAGTTTGGTGCGGCTGACTTCAACGAAGCGGATGTCGGTCTGCACCTGGGATGGCAACTCGGGCTCATCGGATGGCAGCACGCTGGTGCTGGTCAGGGCGGCGGTGGCTTTGCCCTGGACGAACACCATGCTCTGCCGCGGTTCGCTGGCACAGGCGGTCCAGACCATCAGGCTGGTGGCGCCGGGGGCCATGCCGGTGAGTAAAAAGGACGAACTGCCGTTGGCATGCACGTCGGCGATTTTCGGGTCGCCGATGGCCAGGCGCGTGATCGCCACCGGCGACTGTACATCCTGTTGCAGCCCCTCGCCGATCTCGATCACCGGCGGCAAGCGGCCCAGTGCGGTGCAATTGCTGCTTATCGCGAAGGCGCTGTTCATGGACAGTCCCATCAGCATCAAGGCCCCGAACACGGGTTTGAACGTCGGCCAGGAACGACTCTGCATGCACTTGGATCCTTGCTCAGTCATGGGGTTTGTTGGGTGATCTGATTGCCGCGGATGATCTCCACCGCAGGCCTGGCCGCACCGCCGTGGTCGCCGCTGGACGGCGTTTTCGGCGTGCCGCCAAGGGCCAGTTGGGTGAACTGGAAAAGTTCGCTGTTGGCGCTGTCGAGCTTGGCCGGTGACGCGCTTTCGCCCGCCCAGTATTTAGCCAGACGCTGCTCTTCGCTGCTGCGCACCGCAAGGCGCAAGGTGCCGACCTGAGTGGCGAGCATCAGCCGGCTCAAGAGTTGTTCGGGCACCGCCAGCACCACCGTGCGTGCGGCGATGCGGCGTTGATCCTGTTTGAGTTTGTCGTCACTGCTCATGGCCGGGTTGGCAGGTTGGCCGTCGTTGGTCAGGCCGAACTGTTCACCGACGCCGAGCACGCGTATGGCCGGGACGACGATCTGCGCCGACTGCTGCAGGTTGCTGGCGTCCTGGCGCAGATACAGCAGCACATCGACATAGTCGCCGGGTATCAGTTGCCCGGCGGCGCCGATCACTTCGTCCACGGCCACGGCGAGCGCGCGTTCATCGCTGTGAATCATGCGTGCCAGTGCGCCGCCGGCCGCGAAACTTTCATCGTTGAGCCAGGTGCCAGCGCTCAGGTGCCGCCACGGCGTGCGGCCGACGGCCTGCTCGACGTTGCTCAGGCTGCCGGCAGGGGCGCTGCGCAGTTTTTCCACGGTCAGGTCGGCGGCGGTCAGCGGGGTAAAGGGCGGCACGTCGTGCAGCAGCACGACCACCGGCTGGCGGGTCTGGTCTTCGGCAACGGCGACGGTTTTTTCAACAGTAACCACCGGGGCGGCGGGCGCCTGGGGAGCGGCAACAGGCGCCGACTGCCGACTGAGGACAAGGCCCCAATAACCGACAAAAATCGCCCCGAGTAAAAGCACTGCTGCAAGGCCCATGGTGATGCGACTGTTCATGACGGCTCTCCCTATCCTGCTGCACTATCAGCCCACTTCCTAACGAGAGATTTCCGCAATCAGGCAGCTATGAACATGCAACTATTTCGCTATTTCCACGCTAGCTGATCTAAGACAAAACGCCATTACTGGTCCGAAAATAACTCACTAAAGTATGAGTATTGGCCAATTAACTGTCGGGATGTCGACGTCGACCTTGTGGTTAATTCTTTGTGATTAATCCGTTCTTACAGTTGTTGACAGGGGGTTTGTTGGCAATGCTCTGGTAGCACGGTGGAAGCCTGTCGCAGTACCGTTAGAGCGGCGCCAGAGGCGCGAAGGAGTAGGCATATGTCCCGTATGATTCTCGACTACCTGGTGGCCAGGGCCCGATTGTTTTTAAACAGTGAAGAAGGAGCATCGGCTATCGAGTACGCGATTGTGGTGGCCATGGTTGCGGTTGTGGTGGTGGTATTCGTGACACCGATCGGCACCAAAGTCCTGAACATCTTCAACTCTGTTCTGGTGGCGCTCGGCGGCACGGCGCAGACCAAACCTACGCCTTGATCGAGAGGGTTTTTCGGCAGTCATGCCCGTACTGGTATCTGTTGATTGATGGCCCTGGAAGGCGCGTTCGGGCTCTGCTTTTTTATTACCGGGATTATGTTGTCTGGGTGCCTTTGGCACGAAGGAGAACTTCCATGCTCTTTGAATACTTGTTGATGCGCGCGCGTCTTTTTCTGGGCAGTACTGAAGCGGCGTCGGCCATCGAGTACGCCATTGTGGTCGCGATGGTGGCGGTGGTGGTTGTGGTGTTTATCACGCCGGTGGGCGCCAAGGTGCTGGCGATTTTCAACAGTGTGCTGGTGGCTCTTGGCGGCACTGCGCAGACGGCACCGGTGCAAACGCCATGACCTGAGTGAAGGTCGCGCTTGGCTGATGTCACGCTACACTCGGTCTTACATTCAGTTCTCAGGTATTGCCCATGAACGCTTCTTCGCCTCCACGCCAACAGTTGCTTCTGGTTGACGATGAAGAGGACGCGTTGCTGGAATTGGCGGAACTGCTGGAGGGCGAGGGCTTCATTTGTTTTACCGCGACTTCGGTCAAGCTTGCCCTGCATCATTTGACGCGCAATCCGGATATTGCTTTGGTGATTACTGATCTGCGGATGCCGGAGGAAAGTGGCATGTCGTTGATCAAGCGGTTGCGTGAGCATACGTCGCGTCAGCATTTGCCGGTGATTGTGACGTCGGGGCATGCGGATATGGAGGATGTCAGTGACATGCTGCGGTTGCAGGTGTTGGATCTGTTTCGCAAGCCCATTTATCACGTTCGCTTGCTGGAGACGTTGAATAATCTGTTTCCTTTGCCGGCTGTGCATTTGGTCAAGCCTTGACTTGGCGGCCTTTGGGCCGACCATGCTCTTGGGGTTTTGCGTGTATATCCGTTGCTGCGGTGATGGCGGCTTATGGTTTCGCCCTTACGGCGAGGCACTTTTTTCAAACGCCAAAAAAGTACCCAAAAAGGCTCGCCCCGAGCGTACGGCTCCTCGCTAGGGCTCGGTGTTCCCTCGCTCCGGTATTCATCTGGGGGCATCGCCTACGGTCTGCTTCGCGACGACCTCCTCTCGATGTGTGCGGCTGCGCCGCACGGCGCTACGCGCCCACCCCCAGATAAACACCTCCACTCGGCCTCCCGAAGGGGCGGGTAGATCAAGAGCTGCAGGCGAGCTAACGCTCGGCCTGTTGAGTGGTGAAGGGCGGGGGGGGAGGTATGCGGATCTGTTTCTGCCTTTGCTTCTGCCTTTGCTTCTGCTTCTGCTTTCCTGTGGGAGCGAGCTTGCTCGCGATGGCGGCCTGACAGCCGACCAATCTCTCCCAGGATGTACACCGCTCCAAACTGTGGGAGCTGGCTTGCCTGCGAAAGCGGCCCACCAGCCAACCAATCTCCCCCAGGTGCACCCAGTCCAAACTGTGGGAGCTGGCTTGCCTGCGAAGACGGCCTGCCAGCCGACCAATCTCCCCCAGATGCACCCAGTCCAACTGTGGGAGCTGGCTTGCCTGCGAAGACGACCTACCAGCCAACCAATCCCTTGCGAATGTACTCAATCCAAACTGTGGGAGCTGGCTTGCCTGCGAAGACGCCCTACCAGCCGACCAATCTCCCCCAGATGCACCCAGTCCAAACTGTGGGAGCTGGCTTGCCTGCGAAAGCGGCCCACCAGCCAACCAATCTCCCCCAGATGCACCCCGCTCAAACCTGTGGGAGCTGACTTGCCTACGAAAGCGGCCCACCAGCCAACCAAGCTCTCCCAAGTGCACCCGATCCAACTGTGGGAGCTGGCTTGCCTGCGAAGACGCCCTGCCAGCCGACCAATCTCCCCCTGATGCACCCAGTCCACTGTGGGACCTGGCTTGCCTGCGAAAGCGGCCTACCAGCCAACCAATCTCCTCCAGATGTACACCACTCAAAACTGTGGGAGTGAGCCTGCTCGCGAAAGCGGCCCCCCACCAGGGATTTAAAATTTGACGCCATCACTTTGACATTTAAGTAGTGTCGAAATGATGGCTCGTGTACATTTGCCGCGCCCGATCAAGCCCCCGCTTTCGGGTCGGTAGGGATGCCTGATTGAAACGTTGAGCCCTGCTGGAACATTTTCACGTTTCGGAAGGGAGTCTCGATTGAACACCTCTTGCCTGCGCCGCACGTTGTTGGCGCTCTCTGTCTGCGCTGCCACTTACTCGTCTAACGTTTTTGCCGATACGCTTGATTACGATCTGGGCGTCCGTGGCCCGCTGATCAGCGTCAATCAGTATTACGGTTTCCTGAACCTCACCGGCACGGCGAACGTGGTGCAAACCTCGCCTTCGGCAGTGACCAGCGCGGCGCAGTTCACCCGGCCCATGGCCAACTATGAAGTGCGCAACCAAGCGGCGATTACCATTGACGGCGCCACTCACGGCGTGGGCGTGGGCATGAACTCGGGCGGTGTGTCGTGGGCAAAGCTCAATTCCAACCTGTGGAATGACGGGTCGATCAAGGTCAACGGTCTGGCCGACAGTGGTGATTCGACGGGGTTTGCTGTCCAGGGTGTCCAGCTCGGTGGCAACTTCATCAACAAGGGCGAGATCGCCGTGACCGGCAACAACGCCACGGGTGTATCGCTGGTCGGCGTGAAAATGGGCAAAGGCGTTATCAACGAGGGGACGATTACTGCCAGTGGCTCGAATGCCCGCGGTATATACCTTGAGAGCACCACCGCCACGATGCCGGTCTATAACGCCAACACCATCACGGCCACCGGCAGTGGGGCCGAAGCACTGACCATCAAGGGTGCAACCTTTACCCCAGAGGCCGGCGTCAGAACCAGCAGTGTCGTGAACTCGGGCAACTTGTCCGGCGAGTCCATCGGTATCCATGTGAGCAATCAACCTGCAGGGGGGGCGTTGTTCAGCATCAGCCAGTTCTCGGGGATGATCGAAGGCGGCAAGGCGGCCATTCAGGTTGACGACGGCCAGAGCTATTTCCACTGGAGCGGCGGCGATGTCAAAGGTGATTTGCTCGGCCTGTCCGGGGTATTGATCGATAATGACGTCAGCTTTGACGGCTCGACCATCAAGGCCGGTTACGTTGCTGTTCAAGAGGGTCAACTGACTCTGGTGCAGCCGCACACCACGATTGTCGGCAACCTGGACATGGAAGAGGCCGACTCGGTTATTGTGATGTCGGTTGGCAAGGATACCGACATCAACCGGCCAGTCCTGACCGTCACTGGCACCACTGACATCGCGCCTGGCGGGCACTTGCAGTTGCAGGCCCGTTCCACTGATTTCCGTACCGCTGCCGGTGGCAATCGTTACACCTTGATCAGTTCGGGCAATCTGGTCGGTGGCGAGAACCTGACCGTGGCGTCTTCCTCTGCGTTGCTGGAGGTCAAGAGTTACGGCGTCGAAGGCAATGATGTGAAGGCGCTGGTCAGCACCAAGCCTGAAGACGTGGTGGCGCAAAACACACTTGACGCTGGCGGCAGTGTCAATGGCGCTGTTGCAGTGGGTAGCCTGTCGACGTCGTTGATGGCCAGGCTCGGCGAACAGGACCCGGTGTTCCAGGCCTTCGCCAATGCCAGCACCGATGCGCAGTTGGCCAGGCTGGCGGATCAGCTCAGCCCGGACGTCAGCCGTGGCGTACTGCATGCGACCACCAACAGCCAGACGCTGGTCTCCAGCGTCATCAATGATCGCTCCAGCCGCGCCCGTACCGGTAACGGCGCGACGGATAAGGGCGTGTGGCTGCAAGCCCTGAGCAGTGACGCCAATCAGGACGAACGCCGTGGCGTCGCCGGCTATGACGCGGACAGCCACGGGATAGCCGTCGGTGCTGACGGTCAGTTGACGGCCGACACGGTCGTGGGGCTGGCGTACAGCTATCTCAAGAGCGATGTGAAATCGGATCTGGGCAGCAAAACCGACGTGGCCGGTCACGCGTTGACGCTGTACGGCAACTGGACGCATGACAACTGGTTCGTTGACTCGTCGCTGATGTATGGCTGGAACGATAACGAGTCCAAACGCTACATCGCCGGCACCCGGGCCAAGGGTGATTACGACAGCGATATTTTTGGTGTGAGTGCGTTGGCCGGTTACAGCTTCCACCTGCAACCGAACCTGTTACTTGAGCCGCAAGTGGGCGCGCGTTACGCCAACGTGGGGATGGACAGCTATCGCGAGAAGGGCAGTTCGGCATCGTTGAATGTCGGCAGCCAGCGTTATGAAGTGGGAGAGATGGGCGTGGGTGCGCGACTGGCGGCGGCGTTTGATCTGGGCGCCGGTAGCCTGGAGCCGGAAGCCAAGGTCATGGCGTGGCACGACTTTATAGGTGACAAGACGGGCACCACCTCATCGTTCGTGTTGGGCGGTGATTCGTTTGCGACGCGTGGCACCACGCCTGTGCGTGACAGCTATGAAATGGGGGTTGGCGCCAACTATCGCATGGGTGCCTGGAGTGTGGGCGGGTCGTACAACTATGTGACCAGCACGGGTTTTGACTCCGACAGCTTTACGGCAAAAGTGCGTTACGACTTCTGAGTCGGGCGTCATTTGAACCACCGCCTTCGTCGTTTCGACGAAGGCGGGCTGCCGGTTGCTCCCTCTCTCTTTCAGATGTACCCGGTCCCACAAGGGGCCAACTTTCATCAATGAAATCTACAGCTGATAACTGAAGCTGATGCTGTACCGAGGTCGTCGGTTGAGCGTGTCCAGCGCCTCATCCGACATCGGTTTGGCCGCTTCCAGTGCGATGTTGTAGTACTTGGCATCGCCAAACCTCAGACCCACGGCTGCCGAGGACATGCTGTTGCCCTGAATCGCCAGTTGGTTGAACCAGGTCTTGGAGCGGTCCAGCACGACATAGGGTTGCAACACCCGCACCCAGCTGCCGTCGCGATGGAAGCTGTAGTTCACCTCGTAGGCCACGCCCCAACCCTTGTCGCCTGACGCCTGATCGTCCGGGTAGCCTCGCGCAAAGTTCTGGCCGCCGAATACCGCACGTTCGCTGATGGGCAGGGTGTCGTCACTCCAGTACAGCGCAGCCGACAGCACGCCTTGCCAGTTGTCGAAGAATTTGTCGCTCTGTACGCCCGATAACCGCAGCCGGAAGAAGTCCAGGTCGTAGGCGCTGTTGTTGCTGCCCGCGCCCATTGCGTTGATGCCTTGATACACGCCGGCGCTGAGAATTCGCAATTGCTGGGCGTCCGCCTTGCGCCATTCGCCTTCGAACGCGAGGGCGCGGATGTTGGTGCGCTCCTCGGCACTCAACGGGTAGCCGATCACGTTGTAGCGGGTGGTGTCGTCGACGGCATACAGCCGCGCGCCAGCGCTGAGTATTTCGTTGGGCGAGGCAATCAGCGGGTGGCTGAAGCCGATGGAGTAGCGATCGTCCGCCTGTTGCTCTTTGACTTGCAGACCGTTATCCAGCACCAGGTTCATCCCCGGCTCGGCCCGGTAGCGCGAGGCAAACAGGCTCAGTTGTGTGCCCTCGGCGTTGAGGTACTGGTTGTAGTCCACACGGTAGTAATGCTCGGCATCATGCCCCGGCGGAAACAGCCCGCTGAGGGTCAGTTGCTCGCCCATGGCCGTTTGCGAGTTGCTGCTGACGCCGATCAGGGCCTGGGTGCCGTTGCGATTGTCTTCGGTGGTGCTCAGGGTGCTGGTGAACGGTTTGCGGCTGGCCTGGGCAATCAGGTAGGCGGCGCCATCGGTGGTGCCGGGTGGTGGCACTTGCGCCTGCAAGGTCACGCCGGGAATGCGGCTCATCAGCGTGGTATAGCGCTCGAACGTCTTGCGGGTCAGGGGGCGTTCGGCCTGGAGCTTGGCCACCAGTTTGTCGAGCAATCCTTTGACGCGCCCCACGTCGCCCTGCAATTGGTAGTCCTTGATGTAGCCCTCGACCAGCACCACGCGCACGGTACCTTTGTCGAAACTCTGCTGCGGCAGGAACGCATAGGACAGCAGGTAGCCGTCTTTCTGGTAGCGGCGAGTGATGTTGCGGGTCGCTTCGATCAGTTCGCCCAGGCTGCTTTCGCGGCCGATCAAGGGTTGATACAGCGCCGCCAGCTCTTTGAGCGGGTAGATCGTCCCACCTTCGATCTGCACGGTCTTGACCGTCACTTTGGTGCCCATCATCAACGGCTGGCCCGACGTCGCGCCGGGCTCCGGTACTTGCAGCGGTGTGCTGGCGGGGCGATAGGCGTCGGCGGGCAGGTTCGGGACGGGGAGGTTGCGAATGGTTTCGTTGCTATTGAGGAAGGTGGGCAGGGTGTCGGCGAAGGCGAAGGAACTGACGGTCATCAACAGCAAGGAAGCCATAATGCGCATAGGACACTCCATGTTCAGATCACAACATCCCGTGTCTCGTCAGCTCACTGAAGCGCAACGGCGGGCTGTCATATTCCAGATAAAAAAGCGGAAGACTCATCTGAATCTCCCGCTCTCAACCAAGCGTAGGCGCTGTAGATAAGGCCGTCGAATCGGCCAGGTGCATTCGGTTATTTTTTGCCGCTCAAGGCACCGCTGAGGCCACCGAGCAAGCCGCCCACACCGCCTGTTGTACTGGTGCTGGTGGTGCCGCCATTGACCAGCCCGCCGACTGCGCCGACAGTGGCTCCGACTGCGGATACGGTGTTGCCGACGGCTGCGACCACGGGGTTGGTGTTACTGGCTGCGAGGGTGGAACCCAGGTTGCTCACCGCACCACCGACCTGATTGGTCAGCCCGCTGACGGGAGCGCCCAGGCCAGTCGCTGCACCGACGTTTTGGGTCAGGCCGGTGGCGCCGCTCACGGCGGGTGCCAGACCTGCGCCCACTCCGCCGCCAAGGCTGGCCAGAGGCGTGGTGGTGTTGGTGATGGGCGTACCGGAGCCGCCCAATGCGGTGTTGAGTGAAGCCACGGTGTTGCCGGCCGAGACGAGGACATTGCCGCCTGCGTTCAGTCCGCCGTTGCTGCCGGCATTCAAGCCACTGCCAACGTTTGATACTGCGCCGCCGACGGTTTGCAGCAAGCCGGTGCCGCCCAGGCTACCGCCCAGGCCACCGCTGCCCGTACCGGTTCCAGAGGGCGCAGCCAGACCGCCCGCCGCGCCCACGGTGGTGCCAACGTTAGTCAGTGCGCCACCGACGGTATTGGTCAGCGGATTGCCGGCGCCAGCGGTGGTCAGTTGACCGCCTAACCCGCCGACTGCACTGCCGACTTTACCGAGTACGCTATTCACCGGATTACCCAGGCCAGTGGCACCGCCGACTCCCGTTGTCAGGTTTTGGGCCAGGGTCACTACCGGTACCAGCGCCTGGTTCGCGATGCCGTTGGTGAGGGTGCCCAACGGACCGCTGCTGGTGGCGGTGCTCAAGGTGTCGCCGAGCATGGTGACTTGGTCTCCGACGCCGGCGAGTGCTGGCGCTACTTGGGTCACGATCCCGCCGACCACGGGCACGCTGCTGGTGGCGCTCGCCAGTTTGCCGCTGATATCGGTCACACCGGTGCCGACGTCAGAGACGACATTGCCAACGGTGGCTGTCGTAGTGCTCAAGGCTTGAGGGTTGGTGCCCAGTGTGCCGAGGCCGGTGGTCAGGCCAGTGCCTACTGTATCGACTACATTGCCGGTGGTGGCGGCGGCGCTCTGCAGCACGCCACCTACGACCGGCACGGTGGACACCGCATTACCCACGCCAGTCAGGCCTGCGCCGACACCACTGACGGTGGTGCCCAGATCGGATACTACGGTGCTGGTCACCAGCGCCGGGGTGGTGGGGGTAGTTGTGCCGCCTGTGCCAGTTCCGGTGCCGGTGCCGGTTCCAGTTCCAGTTCCTCCCGTCCCGGTCGTGCCGCCGGTGGTACCGGTGCCAGTCCCGGTCGTGCCGCCGGTGGTGCCAGTGCCAGTCCCGGTAGTGCCGCCAGTGGTGCCGGTGCCAGTAGTGCCGCCGGTGGTGCCAGTGCCAGCAGTACCGCCGGTAGTGCCGGTTCCTGAAGTGCTGCCGTCTGTGCCGCTCGTTGTACCGGTGGTACTACCGGAGCTGCCCGAGCCTGAGGTTCCTGCGGCAGCCGTACCGCTGGACGATCCATCGCTGCTGTGATGACCGCCACCGCCGCTGCTGCACCCGGTCAGGCCGAGGGAGAGAATGAGAGCCAATGCTGTTGCTGATTTGCACCACACTTGAGTGTTCATGAGAGAGTCCCTGCACCTGTACTACAACGATCGTTGTCTTCGATGGCTCGCCGATCTGTTGCCGGCAATGCCTTCGTCCGTTGCGTACATCACAATCTCAAGGCTGTTTTTGCACCATTCTCAAGTTGGTATTAACCGTTTTATATAGGGGCCGGAAATAGCGGCCTAAGGACTAATGCCTTGGGTATAAGTTGGGGGCGTCTGTTTGGGGAAAGTCTTTGTAAATCAAGGGCGGGGTTTTTTCGGGTACAGGCATAAGAGAGAGTGAAAACTTAAGTTATATATACACAATTAATCATGTTTTCCGGGCGCCGGTTGTTTCAGTTGAACCGCGTTATCGTTCTTCGCGAGCAGGCTCGCTCCCACCCTGGATTGGATTTCCCCCCGTGGGAGCGAGCCTGCTCGCGAAGGCGATATCAAATACACCGAAGATGTTCTGGCCGAACATTCAAGCGACGGGCCGCCAATGCCCCACCATATGCTCCAGCTCCCCGGCCCCGACCAGCCGCAAATCCCCACTGGAAGCCGCCGCACTGGCCAGTAATGTCACCTCGCTCGGCAGCCTCACCGGTTTGTGAAATTGGACGGAAATCTCGACGTTCGCCGTCGGCAGATGATCGGCCAGCGCCGCCAGGGTGCGTGCTTTATTCCACAGCCCATGTGCGATGGCCGTGGGGAAACCGAAGAGTTTGGCACTCACCGCACTCAGGTGAATCGGGTTGTAGTCGCCAGACACCTTGGCGTACTGCCGGCCGATATCGGCCGGGGCTTTCCAACGCGCCACTTCGGTCAGCGGCAGGGTGATTTCCAGCACCTCTTCAACCGGCTCGCCGTCGAGTTTGACCCCACGGCACAGCATTCGGCTTTCGGCCTCCCACAGCGTGCCCAACTGATCATCCAGGGTGGTGACCAGATCGAACGTCGCGCCTTTGGCATGGGGTTGCAGGTTCTGCACTTGCACGCTGACCCGAGCGCGATTCACCCCGCCCATGGGCCGCAACACGCGGATGCGATTGCTCAGGTGAATCAGCCCCAGCAACGGGAACGGAAAGTCCCTGGCAGTGAGCAATTGCATCTGCAAGGCAAACGCCAGCACATGGGGATAGGTCGGCGGCAGCAGGCCGTTGTCGGCAAAGCCGCAAACCTTTCGATAGGCCGCCAGCCGTTTGGGCTCGACATTGACCCAACAGCGCAGGCCGGAGTCAGGCAGGGTGGTGCCGGTGATTTTTCGCCGGGTTGCCGCCCGTACATACAGTCCAGGCAGCCTTGGTTCGCGGTTCAGGGTGTGCCAGTCGGTGATCATGGCTACGCCCCCAGAACACTTTGGCCACACACCCGCAGCGCTTGTCCGGTGAACGCGCCAGAGCCCGGTTGTGCCATCCACGCGACAGCTTCGGCGACGTCTTGCGGCAGGCCGCCCTGGCCCAGCGAACTCATGCGTCGCCCCGCTTCGCGCAGGCCGAACGGGATGTGTGCGGTCATCTGGGTTTCGATAAAGCCCGGCGCAACCGCATTGATGCTGATGCCGCGTTCATGCAGCAGCGGTGCCCACGCCTGGGCCAGGCCGATCAGCCCGGCCTTGCTGGCGGCGTAGTTGGTTTGCCCGCGATTACCGGCAATGCCGCTGATCGAGGCCAGCAAAATCACCCGGCCATTGTCGTGCAGGGTTCCGGCGTCGAGCAGGGCCTTGGTCAGCACTTGCGGTGCATTGAGATTGACCGCCAGCACCGCGTCCCAGAATTCCGGCGTCATGTTGGCCAGGGTTTTATCGCGGGTGATGCCGGCGTTGTGGATCACGATGTCGATGCCATCGGGCAATTGTTCGATCAATTGCGCGGCGGCGTCTTCGGCGCAGATGTCTAGCGTGATGGCGCGTCCGCCGAGGCGTGCGGCGAGGGCTTCGAGGTCAGTCTTGGCGGGTGGTACGTCGAGCAGAATCACCTCGGCACCGTCCCGCGCCAGGGTTTCGGCGATGGATGCACCGATGCCGCGCGCAGCACCGGTAACCAGCGCTTTGCGCCCAGCCAATGGCCGCGTCCAATCCTCGACCGGTGTGCGGCATGCGGTGAGGCGAATGACCTGACCGGAAACGAAGGCGCTTTTGGGCGAGAGGAAAAACCGCAGCGGGCCTTCCAGCTGTTCTTCGGCGCCGTCGCCGACATAGATCAGCTGCAAGACGCCGCCGCTGCGCAATTCCTTGGCCAGCGAACGGCTGAAGCCTTCCAGCGCACGCTGGGCGCTGGCGGCGAACGGGTCGCTCAGGGTTTCCGGTGCCCGGCCCAGAATCACCAGGTGCGCGCTGTGATCGAGGTTTTTCATCAGCGGCTGGAAGAATTCGCGCAGCTGTTTGAGCTGGTCGGTGTGCAGCAGGTTGCTGGCGTCGAACACCACGGCCTTGAGCTTCGGGCCGTGGCCGGGGATCCATGCCGTAGCCAGGGTCGGCTCGGTGCCGTAGCTATAGATGGCGTCGGTCAGGCGGTTGGCGAAGGCCGTCACCTTCTGCGCCAGCGGCCCGCCGCCGATCAGCAACGCGCCTTCAACAGGGCGCAGGCGTCCTGCCTGCCAGCGCTCCAGCCGCACCGGCGTCGGCAAACCGAGGGCCCCGACCACGCGGTGGCCGATGGACGAGTTGGCGAAGTCGATATAACGGTCAGACATGGAACGCTCTCCGGCAGCTGGGGTTCAAAGTGTGGACCACGAATGGCGATCAGTCGTTCGATCCACGAGATAAGGCCTACGCTTGATCATTGCAGAGTAGGTTGTAACTGGGCTTTCAGCGCATTGCGGTCTCGGTGGGATCTTTTTTGTAGCGAGCTTGCTCGCGCCGGGCTGCGTAGCGGCCCCAACATTGTGCTGACAACTACGGACGTTGTGAGTGCTGCGCACTCAAGCGGGAGCAAGCTCCCTCGCCACAAGAGTCAGCTCCCACAGGGGACAGTGTTCACATCTGGTTTTTTAAAAGGAGTTATTCATGTCACAGCTGCACCGCGTCGCGATCATTGGCGGTAACCGGATTCCCTTCGCCCGTTCCAACGGGCCCTACGCCACCGCCAGTAACCAGGCTATGCTCACGGCAGCCCTCGAAGGCCTGATCGAGCGTTACAACTTGCACGGCCTGCGCATGGGTGAGGTGGTCGCTGGTGCGGTGCTGAAATTGTCACGAGACATGAACCTGACCCGCGAATGCGTCCTTGGCTCGCGGCTCTCGCCCGCCACACCGGCCTACGACATCCAGCAGGCCTGCGGCACCGGCCTGGAAGCGGCGTTGCTGGTGGCCAACAAGATCGCCCTGGGCCAGATCGACTGCGGCATTGCCGGTGGCGTCGACACGACTTCGGATGCGCCGATCAGCGTCAGCGAGGGGCTGCGCAAGATTCTGTTGCAGGCCAACCGTGCCAAGACCACTGGCGACAAGCTCAAGACGTTTCTGCAATTGCGTCCTCACCACCTGATTCCCGAATTCCCGCGCAACGGCGAACCGCGTACCGGTCTGTCCATGGGCCAGCATTGCGAGTTGATGGCGCAGACCTGGAATATCCCTCGCGAAGAGCAGGATCAACTGGCGCTGGAGAGCCATCACAAGCTGGCCGCGTCCTACGCCGAAGGCTGGCACAACGATCTGATGACGCCGTTCCTCGGCCTGACCCGCGACAACAACCTGCGCCCGGACCTGACCCTGGAAAAACTCGCCTCGCTCAAGCCGGCTTTCGAAAAAAGTGCCAAGGGCACGCTGACGGCAGGCAATTCGACGCCTTTGACTGACGGTGCATCGCTGGTGCTGCTGGGCAGTGAAGCGTGGGCGAAGGAGCGCGGCCTGCCGATCCTCGCCTATTTGCGCGATGGCGAAACGGCGGCGGTGGACTTCGTCAACGGTGCCGAGGGCCTGTTGATGGCGCCGGTGTACGCCGTACCACGGTTGCTGGCGCGCAATGGCCTGACCTTGCAGGATTTCGACTACTACGAAATCCACGAGGCCTTTGCCGCCCAAGTGTTGTGCACGTTGAAGGCCTGGGAAGACCCCGAGTTCTGCAAGACTCGCCTCGGTCTGGAGGCGCCGCTGGGTTCCATCGATCGCAGCCGGCTGAACGTCAAGGGCAGCTCGCTGGCTGCCGGTCACCCGTTTGCCGCCACGGGCGGGCGCATTGTCGCCAACCTGGCGAAACTGCTGGATGCGGCGGGCAAGGGGCGCGGGTTGATTTCGATCTGTGCGGCCGGCGGGCAAGGGGTGACGGCGATTATCGAACGTTGATGATTCACCACGAATGCCCATGTGGGAGCGAGCCTGCTCGCGAAAGCGGTGTGTCATTCCACATTGATGTTGGCTGGCATGACGCCTTCGCGAGCAGGCTCGCTCCCACGTTGGATTTGTGGTGTAGCGTGCGTTGTCGCAATTGCTTTCAAAGCCTGGCGTCAACAAGTGGCGCCGGGTCGGCTATGATCTTGGTCGGTCGCAGAACCCGGCGGTTTGTCCGGTTATTCGGGCACATTGTGTGCATCTGTTCGGTTCATAGGTCGGCAACCCCTCCCCGGCGTGCGCGGATTGCCGTATAACGAATGACTTTCGCGTGTTTGGTAATAAAGGACCCACAATAAAAGCTGATGAAGACTCCAAAACGCATTGAACCCCTGATCGAGGACGGTCTGGTCGACGAGGTGCTGCGCCCACTCATGAGTGGTAAAGAAGCAGCTGTTTATGTGGTGCGCTGCGGCAACGAGTTACGTTGCGCGAAGGTCTACAAGGAGGCGAATAAACGCAGTTTCCGCCAGGCGGCCGAGTATCAGGAAGGCCGCAAGGTGCGCAACAGCCGACAGGCTCGTGCGATGGCCAAGGGCTCCAAGTTCGGCAAGAAAGAAACCGAGGACGCCTGGCAGAACGCCGAAGTGGCGGCCCTGTTCCGTCTGGCCGGTGCCGGTGTGCGAGTGCCCAAGCCGTATGACTTCCTCGAAGGCGTGCTGCTGATGGAACTGGTGGCCGATGAGTACGGCGATGCCGCGCCGCGTCTGAACGACGTGGTACTGGAGCCGGACCAGGCCCGCGAGTATCACGCGTTCCTGATCTCGCAGATTGTGCTGATGTTGTGTACCGGTCTGGTGCACGGTGATCTGTCTGAGTTCAACGTGCTGTTGACCCCGGACGGCCCGGTCATCATCGACTTGCCCCAGGCGGTGGATGCGGCGGGTAATAACCACGCGTTCAACATGCTGGAGCGGGACGTTGGCAACATGGCATCGTACTTCGGGCGATTTGCGCCGGAGTTGAAGCGCACCAAGTACGCCAAGGAAATGTGGGCGCTGTACGAAGCCGGCACCCTGCACCCGGCCAGTGCATTGACCGGCGAGTTCGACGAACCGGAAGAACTGGCGGACGTGGGCGGCATCATTCGCGAGATCGAAGCGGCGCGCCTGGATGAAGAGCGCAAGCAGGCAATCCGTGCGGCGGATGACGCACCACCGAGCAAAGCCGAAGAACCGCCTCCCCCGTGGATGCAGTGACCGGCTAACCCAAAACCCGGCTTCGGCCGGGTTTTTTGTGTGCATTCTCTATCCAGAACGCCAGCAATCCCCCTGTGGGAGCGAGCCTGCTCGCGAATGCGGTGTTTCATTCAACATTGAAGTCGGCTGACACGACGCCTTCGCGAGCAGGCTCGCTCCCACAGTTGATCTTCAACAGCTGATCCAGGGTGGGCATGACATTTCTGTTCGGACATACTGCGAACCCCCCTGCACACTCAAGGACTGAATGTGAACAGCCCCTCCCTGCGCAATGCGCAACTGATCATCACCGCCCGGCTGATCTCCGACTTCGGGGCGTTTCTCAACATGGTCGCCCTGGCCACTTACGTCTATGTGCTGAGCAACAGCGCGATCAGCGTGGCGGTCTTTCTCGCCAGCCGTGTGGCCGGCGGCATCTTTGCCAGCCTGATCGGCACTACGTTCTACCGACGCTTTGCCGGGCGCGTGCCGTTGATTGCCTTTGACCTGCTGCGCGCCGGGGTGCTCGGCTTGTTGCTGATTTTGCCGGTGACCCAGCAGGCACTGCTGCTTCCGTTCATTGCCTTTGGCTTGGGCTTTGGCAATTCGATGTTCGCCATCGGCCTCAATAGCCAGTTGCCGAACCTGATCGACAGCGATCAGTTGCTCAAGACCAACGCCTGGATCACTTCGGCGGCGTCTGCCGCGATGGTCGGTGGCAGCCTGGTCTCTGGGTTGGTGGTGGCCGGATTTGGTTTTGAAACGGTGTTCGCCCTGAACGTGGTCACCTATCTGCTCGCGGCGCTGTTCATCGTGCCGTTGCGGTTTACGGCATCCGCGCCTGCGGCTGAACCGACGTCGGAGCGCGGCGAGTGGTCGGCGCTGTTGCAAGGCTTGCGCACGGCGCCAGTGTTGGCGGCGATGCTGGCGGTGGCGATGGCCGATACGCTGGGCAGTGCGGCGCACAACGTCGGTTTCCCGATCATTTCCAGGTTGCTGACGCCGGATTCGGCCAGCACTACCCTGGGGCTGATGCTGGCGGTATGGGCCTGCGGCAAACTTATCGGTGCGCGGATCGCCAGTCGTCTCAAAGGCTCGGAGAACGTCAATCTGGAGCGGCGATTTTTCTTCGGTGTGCTGCTGATGTCCTGCGGCTTCATTCTGATGTTCCAGCAGCAGACGCTTTACGGGCTGCTGCTGTTTTCATTGCCAGCAGGGCTCGGAGACGGTTTTTCGGAAGTCGGCCTGATGTCGCGCCTGCAGCGTGAGCCGGACCACCTGCGCCTGCCGATTTTCAGCTTTCTGACGCTCTTGCAGATGACCGGCTTCGGCGTCGGCATGCTGATCGCCGCGCCGTTTTACGTCTGGTGGACACCCGGCGCGGTGGTGCTGCTGTTCCACGGTATTCCGTTGACCACCTTGCTCACGGTCAAGGTGCTGGCGTTCAGGCGCGAACGGGTTCGGCGCAGCAGCCTGACGCCAGCTCCTTGAGGATCGGACAATCCGGGCGATGGTCGCCGTGGCAGTGTTCGACCAGATCCTGCAGGGTGTCGCGCAACTGGCCGAGTTCGCGGATTTTTCGGTTCAACTCGTCGATGTGCTGACGGGCCAGGGCTTTGACATCGGCACTGGCCCGCTGGCGGTCCTGCCACAGGGTCAGCAGTTTGCCGACTTCTTCCAGGGAGAAGCCCAGGTCCCGCGAGCGCTTGATAAACGCCAGGGAATGCAGGTCGTCGTCGCCGTACACCCGGTAGCCGCTGTCGGTGCGATGGGCAGCCTTGAGCAAGCCGATGGACTCGTAATAACGGATCATCTTCGCGCTCAAGCCACTGTGGCGGGCCGCTTGGCCGATGTTCATCAGTTGTCCTCCAGATCCTTGGGTTTCCAGGTTTTCAACAGTAGCGCATTGCTCACCACACTGACGCTCGACAATGCCATGGCCGCGCCGGCCAGCACCGGATTGAGGAAGCCGAACGCCGCCAACGGAATGCCGATCAGGTTGTAGACGAAGGCCCAGAACAGGTTCTGCCGGATCTTGGCGTAGGTCTTGCGGCTGATCTCCAGCGCGGCGGACACCAGGCGCGGGTCGCCGCGCATCAGAGTGATGCCGGCGGCATGCATGGCGACGTCAGTGCCGCCGCCCATGGCGATGCCGATGTCGGCGGCTGCCAGCGCCGGGGCGTCGTTGATGCCGTCGCCGACCATCGCCACCACCCCGGTTTTTTTCAGTTCGACGACGGTGGCGGCTTTGTCTGCCGGCAGCACTTCGGCGTGCACATCTTCGATGCCCAGCGCCTCGGCGACGACGTTGGCGCTGCCGCGATTGTCGCCGGTCAGCAGGTGGCTGCTGATGTGACGGGCTCGCAGCTGTTGCACCGCTTGCAGGGCGCCGGGCTTGAGGGTGTCACCGAAGGCGAACAGGCCCAGCACCTTGGGTTCGGGAGCCTGTTCGATCAACCAGGACAGGGTCCGGCCTTCGATTTCCCAAGCGCCGGCCGAATCAGCCAGTGGCCCGGCGTTCAAACCGCTTTCTTCCAACAGACGGCGATTACCCAAGGCCAACTGACGACCGTCAAGTGTGCCGGCGATGCCGCGCCCGGTCAGGGATTGGCTGGCACTCACATCGGCCACGGGCAAACCGCGCTCAGCGCAGACATCCAGAACCGCCTTGGCCAGCGGGTGTTCGCTGCCCCGTTGCAGTGCCCCGGCCATTTGCAGCAGCTCAGCTTCGTCACCATCAACTGCCGACAGATGGGCGATCCGCGGTGAGCCCGAGGTCAGGGTGCCGGTTTTGTCGAACACCACGGCGCTGACTTCATGAGCGCGCTCCAGCGCTTCGGCGTCTTTGATCAGAATCCCGTAGCGTGCCGCCACGCCGGTGCCGGCCATGATCGCCGTCGGTGTCGCCAGCCCGAGTGCGCAAGGACAGGCAATCACCAGCACCGCGACGGCGTTGATCAGCGCGGTTTCGATCGGCGCGCCGTATAACCACCAGCCGACCAACGTAATCAAGGCCAATACCAGGACCGTCGGCACGAACACCTGGCTGACTTTATCCACCAGTTTCTGGATCGGCGCTTTCGCTGCTTGCGCGTCTTCCACCAGCCGGATGATCCGCGCCAGCACGGTTTCGGCGCCCAGAGCGAGGGTGCGCACCAGCAGCCGGCCTTCGCCATTGATGGCGCCGCCGGTGACTTTGTCGCCGGGTTGTTTGGGCACCGGCAGGCTTTCGCCGCTGATCAGTGCTTCGTCGGCATGGCTTTGGCCTTCCACCACTTCGCCGTCCACGGGGAAGCGTTCGCCGGGTTTGACCATGACCAGATCATTGAGGCGCAAGGCGCTGATGGCGACGTCTTGCTCGTGGCCATCGATCACTTGAATCGCCCGTTCCGGCCGCAGCGCTTCGAGGGCGCGAATGGCGCTGGCGGTCTGGCGTTTGGCGCGGCTTTCCAGGTATTTTCCCAGCAACACCAGGGCGATCACCACGGCCGAGGCTTCGAAATACAGGTGCGGCATGCGCCCGGCAGCAGTGGCCCATTCATACAGGCTCAAGCCGTAACCGGCGCTGGTGCCCAGGGCAACCAGCAAATCCATGTTGCCGGCGCCGGCGCGCACGGCTTTCCAGGCGGCGACATAAAAACGCGCACCGAAGATGAACTGCACCGGGGTGGCGAGGGCAAATTGCGCCCAGGCCGGGAGCATCCAGTGCACGCCAAAGGGTTGCAGCAGCATCGGCAGCACGAGGGGCAGGGCGAGGATGATCGCCATGATCAATGCCCAGCGCTCGCGGCGCAGGCGTTGTTGCTGATTGTCGGTTTGTGGGTGTTCGCTCTCCCAGACGCTGGCGCTGTAGCCGGCCTTGGTCACGGCGTCGATCAGGGTTTGCGGATCGACCTGACCGAGCAGTTCGAGATGGGCGCGTTCGTTGGCCAGGTTGACGCTGACGCTGTTGACCCCCGGCACTTTATTCAGGGCTCGCTCGACGCGGCCAGCACAGGATGCGCAGGTCATGCCGTCGATGCTCAGTTCCAGAGACTGGCGGGGCACGCTGTAACCGGCCTGTTCAACCGCGCGCATCAGCGCCGGCAGGCTGTCGCCGGGTGCCTGGACGCGAGCCTGTTCGGTGGCCAGGTTGACGCTGACGGCGCAGGTGCCGATGACTTTGCTCAAGGCACGCTCGACACGCCCGGCGCAACTGGCGCAGGTCATGCCGGCAATCGGCAGATCGAAAGTGGTGGATTCGGACATCGGTCACGCTCCCTGTAGAAAGTGCCTACAGGATCAACCTTGCCATGCGGGCAAGGTCAAGCGCCATCTACAAAGTCGCCGCGGACTTAATGCGAAAGCGAGCCTGCTCGCGAAAGCGGTGTGTCATGCAACATCTATTTCGACTGACACGGCCTCTTCGCGAGCAGGGGGATATGACTCAATATTCGAGCGCAGCAGGCCTCAGGTACAGCCCTTTGGCGGTCGTCGCAATCCGGTATTTCACCACTTGCCCGGCCGTGAGCGTGATCTCCTGCGCGGGCGGTGCCAGCATGCCAGGGTTGCAGCCCGGCACCTGGCCAGGCTCCAGCTTCAGGCGCACGGAAATCGTGCCATGGGGCAGGTTGAACGAGGTGGTCTGCTCCTGCAGTAGCCGTCCCACAAACTGGTCCTGAATGTAGATACCGATCTCACAGGAGGTCGCCACTTCCAGGCGCTCACGCGAGATGATCAGAACCGCGTAGTCCTCGCCGGTGGCGTTGGCCTGGGGCAGGGCGGCGAAGAGGCTGAGGAAGCCAAACAGGCTGAGAGCTTTCCAGCGCATGGCTGAATCTCCTGGGGGTCGGGTCATTGATGTGCGCAGCTTGGCGGAGCGCGACGCCGAATGCCAGCCCGGCAGTCTGTTTCAGAACTTGACCTTGCCACGGTGGCAAGCTCGACACTGTGTTGAACCTCATCAAAGGAGTCATTCCATGCAAGTGTTCAACGTTCAAGGCATGTCCTGCGGTCACTGCGTCAAGGCGATTACTCAGGCCGTGCAGGCCAAGGATCCGGCGGCCAGCGTAAGCGTTGATCTGGGGGCGAAGGAAGTGGGCGTGGAGAGCGCCTTGACCGTCGACCAGGTGATTGCTGCGATCAGCGAAGAGGGCTATGCGGTCAAGGTTGCCTGAAATAACGCATAACCCCTGTGGGAGCGGCGGTGCGAAGATTCGACTTGCTCGCTCCCACAGGGGGGAATGTGTGCATCCATCCGGTTTTTGATAGTTAGCGACCTATCGTAATGTTCAAGGCGTCCTCGCGCGGCTAGACTGTCGGGCTGCCGACCCATGCTCAACTGGATGCCTGATGAACCTGCGCACAATCCTGATTCTTGGCGCCCTGACCGCTTTCGGTCCGCTGGCGATTGATTTCTATCTGCCGGCTTTCCCGTCGATGGCACTGGCGTTCGGCACCGACGAAAAACATGTGCAGATGACCCTGGCCGCGTATTTCCTGGGCTTGTCCATCGGTCAACTGGGCTATGGGCCAATGGCGGATCGCTTCGGGCGGCGGATCCCGTTGCTTGCGGGGCTGGGTCTGTTCACCGTGGCTTCGCTGGCTTGCGCCTATGCACCAAACCTTGAATGGCTGATCGGCGCGCGTTTCGTTCAGGCGCTGGGCGGTTGCGCGGGGATGGTGATTGCACGGGCAGTGGTCAGCGATAAATGCGATGCGGTGGGTTCAGCCAAAGTCTATTCGCAACTGATGCTGGTGATGGGCCTGGCGCCGATTCTCGCGCCGATGCTGGGTGGCTTGCTGGTCAATACCGCCGGCTGGCAGTGGATCTTCCTGACCTTGACCGGCTTCAGTGCCCTGGCAGCGTTGGCGGTGGCCCTCGGTTTGCCGGAAAGCCTGCCGGATTATGTACCGCGTCAACCGCTGTCCGGCGCCTTGCGCCAATATGGTCGCCTGCTCAAAGATCAGGTCTTTCTTGGTCACGCCCTGACCGGCGGCATCGCCATTGCGGGGATGTTTGCCTACATCGCCGGTTCGCCGTTCGTGTTCATCAAGCTCTATGGCGTACCGCCCGAGCACTTTGGCTGGCTGTTCGGCACCAATGCGGCAGGCTTCATCCTGATGGCGCAGATCAACGCCAGACTCTTGGCCAAACGCGGTCCGGCCTTTTTGCTGGCGCGTGCGGTGTGGCTGTATGTGGCGGGCGGACTGGTGTTGCTCGCGGTCAGCTCACTGCACACGACGCAATTGTGGCCGCTGCTGATTCCGCTGTTTATCTGCATTGCCAGCCTGGGTTGCATCGCACCCAATGCGTCGGCCTGCGCGATGAACGGGCAGGGCGCTCGCGCCGGCAGTGCGTCGGCGTTACTCGGTTGCTTGCAGTTCAGTGTTGCGGCCGGTGCGTCGGCGCTGGTGGGCGTGTTGCATGACGGCACGGCGATGCCGATGGCCATGGTCATCAGCCTGTGCGGCGTTCTGGTGGTGAGCGTGGCGATCCTCACCCGACGTTTGCAAAATACCCGGGCCCTGGCGCACGCCGAGGCCTGAACGCAGCCTTAGCCGGCAGCGTGCTGTTGGCGATCGGGGATTTTATGCGGGGCTTGCAGACGTGCTTCGAGGGTGCGGGTGAAGGCGAGCGCTTCGGCTTCGCTGCGGAACGTCACGGCATGTTGGTCCAGGCGGACCTGCCATTGGGATGTTGCCACTTCTTTTATCAGGATCTTCATTGCTGACCTCCTTCAGTAAAAGACGGTGTCGCAGAGTTTCCGATTGTAGACCTGAATACGATCGCAATTGTGACAAGGGTCAAGCAACTGACTGACGGTGTACAAGATCAACAGATCGCAGCTGTGGCAGCGCCTACATTTACGCATTCAACCGAAATATCACTGTTGCATGCGATCCCCGTAGGCGCCGGCGAAGCCTGCGATCTTTTGATCGGGTTCCTTAGAACCCTTCGAGCACGATCTTGCCCTTGGCCTTGCCGCTTTCCAGCAACGCGTGGGCGCGACGCAGGTTGGCGGCGTTGATGGTGCCGAAGTGCTCACCCACCGTGGTTTTCAACGTGCCCGCATCAATCAGTTGTGCGACGCGATTCAGCAGGTTGTGCTGCTCGATCATGTCGGCGGTTTCGAACAGCGAGCGGGTGTACATGAACTCCCAGTGCAGCGACAGGCTCTTGCGCTTGAGCTTGGTGATGTCCAGCGCCTTCGGGTCATCGATCAGCGCCAGTTTGCCTTGCGGCGCCAACGCCTCGACCAGTTGATCCAGGTGCTCGTCGGTCTGGGTCAGGCTGGCGACGTGGGTCACGTGGTCCACGCCTGCGCGTTTCAGTTCTTCACTCAACGGCTTACTGTGGTCGATCACCAGGTCGGCGCCCAGCTCACGCACCCAGCTTTGGGTTTGCGGGCGGGACGCGGTGCCGATGACTTTCAGTGAAGTGAGCTGGCTGGCCAGTTGCGTGAGGATCGAACCGACGCCACCCGCCGCGCCGACGATCAGCAGGCTCTGCGCCTCATCGGTCTTGCCTTCGGGTACTTTGAGGCGTTCGAACAGCAGTTCCCAGGCGGTAATCGCAGTCAGCGGCAGGGCAGCGGCTTCGGCGAAACCGAGGGTCCTGGGCATGTGGCCGACGATCCGCTCATCCACCACATGCCGTTCGCTGTTGCCACCGGCGCGGGCGATGGAGCCGGCGTAAAACACGGTGTCGCCAGCCTTGAACAGGGTGACGTCGCTGCCGACTGCCTTGACCACGCCGGCCACGTCCCAGCCCAGCACTTTCGCGGCACCTTCTTCAGGCTGCACGTTCTGGCGGACCTTGGTATCCACCGGGTTGACCGAGATGGCTTTGACGTCCACCAACAGGTCCCGAGGGCCGGCGACCGGTTCTGGCAATTCGATGTCTTGCAGGGATTTTTCGTCGCTGATTGGCAGGGACGCATAGTAGGCAATGGCTTTCATGAAGCACTCCTGAACGGTAATAGAAGAAAGGGATCAGGCCAGGGCGCGCAGGCGCTTGAGGTCGAAGTGTTCGATCAGGTCGCCGGCCAGGGCGCGAAAATTCTGGATGTGCGCGCTGGCGTCGTGGGCTTGCAGGGCCTCGTCGCTGCTCCAGTGTTCAATCATGTAGAAGGCTTGCGGATTATTGAGGTCCTGATGCAGGTCGTATTGGCCGCAACCGGCCTCGGCGCGGGTCGGTGCTAACAGCGCACGCAGGTGCTGTTCAAGGGCGTCCTGCTGGCCGGCTTTGGCGATGAGGGTGGCGATAGCGGTAAAAGGCTGGGACATGTTCGACTCCTGACGCTGAGTGATTGGATGGAGCAGATCATTGGCTATTTCTCTACAAGATAAAACCCGCTAAAAGAGCAGTCTCTTTCAATATTTTTTTGATAATCGGGGCTGGTGATGCTGCGTTTCGATGACTTGCAATTATTTGTCCGGGCGGCGGACCTGGGCAGCCTGTCGGCGGCGGCACGGGTAATGGACATGTCGGCAGCGGTCGCCAGCGCGGCGCTCAAGCGTATCGAGCAACAACTGGGCGCGCGGTTGTTGGCGCGTTCCACGCGTAGCCTGCGTCTGACGGCCGAAGGTGAAGGTTTTCTGGAATATGCCCGTGGGGCCTTGAGTCAACTGGATGAAGGACGGCGCCTGCTCGCGCGTGGGCAGGATCAGGTCAGTGGTGTGCTGCAGCTGTCGGCTCCGTCTGACTTCGGTCGTAACTTGCTGTTGCCCTGGCTGGACGAGTTTCAGCGTGAACACCCCAATCTGACGGTGCGCCTGTTGTTGGGCGACCGCATTGCCGACCTGTTCCGCCAGCCGGTGGACATTGCACTGCGTTACGGTGAGCCAGAAGACTCAAGCCTGGTGGCGTTGCCCATTGCTGCGGACAATCGTCGAGTGCTGTGCGCCGCGCCGGCCTATCTCGCCCGCCACGGCGAACCCCGGCAACTGGAGCAACTGGCGCAACACAATTGCCTGTTGTTCATGCTCGGCAGCCGGGTCCACGATCATTGGAGTTTTCACGACGGCAAACGCGAGGTGAGCCTGACCGTGAGCGGTGATCGCTTCAGCGACGATGCCGATGTGGTGCGCTTGTGGGCCGTGGCGGGGGCCGGGATCGCTTACAAATCCTGGCTCGATGTGGCGGCCGATGTGTTGGCCGGTCGCCTGAAAGTGTTGCTGCCGGAGTTGCTCTGCGAGCGCGCGCCGCTGAATCTGTTGTGTGCCCACCGCGCGCAGTTGAGTAAGCCGGTGAACCTTTTGCGAGAAATGCTTGCCAGCCGATGCGCTCAGTTGAGTAGGCGTTTTCCGGTATTGCCGCAAACTGGTCATTAGTCGCAGGTAAATAGCGAAATTTCCCTCACGAACAATCACCACTCGAGGCGCCCTGAACGCAGGAAGCGGCGGTCAACCCGCTTATACTAGCGCCCGCTTCATGCCAGCCCTGCGAACACGTCCCCGACGTTTTCATCTTCCCGTCGCCCTTGTCCGGGATGAGAGCGGGGCAGCGCAATGGAGCATGAAGCGCTAGTGGTTTGCGTGGCTCGGTTCATGGCGGTTTAGCGTCCTGGCCGACGACCCATCACTGCTCAGGATGGCTCTGGGCAGTAGACGATACGATTCAACAGGGAGTGAATACATGGAACATGCACCTTGCATCAGCCAGATCGCCACGTTGCTGGCTGACCCCAAGCGCAGCGCAATGATGTGGGCCTTGATGGATGGCTCGGCGCGGCAAACCGAAGAGCTGGCCTTGCTGGCCGGGTTGTCACCATCTTCGGCCAGTGCTCACTTGGGGCGTTTGTCCGCCGGAGGCCTGTTGAAGGTTGAAACCCGTGGTCGCCGGCGTTTTTTCCGTCTGGCCGCCCCTGAAGTCGGCGCTGCCGTGGAAGCACTGGCGAGCGCTTCACTGGCCAGTAAATCCCGTGAAATTCCCGAGACTATCAAGCGCAGTACGTTGCTGGGCAAGCGTCCGGCTGCGCCGGCGTCGCTGTTGCAGGCACGCTTGTGCGAGGACCATCTGGGCGGCACGCTGGCGGCGGATCTGTTCCAGCGCTTACTGGATGCCGGCTGGATCAAGCAGGTCGATCAGCGCGTCACGGTGACCCAAAAGGGCGGCCAGCAACTGGCCAGACGTGGCGTCTACTTCCAGGCCCTGGCCCACCGTAACGCGCAAGTTGCCTGCGCGTGCCCCGACTGGAGCGAACGTCGACCGCATCTTGGCGGCGCGCTGGGCGCGGCGCTGTTGCAGTTGTTCATGCAGTCTGGCTGGCTGGTCTTGCCCAACGATTCGCGGACCTTGCAGATCACCGCCGCCGGGCAGCGGGAAATCCAGCATTTCGCCAGGGAAAGCGAGCTGGAAATGGCGTTTTAGAGGCGTATTTGCTGTTGGGGGCGATGCGGTTTGCGATAGCGGCGGGGGGGAGAGACGCGTGGCAGGATGTCGCAGGCATTGAGCGAAGCAGTAAGCACCGGCTAAACACTGATCCCTTGTGGGAGCGAGCAGGCTCGCTCCCACAGAGTTACAGGGTTACAGGTGTGGCCTACGGTTTTACCAACCGCGCATCCAGGCTGTTCTGCGCCAGGCGTTTGGCCTGGTCCTGGGTCATGCCCAGGTCGGTGTACAGCGCATGGAAGTTCTCGGTCACGTAGCCGCCGAAGTACGCCGGGTCATCGGAGTTCACCGTCACTTTTACGCCACGTTCCAGCATGTCGAGAATGTTGTGCTGGGACATGTGATCGAACACGCAGAGCTTGGTGTTCGACAACGGGCACACAGTGAGGGGGATTTGCTCGTCGATGATCCGCTGCATCAGGCGCTCGTCTTCGATGGCGCGTACGCCATGGTCGATACGCTGGATCTTCAGCAGGTCGATGGCTTCCCAGATGTACTCCGGCGGGCCTTCTTCACCGGCGTGGGCGACGGTCAGGAAGCCCTCGTGACGGGCGCGATCAAACACACGCTGGAACTTGCTCGGCGGGTGGCCCATCTCGGAACTGTCCAGGCCCACGGCCACAAATGCGTCGCGGAACGGCAGCGCCTGGTCGAGGGTTTTCTCGGCTTCTTCTTCGCTCAGGTGACGCAGGAAGCTGAGGATCAAACCGCTGGTGATGCCCAACTGCTGTTCGCCATCCTTGAGCGCGCTGGCGATACCGTTCAACACCACTTCAAACGGCACGCCCCGGTCGGTGTGGGTCTGCGGGTCGAAGAACGGTTCGGTATGAATCACGTTCTGCGCCTTGCAACGCAACAGGTAAGCCCAGGTCAGGTCGTAGAAATCCTGGGAGGTGCGCAACACGTCGGCGCCCTGGTAATACAGGTCGAGAAACTCTTGCAGGTTGTTGAAGGCATACGCCTTGCGCAGGGTTTCGACATCGTTCCACGGCAGGGCAATCTTGTTGCGTTCGGCCAGGGCGAACAGCAACTCGGGCTCCAGCGAACCTTCAAGGTGCAGGTGCAGTTCTGCCTTGGGCAGGGCGTTCAGCCAGTCGTACATGGTTGGAATCTCATCAGGTGCAATGACGGCATTCTACAGATGCCCGTGGAAACAATTAGCAAAACCTGCCCCATCGGTAGATCACCCGGCTTCCTGCTCTCGCCGATAGGCATAGGTGTCGGCGAAGCGCGAAAGCAGGAATTCGGCGCAGGTGGTTGGCGGATATTTCGCCGGATGCAGTTGATCCTGGCAACCGGGCAGGCATTCGATGGCCGTGTCGGGGTGGGGCTCGGCGAAGAACGGCATCGAATACCGGTCCACTCCAGGCGGACTGATCACCCGGTGTGGGGTGGACCGATAACAGTCGTTACTCCAGCGTGCCATCATGTCACCGAGGTTGACCACGAACGTGCCTTCAACCGGTGGCGCGTCGATCCATTCGCCGTTGACGTTGTGCACTTGCAGGCCGCCGGCGGCGTCTTGGTAGAGCAGGGTGATGCAGCCGTAATCGGTGTGGGCCCCGGCGCCTTGTTGCTCTGGCGAGCTGGCGGTGTGGCGCGGCGGGTAATGAATCATGCGCAATACGCTGGCGGGCTCATTGAAGCGGGTGTCGAAAAAGTCGCGCTCGATGCCCAGTGCCAGGGTCATTGCCCGTAGCAGCGTTTGCGCCAGGGCCTGCATGTCGAGGTAATGCTGCTCCATCAGCGCTTCCCAGCCTGGCGCCGAGGGATGGCGGTTGGAGCCGCGCAATGGTTTTTCCGCGAGCACGTCTGGGTGATCGGCCAGCAGGTGCAGGCCCATATCGAACGTTTCTTTCAGGTCGCCGGGTTTGCTCGGGTCGAGTTGTTCGGTGGCGATGGCACCATAGCCGCGATGGTGTTTGGTCTGGGTGATGTCGATCCTGAGCTTTTCAGCAGTGGGCAGGGCGAAGAAGCGTCGAGCATGTTCGAGGACGGCTTCGACTCGCTGCGTGGGAATCGGGTGACCCTTGATGTAGAAAAAGCCCCAGTCGCGGCAGGCACGGTCGATTTGGGTGGCGATGGATTGCCAGGCGGTTGGGTCGTCGGTGTAGAGCGGGGCGATGTCGATGATCGGGAGTGAGTTCATGCGTAATCCTTGAAAACTCCGAAGATCCATTGTGGGAGCGACGGTGTGACGATTCGACCTGCTCGTGAGGGCGGGCTGATATTCAAAAGTGATGTTGAATGTGAAGGCCTCATCGCGAGCAAGCTCGCTCCCACAGGGGTAAATATCATTCCCACACAGAGCGTGGGGAACGATCAGGGAATGTGAACTACTTCGGGATTTCGGCCTTCATGCCTTCAACGTAGTAGTTCATCGACGCCAGTTCGGTATTGCTCGCGCTCGCGCCCGCCGGGATTTTCACGGTGCCGGCCTGATCCTTGATCGGCCCGGTGAACGGTTGCAGCGCACCGCTCTTGATGTCGGCGATGATCTGTTCGGCCTCGGCTTTCACCGGGGCGGGCACCAGGTCGCTGATTGGCAGTTCAACCGTGCCCTCTTTCAAGCCGCCCCAGTAGTCCAGCGATGACCAGTTGTGGTCGAGCACGCTTTGGGTCGACTGGATGTAGTAAGGGCCCCAGTCATTGACGATGGACGTCAGCACCGCTTTTGGCCCGAAGTGCGCCATGTCGGAAGCATAGCCCACGGCATACACGCCGCGACGTTCGGCGGCCTGGATCGGTGCCGGGCTGTCGGTGTGCTGGAACACCACATCCACGCCCTGGTCGATCAGCGCGTTGGCGGCATCGGCTTCCTTGCCTGGATCGAACCAGGAATTGACCCACACCACCTTGATCTCGGTGCCGGGGTTGTACTTGTTCAGGGCCAGTTGAATGGCGTTGATGTCGCGGATCACTTCCGGGATCGGGAACGAGGCGACGTAGCCGATCTTTTTGGTTTTGGTCATCTTCGCCGCGAGGAAGCCGCTGACGTAGCGGCCCTCGTAGGTACGCGCCAGGTAAGTGCCGAGGTTCTTGTCCTGCTTGTAGCCGGTAGCGTGTTCGAAGGTCACCTGGGGAAACTGTTTGGCGACTTTCAGGGTCGGGTTCATGTAGCCGAAGGAGGTGGTGAAGATCAGGTCATAGTTGTCCTTGGCCATATTGCGGATCACCCGCTCGGCGTCGGCGCCTTCGGCCACGTTTTCCACGTAGTGGGTGCTGATCTGCCCGCCGAATTTGTCGGCGAGTGCCTTGCGGCCCTGTTCATGCTGATACGTCCAGCCGTGGTCACCGATCGGACCGATGTAGACGAAGCCGACTTTCAGCGGGTCGGCGGCACTGGCGCTGAAGCTGGCACTCAGGCCAATGGCGGCGGCCATGGCGCACAGCAGTTTTTGCAACGGACGTTTATGCATGAACGGGCACTCCATGTTGTTGTGGGGTTGGAGAGGGCAATGCAAATTGCTGACCAACAGGACAACAAAACCCCTTGAAACCGTGTGAGGGCCTTCGCGAGCAGGCTCGCTCCCACATTGGATCTCCACATCCCTGCTCGCGAAGGGGTCAACCAGGTCAAAAAAGTGCACTCGCCGACCCGGCCGCCATCCACTGGTGCGCTAAGGTGTAACGAAACGTTAGCGCCGCCCCGTAGTCAGTAGCTCACCACCCCCGATGTTGTTTCACCCGGCAAAAAAGGCCCGCCATGCTCAAACTTCTCAGACAAGAATCTTTTCTGCTGCTGGCCGTTATCGCCGCCGTTGTTGCCTACCCTTTGGAACACTGGATCCTGCACAACGGTCAGCCCGTCGCACTGATCGCCGGCCTAGTGCTGATCGCCTTCATCGTCGCCGCCTCCATGCGCGTAGCCCATCACGCCGAGCTGCTCGCGGAAAAAGTCGGCGATCCCTATGGCACGATGATCCTGACCTTGTCCGCCGTGCTGGTGGAAGTGGTGATCCTGGCGATCATGATGAGTAACGAAGCCTCGAAGACCCTGGTGCGTGACACCATTTACTCGGCGGTGATGCTCGACATCAACGGCATCCTCGGTCTGGCGGCGTTGATGGGCGGGATCAAGCACGGCGAGCAGTCCTACAACGACGACTCGGCCCGCAGTTACAGCGTGATGATCCTCACGGCGATGGGCGTTTCCATGGTGGTGCCGGAGTTCATTCCCGAGGCCAGCTGGAAGGTTTATTCGGCGTTCACCATTGGCGCGATGATGGTGCTCTACACCTTGTTCCTGCGCATGCAGGTCGGGCCGCACAGTTATTTCTTCAGCTACAGCTACCCGCAAAAGCGCCGCAAGAAAGTCCCGGATGAACAGCCTGAACCGGTCAACGTGGCGTTAAGCGTGGGCATGCTGGTGTTTGGCGTGGTGGTGATCGGCGCCTTGGCCGAAGTGATGTCCAAGACCCTCGACCTGGGGCTTGAGGGCACGGGCGCACCGCCGGTGATCACGGCGATCCTGGTGGCGGCGATTTCCGCGGCGCCGGAGATTCTGACCGCGTTGCGTGCGGCGTTGGCCAATCGCATGCAATCGGTGGTGAACATCGCGATGGGTGCGTCGTTGTCGACGGTGATCCTGACGGTGCCGGTGATGGAAGCCATGGCGCTCTACACTGGCCAGCCGTTTCAGATGGCAATGACGCCGGTGCAGACGGTGATGGTTTTGCTGACCCTGCTGGTCAGCGCGATCAACCTCAATGACGGCGAAACCAATGCCATTGAAGGCATGACGCATTTTGTGTTGTTTGCGACGTTTATCATGTTGTCGCTACTCGGTCTCTAAACACACACACACACAAAACCAATGTGGGAGCGAGCAAGTCGAATCGTCGCACCGCCGCTCCCACGGTTTTGATTTGTGTTGTGTCAGGTGCCGGCGATCAACTGCCGCGCCGCCTGGCTGTGATCGGCGATCAGCGCTTTCAGATCCAGCCCCTCGACCTGCCCGTCAATCACTCGCCATTTGCCCCCGATCATCACCCGATCCGCCCGGTCTGCACCGCACAGCAGCAGCGCCGACACCGGATCATGGCTGCCGGAGAAGCGCAGTTCATCGAGCTTGAACAGTGCCAGATCCGCCTGCTTGCCCACGGCCAGCTCACCGATGTCGGTACGGCCAAGCAAGCTGGCCGAACCCTTGGTCGCCCAGCCCAGCACGAGCTCCGGGGTGATCTTTTCGGCGCCATAACGCAGACGCTGGATGTACAGCGCCTGACGGGTTTCCAGCATCATGTTCGACGCATCGTTGGACGCCGAACCGTCCACACCCAGGCCCAACAACGCGCCGGCTGCGGTCAGGTCCAGGGTCGGACAGATGCCGGAAGCCAGGCGCATGTTCGAACTCGGGCAATGGCAGATGCCGGTGCCGGCCGCGCCGAGGCGGGCGATTTCGTCGGGGTTGAAGTGGATGCCGTGGGCCAGCCAGGTGCGCGGCCCGAGCCAGCCGACACTGTCCAGGTAATCCACGGTACGCAGGCCGAAACGTTGCAGGCAGAAGTCTTCTTCGTCGAGGGTTTCCGCCAGATGCGTGTGCAGGCGCACGTCGAGTTTGTTGGCCAACTCGGCGCTGGCGGACATGATTTGCGGAGTCACCGAGAACGGCGAGCAGGGCGCCAACGCAATCTGGATTTGCGCACCATCGCCACGTTCATGGTACTCGGCGATCAGGCGTTGGCTGTCGGCGAGGATTACTTCGCCTTCCTGCACGGTTTGCTGCGGTGGCAGGCCGCCGTCCTTTTCGCCCAGGCTCATGGAGCCGCGAGTGAGCATGGCGCGCATGCCCAGTTCGCGAACGCTCTCGACCTGAACGTCGATGGCGTTTTCCAGGCCTTGCGGAAACAGGTAGTGATGATCAGCCGCGGTGGTGCAGCCAGACAGCAGCAATTCGGCCAGCGCGACTTTGCTGGCGAGGGCGAGTTTTTCAGGCGTCAGGCGTGCCCACACCGGGTACAGGGTTTTCAGCCACGGGAACAATGGTTGATTGACCACCGGTGCCCAGGCGCGGGTCAGGGTCTGATAAAAATGGTGATGGGTGTTGATCAGCCCCGGCAGGATCACGTGCTCGCGGGCATCGAATATGTGTCCACAGGGCGCGGACGGTTGCTGGCCGGCAGCGATCAGTTCGACGATCAAACCGTCTTGCACCACCAGGCCACCACGGGCATCGAGGCCATTGGCAGTGAAGATCGCGAGGGGATTTTTTAACCAGGTACGGGTCGCAGGCATGTTGGCCGGCTCCTCTGAAAGTTGGGTTCAGGTTAGCCAGCTCAGTGATTACCCTGTCTGCTGATCCAGGGTCGCCGCGAGGGCGAGGTGCGGAGTTTCGAACAAAACCGTGTCGCAGGCAAGTGCAGCCCGACCGGACAACACAAACCCTGAGTGGATTGAGCATTTGTGGGAGCAGGGGATTTGTGTGGGTTACCAGGGAATGGTTTCACCCTTGTAATTCACAAAGTGATGCCCGCCCTTGCCAATGTACGCATTCACCTGATCGACCAGTCCACGGGTGCTGGTGGCCACATCGATATCAGCGCCGTCACCGCCCATGTCAGTTTTCACCCAGCCCGGATGCAGCGACAGTACGGTCAGTTTCTGGTCGCCCAACTGGCTCACAAAACTGTTGGTCATGGAATTGAGCGCAGCCTTGCTGGCCTTGTACAGCGCCAGTTCCGGAGCATCAGGCATGGTCACGCTGCCCAGTACCGAGCTCATGAACGCCAATACGCCGCTGCCGGGGCGAATCTGCCCGACAAAACGCTGGGCCAGATTGATCGGTGCTACGGCGTTGGTGAAGAACAGTTGCCCGACTTCGGCCAGTGTCGCACCGCCCGGCGTTTGAACGTCCGGCCCCTTGACCCCGGCATTGACGAACAGCAGATCAAACACCTCGCCCTTGAGCTGTTGACTGAGGGCGATCACGGCTTGTTGGTCGTCCATGTCGAGCTTTTCGATCCGCACCTTGCCCAACGCCTGCAAGGCGTCGGCTTTCTGTGGATGGCGCACGGTGGCGGTGACGTGCCAGCCGTCGGCCAGCAGGGTTTTCACCAAGCCGAGGCCCAGGCCCCGGGAGGCGCCGATGATGAGTGCGTTTTTTGCCGTGGACATGAGTGGCTTCCTTGATAGATGAGGATCATGGGTTCAACGGGCAGCGCTGACCGAGCCGTTGCTGCAATTCGCTGCGCAGGGCGCCGAGTTCAGTCATGCGGGTTTCGATCAGTTTGAGCTTGTCTTGCAGCAGTTGTGTGACGGCGCTGTCCGGGTCGGGTGACTGCCACAGTGCAGTCACGCTACTGCCGATCTCGCCGAGGGTAAAGCCCAGCCGTTGAGCCGTCTTGATGTACAGCACCAGTTGCACCATCTCCGCCGGGTAGTCGCGATAACCGTTGGCGCTGCGTTGCGCGGCGATCAACCCGCGCTGCTCATAGAAGCGCAGCGTGTCGCGGCTGACGGCGCTGGCCTGGGCTAATTCACCGATGCGCATCGTGAGTTCTCAAGAGGGCTTGACCCTGGAGCATACTCCAGCCTTTAGCCTTGTTGCTCCTGATTTGATGGAGCAAGGCCGATGTGGACTTCAGCGCAATATCGACAACTGGTGCGAGGCAGCGCCTGGTATGACCTGATCGTGACGGCGGCGTTTGTCACGCCGTGGAGTTTTACGGCGTTGCATGGGGTGTTGGCGAGTGTGAGTCAGGCGTTCAATGTGCCGGGAGAGCTGCCGGCGTTTGAGCCGATGCACCTGTTGATGGCGAATCTGTTGGGGTCGATTGTCTGTGTGTGGGCGGTGCTGCGGATTCGGGATCCGCAGCAGGTGTTTGGGTGGTATGACGCGGTGGGACGGTTTTTGTTTGCGGCCTGGCAGTTGTATGCCCTGGTTCATGGGGCCAGTTCGTTGCTGGTGATTTTTCTGTTCTTTGAGGTGGTGTGGGGTGTGGCTCAGGTGTTGCCTGTTCGGGGGCCTTCGCGAGCAAGCCCGCTCCCACAGGGGAACTGAGTGAACCCGATCCAGTGAGGGCCTCTTCGCGAGCAGGCTCGCTCCCACATCAGATTTATGTCGGACACAAAAAATGGGTTCGACTCGGTCAAATGTGGGAGCGGGCTTGCCCGCGAAGAGGCCCTGACAGGCATCCTCAATGACCACCCTGCCACGGCTGCCCCAACGACACCGGCGCATACAACCGCGTACGCAGCGCATCCCGGGACAACAGCACCAGCACTACAATAGTTGCGACATACGGCAGCATCGCCAGCAGGCTCGACGGAATCGCCAGCCCCAGTCCCTGCGCCACCAGGTGCAGGATGCTGGCGAGCCCGAACAGATAAGCGCCCAGCAGCAAACGCCACACCCGCCAACTGGCAAACACCACCAGTGCCAAGGCAATCCAGCCACGGCCGGCGCTCATGTTTTCCGCCCACATCGGTGTATAGGCCAGGGACAGATAAGCCCCGGCCAACCCGGCCATCGCTCCGCCGAACAGCACCGCCAATGTGCGCACGCCCAGCACCGGCAAGCCCATGGCACTGGCTGCGTCCGGGTTTTCCCCGACCGCTTGAATGATCAGCCCGACGCGACTTTTCAGAACCACCCATGCCACCAGCGCAAAGATCGCGAACGACAGATACACCAGCAAATCCTGGGCAAACAGCATGCGCCCGATCAGCGGGATTTCACTCAGGTACGCAATTGCCACCGGCTCGAAACCCGCCAGCGGTTTACCCACCCACGCCGCGCCGACAAAGGTCGACAAACCCACGCCGAAGATCGTCAACGCCAACCCGGTGGCCACCTGATTGGCGTTGAACACCAGCGCCACCAGTGCGAACAGCGATGACAGCAGCATCCCGGCAAGCATCGCCAGCAACACGCCGAGCCACAGGTTGCCGCTGTTCAGGGCGACGATAAAACCGATTACCGCGCCAAACAGCATCATGCCTTCCTGACCCAGATTGAGAACGCCGCTCTTCTCGCAAATCAGTTCACCCAGCGCCACCAATAGCAGCGGCGTGCCGCAACGGACCATGGCATAGAAAATATTGCTCAGCAGATCGATATCCATCACAGCACTCCTGCGGGTACAGCGGTGGCGGTTGCGCGGCGGGTCCAGCGCAGGTTCAGGCGAGGGCGATAGAGAATCAGCACGTCACTGGCCAGCAGGAAAAACAGCATCATCCCCTGAAACAATTGAGTGATCGCTTGCGGCAGGTTCATGCTCATTTGCGCGCTCTCGCCGCCGATGTACAGCAGCGCCATCAACAGGCTGGAAAACAGGATGCCAATCGGATTGAGGCGCCCGAGAAACGCCACGGTGATCGCCGCATAGCCGTAGCCCGGCGAGACTTGCGGCACCAATTGGCCAATCGGCCCGGTGACTTCGCAGACCCCGGCCAACCCCGCCAGGCCGCCGCTGATCAACAACACCAGCCAGATCAGGCGCTTCTCGCGAAAGCCGACGAAACCGGCGGCGCGCTTGTCCAGCCCCAGCACTTTGATCTGGAAGCCGATAAAGCTTTTCTGCAACAACACCCACACCGCGACCAGGGCAAGCAAGGCGAAATACACACCGGCGTGCACCCGACCGTCCTTCAACAACAACGGTAAACGACTGGCATCGCCAAACATCGCCGACTCGGGGAAGTTGTACCCGGCCGGGTCTTTCAACGGCCCGTGTACGCAGAACAACAGCAGGTTTAGGGCGATATAGTTGAGCATGATGCTGGTCAGGATTTCATTGGTGTTGAACCGTGTGCGCAACCACGCTGTGAGCCCGGCCCACGCCGCGCCGGCCAGGGTGCCGACCAGCAGAATCATCACCAGCGCCCAACGGCTTTGCATATCGATGATGCTCACCGCCAGCGCACTGCCGGCCAGGGCGCCGAGCAGTAATTGGCCTTCGGCGCCGATGTTCCAGATGCGTGCCTGATAGGCCACGGCCAGTCCCAATGCACAGAGCAAAATCGGCAGCGCTTTGACCAGCAGTTCGGACACGCCATACCAGTCACTGATCGGCGCGATCAGCAGGGTATGCAGCGTCAGCAGTGGATCATGGCCCAGAGCGATAAACAGCAGCGAGCCACAGCCCAATGTCAGCACCGCCGCCAGTAACGGCGAGCACCAGAGCATCAGGCGTGATTGCTGGCCACGGGGTTCAAGAGAAAGCAGCATGGGAACTCCGTTAAGCCGTGGCAGGCACAGGTGAATGAGGGGCATTGAACTGACCGGCCATCCAGCCGCCGACATCCGAAAGCCGGGTATCGACCGTGGCGTGCAGTGGCGACAGGCGTCCGCCGCACAAGGCGCCGAGGCGATCGGCAATTTGAAACAGTTCGTCGAGATCTTCGGAAATCACCAGGATCGCCGCGCCAGCATCGCGCAGGGCAATCAGCGCCCGGTGAATGGTCGCGGCGGCGCCGACATCCACTCCCCAGGTCGGGTGTGCGGCCACCAGCAGTTTGGGCTGCTGGAGAATTTCCCGGCCAAGAATGAATTTCTGCAGATTGCCGCCCGACAGGCTTTTGGCAGGCGTGCGGGTGTCCGGTGTTTTCACGCCGAAACGGTGGATGATCGCTTCCGCCAGCGCTTCGACTTTACTGCGCCGGATCATCCCTTTGCTCACCAGCCCTTGTTGAAAGGCTGTGAGCAGGGCGTTGTCCGCCAGGCTCAGCTGCGGCACCGCGCCATGGCCCAGGCGTTCGGCGGGGACGAATGCCAGGCCGAGTCGGCGCCGGGCATCGGGATGCAAACATGCCACGGGCAGTCCCGCGAAATTGATTGTTGCCGCATCGTTGCGGTTGAGTCGTGCCTCGCCGCTGAGCAACGCCAGCAACTCGTCTTGACCGTTGCCCGCAACCCCGGCGACCCCGACGATTTCGCCGCTGCACACTTCAAGGCTGATATTTTTTAGCGAGCAGCCGAACGGGTCAGGGTTAAGCCAGGACAATCCTTGGATATCCAGAAACACACGACCACCTGCCACCTTCGGATAATCAGTTATCAAGGTGGCCGCCTTACCGACCATCAGCTGCGCCAGTTGCTGATCCGAACACTCGGCCGGTACGCAATGCCCCGCAACCCGACCGCCGCGCAACACCGTGGCGCTGTGGCACAGCGCCCGGACTTCGCCGAGTTTGTGGCTGATAAACAGAATGCTGCAGCCTTCGGCGGCCAGCCGGCGCAGGGTGATGAACAGGTCGTCGGCTTCTTGCGGGGTCAGCACCGACGTCGGTTCGTCGAGAATCAGCAGACGGATGTCCTGCATCAGGCACCGAATGATCTCCACCCGCTGGCGCTCGCCAATGGACAGGCTGTGGACAAGTCGCTCCGGCTCCAGCGCCATGCCATAGCGCCGGGAGACTTCGCGAATTTTCGGTTCAAGCTGTTTCGGCGTGCCGGCTGCGGTGCCCATGGCCAGGGCGATGTTTTGCGCCACGCTCAAGGTTTCGAACAGCGAAAAGTGTTGAAACACCATGCCGATTCCAAGGCTGCGAGCCTGAGCCGGGTTGCGCAGGCTCACCCGCTGGCCTTGCCAGATCACGTCCCCCGAATCGGCCTGGGTGACGCCGTAGATGATTTTCATCAAGGTGCTTTTACCCGCGCCGTTTTCGCCGAGCAGGGCGTGGATTTCACCGGGGGCAATGCTCAGGTCGATGGCATCGTTGGCCAGGCAACCGGGGTAGCGCTTGCTGATATTGCGCAGGCGCAGACGAGGCGTTTGATCAGGGATCGGCACGGGGTTGGGCATGACAGGCTCGGGTCGCTTGAAGTTGTGCCTGTGGACAAAGCAATTTCCTGGCCATTCAGTCAGGAACGTGTGGCGACCCTTGTTGTTGGGTCTTGGCGGGCGGCCCCCGGCACGATTCTGATCCTGTATCGGGCACCACTTGGGGGCGCAGGCCACGCGCGGGCTCCGATTTCGCCCGCGAGTATCTGGTTAAAAAATGAGCAACGCGCTGCGGCCTATGCCGGACAGGGGACTGCGCGAGCCATGAACGGGTTATCCACAGGTTGCTCCACAGTATTTGTGCGCAAGCCATGCGCAGGGGCATAAGCAGTGTGTGGCTATCTTCTAAAGGCGATAAACCATGCTAACTATTTGTTTTAGCGTGGAATTAACGTTTCAGTAAGCGAATTGGACGAAAAATGAGCAAAGCCCGCAAAGCCACGTGACAGAAGGGTTACAGCACAATGTGCTCAGGTTATCCACAGCCGGGTGCACAGCAGATGTGGGCAAGTGTCGAGTCAAGCAGAAAAGGGTGATGCCCTAAAAGATTGCAGCCTTGGGCAGCGCCTGCAGGAAATACATTCCAGCGCAGGCTGCGATCTTTTGAGCGTGTCTAGCGCTGCAACAAAATCCGCCCGCGGCTCAAATCCGCGAGTTGCGCTTGCAAAGTGTCTATTTGCGATTCACCTACCGCCAACCGCAATTCAACGCCATTGGCAGTAAACGTCTCCTCCACCACCAACCCACCCATTTCCGCCACCCGCAATTTCACCAGCGTCAACTCACCAAAAGCACAGGCACAACTGACGGCCACCCGGCTGATCAGCTCAACCTTCGGCGCAGCCTGCAAACACTTGTTCGCGCCCCCGCCATAAGCCCGAGCCAATCCACCGGTGCCCAGTTGAATGCCGCCGTACCAGCGGATGACCAGCACCGCGACCTGATCGCAATCCTGCGCCTCGATGGCTGCCAGAATCGGCCGGCCAGCGGTGCCTCCGGGCTCGCCATCGTCATTGCTGCGATATTGATCGCCGAGTTTCCAGGCCCAGCAGTTGTGCGAGGCGTTCAGGTCACTGTGCTGTTCGATGAACGCCTGCGCGTCGGCGGGGCTGGCGATGGGCGCCGCGAAGGTGATGAAGCGGCTTTTGCGAATTTCTTCGCGGTATTCGCACAAGCCGCTGAGGGTAAAAGGCATAGAGGACTTAAATGGCAGGTGTCAGGCCGCAGCCCTTGAGGATGATGCGGATCAGGTTGTTGCCGGCATCTTCCATGTCTTGCTTGGTCAACTTGGTGCGGCCGCTGACTCGGCAGATCTGCGTGGCGAAGTCGGCATAATGCTGGGTGCTGCCCCACAGCAGGAAGATCAGGTGCACCGGGTCGACAGGGTCCATTTTGCCCGCGTCGATCCACGCTTGGAACACGCCCGCGCGGCCCTGGAACCAGGCGCGATAATCCTGGTTGAAATACTCGGTCAGGCATTCGCCGCCACTGATCACTTCCATGGCGAAAATGCGCGAGGCTTGTGGTTGGCGTCGGGAGAACTCCATTTTGGCGCGAATGTAGCGGGTCAGCGCTTCGGCCGGATCATCCTCGGCCGTCAGGGTGTTGAAGGTGCTGTCCCACAATTGGATGATGTTGCTCAGCACCGCCACGTACAACCCCAGTTTGTTGGTGAAGTAGTAGTGGAGGTTGGCTTTGGGCAACCCGGCGTTCTGGGCGATGGTGTTCATGCTGGTGCCTTTGAACCCGTGACGGGCGAACTCGTCTTCGGCGGCTTTGAGAATCGTCTCTTCGTTCTTTTGACGAATGCGGCTGGCAGGTTTGCCGCCGTGGGCGGGGACTTCAAAGGTCATAGGCACGTCCGGAATAGTCTGTGGGTGCAACCAGTGCGTTGATAGCGCACCCACGGGCATCCGACAAGTGCTGACACGATAAAACTCAGCGGGTCGCCGCCAGGCTCTCCAGAAAACTTTCCAGCACCAGATGCGGGCGCCGGCCCTTGCGGGTGACGGAGGCGAGGCTCAAGTCATAAAAACGCGCCGTGGGTTTCAATGCGCGCAGGCGACCTTGCTGTACCCAGAGGCTGGCGTAGTGATCAGGCAGGTAGCCGATATAACGCCCGGTCAGAATCAGGAACGCCATGCCTTCGCGATCAGACGCGCTGGCCGTGCAATTGAGCGCCTGATAGTGAGCCTGGATCTCGGCGGGCAGGCGGAAGGTCGGGGCGATGGCGTCCTGACTGTTGAGGCGTTCATCGTCCAGTTGCTTGTCGTCGACATAAAACAGCGGATGGCCCACCGCGCAATACAGCAATGAGCGTTCACTGTAGAGCGGTTGATATTCCAGGCCCGACAGCGCACTGGCCTGCGGCACCACACCAACATGCAAGCGACCGTCGAGCACGCCTTGTTCAACTTCATTGGGCGCGATCATGCGGATCTGGATCTGCACGTCCGGCCCGCGTTCCTTCAATTGCGCCAGGGCATGGGTGATACGCATGTGCGGCAGGGTGACCAGGTTGTCGGTCAGGCCGATGGTCAGTTCGCCTCGCAAGTGCTGGTGCAGGCCATTGACCTCGGTACGAAAACTTTCCAGTGCACTTAATAGTTGTAACGCCGAGTGATAAACCTCGCGGCCTTCCTCGGTCAGGGAAAACCCTGCACGACCGCGCTGGCATAGACGCAGGCCAAGACGCTGTTCCAGATCGCTCATCTGCTGGCTGATGGCCGAGCGACCGATGCCCAGCACCGATTCCGCCGCCGAGAAGCCGCCACACTCCACGACGCTGCGAAAAATGCGCAGCAGGCGGATATCAAAGTCGCTGACTTGCGCCAGCGGATCGGGGCGGCGAGTGTTCATGTGTTTATCGCTCAATGTTTAGTCATGACCTGACTGAAGGTTAGAAGAGTTGGATTTCACCGACTTTATCTCCGTGGCAATTTAGCTGCAAGAACGCTTTTTGATCTCTACGCCGCTTATTGCCTTGCGAGGTTTTGCTCATGAACATGCCCGAAAACGCCAAGTCGACTCTGGCCAGCCAGCTCAAGCTCGACGCGCACTGGATGCCTTACACCGCCAACCGTAACTTCCAGCGCGACCCGCGACTGATCGTGGCCGCCGAGGGCAGTTGGCTGATAGACGACAAGGGTCGCAAGGTATATGACTCGTTGTCCGGCTTGTGGACCTGCGGCGCCGGGCACACCCGCAAGGAAATCCAGGAAGCGGTGGCCAAGCAATTGGGCACGCTCGATTACTCGCCAGGCTTCCAGTACGGCCACCCGCTGTCATTCCAGCTTGCAGAGAAAATCACCGACCTGACGCCGGGTAATCTGAATCATGTGTTCTTCACCGACTCGGGCTCCGAGTGTGCGGACACCGCAGTGAAGATGGTGCGCGCCTACTGGCGTCTGAAGGGCCAGGCGACCAAGACCAAAATGATCGGCCGTGCCCGTGGCTACCACGGTGTGAACATCGCCGGGACCAGCCTCGGCGGGGTGAATGGCAACCGTAAATTGTTCGGCCAGGGTTTGATGGACGTCGATCACCTGCCGCACACCTTGCTGGCCAGCAATGCCTATTCCCGTGGCATGCCGAAAGAGGGCGGTATCGCCTTGGCGGATGAACTGCTGAAGTTGATCGAGCTGCACGACGCGTCGAACATCGCCGCGGTGTTCGTTGAGCCGATGGCCGGTTCCGCTGGCGTGCTGGTGCCTCCGCAGGGTTATCTCAAACGTCTGCGCGAGATCTGCGATCAGCACAACATCCTGCTGGTGTTCGACGAAGTGATTACCGGTTTTGGTCGTACAGGCGCGATGTTTGGCGCCGACAGCTTTGACGTGACGCCCGACCTGATGTGCATTGCCAAGCAAGTCACCAACGGCGCGATCCCGATGGGCGCGGTGATTGCCAGCACCGAGATCTACCAGACCTTCATGAACCAGGCGACGCCTGAGTACGCAGTGGAATTCCCGCACGGCTACACCTACTCGGCGCACCCGGTGGCTTGCGCCGCTGGCCTGGCGGCACTCGACCTGCTGCAAAAGGAAAACCTGGTGCAGAGCGTGGCCGAAGTCGCACCGCACTTCGAAAACGCATTGCATGGCTTGAAGGGCTCGAAGAACGTCGTCGACATTCGTAACTACGGGCTGGCCGGCGCGATCCAGATTGCTCCGCGTGACGGCGATGCAATTGTGCGTCCGTTCGAGGCGGGCATGGCGCTCTGGAAAGCCGGGTTCTACGTGCGCTTTGGCGGTGACACCCTGCAGTTCGGCCCAACCTTCAATAGCAAGCCGCAAGACCTGGATCGTCTGTTCGACGCGGTCGGCGAAGTGCTGAACAAGATCGACTGATTTCTCCCTCTCTATATAAGTACAAACAACAGGCGCCCCGGTCGGGCGCCTGTGGATAATCTTTCAGGAGCTTCCATGAGCGTTATTCCGCATTTGATCAATGGTGAGCTGGTCACCGAAACCGGTCGTACCGCCGACGTGTTCAACCCGTCCACCGGTCAGGCGATCCACAAACTGCCGCTGGCCAGCCGCGAGACCATTCAGAAAGCCATCGATTCGGCCAAGGCGGCATTCCCGGCCTGGCGCAACACGCCACCGGCCAAACGTGCGCAGGTGATGTTCCGCTTCAAGCAACTGCTGGAGCAGAACGAAGCGCGCATCTCGCAGCTGATCAGTGAAGAGCACGGCAAGACCCTGGAAGACGCCGCCGGTGAATTGAAGCGCGGCATCGAGAACGTCGAGTTCGCCTGCGCTGCGCCGGAAATCCTCAAGGGCGAGTACAGCCGCAACGTCGGGCCGAACATTGATGCCTGGTCGGATTTCCAGCCGCTGGGTGTCGTGGCCGGTATCACGCCGTTCAACTTCCCGGCCATGGTGCCGCTGTGGATGTACCCGCTGGCGATCGTTTGCGGTAACTGCTTCATCCTCAAACCGTCGGAGCGTGATCCGAGCTCGACCTTGCTGATCGCCCAGCTGCTGCTGGAAGCCGGTTTGCCCAAAGGCGTGCTGAACGTGGTGCATGGCGACAAGGCCGCGGTGGATGCGCTGATCGAAGCGCCGGAAGTCAAGGCGCTGAGCTTTGTCGGTTCGACGCCGATTGCCGAATACATTTACGCCGAAGGCACCAAACGCGGGAAACGCGTCCAGGCTCTCGGCGGAGCGAAGAACCACGCGGTGCTGATGCCGGATGCGGATCTGGACAACGCTGTCAGTGCATTGATGGGCGCGGCTTATGGCTCGTGTGGCGAGCGCTGCATGGCGATTTCGGTGGCGGTGTGTGTCGGTGACCAGGTGGCGGATGCGCTGGTGGCCAAACTGGTGCCGCAGATCAAGGCATTGAAGATCGGCGCGGGCACTTCGTGCGGTCTGGACATGGGGCCGCTGGTGACCGGGCAGGCGCGTGACAAGGTCAGTGGTTATGTCGAAGACGGCGTGGCTGCAGGTGCGATGCTGGTGGTTGATGGTCGCGGGTTGAGCGTTGCCGGTCATGAGGAAGGCTTCTTCCTGGGTGGCTGCCTGTTCGACAACGTCACCCCTGAAATGCGCATCTATAAAGAAGAGATCTTCGGGCCGGTGCTTTGTGTCGTTCGAGTCAGCAGCCTGGAAGAGGCGATGCAACTGATCAACGATCACGAGTACGGTAATGGCACCTGCATCTTTACCCGTGATGGGGAAGCGGCACGGTTGTTCTGTGACGAAATCGAAGTCGGCATGGTCGGCGTCAACGTGCCATTGCCGGTACCGGTGGCTTACCACAGCTTTGGTGGCTGGAAGCGGTCGCTGTTTGGCGATCTGCATGCTTATGGTCCGGATGGCGTGCGCTTCTACACTCGCCGCAAGGCCATTACCCAGCGCTGGCCGCAGCGTGCGAGCCACGAAGCATCGCAGTTCGCATTCCCCAGCTTGTAAGTAGAAGGGAAGAAGGCCGCCTCCGAGAGGCGGCCTTTGCGTTTTACGGGGCTTTTTTGACTGATGTGACAGAAATGTGAAATTAGGTGTTGACGGCAGATTCTGGAAGTCTATAATTCGCCCCACTTCCGGCGCAGTCGAAACGGAAAACTCCTTGGTAAACAAAGAGTTACGCAGTTTTCGACAGCGAGTTGCTTCAGGTCATCGAAGCCCAGAAGGAGTTGAAAGAGTGGTGTTGTTTTGCTCTTTTAACGGTTCGATCTTCTCGGTCGAAAGCGGAGAAAAAGAGGTGTTGACAGCAGCGTGTAACGCTGTAGAATTCGCCTCCCGCTAACGAGAGATCGGAAGCGCAAGTGGTTGAAGTTGCAAAGGAAACTTTGAAAGCTTCTGAAAATAACCGCTTGACAGCAACAGAGGCTGCTGTAGAATGCGCGCCTCGGTTGAGACGAAAGATCTTAACCAACCGCTCTTTAACAACTGAATCAAGCAATTCGTGTGGGTGCTTGTGGAGTCAGACTGATAGTCAACAAGATTATCAGCATCACAAGTTACTCCGCGAGAAATCAAAGATGTAACCAACGATTGCTGAGCCAAGTTTAGGGTTTCTTAAAAACCCAAAGATGTTTGAACTGAAGAGTTTGATCATGGCTCAGATTGAACGCTGGCGGCAGGCCTAACACATGCAAGTCGAGCGGCAGCACGGGTACTTGTACCTGGTGGCGAGCGGCGGACGGGTGAGTAATGCCTAGGAATCTGCCTGGTAGTGGGGGATAACGCTCGGAAACGGACGCTAATACCGCATACGTCCTACGGGAGAAAGCAGGGGACCTTCGGGCCTTGCGCTATCAGATGAGCCTAGGTCGGATTAGCTAGTTGGTGAGGTAATGGCTCACCAAGGCGACGATCCGTAACTGGTCTGAGAGGATGATCAGTCACACTGGAACTGAGACACGGTCCAGACTCCTACGGGAGGCAGCAGTGGGGAATATTGGACAATGGGCGAAAGCCTGATCCAGCCATGCCGCGTGTGTGAAGAAGGTCTTCGGATTGTAAAGCACTTTAAGTTGGGAGGAAGGGCATTTACCTAATACGTAAGTGTTTTGACGTTACCGACAGAATAAGCACCGGCTAACTCTGTGCCAGCAGCCGCGGTAATACAGAGGGTGCAAGCGTTAATCGGAATTACTGGGCGTAAAGCGCGCGTAGGTGGTTCGTTAAGTTGGATGTGAAATCCCCGGGCTCAACCTGGGAACTGCATTCAAAACTGACGAGCTAGAGTATGGTAGAGGGTGGTGGAATTTCCTGTGTAGCGGTGAAATGCGTAGATATAGGAAGGAACACCAGTGGCGAAGGCGACCACCTGGACTGATACTGACACTGAGGTGCGAAAGCGTGGGGAGCAAACAGGATTAGATACCCTGGTAGTCCACGCCGTAAACGATGTCAACTAGCCGTTGGGAGCCTTGAGCTCTTAGTGGCGCAGCTAACGCATTAAGTTGACCGCCTGGGGAGTACGGCCGCAAGGTTAAAACTCAAATGAATTGACGGGGGCCCGCACAAGCGGTGGAGCATGTGGTTTAATTCGAAGCAACGCGAAGAACCTTACCAGGCCTTGACATCCAATGAACTTTCCAGAGATGGATTGGTGCCTTCGGGAACATTGAGACAGGTGCTGCATGGCTGTCGTCAGCTCGTGTCGTGAGATGTTGGGTTAAGTCCCGTAACGAGCGCAACCCTTGTCCTTAGTTACCAGCACGTTATGGTGGGCACTCTAAGGAGACTGCCGGTGACAAACCGGAGGAAGGTGGGGATGACGTCAAGTCATCATGGCCCTTACGGCCTGGGCTACACACGTGCTACAATGGTCGGTACAGAGGGTTGCCAAGCCGCGAGGTGGAGCTAATCCCAGAAAACCGATCGTAGTCCGGATCGCAGTCTGCAACTCGACTGCGTGAAGTCGGAATCGCTAGTAATCGCGAATCAGAATGTCGCGGTGAATACGTTCCCGGGCCTTGTACACACCGCCCGTCACACCATGGGAGTGGGTTGCACCAGAAGTAGCTAGTCTAACCTTCGGGAGGACGGTTACCACGGTGTGATTCATGACTGGGGTGAAGTCGTAACAAGGTAGCCGTAGGGGAACCTGCGGCTGGATCACCTCCTTAATCGACGACATCAGCTGCTCCATAAGTTCCCACACGAATTGCTTGATTCATTGAAGAAGACGATAAGAAGCAGCCCGAAATTGGGTCTGTAGCTCAGTTGGTTAGAGCGCACCCCTGATAAGGGTGAGGTCGGCAGTTCGAATCTGCCCAGACCCACCAATTTTGTGTGGGAAACGCCTGTAGAAATACGGGGCCATAGCTCAGCTGGGAGAGCGCCTGCCTTGCACGCAGGAGGTCAACGGTTCGATCCCGTTTGGCTCCACCACTAACTGCTTCTGCCGTTTAAAGCTTAGAAATGAGCATTCCATCATTGTGATGGTGAATGTTGATTTCTAGTCTTTGATTAGATCGTTCTTTAAAAATTTGGGTATGTGATAGAAAGATAGACTGAACGTTACTTTCACTGGTAACGGATCAGGCTAAGGTAAAATTTGTGAGTTTAATCGCGAATTTTCGGCGAATGTCGTCTTCACAGTATAACCAGATTGCTTGGGGTTATATGGTCAAGTGAAGAAGCGCATACGGTGGATGCCTTGGCAGTCAGAGGCGATGAAAGACGTGGTAGCCTGCGAAAAGCTTCGGGGAGTCGGCAAACAGACTTTGATCCGGAGATGTCTGAATGGGGGAACCCAGCCATCATAAGATGGTTATCTTAAGCTGAATACATAGGCTTAAGAGGCGAACCAGGGGAACTGAAACATCTAAGTACCCTGAGGAAAAGAAATCAACCGAGATTCCCTTAGTAGTGGCGAGCGAACGGGGACTAGCCCTTAAGTGGCTTTGAGATTAGCGGAACGCTCTGGAAAGTGCGGCCATAGTGGGTGATAGCCCTGTACGCGAAAATCTCTTAGTCATGAAATCGAGTAGGACGGAGCACGAGAAACTTTGTCTGAATATGGGGGGACCATCCTCCAAGGCTAAATACTACTGACTGACCGATAGTGAACTAGTACCGTGAGGGAAAGGCGAAAAGAACCCCGGAGAGGGGAGTGAAATAGATCCTGAAACCGTATGCGTACAAGCAGTGGGAGCCCACTTTGTTGGGTGACTGCGTACCTTTTGTATAATGGGTCAGCGACTTATTTTCAGTGGCGAGCTTAACCGAATAGGGGAGGCGTAGCGAAAGCGAGTCTTAATAGGGCGTCTAGTCGCTGGGAATAGACCCGAAACCGGGCGATCTATCCATGGGCAGGTTGAAGGTTGGGTAACACTAACTGGAGGACCGAACCGACTACCGTTGAAAAGTTAGCGGATGACCTGTGGATCGGAGTGAAAGGCTAATCAAGCTCGGAGATAGCTGGTTCTCCTCGAAAGCTATTTAGGTAGCGCCTCATGTATCACTGTAGGGGGTAGAGCACTGTTTCGGCTAGGGGGTCATCCCGACTTACCAAACCGATGCAAACTCCGAATACCTACAAGTGCCGAGCATGGGAGACACACGGCGGGTGCTAACGTCCGTCGTGAAAAGGGAAACAACCCAGACCGTCAGCTAAGGTCCCAAAGTTATGGTTAAGTGGGAAACGATGTGGGAAGGCTTAGACAGCTAGGAGGTTGGCTTAGAAGCAGCCACCCTTTAAAGAAAGCGTAATAGCTCACTAGTCGAGTCGGCCTGCGCGGAAGATGTAACGGGGCTCAAACCATACACCGAAGCTACGGGTATCACTTAGGTGATGCGGTAGAGGAGCGTTCTGTAAGCCTGTGAAGGTGAGTTGAGAAGCTTGCTGGAGGTATCAGAAGTGCGAATGCTGACATGAGTAACGACAATGGGTGTGAAAAACACCCACGCCGAAAGACCAAGGTTTCCTGCGCAACGTTAATCGACGCAGGGTTAGTCGGTCCCTAAGGCGAGGCTGAAAAGCGTAGTCGATGGAAAACAGGTTAATATTCCTGTACTTCTGGTTATTGCGATGGAGGGACGGAGAAGGCTAGGCCAGCTTGGCGTTGGTTGTCCAAGTTTAAGGTGGTAGGCTGGAATCTTAGGTAAATCCGGGATTCTAAGGCCGAGAGCTGATGACGAGTGTTCTTTTAGAACACGAAGTGGTTGATGCCATGCTTCCAAGAAAAGCTTCTAAGCTTCAGGTAACCAGGAACCGTACCCCAAACCGACACAGGTGGTTGGGTAGAGAATACCAAGGCGCTTGAGAGAACTCGGGTGAAGGAACTAGGCAAAATGGCACCGTAACTTCGGGAGAAGGTGCGCCGGTGAGGGTGAAGGACTTGCTCCGTAAGCTCATGCCGGTCGAAGATACCAGGCCGCTGCGACTGTTTATTAAAAACACAGCACTCTGCAAACACGAAAGTGGACGTATAGGGTGTGACGCCTGCCCGGTGCCGGAAGGTTAATTGATGGGGTTAGCTAACGCGAAGCTCTTGATCGAAGCCCCGGTAAACGGCGGCCGTAACTATAACGGTCCTAAGGTAGCGAAATTCCTTGTCGGGTAAGTTCCGACCTGCACGAATGGCGTAACGATGGCGGCGCTGTCTCCACCCGAGACTCAGTGAAATTGAAATCGCTGTGAAGATGCAGTGTATCCGCGGCTAGACGGAAAGACCCCGTGAACCTTTACTATAGCTTTGCACTGGACTTTGAATTTGCTTGTGTAGGATAGGTGGGAGGCTTTGAAGCGTGGACGCCAGTTCGCGTGGAGCCAACCTTGAAATACCACCCTGGCAACTTTGAGGTTCTAACTCAGGTCCGTTATCCGGATCGAGGACAGTGTATGGTGGGTAGTTTGACTGGGGCGGTCTCCTCCTAAAGAGTAACGGAGGAGTACGAAGGTGCGCTCAGACCGGTCGGAAATCGGTCGTAGAGTATAAAGGCAAAAGCGCGCTTGACTGCGAGACAGACACGTCGAGCAGGTACGAAAGTAGGTCTTAGTGATCCGGTGGTTCTGTATGGAAGGGCCATCGCTCAACGGATAAAAGGTACTCCGGGGATAACAGGCTGATACCGCCCAAGAGTTCATATCGACGGCGGTGTTTGGCACCTCGATGTCGGCTCATCACATCCTGGGGCTGAAGCCGGTCCCAAGGGTATGGCTGTTCGCCATTTAAAGTGGTACGCGAGCTGGGTTTAGAACGTCGTGAGACAGTTCGGTCCCTATCTGCCGTGGACGTTTGAGATTTGAGAGGGGCTGCTCCTAGTACGAGAGGACCGGAGTGGACGAACCTCTGGTGTTCCGGTTGTCACGCCAGTGGCATTGCCGGGTAGCTATGTTCGGAATAGATAACCGCTGAAAGCATCTAAGCGGGAAACTAGCCTCAAGATGAGATCTCACTGGGACCTTGAGTCCCCTGAAGGGCCGTCGAAGACTACGACGTTGATAGGTTGGGTGTGTAAGCGCTGTGAGGCGTTGAGCTAACCAATACTAATTGCCCGTGAGGCTTGACCATATAACACCCAAGCAATTTGCTGACTCGAAAGAGCGCCAGATTGCGGTGTGTGAAGACGAAACGAACCGAAAGTTCGAGAAACAAACACACAAATCTATCGCATACCCATTCGCTGGAGCGTGATCCGCAAGGAACACGAGCTGGCTACCGAATTTCTTGACGACCATAGAGCATTGGAACCACCTGATCCCATCCCGAACTCAGCAGTGAAACGATGCATCGCCGATGGTAGTGTGGGGTTTCCCCATGTGAGAGTAGGTCATCGTCAAGATTAAATTCCGAAACCCCTATCTGCGTATGCAGGTAGGGGTTTTGTTTTTGTCTGCAGGAAAGTTCGTACAGCATTACCGGACGGTTCCCGGCTGCCACAGCCTCCCGACAATGCTAAGGTTCGGCCCTAGCGTTTGTATTTTCCCAAGGAAGCTTTTATGCCGGACGCCACGTCCCTCAACGCTGGTTTTATGGTGGTTCAGAGCAACAGTCTGGATGAACTGCGCAGCCTTGTGATCAGCGTCATGCGGCGTTTTCCGCTGGCTCCCTTGGAAAATGAAATCGCCCTGGTGCAGAGCAATGGCATTGCACAGTGGCTGAAGCTTGCACTGGCAGAAGACCCCGAAGATGACGATTTGGGTGGCTGTGGCATCGCAGCCGCTATAGATGTGCAACTGCCAGGCAGCTTCATGTGGCAGCTCTATCGCATGGTTCTTGGCCGTGATGAAATTCCGGTCAAGTCCTTGCTCGACAAAGCGCCGCTGACCTGGCGCTTGATGCGCTTATTGCCACAGCTGATCAACCAGCCACATTTCGAACCTCTGCAACGCTTCCTGACCCACGACTCTGATCTGCGCAAACGCTATCAGCTGTCCGAGCGTCTGGCGGACCTGTTTGACCAATACCAGGTATATCGTGCGGACTGGCTTGAAGATTGGGCCGCCGGGCGTCATCAATTACGCAATGGTCGAGGTGAAACCAAAGCCCTGAGCCCGGCCAACTGCTGGCAGGCAGAGTTGTGGCGAGCGCTGCTGCTGGATGTGGGGGAGCAAGGCATGGCGCAAAGTCGTGCCGGTGTTCACCAGCGCTTCATCGAGCGTATCAACAGCCTTGATGTGGCGCCCGCAGGGCTGCCTCCCCGTGTCATCGTTTTCGGGATTTCTTCGCTTCCGGCTCAAGCCCTCGAAGCGCTCGCGGGCCTGGCCAGGTTCAGCCAGGTTTTGCTGTGTGTCCACAATCCGTGTCGCCACCATTGGGCAGACATCGTCGCCGATAAAGACCTCCTCAGACACCAATACAAACGCCAGGCGCGCAAAAATGGCATGCCGGTCGTACTCGATCCGCAAACCCTGCATCAGCATGCCCACCCATTGTTGGCCGCATGGGGCAAGCAGGGGCGTGACTACATCAATCTGCTCGACAGTTATGACGATCCCAACAGCTATCGAGCGGCATTTCGTGACGGGCGTATCGACCTGTTCAGCGAAAGTCAGCCGCACAACATGCTCAACCAACTGCAGGATGACATCCTCGACCTGCGCCCCCTTGACGAGACGCGTGATCATTGGCCAGCAGTCGATTTGACGCAGGATAAGTCGATCCGCTTCCACATCGCTCACAGCGCTCAGCGCGAAGTGGAAATTCTTCACGATCAATTGCTCGAGCGCTTCAGTGCCGATCCGGATTTAAGACCACGCGATGTGATTGTGATGGTCCCGGATATCGACAGCTACGCCCCCCATATTCGCGCAGTATTCGGCCAGCTTGAACGTCATGATCCGCGCTTTATTCCCTTCACCCTGGCCGACCAGGGCCAACGCGGCCGTGATCCGCTACTGATTGCCGTCGAACATTTGCTCAAGCTGCCGGACAGCCGCTTCCCCGTCAGCGAGATTCTCGACCTGCTGGATGTTCCCGCATTACGGGCCCGGTTCGGTGTCGAGGAACGGGATCTGCCAACCCTGCACCGCTGGATCGAAGGCGCCGGCATCCGCTGGGGCATGAATGCCGAACAACGAGCCGGCCTTGGTTTACCCGAGGAACTGGAACAGAACAGTTGGCATTTCGGTCTGCGACGGATGTTGCTCGGTTATGCCGTAGGCAGTGCCAGCGCCTGCGAAGGCATTGAACCCTATGACGAGATCGGCGGGCTGGATGCAGCATTGATCGGTCCGCTGGTCGCGTTGCTGGATGCGTTGGAAATCGCCCACCAGGAGCTCACCCAGCCGGCTGCACCCAAGCAGTGGGGTATGCGCCTGCAAGCGTTGATGCAGCTATTTTTCCTGGCGAGCAACGAACACGATGATTACTTGCTGGCTCAACTGGAAGAGTTGCGCGAGACCTGGCTCGACACCTGCGAGTCAGTCGGTTTGCAGGACGAATTGCCATTAACGGTGGTTCGGGAAGCGTGGTTGGCGGGCCTCGACCAAGGGCGTTTGTCCCAGCGGTTTCTCGCTGGCGCAGTCAACTTCTGCACCTTGATGCCGATGCGCGCCATCCCTTTCAAACTGGTTTGCCTGCTGGGCATGAATGACGGTGATTACCCTCGCGCCCAGCCGCCACTGGACTTTGACCTGATGGGCAGCGACTACCGCCCAGGTGATCGCTCCCGACGCGAAGACGACCGATACCTGTTGCTTGAGGCGTTGCTGTCGGCACGCAATCAGCTCTATATAAGCTGGGTCGGACGCAGCATTCGGGACAACAGCGAGCGCCCGGCATCGGTACTGGTTGGTCAGCTACGCGATCATCTCGCCAGTGGCTGGCGGCTGGGCAATGAAGAGCATCCACTACTTGAGGCGCTGACTCAGGAACATCCCTTGCAACCTTTCAGTGCTCGTTACTTCCATGAAGGCGATGCGCTCTTCAGTTATGCCAGCGAATGGCAAGTGCTGCACCAACTCAATAAGCCGCAAGCCAACATCGAAATTCTCGACGCCTACGTTCAGGAAGAACCGTTGAGCCTGGGGCAACTGCAGGATTTCCTGCGTAACCCGGTACGACACTTTTTCAGTCAGCGGCTGAAAGTTTTTTTCGAAGCTGCTGAAGTGCCATTGGCCGATGAAGAGCCCTTTGTTCTCGACGCGCTGCAACGCTACAGCCTGAGTGACAGTTTGCTCAGCGCAGCATTGGGGCAGCTCGAGCATTCGGATCAGGCGTTGCAGGCCCAGGCAGTACGTCTGCAAAACAGCGGGCTGTTGCCCATGGCCGGATTTGGCCAATGCCTTCAACAAGAGTTGATCGAGCCGCTGCCCGACCTGCTGCAGCGTTATCAACAACTCCTTACATTGTGGCCAACACCCCTCGCCAGTGCCTTGCCCGTGAGTCTGGAGCTGCACGGCCTGCAACTTGAGGGCTGGCTCAGTGGCCTGCATCAGCGTGCTGATGGTGGCTTGCTATCGGTCACGACGATTCCCAACAGCATCGGCTCGATCAAGACCCGCAAATGGCATCGTCTGACGCGACCGTGGGTCAATCATCTGGCGGCATGCGCCAGCGGCCTCTCGATCAGCACCGCCTTGGTAGCCAGTGATGACACCTTGTTGCTGGAGCCGCTGACACAAGAGGCCGCACTCAAAACGTTGGGCAACCTGCTGCTGGCCTGGCAAGCCGGCATGCGCCAGCCACTGCCGATCGCCGTGAAAACTGCGTTTGCCTGGCTCGCTCAAACCGATCCGCTCAAAGCGGATGCCGCAGCACGCAAGGCCTACGAAGGTGACGGTCAGACCACCGAAGGGGAGCGTCGTGAAAGCCCCGCTCTGGCCCGACAATTCGCCGACTACGACAGCCTTGTTGTCGACGAAACCTTTACCGATTGGTGCGACGCCTTGTATCGACCGTTGCTTGAAGCACCGTGGCGCTCACTGACCAGCGAGGGCGCGCGCTCATGACCGGCAAAGCACCGCTGGCCCTGGCGTTCCCGCTGCGTGGCAGCCAATTGATCGAGGCCAGCGCCGGGACCGGCAAGACCTTCACCATCTCCGCACTTTACTTGCGCCTGGTGCTTGGTCACGGCGGCGAGTCGAGTGGTTTTGGGCGAGAGTTGCTGCCGCCGCAAATTCTTGTCGTCACGTTCACCGATGCCGCCACCAAGGAACTGCGCGAGCGTATTCGCACGCGACTCGCCGAAGCAGCCCGATTTTTTCGTGACGAAACCCCGGCACCGGATGGCCTGATTGCCGAATTGCGCGAGCAGTTTCTTCCCGAGCAATGGTCCGGCTGCGCAAACCGTCTGGACATTGCCGCCCAGTGGATGGACGAAGCCGCTGTCTCGACCATTCACAGCTGGTGCCAGCGCATGTTGCGCGAGCATGCGTTCGACAGTGGCAGCCTGTTTACCCAGACCCTGGAGACCGACCACAGCGATTTGCTCGGTGAGGTGTTGCGCGATTACTGGCGGCTGTTCTGTTATCCAATGCAGGGTGATGCATTGAGTTGGGTTCGCGGAAATTGGGGCGGACCTGCCGCGTTGTTGCCGCGTGTACGCGGGCTGTTCGCCAGCGAACGTGACAGCGTTGAAGGAAAAGATCCCGCCGAGCTGATTACCGAGTGCTTGCAGGAGCGTCGAGCTGTCTTGCTGGATCTCAAGGCCCCCTGGCGCCAATGGGCGGACGAATTGCTTGCGATCTGCCACCAGGGTGTCACGAGCAAAAGCGTCGACGGCCGCAAGATGCAGGCACGCTATTTCGAGCCGTGGTTCGAAAAAATCAAGGCCTGGGCCGAAGACGAAACCCTTGAACAACTGGATATTGGCACAGGGTTCACGCGCCTGACACCCGACGGCATGGCTGAAGCCTGGAAAGGCGAAGTGCCGGTTCATCCAGGGCTGGATGCGATGCCAGGTCTCAAGGTCAGTCTCGATGGCTTACCCACCCCTGATGCCGCTGTCCTGCAACACGCGGCCCAGTGGGTCGGAGCGCGGTTCGAAGAAGAAAAACGTCGCCGCGCCGAAATGGGTTTCGATGACATGCTGCTGCGTCTCGATGCCGCTTTGCAGGCCGATGGTGGTGAGCGCCTGGCTGCATTGATTCGCGAACAGTTTCCGGTGGCATTGATCGACGAATTCCAGGACACCGATCCAGTGCAATACCGCATCTTCGAAAGCATTTATCGCATCGAAGACAACAACCCGGAGTGCGGGCTTTTTCTGATTGGTGACCCGAAGCAGGCGATCTATGCCTTCCGCGGCGCCGACATCTATACCTACCTGCGCGCACGTCAGGCAACCACAGGCCGTCTGCACACATTGGGCACCAATTTCCGCTCCAGCCCCGGCATGGTCGCTGCGGTAAACCATGTGTTCCAGCGCGCCGAGTCCCGTGAGGCCGGTCGTGGGGCTTTTCTCTTCCGCGAGAAAACCGGCGAGAATCCGGTGCCGTTTCTACCGGTGGAGTCCCAAGGGCGCAAAGAATCTCTGCTGATTGCCGGTCAGCCCGTGCCAGCGCTGAACATCTGGCACCTGGACGCCGAGCAACCACTGTCCGGCGCGGTTTACCGGCAGCAACTGGCGGCAGCTTGTGCCAGTGAAATCACCGCTTTGCTCAACGGCGGACAACAAGGTCAGGCGGGCTTCATTCAGGAAGGCAAAGATTTCAGAGGCTTGCTGCCAGCCGATATCGCGATTCTGGTGCGTGATGGAAAGGAGGCCCAGGCCGTACGGGGCGAGCTTTCGTCTCGCGGCGTGCGCAGCGTGTATCTCTCGGACAAGGATTCGGTATTCGCCGCCCAGGAAGCCCATGACCTGCTCACCTGGCTCAAGGCCTGCGCCGAACCGGATGTCGAACGTCCACTGCGTGCGGCACTGGCCTGCATCACGCTGAATCTGTCGCTGGCTGAACTGGAACGGCTGAATCAGGACGAATTGGCCTGGGAAGCACGGGTCATGCAGTTCCGTCGTTATCGCGAGATCTGGCGCAAACAGGGTGTACTGCCGATGCTGCGGCGCCTGCTGCATGACTTCCAGCTGCCCCAGGCATTGATGACCCGTAATGATGGCGAGCGGGTGCTGACCAATCTGCTGCACCTGTCCGAACTGCTGCAACAAGCCGCTGCCGAACTCGATGGCGAGCAAGCCCTGATCCGTCACTTGTCCGAACACCTTGCGTTGTCCGCGCAGGCTGGCGAAGAACAGATCCTGCGTCTGGAAAGCGACGAGCAACTGGTCAAGGTCGTGACCATTCACAAGTCCAAGGGACTTGAGTATCCATTGGTGTTTCTGCCGTTCATTTGTTCGGCGAAACCGGTGGACGGCAGCCGTTTGCCATTGCATTACCACGATGCCACGGGCAAGGCTCAGATAAGCCTGAAGCCGACTGCCGAGCTGATTGCCTTGGCCGATGATGAACGTCTGGCCGAGGACCTGCGCTTGCTGTATGTGGCCCTGACCCGGGCGCAACATGCCTGCTGGCTCGGCGTGACGGACCTCAAGCGTGGCAATCACAACCGCTCGGTGTTGCACTTGTCGGCACTGGGCTATCTGCTGGGTGGTGGCGCGCTGTTGGCCGAGTCCGCCGGATTAAGGCGCTGGCTGGAAGACTTGCAGCAGGACTGTCCGGCACTCGGTTACGCCGAGATGCCGCCAGCAACCGCCGAGCTCTACCACCCACCTCGCAACGAAGCGACCTTACTCGCACCGCTGGTGCCCAAGCGCAAGGCCAGCGAAAACTGGTGGATCGCCTCATACAGTGCCTTGCGTATTGGCGATCGCTTGAGCGTCGGCAATGACGAGTCTCCGGAGAGCCCGCAAGCGCAAAAGCTCTTCGATGATGAACGCCTTGATCCGGACGCGCCGCGTGAAGTGATCGCGGGTGGCGCCGATATTCATCGTTTCCCTCGTGGCCCCAACCCAGGCACCTTCCTCCACGGATTGCTGGAGTGGGCCGGTAGCGAAGGCTTCGCTGCCACACCACAAGCGGTTGAGGATGCCATTGCCCGTCGCTGCAACCGCCGTGGCTGGGAAGGCTGGATCACCACCCTCAGCGACTGGCTGCAACACCTGCTCAAATCGCCGCTGTACATCGGCGGCGGCCAGGCACCTGTGGTATTCGAGCAGTTGAGCGAATACCGGGTCGAGATGGAGTTCTGGTTCGCCAGCCACAAGGTCGATGTGCTCAAACTCGACGAACTGGTGCGCCAGTACACCCACAATGGCGTGGCCCGAGTGGCCGCCGAGCCGGTGTTGCTCAATGGCATGTTCAAGGGCTTCATCGACCTGACGTTCGAGCACGAAGGGCGCTATTACGTCGCGGACTATAAATCCAACTGGCTGGGCGTCGATGACGCGAGCTACACCGGGCAAGCCATGGAGCAGTCGATCCTCGACAACCGTTATGACCTGCAATACGTCCTGTACCTGCTGGCCCTGCATCGCCAGCTCAAGGCGCGGCTTGCCGATTACGACTATGACCGTCACATGGGCGGCGCGCTGTATCTGTTTCTGCGTGGAACACGGGCGGCCAGCCAGGGCGTGTATTTTGCCCGTCCGCCTCGTGAACTGATCGAGCGACTGGACCGTCTGTTTCAGGGCAAGCCGGAACAAAGAGTCGAGCCCGCCTGGGAACAGGGAGTACTGCTATGAGCCGCACTTTCGCCGATTTACTGCCTGACTCTCTGGCAGCGGAAAACCTGGCGGATCTGGCGCCGCTCAGCCGCGCCGATGATCTGCTGCTGTTACTCACCCGCTGGGTCGACCGAGGCTGGCTGCGGGCGTTGGACAAGGCTTTCGTGGCCTTTCTTCACGAACTTGCCCCGGCTGACGATCCGCTGGTGTTGCTGGCCGCTGCGTTGACCAGCCATCAACTGGGTCACGGCCATGTGTGCCTGGATCTGTTCGAGACGCTCAAGGCGCCGGATTTTGCCCTGTCGTTGCCCCCTGAAGGCGACGTGCAAACGGGTGCCATGTTGTTGCCCTCGCAGTTGCTGCAGACGCTGGACGGCGCCCATTGGTGCAAGGTGCTGGCTTCAAGCAGCCTCGTCGCATTGGCGGTAGACAGTCGCGAAGCCGCAGAGCATCGGCCCTTGGTGCTCTCGGGCAAACGCCTGTATCTGCGCCGTTATTGGGCGTACGAGCGACGCATCGACAATGCGCTGCGCCAGCGTCTGACGGAGCATGAAGCAACGCCGGCGGACTTGCCCGAGCGCCTGACCGGTCTGTTCGGCCCTGCCCGGTCTGGCGAGGTGATCGACTGGCAGAAACTTGCCTGTGCCCTGGCTACCCGTGGTGCGTTCAGCATCATCACCGGCGGTCCCGGCACCGGCAAGACCACCACCGTGGTGCGCTTGCTGGCCTTGCTCCAGGCGCCTGCGGTCGAGGCTGGTCAACCGCTGCGTATTCGACTGGCCGCCCCCACCGGTAAAGCCGCCGCGCGCTTGACCGAGTCGATCAGTCAGCAGGTACAAAGCCTGAAAGTGGCGGATGCCGTGCGGGAAAAAATACCGTCTGACGTGACCACCGTGCACCGTTTATTGGGCAGTCGTCCCGGCACCCGGCATTTCCGCCATCACGCGGGTAATCGTTTGCCGCTGGATGTATTGGTGGTCGATGAAGCATCGATGATTGACCTGGAAATGATGGCCAATTTGCTCGACGCCTTGCCGCCTCATGCGCGCCTCGTTTTGCTGGGTGACAAGGATCAACTGGCCTCGGTGGAGGCGGGCGCGGTACTGGGTGATTTGTGCCGGGATGCTGAAGGCGGTTGGTACAGCCCGCATACGCGCCAATGGCTGGAGAGCGTCAGCGGTGAACAGCTGGCCTCCAGCGGTCTGCACGAGGCAGCTGCGGGGACTCACCCGCTGGCCCAGCAAGTAGTCATGCTGCGCCATTCACGTCGATTCGGCGAAGGCAGCGGCATTGGTCAACTGGCCCGGTGGGTCAACCAGCAGAAACCGGGTGAGGCTCGCAAATTATTGGCAGCCCGCAGTCACGCGGATGTGTTTTCCCTGGCGCTCAAAGGTGAACACGATCATGCCCTGGAGCGTTTGTTGCTCGAAGGCCACGGTGACGGCCCGCAAGGTTATCGGCACTACTTGAGTGTGTTACGCACCCAGCGCCCGCCACTCGGCACGCCCCTTGAAAATCCGCGCTGGACCGACTGGGCTCGTCAGGTGCTGCAAGCGTTCGACACTTTTCAGTTGCTCTGTGCCGTGCGCAAAGGCCCTTGGGGTGTCGAAGGGCTGAATCAGCGCATCACCGAGGCCCTGCTCAAGGCGCGATTGATCGACAGCGATCCCCGTGAGCAGCAATGGTACGAAGGTCGCCCGGTGCTGATGACCCGCAACGATTACGGCTTGGGCTTGATGAACGGCGACATCGGCATTGCGCTCAAACTGCCGGAGCGTGATGGCTCCCAGGCTGGTAAACCGGTGCTGCGCGTGGCTTTCCCGCGCAATGACGGACAGGGCGGTGTGCGTTTCGTGCTGCCGAGCCGACTCAACGATGTCGAGACGGTATATGCGATGACCGTGCATAAATCCCAGGGCTCGGAGTTTGCCCACACGGCGCTGATTTTGCCGGACGCGCTGAATCCGGTACTGACCAAGGAGCTGATCTACACCGGCATTACCCGGGCCAAAGACTGGTTCACACTGATCGAGCCCCGCGCCGGTGTGTTCGAAGAAGCGGTGCAGCGCAAGGTTAAGCGCCTGAGTGGATTGATGCTCGATCTTGAGGATTTTGTCGAACCGTTGGCGTGACGACAGGCCGTCAAAGCAGCGAAAACGCTGCAACTGCGGCGGTGCGCGACCTCGCTGGCGTTTCGGCGCTGTGCTATCGTTGCGGCATCATTTTTGACGTTCGAAGAGAATCCCTGCATGAAGCTGGCTGTCTGGGCGACAGAGCGCGTTTTTTGCTGCAAGCGAGTATTGCTTGTCAGCTTTCTCTGTCTGCTGACGGGCGTGGTGTCTGCTCAGCCTGAAACCGTCGTGAGCATGGCCGATCAACGTGCCAAGGCTGTCACCCAGGTGGTACTCGGCATTCTCAGTTACGCCCGCTGGCCAGTTGAGCCTGCGCAGCTTCGACTGTGTGTGGTCGGGCCGACGGAATACACCGATGATCTGGTCAAAGGCAGCACACAGGCGACAGGCCGCCCGGTCACCGTGCGCCGGCTGCTGGCCGATAATCCGGCGATTGTCAGCGAGTGCGACGCGGTCTACATCGGCAAATTGACCGCCGATGAACGCAGCAGGTTGTTCACTTCGCTGATGGGGCACCCGGTGTTGAGCATCAGCGAAGGGGGCGATCAGTGCACCGTTGGCAGCCTGTTCTGTTTGCGGGTTGCGGATGATCAGGTGTCTTTCGAGGTCAACCTCGACTCTGTCGCGCGCAGCGGCGTACGCATTCACCCCAGCGTGCTGCAACTGTCGCGCCGCAAGCTGGCGGCACCATGAGCCTGTTCAAGTCGGATAACCGTCCAACCCTGCGCTCTGTAATCGGCCGCGGGCATTTGATTGTCGCACTGGTGGGCGTGGCCATGGCCAGTGTGTCGCTGACCCTGCTCGGGGTTTTGGCCTTGCGGGTTTATGCCGACCACAACCTGCACCTGATTGCCCGCTCAATCAGCTACACCGTGGAAGCGGCGGTGGTGTTCAACGACAAGGCGGCTGCCACCGAAGCGCTGGCGTTGATCGCCTCGACCGAAGAAGTGGCGGACGCCCAGGTATCGGACGAGCAGGGACAGTTGCTGGCGCATTGGCAGCGACCGGAAACCGGCCTGTTCTCCGACCTGGAGATCCAGATTGCCAAGGCCTTTCTTGAAAAGCCCATCGACATGCCGATAGTCCATCAAGGTCAGGAAATCGGCAGCATCCACCTCACCGGCCACGGCGGCAGCCTGATGCGTTTCTTGCTCAGCGGTCTGGTGGGGATCGTTTTGTGTACCGCGATCAGCGCCTGGGTGGCGCTCTATCTGGCGCGCCGACAACTGCTGGGTATCACCGGCCCGTTACGCAGTCTGGCTGCCGTCGCCCACGCCGCCCGCAGCGATCGTGCCTTCGACCAGCGCGTGCCTGCGGCGGCCATCGCCGAACTGGACAATCTGGGCAACGACTTCAATGCCTTGCTCGACGAACTCGAATCCTGGCAGACCCATCTGCAAAGCGAAAACGAAACCCTGGCCCACCAGGCCAGTCATGACAGCCTCACCGGATTACCCAACCGGGCGTTTTTCGAAGGCCGGCTGATTCGCGCCCTGCGCAATGCCAGCAAGCATAACGAGCGTGTTGCGGTGCTGTATCTGGACAGCGACCGGTTCAAGGAAATCAACGACAACTTCGGTCATGCCGCGGGCGATGCGGTGCTGGTTGCGGTGGCGACCCGGGTCCGTGCGCAGTTGCGTGAAGAGGACCTGGTGGCGCGCCTGGGCGGCGACGAGTTTGCCGTCCTGTTGACGCCGCTGCACAAGATCGAAGACGCCGAACGCATCGCCGATAAAATCATCGCCAGTATGGAACTGCCGATTTCGATACCCGGCAGTACCTCGGTGTTGACCTCGCTCAGCATTGGCATTGCCGTGTATCCCGATCATGGCGCTACACCGGGCACCCTGCTCAACGCCGCCGACGCGGCCATGTATCAAGCCAAACGCCTGTCGCGAGGCGCTCATCATACGGCCGGGTCGGAGCACCCGGTCGCCCATATTCAAACCAGGAGCTGATTCCAGTGAGACTATTTCCACAACGATCCCTGCGCCTTTTCATGATCACACTGTTCATGGCCATGCTGGCCCTGAGCGGTTGCCAGACTGCGCCGCAAAAAGGCCTTAGCCCGGCGCAAATCGCCGTCCTCAAGCAACAGGGCTTTGAGCTGACTGACGAGGGCTGGGCCTTTGGCTTATCCGGCAAAGTGCTGTTCGGCAGCGATATCGAAAGCCTCAACAACGCCAGCACCGAAATCGTCCAGCGCATCGGCAAGGCCTTGCTGGGTGTCGGTATCGAGCGAGTACGGGTTGATGGTCACACCGATGCCTCGGGCAAAGAGGCCTACAACGAGCAGCTGTCGCTGCGCCGGGCAAAAAGCGTCGGCAAGGTGCTCACCGGGGTCGGCATGAAAGAAGAAAACATCAAGCTGCGCGGCCTGGGCAGCAGCCAGCCGGTCGCCTCCAACGACACCGCAGCCGGCCGTACCGAAAACCGTCGGGTTTCGATCGTGGTGATCGCCGACTAGTCGGCGAACAACATCTCCCGACTGTCCCCCATCAACAGGCCCTGATTCTGCTCGGTGACATCGCGGATGTAATCCCACAACAGGGTGATCCGCTTGAGCTTGCGCAGGTCCTCGCGGCAGTACATCCAGAACTGCCGGGTGATGTTGATTTCCTGCGCCAGGACCGGCAGCAATCGCGGGTCTTGCGCCGCCAGGAAGCACGGCAGAATGGCCAGCGAGCGCCCTTGCTGCGCCGCCACGAACTGCGCGATCACGCTGGTGCTACGCAAGTTGGCGCTGGCGCCGGGCAGCACATTGGCCAGGTACAGCAGCTCCGAGCTGAACGCCAGGTCGTCCACATAACTGATAAATGCATGGCTGGCCAGGTCGGCCGGGCGGCGGATCGGTGGGTGTTTGTCCAGGTAGTCCTGGGTCGCGTACAACTGCAATTTGTAGTCGCAGAGTTTGCAGCAGACGTACGGCCCGTGTTCCGGTCGCTCCAGGGCGATGACGATGTCGGCCTCGCGCTTGGACAGGCTGATGAAGTGCGGCAGCGGCAGGATATCCACCGAAATCGCCGGATAGGCGTCGACGAAATGGCTCAGTTGCGGCGTGATGAAAAAACTGCCGAAGCCTTCGGTGCAGCCCATGCGCACATGCCCGGACAGCGCCACGCCGGAGCCTGAAACCTGCTCGCAGGCCATGTGCAACGTGCTTTCAATCGACTCGGCATAACCCAGCAAACGCTGGCCTTCGGCGGTCAGGACAAACCCGCTGGTCCGGGATTTTTCGAACAGCAGGGTGCCCAATGCCGCTTCCAGCGAGCTGATGCGCCGCGACACGGTGGTGTAGTCCACCGCCAGGCGTTTGGCGGCGGTGCTGGCCTTGCGGGTGCGGGCGACTTCGAGAAAAAACTTGAGGTCATCCCAGTTCAGCGAGCCTAAAGACGTGATGTTTTTTTGCATGATGGACCGGCTTTTATGTGCGTTCTTATTAGAAGTTTGCACATCTATACTCCAAAAACAGTCCGGCAACCAATCCGCGACACACGCCTCATCTCAAGGCGACTTTCTCGCCTTGGCTCCCAAAATAAAGATAACGCCCTGGAGACCAGCATGAACGCATCGCTCACGCCCAACGACACCACCGTGCAGAACGTCAAGCTGTTGATCAACGGCGAGTGGGTCGAGTCCCAGACCACCGAGTGGCACGACATCGTCAACCCGGCCACCCAGCAAGTGCTGGCCAAAGTGCCGTTTGCCACCGCCTCTGAAGTTGACGCAGCCATCAGCGCCGCCCATCGCGCCTTCCAGACCTGGAAGCTGACGCCGATCGGCGCGCGGATGCGCATCATGCTCAAGCTTCAGGCTTTGATTCGCGAACATTCCAAGCGCATCGCCGTGGTCCTGAGTGCCGAACAAGGCAAAACCATTGCCGACGCTGAAGGCGATATTTTCCGTGGTCTGGAAGTGGTCGAGCATGCCTGCTCCATCGGCACCCTGCAGATGGGCGAGTTCGCTGAAAACGTAGCGGGTGGCGTCGACACCTATACCCTGCGTCAGCCGATCGGCGTTTGCGCCGGCATCACGCCGTTCAACTTCCCGGCGATGATCCCGCTGTGGATGTTCCCGATGGCCATTGCCTGCGGCAACACCTTCGTTCTAAAACCGTCTGAACAGGATCCGCTGTCGACCATGCTGCTGGTGGAACTGGCGCTTGAAGCCGGCGTTCCGGCAGGCGTACTCAACGTGGTGCACGGTGGCAAGGACGTGGTGGATGCACTGTGCACCCACAAAGACATCAAGGCCGTTTCGTTTGTCGGTTCGACGGCGGTCGGCACCCACGTTTATGACCTGGCCGGCAAACACGGCAAGCGTGTGCAATCGATGATGGGCGCGAAGAACCACGCCGTAGTGCTGCCGGACGCCAATCGCGAACAGACGCTCAATGCCTTGGTCGGCGCTGGTTTCGGCGCGGCGGGCCAACGCTGCATGGCCACCTCGGTGGTGGTGCTGGTGGGCGCCGCAAAACAATGGCTGCCGGACCTCAAAGCGCTGGCGCAGAAACTCAAAGTGAATGCCGGCAGCGAAGCCGGTACGGATGTCGGCCCGGTGATTTCCAAAAAGGCCAAGGCGCGGATTCTTGACCTGATCGAAAGCGGCATCAAGGAAGGCGCCAAGCTGGAGCTGGACGGTCGCAGCATCAGCGTTCCAGGTTTCGAGCAAGGCAACTTCGTCGGCCCGACCCTGTTCTCTGGCGTCACCACCGAGATGCAAATCTACACCCAGGAAATCTTTGGTCCGGTGCTGGTGGTGCTGGAAGTCGACACCCTTGATCAGGCCATTGCACTGGTCAACGCCAACCCGTTTGGCAACGGCACGGGCCTGTTCACCCAGAGCGGTGCGGCGGCGCGTAAATTCCAGAGTGAAATCGACGTCGGCCAGGTCGGGATCAACATCCCGATTCCGGTGCCGGTGCCGTTCTTCAGCTTCACCGGTTCCCGTGGTTCGAAACTCGGCGACCTCGGTCCGTATGGCAAGCAAGTGGTGCAGTTCTACACGCAGACCAAGACGGTCACCAGCCGCTGGTTCGATGACGACAGCGTCAACGACGGCGTGAACACCACCATCAACTTGCGTTAAGGAGCCGGCCATGAAAATTGCATTTATCGGTCTCGGCAACATGGGCGCGCCGATGGCGCGCAACCTGATCAAGGCTGGTCACGCACTGCGCCTGGTCGATCTGAACAAAACCGTGCTGGCAGAACTGGAGCAACTGGGCGGCAGCATCAGCGCGTCGGCGCGCGAAGCGGCGCAAGGTGCAGAGCTGGTGATTACCATGCTGCCAGCCGCCGTTCATGTGCGCAGCGTCTGGCTCGGTGAGGACGGTGTGTTGGCGGGCATCGGCAAAGGCGTGCCGGCCGTGGATTGCAGCACCATCGATCCGCAGACTGCTCGCGATGTGGCGGCGGCAGCGGCGAAACACGGCGTGGCCATGGCCGATGCGCCGGTTTCCGGTGGCACTGGCGGTGCGGCGGCGGGAACGCTGACGTTCATGGTCGGCGCCACGCCTGAACTGTTCGCCACCCTGCAACCGGTGCTGGCGCAGATGGGCCGCAACATCGTCCATTGCGGTGAAGTCGGCACCGGGCAAATCGCCAAGATCTGCAACAACCTGCTGCTGGCGATTTCCATGGTCGGCGTCAGCGAAGCCATGGCGTTGGGCGACGCTTTGGGGATCGACACCGGTGTGCTGGCGGGGATCATCAACAGTTCTACCGGGCGCTGCTGGAGTTCGGAAATGTATAACCCGTGGCCGGGCATCGTCGAAACGGCGCCGGCCTCGCGGGGTTATACCGGTGGGTTTGGTGCTGAATTGATGCTCAAGGATCTGGGGCTGGCCACCGAAGCGGCGCGTCAGGCGCACCAGCCGGTGGTACTCGGCGCCGTTGCGCAGCAGTTGTATCAGGCGATGAGCCTGCGCGGAGAGGGCGGTAAGGATTTCTCGGCGATCATCAACAGCTATCGCAAACCCCAATAAGGGGCGGGCGGGTCGGCAAGGCTTTTGTGGCGAGGGAGTAAGCTCCCTCGCCACAAAAGCCTGTCCTGCGCAAAGCGCTGCATCCAGTGAATATTTTCCGAGAGACCGCGTCGGGTGGCTTCTCGGTTTTTTGCATCAGGCAAATACAAAGTACTTGCGAACCGTTTCCACCACTTCCCAGGTGCCTTTCATTCCCGGCTCGACCACGAAAATATCGCCCGCTCGCAAATGAATCGGCGCCATGCCGTCCGGGGTGATGATGCAATAGCCCTCCTGGAAATGGCAGTACTCCCATTTCACGTAGTCGACGCGCCATTTGCCTGGTGTGCAGATCCAGGTGCCCATGATCTTGCTGCCGTCTTCGCTGGTGTAGGCGTTGAGGTTGACAGTGTGCGGGTCGCCTTCGAGCTTCTCCCATTTGCAGGCGTCGAGCACCGGCAGCGGGTGTGTATCGCGAAGGACGGTAATGGGTGTGGACATGACAACTCCAGGCGAACGGCGGATTGAACACCCACCGTATCGTTCACTGGAGGAGGCTGAATGTCTGGAGTCGACATCCAGTTACCTGTAAGCGCTGAAAGGCTGATTCCCCCGTAAAACCGGGGATTTGCACCATTTTTGTGCATATATGACAGTTGCGCTACAGCATCGCACCATAAAAGTTCAATAAATTTTTAGACTTAAACGAGATAACCAGCCGGACACCTATTGCAAAAGAAAATCGTCTGTACTATAACATTCGTACTAAAGGACAATCCTCCTCAGGGAGTTACACCAGAGTCACGGACAGACTTAATTCAGTTTTTTCTCTCGATCAAAATTGACTTGGCCACGGCTTCAAGTGCGCACCATCATCTGTCGTTTGTGAAAGACGGCCGGTTAATGGAATAGTCAGTTAATCAAGTGGCGCGGGCGCAATGTCATGCGTGCTTAAGGGAATGGAATCATCAAGTAGTTAGTTATTGGTTGTGCATGGCAGACGAAGTCTGCGACGTAGTCGTGCGCATCAGATATTTACGTGCCCGGCATCAATGGAATGAGGCTTTATTGTGGACGACATTAATGTAATTGAAGTTTCGACGACTATTGATTCACTCAGTGAGTTGGGTCGGCACGTGTGGATTCGTGCCGGCAGTCGTCTGCAGAATGTCCAGATGGGTGATGACTGTTTTGTCGGTTTCAAGTGCGTGCTCACGTTTGCCGCCATCGGCAAATCCAGCATGTTGGCCACTGGCGTGCAGTGCCTGGGCACGGCGGAGTCGCCAATCCATATTGCCGAAAATGTCTGGCTTGGTGCCAAGGTGACAGTGAGCGCCGGGGTCAGTATCGGTGCCGGCGCGGTGGTTGCCGCCGGGGCACTGGTGACCTCGGATGTGCCCGCCGATGCCATCGTGGTAGGGCGCCCGGCCCGGATCATCGCCCAGCGCAATGTGGTCGAGGACGGCACGCCGAGCCCCGAGCAGGTGCTGGCCAAAGTCCGCGACAGAGCGCTGCGCGGTCTGCCTTCATTGCTGGACCGGGCCTCGATGTCCGTCGCCGGGCTCAAGGCTTTGAACACGGATGCACAAACCTGGGACATCAGCGATGAAGCACTGATCGACGCCGAATTACGCGGTGGCGCATCGGTGGAAATCGCTCGGGACTGCATTCTGATCGGGCGCAGTCAGCGTCAGGGCGGTATCTCGCAACTGGGCGGCATCGAGATCGGCACGGGCGCCATATTGGCTGAAGGCGTCGTGATCGAGGCCGCCGGTGGCGTCAGTATCGGCGACTTCACCGAACTGGGCGCCAACGTCACGATTGTGGCTTCAACGCATGATCATTCATTTCGTTCGCTGCCTTGGGAAGAGGCCCCGGTGCGCATTGGAAGTCGCTGTGTGATTGGCGAAGGAACACTCTTGGTAGGTCCGCTGAATATAGGTGATGGTGCGGTTATAAAGCCCTATTCAGTGGTGATAAGGGATGTATTGGAAAACACTGTTGTTAATGGCGTTGTTCAACTAATGGAGATTCAAGAATGATTTTATTTGCCCCTAACCCCACCGGTTCAGGTCATAACATGCGCGCGCTTTCTATCGCTCAGGCGATCAAGAAGCAAAGTCCGGGCATGCCGCTGACCGTGGCGCTGGCTTCCCTGCAGCCGACCTTCACGCCGTTGTTTGAAAAAGCCGGTGTCGATGTCGTGGACATTGCCGGTCGACTGGTCGATTACTCTAAAAAGAGCAACTTGTCCAAAGAGCTGGACTGGAATAATTACATTGGCGGGTACATTGCCAATACCTTTATGTCCGGTGAGCGAATTCTGTCTTATCTGGCGCTGATCGACGAATACAAGCCGTCCGTGCTGGTCTCGGACTTCAACATGGCCGCTTGCCTGGCTGCGATTTTCAGCGGTACGCCGCTGGTGTTCGTCACCGAGCGCTATGACTTCACCCTTTGCCAGTTGCAAGACCATGATTTGGCGGAAGGCGGTTTCGAAGTCAACACCCTTGAAATGGCCCGTGCCCGTACCGCGTTGCACAGCCAGTTCAAGTGGATGATCCAGCAGAGCCAACTGGTGCTGACTGACAAGCCTTATGTGGCGTCCCTTGATCAGGGCACGCCAGTGGCCGAAGCCTTGAGCAATGGCAAAGCGCATTTTGTGGGGCCGATGATCCGCGACTACGTGCAAAGCGGGCTCGACGTGCGCGCCGAACTGAAGATCGGTGATTCGCCGTTCATCGTCGCCTCCATCAGCGGCACCACGATGTTTGCGCAGAACAAGGACGCACTGCTGGCCGCCTACCTCGACAGCTTCAAGACCCTGCGCGAGCGTAATCCAGACCTGAAAATGGTCTTGCTGGGGCGTCAGGATATCGCCGCCCAGGAGGGCGTCATCTGCGTGCCGTACTACCCGGACTGGATGGGCCTGTTGCGCGAAGCCAGCCTGCTTATTTCGGCGCCGGGCTGGATCACCGTGACGGAAATCGCCGCGCTGAAAATTCCGACCCTGTTTGTACTGCCGTCGAAATCGGAATACCACGAACTCGAAGCGTTGCGTCGCCTGGAACTGCTCGGCTTTCCAACGCACCTGGGCCACGACCAGCAGCGCATTGTCGAACTGGTCCAGGGCGAACTGGATAAAGACACCCAATCCCCCGACTATTTTGTGCCACATCAACACGTGGCAGCGCCGGACGGCGAGGGCGCCGCACGGGCTGCGAGCCGCATTATCGAGCTGTGCCAGGGCTCGGTTGTGCCGTTGAATGCAAGCAAAGCTGCCTAGCCTCAAGGAAGAGGGAAACACCATGTCGCTTCATCCGCAGTTCCTTTTTGATCAAGGCCTTAAAGACCTCGAGCACGGTGGCTATTTCGCAATCACCGATGCCAGTGGGCAGGTTGCCATTTCCAGTGACAAGCAGTTGCAGGATCAGGTTGAGGCGACGCTTTACCAGGCCGAGCACGGCGACGCGGCGCAATTGCGTTTTGCCCACGACGGCTTGATGGCTTTGTACGATGGCCACAATGGCGGTTTTCACGAACTCGCCGATCGTTACTGGACGCCCCACGGTTCGGGACGCTGCCGCACTCTGGCGCTGCAACTGGACGGGCTGGCGGCATTGATTGCCTACCAGCGCCGCACGCCTGAAGACGCAACCAACCAGGCTCTCATTAACGCGATGCTGGAGCAGATCGGCGCGATCTACGCGCGGTCCACAGTGGCCGGCGTTTACAGCAGCGATTGGTCGACGCCACTTGAACTGGCGACATCAATCGAGCTGGACATCAGCGCTGCCGGGCTGCTCGCCACCATCGGTCACGAACCTCTGGGCTTCGGACTGGTGGGGCATTTGCAGGTGCATGCGGAAAACCTGATTGCCCGCGTTGCCGGCAGTGACAGCGAATCAGTTGTCGATGTGGCCTTGAGCCGTTGCGCGGTGCGGGCGCAGGTCAGTCTGGTGCTGGCGCGGTTGGCCAATGTGCGCGACGACAATGCACTGTCGAACCTCGCCCGCTCCTTTGTGCAACAGACGCTGGCGCTGTTCCGCGACCCGGCTTACGGCGGCTATTGGGATCGGGTCTGCATCAACGGCAAAGTCCGGTGTGACTGGCACACGTCGTACAAGAAACACGAGTCGCCATTCCCGATCAAAACCGCCTACGACGTCGCATTGTTGTTGCAGGCGATCCAGGCCTTGCCTGCCGGTGTCGATGAGCATGACCGCGCCTCGGTGACTGCCGCGTTGCTGGAGTTTCACGACGCTGCCAACGGTGGGCTGTTCATGGGCAAGGGCTATTTCTGGTCGACGCCGGATGACCCGACGGTGCCGTTCATTCGCCAGTTCTGGGCACCGCCGCGTCAGCCTGGGATCTTCAGTATCGGCAATCTGACCTACCTGCCGCTGCACTTGAAGAGCCTGAAAACCCAGTTCGCCGCGGCCCGTGCGTTGCAGGGCATTGCGCCACCCGCCTGCGTGCATCATCACGACGATGCGGCGCTGGTGGCTCGGGAGCTGACAACCATTGATGGCAGCGGTGATGTCCAGAATATTCACCCGACAACGGGCGCCCCGGCGATCAATGTCGATTTGCAGCGCTACCTGACCTGGCTGTCCAAGTCACGCGCGTCGAGCGATACCCCTTACGGGCTGACCGCCGAAACCGCGCCGCTGGGATTTCGTGCCGACAAGACCTGGCAGGTATTTTCCGGCCTGCACGTCATTTCGGATTTGCACGCCCTGGGCCTGCAAATCGAGAACAAGGCGAGCCTGATCGACTGCATCAAATCGTCGCAAAATACTGACGGCGGATTTGCCGAACAACCGGGTCATCTGAGCGACGTGTTCGCCAGTTACTGCGCAGTGTTGTCGCTGCGCGTGCTGGGCGCGATGCCCAACGATATCGAGGGCTGCGTGCGTTACTTGCAGGCGTGCCAGAACCCGGACGGGGGGTTCGGTGATGTACCGGGTTTTGCGTCCGACATCTGGCACACCAACCTCGCGGTGCTGTCGCTGCATGCCCTCAACGCGAAGGCGCCGGACGAGCAGGGAGTGCTCGCGTTTGCCCTGCGTTGCCGCACCGCAGACGGTGGTTTTGCCAACAAGCCGGGCTATCCGCCAGACGCGTTTTCGGTGTACCGCGTGGTATCGACGCTGTTCATCCTCAACAAGCGCATCGTCAACCCCGAGCAGACCGTGACCTGGCTGCAAAACCTGCAGCTGGCCAACGGCTCGTTCCATTACCGGCCGGGCAAAGCGGTCAGCCTGGTGGGCACCTACATGGCCATCGCGGCGATGTACCTGCTCGATGCCCAGCCGACTTACTTGCAGGAATCGAAGGACTGGATCGCCGCCCATCAAAAACAGGACGGCGGGTTCGGACCGCTCAATGCGACGTCGGCCACTACCGATGAAAGTTTTGTCTGCATCCAGACGCTGCTGATTCTGGAAAAGGGCCTGAGCCAGCACTGGGTCGCCTTGCTGAACTAGCCACATCGAAGGACTTTGAATCACATCATCATTTTGCCAAGGGAGGCGCTGATGAAAATTTTAGTGACAGGGGGCGCGGGCTTCATTGGCTCGGCCGTCGTGCGGTATCTGATCAACGAAACCGAGTGCGAGGTGATCAACGTCGACAAGTTGACCTACGCCGGTAATCTGGAGTCATTGGCCGAAGTCGCCGACTCGCCGCGCTACCGCTTCTATCAGGTGGACATCTGCAACAAGAACGCGCTGGACGAACTGTTTGCCCGGCTGCAACCCGATGCGGTGATGCACCTGGCAGCAGAGTCCCACGTGGACCGTTCGATTGACGGCCCGCAGGCGTTCATCGAGACCAACATCGTCGGCACCTACACCTTGCTCGAAGCGGCCCGGGGCTACTGGACCCGGCTGGAACCGACGCGCCAGGCAGCGTTCCGCTTCCATCACATTTCCACCGACGAAGTGTATGGCGACCTCGAGCCCGAGGACGCCGCCTTCACCGAAACCACCGCTTACGCGCCGAGCTCGCCGTATTCGGCGACCAAGGCCAGCTCCGATCACCTGGTTCGCGCCTGGCACCGCACCTTCGGTTTGCCGGTGGTGTTGAGCAACTGTTCGAACAATTACGGGCCGCACCATTTCCCGGAAAAACTCATTCCGCACGTCATCCTCAACGCGCTGCAAGGCAAGCCGTTGCCGGTGTATGGCGACGGCGCGCAGATCCGCGACTGGCTGTTCGTCGAGGACCATGCCCGTGCGCTGTATGCGGTGGTGACCCGTGGTGAAGTGGGGCATACCTATAACATCGGCGGCCACAACGAGAAAACCAACCTGCAAGTGGTACACACCTTGTGCGATCTGCTTGAGGCTCGCGGTGCCGCCAAGCCGGCAGGCGTGGCGCATTTCCGCGACTTGATCACCTTTGTCAAGGACCGTCCCGGCCATGACAAACGCTACGCCGTCGATGCCGGGAAAATCCAGGCGACCCTGGGTTGGGCCCCCGAAGAAACGTTTGAAAGTGGCATGAAGAAAACCGTCGACTGGTATCTGGAAAATCGTCCCTGGTGGATTCGCGTGATGTCCGGTGCCTACGCCCTGGAACGTCTCGGTGAACACCGCGAAGAGGCCGCTCTGGCCTGAGTCTCAAATTGTTCAACGACGCCGTGTCGGCGTCTGTCATCTCATTGCTTAAAAGGAAAAGAAGCATGGCCAAGTACAAAGGAATTCTGTTGGCGGGCGGCGCCGGTTCGCGTCTGCACCCGATCACCCTGGGCGTCTCCAAGCAGTCGCTGCCGGTGTATGACAAACCGATGATCTACTACCCGCTGTCGGTGCTGATGCTGGCGGAAATTCGCGAGATCCTGATCATCTCCACCCCCGAAGATCTGCCGGGTTTCCAGCGCATGCTCGGTGACGGCAGCCAGTTGGGCCTGAGCCTCAGCTACGCGGTACAGCCGAGCCCGGACGGCCTGGCTCAGGCCTTCATCATCGGCCGCGAATTTGTCGGCGACGACAACGTGTGCCTGGTGCTGGGCGACAACATTTTCTACGGTGCCGGCTTCGGTGAGACCCTGCTGCAAGCGGCCAGCCGTGAAGAGGGCGCCACGGTGTTCGGCTACTACGTGGCCGATCCGGAGCGCTTTGGTGTGGTGGAATTCGACGCGGCCGGCAAGGCCTTGAGCATCTGCGAAAAACCTGCCGATCCGAAGTCCAACTTCGCCGTCACCGGTCTGTATTTCTACGACAACGAAGTGCTGGAAATTGCCGCCAACATCAAGCCGTCTCCACGGGGTGAGCTGGAAATTACCGACGTCAATAACGTTTACCTGCAACGTGGCAAGTTGAATGTGTCGGTGATGGGGCGCGGCATGGCCTGGCTGGACACCGGCACCCATGACGCGTTGCTGGAGGCGGGTAATTTCGTGCACGCCATCGAGAAACGCCAGGGGCTGAAAATCGCCTGTCTGGAAGAGATCGCCTACAACAAAGGCTGGATCGACGATGCGCAGTTGCTGGTGTTGGCGGGCGGTATGAGCAAGACCGGTTACGGGCAGTATCTGGCTCGGTTGATTACTGATGATGTGTTGACGGTGATGGCGGCGCGGACGCCGTTGAAAGGCGCTGCTTGATCATCCTGGGTTAAGCGCTATCCCTGTGGGAGCGGGCTTGCTCGCGAAGAGGGCGTGTCAGTCGACGTCACTGTTGAATGACACACCGCATTCGCGAGCAAGCCCGCTCCCACAGGTTTTTTGTCGTGGGTCAGTGCCCGGTCACGCTGTCGGTTTGTGGTGCTTTTACAGTGGACAGAGAGGGTGTTTGCAGCGATTGCAGATGCGCCAGCCGATTAGCGTGAGTCGGCGCCTTGGCGGCCAACGGCGAACGCCGTTTCCTGGTTTCCTCACGCAGCACCGGCAGCACTTCGGCGCCGAACATATCGAGTTGTTCCAGCACGGTTTTCAATGGAATACCGCCATGGTCGAACAGAAACAACTGGCGCTGATAGTCGCCGAAATGCTCGCGGAAGGTCAGGGTCTTGTCGATGATTTCCTGCGGGCTACCCACCGACAACGGGGTCATTTCCATGAACTCTTCCAGCGACGGGCCGTGGCCATACACCGGGGCATTATCGAAGTACGGGCGAAACTCGCGGCGCGCATCCTGAGAGTTGCGGCGCATGAAAATATGGCCGCCCAGACCAACGATGGCCTGCTCCGGCGTGCCGTGACCGTAGTGCGCAAAGCGCTCGCGGTAAAACTCGACCAGGGCGATGAAGTGCTCGCGGGGCCAGAGGATATGACTGGCAAAAAAACCGTCACCGTAATACGCCGCCTGTTCGGCGATTTCCGGTGTGCGAATCGAGCCGTGCCAGACAAAGGGCGGCAAGTCATCCAGTGGTCGGGGGATCGAGGTGAAGTTACGCAGTGGCGTGCGGAAACGTCCGGTCCAGTCGAGGTCCTCCTCGCGCCACAGCTTGTGCAGCAAGCGATAGTTTTCCATCGCCAGTGGCAGGCCGTCGGCGATGTTTTTGCCGAACCAGGGGTAAACCGGCGCCGTATTGCCGCGACCGAGCATCAGATCCATGCGCCCGCCGCAGAGGTTTTGCAGCAGAGAATATTCTTCGGCCAGACGCACCGGGTCGTTGGTGCTGATCAGGGTCGTCGATGTGGACAGGATGATGCGCTTGGTCTTCGCTGCAATATAAGCCAGCAGCGTGGTGGGCGAGGATGTGATGAACGGCGGGTTGTGGTGCTCACCCGTGGCGAATACGTCCAGACCGATGTCTTCGGCTTTTTGCGCGATTTGCAGGGTGGCCTGAATGCGCTGAGATTCACTTGGGGTACTGGCGTTGGTCGGGTCTTGTGTGACGTCGCCAACGGTGTAGATCCCGAATTGCATAAAGCCTCCTTGCCTTGGGTAAAGGTGTGTTTGAAACCACTGTCTCGACGTTAAATCGTCGAGGCACTTGAAATGTACGCCTGTACACGTACAATCGCAATTCTGGATTTTCGTTCGACGGATATTTCGAACCTCACCAACACGGGAGCGGAGCATGGAGCTGGGATTTATTGGGTTGGGCACGATGGGCGCACCGATGGTGCTGAACCTGCTGAAGGCCGGGCATCAGGTGCGCGTGTGGAATCGCTCGAAAGCACCGCTGGACGAGCTGGCACGCGCCGGTGCCCAGCCCGTCGATAGCCCGATACAGGCTGCCGAGGCCGAGGTGCTGATTTCCATGTTGGGCGATGACGCGGCGATTCGTTCGGTGTTCATTGATGCCAAGGCCCTCGATGGTCTGGCGGCGGGCAGCGTTCACGTCAATATGTCCACGGTGTCGGTGGCGCTGGCCAAAGAGCTGGCGGCGCTGCACGCCGAGCGCGCGGTGGCTTATGTGTCGGCTCCGGTGCTGGGGCGAGTGGATGTCGCCGCCGCCGGTAACCTGAATATTCTGGCTTCCGGTCCCGCCGATGCGCTGATCCGGGTGCAGTCATTGTTCGAGGTGTTGGGGCGCAAGACCTGGCACTTCGGCGAAGGCGCGGAACTGGCGTGTGTTGCCAAACTCTCAGCCAATCTGATGATTGCCGCCGCGATCGAAGCCACCGCCGAAGCTTCGATCCTGGCCGGCGGCTACGGTATCAGCCGCGGCACGTTTATTGACATGATCACCTCGACGCTGTTCGCCGTGCCGGTATATCAGGGCTACGGCAAATTGATGGTCGACAAGCAGTTCGAGCCGGCGGGATTCAAGCTGTCCCTGGGTCTTAAAGATATTCGCCTGGCACTGGAAGCGGGCGAAGCGGCGCAGGTGCCGTTGCCATTTGCCAGCGTGTTGAAGGACAACCTGCTCGACGGCATGGCCCATGGGCAGGGCGATCAGGATTGGGCATCTTTGTCGGAGGTCAGCGCCCGACGCGCCGGCTCAAAGTAATACGTTAAAAATTTGAAAGCCGACGCGTCTGCGCTCGTTCGGCTGCTTCGTCTCGCCTGCAGTTTTATATAAGTGTCGGTCGTAAAAAAGTGAATTGGTTTGAATAATAACGCTTGCCAATGTACGACTGTAGACGTACATTTTTACCGGGGTTTACAACAATAAAGTTCTGTCTGTTTTTTCGTCTGCTGACCGTAAATAAATAATAGCTAGGAGCCGTTATGAAAAATCTAATGCAATGGAACAACCTTCCCACCGAATCCAATGAATGGCTTGAGAAGGTGCGTGCACTGAATCCTTTGATTCTCAAGCACCGGGACTACAGCGAACAGACGAATGCGACTCACAAGGACGTGATGGCCGAGCTTTTCAAGGCAGGCTTTGCACGCACCTCGGTGTCCAGGGCGTTTGGCGGTTCTCAGGTGGATATCCAGACCACCTCCGCCATGCTGCTCGAATTTGCCCGCCACGACGCTTCGGTGTCCTGGCAACTGGCAGTACAAGTGGCAATGGGCCGACTGGCCGACTACTTGCCGGAAAGTACCGCCGAAGCGATCTACAGCACCTGTTCGGGTTTTGTGATCGGCGCGATTCACTCTGGCGGCGAAGCCGTTCCGGTCGGTGACGACTACCTGTTGAGCGGCAAATGGGCCTTCGCCAGCGGCTCGGCCTATGCCGACTGGCTGGTGTGCACGGCCACGGTCAAAGGCCCGGCTGATGGTGCCGCGCCGCAAGTGCGGATGTTCTTCGTACCGGTCAGCCAGTGCCAAATAAACCACACCTGGGACACCCTGGGTCTGCGCGGCACCGGCAGTAACCACTTCGAGTGCTCGCAGGTGCTGGTCAACAAGGCGTTCTCGCTGGATGTCGAGACCCTGAAAAAATCCCCGGAAGTTCGCAGCTCTCGCGCCTACGCCACCGGCTACTACGAGTTCGGTACGCTGGCGGCGATGTCCACCGTGCTGGGCGTGGCCCGCGCGGCGGTGGATCACTTCCGTAATGACCGGGCGGTGAATACCGACGCGGGCCTGGAAGGGGTGATTTTCGAGAAAACCGGCCGTGCCATTTCCTCGGTGCACACCGCTCAGTTGTTGCTGGAAGACGCCATCTGCCAAGTGATCAATCGCGGCGAGACCATCGGCGATCCGGTGAGCGCACGCGTCGGCCTCGCGGCTTCGGTACTGACCGAAAATTCGGTCAACGCGGTCAATCAGATCTACGCCCTGGCCGGTTCCAAAGCGGTTTATAAAACCCACTTCCTGGAACGCTGCTTCCGTGACATCCATACCGGTTCAAAGCACTTCACCTTGTCGCCTTTGAACTTGCACGGTATTGGCAAACTGTACCTGGATAAAAACAACGTACTGGCTGCCGCGTAATAACGCATTAAAACAAACCGGCGAGTTATGAGTGAATCATCACAGGGATTAATAACTCGCCGGCCTTGCGCTGCATCTTTTTTCTTAATTCTTAAACTTTTGTGCTCGCAGTAAAGAGTCAAGGGAGTGCCACATGCTTGCTCGAAATATCATTAAATCTTTGGTCTTTGTTGTGTTGGTACTGGTGATTTCCAGTGTGCTGGGCTGGCGTTTCTGGGCGCCTGCCCCGGCAGCAGCCGATCAACGAATCCCCAGTACTCGGGTGGGCCTCGCCCAGGTCAAAAAACAACCGTACACCTATTACCTGGAAGCCATCGGCAAGCTGGAGGCGCAACGTCAGGTGCAGGTATCGGCTGAAGTCAGCGGCAAGGTCGTTGATATCGATTTCGAGTCCGGCGATGAAGTGAAGGCCGGGCAAATTCTGCTCACCCTCAATGACGCGCCGGAACAAGGTGAACTGGTTCGCCTCAAGGGCGAATTCGAATCTGCCAAGGCGCAGTTTGCCCGGGTGCAGGAACTGGCGAAAACCGGCGCTGAAAGTCGTCGCGCCTTCGACAGTGCCCGCGCTCAACTGGACGCGGCCAAAGGTGATATGGAACGCATGCAGGCACAAATTGCCCAGCGTCATATCCGTGCGCCGTTCTCCGGCACCCTCGGTATTCGCCAGGCTCACCTGGGCCAATACCTGAACGCCGGCAGCGCCGTCGCGACCCTCACCGATCCGGGTGTGCTGCGCGTCAACTTCACCCTGGCCGAGCGTGATGGTTCGAAGGTACAGCTGGGTCAGGTGGTGCAGGCCAAGGTTGATGCCTGGTCGGACGTGAAGTTCGAAGGGAAGATCGTTGCGGTCGATCCGCAGATCAACCAGTCGCACACCATCAACGTGCAGGCGGTCATCACCGACACCAAAAAACTGCTGCGTCCGGGCATGTACGCCAAGGTCCTGGTGACGCTGCCGCAGACCTCGGAACTGGTCATCCCGGAAACCGCGATCACCTACAACGCCTACGGCGAAAGCGTGTTCTACGTCTATGCAGACGATGCCGGCGTGACCAAGGTCAAGCGTGAAAGCATCAAGGTCGGCGAGCGTCGCGACGGTTGGGCGGTGGTCGACAAAGGCCTGAAAGAAGGCGTGCAGGTAGTGACGTCCGGGCAGCTGAAACTCCACGACGGCGTGGCGGTGGAAGGCGTGCCGGACACCATCGGTCTTAAACTCACCACTGGGCTGGAAAAATGAAATTCACCGACCTCTTTCTACGTCGCCCGGTGCTGGCAGTGGTGGTCAGTACGCTGATCCTGCTGTTCGGTGTGCGGGCGCTGATGAACCTGCCGATCCGTCAGTACCCGATGCTGGAGACGTCGACCATCACGGTCACTACCCAGTATCCGGGCGCGTCGTCGGAGTTGATGCAAGGCTTTGTCACCCAGCCGATCAGCCAGGCCGTGGCCTCGGTCGAGGGCATCGACTACCTGTCTTCGAGCTCGACTCAGGGTCGCAGCCTGGTGACGATCCGCATGGCGCTCAACAGCGATTCGATTTCGGCGCTGACCGAGGTCATGGCCAAGGTCAACCAGATCAAATATCGCTTGCCCAAGGACGCCTATGATCCGGTGGTGGAGCGCACCTCGGGTGGTTTCACCAGCGTGGCCTACGTGGCGTTCGCCAGTTCCAACCTGACCATCCCGCAGATGTCGGATTACATCTCTCGCGTGGTCGAGCCGATGTTCGCCGGTATCGAGGGCGTGGCCAAGATCAACATCATGGGTGAGCAGAAACTGGCAATGCGCCTGTGGCTTGATCCGCAGCGCCTGGCCGGTTACGGCATGACCGGGCAAGACGTGTCGCAAGCCATCGAAGCCAACAACTTCCAGGCGGCGCCAGGGCAGGTCAAAGGCCTGTATGTGGTCAGCAACCTGCGGGTCAACACCGACCTGAACAGCGTCGAAGATTTCCGCGACATGGTGCTGCGCAACGACAACGGCAAGATCATTCGAGTACGCGATGTCGGCACCGTCGAGCTGAACGCGGCGTCCTCCGACACCAGTGGTTCGATGAGCGATGTACCGGCGCTGTTCCTCGGTCTCGATGCGGCCCCCACCGGCAACCCGCTGGTGATCGTCAAACGCGTTCGCGAATTGCTGCCACAGATCCAGGAAACCCTGCCGCCGGGCGTGACCGTACAAATTCCATTCGAAGTGGCGCACTTCATTCAGTCGTCGATTGACGAAGTGTCTTACACCTTGCTCGAAGCGTTGGTGATCGTGGTGCTGGTGATTTACCTGTGCCTGGGTAATTTCCGTACCGTACTGATTCCATTGGTGACAATCCCGCTGTCGATGCTTGGCGCGGCGATGTTGATGCAGATGTTTGGCTTCAGCCTGAACCTGCTGACCTTGCTGGCGATGGTCCTGGCCATCGGCCTGGTGGTGGACGATGCAATCGTGGTGGTGGAGAACGTCCACCGACATATCGAGGACGGCAAATCCCCGTTCGATGCCGCATTGATCGGCGCCCGCGAAGTGGCGGGGCCGGTGGTGGCAATGACCTTCACCCTGGCGGCGGTGTACGCGCCAATCGGCTTGATGGGCGGCCTGACCGGCACGCTGTTCAAGGAATTTGCCCTGACCCTGGCCGGCGCTGTGGTGATTTCCGGCATCGTCGCGCTGACGCTGTCGCCGATCATGAGTACCCGCCTGCTGGATGCAAAAAGCAGCGAAGGCTTCATGGCCGTCAAGGCCGACCGCTTCTTCCACTATTTGTCGACACGGTATGTTGCGTTGCTGGGCGGCTCGCTGGCACGACGCTGGATCAGCCTGAGCGTGGCCCTGGTGATCTTTTTCAGCCTGCCGTTCCTGTACCGCTCGGCACAGACAGAATTGGCGCCGCTGGAAGACCAGAACATCCTGCTGACCGCGATCAAGGCGCCGCAGCATGCCAACCTCAATTACCTTGAGGCCTATGCCCACAAGCTCTACGAGACCTTCAACGAAATTCCCGAGGGCTACAGCAATTGGGTCGCCAACGGTAATGACGGGCTGTCCAACAGCGTCGGCGGGATCAACCTGGTGGACTGGGAAAAACGCGGACGCAGCGCCAACGCCATCCAGCCTGATTTGCAGGCCAAGGTGAACCAGATCGAAGGCACCAGCATCTTTGTCTTCCAGATGCCGCCGCTGCCGGGCTCCACTGGTGGCTTGCCGGTGCAGATGGTCATCCGCAGCGATCAGGACTACCTGGCGTTGTTCAACGTGATGGATCAACTCAAGCAGGCAGCACAGGCCAGCGGTTTGTTTGCCGTGGTCGACAGTGACCTGGACTTCAACAACCCGGTGGTGGAAATTCATATCGACCGCGCCAAGGCCAACGCCCTGGGCATTCGCATGCAGGACATCGGTGAAACGCTGAACAGCCTGATCGGTGAAAAGTACGTCAACCGGTTCTCGTTCCACGGCCGTTCCTATGACGTGATTCCGCAGTCGATTTCTTCGGACCGACTGACCCCCGAAACCCTGAAGCTGTACTACGTGAAAGACCAGAAGGGAAATCCGGTGCCGTTGTCGACGCTGGCCACCCTGAGCATGAAAGTCGAACCTAACCGCATGACCCAGTTCAACCAGCAGAACTCGGCCACCTTCCAGGCCATTCCGGCACCGGGTGTGACCTTGGGCGATGCGGTGGGCTTCCTGCAAAAACAATCGGAAAACTTCCCGGCCGGCTTCAGTTTCGACTGGCAGTCCGATGCCCGCCAATACGTGCAGGAAGGCAATAGCCTGGCGTTCACCTTCGGCCTGGCCCTGGTGATCATCTACCTGGTGTTGAGCGTGCAGTACGAGAGCTTCCGCGACCCGTTCATCATCCTGATCAGCGTGCCGCTGTCGATCTGCGGGGCACTGGTGCCGCTGGCGCTGGGCATGACATCGATGAACATCTACACGCAGATCGGCTTGATTACCCTGATCGGATTGATCAGCAAGCACGGCATTCTGATGGTGGCGTTCGCCAACGAATTGCAGCGCAAGCAGGGCATGGACCGTGTGCAAGCCATCAAGCACGCCGCGCAGGTACGTCTGCGGCCGATTCTGATGACCACCGCCGCGATGGTCGTGGGCCTTGCCCCGCTGTTGTTTGCCAGCGGTGCTGGTGCCAACAGCCGCTTCGGCCTGGGTCTGGTGATCGTGGTCGGGATGCTCATCGGTACGCTGTTCACGCTGTTTATCCTGCCGTCGGTCTACACCTTGCTGAGCTCGATCAAGCAGCCAGCCGTTGCCGTTGAAACCCACCCGGTCAGTGCGCCGCAACCCATCTGAGGAAGTTGTATGTATCGGATTACACGCTTCATGCTGGCGCCGTTGGCCGTCTCGATCATGTTGGCCGCCGGCTGTGTGAACTACGCCGGGATCGATCATCAGGGCAAGTTGCTGTCGCTTGACCAGGCGTCCTCCAACAGCCTGAAAGACACGCTGCCACCGGCCAATTGGCCTCGTGCCGATTGGTGGACGTCCCTGGGCGATCCACGGCTGGGGGCCTTGATTGAAGAGGCTTATGCCAGCAACCCGGACTTGCAGGAAGTGCAGGCGCGAGTGGCCAAGGCCAATGCGTTCCTGGACTTGCGCGATGCCGAGCGCTTCCCGCAAATGGATGCCTCGGCGGGCGTCACCCGTGGTCGCCTGTCGCGCTTCGAAGACTACAGCGGCGAAGGCCACAAGTACTTCACGGCGCGCAACCTGGCGGTCAATTTCAATTACACCTTCGACCTGTGGGGCGGGCAGCGAGCGGCCTGGGAATCGGCACTCAACAGCGCCATGGCGGCGGAAGTCGATCTGCAATCGTCGAAGCTGATTCTTACGGTCAACGTGGTCAAGGCCTACAACCAACTGGCCTATGCCTGGCAGGTTTCGGAGCTCAATCGCCGCGATCTGGCGCGGTTGAGCAAATTGGTGGAGCTGTCGGATTCTCGCTACAACTCGGGGCTGGATAACCTGTCGCAACTCAAGCAGGTGCAGAGCCTCAAGGCGCGTTCCGAATCGACGTTGATCGGCGCGCTGGACGACATTGAAGTGGCGCGTCTGCAATTGTCGGTGCTGGTGGGCAAGGGCGTTGATCGGGCGCAAAGCATCGAGCGCCCAGCGAGCCTGCAAGCGAGTGTGGTAGCGCTGCCGGCTCAGCTGCCGGCGCAACTGCTGGGCCGCCGCCCGGACATCGTTGCGGCGCGCTGGCGGGTGGAGGCCGAGAACAAGAACATTGACGCGGTGAAGACCACGTTCTATCCGAATATCAACCTGGCGGCCGCCGCAGGCTCTCACGCCCTGTCGGGTGATGCGCTGTTTGCCGGCGTCAGCAAATTCTGGAATGTGGCGCCGACCATCTCGCTGCCGATTTTCGATGCCGGGCGCCTACGCTCCGACCTCAAGGCCGGCAACGCCGAGCTGGACGTGTCCATCGCTCACTACAACCAGGTGCTGACCTCGGCACTGCACGAAGTGGCGATTTCGGTGACGCAATTGCGTTCCTTCGAGCAGCAGATTGTGGTCCAGCGCGATGCCTGTGCGATTGCCCAGTCTTCCTATGAACTGTCGCAGTCGCGCTACAAGGCGGGCGAAGACACGTTCCTCGATGCGCTGAATATCGAGCAGCAACTGATTCAGGACGAAATGCGCCTGGCGTTCCTCAACAGCAAGCACATCGACAGCTCGATTTCGTTGATGGCGGCGTTGGGGGGGGGCTTCCAGGAGCGTGAGGCGCCGCTGGCGAAAAATACCATCAATTGAGCACCACAAATCCTTGTGGGAGCGACTTGAACGCGAAAGCGACCTTTCAGTCACATTGATACTGACTGACACGATCCCTTCGCGAGCAAGTCCGCTCCCACAGGTTCTATGCCCGGGCGTTTATCGCGGGAGAAGGGATCTTTGTGTATAGTCTTACTGTTCTCGTATAGACGAATTCTAGTAAGGCTTTTCCCGCCTATATCAACAAAGGTACCTACCTATGAACGTTCCAAATCACCCCAATCAGGACCAGATCTTGTTAGAGAATGTTCTGTCCGCGCTGGGTAGCCCATTGCGCCTGACCGTGCTCAAGGTGTTGGCCGATGGCCAGGAACACCCTTGCGGCCGGATTCTGCGGGGCGCATCAAAGTCGACCATGACCCACCATTGGCGGGTGTTGCGCGACAGCGGTCTGATTTGGCAACGGCCATACGGTCGGGAAAACCTGTTGTCCTTGCGTCGTGAGGACATGGACCTGCGGTTTCCAGGTTTGCTCGATTCGCTGCTCACGGCCGTCAAGTTCGATGAACAGACCGTCGATGTGATCAGCAAGCACGAAGTGAACGAAGACGCTGAAGGTTGATTGCATGTGAGTGAAGCGCTGTGGCCCTTCACTCCAACTAACCGATTCACAATCACCAGGGAGGGTGTGGACATGGACAAAAGTCATTACTGGTCTTCAGGGCCGCTGTCGGAGTTGACCGCCCCCGAACATCACTGGCTGTTTTTGCCGGGCGCGCTGACCCCGCGTTTGAAAGCCATGGGCAACTATTCGATCGAGGTGGTCGAGCAGTCCCACGGCCTGCTTAATCATGATGAGGCACAAGCCTTGAACGTCCCGCCGGCGTCGACCGCCTGGGTGCGTGAAGTGGTGATGAAGATCGATGGCGAAGCGTGCGTCACGGCGCGCAGCCTGACCAGCGTACCGGCGCTGAACAGCGACTGGTCGGAGCTGAACGAATACGGTGGTCGACCGCTGGCCGAGATTCTCTACACGTCAGCCCAGACCCTGCGCGAGCCCTTCCAGTGTGCCCTGTTGCCGCCCAGCACCCCGCTGGCGGCGCTGTCCTATCGTTACGCGCCACAGGCCAAGCGCTTGCTGGCAAGGCGTTCGCGCTTCACCCGCAACGGCTCGGCACTGCTGGTCAGCGAGTGTTTTCTGCCGGCGTTCTGGGCACGCATCTAGTTCATCCAGTCAACACAATCCCTGTGGGAGCGAGCCTGCTGGCGAAAGCGCTCTGTCAGTCAACATCAGTGTTGAGGCTGACAACGCCTTCGCGAGCAGGCTCGCTCCCACAGGGGGTTGTGTGTGTTCAATTCAAAGGCTGATCACCGCTTCAATCTGGCGGATCGCCGGGCTGAGGGCCTGCGCCAGCTCTTCGGCTTTTGACGTCGGGCGCATGGTGTTGGCGGCGCGCAGGAACAGCGGGTCATCGAACCGCTTGCGCAGGCGCGCCAGCGAGCCGCTGATTGCAGGTTGTTTGACGTGCAGGCGCTCAGCCGTGCGCGAGACGCTTCGTTCGCGAAACAGCACCAGAAAAATTATGATCAGGTTAAGGTCGATATCCGCAAAGTTTTCTTCATTGAATAACATCTTTTCATCCCTGTAATGACCCGGAATCTGACGAGCCGACGTTCAGGCAAACGGCGGCGGTCAGGAGTGACGGGAGCCCCCGTTACTGATCGGGAGCCAAGCGCAATTCGTCGTTGAGGCGGTAGTAATTGCGATTGAAATAGACCAGGCCTTCCTTGGCCTCACTGTGTTGAAGCTCGAGGATTTCACAGTAGAAAATACTGTGAGTGCCGACCTCGTCGATCTTGCTCACGCGACAGTCGAGGCTCACCAGTGCTTCGTCAATGGCCGGAGAACCAGTCACCAGAGTCTTGCAATTGACGCTGGAAAACCGCTCCTGCATGGACAATTGGCGATTGGCAAATGCTCCGGAGGTAGACTGATGCTCGCCGGTCAGTACGTTGACGCACAGCACCCCGTTGGTCTTGAAATGCTCGTGATTGGACGAGGAACGATTGACGCATACCAGCAACGTAGGCGGGCTGTCCGTCACGCTGCAGACCGCCGAGGCGGTAAACCCGAAACGCCCTGCCGGGCCATCCGTGGTGACGATGGTGACGGCACTCCCCAGCATCGCCATTGCATTACGAAACTCCGTTGAATCAACCATAACGTCCCCTTCATTCCTTGTAGGTTATTGGAGCTGATCCGTACGTCCTTGTCCGTTGTCGTTGTGCGAAAAACGGCTACAGGGCAACACGTTCGCTCGGAAGCTATAGTACGTATGTATGCGTACCTTGCAAGCTATTCCTTGTGCTTATTTTGCGTGAGCAATCCTACTGTTTGTGGCGAGGGAGCTTGCTCCCGCTGGGCCGCGTATTGGCCCCGCTCTTCACAAACAAGGGGACTGCTCTGCTGTCCAGCGCAAGCATGCTTCCACGCCACCGTTATCGCGTTAATTTCAAGGTGTCCTCAAGGGTTTATCAACGCCTGCGACAAGGCACTGGCATAAGCCGGCAACGCCGTAAAATCACGGGCGCAGAGCAGCAATTTGCGTTGCGCCCACGGCGCTTGCAGCACCACGCATCTGAACGATTTTTCCGCCGACCGGCGCTCGACTGCTGCCAGCGGTACAACCGCCAGTCCAGCCCCTCGCGCGACCATGCGCATCACACCATCGAAACCATCGGCACGAATGCGGATCTGCATTCGCACGCCTGTGTGCAACGCCTGTTCTTCCAGATACACCGCTAATGCACTGTTGGCGTTGAGCCCCACATAGTCGTGCTGCAACGTGTCGCTGAAATTTACTGAATCGCTGTCGGCCAGCGGGTGATCGAGGGGCAGGATCAACACCAGCGGATCATCGCGAAACGGGCGTGATTGCAGGCCATGAATGTCCAGCGCATCAGAGACGATGCCAAGGTCTGCTGCACCCTGACGCAGGGCATGAGTGATGCGGGCGCTGGGCATTTCCTGCAAGTCGATGTCGAGGTTGGGATGGCGCCGCAAGAAGTCCGCCAGCAATTCCGGCAAGTACTCGGTGATAGCGGTGGTGTTGCACAGCAGGCGTACCTGGCCTTTGACGCCCTTGGCGTACTCTGCCATGTCCTGCTGCATGCGTTCGGCTTGTTGCAGGAGGAGGCGGGCATGTTGCGCCAGGGCTTTTCCGGCGGGTGTAGGGGTGACGCCACGGCGGCCACGCTGCAGGAACTCGATGCCCAGCGATGCCTCCATCGCGCGAATCCGTGCACTGGCGGCGGCCAGGGACAGATGACTGCGTGCGGCGCCGGCGGTGATGTTGCCGGTGTCGAGAATGTGCAGGTAGAGGCGCAGGTCGGTGAGGTCGAAGTGCATGGGTACCACCTCCAGTGAGGGTGCAAAACCTGTGAGAGCGAGCAGGCTCGCTCCCACATTTGATCGGCGTAAATCCTGCCTCTTGCAAGGCAGAAGGCACCCTCAATATATGGCAGATTTTCATCCCCTCATCCAGGGCTCAACATGGCCCCATGAATACGCTCGCCACGTTCTACCAAAACCTCGGATTGACCCTGTCAATATTGGTCATCGCCACCTTCCTCCTGGCCGGCATGGTCAAAGGCGTGATCGGCCTCGGCTTGCCGACCATCGCCATGGGCCTGCTCGGTCTGGCTATGGCACCGTCACAGGCTGCGGCGCTGCTGATCATCCCCGCAACCTTGACCAACGTCTGGCAACTGGCGTTCGGCGGCCATCTTCGCGGCTTGATCAAACGGCTGTGGCCGATGCTGCTGGCGATTTTCATCGGCACCGGCGCGGGCACGCTGTGGATCGGCATGGCGGGCGGACACTGGGTGGTACGAGCGCTGGGAGCGGCGTTGCTGATCTACGCCTTGAGCGGTTTGCTGCTGCCCATGTTGCACGTCGGCGGGCGAACCGAGCGCTGGCTCGGGCCGCTTTGCGGGGTGCTGACTGGCGTCATCACCTCGGCCACCGGCGTATTTGTGATCCCGGCAGTGCCTTATGTGCAGGCGCTGGGTTTGAGCCGGGATGAACTGGTGCAGGCGCTGGGTCTGTCGTTCACAGTCTCGACCCTGGCCCTCGCCGCCGGCCTGTCGTGGCGCGGCGAACTGGGAGGCGGCGAGTTGAGTGCGTCAGTGCTGGTGCTGATCCCGGCGCTGCTGGGCATGTGGCTGGGGCAATGGCTGCGTCAGCGGATCAGCGCGCGGTTGTTCAAGCGCGTGTTCTTCATCGGCCTGGGACTGCTCGGCAGCCATTTGCTGATCAGCGGTTAGCCGAGGAGGCGCTGAGCATGTCGATGGCGCGGATATCGAAATCCCGTTCCAGGTACTCCATACGTTGCTCGCGAAACTGCTGCATGTGCGGCAGATTCGAGTGCACATCCAGATGTGCCTGAGACGCCCAGACCTCATAAAAGATAAACAGGGTCGGGTCCTGTTGGTCGCGCAGCATGTGGTATTCGATGCAGCCCGGCTCGGCGCGGCTCGGTTCAACGTAGGCGCGGAATAGCGCTTCGAATGCGTCGGCCATCTCCGGACGAGTCTTGGCGTGCAGGATGAAACCGTGTTGTTCACTCATCAAATGTCCCCTCAAATTCAGAAGGGCCGGAATTCTATGGCAACAATCTGAGGGTGATTCGTGCGTTTTGGTCAAATGAATTTTGCGAGTTCGGCGCTTTTTCCGCGCGAGGCCGGTGATTACTCTGCCGCCATCGAATTTCCCACCTTCCGAGACCACCCATGAAAAAAGTCCTGTTGCTCAATGGCGGCAAAAAATTTGCCCATTCCGACGGTCGCTACAACGCCACCCTGCATGACGCCGCGTTGAGTGTGCTGGATCGCGGTGGCGTGGACGTCAAGGCCACCTTCATCGACGAGGGCTATGACGTCGCCGAAGAAGTTGCCAAATTTCTCTGGGCCGACGTGATCATTTACCAGATGCCAGGCTGGTGGATGGGGGCACCGTGGACCGTGAAAAAATACATCGACGAAGTCTTCACCGAAGGCCACGGCAGCCTGTACGCCAGCGATGGCCGCACCCGCTCCGACGCCTCGCAAAAATACGGCAGCGGCGGCCTGTTGCAGGGCAAGCAGTACATGCTGTCGCTGACCTGGAACGCGCCGCAGCAAGCCTTCGACGACCCCACCGATTTCTTCGAAGCCAAGGGCGTGGACGCTGTGTACTTCCCGTTCCACAAGGCCAACGAGTTCCTGGGCATGACCGGGTTGCCGACGTTTATCTGTGTGGACGTGATGAAACGGCCGAACATCGAGGCCGATGTGGCGCGGTACGAGCAGCATTTGCGTGAGGTGTTTGGCCTTAAGGCCTGAGGCTCGGCTACTATCGAAAGCCAGGTAATAAAGCCTGAACACCACAATTCCCCTGTGGAGCGAGCAAGCTCGCTCCACAGGTTAGTGTGCAGGGCCATCGATAGAGGACACCCGTGAAAGCCAGATCCGATGAATTGCAGATTTTCGTCTGCGTAATTGAATGCGGGTCGATTTCCGCGGCCGCCGAGCAGGTCGGGCAGACGCCTTCTGCGGTCAGCCGCACCCTGTCGCGCCTGGAAGCCAAGCTCGACACCACACTGATCAACCGCACCACCCGGCGCATGGACCTGACCGAGGAGGGCAAGTACTTCTTCGAACACGCCAAGCTGATTCTCGATCAGATGGACGAACTAGAAGAGCGCCTCAACGCCCGTCAGCAAACGCCCTCCGGTCGCCTGCGCATCAACGCCGCATCGCCTTTCATGCTGCACGCCATCGTGCCGTACATCGATGAGTTTCGCAGGCTCTATCCGGACATCCAACTGGAGCTGAACAGCAACGACCTGATCATTGACCTGCTGGAACAAAGCACCGACATCGCCATCCGCATCGGCGTGCTCGCCGACTCGACCCTGCACGCCCGTTCCCTGGGTTGCAGCCCGCTGCACATCGTCGCCAGTCCCGCCTACCTTGAACGCCACGGCACACCGAGCGCCGTCGCCGATCTGAGCGCGCACACATTGCTCGGGTTCACCCAGAACGAAGGCCTCAACCAGTGGCCACTGCGCTATGTGCATGGCGACCGCTGGCCGATTACGCCGGCGATCAGCGCGTCCAGCGGCGAAACCATCCGCCACTTGGTACTGGAAGGCCAGGGGATTGCCTGCCTTTCCCATTTCATGACCATCGACGACATCCGCGCCGGTCGCCTGCACGTCGTGCTGGCTGACTTCAACAGCGGCTATCGGCAGCCGATCAACGCCGTGTACTACCGCAACTCGCAACTGGCCCTGCGCATTCAGTGTTTCCTGGATTTTATCCAGGGCAAATTGGCGCAATACGCCAACGCCGACTTCAAGGGCTGATTCGTGATTCCTGCGCAAGAGTGAATTGGGCCTGCGGGGATTTTTCGGCGTTGGCAGGCGGGGGATACTCGTTGCATCACTTATTCACGCAGGGAGTTTCTCCATGAACGTATTCATTACCGGCGCTGCCGGCTTTATCGGCGGCTCCATCGCTACGGGGCTGGTTCAGGCCGGTCATTCAGTCACCGGTCTGGTGCGCAGCGCCGAGCAAGCCGCTGAACTCAAGGCTCTGGGTATCACTGCGGTCATCGGCACGCTGGACGACAGCGCGCTCCTGGCCAAACAGGCTCGCGCCGCCGACGCCGTGATCAACGCCGCCAGCAGCGACCATCGTGGCGCGGTTGAAGCCTTGCTCGACGCGCTGCGCGGCTCGCACAAAGTGTTCCTGCACACCAGCGGTTCGAGCATTGTCGGCGACGCGTCGGGCGGCAAATCCAGCGATGTCATCTATTACGAAGACAACCTGCCAGCGCCGACTGTCGACAAGGCGGCGCGGGTGGCCATCGATAACCTGATCCTGGCGGCGGCGAAAGACGGCGTGAATTCGGCGGTGATCTGCAACACCCTGATCTACGGCCACAGCCTGGGCGTCAAGCGTGACAGCGTGCAACTGCCACGTCTGCTCAAACAGGCGCGCAAAAGCGGCATCGTTCGCCATGTCGGCAGCGGGCAGAACATCTGGTCCAACGTGCACATCGAAGACGTGGTGGCGCTGTACCTGTTGGCGCTGACCCACAATGTACCGGGCACCTTCTACTTCGTCGAAAGCGGCGAGTCCTCGTTCATCGACATGACCACCGCCATGGCCAAAGCCTTGAACCTGGGCGAGCCACAAGACTGGTCCTTGAAAGACGCCGAAGCCGAGTGGGGTTATGAAATGGCCAACTATGGCCTGGGCTCCAACAGCCGGGTTCGCGGTCAACGCGCCCGTGAGTTGCTGGGCTGGGTGCCGAAGCGCACTTCGGTGGTTGAATGGATTAGCCACGAGATGGTGTAAATACATCGCTGAATATAAAGCCCGCTCGCGAAGTTATCGCGAGCGGGCTTTTTTATGGCTGAAGTCGTTTGTCCCTGTAAACAGGGACAGCTGTCAATTATTTAATAAAAGTTATACGAAGTATGTAGGACTTTTCTATTAGCATCCAACCCCGGTCAAACATAGTCTTAATCGGCTTAAAAAATTGGACGCTAATAGCAAAAGGATATTGCAATGATCATTCTAGGCATTACCAACAATGATTTGTCGGGCGCCTGCCTGGTGCGCGATGGCCAGATTCTGTCGGCGGTCAGCGAAGAGCGCTTTACCCGCATCAAGGACCACAAGATCTGGCCCGCCAAGTCCATCGAATTTGTATTAAGCCAAGCCGGGCTGATGCTCGAAGATATCGATTATGTTGCCTATGGCTGGAACGCCGGGTTCAGTGCCGATAAACACCTGGCGTTGTATTTCGACCGTATTGTTGAAGAAGTCAGAAATAATCCGCAGGGACTTTCGCAGTTCCGCCAGCGTGTCACCGATGAAGTAAAAAACGATAAAGAGAAACGCGCCGAGTTTGACGAATATATTTCAGCCAATGGTCTGACCGGCAAGGCGTATTACATTGATCACCATGAATGTCATGCCTTGGGCGCTTTCGTCTGTTCACCGTTTGACGAGGCGCTGACGCTGACGTGTGACGGCCGTGGTGACTTCCAGTCGCTGACTGTCACCTGGTACAGCCCGACTGAAACGACTGTGTTGCAACGGGAAACCAGCATCGACAGCCTGGGTTATTTCTACGGGCGCATTACCCATCTGCTGGGCTACAAACCGAACCGTCACGAAGGCAAAGTCACTGGCCTGGCGGCATTCGGCGATCCGCAAAAACTGCTGGGCGTGATGCAGCAGATGATTCGTTTCGAGGATGGGCGCATCAAGGCCAATTGCGGTGATTTGTTCCTGCCGTCCTACAACCACTACAGCGAACCGCTGGAAACCCTGTTTGCCCGCGAAACCCCGGAAGACATCGCCGCCGCCGTGCAGCGCCACACTGAAGACCTGTTGGTGGCCACGGTCAGCCATCACTTGGCGCAACGGGGAAGCACCAACTTGTGCCTGGCCGGTGGCGTGTTTGGCAACGTGAAACTCAATCAACGTTTGCGCGAGATTCCGGGGATCAAGAACGTCTACGTGTTGCCGTGCATGGGGGATGGCGGCCTGGCGCTGGCGGCGGCGGTCGGTACGGCTTACCTGGAGAACGGCACCCGCTTCCGCAACCCGGCGATGCTACTGGGGCCCGAGTCGCGCAGCGTTTCGCAGAATATCAACCTGATCATCCGCGACTACCCGGAACTGGGCTACCACACCCCGTCCAACATCATCGAGGTGTTGACCGAGGCACTGTTGGAGAATCAGGTGCTGGGCATGTTCAAGGGCAAGATGGAGTTCGGCCCGCGCTCGCTGTGCAACCGCAGCATTGTCTATCACGCCCAGGACGCTGACGTGAACGACTGGCTGAACAAGCGCATGCACCGCACCGAGTTCATGCCGTTTGGCCCGGTCACCGCCATCGAGCAGGCCGCTGCTTGCTACGTGGGTTGGGAGGAGGACCAGGTCGCCGCCGACACCATGACCATGACCTACGACTGCCATCCGCAATTTCGCGAAGCCAGCCCGGCGGTGGTGCACATCGACGGCACGGCGCGGCCGCAGATCATCCGACCACAAGGGGATGCGTTCATGCACCGCCTGCTGAATGCCTGGCACGACAAGACCGGCCAGTGTGCGCTGATCAACACCTCGTTCAACCGCCATGAAGAACCGATTGTATGTTCTCCTCAGGATGCGCTGGATGCGTTGAAAGAAGGCATGGTCGATCTGGTGGTGATGAGCGAATCGTTGATCGTGTGGCGCAAGGGCAGAAACAGCTTCACGCAGCAGCGGTTTGAATGATGGATTGAAAGTTGTGCAGGCTGGAATCGGACAATACCGATCACCTGTGGGAGCGAGCCTGCTCGCGAAAGCGGTCTGACTTATACATCTTTATCGGGTGTACCGACGCCTTCGCGAGCAGGCTCGCTCCCACATTTGGACGGTGCAAGTGCCAACGGACCCTGTTTCTGGAGTGTTGAACCTATGGCTACCCCATGTACCTGATCTTTTTCGGCTTCTTCGCGGCAGAAGGGATCATCTATCCGTTCTGGCCGACCTGGCTGGATTCACTGGGCTTCAGCGCCAGTGAGATCGGCCTGCTGATCGCAGCAGCTTATTGGCCTCAAGTATTCACCGGCGTCTTCATTACTTACGTCGCCGACTGGCGAGTGGACCAACTGCGTCTTGCCGGGTTTCTCGGATTTACCGCCGCGTTGTGCACCCTGTTCTTCTACTTCCTGCCCGCGTACTTATGGATGTTTGTATCTTTGAGCATCCTGTTCGGCGGCCTGTGGATGGTGGTGCTGCCACTGTCCGAATCGTACTTGCTCAAGCGCGACAAACAGGCGCTGCAAAACTACGGCTGGGTCCGGGCAGTCGGTTCTTCCGCGTTTATCCTGACCTCGACATTGGGCGGTGTGTTGTTCGCCCGCCACGGCCAGTTCTGGGTGCCGCTGGTGATAGCCGCCAGCATGCTGCTCACGGCCGTGGCCTGTTTGCGCTTGAAGCGCCGGGTGTCCCGAGACGGTTTGCAACCTGTCGCCCGCAACGTCAAACGACCTGACTGGCGAGCGCTGTTCGAGCGCAAAAGTTTGCTCATCGCGATTGCCGCCGCCAGTTTCATTCAGCTCAGCCACACCCTGTACTTTTCCACCTCGTCGATTGGCTGGGGTGTAAAGGGCTATTCCGCGGCGTCCATCGGGATGTTCTGGTCGGTGGCGGTGATTGCGGAAATTACCTATTTCGCGCTTTCCAATAAAGTCCTGTCGATCTGGTCGCCATTGTCTATCGTGATGTTTTCCAGTGTCTGCGCCGCGATGCGCTGGGCGTTCTTTTCCAACAGCGATGCGCTGTCGGTCATTCTGCTCGGGCAATGCCTGCATGCCTTGAGTTTTGCCGCCTATCACTCGGCAATCATGCGCTGCATCCGCGACCAGGCACCCGAAGACATTCAGGTCTTCACCCAGGGCGTTTATTACTCCCTGGCCGTCGCGCTGCCCATGGGATTGGCGACGCCGTTCGCCGGCTATTTGTACGAGACGCAGCCGCAGTGGTCTTATTACGTGATGGCGCTGTTCGCCCTGATCGGAACACTGCTGGCCTTTATTGCTCATCAGAAGATGCGAAGCCCAACTCATGACACAACGAACCTTTACCGCCGTCTGCTTTGATATGGATGGTGTGCTGATCCAGTCGCGCGAAGTTATCGAGCGGGCCTGGACGACCGTCGCCCGGCAGTACGGCATTGCCGTCGATCAGGCGTTCATTCGCGAGCATATTCATGGCCGTCCGGGTGGCCATACGATGCAGGCGCTGTTTGGTCGGTTTGATGAGCAACAGCGCGTAGCGATCAAGAAACAAGTCGACGCCATTGAAGAGATTTCGACCTGTGCGTTGGTGCCGGGTGTGGCCGCGCTGATTGCGCAACTCAAGGACGCCTCGGTGCCTTTGGCGCTGGTGACCAGCAGTTGGCGCGAGCGGGTCGGGCATGTCTTGCGCCAACACGGGCTGACGACGGTATTCGACGTCATCATCTGCCGCGATGACGTGCGCAGCGGCAAACCGGCACCCGACGCGTATCGTTTGGCCGCCGCGCAACTGCAGCGTCAGAGCGATGAATGCCTGGTGTTCGAGGACTCTGTCAGCGGCGTGCAGGCGGCGGTCAGCAGCGGAGCGCTGTGTATCGGTATTGGTGAGGATCAGGCATTGAGCGCGCACGGTGCAGATGCGGTCTATGCGGATTTCGATGCCTTGCCGTTTTCGCTGAACGAGGCGGCCATGCACTTCTATGACCGCGACGGCTTGTTTGTCGGAGTCGCCCGCTCATGACGCCGACCCTGCAGCATGCCACCGTGCTCTGGGACTTCCTCGGCCAGGGACGCCAGCACCAGCCCTGCGAGTTGATTGTCGTCTGTGGCTCCTACGACCTGCGCGTTTGCGACTACGCCTGCGAATTGTTGAAGCAAGGCGTTGCACCGCACCTGTTGTTTACCGGCAACACCGGCAACTGGACCCGGCATTTGTGGGCCCGGACCGAAGCCGATGTGTTCGCGCAAAGGGCGCTGGAGCTCGGTGTGTCAGCGGATCAGTTCACCCTGGAATCCCGCGCAACCAACTTCGCCGAAAATATCGGATTCGCCAGGGCGCTTTTTCCTCAGGTGCGCCGTGCCACGTTCCTGACCAAGCCGAATTCCATCCGGCGTGTGGCATTGACGCTGCCGATCCAGTGGCCGGAACTCGATGCCTTTGTCGATGCGCCGGCGTTCAGTTTTCCGGGCGGGGTGTCCAACATGATCGGCGTGCTGGGGCTGATTGATGAAATGGTCGGCGATGTGCACCGCATCATGGTTTACCCTTCTTTGGGCTTCCAGGCCGAGCAGGTCATCCCCGATGATGTGCAGGTGGCATGGCGTTTTCTGGTGGAACAGGGATTTGACCACCATTTGATCCAGGGCCGGAGCTGACCTCACCGGGAGACTGACTTGCAGTACGACACGCTGATCCGCAACGCCCTCGTCATTGATGGCAGTAACTGCCCCGGTTACTCGGCCGATGTGGCGATTCTCAATGGCCGGATCGAGCGCATTGGCGATCTGAAGGACGCCAATGCTGTCGAGGAAATTGACGCGGCGGGCCGGGTGCTGGCGCCGGGTTTTATCGACGTCCACACCCATGACGACACGGTTGTGATTCGCCAGCCGCAGATGCTGCCCAAGCTCAGCCAGGGCGTGACCACGGTGATCGTCGGCAACTGCGGGATCAGCGCATCGCCGGTCAGTCTGCGCGCTGATCCGCCAGACCCGATGAACTTGTTGGGAACCGCCAGTGCCTTTGTTTATCCACGCTTTCGCGACTACCGTGCGGCCGTCGAAGCTGCAAACACCACGCTGAACGTGGCAGCGCTGGTCGGCCACACCGCGCTGCGCAGCAACCACCTCGACGACCTGTTACGTACGGCCACCGGCGATGAAGTCACGGCGATGCGCAAGCAATTGCGCGAGAGTCTGGAGGCGGGCGCGCTGGGGTTATCCACAGGCCTGGCCTACGCCAGCGCATTTTCTGCATCCACCGACGAGGTGATGCAGTTGACTGAAGAGTTGACGGCCTTCGGCGCGGTCTACACTACTCATCTACGCAGCGAATTCGAGCCGGTGCTGGAGGCCATGGACGAAGCGTTCCGCATCGGTCGGCATGCGCAAAGTCCGGTAATCATTTCCCACCTCAAATGTGCCGGCGTTGGTAACTGGGGCCGCAGTCCGCAACTGCTGGCGGCGCTTGAGCTGGCCGCGAAAAACCACCCGGTCGGTTGCGATTGTTATCCGTATGCGGCAAGTTCCTCGACCCTGGACCTCAGGCAAGTCACCGACGCTCATCGCATCACTATCACCTGGTCCACGCCGCATCCTGAAATGGGCGGCCGTGATTTGCTCGACATTGCCGCCGAGTGGAGCATGCCGTTGCTCGACGCCGCCCGCCGCCTGCAACCGGCCGGTGCGGTGTATTACGGGATGGACGAAGCCGATGTACGGCGTATTCTCGCGCATCCGCTGACGATGGTCGGCTCCGACGGCCTGCCGGAAGACCCGTTTCCGCATCCGCGTTTGTGGGGGGCATTCCCTCGGGTGCTTGGTCATTTCAGCCGCGATGTCGGCCTTTTTCCGCTGCACACCGCCGTGCACAAGATGACCGGGTTGTCGGCGGCGCGTTTCGGCTTGAAGGCGCGAGGGGAAATCCGCGAGGGGTATTGGGCAGATCTGGTGTTGTTTGATCCGCTGACGATCCGCGATGTGGCGGATTTCAACGAGCCGCAGCGGGCCGCCGAAGGCATTGACGGGGTCTGGATCAACGGCGTATCGAGTTACAGCGAAGGCCAGGCGACTGGCCAAAGGGCAGGGCGGTTTCTGGCGCGGGAGGGTGATTTGCGGCAGGGCTTTCTTTGAACGGTCTTGTATAGTGGCATTGTGAGATTAAAGAATCCCGGCGCCAAGCCGAAGCGCTGTCATACAGCCCGTCTACAATGGGCTTTTAATCCAGGGAGCAACCCATGAGCTTCGGCAAAACCACCCCGATCCTGCGGATTTTCGATGTCGCCAAGGCTGTGGCGTTCTACGTCGACTTCCTGGGGTTCAAGATCGACTGGCAACACCGCTTCGAAGCCGACTTCCCGCTGTACCTGCAAATCTCCCGGGGTGATTGCGTGCTGCACTTGTCCGAACACCACGGCGACTGCACTCCGGGCTCGGCACTGCGCATCGAAACCGACGAACTTGAGGACTTTCAGCGGCAACTGATGGCCAAGGAATACGTATTCGCCCACCCGCAAATCCAGGCCATGCCATGGGGCAGCCAGGACATGACCGTGACCGATCCGTTTGGTAATCGGTTGGTGTTTACCAATGCGATCAGTGTTTGAGCGGGCGGGAGTCACTTTGGCTCCGTGCTAGTCTTGCTCGATAAGTCAGGCGAGTGGCAGGGGACTTATGACCAGCATCACCATTGGCAATCTTGATCGGCAGGTCTATGAACAGTTACGCATCGTGGCGCAAGAGAATGGCCATTCGATGGATGATGAGGCTTGCCGGATTTTGACGCAGGCATTTGAGACGAGTGCTGATGTCGGTGGTTTGGGGACTCGGATCAGCAGCCGATTCAGGGGCGGCTTGCAAGTCGATCTGGATCTTCCTTCTCGCTAGCACCCAGTGCAGTGGCCTGCGCTTCCTCAAGAGTATCGCCAGTAGCGTGCAGTTCTAGAGTCTCGGCGCACGATACCCAGACGCTGCCTGGCTCTTCGTGAACTTCCAGTGCATATTCGAACATGGCGACTTCCCCGTCGAACCCGACATCCAAAAACACAAAAGCCCTTCATTCAAAGGGCTCTTGAGCATGTCTGAAAATCGCCGGTTTACACCCTGAAGTGGCTCACCATTTCCTGCAACTGATTGCCCAACCGTGCCAGTTCAACACTGGACGCTGCGGTCTCGTCGCTGGCGGCGGCGGTCTGTTCGGACACGTCGCGCACGTTGATGATGCTGCGGCTGATCTCTTCGGCCACGGCGCTTTGCTGTTCGGCGGCGGCGGCGATCTGTTGGTTCATCGACTGGATGTTGGACACCGTGCGGGTGATGTTTTCCAGTGACACGCCGGCCTTGCGGGTCAGCGCGACACTGCTGTCGGTCAGGGCGCGGCTGTTGTTCATCACTGCCGATACTTGCTGTGTACCGTTCTGCAGACCGGCGACCAGGCCTTCGATTTCCTCGGTGGATTTCTGTGTGCGCTGGGCCAGGCCACGCACTTCGTCGGCGACCACGGCAAAACCACGACCGGCTTCACCGGCACGGGCGGCTTCGATGGCAGCGTTGAGGGCCAGCAGGTTGGTCTGTTCGGCTACAGCCTTGATCACGTCCATGACGCTGCCGATCTTGTCGCTTTCCTGTTGCAGCACACTCATGGCTTCGGTGGATCGCACGACTTCGCTGGCCAGACGTTCGATCTGGGCGATGGCTTCGTTGACCACTTTGTCGCCTTCGCGGGCTTCGCCGTCGGCGGCTGCGGCGGCTTGCGAGGCTTCTTCGGCGTTGCGCGCCACTTCCTGAACGGTCGCGGTCATTTCGTGCATCGCGGTGGCGACCTGGTCGGTTTCAATCTTCTGGCTGTTGACCCCGGCGCTGGTCTGTTCGGTGACGGCCGACAATTCTTCGGCGGCGCTGGCGATTTGCGTAACGCCGTCGCGGATGCCGCTGATCAAGTCGCGCAGGGTCACGCCCATACGGGCAATGCCTTGTTGCAGCACACCGAGTTCATCACGGCGGGTGACCTTGACGTCCTGAGACAAGTCGCCGCTGGCGATGCGTTCGACCACGGCCAGGGTTTCGCGCAACGGGCGGGTGATCTGACGGGTGATGATCACCGCGGCAATGATGCCCACCAGCAACGCCAGCAGGGTGCTGATCAATTGCAGGGTGCGCGCCTGGGCGCTTTCGATGTCACGACGGTCGAGCTGGATCTGGTACAGCTTGTCGCTCAGGGTAACGATGTTGGTGCCCTGGTCGGTCATTTCCTTGCGCGCCTGTACGGCGTCGGCGTTGGCGGCTTTAAACGCCAGCAAGGCACTGCGGTAACCGGTCAGCGCGGTTTCCAGCTGGTGCAGGGTGTCGGCCTCGGTGTCGGCAAAATGGGCGTTGAGGGATTTCAGGCTGGCGATGGCCGAATCCAGTTGCGCGACGGCTTTTTGCTCGGTGTCGGCGTTGGTGCTGCCGGTATAGCCACGTACTTCGTAGCGCGCCAGCAGGAATTCTTCGCGGGCGGCAGTGATGGCCTGGAACTGTTCGAAGCGTTGATCGCTCAGGGGCATCTGCTGCACACGGGTGTAGATCGTTTCGATCAGCGTGTTGGCCGTCTCGGCGTTGGCGCCCATGGCGTCGCGGGCGCTGTTACCGGTGCGGTAGGCGTTGCGCATCTTGTTCAGGGACGTCTGGTATTCGCTGATGGTCGCGGCCTGCTCTTTGAGCAACTTGACGTTTTCCGGGCTCTTGAAGCTGCTGATCAGCGCTTGCTGCTGGGCGGCAAAACCGTCGAGGGTGGTCTGCACATTCTGCGCGGCGCTTTCGTCGCCGTTGGTCAGCATGTACTGCAGGCGCACCACGCGCAGTTTGGTCAGCCCGGCGTTGAGCTGGGTGATGTCGCTCATCCAGTTGCTGCGGTCAATCAGCCCGCCAAGGCTGGTCCAGCCGGTCAGGGCCAACACGCAGGTCAATGCCAGGACCAGGCCGAAACCCAGGCCCAGTTTCAGGTTTACGCTGATATTGCCGAACCAGCTGTTCATCAGAAATCCTCCAGGAACGTTGTGCTTCTTGATCATCGGTTGGCTGGAAGATTGTTGTTTTTAGGTGCCAGCAAGGGTGTGAAAGGTATGTATCGGCCGTAAACGCGAGAGCTGAAAGGATTTTGTCAGACAGGTTTTGTAACAAGATCTGTGGCGGTGCTTAAGCTTTTTTTCACATGTCTTTCACTTCCCGCCGACGGGCGTTTCTCTAGCCTCCTTGGATTAAATGACGGGCGTTGTAGGCCGGTGAGGGGCTTGATGTGGAATTGAGACTGAGTCTGTTCGGGATAAAACGCTCGATTGATCTGACGCGCTATGCCCGTTGGCGCAATACGGCTGTCGTCGTGGCGGCGGCGTTGCTGGTGATTCCCTTGACGCTGGTGCTGCTGAGCCCAGCGGCGGTGCCGGACCTGGCCCACGGTAATGTGGCTGGTGCCAAGGCATTGCTGTCTGGCTGGGCCAGGGGCGATATGATCGTTCTGGTTCGCCATGTCGAACGTTGCGACCATTCCACAGCGGTTTGCCTGAGCGGTGAAGAGGGCATTACCGATCGTTCCAGGGGCGTTGCGGTGGCCGTCGGTGCTCATTTCGAACGCCTGGGTTTGACCAGGGCCGACATTTACAACAGCCCGATACTGCGCGCCGCGCAAACCGCCGGTTACATGTTCGGCAAGGTTGGCGTCGGCGAAGACTGGTTGATCAGTTGCAAGGGCGTCATCCTGCGCGAGGCGCTGGCGCACAAGGTGCCGGGGCGCAATCTGATTCTGGTGACGCATAGCGAGTGCATGGCGGACCTGGAAAAAACCCTCAAGTTTGCCACCTCATCGCCTGGTTACGGCGCCTCACTGTTCATTTCCGCACAGAACCCGCAGGCGCCGCAGGTGCTCGGTTCCATCGAGGCCTCGGATTGGCGTTCGATGAGCGTCACCGAATAGCGGCTGTCTGAATGACAAAACCCGCCAGCCCTGAGAGGGGGTGGCGGGTTTTTTGTTGTTTGGTCAGAGCGCGGTGGTGGCGGCAAAAATGCCTTCGCGAGCCTGCTCGCGAAGAACGATGACGCGGTGTCAGTAATGCCCCGGAAATTTTACTCCCCCACGAAGTAATAAGCCTGACGCCCCACCATCATGGTCTTGATTACCTTCAACGGCGCAACAGGCTCGTTGTCGCCGGCCATCACCGCGACATTTGACGGTGAAGCCTTCAGAAACTCATGCAACTGCGCTTCGGTGTCCAGTCCCTTGAGCACCCGTTGCAGGTAGAACACGCTGGCGCCGCCCACGCGTTCATCGGCCTGAAACAGCGCAACCTGCTGGCCATTGCCTTCGAGGCTCTGGATCTGCTCGACCAATGGCACGAACGACAGCGTACGATCATCTCTGGGCAGCAACCATTGCGCGGTGATCAGGTAGCAGGCAACCAGAAAGGTGCCCAGCCCCGCGATCAGTCCCTTGCGGTGGCGAGCGATAAATCCGATCAGCCCTGAGGCACCTTCACGAGCCATCAGCCGCTCGTACAGCACCCGGCCATATTCGGCGGCGATCACGGCGGCGGCAGGGGTCAGGGACATCAGATACACCGTGCGCTTGCTCGACGCCAGCGTCAGCATGGCGAACTGCGCCACCACCCACACCGTGAAAAACAGCAGGTAACGATTGGCCATCAGGCTTTTACGGAAGTGCCACAAGCCCAGGTACAGCAAAATGTTCCAGGGCAAAAAAGCCTGGGGCAGCTTGGTCAGGTAGTAGTAGAACGGTTCGTAGTGCCCGGCCTCGACGAACGAGCCACTGAAGCGCCCGATGCTGTTGGTCAGCAGCACTTCGGTGAGGGCTTGGATGCCGCCGCGTTGATACAGCACTGCGAGCCAGATCAGCAGCGGAATCAGCCCCACCAGCGTCAACAGGCCGGGACGCAGCCAGTCGCCGACTTTCAGGCGCTTGTCCATCAGGCTCTCGGCCAGCAGAAAGGCGAAAATCACCACCCCCGGCATGGCCAGGCCGAGCATGCCTTTGCTCAACGTGGCAATGACAATCCCGGCGATGAACAGCAGGGCGTTGCCGGGCGTCGACTGCCGCAGCCCCTGAAAAAACGCCAGCAGGGTCATGGTCACGCCCAGCGACAGCAGCGAGTCCTCGCCGACCCCGCGTACGTTGCTCCAGTAACTGGCCCCGGTTATCAGCAGAAAACCTGCGGTCCAGGCCACCGCTTTGGGCCGGCCGAACTTGCGCAACATGGCGTACAGGATCATGACGCTAAACAACGCGGCAAACGCCGACGCCAGGCGCACCGCCCACGGTGTACCACCGAACGCGCGGATCGCCCCGGCGTCCAGCCATAGGCTCAACGGTGGTTTTTCAAGGAAAGGCACGCCGAACAGGCGCGGTGTCACCCAGTCGTTATCCACATGCATTTGCATGGCAATCCCGGCGACCCGTGCTTCTGTGGAGCCTTGCAGTGAATGATTGCCCAGCGCGAAGAAAAACAGCAGAACAGCGAGCAGAAACAGCGAAGAGGCGGAACGCGACATAGGCTTCTGGCTACCGAAGAAAAGGGATCGTAAAAACGAGCCGGAAAAGTATACGGGATGATTTCTTAACAAAGTGTGAACAACCGCTGTGATCTAGTAGCGGCAAACGTCGCCTCTTGTTTCTCCCTTTTGCCTGGCAGGCCATGCCAAGTGAGCCCTTCTTGAAACGCACCCGAAATACATCGTCTGTTGCAAGACGGTCCGTACCTGGAAAAGCTGCCCGCTGGTCAATCATCCTCGTGATTATCTTGCTGATCGTAGCTGCGATCGTCGGCCACTGGATGTTTACACCACCGGCGCCCTATGTTCCGGTGAACGGGCTGGATCCTTCGACCCTGTCGATGATTGCCCTGGGCGATCAGGGTAGCGGGGATCTGCAACAGTGGCGGGTCGGGCAGGCGATGGAGCGGGTGGCGGTCAGGGACGGGCGTCTGGACATGGTCGTGTTGTTGGGCGACAACTTTTACGGCAAAACGCTAACCACGACCCACGACCTGGCCTGGCAGATGAAGTTCGAGCGTGTCTATTGGGGGCAGTGGTTGAGTCATGTGCCGTTCTTCGCCGTGCTGGGCAATCACGATTACCCGGTATCGCAAAAGGTCGAAATCGAATACGGCCAGCAGCATGCGGGCTCGGGACGCTGGCAGATGCCGGGCAATTTTTACGTCAAGGATTTCGGCAGCGTCGATGGGCGCCCGTTGGTGCGAATGGTGTTTCTGGACACCTCAGCACCGCGGGACACATTTCAACATCAGATCGACCTGCTTGACCAGGCGTTCCAGCAACCGGGACCGGCGCCGGTTTGGCGCATCGCGGCGGCCCATCACCCGGTGCGCAACCATGGAGAGCACGGTGAGGACTCTGCCCTGATCGCCCTGTTGTTGCCCGCACTGACGCGCAACAAGGTCGATGTGTTCCTGGCCGGGCACGATCATAATCAACAGTTGTTGCTGCGTGAGGCAGAGCCGGCGTGGGTGATTTCCGGGGCCGGCGGTCAGAAGCTGTATCCCGTTGCAACGGGTCAGCAAGACACTTCATTTGCGACCGAGACTGCCGGTTTTACCAAGCTTGATTTGGATGCCCGCCAGCTGCGGTTGAGGTATTACGATGATCGAGGCAATCCGCAGGCCGGCTATCACTGGGCCAGGGATTGTCAGTGGATGGCCAAAGGGTGCCTGCTGCCGGACGTCGCCGAACCGGTTCTCGCGCAATGACACGCCGGGCGCTTAGCGGTACTGCGCATTCTGAGCCGGGTTGATCAGCGAGGTCAGCACATGATCCTGCCAGCGCCCGGCGATATTCAGATAGGCCTTGGCATAGCCCTCGCGTTCAAATCCAAGACGTTCCAGTAGCCGTGCACTGCGTTCATTTGCGGGGACATGATTGGCCATGATCCGGTGCAGTTGCTGCGCTTCGAACATGTAGCGGATGCCCGCTTCCAGGGCTTCATGCATCAAGCCCTGGCCCTCGTGTGCTTCATCGATGTGGTAGCCGAGATAGCAGGCCTGAAAGGCCCCACGAGTGATGACGGTGTAGTTACACGCACCGATCATCTGGCTTGCGTCCGCCGTAAGCACCGCGAAATGCACCGCCAGGCCGAGCTCGAAAGCACTGGCCTGTACCGCAAGGCGTGAGCGAATGTGTTCAGGGCTGTGGTAATCGGCGGGGCGAATCGGTGACCACCGGGCCAGATGCCTCTGGTTACGCTGGTAAAAATCGCTTTCCAGCGTCGCCTGTTCAGGGTCAAGCACCGCCAGCGTCAGGCGTTTGCAGGGCAGGGTCAACAGCGGCATCGGGTGCTCCGTAATCGGGGGCCAGGCGCAAGCATTGCTTGAGCGGCGGTAAAACTCAAACCGCCAGCGGCAATGTCACGATAAAGGTGCTGCCTTGACCATCCCCGTCACTCATGCCGGTCACGGTGCCGCCATGGGCTTCGACCAGCTCGCGAACCACGGTCAAACCAATACCCAGCCCGGCGCCATTGAAGCCGATGGCGTGCACGTCTTGTACAAACGGCTCGAAGATGAAGGGCAGCGCCTTGGCGGAAATGCCGATGCCGTTGTCACAAACGCTCAACTTCAGCACCTCGGCCTCGGTGGTCACCGATAGTGTGACGGTGCCTCCAGTCGGTGTGTATTTGGCGGCATTGCCCAGCAGGTTGCCGAGGATCTGTGCAAGGCGCACCGGGTCACCGTTCACCGTCAGCGGGCAGTCAGGCAGTTCGGCGGTGAAGTGCAGGTGCCGCGTGTTCATGACCGGACTGCACACGGCAATGGCTTCATGGATGATCGCCACCATGTCGACCATCATGCAATCGAGGCGCAGTTTGCCGGTGCTGGCACGCGAGACATCGAGCAAGTCGTCCACCAGCCGCGACATGTGTTGTACCTGACCTTCGATCAGCGCCTGCATACGCGGCAATTCCGTGCTGGGCACCCGCACCAGGCGCCCGGCGATCATGCTGATCGGTGTCAGCGGATTGCGCAGTTCGTGGGCCACCAGGGTCAGAATATTGCGTTGTTGTTCCAGCGTGTGTTCGGCCGAGGCTTGCAGGTCTTGTGCGCTGAGCGCTGCGATCACCAGCTGCGCGTTGGCTTCGCGCATTTCCAGAAACACGCGCTGTTCTTCTTGCGAGCGTTGAGGCTTCTCCGCCTCCGATTGCGCCAGCAGAATCGCCAGTACCAATTGCTGGTTGGCTTCGACCAGCTGTTCGATTTGCTGGGCGTCTACCAGCCGATTGTTGGTGTCGCTCAATTCTTTTTGCAGCGCCGCCAACACCGAACGCGCCTCTACGGTTTTCTGGCCGAGCAGGAACAGTTCACGAGCGGCTGAGGCCATCGCTTGCGTACTCCTGTCATCGGGCTCAGTCATGCTTGTGGCTCACGCATCGTCTTTGTCGAGGTGGCGCCGCGTTGGCCTGCCGCCGAGCAAGCCTTCCTGTTCCGGCAGACGCTCGCCGATTTGCAGGCCGTTGTCGTCGATGCGGTACAGGCGCAATTCATCGGAGTGGGCACTGGCGCGTACCTTGACCACGGCCATGATGCGCAACAGGCGGCTCTGCACTTCAATATAGCGCTGGACGATGATCGCATCGGTGAGAAACGCCGTGCCATACGGGCTGAAGCGCAGGTCGGTGTAGCGATCTTCCAGCTCGGAGGTCATCAGCACACTGACGCCGGCACCGGTCAACGCGCTGACCATGCGTGACAAGGACTCGCGAAAGTCCCCGCGGAATGTCGGCGCCAGCGCCAGTTCGAATCCTGACAGCGAGTCGATCACCACGCGGGTGGCCTTGAGCCGGGTAATTTCGCTGAGCAGCAACTGGACGATTTCATCGATCGACAAGTCCGGTGCGCGACTGTCCACAAGACCGATCTGGCCGCTCTGGATCAGGCCGGCCAATGTGGCATTTTGTGAATGATTGGGCCGCTGTTCGAACACCGCGATCACGCCGGTTTCACCGTTACGTGCGCCTTCATCAAGAAAAGTCGCCGCCAGGATGCTCTTGCCCGAGCCCGACGGCCCTGCCACCAGTAGCGAGTAGCCACGAGGCAGGCCACCGCCGAGCATGTCGTCGAGTTCTGGCACGCCCATTTTCAGGCGTTTGATCGGGAACTGGAGCGGTGCTTCAGCCACGTTGAGCGGTGCGGGAGGAAAGACCTTGATCCCTGATGTCGCGATACGAAACGTGTGCAGCCCCGGTAACGTCGGCTGGCCGCGCATCTTCATGATTTCCATCTTGCGCACCATCGAATTGCGCTCGACGCTCTGGCGTAACCAGATCAGGCCATCGGCCACAGTGAAAATCGGGTTGGTGTCGGTTTCGGTGAAATACTCACCGATCAGGAAGGTCGTCGCCTGCCAGGTGGTCATCAACATGCCCAGTTGCTGAACGAACTGCGGCAGGTTGTTGTTGGGGTTGTCTTCGGTCTGGCTGGCCAGCACCACGGAACGGAACGAGTCGACAAATACCAGCGCCGGGGAGTGAGTCTCGACTTCGCTGACGATGCGCCGCAGCACTTCGTCCAGGTCGCCGGCCAGGGTGTCGTCGGCCAGATTGATATAGCGAATCGACTGGTTGATCGCTTCGCTGTCGAAAAAGTCGAACTGCTGCTGATAGCGCAGCATTTTCAGCGGCGGCTCGCCGAGCACGGTAAAGAACAGCGCCGGGCGTTCAGGCGTCGCCAGGTTGAACATCATCTGATGCGCCAGGGTGGTTTTGCCGCAACCGGGAGGGCCGGCGATCAGGTTGAACGAAAACTCCGGCAAACCTCCGCCCAGCACCTCGTCCAGGCCTGGCACGCCGGTGGCCAGACGGTTGATAGTCACTTTGGTGCTCATGGCGAATTTTCCTGCGAAGGGGTGTCGCTCAAAGAAGGCTCCCACACGCCACACAGCAGGCGTGCAGTCAGCGAAGGCCCGATCAGCGTGGTCAGCAAGTCGTAAAAGGTGGTCAGCAACACTTCACCGAAAAACAATGCATCGGTTTCGTTTTGCTCAATGAGTATCGATTTGAGAGCAGCGTGTCCCAGGTTGGCCTGCACACTGTCGTAGGTGCCGGCCAGACGCGGATGAGTGACAGCGCACAGGTGCAGGCTGCGGCGGTACAGCGCGGCAACCCCCTGTTGACCAATGATCGGCGCGAGGGCTGCGTCCATATCCTGCAAGATCGCAGCAATTACCTGCGAGATCTTCGCAATGTCAGCGTTGGGGCCAACACGGTGCGCCAGAGAAGCTACGATCTGGCGGCTCTCTTCGCTTAGCGTGGGCATGGCTAACTGATATCTGAAGGACAGACCCTGATGGTACACCCAATGAGGTGTTCGGGAGTGATTTGCATCACGCGGCGGCGGGCGCTTGAAATCGGCCAATTCAAGTCTGGCGCCCTATAAAATTCCTCGCCTGGTTGCACGAGCGTGCACCCCCGGGCCTTTGCCGACGAGCGCGGCAACTTTATCAAGGATGACGCATGGAGCATTTACTGCCCATAGAACTGCACTCAATTAGCTTGAGAGCGCCCGACCCAACGTTTTACCGGTCGCTCCAGCATGCCCCTGAACAGCAGTTTTGCCGTCCATACCGAGTTTTTAAGCTGGGCCAGGCCGCATACCTCTGAGGACCAGGCGCGCGCGTCATTCGCCGCGCCATGGTGTCCAGGACACACTCCTGTATCGGCTCAAGCCGTCGAGCTAACCTGCCAGCATGCCCCAGAACATCGCGATCACGGCCAGGGTCATCGCAATGGTGCAGCACCAGCCCAATACTTTCAGGCTCAAGTGAATGACGAACTTGCCCATGATGGCTTTGTTGGACGCCATGAACATCATGATGAACATGATCGGCACCGCCATCACGCAGTTGATCACGGCGCTCCAGATCAACGCCTTGATCGGGTCGATCGGTGCAAAACAGATCAGCACCCCCAGCAGCGTTGCAGCAGTAATGATGCCGTAGAACTGCTTGGCCGTTTTCGGCTCGTCTGCCAGGCTGTTTTTCCACTGCAACGCGCCCGCGATGGCATACGCGGCGGAACCGGCCAGCACCGGAATGGCCAGCAGGCCGGTGCCGATGATCCCGGCACTGAATAGCCAGAACGCAAACTCGCCGGCGATCGGACGCAGGGCGGTGGCGGCGTCTGCCGATGTTTGAATCTGTGTCATGCCATGTATATGCAGGGTCACGGCGGTGGTCAGCATGATGAAGAAGGCGATGATGTTGGAAAAACTCATGCCGATCACGGTGTCGATACGGATGCGTTTGAAGTTGACCCGGGCTTGATCCGGCGCGTCGATAAGGGCCTGTGCATTAGGACGCGCCTCCAGTTCTTCGACCTCTTGCGAGGCTTGCCAGAAAAACAGATAAGGGCTGATGGTCGTGCCGAAAATGGCCACGATCATGGTGACGTATTCAGGCTTCCAGGAAAGCGCTGGCCATACCGTCCGGTAAGCGACCTGGCCCCAGGGAATATGCACGGCAAACAGGGTGCCGACATAGGCCAGCAGCACCAGCGTCAGCCACTTGAGGACGCGCACGTAGCGGTTGTAGGGAATGAACACTTGCAACAGCACCGAGACCACACCAAAGCCCACGGCGTAGAGCAGGGCCGGGCCGCCAATCAACAGTTTCAAGGCTTCGCCCATGGCGGCAATGTCGGCGGCGATGTTCACGATATTGGCGATCAACAACAGCGCGACGATGCCCAGCAGAAACGGCTTGGGGTAATGAAGACGAATGTTGGTCGCCAGGCCGTGGCCGCTGACCCGACCGATGCGGGCGCTGATCATCTGGATGCCGACCATCAACGGAAACGTCAGGAACAAGGTCCAGAGGGTATTCAAGCCAAACTGTGCACCGGCCTGTGAGTAGGTCGCGATGCCGCTTGGATCGTCGTCCGCCGCGCCAGTAATCAGGCCGGGGCCGAGCTTTTTGAGCCACGAAGTTTTAGCAGAAACAGAGGGTTTTTCAGCCTGAGCTTCATTATTCATGGACGTAGCTGCGATAGGGCGGCGGGGTGCCACACATAGCTGTGACGGGCGCGCTGCGAGAAGAGTTCAACAAGAGATATCCGGGACAAGGCATGGGCGAAAGTCCGAGGATGTAGCAGGCAAAAAAAAGCCCGCGGGAGAGCGGGCAAACCGTAGTTTCTTGAATGAGCGAGGGCAATGTACCGGTTGGCGCGGGGCGATGGGGTGAAGAAAAGTTCATGTGCTTCGCCAGCCCAGGCTGGCTGCAAATCAGGCAATGAATGTTATGGGCAATCCACCGGACGTTCTGGTTCTTGCCGCCTAACAGGCCCACTTGAAGTCCTGAAACGCCGGGATGGTGGCGCGCGCAGGCGCGTGGCGGGCAGCCTGCAGTGACGCCGCATAGCTGATCCCGGGGCCCAGCGCATCGACAAGCTGGAAAATGCCTTCAAGGCCGCAGTCCAGAATCAATGTCACACCGGGGTAGGCGCTCGCCAGATTCAACCCCCGACCGTTCCACTGTGCAGCATTCGGTGGAACGTCGATCAACAACCAGCTGCGGTATTTGAAGCGCACACCCACTTCCTTGAGCAATTCGTTCCATTCCATGGTGTAGCCTCAGCGACTTGCAATGAGCACAGGGACCGCGTTGTTGAGGGAAAACGCTATCAGGAATACCGCCAATCCGACGTCGATCTGCCGGGTGTATTTAAGGAACAATGCCTTGATCGGCCCTTGGCCGAACAACAGGGCCACCAGGGAGTACCAGGTGACTTCCAGGGTCGAACACAACAGCACCACCAGTACCTTATCGAGGTCCGAGCGCGGCGCGGACAGAAAGCCCGCGTAGATACTGATCATGAAGGCGATGGTTTTCATGTTGCTGATGTTGGTGATGACTCCGACCCGGTAGGCCTTGGCAAAACTGGTAACACCCGGCCCAGCGCTTTCAGGCGTGCCGGTGTTTTTCGCCAGTACGCTTTTGATAATGCTGTAGGCGATGTACAGCAGGTACGCCGAGCCGCACAGCGTGGCGACCTTGGAGAACGCCGGATACTGGTGCAACAGCGCCGCCAGGCCCAACAGCGAGATGGTTGAGAAGAACACGCCAACCGTGCAAATTCCCAAGGTCGCCCCAAGGCCGGTCGACACCGAGCCCAAGGAAGAAAACCGGCTGACGATAATGAAATTGGGGCCAGGGCTGATGACCGCCAGAATGTAGATCAGTGCTGCAGTAAACATGCGAACTCCTTGTCATGGGGCAGCAGCCAGCGACGGCTGCTGCGGGGCTGGGTCAGGCCAACGCTTGTGCCGGTGGATGCAATGCCGGGACATGTGCCAGTTGTCCTTCCAGGGCTGACAAAATGTGCTCGACCCGCAGGGATATCAGGCTGAACGATCCCGCGTCACCCAGGCCGTGAGAGCTTTCGCACAAACCGTTGAGAAACACCGCAGGCAACTCTTTCAGGGCCGTCAAACTGTAATCGCGGTTGACCACAAGCGCCCCTTGGGCATCGGCTCGGAACAGACGGTGATAGGGCTCAAGCAGCGGTGGGTAAAGCTCACCGTTTTCCTTGGCCGCAATGTCCTTGAAGCCAGTGGCCAGGACCAGCGCGTCCAGCGTCAAGGTCGAGTGCTGCTGCTGATTGACCTCTCTGAGGGCCAGTTCCACCTGCCCCGACGCCCCTAGCGCCGCCTGTTCGACTGCGATGTTATTGAGGATGCGAATGCGCTGTTTGCCTTGCAGTTTTTCCTCATGGATCCGCACATACAGGGCGTTTATCACATCGCCGTCGGCAGAACTGTAATTGGTGCCCCGCAGCTGTTTGTCCAGGCGCGCCTTGGCTTCTGCGGGCAGGTCGAAGTAGTAATCGACGAACTCCGGGAAGTACACCTTGTCGCTGAACGGACTGGTGTCCTTGAGACGGAAACTGAAGCTGCGGTGCAGCGAATAGATTTCCTTGTCCGGGAACCTCGCGCTCAGGTCGAGGACGATTTCCACGGCGCTTTGGCTGGATCCGATCACGCCGATGCGTTGCACGGAGGGCGGCAGGTTGCGGATGTTTTCCAGGTAGTGGTTCAGGTGAAACACCTGTGGGCCAAGCAGCCCGCTGAACACCGTCGGGATGTTTGCAGTACGCCCGGTGCCCAACACCAGGCTGCGCCCATGGATAACGCGATGGTCGTTATAAGTGACCTTCCACACGTGTTCGCCCTGGAGCACCAGCGGCTCTACCCGGTTGGCGAACGCCGAGGACTCCACACTGCCCTGAAAGTGGCCGGCAACCCATTTGATGTATTCGGCATATTCGCGCCGTAACGGGTACGTCAACGGCAGGTTGAGGTAGTCGAACAGGCGGCCGGTTTCCTTCAGGTAGTTGACGAAGCCGTAGCGGCTGCGTGGGTTTCGCGGTGTGACCAGATCCCTGAGCGGGTTGTTCTGGATATCCGAGCCGCTGAGCAGCATTTCATCCTGCCAATCGGGCTGTTTCTTGGCATCCAGGAAACGAAAGGACAAGGGCGAATGCGATTCTTCAAGGCCGATGGCCAAGGCCAGGTTGGAAGGGCCGAAGCCAATACCGACGATATCGTAGACAGTCTCTGACATGGGAAGCTCCTATCCTTGGATGTGATGAAGCGGCAAGTGGTAATAGTGGTAATCGCTGTTCTCGACAAAACCAAAGCGCGTGTATAAGTTTCGCGCCCTGGGATTGTCTTCCGCCCCTTCGATAAAGAGTTGTTTGGCGCCGGTTTGCTCGGCAAACCTCTTGGCCGCAGTCAACAGCGCCAACCCGGCTCCGGCACCGCGTTGCGCCTCATCAACATACAGGTCATTAAGTATCCACAAGCGTTGCAGCGTGACACTTGAAAAGCTCGGGAACAGTTGGGTAAATCCAATAATCTCCTGGTTGCTTAGTGCGACGATAATAATCGACTCACCCAGATGGAAACGCTCCTGGATAAACGCCAGGGACTGCGCCAGGTTGGAAGGCTCGCCATAAAATCCCCGGTACTTGTCCAGTAACGGCGCAATCGTCGGCGCATCGTCGAGTGACGCATGCCGGGTCACGATAGTGGCGCTCATGGCTCAGCCCTCGCGGTCACGTCGACAAACGCCTGCTCCAGTATTTTCAGGCCCTGGTTGATCTGGTGCCGAGTGATGGTCAATGCCGGCAAGAACTTCAATACCTGGCTGTCGACGCCGGAAGTTTCAATGATCAGCCCGAGCGCATAGGCCTGCGCCGCGATTTTTTGAGCCAGGGTCTTGTCCTGAAACTCTATCCCCTTGAAAAAACCTCGGCCTTTGAGTTGGTTCGGCGCCTGAGCGGAAAAATGTTGGGACAAGGCCTGCAAGCCCTCGTGAAAGAAGCTGGCCTTGGCCTTGATCTCTTCGCTAAAACGCTGGTCGGTCCAATAGTGGTCGATCACCGCCTTGCCCGTGACGAATGCCAGGTTGTTGCCCCGGAACGTGCCGTTGTGCTCACCGGGCTCCCACACGTCCAGATGCGGAGCAATCAAGGTGAGCGACATCGGCAAGCCATAGCCGCTGATGGATTTGGACAGCGTGACGATATCGGGGGTGACGCCCAGGGCCTCGAAGCTGAAGAAGTCCCCGGTACGGCCGCAGCCCGCCTGAATGTCATCGATGATCAAGAGGATGTCATGGGCACGGGCAATCGCCTGGATCGCTTGCAGCCAGTCGGCCGATGCATGGGTGACTCCGCCTTCGCCCTGGACCGTTTCCAGCACAATCGCCGCGGGCTTGTCGATTCCGCTGCCGTTGCGCAGCATCTGCGCGAGGAATTGGGAGGTGTCCACTGCCTCGCCGAAATACTGGTCGTAGGGCATGAAGGTCACGTTACTCAACGTGACGCCCGCACCCGCACGTTTGCGTGGGTTGGCCGTCAGGGCGAGTGAGCCCAGGGACATGCCGTGGAAGGCATTGGTAAAGGCCACGATATTTTGCCGTCCGGTGTATTTGCGGGCCAGCTTGATCGCCGCCTCTACCGCATTGGTGCCGGTGGGCCCTGGAAACTGCACTTTGTAGCGCAGATTACGGGGCACCAGGATCTGCTCCTCGAAGGCCGTCAGAAAGGCCTTTTTGGCCGTCGTCTTGAAGTCCAACCCGTGGGTGATGCCATTTTCACCGATGTAATCAAGCAGGGCAGCCTTCAACACCGGGTTGTTATGCCCATAGTTCAACGCGCCTGCGCCACTGAAAAAGTCGATGAATACCTGGCCCTGCTCGCTCGTCAGCGTCGAGCCTTGGGCAGTCTGGAAGGTGGCGGTAAAGTCCCGGCAATAAGAGCGAACGTTAGACTCATTACGCTCGAAAATATCCAGCGGTTCATTCGTTGCGGGTACCGCGTTTGAAAGCGAGTGCCTCAGAGTAGCCGTCATGTCATATACCGTTTATCAATCCAATGAAATGGACTTTCAATAGGTAGAGTTATTCCCCAGTGGCCATGTGAGCAGTGCTGAGAAGACCTTAATCCGTTGAAGTCCGCTTGCAACTTTCATCCTATGAAACATGACCCGCTCTGTTGGCCAGCAGGAACAATGACGTCTTTCGGTTCTTAAACTAGCAGCAATGATCCAAAAGCTGAAAAATTATAAATTCATATGCTTATGACCTTCTTTGTCGAACGCTTCTGGAGGCTGGCCCTGCGGCGGAAAATCCATCTGCCGTGGTGCGCGAAACGTTGAATCTGGCTCAAGCGCCTTGAGCCGAGGCTCGAGCGTGTAGGTGATGTCGTTATGGTGGCCACCTTCTGAGCCAGCGCTTTAGAGGGATCTTATGTAGTCGTTTTTGTTGAAGGCATTTGGCGGCCTGACAATGATTGCCCGCCGCTCGATTAAGCCTGAACCGTTCGAAGCGTCTCGCTTTTGGAATTAAACTTATATCTTAGGCTATTAAGTTAGAGGGCCGGTTTATCGCAAATATGTATAAGTGGTATGTGGAGTGGGTCGGGATTGTTGCTATGGTCAGTGGTGCCGATGATCGTGCGTTGTCGGATAAGCGCACCGTGGATGGTGCGCATGGGAGTTAATGCGCATGGAAGTTAATTTGACGCTTTGTCAGGGAGATAGGTTATGTCAGATGTTCTGAAATACGGAGATAAAGTTCATATAAAAAATGGCTACAATAACTGGGATGGTGGATACCTCGATACTTGCAATCACGCGACTGCCCCGAATAGCCTTTACGGCGTAGTTACCGCCACTACCCCTCATCGAGGGCCTGGTACTGGTACGTGGAGAATAGAATCCGCCACAGGGAAAGCGATTGGATCAGAGGTGGAAAGTTGTGATGTGATTTTGCTTTGGAATCTTTATAAAAACGAGGGAGGGTATTTAGATACAAACGGTCATGCGTCAAAACCATCGATATACAGTGTCGTCACGGCGCTGAAAGAAGCCAGGCCGGCTGATACTTTGCATTGGAGGATCTTTGCTGAAACCTCAACGCCTAAAGATTTTAAAGTGAGGGAGGGCGATGTTGTCCATTTTCTGAACGGCTATAACGATGTACGTGGCGGATTTTTGGACACCTGTGGGCATGCCAGCGGTGAAGGCGTCAAATATGCTGTGTCGACTACACCGTATTTAAACCGTGATGCCAATACAGGTCTCTGGAAAATTTCTAAAGCTGAAGCATAACAGTTCAAATACTCACTTAGCGCTTAATGCGCAAAGGGGATGCTTGAAGCATCCCCTTTATTCTCGAGATTAACGGGCTCTAATACGGTTCGCCTGTTCATGAAAGTCGACGCGTGTTGCGGGAAATTTCCTGGGACGTGGAGTGTGGGCTGTCTATCGTTGGCGTCGATCTTCATGGCTCATACAATTTCCCGCGTGCTCGAAATAAATTCCAAAGCGTTCCCGATTGATGATCTTGCTTTTGGTGTGAGTGGCTAATCGCCATCAACTCAAGTAGCATCCGTTAGCCAATTTCACGGGAGTCCGGCCCCCAGATGCTACGGGCCAACCCATGGAGCAGGCACTGTTTCAATGCTTACAAGGATTCTGAAAGCAGCGTCATGACGGAAGAAGGAGCTTTCACTTGCCACTTTCCCCTTTGGCCATGTCCGACCGCCTTTGCAGTATGTTTCCAGAGTCCCGTTCCGTGCTGCGCACGGTGAAGCTGCGAATTTATTGTTTTGCGTCGCTCTGGATCACATTGATCGAGTACGCCAAGGATCAAGGCATACGACATGGCTTTACATTTTCCCTCTCGCACCACCTGCCGGTTTGATACTGCGGGCGAACGCCGCCTGGCTGAACGCCTGGAGAAGAAACTTTCGGACAATTGGCTGTGCTGGTTCAATGTGCCTGTGGGCCCGAAGGGCTTGCGGCCAGACTTTGTAGCGATGCATCCGCAGCGGGGAATTCTGGTGCTGGAGGTCAAGGACTGGAAGGTCGAGACCATCGCAAGCATGACTGCCGAGCACGCCAGGATTCACGCCGAAGGCCAATTGAAAACCGTCGCCAATCCGCTGGAGCAGGCGCGGATCAATACCATGGCGGCCGTGAGTCTGCTGCAGAGAGACCCTGCCTTGAAGCAACCGGCAGGCGCCATCCGTGAGGGTAATTTGCTGATGCCCTACAGCTGGGGCGTGGTGCTGACCGAGATCACCCGTAAGCAGTTCGAGAGCGCTGGGCTTGCCGATGTGCTTGCCCCACAGCGAGTGATCTGCCGAGATGAAATGACCGAGACGGTGGAGAGCGAGGATTTTGAGGCGCGTCTGGTACGGATGTTTGTTCAGATGTTCTCGTGCCGCCTCACAGAGGAGCAGATTGACCGAGTACGCTACCACCTGTTTCCAGAAGTGCGAGTAAACGTCTCACCCGGTCAGTTCGGTCTGTTCAGCGAACATGACGCGCCGGTGCCGAGTTTTATCAAAGTGATGGACCTGCAACAGGAGCAGTTGGCGCGGTCCATGGGCGAAGGCCATCGCGTGATTCATGGTGTGGCTGGCAGTGGCAAGACCATGATCCTGGGATATCGCTGCGTGTACCTGGCGCAAACCAGCAGCAAACCCATCCTGGTGCTGTGCTACAACAAATCCCTGGCTGGGCGTCTGAAACAGGTACTGGCCGCGCGTGGCCTCAGCGACAAAGTGTCGGTGCGGAACTTCCACGGCTGGTGCTGGGACCTGTTGAAGGCTTCGGGCGGCGAACTGCCAGACAATAAAATGAGCCCCGGGGACGCCAAGGCATTGCTTGAACGCAACGTGCTTCTGGGCGTTGCAAACGGGCAGATTGCCAAGGATCAATATGCCGGCATCTTGATCGATGAAGGCCACGACTTCCAGCCCGAGTGGTTCAAATTGGCCGTTGATCTACTAGATCCCGCCAGCAACTCCCTCTTGGTGCTCTACGACGATGCGCAATCCATCTATCGCGGCAGAGCCGGCAAGGGCGGCATGGAGTTCAGCTTCGCCAGCGTCGGTATCCAGGCATCAGGACGTACAACCATCTTGCGGCTCAACTACCGCAACACTCTGGAAGTGCTGTCTGTGGCCCGGGCCTTCTCCCTGGAACTGTTGAATGCCCGCGAAGCTCAGGAAGACAACGTCCCTATCGTCGCGCCACAAAGCGCCGGCAGACGAGGCCGCCTTCCGGAACTGCTGCACTGTGCAGCGCCTTGGCTGGAACGAGATTGTATCGTCGAGCGCCTTCGCGACGAACAACGCAGAGGGCGCGCGCTGGAAGACATGGCCGTCATTTACCGACACTCAACCCAGGCTGTGCGGATTGAAAAAATCCTGACGGACGCTGGCATCCCTTTCGTCTCCGGGCGCTCCAACAAAGACCGCAGCAAACTTTACGACGGTGCGGATGCGGTCAAAATTGTCAGCATGCACTCCAGCAAGGGCCTGGAGTTTGGCCTGGTGATCATCCCTTCTCTGCATGACATGCCGATCAAGGGCGAAGATGAGGCAGACGAAGCGCGCCTGCTGTACGTCGCCATGACCCGGACGATTGATCGGTTGGTGATGATGTACCGTGATCACTCCAGTTTCACCCGACGGGTCCACGAGGCGATCAGCACGGTCAGCGAACACCTGGCGCAGGTCGATACGGTAGCGTCGGTGGGGTGAACCCCAGATGCAACAAAACCCGCACTTGGCGGGTTTTGTTTTGCTTCGAGTTTGGTGGAGCCGGGGGGATTTGAACCCCCGTCCGCCAGTACTCCGCTGTCGGTACTACATGCGTAGCCGTTTCTATTAAGTTAACCCTCAGCGACCCGAAGGGCAGGGTGCTTTGGGCGAGTTGTGTAAGTTTTAGCCGCTTCGTCCACAACGTACTGCACGGCGATTCTGTTCTATATGACAATCACTTCGGGTTTACAGACATCCCCTAGTGATTGCTGGACCCGAAGGTACCAGGAGTGATGTCAGCTGCAATTAAGCAGCGAGAGCAACACCGTATTGGTCGTCATTGGCAACTATAAGTAGTTGCAACAGTGGATTTACGAGTTCTGTTACCAACTCGGCATGCACCTAAAGTTTCGCAACCGGCGTCGAATCCTAAACGGCCCCGAGCCTGTTGCTCTGTGAATCAAAGTGAGCAACAAGCCTGTGCAGTGTACGCCAACGCGGCTCAGAAGGCCAACCCGAAGGTTGACCTTGAGCGGCTATCAGCTTTTACCGTCTTTGTTCGCGTTGCGCAGCAACTGGATGGTCTGGGTGGTTTCGACAGTGCATTCCTTGGCGCTCTCTTTGGTGTTTTGCGCGTTGAGCGCCTTGGCTTTTGCAAGGCTAGCCTCTACCTGAGGTGCGATATCCGTCGTCGAGTACTGTGCCTTGGCGTTCTCGATGGTGTGAATATTTTCCGTGCATTCGTCTTTTGTAGCGGCAAACGAGGTGGACGCCATCAGCGATGCAGTAACGAACAGACCTAACAGTACAGAACGTTTCATGTGTATCTCCTTGAACTGAAGGTCCAGGCATCGCTGGCCATCAGGACGGGCTACCGGGTTTGGGAAGGCCCCGTATTGGCCGGGGCTTGATCAATGGACTACGGCGGCGCGTCAGGGTTCTATTTTTCTTCAGCGCGCCCTTGGCCGGGTGACGCGATCCACCAGATAGACCAGCCCGTGGTAGTCAATTTCACCGTGTTGCGTCAGACCGATCTCACAGGTGCGGCTGGTAGAAATCCCTTCGCCGCAGTGCTGCACCGCCTCTTTCAATGTCCTTAGCGAATGCGCGTTCAACTCTGGCGTCGTGAAGCCCTTGTCACCGGCAAATCCGCAGCAATGAATGCCCTCGGGGATCACCACGTTGTTGCTGCATTTTCGCGCCAGATCGATCAGCGCCTGGCTCTCGCCCAGATGCTGGGTGCTGCAGGTGACGTGCACCGCGATCGGTGCTTCCTGCGGCGTGAACTCCAGGCGATCCATCAAGTGCGTACGGATGAACCGCACCGGGTCGTACAGGTCCAGTCGAACTTCGCCCAGGTCCTGAACCAGTCGCAGAGTACAGGGGCTGGTGTCGCAGTAGATTGGGTCGAGCCCGCCACGGCTGGCGTGCAGCAACGCGCCGATCAATTCCTGACGCTTGTGTTCAGCTTGCTCGGCATAGCCTTTGGAGGCGAACGGCTGGCCGCAGCAGAGGTTGTCCTGATTGTCGGGGAAGACCACCTGGTAACCGGCTTTTTCCAGCAGCCCGCGGGTTTTGTCGTACAACGACATCTGCTCTTTATCACTTGCCGCCGGGCCCATGACCCGCGATACGCAAGCCGCCAGGTACACCACCCGAGGGCGTTCGTCCGACAAGGTCGGGCTAAAGCGAATGGCTTTTTCCGGCTGCGGCATGGCGCTGGTCCATTGCGGCACTTGGCCTTTGGACAGCCTCGTCAGTGTTGCTGAAACTTTCGCCAGTCGCGGCGCTCCCAGCAGCATCCGCGCACCGTTGGCCACGTGCAGGGTGAAGCGTGCACCTTGCAGAGCAGTGGCGAAATTCCCTTCAAGCCAGTTGGCGGTTTTCGTGTGCGTCGCGTTACGGCCGCGGAGCTTTTTCACCAGCTCGCCGGTATTGATTCCTACAGGGCAGCGCTGGGCACAGAGGCCGGTGGCGGCACAGGTCTCGATGCCTTGGTATTCGTAAGCCTGTTCCAGTTCAGTGGTGTCGATACCGGCACGTTTCTTTGCCTGAATATCGCGCCAGATCACGATGCGCTGACGCGGGCTGAGGGTCAGGCCTTTCGAGGGGCACACCGGTTCACAGAAACCGCACTCGATGCACTTGTCCACAATCTCGTCAGCGGCCGGCAGTGGTTTCAGGTGCTTTAGGTGAATTTGCGGATCGTCGCTGAGCACCACGTCCGGATTGAGAATGCCGTTGGGGTCGAGCAGGTGTTTGAGTTGCCACATCAACTGATAGGCATCGCTGCCCCATTCCAGTTCGACGAAGGGCGCCATGTTACGACCGGTGCCGTGCTCGGCTTTCAGCGAACCACCGAATTCCACCGCCACCAGTTGCGCCACGTCGTCCATGAACGCCTGGTAGCGTGCGACTTCTTCCGGGCTGTTGAAGCCTTGGGTGAAGACGAAGTGCAGATTACCTTCCAGCGCGTGTCCGAAAAGGATTGCTTCGTCGTAGTGATGTTTGTCGAACAGCTCGATCAGGCGGTTGACGCCAATGGCCAGTTGTTCCACCGGGAACGTCACGTCTTCGATGATCACGGTGGTTCCGGTTTTGCGCACCGCACCGACGGCGGGGAAGGTGTCCTTGCGGATTGCCCACAGTCGGGCGTTTTCCAATGGGTCTTCGGTGAAGTCGACCTGTTTCTCAACCGGGAATGCGGTCAGCGACGCCATGATCTGCGCCAGCTGTTCCTGTAGCAGAGTGGACGATGCGGCGCGGGATTCGATCAGTAGTGCACAGGCCTTATCCGACAGCTGCTGTACGAAAGCCGGCATGCCTGGTTTGTCCTGCACCGATCGCAAACTGCGTCGGTCCAGCAGCTCCACGGCGGACACCGACTGGTTTTTCAGCACGGTGACTGCGTTGCAGCAGGTTTCCACATCTGGAAACACGATCAGTGCCGAGGCCTTGTTCGGGTGGTCGATCACCGTGTCGTAAGTCACCGCGCTGATGAAACCGAGGGTGCCTTCGGAGCCGACCAGCAAGTGGCTCAAGATATCCACAGGCTCGTCGAAATCTACCAGGGCGTTGAGTGACAGGCCGGTGGTATTTTTCAGACGGTATTTGTGGCGGATTCTGGCAGCCAGTTCGGCATTTGCGCGAGTCTCGCGGCCCAACGTCGCCAGACGTTCCAGCAGTTCGCCATGGCTTTCGCGGAACGCCGCAATGCTGGTGGCGTCTTCGGTGTCGAGACGGCTGCCATCGGCCAATACCAAGCGAATGCCGGCCAGGGTGTGATAGGTGTTTTGTGCTGTGCCGCAGCACATGCCGCTGGCGTTGTTGGCGACGATGCCGCCGATCTTGCAGGCATTGATCGAAGCCGGGTCGGGGCCGATCTTGCGTCCGAACGGTGCCAGCCAGGCGTTGGCCTGGGCACCGATCACGCCCGGTTGCAGGCGGATTTGCATGCCCTGGCCGCGAATCTCGCGAGCGTTCCAGTTATCCCCCAATACAATCAGGACCGAGTCACTGATGGCCTGCCCTGAAAGACTGGTGCCAGCCGCACGGAAGGTGACCGGGACCTGGTCCCGTTGCGCCAGTTTCAGCAGCGCCACCACTTCGTCTTCAGACTCGACGCGGATCACCAGTTGCGGGATCAGCCGGTAAAAACTGGCGTCGGTGCCGAAGGCCAGTGTCGACAGGGGATCGTCGAAACGCCGACCTTTCGGGATCAGTTGCTGCGCATCACGCAGGAAAGCCGCGGGTAGGGTCATTGGTCCTCCAGGATCAACACCACCAGGTCTTTCGGGCCGTGAGCGCCGTAGGCCAGCACTTGCTCGATGTCGGCGGTTTTGGACGGGCCAGACACCAGCAGGGCATTGGTCGGCATGCCTTGAGCCCACTCGAACTCCTGCTGCACCTGATAGAAGTTGTCACGAATTTCACTGGCCTTGAGCAGGGCGAAATGCACCGGCGGCACCAGGCTCATCAGCCGCGGTTCTTCGCGCGTCGGCCACAGGATCAGACTGCCTGTGGCGGCAATTGCACCGAGGGTGCCGGTCAGGCTGGCGGGTGTGTCGTTAAACAATTCGGCTTTCCATTCCTCTACCGGGCGGTCGTAGGATTTGAGAGCAGGCAGGTCAGGATTATTCGCCCAATGCTGTGCGATGCGTTGACCGTGCGGCGTAGTCGGTGCGATCAACAGGCTGGGTAATTGCCGATCCCGCAGCAGCTGTACCAGCAGCTCGGGCCAGCCTTCACCGGAGCTCAGGTGGATTTCGGTGTGAACCGCTTCCATCAGTTTGCGCAACTGCGGGATGCGTTGTTCGGCGCTGTAAGTGTAGGGCTGGGTCACCAGTTCGACGTCGAAGTTGTCAGGCACTGGTGTGGCGCCGGTCAGACTTGTGCGCAATTTGGCGAGGATATTTTGCTTGGCGCTCATCAACGGTCTCCCTGTTTGGCCAGATGCTCGCGGGCCATGTCGTGCAATGAGCGGGCGGCGGGTTTCGGCGCGCTGTGATTTTGCGTCCATGGCCCGACGTTGCTCGGTGCGAGGGCGCGCAGGCGTGTGGCGAAGAAGACGAAAAGTCGATAGAGCGTCGGCGAGCTGTTGAGTCGGGCCCAGGCGTTCCAGATGAAACGTTCTTTGCGCGAATATTTGCTGCCCTGACCGCGCATGACTTGATGCGGGCTGTCCGGGGCCTTGACGTTTTCTTCTCGCAGGCGACGCAGCAAGGCCGGGATCGGAATTTTTACCGGGCAGACTTCACCGCAGGCGCCACACAGTGACGACGCGCTCGGATGGTCCGGGACTTTTGCCAGGCCCACCATGTGCGGCGTGATGATTTTTCCGATAGGGCCAGGATAAACCTCGCCATAGGCGTGGCCGCCGATTCGGGTGTAGACCGGGCAATGATTCATGCAGGCGCCGCAGCGGATGCAGTTCAGGGTCTGACGCAATTCACTGTCGGCGAAGGCCTGGCTGCGACCGTTGTCGAGCAATACCAGGTGCACTTCCTGTGGGCCGTCGAGCTCGTGTGCCTTGCGTGGGCCGGAGATCATGTTGACGTAAGTGGTGATCGGCTGGCCGAGGGCGGAGCGGGTCAGCAACGACAATAGCGGCACAACGTCGCGCAGGTTTTCAACGACTTTTTCGATGCCAGTGACGGCGATGTGCACCGGTGGCACGGTGGTCGACATGCGCCCGTTGCCTTCGTTTTCCACCAGCAGCAGAGTGCCGGTTTCGGCCACGGCGAAGTTGACACCGGAGACGCCGATGTCCGCTTCGAAGAATTTCTGCCGCAAGACGTTGCGACCGATCTGAATGAGTTGGTCAACGTCCTTGGTGTATTCCACGCCAAGTTTGTCGTGGAACAAGGACGCGACCTGACCGGCATTCTTGTGGATTGCCGGCATAATAATGTGTGAAGGCTTCTCGTGGTCGAGCTGGACGATGTACTCGCCCATGTCCGATTCCAGGCATTCAATGCCCTGTTCAGCGAGGACATGGTTCATCTCCATTTCTTCGCTGACCATCGATTTGCCCTTGATCACTTGCCGCCCCTCGTGAGCGCGGATGATCGAGAGGACGATGCCATTGGCCTCGTCCACCGTTTCCGCCCAATGCACTGTCACACCGTTGCGGGTCAGGTTCTGTTCAAGCTGTTCGAGCAAGTCGGGCAGCTTGGATAACGCACGGGCGCGGACAGCATTGCCCAGCACCCGAAGGTGTTCTCTTTCATGGGCATCGCTGAAGGACGCTGCCCGTTTGGTCATCAGTGAATCCATCGCGGTGCGAAAGTTGTTTCGCAATTGCGTGTCAGCCAAAGCCTCGTGAGCCCGGGCGCGGAAATCTTCTTCTACGGTAACCGTAGGAATAATCGTGGAAGTGCTCATCGGGCACCCCCGGTACGCGTCCACAGGAAGCTGGCCAGGTGTTGACCGCGTAACGCTTCCTTCTGTTTCTCCAGCGAGCCGTTGATGTTCATCAGACAGCCGCAGTCGGCACTGAGTACCTGGTGCGCGCCGGACTCCTTCAACGCGCGGGTCTTGTCAGCCACCATCGCGCCGGAAATGTCTGGCATACGGACGCTGAAAGTCCCGCCGAAGCCACAGCATTCACTTTCGTGGCTGTGATCAACGCGCTCCACGTTGCTCAACTGCGCCAACAGCTCGCGGCCATGCAGGTGGGTATTCATTTCACGGCGTGCCGAACACGAGGTGTGCAGCGCCACCTTGACCGGTTCACCGCTGTCCTTGAGCTGCACCTTGCAGACAAACAGCAGGAATTCGGCCAGCTCGTAGGTTCGGGCGGCCAGGGCCTGAACCTGTTTCAGCGTGTCCGGTTCGTCCTTGAACAGGTCGGCATAGTGCTCACGCAACATGCCGGCACAAGATCCCGACGGCACCACCACCGGATAGTCCCCGGCGAACAACGCCAGTTGCGAGCGCGCCACGCTGCGGGCCTGTTTGGTGTAACCCGAGGTGTAGGCCGGTTGTCCGCAGCAGCTTTGCCCTTGTGGATACTCGACACGAATGCCTTCGCGCTCCAGCAAGTGAATCGCGTCCATTCCGGCTTGCGGGTAGAACAAATCCACCACGCAAGTCCCGAACAAATAGACCCGCGACGGTTTTTCGTTGGGGTATTGCCGAGGCTCGGGCAGTGGCGGGGCGACACGGGTCGCGTTCGGCACAGCGTTGTAAAAAAGCTCGCTCATCAGGCGTGTCTCCGGGTGGTCCCGGTTATCCGTCCGTTGAGGCTGCTGAATATAAAGAGAGTTTCTTTCAGCAGCCTTACAGACCCGGTTGTGAATAGCTGACGCCGGAATCGTGGTCCGGCGTCGGTTTTTTCCGTGTTGCTTGTAGCTTTAGTGCACCAGCATGCCGGTGAACCAGTAGGCCTGAGCCAGGGTGATCAGACCGACAATCGTTGCAAAGAATAGGCTGTGCTTGAGGGTGAAGCGGAACAGATCCGACTCCTTGCCCACCAGACCCGTTGCAGCGCAGGCCACGGCGATCGATTGCGGCGAAATCATTTTGCCGGTCACGCCGCCACTGGTATTCGCCGCCACCAGCAACACATCGTTGACACCGATCTGGTGCGCGGTGGTCGCTTGCAGCGAACTGAAGAGCGCGTTGGAAGAGGTGTCGGAGCCTGTCAGGAACACGCCTAGCCAACCCAGGAACGGCGAGAAGAACGGGAACGCCGCGCCCGTTGCCGCCAGCACCAGGGCCATGGTCGAAGACATCCCTGAATAGTTGGTAACAAAGGCAAATGCCAACACCATGCCGATGGACAAAATTGGCCATCTCAGTTCGTAGAGGGTTTCTTTAAAAGTGGTAAGACCAGTTTTAAAATTGATCTTCAGCACCAGCATCGAGATCAGCGCGGAGAAGAAAATCGCCGTGCCGGTAGCGGAAATCGGATCGAGTTTGAACACGGCTGGAATGGCCGTCGGCGTGGTTACGATCGGCGCCACCTTGATCACCAGTTGATCAAGGTGCGGGATGGCGAAGTTGAATACCGAGCTGTACATCGCGCCGCCAGCGGCGAACATCGCCTTGAACGGTTTCAGGGTCCAGATAGTGACCAGCACAGTGAGGATCAGGAACGGCGACCAGGCCTTGAAAATGTCCAGCAGGCTGTAGGGCGATGCCACGCTGGTGCGCGGCTGGCCGAAACCGCCGACGCTGGCGGTGACGGTTGCGCCAGCCGTGGCGCCGGCAATCTGTGCGCCGGCAGTGCGTTTTGGCTGCCAGACTTTCAGGAACAGCGTCAGGGAAATCAGGCTGACCAGCGCCGAAGTGATGTCCGGCAGTTCAGGGCCGATGAAGTTCGAGGTGAAATACTGGGTAACGGCAAAACTCAAACCGGCAACCAGTGCTGCTGGCCAGGTTTCGCGCACGCCACGCATGCCGTCCATCATGAACACCAGCCAGAACGGCACGAACAGTGACAGCAGTGGCAGTTGGCGACCGGTCATGGCGCCGATCTTGAAGGCGTCGATGCCGGTCACTTGCCCGGCGACGATGATCGGGATGCCCAGCGCACCGAATGCGACCGGCGCGGTGTTGGCGATCAGGCACAAGCCTGCGGCATAAAGTGGGTTGAAGCCCAGCCCTACCAGCAGCGCGGCGGTAATCGCCACCGGCGCACCGAAACCGGCGGCACCCTCCAGGAACGCGCCGAAGCAGAAGCCTATCAGCAGCACTTGCAGGCGTTGGTCGTCGGTGATCGACAGCACTGAGCTGCGGATCACTTCGAACTGACCGCTCTTGACCGTCAGTTTGTAGAGGAATACCGCTGCGACAATGATCCAGGCAATCGGCCACAGGCCATAGGCAAAGCCATATCCGGCAGCAGCGAAGGCCATGTCGACCGGCATCTGGAAGGCGAAAATGGCGACGGCGATGGCCAATGCCAGCGTGATGCTGCCGGCCACGTGGCCTTTGAGGCGGAATACGGCCAGAGCCAGGAAAAAGAAAACGATGGGAATGACGGCCGCGAGCGCGGACACGCCGAGACTGCCGAGCGGGCTGTAGAGCTGTTGCCAGGTTTGCATATGGGGTGGCCCCTAATTGTTGTTGGTCAGGCACTGTCAGCGTTCTTGGTTAATTGGTAATACCAATTTACAATCGCTGTTGGCTAGGGTAAAAGCCTTGTGTGGGGTGTGTCAATTTGTCGCCCTGAAACTTTTGTCGAATAAGCGGTGCAGAGCGCATCTGACCCGCTCGATCAAGTGCGTTCTGGTAGGTGCTGGCGCAACGTCAATAGGCCAGAATAGAGAGCCCGGCGAGCTGCCGGGATCGTGGAGAAATGAGTTATGGGGTTTGATCAGATTCGTCAGCGCCGTCTGTCTGACGATATTGTCGAGCGGCTTGAGGGAATGATCCTCGAGGGCACGCTCACGTCCGGTGAGCGTCTGCCGGCTGAACGCGCGCTGGCCGAGCAGTTCGGCGTGTCACGCCCCTCGCTGCGCGAAGCAATTCAGAAGCTGGCGGCCAAAGGCTTGCTGGTCAGTCGTCAGGGTGGCGGCAATTATGTAGTGGATTCGTTGGGTTCGACGTTCAGCGATCCGCTTTTGCATCTGTTGGAAAGCAACCCTGAGGCCCAGCGCGATTTGCTGGAGTTTCGTCATACCCTGGAAGCGTCTTGCGCCTACTACGCAGCGTTGCGCGCCACCGATGTCGATCGTGAACGGCTGACGGCAGCGTTTGAAGAATTGCAGGATTGCTATTCGCGCCACGACGAGGTGAGTCGAGTGGAGGAAGGCGCGGCGGATGCGAAATTTCATCTGGCGATTGCCGAAGCCAGTCATAACGCGGTGTTGCTGCACACCATTCGTGGGCTGTTCGATCTGCTCAAACGCAACGTGGTGACCAACATCGGCGGCATGTACAAGCAGCGTACCGAGACGCGCGACATGCTGATCAGTCAGCACCGGGAGTTGTACGTGGCGATTATCGAAGGGCGGGCGGAGCAGGCGCGGGAAATTTCCAGCCGACACATCTTGTATGTGCAGGAAGTGCTGGAAGAGGTGCGTCAGGAAGTGCAGCGCATGGCTCGGGCGGAGCGGCGCAAGGGGATGTAGCGTCAGATTATTGTGGCGAGGAAGCTTGCTCCCGCTGGGGCGCGAAGCGGCCCTCGTTTGTCGCCGCCATCTCGAAGAATGCCGGCGACTGCTTCGCAGCCGAGCAGGAGCAAGCTCCCTCGCCACAAGACCCGCGGTCAGGCTGGAAGATTAATCTTCCTTGCCCTTGTTCCGCACTGCGCGCTGCAATTCGCGACCGGCATCGCGTTCGCGTTCGGTATCGCGCTTGTCGTATTCCTTCTTGCCCTTGCCCAGAGCGATCTCGCACTTGACCATGTGCTTGCTCCAGTACCAGGACAGGCACACGCAGGCATAACCCTTTTGCTGCACGGCAGCGGCCAGCTTTTCCAGCTCGCGCCGGTTGAGCAGCAATTTGCGGGTGCGGGTCGGGTCAGCAATGACGTGGGTGCTGGCGGTCATCAGAGGCGTAATGTGGCTGCCGAGCAGCCAGGCTTCGCCATCCTTGAGCAGCACGTAACTGTCGACCAGTTGCAGCTTGCTTGCCCGCAGACTTTTTACTTCCCAGCCGGCCAGGACCAGACCAGCCTCGAACCGATGTTCGATGAAGTAATCGTGTCGCGCCTTTTTATTTTGCGCGATGGTCCCTGTTGGGTGTTTCTTCTGTTTAGCCATAGGGGCGGCATTATAGGGAGTTGCACGCGAGTCGGCTACGGTATCGCTACGTGCTTGAGCAGGTTGATTGAATCCCGGACAATGCGGCCTCTTTTTCGAACGCTTGGGCGTGATAACGATGTCGACAGAAAAGGTTTCTGTCCACGGCAGTTGGGCTAGCCGTTGGGTCTTCATACTCGCCGCGACCGGTTCGGCCGTTGGGCTGGGTAGTATATGGAAATTCCCCTACATGGTCGGCGTCTATGGCGGCGGCGCGTTCGTGTTGATGTTTCTGGTCTGTATTGCACTGATCGGGGTGCCGGTCATGCTGGCCGAAACCCTGATTGGCCGGCGCGCCCGGCAAAGCCCGGCCAATGCCTTGAAGGTGCTGGCGGTGGAGGCGGGGCACTCGGGCAAATGGTCCTGGGGGGCCTTCGCCGGGATGATCACGGCGCTGCTGATCCTGTCTTTCTATAGCGTGGTCGGCGGCTGGTCGCTGGATTACATCATCGACATGGGCCGTGGCGACTTTCAAGGCGTGACGGCAGATCAGGTTGGCGCCTACTTTGGCAATGTGATCTCTGATCCGTGGCGCCTGACACTTTGGCACACAATATTCATGGTGCTGTCGGCCGTGGTGATTGCCAAGGGCGTGGTCGCCGGCCTGGAGCGCAGTCTGCGCATCATGATGCCGCTGCTGTTCGTGATGGTTATCGTGCTGTTGGGTTACAGCATGACCACCGGCCACTTCATGGAGGGCGTGCATTTCATGTTCGACTTCCACCCGGAGAAAGTCCTCGACGGCTTGCTGCCGGCCATGGGGCACGCATTCTTCTCCCTGAGCGTGGGCGTGGGGTCGATCATGATCTACGGCGCCTACATGCCGAAGAACTCGTCGATTTCCGGCACCGTCGTCGGCGTCGCGTTGCTCGACACCTTTGTTTCTCTGGTGGCCGGTCTGGCGTTGTTTCCGATTGTGTTCGCTGCGGGCCTGAACCCGAGCGAAGGTCCGGGCCTGATGTTCGTCAGCCTGCCATTTGCCTTTGGTAACGTCGCGTTCGGCCAGTTGATGGGCGTGGTGTTCTTTGTCCTGGTGGCGGTTGCCGCGTGGAGTTCTGCGATCTCCCTGCTGGAGCCGATGGTGGCCTACCTGGTCGAGCGCACTAAAGTCAGCCGCGCCTGGGTGACATTCTGGTTGGCGTTTACGTGCTGGTTTTTCGGTTTGGGCACGGTGTTTTCCTTCAATATCTGGAAGGAAGCCAAATTTTTCGTGAACGAAGGCGGGATGTTCCATCTCTACCAATGGGGCGCTGCCGGCGGGCTGGACTTCTTTGGGGTAATCGATTTCTTCACCTCGCGGATCATGTTGCCACTCGGTGGTTTGTGTTTCGTGGTGTTTGCAGGCTGGATAATGGGGCGTGAGGCGGTGCGTGACGAGTTGTCGATTCGCAGCCCGGCCCTGTTTGCCCTGTCCCTGTTTTTGATGCGCTATGTGGCGCCCATCGGCATTCTCGTAGTATTTGCCGCCCAGCTGTGGAAGTGACGCTGACATGACGACACACATTCAACGTTCGGCCCTGCTGCCGTATCCGGCGCAGGCGCTATATGACCTGGTCAATGACGTGGCTCGCTACCCTGAGTTTTTGCCGTGGTGCTCGGCTGCCGAAGTCCTTGAAAGCTCCCCTGAGCACATGCGTGCCAGCGTTGGCGTGGCCAAGGGCGGGCTCAGTCAACACTTCGTGACGCGCAATACGCTGGTGCCGGGGCAGTCGATCGAGATGAATCTCGAAGAGGGGCCGTTCAACCAGTTGCACGGCGTCTGGGTGTTCAAGCCTTTGGGCGAGAAGGCCTGCAAGATCAGCCTGGACCTGTCGTTCGATTATGCCGGGCCACTGGTTCGCGCAACGTTGGGGCCTTTGTTCAATCAGGCCGCCAATACGCTGGTGGACGCGTTCTGTCAGCGTGCCAAGCAGATTCATGGTTGAGCCGGTGGTCGACATTGAAGTGGTGTTTGCTGCCATTGATCGCCAGGTGCTGCTCACGGCGACGGTGCCGGCAGGCACAACGGTGCGGGCTGCTCTGCTGTTATCCGGTGTGGGCGCAGAATTTCCCGAGCTGGATCTGACGGATTGCCCGGTGGGGATCTTCGGCAAGGTGGTCGCCGATCCGGATACTCGCGTCGTTCAAGCGGGGGACCGCATCGAGATTTACCGACCGCTGCTTGCCGATCCTAAAGAAGTTCGACGGTTGCGCGCCGCGAAGGCTGCTGAGGCGAAAGCTCGAAATCAGTAATCGACCGAACGCCAGACAATAAAAAACCCGGACATGCCGGGTTTTTTATTGCGTCGCAAATTATTGCGGCGAAGCGTCGAGCGGTGTTGGCGTCGGGACTGGAACGGTTTGTACACCGTCGACGTCCTTCTGGATCTGGTCCAGCAACGAGCCAGGCTTGGCCGGTGTTTCCGGCTTCGGCTGCTCGGTGTTTTCTACAGGAGCGGTCACAGGAGGCGTGCCGGGTTCCTTGCCGAGAATGGCTTCGTCGCGGCTCACGCCAGGCCTGAAGTCGCCCGACAGGCTGACGAGCTGGTCGTTAGGGTTAAAGATAACGCTGATACGTTCTTGTTGGCGTTCACCGCCACCCGGTTGCAGGCTATACAGATAATCCCAGCGATCGGCATGGAACGTGTCGGTCAGCAGAGGGTTGCCCATGATAAACCGTACTTGCCGACGGGTCATTCCCGGGCGTAACTGGTCTATCATGTCCTGCGTGACGACATTGCCCTGCTGGATGTCGATTTTGTAAACCCCGGGGAATGAACAACCGGCGAGTGCGAGCAGTCCCACAAAGGTGAAACTGGTTAGCAAGAGCTTGGTGTTTTGCATCGGTGGGCGACTTCCACTATCTTGGCTGGGACAACGTAAACGCCGATCATACCCGCATTAAGAGAAGCTGCGAAGCAGCATCGCGAGAAAGCTGACCATGGTTGAAAATAGCGAACTACGCAAAGCCGGCCTCAAAGTGACCCTGCCACGGGTCAAGATTCTGCAAATGCTCGATTCCGCCGAGCAGCGTCACATGAGTGCCGAAGACGTTTACAAGGCGTTGATGGACGCTGGTGAGGACGTCGGTCTGGCCACGGTTTACCGTGTACTGACTCAGTTCGAGGCAGCTGGCCTTGTGGTGCGACATAACTTCGACGGCGGCCATGCGGTCTTCGAACTGGACGACGGCAAGCATCACGACCATATGGTCAACGTCGAAACCAGTGAAGTGATCGAGTTCTTCGACGAAGAGATCGAGCGACTGCAAAAGGCAATCGTCGATAAGTATGGCTTCGAGATGGTTGATCACAATCTGGTGCTGTACGTACGCAAGAAAAAGTAAGCATGTCGCGCGAACTCTGGTTCGCGAAACGAACGAAGGCGACCCCAGGGTCGCCTTCGTGCTGTCCGTTCGTCTTAAATTTTTGCAGTAACGACCATTTTCTTTGCGTGAGCCAAGGATTCCTTGGTGAGGTCGATGCCCCCCAGCATGCGCGCGACTTCTTCGACCCGTTCGCTCTTGCTGAGCTTCGAGACGGCAGTATGGGTCGCGTCCTGGCCACGTACCTTGTGCACGAACAGGTGCTGGTGGCCCTGCGCGGCCACTTGCGGCAGGTGAGTCACCGTCAGTACCTGGCCGCGCTCGCCGAGTCGGCGTAACAGTTGGCCAACGATTTCCGCTGTAGGGCCGCCGATGCCCACGTCTACTTCGTCAAACACCAGTGTTGGAACCCGGGACGTCTGTGCCGTGATCACCTGAATGGCCAGGCTGATCCGCGACAGCTCGCCACCCGAGGCTACTTTGGCCAGGGCTTTCAGCGGCTGGCCCGGGTTGGCGCTGACCAATAATTCCACCTGTTCAAGGCCGTTGTGCAGCAGTTCGTCGCTGCTGTTGGGGCGCAGCTCGATGGTGAAGCGGCCACCGGGCATGCCCAAGCGCTGGATCTCCTGCTCCACGGCGCTGGCCAGGTTGCCGGAGGCCTGATGACGCAAATCGCTCAGCTCGCGGGCCTTCTCCTGATAATGACAAGCGTAGGAGGCCAGCTCTTCACTCAGGCGCTCGATGGATTCGTCGTTGGCGTTCAGGGTCTCGATTTCATCCAGCAAGCGTTGCTGCATCTCGGCGACGTCGGTCGGCTGGATGCGGTGTTTGCGTGCCATGGTGTAGATCGCATCAAGGCGTTCTTCCAGGTATTGCAGTCGCGCCGGGTCGGCATCGAAGTTGTCCAGGAACCGGTTCAGCTCGCCAACGGCTTCTTCGACCTGAATCTGGGCGCTGGTCAGCAGGCTGCTGGCTTCGCCCAGCGCGCCGATTGAGTTGTTCACGCTCGACAGGCGATTAAGGCTGGCGGTGAGGGCGTTCAATACATTGCCGGAATCACTTTCGCTGCATTGCTCGACCACCTGGCGGCAGATCCCGAGCAAGGTCTCGGCATTGGTCAGGTTTTTGTGTTCCTGCTCAAGCTGTTCCAGTTCGTTTTCGCCCAGGCCGAGGTTTTCCAGCTCTTCAAGCTGATAGCTGAGCAATTGATGGCGGGCGCGCTGCTCATCGCCGGAGTTGGACAGGCGCTCCAGTTCCTGGCGGGTCTGGCGCCAGCGTTGGGCTGCAAGCTGCACCTGGCGGGCAAGGTCGGTAGCGCCGGCATATTCGTCGAGGAGCCGACGATGGGTATCGGTCTTGAGCAGGGATTGGTGTTCGTGCTGGCTGTGGATGTCGATCAGTAGCTCGCCCAGCGCCTTGAGGTCGCCGAGCGGGCAGGGCGTGCCATTGATATAGCCGCGCGAGCGACCTTCGGCGGTGATTACCCGGCGCAGGATGCACGGGCCGTCGCTTTCCAGATCGCGCTCGGCGAGCCACGCACTGGCTTCCGGGATGTCGATCAGGTCGAAGGTGGCCAGGATGTCGGCCTTGTCGGCCCCGGGGCGGACCACGCCGCTGTCGGCGCGATCACCGAGGGTCAGGCCCAGGGCGTCGAGCATGATCGATTTGCCGGCGCCGGTTTCCCCCGTGATCACGCTCATGCCGCGATCGAGTTCGAGATCGAGATGTTCAACGATGGCGTAGTTGTGTACGGACAGGTGCACCAGCATAAAGGCCGCTCCCAGGCTTTAGGTCTGGTTATTTATACAGTGTTTTGTTTCTGGCTGACAATGCCCTCGATCGGCTCGATTTGCCTGATCCGACGAAATACGTGGCGCACCAGGCAATGACAATGCAGCTCTTTTTGTAGGGTTAATCATTGTGAGCCCCTTGAAGCCCGATTTTGCGGCCCCATATAGCTGTGCAGAAGCGCGAGTTGAGCTCGCGGACGATATTGAAAGGAGAAATCTATGGCTGACGAACAGACAGTGGATACGCAAAATCTAGACGCCAACCAGGGCCCAGCGGCTTCGGGTGAAGACCTGGCGGCTCGTGTACAAGTGCTCGAAGAGCAGCTGGCAGGCGCGCAGGATCAGGCTTTGCGTGTTGCCGCCGATCTGCAGAACGTCCGCCGTCGCGCCGAGCAGGATGTAGAAAAGGCTCACAAGTTCGCGCTGGAGAAATTCGCCGGCGACCTGCTGCCGATCATCGACAGCCTGGAGCGTGGCCTGGAGTTGTCCAACCCGGACGACGAAAGCATCCGCCCAATGCGTGAAGGCATCGAGCTGACCCTGAAAATGTTCCAGGACACCCTGAAGCGTTATCAGCTGGAAGCGATCGATCCGCATGGCGAACCGTTCAACGCCGTTCATCATCAGGCGATGGCCATGCAAGAGAGCGCCGACGTCGAGCCGAACAGCGTACTCAAGGTTTTCCAGAAGGGTTATCAGCTCAATGGACGCCTGCTGCGCCCGGCCATGGTCGTGGTCAGCAAGGCTCCAGCGCCTGTTTCGCCATCGATTGACGAGCAGGCTTGAAATCCGCCGCAAGGCCCCCATTTATAAGTCAAGCGTTTAAGTGCTACCGCAGTTAGCCACCACTGCTGCGGCATCCAAATCCAAAGTTTCGGGAGAGTAAACATGGGCAAAATTATCGGTATCGACCTGGGGACTACCAACTCCTGCGTCTCCGTGCTTGAAAACGGCGTAGCCAAAGTTATTGAAAACGCTGAAGGCGCGCGTACCACGCCGTCGATCATCGCTTACGCCAACGATGGCGAGATCCTGGTTGGCCAATCGGCCAAGCGTCAGGCAGTGACCAATCCGCACAACACCCTGTACGCGGTGAAGCGTTTGATCGGTCGCAAGTTCGACGAAGAAGTCGTACAGAAAGACATCAAGATGGTCCCGTACAAAATCGCCAAGGCTGACAACGGTGACGCCTGGGTAGAAGTGAACGGCCAGAAAATGTCGCCGCCGCAAATCTCGGCTGAAATTCTGAAGAAAATGAAGAAGACCGCCGAAGACTACCTCGGCGAGCCAGTGACCGAAGCGGTGATCACCGTTCCGGCCTACTTCAACGACAGCCAGCGTCAGGCAACCAAAGACGCCGGCCGCATCGCGGGCCTGGACGTTAAACGTATCATCAACGAACCAACCGCAGCCGCTCTGGCTTACGGTATGGACAAGGCCAAAGGCGATCACACCGTGATCGTTTACGACCTGGGCGGCGGTACTTTCGACGTTTCCGTGATCGAGATCGCTGAAGTCGATGGCGAGCACCAGTTCGAAGTATTGGCGACCAACGGTGACACGTTCCTGGGCGGTGAAGATTTTGACATTCGTCTGATCGACTACCTCGTCGACGAATTCAAGAAAGAAAGCGGCATGAACCTCAAAGGTGACCCGCTGGCCATGCAGCGTCTGAAAGAGGCCGCTGAAAAAGCCAAGATCGAACTGTCTTCGAGCAATTCGACCGACGTGAACCTGCCGTACATCACTGCAGACGCTACCGGTCCTAAGCACTTGAACGTGAAAATCTCCCGCGCCAAGCTCGAAGCGCTGGTAGAAGACCTGGTTCAACGCACCATCGAACCATGCCGCATTGCCCTGAAAGACTCCGGCATCGACGTTGGCGCGATCAACGACGTGATCCTGGTTGGCGGTCAGACCCGTATGCCGCTGGTTCAGAAACTGGTGACCGAGTTCTTCGGTAAAGAAGCTCGTAAAGATGTGAACCCGGACGAAGCCGTTGCCATGGGTGCTGCTATCCAGGGCGCAGTATTGGCCGGCGACGTGAAAGACGTTCTGCTGCTGGACGTTAGCCCGCTGACCCTGGGTATCGAAACCATGGGTGGCGTGATGACTGCGCTGATCGAGAAAAACACCACGATTCCTACCAAGAAATCGCAAGTGTTCTCGACTGCCGACGACAACCAGGGCGCTGTGACCATTCACGTGCTGCAAGGTGAGCGTAAGCAAGCGGCTCAGAACAAGTCCCTGGGCAAGTTCGACCTGGCCGAGATTCCACCAGCACCACGTGGCGTGCCACAAATTGAAGTGACCTTCGACATCGACGCCAACGGCATTCTGCACGTAGGCGCCAAAGACAAGGCCACCGGCAAGACTCAGTCGATCGTGATCAAGGCCAACTCCGGTCTGTCCGAGGAAGAGATTCAGCAGATGATTCGCGATGCTGAAACCAACGCCGACGAAGATCGCAAGTTCGAAGAGCTGGCCGCTGCCCGTAACCAGGGTGATGCACTGGTTCACTCGACACGCAAAATGGTCGCTGATGCCGGCGACAAAGTGACTGCTGAAGAGAAGACTGCAATCGAAGCCGCCGTAGTTGCCCTGGAAGCCGCTGTCAAAGGCGACGACAAGGCTGCCATCGACGCCAAGGTTGAAGAGCTGTCCAAGGTCTCCGCGCCAGTGGCTCAGAAAATGTATGCCGAGCAGGCTCAGCCAGCTGAAGGCGCTGCACCGCACGACGAAAAAGCTGAAAAAGCCGACGACGTTGTCGATGCCGAGTTCGAAGAAGTAAAAGACCACAAGTAAGTTGTTGGTCGGCCGGTTGACTGCCTTCGGGCGGTGACTGGTAGGATGTCGCCGCGCGGGAGCTTGCTCCCGCGTTGGCGTGTCTGGAACACGCGAATTTTTACAGCATGCGACAAGCGTTCGGGTGCTGCGTGGTATGGCCGGAAATGCTCCTGCTTTTCGAGCCACAGGTACCACATCGAATCAAAGACCAGGATCGTTGAATTGACGTGAGTTGGGTCCGGGCCTGTATTGGGGCTCAACGAGTTTGGCGAAGCTCAGGAGGGGTTTGCCGAACGTCCTTAAGAGTGCAAAGACTTATGGCAAAGCGTGACTATTACGAAGTATTGGGTGTTGAGCGCGGCTCAAGCGAAGCGGACCTGAAAAAGGCCTACCGTCGCCTGGCGATGAAGCATCACCCGGACCGTAATCCCGATGACAAAGCGTCGGAAGAAATGTTCAAAGAGGCCAATGAGGCCTATGAAGTTCTGTCTGATTCCAGCAAGCGCGCGGCGTATGACCAGTATGGTCATGCCGGTGTCGACCCAAGCATGGGTGGCGGCGGTGCCGGGTTTGGCGGTCAGAACTTCTCCGATATTTTTGGTGACGTCTTCAGTGACTTCTTCGGTGGTGGTCGCGGCGGTTCCCGTGGCGGCGCTCAGCGCGGCAGCGATCTGCGTTACACCCTGGAGCTGAACCTGGAAGAAGCGGTACGCGGCACGACTGTGAATATCCGCGTTCCGACACTGGTCAACTGCAAGCCGTGCGACGGTTCGGGTGCCAAGAAAGGCTCGGCGCCAATCACCTGCCCGACCTGTGGCGGCATTGGCCAGGTTCGTATGCAGCAAGGCTTCTTCTCGGTGCAGCAGACCTGCCCGCGTTGCCATGGCCAGGGCAAGATCATTTCCGATCCGTGCGACTCCTGCCACGGCGAAGGCCGTGTCGAAGAGTACAAGACCCTGTCCGTGAAAGTACCTGCCGGCGTTGATACCGGTGATCGCATTCGTCTGTCCGGTGAGGGCGAGGCGGGTGCCCAGGGCGGTCCGACTGGCGACCTGTATGTCGTGATCAATGTGCGCGAACACGCAATCTTCCAGCGTGACGGCAAGCATCTGTTCTGCGAAGTGCCGATCAGCTTCGTCGACGCGGCATTGGGCGGCGAACTGGAGATTCCGACCCTCGACGGTCGCGTCAAACTGAAAATCCCGGAAGGGACTCAGACCGGTAAACAGTTCCGTGTGCGTGGCAAGGGCGTTGCGCCAGTACGTGGTGGTGGCGCAGGCGATCTGATGTGCCGTGTTGCCGTCGAAACCCCGGTCAACCTGGGTCGTCGTCAGCGTGAATTGCTCGAGGAGTTCCGCAGTTCGCTGGCGGACGACAACAGCCACTCGCCGAAAACCACGGGCTGGTTTGAAGGCGTGAAGCGGTTCTTCGGCGATTTGTAAGGAGTCGGCATGCGACGTATAGCTGTGATGGGCGCTGCAGGGCGCATGGGCAAGATCCTGGTCGAAGCGGTGCAGCAACGCGCGCCGCTGACCGGCCTGACAGCGGCCATCGTACGTCCCGGCAGCACGCTGATTGGCGTCGACGCCGGTGAGCTGGCCTCGCTTGGGCGGATTGGCGTGCCATTGTCCGGCCATGTAGAGGCGGTGGCTGAAGAGTTCGATGTGCTGATCGACTTCACCCTGCCGGAAGTCATGCTGAAAAACCTGGCCTTCTGCCGTAAGGCGGGCAAGGCCATGGTGATCGGCACCACTGGGCTGGATGCTGCGCAAAAGCAGTTGCTGGCCGAGGCGGGCAAGGACATTCCCATCGTTTTCGCCGCCAATTTCAGCGTCGGGGTCAACCTGTCGCTGAAACTGCTCGATATGGCTGCTCGCGTTCTCGGTGATGAGGCGGACATCGAGATCATCGAGGCTCACCATCGTCACAAGATCGACGCTCCTTCGGGTACGGCGTTGCGCATGGGTGAGGTGATTGCCGGTGCGCTGGGTCGCGACCTGCAGCAGGTGGCGGTCTATGGTCGCGAAGGTCACACCGGTGCCCGCGAGCGAGAAACCATCGGCTTCGCCACTGTTCGCGGTGGAGATGTGGTGGGCGATCATACGGTGCTGTTCGCCTGTGAAGGCGAGCGACTGGAGATCACGCACAAGGCTTCGAGTCGCATGACCTTCGCCAAGGGCGCGGTGCGTGCCGCCTTGTGGCTGGACGCTCGCGAGCCTGGCCTCTACGACATGCAAGACGTGCTCGATTTGCGTTAAGATGCGCCCGAAATCGGGCTCGAACCCAGCATTTGAGCCCGGTTTTACTCCGCCAAGCGACGTCCTGTCGCATTCCATAGCCTTTCAGGCTCATTGGCGGTAGACCAAAAAAGCCTTTTTCTGTAAGCTACAGCTTTAGTGTGTCCACTAAAAGCGCGCAGAATAATTCAGTGAAGAAGCGGGGTGACGTGTCCATACGTCACTCCGCTTTTTTGCAACCTGCGATCGCCCTTTCAGGCTTTATTTACGGGAGGTCTTCTTGACTAAGCCAGCCATACTCGCCCTTGCTGATGGCAGCATTTTTCGCGGCGAAGCCATTGGAGCCGACGGTCAAACCGTTGGTGAGGTGGTGTTTAACACCGCAATGACCGGCTATCAGGAAATCCTTACCGATCCTTCCTACGCCCAACAGATCGTTACCCTGACTTACCCGCACATCGGCAATACCGGCACCACGCCGGAAGATGCCGAGTCCGACCGCGTCTGGTCCGCTGGCCTGGTCATCCGTGACCTGCCACTGGTTGCGAGCAACTGGCGTAACACGATGTCCCTGTCCGACTACCTGAAAGCCAACAACGTTGTGGCAATCGCCGGTATCGACACCCGCCGCCTGACGCGCATCCTGCGTGAGAAAGGCGCACAGAACGGCTGCATCATGGCCGGTGACAACATTTCCGAAGAAGCCGCCATCGCTGCCGCACAGGGTTTCCCTGGCCTCAAAGGCATGGACCTGGCGAAAGTCGTCAGCACCAAAGAGCAGTACGAGTGGCGCTCGACTGTCTGGGACTTGAAAACCGACAGCCACGCGACCATCGACGCTTCCGAGCTGCCGTACCACGTGGTTGCCTACGACTACGGCGTCAAGCTGAACATCCTGCGCATGCTGGTCGAGCGCGGTTGCCGCGTCACCGTTGTGCCGGCTCAGGCGCCAGCCGCCGACGTACTGGCGATGAAGCCGGACGGTGTATTCCTGTCCAACGGCCCAGGTGATCCGGAGCCATGCGACTATGCGATCCAGGCAATCAAGGACGTGCTGGAAACCGAAATTCCGGTATTCGGCATCTGCCTCGGTCACCAGCTGCTGGCTCTGGCCTCCGGCGCCAAGACTCTGAAAATGGGCCACGGCCACCACGGTGCCAATCACCCGGTTCAGGATCTGGACACCGGTGTCGTGATGATCACCAGCCAGAACCACGGTTTTGCGGTAGACGAAGCGACCCTGCCAGCCAATGTTCGAGCGATTCACAAATCGCTGTTCGACGGCACCCTGCAAGGGATCGAACGTACCGACAAGAGTGCCTTCAGCTTCCAGGGGCACCCTGAAGCCAGCCCTGGCCCGAACGACGTAGCGCCACTGTTTGATCGCTTCATCAACGAGATGGCCAAGCGACGCTGATCGCTGGCCTTGATGTTGCAAAGCTTGAGGGTGGTCCCGGCTACCGGCGGCCCCTCAAGGCTTCACAGATTGAACAAGACGGCTTGCCGACTGACCTGCGGATTTGAGTGACAAACCCATGCCAAAACGTACAGACATTAAAAGCATCCTGATTCTCGGCGCTGGCCCGATTGTGATCGGCCAGGCTTGCGAATTCGACTACTCCGGCGCCCAGGCTTGCAAAGCCCTGCGCGAAGAGGGTTATCGCGTCATCCTGGTGAACTCCAACCCGGCGACCATCATGACCGACCCGGACATGGCTGACGCTACTTACATCGAGCCGATCAAGTGGCAGACCGTTGCCAAGATCATCGAGAAAGAGCGTCCAGACGCGCTGCTGCCGACCATGGGTGGCCAGACCGCTCTGAACTGCGCCCTGGACCTGGAGCGCGAAGGCGTTCTGGAGAAGTTCGGCGTAGAGATGATCGGCGCCAACGCTGACACCATCGACAAGGCTGAAGACCGCTCGCGCTTCGACAAGGCGATGAAATCCATTGGCCTGGACTGTCCGCGTTCGGGCATTGCCCACAGCATGGAAGAGGCCAACGCGGTGCTCGAGAAGCTTGGCTTCCCGTGCATCATCCGCCCGTCCTTTACCATGGGCGGCACTGGCGGCGGCATCGCGTACAACCGTGAAGAGTTCGAAGAAATCTGCGCTCGCGGCCTGGATTTGTCGCCGACCAAAGAGCTGCTGATCGACGAATCCCTGATCGGCTGGAAAGAATACGAGATGGAGGTTGTCCGCGATAAGAAGGACAACTGCATCATCGTCTGCTCCATCGAAAACTTTGACCCGATGGGCGTGCACACCGGTGACTCGATCACTGTTGCGCCAGCACAGACCCTGACGGACAAGGAATACCAGATTATGCGCAACGCCTCCCTGGCGGTACTGCGTGAGATCGGCGTGGAAACCGGCGGCTCCAATGTCCAGTTCGGTATTTGCCCGGACACTGGCCGTATGGTTGTTATCGAGATGAACCCGCGTGTCTCCCGGTCCTCGGCCCTGGCTTCGAAAGCCACCGGTTTCCCGATTGCCAAGGTCGCGGCCAAGCTGGCGGTGGGATACACCCTGGACGAGCTGTCGAACGACATCACTGGCGGCAAGACCCCGGCGTCCTTCGAACCGTCCATCGACTACGTCGTCACCAAACTGCCACGTTTTGCCTTCGAGAAGTTCCCGAAAGCCGACGCACGCCTGACCACTCAGATGAAGTCGGTTGGCGAAGTCATGGCCATCGGCCGGACGTTCCAGGAATCCCTGCAGAAAGCCCTGCGCGGTCTGGAAGTGGGCGTTTGCGGTCTGGACGAGAAGCTTGACCTGAGCAACCCGGAAAGCATGAGCGTGCTCAAGCGCGAACTGACCGTGCCAGGCGCCGAGCGCATCTGGTATGTGGCTGACGCTTTCCGCGCCGGCCTGTCGGTCGAAGACATTTTCGGCATGAACATGATCGACCCGTGGTTCCTGGTGCAGATCGAAGATCTGATCAAGGAAGAAGAGAGGGTCAAGACCCTGGGTCTGGCCAGCATCGACCGCGACATGATGTTTCGCCTCAAGCGCAAAGGCTTCTCCGACATGCGTCTGGCCAAGCTGCTGGGCGTAACCGAGAAGAACCTGCGTCGCCATCGTCACAAGCTGGAAATCTTCCCGGTCTATAAACGCGTTGACACCTGCGCGGCCGAGTTCGCCACCGACACCGCCTACCTCTACTCGACCTACGAGGAAGAGTGCGAGGCTGCACCGTCGGGCCGCGACAAGATCATGATTCTGGGTGGCGGTCCTAACCGTATCGGCCAGGGCATCGAGTTCGACTACTGCTGCGTGCACGCGGCGCTTGCCCTGCGTGCCGACGGTTACGAGACCATTATGGTCAACTGCAACCCGGAAACCGTATCCACCGACTACGACACCTCTGATCGCCTGTACTTCGAGCCAGTGACCCTGGAAGACGTGCTGGAGATCGTCCGCGTCGAGAAGCCTAAAGGCGTGATCGTCCAGTACGGCGGCCAGACCCCGCTGAAACTGGCTCGCGCTCTGGAAGAAGCTGGCGTGCCAATCATCGGCACCAGCCCAGACGCCATCGACCGCGCTGAAGACCGTGAGCGCTTCCAGCAGATGGTCGAGCGTCTGAACCTGCGCCAGCCGCCAAACGCCACCGTGCGCAGCGAAGACGAAGCGATTCGCGCTGCCGCTAAGATCGGTTATCCGCTGGTGGTTCGTCCGTCCTATGTACTGGGCGGTCGTGCGATGGAAATCGTCTACGAAGAAGAAGAGCTCAAGCGCTATCTGCGTGATGCGGTGAAAGTGTCCAATGACAGCCCGGTGCTGCTCGACCACTTCCTCAACTGCGCCATCGAAATGGACGTGGATGCTGTCTGCGACGGCACTGACGTGGTAATCGGCGCAATCATGCAGCATATCGAGCAGGCCGGCGTTCACTCCGGTGACTCCGCGTGCTCCTTGCCACCGTACTCGCTGCCTGGGCACATTCAGGACGAGATGCGCGAACAGGTCAAGAAAATGGCCCTGGAACTGGGTGTTGTCGGCCTGATGAACGTGCAGTTGGCGCTGCAAGGCGAAGACATCTACGTCATCGAGGTCAACCCGCGCGCTTCCCGTACCGTACCGTTTGTGTCCAAGTGCATCGGTGTTTCCCTGGCAATGATCGCGGCACGCGTGATGGCCGGTAAAACCCTGAAAGAAATCGGCTTCACCAAGGAAATCATTCCTAACTTCTACAGCGTGAAAGAGGCGGTGTTCCCATTCGCCAAATTCCCTGGTGTGGACCCGATCCTGGGCCCTGAAATGAAGTCCACCGGTGAAGTGATGGGCGTGGGTGACACCTTCGGCGAAGCATTCGCCAAGGCTCAAATGGGCGCCAGCGAAGTGTTGCCGACAGGCGGTACTGCCTTCATCAGCGTGCGTGATGACGACAAGCCACTGGTTGCAGGTGTGGCCCGTGATCTGATCAACTTGGGCTTCGAAGTGGTCGCCACTGCCGGTACTGCCAAGATGATTGAAGCCGCCGGCCTGAAAGTGCGTCGTGTTAACAAGGTGACCGAAGGTCGTCCGCATGTGGTCGACATGATCAAGAATGACGAAGTCACCCTGATCATCAATACCACCGAAGGTCGTCAGTCGATCGCTGACTCCTACTCCATTCGTCGTAATGCCTTGCAGCACAAGATCTACTGCACCACCACCATTGCTGCTGGCGAAGCCATCTGCGAAGCGTTGAAGTTCGGTCCCGAGAAGACCGTGCGCCGCTTGCAGGATCTACACGCAGGATTGAAGGCATGATCAAATACCCAATGACCGTCCAGGGCGCCAAAGGCCTGGAAGAAGAGCACGCTCACCTGACCAAGGTCGTCCGTCCGAAGCTCAGCCAGGACATCGGTACGGCCCGCGAGTTGGGTGACCTCAAGGAAAACGCCGAATACCATGCTGCCCGCGAGCAGCAAGGTATGGTTGAGGCGCGCATCCGTGACATTGAAGGCCGTATCCAGAACCAGGTGGTCATCGACGTCACGACCATTCCTCATACCGGTAAAGTGATTTTCGGTACCACGGTTGAAATCGCCAACGTCGAAACCGACGAAAGCGTGACCTACCAGATCGTGGGCGAGGATGAAGCTGACTTCAAACTGGGTAAAATCTCTGTCGGTTCGCCGCTTGCCCGCGCCTTGATTGCCAAGGAAGAGGGTGATGTGGTTTCCGTGAAAACGCCTGGTGGCGTTATCGAGTACGAGATTGTCGAAGTTCGCCACGTCTGAAAGAAGGCGCCCGCTACGTGCGGGCGCCATGCTTTGGCAATTGACTCAGATGTTGTGGGTGGGTGGCCTGTGGTTGTTACATATCGGTCTGCTGCCGGCGTTGGGCAAGATTGGCCTGGCGCCGCTGCTGATCGATGAAATCGAAGACATGCTTGATGCACTGATGGTGGGACTCTCCACAGTGTGCGTGATAGTTCAGGCTTTGGTGCTGGTACAGGCCGAGGGCCTTGTCAGTCTATGGCAGGATATTCGCGGGCAATTGCTGCTGACGGCGATGGGTGCGTCTGCGATGTATTTCGCGGTGCGCTTCGGCTGGCCGGAATCGGCTCGCTGGCAGTTGTTCAGCTATCTTGTGCTGGGGCTTTCCGGGCTGGTGCTGGTACTGCAGCCAGTGCCAGGATGGAGCGGCAGGGTGCGCGAAGCACACCCTTGACCCTTGTCATCACTTGAAGCGATGGACGTTCGACAGCTGCTTGTTGACGCTGAAGTTCTTGCGGTAAATCAGTGCCATCTTGCCGATGACCTGAACCAGATCCGCTTTGCCGACCTTGCACAGTTCTGCAATGGTCGCCAGACGTGATTCGCGATCGAGGATGTTGAGCTTGATTTTAATCAGCTCGTGATCCGCCAGCGCGCGTTCAAGTTCGGCTAACACACCTTCAGTCAAACCATTGTCGGCCACAATCAAAACTGGTTTCAGATGATGGCCAATGGATTTGTACTGTTTCTTCTGCTCTTGAGTGAGCGGCATAATCTGACCCCTGCGTCTGATCTTGTAAAAAGCGGCGGCCAGTTTACCCGAGCGAGTCCGGGACCGCCCAGTTAATCACGACCCGTTTTATTTTCGAGGTGGCCCGTGGCCCGTTCCAAGACAAGCCTTAAATGGCTGCAAGAACATTTCAACGACCCATTCGTCAAAATGGCGCAAAAGGACGGGTATCGCTCCCGTGCCAGCTACAAACTGCTTGAGATCCAGGAAAGAGACCGTCTGATCCGTCCGGGCATGAGTGTGATCGACCTGGGCGCTGCTCCGGGTGGTTGGTCCCAGGTGACCAGTCGTCTGATTGGTGGGCAAGGTACACTGATCGCTTCCGACATCCTGGAAATGGACAGCATCCCTGATGTGACCTTCATTCAGGGCGATTTCACCGAGGACGCCGTGCTGGCGCAGATTCTCGAGGCTGTCGGAAAAAACGAGGTGGACCTTGTGATTTCCGATATGGCCCCCAATATGAGTGGATTGGCGTCTGTTGATATGCCGCGATCGATGTTCCTGTGCGAGTTGGCACTGGATCTTGCAACCAGGGTGTTGAAGCCGGGTGGTGATTTCTTGATCAAGGTCTTCCAGGGTGAAGGCTTCGACGAGTACCACAAGAGCGTTCGCAAGCAGTTCGAGAAGGTCACGACGCGCAAGCCTAAATCGTCGCGCGACCGTTCTCGCGAGCAGTACCTGCTGGGCCGTGGTTTCCGTGGTCGCAGCGAGGAGTAAGAGGTTTTTCGACCGGGGCGATAGGTTTTTCGTATTTCGCCCCGTGAGCATTAGCGAATATTGTGTAGAAAGTGTTTCACAAAGGGTTACAGACGGCGCCTGCCAGAGCCGTAGGTAATGTAGTAAGTTAGGCCGGTGAATATCATGCGAAGCGCGCGCCAGTAGCGGAGCTTGCTTCAGAGGGTAGTTAATTGAACGATATGGCAAAGAATCTGATCCTGTGGTTGATCATCGCGGCTGTCCTGGTGACAGTGATGAACAACTTCTCCAGCCCTAACGAGCCGCAGACCCTCAACTATTCCGACTTCATCCAGCAGGTCAAGGATGGCAAGGTCGAGCGCGTAGCCGTGGATGGCTATGTGATTACCGGCAAGCGCAACGATGGCGACAGCTTCAAGACCATTCGTCCGGCAATCCAGGACAACGGTCTGATCGGCGACCTCGTGGACAACCACGTCGTGGTCGAAGGCAAGCAGCCTGAACAGCAAAGCATCTGGACTCAGCTCCTGGTTGCGAGCTTCCCGATTCTGGTGATCATCGCCGTGTTCATGTTCTTCATGCGGCAGATGCAGGGCGGTGCTGGTGGCAAGGGCGGACCGATGAGCTTCGGCAAGAGCAAGGCGCGCCTGCTCTCCGAAGATCAGGTGAAAACCACCCTGGCTGACGTTGCAGGTTGCGACGAAGCCAAGGAAGAAGTCGGCGAGCTGGTCGAGTTCCTGCGCGATCCAGGCAAGTTCCAGCGTCTGGGCGGTCGCATTCCTCGCGGCGTACTGATGGTCGGTCCTCCGGGTACCGGTAAAACCTTGTTGGCCAAGGCGATTGCCGGTGAAGCCAAGGTGCCGTTCTTCACCATTTCCGGTTCCGACTTCGTCGAAATGTTCGTCGGTGTCGGTGCCAGCCGTGTTCGTGACATGTTCGAGCAGGCCAAGAAGCACGCGCCGTGCATCATCTTCATCGATGAAATCGACGCCGTCGGTCGCCACCGTGGTGCCGGCATGGGCGGTGGTCATGACGAGCGCGAGCAGACGCTCAACCAGTTGCTGGTAGAGATGGACGGCTTTGAAATGAATGACGGCATTATCGTCATTGCCGCTACCAACCGTCCTGACGTACTGGACCCAGCTTTGCTGCGTCCGGGTCGTTTCGACCGTCAGGTTGTGGTGGGGCTGCCGGACATTCGTGGTCGCGAACAGATTCTCAAGGTTCACATGCGCAAAGTGCCGATGGGTGACGATGTCGCTCCGGCCGTGATCGCTCGTGGTACACCGGGTTTCTCCGGTGCTGACCTCGCCAACCTGGTCAACGAGGCGTCGTTGTTTGCTGCTCGTACTGGCAAGCGCGTCGTCGAGATGAAAGAGTTTGAGTTGGCCAAAGACAAAATCATGATGGGCGCCGAGCGCAAATCCATGGTCATGTCTGAAAAAGAGAAACAGAACACCGCTTATCATGAAGCCGGCCACGCAATCGTCGGTCGTGTCGTGCCCGAGCATGATCCGGTCTACAAAGTGTCGATCATTCCGCGCGGTCGTGCGCTGGGTGTGACCATGTTCCTGCCGGAAGAAGATCGCTACAGCCTGTCCAAGCGTGCACTGATCAGTCAGATCTGCTCGCTGTACGGCGGTCGTATTGCTGAAGAGATGACCCTGGGCTTTGACGGCGTCACCACCGGTGCTTCCAACGACATCATGCGCGCCAGCCAGATTGCGCGGAACATGGTGACCAAGTGGGGCCTGTCGGAAAAACTCGGTCCTTTGATGTACGCCGAAGAAGAGGGCGAAGTGTTCCTTGGTCGCGGTGGCGGTGGTCAGAGTGCAAGCTTCTCTGGTGAGACGGCCAAGCTGATCGACTCTGAAGTGCGCAGCATCATTGACCAGTGCTACGGCACGGCCAAGCAGATCCTCACGGATAACCGTGACAAGCTCGACGCCATGGCGGATGCCTTGATGAAGTACGAAACGATCGACGCCGATCAAATCGACGACATCATGGCGGGTCGCACGCCTCGCGAACCTCGCGACTGGTCGGGTGGCACGGGTACTTCCGGAACGCCTCCGGTAGTGCAGGATCCGCGTCCGGAAGCACCGATTGGCGGTCCGGCTGCTGACGTATAAGGCTTGAAATGATTTCTGTTCAGTCCTCGACCCGGTTGCCGTGCGGCAACCGGGTTCTTGATTTGGCCCAGACGCATGTCATGGGCATTCTCAATGTCACCCCTGATTCCTTTTCTGATGGTGGTCGTTACAGCCAGCTCGATGCGGCCCTGCGCCACGCTGAAGCAATGGTGTCGGCCGGCGCGACGCTGATTGATGTCGGCGGTGAGTCGACCCGGCCAGGCGCCAGGGTGGTTTCTCCACTTGAAGAGCTGGAGCGAGTCGCACCGATCGTCGAGCTGATCAATCGCGAACTGGATGTCATCATCTCGGTCGATACGTCCACGCCAGCGGTCATGCGCGAAACTGCGCGACTGGGGGCAGGCTTGATCAATGACGTGCGCTCGTTGCGTCGCGATGGTGCTCTGGATGCTGCTGCTGCCACTGGCCTGCCGGTGTGCCTGATGCACATGCTCGGCGAGCCGGGCGACATGCAGGACAATCCGCAATACCAGAACGTGACTGAGCAAGTGGGGGAGTTTCTCGCCGAGCGCATGGCTCAATGCGCGTCGGTGGGTATTGCAGCTGAGCGGATCATTCTGGATCCGGGTTTCGGTTTCGCCAAAACCCTGCAGCACAATCTAAGCTTGTTCAAGCATATGGAAGCCCTGCATGCCTTGGGGCGCCCCCTGTTGGTCGGGGTGTCACGCAAGAGCATGATCGGGCAGGCATTGAATCGCCCGGTGGGAGATCGCCTGTTTGGTGGTCTGGCGCTTGCGGCACTGGCATCGGTCAAGGGTGCGCGTATATTACGCGTCCATGATGTGGCCGAAACAGTCGACGTAGTGCGGATGATCGCTGCGGTGGAATCAGCCGAATAAGAATGATGGAGTACCTATGACTAAAAAATACTTTGGCACCGACGGCATTCGTGGTCGTGTCGGTGAATACCCGATTACTCCAGACTTCATGCTCAAGCTTGGCTGGGCTGCGGGCATGGCTTTCCGCAAAATGGGCGCCTGCAAGGTGTTGGTCGGCAAGGACACTCGCATCTCGGGCTACATGTTCGAGTCGGCACTTGAGGCCGGGCTGACGTCGGCAGGTGCTGATGTGATGCTCCTGGGGCCGATGCCGACCCCGGCCATTGCCTATCTGACGCGCACTTTCCATGCCGAAGCCGGCATCGTGATCAGTGCTTCGCACAATCCGCACGATGACAACGGCATCAAGTTTTTCTCCGGCAAGGGGACCAAGCTTCCGGATGAGCTTGAGTTGATGATCGAAGAGCTGCTCGATACGCCCATGACGGTGGTCGAGTCGAGCAAGATCGGTAAAGTGTCACGAATCAACGACGCCTCCGGTCGTTATATCGAGTTCTGCAAAAGCAGTGTTCCGACCGGAACCAGTTTTACCGGTTTGAAAGTGGTGATCGACTGCGCTCACGGTGCGACCTACAAGGTGGCGCCAAGCGTCTTCCGTGAGCTGGGCGCCGAGGTTGTCGTCTTGTCCGCTCAGCCCAATGGCCTGAACATCAATGAAAATTGTGGTTCGACCCATATGGGGCAGTTGCAGGCTGCTGTATTGGCCGAGCACGCGGACCTGGGTATCGCCTTTGATGGTGATGGCGACAGGGTTCTGATGGTGGATCACACTGGAGCCATCGTTGATGGTGACGAGTTGCTGTTCATCATTGCTCGTGATCTGCACGAGCGCGGCAAATTGCAAGGCGGTGTGGTCGGAACGCTGATGAGTAACCTGGGGCTGGAGCTGGCCCTGGCCGATCTGGGAATTCCATTCATACGTGCCAACGTCGGCGACCGTTACGTGATCGCCGAGCTGCTGGAGCGCAACTGGGTGGTCGGTGGTGAGAACTCGGGGCATGTCGTTTGCTTCAATCACACCACGACCGGCGATGCGATCATCGCCGCGTTGCAGGTGTTGATGGCGTTGAAGGCTCGCTCCGAAGGGCTGGCCCAGACCCGCCAGGCGCTGCGCAAGTGCCCGCAGGTGCTGATCAATGTGCGTTTCGGCGGTGGTGCGAGCCCCCTCGATCACTCATCGGTCAAGGAAGCCAGCGAGCGAGTTACGCAAGCAATGGCAGGTCGCGGCCGCGTGTTGTTGCGCAAGTCCGGGACAGAGCCACTGGTGCGGGTCATGGTCGAAGGCGAGGACGAAACACAGGTTCGTGGTTACGCCGAAGAGCTGGCAAAACTGGTAACTGAAGTTTCTGCCTGAATTCGGCTTGCCAGCCATGATTGTGTTGGGTAACATCTGCGCCCACTTTGACCGACGAGGTACAGCATGCGTCGCACTATGGTAGCTGGTAACTGGAAGATGCACGGTACCCGCGCCAGCGTCGCTGAGCTGATCAACGGCCTTCGTCATCTGGCCTTGCCAAGCGGTGTTGATGTCGCGGTATTCCCGCCTTGCTTGTATATCAATCAAGTGATTGATGGCTTGAAAGGCAAGTCGATTTCGGTCGGCGCGCAGAACTCTGCGGTGGAATCCATGCAAGGCGCATTGACCGGTGAAATTGCACCGAGTCAGCTGGTGGATGCAGGTTGTTCCCTGGTTCTTGTCGGGCATTCCGAACGCCGCCAGATCATGGGTGAGCGAGACGGCATGTTGAATCGCAAGTTCGCAGCGGCACAGGCATGTGGCTTGATTCCGGTGTTGTGCATAGGGGAAACCCTGGAGCAGCGCGAAGCCGGGAAAACTCTTGAGGTTGTCGGGCGTCAGCTGGGCAGCATCATCGAGGAGCTGGGTGTAGGTGCCTTTGCAAAGGCAGTAATTGCTTACGAGCCGGTCTGGGCCATTGGCACCGGGCTGACTGCTTCGCCGCAACAGGCGCAGGATGTGCACGCAGCCATTCGCGCTCAGTTGGCGGCAGAGAATTCTGAGGTCGCACGAGGTGTGCGGCTTCTATACGGCGGCAGCGTGAAGGCGGCCAATGCGGTCGAACTGTTCGGCATGCCGGATATCGATGGGGGGCTCATTGGTGGAGCTTCCCTGAATGCAGATGAGTTCGGTGCGATTTGTCGCGCCGCGGGAAACTGAAAAAATGCTGGAAACAGTCGTAGTCGTTTTTCATCTGCTGGGTGCATTGGGCGTAGTTGCTCTGGTATTGCTGCAGCAGGGTAAAGGTGCGGATGCTGGCGCGTCTTTCGGAGCAGGTGCTTCAAATACTGTGTTCGGAAGCCAAGGTTCCTCTACCTTTCTTAGTAAGTTTACTGCTATACTTGCCGCAGGTTTTTTCATAACCAGCTTAGGGTTAGGTTACTTTGCTAAAGAGAAAGCTCACCAGCTGACTCAAGTAGGTTTGCCAAATCCAGCGGTTCTGGAAGTTCCAAAGCAAAAACCGGCTTCTGATGATGTACCGGTGCTTCAAGAGCAAAAGTCGGCTACTCCAGCGACTGACGTGCCTCCAGCTCAAGAGCAAAAGTAAGAAGGGTTTCAAACGTAGTATTGCCGAGGTGGTGGAATTGGTAGACACGCAACCTTGAGGTGGTTGTGCCCATAGGGTGTAGGGGTTCGAGTCCCCTTCTCGGTACCAATTATCAGGAGAGCCCGCTGTTGCGGGCTTTCTTGTAGGTGGAAGGTTACATTGACCCTGTCAGGGATCGGTCGTATACTTCCGCCCCAGCTTTGTCGCGGGGTGGAGCAGTCTGGTAGCTCGTCGGGCTCATAACCCGAAGGTCGTCGGTTCAAATCCGGCCCCCGCAACCAGTTTAAAGAGCCCCTTTTAAGGGGCTTTTTGTTAGCTGGACACTTTCAACGCCGCTGTTCGACGGCGTTTCAAGGATGGGCGTTTCGCCCATTTTTTTATTTTGCACAGCATGCACATACATGCACGAGGGGGTTCAGGTGTCGAGCAAGCTAGAAGAGTTGCAGGCCTTGCTGGCCCCGGTGGTCGTGGCCCTAGGCTATGAATGCTGGGGTATTGAGTTTTCGGCTCAGGGTCGTCACTCAATGTTGCGTGTTTATATCGATAAGGAAGGCGGCGTACTGGTGGACGATTGTGCCATCGTGAGCCGTCAGATCAGCGGTGTTCTGGATGTTGAAGATCCGATCGCCGTTGAATACACCCTTGAAGTTTCCTCGCCTGGCATGGAACGCCCACTGTTCACTCTTGAGCAGTTTGCAAAATTTGCCGGTGAACAAGTGAAGATCAAGCTGCGTTCGCCTTTTGAAGGTCGACGCAACTTTCAGGGCCTTCTGCGCGGTGTAGAAGAGCAGGACATCGTGGTGCAGGTTGAAGACCATGAGTTCCTGTTGCCGATCGATATGATCGACAAGGCCAACATTATTCCCAGTTTTGACTGAGACGCGGATCCCGCGGATCCAATGGCTTGCGAAAGGCGAGGCGTACGATGAGCAAAGAAGTACTGCTGGTTGTTGAGTCGGTATCCAATGAAAAGGGCGTACCGGCAAACGTAATTTTTGAGGCGCTGGAGCTGGCTCTGGCCACTGCTACCAAAAAGCGTTTTGAGGACGAAGTCGATCTGCGTGTGGAAATCAATCGCCACACTGGTGCTTACGAGACATTCCGTCGCTGGACGGTCGTCGAAGAAGCAGACCTGGACGATCCGGCCATCGAAACCTGGCCAAGCAAGGTTGCCGAAACGCATCCTGGTGCCAAGGTGGGTGATGTAGTCGAAGAAAAAATCGAATCCATCGAGTTCGGTCGCATCGCTGCACAGACTGCCAAGCAAGTCATCGTGCAGAAAGTACGCGAAGCCGAGCGCGCTCAAGTTGTTGACGCTTATCGCGAGCGCCTTGGGGAAATCATCTCCGGCACCGTGAAAAAAGTCACCCGCGACAACGTGATCGTCGACCTGGGCAACAACGCTGAAGCGTTGCTGGCTCGTGAAGACATCATTTCTCGCGAAACTTTCCGGGTTGGCGTGCGCTTGCGTGCGTTGCTCAAGGAAATCCGCACCGAGAACCGCGGCCCGCAGCTGATCCTGTCGCGTACCGCGCCGGAAATGCTGATCGAGTTGTTCCGCATCGAAGTGCCGGAAATCGCTGAAGGCCTGATCGAAGTAATGGCGGCGTCCCGTGATCCGGGTTCGCGTGCCAAGATCGCGGTCCGCTCCAAGGACAAACGCATTGATCCGCAGGGCGCTTGCATCGGTATGCGCGGTTCGCGCGTCCAGGCAGTGTCGGGCGAGTTGGGCGGTGAGCGTGTGGACATCGTCCTGTGGGACGATAACCCGGCTCAGTTCGTGATCAATGCAATGTCGCCGGCAGAAGTGGCGGCAATTATCGTTGACGAAGATGCCCATGCAATGGACATCGCCGTTGGCGCAGACAATCTTGCTCAGGCCATCGGTCGCGGTGGTCAGAACGTGCGTCTGGCTAGCCAGTTGACTGGCTGGACCCTGAACGTGATGACCGAATCGGACATCCAGGCTAAGCAGCAAGCAGAAACCGGCGACATCCTGCGCAACTTCATCGACGAGCTGGAAGTCGACGAAGACCTGGCACAGGTGCTGGTAGATGAAGGCTTCACCAGCCTGGAAGAGATTGCCTACGTACCGCTGGAAGAAATGCTCAACATCGACGGCTTTGACGAAGAAACCGTCAACGAGCTTCGCGCTCGTGCCAAGGATCGTTTGTTGACCAAAGCCATCGCTACTGAGGAAAAGCTGGCAGACGCCCATCCGGCCGAAGACCTGCTCTCGCTTGAGGGTATGGACAAGGATTTGGCGATGGAACTGGCGGTGCGCGGCGTAATTACCCGCGAAGACCTGGCCGAGCAGTCTATTGACGACCTGCTCGACATCGACGGCATTGACGATGATCGTGCCGGCAAGTTGATCATGGCCGCCCGAGCCCACTGGTTCGAGTAATTAGGCGCGGCCTGAGGAGAGAAGTGCATGACGCAAGTCACGGTGAAACAACTGGCCGATGAGGTCAAAACACCGGTAGAGCGCCTGTTGCAGCAGATGCGTGAGGCAGGTCTGCCGCACACCGCCGCCGAAGAACATGTGACTGACAGTGAGAAGCAATCTTTGCTGACTCACTTGAAAAGCAGCCACAAGGCGAAAGTGGAAGAACCACGCAAGATCACGCTGCAGCGTAAAACCACCAGCACCCTGCGGGTTGCTGGCAGCAAAAGCATCAGCGTTGAAGTCCGCAAAAAGAAAGTTTTCGTACAGCGTAGCCCGGAAGAAATTGAAGCCGAACGCAAGCGTGAACTGGAAGAGCGTCGCGCAGTAGAAAATGCTGCCCGTCAGAAGGCTGAAGAAGAAGCCAAGCGTCGCGCCGAAGAAGAAGCGCGTCGCCAGCCTGCTGCTGCGCAAAACGCTACTACCGACGCTGTCGCGGCTCCTGCTGCAGTTGCCGAACCTGTGCGTGAAAGCGCGCCGGTGGCTGCTGCACCAGCACCGTCTGCCGACGTTCGTAACAAGCAGAACGAACAGCGCCGTCCGGACAAACCACGTGCCGACGATAACAATCGTCGTGGCAGTGGCGATGGTGAGCGCAAAAACGCTCCGCATCGTGCTTCGGTCAAAGAGAAGGCGCCTGCTCCACGTGTTGCGCCACGTACTACCGACGAAGAAAGCGATGGCTTCCGTCGTGGTGGTCGCGGCAAGGCCAAGCTGAAGAAACGCAACGCTCACGGTTTCCAGAGCCCAACCGGCCCTGTTGTGCGCGAAGTGAAGATCGGCGAGACCATCACTGTTGGCGATCTCGCCCAGCAGATGTCGGTCAAGGCTGCTGAAATCATCAAGTTCATGTTCAAACTGGGTACCCCGGCGACCATCAACCAGGTTCTCGATCAGGAAACTGCTCAACTTGTGGCTGAAGAGTTGGGCCACAAAGTGACCCTGGTCAGCGACACCGCCCTGGAAGATTCCCTGGCCGAGTCCCTGAAATTTGAAGGCGAGACGTTCTCCCGTGCACCGGTTGTGACCGTAATGGGCCACGTTGACCACGGTAAGACATCGCTGCTCGACTACATCCGTCGTGCCAAGGTAGCGGCTGGCGAAGCCGGCGGTATCACCCAGCACATCGGTGCGTACCACGTTGAAACTGATCGCGGCATGGTCACTTTCCTCGATACCCCGGGTCACGCTGCGTTTACCGCAATGCGTGCTCGTGGTGCCAAGGCGACTGACATCGTGATCCTGGTCGTTGCAGCGGACGACGGCGTAATGCCGCAGACCATTGAAGCTGTCCAGCATGCCAAGGCTGCAGGCGTTCCACTGGTTGTTGCAGTGAACAAAATCGACAAGCCGGGCGCTGATCTCGATCGCATCCGTAGCGAACTGTCGGTTCACGGCGTGACCTCGGAAGAGTGGGGCGGCGACACCCCGTTCGTATCGGTTTCGGCGAAAGTCGGTACTGGCGTGGACGAGTTGCTCGAAGCTGTTCTGCTGCAAGCTGAAGTTCTGGAACTCAAGGCAACCCCGTCGGCCCCAGGTCGTGGTGTTGTGGTTGAATCGCGTCTCGACAAGGGCCGTGGCCCGGTTGCGACGGTTCTGGTTCAAGACGGTACCCTGCGCCAAGGCGACATGGTCCTGGTCGGTTCGAACTATGGCCGTGTACGTGCCATGCTCGACGAGAACGGCAAGCCAATCAAAGAAGCCGGTCCTTCCATCCCTGTCGAGATTCTCGGCCTGGACGGTACTCCGGACGCTGGCGACGAGATGAGCGTTGTTGCCGACGAGAAGAAAGCCCGTGAAGTGGCTCTGTTCCGTCAAGGCAAGTTCCGCGAAGTCAAACTGGCCCGCGCTCACGCTGGCAAGCTTGAAAACATCTTCGAGAACATGGGCCAGGAAGAGAAGAAGACGCTTAACATCGTCCTCAAATCCGACGTCCGTGGTTCGCTGGAAGCGTTGAACGGCGCCTTGAATGGCCTGGGTAACGACGAAGTGCAAGTGCGTGTTGTCGGTGGCGGTGTCGGTGGTATCACCGAGTCCGACGCCAACCTGGCACTGGCCTCCAACGCTGTACTGTTCGGCTTCAACGTGCGTGCCGATGCTGGCGCTCGCAAGATCGTCGAGCAGGAAGGTCTGGATATGCGTTACTACAACGTGATCTACGACATCATCGAAGACGTCAAGAAAGCCCTCACCGGTATGCTGGGCAGCGATGTTCGCGAGAATATCCTGGGTACTGCTGAAGTGCGTGACGTGTTCCGTTCGCCGAAGTTTGGCGCGATCGCCGGTTGCATGGTTATCGAAGGTGTTGTTCACCGTAACCGTCCAATCCGTGTACTGCGTGAAGACATCGTTATCTTCGAAGGCGAGCTGGAATCCCTGCGCCGCTTCAAGGATGACGCTTCCGAAGTACGTGCCGGCATGGAATGCGGTATCGGCGTGAAGAGCTACAACGACGTCAAAGCTGGCGACAAGATCGAAGTCTACGAGAAGGTTCAGGTTGCTCGCAGCCTCTAACTCGCGCACTTCAAGGGCCACGGCGAGCCGCTGCATGCAAGTGCGCGGCACGGCGTCAGGACTCTAAACGCAACGCCCGGTCTGGCTTTTGTCAGGCCGGGCGTTTGCCGCTTTCAGACCCCACGGGTTTCACCGTGAGGCAGTAACAGGTAACAAGACATGGCAAAAGAATACAGCCGTACCCAACGTATCGGCGATCAGATGCAGCGTGAGCTGGCACAGCTGATCCGTCGTGAAGTCAAAGACCCGCGCGTCGGCCTGGTCACCATTACCGCTGTTGAAGTCAGCCGTGACGTCGGTCACGCCAAGATCTTCATCACCGTGATGGGCCAGGACAGCGCTGAAGACATCGCGCAAAGCATCAAGGTGCTCAACTCCGCCGCCGGCTTCCTGCGCATGCAGTTGGCTCGTGAGATGAAGTTGCGCAGCGTTCCACAGTTGCACTTCCACTACGACGAAAGCGTCGTGCGTGGCGCGCACCTGTCGGCCCTGATCGAGCGTGCGGTGGCTGAAGATAATCAGCACCCGGAAGCGGCTGAACCCGAAGACGCCAAGGAGTAATCGGTGGCTCAGGTCAAACGTATCCGTCGTAACGTCAGCGGCATCATCCTGCTCGACAAACCGTTGGGGTTCACCTCCAACGCCGCGCTGCAGAAGGTTCGCTGGTTGCTGAACGCCGAGAAGGCCGGACACACCGGCAGTCTCGATCCGCTGGCCACCGGCGTGCTGCCGTTGTGCTTCGGTGAGGCCACCAAGTTCTCGCAATACCTGCTCGATTCCGACAAGGCATATGAAACCTTGGCGCAACTGGGCAAGACCACCACCACGGCCGATGCCGAAGGTGAGGTTTTGCAGGAACGCCCGGTGACCGTTGGTCGCGCCGATGTCGAAGCTGCCTTGCCCGGTTTTCGTGGGCAAATCAGCCAGATACCGCCGATGTACTCGGCCCTCAAGCGTGACGGGCAGCCGCTGTACAAGCTGGCCCGTGCAGGCGAAGTAGTGGAGCGCGAACCGCGTTCTGTTACTATTGCGCGCTTGGAATTGCTGGCCTTTGAGGGTGATACTGCGCGGCTTGCGGTGGATTGCAGCAAAGGCACTTATATCCGCACCCTGGTGGAGGATATTGGTGAGCAACTCGGTTGTGGCGCTTACGTTGCAGAACTGCGACGTACCCAGGCCGGGCCTTTCACGCTGGCGCAGACGGTCACGCTCGAAGAGCTGGAAGCGGTACATGCCGAAGGCGGCAACGAAGCGGTCGACCGCTTCCTGATGCCATCGGACAGCGGCTTGCTGGATTGGCCGCTGTTGCAGTTCTCGGAGCACAGCTCGTTCTACTGGCTTAACGGCCAGCCGGTACGCGCCCCGGATGCACCGAAGTTCGGCATGGTACGGGTACAGGATCACAATGGTCGCTTCATCGGTATTGGTGAAGTGAGCGAAGACGGGCGCATCGCGCCACGTCGACTGATTCGGTCGGAATGACCGAAACCGGTCTGCGTAACAGCAGGCTGGCGAGGGTGGCTGTTAGCAGGCACGGTCACTACTCATTTTTAGATACAGGGATTTGTCCCTGGCCTGTTGAAGCTGTTTCTTTGAAACAGTTTCCTAATAAAAGGATTGCCTCATGGCTCTCGACGTTCAAGAAAAAGCACAAATCGTAGCTGACTACCAGCAAGCTGTTGGTGACACTGGTTCGCCAGAAGTGCAAGTTGCACTGCTGACCCACAACATCAACAAGCTGCAAGGTCACTTCAAGGCCAACGGTAAAGATCACCACTCCCGTCGTGGTCTGATCCGCATGGTAAACCAGCGCCGTAAGCTGCTGGACTACCTGAAAGGTAAAGATCTGGGCCGTTACCAGGCTCTGATCGGTCGCCTGGGTCTGCGTCGCTAATAAGCGATTGCGCTAGAGGTTGGTTGTCTGTCGTGCGTCAGTGGGTTTCCCGCTGGTGCATGGCAGGCTCCCAGCCTCAAGTTTTATCTGGATACACGTTTTACCCTGGACAGGCGTTGGGCCGATTCCCGACATTGCCCAAGAATTTCGCAAGAAGACAAGTTCCCCAAGAGCCACAAAAGAAGGTAGGACACCGTGAACCCGGTAATCAAAAAATTCCAGTTCGGTCAGTCGACCGTTACCCTCGAGACAGGCCGTATCGCCCGTCAGGCCTCCGGCGCAGTATTGGTCACCGTTGACGACGACGTCAGCGTATTGGTGACCGTAGTCGGTGCCAAGCAAGCAGATCCAGGCAAGGGCTTCTTCCCTCTGTCCGTTCACTACCAGGAAAAGACTTACGCTGCCGGTAAGATCCCTGGCGGTTTCTTCAAGCGCGAAGGCCGTCCTTCCGAGAAAGAAACCCTGACTTCCCGACTGATCGACCGTCCGATCCGTCCGCTGTTCCCAGAAGGCTTCATGAACGAAGTGCAGGTTGTCTGCACCGTCGTTTCCACCAGCAAGAAGACCGATCCGGACATCGCTGCGATGATCGGTACTTCGGCTGCACTGGCCATCTCCGGTATTCCTTTCGATGGCCCGATCGGCGCTGCCCGCGTTGCGTTCCACGAAAGCACCGGCTACCTGCTGAACCCGACTTACGAACAACAGAAAGCTTCGAGCCTGGACATGGTCGTTGCCGGTACGTCGGAAGCCGTTCTGATGGTTGAATCGGAAGCCAAAGAGCTGACCGAAGACCAGATGCTGGGCGCGGTACTGTTTGCTCACGACGAGTTCCAGGTTGTGATCAACGCCGTTAAAGAACTGGCTGCCGAAGCCGCCAAGCCAACCTGGGCCTGGGCTCCACAGCCAGAAGCGACCGCTCTGCTGGGCGCTATCCGTGCCGAGTTCGGCGACGCGATCTCCCAGGCCTACACCATCACCATCAAGGCCGACCGTTACGCTCGCCTGGGTGAGCTGAAAGACCAGGTAGTTGCCAAGCTGTCCGGCGAAGAAGGCCAGCCTTCTTCCAGCGAAGTCAAAGCAGCTTTCGGCGAAATCGAATACCGCACCGTTCGCGAAAACATCGTAAACGGCAAGCCACGTATCGATGGTCGCGACACCAAGACCGTACGTCCCCTGAACATCGAAGTCGGCGTTTTGCCAAAGACCCACGGTTCGGCACTGTTCACCCGTGGCGAAACCCAGGCTCTGGTCGTAGCAACACTGGGCACCGCCCGTGATGCACAACTGCTGGACACCCTGGAAGGCGAGAAAAAAGACCCGTTCATGCTGCACTACAACTTCCCTCCGTTCTCGGTAGGTGAGTGTGGTCGCATGGGTGGCGCTGGTCGTCGCGAAATCGGTCACGGCCGTCTGGCCCGTCGTTCGATTGCTGCGATGCTGCCTGCTGCCGACGTGTTCCCGTACACCATCCGTGTTGTGTCGGAAATCACCGAGTCCAACGGTTCGAGCTCCATGGCTTCGGTCTGCGGCGCTTCCCTGGCCCTGATGGATGCCGGCGTTCCGATGAAAGCACCGGTTGCCGGTATCGCCATGGGTCTGGTTAAAGAAGGCGAGAAATTCGCCATCCTGACCGACATCCTGGGTGACGAAGACCACCTCGGCGACATGGACTTCAAAGTAGCCGGTACCGCCAAAGGTGTTACCGCGCTGCAGATGGACATCAAGATCAAGGGCATCACCGAAGAAATCATGGAAATCGCTCTGGGCCAAGCCCTGGAAGCGCGCCTGAACATCCTCGGTCAGATGAACCAGATCATTGGTCAGTCCCGTACCGAACTGTCGGAAAATGCTCCGACCATGATCGCGATGAAAATCGACACCGACAAAATCCGTGATGTCATCGGTAAAGGCGGCGCGACCATTCGTGCGATCTGTGAAGAGACCAAAGCTTCGATCGACATCGAAGACGACGGCTCGATCAAGATCTTCGGCGAAACCAAGGAAGCTGCTGAAGCTGCACGTCAGCGCGTTCTGGGTATCACCGCAGAAGCTGAAATCGGCAAGATCTACGTCGGCAAGGTTGAGCGCATCGTCGACTTCGGCGCATTCGTCAACATCCTGCCAGGCAAGGACGGTCTGGTTCACATCTCCATGTTGAGCGACGCTCGCGTAGAGAAAGTGACCGACATCCTGAAAGAAGGCCAGGAAGTGGAAGTACTGGTACTGGACGTGGACAACCGCGGCCGTATCAAACTGTCCATCAAAGACGTGGCAGCAGCCAAGGCGTCGGGCGTTTAATCACCCCTGCGACTGACCGCTGAACAACAAGACGCCCCGACTGGTTCGGGGCGTTTTGCTGTGTGCAGGAAAATAAAAGATCACAGTCTTCAAGTTGCCGGACCTCAAACCCGGTGCTAGGTTTAGCCCACACGCCCGTGTAGCTCAGCCGGTAGAGCAGCGCACTCGTAACGCGAAGGTCGCAGGTTCGATTCCTGTCTCGGGCACCAATTCCCCTCTGCTACTTCACCTTCCTGCTCAAATCTTCAACCGTGCGTTTGAGCTGGTCGATGGTCCGATCCTGATCGCTGACCTGGCGCTTGAGGTTCGACAGCTCGCTGGAGCTGGAACTCGAGCTGGACCCGCTACTGCGCTTGAGGTCGTCCACCTGCTTGCTGAGGTTTTTCAGGTCGCTGTCCTGGTCCTTGATCGTGCGCTTGATGTCGGATAAATCACTGTTGTTCGAGCTGGAACTGGAACCACTGCTACGCTTGAGTTCTTCGATCAGACGCGCTTGCTCGTTAATGGTGCGCTTCTGATAGTCCAGTTCGGTGGCATTGGCCTTCACGGTTTTCTGCATGTCCTGCAGGTCATCAACGCTGAAGCCGCTCTTGACCAGTTGGTTATCGTTGTACGAGTTACGAATGGCAGAAATTTGATCGTTGTACTGCGCAGGACCGGAGACGATTTCAACGGCGGCCTGAGCCGTGTTGACGAGTGCCAGGTTGCCAAGCAAAGCGGTGGCGAGGAGGGTGGCCGAAAGCGTCGAAAAACTGCGCATCACTGAGGTTCCTTGTGAAGTGCCGGCATGGCACATCGCTATGACGTCAGTTTCGGATTTATGTTCCCGGACCTCACACTGACAGGGCGACCGATAATTTGTGGGATTGATGTAAAGAGCCATGTAAATCGTCAGCCAAACGTCCTATATTCGGAGTCTGACTGAGCACCGCCCAGCAGTTTTCATGATCCAGAATGGTTCTGAAGGCCGGATAAACCGGGCCTGTACCGGTTTACGGCAGAGAGATCCTTGATGATCCAGATCCATCTTCCATTCCCAGATCAGCGAGAACGCCATGACCGTTAAAGAGTTGACCCAGGAAGCCCGACACGAAGAAGCCCTCAGGAAGTACGTGCTCGATGCCCCGCAATTGATGGACGAGATCAAGGACCTGAGTGCCGACGATCAGAAAGACCAGATTCAGTGGGCGTTCGAGGATGAGGCAGAAGCTCAGGGCTTGCAGCCGTGGGAACTGACACTCAAGTACACCTCAAGCCCCGAAGATTTCGAAGCTGCGCGGATTGTCCTGCACAAGGAGGCCGCCGAAGTATTGGGCGTCGAGTGGGATGAGTACTGCGAGATGAACAACCTGGTGGTTTGAAACGAAAACGCCAGCCTTCAGAGGGCTGGCGTTTTTTTGCGCGGCTTTCTCAGAGACTGAGGCGCATCGACAGGTCGACGGCCTTCACGTCCTTGGTCATCGCACCAATCGAAATGTAATCCACCCCGGTCTGCGCAATCGGCAGCAGCGTGCTTTCATTGATGCCGCCGCTGGCCTCCAGCTTGGCCTTGCCGGCATTCAGGCGCACGGCCTCGCGCATGTCATCCAGGCTCAACTCGTCGAGCATGATGATGTCGGCGCCTGCCGCCAGCGCTTCTTTGAGTTCGTCCAGGCTTTCCACTTCAATCTCCACCGGCTTGCCCGGAGCGATCTTGTGCGCAGCCCTAATGGCTTCAGGGATGCCGCCACAGGCTGCAATATGGTTTTCCTTGATCAGGAAGGCGTCATACAGGCCGATGCGATGGTTGTGGCAACCGCCGCAGGTCACCGCGTACTTTTGCGCCAGACGCAGCCCGGGCAAGGTTTTGCGAGTGTCGAGCAACTTCACCTGAGTCTCGGCGACGAAATCGGCCAGGTGTTGTGCGCGGGTTGCCACGCCGGAGAGCATCTGCAAGAAATTCAGCGCGCTGCGCTCACCAGTCAGTAGCGAGCGGGCCGGGCCTTCGAGGTGAAACAACGGCTGATTCGGTTTCACCCGCTCACCGTCGCGTACCTGCCAATGCACCGCCACTCGTGGGTCCAGTTGCCGGAACACGGCATCGACCCAGGCGGTGCCGGCGATAACGGCGTTATCACGAGTAATGATGGTGGCTTTGGCCAGGCGTTCTGCCGGGATCAGTTGCGCGGTGATGTCGCCGCTGCCGACGTCTTCGAGCAGCGCACGGCGCACGTTGGCTTCGATTTCGGCGGTCAGATCGGCGAGACGTAGATTCGGCATAACGGACTCCACAAACTAAGTGGCTCGATTATAGAGCCATGGCGCGGGGCAACCCAAGGCGTGCGAGGTGTTCACATCGCGCTGAAACCTGCATTTGGTCGATCCGCGTGAGTATCCAGGGCCGGGCCAAGGTCTGCCTTATGTATCTATTTCGACAAGAAACGCAGAGTCTGCTGGCACAGGAGACATCTTTTGCAAGATAATCCGCCTTGCATTTGACGTCATAGCTTTGACGTGCCTTTGGATCTCCGATTATTGAATGACAGCGGTTGGGCTTTGCTCCCCGTTGGGCGATGGCTGTGAGGCCTGCGCAGTCGATCTTTTTTTGCCGAACCCGAAGAATCACCGTGACAGGAGGCTTGGATGCACAACGACGGGAATGTAGTGCCTTTGCACAAGGCGGCTACCGATCAGGCGACACATTCGCCGCTCGCCCGCCTGCCTGTGATTCTTCTTCAGGTTCGCGACAAGGCTGTGCAACAGCTGCGCCATGGTTTGCAGGAGTTGTTCGATAATGCCGACGACACCTTGTTCGAAATGGCCGACCGGGCCCGCAACGACATCGAACAGAACATTTTTTTTGAAGCCATGCGCGATCTGCGCCTCAAGCGCAAAAGTATCGAGCGCGGGTTTCTTGAACAGTTTCTCGAAGCATTTATCAGCCTGACCCAACCCGATCTCCCGCATTGCGCATTGCCCCAGGCGTTCGAAGGGTTGCTGTCGCAAACCAACGACGATCTGGAGCGCAATGTGGCCGTCGAGGCCATGGTCAACAAAGTGCTGAACCGCGAAGGTTTTGCCCTCGATCAATTGACCACCCGGCTCAGCGTGCTGGTGGGCAAGGCGCTGCTGGAGCAGCACAACCCGTTAGGGCCCTCGAAACTGTGTGAGTACTTCTTGCAGGCCGGGCGCAACCTTGGCGTGGAGATCAAGGTCAAGCTGATCCTCCTCAAACTGTTCGACCGTTATGTACTCAGTACTGCCGATCAGCTTTACGCCGAAGCCAATCAACTGCTGGTCGCCACGGGCGTGTTGCCGGACCTCAAGCCGGCGCCGGCGCGGCGTGTCACTGATCGCGCGGCGGCCAGTGTGCAGGCCGACCTGGTTGAACCCGGTGTCCGCGCAGGCGTTGCGCCGATGGATGACGGCGTGCAGGAAGTCTTTGCCGCCTTGCAGGAGTTGCTGCTGCATATGCGCGGCAGTGTCGCACCCACACTTGAGGCCTGCGCCCAGACGTTGCCGATTTCGACCCGTGACCTGCTGCGCCTGTTGTCGCATTTGCAGCAGTACGTGCCGGCGCTGGCTGCCCAGGACGATTTCGATCTGCGCAATCAGCTTGAACAGCTGCTGACCCGGGTCAGTGTCAAAAGTGGCAAGTCGCGGGTGGTCGGGGTCGCCGATGAAGACGTGATCAACCTGATCGCCATGCTGTTTGAGTGCATGCTTGATGATCGCAACCTGCCGGACTCGCTCAAGGCATTGATCGCCCGGTTGCAAATCCCGATGCTCAAAATCGCGGTACTCGACAAGAGTTTCTTCAGCCGCAGCAGCCATCCGGCCCGCCGCTTGCTCAACGAAATTGCCGCGGCGGCGATGGGGTGGGGCGAGTGCGACGATCATCAGCGCGACAGTTTGTACCTGCGCATCGAGCAAGTGGTACAGCGCCTGTTGAACGACTTTGTCGATGACCCGGCGATTTTCTCCGAGTTGCTGGCGGACTTTCTCGCCTTTACCAGCGACGAGCGCCGTCGCAGCGAGTTGCTGGAACAGCGCACCCGTGACGCCGAGGAAGGACGCGCCAAGACCGAACTGGCCCGGCAACGGGTTGAGCAAGCGCTGAACCAGGCCTTGTTGGGCAAGGTGTTGCCGCAAGGTGTGGTGGCGTTTGTGCAGAATGCCTGGAGCAAGGTGTTGCTGCTGACGTGTCTCAAGCATGGCGATCAGTCTGCTGAATGGCATGCCGACGTACAAACCATGGCGCAATTGATCTGGAGCGTGCAGCGCCATGAGGCCGATGATGCGAGTTTGCGCCTGTTATCGCTGGTGCCTGGCTTGCTCAAGTCTCTGCGCGATGGGCTGAGCAGTTCGGCGTTTGATCCGTTTGCCACCAGTGAATTCTTCAGTGAGCTGGAGCACCTGCACGTTCAACTGTTCGAGCGCCCGGGCCAGGCCCTGGAGCAATCGGCTGTGGGCGATGCGCCGGTGATGGTTGAGGTGTTGCAGCAAATTGTCCTGCGTACGGCTGACGAAGGTCCGGTCGAAAATGTTGCTGTGGGTTTGCCCGCGGACGATGTTGGGATGTTGCAGGTCAATCAGTTGCGCCTGGGTTGCTGGGTCGAGTTTCAGGAGGACGAGGAAAACACCTTGCGCTGCAAACTGGCGGCGATCATCGAAGCCACCGGCAAGTACATTTTTGTCAACCGCACCGGCATGAAAGTACTGGAGCGCAGCCACACCGGCCTGGCTCTGGAGTTTCGCCGGGGCGCGGTACGCACACTGGACGATACGCTGCTGTTCGACAGAGCCCTGGAATCGGTGATCGGCAATCTGCGGCGACTCAATCGCGGCAAGTGATCGCGCGCCGAGGGTCTATCACGGCATACTGGGCACCAACACAGTCGTCGTTGAAGGAACCTGTATGCAGTTGGACCCCGCGAGCGGTTGGTGTCAGGGCGTAAACCTATGTCCTTCGCCCAACTTCAATGCGCGCCCCACGGGCGAAATTTCCCTGCTGGTGATCCACAACATCAGCCTGCCGCCGGCGCAGTTCGCCACCGGCAAGGTGCAGGAATTTTTCCAGAATCGTCTGGATGTCACCGAACATCCCTACTTTGAAGGGATCGCCGACCTGCGGGTATCCGCACATTTTCTGATTGAGCGTGACGGTGCTGTCACCCAGTTTGTCTCCTGCCTTGAGCGGGCCTGGCATGCGGGTGTCTCGAGTTTCGAAGGGCGGGAAGTCTGTAACGATTTTTCCGTGGGCATCGAGCTGGAAGGGACGGATGATCTACCGTTCACCGACGCGCAATATCAGGCATTGACGACCCTGACCCGACAGCTGCAAAACACCTTCACCGGCATCACCGCGCAACGGATCTGCGGGCATAGCGACATAGCACCGGGGCGCAAGACCGATCCCGGACTGGCGTTCGACTGGGCACGCTATCGCGCGGCTCTGGAAAAAGAGGAGCAACAATGAGCTTTCTGGTTTTGCTGTTGGCGGTCTGGATCGAGAAATTCTCAGCCCTGCGTCACCGGGTTCAGCGCGATGGCGGTTGGTTGCGTGAGCTGGCCAAACTGGAGGCCAGCCCGCGACTGGGCAATCGTCCGTGGCTGATATTGGCACTGCTGGTGCTGTTGCCGGTGGCGCTGCTCGGGTTGCTGCTGGTGGTGCTGGAACCCGTGGCTTATGGCTTGTTGGCGTTACCGGTGCATCTGCTGGTGGTGATCTACAGCCTGGGCCGTGGCGATTTGCTGGGTGGTCTCGGGCCGTTCCGCGACGCCTGGCGTCGGGAAGACCTGCAAGCTGCCGCTCATGTCGCCAACCGCGACCTGAACATCTGCGCTGACGACGGCGAACAGTTGCTGGAGCGTGTCCAGGCTCATCTGTTGTGGCAGGCGTATCAGAGCTTTTTCGCGGTGATTTTCTGGTATTTCGTGCTCGGCCCGGTGGCAGCACTGAGTTATCGCTTGCTGGCCCTGGCCGAAGAGCATGCGCAGAACCCGGCCCTGGCCGAGCGTGCCGGGCAATTGCGTCACGCCTTTGACTGGGTGCCGGTGCGCGTACTGGCGGCAAGTTTTGCCCTGGTCGGCAACTTTGTCGCAGTCAGCCGGGTGATGTTGCACGAACTGCTGAACTGGAACATCAGTGCTGTGCAGTTGATGGAAAAGGTCGGTCTGGCGGCCGGGGAAATCCCGGCCCCGGTGGTCGGCCCTGAAGGCATCAACAGCCTCGACCGGATCTGGGAGCTGCTGCTGCGTGCGGCAGTGCTGTGGTATGCCGGTTTTGCATTGTGGACGGTGTTGCCGTAAATCTCCTATGCACCGCAACAACTATGGGAGCGAGCCTGCTCGCGAAAGCGGTCTGTCAGCCAGCATCTCTGTTGAATATTAAGGCCGTTTCGCGAGCTGGCTCGCTCCCACAGGGGAAGTCGTCGTTCTGAAGAACGGCATCCCTGCCGTTAACCTTAAGTTACAAAACCTCCCTCCGATTTGAGCTATACAGAGATAGCGTCCAATAGTGGCTATCTGCTGCCTCTGTGCGCCTGCCAATAAAAATAAGAAATCAACAGGGAGACTTCACCGTGAAGCGCTTGCTCTATCCCGCCGTCGCGCTGATGAACCGCCTGAGCTTCGGCATGAAGTTCAGCCTGATCAGCGTGCTGTTTCTGGTGCCTATGCTGGTGACCAACTTCTTTCTGGTGCGTGATTCCTATCGCGAATTCCAGGGCACCCAGGTTGAACTGCAGAGCCTTGACCTGCTGGGCAGCAGCCTGACCCTGCGCCGGGATCTGGAAACCCTCAACAATCTGGTGCAGATCAACGTCACCCTTGCTCAGTCCGGCAAGGCGGGCGATGTCGAGTCGAAGATATCGACACTGGAACAAGGCATATTTGCGCGTCTACAGGGGCTCGCGGCAACGGCCACTGACCCTGAGCAGATCAAGGTGTTCGACGATAAACACGATGAAATGATCGCCGCGTTGAAGTCCCAGCAAGCGGAAAATTCGCTGCAAAGTAAAAGTGCGCAGATCGGCAAGTTGCTCGGCAATGCGCAGGTTTTCAGCCAGATCATTGCCAGTCAGGCTGGGCTCAGCCGTGACAATCAGAGCGATATGCGTCAGCTCAGCGAACTCGTTACCCAAGTGACGGCCTCTGTTACCCAAATCCTGGGCGAAGGGCGGGCGATGGGCTCGTACTCATTGGGACAGGGCTTTCTCAATTCTTCCTCCAGCACCCGCTTTGATGAACTGTTGGCGCAGATCGAAAAGCTACAGGCTGAATATGGCCTGAAATTGCAGGATGCCCTGAACTCCAGCAAGGCTGCGCGCGAAAACCTCGCCACCGAGGCAGAGAACAGCAAGACCTCACTGAAAAAGGCCAGTGAACTGTTCGAGCAACAAGTTGTGATGGCCGAAGCGCTCGATGCGCCATGGCAGCCCTTTTATGATCAGGTCACCGGCCTGATGGACCAGACTTATCAACTCAATGAAGCCACGCTGAAGTTTCTCGGTAGCCAGTTGCAGCAACGGCTTGAGCAGAACCGCACGCACATGGTCTTGCAGGCGGTGGCGCTGGCGGCGGTGTTTGTGCTGATTTTTTACCTGTACGGCGGTTTCTATGCCTCGACCCGCACCACGCTCAAACGCCTGGGCGCGATGATGGACAAGGTCGCGGCGGGCGACATGACCGTGAACTTCGTGGCTCAGAGCCGTGATGAGTTGGGCGAATTGGGCGAAGTGTTCAACGGCACCGTGAAGAAAATCCATGACCTGATCGAACGGGTCAGTCAGACCGTCGGCGAGGTCGAACGTCAGGCCGGGCAGGTGGAAAACGTATCGGCCCAAAGTAATCAGGCGGTATCCGGGCAGCGCACGCAGATTGAGCAGGTTGCCACGGCCATGAACCAGATGTCAGCGACCTCACTGGAGGTGGCGCGTAGTGCAGCCGCCGCGGTCAGCAGCGCCCACAGCGTCAACGATGAAACGTTGAGTGGCAGGGGGCTAGTTGAATCCCAGCAAGGCAGCATCGCAGCCCTGGCCAGCGAGATCGATCAGTCGGTGCGGGTGGTCAATCAATTGGCCAGCGACAGCCAGGCCATCAGCCGTGTGCTTGACGTGATCAAAAGCATTGCCGAGCAGACCAATCTGCTGGCGCTCAACGCTGCCATCGAAGCGGCCCGTGCTGGCGAGCAAGGGCGCGGCTTTGCGGTGGTGGCGGACGAAGTGCGGACGTTGGCCAAGCGTACCCAGCAATCGACCGAAGAAATCGAGCAGATGATCACCCGGCTCCACGGCGGTGTCAGTGCGGCGGTGAAAGCCATGGGCATCAGTCATGAAATGGCCAATGGCACCGTGGGGCAGTCGGAAAAAGTCCAGCGGGCCCTGGAAAACATTCTCGGCGCAGTGGGCATGATCGTCGACCAGAATCAGCAAATCGCTGCCGCCGTCGAGCAGCAGACCGCCGTGGCTCACGACATCGACCAGAATATCGTCGAGATCAATCGCGCCGGCGAGCGTACCGCCGACGGTGCGTACCAGACCGAAAATGCCAGCCGGGCGTTGTCGGCGCAGGTAGTGGAACTGAAGCAATTGATCAGCGCATTCCGCGTCTGAAACACCACACCAACCTGCTCCCACGTGGTTTCGTGATATCTGGAATGATGTCTGAACAATTTGTAGTACTTCTGCTCTACGTACGGCGGGTTATTTCCTGTTTTCCTGAGCACGCAGATTTTTCGTCTTCAATACAGGAAGATCCACCCTTCTGACCTGCCCTGAGGAAGCTCGGTTATGTCTGCCGTCACGATAGGAATCAAGGGCCGCTGCGGCCACTGTCAGACCATGCTGGCGCTCAAGCCATGGCAACTGAATGCCATCGCCATCAACGAAGCGTTTACCTGTAGCCACTGTCACAAAGCCTTGCAACTGCGCTGCCCCAGGCAGATCAAACGCTTCAGGTCGCTTGATTCCCTGGCGCTGGTGCGCGCAAGTGCAATGCTCATGGTCTGTACGGCAGTGCTGGTGGCGCTGGTGATGGAATGGCTGAGGATGATCAGCGTGGTGGAACAGCTGAATTTCTCCCTGATCGCGATCTTCGCCTACTGTGCGATTACCCGCGTTGTCCGACACCGGCGACACATGACGTTGATTCTCGAAGCCGCCAAGGCCCACATCGACTGACTACCAGTTGAACAGCTGGCAGGCATTGGCGGTGCTGACTGCCGCCAGTTGCTCGGGACTGATAGCCATGATCTCGGCAAGCGCCGCGCTGATCGCCGGCAAGTGTGCCGGGCTGTTGCGCTGGCCGGCAAACATGGCGGGCGCCATGTCCGGGGAGTCGGTTTCCAGGACCACCGCCTCAAGCGGCAAGTCGGCCAATACCCGGTGCATGCGCAGTGCCTGAGGCCAGGTCGCCGCGCCCCCCAGGCCGAGTTTGAAACCCAGCTTGATGTATTCCCGCGCCTCTTCCCGGCTGCCGGCAAACGCGTGGATGATGCCGGCGCGTTTCAGGCCAAAGCGCTTGAGCGTGGCGATCACCGCAGCGTGGCTGCGCCGTACGTGAATCAAGGCCGGCAGATTGAAGTCTGCCGCCAGTTGCAGCTGCGCCTCGAACAGCGCCTGCTGACGGGCGCGATCCAGGCTTTCGATAAAGTAATCCAGGCCGATCTCGCCCACCGCGCAGAGCTGCCGATGACCCGCCAGGCGTGTCAGCCAGTCGCCCAGTTCACTCAAGTCCTGCGCACGATGCTGGTCCAGATAGACCGGGTGCAAGCCGAAAGCCGCATGCAGATCCGGATCGCTTTGCACCAGATCCCAGACCCGTTGCCAATTGGCCTGATAAACCCCCAACACCACCATCCGCTGTACGCCGTGGGCGCGGCTTAGCGCCAGCAGCGCCCCGCGGTCCTCGTCGAAATCCGGAAAATCCAGATGGGTGTGGGTGTCGACAAACTCCACGGCTCAGTCCCGGTGAATACGTTGCTTGAAGGTCCGCGCGATGGCCAGCACGCCGGGCTGGTAGTCCGACTGCTCGATGGCCGCCAGCGCCAGCTCCAGTGCCTTGTCGGCGATCAACTGATGTTGCTGGGCCATGGCATTGACCGGTAGCGGCAGGAAATCCAGCAACTGTGTGTCACCAAACGTGCCGAGCCGCAGCGGACGGCTTTTCAGCGGGAAGTCATGCAAGGCATCGAACACACCCTGCAACAGCACGTAGGAAGTTGTTACCAGCGCATCGGGCAAATGCCCCAGGCGCTGTAGCAATTCTTCCATCAATTGTTTGCCGCACTCACGGCTGAACGACTCGCCTTGCTCGATCAGTATCTGACCTTCAAACCCGGCCAGCGCTTCTTTGAAGCCGGCGGCCCGTTCCTGGCTGATGCTCAGTTCGGGTCGGGCGCCGATCAGCGCAATCTGCTTGGGCAACGGGTCGAGCAGGCTTTGGGTCAGGTGCAGACTGGCCTCGCGGTCGTCACTGATCACCGAGCAGAAATGCTCGGGCTCCATGACCCGGTCGATGGCGATGATCGGGATGCCTTTGGCCTGCAACTGCCGATAACTGTCGTCATCGGTGGGCAGGCAACTGGCGACAATCAACGCATCGCAGCGGCGGGCGCGGAACAGTTGCAGCAATTGCCGTTCACTGTCCGGCGCATCGTCGGAGCTGGCGATCAATAATTGATAGCCGCGCGCCCGGGCGCCTTGCTCCAGCAGCTTGGCAATTCGCGCGTAACTGGGGTTTTCCAGGTCCGGCAGAATAAAGCCCAGCGTACGCGTGTGCCGGCTGCGCAGCCCGGCGGCCTGGGGGTTGGGCGTAAAGCCATGTTGCTCGACCACCGCACGCACGCGCTCGACGGTGGCGCTGCTGATGCGTTGCTGTGCGGCCTTGCCATTGATGACATAACTGGCGGTGGTCACGGACACACCGGCCAGTTGGGCGATATCACTGAGTTTCAACTCGGGATTTCCTTGTTTTTTCGAGCTTGCCCCGACATTTTCGCCAATCCTACCCGATTCAGGCAGACGACCAATGTCGCAACGCATCCGACAAGTTGGGCTTCAAGGATGAGACATTATCGAGTAACGTGCCAATCATTCTAGATTAAACGTTTCAGCAAGCGTATTTTCTACGTTTCAGGTGCCTTTGGCCGGTTCTGCCGCGAAACCGCCAAAAGTAGTGACCAAGCGCCTAAGCTGATTCATTCAAAACAATACCTGGTGTCATACGGCGCCAAAAAGGAGAAAGCATGCTCGAGCTCACCAAAGAGCAGATTTCCATGGGCCAATCGGCGGTGGATAAACCCGCTGCGTTGCAACTGCTGGCCGATCATCTGGTTGCCGATGGCCTGGTGGCAGCGGGGTATCTCGCCGGTTTGCAGGCGCGCGAAGCCCAGGGCTCGACGTTTCTCGGTCAAGGTATTGCCATCCCCCACGGTACGCCACAAACCCGCGACCAGGTGTTTTCCACCGGCGTGCGGCTGATGCAATTCCCCGACGGCGTGGACTGGGGCGACGGCCAGATCGTCTACCTGGCCATCGGCATTGCTGCCAAATCCGATGAGCATCTGCGCCTGCTGCAACTGCTGACCCGCGCCCTGGGCGAAACTGATCTGGGCCAGGCCCTGCGCCGCGCCAGCTCCGCCGATGCGTTGCTGAAACTGCTGCAAGGCGCGCCACAAGAGCTGGCGCTGGATGCGCAGATGATCGGCCTTGGCGTGTCGGCCGATGATTTCGAAGAACTGGTCTGGCGTGGCGCGCGGTTGTTGCGCCAGGCCGATTGTGTGAGCAACGGTTTCTCCGCCGTGTTGCAGCAGGTCGAAGCGCTGCCACTGGGCGATGGCCTGTGGTGGCTGCACAGCGAACAGACGGTCAAGCGTCCGGGCCTGGCCTTCGTCACCCCGGACAAACCCATGCGCTACCTCGGCCAGCCATTGAGCGGCCTGTTCTGTCTGGCCAGCCTCGGCGAAGCGCATCAGGCGTTGCTCGAACGCCTGTGCGCGCTGTTGATCGAAGGGCGCGGCCACGAACTGGGGCGCGCCACCAGCAGCCGTAAAGTCCTCGAAGTGCTGGGCGGTGAAGTGCCCGCCGACTGGCCGAGCGCACGCATTGCCCTGGCCAACGCCCACGGTTTGCATGCGCGCCCGGCGAAGATCCTCGCGCAACTGGCGAAAAGTTTTGATGGCGAAATCCGCGTGCGCATCGTCGACGGTCAAGACAGTGCGGTGTCAGTGAAGAGTTTGAGCAAGTTGCTCAGCCTCGGCGCCCGTCGCGCTCAGGTGCTGGAATTCATCGCCGAACCGAGCATCGCCGCCGACGCCTTGCCGGCCTTGCTGGCCGCTATAGAAGAAGGCCTCGGCGAAGAAGTCGAACCATTGCCGGCAGTCAGTCAGGCCCGCGAAGTGTTTGCCGACGTCGCCGAAGTGCTTCTTGCCCCAGTCTCCGGCAGCCTGATCCAGGCCATCGCCGCCGCGCCGGGCATTGCCATCGGCCCGGCACATATTCAAGTGTTGCAAGCCATTGATTACCCGCTGCGCGGTGAGTCTGCCGCCGTCGAACGCGAACGCCTCAAGCAAGCCCTGAGTGATGTTCGTCGCGATATCGAAGGCCTGATCGAGCGCAGCAAATCCAAAGCCATTCGCGAGATTTTCATCACCCACCAGGAAATGCTCGACGACCCGGAATTGACCGACGACGTCGACACCCGCCTCAAGCAGGGCGAAAGTGCCGAAGCGGCATGGATGGCGGTGATCGAAGCCGCCGCGAAACAGCAGGAGTCGCTGCAGGACGCGCTGCTGGCAGAGCGCGCCGCCGACCTGCGGGACATTGGTCGTCGAGTGCTGGCGCAATTGTGCGGCATCGAAACCCCGAGCGAGCCTGATCAGCCGTACATTCTGGTGATGGACGAGGTCGGCCCGTCCGACGTGGCGCGTCTCGATCCGGCTCGCGTGGCCGGCATCCTCACTGCCCGTGGCGGCGCCACCGCCCACAGCGCCATCGTCGCCCGTGCCCTGGGTATTCCGGCGCTGGTCGGTGCTGGCGCCGCCGTGTTGCTGCTCGCACCGGGCACGCCGTTGCTGATTGATGGGCAGCGCGGTCGCCTGCATGTGGATGCCGACGCTGCCACCTTGCAGCGCGCCACCGAAGAACGTGACACCCGTGAGCAACGCCTGAAGGTCGCCGCCGAACAACGCCATCAACCGGCGCTGACCACCGACGGTCACGCGGTCGAAGTCTTTGCCAATATCGGCGAAAGCGCCGGCGTCACCAGCGCGGTGGAGCAGGGCGCCGAAGGCATTGGCCTGCTGCGCACCGAACTGATTTTCATGGCCCATTCGCAAGCGCCGGACGAGGCCACCCAGGAAGCCGAATACCGTCGCGTACTCGATGGCCTCGCCGGGCGTCCGCTGGTGGTGCGCACCCTCGATGTCGGCGGCGACAAACCGCTGCCGTATTGGCCCATCGCCAAGGAAGAAAATCCCTTCCTCGGTGTGCGTGGCATTCGTCTGACCCTGCAACGTCCGCAGATCATGGAAGCGCAATTGCGCGCCTTGCTGCGTGCCGCCGACAACCGTCCATTGCGGATCATGTTCCCGATGGTCGGCAGTGTTGACGAGTGGCGTCAGGCACGGGACATGACCGAACGTTTGCGCCTGGAAATTCCGGTCGCGGACCTGCAACTGGGGATCATGATCGAAGTGCCGTCGGCGGCTCTGCTGGCGCCGGTGCTGGCCAAGGAGGTCGACTTCTTCAGCGTCGGCACCAACGACCTGACTCAATACACCCTGGCCATCGACCGTGGTCACCCGACCCTGTCGGCCCAGGCTGATGGCTTGCACCCGGCGGTGCTGCAGTTGATCGACATCACCGTGCGTGCGGCCCATGCCCATGGCAAATGGGTCGGCGTGTGCGGCGAGTTGGCGGCAGATCCATTGGCGGTGCCGGTGCTGGTCGGCCTCGGCGTGGATGAACTCAGTGTCTCGGGTCGCAGCATTGCCGAGGTCAAGGCGCGCATTCGCGAGCTCAGCTTGTCCCAGACTCAAATCCTCGCCCAGCAGGCCTTGGCCGTGGGCAGCGCCAATGAAGTGCGCGCATTAGTGGAGGCCCTGTAATGGCCAGGATTCTCACCCTGACCCTCAACCCGGCGCTGGACCTCACCGTCCAGTTGCCGGTGCTTGCACCCGGTCAGGTCAACCGCAGCGACGCGATGCACACCCACGCCGCCGGCAAAGGCGTGAATGTCGCGCAGGTATTGGCCGACCTCGGTCATCAACTGACGGTCAGCGGTTTTCTCGGTGAAGACAATCTTCAAGCGTTCGACACCCTGTTCGCCAAACGGGGTTTTGTCGACGCCTTCATCCGCGTTCCCGGCGAGACTCGCAGCAACATCAAACTGGCGGAAAGCGACGGGCGCATTACCGATCTCAACGGTCCGGGGCCGGTGGTGAACGAAGCGGCGCAACAGGCGTTGCTTGAGCGGCTTGATCAGATTGCGCCCGGTCATGATGCGGTCGTGGTTGCCGGCAGCTTGCCGCGTGGCGTCAGCCCGCACTGGTTGCACGGCTTGATCCTGCGCCTGAAAAGCCTCGGCCTGAAAGTCGCCCTCGACACCAGCGGCGAGGCGCTGCGGGTTGGTCTGAGCGCGGCGCCGTGGCTGATCAAGCCGAACACTGAAGAACTCACCGATGCGCTCGGTTGTGAGGTGGTGTCGGTGGCCGCCCAGGCCGAAGCGGCGAGCCGCTTGCACGCCCAAGGCATCGAGCATGTGGTGATTTCCCACGGTGGCGATGGCGTGAACTGGTTCAGTGTCGGGGCGGCAATGCATGCCACGCCGCCCAGGGTCAGCGTCGTCAGTACCGTCGGCGCTGGCGACTCGCTGCTGGCCGGCATGCTCCACGGTTTGCTCAACGCCGATACGCCTGAGCAAACGTTGCGCACTGCCACCGCGATTGCCGCGATGGCCGTTACGCAGATCGGTTTCGGCATCGGTGATGCGGCGCACCTGGCGCAGCTCGAACAGGGTGTGCGCGTGCGCCCCCTGACAGAACAATAAGAGGGGTTGTCATGAAGTTAGCCATTGTTACGGCCTGTCCGAACGGCATGGTCACCAGTGTGCTGTGCGCGCGCCTGCTGGATGCGGCAGCCCAGCGTCAGGGCTGGAGCACGAGCGTTGAAGTGGTTGATTCGACGCACCCGGAGCGGGCGCTGTCGGCGGCCACGATCGAGGCGGCCGAGTGGGTGTTGCTGGTGACCAGCGCGCCTGTGGATATGTCGCGATTTATCGGCAAGCGAGTGTTCCAGAGCACCCCGGCCCAGGCCCTGCAAGACGTTGAAGCGGTGTTGCGCCGTGGCGCTGAGGAGGCGACGGTTTACGTCGCTGCCGAGGCTGTTCCTGCCGCTCCTGTCGAGGCCGCAAAGAATGCGCCGCGTCTGGTGGCGATTACCGCCTGCCCGACCGGCGTCGCTCACACGTTCATGGCCGCCGAAGCCTTGCAACAGGCGGCCAAGCGTCTGGGCTACGACCTGCAAGTGGAAACCCAAGGCTCGGTCGGCGCGCGTAACCCGCTGAGCGCCGCCGCGATTGCCGATGCCGACGTGGTGTTGCTGGCCTGCGATATCGAGGTCGCCACCGAGCGTTTCGCCGGCAAGAAGATCTACCGTTGCGGCACCGGCATTGCACTCAAGCAAGCCGAAGCCACACTCAATAAAGCGCTGGCCGAAGGCAAACAGGAAAGCGCATCCAGCGGCGCGGCGGGGCCGGCCAGGCAAGAGAAGACAGGCGTCTACAAACACTTGCTGACGGGGGTGTCGTTCATGCTGCCGATGGTGGTGGCGGGCGGCTTGATGATCGCGTTGTCGTTCGTCTTCGGCATCACCGCGTTCAAGGAGCCGGGCACCCTGGCGGCGGCGTTGATGCAGATCGGCGGTGAGACCGCGTTCAAATTGATGGTGCCGTTGCTGGCAGGCTACATCGCTTACTCCATCGCCGACCGTCCGGGCCTGGCGCCGGGGATGATCGGCGGCATGCTCGCCAGCACCCTCGGCGCCGGATTTATCGGCGGGATCCTGGCCGGTTTCATCGCCGGCTATGCGGCGCAGGCCATCAACCGTTACGCGAAGTTGCCGCAGAGCCTTGAGGCGCTGAAACCGATCCTGATCATCCCGTTGCTGGCGAGCCTGTTCACCGGTCTGGTGATGATCTACGTAGTCGGCAAACCGGTGGCGGGGATGCTCGAAGGCCTGACGCATTTCCTCGACAGCATGGGTACCACCAACGCGATTCTGCTGGGCGTGTTGCTGGGCGCCATGATGTGCGTCGACCTCGGCGGTCCGATCAACAAGGCGGCCTATGCGTTCTCCGTCGGGCTGCTGGCCTCGCAAAGTTATGCCCCGATGGCCGCGACCATGGCCGCCGGCATGGTGCCGCCGATTGGCCTGGGCATCGCTACCTTCATCGCCCGGCGCAAGTTTGCTCAAACCGAACGCGAGGCCGGCAAAGCGGCGCTGGTGCTGGGCTTGTGCTTCATCTCCGAAGGGGCCATCCCGTTTGCCGCCAAAGACCCGCTGCGGGTGATTCCGGCGAGCATCGCCGGTGGCGCGCTGACCGGGGCGTTGTCGATGTATTTCGGCTGCAAACTGATGGCGCCGCATGGCGGGTTGTTTGTGCTGGCGATCCCGAATGCGATCAACCATGCGCTGCTGTATTTGCTGGCGATTGTGGCGGGGAGTTTGTTGACGGCGGTGGCGTATGCCGTGCTCAAGCGGCCGGAGGTGGTGGAGTTGGCGGTGGAGCCGGTTAACGCCTGATCCACACATATCCCTACATCGCCCCCATATTTGATCGGCGCCAACCAAAAGTCTGTGTCACAACGGATTCATCCAACCGTGCTTTAGTTTCCCTTTTCCAGGGAGAACACCATGAGCGAATTCAATCTCGGTCGCCGTCGTGTCATGCAAGCGGTCGGGGCCGGGCTGTTATTGCCCGGCCTGGCGCCGGCGGTCATCGCTTCGGTCAAGGATCGACCACAACTCACCGACGGCGTGCAATCAGGCGATCTGCTGGGCGACCGGGCGATGATCTGGAGCCGCAGCGACCGCCCGGCGAGGATGGTGGTGGAGTGGGACACCCGCAGCCAGTTCACTAATGCGCGCCGATTCGTCTCGCGCCTGGCCGATGCCCGTACCGATTTCACTGCCCGGGTCGAACTCACCGGGCTGCCCGCCGACCAGGCGATTTTCTATCGCGTGCATTTCGAAGACGCCCAAAGCGGGGTCGCCAGCGAGCCCTGGCTCGGCCACTTGCGCAGCGTGCCCACGGCGCGTCGCGACATCCGTTTTGTCTGGAGCGGCGACACCGTCGGCCAGGGCTTCGGCATCAACCCGGACATCGGCGGCATGCGCATCTACGAAGCCATGCGCCAACGGCTGCCGGATTTCTTTATCCACAGCGGCGACACCATCTACGCCGACGGCCCCGTACCGGCTCAGCTCACCACCGAAAGCGGTCGTATCTGGCGCAACATCACCAGCGAGGCGAAGAGCAAAGTCGCCGAAACCCTCGACGAATATCGCGGCAATTATCGCTACAACCTGATGGATGAAAACGTCCGTCGCTTCAACGCCGAGGTGCCGCAGATCTGGCAGTGGGACGACCATGAAGTGGTGAATAACTGGTCGCCGGGCAAGCAACTGGATGAGCGCTATCAGGACAAAGATATCCACACGCTGGTGGGCCGCGCGCGCAAGGCGTGGCTCGAATACGCGCCGATGCGTTTGCAGAGCGCCGACAACGGCGGGCGGATTTATCGCAAGCTCAGTTACGGGCCGATGCTCGATGTGTTCGTGCTCGACATGCGCAGTTATCGCGGCGCCAACGATGACAACCTGGGGGCTGCCAAACCATTCCTGGGGCGTGAGCAACTGGACTGGCTCAAGCGTAAGTTGAAGTCATCCAGTGCCCAATGGAAAGTCATTGCCGCCGACATGCCGATTGGCCTTGGCGTGCCTGACGGCGAGGTCAGTCCCGGGGTGGCGCGCTGGGAAGCGGTGGCCAATGGCGACCCGGGACCGGCCCAGGGCCGCGAGCTGGAAATCGCCGAGTTGCTGGGTTTCCTGCGGGCGCAAAAGGTGCGCAACACGGTGTGGCTGACGGCGGATGTGCATTACTGCGCGGCGCATCATTACCACCCGGATCGGGCGGCGTTCCAGGATTTCGATCCGTTCTGGGAGTTTGTCGCCGGGCCGTTGAATGCCGGCAGTTTCGGGCCCAATCCGCTGGATAAAACCTTTGGCCCCGAGGTGGTGTTCGAGAAGGCGCCACCGGTGCAGAACAGCTCGCCGTTTGCCGGATTTCAGTTTTTTGGCGAGGTGAATATTGATGGGCGCTCGGGGGAGATGAGCGTGGTGCTGCGGGATCTGGCCGGTGTCAGTGTGTTTGAGCAGAAGCTCCAGCCGGTTTAAATCAGCGAATACACCGATCAAATGTGGGAGCGAGCAAGTCGCACCGCCGCTCCCACACAGACCAAAATGTGGGAGCGAGCCTGCTCGCGAAGAGGCCTCAACCATCAATCGAGATATATCAGTAAACGTCCCGGCGGTAGCGACCCTGCTCAATCAACCGGTCCACCTCTTCAATCCCCAGCACCTGGTTCAGCACATGATCCACGCCTGAAGCCATCCCCTGAAGGCTGCCGCAGATGTAAATCACCGCGCCCTCCGCCAGCCATTTTTTCAGTTCGTCGGCCGATTCGCGCAGGCGGTCCTGTACGTAGATTTTCTCGGCCTGATCTCGTGAAAACGCCAGGTCCAGCCGCTCCAGATCCCCGGAAATCAGCCAGTCTTCCAACTCGTCGCGGCACAGATAGTCATGCTCGCGATTGCGTTCGCCAAACAGCAGCCAATGGCGCTGCTGCCCATCGGCAATCCGCGCCTTGAGCAAACTGCGCAATCCCGCCAACCCGGTGCCATTGCCGAGCAAGATCATCGGCAGCGGTTCGGTTGGCAGGTGGAAGCCGCTGTTGCGCCGCACCCGCAGGCTGATGCTGCCGCCCACCGGCGCATGTTCGGTAAGCCAGCCGGAGCCAACCCCCAGATTGCCGTCGGCGTGCATTTCCTGACGCACGATCAGTTCCAGTACACCGTCGGCGGCAATCGAGGCGATGGAATATTCGCGCATCGTCAGTGGCACCAGTGCCTGCACCAATGCCTGGGCATGCAAACCGACCAGGTGGGCGCGGTTTTCCGGGAGTTGGCGACTGGCGAGGGCTTGCTCCAGCGGTTGCGACAGGCCATCGAGTTCCACAGTGGCTCGACCGTCAATCCCCAGGCCATCAAGCAAGTGCTCGATCGCCCACGCGCAATTGCGCGGCAGCACTTCCACCAGATCACCGGCCAGCCAGCTGCTGGTGCTCGGGGCGGTGAGGCCCAGCAAATACACTGGCGAACCGCTGCTGTCCGGGTTGAGCAGCTCGCGGCGGGTCAGGGTCCAGTTGTCGTAGCTCGGCGCCTGCCAGGTGTCCACCGGCGCTTGTCCGGTCAGCAGCCCGAGTTGTTGCTGCCAGTGACGCAGGGCGTACGGGTCGCCGCTGTCGACTTCCACAGGGGCGAACAGCGTCTTGCCGCCATGCTCGCCGAGCCAGTTGTGCAGGCGCCGGGCGAAACCGCAGAAGTGTTGATATTGCCGGTCGCCGAGACCCAGCACCGAATAGTTGAAGTTCGAAAGACTCAGCGTGCGGCCCAGCACCTTGCGCTCGAAACCACGGGCACTGTCCGGCGCTTCACCGTCACCAAACGTACTGACCACAAACAGGGCGTTGCTCGAATCCTGCAGGTCCTGCTCGCTGATGTCCGCCAGTGCTTGCACCTTCACCGGCAAGCCGGCGGCCTGCAATTGCCCGGCGGTCTGCCAGGCCAGTTGCTCGGCAAAACCGCTCTGGCTGGCGAAACCGATCAGCCAGGCCGGTGCATCGCTGCCCGGTTGCGTGAGCCCTTTGCGTGCATCCTTGATCTGTTTTTTCTTGCGCCGGCGATCCAGGTACAGCAACCAGCCGGTGATGAAAAACAGCGGCATGGTCAGCGCGGTGACAGTCAGGATGATCCGGCCGGCAATGCCGAAATAGCTGCCGACGTGCAGCGCGTAAAGGCTGGTCAGCCATTGCGCCTTGAGGCTCTTGTCGCTGTAGCGATCATGCTGGGTGACGATGCCGGTGGCCGGGTCCAGGGTGATCTGGTTCAGCGCCCGGTCATGGGGCGAGGAACTCAACAGATAGAACACCGTGGCCGGCTGGCCGGCCACTGGCGGCATACGAATGTTGTAGGCGGACAAGTGCGGACCGGCGGCGCTGTAGATGCTGCTCCACATTGCCGCATAGTCAGCCGTCGGTGCCGGGCCTTCGGGAGCCGGGCCGCGACCGCCGCGAACCCGTTCGTTCTGCGGCGCATCGGACAGCAGTCTGGTCAGGCCCTTGTTGTACCACTCGTACGACCAGGACAAGCCGGTCAGCGCCGCCAACAGGTAAAACACCAGGCACCAGGTGCCGGCGACCGAGTGCAGGTCCCAGTTGAAGCTGCGGCCCTTTTTCTTCCAGTCCAGGGCCAGCCAGGCGCGCCAGCTTTTCCACTGACGCGGCCAGCGCAGGTACAGGCCGGACAGGCAGAAGAACACCAGGATCAGCGTGCAGGCCCCGGTGATTTGCCGACCGGTGTCGCCCATGGCGAGGAAACGGTGCAGTTGCAGCATCAGGCCGAAGAAGTCCTGGCCGGTAGCGTCGCCCATGAACTCGCCGGTGTACGGATCGAAGTAGCGCATCTGGCCACGACGCTCGCCCGGCGGCGGGGTGAAGAACACCCGGGCGGCATTGCCGCTGTCGGTCTCGACCCAGAGCATCGAGACTTTCTTGCCGGTGGCGCCTTCGATTTTTTCCACCAGCTCGACGGGCGGCAACACACCGCTGACCTGCTTCTCGACCTGCAACACCGAGGGGTTCAGTGCCCGCAGGATTTCATCCTGAAACGACACCGTGGCCCCGGTGATGCCCATCAGAGCCAGGACGAGGCCGGCGCTGATGCCAAAAAACCAGTGCAACTGGAACAGGGTTTTCTTCAACACGTCGCTCGCCTTGTCCGTTCGAAAATAATCATCACGGCGCGCATTATGCCGTGGGTTGTCGAGAAACATTCTTTTTTACGCACAAAAGCCCCGTTCACCTGGATGAACGGGGCTTTGCCCTGCTTCCTGTCTCCACCCGCATTCAATGTGGGAGCGAGCTGGCTGGCGATCAGAAGTGGAAGTTGGCACTCAGCAAGGCAGTCCGGCCCGCCGCGACATGGGCGTAGTGGGTCTGGAACACCTGGTCGAAATAGCGCTTGTCAGTCAGGTTCTGCACGTTGAGTTGCAGGTCCACGTTCTTGGTCAGGGCGTAGCTGGCCATCGCGTCGTAGCGCCAGTAGGACGGGATCTCCACCGAGTTGGCGACGTTGCCGAATTGCGAATCGACGAAGGTCGCGCCACCGCCGACAGTCAACTTCTCCGGAATCAGGTCGTAGGTCGACCACAGGGTGAAGTTGTTTCGTGGCGTGCTCGGCATGTGGTTGCCTTTATCGGCAGCGAGGGTGGTCTTGACCACTTCGCTTTCCATATAGGTGTAGCCGCCGAAAACTTTCCAGTTGCGGGTCAGCTTGCCGGTGTAGGTCAGTTCCAGACCATTCACGGTTTGCTCGCCGTCGAGCACCTGAGTGGTGGCGCCGTCCGGATCGTCGATACGTGCGTTGGTTTTCTCGGTGCGGAACAGGGCCGCGGTCAGCGACAGGTCGTCACCGAAGAAGTCCCACTTGGTGCCGACCTCGTAGTTGCGGTTCTTTTCCGGGTCCAGGTCGCTGTTGTTCGCCGCCAGTTCCATGCCGCCATTACCGCTGGTTTCGCCGGCCGGGTTGCTGGAGGTGGAATAGGCTGCATACACGCTGCCGTTAGGCAACGGGTTGTAGACCACGCCGATCTGGTAGTTCAGCAGGTTGCTGGTGTTCTCGCGCGAGAAGTTGCCCGCCACTGCACCACGGCCGCCGGTGCTGTAACCGCTGGATTCGGTCTGGTAGTTGTCGTAGCGCAGGCCCAGGTTCAGGGACCATTGCTCGTTGAACTTCAGGGTGTCGAACACGTAGGCCGCAGCGGTCTTGGTGTCGGTATCGGTATAGGCGGCGCTGTCAGTGATGGTGCCCGACCAGTTATCCCCAGGCGTCGGCTTGTACAGATTGGTGCAGTCGCCGGAGCTGAACAGCGCGCGGTTGCACGTAGTGCCGGTGGCCGTCGAGGTCAGGACATACGGCCGGTTGTGCGTGTCCTGATAGGAAAACTCCAGGCCGGTGACCAGGCTGTGCTCGATGCCGGCCGTATTGAATTTGGCGCTCAGGTCGGTCTGGTTGACCCAGCCGCTGGACGTCGAGTTACGGCTTTTCGCACCACGGTACACGCTGCCATTGGCCACGTTGCCCTTGCTGTCGTCCGGGTTGGTGACGATGTAGTCCAGGGTCGAACGGGACATGCGGAAACTGTTGGAAACGGTCAGGTCATCATTCAGATCATGTTCGATCTTGACGGTGCCGCTGTCGTCGCTGGTCTGACGGTAATCGCGGCTGGTCAGGCCGTAGAAGTTGTCGCGATTGACGTTGGCCGGTTTGTCGACCTGGTATTTGCTGCGATTCGGGCTGAGGGTCAGCGGGATGCCGTAGTCCGGAATATCGTCACTCTCGTTGTGGTAGTAACCGACGATCACACGGGTGTCGGTGCCCAGGCCGAACGAGAAGGTCGGCGCCACGCCCCAGCGGCTGACGTCCACGGCGTCACGGCCGGCGACGTTGGCTTCGTGCTTCATCAGGTTCAGACGGAAGGCCGAGGTGTCGTTGATCTGCTGGTTCAGGTCCAGGGTGGTGCGTTTGGTCTGATCCGAGCCCCAGGTGAAGCCGCCGTTGTAGAAGTTACCCAGTTTGGCGGTCTTGCTGATCAGGTTCAGGCTGCCACCGGTGGAACCGGCGCCGGTGAAGGCCGAGCCTGGACCTTTGCTGATTTCAATCGACTCCACGTCGAAGATTTCGCGGCTTTGAGACGCCGGGTCGCGCATGCCGTCGATGAACACGTCGCTTTCAGCGTTGAAGCCACGAATGATCGGGCGGTCGCCGGCCGGGTTGCCACCTTCACCGGCACCGAAGGTGATGCCTGGGGTGGTGCGCAACGCATCGACCAGGCTGGTCGCGCCGGTGTCACGGATCACTTGCTGCGGGATGACGGTGACGCTTTTCGGGGTTTCACGAAGCGGCGCGGTGTACTTCTTGGAGGCCGATGTATCGGTCTTGTAGGAGGTGTCGTCCAGCTCGCCGGTCACGCTGGTGGCGTCCAGCGAGATTGCATTGCTCGGCGCTTTGTCGTCGGTCTTTTCAGCGGCAAAAACCAGGTGGCCTGCAGAGCCGGCAGTGATCGCCACGCCAATTGCAGACGCGAGCAAACGCGGTGAACTGACAGGTAATTGTGATGGTTGGCGTGACATGTGAATTCCCCTCCCCAAGGATTTGAGGTCGCGGAATATAGGGTAAACAGGTATCTGTATCAATTGCGAAACGTTGCTATTTGCGCTGAATTTACAATCTTTACGATTTACCCTTACGGTTTTTGTTGTCTCGTGCGTCACAGGGTTTTACATGTGCAATAAGAATCAATACCATTGGCATCCCTTTGCGTCTGGTGTTTTCCCTATGCTGCTGCACATCCCCGGCGTGTTCGCGAAAGAAGAAGTACAGCGCATTCGTGAGGCGCTGGAGCACGCTGATTGGGCCGATGGGAAAATCACTGCGGGCTTCCAGTCGGCCAAGGCCAAGCACAATCTGCAACTGCCGGAAGGCCATCCGCTGGCCAAGGAAATTGGCGCGGCGATGCTCGAGCGGCTGTGGAAAAATCCGCAGTTCATGTCGGCAGCGTTACCGCACAAGGTTTTTCCGCCGTTGCTGAACTGCTACACGGCGGGTGGCAGTTTCGATTTCCATATCGACAATGCGGTGCGCCAGCCCAAGGGCAGCGTCGAGCGGGTGCGTACCGATTTGTCGGCGACGCTGTTCTTCAGTGAGCCCGAGGACTACGACGGCGGCGAACTGGAAATCCAGGACACTTTCGGCACCCAGCGGGTCAAGCTGCCTGCCGGTGACATGGTGTTGTACCCCGGCAGCAGCCTGCACAAGGTCAACGCTGTCACCCGTGGCGCACGCTATGCATCGTTTTTCTGGACCCAGAGCCTGGTGCGCGAAGACAGTCAGCGCGCCTTGCTGTTCGAGATGGATGGCGCGATCCAGCAACTGACCCGGGACATGCCGGACCACCCGTCGCTGATTCGCCTGACCGGCACTTATCACAACCTGCTGCGCCGTTGGGTCGAGGTATGAGTTATCAACTGCGCCGCGAAGAGGTGCTCGACGGCGATCAGCTCAAAGCCATGCTTGAAGAAAGCCCGGCGCGGGCGGCCCAGGCGATCCTGATCGCCGCCCGCGAAGGCGTCCTCGACGCTCAGGCCTTGCTCGGGCAAATCCTGCTGGACGGGCAGGGCATCGAACAGGATCAGCCGCTGGCCGTGCGCTGGTTTGCAATTGCTGCCAACGCTGGACACCTGATGGCGCGCAACATGCTCGGGCGTTGTCATGAACACGGCTGGGGTTGCACTGCCGATGCGGTGGTGGCCGCCGCGCATTACCGCCAAGCTGCGCAGGCCGGGCTGGATTGGGCGATGTACAACTACGCCAATCTACTGGCCACTGGCCGTGGCGTCGCTGAAGACCAGGCGCAAGCGCTGATTCTTTATCGCCGTGCCGCTGAATTGGGCCATGCGAAGTCGATGAATTTGCTGGGGCGCTATCTGGAAGACGGACGGGTTTGTTCGGCTGATCCGCTGGCCGCCCGTGACTGGTATCAGCGTTCGGCGTTCGGTGGTGATTTCCGGGGACAGTTCAGCTATGCCGCGCTGCTGGCGGATGAGGGCCATATCGAAGACGCGCTGGGCTGGTTACGCAAGGCGCTGGCTGGCGGGAATCTGAATTTTTTGCGGGTGGCGAGTCAGACGTTATTGAACGCAGAGCATCCAGCTATTCGTGCATTGGCCACTGACTACGCCAAACGCTGGGCCGAACTGACGCCTCTCTGACATGCGACGCGGGGAGATATTTCACGCACAAAAAAGCCCATGACGCGTCATGGGCTTTTTCATGTCTACGAGTAGCGCTTAAACGTAGTACGACTTCAGCGGCGGGAAGCCGTTGAATTCAACCGCGCTGTAGCTGGTGGTGTAGGCACCGGTCGACAACCAGTACAAACGGTCACCAATCGCCAGGTTCAGTGGCAGGCCGTACTTGTAGTTTTCGTACATGATGTCAGCGCTGTCGCAGGTCGGGCCGGCGATGACGACTTCTTCCATCTCGCCTTTTTTCTCGGTCCAGATCGGGAACTTGATGGCTTCGTCCATGGTTTCGATCAGGCCGGAGAACTTGCCCACGTCCGTGTACACCCAACGCTCTACCGCGGTACGGGATTTACGCGCCACCAGCACCACTTCACTGACCAGGATGCCGGCGTTGGCGATCAACGAACGGCCCGGCTCCAGAATGATTTCCGGCAGGTCGTCGCCAAAGTCTTCCTTGAGGAAACGGATAATTTCTTCAGCGTAGGTTTCCAGGCTGTTGGTGCGGGTGATGTAGTTGGCCGGGAAGCCACCGCCCATGTTGATCAGCTTCAGGTGGATGCCGTCTTCTTCTTTCAGGCGCTCGAAGATCACTTTGACCTTGGCGATGGCCGCGTCCCAGACGCTGATGTCGCGTTGTTGCGAGCCGACGTGGAACGAGATGCCATAAGGCACCAGGCCCAGGTCGCGGGCGAGGATCAGCAGGTCCATGGCCATGTCGGTCTGGCAGCCGAATTTGCGCGACAACGGCCAGTCGGCAGTGGTCGAGCCTTCGGTGAGGATGCGCACATAGACTTTCGAACCCGGTGCAGCCTTGGCGATGTTGCGCAGGTCGGCTTCGGAGTCGGTGGCATACAGACGCACGCCCTTCTCGTAGAAGTAGCGAATGTCCTTGGATTTCTTGATGGTGTTGCCGTAGCTGATGCGGTCCGGGGTCACGCCCTGGTTCATCACTTTGTCGAGCTCGTAGATCGAGGCGATGTCGAAACTCGAGCCTTTCTCTTTGAGCAGGTCGATGATTTCCACGGCCGGGTTGGCCTTGACGGCGTAGTAGACCTTGGCGAATTCGAAACCGGCGCGCAGGTCGTCATAGGCCTGGCTGATCATCGCGGTGTCGATCACCACGAACGGGGTTTCTTGTTTGTCGGCGAACGCCTTCATTTTGTTGAAGGTATCGCGCGCGAAATAGTCTTCGACATCGATCGACATGGATGGGGCTCCTACTGGCAAACTGAGTAAATAAATGGGTGCAAATGAACGCCCTCCGTATCCCCACTTTGGTTCGCCTACTTCCCAAGGCATGTCGCCGAAAGCAAAAAGGCCATGGGCGATGGTTCTGCCCTTGGCCTTGCTGTCTCGTCGTCAGTACTTGAGCCGGATGGATCGTTTCCAGCATGGACGTTCGGCGCGAACTTTAGGGCGTGAGGGGCTTGAGATCAACAAAAAATGTCGCGTTTTTGCACGCTTCCGTCGTGTGGTCCTGGGTAGCTACTGATGTAACCGACCTGTGTGACGGTGTGATGTTCCCGTAGAAGGGAGATTTGAAGGGGATTGGATGGCCCTTGTGGCGAGGGAGCTTGCTCCCGCTGGGCTGCGCAGCGGCCCCAAAATCAGGCAATGCGGTTCTTCAGAAGGACCGTATCGGCTGATTTTACGACTGCTGCGCAGCCGAGCGGGAGCAAGCTCCCTCGCCACAAGAGCACTGGTGCCTCAGACAGATCAGGCGACGGCTGTCTCGGCTGGCGAAACAATGCTGGTCTTGCCACCACGCGACTTGCCGGAGCTCAGGTACTCGGCAATCGATTCCTGAGTCACCTCCCCAAGGAACACGCGCTCGGCATCCATCACCGGCAGCCACGAGCGGTTGAACTCGTACATGCGCGACAGCAGGATGCGCAGGTGCTCGTCGTACGCCGCCGTGGCGTTGAACTCGCGCAAGTACTGCGCGCAGGTGCCGGTCTGACGGTGCAGGTCGCGACGTCGTACATAGCCCAGTGCCTTGTTCTCACCGTCAGTGACGACGACATAACGACGGTCCAGTTCGTCCATCAATTCCAGGGCCTCGGCCACTGGTGTTTCCGGGCTGACCGACGGCGCGTTGTCCGCTGCGTCTTCGGCTTTCACCAGGAGCAGGCGCTTGAGCGTGCTGTCCTGGCCGACAAAATTGCTGACAAATTCATCAGCCGGATGCGCCAGCAGCGTGTCCGGGTGGTCGATCTGCAGCAGCTTGCCAGCACGGAAGATCGCGATCTTGTCGCCCAGCTTGATCGCTTCGTCGATGTCGTGGCTGACCATGATCACGGTCTTGTTCAGCGCCCGTTGCATCTCGAAGAATTCGTTCTGGATCATCTCGCGGTTGATCGGGTCGACGGCGCCGAACGGTTCATCCATCAGCAACAACGGCGCATCCGCCGCCAGCGCACGAATCACGCCGATCCGCTGCTGCTGGCCACCCGACAATTCACGCGGGTAGCGATTGAGGTACTGCTTGGGTTCCAGCTTGATCATGCTCATCAACTCGCGGGCACGGTCGTGGCACCTTTGTTTGTCCCAGCCCAGCAGGCGCGGAACGATGGTGATGTTTTCCTCGATGGTCATGTTCGGGAACAGACCGATCTGCTGGATCACATAGCCGATGTTGCGGCGCAACGTCACTTCGTCGAGGTCGGTGGTGTCTTCGCCGTTGATCAGGATCTTGCCGGAGGTCGGCTTGATCAGGCGGTTGATCATTTTCAGCGTGGTGCTTTTGCCGCAACCCGATGGCCCGAGGAACACACAGATTTCGCCTTCATTGACGGTCAGGCTTACCGAGTCCACGGCTTTCACATCTTTGCCGTTGCTTTGGAAGGTCTTGCTGAGGTTTTGAAGTTCGATCATTTCAGGAGTCCTTTTGGAGTCAGCGTGCGTTGCAGCCATTGCAGAAGCAGGTCGGCGAAGATGGCCAGGAGACTGACCAGCACGGCGCCGACGATCAGCATCGACATGTCGCTGCGGCTGATGGAAGCGAGAATGAGTACGCCCAGGCCGCCGGCGCCGATGGTGGCGGCGATGGTCATGACACCGATGTTCATCACCACGGCGGTGCGCACCCCGGCGAGGATCACCGGCACGGCAATTGGCAGTTCGACCATGCGCAGGCGCTGGCCGAAGGTCATGCCGATGCCTTTGGCGGCTTCGCGAATACCCGGTTCGACGCCGGTCAGGGCGAGGTAGGTGTTACGCATGATCGGCAACAGCGAGTACAGAAACACGGCGGTGATCGCCGGCATCGGGCCCAGCCCCTGGCCGAATTTGGAGTAGAACGGCAGCAGCAGGCCGAACAGCGCAATCGACGGCACGGTCAACAGCACTGTGGCGCTGGCTTGCAGCGGGCCGGCCAGCGACGGGAAACGCGTCATCAGAATGCCCAGCGGCACACCGACGAAAATCGCCAGCGTCACGGCGATACCCACCAGTGTGATGTGCTGCCAGGTCAGGTGTGCGACCTGCGCCCAGTCGAGATGGGAAAAGGCGTTCAAGAATTCCATGGCTTTTCCTCCTCAGTTGATCGGATGCTGGCGCAGGAAATCTGCGGCAACGGACGACGGGCTTTCGTGATCGACATCGACCCGCGCGTTGAGCTGGCGCATGGTTGCGTCGTCGAACAGTTCAGCCAGAGGCTTGAGTTCTTCAGCCAGTTTCGGATGCGCGTCGAGGTACACCTGACGCACCACGGGAGCGGCGGTGTAGTCCGGGAAGTAGTGCTTGTCGTCTTCGAGCAGTTTGAGTTTGAAAGCGTTCAACCGACCGTCGGTGGTGTAGACCAGGCCGGCAAACACCTGGCCGTTACGCAGCGCGGTGTAGACCAGCCCGGCGTCCATCTGGCGGATGTTCTTGCGGGTCAGGTTCATGCCATAGAGCTTGACCAGGCCGTCCAGGCCGTCGGAGCGGTTGGCGAACTCGGTGTCCAGCGCCACCAGGTGGTTTTGCTTGTGCTCGGCCTGCATCACCGTGTTCAGCTCGCTGATGGTGTTGATCTGCGGATACGCCTTGGCGGTGGTTTCCGGCAGGGCCAGGGCGTAGGTGTTACTGAATTTCGAGGGCGTCAGCCAGACCAGGCCTTTTTTCGCGTCGAGTTCTTTCACTCGGGCGTAGGACTGTTCGCTGTCGAGTTTTTCCGTGACGTGGTTATAAGCCACCAGCGACACGCCGGTGTATTCCCACATCAGGTCGAGCTGGCCGCTTTCGTGAGCGCTGCGGGCCAGGTTGCTACCCAGACCGCCGGTCACCTGGGTGTCATAACCCTTGGTGCGCAGGTACTGGGAAGTGATTTCCGCCAGCAGGGTTTGTTCGGTGAACACCCGTGCGCCGATGCGGATCACCGGTTTTTCAGCGGCTTGGGCAAATCCTGCGAACAGCAGGACGCAGCCTAGTAACAAGCTAATTCTTTTCATGAGTTTTCCTTTGCCGAGGCTTAAGACGGGCGCAAGCCGCGTTCGAGCCAGAGGCGGCTGGCCAGTGTCACCAGACCGTCGAGCAGCAAGGCCAGCAGGGCGGTGCAGGCCGCGCCGAGCAGCAGTTGCGGCTGATTGTTCAGGGCGATGCCGGGGAATATCAGGCTGCCCAAGCTGTTGGCGCCGATCAGGAATGCCAGCGGGGCGGTCCCGACATTGATCGCCAGCGCCACGCGCACGCCACCGATGATGATCGGTACGGCGTTCGGCAATTCGACCCGCCACAGCACTTGAGTCGGCGTCATGCCGATGCCGACGGCCGCTTCTTTCAGCGAACCCTGAACGTTTTTCAGGCCTTCATAGGTGTTGCGCACAATCGGCAGCAGCGAGGCGAGGAACAGGGCGAAGATCGCGGGACCGCTGCCGATACCGAGAATGCCCAGGGCGATGGCCAGTACGGCCAGAGGCGGCACGGTGTTGCCGATGTTGAAGATCTGCATGAAGCGTTCAGCGCGGCTAACCATGGTCGGGCGGCTGAGAAAGATGCCGGCGGGGATGCCCACAACGAGGGCGGCCAGCATGGAAGCGAGGACAAGGATCAGATGAGCTTGCAGGTAAAACAACAAATCGTCGCGGTAATGTTCGATCGTGTTGATGCCGATCCAGTGGACCAGCAGGGCCAGAAGGGCGACGACAACCGCACCTCCTATCAGCCCTTTGCCATAGCGAATAGCCACAGGCGGACTCCTTTTTTTCTTTGTCGGCGAACGCAGTCCCGAGTGGCAATGCCATTCCTGGCTGCCGGGAAAATACGTTCGCGAGAAGCAGCTCTTCATGCTGATGAAACCGCATGAGATCGAGCCATAAGCGCAGCCTCGTCAGGCTAACTTGCTGATTTATCAGCCCCTGGTACGAATGCTGTAACAGGGGAGTGGACGTCTGCACCTTTTAAAAGGTTCCATAAATAACAGCATTTAGCCACCCTTGATCTCGTTTCGCGGCCTTGCAGTGACCGATGGCGACTGGGCGAGCGGTGGTCCGTGAGGCTCGGTTTGCGCTATACTCGCCGCCCTTTTTTGAATCACCTGCCAGGCGATTTCCCATGACCAAACAGGCCGCCGAAGTCGCGAAACGCCGCACTTTCGCCATTATTTCCCACCCCGATGCCGGTAAAACCACCATCACCGAGAAGCTCTTGCTGATGGGCAAGGCGATTGCGATTGCGGGCACGGTGAAATCTCGTAAATCCGACCGCCATGCCACCTCAGACTGGATGGAAATGGAAAAGCAGCGTGGTATTTCCATTACCACGTCGGTCATGCAGTTCCCGTATCGCGATCACATGATCAACCTGCTCGACACCCCGGGCCACGAAGACTTCTCCGAAGACACCTATCGCACATTGACTGCGGTGGATTCGGCCCTGATGGTCCTCGACGGCGGTAAAGGTGTTGAGCCACGCACCATCGCCCTGATGGACGTCTGCCGTCTGCGGGACACGCCGATCGTCAGCTTCATCAACAAACTCGACCGTGACATCCGCGACCCGATCGAACTGCTCGACGAAATCGAAGCCGTCCTGAAGATCAAGGCCGCGCCGATCACCTGGCCGATTGGTTGCTACCGCGACTTCAAGGGTGTCTACCACCTCGCCGACGACTACATCATCGTGTACACCGCCGGTCACGGCCACGAACGTACCGATGTGAAAATCATCGAGAAGCTCGATTCCGATGAAGCGCGCGCACACCTGGGCGACGAGTACGACCGTTTTGTCGATCAGCTGGAACTGGTGCAGGGCGCCTGCCACGAGTTCAACCAGCAGGAGTTCCTCGACGGCCAGCTGACGCCGGTGTTCTTCGGTACGGCATTGGGCAACTTCGGTGTCGATCACGTGCTTGACGCCGTGGTCAACTGGGCCCCGAAACCGCTGGCCCGCGTCGCCAACGAGCGCACTGTGGAACCGGTTGAAGAGAAATTCGCCGGCTTCGTGTTCAAGATCCAGGCGAACATGGACCCTAAACACCGCGACCGTATCGCCTTCATGCGTATCTGCTCCGGCAAGTACGAAAAAGGCATGAAGATGCGCCACGTACGTACCGGCAAGGACGTGCGGATCGGCGACGCGCTGACGTTCTTCTCCTCCGAGCGTGAGCAACTGGAAGAGGCGTTTGCCGGCGACATCATCGGCCTGCACAACCACGGCACCATCCAGATCGGCGACACCTTCACCGAAGGCGAAGTCCTGGGTTTCACCGGTATCCCGCATTTCGCCCCGGAACTGTTCCGTCGCGTGCGCCTGCGTGACCCGCTCAAATCCAAGCAACTGCGTCAGGGCTTGCAGCAATTGGCGGAAGAGGGTGCCACCCAGGTGTTTTTCCCGGAGCGCAGCAACGACATCATCCTCGGCGCGGTCGGCGTGCTGCAGTTCGATGTGGTCGCCAGCCGTTTGAAAGAGGAATACAAGGTCGAGTGCTCTTACGAGCCGATCACCGTCTATTCCGCGCGCTGGATCGATTGCAGCGACAAGAAGAAACTTGAGGAATTCCAGATCAAGGCTGTGGAAAACCTGGCAGTCGACGGCGGCGGTCACCTGACCTACCTGGCGCCGACCCGGGTCAACCTGGCGTTGATGGAAGAGCGCTGGCCGGACGTGAAATTCCGTGCGACGCGTGAGCATCACTAAGCGCTCTGCCGGAACACCCAAAAGCCCCGTTGCGAAAGCAGCGGGGTTTTTTATTGCCTTCAGTAAGGTGCTGCACGGAAAGTAATGTTGCACGCCATAAGTAACTAACTGGTTATAGTGGAGCAAGGTCTGGACGGGCATCAATCTCGCTTATTTGTTTGACACATCGTATTTAGGATCTATAGTAGGCCGCAGCGAATTGGACGGATCCAATTACGCCGGACATCGGGAGCTTTATGATGTATCAGATTACGGATGATCTAAACTTAATCTTTGAGCCAGTCACTTTCAATGATCGCTCGGGTGTTGATTACACCACCGCATTTGATCTGGGCACGTACCACAACGGTAGGGTCCAGACTCGGTTGACCTCTCAGTCTTACCTCAAGCTATGCGCACACACTCCAATACTCGTCAACCCAATACCCCGCTGTTGGCGGTGCTCTGGCGCTCTGACTTTGTGTTCGGAAATAGCTTCTTTCTCTGTCTCTTGTAATCCTTTCATTACGCCCCTTCTGCATTAGCAGGACATACGGCTTGGCAATTCCATTGTTTGAGCGCCAGCACTGCGTCTGTAGCACTTAAGCACATGGACTGACGTCGTCCGTTTGCCCAAGAAAAATCTAATTCCAAAAGAGGGTGCGTCATGAACACGGTTAGCTATGTAGAACGAAGCCCTGTACTTGCAGATAACCAGCGGCGAACGGATGGTTTTATACTTCGCTCCGGGAAAGTTGAAGACGCCGAAGCGTTGGCGTCTTTATTTAGAATCTCGTACGGAGAAACGACCCACCCTTGCCAGAACACACGCTATATTTACAACGCGATTATTTCAGAGTTGCAAGAGTGGTTTGTTCTTGAAAATGACGCTTCAATTGTAGGTTGTTCGTGCATCGCACGTCGTACCTGGAACCGAACCTGGGAGTCATGCTACGGGGTTGTTCATCCTGGCGCTCGTCGATCAGGGGGCATCTCCAGCTTGATAAAACTCAGTTTTGAGGGCTTTGATCCAGACCCCATAGAGATAGGGTTCTATGTGCCGAGAAGCAGAGCCATCTACTCCATCATGAGCCAGATCCGCAAAGGTGTGCTGGTGGGGCATGATGGGGGACCCAATACGGTTGACGGCATAAGGGAGTACCACTTTACCGCGATACATCCTCCTGCCGCCGATGGGTTCAGCCACATCGCGCCGTCCTATGTCAGCGAATTGAAGTCTTCTTTCATAAAAGATCACTTGTATGATCCGCTCGGCCTTCAACCGATCAATGGCGACTACCCCAATACCTACTTTACTGGCCCATCCGACACTGAAGAGCACGGTTCTTTCTTGTATTCCTGCGACGCAGTGGCGGATGCATTCACCGTGTCTGGCTATACCGGCGCGGCAACAACTGAACGTGAAGTTTTTCTTGAGTTGAAGTCGGCTATCGCGACATGGGAAACATCTGCCTATATCGGCGCGTATATGCTTGCCGACAAAGTCGAGTTAATCAGTCAGATGGTTAAGCTGGGGTTTGTCATGACAGCTTATCTTCCAGCCTGGCACCTTCACGCCGGTGTTCGATTCGATTGCGTCATGCTTGTACGCCATCGCTTCTTGCAGCCTCCGCAAAGCCATGGCTTCGATCACGAAGTGGCCTTCTTTGATCAGGCTTACTCCGAACTGACCCAAAGTCTATGTCTTATTGGACGCAACAATTAATGCTCATTTATTCAGCCCGCCGAGCCCGATTCATGAGTGCCCGAATCACTACCGAGGAGTTTTAAAATGACAAGAGAACAATGGAGCGCTGTTCGAAAACAGATTCCCGACGGTGCCAAGGAGCCCTGGACACTTATTCTGTGGGTGGCTGATCTGTTTATTCTCGTGTTCGCCTGGAATCTATGGATCAGCTCATCTATCGCACTTCAAGGTATCGCCTTGATACTGGCCGGGCTTGCCATCGTGCAGATATACCTTATCTCGCACGAGGCGTTACACGGCTCAGCCTCGGACAACCGGAAAATCAACAATTTCATCGGCCACTTTAATGGTTGGCTAATTGCCCTGCCTTTTCTGGTTCGACGCCGATATCACATGGCGCACCATACGTGGACCGCTCACCCGGTCAATGATCCAGAAAACAAAAGCATGATTGAAAAATTTTCAGTGATGACCAAAAAGCAGGAAAGAACACTGGAGTTCATGTGGAAGCACTGGATTCCAATGATTGCTGCCAATCACTTCCTGGCCAACTGGCGAGCGCCGTTTGTCGCACGCGCCCAGGGTGATAACTCACCGAAGATAATGAAAGAGATCCGTTTCGCACGTCTTTATCTGGCGGGATACGTCGTCGTAGCGCTCATTGCTTTCGCGTTCGGCCGCCTGGCAGAGCTGGCATGTTTTTATCTTGCGATGTGGCTGATCCTCTTCTTCATGGTGGAGTTGTTGAATCTGCCTCATCACGCCGAAGCCCCGCTTCTGGACAAAGATGCCGATCGCCTCCAGTTCTGGGAGCAAGACACCGTTTCTCATGATTGCGGGAACGTACCGCTCTGGTCGCGCTTCATCATCCTGAACTTCAATCTCCATATCGTTCACCACGCGTTCCCCTCGGTCCCCTGGTATCGCTTGCCTCAAGCCCACAGTCTTCTGCATCAGCAAGAAGGCGACCATCTAGTAGAACAATCGAATGAATGGCGTTTTGCATGGAAAAATCGACGCCGGCCGTTACTCAAGCTGATGGGGCATTTCTTCGATCGGCGGGTCTGACCGTCACAAGCGCCAAGACCGGCAGTGTTTAAGAACCTCTTGCGGACTTGATGCCGAAAACCCCGTTGCGAAAGCAGCGGGGTTTTTTATTGCCCCGATCCCGGCCAGCAAGCAAATCCCTGTGGGAGTGTTGCGTTAGTTGAATTTGATATGTCGATTATTCCAAACCAGTCTATCCAGCGGCGGCAATTACTGCCCTTCGTTAGCGTCCTATCTGGAGAACCCGGCTGATCGGAACTAGATTTCATTCAGCGCCACGGCAATCGGGAATATCCGCCGCCAGGCACCCACGGTTTTACCCACGAAAGGATGGTATCGGCTATGAGAATTTTTCAACGCATCTTGCTGTTGATCAAAGTGATGGTGATGTTGTCGCTGGGGACGTCGGCCGCCTGGGCCAGTGGGCATCCCGCACAGGACCCCGGCATGTGGTCCTCGAAGGCCGCGCAGGGCAATGTCTTGATGGTCGCCAAGTCCGAATCGGAGCCGGGTGACGAAGACCAGGGCGGTACCAAGGGTGATGACGACTCCACCGACAAAGAGCCAGACACCGACGATGACGATGACGGCGATAGCCAGAGCTGAGTGATCGCTTGAAAAAGAAAACCCCCTCTACCTGACTGATGCGCAATCGAGGTAGAAGGGGTTTGGACAACTGAGGAAGCTGCAATCCCTGTGGGAGCGGGCTTGCTCGCGAAGGCGTTCAGACATTCAACATGATTGTTGAATGTGATGCCCTCTTCGCGAGCAAGCCCGCTCCCACATTTTCATGCCGCGCCGTCGAGGAATTGCTCGGCGTAGTGGCAAGCCACCTGGCGGTTATCGAGCGGGCGCAGGGCTGGCTCTTCGGTGCTGCAACGCTCGGTGGCGTACGGGCAGCGCTTGTGGAAAGCGCAACCGGACGGCGGGTTCAGCGGGTTGGGCAGTTCGCCGACGATCTTGATCTTCGGCTTGTTCGGGTCCGGGTGAATGGTCGGGGTGGCCGACAGCAACGCCTGGGTGTACGGGTGCAGCGGACGCTGGTAGATGTCGTTCTTGGGGCCCATTTCCACCGGGCGACCGAGGTACATCACCATCACGTCATCGGCCACGTGCTGGACCACGGCCAGGTTGTGGGAGATGAACACGTAGGCGGTGTTGAACTCTTGCTGCAGATCCATGAACAGGTTCAGTACCTGCGCCTGGATCGACACGTCCAGCGCCGAGGTCGGTTCGTCCGCCACCAGCACTTTGGGTTGCAGCATCATGGCGCGGGCCAGTGCGATGCGCTGACGCTGACCGCCTGAGAACATGTGCGGGTAACGCTGGTAGTGCTCAGGACGCAAGCCCACCTGCTTCATCATCGCCTGGACTTTCTCGCGACGTTCGGCGGCACTGAGGTTGGTGTTGATCAGCAGCGGCTCGCCGAGCTGGTCACCGACTTTCTGCCGTGGGTTCAACGAGGCGTACGGGCTCTGGAACACCATCTGCACGTCTTTGCGCAGTTGCTTGCGCTGCGCCTTGTCGGCACCGGCGACTTCCTGCCCGGCGATTTTCAGGGAGCCGGAAGACGGCTCCTCGATCAGCGTCAGGGCGCGGGCCAGGGTGGACTTGCCGCAACCCGACTCACCTACAACGGCGAGGGTCTTGCCAGCGTGCAACTCGAACGACACACCGTTCAGTGCGCGCACGGTCGCATGACCCTTGAACAGGCCACGGGACACTTCGTAGTGACGGGTCAGGTCGCGGGCGGTAAGTACGACGGCCATTACGCCACCTCCTGATTCAGCGGGTAGAAGCAGCGGGCGAGGCTGTTGCTTTTCGGGTCAAGGCCAGGACGCTGCGCGCGGCAGCTGTCTTGCACATACGGGCAGCGTGGCGACAGCAGGCAACCTTGCGGGCGGTCGTAGCGGCCGGGAACGATGCCCGGCAGCGTGGCCAGGCGCGTGGCGCCCAGGCTGTGTTCCGGGATCGCCTTGAGCAACGCTTCGCTGTACGGGTGCGCGGGGATGTCGAACAACTGCGGCACCTGACCCACTTCCACCGCCTGGCCGGCGTACATCACGCACACGCGCTGGGCGGTTTCAGCCACGACCGCGAGGTCGTGAGTGATCAGCACCAGGCCCATGTTCTGCTCTTTCTGCAACGCCAGCAGCAGGTCCATGATCTGCGCCTGAATCGTTACGTCGAGGGCCGTGGTCGGTTCGTCGGCGATCAGCAGTTTCGGTTCGCCGGCAATCGCCATGGCGATCGCAACACGCTGGCTCATACCGCCGGACAGTTGATGCGGGTAGGCGTCCATACGGCTGGCGGCGCCCGGGATTTCAACTTTTTCCAGCAGTTCAATGGCGCGCTTGCGTGCCTGTTTGCTGGACATTTTCAGGTGCAGGCGCAGTACTTCTTCGATCTGGAAGCCGACGGTGTAGCTCGGGTTCAGCGCGGTCATCGGGTCCTGGAAGACCATGGCCAGGTCTTTGCCGACGATTTGCCGACGCTGACGGTTACTGAGCTTGAGCATGTCCTTGCCGTCGAAATTCAGGGCGTCGGCGGTGACGATCCCCGGATGTTCGATCAGGCCCATCAGCGCCATCATGGTCACGGATTTACCGGAACCCGACTCGCCAACGATGGCCAGGACTTCGCCTTTGTCCACGGTAATGTCGAGGCCATCGACCACCGGAACGGCGTTCTTGTCGCCGAAGCGAACGTTGAGATTCTTGATTTCCAACAGTGACATTTGAATCTCCTCAGGCGGCGTTCTTGAGTTTCGGGTCCAGCGCATCGCGCAGGCCGTCGCCCATCAAGTTGATTGCCAGCACGCTGAGCAAAATGGTCAGACCAGGCAGACTTACCACCCACCAGGCGCGTTCGATGTAGTCGCGAGCCGAAGCCAGCATGGTGCCCCACTCAGGCGTTGGCGGTTGTACGCCAAGGCCGAGGAAGCCCAGTGCCGCGGCATCGAGAATGGCCGAAGAGAAACTCAGGGTGGCCTGAACGATCAGCGGTGCCATGCAGTTGGGCAGCACGGTGATGAACATCAGGCGTGGCAGGCCGGCACCGGCCAGGCGCGCGGCGGTCACATAGTCGCGGTTCAGCTCGCCCATTACCGCGGCGCGGGTCAGACGAACATAGGACGGCAGGGACACCACGGCGATGGCGATCACGGTGTTGATCAGGCCAGGGCCGAGGATGGCGACAATCGCCACGGCCAGCAGCAGGGACGGCAGGGCCAGCATGATGTCCATCAGACGCATGATGGTCGGGCCAAGCAGGCGCGGGAAGAAGCCGGCGAACAGACCCAGCAGGATCCCCGGAATCAGCGACATCACCACCGACGACAAGCCGATCAACAGCGACAGGCGCGAGCCCTGGATCAGGCGCGACAGCAGGTCACGCCCCAGTTCATCGGTGCCGAGCAGGAACTGCATCTGCCCACCTTCCAGCCAGGCTGGCGGGGTCAGCAGGAAATCGCGGTACTGCTCGCTCGGGTTGTGTGGCGCGACCCAAGGGGCGAACAGGGCGCAGAAAATCACCAGCAGCATGAACAGCAGGCCGGCGACGGCGCCTTTGTTCTTGGAAAATGCTTGCCAGAACTCTTTGTACGGAGACGGGTACAGCAGGCTTTGATCGACTGCTACCGCTGGAATTGGAGTGGTCATGGTCATGATGATCTCAGCGCTGGTGACGGATGCGTGGGTTGGCAAAGCCGTAGAGGATGTCCACTACGAAGTTGACCAGAATCACCAGGCAGGCGATTAACAGGATGCCGTTCTGCACCACGGGATAATCCCGTGCGCCAATGGCTTCGATCAGCCATTTGCCGATGCCGGGCCACGAGAAGATGGTTTCGGTCAGGACTGCACCGGCCAGCAGTGTGCCGACTTGCAGGCCGACCACGGTCAGTACCGGGATCAGCGCGTTGCGCAGGCCGTGCACGAACACCACGCGCGCCGGCGACAGACCTTTGGCGCGAGCGGTACGGATGTAGTCTTCGCGCAGCACTTCGAGCATCGACGAACGGGTCATCCGCGCAATCACGGCCAGCGGGATGGTGCCGAGCACGATGGCCGGCAGGATCAGGTGGTGCAGGGCGTCGAAGAATGCACCGACGTCATCGGCCAGCAAGGTGTCGATGAGCATGAAGCCGGTGCGCGGCTCGATGTCATAAAGCAGGTCGATCCGTCCGGAAACGGGGGTCCAGCCCAGGCTCACCGAGAAGAACATGATCAGGATCAGGCCCCACCAGAAGATCGGCATCGAATATCCCGCCAGGGAGATGCCCATCACCCCATGGTCGAACAGGGATCCTCGCTTGAGTGCCGCAATCACCCCGGCCAAAAGGCCAAGGACGCCGGCGAACAACAGGGCGGCCATGGACAGTTCCAGGGTCGCGGGGAATAGAGAGCTGAACTCGGTCCAGACACTGGTGCGTGTGCGCAGTGATTCGCCAAGGTCGCCGTGGGCCAACTTGCCGATGTAATCCAGGTATTGGGCATACAGGGGTTTGTTCAGACCTAGGCGTTCCATTGCCTGGGCGTGCATTTCGGGGTCGACCCGACGTTCGCCCATCATTACTTCCACGGGGTCGCCCGGAATCATGCGAATCAACGCGAAAGTCAGCAGGGTGATGCCGAAAAACGTGGGGATCAATAACCCCAGTCGGCGGGCAATAAAACTAAACATCTTGTTGTGTACCTCATCAGCCGGTTAGGCGTGCCCGGCTTCCCTGGGATCAGGGAGGCCGGGAGTTTCTTATCTACTTCACCTGGGTGGTGGCGAAGTTATTAGTGGTGAGGGGGCTAATGTGGTAGCCCTCTACGTTATTGCGCATTGCGGTGAACATGCGGGTGTGGGCCATGCTGATCCATGGCTGATCCTGGTTGAAGATCGCTTGGGCTTGTTCGTACAGCTTGGCACGTTCGGCCGGATCTACTTTAGCTCTTGCTTCGTCAAGCAGGGTCTGGAATTTCTCGTTGCACCAACGGGCGTAGTTTTCGCCGTTCTTCGCCGCTTCGCAACTGAGCATCGGCGTCAGGAAGTTATCCGGGTCGCCGTTGTCGCCCGCCCATCCGGCAGACACCATGTCGTGCTCGCCGTTTTTGGCGCGCTTGAGCATTTCGCCCCATTCCATGACGCGAATGTCGAGTTTTATCCCGACCTTGGCCAGGTCGGCCTGCATCATCTGTGCGCCGAGCATCGGGTTGGGGTTGGTCGGGCCGCCGCCGTTACGGGTGAACAGGGTCAGCTCAGTGCCTTCCGGTACGCCGGCTTCCTTGAGCAGGGCGCGGGCCTTGTCCAGGTCACGGGGCGGGTTCTGCAGATCATGGTTGTAACCCAGCAGCGTTGGCGGGTACGGGTTGACCGCCACGGTGGCGTTGCCTTTGCCGAACAGCGCGTTGACGTAGGCGGCCTTGTCGAAAGCAATGTCGATTGCCTTACGTACCCGCACATCGCTCATGTATTTGTGCTGGGTGTTCATGGCGATGTAGGAGACGGTCATAGCGTCCATTTCATCGACTTTCAGGTTGGTATCTTTCTTGATGCTCGGGATGTCGTCCGGTTTCGGATACAGCGCAATCTGGCACTCGTTGGCCTTGAGCTTTTGCAGGCGCACGTTGTTGTCGGTGGCGATGGCCAGGATCAACGCGTCAGCCGGTGGCTTGCCACGGAAGTACTCCGGGTTGGCCTTGAAGCGGACCTGAGCGTCCTTGGCGTAACGCTGGAAGATGAACGGGCCAGTGCCGATCGGCTTGCTGTTCAGGTCGCCGGTCTTGTCGGCCTTGAGCAACTGGTCGGCGTACTCGGCGGGGTAGATCGAGGAGAACGCCATGGCGATGTCGGCCAGGAACGGCGCTTCGCGGCGGGTCAGGGTGAACGTGACCGTGTTGTCGTCGACTTTCTCGACGCTTTTGAGCAGTTCCTTGAAGCCCATGCTTTCAAAGTACGGGAAGCCCACGCTCGATTTGTTGTGCCACGGGTGTTTCGGGTCCAGTTGACGCTGGAAACTCCAGACCACGTCGTCGGCATTCATGTCGCGGGTCGGCTTGAAATATTCGGTGGTGTGAAACTTGACGCCTTTGCGCAGGTGGAACGTGTAGGTCAGACCGTCCTCGCTGATGTCCCAGGAGTCGGCCAGTGCCGGAACCACTTCTGTGGTGCCGGGCTTGAAGTCCGCCAGACGATTGAAGATGGTTTCGGCCACCGCATCGGCTGTGACTGCAGTCGTGTACTGGACCATATCGAAGCCTTCCGGGCTGGCTTCGGTACAGACCACCAAGGGTTTGGCAGAGACGCCAACAGCGACACTCAGCAACGCGGCCGCGATGGCCGCACGTAGGGGAAGCAATTTCATCAAGAACCCTCTGCAATCGGTTGAAGGACTAAAGCCGAACGGCCGACTCATCATGAGTCAGCCGTTCGGTGGCGTTTTTACAGGATGTTGAATGGAACAGTGGTCACCAGACGGAACTCGTTGATGCTGCCGTCAGACTGGTTTTCGCTGGCACGGTGAGCGGTATAGGTCGCTCGAACAGTGGTGGCCTTGAGCGGGCCGCTCTGCACGGCGTACGAAGCACCGATGCCGTATTCATAGTGATGTTCGCCGTCCATGTTCTTCACGTCGTAGGCGGTGCCGGTGTAGTGAGTACCGTCGATGCCCCAGCCGCGAGCCTGGTAGATGTTGAACTTCAGGCCAGGCACGCCGTATTCCGCCATGTTCAGACCGTAGGCGATCTGGAAGGACTGCTCGTTCGGGCCGTTGAAGTCGGACAGCAGGGAGTTGGCCAGGTAGATGCCGTTGGTTTCGTGCAGGTAGTCGAAGTACTCGTCACCGTTAATTTTCTGGTACGAGAAGGTCAGGCTGTGAGCCTGGTGGGTCAGGCCGAACGACAGGGAGTAGGTGTTGTTGTCGATTTCACCCATTTCCTTTTTGCCGGTATCGACCGTTTTGTAGTAGTTCAGGCCGGTGGTCAGGCTCAGAAGCTGGCTGTCACCCAGTTCGTGGGTAGCGCCGAAGTAGTACTGGTTCCAGAAGTCTTCAACCTTGGAGGCGTACAGGCTGGTCTTCAGGCTTTTGAGCGGCTGATAGTTCAGACCAACGATGCTCACGCGATCGGTTTCGGCGCCATTGGCGCTGTACTCGGTGCGGAATTTCGACAGGCTTTCTTCAGTACGCGGGGATACGCGGTCGAAGCTGCCAGCGTCGAACGACAGGTTGTTCAGCTCTTCGCTGTGCAGGCTCACACCTTCAAAGCTCGAAGGCAGTGGACGGTTGCCGATGTTGTCGACGATGGGGGTGCTGAAGTTCTGGCGACCGGCAGTCAGGGTGGTGTTGGAGACACGGAACTTGACGTTGGCCAGGCCCAGTTTGCTCCACTGGCCTTGGGCGTCGCCGCCTTCGGTAGTCAGGGTACGGTTGTTGCCTGCCCCTGGACGCGAGCCCGGTGCGCCACCGTTGTTGGAAGCCAGGCTCTTGCGATCACGTTCCAGTGCAACGGCGTTGTACGCAGCCACTTCAGTGCTGACACCGACGGTGCCCTGAGTGAAACCGGAGGTGTAATTGACGATGGTGCCCTGGACCCAGTTGATACGGCGGTCGGTAGGCGTTGCTACGCCGTCTTTGCGGTAAGTGAACTTGCCGCCGCGTTTCAGCTGCTCGTTGGCGTACCAGTTGCGCGTGGTGCCGCTGACCGTTGAGCCTTCGACAAAGCCGGTAGCCGCGCCTTGTGCGCTTTTTTCGTTGACCGTCACCGGGGTGAAATCCTGGCTTTGGGTTTCTGCGTAAGCCGTGGCGGTTACGCTGCTAATGGCCAGGGCCAGTAACGCAGTGCTGCTCAGTTTCATGGGTGAAGCTCCTTTACTTTCTTTTTTTTTAGTGCCGGTTCTTTATGGTCCGGCTATTGGTTTTACAACTCATTCATGGCTTCGCAAACGTTTGCTGGAGGCCTGTTCGGCGAATTCAGGCAACACGCTTGCGTGAGGGCGAAAATCGCCCCCAGCGTCTTTGGCTAATCAGTTATTGGTCGAGGCTGACCCCCGAGAACACATTGCGACCGAAGGGGCTGACCTTGAACCCTTCGATTTTGGCGCTCAACGGCTGGTTGACCGTCGAGTGAGCGACTGGCGTGATCGGCACTTGCTGCTTGAGCAATTGCTGCGCCTGTTTGTAGAGTGCGGTGCGCTGACCAATGTCGGTGACGGTTTTGGCCTGCTTGATCAGCTTGTCGTAAGCCGGATCACACCACATGGAGTAGTTGTTGCCGCCAATGGCGTCGCAGCTGTAAAGCGTGCCGAGCCAGTTGTCGGGATCCCCGTTGTCGCCCGTCCAGCCGATCAGGCTGATGTCGTGTTCACCATTCTTGGTGCGCTTGATGTACTCGCCCCATTCGTAGCTGACGATCTTGACCTTGAGGCCGATCTTTGCCCAGTCCGCCTGGAGCATTTCGGCCATCAACTTGGCGTTGGGGTTGTAAGGGCGCTGGACCGGCATGGCCCAGAGGGTGATTTGCGTGCCGTCCTTCACGCCGGCAGCCTTGAGCAATTCCCTGGCTTTTTCCGGGTTGTAGGCGGCGTCTTTGATGGTGTCGTCGTAGGACCACTGGGTCGGCGGCATGGCATTGACCGCCAACTGCCCGGCACCTTGATAGACGGCGTTGAGAATGCCTTGCTTGTTCACCGCCATGTCCAGCGCCTGGCGCACTTCGAGCTGGTCGAAGGGTTTGTGGCGCACGTTGTAGGCGATGTAACCGAGGTTGAAGCCGGGTTTTTCGATGAGCTTGAGTTTCGGGTCGTTCTTCAGTGCGGCTACATCGGCAGGGCGCGGATGCAGGGTGATCTGGCATTCGCCGGCCTTGAGTTTCTGCACTCGCACCGAGGCGTCGGTATTGATGGCGAAGATCAGATTGTCGAGCTTGACCCGGCTCGGGTCCCAGTACTGCTTGTTGCCGGTGTACCGGATGTTCGAGTCTTTCTGATAGCTCTTGAACACGAACGGCCCGGTGCCGATCGGCTTCTGATTGATGTCGCTGGGCTTGCCGTCAGCCAGCAATTTGTCGGCGTATTCAGCGGACAGGATGGCGGCGAAGCTCATGGCAATGTTCTGGATGAACGCGGCGTCCACGCTGTTGAGCGTCATGACCACGGTCAGCGGCCCGGTCTTTTCGACCTTGGCGATGTTCTTGTTCAGGCTCATCCCGTTGAAATACGGGAACTCCGTCGGGTAGGCCTTACGGAATGGTTGTTGCGGGTCGAGCATGCGATTGAACGTGAACAGCACATCATCGGCATTGAAATCGCGAGTCGGCGTGAACCAGGGCGTGGTGTGGAATTTCACCCCTTCGCGTAGATGGAAGGTGTACTTGAGGCCGTCCTCGGAAATATCCCAGCTCTTTGCCAGGCCCGGTACGACGTTGGTCGCGCCTTTCTCAAACTCTGCCAGCCGGTTGTACAGCGGTTCGGCGGCGTCGTTGTCGGTCGCAGTGGTGTACTGCGCCGTGTCGAAACCGGCGGGGCTGCCTTCGGAGCAGAAGACCAGGCTGTTGTTGGCGGCCTGGCTGGAAGTGGCGGCCAACAGGCCGGTGCTCAGTAACGCGGATAAAACCAAGGTATGGCGCATAACGCTCCCTCTTTTCAGTGTTTTGACAATGAAGCGGCGCGCCGTCCGGGCACGTAATGCTTCATTGATCTCAATCCATCGCAGCAGCAGCAAACCGGTGGCGCACGCATGAACGGGTCGGATCCCGACGGTATGAGCCGTGGGTCCGGCAGTAAATGCGTAAAGCCTGAAAATCTCGTAGGAAAAGCCGACAGTCGTCTGTCTCTGCTGTGTGTGCAGTGGATCAGGCTGTAGGTAATTTCCCGCTTTTGCGGCGGATTAAACTGCGGCGACGTTAAACGTCGCCGCAGTCGAACCTTATTTGCTGATGCTGACGCCGTAGAAGGAGTTCAAGCCGAATGGGCTGATCTTGAAGTCCTGCACGTTGGCGCGCATGGGTTGATACACCGTCGAGTGTGCGATAGGTGTCATTGGAACAGCATCCTTGAGCAGATGTTGTGCCTGTTTGTACAGCTCGGTGCGTTTGGCCTGGTCCGGGGTGGACTTGGCTTCCTTGATCAGTGTGTCGTATGGCTTGTCGCACCATTTCGAGAAGTTGTTGCCGTTCATGGCATCGCAACCGAACAGGGTGCCGAGCCAGTTGTCCGGGTCACCATTGTCGCCGCTCCAGCCGATGATCATCGCCTGGTTCTCGCCACCTTTGGAACGCTTGATGTACTCGCCCCATTCGTAGCTGACGATGTTCACGTTCAGGCCGATTTTCTTCCAGTCGGACTGCAGCATTTCAGCCATCAGCTTGGCGTTCGGGTTGTACGGACGCTGAACCGGCATGGCCCACAGAGTGATCTGGGTGCCTTCCTTGACGCCAGCTTCCTTGAGCAGCTCCTTGGCTTTCTCAGGGTCGTACTTGGCATCCTTGATGGTGGTGTCGTAAGACCACTGGGTCGGGGGCATGGCGTTGACGGCCAGTTGGCCCGCGCCCTGGTAAACCGAATCGATGATCTGCGGCTTGTTCACCGACATGTCCAGCGCCTGACGAACGCGCAGGTCAGCCAACGGGTTGGCGTCGGTGCGGCCCTTGAGCACAGGCATGACGTTGTAGGCGATATAGCCCAGGTTGAAACCAGCCTGATGCGGCAGTTTCAGATCCTTGTCTTCGCCCAGTGCCTTGAGGTCGGCCGGACGCGGGAAGAGGGTGACCTGGCATTCGTTCTTCTTCAGCTTCTGAATGCGCACCGACGGGTCGGTGGTGATGGCGAAGATCAGGTTATCGATCTTCACGTCGTCAGGTTTCCAGTAGTCCTTGTTCCCGGTGTAGCGGATGTTGGAGTCTTTCTGGTAGCTCTTGAACACGAACGGACCGGTACCGATCGGCTTCTGGTTGATGTCGCCCGGCCTGCCTTCCTTGAGTAGCTTGGCGGCGTATTCGGCGGACTGGACGGAGGCGAAGCTCATGGCCAGGTTTTGAATGAACGCTGCATCAACGGTGTTCAGCACGAACTTGACGGTGTGATCGTCGATCTTCTCGACCTTGGCAATGTTGGTGTCCATGCCCATGTCGGTGAAGTACGGGAATTCGGTCGGGTACGCTTTGCGGAACGGATCATCCTTGTTAATCATGCGATTAAAGGTGAACAGCACGTCGTCGGCGTTGAACTCACGAGTCGGGGTGAAGTACGGCGTGGTGTGGAACTTCACACCTTCACGCAGGTGGAAGGTGTATTCCTTTACGTCCGGGGAAATGTCCCAGCTGGTCGCCAGGCCAGGAACAACGGCGGTGCCGCCGCGCTCGAACTGTGTCAGGCGGTTGAACATGGTTTCTGCAGAGGCGTCGAAGTCGGTTCCGGTGGTGTACTGACCAGGATCAAAACCGGCCGGGCTCCCTTCGGAGCAAAACACCAGGTTAGTCGCCGCAACGGCGAAAGGTGCGCTAGCCAACAGGCTGGCGCCGACTAAAAACGGAATGACCGCGTGTTTAAGCATGGTGGCCTCATGATTTGTTGTCATTTTTGGAATTAGAGGACGACCTCGTGAGTCGTGCCTGCGGATACTTATGCAGGGGCCATACCCATTGCAAGATCTTGCATGGCTACAAGCCTTAAACAGTGGCACGAACGTACCTTAATGTCGCATATGTATAAATTCTGACGCATTTGACCGTTTGCGGGCGTTTTTTACGGTGCAAACGGCGCACCGCGACGGGGCAACCGGGGCGTCTGGCGCACCCGGTTGGCGCGCGGTGTTACTTATTTATACCCACGCCGTAGAAGGGTGTGAGGCCAAACGGACTGATTTTGAAATCAGTCACTTCCTTGCGCAGCGGCTGGAACACCGTCGAGTTGGCGATCGGCGTGATCGGCACCTGCTGCTTAAGGATTTGTTGGGCCTGTTGATACAATTTGACCCGTTGGTCACGGTCGGTAGACACCTTCGCCTGCTGGATCAACGTGTCGTACGCCGGATCACACCACTTGGCGTAGTTGCTGCCTTTGACCGCCGCACAACTGTAGAGCACGCCGAGCCAGTTGTCGGGGTCACCGTTGTCACCGGTCCAGCCGTAGATCATCGCGTCGTGTTCGCCGTTCTTGGCGCGCTTGATGTACTCGCCCCATTCATAGCTGACGATGTTGGCCTTGATCCCGACTTTCTCCCAATCCTGCTGGATCATCTGCGCCGACATCCGCGCGTTCGGGTTGGAGGCGCGCTGCACGGTCATGGCCCACAAATTGAGGGTCGTACCCGGCGCAACCCCTGCTTCCTTCAGTAGCGCCTTCGCCCTGGTCGGGTCGTAGGGCGCATCCTTGATGTTCGGGTCATAGGACCATTGCGCCGGCGGCAGGGCGTTCTGCGCCAGCTGCCCGGCACTCTGGTAGACGGCCTTGATGATCGCCGGCTTGTCGATGGCCATGTCCAGCGCCTGACGCACCTTGAGCTGATCCAGTGGCGGGTGGGTGACGTTGTAGGCAAGGAAGCCCAGATTGAAACCGGCCTGTTTGAGTACTGTCAGGTTGGGGTCTTTCTCCATGACCTCGATGTCTGCAGGGCGCGGGTAGCCGCTGACCTGGCACTCGCCGGTCTTGAGTTTCTGCAAACGCACGGCGGCGTCCGGGGTGATCGAGAACACCAGATTGTCGATTTTCACGTCCTCGGGTTTCCAGTACGCCTTGTTGGCGACGTAGCGAATCTGCGAGTCCTTCTGATAACGCTTGAACACGAACGGACCGGTGCCGACCGGCTTCTGGTTGATGTCGGCGGCTTTGCCTTCCTTTAATAGCAGCGCGCCGTATTCGGCGGACTGCACCGAGGCGAAGCTCATCGCCAGGTTCTGGATGAACGCGGCGTCGACGTTGTTCAGGCTGAAGCGCACGGTGTGTTCGTCGAGTTTGTCGACGCTTTTGATGGTCTTGTTCAGGTCCATGTCGGTGAAGTACGGCGACTCGGCGGGGTAGGCCTTGCGAAAGGCGTTCTCCGGATCGAGCAGGCGCTGGAAAGTGAACAGCACGTCGTCGGCGTTGAAGTCGCGGGTTGGGGTGAAGTAGTCGGTGGTGTGGAATTTCACGCCGTCGCGCAGGTGGAAGGTGTAGCTGAGGCCGTCCTGGCTCACGTCCCAGCTTGTTGCCAGGCCCGGTTCTACTTCGGTGCCGCCGCGTTTGAATTGGGTGAGGCGGTTGAATACGGTTTCGGCCGAGGCATCGAAGTCGGTGCCGCTGGTGTATTGGCTGGGGTCGAAGCCGGCGGGGCTGGCTTCGGAGCAGTAGACCAATGTTGTGGCTGCGTTTGCGAAAGGGGCGATTGTGGCCAGGGTGAGTGCGAGTAGGAGCGGTTTGACGGTGGTTCTTGGCATGGGGGACCTGAGGGGGTTCTGGCGGCTATATGTTTTTGAGAGTAGCCGGGTTGGTGGGGGTGGCGGAAATATCGTTTTTTCAGGGGGACCCCTGTGTCTGGGCATAGTCGCTTGGACTTGGCGGCCTTAGGGCCGACCATGTTCTTCCAGGTGTGCACTGTTCAAACTGTGGGAGCTGGCTTGCCTGCGAAGGCGGCCTGACAGCCGACCGGGATTTTGATGGGGTGTATATCCGTTGCTGCGGTAACGGCGGCTTATGGTTTCGCCCTTACGGCGAGGCACTTTTTTCAAACGCCAAAAAAGTACCCCAAAAGGCTCGCCCCGAGCGTACGGCTCCTCGCCTGGGCTCGGTGTTCCCTCGCTCCGGTATTCATCTGGGGGCATCGCCTACGGTCTGCTTCGCGACGACCTCCTCTCGATGTGTGCGGCTGCGCCGCACGGCGCTACGCGCCCATCCCCAGATAAACACCTCCACTCGGCCTCCCGAAGGGGCGGGTAGATCAAGAGCTGCAGGCGAGCTAACGCTCGGCCTGATGAGTGGTGAAGGGCGGGGGGGGGGGATGCGGATCTGCTTCTGCTTTTGCTTTTGCTTTTCTGTGGGAGCGAGCTTGCTCGCGATGGCGGCCTACCAGCCGACCAATCTCTCCCGAATGTACCCCACTCAAACCTGTGGGAGCTGGCTTGCCTGCGAAAGCGGCCCACCAGCCAACCAATCTCCCCCAGATGCACCCGATCCACCTGTGGGAGCTGGCTTGCCTGCGAAAACGCCCAGCCAGCCAACCAATCTCTCCCAGATGCACCCCGCTCAAAACTGTGGGAGCTGGCTTGCCTGCGAAAGCGGCCCACCAGCCAACCAATCTCCCCCAGATGCACCCAGTCCAAACTGTGGGAGCTGGCTTGCCTGCGAAGACGCCCCACCAGCCAACCAATCTCCCCAGATGCACCCAGTCCAAACTGTGGGAGCTGGCTTGCCTGCGAAGACGCCCCACCAGCCAACCAATCTCCCCCCAGATGCACCCAGTCCAAACTGTGGGAGCTGGCTTGCCTGCGAAAGCGGCTCATCAGCCAACCAATCTCCCCCAGATGCACCCAGTCCAAACTGTGGGAGCTGGCTTGCCTGCGAAAGCGGCCCACCAGCCAACCAATCTCCCCCAGATGCACCCAGTCCAAACTGTGGGAGCTGGCTTGCCTGCGGAGACGGCCCGCCAGCCAACCAATCTCCCCCAGATGCACCCAGTCCAAACTGTGGGAGCTGGCTTGCCTGCGAAAGCGGCCCACCAGCCAACCAATCTCCCCCAGATGCACCCAGTCCAAACTGTGGGAGCTGGCTTGCCTGCGAAGACGCCCAACCAGCCAACCAATCTCCCCCCAGATGCACCCAGTCCAAACTGTGGGAGCTGCCTTGCCTGCGAAAGCGGCCCACCAGCCAACCAATCTCCCCCAGATGTACACCACTCAAAACTATGGGAGCGCGAAGGCGGCAGGCCAACCGTCAAATAAATCAGGGCCTGACGACAGGCAATAAAAAACGGCGATCACTCAAGTGATCGCCGTTCTGTATTCAAGTGCTATCGCCTCAAGGCGCCATCAACACTTCAATCGACCCGTCCGCCGTCATGCTCACCTGGCTGGTGCCCGCCTCAACATCCGGGGTCACGGGCGCCGAGTCCATGCCTGCTGCCGCTTTCATCATCATCGGCGCGCGCATGTACGGTTGTGGATAACCATTGCTGTTCAGGTTCAGGTTGACGATTTTGTAGCCCTTGCCGCCCAGCGCATCGGTCGCCAGTTGGGCGCGTGCCTTGAAGGCGGTCACGGCTTCTTTAAGCAGTGCGTCTTCGCTGGCCTTGCGGGTCGGGGTGGCGATGGCGAAATCCATGCCGCCCATTTTCAGGTCGGTGAGCAGTTCGCCGGTGAGTTTCGACAGGGCGGCAAAGTCCGAGCTTTCCAGGCGCAGTTCGGCACGTTCGCGCCAGCCGGTGATTTTCTGGCCTTTGGGCTCGTAGATCGGGTAGCTGTTGCGGCTGCCCTGGCGCAGGGTGATGTCTTTGACTTGCTTGGCCTGGGCCAGTGCTTTGTTCATGGTGGTGCTGATGTCGGCGGCGAGTTTGGCCGGGTCGGTGTTTTGTTCTTCGGTGTAGAGCGTCACGATCATCAGGTCGCGGGCCACTTCCTGGCTGACTTCGGCGCGCAGGGAAATCTGGTTGTAATGCAGATCGTCGGCGGCCAGGGCCGGGAGGCTGGCGACGGTGCCAACGCTGAGGGCGAGAAGGGCGGCGCTGCGGCGCAATGTGAACATGAAAAGCTCCTTGAAAGGGGGCGCAGGGGTGGTGGTCCGGGCCTGCGTGAACCATCAGACTCTAGCTTTTATGATCCGGTTCGCACAGTTACAACTTCTATACAGATGCGGGGGGGACTGCGGCGCAGTCAATCGCGAGCAGGCTCGCTCCCTCAGGGAGCGCATTCCAATGGTGGGAGCGAGCCTGCTCGGGAAGGCGTCCTTATAGACGCCAAAATCCGTTCTGCCATGTGGCTGTTTGCCGCACTTTTGCCTCCCGGCCCCCGTGCTTGGTTATACTCCGTGCGATCCGCCTGGAGCGCTCATCAGGAGAGCTCATGCTCGCCCCCGTTCAACTGACTTCCGCCACTCGCCAGAATCTCTGGCGGCTCACATTCATTCGCACCTTGGTGCTGGCTGCGCAGGCTGGTTCTGTCGGGTTGGCCTATTGGTTCGATCTGCTGCCGCTGCCGTGGCTGCAACTGGCGATGACCCTCGGCTGCTCGATGCTGCTGTGCGCCTTCACGGCCATACGCCTGCGCACTTCATGGCCGGTCACCGAACTTGAATACGCCGTGCAACTGGCCTGCGACCTGTTTATCCACAGCGCCTTGCTGTATTTCTCCGGTGGTTCGACCAACCCGTTTGTCTCTTATTACCTGGTGCCACTGACCATCGCTGCCGTGACGTTGCCGTGGCGTTATTCGGTGGTGCTGTCCGGTATTGCACTGACGATGTACACCCTGCTGCTGGCGCGTTTCTATCCGCTGCAAACGTTTCCCATCGCCCGGGAAAGTCTTCAGGTGTACGGGATGTGGCTGAGTTTTGCCCTGGCCGCCGCCGTCATAACGTTCTTCGCCGCCCGCATGGCCGAAGAGCTGCGCCGTCAGGAAGAGCTGCGCGCCATTCGTCGTGAAGAAGGCCTGCGCGATCAGCAATTGCTCGCTGTCGCAACGCAAGCCGCCGGTGCCGCCCATGAATTGGGCACGCCGCTGGCGACCATGAGCGTGCTGCTCAAGGAAATGCGTCAGGATCATCCCGATCCGCTGTTGCAGGACGATCTGAGCGTGCTGCAAGATCAGGTCAAACTCTGCAAAGAGACCTTGCAGCAGTTGGTGCGCGCCGCCGAGGCCAATCGTCGCCTGGCCGTGGAAATGCAGGACGTCACCGACTGGCTCGACGAAGCGCTGAACCGCTGGCACCTGATGCGCCCGGAAGCCAGTTACCGCTTCCAGCGCCTCGGCCAGGGCGCTGTGCCGCGCATGGCCCCGCCGCCGGACCTGACCCAGGCGCTGCTGAATTTGCTCAACAACGCCGCTGATGCCTGCCCCGAAGGGCTGCAAGTGACGCTGGACTGGAATGCCGAAGATTTGACCATCAGCATTCGCGACCACGGCGCCGGTGTGCCGCTGGCCATCGCCGAGCAGATCGGCAAACCGTTTTTTACCACCAAGGGCAAAGGTTTCGGCCTGGGCCTGTTTTTGAGCAAGGCCAGCGTGACACGCGCCGGCGGCTCAGTGAAACTCTACAGTCATGAGGAAGGCGGCACGCTCACCGAGCTGCGCCTGCCCCGTGTCGCCCGAGGAGACGAACATGAGTGACGAGATCCAAGTTGAAGGCGAAGAGCTGCCGCATTTGCTGCTGGTAGACGACGACGCCACCTTCACCCGCGTGATGGCCCGTGCCATGGCCCGCCGTGGTTTTCGCGTCAGCACCGCCGGCTCCGCCGAAGAAGGCCTGACCATCGCCCAGGCTGACCTGCCGGACTACGCCGCGCTCGACCTGAAAATGGACGGCGACTCGGGTCTGGTGTTGCTGCCGAAACTGCTCGAACTCGACCCGGAAATGCGCGTGGTGATTCTCACCGGTTATTCGAGCATCGCCACCGCTGTCGAGGCGATCAAGCGCGGCGCCTGCAACTACCTGTGCAAACCGGCCGATGCCGATGACGTGCTGGCGGCGCTGCTGTCCGAACACGCCGACCTCGACACCCTGGTGCCGGAAAACCCGATGTCCGTAGACCGCTTGCAGTGGGAACACATTCAACGCGTGCTGACCGAACACGAAGGCAACATCTCCGCCACTGCCCGCGCCCTGGGCATGCACCGCCGCACCTTGCAGCGCAAACTGCAAAAACGCCCGGTCCGTCGCTGAACCTGCGCTGAACGAATGCTGGTCGCATCTCGCGACAAATCGAACCGATCATCTATGATCGGTTCGTGCGTGTTCTTTTCTTTATCGAGCCTTTTCCATGAATCAGAACGCTGAATATTCCGCGGTCAACGATGCTGTGCGCGGGCAGTTTTTCCGCAAGGTATGGGCGATGACCACGCCGTACTGGCGCAGCGAAGAAAAGGGTAAGGCCTGGACGTTGCTGATCGCCGTGATTGCCCTGTCGCTGATCAGCGTCGGGATATCGGTGTGGTTCAACACCTGGTACAAGGATTTCTACAACGCCCTGCAAAAGAAGGACGAGGCGGCGTTCTGGAAGCTGATTCTGTATTTCGGCGCGATTGCGACGGTGGCGATCATCGGTGCCGTGTACCGACTTTATCTGACCCAGATGCTGACCATCCGCTGGCGGGCCTGGCTCACCGAAAAGCATTTCGCCCGCTGGCTTGGCGACAAGAACTATTATCAGCTGGAGCAGGGCGGTTACACCGATAACCCGGACCAGCGGATTTCCGAGGACCTCAACAGCTTCACCTCCAACACCCTGGCGCTGGGGCTTGGGCTGATCCGCAACGTGGTCAGCCTGGTGTCCTTCTCGATCATTTTGTGGGGCGTGTCCGGCAGCATCGAGGTGTTCGGTTTCACCATTCCCGGCTACATGTTCTGGTGCGTGCTGATTTATGCCGCGGTCGGCAGTTGGCTGACGCATCTGATCGGTCGTCGCCTGATTGGCCTGAACAACCAACAACAACGCTTCGAAGCTGACCTGCGTTTCTCCATGGTGCGGGTTCGCGAGAACGCCGAAAGCATCGCGCTGTACAACGGCGAGCCCAATGAGAACCGTCGTCTGAGCAGCCGCTTCGGCATGGTCTGGCACAATTTCTGGGACATCATGAAGGTGTCCAAGCGTCTGACCTTCTTCACCTCCGGTTACAGCCAGATCGCGATCATTTTCCCGTTCATTGTCGCCGCACCGCGTTACTTCACCGGCAAGATCGAACTGGGTGAGCTGATGCAGATCAGCTCGGCGTTCGGCAACGTGCAGGAGAGTTTCAGCTGGTTCATCAGTGCGTACTCGGACCTCGCCGCGTGGCGCGCCACCTGTGATCGTCTGCTGAGTTTCCGTCAGGCGATGACCGACAACGAAGAGCGCCAGCCGTCCATTGACGTGCAAAACCAGGGCTCGGAACTGAAAATCCACAACCTGGGCCTGGACCTGGCCGACGGCCGGCATCTGCTGACCAGTGCCGACATGACCGTGCAAGAGGGCGAGCGAGTGATGCTCAGCGGTCGTTCCGGCAGCGGCAAATCGACATTGCTGCGGGCGATGGGGCACTTGTGGCCGCGTGGTCACGGCAATATCCGGCTGCCGGCGGGACGTTATCTGTTCCTGCCACAAAAGCCGTATCTGCCGATCGGCAGCTTGCGTGAGGCGCTGAGTTATCCACAGACCGGCGACACGTATACGCAAGAGCGTTACGTGCATGTGCTGGAAACCTGTCGTTTGCCGCATCTGGTGGCGCGTCTGGACGAAGCCAATCACTGGCAGCGCATGTTGTCGCCGGGCGAGCAGCAACGCCTGGCCTTCGCCCGTGCGCTGCTCTTTGAACCGCAATGGCTGTACATGGACGAAGCTACCTCGGCGATGGATGAAGAGGACGAAGCGACGCTGTATCAGGCGCTGATCGATCAATTGCCGGGGCTGAGCATTGTCAGCGTCGGCCATCGCAGCAGCCTGAAACGCTTCCATCCACGGCACATCCGTATCGACAACGGTCATCTGGTGGATCAGGCCGTAACCGCGTAAACACCACAATCCCTCCTGTGGGAGCGGGCTTGCTCGCGAAGGCGATGTGTCAGTCAATATATATGGAGCTGACACTCCCTCTTCGCGAGCAAGCCCGCTCCCACAGGGGAATGGTGCAAACCGTGACGGTGATCGTACAACCCGCATTAAGTTATGATGCGATTTCAGCCGAATTTTCGAGAAAGACGTTCACCATGGAAAACCCGATTGACGCACCACGCCTCCCTCGCAAGCGCCGCAGCCTCGCGCAGGAACTGGTGACGGTGCTGTCCGAGCAGATCCGCGACGGTCAGCTCAAGCGCGGCGACAAGTTGCCCACCGAGTCGGCGATCATGGAAGCGCACGGCGTCAGCCGCACTGTGGTGCGTGAGGCGATTTCCCGTTTGCAGGCGGCAGGGCAGGTGGAAACGCGTCATGGCATCGGCACCTTCGTGCTCGACACACCGAGCCCAAGTGGCTTTCGCATCGACCCGGCGACCGTGGTCACCTTGCGTGACGTGCTGGCGATCCTGGAACTGCGCATCAGCCTGGAAGTTGAATCCGCTGGCCTGGCCGCGCAACGGCGCAGCGCCGAACAGTTGGCGTTGATGCGTGCAGCGCTGGATGCACTGAACGAAAGCGCTTCCCACGCCAGCGATGCCGTGGCCTCGGACTTCCAGTTCCACCTGCAAATTGCCCTGTCTACCGGCAACCGCTACTTCACCGACATCATGACCCACCTGGGCACCAGCATCATTCCGCGTACGCGGTTGAATTCGGCGCGCCTGGCCCATGACGACCAGCAGCACTACATGAGTCGCCTGAGCCGTGAGCATGAGGAAATCTACGATGCGATTGCCCGCCAGGATTCGGATGCCGCGCGGGCGGCGATGCGCTTGCACCTGACCAATAGCCGTGAACGGTTGCGCCATGCGCATGAAGAGGCTGAAGCGCAACGCGGTTGAGATTTTAGTCGCCTGACACGACGCCATCGCGGGCAAGCTCGCTCCCACAGGGTGCCATGTGTGACCACATTTTCGTGTTCGACACATGACACTGTGGGAGCGAGCTTGCTCGCGGTGAGGCCGGCAGCTTCAGTGCATAACTTTCAGATCCCCTTCAAAATCCCCCGATCCCACATTTTCGTGTTCGACACATGACACTGTGGGAGCGAGCTTGCTCGCGATGAGGCCGGCAGCTTCAGTGCATAACTTTCAGATCCCCTTCAAAATCCCCCGATCCACCCGCACCGCCAGTTTCGCGGCCCCAGGCTTGGCATCAAACGTCACCTGACCGCCATCACCCACCACCGCCCGGGCAATCGGCTTGCCATCGGCCAGCAGTTCCAGCGGTGCGCCTTTCAGGGATTGGCCCGAAGCCAGTTCCAGTGTCACTTTGATTGTCATGATCGATCTCCTTATCAAACGTTGCCTTTGGGGTTGTAGTCCTTGAGCAGCAAGTACGTGCTCCAGCCCCACCAGTCATCCACGGTCGCGGTGTCGTTGAGGTTGTTCACGTCCTTGCGCCGCAATACCTTGCTGCCCTCGACCCGGAACAGCGGCGAAAAGTTGTTCGCTAGGTTCAGCACTGCTTGCAGATCCGGCAGCCGTTTCAGCGCCGCGTAAGTGGTGGGCGAGGGCAGTGTGCCGCTCAGGTAGGCCGTAAAAATCTCATCGGCCGAATCCTGCACCGCCTGCTTTACATGGACGCGGTTGACGCTGTCGCCACTGTCGAAGTAGCGCTTGTCGCCATAAGCACGCCATTGATCGCCGTTGCCGTTGCGCACCTTGAGGCCGAACTTGCTGTCTTCGTCGTGCATGAAGCGGGTGATCAGCGAGCCCAGGTCGCTGGGGGTAACCACCGCTGCGAGCTCCTTGCGTGGTACGCGCAAATGGCCGGACGAGAACAGGTCGGTCAAAAAGTGATCAGCGAAGGCGTTCATTGCATACGCCTGTTCCAACAGCTTCTTGTCCTGGCTGGCCTTGGCGTTTACGGCGTGTTGTAGCGCGACGCTGTGCCCGGCGATGTACGCCAGTTGCGCGTATTGGGCAAAGTGATCGGCATTGTTGGCGGCCAGTTTCAGGTAACGGCCGAACGGGAACATCGCCGAGACAAAGCTGCCGCCGCCGGTGATGCGATTCCACTCCTCGGACAACGTATCTCCGAGGGCGTCATAGGCTTCGTGCGGCTCCTTGCCGTCCGCGATCGCCTGGTTGACCGCGTCGATTTCCTTTTTCATCACGGCGAGGATTTTCGTCGCTTCGGCGCGCGAGGCCGGCAGCACGGCCAGGGATTCGTAGGCGGCGATGAAGCGCTGCAGCCGGTCTGCCAGCGTGCTGCCTTCACTGATTGGCCGGTCCGGGATGCCATAAAAGTCGCCGCCTAACGCCAGCACCTGACCATACGTCAGCGCCAGTTCGTTGGGCAGGCGCAACTGCACATCTTTGGCCTGTTGATCGTGGCCGGCGTTAAAACTCAGGAAGATGTCGTCGCCAATCGCGGTGTGTTCACCGCCCTCGAACCGCGCCCGAGGTTTTTCTTTCAGGCCTTTTTTGCTGGCGACAGCCGGTTGTCGCGACTTGCCGTGCAGGTCGGCGGTGAGCAGCACCAGGTGGCTGCCGTCGCCGGAAACAGCAATGCCGTGTTCGCTGAACAAGTGATCGAATTCGGCAATTGTCTTGCCGTCCGCAGTGGGTGTGGCTTGAGGATGTGAGGGTAGACCTGACATTTCTGGCTCCTTGATATGTCTGTAGCACAGGAAAAAATAACTGTATGTATATACATCTGTTCCGAGCCTAGCTCAGAACTTTCCTACGTCAAGGTAAGCAGATGCCTACACGAATTTTTGAACGGGCGATGAAATGCAGTTGACGGTTGTATTTTAAGTTGTACGATGACTTACAACTTCGGCCAAGGCTGAACAGCTTCCTCACACAAACGTTGCTACCCAGGGTGTTCGAATAATGAATCCACAAGAACTGAAGTCCATCCTCTCCGCCGGCCTGCTGTCGTTCCCGGTCACCGATTTCAATGCTCAGGGCGATTTCCATCGCGCGGGCTACATCAAGCGTCTCGAATGGCTGGCCCCCTACGGCGCCTCGGCATTGTTCGCCGCGGGCGGCACCGGTGAGTTCTTTTCTCTGGCGGCCAGCGAATATTCGGAAATCATCAAGACTGCCGTCGACACCTGCGAAACCAGCGTGCCGATTCTGGCCGGCGTTGGCGGTTCTACCCGTCAAGCCATCGAGTACGCACAGGAAGCCGAGCGTCTGGGCGCCAAAGGCTTGTTGCTGCTGCCGCACTACCTGACCGAAGCCAGCCAGGACGGTGTCGCCGCCCACGTTGAAGCCGTGTGCAAATCGGTGAAAATCGGTGTGGTGGTCTACAACCGCAACGTCTGCCGCCTGACCGCGCCGCTGCTGGAACGTCTGGCCGAGCGCTGCCCGAACCTGATCGGTTACAAGGATGGCCTGGGTGATATCGAATTGATGGTGTCGATCCGTCGCCGCCTCGGTGATCGCTTCAGCTACCTGGGCGGTTTGCCGACCGCTGAAGTCTATGCCGCTGCCTACAAGGCCCTGGGCGTACCGGTCTACTCCTCGGCGGTGTTCAACTTCCTGCCGAAAACCGCGATGGATTTCTACCACGCCATTGCCCGCGACGATCACGCCACCGTTGGCAAGATCATCGACGACTTCTTCCTGCCGTACCTGGACATCCGCAACCGTAAATCCGGCTACGCGGTGAGCATCGTCAAGGCCGGGGCAAAAATTGTCGGCTATGACGCAGGCCCGGTGCGCTCGCCGCTGACCGACCTGACCGGCGAAGAGTACGAAATGCTCGCCGCGCTGATCGACAAGCAAGGTGCGCAGTAACCCATCCGATTAACCAGGGCCGCTGAGCAATCAGCGGCTTTTTGCGTGAGGAGAACATCCCGTGGCAGATGCAAAGCGTTTTGATAACTACATCAACGGTCAATGGGTTGCGGGCAGTGATTACTGCAGCAACATCAACCCGTCGGAGCTGAGCGACAACATTGGCGACTACGCCAAGGCAGACCTGGCGCAGGTGCACGCCGCCATCGACGCTGCCCGCGCTGCATTCGCGGCGTGGTCCACTTCCGGCATTCAGGCGCGCCACGATTCGCTGGATAAAGTCGGCAGTGAGATCCTCGCCCGTCGCGAAGAGCTCGGCACCCTGCTCGCCCGGGAAGAGGGCAAGACCCTGCCCGAAGCCATCGGCGAAGTGACTCGCGCCGGCAACATCTTCAAATTCTTCGCCGGTGAATGCCTGCGTCTGTCCGGCGACTACTTGCCGTCGGTGCGTCCGGGCGTCAACGTCGAAGTCACTCGCGAAGCGCTGGGTGTGGTCGGCCTGATCACCCCGTGGAACTTCCCGATTGCCATCCCTGCGTGGAAAATCGCCCCGGCCCTGGCCTACGGCAACTGCGTGGTGTTGAAGCCGGCCGATCTGGTGCCGGGTTGCGCCTGGGCCCTGGCTGAAATCATCTCCCGCGCCGGCTTCCCTGCGGGCGTGTTCAACCTGGTGATGGGCAGCGGTCGTGTGGTGGGCGATGCGCTGGTACAGAGCCCGAAAGTCGATGGCATCAGCTTCACCGGTTCGGTGGGCGTGGGTCGTCAGATCGCCGTCAGCTGCGTGTCGCGCCAAGCCAAAGTGCAGTTGGAAATGGGCGGCAAGAACCCGCAGATCATTCTCGACGACGCCGACCTCAAGCAAGCGGTCGAGCTGTCGGTCCAGAGCGCGTTCTACTCCACCGGCCAGCGTTGCACCGCCTCGAGCCGCTTCATCGTCACTGCCGGGATTCATGACCGGTTCGTTGAAGCCGTGGCCGAGCGCATGAAGTCGATCAAGGTCGGCCACGCGCTGAAAGCCGGCACCGACATCGGTCCGGTAGTGTCGCAAGCGCAGCTTGAGCAGGACTTGAAGTACATCGACATCGGCCAGTCCGAAGGTGCGCGTCTGGTCAGCGGCGGCGGCCTGGTGACGTGCGATACCGAAGGCTATTTCCTCGCGCCAACGCTGTTTGCCGACAGTGAAGCGTCGATGCGCATCAGTCGCGAAGAGATCTTCGGCCCGGTGGCCAACGTGGTTCGCGTGGCGGATTACGAGGCAGCGCTGGCGATGGCCAACGACACCGAATTCGGTCTGTCGGCGGGCATCGCCACGACCTCGCTGAAATACGCCAACCACTTCAAGCGCCATTCCCAGGCCGGGATGGTGATGGTCAACCTGCCGACGGCGGGCGTGGATTACCACGTTCCATTCGGCGGGCGTAAAGGTTCATCCTATGGTTCCCGCGAGCAAGGTCGCTACGCGCAAGAGTTCTACACCGTGGTGAAAACCAGCTACATCGGCTCGTAAACGCAATACCCCTGTGGGAGCGAGCTCCCACAAAAGCCACAGATTCACCCGCGCATAAAAATAATCAGTGGGAGTACATCTACATGCACGCGACCAAGCCGACTCACGTCCGCTATTTGATCCTGCTCATGCTGTTTCTGGTGACCACGATCAACTACGCCGACCGTGCGACCATCGCCATCGCGGGCTCCAGCCTGCAAAAAGACCTCGGCATCGACGCGGTCACCCTCGGTTTTATCTTCTCTGCATTCGGCTGGGCCTACGTGGCCGGGCAAATTCCCGGTGGCTGGCTGCTGGACCGGTTCGGCTCGAAAAAAGTCTATGCACTGAGCATCTTCACTTGGTCGCTGTTCACCGTGCTGCAGGGTTATGTTGGTGAGTTCGGCATGTCCACGGCCATCGTTGCGTTGTTCATGTTGCGCTTTCTGGTGGGGCTGGCCGAAGCGCCATCGTTCCCCGGCAACGCGCGCATCGTGGCGGCCTGGTTTCCCACGGCCGAGCGCGGCACCGCCTCGGCGATCTTCAACTCGGCGCAATATTTCGCCACCGTGCTGTTCGCACCGCTGATGGGCTGGATCGTCTACACCTTCGGCTGGCAGCATGTGTTCGTGGTCATGGGCGGCATCGGCGTGGTGTTCTCGCTGATCTGGCTGAAAGTTATCCACAGCCCGCGCCAGCACCCGATGATCAACGAGGCCGAGTTCAAGCACATCGCCGACAACGGCGGCCTGGTCGACATGGATCAGGACAAAGGCAAGGGCAGCAAGGTCGACGGTCCGAAGTGGGATTACATCCGCCAACTGCTGACCAACCGCATGATGCTGGGCGTGTACCTGGGCCAGTACTGCATCAACGGCATCACCTATTTCTTCCTGACCTGGTTCCCGGTGTACCTGGTGCAGGAGCGCGGCATGACCATCCTCAAGGCCGGTTTCATTGCCTCGTTGCCGGCGATCTGCGGCTTTATCGGCGGCGTGCTCGGCGGGATCATTTCCGACTACCTGCTGCGCAAGGGCCACTCGCTGACCTTCGCCCGCAAGGCACCGATCATTGGCGGCCTGCTGCTCTCGACCACCATCGTTGCCTGTAACTACGTGGACATCGAATGGATGGTCGTCGGCTTCATGGCCCTGGCGTTCTTCGGCAAAGGCGTGGGCGCGCTGGGCTGGGCGGTGGTGTCCGACACCTCGCCGAAACAGATCGCCGGCTTGAGTGGCGGCTTGTTCAACATGTTCGGCAACATCGCCTCGATCACCACGCCTATCGTCATCGGCTACATCATCAGCTCCACTGGCTCGTTCAAATGGGCGCTGGTGTTTGTCGGTTGCAATGCGCTGGTGGCGGTGTTCAGTTATCTGGTGATCGTCGGCCCGATCAAACGCGTGGTGCTCAAAGAACCACCGGTCAGCGGCCCGCAAGTGACCCATAAATTATCTCAAGCACATTCCTGAGGAGCGGCGTCATGCAGTTGATTGAACATTCCGACTCGCCGCGCTATATCCGCCTGCACGAGCGGGACAATGTGGTGATCGTGGTCAACGACCAGGGCGTGCCGGCCGGCACCGAGTTTCCCGACGGCCTGGTGACGGTGGACTTTGTGCCGCAGAGCCACAAAGTCACCCTGCAAGACATTCCCGAGGGCGGCCAGGTGATTCGTTACGGCCAGACCATCGGCTACGCCTTGCAGCCAATCCCGCGCGGCAGCTGGGTCAAGGAAGATCAACTGCGCATGCCCACCGCACCACCGCTGGACAGCCTGCCGCTGTCCACCGACGTGCCGGCGGCGCAGGCACCGCTGGAGGGCTTTACCTTCGAGGGCTATCGCAACGCCGACGGCACGGTCGGCACGCGCAATATTCTCGGCATCACCACGACTGTGCAGTGCGTCACTGGCGTGCTCGATCACGCGGTCAAGCGCATCAAGGACGAGTTGCTGCCCAAGTACCCGAACGTCGATGATGTGGTGGCGATCACTCACAGTTACGGCTGCGGCGTGGCGATCACCGCCACCGATGCCTACATCCCGATCCGCACCGTGCGCAACCTGGCGCGCAACCCGAACCTGGGCGGCGAAGCGCTGGTGATCAGTCTGGGCTGCGAGAAGTTGCAGGCCGGGCAGGTGATGCATGACAACGACAGCTCGGTGGATCTGAGCGAGCCGTGGCTGTATCGCTTGCAGGATTCGAGTCACGGTTTTACCGAGATGATCGAGCAGATCATGGCGCTGGCCGAAGTCCGTTTGAAGAAACTCGATCAGCGTCGCCGGGAAACCGTGCCGGCGTCCGAGCTGATTCTCGGCATGCAGTGCGGTGGCAGCGACGCATTTTCCGGTATCACCGCCAACCCGGCCTTGGGTTATGCCTCGGACCTGCTGCTGCGAGCTGGCGCGACGGTGATGTTCTCCGAAGTCACTGAAGTGCGCGACGCGATTTACCTGCTGACCTCAAGGGCTCAAAGCAAAGAAATTGCCGAAGAGCTGGTGCGGGAAATGGACTGGTACGACCGCTACCTCGCCAAGGGCGAAGCGGATCGCAGCGCCAATACCACGCCGGGAAACAAGAAGGGCGGGTTGTCGAACATCGTCGAGAAGTCGCTGGGCTCGATCGTCAAGTCCGGCAGCAGCGCGATCAACGGCGTGCTTGGCCCTGGCGAGCGCCTCAAGCGAAAAGGGCTGATCTTCTGCGCGACCCCGGCCAGTGATTTTGTCTGCGGGACGCTGCAACTGGCGGCGGGGATGAACCTGCATGTGTTTACCACCGGGCGCGGTACACCGTATGGACTGGCGATGGCGCCGGTGGTCAAGGTGTCCACCCGCACCGAGCTGGCGCAGCGCTGGCCGGATCTGATTGACATCGATGCCGGGCGGATCGCCACCGGGCGAGCGTCGATCGAGGATCTGGGCTGGGAGTTGTTCCACTTCTATCTGGACGTGGCCAGCGGCAAGAAACAGACGTGGGCGGAGCAGCACAAGCTGCATAACGACATCACCCTGTTCAACCCTGCGCCGATCACCTGATACCGCGTCGCCTGCATCGCGGGCAAGCTCGCTCCCACAGGGGGACCTTCGTTGTCGCACAAATGGCGTGAACACCGAAGATCATTGTGGGAGCGAGCTTGCTCGCGATAGCGGCCTGACAGACGCCGAAGTCCTCGGTGGCTTATCATTAGCCCACTTACGACACCCATCCAAGGTTCTCCCCGGCATGCTGGCAATTTTCCTCGACACCCTGAACATCACCGCGCCGGTGTTTGCCATGCTGTTTTTGGGGGTGCTGCTCAAGCGCATCGAGTGGATCAATGACAACTTCATCCACACCGCGTCGGCACTGGTGTTCAACGTCACCATGCCGGCGTTGCTGTTTCTGGGCATCCTGCATGCCGACCTGCACGCTGCTCTGCAACCGGCGCTGCTGATCTACTTTGCGGTCGCGACCCTGGCCAGTTTCGCCATCGCCTGGGGCTGGGCGATCTGGAAGTGCCCCCGTGAAGACCGGGGGGTTTATACCCAGGGTGCTTTTCGCGGCAACAACGGCGTTATCGGTCTGGCGCTGGCGGCCAGCATGTACGGCGATTACGGGATTTCCCTCGGGGCGATTCTCGCGGCGCTGGTCATCCTGTTCTACAACACGCTTTCGACCATCGTGCTGGCGGTGTACAGCCCGGTGATCAAGTCCGATCCATGGAGCATCTGCAAAAGCGTGATGGCCAACCCGCTGATCGTCAGCGTGATCGCGGCGGCACCGTTTGCCTGGTTCAAGATTGGCTTGCCGGCGTGGCTGGAGACGTCCGGTCAGTACCTGGCGCAAACCACCTTGCCGCTGGCACTGATCTGCATTGGCGGCACCCTGTCGCTGGCGGCGTTGCGCAAGAGCGGCAACATGGCGCTCAGTTCCAGCCTGGTGAAGATGATCGGCCTGCCGGTGCTGGCAACCCTCGGCGCGTGGCTGTGGGGCTTTCGCGGGGCGGAGCTGGGGATTCTGTTCCTGTACTTCGGCAGCCCGACGGCGGCGGCCAGTTTCGTCATGGCGCGTCAGGCCAATGGCAATCATGAACTGGCGGCGGCGATTATCGTGATTACCACGCTGATGGCGGCGGTGACCACCAATGTCGGGATTTTTGTGTTGCAGTGGGGTGGGTGGATCTAGGCTGGGATTTGCGGTGTTCTTCAGGGCCTCTTCGCGAGCAGGTTCGCTCCCACAGTGGTTTTGTGTCGATCACATAACCCCTGTGGGAGCGAGCTTGCTCGCGATGGTGGCAGACCTTTCACCACAATTTTTGGATAATCACTCAGGCTTCTGATAGCTATCAATCACTTCCTGCGCCGCCCGAAACGCATCAATCGCCGCCGGCACCCCGGCATACACCGCGCAATGCAGCAGCGCCTCGCGAATCTCCTCAACGGTGCAGCCATTGTTCAGCGCCCCCCGCACATGCCCCTTCAACTCCTGCGGGCACTTCAACGCGGTCAGGGCGGCGAGGGTGATCAGGCTGCGAGTTTTCAGCGGTAATCCCTCGCGATTCCAGACACTGCCCCAGGCGTGTTCGTTGACGAAATCCTGCAATGGTTGAGTGAACTCGGTGGCATTGCCCAATGCGCGGTCGACGAACGCGTCGCCCATCACCTGGCGGCGCACGTCAACGCCGGGTTTTTTGTTATCGGTCATGGCACATCCCTCTTGTGGTGTTGGCGGCGCCAGGCGAGCACGGAGGTGAACAGCAAAAACGCCACCAGCGCCGGCAGGACGAAAAACAGCATCAGGTGTTCAAGCTTGCCGGCCAGCGGCATGCCGGTGGTGAACGACACCACGTGCAGCCCGTAGGCCAGGTACAAGCCCAGGCACAGCAGGCCTTCGGCGCGGGTGATGCGGTAGCCGGTATAGAACAGCGGCAGGCACAGTACCGCAACACCGAGCATCACCGGCAGGTCGAAATCCAGCGCATTGGGCGAGACCGACAGCGGCGACGGCGCCACCAGCGCGGTAAACCCCAGCACTCCCAGGAGGTTGAACAGGTTGCTGCCGATCACGTTGCCCACCGCAATGTCCCGCTGCCCGCGCAAGGCGGCGATCAACGAAGTGGCGAGTTCCGGTAACGAGGTGCTGATCGCGACGATGGTCAGGCCGATGATCCGTTCCGACAAACCGAGGTCGGTGGCCACCGACACCGCCGCGCCCAGCAGCAAGTGACCTGCATACACCAGCATCGCCAGCCCGCCGATGATCATCAGCAGGCTGCTGAGCCATGGGCCTTTCGGGGCTTCTTCGGGGTGCGACTGAGGGCGGGTCGAGTGCCGTGACTGGCGCAGCAACAACCCCAGATACAGCGCCAGGGCAGACAGCAGAATCACCCCGTCGAGGCGTGTCAGTCTTTCGTTCCAGGCCAGCACGAACACCAGCAGGCTGGCGCCGATCATCAGCGGAATGTCCAGGCGCACCAGTTGCCGCGAGACGCGCAGCGGGATGATCAGCGCCGACAGGCCGAGGGTGACGAGGATGTTGAAAATACTGCTGCCGATCACGCTGCTCACGGCAATATCGGCGTTCTGCGCCAGGGTGGCTTGCAGGCTGACCGCCATTTGCGGGGCGCTGCTGCCGAGGGCGACGATGGTCAGACCGATGATCAGTGGACGTACATGCCAGCGTGCTGCGAGACGCACGGCGGCACGCACCATCAGCTCGGCGCCGACGATCAGTAAAAACAGGCCGCTGAGCAGTTCAAGCACGCTCAGCAGGGGGATGTCGTCTAATCCGTAAATGGTCGGGGCTCCGTCGGTCAGTTGTCGAGGGCTTGCACACGCACTTGCGCAGTGCCGCTGCCGAGCATGCCCAGGCGTTCGGCGGCTGCGCGCGACACGTCGATCAGGCGCCCACGAGTATGCGGACCGCGGTCGTTGATGCGCAGCACGCAGGATCTGTCGTTGTTCAAATTGGTGACCTTGACCAGGGTGCCGAACGGCAACTGGCGATGCGCAGCGGTCATGGCGTTGAGGTTGAACGGCTCACCGCTGGCGGTGCGTTTGCCATGATGCCGGGAACCGTAATAAGAGGCGACACCGGTCTGGTTGTAGCCGTGCGGGTCGATGATGCCCGTGCTGGCACAGCCGGCCAACAGCGAGAGCAGGGCGCAGGCGCCGAGTAGACGCTTCATTCAAGGGTTTCCCAAAACAAATGTGGGAGCGGGCTTGCTCGCGAAAGCGGCGTCACATTCAAAATCAATATTGAATGTGGCACTGCTTTCGCGAGCAAGCCCGCTCCCGCAGGGGATTGAGCCAGGCTTTGAATCTGGCTCCATTCCTGTCAGCCTTCGAGCTTGCTTTTCAGCAGTTCGTTGACCTGTTGCGGGTTGGCCTTGCCTTTGGAGGCTTTCATGGCCTGGCCAACGAAGAAGCCGAACATCTTGCCGCGTTTGGCTTCGTCTGCCGCGCGGTATTGCTCGACCTGCTCGGCGTTGGCCGCGAGCATTTCGTCCAGCACCGCCGAGATCGCGCCGCTGTCGGTCACTTGCTTCAGGCCGCGCTTGTCGATGATCTCGTCCGCGCTGCCTTCGCCGTTGGCCATGGCTTCGAACACCACCTTGGCGATTTTGCCGGAGATGGTGTTGTCCTTGATGCGCAGCAGCATGCCGCCCAGTTGTTCGGCCGAAACCGGCGACTGGTCGATGTCCAGGCCCTGTTTGTTCAACAGGCTGCCCAGTTCAACCATTACCCAGTTGGCCGCCAGCTTGGCGTCGCCGCCGATGCTCACGACTTTTTCGAAGTAATCGGCTTGTTCGCGGCTGGTGGACAACACGCTGGCGTCATACACCGACAGGCCGAACTGCTCCTGGAAGCGCTCGCGTTTTTGCGGTGGCAGTTCCGGCAGGGTGGCGCGTACTTCATGGAGGAACGAGTCCTCGATAACCACCGGCAGCAGGTCCGGATCGGGGAAGTAACGGTAGTCGTTGGCTTCCTCCTTGCTGCGCATCGGACGGGTTTCGTCCTTGTTCGGATCGTACAGACGGGTCTGCTGGATCACCTTGCCGCCGTCTTCGATCAGCTCGATCTGACGCTGGATTTCGCTGTTGATCGCCTTCTCGATGAAACGGAACGAGTTGACGTTCTTGATCTCGCAGCGCGTGCCGTATTCAACCTGGCCTTTCGGACGGATCGACACGTTGCAGTCGCAACGCAGCGAGCCTTCGGCCATGTTGCCGTCGCAGATGCCCAGGTAACGTACCAGCGCGTGGATGGTCTTGACGTAGGCCACGGCCTCCTTGGCGCTGCGCATGTCCGGCTCGGAAACGATTTCCAGCAGCGGCGTGCCGGCACGGTTCAGGTCGATGCCGGTGGCACCGTTGAATTCTTCGTGCAGGCTTTTACCGGCGTCTTCTTCCAGGTGCGCGCGGGTGACGCCGACACGTTTGATCGTGCCGTCTTCCAGGGCGATGTCCAGGTGGCCCTTGCCGACGATCGGCAATTCCATCTGGCTGATCTGGTAGCCCTTGGGCAGGTCCGGGTAGAAATAGTTTTTGCGGGCGAACACGTTGTGCTGGCCGATCTCGGCGTCAATCGCCAGACCGAACATCACCGCCATGCGTACCGCTTCCTGGTTCAGCACCGGCAATACGCCGGGCATGCCCAGGTCAACCAGGCTGGCCTGGGTGTTCGGTTCGGAACCGAAGGTAGTGGAACTACCGGAAAATATTTTCGACCGGGTGGTGAGCTGGGTATGAATCTCCAGCCCGATCACGACTTCCCATTGCATGTGTTTCTCCTCAGAAGCCGGTTGGGGTGCGGGTGTGCCAGTCAGTGTTCAACTGATACTGGTGGGCAACGTTCAACAGGCGACCTTCCTGGAAATACGGGGCGAGCAATTGCACGCCGACCGGCAGACCGTCGACAAAACCGGCCGGCATGGACAAGCCCGGCAGACCCGCGAGGTTGGCGGTGATGGTGTAGACGTCTTCCAGATAGGCAGCGACCGGGTCGCTGTTCTTGGCGCCGAGCTTCCAGGCCGGGTTCGGCGTGGTTGGGCCGAGGATGATGTCGACCTCATTGAAGGCGGCCATGAAGTCGTTTTTCACCAGACGGCGGATTTTCTGCGCCTTCAGGTAGTAGGCGTCGTAGTAACCGGCGGACAGCGCGTAGGCACCGACCATGATCCGGCGTTGTACTTCCGGGCCGAAACCTTCGCCACGGGAACGCTTGTACAGGTCTTCGAGGTTCTTCGGGTCTTCGCAGCGATGGCCGAAACGCACGCCGTCGAAACGCGACAGGTTGGAAGACGCCTCTGCCGGGGCGATCACGTAGTACGCAGGAATCGCGTGCTGCATGTTCGGCAGGCTGATTTCCTTGATCACGGCACCGAGCTTTTCCAGCGCCTTGATGCTGTTGTGGATCAGCTCGGCAATGCGCGGGTCGAGACCGGCGCTGAAATACTCTTTAGGCACGCCGATGCGCAGGCCTTGCAGCGAGCTGTTGAGGCTGGCGCTGTAATCCGGCACGGGCTCGTCGATGCTGGTGGAGTCATTGGCGTCGAAACCGGCCATGCCTTGCAACAGAATCGCGCAGTCTTCGGCAGTGCGAGCCAGCGGGCCGCCCTGATCGAGGCTGGAGGCGTAGGCGATCATGCCCCAGCGCGAAACACGACCGTACGTCGGTTTCAGGCCGGTGAGGTTGGTGAACGCCGCCGGCTGGCGAATCGAACCGCCGGTATCGGTGGCGGTCGCGGCAGGCAACAGACGAGCGGCAACAGCCGCCGCCGAGCCACCGGACGAACCGCCCGGCACGTGTTCCAGGTTCCACGGGTTTTTCACCGCGCCGTAATAGCTCGACTCGTTGGCCGAACCCATGGCGAATTCGTCCATGTTGGTCTTGCCCAGCGTCACGGCGCCGGCAGCGGCCAGCTTGGCGACGACGGTGGCGTCGTACGGTGCCTTGAAGTTGTCGAGCATCTTCGAGCCGCAACTGGTGCGAATGCCCTGGGTGCAGAACAGGTCTTTGTGGGCAATCGGCGCGCCGAGCAGGGCGCCGCTCTCACCGTTGGCGCGGCGTGCGTCAGCGGCTTTCGCCTGCTGGAGCGCCAGGTCTTCGGTGAGGCTGATGAAACTGTTGAGCTGCGGATCGAGCTGGGCGATACGCGCCAGCAGGGTCTTGGTCAGCTCTTCGGAAGAAAACTTTTTATCGGCGAGTCCGCGGGCGATCTCGGCCAGAGTCAATTGATGCATTGCAGGCTCTTTCCCTTTAGTCGATGACTTTCGGAACCAGGTACAGGCCGTTTTCGACCGCTGGTGCGATGGACTGATAGGCCTCGCGATGATTGGTCTCGGTCACGACGTCTGCGCGCAGGCGCTGGCTGGCTTCCAGCGGGTGGGCCAACGGTTCGATACCGTCGGTATTGACCGCCTGCATTTCGTCGACCAGCCCGAGAATGCTGTTCAGGGCCGAAGTGATGTGTGGAAGATCGGCATCATTGAGGCCAAGGCAGGCCAAATGTGCGATTTTTTCCACGTCGGAGCGTTCAAGCGCCATTGCGATTCTCCAGTGGAAAACAGAACGGACGGCGTCCGTGTGTTAGATTGTCGGAACACTACCGCATTTCTACGGTCATAAGGCCGCGATTGTGGGGGTTGGTGCACAGAAAAGCGGCCAATTTAACATATTGGCGCCTTGCCCAAAATCCCTGTCGTTGTTAGAGTTTGCCGCACTTTTTTACCCACGCGTTGCCTAGGGTCCCTTTCCCATGTTCAAGAAACTGCGTGGCATGTTTTCCAGCGATCTTTCCATTGACCTGGGCACTGCCAACACCCTTATTTACGTGCGCGAGCGCGGTATCGTCCTGAATGAGCCATCGGTTGTGGCTATTCGGACACACGGTAACCAGAAAAGTGTCGTTGCTGTCGGCACCGAGGCCAAGCGCATGCTCGGCCGTACGCCGGGCAACATTGCCGCCATTCGTCCGATGAAGGACGGCGTCATTGCCGACTTCAGCGTCTGCGAAAAGATGCTGCAGTACTTTATCAACAAGGTTCACGAAAACAGCTTTCTGCAGCCTAGCCCTCGTGTGCTGATCTGCGTTCCCTGCAAATCCACCCAGGTGGAGCGTCGCGCCATCCGTGAATCGGCCCTTGGTGCCGGTGCCCGTGAAGTGTTCCTGATCGAAGAGCCAATGGCGGCTGCGATCGGTGCCGGCCTGCCGGTAGAAGAAGCTCGCGGCTCGATGGTTGTCGATATCGGTGGTGGTACGACCGAAATCGCGCTGATTTCCCTGAACGGTGTGGTTTACGCCGAATCCGTACGGGTTGGCGGCGACCGCTTCGACGAAGCGATCATCACCTACGTGCGTCGCAACTACGGCAGCCTGATCGGCGAATCCACCGCCGAGCGCATCAAGCAGGAAATCGGTACGGCCTACCCGGGCGGCGAAGTTCGCGAAGTCGATGTTCGCGGTCGCAACCTGGCCGAAGGCGTTCCACGCGCATTCACCCTGAACTCCAACGAAGTACTGGAAGCTCTGCAAGAGTCCCTGGCTACCATCGTTCAGGCTGTTAAGAGCGCGCTGGAGCAATCGCCTCCGGAACTGGCTTCCGATATCGCCGAGCGTGGTCTGGTACTGACCGGTGGTGGCGCCTTGCTGCGTGACCTCGACAAGTTGCTGGCCCAGGAAACCGGTCTGCCGGTGATCGTTGCCGAAGACCCGCTGACCTGCGTTGCTCGCGGCGGTGGCCGTGCATTGGAAATGATGGACAAACACACCATGGACCTGCTCTCCAGCGAATAAATCGCCGGGTTGCATCTATGCTGTTGAGCGCGCAGGCAGCACTTTGCAGTGCTGCCTGTTGGCGTTTATCTTCTGTCAGTCTGCATCCAGGCCGGTCTGCCGTATGATTAAAGAGAACATATGCCTGGGAGGAGCGGCTTATTAAACCGCTTTTCGCCAAAGGCCCCTCATTGGGCGTGCGCCTGTTGGTGCTGGTCGTGCTATCGGTCGCGCTGATGGTGGTCGATGCCCGCTTCACACTGCTCAAGCCAGTGCGTAGCCAGATGTCGCTGGTGCTGATGCAGTCTTACTGGATCACCGACCTGCCGCAGCGGCTATGGCAAGGTGTGGCCAGCCAATTCGGCAGCCGGACCGAGCTTGTCGCCGAAAACGAAAAACTCAAGACCGAAAACCTGCTGTTGCAGGGCCGCATGCAAAAGCTTGCCGCCCTCACCGAGCAGAACGTTCGGCTGCGCGAGTTGCTCAATTCCTCTGCGCTGGTCAACGAGAAGGTCGAAGTGGCCGAGTTGATCGGCATGGACCCGAACCCGTTTACCCATCGCATCATCATCAACAAGGGTGAGCGCGACGGTGTGGTCCTCGGTCAGCCGGTGCTCGATGCCCGCGGCCTGATGGGCCAGGTGGTCGAGTTGATGCCTTATACCTCCCGCGTGTTGCTGCTGACCGACACCACCCACAGCATTCCGGTGCAGGTGAACCGCAACGGTCTGCGGGCGATTGCCAGCGGCACCGGTAACCCGGAGCGTCTGGAACTGCGGCATGTGGCTGACACCGCCGACATCAAGGAAGGCGATCTGCTGGTCAGCTCCGGCCTCGGCCAGCGCTTCCCGGCGGGTTATCCAGTAGCGACGGTCAAGGAAGTGATCCACGATTCCGGCCAGCCGTTCGCCATCGTGCGTGCCGTGCCGACCGCCGCCCTTAATCGCAGCCGCTACCTGCTGCTGGTGTTCAGCGACAATCGCACAGCCGAAGAGCGCGCCAACGACGCCGCTCAGGCCCAGGAAACCCAGGACCAGCAGGGCGGCGGGCCGATCATCCCGGCAACCGTGCCGAAACCGGCTGCCGCCACCGCACCCGCTCCAGTGGCACCTGCCGCAGCGCCGGTTGCCGCGACACCGGCCAAGCCTGCAGCCACTCATCCTGCCAAACCTGCCGCCAAGCCCACGGCCTCGCAACCGGCTGCCGCCAAACCACCCGCGGCCCAACCGGCTGCCGTCAAACCTGCTGCCAAACCGCCTGTCTCTGCACCGGCTACCACTGGGGGACGAGAATAATGGCCGGTGCAACCGCATCCCGAAACGGCTGGATAGTCTGGCTGACATTCGTCATCGGCATGCTGCTCAGCGTTTCTCCGCTGCCGCAATTCATGGAAATCCTGCGTCCGTTGTGGCTCGCCCTGTTACTGGCATTCTGGGTCCTGGCCTTGCCGCAGACAGTCGGCATGGTGACCGCGTTTTGCCTGGGGCTGGCTGAAGACGTGCTCTATGGCACATTGCTTGGCCAGAACGCGTTGATCCTGACCCTCATCACTTTTCTGGTGCTGTCGCTGCAGCAACGTCTGCGCATGTTCCCGATGTGGCAGCAGTGCCTGGTGCTGTTGGTGATCTTCGGCCTGGCCCAGCTGGTCCAACTGTGGCTCAGCGCGTTGACGGGCAATCGTCAGCCAACGCTGGCGCTGGTGCTGCCGGCACTGGTGAGCGCGCTGCTCTGGCCGTGGATCAGCTTCGGTTTGCGTGGTTTGCGTCGGCGCTACAAAATCAATTAACTCGGTCAGGCATTTGCCCGTACCACGACAAGGGAGATGTCTGATGAAGTCGCTTTACCTTGCCTCAGGCTCGCCCCGTCGGCGGGAATTGCTCACGCAGATCGGCGTGCCGTTTTACGCCGTCAGCGCGGACATCGATGAAACCCCTTTGAACGACGAATCCCCGTCGGCCTATGTCGAGCGTCTGGCGCGCGGCAAGGCTGATGCTGGCCGCTGCGCGATCACCGCAGAGGGCGGCTTCTGCGTGCTGGGTGCCGACACCGCCGTGGTGCTGGACGGAAAAATTCTTGGCAAGCCGGTTGATGAAGTCGACGCATGCGCCATGCTGATGATGTTGTCCGGTCGCGAACATGAAGTGCTGACGGCCATCGCAGTACTCGACGGTGAGCGGTGCGAGTCACAGGTGGTGCGCAGCCTGGTGCGTTTTCGCCAGATCAGCGCGCAGCAAGCGGCGGCCTATTGGGCCAGCGGCGAGCCCCGTGACAAGGCGGGTGGTTACGGCATTCAAGGCCTGGGCGCGGTGTTTGTCGCCGGCCTCGATGGCAGTTACTCGGCGGTGGTTGGATTGCCGCTGTGCGAAACCGCAGAACTGATCGGCCGTTTCGGCATACCCTGTTGGCAAACCCTTAACGCGCGCTGAGCGTCGTACTGAACCTGATGCGGCCATTATCGTGAACATGCCTGAACGAGACCCTGCCATGAGTGAAGAGATTCTGATCAACATCACGCCGATGGAATCGCGCGTGGCAGTGGTCGAAAACGGTGTGCTGCAAGAGGTCCATGTCGAGCGCACGCAAAAGCGCGGGATCGTCGGCAACATCTATAAAGGCAAGGTCGTACGCGTATTGCCGGGCATGCAGGCGGCCTTCGTCGACATCGGCCTGGACCGTGCAGCGTTCATTCATGCGTCGGAAATCTCCCTGCGCGAAGGCCCGGCCGTGGAGAGCATCAGCTCCCTGGTCCACGAAGGCCAGAGCCTAGTGGTGCAGGTCACCAAGGACCCGATCGGTTCCAAGGGAGCCCGCCTGACCACGCAGCTGTCGATCCCGTCGCGTTATCTGGTGTACATGCCACGCACCGCGCACGTCGGCATTTCCCTGAAAATCGAAGACGAAGCCGAGCGCGAACGCCTCAAGCAAGTGGTCACCGATTGCGTGGCCAAGGAAGGTATCAAGGAAGCCGGCGGTTTCATTCTGCGCACTGCCGCTGAAGGTGCCGGGGCCGATGAGATCCTCATGGACATCCGCTACCTGCGCCGGCTGTGGGACCAGATCAACGCCCAGATCAAAACCATCGGCGCCCCCAGCGTGATTTACGAAGACCTTGGTCTGGCGCTGCGGACTCTGCGTGATCTGGTGAGCCCGAAGATCGAGAAGATCCGCATTGACTCCCGGGAAACATTTCAGAAAACCACGCAGTTCGTTGCCGAACTGATGCCGGAGATCGCTGATCGCCTTGAGCATTATCCCGGCGAGCGGCCGATTTTCGACCTGTATGGCGTCGAAGATGAAATCCAGAAAGCCCTTGAACGCAAGGTCCCGCTCAAGTCAGGCGGGTATCTGGTAGTCGATCCGGCGGAAGCCATGAGCACCATCGACGTCAACACCGGGGCGTTCGTTGGCCATCGCAACCTTGAAGAAACCATTTTCAAGACCAACCTCGAAGCCGCTACCGCCATCGCCCGTCAGCTGCGCCTGCGCAACCTGGGCGGGATCATCATCATCGACTTCATCGACATGGAAGACGAAGAGCACCAGCGCCAGGTGCTGCGCACCCTGGAAAAACAACTGGAGCGCGATCACGCCAAGACCAACATCATCGGTATCACCGAATTGGGCCTGGTGCAGATGACCCGCAAGCGTACCCGTGAAAGTCTTGAGCAAGTGTTGTGTGAGCCGTGCAGCAGTTGCCAGGGCCGCGGCAAGCTCAAGACTCCGGAAACCGTGTGTTACGAGATTTTCCGTGAGATTCTTCGCGAAGCCCGGGCCTATCAGGCTGAAGGTTATCGCGTGCTGGCGAACCAGAAAGTGGTCGACCGTTTGCTCGATGAAGAGTCGGGCAACGTCGCCGAGCTGGAAGGTTTTATCGGGCGCACCATTCGCTTCCAGGTAGAAACCATGTATTCCCAGGAACAATATGACGTGGTGCTGCTCTGAAACGGCGCGTTTCATTTTTACTTAATCGGCTGGCCTCAGCTTTTTGCAGTATTTTTGCCATGGGAGCCAACTGACATGGAGCGTCTGACACGCATTGTAGCCGCACTGACCCGCTGGGGGTTGGGCCTGTGCGCGTTGGTTTTGGTGCTGATGGCCTTGTATGTCAGCCTCGGCCGCGAACTGACTCCCCTGGTGGCCGAGTACACCCGCGAGATCGAAACCAAGGCCAGCGCTGCGCTGGGCATGCCATTGCACCTGGGCGAACTGGAGGGCAAGTGGAGCGGTTTCGCGCCGATTCTGCTGGCCCACGATGTGACGGTCGGCGAGGGCGCCAATGCCCTGCGGCTGGATCAGGTTCGTGCCGTGCCTGACCTGTGGGCCAGTCTGCTGGCACGGGAAGTACGCATTGCGCATCTGGAACTCGGCGGCCTGAAGATCAGCCTCAAGGAGGGCGCCGACGGTCAATGGGCGCTCGAAGGCCTTCCGGTGCAGCAGGATCAACCGCTCGACCCTGAACAACTGCTCAATCGCATGCAGATGGTTCAGCAGCTGTCGGTACTCGACAGCCAGGTCACCTTGCAGCCGGTGGACCATGAACCGCTGACCCTGACGTACGTCGGCCTGAATCTGAAAACCGGCGCCTCGCGCCAGCGACTCGATGCACGCCTGACCCTGCCCGACGGCCAGCCCGTGGCGATGAGCCTGCGCACCCGCATCCGCGCCAGTCAGTGGCAGGACGGCCAGGTTGACGCTTACCTGAGCCTGCCGCAAAGTGACTGGTCGAAATGGCTGCCGGCGCGCCTGACCCGACAATGGAATTTCTCCGAGATCAAGGCTGGCGGCGAGCTTTGGGTCAATTGGAACAAGGGCGCCTTGCAAAGCGCGGCTGTGCGTTTCAATGCGCCGCAGCTCAAGGGCGCCTATGCCGAGCGCAAGCCGATCCAGATCAATAATCTGGCGCTCAACGGCTATTTCCAACGCAGCGACGACGGCTTCCTGGTGACCTTCGATTCGCTGGCGATGAGCTTGGGCGATGTCCGTTGGGAATCTCATGTCCAGCTCAAGCAAAGCACTGCCACGGACAAAACTACGGAGCTGTGGCACCTGCAGGCTGATCACCTCGACCTGACGCCGCTTACACCGCTGTTGAATGCATTGGGGCCGCTGCCCGAAGGCGTGGCCACGGCCGTCGAGAAGCTCAAGGTGACGGGCGGTCTGCGCAATGTGCTGATCGATCTGCGTCCGGATGCCACCGACGACAGCAAATTCAGCTTTGCCGCCAACCTGGATCAGGTCGGCTTTGATGCGTACCACGGCGCTCCGGCGGCACGTAATGTCAGCGGCAGCATTAGCGGTGACCTCGGCCACGGCGAGTTGCGCATGGACAGCAAGGACTTTGTCCTGCACCTGGACCCGATATTCGCCAAGCCATGGCAGTACCTCCAGGCGAACGCCCGCTTGACCTGGAAGCTCGACAAGGAAGGCTTCACCCTGATCGCTCCGTACCTGAAGGTACTGGGTGAAGAGGGCAAGATTGCCGGCGATTTTCTGATCCGCCTGCATTTTGATCACGCCCAAGAAGACTACATGGACCTGCGAGTCGGTCTGGTCGACGGCGACGGTCGCTATACCGCCAAGTACCTGCCGGCCGTCCTCAGCCCGGCGCTGGACGAATGGCTGCGCACTGCCATTCTCAAAGGCGCGGTCGATCAGGGCTTCTTCCAGTACCAAGGGTCGCTGAACCACGATGCGATTTCCGCCGCCCGCAGCATTACCCTGTTCTTCAAGGTCCATGACGCCGAGCTGGCCTTTCAGCCGGGCTGGCCTCACGTCAGCAAGGTCAGCGGTAACGTGTTCATCGAAGACAGCGGCGTGCGGATCGTGGCTGACAAGGGCCAGTTGCTCGACACTCAAGTCAGCAATGTCTATGTCAACATTCCCCATGTGCCTGCCGGGCAGAAAACCCACATGTTTCTCGACGGCGGGTTTGCCGGCGGTCTGGGCGATGGCCTGAAGATTTTGCAGCAAGCGCCCATCGGCACCGCCGACACCTTTGCCGGCTGGGAGGGTGAGGGTGATTTGCAAGGCAAGGTGAAACTCGATATCCCGTTGGAGAAAGGTGATGAGCCGAAGATCCTGGTGGATTTCAAAACCGCCAGGGCACGCCTGAAACTCAGCGATCCGAAACTGGAGTTGAGCGATCTCAAGGGTGATTTCCGCTTCGACAGCAGCAAAGGCCTGAGCGGGCAGAACATCATTGCAAAAGCCTTCGACAAACCGATCACCGCGCAGATTTTCGCCGATGGCAGCGCCGGCAAACTCAACACTCGCGTAACGGCGTCGGGTCAGGTCGAGGTGAAGAAACTCACCGACTGGCTGAACGTCACCCAGCCGTTGCCGGTATCTGGCGTCATTCCCTATCAGTTGCAACTGAACCTCAATGGCACTGACAGCCAGTTGATGGTCAGCTCCAACCTCAAAGGCGTGGCTGTGGATTTGCCGGCGCCGTTCGGCATGGCCGCCAGCGTGGGTCGTGACACGGTGTTCCGTATGACCCTGCAAGGGCCGGAGCGGCGCTATTGGGTCAACTACGATGGTTTGGCCAATTTCACGTTTGCCGCGCCCAATGGCAGTTTCGCCGACGGTCGTGGGGAGTTGTTCCTCGGTGGTACCCAGGCAGTCTTGCCAGACGCCAAAGGCCTGCGTGTGCGTGGTGTGCTGTCGGAGCTGGATGTCGGCCCGTGGCAGGACCTGGTGAGCAAGTACGCCGGCCAGGATCCGGGCGGCAGTGCCAAGCAACTGCTCAGTAGCGCGGACTTCAAGGTCGATAAACTCAGTGCCTTTGGCACCACGCTCGATCAGGCGTCGGTGCAGATCAATCGCAAACAGTCGGCCTGGACCTTGCAGCTGGACAGCCAGCAGGCCAAGGGCAGCGCCACGCTCCCGGATGCGAAAGCCGCGCCGATCGTGATCAATCTGCAAACCGTGCGGTTGCCGGCGCCAGACCCGACGGTGCTGGCTGACGAGAATTCACCGGACCCGCTGGCCTCGGTAGACCCGACGAAAATTCCGGCGCTGGATATCACCATCAATCAATTGTTCCAGGGCCAGGACCTGGTAGGCGCCTGGTCGCTGAAAGTCCGGCCGACTGCCAAAGGCATCGCCCTCAATACGCTGGACATGGGCCTCAAGGGCATTCTGTTGCAGGGCAGCGGCGGCTGGGAAGGCGCTCCCGGCAGCTCCAGCAGTTGGTACAAGGGCCGGATCAGCGGCAAGAACCTGGCCGATTCGCTCAAGGGCTGGGGCTTTGCCCCGAGCGTGACCAGTCAGGATTTCCACATGGATGTCGATGGCCGCTGGCCGGGCTCTCCAGCCTGGCTGGCCACCAAGCGGTTCTCCGGTAGCCTCGATGCGTCGCTGAACAAAGGCCAGTTTGTCGAAGTGGAGGGCGGTGCCCAGGCGCTGCGAGTATTTGGTCTGCTCAACTTCAACTCCATTGGCCGGCGCCTGCGTCTGGACTTCTCCGATCTGTTCGGCAAAGGCCTGAGTTACGACCGGGTCAAAGGCCTGCTGGTGGCGAGCAACGGGGTGTACGTGACCCGCGAGCCGATTGTGATGACCGGTCCCTCGAGTAACCTTGAGATCAACGGCACGCTGGATCTGGTGGGTGATCGGGTCGACGCCAAGTTGCTGGTGACTCTGCCGCTGACCAACAACCTGCCGATTGCCGCGCTGATTGTCGGCGCGCCGGCCATCGGCGGCGCGCTGTTCCTGATCGACAAGCTGATCGGCGACCGCGTGGCGCGTTTCGCCAGCGTCAAATACACCATCAAGGGCCCGTGGAAAGAGCCGAAGATCACCCTCGACAAACCTTTTTGAAACGCCACTTTGCGGCCCTATGGAGTAGCATGGCCGCAAGTCCCCTGTAGGCGCTGCCGGCGCCAGTTCTTGTGGGTATGTGTTGATTCCAGATAAGGAAATGTCCATGTCTGTAGCGGTGATTCAAATGGTCAGCCAGAGCGATGTGCTGGCCAATCTGGCCCAGGCCGGACGCTTGCTGGAGCAGGCCGCTGCCGGTGGTGCGCGACTGGCCGTGCTGCCGGAAAACTTCGCTGCCATGGGCCGTCGTGACATTGCCGACATCGGTCGCGCCGAAGCGATGGGCGAAGGCCCGATCCTGCCCTGGTTGAAACAGACTGCCCGCGCCCTCAAGTTATGGATAGTGGCGGGCACGTTGCCGTTGCCGCCGGCCGATCAGCCGACGGCCAAGGTGCATGCCTGCTCGCTGTTGGTGGATGACCGGGGCGAAACCGTTGCACGGTATGACAAGCTGCACCTGTTCGACGTCGATGTAGCGGACAATCGCGGGCGCTACCGTGAATCCGATGACTATGCTTATGGCAGTAACGTGGTGGTGGCGGATACGCCAGTCGGTCGAGTCGGCCTGACGGTGTGTTATGACCTGCGCTTCCCCGAGCTTTACAGCGAGCTGCGGGCTGCCGGTGCCGAATTGATCACCGCGCCGTCGGCGTTTACCGCCGTGACCGGCGCGGCGCACTGGGACGTGCTGATCCGCGCCCGGGCCATCGAGACACAATGTTATGTGCTCGCCGCTGCCCAGGGCGGGACGCATCCGGGGCCGCGAGAGACTTATGGTCATGCTGCCATCGTCGACCCGTGGGGTCGCGTGCTGGCACACCAGGATCAAGGCGAGGCCGTGCTGCTGGCCGAACGCGATAGCAGCGAACAGGCGTCCATCCGGGCGCGGATGCCGGTGTCCAGTCACCGGCGCTTTTTCTCGCAGGGCGCGCGGCGGCCTGCTTCAGACGAATTTAAGGCGTAAACCTATGAGCGAGTTGTTGTCCTCAGTCAGCGATCACCTGTTAGCGCCCGGCGGCGTGACCATCGAGAGCCTGCAAAGTGTGCTGGGCGATCTGGCCGGTCCGGGCATCGATGCGGCCGACCTGTATTTCCAGGGGCAGATTTCCGAGTCCTGGGCGCTGGAAGACGGCATCGTCAAGGAAGGCAGCTTCAACCTCGACCAGGGCGTGGGTGTGCGTGCGCAATCGGGTGAAAAAACCGGTTTTGCCTACAGCAATGCCATCACCCTCGAAGCGCTGGGTGCCGCGGCCCGTGCCGCGCGCTCGATCTCCCGGGCCGGGCAGAACGGCACGGTGCAGGCGTTCACCACTCAGGACGTCGCCCAGTTGTACGGGCCAGACAACCCGCTGGAGGTGATGAGTCGTGCCGAGAAAGTCGAACTGCTCAAACGCATCGACGTCGCCACTCGTGCCCTTGACCCGCGTATCCAGCAAGTCACCGTGAGCATGGCCGGGGTGTGGGAACGCATTCTCGTGGCCTCCACGGATGGCAGTCTGGCGGCGGATGTACGGCCGCTGGTGCGTTTCAACGTCAGCGTGATCGTCGAGCAGAACGGGCGTCGGGAACGTGGCGGCCATGGCGGCGGCGGTCGCACCGATTACCGTTATTTCCTCAGCGATGACCGTGCCATGGGTTATGCCCGTGAAGCGCTGCGTCAGGCGCTGGTGAACCTGGAAGCCATTCCGGCGCCGGCTGGCACGTTGCCGGTTGTCTTGGGTTCGGGCTGGTCCGGCGTGCTGCTGCACGAAGCGGTCGGCCATGGCCTGGAAGGCGATTTCAACCGCAAGGGCAGTTCCGCCTACAGCGGGCGTATGGGCGAGATGGTTGCGTCCAAGCTCTGCACCATCGTCGATGACGGCACCCTGGCCGGTCGTCGTGGCTCGTTGAGCGTCGATGACGAAGGCACCCCGACCGAGTGCACCACGCTGATTGAAAACGGCGTACTCAAGGGCTACATGCAGGACAAACTCAACGCCCGCCTGATGGGCGTGGCGCGCACCGGTAACGGTCGTCGCGAATCCTATGCGCACCTGCCGATGCCCCGCATGACCAACACCTACATGCTGGCGGGCGAAAGCGATCCGGCGGAAATCATCGCCTCGGTGAAGCGTGGCATCTACTGCGCCAACCTCGGCGGCGGTCAGGTGGACATCACCAGTGGCAAGTTCGTGTTCTCCACCAGCGAGGCGTACCTGATCGAGGACGGCAAGATCACCGCTCCGGTCAAAGGCGCGACGTTGATCGGCAACGGGCCGGAAGCCATGAGCAAAGTGTCGATGGTCGGCAACGATCTGGCGCTGGACAGTGGTGTGGGAACGTGTGGCAAGGATGGGCAGTCGGTGCCGGTGGGTGTCGGCCAGCCAACGCTGAAAATCGATGCGATCACTGTGGGTGGCACAGGATCGTAAGAGGCAGTGAGGCTTCGGGTGAGTTGCCAGGCAACTCACCCGGGAAGAGATTTAACGCAGACCGCGTTGAGTCTCGTCCAGCTCACGGATGTACTTGAAGATTTTACGGCTCGATGCCGGTGGCTTGTTGGTCGCCAGTTCGTGCTGGGCCTGACGGATCAGGGAGCGCAACTGTTGACGGTCAGCATCCGGGTAATCGACGACGAATTTCTCCAGGACCGCGTCATCGCCTGCGATCAAACGATCGCGCCAGCGTTCCAGGCCGTGGAAACGTTCGTTGTACTGCCGGGTGGAGGCATCGAGTTGATCGAGCAGCATCAGAATGGCGTCAGTGTCCTGGTCGCGCATCAGTTTGCCGATGAACATCAGGTGCCGTTTACGCGCGATATTCGCGGTGTGCTTCGGCGCATCGGCCAGTGCCCGGCGCATGGCGTCGGTCAACGGCAGTTTTGCCAGCAGGTCAGGCTTGAGTGTTGTAAGGCGCTCGCCAAGGTCAACCAGAGCATGCAGCTCGCGTTTGACCTGGGATTTGCTTTTTTCTCCCGTATCGAGGGAGTCGTCGTAAGAATCAACCATGGTGGCCGTCCGCAAAGAAACGCCGCCATGATAACCAGTCGGGGGCCGCTTGTCCGGCCCGGTCGCTCGAAGGCCCTAGCCGAAAGCAGAATTTGAGTGGAGAACAGCATGAGTGCAGTTGAAAGCGTCGGCCCACAAGCGTTGCCGGCACTGCAAGAGCAAGTCGAGCAGATCATCGCTGAAGCCAGGCGCCAGGGTGCCAGTGCCTGCGAAGTGGCTGTCTCGCTGGAGCAGGGGTTGTCGACGTCGGTGCGTCAGCGGGAAGTCGAAACCGTCGAATTCAACCGCGATCAGGGTTTTGGCATCACCTTGTACGTCGGCCAGCGCAAAGGCTCGGCCAGCACATCGGCCAGTGGCCCGGAGGCGATTCGCGAAACGGTTGCCGCTGCTCTGGCGATTGCCAAACACACCTCCGAAGACGAAGCCTCGGGCCTGGCAGATGCCGCGCTGATGGCCAAAGACTTGAAAGATTTCGACCTGTTTCACCAATGGGACATCACCCCGGAGCAGGCCATCGAGAAGGCGTTGGCCTGTGAAGCGGCGGCGTTTGCCACCGACAGCCGAATCAAGAACGCCGACGGCACCACGCTCAGCACCCACCAGGGCTGCCGTGTGTACGGCAACAGCCACGGTTTTATCGGCGGTTATGCATCGACCCGGCACAGCCTCAGTTGCGTGATGATCGCCGAGGCCGATGGCCAGATGCAGCGCGATTACTGGTACGACGTGAGCCGCCAGGGCAGTTTGCTGGCAGACCCGGTGAGCATCGGCCAGCGTGCCGCGCAACGGGCCGCGAGCCGTCTGGGGGCGCGTCCGGTGCCGACCTGTGAAGTGCCGGTGCTGTTTTCCGCGGAATTGGCCGGTGGCTTGTTCGGCAGTTTCCTGTCGGCAGTGTCTGGTGGCAGTCTGTATCGCAAGTCGTCGTTCCTTGAAGGCACTCTTGGGCAGAAGCTGTTCCCGGACTGGATGACCATCGACGAGCGTCCGCACCTGATGCGCGCCATGGGCAGTTCGGCGTTCGACGGTGATGGCCTGGCGACCTACGCCAAACCGTTCGTCGAGAAGGGCGAGTTGGTGTCGTACATTCTTGGCACCTACTCCGGTCGCAAGCTCGGGATGCCAAGTACCGCAAACGCTGGCGGCGTGCATAACCTGTTCGTCACCCATGGTGATGAAGATCAGGCCGCGTTGTTGCGCCGCATGGGACGTGGCTTGCTGGTGACCGAACTGATGGGCCAAGGCTTGAACATGGTCACGGGCGATTACTCCCGTGGCGCGGCGGGTTTCTGGGTCGAGAACGGCGAGATCCAGTTCGCGGTCCAGGAAGTGACCATTGCCGGCAACATGCGCGACATGTTCAAGCAGATTGTGGCGGTGGGTAATGACCTGGAACTGCGCAGCAACATTCGCACTGGCTCAGTGTTGATCGAGCGGATGACGGTGGCGGGCAGCTAAGCCACACCGTTACAAAAAAGGCGCGCCACCCGATTGGGTGGCGCGCCTTTTTTTATGGCGTTCACACCATCCCCTGTGGGAGCGAGCTTGCTCGCGATAGCAGTGTGTCAGACGACACATATGTTGAATGGTCGACCGTCATCGCGAGCAAGCTCGCTCCCACAATGGATCTCATCTAATGTTGCGGGGTTGTTTTGGTTCTCATTATCATATAATAATAAATCTCATTACCGAATGAGCCCGGATCATGAGTTCTGCCTTGCACGAGCAGCCCTACCTCGAAAGCTGGCGCTGGATGAGTCGCCAGATCCGTTGCGCGATGGATCCCGACGAGCCTCGCCTGATCGAACATTACCTTGCGGAAGGCCGCTATTTGGCGTGTTGCACCGCCACTTCGCCCTGGACCATCGCCGAAACGTCTTTTCGTCTGTTGCTCGATACCGCCGCCGATGTCGCGCTGCCCTGGCACTGGCGCACTTTGTGCCTCGACCAGGCCTGGCGCCCGCTGCGCGAGCTGGAACGCCTCTCCCTGTGCAAATGCCGCCTCAAGCGCTGGCAAAGCTACACCTGGCAACTGGCGACCTGCGAGTTGCAACCCTCGATTCCTCTCATAGAACTGGTGCAAGGATTTTCTGATGACCAAGACACGTATTGAGCGCGATAGCATGGGCGAGCTTCAGGTCCCGATGGACGCTCTGTATGGCGCACAAACCCAGCGCGCAGTGGATAACTTCCCGATCAGTGGCAAGCCGATGCCGGTGCAGTTCGTTCGTGCGCTGATCCTGGCCAAGGCGGCTGCCGCCCGCGCCAACGTTGAGCTCAAGCAGATCAGCGAATCCCAGGGCAAAGCCATTGTCGATGCGGCGCAAGGGTTGCTTGAAGGCGATTTCATGCAGCATTTCCCGGTGGATATCTTCCAGACCGGGTCCGGCACCAGTTCCAACATGAACGCCAACGAAGTGATCGCCACCCTGGCCAGCCGTCTGTTAGGTGAGCCGGTCAACCCGAACGATCACGTCAACTGTGGTCAGAGCAGCAACGACATCATCCCAACCACCATCCACGTCAGCGCGGCTCTGGCGCTGCACGAGCAATTGCTGCCAGCGCTGTTGCATCTGGTGCGGGTGACCGAGCACAAGGCCGGGCAGGTCCATCATCACGTCAAAACCGGACGCACCCACCTGATGGACGCGATGCCGGTGCGCATGAGCCAGGTGCTCAACGGTTGGGCGCAGCAGCTCAAGGCCAATATCGGCCACCTGCAGGATCTGCTGCCAAGTCTGCAATCGCTGGCTCAGGGCGGCACGGCGGTGGGCACCGGGATCAATGCGCATCCGCAGTTCGCGGCGCTATTCAGCCAGCAACTCAGTCACCTGACCCATGTGCAATTCACGCGGGGAAAGGACCTGTTTGCACTGATCGGTTCTCAGGACACCGCCGTAGCCGTCTCCGGCCAGCTCAAGGCCACAGCCGTTTCGCTGATGAAAATCGCCAACGACTTACGCTGGATGAACTCTGGTCCGCTGGCCGGGCTCGGCGAAATCGAGCTTGAAGCGTTGCAGCCGGGCTCCTCGATCATGCCGGGCAAGGTCAATCCGGTAATCCCGGAAGCCACCGCGATGGTTGCGGCTCAGGTCATTGGTAACGACACGGTGATCACCATTGCCGGTCAGTCGGGCAATTTCGAGCTGAATGTGATGCTGCCGATCATCGCGCAGAACCTGCTGAGCAGTATCGAGTTGCTGGCCAATGCCAGCCGTTTGCTGGCGGACAAGGCCATTGCCAGCTTCAAGGTCAATGACGCCAGGCTCAAGGAAGCGCTGTCGCGTAACCCGATTCTGGTTACCGCACTCAACCCGATCATTGGTTATCAAAAAGCCGCTGAAATCGCCAAGAAGGCTTATCAGCAGGGCCGTCCGGTGATTGATGTCGCCCTGGAACACACCGACCTGACACGCAGCCAGCTTGAGGTTTTGCTTGATCCGGAAAAGCTGACCGCAGGCGGCGTCTAACTCCCGCTACCGCTTTGGAGGCTCATCATGGAGCACTGGAAACGCACGATCGAAAGGGCTAATCGCTGTTTCATGCTGGGCGAATTCATCGATGCCCGCGAAGCCTATTTGCAGGCATTGGCCCTGGCCCAGGTGTTGTTCGAGCGTTGGGCGGATGCCGACGAAGCCGTGGCGGCCTGTGTCATATCCCATCACAACCTGGCCGACCTGCATTTGCGTCTGAATCAGCCGGAGGAGAGCGCCGAATATCTGTGCGCTATCCATCAGCGGTTGTTGCAAACCCTGCAGGATCCGCGACTGACGCCGGCGCTGCGTGAAGCCGCGTTGCGCCAGAGCAGCAAGACCTACGTCGAACTGCTGAATTTCATCAGCGAATACGGCGAATACCCGCGAACCCAACGCTTGCTGCCTACCGATGCCGCCTCACCCCGGTATCAACCTGCGTCTTTTCAACATGGAGTCCATTGAAATGGCTTTTACCTTGCCTGCCTTGCCGTACGCCTACGATGCCCTGGAGCCGCACATCGATGCGCAAACCATGGAAATCCACTACACCAAGCATCATCAGACCTACATCAATAACCTGAACGCCGCTGTTGAGGGCACCGAGTTTGCCGAGTGGTCAGTGGAAAAACTGGTGGCCGGCGTGCAGCAACTTCCAGAAAGTCTGCGCGCGGCGGTGATCAATCAGGGTGGGGGGCACGCCAACCATTCGCTGTTCTGGGAAGTGATGGCGCCTAACGCCGGGGGCAAGCCCGACGGTGCGCTGGCCAAGGCGATTGAAGAACAACTGGGCGGTCTGGACAGTTTCAAGGAGGCCTTTACCAAAGCCGCGTTGACTCGTTTCGGCAGTGGCTGGGCCTGGCTGAGCGTCACCCCGCAAAAGACCCTCGTAGTGGAGAGCAGCGGCAATCAGGACAGCCCGTTGATGAATGGCAACACGCCAATCCTCGGTCTGGATGTCTGGGAACACGCCTATTACCTGCAATATCAGAACCGCCGCCCGGAATACATCAATGCGTTTTTCAACGTGATCAATTGGCCCGAAGTTGCTGCGCGCTATCAGGCCGCGCTGGTCTGAGTCATCCATAAAAATAATCCAAGGCTGACTATGGGCACTGAAACACTGACGATCGGCGGCGGGCGAATGTTTCGCTACGCTTTCGGATCGTTGTTGCTGTTGGCGGGCATGACGTTACTGGCTGCCCATGGGCTGGCCTGGCTGGACCTTGAGCCGAAACTTTCCCGGGCCCTGCAAGGCGGTGCGATTTGTGCCTTGGGCACTGCGCTGGGTGCTGTGCCGGTGTTGGTGATCCGGCGCATGCCGCAGACCGTCAGTGATACGTTGCTTGGCTTTGGCGCCGGGGTGATGCTGGCGGCGACCGCATTTTCGCTGATCGTGCCGGGCATCGCGGCGGCCGAAAACCTGGGCCTTGCGCCTTGGGGCGCCAGCGGTTTGATCAGCTTGGGCATCATGCTCGGGGCGTTGGGGCTGTTTCTGGTGGATCGCAAAGTCTCTGGCGCTTCCCCGACAACGCGAGTGAGGACGCATGAGCATCCTGTTATCCCGCCACGGATCTGGCTGTTCGTCTTTGCGATCATTGCCCACAACATTCCTGAAGGCATGGCCGTCGGTGTTTCAGCGGGCGGGGGGATGCCCGATGCCGACAGTCTTGCGATGGGCATTGCTTTGCAGGATGTGCCTGAAGGGTTGGTGATTGCGCTGGTATTGGCCGGGGCAGGGATGTCGCGGGTCAGGGCGTTCCTGATCGGCGCCGCTTCAGGGCTGGTGGAACCGGTGTTTGCGCTGCTGTGCGCCTGGCTGGTGAGCCTGGCTGAAGTGCTGTTGCCTTTGGGGTTGGCATTGGCAGCGGGGGCGATGCTACTGGTGGTGACGCATGAAATCATTCCCGAGTCGCGGCGCAATGGTCACGACAAGCTCGCCAGCCTTGGGCTGTTGATCGGGTTTTGTCTGATGATGGTGATGGATACGGCTTTGGCTTGATTACCTTTTGTGGCGAGGGCGCTTTGTTCCCTCGCCACAAAAGGCGGTCTTGCTTATGCGTTACTCGCCTTCGTCGAAGAAGTTGTTGATCAGGTTTACCAGGGCCTGTAACGCCTCATCCGCTTGCTCACCTTCGGTACTCAAGTGAATTTTTGTGCCCTTGCCAGCTGCCAGCATCATCATCGCCATGATGCTTTTACCGTCGACCATCGATTCAGGTGTGCGCCCGGCCCTGATCTGGCAGGGGAACTGGCCCGCCACGCCAACAAATTTCGCAGAAGCACGGGCATGCAGGCCCAGCTTGTTAATAATTTCAATTTCCAGAGCAGGCATCGCGGTGTGAATCCTTTAGCTGAGGTCGCGGTGGCGAACCTGGACGTTCTTCAGGGATTGTTGCAGGACCTGGCCCAGACGTTCAGTCAGGTAGACGGAGCGGTGATGCCCGCCGGTACAGCCAATGGCAATGGTGACGTAGGCACGGTTGCTGGCGGCAAAGCGGGGCAGCCATTTGAGCAGGTACGAGGAGATGTCCTGGAACATCTCCTCGACATCCGGTTGCGCTGCCAGATAATCGGCCACCGGTTGATCCTGTCCCGACAGCGCGCGCAATTCCGGCTTCCAATAGGGGTTCGGCAAGCAGCGCACGTCGAACACCAGGTCCGCATCCACCGGCATGCCACGCTTGAACCCGAAGGACTCAACCAGGAACGCGGTCCCGGGCTCCGGCTGGTTCAGCAGGCGCAGCTTGATGGTGTCGCGCAGCTGGTACAGGTTCAGGTTAGTGGTGTTGACCTTGAGGTCGGCCAGGTCGGCAATGGGCCCCAGCAGATGCGTTTCGTCTTCAATGGCTTCTGCCAGTGAGCGATTGCCGCTGCTCAACGGGTGGCGACGGCGGGTTTCGGAAAAGCGCTTGAGCAGGGTTTCTTCGTCGGCGTCCAGGTACACCACATCGCACTGGATGTGCCGGCTGCGGACTTCTTCAAGCAATTCGGGAAAACGCGACAGGTGGCTGGGCAGGTTGCGCGCATCAATCGACACAGCGACCAGTGGCTGTGCGAGTTCGGTGTGAATCAATGCACGTTCGGCCAGTTCCGGCAGTAACCCGGCGGGCAGGTTGTCGATGCAGTAGTAGCCGTTGTCCTCAAGGACATCGAGCGCGGTACTTTTACCTGAGCCGGAGCGGCCACTGACAATGATCAAGCGCATGATTACTGACCGTTTTGCTCGCTCAGGACAACCTGATACAAGGCTTCGTTGCTTGGGGCGCTGCGCAGGCGATCACGGACTTCCTTGCGATCAAGCATGCTGGCGATCTGACGAAGCAATTCAAGGTGGGCATCGGTGGCCGCTTCCGGGACCAGCAGCACAAACAGCAGGTCAACCGGAGCACCGTCGATGGCATCAAAATCAATCGGAGCGTCCAGGTGCATCAGGGCGCTGATGGGCGAAGTACAGCCCTTGAGCCGGCAGTGGGGAATGGCGATGCCGTTGCCAAAACCGGTGGAACCGAGTTTTTCACGGGCAATCAGAGCCTCGAAGACATCTTGCATCTCCAGATCCGGTACTTCCCGGGCGATCAGGTTGGCAATTTGTTCGAGGGCTTTCTTTTTACTGCCACCCGGCACGTTCACCAAGGAACGGCCGGGGGTCAGGATGTTTTCAAGTCGGATCATGGGTTGGGAGTGTTAACGACCGGTTGCGCCTTGAAGCTGGCGCTGGGTCTTTTCCTTATGCTTTAGGAGTTGGCGATCCAGTTTGTCGGTGAGCAGGTCGATTGCCGCATACATGTCGTCATGTTCGGCGTTGGCGACCACTTCACCGCCGGGTATATGCAGCGTGGCTTCGATTTTCTGTTTCAGCTTTTCGACCGTCATCGTGACTTGCACATTGGTGATCTTGTCGAAATGCCCGGCGATCTTCTTGAGTTTTGCCTCAACGTACTCGCGCAGGGGGGGAGTCACTTCCAGTTGGTGTCCACTGATGTTGACTTGCATACAGCTTCTCCTTCGTTGCCAGTGCATAAAGCGGCAGGTAGGAATACCTGCCACTGGAACGCTGTGCTGTGGCTTACATCAACCGCTTGCGTTCGCTCGAAGGCGCGATCCCCAGGGATTCGCGGTACTTGGCGACGGTGCGGCGAGCCACCTGAATGCCTTGTGCCTCCAGTAAACCAGCGATCTTGCTGTCACTCAACGGCTTTTTCTGATTTTCCGCGGCAACCAGTTTTTTGATGATCGCGCGGATCGCCGTGGACGAGCATTCGCCGCCTTCGGAGGTGCTGACGTGGCTGGAGAAAAAGTATTTCAGTTCATAAATACCCCGAGGGGTGTGCATGAATTTTTGCGTGGTCACCCGGGAAATCGTCGATTCGTGCATGCCGACCGCTTCGGCGATGTCATGCAGTACCAGCGGTTTCATGGCTTCGTCGCCGTATTCGAGAAAGCCGCGCTGATGCTCGACGATCTGGGTGGCCACTTTCATCAGGGTTTCATTACGGCTTTGCAGGCTCTTGATGAACCAGCGGGCTTCCTGCAGCTGATTGCGCATGAAGGTGTTGTCGGCGCTGGTGTCGGCGCGGCGCACGAAACCGGCGTACTGGGCGTTGACCCGCAGCCGTGGCACCGACTCCTGATTCAGCTCCACCAGCCAGCGCTCGTTGTCCTTGCGCACGATCACATCGGGTACGACGTACTCGGCTTCGCTGGACTCGATCTGCGAGCCAGGGCGCGGGTTGAGGCTCTGTACCAGTTCGATGACTTGGCGCAGTTCATCTTCCTTGAGCTTCATGCGGCGCATCAGTTGGCCGTAGTCGCGGCTGCCCAACAGGTCGATGTAGTCAGTGACCAGGCGTTTTGCCTCGGCCAGCCAGGGCGTTTTGGTTGCGAGCTGGCGCAATTGCAGTAACAGGCACTCGCCCAGGTTGCGGGCGCCGATGCCGGCCGGTTCGAATTGCTGGATGCGGTGCAGGACGGCTTCGATTTCGTCCAGTTCGATGTCCAGCTCCGGATCGAAGGCCTCAAGGATTTCCTCAAGGGTTTCGTCCAGGTAGCCCTGATTGTTGATGCAGTCGATCAGGGTGACGGCGATCAGGCGGTCGGTGTCGGACATCGGTGCCAGGTTCAATTGCCAGAGCAGGTGGCTTTGCAGGCTTTCGCCTACGGATGTGCGGGTGGTGAAATCCCACTCGTCGTCATCGTTGCTCGGCAGGCTGCTGGCGCTGGTCTGGTAGACGTCTTCCCAGGCGGTGTCGACGGGCAGCTCGTTGGGAATTCGCTCGTTCCAGTCGCCTTCCTCTAGGTTATCCACCGTGGGGGCGGTTTCCTGGTAGGAGGGCTCTTGAATATCGGCGTTGGGTTGCTGTTCGGCTTTGTCGGCCAGGGGATCGGCATTATCGAAGTCGTCGCCTTCTTCCTGGCGTTCGAGCATCGGATTGGACTCCAGGGCCTCCTGGATTTCCTGTTGCAGGTCCAGGGTCGACAATTGGAGCAGGCGGATGGCCTGTTGCAGCTGCGGTGTCATCGTCAGCTGCTGGCCCATTCTCAAGACTAGCGATGGTTTCATGGCTGGGGCTTAACACCTTATTCGCCGGCGCACATGCGCCATCCACTACAGGGCGCCGAAGCGCCAAACATAAGCAAATTATATGCCCGAAACCGCAGCGTTTGCCTAGAGCGCTGTAACAATAAAAACCTATAAAGCTTTATTGACAGGGTGCCCTTGCTGAAAGCCGAACATCTTTGAAGCGCAGTGTTTGCCTAGAGCGCTGTAACAATAAAAAACGATTGATTTTTTATTGAAGCAAGCGCCCGGACAATCCGCCAGACACTTCAGCGCTTACAGGCGGAACTCATGGCCCAGATACACTTCCTTGACCAGCTCGTTGGCCAGGATGGTGGCGGAGTCGCCTTCGGCGATCAGCTGGCCATCGTTGACGATGTAGGCGGTTTCGCAGATGTCCAGGGTTTCACGGACGTTGTGGTCGGTGATCAGCACGCCAATGCCTTTGGCCTTGAGGTGATGGATGATCTGTTTGATGTCGCCCACCGAAATCGGGTCCACACCGGCGAAGGGTTCGTCGAGGAGGATGAATTTGGGTGCGGTCGCCAGCGCCCGGGCGATTTCCACGCGGCGGCGTTCACCACCGGAGAGGCTCATGCCCAGGTTGTCGCGGATGTGGCTGATGTGGAATTCCTGCAGCAGGCTTTCCAGCTCCTTGCGACGACCGGCCTTGTCGAGCTCCTTGCGGGTCTCGAGGATGGCCATGATGTTGTCGGCCACCGACAATTTGCGGAAGATCGACGCTTCTTGCGGAAGATAGCCGATACCTGCCTTTGCACGGCCGTGCATTGGCTGGTGGCTGACGTCCAGGTCGTCGATCAGTACGCGACCCTGATCGGCCTGTACCAGGCCTACGATCATGTAGAAGCAGGTGGTCTTGCCGGCGCCGTTAGGGCCGAGCAGGCCAACGATCTGGCCGCTGTCGATGGACAGGCTGACGTCACGCACAACCTGGCGGCTCTTGTAGCTCTTGGCCAAATGCTGGGCTTTAAGAGTCGCCATTATTTAGCCTTCTGCTTCGGCGGGATCACCATGTCGATCCGTTGGCGCGGAGTGGTGATTGGCGCGCCATTGGCACGACCGGCAGTTGCAACCTGTTTCACCGTGTCATAGACGATTTTCTCGCCTTCGGTGGTGCTGCCATCGTCGCTGATCACTTTGGCCTGATCGATCAGTACAATGCGATTTTGCTGGGCATGGTACTGAATGGTCTTGCCATAGCCTTTGACCGGCTGCGGGGAGTCGATTTTCTGCTTCTGCTCGAAATACGCCAGGTTGCCCACGGAGGTGACGACATCGATGTCGCCGGCGGGGGTGCGAGTCAGCGTCACGGTATTGCCCTTGACGATCATCGAGCCTTGAGTAATGACGACGTCGCCCTTGTAGGTGGCGATGCCTTGCTTGTCATCCAGCTGCGCGTCGTCGGCTTGAACGCGGATAGGCTGTTCGCTATCGTTCGGCAGAGCCCAGGCGCTCACGCTTCCCAGTGCTGCGCCCAGACTGAGCAAAATAGGGAGGGTTTTAACGAGCCTCATACTGTCCTCTTACGTTCGATAGCAGGTGTATCCTGCTTTCTTTCAAATACGCTTTCATTCCCGTGCCAAATGACACGCCGCCAGCTCCGTCAATTCTAACGGGTTGCTCGGTCTGCGCATATTGCTGCTGCGGGAACACTGTCATGCGGGTACTGGTAATAATGGTGTCACGGTTCTTTTCGTCGGTGCGTGCAATACGCACCGAGTCGATCAGTTCTACCTGTGTACCGTCCGGATTGACCTCGCCGCGCAAGCTCGTCACATGCCACGGGTATTCACTGCCGCGGTACATGTTCAGGTCGGGGTTGGTCAGCAGCGACACGTCGCTCGCCTTCAAATGCTCGACCTTGTCGGACGTCAGGTCATATTGCAAACCACCGTCCGGCAGGAACTGCATGCTGTGGGCGTTGGTGGCGTAATAGTCGATCGCGCTTTCATCGACCTTGACCACTGGCTTGTCGAGGAAGCGTTCAGGGCTGATGTTCCAGTAGCCGACCGCCGCGAATATCGCGGCGATGACAGTGAACAGCAGGAAATTGCGAAACTTTTTACTCAGCATAATTGGCTCACAGGTACGCGGCGTTGGCCGCATCGAGGCGGCCCTGGGCGCGCAGGATCAGTTCGCAGAACTCGCGGGCGGCACCTTCGCCACCACGGGCAAGGGTGATGCCGTGGGCGTGTTCACGCACAAAGCTTGCAGCGTTGGCCACCGCCATGCCCAGGCCGACGCGGCGAATCACCGGCAGGTCCGGCAGGTCGTCACCGAGGTAGGCCACCTGTTCATAGCTTAGGTTGAGTTGCGCAAGAAGCTCGTCGAGCACCACCAGTTTGTCTTCGCGACCCTGATACAGATGGGGAATGCCGAGGTTTTTTGCTCGCCGCTCGACCACCGGGGTCTTGCGGCCGCTGATGATAGCGGTCTGCACGCCGGCTGCCATCAACATCTTGATGCCCTGGCCGTCCAGTGTGCTGAACGTCTTGAATTCGCTGCCGTCTTCGAGGAAGTACAGGCGACCGTCGGTCAGGACGCCGTCGACGTCAAAAACCGCCAGTTTGATCTGTTTGCCGCGTTGCAGCAGGTCATCGCTCACTTACATCACTCCCGCACGCAGCAAATCGTGCATGTTAAGGGCGCCAACCGGGCGGTCTTCGCTATCGACCACCACCAGTGCGTTGATTTTGTTGTCTTCCATGATTTTGAGCGCTTCAGCGGCGAGCATCTCGGCGCGGGCGGTCTTGCCATGGGTGGTCATTACTTGATCGATGGTCGCGTGATGAATGTCGATGGCGCGGTCCAGGGAGCGGCGCAGGTCGCCGTCGGTGAAGATCCCGGCGAGGGTGCCATCGGCTTCCAGGATCACGGTCATGCCCAGGCCCTTGCGGGTCATTTCCATCAATGCGTCCTTTAGCAGCGTGCCGCGCTGGACCTTTGGCAGTTCATCGCCGGCGTGCATGACATGTTCCACCTTGAGCAGCAGACGTCGGCCCAGGGCGCCGCCCGGATGGGAAAAGGCGAAATCTTCGGCGGTAAAACCGCGCGCTTCCAGCAAGGCAACCGCCAGGGCATCGCCCATGACCAGCGCGGCGGTGGTCGAAGAGGTCGGTGCCAGGTTCAGTGGGCAAGCCTCGTGCTCGACATGCACATTGAGATTGACCTCCGCGGCCTTGGCCAGCGGCGACTCGGGATTGCCGGTCATGCTGATCAATTGAATGCCCAGGCGCTTGATCAGCGGCAGCAGGGTCACGATTTCGTTGGTGGAGCCGGAGTTCGACAGTGCCAGAATGATGTCGTCACGGGTGATCATGCCCATGTCGCCGTGGCTGGCTTCGGCCGGGTGGACGAAAAAAGCCGTGGTGCCGGTGCTGGCCAGGGTGGCGGCAATCTTGTTGCCGATGTGCCCCGATTTGCCCATGCCGACCACGACCACGCGGCCTTTGCTGGCCAGAATCATCTCGCAAGCGCGTACGAAATCTGCGTCGATATGGGGCAGCAAGCCGTTTACGGCTTCCAGTTCGAGGCGGATGGTGCGTTGTGCCGATTGAATCAGCTCGCTGGATTGGCTCATGTCAGAAATCGTATAGCCCGATGAAAAGGCGGCGATTATAGCGGTAATGATCAAAACCCTCACGCAAGTTCGTCAGCCTTTGTCATTCACTGTTACCGAATCGCTCTGTAACAGGAGTTTTTGCCTGTCAAGTTGCTGAACATCGTCTGGCATGGGCCTTGGGCGCTTGCCCTTTGCAGTGATATAGTTCGCCGCCAGTTCGGCCTGCCCGGGAGGTATGTGCTTTCGCCAGAAAGCCAGGCGTCCGAGTGAGAGGCTGCATCGCAAGGAGTTTAGATGAGTGCCGATAACGCCTACGCGGTCGAGCTGAAGGGACTGTCCTTCAAGCGCGGTGCGCGCAGCATTTTCAATAACATCGATATCCGCATCCCGCGCGGCAAGGTCACCGGCATCATGGGACCTTCCGGGTGTGGCAAGACCACGCTGCTGCGGCTGATGGGGGCGCAATTGCGTCCTTCCAGCGGCGAAGTCTGGGTCAACGGTCAGAACCTGCCGAATCTGTCGCGCAGTGATCTGTTCGATGCGCGCAAGCACATGGGTGTGCTGTTCCAGAGCGGCGCCCTGTTTACCGACCTCGATGTCTTCGAGAACGTGGCTTTTCCCCTGCGCGTTCATACCCAGTTGCCGGAAGAAATGATCCGCGACATCGTCCTGCTCAAGTTGCAGGCGGTGGGCTTGCGTGGCGCCATCGACCTGATGCCCGACGAGTTGTCAGGCGGCATGAAGCGTCGTGTCGCGCTGGCGCGGGCCATTGCCCTCGACCCGCAGATCCTCATGTATGACGAGCCCTTTGTCGGCCAGGACCCTATCGCCATGGGCGTGCTGGTGCGCCTGATCCGCCTGCTCAACGATGCGCTGGGCATCACCAGTATCGTGGTGTCCCACGATCTGGCCGAGACAGCGAGCATTGCCGATTACATTTATGTAGTGGGCGATGGGCAAGTATTGGGGCAGGGCACGCCGGACGAGTTGATGAGCTCGGAGGAGCCGCGTATCCGTCAATTCATGACGGGTGATCCCGACGGTCCGGTTGCGTACCACTTTCCAGCGACGGATTACCGCGCAGATCTTCTGGGGAAGCGTTGATGCGCAAGATTTCACTGATAGAAAAGGTGCGTCGCTTCGGCGAAGGGGCTATCGATGCCATTGCCGTGTTCGGCCGCGCGACGCTGTTCCTGTTTCATGCCCTGATCGGCCGTGGCGGCATTGGCGGCGGCTTCGGCTTGCTGGTCAAACAGTTGCATTCGGTGGGCGTGATGTCCCTGGTGATCATTGTGGTCTCCGGGGTGTTCATCGGCATGGTGCTGGCGCTGCAGGGGTTCAACATCCTCTCCAGCTACGGTTCGGAGCAGGCGGTCGGCCAGATGGTTGCGCTGACGCTGCTGCGTGAACTGGGCCCGGTCGTGACGGCCTTGCTGTTTGCCGGGCGCGCCGGTTCGGCGCTGACCGCCGAAATCGGCAACATGAAGTCCACCGAGCAGTTGTCCAGTCTGGAAATGATTGGCGTCGACCCGCTCAAGTACATCATTGCCCCACGCCTGTGGGCCGGCTTCATTTCCCTGCCGGTGCTGGCGATGATTTTCAGCGTCGTCGGGATCTGGGGTGGTTCCTGGGTAGCTGTCGACTGGCTGGGGGTCTATGACGGCTCTTACTGGGCGAACATGCAAAACAGCGTGACGTTCAATGGCGATGTGCTCAACGGCATCATCAAAAGCATTGCTTTCGCCTTTGTCGTGACCTGGATCGCCGTATTCCAAGGCTATGACTGTGAGCCCACTTCCGAGGGGATCAGCCGTGCCACTACCAAGACCGTGGTATATGCCTCTTTGGCAGTACTCGGCCTGGACTTTATTCTGACTGCCTTGATGTTTGGAGATTTCTGATGCAAAACCGCACCCTGGAAATCGGTGTAGGCCTTTTCTTGCTGGCTGGCATCCTGGCTTTGCTGTTGCTTGCGTTGCGGGTCAGTGGCCTGTCCCCGAGCGCAACGACCGATACGTATAAACTTTACGCTTACTTCGACAATATCGCCGGTTTGACTGTCAGAGCCAAAGTGACCATGGCCGGTGTGACCATCGGCAAGGTCACGGCGATCGATCTGGACCGCGACAGTTTCACTGGCCGGGTGACGATGCAACTGGAAAAACGCGTAGATAATCTGCCGACTGACTCCACTGCATCTATCCTGACGGCTGGCCTGTTGGGCGAGAAATACATCGGTATCAGCGTGGGTGGCGAACAAGCCTTGCTCAAGGATGGTGGAACCATCCATGACACCCAGTCGTCGCTGGTGCTCGAGGACCTGATCGGTAAATTCCTGCTCAATACCGTTAGCAAAGACGCCAAATAAGGAGTTTTTCCATGATTTCTACCTTGCGACGTGGCCTGCTGGTACTGCTCGCAACATTGCCGCTGATGGGCAACGCCGTGGCGGATACGTCCGCGCACGCGCTCGTGCAGGACACTACCAATCGGCTGCTGGCCGATCTGGCGGCCAATAAAGAGAAGTACAAGCACGATCCGCAAGACTTCTATACGGCGTTGAACACTATCGTCGGGCCTGTCGTGGATGCCGAGGGCATTTCCAAAAGCATCATGACGGTCAAGTACTCGCGCAAAGCCACGCCAGCGCAAATGCAGACCTTTCAGGAAAACTTCAAGAAGGGTCTGTTCCAGTTTTATGGCAACGCGTTGCTTGAGTACAACAACCAGGGCATCGTCGTTGATCCTGCCAAGGATGAGTCAGGCGACCGCACCAGCGTTGGCATGACAGTCAAGGGCAGCAACGGCGCGGTTTATCCGGTTTCCTACACCCTTGAGAAAATCAACGGCGAGTGGAAACTGCGCAACGTGGTCATCAACGGCATCAACATCGGCAAGCTGTTCCGTGACCAGTTCGCTGACGCGATGCAGCGCAATGGCAACGATCTGGACAAGACCATCAATGGTTGGGCCGGTGAAGTCGCCAAAGCCAAGCAAGCCACTGAAGAGAAACAGGCCCAATGAGTGAGTCGGCTGTTCGCATGAACGAAACCGGCGAGCTGCTGCTCAGTGGCGTGCTGGATTACCGCAGTGGCCCGGGCCTGCGCAAGCAGGGCCAGGCGCTGATCAAGTCGAGCAAGGCTGCCGCACTGGTAGTCGACTGCTCGGCAGTGGAGAAGTCCAGCAGCGTCGGCTTGTCGCTGTTGCTGTGCTTCATACGCGATGCCCAGGCGGCCGGCAAGGCCCTGAGCATCCGCGCAATGCCCGAAGACATGCGCGAAATCGCTCAGGTCAGCGAACTGACCGAGCTGTTGGCGCACCCCTGAGCGACATCTATAAAGAAGCCCCCCGTCAGAGTCCTGTGAATGCGGGGTTCGCAGGCGCGGGGCTTTTTTGTATGATGTCCGACCCGTGCGCACAGGGCGCCGATTGAGGTTGAGCATGCAGGCCGTAGAAGTTAAGAGCTTCCTTGAGGGAAAGCTGCCAGATACGAAGGTAGAAGTTGAAGGCGAAGGCTGCAACTTTCAGCTGAACGTGATTAGCGATGAACTGGCGGCGTTGAGCCCGGTGAAGCGTCAGCAGCAGATCTATGCGCATTTGAACCCGTGGATCACCGATGGCAGCATCCATGCGGTCACTATGAAATTTTTCAGCAGCGCGGCCTGGGCCGAGCGCACCTGAGCCCAAGGGCGTCGAGATTCTTATGGATAAACTGATTATTACCGGCGGCGTTCGTCTTGATGGCGAAATCCGCATCTCCGGGGCAAAAAACTCTGCCCTGCCGATTCTGGCTGCAACCCTGCTGTGCGATGGCCCGGTGACCGTGGCCAACCTGCCACACCTGCACGACATCACCACCATGATCGAGCTGTTCGGTCGCATGGGCATCGAGCCGGTGATCGACGAGAAGCTCAGCGTCGAAATCGACCCGCGCACCATCAAGACCCTGATCGCTCCGTACGAACTGGTGAAAACCATGCGTGCGTCGATCCTGGTGCTGGGCCCGATGGTTGCCCGTTTCGGTGAAGCCGAAGTCGCGCTGCCTGGCGGTTGCGCCATCGGTTCGCGTCCGGTTGACCTGCACATCCGTGGCCTCGAAGCCATGGGCGCGATCATCGACGTCGAAGGCGGCTACATCAAGGCCAAGGCGCCTGAAGGCGGCCTGCGCGGTGCGAACTTCTTCTTCGACACCGTCAGCGTAACCGGCACCGAAAACATCATGATGGCCGCGGCTCTGGCCAAGGGCCGCAGCGTGTTGCAAAACGCCGCTCGCGAACCTGAAGTCATCGATCTGGCGAACTTCCTGATCGCCATGGGCGCCAAGATCAGCGGCGCCGGCACCGACACCATCACCATCGATGGCGTCGAGCGTCTGCACCCGGCCACTTACAAAGTGATGCCGGACCGTATCGAGACCGGCACCTACCTGGTTGCTGCTGCCGTGACCGGCGGCCGTGTGAAGGTCAAGGACACCGATCCGACCATCCTCGAAGCCGTTCTGGAAAAGCTTCGCGAAGCCGGCGCCGAAATCACCTGCGGCGAAGACTGGATCGAGCTGAACATGCACGGCAAGCGGCCCAAAGCCGTCAACGTGCGGACCGCTCCGTACCCGGCATTCCCGACCGACATGCAGGCGCAGTTCATCTCGCTCAACGCCATTGCCGAAGGCACCGGTGCCGTGATCGAGACGATCTTCGAAAACCGCTTCATGCACGTCTATGAGCTGCACCGCATGGGCGCCAAGATCCAGGTCGAAGGCAACACTGCCATTGTTACCGGCACCGAAGTCCTCAAGGGCGCGCCTGTCATGGCGACCGACCTGCGGGCTTCTGCCAGCCTGGTGATTTCGGCCCTGATCGCCGAAGGCGACACCCTGATCGACCGCATCTACCACATAGACCGTGGTTACGAGTGCATCGAAGAGAAACTGCAGATGCTCGGCGCCAAGATCCGCCGCGTACCGGGCTAGTTTCTGCTGCATGGGCGCAGGGACGCGCCCGTTGAATTCGTTTCAGGTCGAGGGCATTGCGCCCTCGATGTGTGTCCGGCGCCGATTGCGACCGGGCATGAGTACCTTGATAAGGACTGACGTTTCCCATGTTGACCATCGCACTGTCCAAGGGCCGCATCCTTGACGACACCCTGCCGCTTCTGGCTGAAGCGGGCATCGTGCCGACCGAGAATCCGGACAAGAGCCGCAAGCTGATCATCCCCACGACCCAGCCCGACGTACGTCTGCTGATCGTGCGCGCCACCGACGTGCCGACTTACGTCGAACATGGTGCCGCGGACCTGGGCGTCGCCGGTAAAGATGTGCTGATGGAATATGGCGGCCAGGGTCTCTACGAGCCATTGGATCTGCGAATTGCCCTGTGCAAGCTGATGACGGCCGGCAAGGTCGGCGCCGTCGAGCCCAAGGGCCGTCTGCGTGTCGCCACCAAATTCGTCAATGTTGCCAAGCGTTACTACGCCGAGCAGGGCCGTCAGGTCGATATCATCAAGCTCTATGGCTCGATGGAGCTGGCGCCGCTGATCGGTCTGGCAGACAAGATCATTGACGTGGTCGACACCGGCAACACGCTGCGGGCCAATGGCCTGGAGCCACAGGATTTCATCGCTGACATCAGCTCCCGGCTGATCGTCAACAAAGCGTCCATGAAAATGCAGCACGCCCGTATCCAGGCGTTGATCGACACCCTGCGCAAGGCAGTGGAGTCTCGACACCGCGGCTGATTCACCTGCGCGGCCATAAACCGCGCCCGTCTATCCGCCTCATAGCCAGAATTCTCGGGTGCCCAAGCGGATCAGCGGCTAGCTTAGGGCGCCCGAGTTTTTGCCAATCCTATGAGGCTCTCGCTATGACCGCACCGACTGCAATTCGCCGACTCAACGCTGCTGACCCGGATTTCGCGCATCATCTGGATCATCTGCTGAGCTGGGAAAGTGTGTCTGACGACTCGGTCAATCAGCGGGTGCTGGACATCATCAAAGCCGTGCGCGAACGTGGCGATGCGGCGTTGGTGGAGTTCACCCAGAAGTTCGACGGTCTGCAAGTCGCCTCCATGGCCGACCTGATCCTGCCGCGCGAACGCCTGGAACTGGCCCTGACCCGGATCACCGCGCCCCAGCGCGAAGCCCTTGAGAAAGCCGCCGCTCGGGTGCGCAGCTACCACGAAAAACAGAAGCAGGACTCCTGGAGCTACACCGAAGCTGACGGCACGGTGCTGGGCCAGAAAGTCACGCCGCTGGACCGCGCCGGTCTGTACGTACCGGGTGGCAAGGCGTCTTACCCCTCGTCGGTATTGATGAACGCGATTCCGGCCAAGGTGGCGGGTGTGACCGAGGTGGTCATGGTCGTGCCAACGCCACGCGGTGAAATCAACGAGCTGGTACTGGCCGCCGCCTGCATCGCTGGCGTGGATCGCGTGTTCACCATCGGCGGCGCACAAGCCGTTGCTGCACTGGCTTACGGCACCGAAAGCGTGCCGAAGGTCGATAAAGTGGTCGGGCCGGGCAACATCTATGTCGCCACCGCCAAACGTCATGTATTCGGCCAGGTCGGTATTGACATGATTGCCGGCCCGTCGGAAATTCTGGTGGTGTGCGATGGCCAGACCGATCCGGACTGGATCGCCATGGACCTGTTCTCCCAGGCCGAGCACGACGAAGACGCGCAAGCGATTCTGGTCAGCCCCGACGCCGAATTTCTCGACAAGGTTGCCGCCAGCATCAGCAAACTGCTGCCGACCATGGAACGCGCCGCCATCATCGAAACCTCGATCAATGGTCGTGGTGCGCTGATCAAGGTCCGCGACATGGAGCAGGCCATCGAAGTCGCCAACCGCATCGCCCCGGAACACCTGGAGTTGTCGGTTGCCGATCCGCAAGCCTGGTTGCCGAAGATCCGCCACGCCGGTGCGATCTTCATGGGGCGTCACACCTCTGAGGCACTGGGCGATTACTGCGCAGGGCCGAACCACGTATTGCCGACCTCTGGTACTGCGCGCTTCTCTTCGCCGCTGGGTGTCTATGACTTCCAGAAACGCTCGTCGATCATCTTCTGCTCCGAGCAGGGCGCTTCCGAACTGGGCAAGACCGCATCCGTGCTAGCCCGTGGCGAGTCGCTGACCGCGCACGCCCGTAGCGCCGAATACCGCATCGTTGACGAAGACTCTCTACAAGGGCAGGGCAACTGAACATGAGTAAATTCTGGAGTTCGTTCGTCAAGGATCTGGTGCCTTACGTGCCGGGTGAGCAGCCGAAGCTGGCGAAACTGGTGAAGCTCAACACCAACGAAAACCCCTACGGCCCATCGCCCAAAGCCCTGGCAGCGATGCAGACCGAGCTGAACGATAATCTGCGCCTGTACCCGGACCCGAACAGTGACCGGCTGAAAAACGCCGTGGCCACCTATTACGGTGTGCAGAGCAATCAGGTGTTCCTCGGCAACGGTTCCGATGAAGTCCTGGCGCACATCTTTCACGGCTTGCTGCAACACGACCGCCCGATCCTGTTCCCGGACATCAGCTACAGCTTCTATCCGGTGTATTGCGGGTTGTACGGCATCAAGTTCGACGCGGTGCCGCTGGACGCGCAGTTCCAGATCGACCCGGCGGACTACGCCAAGCCCAACGGCGGGATCATTTTCCCCAACCCCAACGCTCCCACCGGTTGCCTGCTGGCGCTGGATGCCGTCGAGCAAATTCTCAAGGCCAGCCCGGACTCGGTGGTGGTCGTGGATGAGGCGTACATCGACTTCGGCGGCGAGACGGCGATCAGCCTGGTGGACCGTTATCCGAACTTGCTGGTGACCCAGACCCTGTCCAAGTCCCGTTCGTTGGCGGGCCTGCGGGTTGGTTTGGCGGTGGGGCATCCAGAGCTGATCGAGGCGCTGGAGCGGATCAAGAACAGCTTCAACTCCTATCCGCTGGATCGTCTGGCGAACGTGGGGGCTGCGGCGGCGTTCGAGGATCGCGAGTACTTCGACAAGACGTGCGGTCTGGTCATCGAACATCGTGAGAAGGTGGTGTCGCAGCTGGAGGCGAAGGGGTTTGAGGTGTTGCCGTCGGCGGCGAACTTCATCTTCGCCCGTCACCCACAGCACGATGCGGCCGGGCTGGCGACGAAGTTACGTGAGCAGGGCGTGATTGTCCGCCACTTCAAACAGGAACGGATTGCTCAGTTCCTGCGGATTTCGATTGGCACACCTGAGCAGAATCAGGCGCTGATCGACGGCCTGGGCGACCTCTAGACCCTCATCAATCCCTGTGGGAGCGTGGCTTGCCCGCGATGAACGATAACGCGGTGAGTCTGATGCACCGCGGTGTGCCTATCGCGGGCAAGCCACGCTCCCACAAGGTTTTTGCGGTGTCTGGTTACTCTTCTTCTTTCACCGGCGCCGGCGGTGGACGCAGGCCCACTTCTGCGGTCAGCTTGATTTCCTTGCCGTTGCGCATCACCTGAATCGCCACCTTGTCCGTCGGCTTGATCCGCGCCACCTGGTTCATCGAGCGGCGGCCATCGCCGGCCGGTTCGCCGTCAATACTCAGAATCACGTCACCCAGTTGCAGGCCGGCCTTCTGCGCCGGACCGTCGCGGAAAATCCCCGCCACGACAATTCCCGGACGCCCGGACAGGCCAAACGATTCCGCCAGTTCCTGGGTCAACGGCTGCACTTCGATACCGAGCCAGCCGCGAATCACCTGGCCGTGTTCAATGATCGACTTCATCACCTCCGTGGCCAGCTTGATCGGGATCGCGAAACCAATGCCCTGAGAGCCACCGGACTTGGAGAAAATCGCCGTGTTGATGCCGGTCAGATTGCCGTTGGCATCCACCAGCGCGCCGCCGGAGTTGCCGGGGTTGATCGCGGCGTCGGTCTGGATGAAGTCTTCGTAGTTGTTCAGGCCCAGCTGATTACGCCCGGTGGCGCTGATGATGCCCATGGTCACGGTCTGGCCGACCCCGAACGGGTTGCCGATGGCCAGTGCGACATCGCCGATGCGGATGTTGTCGGAGCGACCGATGGTGATCGACGGCAGGTTTTTCAGGTCGATCTTCAACACCGCGAGATCGGTTTCCGGGTCGCTGCCGATCACTCGGGCCAGGGTTTCACGTCCGTCCTTGAGCGCTACAACTATCTGGTCGGCGCCGGTGGTCACGTGGTTGTTGGTCAGAATGTAGCCTTCGGGGCTCATGATCACGCCGGAGCCGAGGCTCGATTCCATGCGCTTCTGCTTGGGCGAGTTGTCACCGAAGAAGCGCCGGAATTGCGGGTCCTCGAACAGCGGATGGCTGGTCTTGTTGATGACCTTGGTGGTGTACAGATTGACCACCGCTGGCGCCGCAATGACCACGGCATCGGCATACGACACCGGTCCCTGTTGCACGCTGGTGGTCTGTGGCGCTTGCTGCAGGTTGACGTCAAGGCTTGGCAGCCCGACCCATTGTGGGTAACGCTGGATTATCAACAGAGCGATAAGCACGCCGGCCAACAACGGCCAGCCGGAAAAACGCAGCGCCTTGAGCATTAAGCAAGTCCTACAGAGGTTGCAGGCGGTATGAGACCGCCCATAATGTCGCGCATTATACGAGGCCGCGTGCGCCTCGGAACGGGATATTTAGGAGTCTTTTATGGCCGTTGCCCTGAACACCCTGGTCGAAGAAGCGGACCGCTACCTGGCCAGTGCAAAGATTGCCGATTATTGCCCAAACGGCTTGCAGGTCGAGGGCCGTCCGCAGGTCATGCGCATCGTCAGCGGCGTCACCGCCAGCCAGGCCCTGCTCGATGCTGCCGTGGAAGCCAAGGCCGATCTGGTGCTGGTGCATCACGGCTATTTCTGGAAAGGCGAGAACCCGTGCATCACCGGCATGAAACAGCGCCGATTGAAGACCTTGCTCAAGCACGACATCAGCCTGTTGTCCTATCACTTGCCGCTGGACCTGCACCCGGAGGTTGGCAATAACGTGCAGCTCGCTCGGCAACTGGACATCACTGTCGAAGGTCCGCTGGATCCGGATAACCTGAAAGTCGTCGGTCTGGTCGGTTCCCTGGCTGAGCCGATGAGCCCGCGTGATTTCGCCCGGCGTGTGCAGGAAGTCATGGGCCGCGAACCGTTGCTGATCGAAGGCAGCGAGATGATTCGCCGAATCGGCTGGTGCACCGGCGGCGGTCAGGGTTACATCGACCAGGCGGTGTTGGCAGGGGTTGATCTGTACCTCAGCGGCGAAGCGTCCGAGCAGACGTTCCACAGCGCCCGGGAAAACGACATCAGCTTCATCGCCGCCGGCCACCACGCCACCGAGCGCTATGGTGTGCAGGCGCTGGGGGATTACCTGGCGCGACGGTTTGCCCTTGAACACATCTTCATTGATTGCCCGAATCCGATCTGATTGGCAAATCTGAGGGCAACCTAAATCAAATGTGGGAGCGAGCTTTCATTCAACATTGATGTCGACTGGGGCGCCGTCATCGCGAGCAAGCTCGCTCCCACAGTGACTTGAAGTGCCCAATCAGGCAGGCATATTCATATACCCTTTCGGTCTAGTCGGCGCCCTGATTAGAAGAGGGCCGCTGTGCTAGGATTCCCCGCTCGAACACGGCCCGCTGGCCGTTCATAAGAAAGCTTTCGTGAGTAGCCATGGTCGACAAACTGACGCATCTGAAACAGCTGGAGGCGGAAAGCATCCACATCATCCGCGAGGTGGCCGCCGAGTTCGATAACCCGGTGATGCTGTACTCCATCGGTAAAGACTCCGCCGTGATGCTTCACCTGGCACGCAAGGCGTTCTTCCCCGGCAAGCTGCCATTTCCGGTGATGCACGTCGACACCCAGTGGAAATTCCAGGAAATGTACAAGTTCCGCGACCGCATGGTCGAAGAGCTGGGCCTGGACCTGATCACTCACGTCAACCCGGACGGCGTGGCGCAAGGGATCAACCCCTTCACCCACGGCAGTGCCAAGCACACCGACATCATGAAAACCGAAGGCCTGAAACAGGCGTTGGACAAGTACGGTTTTGATGCCGCTTTCGGCGGTGCCCGTCGCGATGAAGAGAAATCCCGCGCCAAAGAGCGCGTGTACTCGTTCCGCGACAGCAAGCACCGCTGGGACCCGAAAAACCAGCGCCCCGAGTTGTGGAACGTCTACAACGGCAACGTCAACAAGGGCGAGTCGATCCGTGTCTTCCCGCTGTCGAACTGGACCGAGCTGGACATCTGGCAATACATCTACCTGGAAGGCATCCCGATCGTGCCGCTGTACTTCGCCGCCGAACGTGACGTGATCGAGAAGAACGGCACGCTGATCATGATCGACGACGACCGTATCCTCGAACACCTGTCCGACGAAGACAAAGCGCGCATCGTCAAAAAGAAAGTGCGTTTCCGTACCCTTGGCTGCTACCCGTTGACGGGCGCGGTGGAGTCCGAGGCCGAAAGCCTGACGGACATCATTCAGGAAATGCTCCTGACGCGAACTTCCGAGCGCCAGGGCCGAGTCATCGATCACGATGGCGCCGGCTCCATGGAAGAAAAGAAACGTCAGGGTTATTTCTAAGGGGTTGTCATGTCGCATCAATCTGATTTGATCAGCGAGGACATCCTCGCCTATCTGGGCCAGCACGAACGCAAGGAAATGCTGCGCTTTCTTACCTGTGGCAACGTCGATGACGGCAAGAGCACCCTGATCGGGCGCCTGCTGCACGACTCCAAGATGATCTACGAGGATCACCTGGAAGCCATCACCCGCGACTCGAAGAAAGTCGGCACCACCGGTGACGATATCGACCTGGCGTTGCTGGTCGACGGCCTGCAGGCCGAGCGCGAGCAGGGCATCACCATCGATGTCGCCTATCGTTATTTCTCCACCGCCAAGCGCAAATTCATCATCGCCGATACCCCCGGCCATGAGCAGTACACCCGCAACATGGCCACTGGTGCTTCCACCTGTGACCTGGCGATCATCCTCGTGGATGCCCGTTATGGCGTGCAGACCCAGACCCGTCGCCACAGCTTCATTGCCTCGTTGCTCGGCATCAAGCACATCGTCGTCGCGATCAACAAGATGGACCTCAATGGTTTTGACGAAAGCGTGTTCGAGTCGATCAAGGCCGATTACCTGAAGTTCGCCGAAGGCATCGCGTTCAAGCCGAGCACCATGGCGTTTGTACCGATGTCCGCGCTCAAGGGCGACAACGTGGTGAACAAGTCCGAGCGCTCGCCTTGGTACACCGGGCAGTCGCTGATGGAAATTCTTGAAACCGTAGAAATCGCCAATGACCGTAACTACACCGACCTGCGTTTCCCGGTGCAGTACGTCAACCGTCCGAACCTGAACTTCCGTGGTTTTGCCGGCACCCTGGCCAGCGGCATCGTGCACAAAGGCGACGAAGTCGTGGTGCTGCCGTCGGGCAAGAGCAGCCGTGTGAAATCCATCGTCACTTTCGAAGGTGAGCTGGAACACGCTGGCCCCGGTCAAGCGGTGACGCTGACGATGGAAGACGAGATCGACATCTCTCGCGGTGATCTGCTGGTACACGCCGACAACCTGCCGCAAGTGACTGACGGCTTCGACGCCATGCTGGTGTGGATGGCTGAAGAACCGATGCTGCCGGGCAAGAAGTACGACATCAAGCGCGCGACGAGTTATGTGCCGGGTTCGATTACCAGCATCGTCAACCGTGTGGACGTGAACACCCTGGAAGAAGGTCCTGCCAGTTCGTTGCAACTGAACGAGATCGGACGGGTCAAGGTCAGCCTGGACGCGGCCATCGCGCTGGACGGCTATGCCAGCAACCGCACCACCGGTTCGTTCATCGTTATTGATCGTTTGACCAATGGCACCGTTGCCGCCGGCATGATCATCGCCCAGCCCTTGACCCATGGCAGCAGCACGCACCATGGCAAGCTGGCTCACGTCGCCACCGAAGAACGCGCCCAGCGTTTTGGCCAGCAACCGGCCACCGTGCTCTTCAGCGGCTTGTCCGGCGCTGGCAAAAGCACGCTGGCCTACGCAGTGGAGCGCAAGCTGTTCGACATGGGCCGTGCGGTGTTTGTACTCGATGGCCAGAACCTGCGTCACGACCTGAACAAAGGTCTGCCGCATGATCGTGCCGGACGCACCGAGAACTGGCGTCGTGCGGCGCACGTTGCGCGGCAGTTCAACGAAGCGGGCCTGCTGACCCTGGCGGCATTTGTTGCGCCGGATGCCGAAGGCCGTGAACAGGCCAAGGCCCTGATCGGTGCCGACCGGTTGCTGACCGTGTACGTGCAGGCCTCGCCAGCAGTGTGCGCCGAGCGTGATCCGCAAGGACTGTACGCGGCGGGCGGCGACAACATTCCGGGTGAGTCTTTCCCGTTTGATGTACCGCTGAATGCTGACCTGGTGATCGACACCCAGTCGTTGTCGCTGGAAGACAGCGTCAAGCAGGTGCTGGAGCTGCTGCGTCAGCGCGGCGCGATCTAAGCGTCAGCCGATAATGAAAAACCCGCCGATGAGTGATCATCTGCGGGTTTTTTTTGCGTCTGGCCGGGCCTCATCGCGAGCAAGCTCGCTCCCACATTGGATCTGTGTCGGACGCCATGTTGTGTTCAACAAAGCTCAACTGTGGGAGCGAGCCTGCTCGCGAAAGCGGTGGGTCAGTCAACAATGATGGTGGCTGATAAGGCCTCATCGCGAGCAAGCTCGCTCCCACACTGAACCTGTGTCGAACGCCGGTATTGTATCCACCAAAGCTCAACTGGATCTGTGTCGGACGCCAATGTTGTGTTCAACAAAGCCCAACCTGTGGGAGCGAGCTTGCTCGCGAAAGCGGTGGGTCAGTCAACGACAATGGTGGCTGACATGGCCTCATCGCGAGCAAGCTCGCTCCCACACTGGATCTGTGTCGGACGCCAATGTTGTGTTCAACAAAGCTCAATCTGTGGGAGCGAGCTTGCTCGCGAAAGCGGTGGGTCAGTCAACAATGATGGTGGCTGATAAGGCCTCTTCGCGAGCAAGCTCGCTCCCACACTGGATCTGTGTCGGACGCCAATGTTGTGTTCAACAAAGCTCAATCTGTGGGAGCGAGCTTGCTCGCGAAAGCGGTGGGTCAGTCAACAATGATGGTGGCTGATAAGGCCTCATCGCGAGCAAGCTCGCTCCCACACTGAACCTGTGTCGAACGCCGGTATTGTGTCCACCAAAGCTCAACTGGATCTGTGTCGGACGCCAATGTTGTGCTCTGCAAAGCTCAACTGTGGGAGCGAGCTTGCTCGCGATGGGGCCAGAGCAGGCGGCTCAATACTTCGCTGGATACTCGCGATGCATCTGCTCCAACAGCGCATCCTTTTCTTCCCAAAGCCGATTGATCCATCCCTGAAATTCCAACCGGTACTCACTATCCTGGTCATAGTTCTTGCCAATAAACTGCGGCGGGATCTTCACTTCTTCAAAGTGCACCACCACGTCTTTCACATTGCCGCACAGCAAGTCCCAGTAACCCGGGCGTCCGGCCGGATAGTGGATAGTCACGTTGACGATGGACTCCAGCTGCTCCCCCATCGCATCCAGTACAAACGCAATGCCGCCAGCCTTGGGCTTGAGCAGATATTTGAACGGTGACTTCTGCTGGGCATGCTTGCCCTCGGTGAAGCGCGTGCCTTCGACGAAGTTGAAAATCCCCACCGGGTTGTTGCGGAACTTGTCGCAGGTCTTGCGGGTGGTTTCCAGGTCTTTGCCTTTCTTTTCCGGGTGTTTTTCCAGGTAGGCCTTGGAGTAGCGCTTCATGAACGGAAAGCCCAGTGTCCACCACGCCAGACCAATCACCGGCACCCAGATCAGCTCTTGCTTGAGGAAAAACTTCAGCGGCTGGATCCGACGGTTGAGCACGTATTGCAGCACCATGATATCGACCCAGCTCTGGTGGTTGCTGGTGATCAGGTACGAGTGTTGATAGTCCAGGCCTTCCAGGCCTCTGAGGTGCCAGCGGGTGCGGCAGACCAGGTTCATCCAAGCCTTGTTGTTGCTGATCCAGGCTTCATGGGTGTGGCTCATCAGCCAGAGAGTGAAGCGCCGGGTAATGGCGAACGGCAGCACCTTGCAAAGTGCCACGCAGAACAGGAACGAGCACAGCAAAATCGTGTTCAGCGCCAACAGCAGCGAGGCGATCACGCCGCGCACGGGAGCAGGTAGAAAATCCAGCATTTAAAGATCCAAAGGTCGGTTGGCAGCTTGAATCGCGGTCAACGCGATGGTGTAGACGATGTCGTCGACCTGCGCGCCGCGCGGCAGATCGTTCACCGGCTTGCGCAGGCCTTGCAGCATCGGCCCGAGGCTGACGCAGTCGGCGCTGCGTTGCACGGCTTTGTGGGTGGTGTTGCCGGTGTTCAGGTCGGGGAACACGAACACCGTGGCGCGACCGGCCACCGGGCTGTTCGGCGCCAGTTGCCGGGCCACGTCTGCGTTGGCGGCGGCGTCGTACTGCAACGGGCCGTCGATCAGCAGCGAGTGCTGTTGTTCATGGGCCAGCAGCGTGGCTTCGCGGACTTTCTCGACTTCTTCGCCACTGGCCGATTCATCGCTGGAATAGCTGATCATCGCCACTCGCGGAATGATGCCGAATGCGGCAGCCGAGTCGGCGCTTTGCAGGGCGATCTCGGCCAGTTCGCTGGCGCTCGGGTGCGGGTTCATCACGCAGTCGCCATAGACCAGCACTTCTTCGGGAAAGAGCATGAAGAACACCGACGACACCAGCGTACAGCCCGGCGCCGTTTTGATCAGCTGCAGCGCAGGACGGATAGTGGTCGCGGTGGTGTTGATGATGCCGGACACCAGGCCATCGACTTCATCCAATGCCAGCATCATGGTGCCGATCACCACGGTGTCGTCCAACTGCTGCTCGGCCATCGGCGCATTCAGGCTTTTGCTTTTGCGTAGCGCGACCATCGGTTCGACGTAGCGCTCGCGGATCAGGTCCGGGTCGAGGATTTCCAGCCCCGGCGGCAGCTCGATGCCATGAGCGCGGGCCACGGCTTCGACATCGGCCGGCTTGGCCAGCAGCACGCAACGGGCAATGCCTCGGGCCTGACAGATCGCCGCCGCTTGCACGGTCAACGGCTCGCTGCCTTCTGGCAGGACGATACGCTTGTTGGCAATCTGGGCGCGCTGGATCAATTGATAGCGGAATACCGCAGGCGACAGGCGCATTTCCCGCGGCGTACCGCAGCGTTGGTGCAGCCACCGGGCGTCGAGATGGCTGGCGACGAAGTCAGTAATGATCTCCGCACGCTCGCGGTCGTCGATCGGGATTTCCTTGTTCAGGCTGTTCAGCTGGTTGGCGGTTTCGTAAGAGCCGGTACTCACCGACAACACCGGTAAACCGGCCTGCAAGGCGCCACGGCACAGATCCATGATGCGCGGGTCGGGCAGGGTGTCGCTGGTCAGCAACAGGCCGGCCAAGGGCACACCGTTCATCGCGGCGAGGCTGACGGCGAGGATGATGTCGTCGCGGTCGCCCGGCGTCACCACCAGCACGCCGGGCTTGAGCAGCTCCACGGTGTTGCGCATGGTGCGGGCGCAGATAATGATTTTGGTCATGCGCCGGGTTTCGTAGTCACCGGCATTGAGGATCTGCGCGCCCATCAGGTCGGCGACGTCACGGGTGCGCGGGGCGTTCAGTTCCGGCTGGAACGGGATGCAGCCCAGCAAGCGGAAGTCGCCACTGCGCAGCAACGGCGAGTGTTCCTTCAGGCGCGAGGCGAAGGCCTCCATGCTCTCGTCGGTCTTGACCTTGTTGAGGATCACACCAAGGACTTTCGGGTCTTTCGGCCCGCCGAACAATTGCGCCTGTAATTCCACGCGCCCGGAAAGTTCGGTCAGCACTTCGTTTTCCGGTGCCGAGACCAGGATCACTTCGGCGTCGAGGCTCTTGGCCAGATGCAGATTGACCCGCGCGGCATAGCTGGCACTGCGGGTCGGGACCATGCCTTCGACGATCAGCACGTCCTTGCCCACGGCAGCCTGCTGATACAGGGCGATGATTTCTTCCAGCAGTTCATCCAGCTGGCCGTCGCCGAGCATGCGTTCGACGTGGGCCAGGTTGAGCGGTTGCGGAGGCTTCAGGCCATGGGTGCGCGCAATCAGTTCGGTGGAGCGTTCAGGGCCGGTATCACCCGGATGCGGCTGGGCAATGGGTTTGAAGAAGCCGACTTTCAGGCCGGCCCGCTCAAGGGTGCGCACCAGTCCGAGGCTGATGGAGGTCAGACCCACACCAAAATCAGTGGGCGCGATAAAAAAAGTTTGCATGCGTATTCTCGCAATGGTCGCGGCCTATGGCTGGCCGTCTACCGAAATTCAGTCACCAAGGTTATCGCTAACCGGGCCTTGTGCACACCAACCGCAGTCAAAGGGCTGGCCTATTTTTTCAATACGTTGCGCCGGGTCGAGCACCCAGGCCCGGGATTGCCATGGCGGCTGGTGACGCAGGTGCTGGGTATGGCCGCAGGACAGCTCGGCAACCCAGTGGCCGTCCTCGTCCTGGTGGAAACCGGTGACTGTCATGTCTTGCGGCACAATCCGTCTGTCCGGGTTGTGTTCGCTTTCGGGCGATTGCTTCGCTAAACTTGGTCTTTCTATATTCTTCTGCAAAAGGTCTCGCCCCATGCTGATCGCCGCCAATAAGGCTGTCTCCATCGACTATACCCTGACCAACGACGCTGGTGAGGTCATCGACAGCTCCGCCGGCGGCGCGCCGCTGGTCTACCTGCAAGGCGCAGGTAACATCATCCCGGGCCTGGAAAAGGCACTGGAAGGCAAAACAGTCGGCGACGAGCTGACCGTAGCCGTTGAACCTGAAGATGCCTACGGCGAATACGCTGCCGAACTGGTCAGCACCCTGAGCCGCAGCATGTTCGAAGGCGTCGACGAGCTGGAAGTGGGCATGCAGTTCCACGCTTCCGCTCCGGACGGCCAGATGCAGATCGTCACCATTCGTGACCTGGACGGCGACGATGTCACCGTTGATGGCAACCACCCGTTGGCCGGTCAGCGCCTGAATTTCCAGGTCAAGATCGTCGACATCCGTGACGCCAGCCAGGAAGAAATCGCTCATGGTCACGTCCATGGCGAAGGTGGCCATCACCACTGATTTCTGCGCTAAGCTCAGATAACTGGAGAGGCGCCCGAGGGGCGCCTTTTTAGTCCGCGGCTGTTGCTGATGACGCCGCCAAGTGGCTGTTTCGAGAAGAACACGGGAATCTGGAGTTCGTCATGAGTGCTTTCCACGACCTTAAATTGACAGCCCTGGATGGTCAGGCGCTACCTCTGGCTCCCCTCAAGGGGCACGTCGTGCTGGTGGTCAATGTCGCTTCCAAATGTGGCCTGACCCCACAGTACAAAGAGCTGGAAAATCTTTACCAGAAGTACAAGGCACAGGGTTTCAGTGTGCTGGGCCTGCCGTGCAACCAGTTTGCCGGGCAGGAACCGGGTACGGAGCAAGAGATCCAGGAGTTTTGCAGCCTCAACTATGGCGTGACGTTTCCATTGTCCAGCAAGCTGGAAGTCAACGGTCATGACCGTCATCAGCTCTACCGTCTGCTGGCGGGCGAGGGCGCGGAGTTTCCTGGGGATATCACCTGGAACTTCGAAAAATTCCTGCTGGGTAAAGATGGCCGGGTGCTGGCGCGGTTTTCGCCACGTACCGCACCGGATGATCCGACGATCATTCATGCAATTGAAAAAGCGCTGGGCTGAATACAGTTCCTGTGGGAGCGTCGATCCGACTTGCTCGCGAAAGCTATCTGTCAGTTGCCAGAGTAGGTAACAGACAAACTGCCTTCGCGAGCAAGCTCGTTCCCACATTGCTCATGTTCTGACGACTGACTTTTATCCCTTGATCACCAAAATCAATAGTGCTATCCAAGGCTTGTCACTCTCCATATTATCGCCGTCATAAAGTCTTTTCCCGTGGAGCGTCCCATGCCTGTCAAAGCCTTGTTCAAACCGTTCCACCTCGGCGGCCTCGAATTGTCGAGCCGCGTTGTCATGGCGCCGATGACCCGTTCGTTTTCACCAGGCGGCGTACCCAATTCCAAAGTGATCGAGTACTACCGTCGTCGCGCCGCGGCTGGCGTTGGCCTGATCATCACCGAGGGCACCACCGTCGGTCACAAGGCGTCCAACGGCTATCCGAATGTGCCGCACTTCTACGGTGACGCAGCGTTGGCCGGCTGGAAAAAGGTAGTGGATGCAGTGCATGCCGAAGGCGGCAAGATTGTTCCGCAGTTGTGGCATGTGGGCAGCGTGCGTCGTACCGGCACCGAGCCGGACGCCAGCGTGCCGGGTTACGGGCCGTCGGAAAAACTCAAGGACGGTCAGGTCGTGATACACGGCATGACGAAACAGGATATTCAGGACGTGATCGCCGCGTTCGCCCAGTCTGCCAAAGACGCGCAGAGCATCGGCATGGACGGCGTGGAAATTCATGGTGCCCACGGCTATCTGGTGGACCAGTTCTTCTGGGAAGGCACCAACACGCGCACCGACGAATACGGTGGCAGCCTGGCCAACCGCTCGCGCTTCGCCATCGAACTGATTCAGGCGGTACGGGCGGCTGTCGGCGAGGGCTTCCCGATCATTTTCCGCTTCTCCCAGTGGAAACAGCAGGACTACACCGCACGTCTGGTGCAGACGCCAGAAGCCCTGGGTGAATTTCTCCAGCCGTTGTCCGACGCCGGTGTGGACATTTTCCACTGCTCGACGCGGCGTTTCTGGGAGCCAGAGTTCGACGGTTCCGAACTGAACCTGGCCGGCTGGACGCGCCAGCTCACCGGCAAACCGACCATCACTGTGGGCAGCGTTGGCCTGGATGGCGAGTTCCTGCAATTCATGGTCAATACCGACAAGATCGCTCAGCCGGCCAGCCTGGAAAAACTGCTGGAACGGTTGAACAACGATGAATTCGATCTGGTGGCGGTGGGGCGTGCGCTGCTGGTGGATCCGGATTGGGCGCAGAAAGTGCGTGATGGTCGTGAGGAAGATATTTTGCCGTTCAGTCGTGAGGCGCTGATGACGCTGGTTTAAGCGGCGACTATCAGGGGCCCATCGCGAGCAAGCTCGCTTCCACATTCGACCGTGTTTCTCTGGTAGAAATCGGTCACCTGTGGGAGCGAGCCTGCTCGCGAAGACTGACTCAAATGCACCGAAAATTCAGGGCAGAGTCACCCCATCTGGCACCACCTGCTCCCCTACACAAGCCCCCCGCAACTGCCCCTCGAACTGTTCAATGATCGCTCCCCAACCCTGCCGGCTGGCATGTTGTCGCGCATTGAGCCGCACGCAGCGCAACGTCTCGTCTTCCTCCAGTAACCAGCGCGCCGCGTCACAGAACGCCTCCTCATCCCCCGGCATTGCCAGCACGCCGTTGTAGCCGTGGCGAATATGTTGACCCGCTGCTGCCAGGTCGTACGCCACCACCCCAAGCCCCGACGCCAGTGCCTCCAGCACCACATTGCCGAAGGTCTCGGTCATGCTCGGAAACAGAAAAACATCCCCTGAGGCGTAGTGGCTGGCCAGCGCTTCCCCGCGCTGCGAACCACAGAAAATCGCTTCGGGCAGCGCCTTCTCCAGCGCCATCCGCAAAGGCCCGTCGCCAATCACGATCAATTTCAGGGTGCGCTGTGGATAAGTCGCTTGCAGCGCCTCGAAGCTGCGCTTGAGCAAACCCAGATTCTTTTCCTGGGCAAGACGCCCGACGTGGATCACGGCGATGTCATCCTCGCCCAGCCCCCATTGCTCGCGCAGTGTGTTCAAGCGTTTGGCTGGGTGAAACAATTGGCTGTCGACGCCTCGGGACAACAGCGCCAGGCGATCGAAATGCCGCCGTTGCAGTTCCAGGCGCTGACTGACGCTCGGCACCAGCGTCAAGGTCGAGTGGTTGTGAAACCAGCGCAAATAGTGGGTCAGCAGGCGGCTCAACAACCCGAGCCCGTACTGGTTGGAATATTGCTGGAAATTGGTGTGAAAGCCGCTGACCACGGAAATCCCCAAACGCCGCGCCGCCCTCAGAGCAGACAGCCCCAGCGGGCCTTCGGTGGCGATGTACAACACATCCGGGCGATGGCGTTTCCAGCGGCGCAGCAGCTTGTGCATCGACGATTGACCCCACTGCAACCCCGGATAGCCCGGCAACGGCCAACCCCGGCACAGTAGCAACTCGTCGTCGCTGCCCAACTGCCGGTCGCCGCCCTGACGCGGTCGCACCAGTTCCACCTGATGCCCGCGCGCGCGCAAACCGTCGCACAAGCGGCCAAGGGTATTGGCCACGCCGTTGATTTCCGGTGGGAAGGTCTCGGTGATCAGAGTGATATGCAGAGCTGTCGTCATGGCCTCAGTGTCAGCTGAGGCCATGTCGTCATTGTGTCGGTGCGATGATGGATTTGTGACGGCGTCAGCGTTGTGGCACCAGATTCTCCGCCCCGCGCTCACGGACCCAGAACAAGGTCGCGCCGGCCACGGCTGCCGGCATCATCAGGATATTGACCACCGGAATCAGCAGTGCCAGATACACGATCCCGCCAAAACTCATGCTCTGCCAGCGTTTCTGGCGCAGCCAGGCGAGCATCTCGTTCCAGCCCAGTTTGTGGTTGTCTGCCGGGTAGTCGATGTACTGGATCGCCATCATCCACACCCCGAACAACAGCCACAGCGGCGCGGCGATGATGTTCACCACGGGGATGAACGACAGGATGAACAGGCCGATGGCGCGCGGTAGGAAATAGCCCAGTTTGCGCATCTCCCGAGCCAGGGTGCGCGGGATCATGGCGATCAGTTCGCCCCAGCTGAAGGCCGGGAAGTCGTCGGTGCCGCGGACCACCACTTCGACTTTCTCCGCGAGAAAGCCGTTGAACGGTGCGGCGATGACGTTGGCGAGCAGGGTGAAGGTGAAGAACACCATCAGCGCCACCAGCACCACGAACAACGGCCAGAGGATGTAGCTGAGAAAACTCAGCCAATCGGGCAATGAGGGCATCAATGAATCGACCCACAGGCTGAACTGGTGGCCGGCCAAGTAAATCAATCCGACGAACAGCACCAGGTTGATCGCCAGTGGCATCAGCACGAACAGACGCAGGCCGGGGGTCAGGACCAGCTTGAGGCCTTCACGCAAATATTGCGGGCCGGACAGAACAGGGGCGGGCATAACGTGCTCCGAACTAGAGGAAAACGCGCCGACCTTACCGGCTTTGCCTTGGGGGGGAAAGCGTGGCGGCAATATCGACATTCACTGTAACAAAGGCGTCTATAAAATCACGGTGACGGGATAGAGACCGCCTATTAGCTGGATTGTTAATCCGTATTTCCTTAATCTTTGCCCCCTCGATACGCTGCACCCATTCTTTTACAGGACTGTCGAGCTCAAGCCTTCCCCAAGGCTTTCAACAGTCCTTTTTTATTCCCGCCGGCAAGCCGGCGTTCCGCGCCAGGTGTTTCGGCCCGGTCAACAGGAGCAGGTCATGTCTGAAGTCCGTCATTCGCGAGTGATTATTCTCGGTTCCGGCCCTGCCGGTTACAGCGCCGCGGTCTATGCCGCCCGCGCCAACCTCAAGCCATTGCTCATCACCGGCATGCAGGCCGGCGGTCAACTGACCACCACCACCGAAGTCGACAACTGGCCGGGCGATGTCCACGGCCTGACCGGCCCGGCACTGATGGAGCGGATGCAGGCGCACGCCGAGCGTTTTGAGACTGAGATCGTTTTCGATCACATCAATGCCGTGGACTTCGCTTCCAAGCCGTACAGCCTGACCGGCGACAGCGCGACCTACACCTGCGATGCGCTGATCATCGCCACGGGCGCCAGCGCCCGTTACCTGGGTCTGCCGTCGGAAGAGACGTTCATGGGCAAAGGCGTTTCGGCGTGTGCGACCTGCGACGGTTTCTTCTACCGCAACAAGCCGGTGGCTGTGGTCGGTGGCGGTAACACTGCCGTGGAAGAGGCGCTGTACCTGGCCAACATCGCCAGCACCGTGACCCTGATTCACCGTCGCGAGACATTCCGCGCCGAGAAGATCCTGATCGACAAGCTCAATGCCCGGGTTGCCGAAGGCAAGATCATCCTGAAGCTGAACGCGACCCTGGACGAAGTACTGGGCGACAACATGGGCGTGACCGGTGCCCGCCTGAAGAACAACGACGGCAGCTTTGACGAGCTGAAAGTCGACGGCGTGTTCATCGCCATCGGCCACACCCCGAACACGTCGTTGTTCGAAGGCCAACTGACGTTGAAAGATGGCTACCTGGTGGTTCAGGGCGGCCGTGACGGCAATGCGACCGCGACCAGCGTCGAAGGCATCTTCGCTGCCGGTGACGTGGCTGACCACGTTTACCGTCAAGCCATCACCTCGGCTGGCGCCGGTTGCATGGCGGCACTGGACACCGAGCGTTATCTCGACGATCTGCAGAACGTTTCGTTCTGATTCCGTAGAAACAAAAAAACCGGCTCAGGCCGGTTTTTTTGTGCCCGCCATCTGGAGGGCGATGCGATAACAATGTGGGAGCGAGCTTGCTTGCGATAGCGGTTTATCAGTCGACATCAGTGTTGAATGTCAGTCCGCCATCGCGAGCAAGCTCGCTCCCACAGGGGATTGTTTAAGCCGGATTTTTAGCGGCGAGCCAGTGGTTGCCCGGTGAACTTCACACCCGCCAACCCGTGCGCAATCAACGCCCGGATATTGCCATGGTCACTGCCCTCAGGTGTCGCCACCACCGAGCGGTAGTGTTCGCCGAACGCCAGCAGCGCTTCTTCATCGCTCAGGCCTTCCAGCAACGCCAGACCGAGGGTCTTGCACGAGCCTTCGTTTTGCCCGGCAGCGTTTTCCACGCCGCCATTGCTGAAGGCTTGCGGCTGATAGTCGTAGTGGGCGGCAATGAGCGCCAGGGTGTCGGCGAAAGCGTGTTCGCCGCTCTTGAGGCTGGCGCGCAGGGTGTTCAGGTCACTCATGGGTTTTTCCTTTGGCAAACACCGCTTGTTGTTCGGCGCTGGCTTGTTGCTGATATTGGGCTTTCCACTCGGCGTACGGCATGCCGTAGACCACTTCGCGAGCGTCGTCGAGGCTGACCTCGATCTGGCGTTCGTCGGCGGCGGCCTTGTACCACTTGGACAGACAGTTGCGGCAGAAACCCGAGAGGTTCATCAGGTCGATGTTCTGCACGTCCTTGCGGCTGTCCAGGTGGGCGACCAGCCGGCGGAAGGCGGCGGCTTCAAGTTCGAGGCGTTGTTGATCGTTCATGGCGGGCTCTGTGCAATCGAATCGTGGCGCGGATGATAAAAGCCTGACGGCCAATGTGCCAGATGCGCTCAGCGGCTGGCGGCCAGGGTAATCGACACCGACTCGGCGAATCGCAGCGCATGGGGTTTGTCGACTTCCACTTCGGCATACAGGACCGAGGTGTTGGACATGACCAGATCGAGTATTTCCTGGGTCAGGCGTTCGAGCAGCGCAAAACGATTGCCCTCCACGTGGGCGATGATCGCCTTGGTGATGGTGCGGTAGTTGAGCGCGTGATCGATGTCGTTGTCACGCACCGCTTCTTGCGCGGCATACAGGATGGTCAGGTTGATCAACACATCCTGCTTGTTGAGGATCTCGTCCTCGTTGATTCCGATAAAGGTGCGCAGGCACAGGTCCTTGACCCGGATACGCGCCATTCCTGGCTGAAGTTGTGGCATTGCTACTTGCTCCGTCCAATCAATTGCAGGAACTCCTGGCGGGTGTTGCTCGACTCGCGGAAGACGCCGAGCATCACTGAGGTGTTCATGGTCGAATTCTGTTTCTCGACGCCGCGCATCATCATGCACATGTGCCGGGCTTCGATGACCACCGCGACACCGGCTGCGTCAGTCACCTGTTGTACGGCATCGGCGATTTGCCGGGTGAGGTTTTCCTGGATTTGCAGGCGCCGGGCGAACATGTCCACCAGTCGCGCAATCTTCGACAGGCCCAGCACCTTGCCCGTCGGAATATAAGCCACGTGCGCCTTGCCGATGAAGGGCAGCATGTGATGTTCGCACAGCGAATAGAGCTCGATGTCGGCAACGATCACCATTTCATCGCTGTCGGAGGCGAACAATGCACCGTTGACGATATCGTCGACGCTCTGTTCGTAGCCGTGACACAGGTACTGCATGGCCTTGGCCGCCCGCACCGGGGTGTCGAGCAGGCCTTCGCGGTCGGGATCTTCGCCGAGGCCGAGCAGAATCTCGCGATAACTCTGGGACAGAGCGTTCTGAGGCAGGGGTAACGTCATGGTGCATCCTCGCGGTGGGCGGCTTATTTGACGTGCCGTCCGCCGTTGACGGTCAGGGTCGTGCCGGTGACATAAGGATTGTCGAGCAGATAGCGCAGGCTCTGGTAGATCACTTCGCTGCCGGGTTCAATGCCCAGCGCGGACTTGGCCAGGGCCTTGGCGCGGTACGCCGCGTCGTCGTCGGGGTTGAACAATAGCAGGGCCGGGGCGATACCGTTGACCTTGATCGCCGGCGCGTATTTCGCGGCGAAGGACAGGGTCAGGCTGTCGAGCCCGGCTTTGCTGGCGCAATAGCCAATGTGCCGGCTGCTGCCCTTGCGGGTCGCATCGTCGCTGATATGGACGATGTCGGCCGGGCTGGAGCGCTTGAGTAGCTCGGCACAGTGCAGGTTGATCAGATAGGGCGCCAGCATATGCACGTTGAACATGCGGGTGAAGGCATCTGCCTCGTGGTCCCGGGTTTCGGCCAGCCATTCGGAAGCGTTGTGCACGATTGCCCGTAATTGCCCGGTGTGGGTGTTGAGTTCGCGGATGAACGCGAGAATCCCGGTTTCACTGGAGAAGTCGGCGAACAGCGCCGTCGCGCCCAGGTCGCGCAATAGCTGAACGCCAGGGCGTTCGCTGCGGTAGCTGAAAATCACGCGGTGGCCGTCTTCGATCAGGCGTTGCGCGCAATGCAGACCGACACGCTGGCCTGCACCGGTGATGAGGATTGGGGCTGCAGAAGAGGTCATGAATGGCTCGCATCGCGGTAATGGCAAAACTATAACAGCGACGGGAGTTGTGCAGCTATTGTGGGGAAGGTGATGGAGAAAGGGGATTGTCCCGGTTTTATCGAGTGACACTGATCTGTGGCGAGGGCGCTTGCTCGCGCTCGGCTGCGTAGCGGCCGCAAATGCCTGTGAGCGCTATGTACTCAAGCGCGAGCAAGCTCCCTCGCCACCCAGGCATCTTCGATCAGTTGGATCAGCGATTCGGCGTGGACGGCGCCGCAGGCAACCGACGCGCCGGCGTGCTGTGCAGCCAGGCCGCCAGCAAGTGGGTCGACAGCGGGATAAAAAAATAGACCATCAGCGGCGTCAGGCACAACGTACTGATGAACACCCTGGGCAGCAGACTCATTTCGCCGAGCAGCGGCCCCAGGACGAAGTTGAACAGCAGCGACACCGGAAAGAACGCCAACCAGATCGCCACGGCCTGTTTCCAGCGTGGCGGACGTTGGCCTGGGGCGGCGCCGAACCAGCCTTCGATACCACTGACCCGATGTTCTGTCGGGTGGGCGAACAGCTCGCTGCCGCGCCCCAGCCATGCCGTACGCGAGGCAGAATGCTCCCAGGCGTGCAGCGTCTGCTCATCGGCGAAACGGAAAATGATCTGGAATTCGTCATCATCGGGCGGCGGAGCGAGCACGCCAGAGCCGAGATAACCGGGAAAGTCGGTGGCCAGTTGCTCGCCTTCGCGCAGCCAGGCAATCAGGTCCTGATAACGACCATTGGCGACACGACGCGCGACCATCAGCGTGACGGGGGAAGTAGACATTGTGTATCTCCGTAGTGCAAACGCGTCGCTCCGGGTAGGAGTTTCGCCAGGCGCAGCGCCGGGGTAGTGGGCTGCGTCTTGGGACAAGCAAGGATTATTCCTGATTATGACAATTACGCCAGAGACTTTGCCCTGTCAGCGTATTGAATAATGAGGGCGCAAGAGAGTTAGAATGGGATCCATATAAAGCAAGGACGTTGACTGCCCCATGCCTGTCCTGACTGACGTTGCCGCAGGTAAGCGGCTAGCTGTTGCCCTTGAGCGCGAAGAGCTGTTTCCAATTCGTGAAGTGTCGCGCATGACCGGTATCAACCCCGTCACCCTGCGAGCATGGGAGCGTCGTTATGGCCTGATTCAGCCGACGCGCACCGAAAGCGGGCATCGACTGTATTCCATGACCGATATTGAGCGCGTTCGCAGCATTCTCGACTGGATCGAGCGTGGCGTGGCAGTCAGCAAGGTTGGCAAGATTCTGGCCCGGACCGAACCACTCAAGGTGTTGTCGCGGATCATCCCCGATGAAATGGTGCAGGATGACTACGCACAGTGGCAGCAGCAGATGCACGCGGCCGTCAGCGCCTTCGACGACATCCAGCTGGAGCAGGTCTACGGTCAGATCTTTTCCAGTTACCCGCTATCGGTGGTGTTTCAGGACATTCTGATGCCGCTCTGGAAACAGCTGCTGCAACGTCAGGAGATGTTCGGACAAACCAGTGAGTGGCTGTTTCTGGACGGCTTCCTGCGGTCGCGGGTGCTGCATCGTCTGATGCTGATGCGCAACGCGCGGCCACGGGACGTGATTGTCAGTGCGTTGGCCGGGCAATGTCGTGAGCTTGAACTGTTGGTAGCTGCGCTGTTTTTAAGCGGCTCCGGGGCCGGCGTTCGCGTGCTGACCATCGGCCAGCCGTTAGAAGAACTGATGCTGGTATGCGAGAAAATCAAACCGCGTGCGCTGGTGCTGTTTTCCAATCATGCGCCGACACCGGAGTTACCGAGGCACCTGAATCGCCTGGCATTGAGCCTGGATTGTCAATTGCTGCTGGCGGGTGACATGTCCGATCTGACACAGGAAAGCCTGGCCGGCTCATCCATCGGTTGTCTGGGTAACGAAGGGGGTCTGATGCGTCAGCGCCTGAGGCAGTTTCTGGCCGGTAATCTCGATACCTGAGGCTCAGACGTGCAGGGCGGGGTGGGTCAGTCGGTGTTGCTGCAGGATGAACTGGCGCAGGCGTTCGGTTTCGTCCTTGTCGCTTTGACTCAACTGATAGGCAAAAAAGCCCTGCTCGGTTTCCCGTTCAAACGTGCCGCGCAAGGCAATGCGCTCGTAGCCTGAAGGGCTGAACCACAACGCGAAATGCCGGGGTGGCTTGGTCTTGTTGCGAACTTCAAGCAACACACCCTTGAACGACACTTCGTGGACCCACATCGTACCGGATTGCCCCTTGGCATTTTCCAGCGCGACCGGCTCTTCGAGTGCCAGACGCCAGGGGCGGACCATCGGTCCGTCTTCGTAGATGCTCGGAACGCCCAGGCGCAGGTGCAAGGCGTGAAACTCGTCCTCGACCAGATGCAACGGGAACGTCATTTGCTGATTGTCGAAGTTGGCCTGGATGGTGACTTGTTCATGGGCGGCCAGGCGCGTGAGCAGGTCACGAATTTGCGAACCACCGTTAACCAGAAGGCTCGATGTTGCATCCCGCATGTTGAGCTGCGGGTTGTGCTGCATCGTCTGGATAAAATCCAGCTCATCCTGGGTCAGGAGGGCGTCGCGTTGCATGGCAGACTCGAAAGTAATAGTTACAAAGTTATCGGTGATTGTAGTTAATGACCATTAATTCGCAGAATTGTTTGATCCGTTCGTCGCTTTGAGCGCCACCAATTCGGCCTGCAACTGCGCCAGTTGCTCTTCCAGTTGCATGACCCGCTGCTGGGCCTTGACCTGAACGGTGACGTCTTTTTGCACACCGACAAAATAGGTCAGTCCATCGTTCTGGCTTTTTACCGTCGAAAGAGACAGTTCGTTCCAGAACGGCGTGCCGTCCTTGCGATAGTTCCTGAGAATTTCCCGACAGGAGCCACCCTGGTTTATGGTTTCACGAACCACCTCCAGAGCCGCCTGGTCTCGATCTCCCGCTTGCAGGAAACGGCAATCCTGATAAAGAATTTCCTCGCTGGTATACCCCGTGAGGCGCTCAAACGCCGGGTTCACATAGATCAGTATGGTGTCCTGATCCCCTTCCTTTTCCGCGATCACAATGCCGTCGTTGGAAGCGTTTACCACCATTTGCAGCAATTGAGCGTTGATCATCGGGTGGTTCCTCTGGCAATTCCATTGCGCGGTGGATTCTAGAATATCAGTGAAGGCTGTCCACTTGCCATCAGCATTGATTGAGAGTCAATCGCAGCTTTTTTGCCAGTGCTGTTAATATCGAGGTTTTGACTCAGGTTCAGGATCAGATTGATGAAAGTCGCCATCCTTTCAGGCTCGGTGTACGGCACGGCTGAAGACGTCGCCCGGCACGCAGCGGATATTTTGAAAAGCGCCGGTTTCGAGACCTGGCACAACCCACGCGCCAGCCTCACTGACGTTCAGGCCTTTGGCCCCGAAGCGTTTCTGGTGGTGACCTCGACCACCGGTATGGGTGAACTGCCGGACAATCTGCAACCGCTGTATTCGATGATCCGGGATCAACTGCCTGCTGCCTGGCGTGGTTTGCGGGGCGCGGTGATTGGCTTGGGCGATGCCAGCTACGGCGATACGTTCTGCGGCGGCGGCGAGCAGATGCGTGAATTGTTCGGCGAACTGGGCGTGCGTGAAGTGCTACCAATGCTGCGCCTGGACGCCAGCGAAAGTGTGACCCCGGAAACCGACGCCGAGCCTTGGCTGGCCGAGCTGGTTACTGTGCTGCGGGACTGACTGGCCGTTCACGCAAGAGGGCAAGCCAGGCTTGGGCGGCCTTCGATAAATAGGCGCCCTCGCGCCATATGAACGCTATATCCCAACGCAAGTAGGCCGGCGCGTTCAAGGTCAGGCGCACCACGCCTGGCCGCACCAGCCCACGTGCCACGACGCTTGGCAACAGCACCACACCTTGCCCGGCAGCCACCAGTGCCGCGAGAAAATCCGCCTGACCGCTGCGGCCACCCTCCTTGGGGGTAAAACCCAATTGCTGGCAGGCTTGAAGCAAGCGATCGTTGAGCACGAAGCTGCGCTGGTACAGCAGGAATGGCGTGTCGGCCAGTTCCTCCAGGCCAATCACTGACTTCGCGGCCAACGGGTGATCCGCCGGTAGCAGGGCGTCCAGCGGCTCGTCGCAAAACGGCTGAAAGGCAAATTGCGGGTCTTTTGTCAGCAGGCTGCCGCCCAGTTCCAGTTCGCCGCTCAGCACGGCCTGCTCAATGTTGAGACTGCCCCCTTCCAGCAACTGAATGCTGATGTTCGGATAGCGTCGCCGGTACTCGGCGAACAGCCCGGCGAACAGCGCATCACTGCCCAGCAGCGGCAAACCCAGACGCAGTTCGCCTCGGGCCAGTTGGCTCAGGTCATCGAGTTCGACCAGCAATTCGTTGCGCAGGCGCAGCATGCCTTCGGCCCGTTGCAACACCACGCTGCCAGCGGCGGTCAGGCGCAGTTGCGAACCCAACCTTTCGAGCAGCGGCGTGCCCAGGCTTTGCTCCAGTTGTGCAACCTGCTTGCTCACCGCTGACTGGCTGATGTGCAAGGTTTTGGCCGCCTGCGTGAAACCGCCCTGGTGCATCACTTCGACAAAACTGCGCAGCTGTTTGAATTCCATTGCCTGATTCCATATTGGAATGGCTTTGAGTCTAACAATTCGCTTCGGGGATAGCAGCACGCTCCGTAAAATGAGCGCCTGTGAGGACCGAATTCAATGAACGCATTTACCCTGAAAACCCTGTTTCGTCTGCTGACCGAGTTGGTTGTGATACTGGCCATCTACTTGCTCGGCTGCCAATTGAGCACCTGGCTCGCCTGGCCGATTCCTGGCGGCGTGATCGGCATGGCGCTGTTGCTGCTGGCCTTTGCGTTGGGGTTGGTCAAGCCGGCCGCGCTGCAGATGGGCGCGGGGCTCCTGATGGCGGAGATGCTGCTGTTCTTCATTCCGGCATTGATGAGCCTGCTCGATTACGGTGGCCTGCTGCGCGCCGACGGCTGGAGGATCTTGCTGGTCATCGGCGTCAGTACATTGATGGTGATGCTGGTGACAGCGTTTACGGTGGAACTGGTTGTACGTCTGGGGAAGCGCCATGAAGCTTGAGCTGATGCCAATGTTCTGGCTGGCCTTCACGTTGCTGGCGTACCTGTTCAGCCGCTGGCTCTATGGGCGCACCGGTCAGTATCTGTTGTCACCGCTGATTCTGGTACCGGCTTTGCTGCTGGCGCTGGCCGTACCGCTGCACACCGCTTATGCCGAATATTCGAGCAACACCCATTGGCTGATGCTGGTGCTGGGGCCTGTCACTGTCGCCTTTGCGGTGCCGATCTGGCAGCAGCGGCAGATGCTGGTACGGCATTGGCCGGCGCTGATGCTCGGTATGCTCGCGGGCAGTGTGGCGTCCATCGGCACCTCGTTCGGCCTGGCCAAGGCGCTGGCGCTGGACAGTTCGGTGACGATGTCGCTGGTGCCGCGCTCAATCACCACACCGTTCGCCATGCCATTGGCTCACGACCTGGGCGGCGTACCGGAACTGACCGCCGTGTTCGTGATGTTCACCGGGGTGTTCGGGGCGATGCTCGGCGGCATCCTGCTCAAGTGGCTGCCACTGCGCAGCGCTCTGGCCCGTGGCGCGCTGTTCGGCGTCGGTGCCCACGGCGCCGGGGTCAGCCGGGCGCGGGAAGTGGGCGGCGAAGAGGGCTCTGTCGCGGGGCTGGTCATGGTCTTGACGGGGTTGCTGAACCTGTTCGCCGCCCCGTTATTGGCGGCGATACTTTGACGTTGCCCCTGAGTCGTTGCGCCGCTGACTCGCTCGGCCATCAAGCTGGCTGCCAATGCAACTACAGGAATTGCGAGGGCTGACTAGACTGCTGTTACGTCAGCAAAATAATAAAAGCGTGAGGTCCTTGCCGTGAACGTAGCTCCCGTTCAAACGCTGCACAGTGTCAAAGACCAGGTCAGCGCCGCCGAGTGGCAGACCCGTGTCGATCTTGCCGCCTGTTATCGGCTGGTTGCCTTGCATGGCTGGGACGACCTGATCTTCACCCACATCTCGGCCAAGGTGCCGGGAACCGAAGATTTTCTGATCAACCCGTTCGGGCTGATGTTCGACGAAATCACCGCATCAAGCCTGGTCAAGGTCGATCAGGCTGGCCACAAGTTGATGGACAGCCCCTACGAGATCAATCCCGCCGGCTACACCATTCACAGCGCGGTACATGAAGTGCGTCATGACGTGGTCTGTGTGCTGCACACGCACACGGCGGCGGGCGTCGCGGTCTCGGCGCAGAAGCAGGGCATCCTGCCGATCAGCCAGCAGTCGTTGTTCGTGCTGTCGAGTCTTGCTTTTCACGGCTATGAAGGCGTGGCGCTGAACCACGAAGAAAAGGCCCGGCTGCAAGCCGACCTCGGCGAAAACAATTTCCTGATGTTGCACAACCACGGCCTGCTGACCTGTGGCGGTACCATCGCCGACACCTTCCTGATGATGTTCACCTTCCAGCGTGCCTGTGACATTCAGGTGCTGGCGCAAAATGGCGGTGCCGAGTTGATTGCCATCGAGCCGCAAGTCCTGGCTGGCGCCAAGGCCATGATCGCCGGCGTCACCAAAAGTGCTCAAGGGATGGGTGGCGCGCTGGCCTGGCCGGCGCTGCTGCGCAAACTCGATAAACAAGATCCGGGTTATAAACTCTAATGCCACTCGCCGAGATTCCCCTGTGTGTCTGGCGCAAACGCAGCCAGACGTTGATCTTTCGTGGCCAGACCATCCATTACTGGACGGTGGGGCAGGGTGAGCCGTTGTTGCTGATCCATGGCTTTCCGACGGCCAGTTGGGATTGGCATTACCTCTGGCAGCCGCTCGCTCAGCGTTACCGGGTAATTGCCTGCGACATGCTGGGCTTCGGCGACTCGGCCAAACCGCTGAATCACCCTTACAGCCTGCTGGAGCAGGCAGATTTGCAGCAGGCGTTGCTGGCGCACTTGAATGTCGAGCAACCGGTGCATGTGCTGGCCCACGATTACGGCGACAGCGTGGCCCAGGAACTGCTGGCCCGGCATCATGAATCGCGCATCGATATCGCCAGTTGCGTCTTTCTCAACGGCGGCCTGTTTCCGGAAACCCATCGCCCGTTGCTGATGCAAAAACTGCTGCTCAGCCCCTTGGGCTGGATGATTGGTCGCGCCTTTACCCGGGACGTGCTGGTGAAAAGTTTCCGCCAGATCTTCGGACCGCAAACCCGTCCGAGCGAAAGCGAATTTGATGATTTCTGGAGCCTGATCGACAGTCATCACGGCCCCCGAATCATGCACAAACTGATCGGTTACATCCCCGAACGGCGAATCCAGCGCGATCGCTGGGTCGGCGCCATGCAGCGTGGTGGCGTGCCATTGCAAGTGATTGATGGCGAGGTCGATCCGATTTCCGGCGCGCACATGGTCGAGCGCTATCGGCAACTGATCCCCGACCCGGACACAGTGCTGCTGCCTGGCATCGGACATTACCCGCAGATCGAAGCGCCGGCCCAGGTGCTCAAGCATTACCTGGCGTTCCGTGATCGCCTGGTATCACCATCGCGCAAGGTGGCGTGTTCCTGAACGCACAGTGTTTGAGCGAGGGGGTGTGGTGAGCCGATAACCCCCCTCGCCACGGGGCCCTCTGCTCATCATCATCCCCCTGCCTTATCACCCACCATTCAGCCCTTCCGTATTCATTGTGACCCGCAGCCCCGTGCCTGACACTCGGCCTCATCATCCCTTGGCCTGCCGGAGTTGCCCCATGAATGAGTCTGTGCGTTTCGAAGATAAAGTCGTGATCGTCACCGGTGCCGGCGGCGGGCTCGGGCGGGCGCATGCGCTGCTATTCGCCAGGCAGGGTGCCAAAGTGCTGGTCAATGACCTCGGCGGTTCGACCCAGGGTGAAGGGGCCAACGCCTCGGCGGCAGACCGTGTGGTCGCCGAAATCCGCGAGGCCGGCGGTACTGCCGAGGCCAATCACGACTCGGTCACCGACGGCGAAAAAATTGTACAGAACGCCCTCGACGTTTTTGGCCGCGTTGACGTGGTGGTCAACAACGCCGGCATCCTGCGCGACAAGACCTTCCACAAAATGGACGACGCCGACTGGGACCTGGTTTACCGCGTCCACGTCGAAGGCGCCTATAAAGTCACCCGCGCCGCGTGGCCGCACATGCGCGAGCAAAACTATGGCCGGGTCATTTTCACCGCCTCGACATCGGGCATCTACGGCAACTTCGGCCAGTCCAACTACGGCATGGCCAAACTCGGCCTCTATGGCCTGACCCGAACCCTGGCCATAGAAGGTCGCAAGAACAATATCCTGGTCAACGCCATTGCCCCCACCGGCGGCACCCGCATGACCGAAGGCCTGATCCCGCCGCAAGTGTTCGAGCAACTGAAACCTGAACTGGTCAGCCCGTTGGTGGTGTACCTGGCCAGCGAAAACTGTCAGGAAACAGCCGGATTGTTCGAGGTGGGCGGTGGCTGGATGGGCAAGGTGCGCTGGGAACGCAGTCTGGGCGCGGGGTTTGATCCCCGGGCCGGGTTTACACCTGAGGATGTCGCGGCCCATTGGGCGCAGATTTGCGACTTCGAAGGGGCGGCGCATCCCAAGGACAACATTGAAGCGCTGAAGGAAATGATGGCGAATTTGCAACGGTATTCGCTTTGAGCCCGTGCCGGTCATTGCGCTGAATCGCGGGCATAAAAAAGGCCGCTGCAAACGCAGCGGCCAAGGTAAGACGTTGGATCAAGGAGCTACAAATCAACGTCAGTGAACACGGGGCGATGAGTTGAACGGTTCAATTCATCTGAATTCTGTCGCAATGCGCTGTTTCGCTCACAGCGGTATGACTGGGTGCTTTCGGCGTGTTTTGCCGTGAAAGCCAGGCAAGAATAAAGGCTTGAGCGCAAAGGAAAAACACCGATTCGTGACATGCACTGTTACGGTGCGCGTAACAGTGCGCTGGACGGCTGGCACGCGGAACTGCCAGGGCCGCCCACCCGGCTGCTCCTTGCGACACAGGCAATGTGAGGTGGAAGTAAACGTCAGGTATTGAGAGGTGCACGGCGCAGCGGTCAAAGGCAAATCAAACCAGACAGTTGGATCAGTCGCTTCGAGTTCTTGTTTACGATTGCATACATGTTCATCGTGTCGTTCGCTCAGTTATCTACTGTATATTTTTCAAAGACAAAAGCGCACTGTTTTCGTTTATATCGTCGGTTCGTGGCCCGAGGCTTTTGCTGATGGTTTAATGGATGATGTTGATCGTTTGAGAAAAATTGAAGTTAATCAAAGGGCCACGCAGGATGCTTGAGCCTAATAAATGACAGGATGTTTTTATGGTTGATGTGACGTACTCTTACAGTGATCCACGGATAGTAGCCTTAAAGAGCATTCGTGCGTCTTTTGCGGTCGAAGTGCTCTTGGTCGAGCGCCTTGAGAAATATGGAGTTAACCCTTTCAAGGCTTATTTAAGTATTTTGAATGATGAGTATGAAGTGGGCGCTTCCAGAACACTGTTCGACGAAGTGCTGGATCATGTCGAAAGAGAAGAGCTTCCAAATTATGTGATGCCCAGTGATGTGTTTAGTCGACAATTCTCGTTCGCTGAGAAGGACCGGGTGAAAAGCTTGCGTTTGGACAGTTTTGAAAAAATCAGCATGAGTATCGTCAGGGTGCTGACTTTGGCGCCTTCGGTAAATCGGTCAAACCGCGCGGTGAGGTCATTGAGTTTTGAAGAGGTTCATGGGGTATTGAAGTACAAGTTTCCGGACGTGAATATTGATGAAGTCTATGTAACCAGTTTTGCGGAGGGGGTGGCGGGGCGCGATGTATTTCAGTCCAGGCGTCTGGCTGAAGACGTGTATTACCACCTTCAACATGACCAAATACCGCACTACCATGGCGAGCATATTGGCGTCTATTCAGTTGCCCATAGTTCGGAGGAAGCTCACTTGCATGAGCAGTTGAACGTCAGCGATATCAAGAATATGGTTATCGAAGTCGTTCCAGGTTTCATGGCTTGATGTTTGGAAGGCACTCGTCAATCTGACAGCTGAGTGCCAGTAGCTATCAATTATTATTTATGGAGTTTTAAATCATGGACGATCTGAATATTGATCGAGTGCGTGCCATTTTGCACGCAAAATTCGGTGGTCGCGGCATTGATGTGGATAAAGTCTATATCAATGGTGTCCATACACTTGAAGATCAGCTGGTCACGTATTCTCAAACACTGGTTTGGGCGTTTCTTCTTCGATTGCAGGACGGCGAAGTACCGAATTTCGAAGGAGAGCAGTTAGGGATTTTCTCCCATGCCTATACCTTTGATCCCGATCTGCGTTTCAAAGGGCTGGAGTTCGATGAGATCAATGGGCTAGGCGCAGAAATGGCGACACTGTTTCTGGGTGACCCGATAATTTGATGAAGCGCGGCTGTCCCAGACTCATGTTGGGCGCAGCCGCTTTTTTCATGAAGTCGCAGTCGTGGGTTCAAAACCCATCCGCCAACTGACGGCCCGGGCAACCGATAGCAGGCGTTGTGCTGCCGGTCCATTTTCATCGGCATGAAACAGCGACGTCGGCCCAACGACTGTCAGCACCGCGACCACTTTACCCACCGCGTTGAAAACGGGCGCCGACAACGCGTCCACGCCGGGCATCAGCAATCCATGCACATGGTGCAGGCCGCGAGTGCGGATCTGCTCGCACAAAGCCGCATAGGCCTGATCGTTCGCCAGGGCATGGGCGCTACCGTTTTGCAGTTCCTGCTCGCGCAAATCGACGGTTTCACGCTTGGGCAGGTAAGCGCCAAACACCAATCCCGTGGATGAACTGAGCAGCGGCAACACCGAGCCCAACTGTGTCACCACCGTCACCGCACGCACCGCCGGTTCGATATGCACCACGGTCGCGCCCTGATTGCCCCACACCGCCAGGAAGCAGGTTTCATTCAACTCATCGCGCAATTCGGCCAGGGGCAGGGCGGCAATTTTCAGCACGTCCATACTGTTCAGTGCGGCCAGACCCACGCGCAACGCCTCGCGACCCAAGCCATAGTGGTTGGTGGCGGTATTCTGTTCGGCAAACCCGCTGGCGATCAGCGCCTGTAAATAGCGGTGCACCTTGCTCGCCGGCATTTGTACGTGTTCGGCCAACCGCGAGAGGGACGTCGAGGGCGACAACTCGGCCAAGGCCTTGAGGATGTCGGTACCGACCTCTGCCGAGCGGACTTTCTGTTTACCGTTGCTGTCGCTGGGCTTTTCCATGAAGGCGTTTTTGATCCTGGGACGAATGGGCGTCTTTATAGCTTGACGGTCAATACCAATCAAATTACGTTGTGCGTAATTCGATTACGATAAAAATAACCCCGGCGTGCCAGAACCTCTTGAAACGGAGTGACAGGCCATGCCGACTCCCTGTTCAGGAGGCTCCATGAACCTCGATTCAACGGCGCCGGCGCTGGCTTATCAGTCAGGCTTCGGCAACGAATTCAGCAGCGAAGCATTGCCCGGCGCATTGCCCGTCGGCCAGAACTCCCCGCAAAAAGCGCCGTACGGTCTCTATACCGAACTGTTCTCAGGCACCGCGTTCACCATGGTCCGCAGCGAAGCGCGGCGCACCTGGATGTACCGGATTCAGCCATCGGCCAATCACCCGGCATTCGTCAAACTGGAGCGGCAACTGGCCGGCGGCCCGTTGGGCGAAGTGACGCCCAATCGCCTGCGCTGGAACCCCCTGGACATCCCCAGCGAGCCCACCGATTTCATCGACGGGCTGGTGAGCATGGCGGCCAATTCGGGCCCGGACAAACCGGCCGGGATCAGCATTTATCACTACCGCGCCAACCGCTCCATGGACCGGGTGTTCTTCAACGCCGACGGCGAATGGCTGCTGGTGCCCGAGCAGGGTCGGCTGCGCATTGCCACTGAACTGGGCGTCCTGGAGCTTGGGCCGCTGGAAATTGCCGTGCTGCCTCGCGGCCTGAAATTCCGCGTCGAACTGCTCGATCCGCACGCCAGGGGCTACATTGCCGAGAACCACGGTGCCCCGCTGCGTCTTCCAGACCTGGGGCCGATCGGCAGCAACGGCCTGGCCAACCCGCGGGACTTCCTGACCCCGGTGGCGCACTACGAAAACCTCAAGCAACCGACGACCCTGGTGCAGAAATTCCTCGGTCAGTTGTGGGGCTGCGAGCTCGATCATTCGCCGCTGAACGTGGTCGCCTGGCACGGCAACAACGTGCCGTACAAATATGATCTGCGTCGCTTCAACACCATCGGCACGGTCAGTTTCGATCACCCCGACCCGTCGATTTTCACCGTCCTGACTTCGCCGACCAGCGTCCACGGTCTGGCCAACCTCGACTTCGTTATTTTCCCGCCACGCTGGATGGTCGCCGAGAAAACCTTCCGGCCGCCGTGGTTCCACCGCAACCTGATGAACGAATTCATGGGTCTGATCCAGGGCGCCTACGACGCCAAGGCCGAGGGCTTCCTGCCCGGCGGTGCGTCGTTGCACAGCTGCATGAGTGCCCACGGCCCGGACGGCGAAAGCTGCACCAAGGCGATCAACGCGGCACTGGCGCCTGTAAAAATCGACAACACCATGGCCTTCATGTTCGAGACCAGCCAAGTGCTGCGCCCGAGCCGTTTCGCCCTAGACTGTCCGCAACTGCAAACCAACTATGATGCCTGCTGGGCCACGCTGCCTGCCACTTTCGACCCGACCCGGAGATAACCCATGACTCAGACTTCCACCCCTCGTAGCTGGGTTGCCTCCGCCAACGGCCATAGCGATTTCCCGCTGCAAAACCTGCCGCTGGGCGTGTTCAGCATCAACGGCTCGGCCCCGCGCAGCGGCGTGGCCATCGGCGACCATATCCTGGATCTGGAAGCGGCGCTGGACGTCGGCCTGTTCGACGGCGCGGCCCGTGCAGCGGTTGAAGCGACCCGTGGCGGCCAACTGAATGCCTTCTTCGAACTGGGCCGCGAAGCCCGGGTTGCTCTGCGCGAACGCTTGCTGGAACTGCTTGCCGAAGGCAGCAGCCTGCACGGCAAACTTGAAGCCCAAGGCGCCAGACTGCTGCCATTGGCGGCCAACTGCGAGATGCACCTGCCGGCGAAAATCAGCGACTACACCGACTTCTACGTCGGCATCGAGCACGCGCAGAACGTCGGCAAACTGTTCCGTCCGGACAACCCGCTGCTGCCGAACTACAAGTACGTGCCCATCGGTTATCACGGTCGCGCCTCGACCATCCGTCCGTCCGGCACCGACGTGCGCCGTCCTAAGGGCCAGACCCTGCCAGCCGGCCAGACCGAACCGACCTTCGGCCCGTGTGCGCGTCTGGACTACGAGCTGGAACTGGGCATCTGGATCGGCCAGGGAAACGACATGGGCGACTCGATCGCCATCGGTGACGCCGCTGATCACATTGCCGGTTTCTGCCTGCTCAACGACTGGTCGGCGCGGGACATCCAGGCCTGGGAATACCAGCCGCTGGGGCCGTTTCTGTCGAAAAGCTTTATCACCAGTATCTCGCCATGGGTCGTGACCGCCGAGGCGCTGGAGCCGTTCCGTCGTGCGCAACCGGCGCGTCCTGAAGGCGATCCGCTGCCGCTGCCGTACCTGACCGATAAGCGCGATCAGGCGGCGGGTGCGTTCGACATCGAACTGGAGGTGCTGCTGACCACCGAAGCCATGCGCGAGCAGAATCTGCCGGCTCATCGCCTGACCCTGAGCAACACCAAACACATGTACTGGACCGTGGCGCAGATGGTCGCGCACCACAGTGTCAACGGCTGCCAGTTGCAGGCCGGTGACCTGTTCGGCTCGGGCACCTTGTCCGGCCCTGAAAGCGGTCAGTTCGGCAGCCTGCTGGAAATCACCGAAGGCGGCAAAAAGCCGATCGAACTGGCTTCGGGCGAAGTGCGCAAGTTCCTGGAAGATGGCGACGAAATCATTTTGCGCGCACGTTGCAGCCGCGACGGTTTCGCCTCCATCGGCTTCGGCGAATGCCGTGGCAAAGTCGTACCGGCGCGTTAAGAGGAGCGGGTCATGGAACTCTATACCTACTACCGTTCGACCTCGTCTTACCGCGTGCGCATCGCATTGGCGCTCAAGGGGCTGAAGTACCAGGCGGTGCCGGTCAACCTGATCACGCCGCCGGGAGGCGAGCATCGGCAGCCGCCGTATCTGGCGATCAATCCACAGGGCCGAGTACCGGCCTTGCGGAGTGATGGGGGTGATTTGCTGATCCAGTCGCCTGCGATCATCGAGTACCTGGAGGAACGTTATCCACAGGTGCCGCTGCTCTCTGGTGACTTGGCCGCTCGTGCCCATGAGCGCGCCGTGGCGGCGGTGATCGGTTGCGATGTGCATCCGCTGCACAACGTCAGCGTGCTCAACAAACTGCGTCAGTTGGGCCATGACGAGGCGCAGGTAGTGGAGTGGATCGGCCACTGGATCAGCCAGGGGCTGGCGACGGTGGAGCAACTGATCGGCGACAACGGTTATTGCTTTGGCGAGCAGCCGGGGCTGGCGGATGTGTATCTGATCCCGCAGCTGTACGCCGCTGAGCGCTTCACTATTGCCCTCGATGCCTACCCGCGTATTCGACGGGTGGCGGCATTGGCAGCCAGCCATCCGGCCTTCATCAAGGCGCACCCGGCGAACCAGCCGGATACCCCGCAATAAAGAACGCTGCAAACCCCTGTGGGAGCGGCGGTGCGGCGATTCGACTTGCTCGCGAAGGCGTTCTGTCAGTCAACATCAACTTTGCTGACACACCGCTTTAGTCGGAACGCCGCCCGGAGGGCGGCTCGCTCCCACAAATGATGTTCGGCTACACCTGCACCAAAACCATAAAAACAAAACAGGTACCTTGCGATGCATAACCAGATTGCCAGCTTCCGGGCGGCGCTCGACGCCCGTCCCGTGTCCCGTTATCAGTGGTTACTTCTTCTACTGCTGGCGCTGTTGCTGGTGACCGATGGTTACGATGCCCAGGTATTGGGTTACGTGGTGCCTGCTCTCGCCCAGGACTGGGGCCTGGAAAAATCCGCCTTCGGCCCGGTATTCAGCGCCAATCTTCTGGGCCTGACCCTGGGCTCCCTGGCAGTGACACCACTGGCGGATCGCTTCGGCGTGCGGCGGATTCTGCTGTGTTGCGTACTGATCTACGCCAGCCTCACTGTGTTGATGGTGTTCGCCAACTCCCTGGACACCCTGATGGCCGCACGCTTTATTTGCGGCATCGGCATGGGCGGAGCAATGCCCAGCGCGATGGCCTTGATGTCCGAGTATTCGCCCCCGCGTCTGCGCACCCTGATGGTGACGCTGGCGGCCTGCGGGTTTTCCTTTGGCGGTGCGGCGGGTGGTTTTGTCGCTGCCGGCTTCATCGACAGCTTTGGCTGGCAGGCGGTATTCCTGGCTGGCGGCGTCACGCCGCTGCTGTTGTTCCCGTTTCTGGCCTGGTTCCTGCCCGAGTCCTTGCCGCGCCTGCTGCGGGACGCACCGCCTTACGCCCGTTTGCGCAAAGTGACGGCGCGCATGCTGCCGGATTGGCAACCCCCTGCGGCATCGGTGGCGCAAAACGAGCAGGAGCAAGGCAGCAAACTGACCGTGGTCGAATTGTTCCGCAACGGTTATGCACGGCCAACCTTGCTGATCTGGGCGACCTTTTTCGTCAGCCTGATCCTGTTGTATTTCATGATCAGCTGGCTGCCGACGCTGCTGCTGGAAAGCGGCTTGACGCTCAATGAAGCCAATCTGGTGACCTCGATGTTCCTGTTCGCCGGGACCGTCGGCGCGATCTGCATGGCCTGGTTTGCCGACCGCCTCAAAAGCAAGGTGCGGCTTTTGTCATGCGTATTGGCCGCGGCGGCGGTTTGCACCATTCTGCTGGGCCTGAATCATGACAACCCGCGTTATCTGGTGGCCAGCGTGTTTGCCGCCGGGTTCTGCATCATTGGCGGCCAACTGACCCTCAACGCCTTCGCCAGTAACTTCTACCCGGCCCAGGTACGCGCCACCGGCACCGGTTGGGCGCTGGGCGTAGGGCGTTTCGGTTCGATCCTCGGGCCGCTGTTCGGCAGCATGCTGCTGGCGATGCACATTCCGGTGCAGCAGATTTTTTTCTTCTGCGCGATACCGGCGGTGATTGCGGCGCTGTTCATCATTCAGGTGCGTTCGCCAGGGGAGGCGACGCCGTCCCCCTGTGGGGGCGGGCTTGCTCGCGAAGGCGTCGGGTCAGCCAATATTCATGTCGACTGACACTGCCTCTTCGCGAGCAGGCTCGCTTCCACAGGGGGCTTGCGGTCAATGAACGATTGAGTTGGGTGGCAGATGTCCCAGCCGCTCCGTCAGCCGCAGCCGCTGAATCGGATCGTCACTGAGCAGCAGCGCATGTTCCAGGTCGAAGCGCTCGGCATTCGGGCAGTCTAGCCGCTGATACAGGCTGGCACGGGCCAGGTAGTCGGCGGCGCTGGCATTGCCCAGCTCCAGCACGCGTTCGGCGTCGATCAGGGCACTGATGTAATCGTCATGGGCCAGGTGCAACTGGCGCAGGTTGCGCGACAGCCGTTGGAGCATGTGCCGTGGTTCGGCGGTCATCAGGTGGTCGGCGCCGAGTTTCATGTTCGGGCCATACTGACGATGCAGCAGTTCTCGGCAATCGTTTGGGTACAGTCGCCGACCGCCACACGGGTCGAGCAGATGATCGGCCCCCGGCACCCGCAACAGAAAATGCCCCGGGAAGTTGACGCCGACCAGTGGAATCTCCAGACCTCTGGCCAGTTCCAGGGCAATCAGTCCCAGCACCAGCGGCTGGCCGCGCCGGCATTCAAGCACCTTGTTGAGCAAAGCCGCTTGCGGGCGCAGCGGCGCGAAATCGTCCTGGGCGAAACCCAGGTCATTCATGCGCCGCAACAGCGGCTGGGCCAGTTCGCTGACGGGCAGCATCGGCAATCCGTAACTGACTCGCTGTTGCAGATCCTGGAAGTTAACCAACAGTTGCGCAGGATCCACCTCGGCGTCGTGTTCGGCGCCAATCCACAGCGCCGCCTCGAACAAGGCGGGCGGCGAAGCGTGCAGGCAGGCGAAGAAGCGTTGGCGCGGGGTCATCAAAATCTCCGGGGCATGCCTCGTTTTAGCCCCGTCGCGTGCGTTCGTCCAGTGACATACGCAGGTGGTTACAGGTTATGTCCGAAAGCCCTCAGCCGCGAGCTGCTTATTCCGGTGCGCTTCAGCAATTTTTGCGCGCAAGCCTATACTGGCGACTACAAGAAGTGATTCGGGAGCCCGACGATGTTCGCTCTCATGCAAAGCACTCGCCTTGAATCGCTGCACCTCAGCGTCGACCCGGTCACCGGGCTGAAGGCGGTCATTGCCATTCATAACAGTCACCTGGGGCCTGCCCTGGGCGGTTGTCGTTACCTTGCCTACCCCACCGACGAATCTGCGGTCGAGGACGCTGTGCGCCTGGCTCAGGGCATGAGCTACAAGGCGGCGCTGGCGGGCCTGGCGCAGGGCGGCGGCGTCGCGGTCATCGTGCGGCCGGCACATGTTGAAAATCGCGGCGCGCTGTTCGAAGCGTTCGGGCGTTGCATCAATCAGCTGGACGGGCGCTACATCACCGCCATCGACAGCGGCACCTCGGTGGCGGACATGGATTGCATCGCCCAGCAAACCCAGCATGTCACCAGCACCACTTCGGCAGGCGATCCGGCGCCGCATGCCGCCATGGGCGTGTTTGCCGGAATCCGCAGCACGGCGATGGCGCGTCTGGGCAGCGACAACCTTGAAGGCTTGCGCGTAGCCATTCAGGGCCTGGGCAATGTCGGTTATGCGTTGGCCGAGCAACTGCACGCAGCGGGCGCTGAACTGTTGGTCAGTGACATCGACCACGGCAAGGTGCAACTGGCCATGGAGCAACTGGGCGCACATCCGATTGCCAACGATGCCTTGCTCAGCACGCCGTGTGACATTCTCGCGCCCTGCGGTCTGGGCGGTGTGCTCAACAGCTTCAGCGTGACGCAACTGCGCTGCGCGGCGGTGGCCGGTTCGGCGAACAATCAGCTGACTCACCTCGATGTCGCCGACCAACTGGAGCGGCGCGGCATTCTGTATGCGCCGGATTACGTGATCAATTCCGGCGGGCTGATCTATGTCTCGCTCAAGCATCGCGGGGAAGAGTTATCAACCATCACCGCGCACCTGTCGAAAATCAGCGCACGACTGACCGAAGTCTTCGCCCACGCCCAGGCGGAAAAACGCTCGCCGGCGCGCGTGGCGGATGAATTGGCGGAGCGGGTGTTGTATCGCTGAGTTCCCGGCAAAAATCGTCGACATGAAAAAGGCCCTGAGCCAATGACTCAGGGCCTATTCAATTCGGGCACGACTTACTTTGCAGCCTTGGCCGCTTTGGCTGGCTTGGCCGGTTCGGTGCTTTCTGGCTCCTCAACCGGTGCCACGACTTCAACCGGTGCGCTCAACAATTCGGACAATGCGTCCGGCTGGCTCTTGAACGCCTTGGCGAACACATCGCGGTTCTTGGCCATGTAGATCCCGGCTTCTTCCACTTGCTGTTCGGTCAGGGACGGAACGGCTTTTTGCAACACTTCGGCCAGCAGTTCGGCCAGTTCGAGCATTTTGTCATGACGGTCAGCTTCGGCTTTATCCATGAACAAGCGCTCCAGATCTCGGCTGCTGCGGTATACCACTTCGACGGCCATTCACCACCTCACATGCCTTCACATTAAGTTGTCTTTGCGACTACTGTATCTATATACAGCGAAAAGGATAAGCGAATCCCTGCGCTTTGGGTAGTGGCTTTTCAATGTAGACCGAATTCAGGGTTTGTCAGGTGGACCGAGTCGTTCCCTTCGCGAGCAGGCTCGCTCCCACAGTGGTTTTGTGAACACCACAGATCCCCTGTGGGAGCAGGCTTGCCCGCGAAGGCGTGCGTCCAGGCACCGTGAACGTGTCTCATATCACGCAGCCATCATCTCAACTCAAAGTCGCTGGCCTTTTTTCTGCATGCAGAACAACCGTCACGTCAAACCCGCATCATCCGCTGCGAACCGAGCTAAGGAAGAATCATCGTGAAAATCAATTGGGCCGAGAACCTGCGGCAGAACGTGCACCAACTGGCCGAGTCCCTGGGCAACCTGTTCGTCGAGACCTTCCACTACATGGCACTGTTCGCCATCGGTGCCGTGACCGCCTGGGCGGCGGTGATGGAGTTCTTGCAGATGATCGAGGCGGGGCACATCAAGATTGATGACATCTTGCTGCTGTTCATCTACCTGGAACTGGGAGCAATGGTCGGGATTTACTTCAAGACCAATCACATGCCGGTGCGTTTCCTGATCTACGTGGCGATCACCGCGCTGACGCGGCTGCTGATCTCCAACGTCTCGCACCACAACCCGCCGGACATCGGCATCATCTATCTGTGCGGCGGGATTCTGCTGCTGGCGTTTTCGATTCTGGTGGTGCGTTACGCTTCGTCGCAATTTCCTTCGGTGAAGATCGAACACCCGCAACGCAAGATCGGCGCGGGCTCCGGTGAACATCCCGAAGTGGAAAAGGGCGAGCTTTAAAGTCCGAACGCGAGGCGGTGCTGGTTTTTGACCGAGGGCGGTGGCGCAGTGCGGTTGTCGCCGTCGGTCATCGCTTCGAGGATCGCCACGGCGCTGTGGCCCTGTTCGATGGCGATGCCGAATTGGATACTTTGCACCAGCCGCTTCAAGCGTTTGGGGTCGTTGCGCTGGTCGACGCTGATCATCCGCTTGGCCACCACGCGACCGCTGTTGGAGAGGGTCAGCATGATGCTGCCGTCCAGGCCCTGAATGCTCAGGTTGATCTGATAGTCCGGTGCAAAGGCATCGGTGATGAGTTGAAAAGGGTTGTCCATGATGCGTCACCGCCTGATTGAACGTGCAGTTGTTGACCGGCCATGATCAGGTTGGTTCGTAATACCGGACCATCGGCCATTCCATAGCCATAGAGCCATCATCGCTTTCACAGGGCGTGTAGCAAGGGGCATGCCGGGAAAAACGGCGAACAATGAATGCTGAAAAAACCAGGCGGACTCGATGGTCCGCCTGGTTTTTTGCCTGCCCGTTTCAGGGCATGAAGCGGGCCATGTTCGCGGACGGTGCAAGCAAACCGGTCAGCATTCCACCCAACTCACCGCCAGGCCACCGCGAGACGTTTCTTTGTATTTGTCCTGCATGTCGGCGCCGGTGTCGCGCATGGTGCGGATCACCCGATCCAGGGAAATGAAATGTTTGCCATCGCCGCGCAGGGCCATTTGCGTGGCGTTGATTGCCTTCACCGCGGCAATGGCATTGCGCTCGATGCACGGCACTTGCACCAGGCCGCCGACCGGGTCGCAGGTCAGCCCGAGGTTGTGTTCGAGGCCGATCTCGGCGGCGTTTTCCAGTTGCTCGGGGGTAGCGCCGAGTACGTCTGCCAAACCCGCTGCGGCCATCGCGCAAGCAGAGCCAACCTCGCCCTGGCAACCCACTTCAGCGCCGGAGATCGAAGCGTTTTTCTTGCACAGGATGCCCACCGCGGCAGCCCCCAGAAAGAACGCCACCACATCATCGTCCGACGCGTCCGGGTTGAATTTCATGTAGTAGTGCAGCACCGCCGGGATGATCCCCGCCGCGCCGTTTGTCGGGGCGGTGACCATGCGTCCGCCGGCGGCGTTTTCCTCGTTCACGGCGAGGGCAAACAGGTTGACCCACTCCATGGCCGACAGCGTGGAGGTGATGACATTCGGCTTGCCGATTTCCAGCAGGCTGCGGTGCAGTTTCGCCGCGCGCCGAGGGACATTCAGGCCGCCCGGCAGGATGCCCTCGTGGCGCAGCCCCTGCTCGACGCACTCACGCATGACCGACCAGATATGCAACAAACCCTGACGAATCTCGGCGTCGCTGCGCCAGGCCCGTTCGTTGGCCATCATCAGTTCGGAAACCCGCAAGCCGTGCAGGTTGCAGAGCCTGAGCAATTCGGCGGCGCTGGAAAAATCATACGGCAGCACCACGTCAGTGCCCGGCGCGACGCCGGACTCGGCTTCTGCCGCTTCGATGATGAAACCGCCGCCTACCGAGTAGTACGTCTGCTCGAATATCTCGCCGGTTTCGCCGAAGGCGGTCAGCGACATGGCGTTGGGGTGGTAGGGCAGGCTCTCGTCCAGCAGCAGGAGATCGCGCTGCCAGATGAAGGAAATGGATGTGCCTGCCAGGGACAATTCGCCGGTTTCGCGCAATTGCTGGATTCGCCGGTCAATGGACGTCGGGTCAATGCTGTCCGGCCACTCGCCCATCAGCCCCATGACGCAGGCGCGGTCGGTGGCGTGACCGACGCCGGTGGCCGAAAGAGAGCCGTAAAGACGGATTTCCACCCGCCGTACGTCGGCCAGAAAACCCTGGTCAACCAGCGCCTGGGCGAAGGTCGCGGCAGCGCGCATCGGGCCGACGGTGTGGGAGCTGGACGGACCGATGCCGACTTTGAATAGATCGAAAACACTGATAGCCATGCTAAAGCCTTACAAGCAATGGAGTAGGAATCGCAGCCATGTTTTGTAGGACAAGCGCAATGTCGGCGATACTGCCCGGGTCGGTCCAGCGTGACCAACGAAACTTTCTAAGACAGCCTTTAGCAGGACTAAACGATGAGTCGTCAATTGCATGCCCAGACGTACGTGTGGCTGCACGTGTTTTCCTGTGCCGCGCGGCACTTGTCGTTCACCCGCTGCGCCGAGGAATTGCACATCACGCCGGGGGCGGTCAGTCAGCAGATCCGACTGCTGGAAGATCGCCTGGGCTTTCGTCTGTTTCACCGCCGCGCTCGCGGTGTGGAGCTCAGCGCTGAAGGCCAGCGCCTGGCGATTACCGTCAACGAGGCGTATGGCAGCATCGACGCCGAATTGCGCCGTCTCGACGCCGGAATGATCAGCGGTACGCTGCGGCTGCGTTCGGTGCCGTCCTTCCTTGCCAAGTGGCTGACCCCGCGTTTGCCACGCTTGCAACAGCGCTTTCCCGACATCCAACTGCGTCTGGTAGCCGAGGACAGCAGCGTGCCGTTGCACGAAGGCGACTTCGACCTGGCCATCGATCTGAACGACGGCAGCTATCCCGGTCTGTTATCCACAGCCTTGCTCGATGAGCAGATTTTTCCAGTGTGCGCTCCGAGCCTCTTGCGCGGACGGCCGCCACTGCACGGCCCGGCGGACCTGGTGCATTTTCCCCTGCTGCACGACATCACTGCCTGGCGTGGCAGTTATGAATATGCGGAATGGGAGTTCTATCTCAACACCATCGGTTTCGAAGGCGCCGACGTACGGCGCGGGCACACGTTCAATCGCAATCACCTGACCATTGAGGCGGCGATTGCCGGCATGGGCGTGGCGATTGCGCGCCGAACGCTGCTTAACGATGAGCTGGAGCGGGGGACGTTGATCGTGCCATTCGGCCTGGCGGTGCCCAATCACAAACGCTACGTGCTGCTCTATGCGCCGGGGGCCTTGAGCCATCCGGGCGTGCGTGCAGTCCATGACTGGCTGGTGGAAGAGGCGGGAGCATTTCGCAGCCTGCACCCGCTGGCGGAGCAGCAGATGTGAGCAATTATGACAAAGAAGTGACGCGACCCAACTCCCGACCTTAACAGTGCTTTTGGCAGTTGTCCGGCTTTTTTTGCGAATGAATATTTATCTTCTTTTAGGGGTTGAATTGTTCGTCGCACAGACCGATTGTGTAAGTAAGAGGTCACGGTGATGACGCCCAAGGGCCAGCCGAAAGGCCTCTCGCGAGCTAGCTGAAATAAGGGATGAACTATGCAAATCCAAGTCAATAGCGACAACCATATTCAAAGCAGCATCCGACTGGAGGAGTGGGTACGTACTACCATTGAGAGCACGCTCGAACGTTATGAAGAGGACCTGACCCGAGTCGAGGTTCATCTGCGGGACGAGAACGGCGACAAGCCCGGACCCCATGACAAACGCTGCCAGCTGGAAGCGCGGCCAAAAGGCCATCAACCAATTTCTGTTACCCATAAAGCCGAGACCCTGGAACAGGCCATCGACGGGGCGGCCACCAAACTGGAACATGCGCTGGAACACCTGTTTGGCAAACTGCGCGGCAAACCACGCGCCGCCATCCTTCCATTCGAGCACGGTGCGCATGCCGACGTGCTGTTGGAAGAGGAATTTCTCGAGAACGAACAGGCCGCGCAAAACGGCTGAAACCTGAACTGATTTTTTCCTTCCCTCTGAAAACGGGCCTGCAATTGCAGGCCCGTTCTTGTTTGTGGCATTGATTGAATGCTGTGGCTTGATGGACACCTGTTGTGAGGGGAGTCAGCGCAACGGCACACCGCCCCTTTCGGCCGCGCAGCCAGTGTGGACGATTTCATCCAACCTCTTTTGCATATGAGAATATTTATCATTAGTATTGCGACCTTACTGGCCCCATGACGCTCATGGGGCCTAATCCCGGTTTCCAGGTCGGAACATGAAAGGCAAAACCACCACGCTACCCGTTTCCTGTCACCTGCCGGTCGCTGTGCCGGTGGTGACTGCCGGGCCGGGTGTCATCCCCGTCGCCAGTTTCGTGCAGGTCTGAACCGATGATGACCTTGCCGCCGGAATCACGGGAAGACGAACACCACGGCGCGCGTGCGCATTTCCTGCAAGTGTTCCTGTCCCAGCGCTCGCAGATGGAAGCGCTGGTGAACCGCCGCGTGGGCTGCCGGGCGACCGCTGCCGATCTGGTGCAGGACCTGTTTCTGCGCTTCTGGCGACGGCCGTTGGTGCAGGTCGAAGAACTCAGCACTTACTTGCTGCGCTGCGCCGGCAACATCGCCATCGATCATTTGCGCAGTGAAGGCACGCGGGTGCGGACCAACGAAGGCTGGATGCCGGACGCGCCCGACAGCCATGGCAGCGAGCCGCAAGCGGCGCTGGAGGCGGGCAATGATTTGCGCCACGTCGAAGCGGCGTTGCGCGCTTTGCCCGAACGCACCCGGCAGATTTTTCTGCTCAACCGTATTCACGGGCGCAAGTACGCCGAGATCGCCAAGGCCATGGGTTTGTCCCAAAGCGCTGTGGAAAAACATATGATGCGCGCCCTCGAAGCCTGCAAGGCCAGCCTTCGTGAACCGCAACCGCGCACGCCAGGGAAAGCACCGTGAACCACACCGAACGTGTCACTCCGACACCCGCTCAGGAGCAGGCGGCCTTTGCCTGGCTGAGCCTGTTGCACGATCAGCCCAGCAGCGGCGATCAACTCACTTTCAGCCATTGGTTGCAGGCCGACCCAGCTCACGCCGAGGCCTATGCCCAGGCGCAAGTAATGTGGGAGTTGAGCGAAGGGCCGGCGCGCACGCTCGCCGATGAAGACGCCTTTGCCTTGCAGGGTTATCTCGACAGCATGAACCGCTCGCGCCACACCCGCGTGCGGCGTTGGAGCGGTGCGCTGGCGATGGCGGCGTGTCTGTTGCTGATGGTCAGCATCGGCGCCGGTTGGCAGCCGTCGCGGTGGATCGATGATCTGGGTGCTGATTATGTGTCGGCGCCGGGGCAAGTTCGTACCGTCACCCTGGCTGATCAGTCGCAAGTCACGCTGGATGCCGACAGCGCCATCGCTGTGGATTTCAGTCGCGGCGAGCGCCATGTGCAATTGCGCCGTGGCGCCGGTTTTTTCAGCGTGACTCACACCGGCGAACCGTTTGTGGTCGAGGCGCAAAAGGGCCAGGCGCGGGTGCTCGGCACGCAGTTCGAAGTGCGCCTGCAACCCCGTGGTGCGCAGGTCACGGTACTGTCCGGGCGGGTCGGGGTGACAGCGAACAAAAACGCTGAGCAGCAAGTCTTGATCGCTGGCCAGCAAGTGGCCTATCGCGATGGCACGGCGGAAAAACTGCATGCCGTCGACAGCGAAGCGCAGTTGGCGTGGCGTCAGGGCTGGCTCAATTACTACAAGGCCAGCCTGGCCGATGTGGTGCAGGATTTGCGGCGTTATTACCCTGGGCGAATTGTGCTGTTGAATGATGAATTGGCAGCGCGGCGGGTCAGTGGCAGTTTTCCCAGCAAGGATCCGCAGGCGGTGTTGAGTTCATTGCAGGGGGTGATGGGGTTTGAGCAGCATCGGGTGTTGGGGCAGCTCATTATTTTGCGGTGATGCGGCTGGCCTCTTCGCGAGCAGGCCGCACACATTTGATCACAACACGATCACCTGTGGGAGCGAGCCTGCTCGCGAAGGGGCCGGTTCAGACAACCCATCATCCCCAATAAAAATATTTTCAACATTCTGGTGAGGTAAACCCGGTCGCCATCCGTGTAGTGACTGAAACTGCGAGTCATTCGCATCCGTTGCGGTTCTACACAGGTCATGAGCAATGAAGTCCAGGGCAAAATCGGGTTCGGTCAAACAGTGGTTGGGTGCATCAGCGCTGGCCGTTTCGGCATTTGCATTGCTGCCGTTGAGTGTGGCATTGGCCGCTGAAACCAGCGTTGCGCTACCCAATACGCAGTTCAGTTTCGCGATAGCCGCCAAACCCTTGCCCCAGGCTCTGAGCGACTTCAGCCGGATCACCGGCATCAGCGTGGTCTACACCGATGAAGCGCCGTACGGCCTCAATGCCCCGGCCATCAACGGCCAGATGAGCGCCGAACAGGCCATGCAGCGCCTGCTCCGCGGTTCCGGGTTCACCTTCCGCCGCACCGATGCCCACACGCTGGCGCTGGAACCGCTGCCCACCGCCGGCACCCTTAGCCTGGGCGCGACCACCATCACCTCGGTGATGGATCAATCCATGAGCTACCAGCCGCCACCGACCAGTTCGGTGATGCGCTCGTCCGCCTTGCTTCAGGAAATCCCGCAGACCATCAACGTGATTGCGGCCCAGGTCATCCGCGATCAGGCGCCGCGCAATCTCGACGACGCCTTGGCCAACGTCAGCGGCATCACCCAGGGCAATACGCTGGCCAGCACCCAGGACTCGGTGATGACGCGCGGTTTCGGTGACAACCGCAACGGCTCGATCATGCGCGACGGCATGCCGATCGTGCAGGGCCGGGGCATGAACGAAACCGTGGACCGGGTCGAGGTGCTCAAGGGCCCGGCTTCGCTGCTTTACGGCATCCAGGATCCGGGCGGCGTGGTCAACATGGTCAGCAAAAAGCCCGAACTTGAACAGTACAATGCCCTGACCTTGCGCGGCTCGAGCTACGGCGACGGCAAGAACGGCAGCGGTGGCAGCCTCGACAGCACCGGTGCCCTGGGTACATCCGGCCTGGCCTATCGCATGGTCCTGGACCACGAAGACGAAGACTACTGGCGCGATTTCGGCACCCACCGCGAGACGCTGGTGGCACCGTCCCTGGCCTGGTTCGGTGAAAGCACCAAGCTGTTGTTCTCCTACGAGCACCGGGAATTCCTGACGCCGTTCGACCGCGGCACGATCATCGACCCGCGCACCAACCACCCGCTGAACATCTCGCGCAACGAGCGTCTGGACGAGCCGTTCAACAACATGGAAGGCCGCTCGGACCTGTATCACTTCGAGGCCGATCACGAGCTCAACGACAACTGGACAGCCCACTTCGGCTACAGCTGGAACCGCGAAACCTATGACGCCAGCCAGGTCCGTGTCACCGCCATCGACACCAACAAAGGCACGCTGACCCGCAGCATGGATGGCACGCAGAACGCTATCAGCACCGACCGTTTCACCACCGCCAGCCTTGAGGGCAAGGTCAACGTATTGGGCATGCAACACGACCTGGTGTTCGGCGTCGATGACGAGTACCGCAAGATCTACCGCGAGGATCTGATCCGCCAGAAAAGCCTGACCACCTTCAGCTACCTCAACCCGGTCTATGGTCGCGAAGTCGCGGGCACCACCGTCAGCCCGGCAGACAGCGCCCAGACCGATCTGCTGCGCAGCGATTCGCTGTTCCTGCAGGACTCGATCCACCTCAACGAGCAGTGGATTCTGGTGGCGGGCGGGCGCTTCCAGGAATACGACCAGTACGCCGGCAAAGGCGTGCCGTTCCAGGCCAACACCGACAGCAACGGCCAGAAGTGGGTGCCCCGCGCCGGTCTGGTGTACCGCTACACCGACGAGTTGTCGTTCTACGGCAGCTACACCGAATCCTTCAAACCGAACTCGACCATCGCGCCATTGAGCGGCAGCACGGTGGTCCTCGACGGCAGCATTGCGCCGGAAGAAGCCAAGTCCTGGGAAATCGGCGCCAAGCTGGATATGCCGGGCCGGATCACCGGTAACGTCGCGTTGTTCGACATCAAGAAACGCAACGTGCTGGAGTCCAACACCGAAGGACCGACAACGACTTACAGCGCGGCGGGTGAAGTGCGCTCCCGTGGCCTGGAAGTGGACCTGACCGGCCAGCTCAGCGAGCGCTGGAGCATGATCGGCAGCTACGCCTACACCGATGCCGAGGTCACTGAAGACCCGGTCTACAAAGGCAAGCAACTGGCAAACGTCGCCAAAAACAGCGGCTCGCTGTCGGCGGTGTATGACTTCGGCACCGTTGTCGGTGGCGATCAGTTGCGAGTGGGAGCCGGGGCGCGGTACGTCGGCGAGCGGGCGGGCGATTCGTTGAACGATTTCGAACTGCCGAGCTACACCGTGGCCGATGCGTTCGCGACCTACGACACCAAGGTCGAAGGGCAGAAGGTCAAGTTCCAGCTCAATGTGAAGAACCTGTTTGACCGCACCTACTACACCTCGGCGGCGAGTCGGTTCTTTGTGTCCATGGGCGATTCGCGGCAGGTGTCGATTTCCAGCACACTGGAGTTCTGAAGTCAGACCGCGTCATCGTTCATCGCGGGCAAGCCCGGCTCCCACAGATGACCGCATTCCTATATGAGAATGCTGCCCCCTGCGGGAGCGAGCCTGCTCGCGAAGGCGGCATCCCAGACACCGAAAATCTGCGGGTTGATCAGCGCAAAAACGCCTGCCGATACTCCCCAGGCGTCCCACCCAACACCTGGCGAAACCGATGGGTGAAATGACTCGCACTGGCAAACCCGCAAGCCAGTGCAATCTCACCCAGCGGCCGCGATGTGGTGCGCAACAACTCCCGCGCCCGACTCAAGCGCCGTGCCAGCACATACTGGTGGGGCGGCAGGCCAAAGCTCTCGCGAAACATCCGCGCAAAGTGATATTCCGACAGCGCGCACAACGCCGCCAACTGCCCCAGGCTGATGGCTTCGGCCAATTGATAGTCGATGAACTCCACCAGCTGGCGCCGCTGATGCGCCGCCAACCCACCCCGCAGGCGCAGGCCCTCGCGCTTGCCCACCTGACCAAGCAGTGTATGGCTGAGCATTTCGTGGGCCAGGCTGCTGGTTAGCAGGCGTTCGCCGGGCTCGTCCCAGTTCAGCGTGATCAACTGCCGAAAGCGCAACGCCTGCTGTGGATCTTCAAGGAACGTCTGTTCGTGCAGCTGCATTTCCCGCGGCTCGCGATCCAGCAGGGTGATGCAACCCAGGGCAAATTGTTCGGGACTGAAGTAAAGGTGCGCCAGGCGAATCTCGCCGTTGATCACCCAGCCCGACTGATGATCGGCCGGCAGGATGCACAGCTTGTTTGGTGCGCCTTTGCTGTCGGGCTGGCCGCGACGAAAGGTGCCGGTGCCACCGGCGATGTAGCAGGACAAGGTGTGGTGTCTTGGCCCTTCGTAGTCCTGGGCGTCGTGGTGGTTGTTCCACAAGGCTGCGGCCATACCGTCACCGAGCTCGGCGCTGTGCTCAAGACGAGCATTGGGCGAGCGGTTGAGCGCTTGAAAGACTTGCAGGGTTTCCAGTGCGGGCATGATCGGTTCTCTCCAACGCCTTGCATCCTACTCCGTAGACGTTGGCCTGCCAGCCTGCGGGCCGACAAAAGCGCAAGTTTATGCAAGTGCGCCTCCGATCGGCGCTGCAGACTGATTCCCTGATCAGGCAGTTGCCTGTGGTGAGGGAGCTTGCTCGCGCTTGAGTGCGCAGCACTCACAAAATTGCCATGGTTGGCGAAATTTTGGGGCCGCTTCGCAGCCCGGCGCGAGCAAGCTCGCTCGCCACAAAAGCGAACCGAATGGCCCCCTGTTGGAGTTTTTGTCATGAACCTGTTTTTGTACCTGCTGACCGTGCTGATCTGGGGCACTACCTGGATTGCCTTGAAATGGCAACTGGGCGTGGTGGCGATTCCTGTGTCCATCGTTTATCGCTTCGGCCTCGCCGCGCTGGTCTTGTTTGTGATGCTGTTGCTCAGCCGTCGCCTGCAGGTGATGAACCGCCGTGGGCATCTGATCTGTCTGGCGCAGGGGTTGTGTCTGTTCTGCATCAACTTCATGTGCTTTCTCACCGCCAGTCAGTGGATCCCCAGTGGTCTGGTGGCGGTGGTGTTTTCCACTGCGACGCTGTGGAACGCCCTGAATGCACGGGTGTTCTTCGGTCAGAAAATTGCTCGCAACGTATTGATGGGCGGCGCACTGGGCTTGCTGGGGCTGGGTTTGTTGTTCTGGCCGGAGCTCGCCGGTCACACCGCCAGCCCGCAAACCCTGCTCGGGTTGGGTTTGGCGTTGTGCGGCACCTTGTGTTTCTCGGCGGGCAACCTGTTGTCGAGCCTGCAGCAGAAGGCCGGGCTCAAACCCCTGACCACCAACGCCTGGGGCATGGCGTATGGCGCGGCGATGTTGTCGGTGTGGTGCCTGGTCAAAGGCATTCCATTCGACATCGAATGGAGCACCCGCTACCTCGGCTCGCTGATGTACCTGGTGATCCCAGGCTCGGTCATTGGCTTCACCGCTTACCTGACGCTGGTCGGACGGATGGGCCCGGAGCGGGCGGCTTATTGCACCGTGTTATTCCCCGTTGTGGCGCTGAATGTGTCGGCGTATGCCGAAGGCTATCAATGGACCGCGCCGGCGCTGGCAGGGTTGGTCATGGTGATGCTGGGCAACGTGTTGGTATTTCGCAAGGCGAAGGCGGGTGTGCGAGGCAACGTCAAACTGGCTTGAAAAGAGTCTTCAGGGTTCGTGCAAGACACTTATCGCTCAATTCTCATCGTCACATAAATCAGTAGCGCAAATATGAAATCGACAATGTGCCGCGCCCAATCCTTGTAATTCCACTTTTCTGAAAGGTCCATGTTGAACCACTCGACACCAATAACTTGCAGGCAGACGTAATAGACAAAAATGGCGATCAATAAACCAATGATCGAGTATTTTTTTGCTTCATGAAACGCCTGGCGGCTACTGTTTATATTTCTAAATAATGACCAGGCGCCTATCAGGCAAAAGACCGTATAAGTCACTTCGAGTGTCATGATGATCCAGTAGATTCGATGGTGCAGCATGGGGGAGGTAATGGCTCTGTGGCTGTACCTGCCAGCGTCGTCAATGGTGTCCATGCTTAATATATGACTGACGTACTCATGGTTGGCGGTGTAGTCGGTAAAATTGCTGTGCATCATGAGCAAGCCGAATATACAAAAGAACAGCATGAGTGTGGCTTTGCTGGTTCTAATCAATTTGTCGGTGGTGATGTTGTTCAAAGTAGTTGATCTCCATGTCAGGCTCCGAACGTTCGGATAAGTGTGGAGAGTCTATAGGGAGTAGGGTTCTTTAGGCGCCAGACTAAGTTTCTGTGTGTGTATAAAAAACGGGACGATCTGATTGAGTTGGTGAGTGCCAACGGGCAGGCATTCACACTGCCTGCCCGTTGTTTCAGCCCTTCCAGACTTGCGGGTTTACCAGATCCTGCGGGCGTTCACCCGACAAGGCACTGCGCAAGTTGGCCAGGGCGCGGTTCGCCATCGCTTCGCGGGTTTCGTGAGTGGCCGAGCCGATGTGTGGCAACGTCACGGCGTTCTTCAGTTGAAACAACGGCGATTCGGCCAGCGGCTCTTTTTCATAAACATCCAGGCCTGCACCACGAATGCGGTTGTTTTGCAGGGCTTCGATCAGCGCCGGTTCGTCCACTACCGGGCCTCTGGCAATGTTGATCAGAATCGCACTCGGTTTCATCAAGGCCAGTTCACGGTGGCTGATCAGGTGTCGGGTCTTGTCGCTGAGTGGCACCACCAGGCAGACGAAGTCGGCTTCGGCCAGCAATTGGTCCAGGCTGCGGAACTGTGCGCCGAGTTGCTGTTCAAGGTCGGTCTTGCGGCTGTTGCCGCTGTAGATCACCTGCATGTTGAAACCCAGCCGCCCCCGGCGGGCGATGGCTGCGCCGATGTTGCCCATGCCGACGATGCCCAGGGTCTTGCCATGTACGTCACAGCCAAACAGTGGGGCGCCGACGCTGGCTTGCCATTGGCCGGCCTTGGTCCAGGCGTCCAGTTCGGCGACGCGGCGGGCGCTGCTCATCAGCAGGGCGAAGGCCAGGTCCGCGGTGCTTTCGGTGAGGACGTCGGGGGTGTTGGTGAGCATGATTGCGCGTTCGTTGAAGTAGGCGACGTCGTAGTTGTCGTAGCCGACCGAGACGCTGGAGACCACTTCGAGTTTGCTGGCGGTCTCGAGTTGGGCGCGGCCCAGTTTGCGGCCGACGCCGATCAGGCCGTGGGCGTGGGGCAGGGCTTCGTTGAATTGGGTGTTGATGTCGCCGTTTTTTGGGTTCGGTACGATTACGTCGAAGTCTTGTTTGAGTTGTTCGATCATTTCGGGGGGGATGCGGCTGAAGGCGAGGACGGTTTTTTTCATGGTCTCGGGGCTCGGCTTTGGGTGGTTTTTTTTTGGACGTGGCGGCCTTGGGGCCGACCATGTTCTTTGTTGTTTGTGTGTATATCCATTTGTGCGGTAACGGCGGCTTATGGTTTCGCCCTTACGGCGAGTCCCTTTTGTCAAACGCCACAAAAGGAACCAAAAAGTCTCGCCCCGAGCGTACGGCGCCTCGCCAGGGCTCGGCGTTCCCTCGCTCCGGTATTCATCTGGGGGCATCGCCTACGGTCTGCTTCGCGACGACCTCCTCTCGATGTGTGCGGCTTCGCCGCACGGCGCTACGCGCCCACCCCCAGATAAACACCTCCACTCGGCCTCCCGAAGGGGCGGGTAGATCAAGAGCTGCAGGCGAGCTAACGCTCGGCCTGTTGAGTGGTGAAGAGCGGGGGGGGGAGGGATGCGGATCTGCTTCTGTTTTTGTTTCTGCTTTCCTGTGGGAGCTGGCTTGCCTGCGAAAGCGGCCCAGCAACCAACCAATCTCTCCCTGATACACCCCGCTCAAAACTGTGGGAGCTGGCTTGCCTGCGAAGACGCCCAGCCAGCCAACCAATCTCTCCCTGATGCACCCCGCTCAAAACTGTGGGAGCTGGCTTGCCTGCGAAGACGCCCAGCCAGCCAACCAATCTCTCCCTGATACACCCTGCTCAAAACTGTGGGAGCTGGCTTGCCTGCGAAAGCGGCCCAGCAACCAACCAATCTCCTCCAGGATGTACACCGCTCAAAACTGTGGGAGTTGGCTTGCCTGCGAAGACGCCCAGCCAACCAACCAATCTCTCCCTGATGCACCCCGCTCAAAACTGTGGGAGCTGGCTTGCCTGCGAAGGCGCCCAGCCAGCCAACCAATCCCCGCCAGATGTACACCCCTCTCACAGATACTGACCTACTGAATATCAGAACGGCAAACTCAATTCGCCACTCTCACCCCACCCAGACTCCGACTCAATTCATAAGCCACCAATTCCGCCTGATGCGCCGCCAATATCTCCGGCAACGACCCACGCAGGTACTCGACCCAGGTCTTGATCTTCGCGTCCAGGTACTGCCGCGACGGGTAGATCGCATACAGGTTAAGTTCCTGTGAGCGATAGTTGGGCATCATGCGCACCAGCGAGCCATTGCGCAGGCCTTCAATCGCCGCATACACCGGCAGCACCCCAACGCCCATGCCGCTGGTGATGGCGGTTTTCATCGCGTCGGCGGAGTTCACCAGGAACGGCGAGCTGTTGATGGTGACCATTTCCTGGCCTTCCGGGCCGTCGAAGGTCCACTTTTCCAGCGGGATCACCGGGCTCACCAGGCGCAGGCAGGCGTGGTTGAGCAGGTCGCTGGGTTTGTGTGCGCAGCCGTTGGCTTTCACGTAGGCCGGTGAGGCGCAGACGATGCTGTAGGTGATGCCCAGGCGCTGGGAGACGAAGCCGGAGTCCGGCAGTTCGCTGGCCAGCACGATGGACACGTCATAGCCCTCATCCAGCAGGTCCGGCACGCGGTTGGCCAGGGTCAGGTCGAAGGTGACGTCCGGGTGGGTCTTGCGGTAGCGGGCGATGGCGTCGATCACGAAGTGCTGACCGATACCGGTCATGGTGTGCACCTTGAGTTGTCCGGCCGGACGGGCGTGGGCGTCGCTGGCTTCGGCTTCGGCTTCTTCGACGTAGGCCAGGATCTGTTCGCAGCGCAACAGATAGCGCTTGCCGGCCTCGGTCAGCGCGATGCGCCGGGTGGTGCGGTTGAGCAGGCGGGTTTGCAGGTGGGCTTCCAGGTTGGAGACCGCGCGCGAGACGTTGGCGGTGGTGGTGTCCAGTTGCACGGCGGCGGCGGTGAAGCTGCCGGCTTCGGCCACGTAACTGAAGGCGCGCATGTTTTGCAAAGTGTCCATGGGGTGCTCTCAAGGGAGATGGCAAATTGTGACACGAAGCTTCGGGTTCTGAGACCCCCGACCAAGGGATTATCGCGTTAACGGTAACAAAGATTCACAAGAATCCCAGCTTATCGCCATTCGGGCCGCCCCATAGAATTGCGCCCAGCAGGAGCAGGCTGGCGATAGAGCCTGTCACGGCGCAAACCCTGTGGGAGCGAGCTTGCTCGCGATGACTGAATATCAGTCGACATGAATGTTGAATGTCAGACCGATATCGCGAGCAAGCTCGCTCCCACAGGGTTGCGACGTCCGATCCCACAATTTTCTCACTCCTCCCCCCTTATTTCAGGAATTCGCAGCAGTGCCGCGTCGCATCAACAGAGCGCTCAAGACGCTCAGTGTTTTGGCTTTAACCCTGGCAATCAGCGGCTGCATCGGTACTGGAGGCATTGCCCCGCAGGGCAAGGCACTGGAGGCCGACTCCCTGGCCACCGACGAAGCCATCCAGAGTGCCGCCCAGGACGCTCACTGGCCCACTGCGCAATGGTGGCAGGCCTTTGGCGACCCGCAACTGAACCGCTGGATAGACCTCGCCGTGCAAGGCAGCCCGACCATGGCCATGGCCACTGCCCGTGTGCGTCAGGCCAAGGCCATGGCCGGTATTGCCGAGTCCGCCGAGTCGTTGCAGATCAATGGCGAGTCCACGCTCAAGCGCCACAATTGGCCCACCGATCAGTTCTATGGGCCGGGCGAGTTGGCCAATACCACCACCTGGGACAACAACGCCTCGCTCGGCTTGAGCTACGCCCTGGACCTCTGGGGCCGGGAAAGCAGTGCCAGCGAGCGCGCCGTGGACATGGCGCACATGAGCGCCGCCGAAGCACGGCAGGCCCAGCTCGAATTGCAGAACAACATCGTGCGCGCCTACATCGAGTTGTCGCTGCATTACGCCCAGCGCGACATCGTTGACGCGACGTTGAAGCAGCAACAGCAGATTCTCGATCTGGCGCAAAAGCGCCTGAACGGCGGTATCGGCACGCATTTCGAAGTCAGCCAGGCCGAGACGCCGCTGCCGGAAACCCATCGTCAGCTCGATGCGCTGGGCGAAGAAATCGCCCTGAGCCGCAACCAGCTCGCTGCCTTGGCAGGATTTGGTCCGGGGCAGGGCGCGCAGTTGCAGCGGCCAACATTGTCGTTGAACGCGGCGCTGAAACTGCCCTCGTCGTTACCCGCACAATTGCTCGGCCAGCGCCCGGACGTGGTTGCCAGCCGTTGGCAAGTGGCCGCGCAGGCCCGTGGTATCGATGTCGCCCACGCCGGCTTTTATCCCAACGTCGATCTGGTTGGCAGCCTCGGCTACATGGCCACGGGCGGCGGCGCGCTGGAGTTTCTGACCGGCAAGAAGTTGACCTACAACGTCGGCCCGGCCATCTCGCTGCCGATTTTCGATGGTGGGCGTTTGCGCTCGGAACTGGGCGAGGCCTCGGCCGGGTATGACATCGCCGTCGCCAGGTACAACCAGACGTTGATCAACGCGCTGAAAAACATCTCCGACCAGTTGATCCGCCGCGAGTCGATGGACAAGCAGCAGGTGTTTGCCGCCGAGTCCGTGGCCACCGCGCAAAAGACCTACGACATCGCGATGATCGCCTACCAGCGCGGGTTGACCGACTACCTCAACGTGCTGAATGCCCAGACGCTGCTGTTCAAACAGCAACAGGTGCAGCAGCAGGTGCAGGCAGCGCGGTTGAGTGCTCATGCGGAACTGGTGACGGCGCTGGGTGGTGGTCTGGGTGCGGGCAACGACGTGCCGAAAGACAGCCAGACCACTGCACCTAAAACCCCGGCCATTCTCAAGAGCCTCTCCAATTGAACACGATGTTCCTGGCAAACCTGCTGTTGTGGCGAGCGAGCTTGCTCGCGCTTGAGTGCGCAGCACTCACAAAATGGCTAAGAGGCGCCAGAAGCTGGGGGGCCCTACGCGGCTCGGCGCGAGCAGGCTCGCTCGCCACAGAATCTCGCTCGTCACAAGGCCTTACTCGCCTCATGTCTTTAATAATTGAGCAGGATTAAATGACTCCCTTGCCCGCACCTCTGCGCTGGCTGTATTCCCTTGAATGGCGCCGGGGTTTCTATGACTGGGCGCGCAGCGATGGCGTGACCTGGGTCTACATTTTCAAAGTGCTGACCGCAGCCTTCCTCACGCTGTGGCTGGCCATGCGTCTGGAACTGCCGCAGCCGCGCACGGCGATGATCACCGTGTTTATCGTGATGCAGCCGCAAAGCGGTCACGTGTTTGCCAAGAGTTTCTACCGCTTCCTCGGCACCCTGGCCGGTTCGACGGTGATGGTCGCGCTGATCGCGCTGTTTGCGCAAAACACCGAACTGTTCCTCGGGTCGCTGGCGATCTGGGTCGGCATCTGCACGGCCGGCGCGGCGCGTTATCGCAACTTTCGCGCCTACGGTTTTGTGCTGGCGGGGTACACGGCGGCGATGGTCGGCTTGCCGGCATTGGCGCACCCGGACGGGGCGTTCATGGCGGCGGTGTGGCGGGTGCTTGAAATCTCCCTGGGCATTCTTTGCTCGACCCTGGTCAGCGCCGCGATCCTGCCGCAAACCGCCAGCGCCGCGATGCGCAACGCCTTGTACCAGCGCTTCGGCGTGTTCGCGCTGTTCGTCACCGACGGCTTGCGCGGGCGCAGCCAGCGCGAGGCCTTTGAAGCGAGCAACGTGCGTTTCATCGCCGAGGCGGTCGGGCTGGAAGGGCTGCGCAGCGTCACCGTGTTTGAAGACCCGCACATGCGTCGGCGCAACGGTCGGCTGAGTCGCTTGAACAGCGAGTTCATGAGCATCACCACCCGCTTCAATGCCTTGCATCAGTTGCTTGAGCGCTTGCGCAACAGTGAGGCGGATCACGTGGTCGCAGCAATCAAACCGGGCTTGCAGGACCTGGCCGAAGTGCTCGACGGCTTCAGCGGCCGCGCCCTCACCAGCCCCGATGCGGCACGCCTGGCCACGGCACTCGCCGGCTACAAGGCCGAGTTGCCGGCGCGGGTGCGCAGCCTGCGGGCGATCTTCCAGGAGTGGGAGCCGAGCGACGCTGAACAACTGGACTTCCATACGGCTTACGAACTGCTCTATCGCTTTGTCGACGACCTGCACAGTTATGCACAGACCCACGCATCGCTGGCCGATCACAGTCACGTCCGGGAGCAGTGGGACGAGCCGTTCACCCCGCAAACCAACTGGCTGGCCTCGGCGGCAGCGGGGATTCGGGCGGCGTTCATTCTGGTGGTGCTGGGCAGTTACTGGGTGGCGACCGCGTGGCCGAGTGGGGCGACCATGACGTTGATTGCCGCCGCCACGGTTGGTCTTTCCGCCGCCACGCCGAACCCCAAACGCATGGCGTTTCAGATGGCCTGCGGGACGTTTCTCGGGGCGCTGATCGGCTTCGTCGAGATGTTTTTCATCTTCCCGTGGATCGACGGTTTCCCGTTGCTGTGTGTGATGCTGGCGCCGGTGATCGTGCTCGGTTCGTTCCTCACTTCGCGCCCGCAGTACGCCGGGATCGGCCTCGGCTTGCTGATCTTTTTCAGCACCGGTTCGGTGCCGGACAACCTGACGATCTACAACCCCTACACCTTCATCAACGACTACATCGCCATGGTCATCGGCATGCTGGTGTGCGCCGCTGCCGGGGCGATCATCTTGCCGCCCAACAGCCGCTGGTTGTGGCGCCGGCTGGAACAGGATCTGCGCGGGCAAGTGGTGTATGCCATCAGCGGCAAACTCAAGGGCCTGGGATCGAGTTTCGAAAGCCGTACCCGCGACCTGCTGCATCAGGCCTATGGACTGGCGGCCGGGCAACCGCAGGTGCAGCGTAATTTGCTGCGCTGGATGTTCGTGGTGCTGGAAGTCGGTCACGCGATCATCGAGTTGCGCAAGGAACAGGCGATTTTGCCGGTACACCCGGCATACGCCGAATCCCAGCCGTGGCGCCAGGCGATCCGGGTGATGGGCCGCTCGCTGGTCCGGCTGTTCCTGCAACCAAGCCAGAGCAATCTGGAGCGCGGCCTGGTCGCCGTCGATCATGCGATCAGCCGCGTACAGGCCACCGACGAACCGTTCGCCCCGCATTTCGACACCTCGGCATTACGCCGGGTGAAGAGTTACCTGCACTTCATCCGCACTTCATTGCTGGACCCGCAATCGCCGCTCGCCGCCTATACGTCTGCCGCGCCTCAAGGAGTTGAACATGCCGCGTGAAATCGCCTTCCACGGCGTGTACATGCCGACCATGACGCTGATGTTTTTCATCGCCGCCGCACTGGCCTGGGCGCTGGACCGGTTCTTGTCCGGGTACGACCTGTATCGTTTTTTCTGGCACCCGGCGTTGCTGCGCCTGAGTCTGTTTACCTGTCTGTTCGGCGCCTTGGCGCTGACTGTTTACCGTTGACTTTCTATCTCTGAAGAAGGCCCTGATGAAAAAGTTTTTCAGCCTGCTCGCCACCTTGCTGGTACTGGCCCTCGCGATGTGGATCGGCCGCACCCTGTGGGTGCATTACATGGACACGCCCTGGACCCGCGATGGCCGGGTGCGTGCCGACATCATCAACGTCGCCGCTGACGTGACCGGCGAAGTGGTGGACGTGCCGGTGCGCGACAACCAGTTGGTGAAAAAGGGCGACCTGCTGATGCAGATCGACCCCGAGCACTACCGCATCGCGGTCAAGCAGGCGCAGTCGCTGGTGGCTTCGCGCAAATCAACCTGGGAGATGCGCAAGGTCAACGCCCACCGCCGCGCCGACATGGACGCGCTGGTGATTTCAAAGGAAAACCGCGACGACGCCAGCAACATCGCCGACTCGGCCCTGGCCGATTACCAGCATGCGCAAGCTCAACTCGAAGCCGCCGAACTCAACCTCAAACGCACCGAAGTTCGCGCCGCCGTGGACGGCTACGTGACTAACCTCAACGTCCATCGCGGCGACTACGCACGCATCGGCGAAGCGAAAATGGCCGTGGTCGACATGAACTCGTTCTGGGTCTACGGCTTCTTCGAAGAAACCAAACTGCCCCATGTGCGCGTGGGTGATAAAGCCGACATGCAACTGATGAGCGGCGAAGTATTGAAGGGGCATGTGGAGAGTATTTCTCGCGGCATCTACGACCGCGACAACCCCGAGAGTCGTGAACTGATTGCCGATGTTAACCCGACCTTCAACTGGGTGCGTTTGGCACAACGGGTGCCGGTGCGCATCCACATTGATGAAGTGCCGGAGGGGGTGCTGTTGGCGGCGGGGATTACCTGTACGGTGGTGGTGAAGCAAAAGCAGGGCGAGTAACCCCTGTGGCGCGGGAAAGCCCCTCGCCACAGGCGGCCTGTATTAACTGTGATAGCCGTAAATGTGGCCGAGCGCTCCGCCTATACCCAAGGTATTGGTCGCCAGGAGAATGCGACCGTTTGTTTGCATCTGAAGCTCGGCCGGTGGGGCCTTCATCGGTGTGTCTTCCTGGATGCAGCCTTGTTGACCGAAAGTTCGATCAACAGAGCCGTTAGCCAGATAACGAGCCGTGTAGAGGCGATTGACGCCACCGGCGGCGACGATTTTTCCATCAGCCTGCCGGTACGCGCAGATCCATTCGTTTCCGTGTTCGGCGTTGAATGAAGTCAGGACGGGTCTGCCGCCATTAAACGTCGGGTATGGGTTGCCGGTAGCATCGACGCCCGCGAGCATGCCCCAGTTTCTCTTGCCGACGCTTGCCAGGCCAACACCGACGAATTTATCTTCGCCCGCGTCGATCAACTCATGAAAGATAATCGTTCCATTGGTTATTTTCAGCGTTGAAAAGCCTGGCGTCTCGGTATCGCCAAACTCAGTATCAAGTTGACCTGTTTCAGAATAGCGGGCGATATAACCCTGTACTTCCGATGCCGAGTATCGAGCGCCACCGGCCACCAATATGCAACAGCCAGGTTGCACGGACAGTGCGTTGGCCGATGTTCCGATGAAAGCGGGATGCCGGATTTCCAGTTGTCCGGATTGATTGAAATTATTATCCGGTTCGCCACGAGCGTTCAATCGAATGATGACGCCGATAGAACTGTCATCAGTCAGGTAAGTTGCACAAACGAGGAGTGTTCCATCCGCGAGTAATTGCAAATCCCCACTGTCACTTTCCAGTTCTCCCAGATGGCTGTTGTCGATCACTACGCAACCTTGTCGGCCAAAGCTTTGATCAGCGGCACCGTCCTTGTCGAATCGACTGATTACCAGACGTTTGGGGCTGTTAATGTCCACTTTTCGGGACCAGCCCAACATGACAATGTGCCCGTCCGCCTGGACCGCGACTTTGCCACCGGCGCAGTCGTAGCCATCGGCGAAGCTGCCATGAGCCAGTCCCTTCTCGGCGAATGAGGTGTCCACGCTACCGTCAGAATGAAAGCGTGCCAGTCCGAAAAGTCCCCTCAGTTCATGAGCAAGCCATACACCTGCCAGGATTTTGTCGTCGGCCAGTACTTTGATTCCTTTGATATGCCGGTCGAGATCAAGTGGGTGATCCAGTTCAAATAGCGTAATGGTGCCTTCATGGCCAAAGCTTTGATCGCGCTCTCCGGTAATAAAGAAGTTAGCTTGGTTGTGGGTAATAATATCCATATTATTTATATCCGTTTTCAAGTTGATGGTTGTTCTTCGGCTCACTGCTTGTGAGTGAAGTTGACGTTATAGCGTTGATTGTTATTTGGCGATGGCTGTTGTTTTGATGAGTGTTTAATGATGTTGCTGATCTGCTGTCGTCAGCTACTTACAATGAGAAGGGGCGAATGATGGAGTCAACGAGTCAGTCTGCGAGTTTTTTACAGTGTCAGTCACAAAGCGTCTCCTGCAAATGCCGCCAAATCACCTTGCCTGACGCGAGCTTCTCAAACACCACCGTCGAACGCCGGTCCGTCTGAAGTCCGCTGGCATCGCTCTGCCACTCGCGATAACTCACCGTCGCGCCGCCATCGTGCCGTGCAATTCCCTGCAACTCGCCCAGCTCAATCCTGAAGCCGGGTTTTTTCCCGCCCGCCATCCGGAACAACGCGCTCAATGCGTCGAAATCCAGCCCCTTGCCCGCTGGCGAAACCATGGAAAACTGCGCTGAAAATCGAGCCAGCAATGCGTTCAGCGCCGACTTATCGCCGCCTTGGGCGAACCAGTGTTCGATGGCCAAATGAGCCTGAATTACTTCGTTGAAGTAGTCGTTGTAGTCGTTCATGACGTTTGTTCCTGAGTGGGATTAACGAGAGCCTGTACGCCGGCTGAATCAAAGCGCAATACGGCAAGAATCGGTAGCAGAGAGAGGACTGCTGCAACAAGAAAACACCGTTCGAACGCATCAGGCGATTGCGGGCCGAGCGCGCCCAGCAACGAACTCAACACCGCCGCGCCGAGGCAGAAACTCAGCTGGCGATTGATGTTCCACAACGCGCTGGCGTGGTTCATGCGTTCCGGGTGTACATCGACAAAGGCCAGGGTTTGCGCACAGCTGCTGCACAGGCTGCCGCCCAGTCCCATCAGGGCATAGGCGATGATCGGCAGCCAGCCTTGCGGCTGATCGATCAACACCAGCAAGCCGATGCCAGCGCTTTGTAGCAGCGCGCCGACCAGCAACAATGGCTTGGGGCCCCAGCGATTGAAACCCCGTTTGCCCATGGCAATCGCCAGCGCCGAACCCAGCGCCCACGGCAACATCAGCGCGCCGATTTGCGCGCTGCCCCAGCCGCGTTGGTGCAGGTACAGCACGGCAATCAGGCTGGTGCCGATAAACACGCCGGGGATCAGCAAGTACACCAGCATCGCCAGGCGTAACGACGGGCTACGCAGCAGTTGCAGGTCGAGCAGATTGCGCAAAATCAGTGGCGGGCGAATCTTCGGTGGTTCATCGACCTTTAACCACAGTGCGCCGAGCAACAGCGCCAGCAAGGTGAACGGCACGTTGAGGTAGAACACCCAACGCCAGGACAGTGCCTGCACGATCAACCCGCCCGCCGCTGGCGACAGCGCCGGGACCAGCAACGCAACCGACATCACCCAAGTCGTCAAGCTGCTGCGCTGTTCTGCCGGAAATTGTCGAAACGCCAGGCTCTGGCCGATGGGAATCAACAACCCGCCGCTGAGCCCTTGCACCAGTCGCCAGCCAATCAGGCTTTCAATCGAGCCGGCACCCGCCACCCATATCGACGCCAGGCCGAACAGCAGCAGTGAGCCCAGAATCAGTCGCCGCTCGCCGACCCGGGCCGCCAGCCACACGCTCAATGGAATGATCAGTGTGAGCCCGAGCATGTACGCATTGCTGATCCATGCCAGCTCGGTCACTGAGGCGTGCAATTGTTGCGCAATGTCGGGGTAGGCGATGCTGGCGACGAACATGTTCAGCAGGTCGAGGGCAAACCCCAACAGATACACCAGCGCGACTTTCCATCGATAGGCCATGGGCAACTTCCCGGTAATGAGAAGCGCAGGGTAGGGCACTACAAACGCTGGAGAAACACCGGTTTGGCTGCTAGTTTGTCAAAAGTATTTTGACAATGAGTGCCACCAACATGGTCAGCCTGGACCGTTTCGATACTTTCAAAGCGGTGGTCGAAGCCGGTTCATTGACCGCCGCGGCCGATCTGTTGGGGCAGACGCGTGCGGTGGTCAGCTTCAACCTGAAACGCCTGGAGGCCGAACTGGGTGTGACGCTGCTGACCCGCAGTACGCGCAAACTGGCCCTGACCGATGCTGGCGAGCGCTTTTATTTGCGCTGCCTGCGTACCCTGGACGAAGCCCGACTGGCGATTGAAGAGGCGCGTTCGGAACACACTCAGCTCAAGGGCACGTTGCGCATCACCACCACCGTGGAGTTTGCCCTGGCCCAGGTCGTGGCGGCGCTGGAGGTGTTTCGCCAGCAGCATCCGCAGTTGAACGTGCATTTGTCGACGTCCTCGACCCATGCCGATCTGATTTCCGAGCGGTTCGATGTAGCGATTCGTCTGGGGCGCATGTTGGATTCCAATCTGCGCGCGGTGCAGTTGTCGACCTTCGAGATTTTTGCGGTGGCAGCGCCGGTGCTGATTGAGCGCCACGGGTCTGCCGCCACGTTGGCGGCGCTGGAGTCGTTACCAACGCTGGGGCACGGGCGGGTGCCCGAGTTGACGATCAGCGACCCCGAGGGCGTGGAGCGTGTTTATTCGCCCAAGCCCGGGAAAACCGCCATTGTGGCGGACAATTCGGCGACGCTGCGCGCGTTTGCGTTGTCCGGGCAGGGGGTGGCGATTCTCCCAGAATGGCTGGTGGATGAGGATCTGCAAGCGGGGCGGTTGGTGCGGTTGCTGGCCGATCACCGGTTTGCCCGGCAGGGGGTTTATGCGTTGTACCCGGATACCCGGCATTTGCCGCTGAAGGTGCGGGCGTTTATTGATTTCATGAAGGGCTGGACCTGAAGTTTAGTGGTGGCCGTTCGGCCGCCTTCGCGAGCAGGCAAGCCAGCTCCCACCTTTGATCGCATTCCAGCCACAGAGCGCGGTCGACTGTGGGAGCGTGGCTTGCCCGCGATGGCGTCGCCTCGGTCTCAGAGCCTCCCACCCAACCCGAACCGCTTCATCAGTACCGACTCCAGCACCCCTTTAGGCAGCAGCGCCGACAACAGCGGCAACGCCCGAGAGCCATTGCCCAGTCGCACCAATCTCGGCGGCTTGCTCTGTTGCACGGCCTTCAACAACCCGGCAGCAAATTCACTGGCCGATGTCGGCTTGTCCTGCGAGGCCTTGGCCCGTGCGCGAATGCCTTCACGCAACGGCCACCAGGGCGACTGTTCGCTGATCAGCCGTTCGGCTTCATGGCCGGCACTCTTGGCAAAATGGGTGTCAATGGCACCGGGCTGGACCTCCATTACCCGTACGCCAAACGGTGCCAGCTCCATGCGCAGCGCATCGCTCAAGGCATGTACGGCGGCTTTCGAGGCGCAGTAGGCGCCGGCAAACGGGGTGACCAACACGCCGGACACGCTGCCGATGTTCACCACCAGGCCCTTGTTCCGGCGCAATGCCGGGAACAGCGCGCGCGTGACGCCGACCAGCGAAAACACATTGGTTTCGAACTGGCGCTGCATCGCCGGAACACCGCCATCGAGCAACGGCCCCATGGCACCGTAACCGGCGTTGTTGATCAGTACATCGAGGCCACCCTGCTGCTGAATTCGCTCGCTCAACTGCTCGAGCGCCAGAGCGTCGTTGACGTCCAGTTGCACGCCAGTAAAACCGGCCGAGGCCAGCGCCGCCACGTCTTCAGTCTTGCGGGCCGTGGCCCAGACGTCGTAACCGGCCTGTTTGAACACATCGGCCAGGGCGCGGCCAATGCCGCTGGAACAACCGGTAATCAATGCAACGGGCATGGCGCAATCCTTGTGCAAAAAGGGGAATCAGTCGGAGAAACTACCCTGCAGATGCTCGGCGCGAAACTCCAGGGTTTGCGCACGATAACCAGGGCGCAGCGGCGGCATCGGCAGGCAGTCTTCCCAGTTGGCGCCGGCCTGCAATTCGCCGGGGCCGCGATAGCGTGGGGCAGCGTATTGATTGTCGGCCAGGTTGACCGTATCGCCAGGTGCGTAAGCCGCGATGCGCCAGCGCAGTTCGGTCAGTGGCACGGCGTTGCCGTTGTTCATGGTCAGCTGTAACGGACGGTCGGCCGGGCAGCGTTCGGGGGCGTAGGTGATGCGCAACTCCAGACGCGCCAGTTGCTTGACCTCGCGATTGTCCATCCAGATCACCCATGTTGCCACCAGGCCCAGCCCGACGGCGGCGGCGACCGAAACCGGCAGAGCCTTGGCGGGATAGCGCAGCAACAGGATCAGCCAGGTGATGACCAGCAGGACGCCGATGAACATGTCGCGAAACCTCGCAGTCAGAGAAGATCATCCTACCTAAGCCGGGGGGCGGTTGACCATCGACTTATAACCCTGGGCAGATTATCTGGAGCCAGGCTTGCCCACGACAGGGGGGCATGTTCAATAATAGATGGTTAATTGTAATTTGATATTTGATTCGCTACGGTAATGTTCTTGTGTGTTAGGTTTTAGTTGTCGGTTAGTTAATAGTTTATCGTTCAGTTTTTTATTTTTCTAAAAGGATTTAGAAATGGCAAGGATCATTGACATAAGAATGGATAACTTGGTTAACGGCATCAAAAAAGGTGTGCCGGTGACATTCAATTTCACCTTGAACAGTGATGGTGCACCGCCTGCGCCCGGTTCAAGACTGCAGTTCAGGCCAGTGCCAGGCGTCACGTTGCTGCACGCGTCGATACCGGCCAGCGGTGCGCAGATGACCTACGCCGATTTTTGGCGATTCAGCACGATCACCATCAACGCAAATCAGACCACAGGGTGGAATGCCCGTCGCACGGTGACCTTGCAGTCCGAGAAAGACCTGCTCCCCTCACAAACGATCAACCTGTGCGGTATTGTTTATTATCAACCGGATCATATGCAGGACTTATATTGTCCGGTGTTCGGGGTCGATCTCGAAGAACAGGTGATTGAGACGCGTCAAGTATTTAAAGGTGCCTGGCAGGATGAAGTTACCAAAGGCTGGATTTGCAGTTACGACGTGGTATTGAAAGCCAGCCGCCAATCGTTTACGCGATGGAAGTTTTCCAGTGCCGGATTGCCCCAGGGCAGCAGGATTGTCGGTACCCCTTGGCTCGACGTCAGTCATGACGCAACCGAAGGCGTGATGGAACTGGTCGCACCGGCAGGCGACAAGTACCTGCTGGAGCCGGGGCGGGAACTTGTCGTTTCCGTCCAACTGCTGTACCCGGCAACGGCTCCGGCGCTGCAAAGTCTGCCTAACCTGAGTGCCTACTCACTCTGAGTGCAGGGCCGATAAATCTTCACTGGCCATGGGGCCTCTTCGCGGGCAAGCCCGCTCCCACAGTGGAGCGCATTCTTCCCGGAGAACGCGCTCCACTGTGGGAGCGAGCCTGCTCGCGAAGAGGTCCTTTGAATCAGCACAAAAGCCAGAGTTGACCGCGTTTGCCAGGAGGAATGCGATCACCTGTGGGAGCGGGCTTGCCCGCGAAGGGGCCACCAGCATCCCTCAAAAAAACCAGACAAAAAGAAGCCCCCACCCAACTCACTGCGGATAGGGAACGCAATGAGCTGGACGAGGGCTTCTTGTTTCAGCGATCAATCACTGCGCAATGGTTTTCACCGAGACGCCGCGTTCAATCGGGGTGGAGCGACCATAGATATCTTCAAACCGCTCGATATCGTCTTCACCCAGATAACTGCCCGATTGGACTTCGATGATTTCCAGCGCAATCTTGCCCGGGTTGCGCAAGCGGTGGACCGAGGCAATCGGGATGTAGGTCGACTGGTTTTCACACAGCAGGAACACGTTTTCGTCGCAGGTCACTTCGGCGGTGCCGCTGACCACGATCCAGTGTTCGGCGCGGTGGTGGTGCATCTGCAATGACAGGCACGCGCCCGGTTTGACCGAGATGTGCTTGACCTGGAATCGCCCGCCCATGTCCACCGAATCGTAGGAGCCCCACGGACGATAGACTTCGCAGTGGTTCTGGGTTTCGCTGCGGCCCTGTTCGTTGAGGGTGTTGACCATCTGTTTCACGCCTTGGACCGAATCCTTGTGGGCGATCATCATGGCGTCCTTGGTTTCGACGACGACAATGTTTTCCAGGCCGATCACCGACACCAGTTTGCCATTGCCGTGGATCATGCAGTTGCGGCTGTCCTGGATGACTACGTCGCCTTTGGAAACGTTGCCATTGGCGTCTTTCTCATTCACTTCCCACAGCGACGCCCAGCAACCGACATCGCTCCAGCCGGCGGACAGCGGCACCACGCAGGCGCGCTGGGTTTTTTCCATCACCGAGTAGTCGATGGAGTTGTCCGGGCAGCAGGCGAAGGTGGCTTCGTCGAAAGTGATGGTGTCGTTGTCGTGCTGGCTGCGTTCCAGGGTCAGCAGGCAGGTGTCGTAGATGTCCGGGTCGTGTTTTTTCAGCTCTTCAAGGAAGCGGCTGGCGCGGAACAGGAACATGCCGCTGTTCCAGAAATAACCGCCGGACTCGACGTATTCGGTGGCGCGTTTGACGTCGGGTTTTTCGACGAAGTGCGAGACGCGGCTGACGCCTTCGGGCAGCAGCGAATCGTTGGTCGACTTGATGTAGCCGTAGCCGGTTTCCGGTTTGGTGGCCGGTACGCCGAACAGCACCATTTCGCCATTTTCAGCGGCGACGGTGGCCAGGGCCAAGGCGCGTTGCAGGGCTTTCTGATCTTCCAGCACGTGATCGGCGGGCAGCACCAGCATCAGTTCGTCGCGGCCTTCGTTGACCAGCATCATCGCGGTCAACGCCACGGCCGGCGCAGTGTTGCGCCCGAACGGTTCCATCAGGATGCGCTGCACTTCGAGTTTGCGGTTGCTCAACTGCTCGTTGACGATGAAGCGATGGTCCTTGTTGCAGACCACGATCGGGGTGTCCATGCCTTCGAACACCAGGCGTTCCAGGGTTTGCTGGAACAACGTGTGTTCACCGGTCAGGGCGAGAAATTGCTTGGGGAATTGCTTGCGCGAAAGCGGCCAAAGACGTGAGCCGCTACCACCTGACAAGATCACCGGAATCATATTGTTACTCCTTTAAAATCGATTGGTTAGAGCACGAACGTTCTGTCGTTTTCACTCTTGTTTTTGTTTCGTGTCCGGACTGCCACCTCGGTCCCTTGTGGGAGCAGGCAAGCCAGCTCCCACAGGAAAATGGGGCGATCCGGAAAATTTGTTAGCGCGTAGAAACCGGGCGCTTCACCCACACTGGCGACAGGTTGCTGCCACTGCCGGTGACGTACAGCACCGCCGCTTCACCACGCTCCAGGGCAACCGGCTTGACGTCGCCGACTTTGGTCGCGCCGTCGTACAGCGCCAGGCTGACTTTCACCGGGTTGATTTCGCGTTCGCCACGCCCCTTGGCGGCCACGTTCGGCACCACTTCGGTCTTGCCGTCGGCGGTTTTCAGGGTCAGGGTCTTGTCGCTGAGGTTCTGCACGCGCACCAGGGATTTCTGCTTGTTCTTGAACGGCGGTTCTTCGATCAGTTGCGGGGCGCCGCTGGCGTTGTTGACCAGGGTGTAATAGTGATCACCGGCCAGCTTGACCGGCAGGGTCTGGCTACCGACCTTGGCGCTGTAATCGCCGCCAGGCATGAAGCTGAAATCACTGCTCGACAGCGGCGCGACGTCGCTCAGTGCGGTGCTGCCAACGGTGGCGCTGACTTCGGCGTTGCTGGCGTTGTAGATGCGTACGAAGGACGAGCCTTTCGGTGCAGTCGGGCCGTAGAGCGCGGCGTCGCCACCGGCAAAGGCATTCATCGACAGCACGCTGAAGGTCGCGGCCAAAGCAAAGGTCTTGGCGAGACGACGAGGAGTAGTAGTGAACGTCATGTTGTTACCTCTCTCTTTCAGTTTTGCGCCCGGTCGGGCGTCTCGGATTTAATAGTTGCGGCTACGTTTTGTTGGCGAGCGCCGGCTTGTTTGAGCTCTGCGACCCACTGCGGGTCGGCGTCGCCGATTTCGTTGTTCACAGGCAGATATCGTTCGGGAAACTCCCAGATCAGCACTTGTGGCGGGCTGTTCTTGAAGGCATCGCTTTTCAGGTAGCTGAGCATCGGCAGGATCGGGCCGTGGCCGTCTTCGGCGTAATTGACCACATCGCTGTGCAGCGCCTGCTTGAGTGCGCCCACAAAATTCCAGTTGGGGTTGGCGCTGTAGCTGGTGCCGATCAGCGCTACCGGTACTTCGGTGTTGGCGAACAGCGCGTCGTCACCGGCAGGCGGGTCTTCAACCGCCACGGTGTTGCGCTTTTGCAGGGGCTCTTGCGCCGGCATCAGGTTTTCGAACAGCGGGTCCAGTGGCAGGAACAGACGCAAGTCGCCCTTGTGCGTGACTTTCTCCGCTGGCGTGGTGACAAAGCGCTGCGGCTCGCCGCTGAGCGGGAATTTGTCGGCGATGGTCTTGGCCAACTGATTGGCGGCGATTTCCGCGCCTTCCGGCGTCCAGTGGGTATCGGTGCGCAGGAACACTTGCTGACCGTTCTGCTTGGCTTGCTGGAACGGGCCAAGCAGGTCGGGGGCGAGGATCTTGTCGGCGGCTACACGGGCATGGAAATCCTGATAAAGGTTGGCGTGGATGCGCGATGGCTTCACTTCATCCAGGTGTTCCGGGTACAGCCGAACCTTGGCCGGGACAATCGCCATCACCAGTTTCACGCCCTTGGCTTTGAGCGTCTGACGCACGCCTTGGACCAGCGCGTAGTTGCCTTGCAGGTTCAGCTCTTCGTTGACGATGGGGTTGAATTCTTCGTCGCTGTACAGCCACTGATCGCGGCCGAGCACCACGCCCGGACGGCCTTCATTGAACAGTTTGAAATCCATCGCAGCCCAGAGATTGGTGCCCAGGCGCTTGATCGGAAACTCGGCGTCGTAGTGCGTCTCCACGGCTTTGGTCCAGCGGCCGTTGAGCACCGTCGCGTCGGCGTTGGTGCTGAAGCCGAAGAAGCTGCGTGTGGACCACAGGCCCAGCCCCAGCAGCGTCAGCAGGAACAAGGCGATGTAGAAGATGCGTAATGAGCGGGTCATGGTCAGATCCCTCAGAACTGGAAGTAAAGGAACGGCGAAAAGCTTTGCGCCGAGAGTTTGAGAATCGAGGCGATGAACAGCAGCAACACCAGGGCGCGCATCACGTAACGCGACCAGTCAGCACTCCAGTAGGCCGGTTGCACCTGGGCTTCGACGCCGACGGTGTAGCCCGGCTCGTGGATGCTGGCGGGGTTGTCGCCAGGCACTGCCTTGATCATTCCCGGGGTCATCGCGGCCGGGCCATCGGCCTCGACATTCACCACAGGCTTGGTCTTGACCGGCGGCCGGTTGGTGTAGAAATCGCGGATGCCGAAGAACGCCAGCGTTGCGTAAGCCACCACCAGGGTCGCCATTTGCAGGCCGGTGAGGCTGGCCTGATTGAGCTCCGACAGCGACCACTCGCCAAAGCTGAACATCGCGCCGTACATGCGCCCGGCGACGTGCAGGTTTTCCGAACGGAAGATCACCCAGCCCATCACCACCAGCAGGAAGGTCAGTGCCCAGCGGATCGGGTTGATGCTGCGCGGCGAAGTGTTGAGGCCCAGGGCTTTTTCAATCGCCAGCCACATGCCGTGCCACGCCCCCCAGACGATGTAGGTGATGTTCGCGCCGTGCCACAGACCACCGAGCAGCATGGTCAGGAACAGGTTGCGGTACGTCATCAACGTGCCTTTGCGATTGCCGCCCAGGGTGATGTACAGGTAGTCACGCAGCCAGGTGGACAGGCTGATGTGCCAGCGGCGCCAGAACTCGGTGATCGACTGGCTGATGTACGGCTGCTTGAAGTTTTCCATGAAGCGGAAACCCATCATCAAGCCCAGGCCGATGGCCATGTCGCTGTAGCCGGAAAAGTCGAAATACAGCTGCGCGGTGTAGGCCAGCGCGCCGAGCCAGGCGTCGCCCGTGGTCGGGTGTTGCAGGGCGAAACAATGGTCGGCGACCACCGCCAGGGTGTCGGCGATGAAGACTTTCTTGATGAAACCCTGCATGAACCGCGTGCAGCCCTCGGAGAATTTATCGAGGGTGTGGGTGCGGTTGTTGAACTGATCCGCCAGGTCGCGAAAGCGCAATACCGGGCCGGCAATCAGGTGCGGGAAGATCGCGACGAAGGCGGCGAAGTCGATCAGGTTGCGTGTTGCCGGGGTGTCGCCACGGTAGACGTCGATGATGTAGCTGATGGACTCGAAGATGTAGAACGAGATCCCGATCGGCAACAGCACGTGGGTCAGGATGAACGGTTCAAGGCCCACGGACGTCATCATCGCGTTGATGCTGTCGACGCCGAAGTTGGCGTACTTGAAGTAGCCGAGAATGCACAGGTCGACGGCGACGCCGAGCAGCAGCCAGCGTTGTGCCGGTTTGGTCCTGACCCCGGCGGCACCGACCTTGAGGCCGATCCAGTAATTCCACAGCGTGACAGCGGCGAACAGCAGCAGGAAGTCCACCCGCCACCAGGCGTAGAACACGTAGCTGGCAATCAGCAGCAGCAAATTGCGATAGCGTTGCCCGCTCAAGTAGTACAAGCCGAGAAAGATCGGCAAGAACAAAAACAGGAACACATTGGATGAAAATACCATCCCGATCTCTCCTTGTTTGAACCCACAGTCAAGGGCCAACGGCCCCCCCAAACCCCCCATGAAAAATCATGCGGGCTGCATTGCATATCACTGTCGGAACCGGGTCATTGTGGGAGCGGGCTTGCCTGCGATTACGGTCTGACATTCAGCATTGATGTCGACTGATAAATCGCTATCGCAGGCAAGCCAGCTCCCACATTTGACCGAGTTCCGGAGGGGAATCTGTGTCAGCTTCCCTTGTTGCCTTTTTCATTGGCCGGGTCATAGACCTTGGTCAGGTCCCCGCCCAGGCGGAAGGTCTTGAACGGCTGCATCCCGTGTTTCTTCGCCAGTACATCCGGCGCGCAGGTGTAGAGGGTGCAGAACGGTTCGAGCCAGGCGAATTTCATGTCCTGTTTCAGGTCGCTCATGTCCTGTTCCTTGCCGTTCTTCTTCTCGAAGATGTCCGGGTCTTTCACCCCGGCCAGCACGTTGTCGGCCAGGCGTTTCAGTGCGCCGTTGTTTTCCTGGCGCAGGTCCACACCATTGACCTGGGCGAAACTGGCAATCATGGCCAGCGGCGGCAGGGCGTAGTTGTGATAGGCCAGCGCCCGTTGCTGGCGCTTGAGTTCGTTGGGCAGGAAGCCGTTGGCATCGACCTGATTGGCGCCGACCTTGTATTCCTTCACGGCCCAGTCAAACAGGTCGCGACGATTGGTGGCCACGGACGTCGCCATCACCGACCAGGCGGCCCAGTACGAGTGGTTGTTGGTCTTGTCGAGCGGCAGGTTGTCCCAGTCGCTGACCACCTGATCGGCCATGCGGTTGAACCAGGCCTCGATCACCTGGGATTCCTGCTGGTGCGTGGCCAGCGGGTGCGAGTCGGAGAATTTGAGGCGAATATAGGCCGAAGCCATGCTGCCCAGCGCCCATTTGCGCATCGACTTGCCGGTGTGGTTGAAGTCCTTGGACATCAGCGCATCCGCCTTGGCCCAGGCGGTCAGCCAGTTGAGCGTGCAGTCCAGTTGTTCCGGGCGACCGTCGCGCATGAACTGCATGACGCGCTTGCTGGTGCCGCGTTCCAGTTTGGTGATGTCGGCGGTGGTGTCGCGAAAGGCTCTTTCCGACTGCACGTTCAGGGTCGAACGGGCCTTGTCCGAGCCTTCGTACTTGCTGCGAAATTGCAGCGGGCCGGTGTAGGGCGCAGGCATCGCGTCACAGCCTTCGCTGTTGTCGCCGGTCTTGAATTTATCCACAGGCGCGAAGTAGCCCTGCGGCGGTCGCAATGGCGCGGCGGCCTGAGTGGCGCCGGCGAACATCGCCAGGCTCAGTAGCGTCGGAGCCAACAGCTTTTTCAATGTCGGATTTTGCATGGCAGACCTCATTGCCCGGCCTGAGCAGTACGTTGCTCGGCGCTCGGGAATACGTTGCGTTTGCAGATTTTCGCTTCGACTTTTTGCGGCGCGGCACCTGCTTCAGGCCCCTGGATTTCGACCGCCAGCAAGTTCTGCGAGGCCCAGTCTTCGTCCGTGCGCAACTCAAAGGCGAAACGACCGTCGGTGTCGGAGGTTTCCGGCTTTTCGATCTTGATGTCCTCGTGGCGACCGTTCATGTACCAGAGGGTGGCTTGCAGGGTTTTCACCGAGGTGTCGGCGAAGCGGATGTCGACCTGATGCGCGCTGTTTTGCAGGTTCAGGTTTTTGCTGTTGACCAGCAGTTCGTTCTTGCCGGGTTTGAGCGTGGTGCTGCCGGTCATCTGTGCATCCTTGCCTTCGCAACCGTTGTCCAGCAGCGCCATCATCTGGCGGTAGATGGTTTCCTGATCGAGGCGATAGAGCGGCGAGAATTCCCAGATGAGAATCTTCGGCGGCTTTTTCTGGAACTCATCGCTGCCCAGGTACTGCAGCATCGAGCCTTCCAGGCCACCGCCGGGGAACGCCACGTTGAGGATGTCGGCGCCGATGGCCTCTTCGAGGAAACCGGCGAAGTTGTAGTTCTTGCCGCTGTGACTGGTGCCAACCAGGGTGATTTCCGGGTTGCCGGCATCACTGAACAGGTCGCCGTCGGCTGCTTCGCCCTTGGGCTCGGTGGTGAATTGATCCATGTACTGGATCGCGTAGCTGGTGCCACAGAGTTGACCGGCCATGTTGTGCAATGTTCCGGTCTTGCCCATGCGACCCGACTTGTGGCTCTCGAATTCGCGCTTTGGAATGTCGGCGAAGGCCGGCATCTGTTTGATTTTGTCGCCGACGATTTTCGCTGTGCGCTGGGCGCCATACGGCGTCCAGTGCTGGTCACCACGGAAGTAGAAATCGTGGGCCGGCAGGGTGTCGGGCAGCGTTTCGTTGGTCAGCGGCGACAGATCCGGAACCGTGTAGCCCATGGCGGCGAAACGGCCGAGCATGCTCTTGTAATTTTTCAGCGCCTTGTCGAAATCGAATTTGGCTTTGTCTTCAGGGTTGAGCTTGTTGCGGTTCACCAGGCCACGGGTCGGCTGGTACACGACCACCAGTTCCACGCCTTTGCTCTTGAACGCATCGTGCAGGGCCTGCATGCGTTTGTAGCCGGCAGGGGAGGTGTCGAATTCAGTGCGCAGGTCTTCCTGGGTACGGAACAGCCAGTCGCCCTGAGCCTGCACCAACGTGGTGAAATTCTGCTGATAGCGCGTGGTGTAGTTCTTCGCATCATGGGCTTCAGGGCACAGGTTGCAGCACGGCTCGGCGGTGAAGGCCGGCGCCTTGAGTTCGTCATCGGCACGGGCGCCAGTGCTGGCGGCCATGACGCCCAGGGTCAGGGCCGAGAGGCTGAGTAATCTGATCAAGTGTGGGTGCATAAAATTATCCTCAGTCCCGTATTTCGGTCTGGCGTTCGACAGGGTCGATCAGCACGGCTTTCTGCTGGCGCACCAGCAGATCGAGAATTTCATCCTGGCGCTCGCCGAGAATCCCGTTGAAGCTGATGCCGCTGGATTTGGTCGGCGCGAGCATCGACACGCGATACAGCTCGACGCTCAGCGGCGAGTCGATCGACAACGGTCCGCTGCCATTGGCCGCCAGTTCACCGCCGACCACGATCAGCGATACTTCGGCGTCGAACGGATCGAGCTTGATGTCGCGGTCGGTGTCGCTCAGGTCCTTGATGTGGCCGTAGACGCCGGTCAGGCCGTTGGCCATAGCGACGTTTTCGTAGAGGCGGATGTTCACGCTGTTACGAATGCGGATGCCGTGGCGTTTGTTGCTGAGCACCTTGTTGCCGTAGATCAGGTTGTCGGCGCTCTCGTAGAGGGTGATGCCGTCGGTGTGGTTCTTGTAGATCTCGTTGTAGGCCACCAGGTTGTTCACGCTGTTACGGTCGATCACCAAACCCGAAAGGTGGTTGTCGTAGCTGCGGTTGTTGAAGATGAAGCTGTCGTTGACCTCTCGGGAAATGATGATCCCGTGCTTCTTCTTCGTGCCGTGCACCGTGTTGTCGGCGATGATCAGGCCGTGTGACCGGTCATGGGGGTCGATGCCGTAGACGATGTTGTCTTTGTAGGTGTTGCCCTTGACCACAAAGTCGCGGGTCTCGTAGCAGTAGAAGCCGTACCACATGTCCGAGAACTCGGAGCCGATGATCCAGCCGGTCGGTTCCGCACGCTTGAGCACCTTGGCCATGTTTGGCGTGTACTGGGAAATACTCACCCCGTACGACTTACTGTTGGAGTAGCCGAAACTGGCCATCTTGCTGTTGACGATGTACGTCTCGGTGCCGCCCCAGGCCAGCAGGAACGGGCGGAACTCCTTCGGCTCGCGGAAGGTCGCCGGGCCGTTGTTCTTCTCGCTCCAGCCGGTGATCCGGGTGTCACGCACAAACAACTGGCCGTCGTTGACCAGGAACGAGCCGGCCTCTTGCGACAGGCGCAATTCCTGCGTCTGTTTATCGATTTCAAGGATGCCCTTGCGCCCGACCACGATCGGCAATTTCGCCAGGAACACGCCGGGCGAGGTTTCGCTGATGTACTGCTTGGGCAGCTTGTTCACCAGGTCCTTGAGGTTGATGTAGCCGTCGTCGATGAAGATCGCCTGCGGGATGCCGTGTTGACGCACCACCCACTCGGCCATCTTGTTATCGCCGCCGATGAAGTCCTTCAGGGCGTCTTCCTGCATCATCCGGCGCACGCTGATCTTGCCCGGTTTGCTGCGCACGATTTTCGCGGCGACGGCCTCGGCGGTGTAGCCGCTGAGGTCGGGCAGGGTGGGCGGGGCCATCTCCAGCGGCGCGGTTGGCGCGCTGTTGACGGTGTAGGTCTTGGCCTGTTGCAGCTCTTTGCCCATGGTCACCTTGCGCTCTTGCTTGACCGGCGCAGCCGGCTCCACGCTGGCGAAGGCGGCGGCACTGGCCAGCAGCATCGCGCCGGCCAGCAGGCTGATCGAGCCTCTCTTGGCATTGTTCATGTCGGGCACTCCCTTCGCGGTTTGCATCAGAAGCGCCAGATCACGTCGATGAACGCGCGGTGCATGTACGAATCGACCTGCTTGCCATAGGCATCGCCGGGCTTGAACACACCGCCACGCAAACGCACCAGCGCCGACGGCTCGTCGATCGACTGGCTCAACGCCGCAGGCAGCAGGCCTTGTTTGAAGTACTTGGTGACCACCAGGTCCATTTCCTGACCGAGGTCTTTCTTGCCATCTTCCAGCGGCAACGAGGTGCTGGAGAGGATCGCGCCGGTGCCGTCGTCGGTGTTGTTCTCGACGGCGTTGATGCCGTTGCTGCCCACTGGCTTGTTGCCGTCCACGCGCCAGAATTTGTGGTAGATCAGGCTGGCGTCGTATTCGTCGTTGAGCATCCACGAACCGAACAGGGTCGCGGTCTGCATGTTGTTCATTTCGCCACGGAACGCCTCGCCGAAACGGTGCACGCGCGAACGGGTGCCGGTGTAGTTCGAGCGGTTGCTTTCCAGGCCGTTCTGTTGGTACTCGGCGCTGGCGCGGGCATAGGCGGCACCGACCTGCCATTGCGGATCGAGGCGCAGGCGCACACCGAGATCGGTGGCCCAGCCGTTGAGATCGTCACCGCGCCTGGCTTCGGTGGGGCGCGTGCCGTCGGCGTTCAGCGCGTTGACCGTGTCGGTGTCGCCGCGCATGCCGGTAATGCTGCCCCAGTAGTTGACGGTGTTGGTGTTGCGCCAGTTGTAGGCGTCGCTGTCGGCGGTCAGGCCCAGCCAGCTGATGTCGCCGTTCTGTTTCTTGTCCAGCGAATCGCTGGCCACGCCCGGTTCCGGGTAGTCGAGTTTGCCGTCATCGTGAGTGTGATGACCGCGAACGCCGACCCAGTTGCCCGGTGACCACTGATACGCGGCATCGGCGTAGACGTGCAGGCGATCCTTGTCCTGGGGCGACAGCTCTTTCAAATCGGTGCGGTATTCGCTGAAGCGTTCGGCGACACCGGCGTTGGCACGCAACAAGGTGGTGTCGAAGGTCCAGTTCAGCGCTTCGATATTGGTGTCGCGCCATTGGCCGTCGTCGTTGCGCAGGCGTTGACGACCGAGCTTGAGCATCTCGCCGGGGTACGGCGTGAGGCCGCTGTAGCCGACCCAGAATTCACGCATGGCCAGGTAGTTTTTCTTGGTCTTGCGATCACCGTTGTCGGTGGTCTGGTTGGCGCTTTCATCGGACTCTTGCAGGGTGTCGGTTTCGATGATGTCGGTGGACGTCACCGCCTGACCCATGGCATAGGCGCTCCACGCGCCGCTCTCGCCGTAGATCCAGGGGCGCAGGTCCAGGCCGATGCCGTTGACGTCGCCGCCCGGCGCGGTGCCCAGGTCACGGTCGTCTTCGGACTGACCGGTGATTTTCACTTCCAGGCCGAAGTTCTTGGCTTCGGTGAGTGCCGCCAGGGTCGGACACGACCACATCAGGGCGAACGTGAGGCCAATACCGGCCTTCACAAAGGGGTTCAACTTCATAATGATTCCTCGCCGTCTTCTTCTTGCAGGGCGTGCAGTTGCAGCGTGTTCTGGCTCAAGGCACCGCGAATCGCCTGTTCCTGTTTCAACAGGCGTTGGGCTTCGGGGAGTTGGGCCGGCGGCAGTTGGGCTTCGAGGGTTTGCGCGAGCTCATTGGCTTGCGGGGTGTCCTGAGCCTTGGCCAACTGGCTGAACACGTAGGCGTTGAGCGGGTTGGGCTTGGTGCCGCGGCCTTGGGAGAACAGCTGGGCAATGGCGAAGTCGGCGCTGTTCTGGCCGTTGCGCGCAGCGGTCAGCAGGTGGTCCAGGGCTTTTTGCGAATAGACCTTGCCCAGGTAGCCACGGCGATAAATCTGGCCGAGGTAGTAATCGGCCGCGACTTCTCTGCCGACGGCTTTCTGGAAGTGTTCTTCGGCAACCCTGGCGTCGGCCGGCACCCATTTGCCTTCGTAGTAGAGCTTGCCCAGCAGCAATTCGGCGCGCGGTTGATCGGCGGCGCGACCGTTGTCCAGGTACTTCATCATGGTGTCGACGTCGCCCAGTTCCGGGAAGTCGTAGAGCAATTGCGCCAGGCTGACCCAGGACGCCGGGTAGCCGGGGGCGATGTCTTCGAGCAACGCCTGCGCGGTTTTTTCGTCGGTCTTGCCCAGGGTCGAGTCGCCCAGTACGCGAGCGACGCTGTCGACGCGCTGAGATGAAACCGTGCCGCGAGCGTGAGCGACTTGCATCTGTTTGATCAGCGCCGCCTGCTGCTCGGTCTTGCCTTGTTTCTGATAGACCGTGGCCAGCTCGACGTAGCAGATGTCAGTGCTGTTCAGCGCCGCTTTGCAGATGCTTTCCACTTCGTCCAGGTGCTGGTCGTAAGTGCCTTGGGTGCGATAGAGCAGCACCTGGGCCAGGCCGGCTTCCGGCTTGCCTTCGGCGCGCCATTTGCTGATCTGCTGCTGGGCGTTGATGTTGGGGAAACTGTGCGGGTATTGCAGGTACAGCATGGCCAGCGGGATCAGGGTATTGCCTTCGCCATTGGCCGAGGCCTTTTTCAGCAGGCCTTCGGCTTCGTGTTGCTCGGCTTCGGTCGAGCCGGGTTTGGCCACCAGCAAACGACCCAGACGTGCCTGAGCGCGGGGCGAGGTGTCGGCGGCGGCGCGGTAAGTCGCCTCGGCCTGCCTGATTTGCGCCGGGTCGCGGCTGTCGACCTGAATATCCGCCAGCCCGACCTGGGCTTCGGTGTAACCCATGGCCGCCAGTTGCTGGTAATTGTGCTGCGCCAGCGCGGTGTCGCCACGCTTGAGGGCTTCGTTGGCCAGGCGCTGGTCAGGCAGGCCGGCGCAGCCAGCGAGGCTCACTGCCAATGCCAGCACACAGAATGTCCCTTTGTGGGAGCGAGCCAGTGTGGGAGCCGGGCTTGCCCGCGATGCAGACGACTCGGTATTACCTGTAGACCGAGGTGATGCTTTCGCGGGCAAGCCCGCTCCCACAAAAGCTCGCTCCCAGAGGGTCGGCGGTGTGTTGAAAATAGGCGTCGTCACAGGCATGTCCTCCGCTTAAAGACCGGCGGCCATGGCTTTGTCGATCAGCCAGTTCAGGTTCGGGCCACGGTCGCTGTTCACTTCCACCGGGCGACCGGCAAGGGTGGTGTCCAGCGGCTCGTCCGGCTTGATCACGACGCGGATGTCGGAAGACAGGTCGGCGCTTTTCAGGCTGGTGCTGCTGACGATCTTGCCGGTGCGGCTCTGGTCTTCGCCGGCAATCTGGAAGCGCACCTGGGTGCCCGGACGCACGTCGCCGAACTGGCGATAAGTGAAGCGTGCTTCAACGTTGGCTTCGCTGTTACGCGGCACCAACTGGAAGATCACGTCGCCCTTGCTGGCGTACTGACCGTCGGCGACCAGTTGCTGGGCCACGGTGCAATCGCATGGCGAGGTCAGGGTGCCGGTCATCTGCTTGCCGAACAGTTCTTCAACCTTGGCCGGTTGCAACTGGTCTTCGTCCAGATGGCCCTTGAGCACGTCGAGCATGCTGGTGCTGAAGGTCGCCAGCGGTGCGCCTTTGGCGGCGACGCCGTCGGCCTTGACCAGACTCTGCACGGTGCCGTCACGCGGCATGGTGATGTTCATGCCCGGTACGCTGACCAGGCCGGCCTGGGCGTGGCTGACGAAGTACATGCCGTACACCGATTTGAAAATGAACCCGAACGCCGCCAGGCCGACGAGGAAAATCGCCAGGCTGAACGTCACCGCTTTCAGGCGACCGAACGGGGTCATGCCGTGGCCGCCATCCTTGACCTTGCGCGCCTTGGTGAAGTTGTCGCGCTGCAGGGTCGCCAGCACTTCACCCATGCTGACGATGTCGCCGGCCAGGTGCGAGGTGATCAGGTGACGCAGGGTGGAAATATCCTGCGGTTCGAGGTTCTGGAATTGGCAACCGGTGCGGCCGGTCTGGCGATCGTAGGAGCGGATCTGCAACTCCACGTCCATCGCCAGGCCCAGGTTATCGATGACAAATTGCAGGCGGCCCTTGTGCACTTCACCAACGGTCAGGGCTTTCTGGGTGCCGGCGTTGAAGCACAGGCCACCGGCGGACAGGTCTTCGACCCGTGCTTCGAGCGGTGCGCCCGTGCTGCCGAAAAAGCGCAGTTTGGCGGGGATTTTTACCCGGGCGTGCTGACGCTGGGCTTCGGATTCATGCACTACGTTAGTGTTCACGGCGGTATTCATAAGGGCTATTTCCTGGCTAATTCAATAAGGGGGCGGTCAGACCATCATCAGCAGCACGGCGACGAAAATACTGCCGGCGGAGAAGGTCATGGTCCGAGACGACCAGGTGTTGAACCAACGTTGAAAGCTGGCGAGATCTCGGGTCAATTTGGTGTCCTGGCGGGTCCAGGATTGTTGGTCGAGGCGGAAGAACACGTAGATCTTCACCAGCGCGCCGACGATCTGGTTGTAATAGAGAATGGCCGGGTAGGCCGGGCCGATCCGGTGACCGGAGCACGACAGCAGCAGCGTCAGGATCAGGCGGGTGATGCCGATCCACAGCAGGTAGGCGAGGATGAACGCGCCGCCGTATTTGAAACTGGCGATGATCGCCACGGTCAGGCCCAGCAAGGACGTCCACATCGATACGCGCTGATCGAACAGCACCACTGAGGTGAACAGGCCAAGGCGTTTCATCCCCAGGCCCAGGGCGCGGGAGTTCTGCCGAAGGTTGTTGCCGTACCAGCGGAACATCAGTTTGCGGCTGGCCTTGATGAAGCTCTTTTCCGGCGGGTGTTCCACGGTGTGGATCGCCGCGTCGGGCACGTAGAAGGTGTCGTAGCCCAGGCGCATCAGGCTGAACCAGCTCGACTTGTCATCACCGGTGAGGAACTTGAAGCGGCCCAGGCGCCAGTGCTGCAGTGAGTCGCTCTCGACGTCGGCGATGAAGTCCGGGTCGGTGACCACGGTGGCGCGGAACACCGACATGCGTCCGGTCATGGTCAGCACGCGTTTGGACAGGGCCATGGAGCACATGTTGATGTGGCGCTGGGCGAAACGCAGCTTGTGCCATTCGCTCATGATGTAGCCGCCACGCACTTCGCAGAATTCGTTGGTGGTCAGCCCGCCGACGTTACCGAACAGCTGGAACCATGGCACGGTCTTGAGCACAACGCCTTCAGCGAGCACGGTGTCGCCATCGATCACGGCAACCACTGCTCGGTCGTCCGGCAAGTGGCGGGAGATGGCGCGGAAACCGTAGGCCAGGCCGTCGCGTTTGCCGGTGCCGGGAATGCGTACGAAGTCGAGCTTGACCCGGTCCGGCGGGTTCATCCGCGACCAGAGGCTCTTGACCAGCAGCTCATCGGACATTTCCACGATCGAGCAGACCATGGTGGTCGGCAAGCCGCAGTCGATCGCTTCACGAATCACCGAGCTGTAGACCTGGGCGGTGGTCAGCGCATCGATACGAAAACTGGTGACCATCAGGAACACGTGCGACGGATCTGCCGCCTTGCCCAGCTTGCGCACTTTGCGCCGCAGGTGCGGGTAGACGATGTACAGAAAAATCATGCCGCGCACAAAATGCGTGGCGCCCATCGAGTAGCGCCAGATCCCGATGAAGCCGATCAGGAAAATGAAGTCCTTCGACTCGGAGTCGAATGTGGACGCCGGCAACGCCATGGCGATGCCCATTAAAATACTGAGGTAAAACAGCCAACCGGCGGCCTGAAGTAGGCCGTGCTTTAGCCTGTGCATAATCTGCATCCGTCTCGATCTCGGGCGAGCCTGTTGGGTGGCCCGATGGGGTTAAGGCAGGCGAAAGTCCGGCCGGGGGTTCAAATCCCCCGGTCGGCAAACTGACTTACCAGCAGATGCCTTCGGTGCGGCCCGAAACACTGGTGGCTTTGGACATGAAGCCGACCAGGTCGACCACTTGCTTGCCGTGTGGAGCGTTCTGCGCCAGGGCGCGGAATTTCTCGTCACGGTTGCCCAGGATGATCACGTCGGAATTGTTGATCACGTCGTCGAAGTCCGAGTTGAGCAGGGACGACACGTGCGGGATCTTCGACTCGATGTAGTCCTTGTTCGCGCCGTGGACACGGGCGTACTCGACGTTGCTGTCGTAGATGCTCAGGTCGAAACCCTTGCCGATCAGCATTTCCGCCAGCTCCACCAGCGGGCTTTCGCGCAGGTCATCGGTGCCGGCCTTGAAGCTCAGGCCGAGCAGGGCGACTTTGCGTTTGTCGTGGCTGGAGACGATGTCGAAGGCGTTCTGCACTTGCGACACGTTGCTGCGCATCAGCGAGTTGAGCAGCGGCGCATCGACGTCCAGCGAACTGGCGCGGAAGGTCAGGGCACGCACGTCCTTGGGCAGGCACGAGCCGCCGAAGGCAAAGCCTGGACGCATGTAGTACTGCGACAGGTTGAGGGTCTTGTCCTGGCAGACCACTTCCATCACTTCGCGGCCATCGACGCCGACCGCCTTGGCGATGTTGCCAATCTCGTTGGCGAAGGTGACCTTGGTGGCGTGCCACACGTTGCAGGTGTACTTGATCATTTCGGCCACGGCGATGTCCTTGCGGATGATCGGCGCGTCGAGCTCTTCGTAGAGCGATTGCAGGACGTCGCCCGAGGCGGTGTCGAACTCGCCGATGACGGTCATTGGCGGCTGGTCGTAGTCCTTGATCGCGGTGCTTTCACGCAGGAACTCAGGGTTGACCGCGACACCGAAATCGACACCGGCCTTCTTGCCGGAGCAGTCTTCGAGAATCGGGATCACCACGTTCGCCACGGTGCCCGGCAATACGGTGCTGCGCACGACGATGGTGTGGCGGGTGGTCTTGTCACGCAGGACAAAACCGATCTCGCGGCACACGGCTTCGATGTAGTTGAGTTCCAGGTCACCGTTTTTCTTGCTCGGCGTACCCACGCAGATCATCGACAGGTCGGTGTCACGAATCGCTTCGGCGAAATCGGTGGTACCGCGCAGACGACCGGTCTCGATCCCTTGCGCCAGAAGTTCGCCCAGACCCGGTTCAACGATTGGCGATTTGCCTGCGTTGATCATGTCGATCTTGTCTTTGGCGACATCGACGCCAACCACGTCATGGCCTCGTGCAGACAGGCAACCGGCACAGACTGCGCCGACGTAACCCAAACCGAATATGCTGATGCGCATCGCAATTACCTCTATGTTAATCAAGCCGTTAGATGGCCGGAGTTAATGGTGTTCAGCGGTCATAGTGCACTCGAAAGTGCGGCTTACAGGCGCCGCAATACCGCGTGCAGGCATAAGTAAGTATCGAGTGTCTAAATAAATGCACTCAAGGTGTGCGCAACTAGGCCTTGTTGTTATGACGTGCCCTGTTATGCAGCCGATCCTCTGTTCAGAAGACGCTTGTGCAAAGGTGTTCCGCGCTCGATGTCTGGCGTGATACCAGTAAAATCAAGCGTTTCAATGCTCAGATGAGCATTTTTATTGGGGCGCAGCCTTGGCCATGTAGGGGATATCAATGGTGCGTATCTCCTGTCCTTTGGATGTTTCTCAAATAAGCGAACCCGCTGCGAAAGTTAATATGACAACTTCGCTACATGGCTCTCTTCTCCGTGTAAGTTATTGCTTACAAGATCCCGTAAGAATAGTTACCGGTGGTATGAGCAGTGCAATTTGACATAGTTCCTGCCCACTCATCGCGATTTTTGAAATTTCTTGAAATATTGAAAAAGATGGCACTGTATGCATTTTGATAGCACGGGGCTTTTGGCCCTTTATATACAGGCTAATATTCGGCTTAGATGGTTTTGTGCCACTACCCAAAAAATTTTTTGGTGCCACTACTGAAAAAATCGACGAATGTCGAGTGAAAGAAAATTTAGAAATGGAGAGGGTGTATTTTTGGCGCCAATAAGTTGGCGAAAAGTGGGTCGATTGTTTGACGATTGGACCGTGACGTATGTCCGGGAAAAGGGGGCTTGCAAAAATTCCTGTGGGAGCGAGCCTGCTCGCGAAAGCGGTGTGTCAGCGACATTTATGCCGGCTGGCACTCCCTCTTCGCGAGCAGGCTCGCTCCCACGGGTTTTGGGCAGGGCAGGAGCTGATCGGTTGCTTTATTCCGGTGCGTGGTCGCGCAGGAATACCAGATTGTCCGGTTTCGATTGCTCGGCGCTGTAGCGATAGCCCTGCGCGTCGAACTGCTTGAGGGCGACGGGATCATTGATGCGTTCTTCAATGACAAAACGGCTCATCATCCCGCGGGCTTTCTTCGCGTAGAAGCTGATGATCTTGTACTGGCCGTTTTTCTGGTCCTTGAACTCGGTATTGATGATGCGCGCGTTGAGGGCGTTGCGTTTGACCGCCGAGAAGTACTCGTTGGAGGCCAGATTCAGCAGCGCGTCATCGCCTTGCTCGGCCAGGGCTTCGTTCAGCCACTCACTGATGCGCGTGCCCCAGAACGCGTACAAGTCCTTGCCTCGGGCATTGGCCAGTTTGGTGCCCATCTCCAGCCGATAGGGTTGCATCAGGTCCAGCGGGCGCAACAGGCCGTACAGGCCGGACAACATGCGCAGGTGTTGCTGGGCGTAATCGAAGTCGGCTTCGCTGAAAGTCTGGGCGTCGAGGCCGGTATAGACGTCGCCCTTGAACGCCAGCAGCGCCTGCTTGGCATTGTCGGGGGTGAAGGCGGGCGTCCAGCTGCCGAAACGCGCGGCGTTAAGGCCGCCGATCTTGTCGGAGACGTGCATCAGTTCGCTGATTTGCGCCGGTGTCAGGTCGCGCAGCTGCTGGATCAGTTCCTGGGAGTGGTCCAGGTATTGCGGCTGGGTAAAGCGCTGGGTCGCGGGCGGTGTTTCGTAATCGAGGGTCTTGGCGGGGGAAATCACCATCAGCATGAAGTCGTCTCCTTTAATCGTGGGGGCGATTCTAGGGGGTTGTCGGTGTTGACTCCAGCTATCAAGTCCATAGGTGATCGGTGGTTTGGCCATAAGGACTTTTGTGGCGAGGGAGCTTGCTCCCGCTCGAGCGCGAAGCGGTCGCAAAATCCATGTGCAGGTTCTATCTGGAAAGATGGGCTGCAGCCTTTAGGGCCGCTTCGCAGCCCAGCGGGAGCAAGCTCCCTCGCCACAATGAGTTCTGCGCCGCTGCGGGAGTTGGGTCTGGATCAGCTATAGTGCCGCGCGGGTTTTGTTATGGAGACATCCCATTGCGTATCGTTTTTCTTTTTATGGCCGGGTTGCTGAGCTTCGGTGCTGTAGCGGCGCCGGGCGACATTGCGACGCTGGATCGCAGCACCTGGCCCGAACAGCTGAATAATCCGACCCTGTTCGACGTCGCCTCGCGGGCCGAGATCCTGATGTTCGCCCGCGTCCTGCTGGCCAGCGAGTCCCTCGATGAGCCGGCCCTGGCCGACCGCCTGGGCCTGCGCACGATCAATCTGGAGTCGATCAACAACCTGCGCCAGCGCATGTGGCAGCGTTTGCTGGTCAACTACAACTTCGCCCAGCAGAGCTGCGATCAGGACGCGTCTTTCTGTTTCCTGGTCGAAGACATGCCGACCCTGCGCGAGCAGGCCGCCAAGTTTCAGGTCAGCGACGAGAGCTACTACACCCGATGGGCCGAGCCGAGCCGCCTGTTCCACGCCCAGTACCTGGACGAACAGATGCGCAAGGCTGCGCTGTCTCCGCAGACCAGCAGCGAAGTCGATCATTTTGGCGACTATGAGCGCAACGGCGACGAAATGAACGACCGGCTGTTCCTGCTGAGTTTCGACAGCGCCGCCAACGCCGTTCCCGACAATACCGGCTGGGCGACCGAATACCTGCGCAAGTCGAACATCAGCGGCACCTTCTTCGTGCTCGGCAAGGACATCCAGAACCGTCTGGCCGAGCGTTCGGTGGCGGGCCTGCAAGCCCTCTATTCCGGGCAGTGCATTGGCGTCCAGGGTTGGGAGTTCCGCTCCCACAGCCATTGGCAGGACTGGCAGGACTCGGTGCGGCGCAGTGCCGATCTGGTCAAAAGCAAGCTGCCGGAGAACTACGTACCGCTGTTTCGCCCGCCTGATGGCCAGCGTCGCGCCGACGCCGGCGACTTCTTCAAGTCCCAGGGCTTGCAGGTGGCGCTGTGGGACATCGACGCGCAGGACGGCGCCGGCAAGCTCAAGGCCAGCGAGAGCGCGCAGCGGGTGCTGACCCTGATGCTGTTGTGGCGTCACGGGGTGATCAATTTCAATGTGAAGCAGGACGGGGTGAAAACCTCGATGCCCTGGCTCATCACGCAAACGGCGCAGAGCGGGATCGGTTGGGAAGACTGTCAGGACGCGTTTCGCTGAAATTGGCGAAAGCCCGTAAACATTGGGGGCGGGGCGATTCGCTGCGGCAAATCGATGCAGGCGGACTTCCGACTTTAACGGCACGCCGCCTGCACGCCAAGGGCTATTCGTCACTCTGAAAAATAAACTTCAAAAAAACGTCAAAGTGCTTTTTTCTGTCACGGGTTTTGGAGTATTACGAAGACAGACCGCCGAAACCTGCAACACAGGTGGCGTCTTCCAAGACTCCTATTGTGTGCAGTTCACTTGCCCCCCTCATCAAGAGCATCGCAGGTGAATTCGGTGGCCACTTCGAGGCGCAGCACTGTCACGGTATTGCGTCGACTGGCTCCCACAAAGGTGACCGAGTATGGATGATCACGGACGTAGCCCTTCTTCCAACCAGCCAATCCTTTATGTACTCGATACCAACGTACTGATTCACGATCCCAACGCCCTGCTCAATTTCGAAGAACACCACGTTGCCATCCCGATGACCGTGCTTGAAGAGCTGGACAAGCTCAAGAGCGGGCATCACAGCGTCGCCGCCGAATGCCGCCAGGCGATTCGCCTGATCGACAAGACCCTGGGCGATGCCAGCCCCGAAGACGTCGAACTGGGTGTGCCGATCCAGCGCGGCAAGAGTGGGCCCAAGGGGTTGCTGTCAATTCTGATGAGCAAGCGCGCCGAGCCGAACATCATTCTGCCGGAGCATCTGAACGACAACATCATCATCAACCAGCTGATCGACCTGCACGCGCGTGACGCCGCGCTGCGCCTGGTGCTGGTCACCAAAGACATCAACATGCGCCTCAAGGCCCGCGCCTGCGGGATTGCGGCCGAGGACTACAGCACCGACCAACTGGTCGACGACGTATCGCTGCTGCCCAACGGTTACCACAACATGACCGGCTCCTTCTGGGACCTGGTGAGCAAGGTCGAAACCCGCCAGGACCATGGCCGCACCTGGCATCAGGTGAAGCTGATCGACAACCTGCCGGCGGTGCATATCAACGAGTTCATCATTGATGAACAGGGCTTTGTCGGCTGGATCAAGGAGATCGAAGAGGACCGCTTGCTGATCCTCGACCTGCATCAGGAACCGCTGCTGCATCAGGAAGCGTGGGGCCTCAAGCCTCGCGACATCTATCAGAGCCTGGCGCTGTACGCCTTGCTCGACCCGGACATCCATCTGGTCAATCTGTCCGGTGCCGCCGGTTCAGGGAAAACCATTCTGGCGCTGGCCGCTGCCATCGAGCAGACCATGGTCAGCAAACGTTACCGGCGGATCATCGCCACCCGCAGCGTGCAGGGCCTGGACCAGGAGATCGGCTTCCTGCCCGGCACCGAAGCGGAAAAAATGGAGCCCTGGCTGGGCGCCATCACCGACAACCTCGAAGCCTTGCACATGGATGACGAAAACACCCATGGCAGCGTCGACTACATCCTCAGCAAAGTGCCGTTGCAGTTCAAATCCCTCAACTACATTAGGGGTCGCAGCTTCCAGCAGAGTCTGATTTTGATCGATGAATGCCAGAACCTCACGCCGCACCAGATGAAAACCATCATCACCCGTGCCGGCGCCGGTTCCAAAGTGGTGTGCCTGGGCAACCTGGCACAGATCGACACCCCTTACCTGTCCGCGACCAGCTCCGGGCTGACGTACCTGACCGAACGCTTCAAGGATTTCCCCAACGGTGTGCACATCACCCTGCAAGGGGTGCCTCGCTCGATTCTGGCCGAATACGCCGAATCGCACTTGTAACAACCTCACCCAAACCGGGCGGCCTGAAAGCCGCCCGGTTTTTATGTCCGCCACAAATCAAAATGTGGGAGCGTGGCTTGCCCGCGATGCAGGCGCTGCGGTTCACTTGTTACACCGCGGTGATGCCATCGCGGGCAAGCCACGCTCCCACAGGGATTCAACGTGATCTTGCAATCAAACTCGCGATAATCTGACCCGCAGGTTTACAATCGACGCTCCTGATCAGGAGTAACCCCGTGCTGACTCATCTCGATTCCCAAGGTCGCGCCAACATGGTCGACGTCACTGAAAAAGCCGTGACGTTTCGTGAGGCGACGGCCCAAGCGCTGGTGCGCATGCAGCCACAAACCCTGCAAATGATCGTCAGCGGCGGTCACCCCAAGGGTGATGTGTTCGCCGTGGCGCGTATTGCCGGTATCCAGGCGGCGAAGAAAACCAGTGATCTGATTCCGCTGTGCCATCCGCTGATGCTCACCGGGGTCAAGGTCGAGCTCAGTGCCGAAGGCGACGACGCCGTACGCATCGTGGCGCGCTGCAAATTGTCGGGGCAGACCGGTGTCGAGATGGAAGCGCTGACCGCCGCCAGCGTCGCCGCGCTGACGATCTACGACATGTGCAAGGCCGTGGACCGCGGCATGATCATCGAAAGCGTGCGCCTGCTGGAGAAGGTCGGTGGCAAGAGCGGGCATTTCCAGGCGGATCAGCCATGAACGTCACCGTGAAGTTTTTTGCCCGTTACCGTGAAGCGTTGGGCGTGGACTCGGTGCAGGTTGAGGGCGAGTTCGCCACCGTCGATGACGTGCGCGCGCTGTTGGCTCTGCGCGACGGTGCCCAGGTGCTGAGCGAGCAGAACCTGATGTGTGCCCGCAACGAAGACTTGTGTCAGCTCGACGAACCGCTCAGCGATGGCGATGAAGTTGCGTTTTTTCCAACCGTGACCGGGGGCTGAGCATGGCGATTCGCGTGCAGTCCACCGCGTTCGATCCGGGAGCTGAAGTCAATGCCATGCACGCAGCCAACGTTGGCGTCGGTGCGGTGGTGAGTTTTGTTGGCTACGTGCGCGATTTCAATGACGGGCTCGACGTGGCCGGGATGTTTCTTGAGCATTATCCGGGCATGACCGAAAAGGCGTTGGGCAAGATAGCCATCGAAGCCGAGCAACGCTGGCCGCTGTTGAAGCTGGAAGTGCTGCATCGCATCGGCGCCCTGGAGCCGGGTGAGCCGATTGTTTTTGTGGGTGTCGCCAGTGCTCATCGTCAGGCTGCGTTTGACGCCTGTGCCTTTGTCATGGACTACCTGAAAACCCGTGCACCGTTCTGGAAGAAGGAAAACACCAGCGACGGGCCGCGATGGGTTGAGGGGCGCGACAGCGATCATGCGGCGGCGGATCGTTGGAAGTAGTGATTCAGCTGCATTCTTTGCTGTTCATCTGATAGCTATCGCGAGCAAGCTCGCTCCCACATTTGATCTTCACATGTCACAAAATTTGTGAACGAAGCAGAACCCCTGTGGGAGCGAGCTTGCTCGCGATGACACTCTTCGCAACACCTCATTTCTCCCGGACTTGCCTATCGGCCAGAGGCGCGGCAGATCTGCGCTCGCCCGATTGACGCCAAATACATAAAAGTCCAGTATGGAATTATAAGTACAAAAAAGCCCCGCATCCCTTTCTTCAATCTTGCCCAAACCAACAACAACCCGCGAGAAACCCACCATGAAGAAACTTCCCCTTATCACCGGTCTGGCCCTGAGCCTGTTGGCCTCAAGCCACCTGTTCGCCGCCGAGCAGACCTTGCGCATCGGTATCGAAGCGGCTTACCCGCCATTCGCATCGAAAACCGACAAAGGCGAAATCGTCGGGTTCGACTACGACATCGGCAATGCCCTGTGCGCGCAGATGAAGGCCAAGTGCGTGTGGGTCGAGGGTGAGTTCGACGGGCTGATTCCTTCGCTGAAGGTGAAGAAAATCGACATGGCCCTGTCGTCCATGACCATCAATGAAGACCGCAAGAAGTCAGTGGATTTCACTCACAAGTACTACTTCACTTCATCGCGTCTGGTGATGAAGGACGGCGCGGTGGTGGACGACCAGTACGCCAGCCTCAAGGGCAAGACGATCGGCGTGCAGCGCGCCACGACCACCGACCGCTATGCCACCGAGGTGTTCGAGCCCAAGGGCATCGTCGTCAAGCGCTACGGTAATAACGAAGAAATCTACATGGACCTGGCGGCCGGCCGCCTGGATGCGATCTTTGCCGACACCATCCCGCTGAATGACTTCCTGTCGATGCCGCGTGGCCAGGGCTACGCCTTTGTCGGGCCGGAGCTCAAGGACCCGAAATACGTGGGTGAGGGCGCGGGGATCGCGGTGCGCAAGGGCAATGCCGAGTTGGTCAGCGAGCTGAATGCGGCCATCGACGGGATTCGGGCGAGTGGCGAATATCAGAAGATTTCAGACAAGTATTTCAAGTCCGACATTTACGGTGACTGATACACCGCCATCGCGAGCAAGCTCGCTCCCACATTGGACCGTGTTCGCAGGACAAATGTGGGAGCGAGCTTGCTCGCGATGGGGCCCTGTCAGTCAATACAAATCTCAGGGGTCAGCCTTTCAACTCTTTCAAATGCTTGTAAACCGTCGCCCGCCCCATGTTCAGCACATTGGCCACATAGTTCGAAGCGCTTTTGCCCTTGAAAGCCCCTTCGGCATGCAGCGCCAGCACCAGTTCGCGTTTGTGGTCGCGGGTCAGCAGGTTCAGGCTCAGCTGACGTTCACGCAGCCAGGCGTGCAGGAAGGTATTGATCCGTTCCTGCCAGTCATCGCGAAACAGTGAGTCCGGTTGCGGGATCAGTTTGCTTGGCGACAGGAACAGGTCCAGCGCCGCCTTGGCGTTTTCGAACAGTGAAATATTCAGGTTGATGCACAGCACCGCCAACGGGCGACCGTCGCCATCGCGCAGCACGGTGCTCAGGCTGCGAATCTTCTGGCCGTCCCAATTGAGTTTTTCGTACGGCCCGATGTTGGTTTCGTTGACGTCGTCGCTGAGCAAGTCTTCCAGCGCCGAGTCGTCACCGAGCTCGCGTTTGGACAGGTTGTTGGCGATGTAATCGACCTTCTGCGTGCGCAAGTCATGCAGCACCACCTCGGCGTGGGGGAAGAACAGCGTGGCAATCGCGTCGGCGATGGCGCGGAAGTTGTTCAGGGCCGGGTCTTTTTCAGGTGCGTTCATACAGTGGAACTCCAGGCAGCGTCAGCGCCCGTAAACAAGGGCGCGGGGAGTTTGCCGCAATCGTGTCGGCACGTCACCTGAGCCGATCAGCGCAGGCGCGCAGGGGAGAGCATGCCGGCGTCCAGACCGAAGCGGGTCAGCTGTTCGGGCAGTTCTGCGCCACGTACCAGGGCGGCGCTGGCCTGACCCATGGCCGGCGACGTCTGAATGCCGTAGCCGCCCTGTGCCGCGACCCAGAACAGCCCTGGCACGCGCGGGTCGAAGCCGGACAGCAAATCGCCGTCGCGCACGAAGCTGCGCAGGCCGGCCCAGGTGCGGGTCGGGCGGCGGATGGTCAGGGTGGTGGCTTCTTCGATCTGGTAGATCCCCATGGCGATGTCCAGTTCTTCGGGCTGCACGTCGTGCGGTTCCACCGGGTCGGCGTTGGCCGGTGAGCCGAGGAACATGCCGGCATCGGGCTTCATATAGAAGGATTCGTCGAGGGCCACCAGCATCGGCCAATGATGAGTGTCCACGCCTTCGGGCCCTGCGAAGATGAAGGCGGCCCGACGCTTGGGTTGCAGGCCGATCGAGGCGGCGCCGGCCAGCGCACCGATTTTGTCGGCCCAGGCGCCAGCGGCATTGATGATGATCGGTGCGCTGAAGGTCTGGCCGTTAGTGTGCACTTGCCAGAGGCCATCGCCGTCGCGGGTCAGGCTCAGCACCGTGCTGTCGGTGTGCACCTGGCCGTTGTTGCGGCGGATGCCGCGCAGATAACCCTGATGCAACGCATCGGTGTCGATGTCGCAGGCGGTCGGGTCGTAGATCGCACCGTGGACTTTTTCCCGACGCAGGATCGGCAGCCGCGCGCAGGCTTCGTCTGCGGTGAGCAATTGCATCTGTGGCACCGTGGCTTTGGCACTCAGGTACTGGTTGTTCAGCTCGGCCGGATCACCGGTGAAGTCCACGGTCATTTCGCCACGCGGAGTCAGCAACGGGTGCTCGCAGAACCCGGCGGGCGGGGCGTCGAAAAAGTCACGGCTGGCCTGGGTCAGCGCTCGTACCTGCGGCGTGCCGTAGGCGGCTGTGTACAGCGCGGCGGAGCGTCCGGTGGAGTGATAGGCCGGATGGGATTCACGCTCCAGCACGATCACTTTACCGTGCTGCGACAGCCAGAAACCGGTGGAAGCCCCGGCGATTCCGCCGCCGATGATGATGAAGTCTGCGTGGCTCATGCATGTCTCCGCGAGAGCAAAAATAGTGACGTCCCTGTAGGAGCGAGTGGTGGTGTCAGCGCTGCAGTTGGTAGATCGCGTTAGCCAGCGCAATATCCTCCAGCCCCAGACCAATGGAACGGAAGAACACATGACGCTCATAGTCGGGGCGCTGCACCCGTTCGCTGAGCAACTCCGGCAGGTCGCCGACGATGGCGCGTTTGTCCCAGCCATGCTGTTCACCCGCAATCAGCATCTCGCCTGCCGACCCCGGCGTGGTCTGACGATAGTCGCAGAACACCTGCATGTCGTTGAGGCTGTGCGGCGGTACTTCGTGAGCACGCGGGGCGTTGGTGCTGATGGAGGTGATCAGTGCCGGTTTGCTCAGGCGCGACGGGTCGACGACCGGGCCGGCGGACGAGGTGCACAGCATGATCACGTCAGCGTCCAGCGTGGCTTCATCGCTGGAACCGGCGATCACCAGTCGTGGGTCGAGGCGCTTGAGCTGGGCCAGTGTCTCGGCCGTGGCGTTGCCCAGGCTCGGCGAAAACAGGCTGATGCTCTGCCAGTCCCGCAGGCCTTTCACATGATGCAGGTGCGCCAGGGCGACTTTGCCGCTGCCGATAATGGCCAGGCGTCGAGCTGACTGCGGGGCGAGGGCATCGACCGCCACGGCCGTGGTCGCAGCGGTACGCGCCGTGGTCAGTTCCCCTGCATCGCAGAGCAACAGCGGCTGGCCGGTCTGCATCGACATCAACAGCGTCCACGCCGTTACCAGCGCGCCTTGCTCGCGGACGATGTAGGGCGAGGTCTTGACCCCGTACACGCCATCCTCGGCCAGCACGCCGAGGTAATTGATGAAATCGCCGGCGCCTTGCGGGAATTCCACCCATTGTTGCGCCGGTTGCACGGCGTGCCCGGCCGCCAGATCGCGGAACAGCTTGCGCAGGATCTGCGGCACATCAACCTGGGACAGCCATTCGCGGGCCTGGGCCTGGTTGATCACTTGAGGCGTGCTGGACATAAGCGGCTCCGAAAGCTGAAAGTAAACTAATTTGTCCATTATGGACTTTTAGTTCTGTTGAGCAAGCGCCTGTTGAAAAAAGCAGGACGAAAAAAAAGCGCAGTCCGTTTCCGGCTGCGCCTTTCTCACTGCGACCCGCGTTATGGGCGCTTGCGTTCAACCGCTCGCAACAGATGCGTCGGCGGCGTTTCACAACTGATCTTGCGACCCAGCAGCGCCTCGATGGACGGCAACTGATAGGAGTCGTCTTCACCGGCGAAGCTGATGGACACGCCATCGGCGCCGGCACGCCCGGTACGGCCGATACGGTGCACGTAGTCGTCCGGCACTTCCGGCAGAGTGAAGTTGATCACGTGGCTGATGCCGTCGATGTGAATGCCGCGACCGGCCACATCGGTTGCCACCAGCACGCGGATCTTGCCTTCGCGAAAACCTTCGAGGGTCTTGATGCGCTTGTGCTGCGGCACGTCGCCGGACAGCTGCGCGGCGTTGACGCCATCGCGCACCAGACGCTCTTCGATGCGCCGCACTTCATCCTTGCGGTTGGCAAAAACCATCACCCGCTCCCAACCGTTGTCGTTGACCAGGTTGTAGAGCAGTTTGTATTTGTCGGCACCGGCGACGGCGTAGATGTGCTGCTCGACGTTTTCGCTGGCCACGTTCTGCGCTTCGATCTCGACGATCGACGGCTCGGTGGTCCATTGCTTGGCGAGGTTCATCACGTCTTCGGTGAAGGTCGCGGAGAACAGCAGCGTCTGGCGCTCGTTCTTCGGCGGGGTCTGGCGAATGATCTGACGCACTTGCGGGATGAAACCCATGTCGAGCATCCGGTCGGCTTCGTCCAGCACCATCACTTCGACCATGTCCAGGTGCACGTCGCCGCGCTGGTTGAAGTCCAGCAGGCGGCCAGGGGTGGCCACGAGGATGTCGCAGTGACGGGCTTCGAGGTGTTTGAGCTGCTTGTCGAAGTCCATGCCGCCGACGAACGTCATGACGTTGAGGCCGGTGTACTTGGTCAGGTCAGCGGCGTCCTTGGCGATCTGCACCACCAGCTCACGGGTTGGCGCGATGATCAGCGCCCTTGGCTCGCCCATGTAGCGTTCTTTGGGCGGCGGGGTTTCCAGCAACTGGGTGATGATCGAAATCAGGAAGGCGGCGGTTTTGCCGGTGCCGGTCTGGGCGCGACCGATGGCATCTTTGCCGGCCAGGGTGAAGCCAAGTACTTGTGCCTGGATCGGCGTGCAGTACGGGAAGCCCAGGTCCTGGATGGCGTGCATCAGTTCAGGCGCCAGTTTGAAATCGTGGAAGCGGGTTTTGCCTTCCAGGGGCTCGACGGCGAAGTCTTCGAGTTTCCAGGGAATGACCGGCGCCTTTGGCTTCGGTTCGCGACGCGGTCTTGCAGGTTTCGGTGCTTCGCTGAGCGGTTGCTCTGCAGCGACAGCTTCGACAGGTTGGGTGGCCGGTGTGGTCACGGGCTCGTGTTTCGGTGCCGCGACAGCTGCGGTCCGGCCAGGCTGATGACCGTCGGTGCGGTGGCTGGGGGTGTGAGACGGAGCGCTGGCGACTGGCGCGAGCTGCTCAGTCTCGCTTTTACCGAACATTTTTTTGAGTGCTTTGAGCACGGTCATCTCATCAATTGGTTAAGGAATATACGCCGGCCAGTGTAATGCAAGAATCGGGCGCGGCGTAGCGGGATGATCAAAGGGCTACATAAAGAGCCGCGATTAGCGCAAACGCTCGGCAAGCCAGACGCCGATGTCGTGAATCTCCTCGGGTAACACTTCGTGGCCCATTGGGTATTCCTGCCATGCGACGGTGACACCGCGCTGCTTCAAATGCTCGTAAGCGCTACGGCCCATGGCGTTCTGTACCACGTCGTCGTACTGGCCATGCAGGCTCAGCAGTGGAATGCGTTGCTGACTGGCCGAAAGCTCCAGTTCATCGCTGAAGGTCGGTGCATAGGTAGAGAGGGCAAGTACGCCACCGAGCGGTCCCTGCCATTTCAGGTAAGCGCTGTGCAGCACCACGGCGCCACCTTGGGAAAAACCGGCCAGGAAAATCCGCGAGGCGTCTATTCCGCTGGCTCGCTGCTCTTCGATCAGATCAATGACCATCTGCGCCGACTCTTCCAGCTGCTCGCGATTGATCGCGCGGGCCGGGTTCATGGCCAATATGTCGTACCAGCTCGGCATCTCGTAGCCGCCATTGATGGTCACGGCGCGGGTCGGTGCCTGGGGCAGCACGAAGCGGGTGGTCAGCAGGCTTTCCTGCAGGGCTTCGGCCACCGGCAGGAAGTCGTAGCGGTCGGCGCCCAGGCCGTGCAGCCAGATAACGCAGGCGTCTACGGGCTTGCCGGGCTGAAGAATCAAGGGCTGGGTCATGGCTGCTCCAAATGTGTGCGTGCGCTCTCATTGAGTGCGTGATTCGAGTGCGCGACGGGTTGATCAGTTAAGAAGATGTCGCACGGGTGCAAGTTTTGCTATTGACCAGCCGCTGAATCGCTTGAGCAGTTGGTGTGGTACGGGCTTTGCTATGTGGAAGCTTGTGCAACTCATCTCGCGTCCGGCGGTAACACTATCAGTGTACGGCCGGCGACGGGATAGCAAAAAATCCGGTGATGGATGTTCGCCAGTGGCCGCTACGGGCTTAGCGAACGTGAAAGGGCTACAGCCCGTTCGGCCGATTGGTGAGAAGTGAGTTGTCCATGATGTGGATTTTCTCCTACTAGACTCATAGCTAAGGTCCTGACGTCGGTTGACCCCAAAAAAAGCCAACACGGGTCGACAACGCCTCATAAGGGTGCGACTGGACTCAAGCTCCGACACAACAAGAGCAAAACTGGAGGTTTGAATGAAGATGTTGAAATCCACCCTGGCCATCGTGACTGCTGCAACAGTCCTCGGTGTCAGCGGGTTCGCTCAGGCGGGTGCAACCCTGGATGCAGTGCAGAAGAAAGGTTTCGTACAGTGCGGCGTCAGCGATGGCTTGCCGGGCTTTTCGGTTCCGGACTCCACCGGCAAGATCCTCGGGATCGACGCTGACGTCTGCCGCGCTGTTGCCGCTGCCGTATTCGGCGACGCGACCAAGGTCAAGTTCAGCCAGTTGAACGCCAAGGAGCGCTTCACCGCGCTGCAATCGGGCGAAATCGACGTGCTGTCGCGTAACACCACCATGACCAGCTCCCGTGACGCGGGCATGGGTCTGAAATTCCCTGGCTTCATCACTTATTACGACGGCGTGGGCTTCCTGGCCAACAGCAAGCTGGGCGTGAAAAGTGCCAAGGAACTGGACGGCGCAACCATCTGCATCCAGGCCGGTACCACCACCGAGCTGAACGTGTCCGACTACTTCCGCGCCAACGGCCTGAAGTACACCCCGATCACTTTCGACACCTCCGATGAAAGCGCCAAGTCGCTGGAATCCGGTCGTTGCGACGTACTGACTTCCGACAAGTCGCAGCTGTACGCACAGCGCAGCAAACTGGCTTCGCCAAAAGACTACGTGGTCCTGCCGGAAACCATCTCCAAAGAACCACTGGGCCCGGTCGTGCGTAACGGCGACGACGAGTGGCTGGCGATCGTTCGCTGGGTTGGCTACGCGCTGCTGAACGCAGAAGAAGCCGGCATCACTTCGAAAAACGTGCTTGAAGAAGCCAAGTCGACCAAGAACCCGGACGTTGCTCGTCTGCTGGGCGGCGACGGTGAATACGGCAAGGACCTGAAACTGCCGAAGGACTGGGTCGTCAAGATTGTTTCCCAGGTCGGTAACTACGGCGAAATCTTCGAGAAAAACCTCGGCAAGAGCACTCCGCTGGAAATCGACCGTGGCCTGAACGCGCTGTGGACCAACGGCGGCATTCAATACGCACCACCAGTGCGCTGATGGTTCTATCACCCGGTGGGCCAACCACCGGGTGATGTTCTGTTCCATTATTTCCGGGGCACTCCATGCAAAAATCAATCGGCGCACCAAAGCAGAGGCTCAGCCTCAGCGATCCGCGAGTGCGTGCGTGGCTATTCCAGATCATCACCATTGTCGCGGTCGTCGCGATGGGCTGGTATCTGTTCAACAATACGCAAACCAACCTGCAACACAGGGGTATTACCTCCGGTTTCGGATTTCTGGAGCGCAGTGCCGGGTTCGGCATCGCTCAACACCTGATCGACTACACCGAATCGGACAGCTATGCCCGGGTGTTTGTCATCGGTCTGCTCAACACCTTGCTGGTGACCGTGATCGGCGTGGTGCTGGCGACCATCCTCGGTTTCATCGTCGGCGTGGCACGGCTGTCGCCGAACTGGATCATCAGCAAGCTGGCAACGGTGTACGTGGAAGTTTTCCGCAACATCCCGCCACTGCTGCAAATCCTGTTCTGGTACTTCGCCGTGTTCCTGACCATGCCGGGGCCGCGTGCCAGTCATAACTTCGGCGACACCTTCTTCGTCAGCAGCCGTGGCCTGAACATGCCGGCCGCGCAAATGGCCAATGGATTCTGGGCGTTTGTGATCAGTGTGGCGGTGTCCATCGTCGCCATCGTGCTGATGTGCCGCTGGGCCAACAAGCGTTTCGAAGCCACGGGCGTGCCATTCCACAAGTTCTGGACCGGTCTTGCGATCATCATCGTGATCCCGGCGCTGTGTGCGTTGATCTTCGGCGCACCGCTGCACTGGGAAATGCCCAAGCTGCAAGGCTTCAACTTCGTCGGTGGCTGGGTGCTGATCCCGGAACTGCTGGCGCTGACCCTGGCCCTGACGGTGTACACCGCGGCGTTTATCGCCGAGATCGTGCGTTCGGGCATCAAGTCGGTCAGTCACGGCCAGACCGAAGCGGCGCGTTCGCTGGGCCTGCGCAACGGTCCGACCCTGCGCAAGGTGATCATCCCGCAAGCCCTGCGCGTGATCATCCCGCCGCTGACCAGCCAATACCTCAACCTGGCGAAGAACTCTTCGCTGGCCGCCGGTATCGGTTATCCGGAAATGGTGTCGTTGTTTGCCGGTACGGTGCTGAACCAGACCGGGCAGGCGATCGAGGTCATTGCCATCACCATGAGCGTGTACCTGGCGATCAGCATCAGCATTTCCCTGCTGATGAACTGGTACAACAAGCGCATTGCGCTGATCGAGCGGTGAGGAAACGCGCATGACTACCCATACTTTCAAACCCGACATGCCACCACCGAGCCGCAGTATTGGCGTGGTGGCGTGGATGCGCGCCAACATGTTCTCCAGCTGGATCAACACCCTGCTGACCCTGTTCGCGTTCTACCTGATCTACCTGGTGATTCCACCGCTGCTGCACTGGGCGATCCTGGACGCCAACTGGGTCGGCACCACCCGCGCCGACTGCACCAAGGAAGGCGCCTGCTGGGTGTTCATCCAACAGCGCTTCGGCCAGTTCATGTACGGCTACTACCCGCCCGAGCTGCGCTGGCGCGTGGACCTGACCGTGTGGCTGGCGATCATCGGCGTGGCCCCTTTGTTCATCTCGCGTTTCCCGCGTAAAGCGGTCTACGGGCTGAGCTTCCTGGTGGCGTACCCGATCATTGCCTACTTCCTGCTGCATGGCGGCATCTTCGGCATGACCAACGTGGCGACCAGCCAGTGGGGCGGCCTGATGCTGACCCTGGTCATTGCCACCGTCGGTATTGCCGGTGCGTTGCCGCTGGGGATTGTGCTGGCGCTGGGTCGTCGTTCGAACATGCCGGCGATTCGTGTGGTCTGCGTGACCTTCATCGAGTTCTGGCGCGGCGTGCCGTTGATCACGGTGCTGTTCATGTCCTCGGTGATGCTGCCGCTGTTCCTGCCTGAAGGCATGAACTTCGACAAACTGCTGCGGGCGTTGATCGGCGTGATCCTGTTCCAGTCGGCCTACGTGGCCGAAGTGGTGCGCGGTGGTCTGCAAGCGATCCCCAAAGGTCAGTACGAAGCGGCTGCCGCGATGGGCCTCGGTTACTGGCGCAGCATGGGCCTGGTGATTCTGCCGCAAGCCCTGAAGCTGGTGATTCCGGGCATCGTCAACACCTTCATTGCGCTGTTCAAGGACACGAGCCTGGTGATCATCATCGGTTTGTTCGACCTGCTCAACAGTGTCAAGCAAGCGGCCGCCGACCCGAAATGGCTGGGCATGGCAACCGAAGGTTATGTGTTTGCGGCCCTGGTGTTCTGGATTTTCTGTTTTGGTATGTCCCGCTACTCCATGCATTTGGAACGTAAGCTGGACACTGGCCACAAGCGTTAGGAGTTGACTCATGAGTGAAGCGATCAAACAGCCTGTGAGCCCTGAAGGCATTATTCAGATGCAGGGCGTGAACAAGTGGTACGGCCAGTTCCACGTGTTGAAAGACATCAACCTGAACGTCAAGCAGGGCGAGCGTATCGTCCTGTGCGGCCCGTCGGGTTCCGGCAAATCCACCACCATCCGTTGCCTCAACCGTCTGGAAGAACACCAGCAGGGCCGCATCGTGGTCGATGGCGTGGAGCTGACCAACGACCTCAAGCAGATCGAAGCGATCCGCCGTGAAGTCGGCATGGTGTTCCAGCACTTCAACCTGTTCCCGCACCTGACCATCTTGCAGAACTGCACCCTGGCACCGATGTGGGTGCGCAAGATGCCCAAACGCAAGGCCGAGGAAATTGCCATGCACTACCTGGAGCGCGTACGCATTCCGGAGCAGGCGCATAAATTCCCGGGGCAACTGTCCGGCGGTCAGCAACAGCGTGTGGCGATTGCCCGCGCGCTGTGCATGAAACCGAAAATCATGCTGTTCGACGAACCGACTTCGGCGCTCGACCCCGAGATGGTGAAAGAGGTACTGGATACCATGATCGGCCTGGCCGAAGACGGCATGACCATGCTCTGCGTGACCCACGAAATGGGCTTCGCCCGCACCGTGGCCAACCGCGTGATCTTCATGGACAAGGGCGAAATCGTCGAACAGGCCGCGCCGAACGACTTCTTCGACAACCCGCAGAACGACCGCACCAAACTGTTCCTGAGCCAGATCCTGCATTGATCGACGCCAGGCACTGAAATAAACCCGGACCGTGTTCCGGGTTTATTTTTGCCCGGGATTTAGCCGCCAGACACAAATCCCCCCTGTGGGAGATCCTATGTTGTAGGGCAAGCCCGCTCCACAGGGGGGATGTGTGTTTGTCACTCCATTTGTCGTGCTGCTTCTCCAAAGGTTGCCCTGTCAGACAAAGCTGACTACCATGTCAGAAAATTCATCCTATGATTGGATGAAAGGGCGAATTCCAATGTCAGAAATTTCTCCACTCATCAAGCGTTCCCTGGTTGACCAGGCCCTGGATCAATTACGTCTGCGCATTACCCAAGGTGCATGGGCGGTCGGTGAACGTCTGCCCACCGAGCCTGAGTTGTCCGCCGAACTGGGTATCAGCCGCAACACTGTGCGTGAAGCCATGCGCGTGCTGGCGTTTTCCGGGTTGATTGAAATCCGCCAGGGCGACGGCAGTTATCTGCGTGCCGTGATCGATCCGCTCGACACCATGAAAGCGTTGTCGCGCTGCACCCTCGAACAGGCTCGCGAGACCCGGCACATTCTTGAAGTCGAGGCCATCGGCCTGGCTGCCTTGCGCCGCACCGATGAAGACCTGGTGGCCTTGCGCGAAGCATTGGGCGTCAGTGGCACTCACTACCACGGTGACCTGGAAAGTTTTATTGCCTGCGACCTGGTGTTCCACGGTCGTCTGGTAGACGCCGCCCACAACCCGACGCTCAGCGAGTTGTACCGCTACTTCTCCAGCATCGTCGGCGCACAGTTGCGCAAAACCCTGAACATCACCCCCCGCCGCCAGGAAGTGTTCGACTTGCACATCGAGTTGCTCGATGCCGTCGAACAACGCGACCCGGAACGGGCCAAAGCCCTGTCGAGGCAGTTGATCAATGAACCTTGAAACCGAGAAAACCATGTCCAGCCCGAACAGTATTCAACCCAAACGCACGGCGGAGCTCGAAGAGCTGTTGATCGATGCCGAGGCCGATGATGAAGTCGTCCAGCAAAGTCATCCGCTGCTCAAGCGCCCGTGGCTGTTGCTGCTGGGTTTGATCCTGGTGGCACTGAACCTGCGGCCGGCGCTGTCGAGCATGGCGCCGATGCTCAGCGAGGTGTCGAAATCCCTTGGCCTGTCGGCGGCGCAGGCCGGTTTGCTGACGACGCTGCCGGTGCTGTGCCTCGGTCTGTTCGCACCGCTGGCGCCGATCCTGGCCCGGCGTTTCGGCGCCGAGCGGGTGGTGCTGGGGATTCTCCTGACCCTGGCCGGCGGGATCATCCTGCGCAGTTCGTTCGGTGAGGTCGGTCTGTTTGCAGGCAGCGTGCTGGCCGGTGCGAGCATCGGTGTGATCGGCGTGTTGCTGCCGGGTATCGTCAAGCGCGACTTCGCCAAACACGCCGGGACCATGACCGGTGTCTACACCATGGCGTTGTGTCTGGGCGCGGCGATGGCGGCGGGGGCGACCGTGCCGTTGAGCGAACATTTCGATCACAGCTGGACCATGGGGCTGGGCATCTGGATCGTGCCGGCGCTGGTGGCGGCGATGTTCTGGTTGCCGCAAGTCGGCCAGAAACACGGCGCGCACAACGTGGCCTATCGGGTGCGCGGTCTGCTGCGAGATCCTCTGGCCTGGCAAGTGACGCTGTACATGGGGCTGCAATCGTCCCTGGCGTACATCGTCTTCGGCTGGTTGCCGTCCATCCTCATCGGCCGTGGCCTGACGCCGACGCAAGCGGGGCTGGTGCTGTCGGGCTCGGTGATCGTGCAGTTGGCCAGTTCCCTGGCCGCACCGTGGCTGGCGACCCGTGGCAAGGATCAGCGGCTGGCGATTGTGGTGGTCATGCTGCTGACCCTCGGTGGTCTGTTTGGCTGCCTTTATGCGCCGCTCGACGGCCTATGGGGCTGGGCGATTCTGTTGGGTCTGGGGCAGGGCGGTACGTTCAGCCTGGCGCTGACCCTGATCGTGCTGCGCTCACGGGACTCGCATGTTGCGGCCAATCTGTCGAGCATGGCCCAGGGCTTCGGTTACACCCTGGCATCGATGGGGCCGTTCGCGGTCGGCGTGGTGCATGACTGGACCGGTGGCTGGAACGCCGTGGGCTGGATCTTCGGTGTGATCGGCCTGGGCGCGATTATCGCGGGCCTTGGGGCGGGACGTTCGTTGTACGTTCAGGTGGTCAGCGAAAAGCTTTAGGTTTCAATCTCCAGGCTCGCGCTCGTGGCACCGATGCCGGTGCCACGAGCGCAGACTCAGCGAATTACAGGTACGTCATCTCAAGGGTTGCCGAGCCATCAATGGGCACTTCATTGCTCAGGTCCAGTCCGTCCGCCCGAGCGATAGACGTGCCGATCAGCAGATCCAGCGTCAGGTTCTGAGCGGCAATCGGTTGGCTGACGTTATCCATGGCAGCCACTGACATGTATTAAGTGGGCCACCAGAACAGATTGTGCTGCCAGTCCGTTTTCCCGTCCGGGGACCTGATTGCCGCGACTTCTACGCCATCGGCAACAGCATTCATCATCACAATGTTGTAGCCCCCCAGTTTCTGGCTGCCGTTGATCAGCCCCAGGCCGAAGTACAGGCTGCCTGCCTGCGAGGCCGTTCCCGCGCGATTGTCCGTGGCGAGCAGGGCGAAAGGGATGGCAGAGTCGCAACTCACTTGCAGCGTCAGCGTGTGATCCGGCAGAGGCGTCGAGCCGGTTTGCCGCAGGTCCTTTGCCGCAATCCTGTCAAAATCGACCACGCCGCCGCCGGACAGGTTCGGCAAACAAGCCGCCGGGGTAATGGCGCCGTTGACCGCCAGGTCGACCGTAGACGCCGCGAGAGCCTGGGGCATGGCAGCGATCAGCACAGCCGTGGACAGGACCGCAAAACAGTACTTCATTCGGGTGTTTCCTTAATGTTGTGGTTACAGGTATTTGATGTGCAGGCTGCCTGAGCCATCGATGCGCACGTCACTGCTCAGGTCCAGGTTTTTCAGGGCGGCGAGCACCACCTCGATGTTCAACAAGCTGTTTAGATCCTGGATCGCTGAAGGGCCTGCGGTGCTGCCTTCGATATCGGTGAAGCCCAGGTAGCTGCGTGAACCGATATCGATCGGTCGCAGGTTGGAGGTGCGCCAGGCGGCGCCGCCGGTGGTGGATTCGGTGCCATAGATTTGCGGCAGGCTGTCGGCCACGGTGAGCTTCGGGTCGAAGCTCACCGAAAACAGGCCGACCTTGTTGCCTTTGTTGTCGAAGCCCAGCCCGTAGTAAATCTCGCTGTTGACGTTCGCCGAGCCGTCGCGGTTGTCTGTCATGAGCAGGACGAAACGGGTGGGGCCGTTACAGCTGATGCCAAGGCTCAACTGGCGCAGTTGCAGCCTCGTGCCGGTCTCGATGTTCAGGTCCTGATGCGAGATCCTGCCCAGGTCGACCACGCCGCCGCCGGACAGGGTCGGGACGCAGGCCAGTGGCGTAATGCGGCCCTGGACGGTCAACTCGACGGAAGATGCCGCCTGTGCCAACGGCAGGGTCAGCAAGCCGACCACACTGGAAAATGCAATGCCATAAAGGTTCATCAGTGGTTCCTCGATAGACGTTACAGGTAAATGATTTCGATGGTGCCCGAGCCGTTCAGGCGCACGTCGTTACGCAAATCCAGGGCTTGGGTAGGGGCTACAATCGCCTTGATGTGCAGGCTCCCGGACAGGTTCTGGATCGACACCGGGCCAGTGCTGTCGCCGACGCTGTCGGTAAACCCCAGATAGCTGTTGGCGCCGATGGGGATCGTCCGGGAGCTGGCGCTGCTCCACGCTCTGCCGGACGTGGTGGAGTCGGTGCGATAGAGCGTGGCGAGGGTGTCGGCGCTGAACTCGGCGGGGTCGACGTTCACGTAGAAGCGACCGATCTTGTTGCCGGTGCCGTCCAGGTCCAGGCCATAAGACGTTTCATCCGTACCGCCCGTGGCGGAACCGTCGCGGTTGTCCTGCATGCGTACGGCGAACGGGGTGGCGGCGTCACAGGCGACGGAAAACAGCAGCGTTTTGGTCGGGAGCACGGTTTCCTTGTCGATGTTCAGTTCCTTGACCGACAGCCTGCCGTAATCCACCACGCCGCCGTTGGACAGTGTCGGGATACAGGACGCCGGAACGACACGGGCGCGCAACGTCAGCTCCCGGGCACGACCGGTGCCAACGGCGTCGATCAGGCCGCTGGCTTCCCAGGTGGTTGCGTCCTGGACCAACGTGGCGCCCGCGTCGGCCCAGGCGTTGACCGACAGTTGCAGGGCCAGGCTTTTGCCTGATACCACGGCCCCGGCGCGCACCGGTGCGATGCCGTAGCCAGGAAGCCAGTCGAGCACGGTGGCGTTGTCGGCAGGCGGTTGGCCGACGGCGCTCAACAGTCCCAGTTCGGTGGCCTGGCCATCCACCACCGCGTCGCTGACCTGGAGCCGATAGTTGCCGCGTTCGGTAAAGCGCAGCCGTTCGGCGCTGGCCGCCAACCCTCGGTAGAACAGGCTCAAGTCCATGACCTGCGGGCAGTTAAGGGTCAGGCTCAGGCGGCGTTCGCCAATTAATTGCTGGCCGGCTTGATGGTGCCGGGCGATGCGGCTCAACTGGCCGAAATCCAGCACCGTTTCGCTCAGGTTGAGCTGGCACTCTTCCAGCGCCTGAGCGCTGGTGGCTGTGCCGATCAGCAGAAAGATCGCCAGCCGTTGCAGGGTTTTATCCAGGTTCATTGCAAAGTCCTCAAGGCGTCTGGCAGCGGGCGGGCGCGGTTTCGAAATACACCTGCGGATCAGCCTTTTCCGGCAGTTTGAAGTGCAACTGACAGCGACTCATGCCGGGGGCTTTTATCCACAGCGAAGGTTGATCGAGCACGTTGGGCAAGAACACCTGGCTGTTGTCCTGTACCAGGGTCACGAATGCACCCTGATCGTCAGTGACCGACGCGCCACGGGGCAGTGGTTGGTCCTGATCGGTGCTGACGGTGAGCAATGCGCGGCGTGTCATCGAGACACCGAAGTCGATCCGGTCCACGGCCCCGCGTCCGGCGGAGACCATTGCCAAGCCGTTGCTGATGTCGGCGTTGCGTGGTAGTGAGCGGGTCTGCACCTCCACGGCACTACGTCCATAGGCCGACACTTGCGGGACCACGGCCTGGCCTTGCCAATCGGTCCAGACCGGGCCGCTTGGGGTGTTGACCTTGATGCCGGACATGTCGCCGACCGAGAGCAGGGCGAAGGTGTCGCGCACCGGATAAGGCGAGAACGTAACCCCGCCGGCATGCGCCACGACGCCACCACGCGCGCCCCCCTGATAGCTCGATTGATCAGCGTTGGATCGGGTGTAGTTGAAATCGAACTGGCTGTAGCGCGGCAAATAGGAAACACCCAGCGAGCTTTCCACTTCCTGGTCGCGGCTGTCGTGTTCGGCGGCGACGCGATAGCTGAGCTGGTCGTTGACCTGCTCGTTCAGGCCCAGGCCAGTGCGGTGCTCGCCTCCAGAGTTACGCAGCCAGGAGCGGCCTCGGCGGTTTTCGCCCAGCGGCACGCTGACGGTGAAGTACAGCGCGTTGTCCTGGAAATTTTCGCCGCCCATTTGCCTTTCGCCACTGGCGGAAACCGACACGCCCCTGATGTTGGTGCCCCAGGATGCGAACAGGCGGCTGCTGTCGTCACCGTTGAAGGTCGTGGCGCGCGACGCCCCGCCGCTGAATGCGCCCAGCCACGGATGCGTCCAGGACAGCGCGAGGCTTTGCTGGTCGCGATAGCGGTGACGGGTGTTGCGGCGAGTCTCGCGGTCGTTCTGGTAGACCGTTTCTTCCAGCTCGCGATAGTGAGGCGTGCGATAGGAATTGGCGGCCGTGAACGACCATTGCTCGTCCAGTCGCTGAGTCCAGGACAGGTCGGTTTGCAGTCCGCGCTCAGCCTCATCGATACGTGCATCGGCGGCCTGGGTCGAGAGCTGGATCTGGCTGTCGGCCCAGGGCAACCAGCCCAGGCTCAAGCCGGCGGAGCGGTAATCACTGGCAAACAACGTACCGGCGCCCAGGCTCAGTTGCGGGTGCAGCGCGCCGCTCCAGCCGGCACTGACCACCCAGGGGTCGTTGCCATCGGCGTCGCCGATATTGCGTACTCGCCCCGCGCCGATTGAATAGCCGGGGGCAGGCAAACCGATGCCGAGCATGGCGGCAGGGACGGTATAGCGCCGTTCGCCGCCCGACGTTTCCTTGACCGTGACTTCGACATCCGAACGGCTGTTGAGGCGTCGGACGTCGGTCAGGGAAAACGGCCCGGCGGGCACCACCGTCGAGTGGATCAGCGCGCCGTTCTGGCGAATTTCCACCTGCGCGGGGCTGTTGGCGATGCCGTCGATGGTTGCGCCCTGATGCTGGTCCTGCAACGCCTGTTCAGTGAAGACCTGCACGCCAGTGATCTGCGCACCGGACAACACCGGGTTGTAGAGGTTGATCTGACCGCCCTGCAGCACCGCCTGATGACTGGCGAAGGTGCGTTGCGCATAGGCTTCCAGGTGCGTGGTGCTGGAACGGTCGTCTTGCCAGGTCTGCACTTGCCGACTGCGCACGATCCAGTCGCCGGCATTGAACCCGACTTCGGTGTTGGCTGATCCGAAGCGGTTGCTGTCATCATTGAAACGGTTGTAGACACCGCTCAAATCGTAATTGAGCAGGGCGGCCACGCCACCGGTCTCGTAGCCGGAAATATCCTGCTGGGTCGGGCGCAGGGCGGCGGTCGGTACCACCAGCGCGACACTCAGCGTGGCCGGGTCCTGTTCCACCACGGTCTGCGGGTAAGCCTTGATGAAGTCATGACAGCGCTGATTGTCATCGGGGACGATCAGTTTGCCCGTGTCGAGTAGCGGGCGATCAAAACACAGCATGCCCTGCTGGTCGAACTGCACGTCGATGCGTCCCTGCCGCAGGCCGTTGACGCTCAGGCTGACGGCATGGGTGCCGGCGGTAAAGCGCGGGCTCTCCAGCAGCAACCTGGCCAGCGCCGGATCGATCCCGCGCTGCTGCAAGGTCTGCGCGTCGAACTGGCCCTGATTGTCTGCCCAGGCGGGGGTGAGCCACAGCAGATTGATCAGCGGTAGCGCGGCCCGGCTCAGGCGTGTTCGCACCAAGGTCCGGCGCGAACCGACGCGCACAGCTGCGCCGTCACGGTAATTCAATACTGTTTTCACGAAGGACACTCGGTTTGTGGGGGCGCGCAGGCTTACTGCGCAGCGTTCCCGGGCTGTCGGGTGGTGACCGTCACATCGCGGTCACTTCATTCTTGTTAGGGGCGACTCCTGAAGCGTGAATGGCTCAGGGGCTGATCGGTGCGTCATAGGCGGCGACTGCAAAGCCGTACACGGTGGCCGGTTGCAGGCGTACGGTGTTGGCGGACTGCGTCGGCACGCCCACCGTCAAGTGCTCGCCTGGCAGGATGTAGGTGCGCGGCAACATCGCCTTGTCCTTGCCGGGGAGCAGTTGCAGTTCCTGCGCCAGGCGCACCACATAAGGGGTGTCGTTGAGCACGCTGAGTTCGTTGTTTTTCAGCGACCAGCTCAAGCCGGTCCAGGGCGTGCGATTCGTTGCCAGGCCCTTGGGGTGAATGATCACCGGCAGGTTCTGCCTGACCGTCACGCCGACCCGGGCATGACCCGCTTCGGTGGCCTCGCGGTCCTGGGGCATGCCTTCGAAAATCGCTCGCTTGAGCCGTTGGGTCCGCAGCGGCTGCGGATTTTGCAGAATGAAGCGCACCAGTTGCGATGCCGAGGGGTTCACCCTGGCCAGTGGCGGGGTGACGACCAGCAGGCTTTCGGTGTCTTCGGGCACGTTTTCCAGGGTGACATGCAACAGTGAAACTTTTGCATCGGTGTTGGTGACAGAAACGGCAGCTTCACCCTCTGCCTCGTAGACGATCACCACGGACGTTTCCGGCACCATGCCGTCGGCCTGGGCCGAACAGCTCAACACCAGGCTCAACAGGCCCAGGCTCAGGGTGCGTCGCAGATCGTATTTTGAATATAGCGTGGTCATGACGTGTCTCGTCAGGTCATTCATGACCCGGCCCCAGGCAAAAGGCCTGAGGTCGGATCGCGAGAACGTTAAAGGTATTTGACGGTTATCGTGGCTGAGCCATCCAGTGGCACTTCGTTATCCAGTGTCAGCTGTCGGGTCGGTGCGATTTCCGCACCGATCCGCACATCGGCCGTCAGGTTGCGTACGGGAATCGGCACCAGAGAGCCAATATGAGCGACACTGAGAATGTCACCCCGAACAAGATTGGGTTCGGCCCACCATGAACCGCCGCCGTTCGGCGAAGCGATGGTATGGACCGTTATGCCGTCGGCAACGGGCGAAGAAAATCGCAGATCGAAAGCCCCGAGTTTTTCACCGCCGTTGATCAACCCCAGGCCGTAATACTGGAGATCGTTCCGGTGGTCCGAGCCTTCACGGTTGTCGTTGCCTTGCAAGGCCAGCAACGTGCTGCCCTCGCAGGTGACGGCCAGTTGCAGGTTGACGTTGGCCAGGGAGGTGGCGCGGTCGGGCCTCAGGTCCTTGGAGGACATTTTGCCGTAGTCGACCACGCCGCCGCTGGTCAGCGACGGTGTGCAGGAACTCGGTGTAACCAGCCCCTTGACTGCCAGATCCACGGTCGAAGCCGCGTGAGCACCAAGGGCGCTGCCCAACAGCAGGACGGGCGCGATGGCGCTGAGCATCTTGTTCATGGTGAAACGAACTCCTTTTCAGTACAGATCCAGTGGTTACAGGTACTTCACTTCCAGTGTGGCCGAACCGTCGATCGGCACTTCATTGCTCAGGTCCAGGCCGTCGGTGCGGGCGATGAGTGTTTGCACTTCCAGGTCCACTGTCAGGTTTTGCATAGGGATCGGTTGCGAGTCATCGCTCATGGCGGCGACCGAGGACAGATATTGCGGGTTCCAGAACGCATCGTTCATCCAGGACCGGCCGTTGTCCTCGGTAACGATGGGCTGGACGGCCACGGTGTCAGCGATCGGGTTGCGCAGGTACAAATAGTAGTAACCCAGCTTCTGATCACCGTTGATCAGGCCCAGCCCCATACCCTGAAGCGTTGCCGAAGAACCAGAACGATTGTCGATTGCCTTGAGGCCAACGAGGATCGGTGCATCGCAACTCACGCTCATTTGCAGGGTTCTCACGCCGATCAAGGTGCTCTGTGTGGTCTTGAGATCTTTCGCCGAGATCTTGCCGTAGTCGACCTGGCCACCGCCGGACAACAGCGGCGTGCAGGAGTTGGGGGTAATCAGGCCAGTGACCGTCAAGTCCACGGTGGACGCAGCAAACGCGGCGGGCGCGCAGGCAATCAACAGGGTGCTGGTAACGGTTTTGAGTAGCTTGTTCACGGTAGAAAGTTCCTTTGTATAAAGGGTAGGGTGAGGAATGTTGCGGATCACAGGTATTTCAATTGCAGCGTGACGTGGCCGTCGATGGGCTCCTGATCGATCAGGGTCAAACCGTCGGCCGGAGCGATATTGGTGGCGACACTCAGGTCGGCATCCAGGTTTTGCACGGCAATGGGGGTAAGCGCACCGTCCATGGACGCGACGGCAGTCAGGGCGGCGTGTCCCAGGTAGGACGCAGCGACCCAGGTACTTCCGCCATTGAGTGAAAAGATGGCGCGCACCGGCACGGTATCGGCCACGGGGTTCATGAGCCCAAAGGCAGCGCTACCCAGCTTCTCGTTATTACTGGTCATGCCAAGCCCATGCAGACTCTCGACAGGCGATGTGCCTGGACGGTTGTCGATCATATTCATGGCAAAAAGAATCGCGCCTTCACAACGCACGCTCAAACGCAGCGCTTGAGTCGGCAAGGCGGTGTGCTGGTCAGGCTTCAGATCGGCGGCCGCAATCTTGCCCAGATCTACCGACCCGCCGCTGGATAGCAAGGGCTGGCAGGAGCTGGGAGTGATCGTCCCTGTGACGTTCAGATCAGTAGTGCTGGCAGCCCAGACCGACGATGTCAGTACCGAGGCGAGGACTGCCGGAACAAGTCGCTTCATGTTCATAACCTTTGTGATGGGCCGCCGATGACAGGTGTCTGTTTCACCCTGCCGAAGGGCGGCAAGGGTCAAGCGTGACCGTTGCCCCAAGTGGGGTGCGGCGCAATCTAACGAACGGTCGGGGTCGGGGAAATACAACTATTACGAGAAGTGCGTGCGGCACCGAAATGACGGAGTTGGTCATCAGAATCGTCAATTTTTGATGTAGGAAATTATCCTTTTCGTAATTGTTGTATCGCGCCGGGTCGGGTCGCGCGAATAGTCTGCTCGCTCATCGGAAGCGTTCACGCAACGCGTTCTGTCTTCTCTGGCCGCCGCCCCTTTGAGTGTTCGTTGCCAAGGGGCAGCCCTGACGAGTTTTTCCAGCGGTATGAAGTCTCTAGCCAACATTGGCGCCCGAGGGGCGCAAGACACCCACAACCCCGCTCCCTTTAACGTGCCGTTGCGCCATACCCGTGAAAGTCTGATCCAGCTGTTTGGTTCTGCGCAGATGGTGGACCGATTGCTGGACACCATGATTCGAGAGGTGAACCAGGACTTGACCGTCCTGCAACGGGCCCAATCGAGCCTGGATGTAACGGCGGTCGTGGAGCAGTTGCATCGGATTGTGGGCTGCGTCGCCTTTCTGGGCGCGACCGAATCCGAAACTCAGGGGGCGCGATTGATTGCTGCCGTGCGCCAACGAGGGGTTGTGATCAATCAGCCGCTTTTGGAGGATTTTCACAAGAGGATGCTGGCCTACCTCAACGATCTTAAAAATCTGTGAGGCGCCGTGATACAGCGCCGTATCTGTCAGCCTATATCCGTGGTGGTGTAGGTTTGTTTCGTAGGTTTTTTCTGTTTTTGTTGTGGGCATGTGGCCTGCTTCAACAGGCATGGGCAACCCGGAAATGAGGGCACTGATTGGCAGTTGTGGGACGTGTGAAGCGGGGGTATTTTGCGCGAGTCCAGATTGTCATCACGAGTAGGTCCAATGCTCCGCGTAATTATTGCTGACGATCATCCACTGGTACGCATCGGGCAAAAAGTGGTTATCGAGGCGAATGGCCGATGCGAGGTTGTGGGGGAGGCTGACGGGCCTGACGAGCTGCTGGCCCTGCTGGCCACTGTGCCGTGTGACTTGCTGGTGACCGACTTTGCCATGCCGGGTAACCAGCACACGGACGGCTATGGCCTGTTGTGCCTGCTGCAACGCAAGTATCCGCAATTGCCGGTGATTCTGGTGACCATGTTCGCCAATGTCGCCACGTTGCGGGCATCGTTTGCCCGAGGTGCGCGAGCGGTCGTGGCCAAAAGCGCGTCCGCCCGCGAGTTGCCGCTTGCAATCGATGCAGTCAGCAAGGGCCAGACCTTTATTACCGAGCATTTGCGCATGCAACTGATGGAGGCGGGGACGCAGGATCCTGCGCACGAACCACAGTTGTCGCGCAAGGAACACGAAGTGGTGCGCATGCTTGCTACCGGCATGACCGTCAGTGAGATTGCCGCTCACGTCAATCGCAGTATTTCGACGATCAGCAAACAGAAAAGCACCGCAATGAACCGGCTCAGCATTTCGACCGACGTGGATTTGTTCGCGTATGCCCGGCGTAGCGGCATGGTGCCTTAGTGCGCGATGCCAGTCAGTTGCGAAACCTGAGGGCGCGGGCTTGCTCGCGAAGGCAGTGTGTCATTCAACATTGAGATTGGCTGACACGGTCTCTTCGCGAGCAAGCCCGCCCCCACAAGGTTTAATGTCACGCGATATCCTGGGCATTCTCATCATTGATGACCATGGTTTTATCCGTGTCGGCAGACTATCGTGCAAAGCCTGCCCACCCCATCACGGAGCCTGTCCATGAGTGACGCCCATAGCGCTTTGATCACTGAGTTCTACAAGGCCTTCCAGCGCCTGGATGCCGAAGCCATGAGCGCCTGCTACACCGAGGACGTGGTGTTCAGTGACCCGGCATTCGGCGAGCTGCGTGGCCGCGATGCCGGTGACATGTGGCGCATGCTCACTACTCGCGCCAAGGACTTCTCCCTGACCTTCGACAACGTGCGCAGCGATGAGCGTACCGGTGGTGCCCATTGGGTCGCGACCTACCTGTTCAGCCAGACCGGCAACACCGTGGTCAATGATATCCAGGCGCGCTTCGTGTTTCGCGACGGCAAGATCTGCGAACATCACGACAGCTTCGACCTGTGGGCCTGGTCGCGTCAGGCACTGGGTGTCAAAGGGCTGCTGCTGGGCTGGACGCCGCTGGTACGCAACGCCGTCCGCGCCCAGGCGTTGAAGGGGCTCAAGGCATTTCAGGCCAGTCGCTGATAAGATCGCGGCTTGTCTCCATTCAAGCCCTGATCGCCGCATGAACACCCTCAGCGAATCCATCGTCATTGCCACCGAACCGGTTCCTGCCAGCAAGCCGTGGTTCGTCTATCTGGTACGCGCCGCCAACGGTTCGCTGTATTGCGGCATCAGTGACGATCCGGTGCGCCGTTTCGCCACGCACCAGAGTGGCAAAGGCGCACGCTTCTTCCTCTCAAGCCCGGCTGTGGCGCTGGTCTACACCGAAGCCTGCCGCGATAAAAGCGAAGCGCTGCGCCAGGAACGGCTGATCAAGAAACTGAAGAAAAGCGCCAAGGAATGTCTGGTCGCCAGTGCGAATCTTTCACTCCCGGAACCCGTGAAGTAGCCAGGTGATCAAGGCGGAAAAATTCTTTTGAACAGGATTTTGATTCGGTGCTGACGAGCTCCAGTCTATAACGATGACCGCCAGTAACACTTGCAAGAGTGCAAAACCACCCACAATTAATGAAAGGTACTTGGTGAATCTAAGGTTTTTGAACTGCAGTTGATCGTTGCTTAGGGCTTTGCGTTCGTGAATGGATATTAGCAGGTGGTCTATCTTTTCTATCAGAACGTCAAGCCCTTCCAGTGCGGGCTGTTGGAAAGGTGAAAAGCACCGATCTGAAATAAAGATCCTCAGTGTTGTTGTTCTTTTCTTTAGGGTATTGATTTGCAAGTTGGCTTCCAATAGTGCATGCAGGCTTTTTTCGCTTTTCTTGCTGATGGTCAGTAGAGTTGGGTTGATAAGGTCGCGGCATTTTTCATATTGATTGCTTGCCTCTTTAATGAGTGAAAGATAGAGGTGGGATTGACGGTAATCCTTAAGGTCGTACGGGTCGTTATCTTCGCTAATATGGACAGCGTCTGCCAGAAAGTCATCGAAGTCAAAGTCATAGAGATAACTCTCCTCGGTAAATTTTGCCGTGCAGTAGCTGTAAGCACGGCCGTCTCTTTCCAGTAGATAGAAATCAGTGTCTTCCAGGCCGATGTAAGCACTCTCGTTTCCAGCGTATGGCATGCTGAGGTCGCTGTTGAAGCTAGCCACGGTAATCGGGTTTTTCGTTCTGGCATCGATGCCCCATCTTCCGAATAGCGTTCCTGCTGTTTCTTGAACATCGGATAGAACTTGGTTTGCCAGGTAAATGACTCGATCTTCAATATGGTGGACTGAGTGCTCGATCCGAAACTTCCGTGAGTAAGGGTTGAATGATCTGAATGCGTGGTATTCGGTAATGTCGGACGTATCAACTTTGTAGCACTGATCGGTGGCTTGGGCGTTTAGGTAAAAATCCAGAGACAGATAAATGGAGTCGCTCGCAAGGCGAATAACAGTGATCGTGCACCTGGAGCAGAACTGAGTATCGATCAGGACTCGGTCTGTATCATAAGGGTTAGTGTCATTGAACGGCAGGGTGTTGATAATTTCAATAGGTTCTTGCGGATGTTCGGTGTGGAGAATGGTTGGGGGCGATTCGTGACCATAGATAATGGCGTTTGTTTTGAGGGCTTTGTGCAGGCGCAACAGTTCTTTAGGAGTGATGGCAGCTGTTATGTTGACGGATTTCCATTGGCTTGTTCCTTTCAGCAAGCTGGCGTGCGGATGGAGAAAGGTAGAGGGGGGTGGATAAAAGAGTTGTGTTGAATAAGGAAAAAATTTGTTTTTGAAGCTTTTGGTGAAAAGAGTGGGCCACTTACGGACGCAATAGAATATGAAGTCTGTGCAGTGAGCTTTAATGGGTTTCATGGGCTTTATCAGTTCAGTGACCTGTTTTACGGTGTCGGCGTACGGTGCGGCCGATCCGATGTGTTTTGGTGATGCTCAATCATAAGGCAGGTTATATACGCTGACCGCTCTTTGCACGCTAAGCTCTTGAATATCAATCAAACGGTGGAATTTTTCAGAATGTCACATCTGATTTTGCACAATTACCCGACGTCCCCGTTCGCCGAAAAGGCGCGCCTGCTGCTGGGCTTCAAGGGCTTGTCCTGGCGCTCAGTGAAGATTTCGCCGGTGATGCCAAAACCTGATCTGACTGCCCTGACCGGCGGCTATCGCAAGACGCCGGTGCTGCAGATCGGCGCTGACATTTATTGCGACACCGCACTGATCGCCCGTCGACTGGAGCAGGAGAAAACCTTGCCGGCGTTTTTCCCCGAAGGGCAGGAAATGGTCGTCGCCAGTTTTGCGGCCTGGGTCGATTCGGTGGTGTTCCAGCATGCGGTGAGTCTGGTGTTTCAGCCGGAATCGGTAGCCGTGCGTTTCGGTAAATTACCGCCGGAAGCGATCAAGGCATTCCTGGCGGATCGCGCCGGGCTGTTCAGTGGTGGCAGCGCGACGAGGTTGTCGGCAGAACAGGCTCGGCACCAGTGGCCGACGATCATGGGCCGTCTGGAGCAACAGCTTCAGCGCGAGCAGGGTGATTTCCTGTTCGGCGAGGCGTCGATTGCCGACTTTTCCCTGGCGCACTGCCTGTGGTTTCTCAAGGCAACACCCGTGACGTCGCCGTTGGTGGATGCGTATCCGGCGGTTTTGGCCTGGTTTGGTCGAGTGATGGGCTTTGGTCATGGCGCGTTCAGCGAGATGACCGCCGAGGAGGCGCTTGAGGTGTCTCGCCATGCCACGCCGGCGGTGTTGCCGGATGAGTCGTTTGTTGAGCCGAATGGCTTCAAGGTTGGGCAGCCGGTGGTGATTGCGGCGACGGACTATGGCGTTGATCCCGTGGCGGGCGAGTTGTTGTTTGCGGGGCGTGAGGAATTGATTGTGCGGCGAGAAGACGAGAGGGCCGGGTTGGTGCATGTGCACTTTCCGCGGTTTGGCTTTCGGATGGAGGCCCGTTGAAGATCAACTGTGGGAGCGAGCTTGCTCGCTCCCACAGGGATTGTGTGTTTCTGGGAATTTATTTCAGTGCAGCGAGGATTTCGTCCGGGTCATACCCGCGAATCAACGTGCCGTTTACATCGATCAACGGAATCCCGCGCCCGCCCAGCGCTTCATAGGCCTTGCGCGCCTGGGCGTCCTTCTCGATATCGAATTCCTTGTAGGGAATGCCCTTCTGATCAAGGAAGCGCCGGGTCAGCTTGCAGTAGCCGCACCAGTCAGTGGCATAGAGCACGACACTGGCCTTGGCCTGCGTCTGCTCGGACACCACCTGCGAGGGGTTGAACACCCGCTCGATCTTGCCCCAGTTCTGGTAAACCACCACCACCAGCAGGATCAGCAGGAATTTCTTCAGGATGCCGTTCAACATCAGTTGCGCCGCTTGAGCTGGTCGGTCAGTTGGGTCGGCAGGCCCTTGATGATCAGCGTGCCGGCTTCTTCGTCGTATTCGATCTTCGAGCCCAGCAGGTGCGCTTCGAAGCTGATGGACAGCCCTTCGGCGCGGCCGGTGAAGCGGCGGAACTGGTTCAGGGTGCGTTTGTCTGCCGGGATTTCCGGGGACAGGCCGTAGTCCTTGTTACGGATGTGATCGTAGAAGGCTTTCGGGCGCTCCTCGTCGATCAGCTCCGAGAGTTCTTCCAGGCCCATCGGCTCGCCGAGTTTGGCCTGGCTGCTGGCGTAATCGACCAGGGTCTTGGTTTTCTCGCGGGCAGACTCTTCCGGCAGGTCTTCGCTTTCGACGAAGTCACTGAAGGCCTTGAGCAGGGTGCGGGTTTCGCCGGGGCCGTCGACGCCTTCCTGGCAGCCGATGAAGTCGCGGAAATACTCCGAAACCTTTTTGCCGTTCTTGCCCTTGATGAACGAAATGTACTGCCTGGACTGCTTGTTGTTCTGCCACTCGGAGACGTTGATCCGCGCCGCCAGGTGCAATTGGCCCAGGTCCAGGTGGCGCGACGGCGTCACGTCCAATTGATCGGTCACCGCCACGCCTTCGCTGTGGTGCAGCAGGGCGATGGCCAGGTAATCGGTCATGCCTTGCTGGTAGTGCGCAAACAGCACGTGGCCGCCCACTGACAGGTTCGACTCTTCCATCAGCTTTTGCAGATGCTCCACCGCCACCCGGCTGAACGCGGTGAAATCCTTGCCGCCATCGAGGTATTCCTTCAGCCAGCCGCTGAAAGGATGCGCCCCGGACTCGGCATGGAAGAAACCCCAGGCCTTGCCCTGTTTGGCGTTGTAGCTCTCGTTAAGGTCGGCAAGCATGTTCTCGATGGCGCTCGACTCGGCCAGTTCGGAGTCGCGGGCGTGGAGAACTGCAGGTGTGCCGTCGGGTTTTTTGTCGATCAGGTGGACGATGCAATGACGGATCGGCATGGGCTTCTCGGCTGATGGAAGGGAGGAGGGCGTGCTCCCCCAAAAAAGCGCTCAGTGTACCGCAATCACTGGTTTTGGCGCGGGTTGTAGGGCAATTCCCGGTCACCGGGCGGCCCTTATGCAGTTTTTTCCCGGTTTAGAGCAATAAAGCTGACCAAATGGGTAGCTAGAGGCGGATATTTCCCCGTCTCTGTGCTAGTTTTGCCCCGTCTTACGCGAAGTCACTGCGTTAAGCGTGCATTCAGCATTTGTCAGGTCGAACCAAACCCTGATTTCGGTATCTATTACCCCGACTCGTCGCGGTTATGGCCGAGGGTGCCAGATCCAGAAGATCGGGCTCGATGGCTGACACTGCACTCTGCAATCCATATGAATTTGATAGGGAAGGAACACTACATGGCTCTTACTAAAGACCAACTGATCGCCGACATCGCTGAAGCTATCGACGCGCCAAAAACCACCGCGCGTAACGCTCTGGACCAACTGGGCCAAATCGTTGCCGATCAGCTGGAAAACGGCGGCGAAATCACCCTGCCAGGTATCGGCAAGCTGAAAGTGACCGAGCGTCCTGCCCGCACCGGCCGCAACCCTTCGACTGGCGCTGCCATCGAAATCGCTGCCAAGAAAGTTATCAAGCTGGTTGTGGCCAAAGGCCTGACCGACGCTGTTAACAAGTAAGACGCAGTATTGAAAAAGCCGTGCCCGGAGTGATCCGGGCACGGCTTTTTTGTGTTTGTGATTTAGCGGCGCTTTCGCACGCACCGCTAAACCAATGGTGGGAGCGAGCCTGCTCGCGAAGGGGTTATGACATTCAGCATCACTGTTGAATGTAAGACCGCTTTCGCGAGCAGGCTCGCTCCCACATTTTTTGAACTGTATCCGTCAGTTACTTGCGAGCCCAGCGCTCACGCCACACCTGCTGCTCGGATTTGGTCTGGAAAGTCCAGGCGACAAAGCGGCTCTGCTTCTGGCCCTGGGACATTTCCACGACCTGGCTTTCCAGGACGCCGGCTTTTTTCAGCGCGGTCTGGATCGCCGGCAGGTTCGACGCCTTCGACACCAGGGTGCTGAACCACAGCACTTTGTGCTGGAAGTGCGCGCTCTCGGCGATCAGTTGCGTTACAAAGCGTGCTTCGCCGCCCTCACACCACAATTCCGCCGATTGGCCGCCAAAGTTCAGTACCGGCAGTTTGCGTTTCGGGTCGGCGCGGCCCAGTGCGCGCCATTTTCGCTCGCTGCCCTTGGTCGCCTCATCCATCGACGCATGGAAGGGTGGGTTGCACATGGTCAGGTCAAAGCGTTCACCCGGCTCCAGCAGGCCCAGCAGGATCTGCTTGGGGTTGGTTTGCTGGCGTAGCTGGATGGCCTTGTTCAGCCCGTTGGACTGCACGATGGCCTTGGCAGCGGACACGGCGGTCGGGTCGACTTCCGAACCGAGGAAGTGCCAACGGTATTCGCTGTAGCCGATCAATGGGTAGACGCAGTTGGCGCCCATACCGATATCGAGCACCTTGACCGGCGCGCCACGCGGGATTTCGCCGTCGTTGACGCTGGCCAGCAGGTCGGCCAGGAAGTGCACGTAGTCGGCACGCCCCGGAACCGGCGGGCACAGGTAATCGGCCGGGATGTCCCAGTGATTGATGCCGTAGAACGATTTGAGCAAGGCCCGGTTGAACACCCGTACCGCGTCGGGGCTGGCGAAGTCGATGCTTTCCTTGCCGTACGGGTTGAGGATCACGAACTTCGCCAGTTCTGGCGTGGTTTTGATCAGCGCCGGGAAGTCGTAACGACCCTGATGGCGGTTGCGCGGGTGCAAGGTGGCCTCTTTGCGCGGCTCAACGGCTTTGGCCGGGGTCGCGGATTCAGGCTTCTTGCGCGCGGGGCGGGGTGTGCGGGGGGCGGTCATGGGCGTGGTCGATTCGGGTATGGCTGAAAGTGGCGGGTATTGTCCCACATCCGGCCGTTGTGAACCCAATTGTGACGAACACCAATATCCCCTGTGGGAGCGAGCTTGCTCGCGATGGCGGTGTAACAGTCGACATCAATGTTGAATGTAATGGCCTCATCGCGAGCAAGCTGGCTCCCACAGGGGATATTCGTCGTGGACGAGAGAGTGGCAGGCACAAAAAAGGGAGGCCGTTACCGGCCTCCCTTTTTCATTGCGATGTGCCGTTACAGGCTGGCAATCCGCGCGTGCTGCTCGGCCAGTTTGCCCAAAGCCTGTTCAGCTTCGGCCAGTTTGGCGCGTTCCTTCTCGATGACTTCGGCCGGGGCCTTGTCAACGAAACCGGCGTTGGACAGCTTGCCACCGACGCGCTGGACTTCACCCTGCAGACGCAGGATTTCCTTGTCCAGGCGCGCCAGCTCGGCGTCCTTGTCGATCAGGCCGGCCATCGGCACCAGCACTTCCATCTCACCCACCAGCGCGGTGGCGGACAGCGGTGCTTCTTCGCCAGCGGCCAGCACAGTGATCGATTCCAGACGCGCCAGCTTCTTGAGCAGCGCTTCGTTCTCAGTGAGACGGCGCTGGTCTTCGGCGCTGACGTTTTTCAGGAACAGGTTCAGCGGCTTGCCCGGACCGATGTTCATCTCGGCGCGAATGTTGCGCGTGCCGAGCATCAGCGTCTTCAGCCATTCGATGTCATCTTCGGCTGCCTGATCGATGCGTGCTTCAACGGCCACCGGCCAAGGCTGCAGCATGATGGTCTTGCCTTCGATGCCAGCCAGCGGCGCGATGCGCTGCCAGATCTCTTCGGTGATGAACGGCATGAACGGGTGCGCCAGACGCAACGCGACTTCCAGCACCCGAACCAGCGTGCGACGAGTGCCGCGCTGACGTTCTACCGGTGCGTTTTCGTCCCACAGCACGGGCTTGGACAGTTCCAGGTACCAGTCGCAATACTGGTTCCAGATGAACTCGTACAAGGCTTGCGCCGCCAGGTCGAAACGGAACTGGTCGAGTTGACGGGTCACTTCGGCTTCGGTGCGTTGCAGCTGCGAGATGATCCAGCGATCCGCCAGCGACAGCTCGTAGGCTTCGCCGTTCTGGCCGCAGTCTTCGCCCTTGTCCAGAACATAGCGCGCGGCGTTCCAGATCTTGTTGCAGAAGTTGCGATAGCCTTCGACGCGGCCCATGTCGAACTTGATGTCGCGACCGGTGGACGCCAGCGAGCAGAAGGTGAAGCGCAGGGCGTCGGTGCCATAGCTGGCGATGCCGTCGGCGAACTCGTCGCGGGTCTGCTTCTCGATCTTCTTCGCCAGTTTCGGCTGCATCATGCCGGAGGTGCGCTTTTGAACAAGCTCTTCCAGCTCGATACCGTCGATGATGTCCAGCGGGTCCAGGACGTTGCCCTTGGACTTGGACATCTTCTGGCCCTGGCCATCGCGCACCAGGCCGTGAACGTAGACAGTCTTGAACGGCACTTGCGGCGTGCCGTCTTCGTTCTTCACCAAATGCATGGTGAGCATGATCATCCGGGCAACCCAGAAGAAAATGATGTCGAAACCGGTCACCAGCACGTCGGTGGAGTGGAATTTCTTCAGGAACTCGGTCTGCTCAGGCCAGCCGAGTGTGGAGAACGTCCACAGGCCGGAACTGAACCAGGTGTCCAGAACGTCGTTGTCCTGTTGCAGCGCAACGTCCGGGCCGAGGTTGTGCTTGGCACGCACTTCGGCTTCGTCGCGGCCGACGTAGACTTTGCCCGACTCGTCGTACCAGGCCGGAATCCGGTGGCCCCACCACAGCTGACGGCTGATGCACCAGTCCTGGATGTCGCGCATCCACGAGAAGTACATGTTTTCGTACTGCTTGGGCACGAACTGAATACGGCCGTCTTCAACGGCGGCAATCGCGGGCTCGGCCAAAGGCTTGGTCGATACGTACCACTGGTCGGTCAGCCACGGCTCGATGATGGTGCCGGAGCGGTCGCCTTTCGGCACTTTCAGGTTGTGATCGTCGACGTTGACCAACAGACCGGCGGCGTCGAAGGCAGCCACGATCTGCTTGCGTGCTTCGAAGCGGTCCAGGCCAACGTATTGCGCCGGGATCTTGCCATCGATGCTTTCGTTCAGCGTGCCGTCGAGGTTGAACACCTGACAGGCCGGCAATACGGCCGCGTTCTTGTCGAAGATGTTCAGCAGCGGCAGGTTGTGGCGCTTGCCGACTTCGTAGTCGTTGAAATCGTGGGCCGGGGTGATTTTCACGCAGCCGGTGCCGAATTCAGGGTCGCAATAATCGTCGGCGATGATCGGGATGCGGCGGCCGACCAGCGGCAGCTCGACAAACTTGCCGATCAGCGCCTGGTAGCGCTCATCGTTCGGGTTAACCGCGACGGCGGCGTCGCCGAGCATGGTTTCCGGGCGAGTGGTCGCGACGATCAGGTAATCGTTGCCTTCAGCGGTCTTGGCGCCGTCAGCCAGCGGGTACTTGAGGTTCCACAGGAAGCCCTTCTCGTCGTGGTTTTCCACTTCAAGGTCGGAAATCGCCGTGTGCAGCTTGGTGTCCCAGTTGACCAGACGCTTGCCGCGATAGATCAGGCCGTCTTCGTGCAGGCGCACGAAGGCCTCTTTAACCGATTCCGAAAGACCGTCGTCCATGGTGAAGCGCTCACGGCTCCAGTCAACGGACGAGCCGAGGCGACGGATCTGACGGCTGATGTTGCCGCCGGACTGGTCTTTCCATTCCCAGATTTTCTCGAGGAATTTCTCGCGGCCCAGGTCGTGACGGTTTTGGCCGATGGCTTCGAGTTGGCGTTCCACCAGCATTTGCGTGGCGATACCGGCGTGGTCGGTGCCCGGTTGCCACAGGGTGTTGCGACCCTGCATGCGGCGGAAACGGATCAGGGCGTCCATGATCGCGTTATTGAAGCCGTGGCCCATGTGCAGGCTGCCGGTGACGTTCGGCGGCGGGATCATGATGGTGTAGGACTCGCCCGCGCCTTGCGGGGCGAAGTAATTCTCGGACTCCCAGGTGTTGTACCAGGAAGTTTCAATGGCGTGCGGCTGGTAGGTCTTATCCATGCGCGGCGGGACCCTATTGGCATTTATTCAGGAAAAGCCGGCAAGTATAGCGGGGCATGGGGCCGAGGGCGAGCAGGGGCGGACAGCACGTATGGTCAATAACGATGCAAATCAAATGTGGGAGCGAGCTTGCTCGCGATGAGGGCATTACATTCAACATCTTTGCTGAATGTTAAACCGCTATCGCGAGCAAGCTCGCTCCCACAGGGGATGGGGGTTATTCGTACTGGCTGAGAAGCCGTTCCATCCGCGCATCCAGGCGGCGCTTGATCTCGGTTTCAATGTGCGGGGCGAAGTCGTCGATCACGTCCTGCATGATCAATTGCGCGGCGGCGCGCAGTTCGCTGTCCAGGTGCAGCAGGGCGTCGGGGCCTTTGCTCGCGGCAGCTGCCGGTTGGACCGCAGGGGCGGGTGGTGCTGGCGGCTCGACGGCGGGTGGCGTATTGCCGGCAGCCTCGAACAGCATCGGAATCTGTTCCTGATCACCGTCGTGAACCGTGTCGGTCAGCAGCGGCGGTTGCAGGTTGTCATCACCGAGCAATTTGCGGATCGACTCAAGGTCGTCCAGCAGGTGCGCGGACTTTTGCTGCGGTTTTGGAGTGTCCATCGGAATGCTCAGAGTCGCTGTAAACGGTGGTCTTGCAGAGGATAGCCCTGTTCGCGATAGAAACGGAAACTCTCCCGGGCAGCCGTACGGATCGCCGGATCTTCCACCACCACTTCCGCCACACGGGCGAATTTGTTGGCGAAGGCCGGTACTTTCAGGTCCAGGTTGACCAGCAGATCCTGATGCTGACCGCAGTCATTGCCAAGGCCCAGCACAATCAGACCGTCCGGCTCGCTCTCAGCGGGGCCGTGGGGTACGAAACTCTCACCCTTGAACGCCCAGAGACGTGCATCGAGGTCGTCACGCTGGGCGGCATCGCTGCAATGCAGGTAGATGCGGTGACCCATGCGCCAGGCTTTTTCGGTGAGCTTGCAGGCAAAATCCAGCCGCGCCGAAGGATCGGCACTGGGCAGGATATAGAAGTCGACTTTGGTCATTGCGGTTCCTGGGCCATGGACGGCGGTGCCCGAAAGCAGCGCCGCCCAGGGTCATCGGTTTCAGGCTTTGGCGCGGTCCAGCAGGTACTGGGTCAGCAGGGGAACCGGACGGCCAGTGGCGCCCTTGTCCTTGCCGCCGCTGGTCCAGGCCGTGCCGGCGATGTCCAGGTGCGCCCAGTTGAGGTTCTTGGTGAAGCGCGACAGGAAGCAGGCAGCGGTGATGGTGCCGGCTTTCGGCCCGCCAATGTTGGCGATGTCGGCGAACGGGCTGTCCAGCTGTTCTTGGTACTCATCGAACAGCGGCAGCTGCCAGGCGCGGTCGTCGGCAGTCTGGCCAGCGCTCAGCAGTTGGCCGATCAGCTCGTCGTTGTTGCCCAGCAGGCCGGAGGTGTGAGCACCCAGTGCCACCACGCAGGCGCCGGTCAGGGTCGCGATGTCGATCACGGCCTGTGGCTTGAAACGCTCGGAGTAGGTCAGGGCATCGCACAGCACCAGGCGGCCTTCGGCGTCGGTGTTGAGGATTTCGACGGTCTGGCCGCTCATGGTGGTGACGATGTCGCCAGGACGCGAAGCGTTGCCGCTCGGCATGTTCTCGGCGCAAGCCAGGATGCACACCAGGTTGATCGGCAGCTTCAGTTCAAGCACGGCACGCAGGGTGCCGAACACGCTGGCAGCGCCGCCCATGTCGTACTTCATTTCGTCCATGCCGGCGCCCGGCTTGAGGCTGATGCCACCGGTGTCAAAGGTGATGCCCTTGCCGACCAGCGCGTACGGCTTCTCGGATTTCTTGCCGCCGTTGTATTGCATGACGATCAGGCGCGGTGGCTGGGCGCTGCCCTGGCCCACGGCATAGAACGAGCCCATGCCCAGCGACTTGATTTTCTTCTCGTCGAGGACTTCGACCTTCAGGTCCTTGAACTCTTTGCCCAGGTCCTTGGCTTGCTCGCCCAGGAACGTCGGGTGGCAGATGTTCGGCGGCAGGTTGCCCAGGTTGCGGGTGAAGGCCATGCCGTTGGCAATCGCGGTGGCGTGGTTCACGGCGCGCTGCACTTCGGCCTGGGCGGCCTTGATGGTCACCAGGGTGACTTTCTTCAGGGCGCGCGGCTCGGCTTTCTGGCTCTTGAACTGGTCGAAGGTGTATTCGCCGTCCACCAGGGTTTCGGCCAGCAGGCGGGTCTTGCCGTAGCTGTCGCGACCTTTGACGATGATTTCGTCCAGCGCCAGCACGGCATCGCTGCCGCCCAGACCTTTAAGGGTGTTGAGTACGCCGGCAATGATTTTACGGAACGGGCGGTCGCCCAGTTCTTCATCCTTGCCCACGCCCACCAGCAGCACGCGCTCGGCCTTGAGGTTCGGCAGGCTGTGCAGTAACAGGCTTTGGCCGACCTTGCCGGCCAGATCGCCACGCTTGAGTACGGCGCTGATGGCGCCACCGCTCAGTTCGTCGATTTGTCGGGCGGCGGCGCCGAGCTTGCGGCCTTCGCCGACGGCGACCACCAGAGTGGCGGTTTTCAACGTTTCCGGGCTAACGCTTTTTACAACCAGTTCCATGTCGGGGTCCCTGAATTAATGGTCAACACGCAGGCGTTTGACGGCAGGCGCACACGCTTGCTTATAGAGAGAAAGGCGCAGGCCAAAGCCAGCGACAAGGGCCGCAGTTTGAACCTCGCTCCCCGCGCCTGACAACCCTCGGATCACCTGCTTGAGCATGCGCAGTGACAGGCGACCCCAATCACAGGATAATGCGCCATCTTTTTCGGCGGCTCTGTCCTGTGGGGCCGTCTGATACGTTTGCTTGTTTGGCCGCCTTAGCCTGACAACCCTGGAGTGTCTGGTTTGATCGTCTTCCGTTATCTGTCCCGCGAAGTCCTGTTGACCTTGAGCGCCGTCAGCGCCGTGCTGCTGGTCATCATCATGAGCGGTCGCTTCATCAAATACCTCGCCCAGGCGGCTTCGGGCCAACTGGACCCGAGCTCGCTGTTCCTGATCATGGGCTTTCGCCTGCCGGGCTTCCTGCAACTGATCCTGCCGCTGGGCCTGTTTCTCGGGATCCTGCTGGCCTACGGTCGGTTGTACCTCGAAAGCGAAATGACCGTGCTCTCGGCCACTGGCATGAGCCAGCAACGCCTGCTGGGCATGACGCTGTTCCCGGCGACCCTGGTGGCGCTGCTCGTTGCGTGGCTGAGCCTGAGCCTGGCGCCGCAAGGGGCCAATCAGTTCCAGTTGCTGCTGAACAAACAGGACGCCCTGACCGAGTTCGACACACTGGAGCCAGGCCGTTTCCAGGCCCTGCGCGACGAGACCCGGGTGACTTACACCGAACAGCTGTCGGCTGACCGGGTCAATCTGGCCGGTGTGTTCATCTCGCAAAAGAACATTTCTACCGAGCAGAAAGATCGCGGCATTTCCGTGTTGGTGGCCGAGAAGGGCCGTCAGGAAATTCGCCCTGACGGCAACCGCTACCTGATCCTCGAGAATGGTTATCGTTATGACGGCCAGCCGGGGCAAGCCGACTACCGTTCGATCAAGTACGACGAGTACGGTGTATTGCTGGCCAAGCCGGACGTGAGCGACGAAGTCACCGATCGGGATGCACTGACCACTCAAGCGTTGCTGAGCAGCGATGACATTCGTTACCGCGCCGAGCTGGAATGGCGCCTGTCGTTGCCGTTGCTGGTGTTCATCGTGACCCTGATGGCCGTGCCGTTGTCGCGGGTCAATCCGCGTCAGGGCCGTTTCCTCAAGTTGCTGCCGGCCATTCTGCTTTATATGGCTTACCTGACCATCCTGATCGCCGCTCGCGGCGCGCTCGAAAAGGGCAAGCTGCCGCCGTCCCTCGGCCTGTGGTGGGTGCACCTGATCTTCCTGGTGATCGGTCTCGGATTACTTTACTGGGAGCCCATGCGCTTGAAGATGGCGAGTCGCCGCAGTGTGCGGGAGGTGGCCCGTGGTTAAGCTCGATCGCTATATTGGCAGCAGTGTATTCATGGCGATCCTGGCGGTACTGGGGATCATTCTCGGTCTGGCTACGTTGTTCGCCTTCATCGACGAGATGGGTGACGCCAGCGACACCTACACCCTCATGGACATTCTGAGCTACGTCGTGCTGACGGCACCGCGCCGTCTCTACGACATGCTACCGATGGCGGCGCTGATCGGTTGCCTGATCGGTCTCGGCAGCCTGGCCAGCAACAGTGAACTGACCATCATGCGCGCCGCTGGCGTGTCCATTGGTCGGATCGTCTGGGCGGTGATGAAGCCGATGCTGGTGCTGATGCTGGCCGGCGTGTTGATCGGCGAGTACGTGGCTCCGGCCACCGAGAACATCGCCCAGGCCAATCGCTCCCTGGCTCAGGGTAGCGGCGACGCACAAAGTGCCAAGCACGGTCTGTGGCACCGTCAGGGTGACGAGTTCATCCACATCAACTCGGTGCAGCCTAACGGTGTGCTCTATGGTGTGACCCGCTATCGCTTCGACAAGGAGCGGCACATGCTGTCGTCGAGCTTCGCCAAGCGTGCGCAGTTCGACAAGGATCACTGGCAGCTGACCGACGTCACCACCACGCTGTTCCATGCGCGCAGCACCGAAGTGGTGACCACCCCGGACGAGCGTTGGGACGTGGCCTTGAGCCCGGAACTGCTCAATACCGTGGTGATGACCCCTGAGACACTGTCGATCAGCGGCCTGTGGGGCTATATCCATTACCTGGCGGATCAGGGCCTGAACAACGGTCGTTACTGGCTGGCTTTTTGGGTCAAGGTGTTGCAACCACTGGTGACGGCCGCACTGGTACTGATGGCGATTTCCTTCATCTTCGGGCCGTTGCGTTCGGTGACGTTGGGTCAGCGAGTATTTACGGGTGTACTGGTGGGCTTCACCTTCCGCATTGTTCAGGATTTGCTCGGCCCTTCGAGCCTGGTGTTCGGTTTCTCGCCGCTGTTCGCGGTGCTGGTGCCGGCCAGTGTCTGTGCCTTGGCCGGGGTCTGGCTGTTGCGTCGGGCCGGTTGATTCCGGGGGCTTGCTGATCGTTCCCGCAAAAAAAAACGCCCTGGTCGCAAGACCGGGGCGTTTTTACAGGTGCCGTCTGACCTGCGAACGTGACGCTTGCGTCGTGGATCAGGTACAATTCCCGGCTATTTTTCGGCGGGCTATGCCTGCAGCCTTTTTGAGTGTTGATCCGTGAGTGATTTGAGTCATATCCGCAATTTCTCCATCATCGCCCACATTGACCATGGCAAGTCGACGCTGGCCGACCGGTTCATCCAGATGTGCGGCGGCCTTGCCGAGCGCGAAATGGAGGCCCAGGTACTGGACTCCATGGACCTGGAGCGCGAACGCGGGATCACCATCAAGGCCCACAGCGTTACCTTGTATTACACCGCCAAAGACGGCATCAAGTATCAGCTGAACTTCATTGACACCCCGGGCCACGTTGACTTCACCTATGAAGTCAGCCGGTCGCTGGCGGCTTGTGAAGGTGCGTTGCTGGTGGTCGATGCCGGCCAGGGCGTGGAAGCGCAGTCCGTAGCCAACTGCTATACGGCCATCGAGCAGGGCCTTGAGGTCATGCCGGTTCTGAACAAGATCGACCTGCCACAGGCCGATCCGGACCGCGTAAAAGAAGAAATCGAAAAAATCATCGGTATCGATGCCACCGACGCGGTCGAGTGCAGTGCCAAGACCGGTCTGGGCGTCGACGAAGTGCTTGAGCGTCTGGTCAAGACCATTCCCGCGCCGACCGGCAACATCGAAGATCCGCTGCAAGCGTTGATCATCGACTCCTGGTTCGACAACTACCTGGGCGTTGTTTCCCTGGTACGCGTGCGCCACGGTCGCGTGAAGAAGGGCGACAAGATTCTGGTCAAGTCCACCGGCAAGATCCACCTGGTGGACAGCGTCGGTGTCTTCAACCCGAAACACACCGCCACCGTTGACCTGAAGGCCGGCGAAGTGGGCTTCATCATTGCCGGTATCAAGGACATTCACGGTGCGCCGGTCGGTGACACCCTGACCCTGAGCTCCACGCCCGACGTTGACGTGCTGCCCGGCTTCAAGCGCATCCAGCCGCAGGTTTATGCCGGTCTGTTCCCGGTCAGCTCCGACGACTTCGAAGACTTCCGTGAAGCGCTGCAAAAGCTCACGCTCAACGACTCGTCCCTGCAGTACACCCCGGAAAGCTCCGACGCGCTGGGCTTCGGCTTCCGCTGCGGCTTCCTCGGCATGCTGCACATGGAAATCATCCAGGAGCGCCTGGAGCGCGAGTACGACCTGGACCTGATCACCACGGCGCCAACGGTTATTTTCGAGCTGTTGCTGAAAACCGGTGAAACGATTTACGTCGACAACCCGTCCAAGCTTCCGGACGTGTCCTCGATCGAAGACATGCGTGAACCGATCGTGCGGGCCAATATTCTTGTGCCGCAAGAACACCTGGGCAACGTCATTACCCTGTGTATCGAAAAGCGTGGCGTGCAGCACGACATGCTGTTCCTCGGTTCCCAGGTCCAGGTGACCTACGATCTTCCGATGAACGAAGTGGTCCTGGACTTCTTCGACCGTCTGAAATCCACCAGTCGCGGCTATGCTTCGCTGGATTACCACTTTGATCGTTACCAATCGGCTAGTCTGGTGAAACTGGACGTGCTGATCAACGGTGACAAGGTCGACGCCCTGGCGCTGATCGTGCACCGTGACAATGCGCACTACAAAGGTCGCCAGTTGACCGAAAAGATGAAAGAACTGATTCCGCGCCAGATGTTCGACGTCGCGATCCAGGCCGCCATCGGCGGGCAGATCATTGCACGGACCTCCGTCAAGGCTCTCAGAAAGAACGTATTGGCCAAATGCTACGGTGGCGACGTTAGCCGTAAGCGCAAGCTGTTGGAAAAGCAGAAGGCCGGTAAAAAACGCATGAAGCAAGTCGGCAACGTGGAAATTCCACAAGAAGCCTTCCTTGCAGTGCTCAGGTTGGATAGTTAGGTCCTATGTCACTAAATTTCCCGCTGTTGCTGGTCATCGCCGTGTTCGTCTGCGGCCTGTTGGCGTTGCTCGATCTGCTGATTCTGGCACCGCGTCGTCGCGCTGCCATTGCCTCCTATCAGGGCAGCGTCAGCCAGCCCGATGTGGTGGTGGTCGAGAAACTGAACAAAGAGCCGCTGCTGGTTGAATACGGCAAGTCGTTCTTTCCGGTGTTGTTCATCGTGCTGGTGCTGCGTTCGTTCCTGGTGGAACCGTTCCAGATTCCGTCCGGCTCGATGAAACCGACCCTGGACGTTGGCGACTTCATTCTGGTGAACAAGTTCTCTTACGGGATCCGCCTGCCGGTGATCGACAAGAAAGTCATCGAAGTCGGTGATCCGCAGCGCGGCGACGTGATGGTGTTCCGCTACCCAAGCGATCCGAACGTCAACTACATCAAGCGTGTAGTGGGCTTGCCGGGTGACCAGATTCGCTACACCGCCGACAAGCGTCTGTTCGTCAACGGCGAGTCGATTGCCGAACAACTGGTTGGCTCCGAGCCAGGCACGTTGGGCAGCGCTGAGCTGTACAAGGAAAAGCTCGGCGAAGCAGAGCATCTGATCCGCAAGGAGATGAACCGCTACCGCGCCACGCCGGACCGTTCCTGGACTGTGCCGGCCGGGCACTACTTCATGATGGGCGACAACCGCGACAACTCGAACGACAGTCGCTACTGGGATGATCCAAACATTCCCAAGGATCTGCTGGGCATGGTTCCCGACCAGAATATCGTCGGCAAGGCCTTCGCGGTCTGGATGAGCTGGCCGGAACCCAAACTCAGTCACCTGCCGAACTTCTCGCGGGTTGGCCTGATCAAGTAATCACACACGGCGCTGTTGAACACAGCGCCGAATGCATTTCTGGCGTCGACATAATTGACGCCAGAAGCATGAAAACAATGATATTCAGGACGTTATTTTTGAACACAGCGTTAATTGTCCCAAGCCTGCGCCATACCATGGCCCTGGCAGTGGTATCCAGCCACGAACTCAGCGTGGGTAAACCGTGAGCGTCTCCTTAAGCCGTCTAGAGCGTCAGCTCGGCTACACCTTCAAGGACCAGGAGCTGATGGTTCTGGCCCTGACTCACCGCAGTTTTGCCGGGCGCAACAACGAACGCCTGGAATTCCTCGGTGACGCCATCCTCAACTTCGTCGCCGGCGAGGCATTGTTCGACCGCTTCCCGCTGGCCCGCGAAGGCCAGCTGTCGCGTTTGCGCGCACGCCTGGTGAAAGGTGAGACCCTGGCCGTACTGGCCCGTGGTTTCGACCTGGGTGAATACCTGCGCCTGGGCTCCGGCGAATTGAAAAGCGGCGGTTTCCGGCGCGAGTCGATCCTGGCCGATGCCCTCGAAGCGCTGATCGGCGCGATCTACCTGGACGCCGGCATGGACATGGCACGCGAGCGCGTGCTGGCCTGGCTGACCGGGGAGTTCGAAGGGCTGACGCTGGTCGACACCAACAAAGATCCAAAAACCCGCTTGCAGGAATTCCTGCAGTCGCGTGGTTGCGAACTGCCGCGTTACGAAGTGGTGGATATCCAGGGTGAGCCACATTGCCGAGTTTTCTTCGTCGAATGCGAAATCACCTTACTGAATGAAAAAAGCCGAGGTCAGGGTGTGAGTCGTCGTATTGCCGAACAGGTAGCGGCCGCCGCAGCACTGATTGCCCTGGGTGTGGAGAATGGCAATGACTGATTCAACCGCAACACGCTGTGGCTATGTTGCCATCGTCGGCCGTCCCAACGTGGGCAAGTCCACGCTGCTGAACCACATCCTGGGTCAGAAGCTGGCGATCACTTCGCGCAAGCCGCAAACCACCCGCCACAACATGCTGGGCATCAAGACCGAAGGCGACGTCCAGGCGATCTACGTCGACACCCCGGGCATGCACAAGGGCGGCGAAAAGGCCCTGAACCGCTACATGAACAAGACCGCTTCGGCAGCGTTGAAAGACGTCGACGTGGTGATCTTCGTGGTTGATCGTACCAAGTGGACCGACGAAGACCAGATGGTCCTCGAGCGCGTCCAGTATGTCACCGGCCCGCTGATCGTGGCGCTGAACAAGACCGATCGCATCGAAGACAAAGCCGAGCTGATGCCGCACCTGAGCTGGTTGCAGGAGCAGTTGCCGAACGCGCAGATCATGCCGATCTCGGCCCAGCACGGGCACAACCTCGAAGCGCTGGAGCGGGTGATCGCCGGTTACCTGCCGGAAAACGATCACTTCTTCCCGGAAGACCAGATCACCGACCGCAGCAGCCGCTTCCTCGCCGCCGAACTGGTACGCGAGAAAATCATGCGCCAGATGGGCGCCGAGCTGCCGTACCAGATCACCGTCGAAATCGAAGAGTTCAAGCAGCAGGGCAAAACCCTGCACATCCATGCCTTGATCCTCGTTGAGCGTGACGGCCAGAAGAAGATCATCATTGGCGACAAGGGCGAGCGCATCAAACGCATCGGCACCGAAGCGCGCAAGGACATGGAGCTGCTGTTCGACTCCAAGATCATGCTCAACCTCTGGGTGAAAGTGAAAGGCGGCTGGTCCGACGACGAACGCGCATTGCGTTCGCTGGGTTATGGCGACTTGTAATACCGGTCCGCGCTACACCGTTGAACCCTTGTGGGAGCGAGCCTGCTCGCGAAGAGGATGTAACATTCAGCATTGATGTTGACTGTCACACCGTATTCGCGAGCAGGCTCGCTCCCACATTTGGTTTTGGGTTGTTTGTAAAAACTGCGCCTGTGCACTGAGAACTCCATGTCCCAAACCCCACCTCCCGGCCAACCCGCCTTCGTCCTCCACAGCCGCGCCTACCGCGAAACCAGCGCGCTGGTGGACTTCCTCACGCCGCAAGGTCGGCTGCGGGCGGTGTTGCGCAGTGCGCGGGGCAAGGCCGGGACGTTGGCGCGCCCGTTTGTGCCGCTGGAAGTGGAGTTTCGCGGCAGGGGCGAGCTGAAGAATGTCGGACGTATGGAGAGCGCCGGCGTCTCGACCTGGCTCAACGGTGAGGCGCTGTTCAGTGGCCTTTATCTCAATGAGTTGCTGATTCGTCTGTTGCCCTCCGAAGACCCGCATCCGGCTGTCTTCGATCACTACGCCGCCACCTTGCTCGCGCTCGCCGAAGGCCGTCCGCTGGAGCCGTTGCTGCGCTCTTTCGAATGGCGTCTGCTGGATGATCTCGGTTACGGTTTTGCGCTGAACACCGACATCCATGGCGAGCCTGTCGCGCCGGACGGTCTCTACCGGTTGCAAGTGGATGCCGGCCTGGAACGGGTCTATCTGTTGCAACCCGGCCTGTTCAACGGCACCGAGCTACTGGCCATGGCCGATGCCGACTGGTCAGCCCCAGGCGCGCTGTCAGCCGCCAAGCGTCTGATGCGCCAGGCACTGGCTGTTCATTTGGGCGGCCGCCCTCTTGTCAGTCGCGAGCTGTTTCGCAAACCCTGATCAACGTATGCTGTGCACCGAATTTCCCCTTATTCAGGAGCGCTTCCGTGACCACCAGCACCCGCATTCTTCTTGGCGTGAACATCGACCACGTTGCCACCCTGCGTCAGGCCCGGGGCACGCGTTACCCGGACCCGGTCAAGGCCGCACTGGACGCGGAAGAGGCGGGCGCTGACGGCATCACCGTGCACCTGCGCGAAGACCGTCGGCACATCCAGGAGCGCGACGTGCTGCTGCTCAAGGACGTGCTGCAAACCCGCATGAACTTCGAAATGGGCATCACCGAAGAAATGATGGCGTTCGCCGAACGCATCCGCCCGGCGCATATTTGCCTGGTGCCGGAAACCCGTCAGGAGCTGACTACCGAAGGCGGGCTGGACGTGGCAGGGCAGGAAGCGCGGATCAAGGCCGCTGTGGATCGCCTGTCGAAAATCGGCTGCGAAGTGTCGCTGTTCATCGATGCGGATGAGCGCCAGATCGAAGCGTCCCGTCGTGTGGGCGCACCGGCCATCGAGCTGCACACCGGTCGTTACGCCGATGCGCAGACGCCGACCGAAGTGGCTGAAGAGCTCAAGCGTGTGGCGGACGGTGTGGCGTTCGGTCTGACCCAGGGCTTGATCGTCAATGCCGGTCACGGCCTGCACTACCACAACGTCGAAGCGGTCGCGGCGATCAAGGGTATCAACGAATTGAACATCGGCCATGCGCTGGTGGCACATGCATTGTTTGTCGGGTTCAAGTCGGCTGTTTCTGAAATGAAGGCGCTGATTCTGGCAGCCGCCGCAAAAGCCTAAGCCAAAACCAAAATGTGGGAGCGGGCTTGCTCGCGAAGAGGCAGTGTCAGTCGACAGCAATGCTGCCTGACACACCGCTTTCGCGAGCAAGCCCGCTCCCACATTTGATTGTGCGTCGCCCGTTAAAGCGGCGGGGTTTCCTGATTCGGCTTGCTCTTGTCGATGCCCGGCACATGAAGGTTGCCCTCGGCCACCTGGTCGCCCTCCAACTGCGGCTGCGTGACCCAGGTCAGGATGTCGTAGTAGCGCCGGATGTTCGCCACGAAGTGCACCGGCTCGCCGCCACGGGCGTAGCCGTAACGGGTCTTGCTGTACCACTTTTTCTCCGACAGGCGCGGCAGGATCTTCTTCACGTCCAGCCACCGGTTCGGGTTCAGCCCTTCCTTGGCCGTCAGCTTGCGCGCGTCATCCAGGTGGCCACTGCCAACGTTGTAGGCCGCCAGGGCAAACCAGGTGCGGTCCGGCTCCTGAATCGAATCGTCCAGCTGGTCCTTCATATAAGCCAGGTACTTGGCGCCGCCCATGATGCTCTGCTTGGGATCGAGGCGGTTGGACACGCCCATCGCCTGCGCGGTGTTCTGGGTCAGCATCATCAGGCCGCGTACGCCGGTCTTGGAGGTGACCGCCGCTTGCCATAACGATTCCTGATAACCGATGGCCGCCAACAGGCGCCAATCGACTTTTTCTTTCTTGGCATACGCCTTGAAGTGCTGTTCGTACTTGGGCAGCCGCTGCTGCAAGTGCTGGGCGAAGGTGGTGGCACCCATGTAGCCGAGGACATCGACGTGGCCGTAGTAGCGGTCTTTCAGCCGTTGCAGGGTACCGTTCTTCTGTACCTTGTCGAGGTAGGCATTGATCTCGTTGAGCAGGCTGTTGTCGTCACCGGCCGCTACGGCCCAGCTCTGTTCGCTGGCATCACCGAGGTCGAAGGCGACCTGGATGTTGGGGAAATAGACCTGGTTCATCGCCACTTCATTGGAGTCGACCAGGGTCAGGTCGATCTGCCCTTCATCCACCATGCGCAGCAGGTCGACGACCTCAACCGCGTCGGACTCTTCGTATTCGATGCCGGGATATTTCAGTTTCAGCTGCGCCAGTTGCTCGGCGTGGGTGCTGCCCTTGAGCACCATGATCTTCTTGCCCACCAGGTCTGCCGCGTCGGTCGGCCGCGATTGGCCGTTGCGGTAGATGACTTGCGGGGTGACTTCCAGATAAGAGTGGGAAAACCGTACCTGCTGTTTGCGTTTCTCGCTGCTGACCAGACCGGCAGCAGCCAGCACCGGGCCGTTGGGCTTGCCCACCTGATTGAACAGATCGTCGAGGTTGTCAGCGGTTTCGATCTTGAGCTCGACCCCCAGATCTTCGGCGAAACGCTTCACCAGCTCGTACTCGAAGCCGGTTTCACCGTTGCGATCCTGAAAGTAGGTGGCGGGGCTGTTACGGGTAATCACCCGCAGCACGCCATCCTCCTTTACGCGCTCCAGCGTGTTGGGTTTATCAACACAGCCAGTGAGCATCAGGAAGAGTCCGGTAGCGATCAGCCATTTGGCGTACCGCGGACGCAAAGCCGTTGGGGAAAACATCTGCGCAGTATACGCAAAGGACCACGAGCGCCATATCTCGACAGCGGAGGGCTTGTCTGCTAGGGAGTGAAAAACCGCCGTGGAGCCCGCAGGAATGGGCTCGGATAGCATTTTGTGACAGAAAAAATAACGTCTGAATGACATCTGTTTACGCTTCGAATGGCCGGCCCGACGTCCGGGTGTACCCGCCCATACCGTTTCGGGTGCTGTTGCGGGCGGTTTAGGCTAGAATGCACGGCCTCAAAGCACACCCCTTCCCGAGGCTGTCCCGAAGATGTTGATCCTGCGCGGCGCTCCTGCCCTTTCTGCCTTTCGCCACAGCAAACTCCTTGAGCAACTGAGCCAGAAAGTATCGGCTGTCAGTGGCTTGTATGCTGAATTCGCTCACTTCGCCGAAGTTGCCGGCGTCCTGACCAGCGACGAACAGCAGGTGCTTGCGCGCCTTCTGAAGTACGGTCCAAGTGTTCCGGTACAAGAGCCGACCGGCCGTCTGTTCCTGGTACTGCCACGTTTCGGCACCATCTCGCCGTGGTCCAGTAAAGCGAGCGACATCGCCCGCAACTGTGGCCTGAGCAAGATCCAGCGTCTGGAGCGCGGTATTGCGTTCTACGTGGCCGGCCAGTTCAGCGACGCTCAAGCGCAACTGATTGCCGATGTGCTGCACGACCGCATGACCCAGATCGTGCTGGGCAACCTCGAACAGGCTGCCGGCCTGTTCAGCCACGCCGAGCCCAAGCCGCTGACCGCAATCGACGTGCTGGGTGGCGGCCGCGCCGCGCTGGAAAAAGCCAACACCGAGCTGGGCCTGGCCCTGGCCGAAGACGAAATCGACTACCTGGTCAACGCCTTTGTCGGCTTGAAACGCAACCCGCACGACATCGAACTGATGATGTTCGCCCAGGCGAACTCCGAGCACTGCCGTCACAAGATCTTCAACGCCAGTTGGGACATCGACGGTCAGAGCCAGGAAAAAAGCCTGTTCGGCATGATCAAGAACACCTACGTGATGCACAGCGAAGGCGTTCTGTCGGCTTACAAGGACAACGCTTCGGTGATCGTCGGCAACGTTGCCGGCCGTTTCTTCCCGGACCCTGAAACCCGCCAGTACGGCGCGGTGCAGGAACCGGTGCACATTCTGATGAAAGTCGAGACCCACAACCACCCGACCGCGATTGCCCCGTTCCCGGGCGCATCCACTGGTAGCGGTGGCGAGATTCGCGACGAAGGTGCAACCGGTCGTGGCGCCAAGCCAAAGGCCGGCCTGACCGGTTTCACCGTATCGAACCTGCAGATTCCCGGTTTCGAGCAACCTTGGGAAGTGCCCTATGGCAAGCCTGAGCGCATCGTTACCGCGCTGGACATCATGATCGAAGGCCCACTGGGTGGCGCCGCGTTCAACAACGAATTCGGTCGTCCGGCCCTGACCGGTTATTTCCGTACCTTCGAACAGTCGATCACCACCCCGCGTGGCGACGAAGTTCGCGGTTACCACAAGCCGATCATGCTGGCTGGCGGTATGGGCAACATCCGCGCCGAACACGTACAGAAAGCCGAAATCACCGTTGGCTCCAAGCTGATCGTTCTCGGCGGCCCGGCGATGCTGATCGGCCTGGGCGGCGGTGCTGCCTCCTCCATGGCCACCGGCACCAGCTCGGCAGACCTGGATTTCGCTTCCGTTCAGCGTGAAAACCCTGAGATGGAACGCCGTTGCCAGGAAGTCATCGACCGTTGCTGGCAGTTGGGTGACAAAAACCCGATCAGCTTCATTCATGACGTCGGCGCGGGTGGCCTGTCCAACGCCTTCCCGGAACTGGTCAACGACGGCAATCGTGGCGGTCGTTTCGAACTGCGCAACATTCCAAACGACGAGCCGGGCATGGCCCCGCACGAAATCTGGAGTAACGAATCCCAGGAACGCTACGTTCTGGCAGTCGGTCCGGCTGACTTCGAGCGCTTCCAGGCGATCTGCGAACGTGAGCGTTGCCCGTTTGCCGTGGTCGGCGAAGCCACTGCCGAACCGCAGTTGACCGTCACCGACAGCCACTTCGGCAACAGCCCGGTGGACATGCCGCTCGAAGTGCTGCTGGGCAAAGCCCCGCGCATGCACCGTTCGGCCGTTCGTGAAAGCGAACTGGGTGACGATTTCGATCCCGCCACCCTGGACATTGCCAACTGCGTTGAACGCGTCCTGCATCACCCGGCCGTGGCAAGCAAGAGCTTCCTGATCACCATCGGCGACCGCACCATCACTGGCCTCGTGGCCCGTGACCAGATGGTCGGCCCGTGGCAGGTTCCGGTGGCCGACGTTGCGGTCACCGCCACCAGCTTCGACGTCTACACCGGTGAAGCCATGGCCATGGGCGAGCGTACTCCGCTGGCTCTGCTGGATGCTCCGGCATCGGGCCGCATGGCCATCGGCGAAACACTGACCAACATCTGTGCGTCGCGCATCAACAAGATCTCCGACATCAAGTTGTCGGCGAACTGGATGTCGGCTGCCGGTCACCCGGGCGAAGACGCGCGTCTGTACGACACCGTGAAAGCGGTCGGCATGGAACTGTGTCCTGAGCTGGGCATCACCATTCCGGTGGGCAAGGACTCCATGTCCATGGCCACGCGCTGGAACGACGAAGGCGTCGACAAGACCGTGACGTCGCCGATGTCGCTGATCGTGACCGGTTTCGCGCCTGTGGCTGACATTCGTCAGACCCTGACGCCGGAACTGCGCATGAACAAGGGCACCACGGACCTGATCCTGATCGACCTGGGGCGTGGCCAGAACCGCATGGGCGCCTCGATTCTCGCTCAGGTGCATGGCAAGCTCGGCTCGCAAGCGCCGGACGTCGATGACGCTGAAGACCTCAAGGCCTTCTTCGCGGTGATCCAGGGCCTCAACGCCGACGGTCACCTGCTGGCTTACCACGACCGTTCCGACGGTGGTTTGCTGACCAGCGTGGTGGAAATGGCCTTCGCCGGCCACTGCGGTCTGAGCCTGAACCTCGACGGCCTGGCAGAAACCTCCGCCGACATCGCCGCGATCCTGTTCAACGAAGAACTGGGCGCGGTGATCCAGGTTCGCCAGGACGCCACCCCGGACATCCTCGCGCAGTTCAGCGCTGCCGGCCTGGGCGACTGCGTGTCGGTGATCGGTCAGCCGATGAACAACGGCCAGATCAACATCACCTTCAACGGCGAAACCGTGTTCGAAGGTCAGCGTCGTCTGCTGCAACGTCAGTGGGCTGAAACCAGCTACCAGATCCAGCGTCTGCGCGACAACGCCGACTGCGCCGAGCAAGAGTTCGACGTGCTGCTGGAAGAAGACAACCCTGGCCTGAGTGTCAAACTGAGCTTCGACGTCAACCAGGACGTCGCCGCGCCTTACATCAAGAAAAACATCCGCCCACAGGTTGCCGTACTGCGTGAGCAGGGCGTCAACGGTCAGGTGGAAATGGCGGCAGCGTTCGACCGCGCCGGTTTCAACGCGATCGATGTGCACATGAGCGACATTCTGGCCGGCCGTGTCGACCTGAACGACTTCAAGGGGATGGTCGCTTGCGGCGGTTTCTCCTACGGTGACGTGCTGGGTGCCGGCGAAGGCTGGGCCAAGTCCGCGCTGTTCAACAGCCGCGCTCGCGACGCGTTCCAGGGCTTCTTCGAGCGCACCGACAGCTTCACCCTCGGCGTGTGCAACGGTTGCCAGATGATGTCCAACCTGCACGAGCTGATTCCGGGCAGCGAGTTCTGGCCGCACTTCGTGCGTAACCGCTCCGAGCAGTTTGAAGCCCGTGTGGCGATGGTTCAGGTCCAGGAGTCGAACTCGATCTTCCTGCAAGGCATGGCCGGTTCGCGCATGCCGATCGCCATCGCTCACGGCGAAGGTTATGCCGAGTTCGAAAGCGAAGAAGCGCTGCTGGAAGCCGATCTGTCGGGTTGCGTGGCGATGCGTTTCGTTGATAACCACGGCAAGGTCACCGAGAAATACCCGGCCAACCCGAACGGCTCGCCGCGCGGGATCACCGGTTTGACCAGCCGCGACGGTCGCGTGATGATCATGATGCCGCACCCGGAGCGTGTGTTCCGCGCCGTGCAGAACTCATGGCGTTCGGAAGACTGGAACGAAGACGCGCCGTGGATGCGTATGTTCCGTAATGCACGCGTCTGGGTTAACTGATAGCTGTGTATAAGCTCAGTTTTTTTGTTCCGGCCAGTCATGTCGAAGTGGTCAAAAGCGCTGTATTCGCTGCCGGTGGCGGCCGGATTGGCGCTTATGACCACTGCGCCTGGCAGGTGTTGGGTCTGGGGCAGTTTCGGCCTTTGGACGGCAGTCAGCCGTTTATTGGCGAAGCGGGTCAGGTCGAGCAGGTTGAGGAATGGAAAGTCGAGCTTGTGGTCAGCGATGAGTTGATTCGGGCGGTAGTGGCGGCGCTGAAGCAGAGCCACCCCTATGAAACGCCGGCTTATGAAGTGTGGCGGCTGGAGGATTTCTGATCCGCCAACCGCTGTAAAAGAAACCCGCTGGGCCATCACGGCCAGCGGGTTTTTTGTTGGGTGTGTTATTGACGTCTCTGACACTGGAGCAGATTTTCCGCCTGCTATTCAGGGAACGGGCGTCAGGTTCACCTCGACGATCAGCATCTGGATCAGCGTGTCCTGATACTTGAAACGCTGTTCCTTCTTGCCCCAGCGATCAATAAAAAACAGCCCGTTATCGTCCACCTGAATGGGCGTGGCGACAATCTCTCCAGTGCCGGAACGGTGCACAAGAAGCGTTTCGGCGGCGGAGGGGCGCTCGATCAGGAAGTACCCCGAGCGGATCAACCTTGACCGTTCAACCGGTAGAAAAGGCTTAGGTGCTGGCATTCCGGCAACACCGACCTCCAGCTTGAAGTCGCTACGCAGTGCCCTCCACGAGTCGCCCGAGTTGATCGCTTCCCAGGAACCTGGGTGAATGCTTCTGGACAGTGTCGGTGCAGTATCCCGGACATGCAGGCTGACCGCCCCCAGCATTTCCGCCAGCCCCGGCACTGCGAGGTTGTTGTTGGTGTGTGCACTGCCGACGAAGGCGATCCATTTATGCGGGCCCTGTGCCGCCTGATCGGCCCGAATGACCTGGGCGGCAAAGTAACTGAATATCTGGTTGCGCGTTTTGTCTGTCTTGCGATGCAAGCCTTTGAGGTGATAGCTGGCGGTGCAGTCGAGTGCTCTGACGCGCAGGCCATATTTGGCGGCGACCTGGACCACTTCGGTATAAGTATCGGGCCCGGTGTGGAAGGGCATGTGACCGCTGTCCTGTCTCTTCAGATAGGACTTGAGCCGGCGGGGAAGGCGGTGGGTGCGATGCAATAGATCCAGTTCGGCCTGATGCAGGTCCGTGAGCAGGTGTTCGACATAGAGCGTCTTGAACCCTGACTCCTTGATATGTTTCATCTGTTTTCTAAGCAGGGCCTTGCTCGACCTTTGTATGTGGCCCTCACCGATTATCAGCCCCGACAGTTGGCTGTCACTGCCAATCTGTTTCAGGAATGACTCCGGCGTGGTACTGGACGTTGTCACCGGGAGCCTCGGCCGAGAGGGCGGTACATAGTCGGCAAAGAAGCTTTCGGCCCTGTCCCTCAGGGTTGCACGCAGCTCGGCAAACTTATCGAACGCTTCCTGATAAGCCGGATTGGCCAGTCCATAGTGGGTGTCCATTCCCCTTGGCTCATCGGACAGGCGGACAATGTCGTCTGTGAGCGACGGTGGAATATCGAACTCGTTGAAATGGAGAACATCAGGGGCAGCGGCTGCCGCTCCAGCCGTCTCGGGCGCCTTGTATGACGTTTGTACTGCAAGGCGGTAGTCGCCCTTGGCCAGTGCGTCACCCGGTATCGCGCCAGGGATGTCCGTCGATAGACCCAGGGGCTGTGCCAGACCGACGTCTTCGATGCGTAACGCGACGGCTTTTTGCAGGTCTGCCATACCTGGCGTCTGATTGAACGTGGTCATGCGTGACTGATCGACCAGGGCAATCCAGCGTTCTCCCGGTGCGTCTGCCGTATCGGCCTCGATGACTTTGTGGGAGTAGAAGTTCCTCAGGCTGTTGGCCTGTGGTGTCGTCGGCGGGGTTTCGCCCATGAGCAGCGCATCGTCCAGTTGATAAGACGTCGAGGCGTCCAGCGCCATGATTTTCAAACCCTTTTCCTGAGCCTTGCGCACCAGGCCGAGGTAGGAGTATTCAGCGTTCTCGGTGAAGCCGAAGGCCTTGTCGATGCCCTTCAAATGCTTCTCTATGTGTCGCCATGTTTGGCCATTGTTGAGCTTCTCAAGTTTCACTCTGAACACATCACCTGGCAGGTACTCCAGGTACAGGCGCTTGAAGCCTTTTTCGATCAGGGCGTCCAGGTTATTGATCAGCGCCTGTTTACTGGCAATCGAGCCCGGTACGGCACCGATGATCAGGTTCTTGTTGCCGGCAAAGGCGTCACCGGCGATCAGTTGCGCGAATGAAGAGTTGGTCTCGACGGGAGGGGCATCAGCACGGGCGGGCACCGGCGCAAGCTCGTTGAAAAACTTCTCTGCGTCCTTGCTCAGGCGCTGGCTCTGTTGCAGGTAAACAGTCCGGACTTTGCGCAGTTCCATGGCCCCGGTGTCCAGGACGACGGTGGGGTTGTTGAACAGGTCTTCGCTGTAGCTCATCACGTGCGCCCGATAGCCCGGGTCCATGACCGATTCAAGCCTGCTCCAGTGTTTTGGCGGCATCCCGAAGTCTTTATGCGGGCCGGGTGTTTCAGGCACCAACTCGTACTTCGGCGCCCCTCCGGTAACACCACTGCGAACCCAGAGCCCTTCGGCGTTCGGGGCGGCCAGGCGCGACGTCGAGATCAGATTGCCGCTGTTCGGGTCCAGGCGATACAACAAGTATCGACCGATGGCATCCGGGGTCTTGGGGGCCCACAGCGTTTGTCCGCCGAAGAACACTGGCTGCATATCTTGCGGGGAGGGCGTGATGGGCTCCAGTTGGCGGATCAGTTCCATGGCCTTGATCTGTTCCGCGCCGGCAATGGCCGGGCGCAACGATCTGCTGACGGGGGTGAGCGCACGCAAGGCTGGACGCAGGTCGGTAAACACGGCGCCGGCACTGTTGAGCAGATAACCGATGAAGTGCTCAAGCGCCGCAGAAGTGTCGCCCTGGTTGTAGGCGTGCAACGCGAGCATGGCGTCCTTGAAGGCCAGCAGCAGGCCGACGCTCAGGCTCAGGACAGGGAAAGGCGCCGTGGCGATGGCGGCCACCCATTCCACACAGGTCCAGAGAATGCCGGTGATCATCTGCGTGCGGTTGACGGTGGTGGCGACAACGTCGTCGATCTTGCGTTGCAACTTCATGTTGTACAGCGCCACATGCAGATCTGACACCGGAGCCACCCTGTGGGTGGAGTCGTAACGCGCAGGGCTGGGAGTGGTTGTGTTCAATTGTTCCGGCAAGCCTCTTTTCGCCTCTTCGAGAAAGGTGCGGACTCTGGTTCGGGATTGAACGCCGACGCGCTCGGTGAGGTAGGCGATCATGCCGGGTTGTTTTTTCAGCAGGTAGTTGAACAACCGCGCTTGGCGAAAGCTGATGCCGTCAGGCGCTTGAGGGGTATAGAGCAGAACAGGATTGTCGCCGTGGCTGAACAGGCAGGTGCCGATGACCCAGTCGCCATCGATCAGCAGACGATGGATGGCGTACTCGTTGCGTGTTTTTGCCTGGGTGTCGCCCATGCTGGCGATGCTTCGTTCAAGCCATTGCAGATCGGCTCCTGCGATATGCCCCTGGAGGTGACACTCAAGCGCGGCGCTTTGCATCTGCCGCTGGGTGATGGTCAGTACTGCAAAGCGTCTGAAGTGATAGCCCCGACTGTCAGCACTCAGCAGTTCGGCCTTGAGTTTGTCGATATAACGTTGGCCAATCCAGACCCCTGTGACAGAGCGTGTGACGTTTTCTGCAGTCAGGGCGCTGATGTCGATACCTGGCGGGCCCTTGAACCGCGCCATGCGTGAGAAGTTGTCATCGATAAAGCCCAGGCTATGGTCGTACCCGTCACGAAACAGCTGGGTATAAGTTACCGGCGGCATGGTCCAGATACCGATGAGGTCGGGCGGCGAGTAGGCCCATACGGTGTCCGGGTCAACATCGTTGCGGGGGCGGCCCAGCAACCCGTTCAAGCGCAGTCTGGCCTGTTCATGCACGTAACTTTCAAAACCGGGAAAACGGGTGTCGGAAGAAGGGTGATCGTTGTAGGTTCGCAGGAGGCCGTCGGTCTCCTCGGCCAATGTCGTGAGTTTCTTTCGGGTCTGGGCGGTGGTCGAGCGATACCAGATTGGCGTGCTGAATTCGTAGTCGTCAATCCGTGTTGCCAGCACATGCTCTGCCATTGACGTCAGGCATTGGCGATGGCTGCCGGCAACGTTGAATATGAGCTTGTCTTCATTGCGCGCGTCGGGCGTGAAGCTCAGGCCGGTCAGGACCTGTTTCATGCTGTTGCGAAAACGCAGGGGCAGCCGGGTAATCAAGTAATCGGTCATGCTGCCAGAGGTGGCCTGAGTGCCGTTACCCTGAGCCCAGCCAAGTATGTGTTGCTGGCAGTCGCGCTCGCTGTCGAACGCTTGAAACTGCTGGTCTCGTGGGGCTTCGGGGGTACAAAGCAACACCCGCTTGATCGTTCCGCTGGCATCCGTCTGGCGCAGCACCCACAGATCCTTGAGTTGCGCGCCATGCAGTGATTGTGTGCCGGCACCCAAGGCGGCGGCACTCAGTTGTGTATCGCTGCCCGCGCGCAGACGCTGGATCAACTGAAAGTCGTCTTCGCGCAGGTGATTCTGCAGTACCGCTGCGTAGGCCAATGCGTTGATTCGCCGGTCGAGCATGTCTTCGATGGCTTGCCTGACTTCAACCTGGGCGTGCGCCTGCTTTTGCACCTCGGCAAAATCGATCCGCGGTTGCAGGGTGGTCAATTGTTGCGCGAGCCATGTGGGTGTCAGGTCTTTGTAGGACGCGTGCAGGGGAGCGTTGTTGTGGGTGAGCGTGGTGTTCACGAGAAAGTCCGAGCCGGGCAATTCGTCGCCGGTATGCAGACCACGCAACGTCAGGTCGATCAGGGTGCGCTGTTGCTCATAGACACCGAAGCCGGCGACAGAGCGACGCGTGCTGACTTGCAGGTGCAGCGGGTCCAGGTCATCAATCTGCAGTTCGTCGCTCAGCCGTTCCAGCCATTGATAACGGGCCAGGTCTTGTGGGGCGGTGGCAGGGCCCAACAGGTTCAACAAGCTCTGGCGTGCCTGGTTATAGTGGCCCAGGTGTTCGGCCAGCGTGGCCCGCTGCGTTTCGCTGGCGCTGCGATACCAATCCGGTGCGCTGTTGCGCAGACACCGTTCGAGCAGTGCCTGGGTACGCAGTTCGAGGCGAGCGCCGAGGTCGGGCAGGGCGCCGCCGATGGCGCGGTCCAGGGCGTCGATCAAGCGGGCGGGATTTTGTTGCGGGTTGTCCGTGAGGCTCAAGGCCTGGGCGATATCCTGCGTACGTTTTTCGATCAGTGCGTCATGGGTGTGTTCAAACAATGGCTCGGCGTCGATGGGCGACAGCTCCAGAGGCCATATCCCCGCGACACTCAAGGCGTGATAACAGGTGGGCAGCATCGCCATGAACTCGTTGCGTCCTGTGGCGTGGTCCATGTTTTGCAACAAATGAGTATTCAGCGCGGCCAGGGAATCGAAGGATTCGATGCCACGCGACGGCGTGAACAGCAAGACCTGACCGATATTGCCGCTGGCCATCAAGTCCGTGACAACCGGGTTGTTTTTTTCCGTGGCAACAAAGGCGCCGGCCAGTTCGACAGTCTTGTCCTGATAACTGAACTGCAAGGCGTACAGGCCCGGACGCAGCGTCGGGCCCAGCGTCAGATTGTCGAGCATCGTGCCTTCTTGCGGATGTAACAGGCGATCCTGAACACCGAGCCTGCCTTCGTGGCCGATGGCGGTGAAGCCGGCGTCATAAGTCATGAAGGCTTTGCGGCCCTTGCCGTCGATCTGCTCGCGCAGGTCCATGTCCAGCAGTTGCGTATTCAGCGTGGTCCTCAGCGTCGCCAGCAGGCTCTTGCCTGCCGGGCTTCGCAGGTCGTTGTTTTGCAGTGCCTGATAGTGCGTTCGGCTCTTGCGCAGGAACTGCTCGCGGTCGTTCTTCAACAGGCCGTTCAAGCGTTTCAGGTAGAGCTGTTCGGTGGAGGGCTTTTGCTCCGGCACCAGTGCGGTATCGGTGTTGAACAGATGATGGCCAATCTGATTGAGATAGTTTTTTATCTCGTCAAAAGACGGTTTGGTCGAGGGCGTGCTCATCGGCACAGTCTCCATGCGGGTGGAAAGAATCGGCAGCATGGAGTGAGAGGGAAGGAGTTTGGCGGTATATAAGTATCGCCTGATGATGTTTTTAGGCGTGTATGGTTTAGGCGCAGGCCTCTCTATGAAATGTGCGCTTACGCATTTAGCGCTGATTTGAAAAAAAATTAATTCATATACATATATATCGTACTGGTTGCTCCTTGTTTCCATACATTTCCCTATCGGCTGAGCAATAGAGGCAATTGTTATCGTTAACGGGGTTGCCAGGTTGCTCTGCTTTCAAGGCAAAAATAATGTGGTTAGGGAGTTTTTAATGTCAGGTAACGGAATTACGCTTGCGGCGACGGTGGTGCGCCCAGATAAGCAGGATGAGTATATACACTATCTGGGTTCTGGCGATGGTTCGGGGCCAGACATGGATTTTGCTCCGCTGAATGAAATATTGGAAATGTAGATTGTTTATAAGGAATTGTCCATCAATATTGCCAATATCGTGGAAGTTGAACTTGCGCAAGTCAGGGCTGAGGGGGATACAAGTGTATTGCCCCCCTTGGAGACAATGGCGCGCGAAATGCGTTTCAGAGAATCGCTGATTGCCAGAAAGTTCGGCTCCCTGCTATCGGCGAGGGATATCGCCTTTCAGAGGTTTAGCCATACACAGGTAGAAAGATTTTTTGACAGTGGCCGCTTGCCGCAGATCAATCGTCGTGTGACGGGTGTCAATACGCGTCAAGCCTTTACGGCGTTGTTCAACGCGAAGTTGCTGGTTGAAGGTATTGGGCTGTTGAACAGCCAATCCGATACGGTCAGGGGCGTGATTGCCATTGTGCAGGCACAGGAGGCCGATCGGATCGCACAGGCGCAATCTCGACTGGCGGCGGAGCACGCCAGGCAGGTCGCGCTGGAACAGACCCGTATTGCACAGGAGCAAGCCCGAAGACTGGCCGAAGAGTTGGCGCGCGTTGCCGCTGAAAACGAAGCCAGACGAGTGGCGCAAGAGCAGGCTCGTATCGCCGCGCAGATGCTCGAACAACAACGGGCCGAAGAACATGCCCGGCTTGAGGCCGCCGAGCAAGTGAAGCGTTTGCTTGAAGAGCAACGACAGCGTCGAGACCAGGCTTTCAGAGCCGCCAATACCTACCTGATGCGAGGCGGTACTGCGCACGCCCAGCTGGTGTTTACGACTGCAAATGGCGCCGTCGCCGTTGCCGAAGGGGCGATGGCAGGCCTGCAAGCGGCGATTCGCTCCGCTATTGCTGCGTTATCCGGCCTTGTCGCAGGAACGGCAACGGGGTTCATGGTTGGCGTTGGCGCGTTGATCTATTCACCCGAGCTGGCCAATGGCGAGTTGCCTGAACGGTACATGTTCAGTTATCCGTTGGCGGACCTCACGAACGGTCCCTTGCCCGACCTTGACCAACTGGCAAGGAACGGCGGTCTGCTAGACGTACCGGTACGTTTCACTTCCAGAGCCACGGAGCAGGATCAGTCGGAGTTGCTGGTGGTTCCGGTCGGTGGCAACCATCTGCCTTCGGGCGTGCCGGTGGTGGCTGCGGCCTACAACGCACAGACGAAAACTTACGACGCCATCATTCCGGATGTTCCTCCCAGGACGTTGATATGGACGCCGCTGGCGACGGCGGATAATAGTTCGACTGAACTGCTGGTCGAGGAGCCGAATCCTGCTCCGTATACGGGTGGCTTCCTCATCCGAACGAAGGACGAATCGACAGCCATCCGGAGGTAGGCGAAACCGGCTTCGACGATTACATTATTGTTTTCCCGGCGCAATCCGGCCTGCCCTCGCAGTACGTGATGTTCCGCGATCCTCGCGAGGGAGCCGGCGTCGTCAGCGGGTATGGAGAACCGGTTGCCGACAGGTGGCTGGACGCTGCTTCGCAAGGTAATGGCGCACCTGTTCCAGCGCAGATTGCCGCTCAGATGAGGGGCAAGCGATACAGCAGTTTCAGGGCGTTCAGAAGGGCGTTTTGGAGAGCGGTTTCTCAAGATATGGACTTGGCCAAGTCTTTCAATCAGGCGAGTTTGAATGAAATGGGGAAAAAGCGGGCTCCGTTTGTAAAAATGGCTGATACCTCAGGAAAGCGGTTAAAAGTTGAACTGCATCACAACACTGCGCTGGAAAACGGTGGGGAATTATATGATATGGATAACCTCCGTTTGCTAACTCCAAAAAATCATATAGAAGTTCATAGGAGTCATTGATGAGTCAGTTGATCAGTGAAATGTCTGAAGAAGAGTTCTTGGGATTTGTACGAAAAATATATCAATCTGAATACGTTACTGAAGAGCAACAGATTGATGCGGTTCTGGAGTTTAGGCGGCTGTCTGAACATCCTTCTGGATCTGACTTGTTGTATTTTCCGGATCCGGGAAAGGACGGTCCGGAAGCAGTAGTCGCGGAGGTGAAAAGTTGGCGTGCCGCCAATGGCAAACCCGGCTTCAAGCAATAATATTAATCAGTAGCGATTTGTTTGTTGATTCGGGTAGATGTGAGGCCCGCAGGAGTAACTGAAAAGACAAAAGCCCGTTGAACCGGTAATGGTCAGCGGGCTTCAGTTATTGCGTTGTCATTGCCGGCCTCTTCGCGAGCAGGCTCAGACGCTGATGATCTAAACCTTGGCACTCACCTCGCCACGACTCACCAACGCCGCCAGCGCCCCGGTCAGGTTCGCGGCCTTGTCGCCGATCAGCAGGTGCCACACACCGCCGTCCAGCTGGCTGACGCCCTGGCAACCCAGCGCCTTCAGATCACTTTCCGACAAGCCTTTGCCATCGGCCAGTTGCAGTCGAATCCGGGTCATGGCAATGCAGTCCATTTGCAGCACATTGTCGCTGCCGCCCAATGCGCTCAGCCATTGCTGCGCTTCCGGCGCCGCTACGGTTTTCGGCGTGTCGATCACCACCGCATCCGCAATGACCACCGCCGTGCGGCCCAGCGCGGGCATCGCCAGGCGAATCTCGTCGGCAATGCTGTCAGCCATCGGCCCGACCACCACCTGCAAACTGCCGCCCTTGCCCGGACGCACCACCGCCATTGCGCCCAGTGTCTTCAATTCGGCATCGTTGGCCTTGTTGCGGTCCACCATGTCCAGTCTTAAGCGCGTGGTGCAGGCGCCGACCGTGATCAGATTTGCTGCGCCGCCGAGTGCCTTGATGTAGGCGCCGGCGCGCTCGTTTTCAGCGAACACCACTTTGTCGCCGGTCGCGATGTCCTCACGCCCTGGCGTCTTGAGGTTGAACGTGCGAATGCAAAAATCAAACACGAAGTAGTAGATCGCCGCATACGCCAGCCCCACCGGCACCACCAGCCAGCCGTTGGTGGATTTGCCCCAGCCGAGCACCATGTCGATGAAGCCGCCGGAGAAGGTAAAGCCGAGGTGGATGTTCAGCATGTTGGTAATGGCCATGGACAGGCCGGTCAACAAGGCGTGCAGCAGATACAGCATCGGCGCGAGGAACATGAAGGCGAACTCGATCGGCTCGGTCACACCCGTCAAGAACGAGGTCAGCGCCATCGACAGGAAAATCCCGCCCATCACTTTGCGCCGTTCCGGCAGGGCGTTGCGGTACATCGCCAAACAGGCGGCTGGCAGGCCGAAGATCATCATCGGGAACATGCCGGTCATGAACTGGCCGCCTTTCGGGTCGCCGGCAAAATAGCGCGACAGGTCGCCAGTGACGACGGCGCCGGTGGTCGGGTCGGTGAAGTTGCCGAAGACGAACCACGCCATGTTGTTGAGGATGTGGTGCAGCCCGGTGACGATCAGCAGGCGGTTGAACACGCCGAAGACGAACGCGCCGAAGCTGCCGCTTTCCATCATCAACGCACCGAAACTGTTGATGCCTTGCTGGATCGGCGGCCAGATCAGGCCAAACACCAGCCCCAGGCCAACAGCGCTGAACCCGGTGACGATCGGCACGAAACGTCGGCCACCAAAGAACGCCAGGTACTCCGGCAGCTTGATGTCCTTGAAGCGGTTGTACAGCGCGCCGGCCATCAAGCCGCTGACGATCCCGGCGAGCATGCCCATGTTGATGCTGGCATCCAGCACCTTGAGGGTGGAGATCATCACCAGATAGCCGATCACCCCGGCCAGCCCGGCGGTGCCGTTATTGTCCTTGGCGAAACCGACCGCGATGCCGATCGCGAAGATCATCGCCAGGTTGGCGAAAATCACCTGGCCGGCGTCGTGGATGATCGCGATGTTCAGCAGGTCGGTGTCGCCCAGACGCAGCAGCAGGCCGGCAATCGGCAGGATCGCGATTGGCAGCATCAGCGCGCGGCCGAGGCGTTGCAGGCCTTCGATGAAATATTGGTACATGGCGTTTCTCCCTGACTTCTTGTTGTTTTAGCGCAGAGGCCAATGTTGTTGGCAGGCGTGACGTACCGCGCTGGCGCTGCTCAACCTGAGCAGGTCGCGACTGACGCTTCGGCATTGCCTGGCGTCCAGATGACGGACGCGGTCCTTGATTTCACCGATCTGCACCGGGCTGACGGACAACTCGCTGACCCCAAGACCGATCAGAACCGGCGTGGCCAGCGGATCGGAGGCCAGTGCACCGCACACCCCGACCCAGCGTTTGTGCACCGCCGCACCGGCACAGGTCTGGGCGATCAGCCGCAGCAATGCCGGGTGCAATGCGTCGACACGGGAGGCCAGGCCCGCGTGGTCGCGGTCCATGGCCAGGGTGTACTGGGACAAGTCGTTGGTGCCGATGGACAGGAAGTCCGCGTGCTCTGCCAGCTGTTCGGCCAGCAACGCGGCGGCGGGCACTTCGATCATCACCCCCAGTTCCGGTCGCTGGTTCAGGCCCAGTTCACTGCACAATTCATCAAGACGCTGGCGGATGTGCAGCAGCTCGTCCACTTCAGTGACCATCGGCAACAGGATGCGGCAACGGGACAGCGGGCTGACATGCAGCAAGGCGCGCAACTGCTGATCGAGGATGTCGGGACGAGCCTGCGCCAGCCGAATACCCCGCAAGCCGAGTACCGGATTGGCTTCCACCGGCAGCGGCAAATAGTCGAGTTGCTTGTCGCCACCCACGTCGATGGTGCGGATGATCACCGACTTGTCGCCCATGGCATCGAGCACGGCTTGATAGGCCAGGCGTTGTTCCTGTTCGTCGGGCGCGGTGCTGCGGTCGACAAACAGAAACTCGGTGCGCAACAGGCCGACGCCATCGGCGCCATTGGCCAGCGCATCGGCGGCCTCAAGGCTGGAGGCCACGTTGGCGGCGATTTCGATGTGCACGCCATCAACGGTCAAGGCCGGGGTATGGGCTTGAGCCTGTTGCCGAGCGCGGCGTTGCTGATGATCGAGTTGCGCCTGCCGAACCTCGGCCAGGCGTTCGGCAGACGGCGTCAGTTCAAGGCGACCACCGTCGGCATCCAGCACCACCACCTGGCCTTGCGGCTGATCCAGCAGCGCCGATCCCAGCGCCACCATGCACGGCAAGCCTTTGCCCCGCGCCAGAATGGCCACATGGGACGTCGCGCCACCTTCAGCCATGCACAACCCGGCAACACCTTGCTGGCTCAGTTGCAGCAGGTCGGAGGGGGTCAGTTCATCGGCGGCGACGATGGCACCGGCCGGCACATCGTAGTGCCAGGTTTCGCCGAGCAGGGCGCGCAGTACGCGTTGCTTGAGGTCGCGCAAATCGTTGGCGCGCTCGGCCAGTAGCGTGCTGCCGAGTTGCTGCAGCACCTCGCACTGCACGTCGATGGAATGGCTCCAGGCATGTGTCGCGGCCATGCCCTGATCAATTGAAAGCGCGGCGGCATCGAGCAAGGCCGGGTCTTCGAGCAGGGCGAGGTGGGCGGCGAAGATCGCTTCTTCGTCAGTGTGTTTGTGTCTTTTGGCTTGAATCAGTGTGCCGTCGATTTCGCTGCGCACCTGCGTCAGTGCCTTGTCGAGGACTTGCAACTGTTGTTCGGCATCGTGATTGCCGGCATCCGCCGGCAAGTTGATCGCGTTCAGGCGAAACAATGGGCCCGCCACCAGGCCGGGTGCAGCGCAGACACCGTGTAACACGCCCGCTTCGGCTGGGCGTTGACGTTGGGTGACGGGTACAGGTGCGGCGGCGTGGCTGTCTTCGGCCAGCGCTGTGGATAACGCGGCCAACAGCGCTTGCAGTGCGGCTTCGGCGTCCGGTCCCTGGGCGCTGACCTGAATCTGGTCCTGCTCGCCGATCGCCAGGCTCATCAAACCGATCAGGCTGTTGCAGGAGGCCGATTTACCGGCGAAATGCAGCTGCGACTTGCTCTTGAAACCCTGTGCCGTCTGCCGGATCAGCGCCGCCGGACGCGCATGCAAGCCGCCTCGATGAGCGATGCGCACCTCGGCGCGAACCTCGATACCGGTCGCTTCAGTCTCGACCTGGGCGCCGTTGTTCAGGCGCGCCACGATGTGCAGGAGTGGCTCGCCGACCCGCACCGATTTCAGGGTAATGGGCCGCGCCTGAAACGCCTGGCTGTTGGTCAGAATGATCAAGCTCACCAGGCTTTTGCATTGCTGCGCGACCTTGTCCAGGTCATAGCGCAGCAAGGGCTGGCCATTACTGACCCGGGCGCCTTCCTTGACCAGCACCCTGAAACCTTCGCCCTGCAGCTCGACGGTGTCGAGGCCCAGGTGCAGCAGCAATTCGGCGCCGTTGTCGGCACGCAAGGTGATCGCGTGCCCGGTGCGGGCGACATGGATGACCACGCCGGCGCAAGGTGCATGCAAGGTGTCGTTCAACGGGTCGATGGCGATCCCGTCGCCCATGGCACCGCTGGCGAACACCGGGTCCGGGACTTTGGCGAGCGTGAGCACCGGGCCGCTGAGCGGGGCGCTTAAAGTCAGCTCTTTATTGTTGTTGTGCATGGCTCGGTACTCATCAGGAAAACGGTCGGTTTCGACTCAGTGGGTGCGGGTCACTTTGCTCAGGTGTCGTGGCTGGTCCGGGTCCATGCCGCGGGCGACGGCCAGACCGGCGGCCATCACGTAGAAACTCTGGATCGCCAGGATCGGGTCAAGGGCCGGGTGTTCGGCGCGGGTCAGGGTCAGGTCGCGTTCGCTGACATCGTCCGGGGCGGCCAGCAATACGCGGGCACCGCGCTGGCGCATGTCGGCGGCGAGGCTCAACAAGCCGGCCTGCTCGGCGCCGCGCGGGGCGAACACCAACAGCGGGTATTGCTCGCCGATCAATGCCATCGGGCCGTGACGGACTTCGGCGCTGCTGAAGGCTTCGGCCTGGATTGCCGAGGTTTCCTTGAATTTCAGTGCCGCTTCCTGAGCGATGGCAAACCCGGCGCCACGGCCGATCACCATCAGGCGCTGGCAATCGCGCAGGGCGTCGATGGCCAGGCTCCAGTCCTGTTGCGCCGCGTCTCGCAGACCTTCTGGCAGGGCATTGCCGGCTTCGAGCAGTTCCACGTCGTCTTTCCAGTGGGCGATCAGCCGGGCGCTGGCGCTGAGGGTGGCGATAAAACTCTTGGTCGCGGCGACGCTACTTTCAGTGCCGGCCAACAGTGGCAGGCTGAACTCACACGCGGCTTCCAATGGCGAGTTTTCGGCGTTGACCATGGAAATGCTCAGGGCGCCGCGCTTGCGCAACAGACGCAGGCTGTTCACCAGGTCCGGACTCTGCCCAGATTGCGAGAAAGCGAACGCCACCTGGCCGCTGACCTTCAACGGTGCCTGCTGCATGGTCACCACCGACATTGGCAGCGACGCCACCGGGATGCCCAGTTGCTGCATGGTCAGGTAGGCGAAATAGCTGGCGGCATGGTCGGAACTGCCGCGAGCGATGGTCATTGCCACTTGCGGCGGCTGACGGCGCAGGCGCCCGGCGATCTCGATCATCTGCGGGTCGAGTTGCTGCAGTTGCGCTTCTACGGCCTCGAACGAGGACAGCGCCTCTTCAAGCATTTTTGAAGTCAATGTCTTCTCCTTCGACCATGACGGCGGTCAGTGTGAGTGAGCGGTCCAGCCGCACGCAGTCGGCCCAGGCACCCGGTGCCAGGCGCCCGCGTTCGGTGATGCCGAGGTAGTCGGCGGGAAATTGCGAAAGACGTTGCGAGGCTTCGGCAATCGGCAAACCGATCTTCACCAGATTGCGCAACGCCTGATCCATGGTCAGGGTGCTGCCCGCCAGGGTGCCGTCGGCCAGGCGTACACCGCCCAGACATTTGGTCACGGTGTGGCTGCCGAGCTTGTATTCACCGTCGGGCATGCCAGCGGCGGCGGTCGAATCGGTGACGCAATACAGGCACGGGATCGAACGCAGGGCCACGCGCATGGCGCCGGGGTGAACGTGCAGCAAGTCGGGAATCAATTCTGCGTATTTGGCGTGGGCCAGCGCCGCGCCGACGATCCCTGGCTCGCGGTGATGCAGTGGGCTCATGGCGTTATAGAGGTGGGTGAAACTGGTGGCGCCGGCTTCCAGCGCGGCGACGCCTTCCTCGTAGCTGCCGAGGGTGTGGCCTATTTGCATGCGTACGCCGCGAGCGCTGAGGGCGCGGATCAAACCGTCGTGGCCGGCGATTTCCGGGGCGATGGTGATCACGCGGATCGGCGCCAGGGCCAGGTACGCTTCGACTTCGGCCATCATGGCGGTGTGGGCGAAATTCGGCTGTGCGCCGAGTTTTCCGGGGTTGATGTAGGGGCCTTCCAGGTGCACGCCAAGCACTCGGGCGCTGCCTTTTGGCCGCTGCTCGCAGAACTCGCCGACGGCTTTGAGCACGCTGGAAATCTCTTCGCTCGGCGCGGTCATGGTGGTGGCCAGCAGCGAGGTGGTGCCAAAGCGCACATGGGTTCTGGTGATGGTTTCGAAGGCGGGCGCGCCTTCCATGATGTCTTTGCCGCCACCGCCGTGAACGTGCAGGTCGATGAAGCCCGGCAGCAGATAGGGCAGGTCGTTGTCGGCCGGGTCGCAGGGCTCGCCTTCGATGGACACGACCTTGCCGTGTTGGTGAATCAACCGGCCGCGGACCCAGCCGTGGGCAGTGAGGATGTTGTCTTCGGACATGGGCAGTTCTCTCTTTTAGCGGCGCAGCTTTCTAGCGGCGAAGCTCTGCGACAAAGTCGTAGTAGTCGTTGCGGCAATAAGTGTCGGTCACTTCGATGGGCGTGTTGTCTTCCAGGTAGCCGACCCGGGTCATCAGCAGCATCGCGGTGCCGGGGGCGATGCCGACCAGGGCGGCGAACTCGTCCGAGGCATTGATTGCCTGAATGTGCTGCAGGGCGCGGACGATCGGCTTGCCGATGCCATCGAGGAATTCGTACAGGGAGTCGCCCACCGCTTGTGGCTTGGGGATGATCGAGGCGGGCAGGGTGCTCATCTCGATGGCCATCACCGTGTCGTCCGCCTTACGCAGGCGCTTGAGTCGCGCCACCTTGTCGTTGGGCGAGAGGCCGAGGCGGATCAGTTCTTCGTGGGTCGGCGGGGTGATTTCCCGCTCCAGCCATTGCGAACCGGGCACAAACCCCTTCAGGCGCAGCATCTCGCTGAAACCCGAAAGGCGTGACAGGGGTTGTTCCAGACGCGGGGTGATGAAGGTGCCGGAGCCTTGGTTGCGACGGATCAGCCCCTGGTCGAACAGCACTTCCAGCGCTTTGCGGGCGGTGACGCGGGAAATACCCAGGCGTTCGCTGAGATTGCGTTCCGACGGCATGGCCTGTTCGGCTTTCCACTGGCCGGCGTGGATGGCGGCTTCCAGATTACGCGCCAGCTGCAAATACAGCGGCGTCGGCTGGGTGTCGTCAGGGCGTAGGGCCTGGATGTCATTCATGTAGGTTTGGTCCGATGCGGTTATAGGATTGTTGTCGCACGGTTGTGAGGCTGAAATTAATACCACTTGAATACCATGTCAATGAGACCACTTTGCGCGGGACGCAGGAAAACCGGGCCTTTTGGGTAGGCTCAATAGGGGTTGGTTTGAAGTGGTATTAGAGGTGGGGCTATCAATCGCAAAAATCGCAGTCTGCGGCGGCCCCTGCAGTGGGGAGTGGTATCAACCCTGTAGGCGCTGTCGCAGGTTGCGATTTTTTTGATTTATTTTTTGAAGGGCGACCGAAGGTAGCGGTCATTGCCCGTGACAACGGGTGATGCGGCCCTCGCCACAAAAAGCTTCTCGCACGTGCGGGATAAGGCTACGGGCGAATCTCGATCATCGTGCCATCGGGTACCAGGCCCCAGACTTCGCGCATGTCCATGTTGCGCATGGCAATGCAGCCGTCGGTCCAGTCCAGGGTATGGAACAGGTCTTCGGGCGTGTCCTCGGTGTCGGGTGTGCCGTGGATCATGATCATGCCGCCAGGCGCGACGCCTTCGCGACGCGAGCGTGCGGAATCGCTGATGTTCGGGTAGGAAATGTGCATTGCCAGGTTGAACTTGTCGCTGACCTTGCGCCAGTCAATCCAGTAGAGGCCTTCTGGCGTACGCTTGTCGCCTTCCATCAGCTTCGCGCCACGCGGCTGTTTACCCAGCGAGATGCGGTAGGTTCGCAGCGGCTTGCCGTCGGCAATCACTTGCAGCTGATGGGCCGACTTGAGCACCAGTATCTTTTCGATGGGGCTGACATTCGGGGTGGTCACGGTGGTCACGAATGACGCCTGGGAGACAGTGACGAACGACAGGCAAAGCAGGGCAAGCAACCAGCGCATTGAAACGATTCCCCAAGAGTGTCGCGGATATTGATCAGTTATAGATTATTTTAGGTGATGGCAGGCTGAGCAAGCGGCGGAATCGACTCGGAACGTACCGGGTAGTGCTGTTCCTGCCGGTCAGCGAAGAAGCATTCTAAGGTACGGCCCACCGTGCGGAAAGCCAGCTCGGACCAAGGGATGTCGGCTTCTTCGAAAAGTGCCACTTCCAGGCTCTCGGGGCCGGCGGCGAAGTCCAGGTCCACCAGTTCCGCGCGAAAGAACACATGCACCTGGCTGATGTGTGGCACGTCGATCAGCGTGTAGATGCTCGTGTTGCGTACCCGGGCGCAGGCTTCTTCGGCGGTTTCGCGCACGGCGGCCTGTTCGATGGTCTCGCCGTTCTCCATGAAGCCGGCGGGCAGGGTCCAATAGCCGAGCCGTGGCTCGATGGCACGACGGCACAGCAGCACTTTCGAGCCCCAGGTCGCCACGCAACCGGCGACGATATTGGGGTTCTGGTAGTGAATGGTCTGACAGCTGTCACAGACAAAACGCAGGCGCGAATCGCCTTCGGGAATGCGCTGGGTTACCGGGTTGCCGCACTGGCTGCAAAATTTCATGCTTGGGTTCCTGAATGCTGTGCCTATCTTGGCGTGCGGCGGTGTCTGTCGGCAAGTTGTCGTTTCGCGACATGGCATGGTTTCGGGGCTTGGGCGGTCGATGTGATTGGTGCATGATGCAGGGTAAGGCACAGATCGAGAACACTCATGCTGGACGAGCTACTGCATCGGGTAAGCAACCACACGCCACGCACGCTGGAAACCGACAAGCGTTTCCCCGAGGCCGCCGTACTGGTGCCCATTACCCGCAGTGACCAACCGGAACTGGTCCTGACCCTGCGTGCCAGCGGACTTTCGACCCACGGTGGCGAAGTGGCGTTTCCTGGTGGCCGCCGCGACCCTGAAGATCCCGACCTTGTGTTCACCGCTCTGCGCGAAGCCGAAGAAGAGATCGGCCTGCCGCCCGGGCTGGTCGAAGTGATCGGCCCGCTCAGCCCGTTGATTTCCCTGCATGGCATCAAGGTCACGCCGTATGTCGGTGTGATCCCGGACTTTGTCGAGTATCAGGCCAATGATGCCGAGATCGCCGCGGTGTTCAGCGTGCCTCTGGAGTTCTTTCGCGAAGATCCCCGCGAACACACTCACCGGATCGATTACCAGGGGCGCAGTTGGTACGTGCCCAGCTATCGTTACGGCGAATACAAGATCTGGGGCCTGACGGCGATCATGATCGTCGAGTTGATCAACCTGCTCTATGACGCGAAGATCAGCCTGCATCAGCCGCCCAAGCGTTTTATCAATATCTGAAGCCATCGCTCGTGTGGCCGTAATACTGGCTGTCAGAGCCGTGAGGATAAAAAGAATGAAATACCGCCTGGGCGATGCCCACGTCCAAACCCATCCACAAAGCTGGGTTGCCCCCAATGCCGTGCTGGTGGGCAAGGTCAAGCTGGAGGAGGGCGCCAACGTCTGGTTCAATGCCGTACTGCGCGGCGACAACGAACTGATCCTGATCGGCAAGAACAGCAATGTGCAGGACGGCACCGTGATGCACACCGACATGGGCTACCCGCTGACCATCGGCACCGGCGTGACCATCGGTCATAACGCCATGCTGCATGGCTGCACCGTTGGCGACTACAGCTTGATCGGCATCAACGCGGTGATCCTCAATGGCGCGAAAATCGGCAAGAACTGCATCATTGGCGCCAACTCGCTGATCGGCGAGGGCAAGGAGATTCCTGATGGTTCGCTGGTCATGGGCTCGCCGGGCAAGGTTGTGCGTGAATTGACCGAGCCGCAGAAAAAGATGCTGGAAGCGAGCGCCGCGCACTATGTGCATAACTCGCAACGCTATGCGCGCGATCTGGTCGAGCAGGAACAATGAACGCCACCGAACGACCCGTGCCCTCGCCGTGCGTGAACATTTGTGCGCTGGATGAGGCGGATATCTGCACCGGGTGTCAGCGTACGGTGGAGGAGATCACGCGTTGGAGCCGGATGGACAATGAAGAGCGACGCGGGGTGTTGGCGCTGTGTCATGAGCGGGCCAGGTCCAGTGGGTTGATCTGGATGTTGCCGACTAAAACCGTTAATTGAATAGTGTGGGGCTTTTGTGGCGAGGGAGCTTGCTCCCGCTGGGCTGCAAAGCAGCCCCAAACGTGCAGATACCTTACTTGCGACACACCGCGCCCGCCGATGTCGGGGCCGCTTTGCGCCCCAGCGGGAGCAAGCTCCCTCGCCACAGGTTATTTATCAGGTGAAGATCAAGTAATCTGCTCACCAAATTGACAGGTATTTCCACACCTCATGCTCTTCCTGATCACCTACATCAGCAGCGTCGTGCTGATCAACTACGCCTTTTCCACTGCCCCGCATCTGGACCTTATCTGGTCGGCCTGGGGTGGGCTGGTATTTGTGCTGCGCGACATGGTGCAGACCCGTTTCGGCCATGGTGCCATCGCGGCGATGTTGGCGGCGCTGGTGCTGTCTTATATCACCTCCGATCCGTCCATCGCCCTGGCCAGCGCCACGGCGTTCGCGGTGTCGGAGTGCATCGATTGGCTGGTATTCAGTATTACCAAACGGCCGTTGCACGATCGCCTGTGGATAAGTTCGGCACTCAGCATTCCCCTCGACACGTTCATCTTTTTCGGCATGATCGACGCTTTTACGCCGGGCGTGATCCTGACCGCCATGGGCTCCAAGTTCGCCGGCGTGACGGCCGTCTGGCTGATCATGGCCTGGCGCTTGCGCAAACAGGCTGTCGCTGGCTGAAGCCAAACCCTGCGGTTCATGTAAAATGCCGCGCTTTCTCCCCATGGGAAGCGCGCATGGCGACGCATCCCTCGATGATCCGCTTCTTTGAGGACCTTCAGATGACCCGTATCGGAACTCCATTGTCGCCAACCGCGACCCGCGTAATGCTGTGTGGCTGTGGTGAGTTGGGCAAGGAAGTGGTGATCGAGCTGCAACGCCTGGGCGTTGAAGTGATTGCCGTGGACCGCTACGCCAATGCGCCGGCCATGCAAGTCGCCCATCGCAGTCATGTGATCAACATGCTCGACGGCGCGGCCCTGCGTGCGGTGATCGAGGCCGAGAAGCCGCACTTCATCGTGCCGGAAATCGAAGCCATCGCCACCGCCACCCTGGTCGAGCTGGAAGCCGAAGGCTTCACCGTGATCCCGACCGCTCGCGCCACGCAGTTGACCATGAACCGCGAGGGCATCCGCCGTCTGGCCGCTGAAGAGCTGGACCTGCCGACGTCGCCGTACCACTTTGCCGACACCTTCGAGGACTACAGCAAAGCGGTCCAGGATCTGGGTTTCCCATGTGTGGTCAAGCCGGTCATGAGCTCCTCGGGCAAAGGCCAAAGCCTGCTGCGCAGCGTCGAAGACGTGCAGAAGGCCTGGGATTACGCTCAGGAAGGCGGTCGCGCCGGCAAAGGCCGAGTGATCATCGAAGGCTTTATCGACTTCGATTACGAAATCACCCTGCTGACCGTGCGCCACATCGGCGGCACGACATTCTGCGCACCGGTCGGTCACCGTCAGGAGAAGGGCGACTATCAGGAATCCTGGCAGCCACAAGCCATGAGCCCGATTGCCCTGGCTGAATCCGAACGTGTTGCCAAAGCGGTAACCGAAGCGTTGGGTGGGCGTGGTCTGTTTGGCGTCGAGTTGTTCATCAAAGGTGATCAGGTGTGGTTCAGCGAAGTCTCGCCGCGTCCGCATGACACCGGTCTGGTGACCCTGATTTCCCAGGATCTGTCGCAGTTCGCGCTGCACGCACGGGCGATCCTGGGCCTGCCGATTCCATTGATTCGTCAGTTCGGGCCATCGGCATCGGCGGTGATTCTGGTGGAAGGGCAGTCGACCCAGACGGCGTTCGCCAATCTGGGCGCTGCGTTGAGCGAGCCGGATACGGCGTTGCGTCTGTTCGGCAAGCCTGAGGTCAATGGCCAGCGCCGCATGGGTGTGGCGCTGGCGCGGGATGAGTCGATTGAAGCGGCTCGTGCCAAGGCAACTCGTGCTGCTCAGGCTGTCGTGGTAGAGCTGTAACCGAGGCGCGGCTATTGCGAGCAAGCTCGCTCCCACAGGGTTGTTGGTTGTCCACAGAATGTGTGTACACCCATGGGTCCCATGTGGGAGCGAGCTTGCTCGCGATGTCGGTCTGTCAGGCCACCCGATTCAAATCGTTATGACGTGTCTCTTTCAGGCACAGCACTGCCAACAAACTCAGCACTGCCGCCCCTGATACATATCCCCCGACATAGCTCAAACCCCCCATCGCCACCAGTTTCTGCGCAAAGAACGGCGCCGCCGAGGCTCCGACAATACCGCCCAGGTTGTAAGCCGCCGATGCACCCGTGTAGCGCACGTGGGTCGGAAACAGCTCAGGCAGCAGCGCGCCCATCGGCGCAAACGTCACGCCCATCAGAAACAGTTCGATGCACAGGAACAGCGCCACGCCCCAGGTCGAGCCGTGGGTCAGCAAGGGCTCCATCAGGAAACCGGACAATATCGCCAGCACGCCGCCGACGATCAGCACCGGTTTGCGCCCGTAGCGGTCGCTGGCCCAGGCCGACAAGGGGGTCGCCGCCGCCATGAACAACACGGCGAAGCACAGCAGACCGAGGAACGTTTCGCGGCTGTAGCCGAGCGTCGACACGCCATAACTCAGCGAAAACACCGTCGAGATATAGAACAGCGCGTAGCACACCACCATCGACCCTGCACCCAGCAGCATGGGCGCCCAGTACTGGCTGAACAGCTCGACCAGCGGGATCTTCACTCGTTCCTGCCGGGCCATGGCGTTGGCAAATACCGGTGTTTCATGAAGTTTGAGGCGCACGTACAGGCCGACCATCACCAAGGCAGCGCTGAGCAGAAACGGAATGCGCCAGCCCCACGAGCGGAACTGCTCGTCGTTCAGGGTCATCGCCAGCGTCAGAAACAGGCCGTTGGCCGCCAGAAAGCCGATCGAAGGGCCGAGCTGTGGAAACATGCCGTACCAGGCACGCTTGCCCTTGGGCGCATTCTCCGTCGCAAGCAGCGCTGCGCCGCCCCATTCGCCGCCCAGTCCCAGGCCCTGGCCGAAGCGCAGCACGCAGAGCAGGATCGGCGCCCAGGCACCGATGCTGTCGTAACCCGGCAATACACCGATCAGCGTCGTGCACACGCCCATCAATAGCAGCGAAGCGACCAGGGTCGATTTGCGCCCTATGCGGTCGCCGAAATGGCCGAACAGTGCCGAACCCAGAGGCCGTGCGAGAAAGGCGATGCCGAAAGTCAGGAACGCCGACAACATTTGTGCGGTGCCGGAGGTTTGAGGAAAGAACACCGGACCAATCACCAGTGCGGCGGCAGTGGCATAGACGTAGAAGTCGTAGAACTCGATGGCGGTGCCAATGAAGCTCGCCGTGGCCACCCGGGTGGCGGAGTTGGTCGGCTGGGCGGGTGTGGTATCGCTATAGGCAGTACTGGTTGTCATGCGGTTATCCCTGACAGTCATGTGCTCCAGTGGAGCGAATTATTATGGTCGAACACCCAGGGATGTGGGATGAGGCGCGGTCGCTGTTCCAGGTAGGAACAATCGCCGGTGTGAATAGGACAATATCGATGGTCTTGCCGGAACTTGCGGGGTGCGGGGTAAGCACCGGGTTCGGCGAGGCTTGGGTAAGCGGGTTCGATTATAGGAAGGTGGCTGACAATTCAACAAGCCGCTTGGGTGGATCGATGGTTTGTGGCGAGGGAGCTTGCTCCCGCTCGGGCGCGCAACGGCCGCAAAATGACTGGCGGCGTTCTTTCAGAGCTGTCGCGATATCGGCGGTTGGGCCTGCCTCGCATTCCAGCGGGAGCAAGCTCCCTCGCCGCAGGTGATTCCCCCGGATGCAGGGGGCATGGGGTCAGGTTTTGGAGAGCGCCGGCACCGAGCTTGTGTGCCAGACCAGCACGCGAGTCACCCGATTATCCTCGGTCTCGAGAATCTCCAGCCGATAACGCCCGATCTTCAGGCACACCGCGCTTTCCGGAATCGTCTCCAGCGCCTCGGTCACCAAGCCGTTCAGGGTTTTTGGCCCATCGCTGGGCAGGTGCCAGCCCAGGCTCTTGTTCAACTCACGAATCGACGCCGCGCCATCGATCAGCAGTCGCCCGTCGGCTTGTGGGTGGACGTGCGGGTTGTCGAGGCTGTGCTCGCTCTCAAATTCGCCGACGATCTCTTCGAGAATGTCTTCCAGCGTGACGATGCCGAGTACTTCGCCGTACTCGTCCACCACCATGCCCAAGCGCCGCTGCTGCTTGTGAAAGTTCAGCAACTGCAGCTGTAGCGGGGTGCTTTCCGGGACGAAGTACGGTTCGTGGCAGGCGGCCAGCAATGCCTCCAGCGTCAGTCTGCCATCGGGCAGCATGTGCAGGATATGCCGGGTATTGAGTACCGCTTCGACCTGGTTGATGTCGCTGTGGAACACCGGCAGGCGGGTGCGCCGGTTTTTGCGCAGTTGCTCGATGATTTCCTCGATGGAGTCGTCGAGGTTGATCCCGTCGACGTCACTGCGTGGCACCAGAATGTCATTGACGGTGATGTTGTCCAGCGCATGGATACCTGACAGCGCGTGCGGGCGGCAGGATGCGTGTTCATGGTCGTCGTGACGCTCGGCCGGGGTTTCGTCTTCGCTCTGCTGCACCACGTTGACCTTGCGGGCAAACGGTCGCATCAGCAGCAGGCTGACACCGTTGAGCAGCCAGGCGAGTGGGTAGAGGATTTTCAGTGGTGCGCCCAGCAGCGTGTTGCCCAGGTTGAGGATCGCATCGGGGTAGCGGATGGCGAGCGTGCGCGGCAGGTAGTCGGCAAACACCAGCAGCGTCGCGCCGGCGCCCACGCAGGCTGCCCACGGGCCGTTGCCGGCCCAGGTGAAAATTGCCAGCAAGGTGCTGATCACCACCACCAGTGCGCGGCACAGGGTGTTGCACAGGATCAGGCTGGCCAGCGGGAAGTTGAGCCTGGCGAGCGGCTTGTCGCTCGAGCGCGTGGCCGTGCGTTGGGCCAGCAGGTGCTGCTGTGCTGCCTCGATGGCCGTAAACAGCCCCGACCATAAAATCAGCAGGGCCAATACCGCGAACATCGGCCCTATGGGCAAGTCGTCCATTATTGCCGCCCGTCAGATGTGCAGAATGTATTCACGAACCAGCTTGCTGCCGAAATAGGCCAGCATCAGCAGGCAGAAACCGGCGAGGGTCCAGCGGATCGCTTTATGCCCACGCCAGCCGAGACGATTACGTCCCCATAGCAATACGCTGAATACGATCCAGGCCAGGCAGGCCAGCAAGGTTTTGTGCACAAGGTGTTGGGCGAACAGGTTTTCGACGAACAGCCAGCCGGAAATCAGCGACAGCGACAACAGCGTCCAGCCGGCCCAGAGGAAGCCGAACAGCAGGCTTTCCATGGTTTGCAGCGGCGGGAAGTTCTTGATCAGCCCGGACGGGTGCTTGTTTTTGAGCTGGTGATCTTGCACCAGCACCAGCAAGGCCTGGAACACTGCGATGGTGAACATGCCATACGCCAGAATCGACAACAGGATGTGGGCGAGAATGCCTGGCTCCTCGTCGATGATCTGCACTGTGCCGGCCGGGGCAAACTGGGCCAGCAGCACCGTGGCGGCGCCCAGCGGGAACAGCAGCACCAGCAGGTTTTCCACCGGAATCCGCGAGCAGGCCAGCAGGGTCAGGGCAATCACCGCGGCGGCGATCAGGCTGGCGGCGCTGAAGAAATCCAGGCCCAGGCCGATCGGCGTCAGCAGGTGGGTCAGCAGGCTGGCGCTGTGGGCGAGCACGGCCAGTACGCCGAGCGAGACCAGCAGGCGCTTGTTCGCCTTGGCGCCTTTGGCCAGACGAGTGCCCTGATAGAGGGTCGCAGCGGCATACAAGCAGGCGGCGGCGAGGGTAGTCAGCAAACTGGGTGACAAGGGGAGCATAAATCCTGTTAGGCAAGCCCGAAAGGCGCTGAGTTTGGCATAGAACCCACATGGCACGAAAGACCATAGAACCTGACAGCGAGGTGTCCGCCAGGCGCAGTCTTCGCTATAATCCGCGACCTGCCCTAGCCGCAGGCTCGCCGAGCACCTGTTTATTACGCTCTGGGCCGCCATTATCCCGGTCTGTACAGGGCCTGAAAGGATCGCGCAATGTTTGAAAACTTAACCGACCGTCTCTCGCAGACGCTGCGCCATGTCACCGGCAAGGCCAAGCTGACCGAAGACAACATCAAAGACACGCTGCGCGAAGTGCGCATGGCGTTGCTCGAAGCCGACGTCGCCCTGCCGGTGGTCAAGGACTTCGTCAATTCGGTCAAGGAACGCGCCGTCGGCACTGAAGTGTCGCGCAGCCTGACGCCGGGCCAGGCCTTCGTGAAGATCGTCCAGGCCGAACTCGAAAGCCTGATGGGCGCGGCCAACGAAGACCTGAACCTGAGCGCCGTTCCGCCTGCTGTCGTCTTGATGGCCGGTTTGCAGGGCGCGGGCAAGACCACCACCGCCGGCAAACTCGCGCGCTTCCTTAAAGAGCGCAAGAAGAAGTCGGTCATGGTCGTGTCTGCCGACGTTTATCGTCCTGCGGCGATCAAACAGCTGGAAATGCTCGCCGGTGAAGTCGGTGTCACGTTCTTCCCCTCCGACCTGAGCCAGAAGCCGGTCGAGATCGCGCAAGCGGCTATTAAAGAAGCCAAGCTGAAATTCATCGACGTGGTCATCGTCGATACCGCCGGTCGTCTGCACATCGACGAAGAGATGATGGGCGAGATCAAGGCGCTGCACGCCGCGATCAACCCGGTCGAAACGCTGTTCGTGGTCGACGCCATGACCGGCCAGGACGCCGCCAACACGGCCAAGGCCTTCGGCGACGCGCTGCCGCTGACCGGTGTGATCCTGACCAAGGTCGACGGTGATGCCCGTGGCGGTGCCGCGCTGTCGGTTCGCGCCATCACCGGCAAACCGATCAAGTTCATCGGTATGGGTGAGAAGAGCGAAGCGCTCGAACCGTTCCACCCTGAGCGTATCGCGTCGCGCATCCTCGGCATGGGCGACGTGCTCAGCCTGATCGAACAGGCTGAAGCGACCCTCGACAAGGACAAGGCCGACAAGCTGGCCAAGAAGCTGAAGAAGGGCAAGGGCTTCGACCTCGAAGACTTCCGCGATCAGCTGCAACAGATGAAAAACATGGGCGGCCTCGGCGGCCTCATGGACAAACTGCCGAACATCGGCGGTGTGAACCTGGCGCAGATGGGCAACGCCCAGGGCGCGGCAGAGAAACAGTTCAAGCAGATGGAAGCCATCATCAATTCCATGACCCCGGCCGAGCGCCGCGACCCTGAGCTGATCAGCGGTTCGCGCAAACGCCGGATCGCCATGGGTTCGGGCACCCAGGTGCAGGACATCGGTCGCTTGATCAAGCAACACAAACAGATGCAGAAGATGATGAAGAAATTCTCCGCGAAAGGCGGAATGGCCAAAATGATGCGCGGCATGGGCGGTATGTTGCCCGGCGGCGGCATGCCGAAGATGTAAAGAATTTGCGCAAGGGCTTGCTCTTGCGCTGCCCACAGCAATGTGGGATCTCCAGCAAACCCGCGCTTGGCGGGAGCTGACTGGCCGTTTTCAACGACGGCTCTATAGCAAATCTGGATGACGACCGAAAGGCCGTCGGAAAAAGACATTTGCAAAAGTCCGGATATTCCTTAGAATATGCGGCCTTTCGGGCACCTATGCCCGCTGTGCCTTTAGATTTGCAGCACCGACTACAGGAACGATGTTCACATGCTAACAATCCGTCTTGCCCTTGGCGGCTCCAAAAAGCGCCCGTTTTACCACTTGACCGTAACCGACAGCCGCAACCCGCGCGACGGTTCGCACAAGGAACAGGTTGGTTTCTTCAACCCTGTTGCTCGTGGTCAAGAAGTACGTCTGTCCGTGAACCAAGAGCGCGTAGCCTACTGGCTGAGCGTTGGTGCACAGCCTTCTGAGCGCGTTGCTCAGTTGTTGAAGGATGCATCTAAGGCTGCGGCCTGAGCAATATGAACGCGACGCCTGCCATTGCTGATGATTTGATCGTTATCGGCAAGATTTATTCTGTTCACGGCGTTCGCGGCGAAGTGAAGGTTTACTCCTTTACTGATCCGACTGAAAACCTGTTGCAATACAAAACCTGGACGCTCAAGCGCGAAGGCAGCGTTAAACAGGTTGAGCTGGTCAGTGGACGTGGGAACGACAAGTTCCTGGTCGCAAAGCTCAAAGACCTTGATGACCGTGAAGAAGCTCGTCTTCTGGCCGGTTATGAGATCTGCGTGCCGCGCAATCTGTTCCCTGAATTGACCGACGGCGAGTACTACTGGTATCAGCTGGAAGGTTTGAAGGTTATTGACCAACTCGGGCAATTGCTTGGGAAGATCGATCATCTTCTGGAAACCGGCGCCAATGATGTAATGGTGGTCAAGCCTTGCGCTGGCAGCCTGGACGATCGCGAACGCCTGCTGCCCTATACGGAGCAATGCGTGTTGGTTGTCGACCTTGCCGCAGGCGAGATGAAGGTGGAATGGGATGCGGACTTCTAAGCGTGGCTAACTTGCGCGTAGAAGTGATCAGTTTGTTTCCCGAGATGTTCTCCGCCATCAGCGAGTACGGCATCACCAGTCGGGCGGTGAAACAGGGGCTGTTGCAGCTCACCTGTTGGAATCCGCGAGACTACACGACGGATCGACATCACACTGTGGATGATCGCCCATTTGGCGGTGGTCCGGGCATGGTGATGAAGATCAAGCCCCTGGAAGATGCTCTGGTTCAGGCCAAGGCAGTAGCCGGGGAGGCGGCGAAGGTAATTTACCTGTCCCCCCAAGGCCGTCAACTGACTCAGTCGGCGGTGCGCGAGTTGGCGAATCTGGATGCATTGATCCTGATTGCCGGCCGCTATGAAGGCATTGACGAGCGTTTTATTGAAGCTCATGTCGATGAAGAGTGGTCGATTGGCGACTATGTACTGTCTGGCGGCGAGCTGCCGGCGATGGTCCTGATCGATGCGGTTACACGACTGCTGCCTGGAGCTTTAGGGCATGCGGACTCCGCCGAGGAAGATTCCTTTACGGACGGTCTGCTGGATTGCCCGCACTACACCCGACCGGAGGTGTATGCGGATCAGCGTGTTCCCGACGTGTTGCTAAGTGGCAATCACGCGCATATCCGGCGTTGGCGTTTACAGCAGTCCCTTGGTAGGACCTTTGAACGACGCGCCGATCTTCTGGAAAGCCGCTCGCTTTCTGGAGAAGAGAAGAAGCTGCTCGAGGAATACATCCGCGAGCGGGACGATAGTTAACAACGTATCGATGGTAAATCCGACGATTTACCTTAGGAGCACAGCATGACTAACAAAATCATTCTTGCACTCGAAGCAGAGCAGATGACCAAAGAGATCCCTACCTTTGCCCCGGGCGACACTATTGTCGTTCAGGTGAAAGTGAAGGAAGGCGACCGTTCGCGTCTGCAAGCGTTCGAAGGCGTTGTAATCGCCAAGCGTAACCGCGGCGTTAACAGTGCATTCACCGTTCGTAAAATCTCCAACGGTGTTGGCGTAGAGCGTACTTTCCAGACCTACAGCCCGCAAATCGACAGCATGGCCGTTAAACGTCGCGGTGACGTACGTAAAGCCAAGCTGTACTACCTGCGTGACCTGTCCGGTAAAGCAGCTCGCATCAAGGAAAAACTGGCTTAAGTCCAGCTTCCGATGCAGAAAAAAGCAGCCTTCGGGCTGCTTTTTTGTTGCCTGCGATTTACCGGTAGGGGCGTGGCTTGCCCTTGAATCGATCTATCAAGCGCGTGTTTACATCAGGCTCTATAAAGCCACGGCAGGCTATGAAAGACTTGCGCTCAGTTTTCCAGTGACCTGAGCCTCTATGCCCGCCATCGACCACCCTCTGATAGATCAATTCCTTGACGCGTTGTGGCTGGAAAAAGGCCTTTCCGATAACACCCGCGATGCCTATCGCAGCGACCTGGCACTGTTCAACGGCTGGATACAGGAAAAAAACCTGGAGCTGATCAACGCCGGTCGAGAGTTGATTCTCGATCACCTGGCCTGGCGTCTGGAGCAAAACTACAAACCCCGTTCCACTGCACGATTTCTCTCCGGTGTTCGTGGCTTTTATCGCTATCTGTTGCGGGAAAAGCTGATTACGCTCGATCCGACCTTGCGCGTTGATATGCCGCAACTTGGCAGGCCGTTGCCTAAATCCTTGTCGGAAGCGGATGTGGAAGCTCTATTAAAAGCCCCGGACTTGAGCGAGGTGATCGGCCAGCGTGATCGCGCCATGCTCGAAGTACTGTACGCCTGCGGCTTGCGGGTGACGGAGCTGATCAGCCTGACCCTGGAGCAGGTTAATTTGCGACAGGGTGTGTTGCGGGTCATGGGCAAGGGCAGCAAGGAGCGGCTGGTGCCGATGGGCGAGGAGGCGATTGTCTGGGTCGAGCGCTACATGCGCGACGCCCGTGGCGAACTGCTCGGTGGTCGCCCCAGCGATGTGCTGTTCCCCAGCCAGCGCGGTGAGCAGATGACCCGCCAGACCTTCTGGCACCGCATCAAGCACCAGGCCAAGGTCGCCGGGATCGGCAAGTCGCTGTCGCCGCACACCTTGCGGCACGCCTTCGCCACACACCTGCTCAACCACGGCGCCGACCTGCGCGTGGTGCAGATGCTGCTAGGCCACAGCGACTTGTCGACCACCCAGATCTACACCCACGTCGCCCGCGCGCGCTTGCAGGATTTGCACGCCAAACACCATCCACGCGGCTAGCGGATCCTTTTTTGATCGGCTGTGGCCTTGTGGCGAGGGCGCTTGCTCCCGCTGGGCGGCGAAGCGTCCCCCAAACCGGCAACCGCACTCTGGCAGACAACTGCGTTGTCTGCTTTGCGACTGCTGCGCAGTCGAGCGGGAGCAAACTCCCTCGCCACAATGAGTATTGCCCATTGCGCATTGTGTTTTCTCGGGCCGCCGCCGAATTCGGCCGCACGGGCCTTATGTGGTAGGCTTTGCGGGTTTGCACGATGGGCGTTTATGACCCGGTGTTTCGGCACTGGCGTTCTGATCGTTCCATTTGTCCGCCTTCAGGAGTTCTCATGCGTCTGACCCAGATTTTCGCCGCCGCCGCCATTGCGTTGGTCAGCACCTTTGCCGTTGCCGATGATGCGGCCGACAAAGCCATTCGTAAAAGCCTGGAAACCCTCCAGCTCGATACCCCGGTAGAAAGCATCACCGCCAGCCCGCTGCCGGGCATGTACGAAGTCAAACTCAAGGGCAGCCGTGTGCTGTACGCCAGTGCCGATGGCCAGTACATCGTTCAGGGCTACCTGTTCCAGCTCAAGGACGGCAAGCCGGTCAACCTGACCGAGAAAGCTGAACGCCTGGGCATTTCCAAACTGATCAACGATATTCCCGTGGCAGAAACCGTGGTGTATCCGGCGATTGGTGAAACCAAGTCGCACATCACCGTGTTCACCGACACCACCTGCCCGTACTGCCACAAGCTGCACGCCGAAGTGCCTGAGCTGAACAAGCGCGGCATCGAAGTGCGTTATGTGGCGTTCCCGCGTCAGGGCCTGGGTTCGCCAGGTGACGAACAGCTGCAAGCGGTCTGGTGTTCCAAGGACAAGAAAGCCGCCATGGACCAGATGGTCGATGGCAAGGAAATCAAGGCCGCCAAGTGCGATAACCCGGTTTCCAAGCAGTTCGCCCTTGGTCAGTCGATCGGTGTGAACGGCACGCCGGCCATCGTTTTGGCCGACGGTCAGGTCATTCCGGGCTACCAGCCCGCGCCGCAAGTCGCCAAACTCGCACTGGGCGCGAAATAATTCGAATCGTCACAGTCAGCCTTTGACGATCATGATCCGCCGCCTGCGTGCGTCGGGTCATCAATAGAGAGCCGCGTGCATGCGGTTGTTTTCACGGCCGGCCTTGAGTCGGCCGTTTTATGGGGAGTTCACAGTGAAACCGGTCAAAGTAGGCATCTGTGGGTTAGGGACCGTCGGTGGCGGTACCTTCAACGTACTTCAGCGCAACGCCGAGGAAATTGCTCGTCGTGCCGGGCGTGGGATCGAAGTGGCACAAATTGCCATGCGCACGCCAAAGCCTCAGTTCCAGACGACCGGTATTGCGATTACCAACGATGTCTTCGAAGTGGCCACGAACCCTGAGATCGACATCGTCATAGAGCTGATGGGCGGCTACACCGTTGCCCGCGAGCTGGTACTCAAGGCCATCGAGAATGGCAAGCATGTGGTCACCGCGAACAAGGCACTGATTGCCGTTCACGGTAATGAGATTTTCGCCAAGGCTCGCGAGAAGGGCGTGATCGTTGCGTTCGAAGCCGCCGTGGCCGGTGGCATCCCGGTGATCAAGGCGATCCGTGAAGGCCTGTCGGCCAACCGTATCAACTGGGTCGCGGGCATCATCAACGGCACCGGCAACTTCATCCTCACCGAAATGCGCGAGAAGGGCCGTACCTTCGAAGACGTTCTCGCCGAGGCACAAGCCCTGGGCTATGCCGAAGCCGATCCGACCTTCGACGTGGAAGGCATCGACGCGGCGCACAAGCTGACGATTCTGGCGTCCATCGCGTTCGGCATTCCGTTGCAGTTCGACAAGGCCTACACCGAAGGCATCACCCAGCTGACCACTGCCGATGTGAACTACGCCGAAGCACTGGGTTACCGCATCAAGCACCTCGGTGTGGCGCGTAGCACAGCCGCCGGCATCGAGTTGCGCGTGCACCCGACGTTGATCCCGGCCGATCGTCTGATCGCCAACGTCAACGGCGTGATGAACGCAGTGATGGTCAACGGTGATGCGGCAGGTTCGACCCTGTTCTACGGCGCTGGCGCCGGCATGGAGCCGACCGCTTCGTCGGTGATCGCCGACCTGGTGGACGTGGTTCGCGCGATGACCTCGGACCCGGAAAACCGCGTGCCGCACCTGGCCTTCCAGCCGGATTCGTTGTCGGCTCATCCGATCCTGCCGATCGAAGCCTGTGAAAGCGCCTACTACCTGCGTATCCAGGCCAAGGACCATCCTGGTGTGCTGGCTCAGGTGGCGAGCATCTTGTCGGAGCGTGGCATCAACATCGAATCGATCATGCAGAAAGAGGTCGAAGAGCATGACGGTCTGGTGCCGATGATCCTGCTGACGCACCGTGTGCTGGAGCAGCACATGAACGACGCAATCGCCGCCCTGGAAGCCCTCGCGGGCGTGGACGGTCCGGTGGTCCGGATCCGTGTCGAGCACCTGAACTAAGCCGTTTCTGTTCACCGGGCCCGCGACAGGGCCCGGATTCGTGAACACTGTCTATTGGAGCCAGTCATGCGTTATATCAGTACCCGCGGCCAGGCACCGGCCCTGAATTTCGAAGACGTCCTGCTGGCAGGTCTTGCCACCGACGGCGGTCTGTACGTCCCGGAAAACCTGCCACGTTTCACTCAGGAAGAAATCGCTTCCTGGGCCGGCCTGCCGTATCACGAGCTGGCCTTTCGAGTGATGCGCCCGTTTGTAACCGGCAGCATTCCAGATGCCGATTTCAAAAAAATTCTTGAAGAAACTTACGGCGTGTTCTCGCACAACGCCGTTGCCCCGTTGCGTCAGTTGAACGGCAACGAATGGGTGCTGGAGCTGTTCCACGGCCCAACCCTGGCGTTCAAGGACTTTGCCCTGCAACTGCTCGGTCGCCTGCTTGATTACGTGCTGGAAAAGCGCGGGGAGCGCGTGGTGATCGTCGGCGCCACCTCCGGCGACACCGGCTCGGCGGCTATCGAAGGCTGCAAGCACTGCGAAAACGTCGACATCTTCATCCTGCACCCGCACAACCGTGTGTCCGAAGTGCAGCGTCGCCAGATGACCACCATCTTCGGCGAGAACATCCACAACATCGCCATCGAAGGCAACTTCGATGACTGCCAGGAAATGGTCAAGGCCAGCTTCGCCGACCAGAGCTTCCTCAAGGGCACCCGCCTGGTCGCCGTGAACTCGATCAACTGGGCGCGGATCATGGCCCAGATCGTCTACTACTTCCACGCAGCCCTGCAGTTGGGCGGCCCGGCACGTTCAGTGTCGTTCTCGGTGCCGACGGGCAACTTCGGTGACATTTTTGCCGGTTACCTGGCGCGCAACATGGGCCTGCCGATCAACCAGTTGATCGTCGCCACCAACCGCAACGACATCCTGCACCGCTTCATGAGCGGCAATCAGTACGTCAAGGAAACCCTGCACGCCACGCTGTCGCCGTCGATGGACATCATGGTGTCGTCGAACTTCGAACGTCTGCTGTTCGACTTGCACGGGCGCAACGGCGCTGCGATTGCCGGCCTGATGGACAGCTTCAAACAGGGTGGCGGTTTCAGCGTCGAACAGGAGCGCTGGACCGAAGCCCGCAAGCTGTTCGACTCGCTGGCCGTGGACGATGCGCAAACCTGTGAGACCATCGCCCAGGTCTATGAGCAGACCGGTGAGCTGCTGGATCCGCACACCGCCATCGGCGTCAAGGCTGCCCGCGAATGCCGCCGCAGCCTGGATATTCCGATGGTGATCCTGGGCACCGCCCATCCGGTCAAATTCCCGGACGCCGTGGAAAAAGCCGGTGTAGGAAAAGCTCTCGAACTACCTGCACATCTTTCTGATTTGTTTGAGCGAGATGAGCGCTGCACCGTGTTGCCAAATGACCTGAAAGCCGTGCAGGCCTTTGTCAGTCAGCATGGCAACCGTGGCAAGCCTCTGTAACCGCTAAAAGCTGTCACATTTTGAAGCCCGTCTCCTGACGGGCTTTCTCGTTTCTGCATGCCACACTTGCCAGGTTTCGCCCTTGAAGGACGGGCGAGTGGATCTTGAAGGATGTGGCAATGCTGTTTTTTAGAGGGTTGAAACCAGCCGCGTGCTGGGTATTTCTGGTGTGGGCGTTCGGGCTCGGACAATGGTCGTTTGCGGCGCCGTTGATCACCCATGAGGGCAGGGGCTCGATGGTCGTCGGCGCAATTGAACTTGATGCGCAGGAGCGCCAATGGATTCGCGATAATCCTAAGGTGATTGTCTCCTCGACCCAATACCCGTTGTATTTGTTCAAGGACGAACAAGGTCATTGGGCTGGCTTGAACAATGACCTGCTCAATCGCATCAGTGCGATGACCGGACTGCAGTTCGTCCATGAAGAGTCATTCTCCACCGCCGAGACGCTTGTGCGACTGGAAAACGGTGCGGTGGACATGAACACGACACTGGCGCTGACGGAGGAGCGCAAGACGTTTCTGGATTTTAGTCATGCGTTCGGCGGATCTGGCTGGGCCATGGTGGGGCGGACCGGGGCGCCGCTGCTGCAATCGTTGGATCAGCTCTCGGAAAAGATCCTGGTGTTACCGGCCAGGCATGCCCTGGAGGCGGTCATTCGGCGCGACTATCCCACGATCGAGTTGCACCTGGTCAAGACCTATGCCGAGGCCAGAGCCTTGATCGAAAGCGGTGAGGCGTATGCCACCATCGAAAACGAAGTCGGCGCACGTCTCTATCCCTCCGGGCAACTGCAGGTAGGGCGAACCGTTGAGGGCTGGTGGGAGCCGGACCATCTCGCGATTCGCAAAGGTCAGCCGCAGTTACTGAGCATTCTCAACAAGGCGCTTGAGGCTTTCCCTCCCGCCGAGTTACGGGCCATTCGCACGAAATGGCTCGATGGGATTGTCCCCACACCCACTCCCACTGTGTGGCAGCGAGCCACGCAATGGGGCTGCTGGGGGGGCGCCATCATCAGTCTGTTCGGCCTGCTTTCCCTGTTATGGAACCGGCGCCTGACGACGCTGATCAAGCAGCGCCTTGCGGCTGAAAAAGACCTCAGTGACCAGCTCGCTTTTCAGCATGCGCTGATTGACGCAATGCCCGAGCCGATGTTTGTCCGTGATCTGGAAGGACGCTTGATCATGTGCAACAAAAGCTACGAAGAAGGTCTTTCGACCCGTTTCGATCAAGTGCGGGGGCGGCAACTGATCGAAGTGGATCTGTTTCCAGCGCAGACCGCTGAACTGTTGCATGCGGAATTCATGGCGCAACTCGCGACACGTAAACCGCGCTTCAGCAAGCGTCAGTTGATGTTCAATACGGGGCTGCGGGATATCTATCAATGGACGGTGCCGTTCTACAGTGCTGATGGACAACTGCGCGGCCTGTTGGGCGGCTGGACCGACATTGAGCGCAGAAGCGGCGTGGAGGAGTGCCAGTGTCCCCGATAAATGTCAGGTAATGGCTGGCTGCTCACCGTCGCAGCCGTCGGTCGCCGCGGCCAGGGTGCGCGGCGGGCTGTTTTTTTCCTGTCATCCAGGCGGTGCATGCTTTGTCGAACAGCGACGCAGAGTCGCTGTAATCAGTATTCAGAACTTTCTTCTCGGGCCGGTGGTCATTAATACACACGCCGCAGGCACTTTGTTTTCGGACTATTGAGTGGTGATCGGGATGGAAAGTATCAGTCTATTGCTCGGTGAGGCTCTGAGCCCGTATCAGGTTACGTTGACCCCTTCTGGTATCGGAGGCGAGCGCCTGGTGACCTTGAAGAGTGCGACCGGCGCTATCGTGATAGAGCGAGTATTCAATCACGCGCAATTGACCGACAAGCGACTTCTAACCGATGTCGTCGACGGCTTGCATCGTGACTTGCTGATTGCCGAGGGGCGACTGGAGCCCTGTGTCATCGCGGCCTTGCGCAATGCCGCGCAGGACAAGATGTTGGCTAGTCGAAATTGATTTGAAGGGTGTGGGAACCTTCTTGCAGATAGGTCGGTCAGATTTTGTAACAGCAGGATCAAGCATTGTGCTCCGGTGCTTGTAGCTTGCTGCCACTGGTCTTTATGTAGGCCACGTTTAACCCCGAGTCGTCTCCCCACTTCTCGGGGTTTCTTTTGTCTGCGATTTATCGGTGCCCGGCTTGCTGCTGGAAAAAAGCCCCGGTTTCTTCCAGATACCTGTCGCGGCTTTGCGGGTCCAGCCAGGCGGCGTAGGCCTGATTCAAGCGTTCGTGGGGCAGGGTGCGCAGTACCTGGTTGATCTCGGTGATCGCCTGTCGGCCCTGAGCGGTATTGGTGCAACCGATGTAGCCGGACAGGTATTTTTCCGCGCCGCGAATCGGATAGAACTGCAATTCATCCTTGGCGATTCCTTGTAGCTCAGCCTGATAGCGGATTTCCGGGGCATAACCCAACAGCAGTCGCAAACGCCCCAGCCGTTGCATTTGCAACAGGCTGCCCAAGGCGTCGTTGCCGTAGTGCAGGGTCAGTGCGTTGGCCGGTGCCTGTTTGAGCAAACCATCGAGATATTCCCCGTAATTGCGCTCGGCAATAATGCCCAGCTTCTCGCGACCGCTGGCCAGCAGGGCCGCGAGGTCCACTTCACCGTCCGTGATGAACGGCGTCAGCATCTCTCGATCAATGCGACGCACCGCCAAGCCGTTGTTCATGGCCTGAAACACCGGGATGGAAAACGTGATCCAGCGCTCGCGCTCCTCGCTCCGATTCAGCGCCGCGTCGCACGTCAGCGAAGGCTCATGGAGCATTTGCAGGCCTCGGGCGCGATTGACCCGCAGCACGCTGTGTTGATATTGCGGCATACCGGCGATCAGTAGCGGCAACAGTTGATCAATGACTCCCTGACCTTTTTTCGGTCCTTCGAAAATCGTCAGTGGCGGAAGGTCGCGCACCAACCAGATCAGAGTTGGCCTGGGCTGCGCTTGCGCCGAATCGGCCTGGCCGATGAGCAACGATACCGCCGCCAATACGCACAACAGCCGCCCGCCATGGGACAGGCTGTGGCTGATGAGCCGCTCAAGCAAACGCTTCAGCTTAGATGGCTCCGTCTTTGCGCAGTTGTGCGATCTGCTGCGGGTCATAACCAAGGTCGTTCAATACCTGCGCATTGTGTTCGCCCAGTTGTGGTCCGACCCATTCGGAGCTACCGGGTGTATCAGATAGTTTCGGCACGATGCCCGGCATCTTGAAGTCTTTGCCACCGGGTAGCTTGGCTTGCAGAAACATTTCCCGCGCCAGGTATTGCGGGTCGCTGAACATGTCTTCGGCGCTGAAGATTCGGCTGGCGGGTACTTCGGCCTGATTCAGTTGCTCGATGAGGGTGTCCAGCGGCAGTGAATTGACCCAGCGATCAATCACGCCATACAGCTCATCACGCCGGGTGTCGCGACCATCGTTACTGGCCAGTTCCGGGTCGTTCGCCAGGTCTTCCCGGCCGATGATCAGCATGAAGCGTTTGAAAATGGCATCGCCATTGGCGCCGATCTGCACATGCTTGCCGTCGGCGCTGGTATGGATGGAGGAGGGCGTGATGCCGGGCATGATGTTGCCGGTGCGTTCGCGAATGAAGCCGAAAACGTCGAACTCCGGGACCATGCTTTCCATCATCGCGAAGATCGCTTCGTACAGCGCCACGTCCACCACTTGTCCGAGGCCGCCATTGACTTCGCGATGACGCAAGGCCATCAACGCCCCAATCACGCCCCAGAGCGCGGCAATCGAATCGCCGATGGAAATCCCGGTGCGCACCGGCGGGCGATCCTCGAACCCGGTGATGTAGCGCAGGCCGCCCATCGATTCTCCGACCGCGCCAAAACCGGGTTGGTCCTTCATCGGCCCGGTCTGGCCAAAGCCCGACAGACGCACCATCACCAGTTTTGGATTCAGGGCGTGGATAACGTCCCAGCCCAGCCCGAGCTTTTCCAGCACACCTGGACGAAAATTCTCGATCAGGATGTCCGCCTCGCCGAGCAGCTTTTTCAGAATCGCCAGGCCTTCCGGGTGTTTGAGGTTCAGGGTCAGAGACTTCTTGTTGCGTGCCTGGACGAACCACCACAACGAGGTGCCTTCATACAGCTTGCGCCATTTTCGCAACGGATCACCGCCGTCCGGGGATTCGATCTTGATGATTTCGGCACCGAATTCGCCGCAAATGCGCGAGGCAAACGGCCCGGCGATCAACGTACCCAATTCAATGACTTTCAGACCGGACAGGGGTTTGGCGGTGAGTGGCATGCGTGATCCTGTAGGACAAGGGGTGAGCCGATAGAGCGTTTTAACATAGCCCGGCGTCCATCGCCCAAGGTTGTATGGTCGCGAATTCGTTGATTGCCTGCTGCATCGGTTAGACTTGCCGCCTTTCCCCGTATCAAGAAGCCCGTTCATGGCCCAGCCGTCCACGACCTACAAGTTTGAACTGAACCTCACCGACCTCGACCGCAGCGTGTACGAAAGCGTGAAGCAGACCATCGCCCGTCATCCTTCGGAAACCGAAGAGCGCATGACCGTACGGCTGCTGGCCTACGCCTTCTGGTACAACGAGCAGCTCGCTTTCGGGCGTGGTCTGTCAGACGTGGATGAACCTGCCCTGTGGGAAAAGAGCCTGGACGACCGCGTGCTGCACTGGATCGAAGTTGGCCAGCCGGACGCCGATCGCCTGACCTGGTGCTCGCGTCGTACCGAACGCACCAGCCTGCTCGCCTACGGCAGCCTGCGCGTTTGGGAAGGCAAGGTGATCCCGGCGATCAAGACCCTGAAAAACGTCAACATCGCTGCCGTGCCGCAGGAAGTGCTGGAAACCCTGGCCAAGGACATGCCCCGCGTTATCAAGTGGGACGTGATGATCAGCGAAGGAACGATTTTCGTCACCGACGACCGTGGTCAGCACGAAGTCCAGTTGCAGTGGTTGCAGGGCGAGCGCGGCTGATTTTTCACCGCCCGCTGCACCCCCCGGTTTTATCCTGAATATCCAAGAGAAGTCCCTGTCACCCCATGCGCATCGAACCTCGCCTGTTGCCCGACACCCTGCCATTCCTCGGTGATCTGCCGCCGCTGCTGACCCGTCTGTATGCGGCGCGGGGCGTGCAGTCCGAAGCGGAACTGGATAAAAGCCTGGCGCGGCTGATTCCGTTTCAGCAGCTCAAGGGCATTGATGCTGCCGTGGATTTGCTGGTGATTGCTCTGGAGCAACGCCAGCGGATCCTGATCGTCGGCGACTTCGATGCCGATGGCGCGACGGCCAGCACCGTGGGCATGCTCGGGTTGCAGCTGCTGGGGGCGGCTCATGTCGATTATCTGGTGCCGAATCGTTTCGAGTATGGCTACGGCCTGACGCCGGAAATCGTCGAAGTGGCGCTGACCCGCACGCCGCAATTGCTGATTACTGTGGATAACGGTATTTCCAGCGTCGAGGGCGTGGCGGCGGCGAAGAAAGCCGGGCTCAAGGTGCTGGTCACTGACCACCACCTGCCCGGCGATGAACTGCCGCAGGCCGACGCCATCGTCAACCCGAACCAGCCGGGCTGCGGGTTCCCGAGCAAGGCGCTGGCGGGCGTCGGGGTGATCTTCTATGTGCTGATGGCCTTGCGTGCGCGTTTGCGCAGCCTGGGCTGGTACGAGAGCCGCACGCAGCCGAACATCGGCGAACTGCTTGATCTGGTGGCGTTGGGCAGTGTTGCCGACGTGGTGCCGTTGGATGCCAACAACCGGATTCTGGTGCATCAGGGCCTGGAGCGGATTCGCGCCGGGCGCGCGCGACCGGGGATCAAGGCGATCCTCGAAGTGGCCAAGCGTGACCATGCACGCATCACCTCGACTGATCTGGGGTTTATCGTCGGCCCACGCCTGAATGCGGCGGGGCGTCTGGACGACATGAGCCTGGGCATCGAATGCCTGCTTACCGAAGACGCAGGCCTTGCCCGTGAGATGGCCGCCCAGCTCGACGGCATGAACCAGGACCGTAAATCCATCGAGCAGGGCATGCAGCGTGAGGCGCTGGCCCAGCTCAAGGACCTGCCAGTGGAGTCGATGCCGTTCGGCTTGTGCCTGTTCGACCCGGAATGGCACCAGGGCGTCATTGGCATCCTCGCCTCACGGATGAAAGAACGCTATTTCCGCCCCACCATTGCCTTTGCCGATGCTGGCGACGGCCTGCTCAAGGGCTCGGGGCGTTCGGTTCAGGGCTTTCATATTCGCGATGCCTTGAGTGTGGTGGCGGCGCAACATCCGAACCTGATCGCCAAGTACGGCGGCCACGCCATGGCCGCCGGTCTGACCCTGGCGCAAGAGAATTTTCCGTTGTTCGCCGAAGCGTTTGATGCCGAAGTGCGCAGGCAATTGCGCGAAGAAGACCTGACCGGACGGTTGTTGTCGGACGGCACCCTGGCGGTCGAGGAGTTTCACCTGGAACTGGCTCGTGCCTTGCGCCATGCCGGGCCTTGGGGCCAGCACTTTCCGGAGCCGTTGTTTCACGGGGTGTTCCAGTTGGTCGAGCAGCGAGTGGTGGGCGAACGGCACCTGAAAGTGGTGCTGAAAAGCGAATGTGGTTCGGTGAAGCTGGACGGTATTGCGTTCGGTATTGATCGGGATATCTGGCCGAACCCGACCATCAAGTGGGTGGAACTGGCTTATAAGCTCGACCTCAACGAGTTTCGTGGAAACGAGACCGTGCAGTTGATGATCGCCCACATCGAACCGCGTTAAGCCGTCGCGAGCAGGCTCGCTTCCACAGCAATTATGCAGACACTGTGGGAGCGAGCCTGCTCGCGAAGCGATCTCCTTCACGCCAAATCTTTCGGAACGCTCCTTCATTCGCCGTTGTCGACTAGGCTCTAAGCACTGCTTGATTGGCCTTGTGACGTCTTGTCGATTTTTTTACCCGCGGGGGCGGGTGTTGCACCTTTTCCTGTCACTCGTCGACTTTTCAAACAGAACCCTGGAGCCTGCCCACTGATTCGAGAGGTGCCCCATGAGTCTGCTGCTGGAACCCTATACCCTTCGTCAATTGACCCTGCTCAACCGCATCGCCGTGTCGCCGATGTGCCAGTACTCCAGCGTCGATGGCCTGGCCAATGACTGGCACCTGGTCCATCTCGGCAGCCGTGCGGTGGGCGGGGCCGGGCTTGTGTTCACCGAAGCCACGGCGGTCACTGCCGACGGCCGCATTACCGCTGAGGACCTCGGTCTGTGGAATGACGAACAGATCGAACCCTTGCAACGCATTACGCGTTTCATCGCAGCCCAAGGCGCGGTATCGGGCATTCAACTGGCCCACGCCGGGCGCAAGGCCAGCACCCACCGGCCATGGATCGGCAAGCATGGCAGCGTCAAGGTCGAAGACGGCGGCTGGCCCACGGTCGGCCCTTCGCCGATAGCCTTCGATCCGCAGCACGCGGCCCCCAAACAGCTGGATGAAAACGAGATCGCAGAAGTGGTTCAAGCTTTCGTCGAGTCGGCAAAGCGTGCGCTGACTGCCGGCTTCAAGGTGGTGGAAATCCATGCCGCTCACGGTTACCTGCTGCACCAGTTCCTGTCGCCCCTGAGTAATCAGCGCCGCGATCAATACGGTGGTTCGTTCGACAACCGCATTCGGCTGGTGCTGCAGGTCACCGAAGCCGTGCGGGCGGTGTGGCCCGAAGAGCTGCCGTTGTTCGTGCGTGTGTCGGCCACCGACTGGGTGGAGGACGGCTGGAACCCGGACGAAACCGTGGAGCTGGCGCGGCGCCTCAAGGCGTTGGGTGTTGATTTGATCGATGTCTCGTCAGGCGGTACGGCGGCCAATGCCGAGATTCCGACCGGGCCGGGCTACCAGACCCGTTTCGCCGAGCGGGTGCGCAAGGAGTCAGGCATCGCCACCGGCACCGTAGGCATGATTACCGAACCCGCGCAGGCCGAGCACATCCTGCGCACCTGCCAAGCCGACGTCATCTTTCTCGCCCGTGAGCTGCTGCGTGATCCGTATTGGCCGCTGCATGCCGATGACGACCTGGGCGGACGCAAGGCGGTATGGCCGGCGCAATACCAGCGTGCGACCCACCGCGATCAGCCGATTCATGAGTCGGATTTGCGCGATTGAACGACCTTGCGCAGGCATAGGGCTGCGGTTAACGTTGAGTAGCCCGAAAAACCCGCCCTGAACCGGTGGGTTTTTTCTTGCCTGCCATCGGCAAAACGCAAAAGGAGAAGCCCATGTCGCCTAACGAACTCAAGCCGGATAACGAGACATTGCTGCATCTGATCTGCGGGAAAATTGCGTCCGGCAAATCAACGCTGACCGGGCAATTGGCCTTGGCACCGAAAACCCTGCTGCTCAGTGAGGATGAGTGGTTATCGCGGCTCTATCCCGGGCAGATCAATAGCCTGGGTGATTATGTGCGGTGCACGGGACTGCTGCGCGATGCACTGTCCGCTCATGTGGTGGCGCTGTTGAAGGCGGGGATTTCGGTGGTGCTGGATTTTCCGGCCAATACTCAGGCCAGCCGGCGGTGGATGCGTTCATTGTTCGAGGCCGGTGGGGTGAATCATCGGCTGCACTATCTCGACGTTCCCGACGAGGTCTGCAAGGCGCGTCTGCGCTCGCGCAACGCCGCTGGAACCCATGCATTCGAAACCAGTGACGAGCAGTTTGAGCTGATCACCGGGTATTTCGAGGCGCCTTCGCCGGCTGAAGACTTCAACGTTGTGCGATATGACGCCCGCCAGCCTGCGCCCACCGAATAAAAAAATGGCCAGGGAGTACGCTCCCTGGCCATCGGTTTGGCATTATCGATCAAGCATCACGCGTACTTGCGCTTGTCCGGCGCTGGCGGGAAATACTGGTACAACCAGGTCTCGCTCAGCGTGCGGTCCTGGGTGCGGATGAACAACCGCAGCTCCACGGGCGCCACGCTGTCGTTGGTCGGATACCAGTCGAAGGTGATCCGATAGCCCTTGATGTCATCGAGCACCAGTACGTTGAAGTCTTTCACCTCACCGTTGGAGCAGGTCACCACCGGCTCGATGCCGGCGCCCTCGGGCAAGCGGTCCAGACCACCACCGGCGAAATCCACGGCAAAGCGGCGAGCCCAGACTTCAGGATAATGCTCGCCCGGAGCCCAGCCTTCGGTAAAGCCGCCCATGCCTGAGCGAGTCGCGCTGACCCGCGCCAATGGCGTGCCGACCGGCGGCAGGGCGCTCCAGTAGAGTTTGTAGCCGTAGTTCAGCGAGTCGCCCGGCGCCACCGGTTTTTTCGGTGTCCAGAAGGCCACGATGTTGTCGAGCGTTTCACCGGTTGTAGGAATTTCCAGCAGATCGATGGAGCCTTCGCCCCACGCGGTTGTAGGTTCTACCCACAGGCTTGGGCGCTTGCTGTACCAGTCGACAGTGTCCTGATAGCTGGCGAACTCGTGATCAGTCTGCACCAGGCCAAAGCCTTTCGGATTGGTATCGGCAAAGGCATTGAATTGCAGGGTGGCCGGGTTGTTCAGCGGACGGCAGATCCATTCGCCATTCCCGCGCCACATGGCCAGGCGGTCCGAGTCGTGGATCTGCGGGTGAATGGTGTCGCACATGCGCCGCTCGTGGGTGCCGCAACTGAACATGCTGGTCATCGGGGCGATGCCCAGTTGTTCGATAGCGGTGCGGGCGTTGATGTGGGCGTCGACCGCCATCACCACGCGTTCGGCCTGACAGTCGATGTCGAAGCGATAGGCTCCGGTGGCACTCGGTGAATCCAGCAGGGCATAGACCACGAATTGCGTGCTTTCCTTGTCCGGGGTCTCGAACCAGAACTTGGTGAAATCGGGAAACTCTTCACGTTTTTTGGCATAGGTGTCGATCGCCAGGCCACGGGCGGACAAACCGTACTGACCAGTGGCGTCCACCGCGCGGAAGTAGCTGGCGCCGAGGAAAGACAGCACGTCGTGCCGGTCCAGCTCCGGCGCCTTGAACAGTTTGAAGCCGGAAAAACCCAAGTCGCCGGTCAGTTGTTTGGTATCGACCGTGGTTTTTTCATAGTTGAACAGCGAAGGGCGGAAATGCACCTCGCGCGCCTGGCGGGTTTTCGGGTCGACGCTGTACATGCGTACTGGCTGTTTGAAACCCATGCCGACGTGGAAAAACTGCACATCCAGCTGACCGTTCAAGTCATTCCACAGCGAGTGCTTGCCGTCGTACTGGATCGCATTGAAGTTCTGCGGCGTCATCGTTGCCAACGTGGGCGGTAACACCTGCTTGGTGTCCTGATAACGACTGCCGGCGAGTTGTTTGGCCTGGATCTTCAGCGCTTCGAAGTCGAATGCCTGGGCCTCGCCATCAGCGGCGCCATTGCCCGCCCATGCGCGAGCCGCCAGCAGCCCGGTGGCCGACAGACCGGTATAAGCCGCAATGGCCATGGACGCTTTGAGCAAATTCCTGCGGTGCATAAATACAACCTGTCGTGAACAATCCCGCGCCGTTCCTGGCACGTGCTGGATCAGAAGTGGAGGTTCGGACATGCCTTCGGCCAAACGCAACGGACATTAAACAGATACCAAATAGCTTAAACCGTTCGGTTACAGAGAAAAAATGATTGGTTGCACAATGCCTGCCCGGTAATGAAACGAGAGATGTCGGTACACGTTTCCCACAGTGTTTTCTGATTTAGAGGGCATATCTGCTTTTTTCGACTAATTACTCTAAAAGTCCCTGTTCAGCGACGGATTAATTTCTATTCTATGAACATGACCGGTTTCGGCCCTTGAGGCCGGTGGTTTCAGCGGGCACCAGGTGACGGCTGAAAGTGGTAGGGCGATGCAGTTTTTGGAGTTTTCTTTGACGTATAGAAGGACATCGTCCATGTCGAAAGTACAAGGCATCAGCGAACTGTTAGGCATCTTTCCCTGCCTGGGAATCGGGCGCCGCAGGCGTCGGCTCAACTCGGAGGAAATGAAGTTGGTGGAGCGCTATCGAGAACTGTCGGAGAGTGACCGGATCGCGATGCGCTATCTGGTGGATGCGATGCGCAGTGTTTCGAGGTTTTGAAGAGGAGGGAAATTGAATAATCCTGAAAAAATGAAATGGACGGTCTGTGCAAACAGCCCGTCCATTTTTTCTCGGCGTCAGAGGAGTGCGCTTAACGACTGACTTTCCAGGCATCCCCCGCAGGCGCCATACCGTGGTCATACGGTTTGGCCAGCCACATGTAGAGCAGGCCCAGGCCGATGACGATGGCGGTGCTCAGGACCATGGCGTAGTTGATGTACCACGCCGCATCCGGTGTGCGCGGCCAGGCCATGTTGATGATGGCACTTACGCCATAGACCAGCGCCCCGATGTTGACCGGCCAGCCCCAGGCACCGAGGGTGAATTTGCCGCTGGGCTTCCAGCCCTTCGACCGCGCGTAGAGCGCCGCCAGGACGATCATCTGGAATGCCAGGTAGATGCCGATAGCGGCGAAGCTGACGATGGTTGCCACGGCGTCTTGCAGGAAAAATCCGAGAGCGATGATCACGGCCGGCAGCACGCCGGACACAAACAACGCCGCCACCGGCACCTGGGTTGTAGGAGAAATCTTTTTCAGTACAGAGCTGCCGATGACCATTTCATCCCGTGCATAGGAATACAAAAGACGACTCGCCGCCGCTTGCAGGCTGATGACGCAGGAGATGAAGGAAATCATCACCACACCCATCACCACTTTCGAACCCACCGGGCCGAAAGCGTTGTTGAGGATGGTCGTGACTGGGTCCTTGTCGGTGCCGTTGATCACTGCCTGCATGTCCGGCACGGCCAGAATCAGCGCCAGGCAGGCGAACATCGCCGCAATGCCGCCGATGTAGATGGTCATGCGCATGGCCACCGGGATCTGCTTGCTCGGGTTCGGGGTTTCTTCGGCCACATCGCCGCAGGCCTCGAAGCCGTAGTACAGGAACATCCCGGCCAGCGATGCGGTAAGGAAGGCCGGCAGATACGAGCCGTCGACGCGGATATCAAAGGTATTGAACAACACACTGAGCGGTTGATGACGCTCGAACACCAGCAGGTATACGCCGACGATCACCGCGCCCACCAGTTCGCAGAGGAAGCCGAACATGGCAATCCGCGCCAGCACCTTGGTGCCGCTGAGATTGACCAGCGTGGCGAACAGCGTCAGCACCAGGGCGATGACGATGTTGGTGTTGTTACTCGGTTCAAAGCCCATCATCGCGGCCAGGTACGGGCCGGCACCGACGGCCACGGCGGCAATGGTCACGCACAAGGCGATGGAGTAGATCCAGCCGACCATCCATGCCCAACGCTTGCCCACCAGCCGACGGGCCCACGGGTAGACGCCGCCGGAAATCGGGAATTGCGACACCACTTCGCCGAAGATCAAGCACACCAGCAACTGGCCACAGCCGACCAGCAGATAGGCCCAGAACATCGGTGGGCCGCCAGCGGCGAGGCACAGGCCGAACAGGGTATAAACCCCTACGACCGGCGAGAGATAAGTGAAGCCCAGGGCGAAGTTTTCCCACAGGCTCATGCTGCGATTGAAGTTCGAGGTGTAGCCCAGCTTGCGCAGTTGCTCGGCATCGCTGTCGGCGATGGCGGCAGAGAGATCGGGTGATGCACTCATGGCGTATTAGCTCCGGAAAATCGGCAGATTTCGGATGTCCGAAACCGTGGCGGGGCTGTGGCAGCGCCGCCCGGATCGGTGGTTATTGTTTTTGGGTGTTTGGGGTGCAGCCTGGTGGTGCGTATTACCGGATCGTCCTTGAGGTCGAGGTGACACCTTCGCGAGCAGGCTCGCTCCCACATTCGACCGCATTCCAATGTGGGAGCGAGCCTGCTCGCGAAGCTTTTAGTGCTTGAACATCACATGCCGCACGGTGGTGTAGTCCTCCAGCCCATACATGGACATGTCCTTGCCGTACCCGGACAACTTCTGACCACCGTGGGGCATTTCGCTGACGAGCATGAAGTGTGTGTTCACCCAGGTGCAGCCGTACTGCAAACGTGCTGCCAGGCGGTGCGCCCGGCCCACGTCCGAAGTCCAGACCGACGACGCCAGGCCGTAATCCGAGTCGTTGGCCCAGCCCAGCACCTGCGCTTCATCGTTGAATTTAGTCACCGAGACCACAGGCCCGAACACCTCGCGCCGCACGATCTCGTCGTCCTGTTGCGCATCAGCCAGCACCGTCGGCTCGAAGAAAAACCCATTGCCGTCCACCGCTTTACCACCAGTGATCAGGCGGATGTGCGACTGCGCCACAGCGCGTTCGACAAACCCCGCCACACGGTCACGATGCTGCGCGGTAATCAACGGCCCGAGTTCGGTGGCCGGGTCGTCCTGCAAGCCGTACTTGATGGTGCTGACCGCAGCGCCAAGCTTCTTGACGAATTGTTCGTAGATGCCGGCTTGGGCGTAGATGCGGCAAGCGGCGGTGCAATCCTGGCCGGCGTTGTAGAACCCGAAAGTGCGAATGCCCTCCACGGCGGCGTCGATGTCGGCGTCGTCGAAGATGATCACCGGCGCCTTGCCGCCCAGTTCCATGTGCATGCGTTTGACGCTGTCGGCGGTGCTGGAAATGATATTCGCGCCGGTGGCGATGGAGCCGGTCAGCGAGACCATGCGTACTTTGGGGTGCGTGACCAGCGGGCTGCCCACGGTAGGACCGCGGCCGAAGACGAGGTTGAGTACGCCGGCCGGGAAAATATCCGACACCAGTTCAGCCAGACGCAACGCCGTCAGCGGTGTCTGTTCCGACGGCTTGAGTACCACGGTATTACCGGCAGCAAGGGCCGGGGCGATTTTCCAGGCGACCATCATCAGCGGGTAGTTCCACGGCGCGATGGAGGCGATCACGCCCACCGGGTCACGGCGGATCATCGAGGTGTGGCCGGGCAGGTATTCACCGCCCGCCGAACCGCTCATGCAACGGCTGGCGCCAGCGAAGAAGCGGAACACGTCGGCAATTGCCGGAATCTCATCGTTCAGCGCGGCGCTGTAGGGCTTGCCGCAGTTATCGGATTCGAGTTTGGCCAGTTCCTCGGCATGGGCTTCGATGGCGTCGGCGAGTTTGAGCAGCAGCAACGAGCGGTCTTTCGGCGGTGTCTGCGACCAGCTTTCGAATGCATTGTCGGCGGCGCGAACGGCAGCATCGACCTGGGCTTCGCTGGCTTCCTTGATTTCTACCAGTACCCGGCCAAGCGCGGGGTTGAACACTGGTTGGGCGGGGCCTTCGCCGTCGATCAGATGGCCGTTGATCAAGAGTTTGGTTTGCATGGTCTTTCCTCTTCGAAACTATTGTTTTTTCTGTGGAAACTGCCCCCTGTGGGAGCGAGCAGGCTCGCTCCCACAGGGGGGCACAGCGTTCGTCGGTAATTGATTTATTTGCCGCCACTGCCCGCCACACTCTCGCCACCCCGGGTCAGGTAATAGGCGCCGAGGATCGGCAGCATGGTCACCATCATCACCAGCATCGCCACGACGTTGGTCACCGGCACGTCCCGTGGGCGGCTGAGCTGGTTGAGCAGCCACAGCGGCAGGGTGCGCTCGTGGCCGGCGGTGAAGGTGGTGACGATGATCTCGTCGAACGACAGCGCAAACGCGAGCATGCCGCCAGCCAGCAACGCCGAACCGAGACTCGGCAGGACGATATAGCGAAAGGTCTGCCAGCCGTCGGCGCCGAGGTCCATCGAGGCCTCGATCAGACTGTGCGAAGTGCGGCGCAAACGGGCGATGACGTTGTTGTAGACGATCACCACGCAGAAGGTCGCATGGCCGACGATGATGGTGAACATCCCAGGCTCGATCCCCAGCGTCTTGAAGGTCGCCAGCAGCGCGATCCCGGTGATGATCCCCGGTAGCGCAATCGGCAGGATCAGCATCAGCGAAATGCCTTGCTTGCCGAAGAAGTCCCGGCGATATAGCGCCGCCGAAGCGAGCGTGCCAAGCACCATGGCAATCAGCGTTGCGATAGCGGCGATCTGCAACGACAGCTTGATTGCCTCCAGCACGTCTGGCCGTGAAAACGCCACGCTGAACCAGTGCAGCGTGAAGCCCTGCGGCGGAAAGCTGAAGGCGGCTTCTTCGGTGTTGAAGGCGTACAGGAAGATGATGAGGATCGGAAAGTGCAGAAACACCAACCCGCCCCAGGCGGCGATTTTAAGGCCCAGGGATGCTTGATCGCCCTGCTTTTCTGGCTTAGAGCGCATCGAAAGCCCCCAGACGTTTGACGATGGACAGGTAAACGGCGATCAACACAATCGGCACCAGCGTGAAGGCCGCTGCCATCGGCATGTTGCCGATCGCACCTTGCTGGGCGTAGACCATGCTGCCGATGAAGTAGCCCGGCGGCCCCACCAGTTGCGGCACGATGAAGTCGCCCAGCGTCAGGGAAAAAGTGAAGATCGAACCGGCGGCAATACCCGGAATCGACAACGGCAGAATCACCTGCATGAACGTCTGGCGCGGCTTCGCGCCGAGGTCGGCCGAGGCTTGCAACAGCGATGGCGGCAGACGTTCCAGCGAGGCCTGGATCGGCAGGATCATGAACGGCAGCCAGATGTAGACAAACACCATGAAACGTCCCAGGTGCGAGGTCGAGAGGGTGCTGCCACCGACGCCTGGAATTCCGAGCACCAGCTGTAGCACCGGCTCCAGCCCCAGGTGCTGAACAAACCACTGCGCGACGCCACCCTTGGCCAGCAATAGCGTCCAGGCATAGGCCTTGACGATATAACTGGCCCACATCGGCATCATCACTGCGATGTAGAAAAATGCCTTGGTCTTGCCGGTGGTGTAGCGCGCCATGTAATAGGCAATCGGAAACGCGACGATGGCACTGGCAATCGACACGACGATGGCCATGCCCAAGGTGCGCAGAATGATGTCGAAATTCGACGGCTGAAACAGCGCCGTAAAATTGGCCAGGGTCAGGTCGGGCGTGACCGCCATGGTGAAGTCGTCGAAGGTGTAGAAACCCTGCCACAACAAGGTCAGCAGCGAACCCAGATAGATTGCGCCGAACCAGATCAGCGGCGGCACCAGCAGCAGCGACAGGTACAGGTTGGGGCGTCGATACAGCAGGTTGGAAAATCGGCGCAACGGTGAACTGCTGGCTGACGTTTGGGTGAGGGCCACGCTGTTCATCTCACACTCCGCCCACAACGTTGTCGTGCAGCGCGATCATCGCCTCGCGTGCCCAGCGGGCGCTGATGCGCTGCCCGGTCTGGTGCTGAGCGCTGCTGTCGATCCACTGGGTGTTGGCCTGGCTGATGTTCAGGGTCTGGCCGTTTTCCAGTTTCACTTCATAGCGGGTGGCGCTGCCCTGGTACTGGATGTCGTACAGCAGGCCGCTGACTTCGATTTCATGACTGGCCAACGGGCCGTGGGCGAAACGCACGTGTTCCGGGCGGATCGAAAACGGTTGTGGATTGCCGCTCAACTGTCTTGCCAGATCGCCACGAATCACGTTCGAGGTGCCGACGAATTCCGCGACGAAGGTGGTCGCCGGTTTCATGTACAGATTGCGTGGCGTATCGACCTGTTCGATACGGCCCCTGTTGAAAACGGCCACGCGGTCAGACATCGACAGCGCTTCGGTCTGGTCGTGGGTGACAAAAATGAAGGTGATGCCGAGCTGGCGTTGCAGCTTCTTGAGCTCGCTCTGCATTTGCTCGCGCAGTTTCAAATCGAGCGCGCCCAACGGTTCGTCGAGCAGCAGTACGCGGGGGCGATTGACCAGGGCGCGAGCCAGCGCCACACGCTGACGCTGACCACCGGAAAGTTGCACCGGTTTGCGCTCGCCGTAGCCGCCGAGGGCGACCATCTCCAGGGCTTCTTCGGCACGTTTGTGGCGTTCGGATTTGCCGACGCCTTTGACTTTCAAACCGTAGGCGACGTTGTCGCGCACGTTCATGTGCGGGAACAGCGCGTAGTCCTGGAACACGGTATTGACGTCACGCTGATACGGCGGCAGCCCGGCGGCTTCCTCGCCGTGAATGCGGATCGAGCCTGCGCTCGGTTGTTCGAAACCGGCGATCAGGCGCAGGCAGGTGGTTTTGCCCGAGCCGGAAGGGCCCAGCATGGAAAAGAACTCGCCGTCCTGGATATCGATGGAAACCCGGTCAACGGCCTTCACTTCGCCGAACTGCCGGGAAACGTTGGTGAACTGGACTGCAAGCGTCATGGTGCGGTGCTCCGAAAACAAAAAACATAAAAGCTTCGCGAGCAGGCTCGCTCCCATTGGGGAATCCGATTAAATGTGGGAGCGAGCCTGCTCGCGAAAAGGGCTTAACGCCCACCCATGATCGCGATGTAATCCTGGGTCCAGCGGCTGTATGGCACGAACTTGCCGCCTTCAGCTTGCGGGGTTGTCCAGAAGGCAATCTTCTCGAACTGGTCGAAACCGTTGGTCTTGCAGCCCTCGGCGCCCAGCAATTCACTGCCGGTGCACGCCGCCGGCACCGCCGGCAAAGAACCAAACCACGCCGCCACATCACCCTGGACTTTCGGCTTCAGCGACCAGTCCATCCACTTGTAGGCGCAGTTCGGGTGCTTGGCCTCGGCGTGCAGCATGGTGGTGTCGGCCCAACCGGTGGCGCCTTCTTTGGGAATGGTCGAAGCGATCGGCTGTTTCTCGTTCACCAGGCCGTTGACCTGATATGGCCAGGCGCTGGACGCGACCACGCCTTCGTTCTTGAAGTCACTCATCTGCACGGTGGTGTCGTGCCAATAGCGGTGGATCAACGGCTGCTGGGCGCGCAGCAGATCGAGCACGGCTTTGTATTGCGTTTCGGTCAGCTCGTACGGGCTCTGAATGCCCAGTTCCGGCTGGGTGGCCTTGAGGTACAGCGCCGCGTCGGCGATGTAGATCGGGCCGTCATAGGCCTGCACGCGGCCCTTGTTCGGTTTGCCGTCCGGCAGGTTCTGCGCGTCGAACACCACGTTCCAGCTGGTGGGCGCGGTCTTGAACACGTTGGTGTTGTACATCAGCACGTTTGGGCCCCACTGATACGGGGTGCCGTAGGTCTGCTTGTTGACCACGTACCACGGCGCATCCTTCAGGCGCGGATCGATGCTTTTCCAGTTCGGTATCAGATCGGTATTGATCGGTTGCACACGCTTGCCGACGATCAACCGCAACGATGCATCGCCGGACGCGGTGACCAGGTCGTAACCGCCCTTGGCCATCAGGCTGACCATCTCATCCGAGGTGGCGGCGGTTTTCACGTTGACCTTGCAGCCGGTTTCCTGCTCGAAACCGGTCACCCAGTCGTAGGCCTTGTCGCTTTCACCCCGTTCGATGTAACCGGGCCAGGCGACGATATCCAGCTGGCCTTCGCCAGCACCCACGGCCTTCAGCGGTTCGGCGGCCTGAATACTGGCACTGGCCAGCAACGCCGTGGTGATGGCACTGAGCAGCGCGGTCTTGTGCACGAACATGGGGTTTCCCTCTTCTTTAATTATGGTCGGGGCAGTTTTTGAACGTGGCGAAGCGTGCCGTTATCGGCTTGTTGTCAGCGTAGTCAGAGATGTTGCCCGTGGCGGGCCATGATGTGCCGCACCACGCTGTAGTCCTGAAGCGAATCGCTGGATAAGTCTTTGCCGTAACCCGAACGTTTCAGGCCGCCGTGGGGCATTTCGCTGACCAGCATGAAATGGCTGTTGATCCAGGTGCAGCCGTACTGCAAGCGCGCCGCCACCTGCATCGCCTTGTCCAGGTTCTGCGTCCAGACCGAAGAGGCGAGGCCGTATTCCGAGTCGTTGGCCCAGTCCACCGCCTGTTCCAGTTCATCGAAACGGGTCACGGTGACCACCGGCCCGAATACTTCACGCTGGACGATTTCATCGCTCTGTTTGCAGCCGGCCAGCAGCGTCGGCTGGTAATAGAAGCCGGCACCGGAGTGCACCGCCGCACCGGTGATGCGTTCGATGTGCGGCTGACCGAGGGCGCGCTCGACGAAACTCGCCACGCGATCGCGCTGGCGGGTACTGATCAGCGGACCGATTTCGTTGTCGGCATCGCGTTTGCCGGCAAAGCGCAAGCTGCTGACGGCGGCGCCCAATTGAGCCACCAACCTGTCGTGAATCCCGCCCTGCGCGTAAATACGGCAGGCCGCGGTGCAGTCCTGACCGGCGTTGTAATAGCCGTAGGTGCGCACGCCTTCGACCACCGCTTGAATATCCGCATCGTTGCAGACGATCACCGGCGCTTTGCCGCCGAGTTCAAGGTGCGTGCGCTTCAGGGTTTTTGCGGCGGCCTGCAAAATTTTCTGCCCGGTGACGATATCGCCGGTCAGCGACACCATGCGCACCTTGGGATGGCTGACCAAGTGACTGCCAACGCCTTCACCGGCGCCGCAAATGATGTTGATCACGCCGCGCGGCAGAATCTCGGCCAGCGCGGGCGCCAGCGCCAGGATCGACAGCGGCGTGTGCTCGGACGGCTTGAACACCAGCGTGTTGCCGGCTGCGAGCGCCGGGGCGATCTTCCACGCGGCCATCATGATCGGGTAGTTCCACGGCGCAATCGAGGCGACCACGCCAATCGGATCGCGGCGCACCATACTGGTGTAACCCGGCAGGTACTCACCGCTGAGCTGCCCGGTCTGGCAGCGCACGGCGCCGGCGAAGAAGCGGAACACGTCCACCGTGGCGCTCAGATCGTCCTGACGGGCCAGGTGCAACGGCTTGCCGCAGTTCAGGGATTCGAGACGGGCGAGCAGGTCGGCGTTTTTTTCGATGGCGTTGGCGATGTCCAGCAGCAGGTTCGAGCGTTGCTGCGGCGTGGTTCGCGACCAGCCAGCAAAGGCGCGGTGGGCGGCGAGGATCGCGGCTTCGACTTGTTCGGTGCTGGCTTCGGCAATATGCGTCAGCACTTCGCCGGTGGCCGGATTGAGGATCGGCTCGACAAAACCCTGACCGGGGACGAGTTCGCCATCAATCAACAACGCGGTGAACAACGGAGTCTGCGCGCCAGCCATTTTTCGGGTTCTCTTTTCTTGTGTGGCCATGGTGCTCCCCGTGACAGGGGGCCGGCCGTCTTATTGATGGAGCAAGACTAGTGCGCGGACCCGAGGTCGACAAATACTAAATACTGAAGGTGGCGTTCGATTAAATAGATGGCTTGCGTCCGCCGTGAGGCTGCTCGCGAGCGACCGTCAGAAACGGGTCCACCAGCGGCGGTCGGGCGGTGCCTCGGCGCCAGGCGAGGCCGACGTCGAGGGTCTGGCTGAGGTCGGCAATCGGGCGGGCTTCAATGATGTCGCCCTCCAGTGACCAGGGGCGGTATGTCATGTCGGGCTGGATCGACACGCCCAGGCCAGCGGCGACCAGACTTCGCACCGCTTCGGTCGAGGCGGTCCTCAGTGTGATGCGCGGCTGCAGGGATGCCGCCGACCACATGCGTTGGGCATTGCGGTCCATTTCATCGACGTTTAGCTGAATCAATGGCTCGCGCGCCACATCAGCAAGGTTGATGCTGTCGTGCTCCAGCAGTGGATGCTGGGCCGGTAGCCATAACCGATGAGGTGAGTGGGTCAGGACCTCGGTCTGCAAGGCATGACGGTCTTCGAGGTTGGAAAGGATCAGCACGCCGACATCAATCTCGCCGCTGACCAGCAAATGCTCGATGTAGGGGCGTTCATCCTCCATGACCCGGATCTCGACGTTGGGGTAGGCGCGCTGGAATCGGGTGAGCAAATCCGCCAGGTAATAACCGGCCACCAGGCTGGTCACGCCGACGATCAACTGCCCGGCGACTTGATCGGTGCTGTGTTGCAGGCTGCGCTTGGCGTTGTCCACGGTGGCCAGAATCAGGTGCGCCTGGCGCAGGAATTGATGGCCCTGGTGGGTCAGGGTCATGCCCTTGGCGTGGCGATTGAACAGGCTGACGCCGATTTCCTGCTCCAGTTGCTGGATCGCCAGGGTCAGGGTCGATTGGGAAATGAACGCGGTCTGCGCGGCGGCGGAGATCGAGCCGGTTTCGGCCACGGCGATGAAATGACGAATCTGACGCAAGGTCATCATGGGGAGCGTACCCGGTGGGCGGTTTTTATAGATTTGTTTGAGTGTATATCTTTTTAATCGATGGCCCTGTCGGCGTGGCCAAGCGCCGCCAGCCACGAGCAACATCTGGAAGCACTCTCGTGGGTCGGCATCGGGCACTTTCGATCTAGGCTACAGGCCCAAGTGTCCGGTTAATCCCTTTCGTGGAGGCGGCAAAATGAACACCCGTGGATTGCTCGATCAGCTACTCAAGTCCGGTCAGGACATGTTGCAGAAAAAGTCCGGCAACACTCAGAACAAATCGTCCACCGGTGGCTTGGGTGGTTTGCTCGGCGGTGCGGCTGGCTCAGATGGCCTCGGCAGTCTGCTTTCCGGTGCGGGGGGCGGAGCGTTGGCGGCGGGTGCCATGGGTCTGCTGCTGGGCAGCAAAAAGGGGCGTAGCGTTGGCGGCAAGGTCCTGACCTATGGCGGTCTCGCGGCGTTGGGCGTGCTGGCCTATAAGGCCTACGGCAACTGGCAGGCCCAACAGGGCACTGCCCCCCGGCGCGAGCCGCAAACCCTTGATCGCTTGCCGCCCGCGCAGGTCGAGCAGCACAGCCAGGCCATTCTCAAGGCACTGGTCGCGGCAGCCAAGGCTGACGGCCACGTTGACGAGCGCGAACGTGCACTGATCGAAGGCGAATTCACCAAGCTGGACAACGACCGTGAACTGCAACACTGGCTGCACGCCGAACTCAACAAACCCCTTGACCCCGCCGACGTCGCTCGAGCCGCCAGCACCCCGGAAATGGCCGCAGAAATGTACATCGCCAGCGTGATGCTGGTGGACGAAGAAAACTTCATGGAAAAGTCCTACCTCGACGAACTGGCGCGGCAGTTGAAGCTGGAGCCGGCGTTGAAAGCCGAGCTGGAGAAGCAGGTGCGTCAGGCGTTGACATAACCCGGGACGGTCGGCATCAGGGTTGTCGCGTCTCCAATAGTGGGAGCGAGCCTGCTCGCGAATGCGGGGTCACCTTCAACATTTTTGCTGGATGATACGCCGTTTTCGCGAGCAGGCTCGCTCCCACAGGTTTTGTGTCAGGGCAACTCATCACTGTTCAAAAATCATCCCCCTGCCTGGCAGCGATGGCATTTCCAACTGTGCACCCTCACCCGACGGCCGATCCACGGTTCGTTTCTGCCGAATCGGCACTAGCCAGCACCCCCTGAGATGACGGAAAGTCCCACTCCAGAGCCCATTCCGGTGTTTTGCGCCAGGATGCGTGCAGGGCAAGCGTCTTATAAATGAAACACCGCCCTCAGCTATACTCCCCAGCATTTGAAAATGGCCTCGAGGACTGACTGTGAAGAACTGGACGTTACGCCAACGCATTTTGGCGAGCTTTGCGGTAATTATCGCCATCATGCTGCTGATGGTGGTCGTCTCGTATTCCCGGCTGTTGAAGATCGAAGTCAGCGAGAAAAGTGTGCGTGACGACGCCGTGCCCGGCGTCTATTTCAGCTCGATGATCCGCAGTGCGTGGGTCGACAGCTACATCCAGACCCTGGAACTGCTGGGCCTCAAGCAGGGGCAGGGCATCAGCGCCGAAGAGGTGGCGGACTTCAAGTCGTTTGAAGCGCGGCTGCAGGAGCAAATGGCCAACTACCGCGCCACCGTCACGACTGCCGAAGACAAGGTTGAATTCGATACCTTCGAAAAGGACCATCAGGACTACAACCGTATCCAGGCCGCAGTGCTGGATTTGCACCAGCGCAATCAGCAAGCCGAGGCCATCAAGCTGTTCAATGAGCAGTTGTCCCCGGCCTGGACCGCAGGCCGCATGAAACTCAACGACATCATTCGTGAAAACAAAGCGGTGGCCGATCACGCCACCACGGCCATTGATGATGCGGTAGTGGCGGCGAAAGCCAGCATGGGCATTTCCCTGTTGATCGCCGTATTGGCGGCCGCAGGCTGTGGCCTGTTGTTGATGCGCGCGATCATGGCGCCGATGAACCGCATCGTGAAAATCCTCGAAATCATGCGCACCGGCGACCTCAGCGGCCGCCTGAATCTGGAGCGCAAGGACGAATTCGGCGCGGTGGAAACCGGCTTCAACGACATGATGGCCGAGCTGACCTCGCTGGTGTCCCAGGCCCAGCGTTCGTCGGTGCAGGTCACGACCTCGGTGACCGAGATCGCCGCGACCTCCAAGCAACAGCAAGCCACCGCCACCGAAACCGCTGCCACGACCACCGAAATTGGTGCGACGTCACGCGAAATCGCCGCCACGTCGCGGGATCTGGTGCGCACCATGACCGAAGTGTCCACCGCAGCCGATCAGGCCTCGGTGCTGGCGGGTTCCGGGCAGCAGGGGCTGGCGCGCATGGAAGACACCATGCACTCGGTGATGGGCGCGGCTGATCTGGTCAACGCCAAACTGGCGATCCTCAACGAGAAGGCCGGCAACATCAATCAGGTGGTGGTGACCATCGTCAAGGTCGCCGACCAGACCAATCTGCTGTCGCTGAACGCCGCCATCGAAGCGGAAAAGGCCGGTGAATACGGTCGCGGTTTTGCCGTGGTGGCGACCGAAGTGCGGCGTCTGGCGGACCAGACCGCTGTCGCCACCTATGACATCGAACAAATGGTCCGTGAGATCCAGTCGGCGGTATCGGCCGGGGTCATGGGCATGGACAAGTTTTCCGAAGAAGTGCGTCGCGGCATGTCCGAGGTGCAGCAGGTGGGCGAGCAGTTGTCGCAGATCATCCATCAGGTGCAGGCGTTGGCGCCGCGGGTGCTGATGGTCAATGAGGGCATGCAGGCCCAGGCCACCGGTGCCGAGCAGATCAACCATGCGCTGGTGCAACTGGGCGATGCCAGCAGCCAGACCGTCGAGTCCCTGCGTCAGGCCAGTTTTGCTATCGACGAACTGAGCCAGGTGGCCGTCGGGCTGCGCAGCGGCGTTTCGCGATTCAAAGTCTGATGAGCGAACTCGCGGCCAAACGCAGCGCTGTGAAACCGACGGCGCAGTCGTTGTTTCTGGTGTTTCGCATCGGCAACCAACGCTATGCCTTGCAGGCCATCGAGGTGGCGGAGGTGCTGCCGCGCCTGCCGTTGAAACCGATTGCCCGGGCGCCGGCGTGGGTGGCCGGGGTGTTCGCCTATCGCGGTGCGGTGGTGCCGGTGATCGACCTCAGCGCACTGACCTTCGGCGAGCCGGCACAGGCCCGTACCAGCACACGTCTGGTGCTGGTCAATTACCGTCCCGTCGACAGTGCCGAGGCACAATTGCTCGGGCTGATTCTGGAGCAGGCCACCGATACGTTGCGTTGCGATCCAGCGGACTTTCAGCCCTATGGCCTCGACAATCGTCAGGCGCCGTATCTGGGCCCGGTACGCGAAGACGTTCAGGGATTACTGCAATGGGTGCGAGTTGCCGACTTGCTGGATGATCAGGTGCGTGCGCTGCTTTTTCCGTCACCGCCCCTGAGCCCGGCGCTGCTTGAGGAGCAGCGATGAGCAGCGACCAGCGGTTTTTCGATTTTCTCAAAGAGCGCATCGGCCTCGATGTGACGTCGGTTGGCCCGGCGATCATCGAGCGTGCCGTACGCCAGCGCACGACGTTGTCCCAGGCGGTGTCTGCCGATGAGTACTGGCACATCCTGCAAGGTTCGCGGGATGAGCAGCAGGCGCTGATCGAAGCGGTGATCGTTCCCGAAACCTGGTTTTTCCGTTATCCGGAGTCCTTCGCCACCCTGGCGAAACTGGCGAGCAAGCGCCTGGCCGAGATCAACAACATGCGCGCCCTGCGGATTCTCAGCCTGCCATGCTCAACCGGCGAAGAGCCTTATTCCATCGCCATGGCGCTGCTGGACGCCGGGTTCAAGCCGCACCAGTTCAAGGTCGAAGGCATGGACGTCAGCCCGCTGTCGGTGGAAAAAGCCAAGCGCGCGCTGTACGGCAAGAACTCGTTTCGCGGCCAGGACATCGCCTTTCGCGAGCGGCACTTCACTGAAGAAAGCGATGGTTATCGCCTCAGCGAACGGGTGCGTGAACAAGTGCGGTTGCAGGTCGGCAATCTGCTGGATCCGGCATTGCTGGGCAGCGAACCGCCTTACGACTTCGTATTCTGCCGCAACCTGCTGATCTATTTTGACCAGCCGACCCAACAACAAGTCTTTGAAGTGCTCAAGCGCCTGACCCATGTCGACGGTGTGCTGTTTATCGGCCCGGCCGAGGGCAGTTTGCTCGGGCGCTTTGGCATGCGCTCGATTGGCATCGCGCAGTCGTTTGCTTTCCACCGCCAGGCTGCGCCAGAACCCGCGCCGCTGCCGGCCTTTGTGCCGACGCCGCTGCCGGTGCGCCAACCGGTGCGCAATGCCGTACCGTCACCTGTACGTAGTCGGCCTTTTGCCGCGGTGTCGCCGCTGCCGGTCACGGTGAAATCCGCCAACCCGGACGCCGCCACACTGCTGGCAAACATCGCCGCCCTGGCCAACGAGGGCAAAAGCGCCGAAGCCCGCGCCGCGTGCGACCTCTATTTGCGCAGCCATGAACCGGTAGCGCAGGTGTTTTACTGGCTGGGACTGCTCAGCGATGTCGCCGGTAGCGCGCTCCAGGCTCAGGGTTTCTATCGCAAGGCGTTGTACCTCGAACCGCAACATTCCGACGCGTTGATGCACCTGGCAGCCTTGCTGCAATCCCAGGGCGACACGGCGGGTGCCCGACGATTGCAGGAGCGTGCCGCCCGCAGCGAACGCGCCGTGGACAGTGAGCGTAAACGATGAGCCTCGCCGACTCCTTGAGCGTGACCCATGAAGATGCCCAGGCCATCGACGACTGCTGGAACCGTATCGGTATCCATGGTGATAAATCCTGTTCGCTGCTGATCGAGCACATTCATTGCCGTAACTGCGCGGTGTATTCGGCGGCGGCAACGCGTTTGCTGGACCGTTATGCATTGCAGCAGGACGATCGTGTGCAGGTATCGGCAGCGGTTGAAGTCGATGTGAAAACCCGTTCACTGCTGATGTTCCGGCTCGGCGAAGAATGGCTGGGCCTGGCCACTCGCACCTTGGTGGAAGTGGCGCCGATGCAAGCCATTCACTCGTTGCCGCACCAGCGCTCCCGGGCTTTGCTCGGTGTGGCAAATGTACGCGGCGCGCTGGTGGCCTGCCTGTCGCTGGTAGAATTGCTCGGCCTCGATGCGACCGTCGGTGTGGTCTCTGGTGCGCGGGTCATGCCACGCATGCTGATCATCGCCGCTCAGGGCGGTCCGGTGGTGGTGCCGGTGGACGAGGTGGACGGGATTCATGCCATCGACGAACGCATTCTGGACGCCGCCTCGCAGTCCGGCGTGCAGGCCAGTGCGAAGTACACGCGCGGTGTGTTGCAGTTCAAGGGGCGAAGCCTGCGTTGGCTGGACGAAGAACAATTGCTGTCCGCCGTGACCCGGAGCCTCACATGACCCCCGAGCAAATGCGCGACGCTTCTTTGCTGGAGCTGTTCAGCCTGGAAGCCGAGGCCCAGACCCAGGTGCTGAGCACCGGCCTGTTGGCGTTGGAGCGCGACCCGACCCAGGCCGATCATCTGGAGTCGTGCATGCGCGCGGCGCACTCGCTCAAGGGCGCGGCGCGGATCGTCGGCGTCGATGCCGGGGTCAGCGTTGCGCACGTGATGGAAGATTGTCTGGTCAGTGCTCAGGAAGGGCGACTGTACCTGCGGCCCGAGCACATCGACGCGCTGCTGCAAGGCACCGATTTGCTGATGCGTATCGCCACGCCGAGTAGCGCTCCGGCACCTGTGGAGATCGACGCTTATGTGGCGTTGATGGGGCATTTGCTCGATCCGATGGCCGCTGCACTGGCCAGCCAATCAATGGCGCCGGTGATGGCCGAGTTGCAGATGGAAGCGCCCAGGCTCAAAGACGAGCTCCCCATCCCGGTCCCGGTCGTCGAGCCGGTAATGCCGACAGAGCCACTGAAAAAATCCAGGCGCACCACCGAGAACGGTGAGCGCGTGCTGCGGGTCACGGCTGAACGCCTGAACAGCCTGCTCGATCTGTCGAGCAAATCGCTGGTGGAAACCCTGCGTCTGAAGCCGCATCTGGCGACCATGCAGCGCCTCAAGCGTATGCAGGGCAACGGTTTGCGGGCACTGGAAAATCTCAATGTGCACCTCAAGGAACACGCCTTGAGCCTGGAAGCCCAGGAGGCGCTTGAAGACGCCCGCCGTCTGCTCGCTGAAACTCATCACCTGCTGGCGGAAAAGAACGCCGAACTCGATGAATTTGCCTGGCAGGCCAGTCAGCGCGCGCAAGTGTTGTACGACACGGCGCTGGCCTGTCGCATGCGGCCGTTTGCCGATGTGCTGAGCGGACAAGTGCGCATGGTCCGCGACCTGGGTCGCAGCCTTGGTAAACAGGTGCGTCTGGAGATCGAAGGGGAAAAGACCCAGGTCGATCGTGACGTGCTGGAAAAACTCGAAGCGCCGCTCACGCACCTGCTGCGCAATGCCGTGGATCACGGTATCGAAACCCCGCAGCAACGGCTGTTGGCCGGCAAGCCTGAAGAAGGCTTGATCCGCCTGCGCGCCTCGCATCAGGCCGGGCTGCTGGTACTGGAATTGAGCGACGACGGCAATGGGGTGGACCTGGAAAAAGTCCGCCGCAGCGTCGTCGAACGGCAATTGTCCCCCACTGAAACAGCGGCTCAACTGAGCGAAGAAGAGCTGCTGACGTTCCTGTTCCTGCCGGGTTTCAGCCTGCGCGATACGGTCACCGAAGTCTCGGGCCGCGGCGTCGGTCTCGATGCGGTGCAGCACATGGTCCGCCAGTTGCGCGGCGCCGTGGTGCTGGAACAGACGGCGGGCGAGGGCAGTCGTTTCCATCTGGAAGTGCCGCTGACCTTGTCGGTGGTGCGCAGCCTGGTGGTGGAAGTCGGCGACGAGGCCTATGCCTTCCCACTGGCTCACATCGAACGGATGTGCGACCTGGAGCCGGACGACATCGTCCAGCTCGAAGGCCGTCAGCATTTCTGGCACGAAGGCCGGCATGTCGGGTTGGTGGCCGCCAGTCAGCTGTTGCACCGTCCCGCGAGCCAGAGCAGCCAGGCGACCCTCAAGGTCGTGGTGATTCGTGAGCGCGAGGCGATTTACGGGGTAGCCGTCGAGCGCTTTGTTGGTGAGCGGACCTTGGTCGTGTTGCCGCTGGATGAGCGGCTGGGCAAGGTGCAGGACATTTCCGCCGGGGCGTTGCTGGACGACGGTTCAGTGGTGCTGATCGTCGATGTTGAAGACATGCTGCGCTCGGTGGACAAACTGTTGAACACCGGCCGGCTGGAGCGTATTGCCCGTCACAGCCAGCAAACGGTGGAAGCGGCACGCAAACGGATTCTGGTGGTGGACGATTCGCTGACGGTGCGCGAGTTGCAACGCAAGCTGCTGCTCAATCGCGGCTACGACGTGGCGGTGGCGGTGGATGGCATGGATGGCTGGAATGCCCTGCGTTCGGAGGATTTTGACCTGTTGATCACTGATATCGACATGCCGCGCATGGATGGCATCGAACTGGTGTCGTTGCTGCGCCGGGACAATCGCCTGCAATCGCTGCCGGTGATGGTGGTGTCCTACAAGGACCGCGAAGAAGATCGCCGTCGTGGACTGGACGCCGGGGCCGACTATTATTTAGCCAAGGCCAGTTTTCATGACGATGCCCTGCTCGACGCCGTGGTCGAGCTTATCGGAGGTGCGCGGGCATGAAAATCGCAATCGTCAACGACATGCCCATGGCGGTGGAAGCCCTGCGCCGTGCCCTGGCCTTCGAGCCGGCACATCAGGTGATCTGGGTCGCGGCCAATGGTGCCGAAGCGGTACAACGCTGTGCCGAACACACCCCGGACCTGATCCTGATGGACCTGATCATGCCGGTGATGGATGGTGTGGAGGCAACCCGGCAGATCATGGCCGAAACGCCGTGCGCGATTGTCATCGTCACCGTCGACCGCCAGCAGAACGTGCACCGGGTATTCGAAGCCATGGGTCACGGCGCGCTGGACGTGGTCGACACACCGGCCATTGGGGCCGGCAATGCCCAGGAAGCGGCCGCGCCATTGTTGCGCAAGATCATGAACATTGGCTGGCTGATTGGCGAGAAAGGCAAACGGGTGCGCTCGGCGCCGACCCCGTCGCGCAGCTCGGCGTCGCGCCAGCGACTGGTGGCCATCGGCTCGTCCGCAGGCGGGCCGGCGGCGCTGGAACTGTTACTCAAGGGCCTGCCGAAGGATTTTTCCGCCGCCATCGTCCTGGTGCAACATGTGGACCAGGTGTTCGCCGCCGGCATGGCCGAATGGCTCAGCAGCGCCAGCGGCCTGAACGTGCGCCTGGCTCGCGAGGGCGAACCGCCCCAGCCTGGCACGGTGTTGCTGGCGGGCACCAATCACCATATTCGCTTGTTGAAAAACGGTACGCTGGCTTACACCGCCGAACCGGTCAATGAGATATATCGGCCCTCTATCGATGTGTTTTTCGAGAGTGTGGCCAGTTACTGGAACGGCGATGCGGTGGGCGTTTTGCTGACCGGCATGGGCCGTGATGGCGCGCAAGGGCTCAAACTCATGCGCCAACAGGGTTATCTGACCATCGCCCAGGACCAGAACAGCAGTGCGGTGTATGGCATGCCGAAGGCGGCCGCGGCCATCGACGCCGCCGTGGAAATTCGCCCACTGGACAAGATAGCGCCAAGATTGCTGGAGATATTCCCCAAATGACGATTTTCCCCGGCAACCCTGGCCCCGGCAGTACTCAGGTGACAGCTCATGAATGACTTACAGCTCGACGGCTACAAGACCGACGAAAACGCCGCCATGGTGTTGTTGGTGGATGATCAGGCGATGATCGGCGAGGCCGTGCGCCGTGGGCTGTCGAATGAAGAGAACATCGACTTCCATTTCTGCGCCGACCCGCACCAGGCCATTGCCCAAGCCATTCGCATCAAGCCGACGGTGATTCTGCAGGACCTGGTCATGCCCGGCCTCGACGGTTTGAGCCTGGTGCGCGAATACCGCAATCATCCGGCGACCAAGGACATTCCGATCATCGTCCTGTCGACCAAGGAAGACCCGCTGATCAAGAGCGCGGCGTTTGCCGCCGGCGCCAACGACTATCTGGTCAAGCTGCCGGACAACATCGAACTGGTGGCGCGTATCCGCTATCACTCGCGCTCCTACATGACCCTGCTGCAACGCGATGCCGCTTACCGGGCGTTGCGGGTCAGCCAGCAGCAGTTGCTTGACACCAATCTGGTGCTGCAACGGCTGATGAACTCCGACGGCCTGACCGGGCTGTCAAATCGTCGCCACTTTGACGAATACCTTGAACTCGAATGGCGCCGCTCGCTGCGCGACCAGACGCAACTGTCGTTGCTGATGATCGACGTCGATTACTTCAAGTCCTACAACGACAGCTTCGGCCATCTGGAAGGCGACGAAGCCCTGCGCAAGGTCGCTACCGCCATTCGCGATGCCAGCGCCCGGCCGTCCGACTTGCCGGCTCGTTATGGCGGTGAAGAATTTGCGCTGGTATTGCCCAACACCTCGCCGGGCGGGGCGCGACTGGTGGCGGAGAAACTGCGCCAGACCGTGGCAGCGTTGAAAATCCCGCACATCGTTCCGGCTGAAGGGGCGAGCCTGACGATCAGTATCGGCCTGTCGACTGTGATTCCGCAGGCGGGCAGCGATTGCCGGCAATTGATCTCGGCGGCGGATAAAGGGCTGTACCTGGCGAAGAACAATGGGCGTAATCAGGTGGGGATCGAGTGAGGGCGCCTGATCCCACAGGTTTCCTGTCGTCTCGCAACGCGGTAGCGAAACTGCAAACAGTCTGAAACCATTCACCCCTAAAGCCGCCAGGCGGGCTGCCGTGACAGTCTGATTACGTTATACTCGTCGGCTTTCAAAAGTTCGCCAACGAGTGCTGCCCGCCATGGAAATCAACCCGATCCTTAACAGTATCAAGGACCTGTCCGAGCGCTCCGAAACTATTCGGGGGTATCTTTGACTACGATCAAAAGCATGAGCGTCTGACTGAGGTCAATCGCGAGCTTGAAGATCCGGCTGTCTGGAACAACCCGTCATACGCTCAGGAACTGGGCCGCGAGCGGTCGCTGCTGGCGCAGATCGTCGAAACCCTCGACGAAATGCACACCGGCCTGGCCGACGCCAAGGATTTGCTGCTGATGTCCGCCGAAGAGGAAGACCAGGCCGCCGTCGATGACGTCGCCGCCGAAGTCGAACGTCTGCGCGAATCCCTGGAAAAACTCGAATTCCGTCGCATGTTCAGCGGTGAAATGGACGCCAACAACGCCTACCTGGACATCCAGGCCGGCTCCGGCGGCACCGAGGCCCAGGACTGGGCCAACATCCTGCTGCGCATGTACCTGCGCTGGGCCGATAAACGTGGCTTCGACGCGACCATCATGGAACTGTCCGCCGGTGAAGTCGCCGGGATCAAGGGCGCGACCGTGCACATCAAGGGCGAGTACGCCTTTGGCTGGTTGCGGACCGAGATCGGTGTACACCGTCTGGTGCGCAAGAGCCCGTACGACTCGGGCAACCGTCGCCATACCTCGTTCTCGGCCGTGTTCGTGTCGCCGGAAATCGATGACAACATCGAAATCGACATCAACCCGTCGGACCTGCGCATCGACACCTACCGCTCCTCCGGTGCCGGTGGTCAGCACGTAAACACCACCGACTCGGCCGTACGTATCACCCACGTACCATCCAACACCGTGGTCAGCTGCCAGAACGAACGCTCCCAGCACGCCAACAAAGACACCGCGATGAAAATGTTGCGGGCGCGCTTGTACGAGCAGGAAGTGCAGAAACGCAACGCCGCCTCCCAGGCCCTGGAAGACACCAAGTCGGACATCGGCTGGGGTCACCAGATTCGCTCGTATGTACTCGATGCGTCGCGAATCAAGGATTTGCGCACTAACATCGAACGCAGCGACTGCGACAAGGTGCTCGACGGCGATATCGACGAATACCTGGTGGCCAGCCTCAAACAAGGGCTGTAAACCGTCAGTCAAGACCTTAAGTCCCCTGCCACCGGTGGGGGCAACGAACCTGTGATGGAATTTTTAAAGACATGAGCGACCTAGAACTCGACCCGCAAGCCCTGCAACAGGAAGAAAACTCCCTGATCGCCTTGCGCAAGGAAAAGCTGGCTGCCGAGCGCGCCAAGGGCAATGCTTTCCCGAACGACTTCCGCCGTGACGCCTACTGCGAAGACTTGCAGAAGCAGTACGTCGACAAGACCAAGGAAGAGCTGGCGGAGGCCGCAATCGCGGTCAAGGTTGCCGGTCGCATCATGCTCAACCGTGGCTCGTTCATGGTGATCCAGGACATGTCCGGTCGCATTCAGGTTTACGTCAACCGTAAAACCCTGTCGGAAGAAACCCTGGCCGCGGTGAAGACCTGGGACCTGGGCGACATCATTGCCGCCGAAGGCACACTGGCCCGTTCCGGCAAGGGCGACCTGTACGTTGAAATGACCAGCGTGCGCCTGCTGACCAAATCCCTGCGCCCACTGCCGGACAAGCACCACGGCCTGTCCGACACCGAGCAGCGCTACCGCCAGCGTTACGTTGACCTGATCGTCAACGAAGACGTGCGCCATACCTTCCGCGTGCGTTCGCAAGTGATTGCCCACACCCGCGCCTTCCTGATGCAGCGTGACTTCCTGGAAGTCGAAACGCCGATGCTGCAAACCATTCCGGGTGGTGCCGCAGCCAAGCCTTTCGAAACTCACCACAACGCGCTGGACATGGGCATGTACCTGCGCATCGCGCCGGAGCTGTACCTCAAGCGCCTGGTTGTGGGCGGCTTCGAGAAAGTGTTCGAGATCAACCGCAACTTCCGTAACGAAGGCGTTTCGACTCGTCACAACCCTGAATTCACCATGTTGGAGTTCTACCAGGCCTACGCCGACTACGAAGACAACATGGACCTGACCGAAGAACTGTTCCGCGAACTGGCGCAACTGGTCCTGGGCAGCACCGACGTGCCGTACGGCGACAAGGTGTTCCACTTCGGCGAACCGTTCGTGCGTCTGTCGGTGTTCGACTCGATCCTCAAGTACAACCCCGAGCTGAGCGCTGACGACCTGACCGACATCGACAAGGCTCGCGCCATCGCCAAGAAAGCCGGCGCCAAGGTGCTGGGCTTCGAAGGCCTGGGCAAGCTGCAAGTGATGATTTTCGAAGAACTGGTCGAGCACAAGCTGGAACAGCCGCACTTCATCACCCAGTACCCGTTCGAAGTGTCGCCGCTGGCCCGTCGTAACGATGACAACCCGAACGTCACCGACCGTTTCGAGCTGTTCATTGGCGGCCGTGAAATCGCCAACGCCTACTCCGAGTTGAACGACGCGGAAGACCAGGCCGAGCGCTTCATGGCTCAGGTGGCCGACAAGGACGCCGGCGACGACGAAGCCATGCACTACGACGCCGACTTCGTTCGCGCACTGGAATACGGCATGCCGCCGACCGCCGGTGAAGGCATCGGTATCGACCGTCTGGTGATGTTGTTGACCAACTCACCGTCGATCCGCGACGTGATCCTGTTCCCGCACATGCGGCCGCAAGCGTAAGTGCTTCAATTAAAAAGCCGCCTATGACAGGCGGCTTTTTATTGCCTGTCTGGTACAAACGTATCAATTTGTTACTTTCATTTGAGAGGAAATGCCTGTCGTGAATCGTGCAATTGCTCAAGAAGGTGCAGCGGGCATCGCCACTGCGGTCGCTGAAAGTGTTCAGTATCAGGGCCGCAAGGCCAGCCGCCAGGGCAGCGAGCAGCGCCGACAGGACATTCTTGATGCAGCGATGCGCATCGTCGTACGCGACGGCGTGCGTGCGGTACGCCATCGGGCGGTGGCGGCTGAAGCGGGTGTGCCGTTGTCGGCCACCACTTACTATTTCAAGGACATCGATGACTTGCTCACCGATACCTTCGCGCAATACGTGGAGCGCAGCGCCGCTTACATGGCCATGCTGTGGATAAACAACGAAGGTCTGCTGCGTGAGATGGTGGTCAGCGGCGACGGCAGCCCCGAGTCGCGTTCGCAACTGGCGGACAATATTGCCCGGTTGATGGCCGACTATGTGCACCGGCAACTGCTCAATCGCCGCGAGCACTTGATGGCCGAGCAGGCGTTCCGCCAGGAAGCGCTGCTTAATCCGCGCCTGGCGCTGCTGGTACGTTCCCACCAGCAGATTCTGCTACAGGGCACGTGCCAGCTTTTCCAGGTTCTGGGTTCACGCGAGCCGCAACAGGATGCCAAGGTGTTGACGGCTATCATCGGTCGCATGGAATATCAGGGCCTGCTCAACGATGCCGAGCCTTTGGCCGAAGAGGACATGCTCGGTATCCTGAACCGCTATATGCACCTGGTATTGGCGTCGGTGTGATTTTTATGTGAGCACAAAACCCTGTGGGAGCGAGCTTGCTCGCGATAGCTGTCTGACATTCAACATCTTTGTTGCCTGACATGACGCCATCGCGAGCAAGCTCGCTCCCACAAGGGCCAGTTTTGCCAAGGGTTTTAACAGGAGTTTCGGGTGGACGATTACCAGCAGACGATTCGCATGTTGTCCGACCGCATTGTGCTGGCGCAGACGCCGATTCGCGTCCTCGATGCAGTGAAGTGGGACGAGAACATCCGCAAGGGCTTCCTCAAGGCCAAAGGCAAGGAAATGCCGGCGGTCGATCGCGACTATTACCTCAATCGGCCGCTATCGTTCGACTCCAGCAAGGTGAAGCTGGAATTCCAGAACATCGAGCGCGACATCACCCGCCAGCTGGGCCAGTTCAATCCGGTCGGCCAGATCATGCGCCGCATGTGCAAGGAATACCGGATGGTGGTGCGCATGCTCGAGGCACGCGGCACCGAGGATTTCGGCCTGATTTCCCAGGAGCTGTATGGCGCGGCATCGGATGCGTTTCACGCCGGCGACCCGACCCTGGCCGACCTGGGCCTGATGCTCTCCGACTACCTGAATAACATCGACGGCCGTGGCGACCTCAAGGACGAACCGAAAACCCTCACCGCCAAGGACGCTGTCAACCTGCTGCAAACCCGGCTGAACAAGGTGTTTGGCGAGGCCGAGGAAACCATTCGGGTGTTCGAGTCCGACGGGATCGTCGCCGACGCAGCGGCGGGCGCCGACTACATCAAGATCCGCGCCGACGCGATGTTCAACGACCGCGACGTGCGTGCGCTGGAAGTCCATGAAGGCCTGGTGCATGTCGGCACCACCCTCAACGGCCTGAACCAGCCGATCTGCACTTTCCTGTCCAAAGGCCCGCCGTCGTCCACCGTGACCCAGGAAGGCCTGGCGATCCTGATGGAAATCATCACCTTCGCCTCCTACCCGAGCCGCCTGCGAAAGCTGACCAACCGCACTCGTGCCATCCACATGGTGGAGGAGGGCGCGGACTTTTTGCAGGTGTTCGAGTTCTTCCGTGAGCAAGGCTTTGAAATGGCCGAAAGCTATGGCAATGCCAGTCGGGTTTTCCGTGGTTCGACACCGACAGGTCTGCCATTCACCAAAGACTTGTCCTACCTCAAGGGCTTTATCATGGTTTACAACTACATTCAGTTGGCCGTGCGTAAAGGCAAGCTTGAGCAGGTGCCGCTATTGTTCTGCGGCAAGACCACGCTGGAAGACATGCGCACCTTGCGTCAGTTGGTCGATGAGGGCTTGGTAGTGCCGCCCAAGTATTTGCCGGAACAGTTCAGGGACATGAACGCGTTGTCGGCGTGGATGTGCTTCTCCAACTTCCTCAACCACCTGAGCCTGGATCGGATCGAGGCGGATTACTCGAACATCCTTTAACGATGACACCCTCTCCTGTGGGAACGGGCTTGCCCGCGATTGCGGACTGACAGACAACATAGATGTTGGATGTACCGGCCCCATCGCGGACAAGCCCGCTCCCACAGGAACTGCTATCCAATCTATCTCTGCGAGGTTCCAACGGATGCGAATCCTCGGCATTTTCTGCCTTCTCCTGACCCTGAGCGGTTGCAGCTCGCTGCTGTTCTACCCCGAACCCGGCCAGCCGTTCACTCCCGAAAAAGCTCATCTTCAATTTCGTGACGTCACCCTGACCACCGCCGACGGCCTCAAGCTGCACGGCTGGTGGTTGCCGGCCAAACAGGGCGTCGAAGTCAAAGGCACCGTGCTGCACCTGCACGGCAACGGCGGCAATCTCTCCATGCACCTGGGCGGCAGTTGGTGGTTGCCGGAGGCGGGTTACCAGGTATTGCTGGTGGACTATCGCGGTTATGGCCTGTCCGAAGGCAAGCCAAGCCTGCCGGCGATCTATCAGGACATCGACGCCGCGTTCAAATGGCTCGACCAGGCCCCCGAGGTCAAAGGCAAGCCGCTGATCGTGCTGGGCCAGAGCCTCGGCGGCTCGATGGCCGTGCACTATCTGGTTCAGCACCCGCAGCGTCAGCGCCAACTCAAGGCATTGGTACTCGACGGGGCGCCCGCCAGCTACCGCGATGTCGGACGCTATGCCCTCACCACGTCGTGGCTGACCTGGCCATTCCAGGTGCCGCTGTCGTGGCTGGTGCCGGACGGCGACAGTGCGATCAACTCCATGGCGCAACTCAACGGCGTGCCGAAACTGATCTACCACAGCATCGACGACCAGCTCGTGCCCCTTTCCAACGGCATCCGTCTGTATCAAGCTGCGCCGCCACCGCGCGTGCTGCAACTGACCCGTGGCGGTCATGTGCAGACCTTTGCCGATCCGGTCTGGCGCACCGTCATGCTGCGCTATCTGGAAGACCCGCAGCATTTCAACGGCCTGCGGCGCCTGGGGGAAATCCCCAATTACCCGGTGCCGACGAATTCAAAAGATGAACCACCAGAGAGTCCGCAATGAGTGAAGAACGTAACGCCATCCCGCTGATCATCACCGGTATCTGCAGCATCATCGGCACCGTCGGTTGCCTGTGGTACTACGGCTACCTGCACTTCGCCAAGCCTGAGGATGCGTTGCTGCTCAACGAATTCACCATGCTCAAGACCGTGCCGGGCGAAGACTACAAAGTCTCCCTCGACCCGGCGCCGCAGGTCGCACAATGTATCGACGGCGTGCTGGTGCTGTTCGACACCGAACAGAAAGGCCTGACCGGCGTGCTGGTCAATGCGCAGAAAAAAGCAGTGCGGTGCATGGGGCAGGAGACTCCGCAGAAGCTGGAGCCGTAACAAATCCCGTGGGCACCACATCACTACTGTGGGATTTTGTGAACGGCCACCAAAAAGCCCCCGCCTGATCACTCAGGCGGGGGCTTTTGCGTTACAGCGTGGCGCTTAGTTCGAGCTGACCGCCGAACGTGGCACCACCGGCTGGTTGTCGTTGGAAATGGTCACTTCCACCCGACGATTCATTGCACGGCCCGATACGCTGCCGTTGTCGGCAACCGGGTATTCCTTGCCATAACCCTGCACGACGATGCGCGAAGGATCGACGCCCATCTTGATCAGCGCCACTTGTACCGAAGTCGCACGGCGCTCGGACAGCGACTGGTTGTAGCCCGGTGCGCCGGTGCTGTCGGTGTAGCCTTCGATAATCACTTTACGGTCCGGGTTTTCCTGGAGGAATTGCGCCAGCTTGTTGATGTTGACCAGGCCGGTGGACTTCAGGTCAGCCTTGTTGGTGGCGAACAGCACGTCACCGAAGGTCACCAGCGTACCGCGATCGGTCTGCTTGGCGTTGAGGCTGTCCTGCAGCTGTTTGATCTGCGCGTTGCGCGAATCGAGGATGGCGCGGGCGCGCTGGTCACCGGCGTTTTTCAGATTGGCTTCAGCGGTGCGCAGGGCGATGGTCTGCTTGGCCACTTCAACACGCTGATTGGTCAGGTAAGCCAGTTGGTCGACTTTCGACGCATCCTGTTTGTCCTGATAGGCCTTCTCCGCCTTGTCCAGATAATCGCTGGCGTCTTTGGTTTCCAGCGCCGCGACTTTGCTGGCTTGTGGATTGGCCTGCAGGCCTTCGTAGTTGGTACGAGCGTTGTTCAAATTGCTGTTCGGCGGCGTGGAGCAGGCAGCCAGAGCAACACTTGCAGCCAGCAGGGCAGGGATCATCAATTGTTTACGCATAATATTTTCGTCCTTTTAATCGATTTCGAAATACGTGGGGCTGTCGACAGCGGCTTATTGCACGCTGCGCATGCCTTCCTGACGCAGTTCCTGAACACCTTTCTGGGAGTCCTTCAGAGCCTGCTCGGCTTTGGCGGCCTGAGCCTTGCGTTCAGCGACGCGAGCGTCCCATTCAGCCTGTTCGGCCAGACGCTTGGCTTCGTCGTACTTCTTGTCGTGCATCGCGATTTCGGCTTGTTTGAGCTTGTCCTGGGCGGACTTCATTTCCACCGCTGCGAACTCGGTGCCACCGGCGCTGACCGCGCTGTTGACGGCCGATTGAGTCACCGCGTATTGCTCGGTCGGCGGGTTGCCAGCGCAACCGGCGAGCACGAAGGTGCTGCCGAGGGCCAGGGCAGCCAGTTTCAGACCGCGCAGGTTGGCGAACGAGGATTTGGCAGTACGGGTCTTCATGGTCTTCAACTCCATTAGATAGCTCCTGAAAAACATCAAATCCAGCCTGGTTTGCTGTGCCGTCACCGTGCAATCACCACGCGGTGTTTTGAAACGACCGTACCAGGCGTGGTTAATGGGTACGACCCGAGGCGTTTTTCAAAAGTTCAGAGAAGATGGCCCATGGCCTGAAAAAACTTTGACCGAACGGACAAGGCTCTAAACCGGGAACTTTGGCGGTGTGAAGTGGTATTCCCGGCGTTTTTCAGACGCGGGAATAGCCCATTTTCGAAGGGGAATGCGAACCCTGTGGGAGCGAGCAAGGCTCGCTCCCACAGGGTGAATGCCTCAGGATCAATGTTTCTGCTTGTCGTCGCCCGCAGCCAGATCATGCAAATGCCGACGCGACAACGTCAGAAAACGCGGCGTCGGGCCGACGTCTTCATACAGCGGATCGCCTTCTTCGTCCGTGGCGACCACCGTCTGGCCTTTCACATACGGAAAGCTCGCTTCCAGCTCCTCCAATGCAGCACCGATCAATTCGCCGAGCAGCTCTTCCCGGTGGCGTTTTGGGTACATTTCGGTGATAGCGGCCAGTCGCGCAGCGGCTTCCACGTCCAGATGAATTTCATAACCCGTGTCGGTCAGGCGACCCTTGGCGTTTTCTTCCCAGTGCTGGGCTAGCTCGCGGATTTTCATGATGACCTCATGGCGCGCCTGCTCGTGGCAGGCCGGTTGAGTGTCCGGCAGCGGCCGGTGGCAAGCCGTTGTACGGCTTACTGTTGAGACTAGCTTCAAGTCATAAGGTTTAAAGTCCCTTTTTCGTCTGCTTGTAAGAACCGCCTTACAACGGCACTCTTGAGGTTCATAGCCGCCCGGATTTTTGCTGGAGAACTGCTGATGACCGATATTGATGCACGCTTGCGCGAGGATGTTCACCTGTTGGGTGAGCTGTTGGGCAACACCATACGTGAGCAGTACGGGGACGAGTTTCTCGACAAGATCGAGCAGATTCGCAAAGGCGCCAAAGCCGACCGACGCGGTTCGATGGACGCCGAACTCAGTGCCAGCCTCAACCAGCTGAGCGAAGACGAGCTGCTGCCGGTGGCGCGGGCGTTCAACCAGTTCCTCAACCTGGCCAATATCGCCGAGCAATATCAGCTGATTCACCGCCGCGAAGAATCTCAGCCGGCGCCGTTCGAGGCCCGCGTGCTGCCGGAACTGCTTGCCCGCCTGCGCGCTGAAGGCCACAGCGCCGAATCCCTGGCCCGGCAACTGGGGCGCCTGGAGATCGAGCTGGTGCTCACTGCGCACCCGACCGAAGTCGCCCGTCGCACGTTGATCCAGAAATACGACGCCATCGCCGCGCAACTGGCTGCCCAGGATCATCGCGACCTGACCAGCGCCGAGCGCGAACAGATCCAGATCAAGCTGCAACGCCTGATCGCCGAAGCCTGGCACACCGAAGAAATCCGCCGCACCCGCCCGACGCCGGTTGACGAAGCCAAATGGGGCTTTGCGGTGATTGAGCACTCGCTGTGGCAGGCGATTCCCAACTACTTGCGCAAGGCCGATCAGGCGCTGCACGCGGCCACTGGCCTGCGCCTGCCATTGCAAGCGGCGCCGATTCGTTTTGCCTCGTGGATGGGCGGCGACCGCGACGGCAACCCGAATGTCACCGCGCCCGTTACCCGCGAAGTACTGCTGCTGGCGCGCTGGATGGCGGCTGATCTGTACCTGCGCGATATTGATCAGCTGGCCGCCGAGCTGTCGATGCAGCAGGCCAGCGATGACCTGAAAGCCAAGGCCGGGGACAGCGCCGAACCATACCGGGCGGTACTCAAGCAATTGCGCGAACGCCTGCGGGCGACGCGCAACTGGGCGCAGGCCGCGTTGAAAGTCAACACGCCAGCCACCGCCGATGTGCTGCAGAACAACCGAGAACTGCTCGATCCGCTGGAGCTGTGCTACCACTCGCTGCATGAGTGCGGCATGGGCGTGATCGCCGATGGCCCGCTGCTCGATTGCCTGCGCCGGGCGGTGACGTTCGGCCTGTTCCTGGTGCGCCTTGATGTGCGTCAGGACTCGTCGCGCCATACCGCCGCCATGACCGAAATCACCGATTATCTGGGCCTTGGGCGTTACGAAGACTGGAGCGAAGAAGAGCGCATCGCCTTCCTGATGCGCGAACAGAACAACCGTCGGCCCTTGCTGCCGGCGTACTTCAAACCGTCCGCCGACACCGCCGAAGTGCTGGCGACGTGCCGGGAAATCGCTGCCGCACCGGGCGCATCCCTTGGCTCGTATGTGATTTCCATGGCCGGCGCCGCTTCCGACGTGCTGGCCGTGCAGTTGCTGCTCAAAGAGGCCGGGGTGTTGCGGCCGATGCGCGTGGTGCCGCTGTTTGAAACGCTCGCCGACCTGGATAACGCGGGTCCGGTGATTGAAAAATTGTTGCTGCTGCCGGGCTATCGTTCGCGCCTGCAAGGGCCCCAGGAAGTGATGATCGGCTACTCCGACTCGGCCAAGGATGCCGGCACGACAGCGGCGGCGTGGGCGCAGTATCGGGCGCAGGAGCGGCTGGTGGACATCTGCCGCGAACAGCAAGTGGAACTGTTGCTGTTCCACGGTCGCGGCGGCACCGTGGGCCGTGGTGGCGGCCCGGCGCACGCGGCCATTCTGTCGCAGCCGCCAGGGTCGGTGGCGGGGCGCTTCCGCACCACCGAACAGGGCGAAATGATCCGTTTCAAATTCGGCCTGCCGGACATCGCCGAGCAGAACCTCAATTTGTATCTGGCAGCGGTGCTGGAAGCGACTTTGCTGCCGCCGCCGCCACCGGAGCCTGCGTGGCGCCATTTGATGGATGAACTGGCGGCAGACGGTGTCAGTGCGTACCGCGCCGTGGTGCGGGAAAATCCGCAGTTCGTCGAGTATTTCCGCCAGTCCACGCCGGAGCAGGAACTGGGTCGTTTGCCCTTGGGCAGCCGCCCGGCCAAACGTCGCGCTGGCGGGATTGAAAGCCTGCGAGCCATCCCGTGGATCTTCGGCTGGACCCAGACCCGCCTGATGCTACCGGCCTGGCTCGGCTGGGAAGCGGCGCTGAGCAAGGCGCTGGGGCGCGGCGAAGGCGACCTGCTGGGGCAGATGCGCGAGCAGTGGCCGTTTTTCCGTACGCGCATCGACATGCTTGAGATGGTGCTGGCCAAAGCCGACGCGGACATCGCCAGGTCCTATGACGAGCGTCTGGTGGAGCCGGAATTGCTGCCGTTGGGCGCCCATTTACGCGACCTATTGTCGCAGGCGTGCACAGTGGTCCTTGGGCTGACTGGTCAGTCGCAACTGCTGGCGCATAGCCCTGATACGCTTGAGTTCATCCGCCTGCGCAACACCTACCTCGACCCGCTGCATCTGTTGCAGGCCGAGCTGTTGGCCCGTTCGCGGCAACAGGATGCGGCACAGGACAGCCCGGTAGAACAGGCGTTGCTGGTGTCTGTGGCAGGTATTGCCGCCGGTTTACGTAATACCGGCTAAGGTTTTGCCGTGGGGGTGGCATCCGGCGCCAGGGCGGGCCGGTTGCCTGAAACACGCAGAAAAGGTTTGTCAGGCGACACTTGATGGTGGGGTTGCGACTTGGTGCACCTCGTCGCAAGGTCGCGGCAGACAACGGTTTCTCCGACTTTTGGCGTCTTGTGTGGTCGCAGCCTGCTGTGTATCTTGATCAGCCTTTGGCCGTTTGGGCGGCCACGACCCTATTTTTGAGATTGGCCCCACGAGGCGAATCTGACGTTATCCATATAAAAAATTTGAGGAGCACATCGATGCGCGTCATTCTGCTGGGAGCTCCCGGGGCCGGTAAAGGTACTCAGGCTAAGTTCATCACCGAAAAATTCGGCATCCCGCAAATCTCCACCGGCGACATGCTGCGAGCTGCGGTCAAGGCTGGCACCGAGCTGGGCCTGATCGCCAAGAGCGTCATGGACAGCGGTGGCCTGGTTTCCGACGACCTGATCATCAACCTGGTCAAGGAACGCATCAGCCAGGCTGATTGCGCCAACGGTTTCCTGTTCGACGGTTTCCCGCGCACCATTCCTCAGGCTGAAGCCCTGGTGAAGGCCGGCGTGGAGCTGGACAACGTGGTCGAAATCGCGGTTGATGACGAAGAAATCGTTCAGCGTATTGCGGGTCGTCGCGTTCACGAGGCCAGCGGCCGTGTGTACCACACCGTCTACAACCCGCCGAAAATCGCCGGCAAGGACGACATCACCGGTGAAGCCCTTGTCCAGCGCAAGGACGACACCGAAGAAACCGTTCGCCATCGTCTGTCGGTCTACCATTCGCAGACCAAGCCGCTGGTGGCGTTCTACCAGAACCTCGCCGCTGCCCAGGGCAAGCCGAAGTACAGCCACATTGCTGGCGTCGGCTCGGTAGAAGCGATCACCGGCAAGGTGCTTGAAGCACTGAGCTGAAAAGTCTGATCCGCTTCATCTTCTACGGCCCGCTTGCGGGCCGTAGTTGTTTATACTGGCGCACTTTTTCTGAACTCTCTTACGGAAACATCGATGAGCACCTTGCTGGCCCTGGACACCGCGACTGAAGCTTGCTCCGTTGCCTTGCTGCATGACGGCAAAGTTACGAGCCATTACGAGGTGATCCCGCGCCTGCATGCGCAGAAGCTGCTGCCGATGATCCAGCAACTGCTGGCCGACGCCGGCACCACCCTGCAAGCGGTGGACGCTATTGCGTTTGGCCGTGGGCCGGGGGCATTCACCGGGGTGCGGATCGCGATTGGTGTGGTGCAGGGGCTGGCGTTTGCGCTGGACCGTCCGGTGTTGCCGGTGTCCAACCTGGCGGTGTTGGCGCAGCGGGCTTATCGTGAACACGGCGCCAGCCAGGTCGCGTCCGCCATCGATGCGCGGATGGATGAGGTGTATTGGGGCTGCTACCGCGAAACGGCGGGGGAGATGCGTCTGGTCGGCAAGGAAGCCGTGTTGCCGCCGGAGGTTGCAGCATTGCCTGCCGAAGCCAGCGGCGACTGGTTTGGCGCAGGCACGGGCTGGGGTTACGCGGAGCGGATCGGTGTCAGCCTGAGCGGGCAGGACGCTGGAATGTTGCCGCATGCCGAAGACCTGCTGACCCTGGCGCGATTCGCCTGGGAGCGGGGCGAGGCGATTGTGGCGGATGAGGCTCAGCCGGTTTATCTGCGCGACAAAGTGGCCACCCCAAAGGCTCGTTAAGCCGCAGTACCGAGTTGGCCCAATCGCGAGCAAGCTCGCTCCCACAGGGTCTGTGAGTATCATGTGGGAGCGAGCTTGCTCGCGATTGGCAGCCTGCGCACCGCCGCCAATCGTCAGTTTCTAAACGCCATCCTTAAACCTTTTTCCTTTTATGTGTTCTAGTTATCACTCGGCTGTTTGCGAAGTGGCGAAAGCGCCACTAAACTGCCATCACTGATACCGAGCATGCACTTATGCGTATAGACGGCCTTTCCTCTCAGTCCTACCCCATCAAGCGCAAGCCTCGCAAAGGCCATGTGGCGGAAGACGAGTCAGTCGATATCGACGGCGAGCTGGAATTCCCGACTGAAGAGCAACTGGCCGCCCGCGCCGCCAAAGCCTCTGCGCAACGCCTGAGCAATCTGCCCGCCCGCCAGCAAGACCTGATTTACCATCGCGCCATGAGCAAAAGCGTGGCGATGGCCCTGGCCAGCTACCTGAGTACTGCCGGGTTTGTCGATTGGGATACGGACGTGCTGGGTCTCGATCTGTACATCTGATGTTGCTGCCTTACTACCTCGGTTGCCCGTCCTGGAGTGAAAACGCCTGGCGCGACTATCTGTATCCGCAAGACGCCAGACCCGCTGAATTTCTAAATCTCTATTCCCAAGTGTTCAACGCCGTTGAAGGCAACACGACCTTCTACGCGAGCCCGGCTGCCACTACCGTGCAACGTTGGGCCGAGACCATGCCCGAACACTTTCGCTTCACCGCCAAGTTTCCCGGTGACATCAGCCACAGCGGCGACCTGCGCGATCAATTGACTGGCGCCGAGACCTTTATGCAGTTGCTCAAGCCTCTCGGCCAGCGAGTCTCGCCGCTGTGGTTGCAGTTGTCCAAAAGTTTTACCCCGCAGCGACTGTCGGAACTGGCCGGTTTTATCGACGCGATTGACCGGCCTCTGGCAGTCGAAGTGCGCCATGACGCGTTTTTCGCCAAGGGCGATGATGAGCGCATGCTCAATCGCCTGCTGCTGGATCGCGGCGTCGAACGCATCTGCCTGGATCCGCGTGCGCTGTTCAGTTGCACCTCCACCGAGCCGTCGGTGCTGCACGCGCAATCGAAAAAGCCCCGGGTGCCGACGCGTCCCGCCGCCTTCACTCAATTCCCGCAGGTGCGCTTCATCGGCCATCCGCAGCTTGAGGCCAACGACACGTTCCTGGTGCCGTGGGTGGAAAAGATTGCCGTATGGATCGAAGAGGGGCGCACGCCGTATATCTTCCTGCACACTGCCGACAACCTGCTGGCAGCGAAACTCGCGCAGCGTTTTCACGCAAAACTGATGCTGCGGTTGCCTGGCTTGCCGCCGCTGCCTGAGCTATACAGAGAGCCCGCGGCCGAACAACTTGGGTTGCTCTGAAGCGGATTCATTCCTCTTCACAGGAGCCTGCCAATGGATGCGCAAACCCTTAGAGCCCAGGCGTTCAAGGCATTGCATGAACGCGCCGGGGCTTTTGTCATTCCCAATCCCTGGGACGCCGGGTCGGCGAAAATGCTCGCCAGTCTTGGCTTCGAGGCGCTGGCCACCACCAGCGCCGGCTATGCCTTTTCCAACGCTCGCCCCGATGGCGCGTTGACGCTGGACGATACCCTGGCCAACGTTCGTGCGATTGTCTCGGCGACCGATCTGCCGGTGGCGGTGGACCTGGAAAACGGTTTCGCTGACGACCCCGCCGAATCCGCACAAAGTATTATTCGCGCTGCCGAGGCGGGCGCCGTTGGCGGCTCGATCGAAGATGCCACGGGTCGCGAAGAAGCACCGATCTACTGCTTCGAACATGCCGTGGCGCGCGTCGAATCTGCTGTAGCGGCGGCTCGCAGCCTGCCTTTCCCTTTCACGTTGACCGCCCGTGCCGAGAATTTTTTGCACGGCAACCCGGACCTCGCCGACACCATCCGCCGCTTGCAGGCGTTCGCCGAGGCGGGGGCCGACGTGCTGTATGCGCCCGGTCTGCGTAGCGCTGAAGACGTGTTGGCGGTGGTTCGTGCCGTGGCGCCGAAACCGGTCAATGTGTTGATGTCCGGTGGCCTCAAGCTGACGGTCGAGCAGTTGAGCGAGATGGGCGTCAAACGCATCAGCGTCGGTTCGGCGCTGGCCCTGGCAGCATATGGCGAGTTCTTTCGCGCGGCTGAAGAGATCAAGACTTCGGGTACGTTCAGCTTTACGTCGCGTTCTATGCCGTATGCGCAGGCCAATAAACTGTTCAAAGGCTGACAATGCGGTTTGCGAAGGGACTGCTGCTGATGGTGTTGATCATCGGTGCGGCGGGAGTGAGCGTCTGGCGCGAATGGATCGCGGTGCCGGCGCAGTGGAATCCCTGGGCGCCGCTGGACGTGAACGCCATGCCGAACCTGTTGACCCGTTACAAGCTGATGCTTCTGCGCGATGATCCGCAGTTGTGCGATCAGGCCCTGAGCACTTCGGGTCTGCATGTAACCCGACAGGCCAACAGCCCGGACGGCGCATGCCCGCTGACCAACACGGTGCGTGTGCAAGGTGGCGAGGTAACCCTGAGCAGCAGTTTTCTCGCCAGTTGTCCGTTGGCCGTAGCCTTTGCACTCTTCGAGCGGCATGCGTTGCAGCCAGCGTCACAGGCGGTTTACGGCCAGGCGGTGACCCGCGTCGATCACCTCGGCAGTTTCGCCTGCCGCAATATCTACAACCGCCAGAATGCTGTTCGCAGTCAGCATGCCAGTGCCAATGCGCTGGATATCGCCGGTTTTCGCCTGGCAGACGGTCGAACCATCAGCGTACTCAAGGACTGGCCGAAGGATAATCAGGACGCCAAGTTTCTACGTCAGGTCCGTGATGGCGCGTGCGACGTGTTCAGTGTGGTGCTGAGTCCGGACTACAACGCGGCCCATCGCAATCACTTTCATCTGGATGTCGGGCCGTGGTGGGTGTGTCGCTGAGGTTCGCTCAAGCGGCGATGCGCAGGTTCTGCAGAACGATCGGGCGCGCCCAGCCGTTGTCGAAATCGAGTTGTTTCTGTTGTTCCACCACTTCTTCTGGCGAGAACGGCGGGAACGGCTTGTCCAGCAGATCGAGTTCGAACTCGGCAATCGGCAGGTGCAGTGGACGCGGTTGCGGCGCGGCGCCAGGCGTTGGCAGCGGCTGACCGGCATTGAGCACGATCGGGCGCACCCAGCCGCTTTCGAAGTTCTGTTGTTTCTGTTGTGCGGCGATTTCTTCTGGCGGGAACGGCGGGAACGGTTTGTCGGCCAGGTCCATTTCGAACTCGGCAATCGGCAGGAACAGTGGCTCTGGTGGTCTGACCGGGGTTTCGGTCACGTCGCACTCACGTTGGGACACGATGTGCGCGTACAGGTCGCTGCCGACGGTAGGCTCTATCGGGCTGTCGAGATCCACCGGTGGAAACGTGCCGCAGGCAGGCACAACATCACTCGACTGTTCGGCCAGGGCCTGGGCAAAAAAATCCTGCCACAGGTGACTGACGCCGCTCAGTGCTTGCGAGTTTCGCAGGCCATAATCGCCGTGACGCGATATATAACCAACGGATGTGCTTTGAATGTCTGACATTTCTCTCGGTCGACGCTCAGCTCTGGCAAAATGCTCGATAGTTTTGTTATCGGACGTTTTTTGCCGATCATTAATTTTTTGAGCGTGTTTTCCCATGATTGAGCAACCTGCGGCCTGCCGCATCCATGTCGAGGCCTCGGCCCCGGCGTTTCAGCCACAGGCCGAGCAATGGGCCGAGCGCCTGGGCTTGCCGTTGCAGGTGGATGATGGCGAATTTGCCTTGCAGGTGGGCGAGCAGGGCTTGCAGCTGCAACAACTGGGGCCGGACGCACCAGGGCCGGTGCGGGTCGACTTCGTTGAGGGCGGCGCGGCACATCGCCGTTTGTTCGGTGGTGGCACCGGGCAGATGATCGCCAAGGCGGTCGGCATCGCTCAGGGCGTGCGCCCACGAGTGCTGGATGCTACGGCGGGGCTGGGCAAGGATGCGTTCGTGCTGGCCAGCCTGGGCTGCGAGATGAGCCTGATCGAGCGCCAGCCGCTGATTGGCGCGTTGCTCGAAGACGGCCTGGCTCGCGGCGCCGAGGATTTTGATGTCGCGCCGATCGTTGCGCGGATGCGTTTGCTCAAGGGCAACTCGATTGAAGTGATGCGCAACTGGGAAGGCGAGCCACCGCAGGTGATCTACCTTGACCCGATGTTCCCGCACCGTGAGAAAACCGCACTGGTGAAGAAGGAAATGCGCCTGTTCCGGCCACTGGTCGGGGATGACCCGGATGCGCCGGCCTTGCTTGAAGCAGCGTTGGCATTGGCCAGCCATCGGGTGGTGGTCAAGCGACCGCGCAAGGCGCCTTGCATCGAGGGGCCCAAGCCGAGTCATGCGCTGGACGGGAAATCCAGTCGGTATGATATTTATCCGAAGAAGGCGCTCAAACCTTAAAGACCGAGTTGCGCCCTTCGCGAGCAGGCTCGCTCCCACAAGGAACCCGCATTCCAACGTGGGAGCGAGCCTGCTCGCGAAGGCGTCCGTCGAAACACTGAAAAGCGATCAGACTGTCTCAGGTTGATAAGCCCGCATAAACAACCCCACCACTTCGCGCACATGCTCCTCGGCCGCATCCCCGGTCAGCGGCTCCCCGCAGCCATACAACACCCGAAAATTACCCGCGCCCTTGAGCAGGCAGAAGAAATGCTCGGCGGCATTGCGCGGTTTATCGATGCTCAGCGCACCGGTCTGATCGATGTGAGCCAGCAGCCGTTCCATGCCATTCAACATGCGCTCCGGCCCTGCTTCGAAGAAGATCTGCGACAGTCTCGGGTCCAGGCTGCCCAGGCTCATCATCAAACGGTGCAGGTTCACCGATTCATCACTGTTGATCAGTTGATGAAAACCGCGAGCAATGTTCAGCAACACACTTTCCACCGCGATGCCGTCCGACAATTCGAAGAACAGCGGCGGCAGTTGTTCCTCGCATTTGGCGACCACGGCTGCGCAAAACAGCGTCTCCTTGTCGTTGAAGTGGCTGTAGACCGTCAGCTTCGACACCCCGGCTTCAGTGGCTACGGCATCCATGCTGGTACTCGAATACCCCTTGCTGAGAAACAGGATTTTCGCCGCATCGAGGATCGCCTGGCGCTTGACCAGATCCTTGGGACGGCCCGGGCCGTTGGGTGCTGAAAGATTGTTCGACATTCTTCGCTTTTAATACTGGACTGGTGAGTTTGCTATTAATAACATACCGACCAGTATAATTATTCCAAGCACCATTAGCGAAGGTCCATCACCATGTTGCGCTATGCCTTGCCCCTTGCATTGCCAGTCAGCCTGGCTTTTTTATTGTCCGCATGCGGTCAGGAAGAGGCAGCGCAAAGCAGCGTGCGTCCGGCCATGGTGGTGCAGCCAGAGCCTTCGGCGCAGGCGATGGAAAGTTATCCTGGTGAAGTCCGTGCTCGCTACGAGCCGGATCTGGCCTTTCGCATTGGCGGCAAAGTCAGCCGACGACTGGTCGAGGAAGGTCAGCGTGTCAAAGCGGATCAACCGCTGGCCGAACTTGATCCGCAAGATGTGCGCCTGCAACTGGAAGCCACTCGCGCTCAGGTTGCTGCCGCCGAAGCCAACCTGAGCCTGGTGCGCGCCGAGCGTGATCGGTACAAGACCCTGATGGACCGTCAGATGGTCAGCCGGTCGGCGTACGACAATTCTGAAAACCTCTTCCGGTCCGGTGAGGCGCGCCTCAAGCAGATCAAGGCCGAGTTCAACGTTTCCACCAACCAGGCCAGCTATGCGGTGCTGCGTGCGCCGCAGGATGGCGTGGTGGCCAGGCGCTCGGTGGAAGTCGGGCAGGTGGTGGCGGCCGGGCAAACGGTGTTTACCCTCGCCACCGATGGCGAGCGCGAAGTGTCGATCAGCCTGCCGGAGCAGAGTTTCGGCCGCTTCAAGGTCGATCAGCCGGTGACGGTCGAGCTGTGGACCCAGCCTGATCAGCGTTTTACCGGACGCATCCGCGAACTGTCGCCAGCGGCCGATCCAAAATCGCGCACCTTCGCCGCGCGCATTGCCTTCACTGCCGGCAAAGTCCCCGCCGAACTCGGCCAGAGTGCCCGGGTGTTTATCCAGACTGCGCAGTCGGTGCCGTTGTCCGTACCGCTGTCAGCGGTGACCGCTGAAAATGGCGCGACCTATGTGTGGGTTGTCAGCGCCAACAACACCGTGAAGAAGGCCCCGGTGCGCGTCGGCGCCTTCGGCGAGAAGACCGTGCCGGTGATTGAAGGCCTGAATGCCAGCGACTGGGTGGTGGCGGCTGGCGTGCATGTGCTCTACGACGGGCAGCAGGTGCGCCCGGTGGATCGCTCCAACCGCGTGGTCAATCTGGCGGCCAAGGAGTAGTTTCGATGGGTTTCAATCTTTCCGAATGGGCGCTGCGCAACCGCCAGATCGTACTGTTCCTGATGCTTTTGCTGGCCGTCGTCGGTGCGCTTTCCTACACCAAACTCGGCCAAAGCGAAGACCCGCCGTTTACCTTCAAGGCCATGGTGATCCGCACCAATTGGCCGGGTGCCACAGCCCAGGAAGTTTCGCGCCAGGTGACCGAGCGCATTGAAAAAAAGCTGATGGAAACCGGCGAGTACGAACGCATTATCTCGTTCTCACGCCCCGGCGAATCCCAAGTGACGTTTGTTGCCCGGGATTCGATGCATTCGGCCGAGATTCCGGACCTGTGGTATCAGGTCCGCAAGAAAATCAGCGATATCCGCCAGACCTTGCCACCCGGCATTCAAGGGCCGTTTTTCAATGATGAATTCGGTACCACTTTTGGCAACATCTACGCCCTGACGGGCGATGGTTTTGACTACGCGGTGCTCAAGGACTACGCCGACCGGATCCAGATCCAGCTGCAACGGGTCAAGAATGTCGGCAAGGTCGAGCTGCTCGGTTTGCAGGACGAGAAGATCTGGATCGAACTGTCCAACGTCAAGCTGGCTACCCTCGGACTGCCGTTGGCGGCAGTGCAGCAGGCGCTTGAAGAACAGAATGCGGTGTCCACGGCCGGGTTCTTTGAGACTGGAAGCGAGCGATTGCAGCTACGGGTCTCGGGAAATTTTCAGACAGTCGATCAGATAAAACACTTCCCGATCCGGGTGGGTGATCGCACGTTCCGTATATCCGATGTGGCAGACGTGCGTCGCGGTTTCAACGATCCACCGGCGCCGCGCATGCGCTTCATGGCCGAAGACGCGATTGGCCTGGCCGTAGCGATGGAGGACGGTGGCGACATTCTGGTGTTGGGCAAGGCGCTGGAAGTCGAGTTCGAACGCATCCAGAAAAACCTCCCCGCCGGTATGCAGTTGCGCAAGGTGTCGGACCAGCCGGCAGCGGTTAAAACCGGGGTGGGCGAATTCGTTCAGGTATTGGTGGAAGCGCTGGTGATTGTGTTGCTGGTGAGCTTTTTCTCGCTAGGCGTGCGCACCGGTATGGTGGTGGCGCTCACCATCCCACTGGTGTTGGCGATGACCTTCGCCTGCATGTATTACCTTGGCATCGGCCTGCACAAGATTTCCCTTGGGGCATTGGTGCTGGCACTGGGGCTGCTGGTGGACGATGCGATCATTGCCGTTGAAATGATGGCGATCAAAATGGAGCAGGGCTTCGACCGCATCAAGGCTGCCAGTTACGCCTGGACCAGCACCGCGTTTCCTATGCTCACTGGCACGCTGATCACTGCCGCCGGTTTCCTGCCGATTGCCACCGCGCAATCGGGCACCGGTGAATACACCCGTTCGATCTTCCAGGTGGTAACCATTGCGCTACTCGCATCGTGGGTTGCCGCCGTGGTGTTCGTGCCGTATCTGGGGGAAAAACTCCTGCCGGATCTGGCGAAAATTCACGCCGTAAAACACGGCACTGGCGATGGCCAGCCTGACCCGTATGGCACGCCGTTTTACCAGCGCGTACGGCGACTGGTGGGGTGGTGTGTGCGTCGGCGAAAAACCGTGATTACCCTGACCGTGGTGTTGTTTATCGCCTCCGTCGTGCTGTTCCGGTTTGTCCCGCAACAGTTTTTCCCGGCGTCGGGGCGACTGGAACTGATGGTCGATCTGAAGCTGGCCGAAGGTGCTTCCCTGAGCAACACCGCCGGCGAGGTCAAACGTCTCGAAGCGCTGCTCAAGGATCACGCCGGCATTGATAACTATGTGGCGTATGTCGGCATTGGCTCGCCGCGTTTCTACCTGCCGTTGGACCAGCAACTGCCGGCGGCAAGCTTCGCTCAGTTTGTGGTGTTGGCAAAAACCATCGAGGAGCGCGAAACCTTGCGCACCTGGTTGATCGACACCCTCAATGAACAGTTTCCGGTCCTGCGCTCGCGGGTCACGCGTCTGGAAAATGGTCCGCCGGTTGGCTATCCGGTGCAGTTCCGGATAACCGGCGAATACATCGAGGAAGTCCGTGCGCTGGCGCGTAATGTGGCGGCCAAGGTTCGCGAAAACCCGCATGTGACCAACGTTCATCTGGACTGGGAGGAACCAAGCAAAGTCGTGTACCTGAATATCGATCAGGACCGCGCCCGTGCGCTGGGCGTGAGCACGGCCAACCTGTCGAAGTTCTTGCAGAGTTCGCTGACCGGCTCCAGTGTCAGCCAGTATCGCGAAGACAATGAGTTGATCGAAATTCTGCTGCGCGGCACGGTGCGTGAGCGCACAGAGTTGTCGTTGCTGCCGAGCCTGGCAGTGCCCACCGATAATGGTAAAAGTGTGGCACTGTCGCAGATCGCCACGCTGGAATACGGTTTTGAAGAGGGCATTATCTGGCACCGCAATCGGCTGCCCACCGTGACGGTTCGCGCCGACATTTATGGCAAGGAACAACCGGCGACCCTGGTGCAGCAGATCATGCCGACGCTGGATCCGGTTCGTGCCGAATTGCCTGACGGTTATTTACTGGAGGTGGGCGGCACGGTTGAGGATTCGGCGCGTGGGCAGGACTCGGTGAAGGCGGGTGTGCCGCTGTTTATCGTGGTGGTGCTGACGTTGCTGATGCTGCAGTTGCGCAGTTTTTCGCGCACGGCGATGGTGTTTCTGACGGCGCCGTTGGGGTTGATCGGGGTGACGTTGTTTCTGATGGTGTTCCGGCAGCCGTTCGGGTTTGTTGCGATGTTGGGGACTATCGCGCTTTCCGGGATGATCATGCGTAATTCGGTGATTCTGGTGGATCAGATCGAGCAGGATATTGCGGCGGGGCTCAAGCCCTGGGATGCAATTATCGAGGCGACGGTGCGGCGGTTCCGGCCGATTGTGTTGACGGCGCTGGCGGCGGTGTTGGCGATGATTCCGTTGTCGCGCAGTGTGTTTTTTGGGCCGATGGCGGTGGCCATTATGGGTGGGTTGATTGTGGCGACGGCGTTGACGTTGCTGTTTTTGCCTGCGCTTTATGCGGCCTGGTTTCGGGTCAAGCGGGGTGGGCCGTTGTGACCTTGGCGGCCTTTGGGCCGACCATGCTCCTGGGGTTTTGTGTGTATATCCATTTGTGCGGTAACGGTGGCTTATGGTTTCGCCCTTACGGCGAGTCCCTTTTGTCAAACGTCACAAAAGGAACCAAAAAGTCTCGCCCCGAGCGTACGGCGCCTCGCCCGGGCTCGGCGTTCCCTCGCTCCGGTATTCATCTGGGGGCATCGCCTACGGTCTGCTTCGCGACGACCTCCTCTCGATGTGTGCGGCTTCGCCGCACGGCGCTACGCGCCCACCCCCAGATAAACACCTCCACTCGGCCTCCCGAAGGGGCGGGTAGATCAAGAGCTGCAGGCGAGCTAACGCTCGGCCTGTTGAGTGGTGAAGAGCGGGGGGGATGCGGATCTGCTTCTGCTTCTGCTTTTCTGTGGGAGCGAGCTTGCTCGCGATGGCGGCCTGACAGCCGACCAATCTCTCCCAGGTGCACCCGATCCAACTGTGGGAGCTGGCTTGCCTGCGAAGACGCCCAGCCAGCCGATCAATATCTTCTGATGTACCCAGTCCAAACTGTGGGAGCTGGCTTGCCTGCGAAAGCGGCCCAGCAACCAACTAATCTCCCCAGGATGTACACCGCTCAAAACTGTGGGAGCTGGCTTGCCTGCGAAAGCGGCCCAGCAACCAACTAATCTCCCCCAGGATGTACACCGCTCAAAACTGTGGGAGCTGGCTTGCCTGCGAAAGCGGCCCAGCAACCAACTAATCTCCCCCAGGATGTACACCGCTCAAAACTGTGGGAGCTGGCTTGCCTGCGAAAGCGGCCCAGCAATCAACCAATCTCCCCAGGATGTACACCGCTCAAAACTGTGGGAGCTGGCTTGCCTGCGAAAGCGGCCCAGCAACCAACCAATCTCCCCCAGGATGTACACCGCTCAAAACTGTGGGAGCTGGCTTGCCTGCGAAAGCGGCCCAGCAACCAACTAATCTCCCCAGGATGTACACCGCTCAAAACTGTGGGAGCTGGCTTGCCTGCGAAGGCGGCCTGATAGCCGACCAATCTCCCCCAGATGCACCCAGTCCAACTGTGGGAGCTGGCTTGCCTGCGAAGGCGGCCTGACAGCCGACCAATCTCCCCCTGATGCACCCAGTCCAACTGTAGGAGCTGGCTTGCCTGCGAAAACGGCCCAGCAACCAACCAATCTCCCCCAGGATGTACACCGCTCAAAACTGTGGGAGCTGGCTTGCCTGCGAAGGCGGCCCAGCAATCAACTAATCTCCCCAGGATGTACACCGCTCAAAACTGTGGGAGCTGGCTTGCCTGCGAAAGCGGCCCAGCAACCAACCAATCTCCCCCAGGATGTACACCGCTCAAAACTGTGGGAGCTGGCTTGCCTGCGAAAGCGGCCCAGCAACCAACCAATCTCCCCAGGATGTACACCGCTCAAAACTGTGGGAGCTGGCTTGCCTGCGAAAGCGGCCCAGCAACCAACTAATCTCCCCCAGGATGTACACCGCTCAAAACTGTGGGAGCTGGCTTGCCTGCGAAAGCGGCCCAGCAACCAACCAATCTCCCCAGGATGTACACCGCTCAAAACTGTGGGAGCTGGCTTGCTCGCGAAGACGCCCAGCCAGCCGACCAATCTCTCCCAGATGCACCCGATCCAACTGTGGGAGCTGGCTTGCCTGCGAAGACGCCCAGCCAGTCAACCAATCTCCCCCAGGATGTATACCGCTCAAAACTGTGGGAGCGAGCAGGCTCGCGAAGGCAGCCTGGTTATCGGTAAGTCCTGTGCGGATCATCTGGATCCGCAGGAATAACACCCATGAAAAAGCCCGCTGAACCAGCGGGCTTTTGTTGTGGTTTAACGCTTAGAGCGTACCAAATACTTTCTTGGCCAAACTGGTGGCCGCAGCTGCCGGGTTCTGGCGGATGGTTTCTTCCTGTTTGCCGATCATCTCGAACAAGCCATTCAGCGCCTGCTCGGTGACGTAGTTTTCGATGTTGGCGTTCTTCGCATCCAGCACACCCAGGGTCGCAGCCTGGCCGGCGAACGAGTTGTATTGTTTGGCCAGGCCAACCTGGTCGGTGGCCTGCTTGACGATAGGCAGGAACTTGACGCGAATCTGCTCACGGCTGGACTTGTCCAGGTACTGGGTGGCTGAGTCCTTGCCGCCGCTGAGTATGCCTTTGGCGTCGGCCACGCTCATTTTCTTCACGGCATCTACCAGGATCGGCTGCGCCTGAGTCACGGCCGTTTCAGCCGCTTTGTTCATGCTGGTTTCCAGCTGATCGACCTGATCACCCATGCCGAACTGTTTCATCTTGCTGGCGACTTTACCCAGCTTGCCCGGCAATTCAATCTTCACCTGCGGGTTGTTGCTGAAGCCACCCGGCGCGCCGAGTTGTTTCACGGCGATTTGCGCGCCTTGGGTCAGGGCGTCCTTGAGGCCACCGGTGGCATCGCCTTGCGACAGGTCGCTGAGCGACAGCGCCAGGGCGCTGGCGGACATCATCAAGCCTGCACACAGGGCGGTGAAGCGGAGGGTAGGGCGGAGCATGGCAGCTTCCTTGTTCGAAAATGAATTAGCGGACGGCATCGACACGGATTTTCAGCGGCTGAGGGTCGTTGCCATCCAGCTGCACGGCATGGTTCTCGGTGCTGATGAACATCAGCTCACCGTTGACCTCAATGCGTGCACTGACCGAATAACGATGACCGGGTTTGACCTGCGACGGGTCGTAGCTCAGATGAAACGGCAGCGGCACCTGGCCTTTGACCGGGCCTTTCTGTTCGTCTAGGACCACGGCCGGCGCGTCGGCGAGGGAGACATCTTGCAGGCTGACGCTCAGAACGGCACTCGGTGGCAGGGCGATGCGTTGCAGGTAGAAGACTTCGCCATCAAGGCTGGTTTTGGCGGCGGGTTGTATGGATTGGCAGGCGCATAGCAAAGCGGCAAGTCCAAGGAGAGAAAGTTTTTTCATGAAGCGGATCCTTGTCATTGGCATCAGAAGAAGATCGACGCCAACGACAATTTAGCGGATTTCAACGGCAAAATCGCCCGCTGACTTTTTTACAAACGACTGCTGTGACAGCTTGCGCGGGGGGGCAGTCACCATCAGTTTTTTGTGAAGGATGGCCGTTAAACCAGGTGGACCAGAATTTCCAGTGGTTGCAAATAGTCGACACCCAGCTCTACAGAATGACGTTCGGTGGTCGTAAAGATCAGGCGGTCGTCGGTTTTGATGTGTGCACTGATCGCATAACTGTGGCCAGGGATTACATCTACATCGTCGTACTCAAGGTTAAAGCTCAAACCTGCGACTTCTGCATTAGGTATGATCTGGGAGGCAAGTTTTTTGGCGGGAACATCGGCCCGGGAGACGTCTTCCAGGATGACATAAAGCGTCGAGTTCCGAATAAGCCCGATTCTCGGAAGATAGTGAACCTTGCCACCGATAGTTCTGGTGCTGTTAGTCATGTTGATTTCCTTATCTGATATTTTTCGGTAAAGCCCCGTTGTCTACTCATACTCACGGCCATGAATCATGTGAGGGGAGAGTTCAGCCTCCAAACGACATTAGTTTCTTCTCTGGCATCAATACCAACTCGCGGGGATGTACACCGAGGGTCAAGTGTTTGCCCCCTTGGATCTCAAACACGGCTGTCAGTCTGTAACGTTGTGCCGGTTTGATAGTCTGCGGGTTATAACGCAGGTAGAACGGTTGGGTGGCAGCGGTCAGGATGCTGCCCTCGGTCACAACAATTTCCGGTCCACCGTCTGCAGGCTTTTCAATCAGCTTGACCGTCATCTTCGAGTCTTCAGGATAGGCAATCCTGGGCATGAAGGTTTTATGGACTGAGATATAACCCACGGGGCTGAGGTGAATATCAACTTCCTCATTGTCGCCGCCCCATCTGAAAGTGTGCTCGATATCAAGTAATAACTCAGTGCCTTCATGTGTCATGTTGACGTTGATTGCAAACTCGTCGCCTACCGCGGTCGAGTCGGAGTCAATGTTGAAGGTAAATCGTTTGGGAGATTCAGTCGGGAGTCGCGGCGTCCCCCACACACTGTGATTGATTGGTGTTGCTCGGTCCGTGATGTTGCGTATCTTGACTTCAGTGCCCCCGGTGTCGGGCAGGGCATAGTCATCGGGCAAATGAAAAGTTGCAGTAATGACATAGAGGCTCATTTTGATTTCCTTATCAAATGAATCGTCGAAAATGACGTGCTGACAGAATAGCGTCGTGAGGTCGAACCTTATGTAGGCAGTTTCCGGTGATCGGAGGCGAATTTAAAACGGGATAGATCAGAAGCGTCCTTGCTCCTGCCATGAAAAAGGAACGTCGTTATCTGGATGGATCAGCGGGCTTGACCAACTCGGCCGCATCTTCACTGCGGTGCAACGCCACCTGACGGATCGACAAGCGAATTTCTGCCGGCAACACTCGCTTGGCTGCGCCTTCGGCCAGTTCGCCGAGCAGTTCGTGGTAGCTCAGCTTGCCGGCTTCGTCGCGGCGCAGCACGTCGAGGTCAAGCATGGTCTGGATGAAGTGGCGGAACAGGCTCTTGTCGAAGAATTCCGGGGCGTTGAGGCCATGCAGGATCGACAGGCGCTGGGCCATGACCGTGCACAGGTCTTCCAGTTCTTCGGCGCTGAGGGTGTTCTGGCCGCTGTTGAGTAGCAGCGACACGGTCATGTAGAAGCGTTGCAGAGTCTGGGCAATGCTTTTCGACAGGAGCGTCAGCAGCACGAAATGCCGCGAGCTCGGCGCCGGACGCAGGTACACGTTGTTCTCGAAACGCAGCAGGCCCTGTTCGACGAAGGCGTCGAGCCATTGATCGATGACCGCGTCCAGTTCGTCCATGGACCAGCGAATGAACAGCTCCGCTTGCAGGTACGGGTACAGCGCACGCGCGTAGCGCAGGATCTGTTCGCGGCTCATGCGCGATGCGCTCTGGAAGAAGCTTGCGAGCAGTGCTGGCAGGGCGAAGATGTGCAACACGTTGTTGCGGTAGTAGGTCATCAGGACGGCGTTTTGCTCATCCAGATACAAAATCTTGCCCAGTGCGTCGCTTTGTTCGGACAACAGGTCCATGTCCTTCACATGCTCGATCAACGCGCGGCCATCACCTTCCGGCAGCGTGGTGTGCGGCGAATACGGGACTTTGCGCAGCAGTGCCAGGTACAAGTCCAGAACCCGCGCCATGGCGCGGTCATCCAGGGCCAGGCGGGTGGTGGACAGCAACGCCAGCGCCACCAGGTTGACCGGGTTAATCGCCGCGGCTTCGTTCAGATGCTGCGCGACTTTCTCGCCGAGGCGGTTGGTGGTTTCGTTGAGCCAGGCCGGTTTGTACTGCGGGCCGAGTTCCTGTTGGCGCCAGTCCGGCTGCTCGCTGTCGAGAAATTCCGCCAGTTTGATCGGCTCGCCGAAGTTGACCGCGACCTGGCCGAAGCGCTGCTTGAGGGCGCCGATGACCTTGAAAATGTCGAAGATCGACTCTTTCTTCTTGCTCGCGCCACGCAGCTCGCCGAGGTACGTCCGGCCTTCCAGGACGCGCTCATAGCCGATGTACACCGGAATGAAGACGATGGGCATGCGTGACGAGCGCAGGAAACTGCGCAAGGTGATGGCGAGCATCCCGGTTTTTGGTTGCAGCATGCGTCCGGTGCGTGAGCGGCCGCCTTCGACGAAGTACTCGACCGGGAAGCCTTTGGTGAACAGGGTGTGCAGGTATTCGTTGAACACCGAGGTGTACAGCGGGTTGCCCTTGAACGTGCGGCGCATGAAGAACGCGCCGCCGCGCCGCAGAAGGCTGCCGATCACCGGCATGTTCAGGTTGATCCCGGCGGCGATGTGCGGCGGGGTCAGGCCGTTGCGAAACAGCAGGTACGACAGCAACAGGTAGTCGATGTGGCTGCGGTGGCACGGCACGTAGATCACTTCGTGACCCTGGGCGACCTTTTGCACGCCTTCGATGTGGTTGACCTTGATGCCGTCGTAGATCTTGTTCCAGAACCAGCTCAGCACCACTTCCAGAAAGCGGATGGCGGTGTAGGTGTAGTCCGAGGCGATCTCGTTGCCGTAGCGCAGGGCCTGGGCCTTGGCTTTTTCCGGGGAGATTTTCTCGCGCTCGGCTTCGTCGAGGATGGCCTGCTTGACCAGCGGCTGATTGAGCAGGCCCTTGACCAGATTGCGCCTGTGGGAAATGTCCGGGCCGATCACGGCGGCTTTCAGGTTGCGAAAGTGCACCCGCAGGATGCGCTGGGCCATACGTACGGTGCGCTCGTGGCCCTTGTTGTGGTCGATCAATTCGCGCAGGTGGATCGGTGCGGAGAACTGCACGCGGGTCTTGCGCCCCAGCACGATGATGCTGAGCAAGCGGCGCAGACGCCCGGTGACCGCCCAGCTGTCGGCGAACAGCAGTTTCCACGGGCTCGATTCGCTGTCCGGCGATTGGCCCCAGAACACGCTGACCGGGATGATCTGCGCATCTTCGGCAGCATTCTGGCTCAGCGCGCTGACCAGCCGGGTCAGGGTTGGCGGCGCACCACGTTTGTCCTGGCGGCCGAGGAAGTCGGGCTCCGGCGTCAGGTAAAAGAACGCGGCGGGCTCCAGCAGATCACCCACCGACACTGGCAGCACCGGACGCGGCAGGCCGGCCTTGGTGCACTCGGTGTCGACCACGGCCAGGTCGGTCAGCGAAGGGTTTTGCAGGACGTAGAACACCGGACGACTGCGGTCGAGGTTGAGGGTGAACGACGACTGGTTGATCGTCTCCGAGCGAACCCAGAGGTACAGCAGTCGGCGCAGGGTGCCAAACACAAGACGGCGGAACGGGGAGCGGGTCATACGGCTTCTGCGTGAGTGATTAAAACCAAGCAAATGCTCGGGCGGTGGATAGTGTGCCGGATTCGCCGAAAATCGGCAAAAAAGCGGGCATCCATTCTGTAGTTGAGAGTTTTCGCGGCTGTCATATACTCGCCCGTCCAACAATAAAAAGAAGGGGTAATGACTCATGTCTACACGCGAAACCGGCAACGTGAAGTGGTTTAACGATGCCAAGGGCTATGGCTTCATTCAACGCGAGGACGGGGTGGACGTGTTCGTGCACTACCGCGCCATTCGCGGCGAGGGCCACCGCTCGCTGACCGAAGGCCAGCAGGTTGAATATGCCGTGGTGACCGGTGAGAAAGGGTTGCAGGCTGAGGATGTGGTAGGTCTGTAAACCCGATCCGCGGGTCACACCAGACACTGTGGGAGCGAGCATTCAACATTGATGTTGACTGATAGGGCCTCATCGCGAGCAAGCTCGCTCCCACAGGTTTTTGTGTGTGGTTTTTACGCGGTTTTCCAGGTGATCTCTTCTTCACCATCAGCGCTGATGCGCATCCAGCGATCCGCCGTCTCTTCACCTTCTTCCTCGACCCAGGTACCCGGCGCGCAACGCACTTCGACGTTCAGCGCGGCAAAGGCTGCGCGGGCACAGGCGATGTCGTCGTCCCACGGCGTCTGGTCGCTTTCCAGGTACAGGCTGTTCCATTTTCCTACAGCCTTCGGCAGCCAGGTGACGGGCACGTTGCCGGCCTTGCACTTGTAGGTCTGGCCTTTCTGTACCCAGTCGGTGCATGGGCCCAGCGCTGCGCCGAGCCAGGCCGCGATGGCCTTGTAGTCGACGTCGGCGTCTTTCAGGTAAATCTCGATATCGGGTTGGCGCATGGATGTCCTCACTGTTGTCTTGAAAAATCCATTCGCGGATTTAGCCGGCCTCAAGCCACTGCTCAAGGCCAAAATTGATCGTTATTGAAGTGCGAAATAATCGTAGCGCATCGACACGGTGACCTCGAACGGTTCGACCTGTTCGATGACCGCCGCCCGGCGTTCGGCACTGGCGCGCCAGCCGTGGGGCGTCATGGCCAGCAGGTTGGCACGATCCTGACCGCTGGCAAGCGTCAGTTTGAATTCCAATGTTTCGCTATGTTCCAGCGCCATGCCATCCGGCACCAACGCCAGATGCTTGTCATCCGTGTATTCGCGCACTTCGTCGTACAGGCTTTCACGCAATTCCATCAGATGGCCGCTGGTCGGCCCGACTTTCATCAAGCCGCCGCCGGGGCTGAGCAGGCGTTTGGCTTCTTCCCAGTCCAGCGGGCTGAAGACACTGGCGAGAAACTGGCAGCTACCGGACGCCAAAGGCACCCGTGCCATGCTGGCGATCAACCAGGTCAGCGCCGGATTGCGTTTGCACGCGCGTTTGACGGCTTCCCGGGAAATATCCAGCGCGTAGCCATCGGCATTCGGCAGCGCCTCGGCGATCTGCGCGGTGTAGTAGCCCTCGCCGCAGCCGATGTCCAGCCAACGCTGCGGCGCGTAGCCGGCGGCCAGTTCTGCCAGACGCTTGGCCACGGGGGCGTAATGCCCGGCGTTCAGGAAATCGCGCCGGGCTTCGACCATCGCCAGGTTATCCCCAGGGTCGCGGCTGTTCTTGTGCTGCACCGGCAGCAGGTTCAGATAACCCTGGCGCGCGCGGTCGAAACGGTGCCCGGCGGGGCAGGCCACGCCGTTGTCCACCGCGTTCAGCGGTTCGCTGCAGATCGGGCAGGCCAGCATCAGGCGAGCAACTTGATCAGGGTCTGGTAGTAGATTTCGGTCAGCACATCGAGGTCGGCAGCCAGTACCCGCTCGTTGACCTGGTGAATCGTTGCGTTGACCGGGCCCAGTTCAACCACCTGGGTGCCCATGGTTGCGATGAAGCGCCCGTCGGACGTACCACCGCTGGTGGATGCCTTGGTCTCGCGACCGGTGATGTCCTTGATGCTCGACGCGACGGCGTCCAGCAGGGCACCTGGTTCGGTGAGGAACGGCAAGCCGGACAGCGCCCAGTCGACGTGCCAGTCCAGGCCGTGCTTGTCGAGGATGTCGGCGACGCGCTTTTGCAGGCCCTCGACGGTGGATTCGGTGGAGAAACGGAAATTGAACACCGCCACCAGATCACCGGGGATCACGTTGGTCGCGCCGGTGCCGGAGTTGACGTTGGAAATCTGGAAACTGGTCGGCGGGAAGAAGTCGTTACCGTGGTCCCAATGCTCGGCGGCCAATTCGGCCAGGGCCGGGGCGGCGAGGTGGATCGGGTTCTTCGCCAGGTGTGGGTAGGCCACGTGGCCCTGAATCCCGCGAACGGTCAGCTTGGCGCCGAGGGAGCCGCGACGGCCGTTCTTGACCACGTCACCCACCAGCGTGGTGCTCGATGGTTCGCCGACGATGCACCAGTCCAGGCGCTCGTTGCGTGCGGCCAGGCGTTCGACCACAGCCTTGGTGCCGTGATGCGCCGGGCCTTCTTCGTCGCTGGTGATCAGGAAAGCGACCTTGCCTTTGTGATCCGGGTAGTCGGCGACGAAACGCTCGGCGGCCACGGTCATCGACGCCAGGCTGCCTTTCATGTCTGCCGCACCACGGCCGCAGAGCATGCCGTGTTCGTCGATCAGCGCGTTGAACGGGTCGATCTGCCAGGCGGTAACCGGACCGGTCGGCACCACGTCGGTGTGACCGGCGAAGCACAGCACCGGGCCGTCGTGTTTACCGTGGGTAGCCCAGAAGTTATCCACATCTTCGATGCGCATCGGTTCCAGCTTGAAACCGGCATCGCCCAGGCGCTGCATCATCTGCTTCTGGCAATCGGCGTCGACCGGCGTCACGGACGGACGGCGGATCAGATCGATGGCGAGTTGGAGGGTCGGCGAAAGGTCGGCGTGGGCCGTCATGGAAAACTCCGGAAGCTTGAAATTGGGCATGGACTATGTGGGAGCGAGCTTGCTCGCGATGGCGGTGTGTCAGTCAACATAAACGTTGATTGTTACACCGCCATCGCGAGCAAGCTCGCTCCCACAGGGATTGCGGTTTTATCGGCAAACCGTATTCCGTCAAGCCCTGCAAAATGGCGGTTATCTTAAAGCAAAACGGCGGCCATTGGCCGCCGTTTAGTGCATCTGTACTGATTTAGACAGCCGGTGCAGGCTCAGGCTCGGCCACCGGTTTGGGCAGCGAAGACAGGAACGCCATGATCAGCGCTGCCAGGTACGGCAGCGACTGTACCAGCAACATGGTCACCCAGAAGCGCATGTCGTTGCTCGGCAGGCCCTGCACCAGGAAGATCCCCAGCGCCGCGCCCCATAGCAGCAACATGATGAACACCTCTTCGCGTGCTTCCGAAATCGCCACCCAGAAGCCGTGGTTGTCGGCGTTTTTGGGGGTGCGGAAGAACGGAATGCTGCTGGTGAAGAAGCCGTACAACACTGCTTTGGCAATGGTATGCGACAACGCCAGGCCGGCCAGCGCCGCGCAGAACGCATCCTTGAGATTGACCCCAACCGCACGGCGGTAGAGGAAAATGATCTTGCCGACCTTGAACACGAACAGCGCCAAAGGCGGGATCGCGAAAATCAGCAGCGGCGGATCGACCCGTTGCGGCACGATGATCATTGCCGCCGACCACAACAGCGCGCCGACGGTGAAGAAGATGTTCATGCCGTCCGCCACCCACGGCAACCAGCCCGCGAGGAAGTGGTAACGCTGGCCACGGGTCAGCTCGGTGCCCTTGCCGCGCAGCAGGCTGGCGGTGTGCCGCTTGATGATCTGAATCGCGCCATAGGCCCAGCGGAACCGCTGTTTCTTGAAGTCGATAAAGGTATCGGGCATCAGGCCTTTGCCGTAGCTGGTGTGGTAGTACGCCGCCGACAGGCCTTTTTCGAACACACGCAGACCCAGTTCGGCGTCCTCACAGATGCACCAGTCGGCCCAGCCCAATTCCTCAAGCACCGAGCGCCGGGTCATGGTCATGGTGCCGTGCTGGATGATCGCGTCACGGTCGTTACGGGTGACCATGCCGATGTGGAAGAAGCCTTTGTATTCGGCGTAGCAGAGCTTTTTGAAGGTGCTTTCGTTCTGGTCGCGATAATCCTGCGGCGACTGCACCACGGCGATTTTCGGATCGGCGAAGTGCGGCACCATGTGCTTGAGCCAGTTCGGGTCGACACAGTAGTCCGAGTCGATCACGGCAATGACTTCGGCGTCCTTGGCGGTGTGCGGAATCAGGTAGTTCAGCGCGCCGCCCTTGAAGCCGGCCAGCGGCGCGACGTGGAAGAACTTGAAGCGCGGGCCCAGGGTTTCGCAGTAATCGCGCACCGGCTCCCAGACCGCCGGGTCCTTGGTGTTGTTGTCGATGATCAGGACTTCGAAGTCCGGATAGTCGAGGTTGGCTAGGGCATTGAGGGTCTGTTTGACCATCTCCGGCGGCTCGTTGTAGCAGGGCACGTGGATCGAGACTTTTGGTCTGTAGTGCGAATCACCTTCTACCGGCAGGAATTCACGCCGGCGCTTGTGGGTCCAGACCGCTTCAGCCAGTTCGTGCGCCTCGGTCAGCAGCACGATAAACACCCCGAGCGCACCAAGGGCGAGCAGGAAGCCCACCGTCAGGCTGAACCAGGTGCTGTATTGCTGACTGTAGTCATAACCGATCCAGACCAGCACCGAACCGCACAGGAACGCGATAAAGGTCAGGAATGTGCGGCCGCGTTGGCGCAGGGCCGAGCCGTCGATCATCAGCAGGGTCAGCGACAGCAGCGCCAGTACGGCAGAGCCGATAGCCAGCACGCGCCATTGCGGAATTGCTACCACCGGGCCTTCGAAGTTGAATTTCTGCTGGCGTGCGGCGTTGAACACGCCCCAGTAAGCGCCTACCGAACCTTCGTCGCTGGCCTTCCACGGTTGGTCAAACGCTTCGATCACGAAGTAGTTGAAACCCTGACGGTTCAGCTTGTTGACCAAGGTGCGCAGGTAGATCGCCTGATCTGCCGGGCTGGCATCGGTGCCGCCGCGCATACGACCGTTGCTCGGCCAGCCAACCTCCGAGAGCAGCAGCGGTTTTTTCGGGAACATCTTTTTCAGGTCCCGGGCGCGGTCGAGAACGAACTGGCCAGCCTTGTCCACCGGGATGAATTCCCAGTAAGGCAAAACGTGGGCAGCGATCAGGTCGACGTGCTTGGCCAGTTCCGGGTGTTCTTCCCAGACGTGCCATTGCTCGGACGTGGTTACCGGTACTTTCACGGCGGCGCGCACGCGATCGAGGATCACGCTGAGGTCGGCGGCGGTGATTTCCTTGCGGAAAATCGCCTCGTTGCCGACCACCACACGAACCACGCTGCGCGAGGTGTTGGCCAGCTCGATGGCGCGCAGGATTTCGCGTTCGTTGCGCTCCTGGTCCGGGCTGATCCAGATACCCAGGGTCACCCGCAGGCCGAACTCTTCCGCCAACCGGGGAATGTCCTGCAGGGTGCCATCGACTGAGTACGTACGGATGTTGTCCGTCAGCTTGCTCATGATCTCCAGGTCGCGACGCATTTCATCGTCGGTCGGGTACTGGTCTTTCTGCGGGTACTGGCCTTGTTGAAACGGCGAGTACGAAAAACCGGAGATCTGTTCAGGCCAGTTGGGGGCGGAGACCGGGCGGTTGATCAGCGCCCAGAAGCCGGTAAACAAGGCTGCGATGGCGAGCACCACGACCAGGTTGAGTCCAAATTTACGCGATGACATAGCTATTTCGGGTTCCAAAGGCTGTGGAACGAAGGAACGGTCGGCGATTGCCAAGCGGCGCGCATCCTACACCGTGTGTTCACTGACCGTACAGCGGGCAGGGAAAAGCCGACATTGGGCACTGCACTTTGACATAAGTTCTTACACTCATGGCTGGAAGGTCAAACTTCGCGCTGCGCAGGCCCATTAAAGCAGGCCTTGTTGCCGTTCATAGCGCAAAGATGCTCTTGGCCGCTGTCGGCCCTATAATGCGCGCCGGTTTTTGGGGTAATGGTCATGAGTACAGAAGATCCACGGTTTGCCGGCATCGCCCGTTTATATGGCATAGAAGGCCTGGCGCGCTTGCGCTCGGCCCATGTCGCTATCGTTGGCGTTGGTGGTGTCGGTTCCTGGGCGGCGGAAGCCATTGCCCGTTGTGGCGTGGGCGAGATTTCGCTGTTCGACCTCGACGACGTGTGCGTGAGCAACGCCAACCGGCAGTTGCACGCGCTGGACAGCACGGTCGGCAAACTCAAGGTCGAGGTCATGGCCGAGCGTTTGCGCGGGATCAACCCGGATTGCACGGTGCACGCGGTGGCGGATTTCGTCACCCGCGAGACCATGGCCGAGTACATCACGCCGAACATCGACTGCGTGATCGACTGCATCGACAGCGTGAACGCCAAGGCGGCGCTGATTGCCTGGTGCAAACGCCGCAAGATCCAGATCATCACCACCGGCGGGGCGGGCGGGCAGATCGACCCGACCTTGATTCAGGTGTGCGACCTGAACCGCACGTTCAATGATCCGCTGGCCTCGAAAGTACGCTCCACGTTGCGCCGCGATTATGGTTTTTCCCGCACCGTGACGCGTCATTACAGCGTGCCTTGTGTGTTTTCCACCGAGCAACTGCGCTACCCGAAACCGGATGGCAGCATCTGCTTGCAGAAAAGTTTTGTTGGCGATGGTGTGAAACTTGACTGTGCCGGGGGCTTTGGCGCGGTGATGATGGTGACGGCGACGTTCGGCATGGTCGCGGCGACCAAGGCGGTGGACAAGATTGTGGCGGGTGTGCGGCGGCCGGCGGATCGGGCCAAGGCCTCATAGATTTCACGGTCGTACAAAGATCAAATGTGGGAGCTGGCTTGCCTGCGATAGCGGTGTGACATTCAACAGAGATGTTGACTGACACTCAGTCATCGCAGGCAAGCCAGCTCCCACATTTGAACCGCATTCATACAGGTCCTACTGCAAGCTCAGTTCGTGCATCCGCTGAAGCACGGCGTTCAGGCCATTACTGCGCGACGGCGATAACTGCCGGCTCAGCCCAAGCTGATTGAACCAGTCGGGCAAATCCACCTGTCGCAACTCAGCCGCCGACAACCCGTTGACCCGCGCCAGCAACAATGCCACCAGCCCGCGAATCATGCGTGCATCGCTAGCGGCGCTGAACTGCCAGTGGCCATCCTGTAACTGGCCCACCAGCCATACCTGGCTTTCACAGCCATGCACACGATTGGCCTCGACCTTATCCACATCGCTCAATGCCGGAAGACGTTCGCCCCACTGCATCAGCAGCCGTGCCCGTTGCTCCCAGCCAGCGGCCTTCTGAAATGTCTCCAGCGCAGTAGTCGCATCGACGGGCAGGCTCATCGCAGCAGCTCCAGCGCCTGATCCAGCGCTTCGAAGAAGCGTTCCAGATCTTCAGAATCGTTGTACAGCGCCAGCGACACGCGAATCGCCCCGGCCAGCTCCAGGCTCTTGAGCAGCGGCATGGCGCAGTGATGACCGGCGCGTACGGCAATGCCCTGTTCGGTCAGCAAGTGCGCCAGATCCGAGTTATGCACACCCTCGACGACAAAACTTGCCAGTGCCAATTGCGGTTTGCCCAGCAGGCGAATGCCATTGCGCGCTTGCAGTCCCTTTAACAGGTAGTCGTGCAATGCCGCTTCATGGGCCGAAACGGCTTCCTGATCCAGCGCGCCGAGGTAATCGAGCGTTGCGCCGAGCCCGATCACACTGGCGATGGGCGGCGTACCGGCTTCAAAGCCCAATGGCGCCGGGCGAAAGCGGGCGTCATGGTAATTGGCATCAAGCACCATTTCGCCACCAAACTGCCACGGGCGCAATTGTTCAAGGGCCTCATTGCGCCCGAACAGCACGCCCAAGCCATCGGGGCCATAGAGCTTGTGGCTGGAAAATACATAGAAGTCGCAGCCCAGCGCCTGCACGTCGTGTCGGCCATGGACAACGCCTTGCGCGCCATCGACCACGGTCAAGGCGCCGTGCACCTTGGCCATCGTCAGTAACGCAGGCAACGGCTGCCAGGCGCCAAGCACGTTGGATAGCTGACTGACGGCCAGCAGCCGTGTGCGTGGGCCGATCAGGTGCACGGCGGCGGCCAGATCGATCACGCCTTCGGCGTCCAGCGGCAGAATCACCAGTTTCAGGTCGCGACGTTGCGCCAGTTGCTGCCACGGCAGCAGGTTGGCGTGATGCTCCAGAGCGCTGATGACGATCTCGTCGCCCGGATGAAACAAGTGTTCCAGGCCATAGGCCAGGAGGTTCAGCGCGCTGGTGGCGCCGTGGGTAAAGACGATCTGCCCGCAATCGCGGGCATTGAGCCATTGCGCGACCTTGCTTCGGCTATCTTCAAACGCCTGGGTGGCGTGGGCGCCGGGCAGGTGTTGCGCCCGATGCACGTTGGCCGCGCCATTGGCGTAATAGTGCGCCAGGGCGTCCAGCAGGGCTTGAGGTTTTTGGGTGGTGGCGGCGTTGTCCAGATACGTCTGGTCTTGCCGTTGCAATGCGGCGATGGCCGGAAAGTCGGCGCGCCAGGGGGAGGGAATCATCATGCTGTCGGGCCCTGGTGGGTTACGCCGGACCCTGTGGGAGCGAGCCTGCTCGGCGAAGCTTTTTCGCGTCCTCACGGACGCCTTCGCGAGCAGGCTCGCTCCCACAGAGGGTCATGTGGTGCTTAGTTGTGAGCGTGCAGCGCTTCGTTCAGTTCGATCGCCGATTTGTGGGTTTTGCATTCCACGGCGCCGGTTTCCGAATTGCGGCGGAACAGCAGGTCCGGCTGACCGGCCAGGTCACGGGCCTTGACCACCTTGACCAGGTTGTTGCTGTCGTCCAGCAGCGCCACTTTGGTGCCCGCGGTGACGTACAGGCCCGACTCAACGGTGTTGCGGTCGCCCAACGGGATACCGATACCGGCGTTGGCGCCGATCAGGCAGCCTTCGCCAACCTTGATCACGATGTTGCCGCCGCCCGACAGGGTGCCCATGGTCGAGCAACCGCCGCCCAGGTCCGAACCTTTGCCGACGAACACGCCAGCCGAGACGCGGCCTTCGATCATGCCCGGGCCTTCGGTGCCGGCGTTGAAGTTGACGAAGCCTTCGTGCATCACGGTGGTGCCTTCGCCCACGTAGGCGCCCAGGCGGATACGTGCGGCGTCAGCGATACGCACGCCAGCCGGCACCACGTAGTCGGTCATTTTCGGGAACTTGTCCACCGAGAACACTTCCAGCAACTCGCCGCGCAGGCGGGCTTCGAGTTGATGTTCGGCCAGCTCGGCCAGATCGATCGCGCCCTGGCTGGTCCAGGCCACGTTCGGCAGCAGTGGGAACACACCGGCCAGGCTCAGGCCATGAGGCTTGACCAGACGATGAGACAGCAGGTGCAGCTTGAGGTAGGCCTCTGGCGTGGAAGTCAGTTGTACGTCTTCGGCCAGAATAGTGGCGACCAGCGGCTTGTGGCTTTCTGCCAGACGGGTCAGCAGCGCGGCCTGGGCAGCGTCGACGCTCTTCAGCGCTTCAGCCAGTTGCGACGCCTGAGCGGTGCTGAAGGCGATGGCCTGGTTGCCTTCGCTGTAGCCCAGGATTGGCGCGATGGCCGCGACCAGTTCGGCCGAGGGGTGGAGCAGTGGCTGCGCGTAGAACACTTCCAGCCATGCGCCTTGACGGTTTTGAGTGCCGACACCAAAGGCCAGGCTGAACAGGGTAGTGGACATGGTTATACCTCTAACAAAATTGAACGGGCAGCCTTACTTGAGTGCGGCCGCGTAGATATCTGGCTTGAAGCCAATCAGGGTTCGGTCACCGAGATCGAGCACCGGGCGCTTGATCATCGAGGGTTGCGCGAGCATCAGTTCGATGGCTTTCGACTGGTCGAGATCGGCTTTACGTTCGTCGTCGAGTTTGCGAAAGGTCGTGCCTGCGCGGTTCAACACCACTTGCCAGCCGTGCTCGTCGCACCATTGGGTCAGGTGTTCACGGTCGATTCCGGCCGTCTTGTAATCATGGAAGTCATAGCTGACAGCGTGTTCATCGAGCCAGGTGCGCGCCTTTTTCATGGTGTCGCAGGCTTTGATGCCGAAAAGGTGCAACGTTTTGCTTGAAACGGTCAAGGAATTGCCCCCTTTACAGGTGCTGAAAAAAAAGGTCCCGGATTATGCCATGGTCATTCGGTTAAAGCGCAAAACCTGTGGGAGCCGAGCTTGCTCGCGATGAGGACGTGTCAGTCGACATCAACATTGACTGACCTGACCCCTTCGCGAGCAAGCCCGTTCCCACAGTGGACTGGTGGTGTTCCGCAGGATGCGACATTGGTGTTACGGTCAGGCGTCAGCCCACGCGGCTAATATGGCACTTCAAAGCTGTCGATTGTCTGGGAAATCAGCGTTATGCAAACCGCCTATACCGTCCTGATCATGCTGATGCTGGTCAGTGTTTCACGTTTGGTCGGACGGGTGATCCCGCTGCCGTTGCCGTTGGTACAGATTGGCGCGGGGGCGTTACTGGCGTGGCCGACCCTGGGTCTGCATGTGGCGCTGGACCCGGAACTGTTCCTTTTTCTGTTCCTGCCGCCGCTGCTGTTTTCCGATGGTTGGCGCATGCCCAAGCGTGAGTTGTGGCGCCTGCGAGGGCCGATCCTGACGCTGGCGGTGGGGCTGGTGCTGTTTACGGTGGTCGGCGCTGGCTATTTCATCCATTGGTTGCTGCCAACGATCCCGTTGCCGGTGGCCTTCGCGTTGGCCGCCGTGCTGTCGCCGACCGACGCCGTGGCCGTCTCGGCGATTTCCCAGAACCGCTTGCCGACCCCGCTGATGCACATGTTGCAGGGCGAGGCCCTGATGAATGACGCCTCGGGTCTGGTGACGTTCAAGTTTGCACTGGTTGCCGCAGTGACCGGCGTGTTCTCGCTGGCCAACGCCAGCCTGACGTTTGTGTTGGTGGCGCTCGGCGGCCTGGCCGTCGGCGTGGCATTGAGCTGGCTGGTCGGGCGTTTGCGCTCATGGATGATCGCTCGTGGCTGGGATGATCCGGCGACCCACGTGGTGTTCATGTTGTTGCTGCCGTTTGCGGCCTACGTATTGGCCGAACGACTGGGCGTGTCCGGGATCTTGTCCGCCGTGGCGGCGGGGATGATGCAGAGCTGGCTCGATCTGCTGCCGCGTCAGACCAGTACCCGATTGCTCAATCGCAGCGTCTGGTCGTTGCTGGAGTTTGCCTTCAACGGGTTGATTTTCCTGCTGTTGGGGTTGCAGTTACCGGACATCATCAAGGCTGTGGCCAGCCACGAAACCTCGTTGTGGCCGACGCTGTTCTACCGTTGCCTGGACGTGGCGGCGATTTTCCTGGTGCTGCTGGTATTGCGGTTTGTCTGGGTGCAGAGCATCTGGCGGTTGTCTGGTTTGCTGCGGCGCTGGCGCGGCAAGGGCGAATTGACGCTGGTGCCTACGGCCCGCTCCTGCTGGTTGCTGACCGTGGGTGGGGTGCGCGGTGCGGTGACGTTGGCGGGTGTGTTGTCGGTGCCGTTGCTGATCGGCAGTGAAGCATTTCCCGAGCGTGACCTGCTGATCTTCATCGCTGCCGGGGTGATTTTGCTGTCGCTGATTGCGGCTTGTATCACTTTACCGTTGCTGCTGCGCGGCATCGAAAAAAGCCCCGACGACAAACGCCGTAACGAAGTACGTGACGCCTGGCGCAAGACCGCTGAAGCCGCCATTCACGCGCTGGAGGCCGAGGAAGCCACGCCCCAGGATGCCGCACAGGCGGCGCTGGCCGCCGAGCTCAAGGCGCGGATCATGTCCGAGTATCGCCACCAGTTGGAGGTATTCAACGATTCTGCCGAAGCCCAGGCCCTGGCGTTTCAGATGGACTTGCTGGAGCGGCGTCTGCGCTTGAAGGCGCTGCGGGCGCAGCGCCTGGAATTGTATAGCCTTAGCCGTCATCACCAGATTGGTGATGACGTGTTGCGCGAAGTGCTGGGTGAACTGGATTTGAGTGAGGCAAACCTTGGTTCGGTGAAATGACGGCATTACCTGAAGACTGGTTATTTTGGATAAATCTTTTGAGCGAATGCTATATCCGCTGCGCTGAGTCTGGTGTTTAGGGTCTGCTCCCAGCCACCAAGGGTGTAATCGCTTGATACTGGATAGTGCATTACCGAGTGTCGATCATACGGGGTGTAACTTTGCTGGCTTTGGCGATCTACAGGAAAAAGGTTGGCGTCAACCAGGGCTTTTGACCATCCAAATTTAAGTTTGTAAAGCGTGTATGTTTTTTCCTTGTTCCAAGGAATATTCGCATCGGGGTGTTGATGTTCGTGCATTAAGCCCAAGGCGTGCCCGAACTCATGAATCACAGTGTATTTAAAATAAGAAGAGGTGTGATCGGTGCCCAGGGTCATGGTCGTGTGATGAGGGCGAGCATTCAAGGCGTCCGTTCCGATGTGTGAACTTCCGGTGCCGTCGCTAAGCGGCGACAAGTTGATTCTGATATCGCCCTCATATAATTCATCGTTGTCAGGAAGCTCGATAAAGTGGAAGTGAAGATTGACATGGGGTTGCCATGTGTTGATGCCATCCTTGACGGCCTGGACCAGCTCATCACCAAAATCGGCTATGGCAATTTTTAGTGTTCTACCTGGCTTCCAGTATTTCGTATGTGTGCCGACGGACCTTTTCTTGCGGTTGGATGGGGTGAGTGGCGCGTTGGCCGGGTTTTCGGTGATGGCGGCGTCATAAGAGGCGAGAATGTCCGCGGGGTGTTCGATAATACAAGGTCTTGTGGGGGTCATCAGTAACTTCCATGTTTTGAGGCAGTGGGCCTTGGTGGCCGGTTGCGAATATTTAGATGCGTTGCTCTGCACCTTGTTTGATGCGCAGTGGTTGTTCGGTTTAAATGTTAGTTTGAAATGCTGCTGAATAAAGTTGAATTTGAATTCGTGATGTGTACGTGATGTGTACGTGATGTTTGTGAGGGGCCAGACTGCATTGCACAGTCTGGTCCTTTTATTAACTTGGTGTTTACTGGGTTCGAGTGATAAAAGCGCGGATACGCTCTGCCGCCTCGACGCACTCCGCCAGCGGTGCAACAAGTGCCATGCGCACTCGACCGGCGCCCGGATTGACGCCATCAACTTCCCGCGACAAGTAAGAACCCGGCACGACGGTGACATGTTCTTCTACGAACACGTCACGGCAGAATGCCTCGTCATCGCCCTCGACGTTCGGCCACAGATAGAAACCGCCATCCGGGCGCTGCACATCCATTACCGGGCTGAGGATCGCCAGTACGGCATCGTACTTCTCGCGATACAACGAGCGATTGGCGCGAACATGCACTTCGTCATTCCAGGCGGCCACGCTGGCCAGTTGGGTCTGAACCGGCATCGCGCAGCCGTGGTAGGTGCGATACAGCAGAAAGCCTTTGAGGATATCGGCATCGCCGGCCACGAAGCCAGAACGCAGGCCTGGCAGGTTGGAGCGCTTGGACAGGCTGTGGAATACCACGCAACGTTTGAAGTCCTTGCGGCCCAGTTCCACGCAGGCGCTGAGCAGGCCCGGTGGCGGCGTCTGTTCGTCGAAGTACAGCTCGCTGTAGCACTCGTCGGCGGCGATCACGAAGTCGTATTCGTCGGCCAGAGCAATCAGCTTCTTCAGGGTTTCAACCGGGATCAGTGCGCCGGTCGGGTTGCCTGGCGAGCACAGGAACAGGATCTGGCAGCGTTTCCAGATATCAGCCGATACGGCATCGAAATCCGGATTGAAGCCGTTCTCATCTAGGCACGGCAGGTAATGCGGCTTGGCCCCGGCGAGAAACGCGGCGCCTTCGTAGATTTGATAGAACGGGTTCGGGCTGACCACCAGCGCGTCTTCGCCACGATTGACCACGGTCTGGGTGAAGGCGAACAACGCTTCGCGGGTGCCGTTGACCGGCAACACGTTGCGCGCCGGGTCGAGCCAGCCGTTCGGCACGTTGAAGCGGCGCTCGCACCAGCCGGCGATGGCTTCGCGCAGGGCCGGGATGCCGAGGGTGGTCGGGTACACGGCCATCTGGTCCAGATTGCTGGCCAGCGCTTCGGCGACGAAACTTGGCGAGCGATGTTTCGGCTCGCCGATGGACAGCGCGATCGGACGCTTGTCCGGGTTTGGCGTAACGCTGCCGAGCAGGGCGCGGAGCTTCTCGAACGGGTAAGGCTGCAGCTGGGACAGGGCGTTGTTCATGGGGGCCTCTTTTAATGTGGGAACGGGCCTGTGTGGGGGTTGGCCTGCCTGCGATGCAGCCGCCTCGGTGTGTCAGGTACACCGAAGTGATGCTGTCGCAGGCAAGCCAGCTCCCACACTGGCGCTTTCCCACAGGGGGAAATGTGTTGATTCAGATGCTCAGGCGCGACAGTTTGATATCCGGTTCCTGGTTGACGCTCAGCTGTTCGACGATTGCATCCTGCAAACGGCTGCACAGTTGCGGGTCGGACAGCGGCTGATTGTGCGCATCGGTGATGAAAAATACGTCCTCTACCCGCTCGCCGAGGGTGGCAATCTTTGCGTTCTGTAACGACAGGTCGAACTCCAGGAAAATCGTGCCGATCCGCGCCAGCAGGCCCGGGCGATCCGGTGCGCTGAGTTCCAGCACGGTGACCGGACGTTGCGCATCGTTGTGGATCGTCACCTGGGGCGCGAACGCGAAGTGCTTGAGCTGGCGTGGCACCCGGCGCTGGATGATCGTCGGGTAGTCGTCCGGGTTACGCAGGGCTTCGGTCAGGCCGTCGCGGATCTGCTTGACCCGCGTCGGATTATCGCCGATCGAGTCGCCGTCAGTGTCGAGCACGATGTAGGTGTCGAGGGTGAACTGGCTGCTGGAGGTGATGACCCGGGCATCGTGAATGTTCAGGTTGAGCTGGTCCATCGCCGCCACGGTCACGGCGAAGAAGTCGTGCTGGTCCGGTGCATAGATGAAGATCTGCGTGCCGCCTTCGAACTCGCGCTGGGTGGTTTCCTTGATCAGTACCAGGGGGCCGCCATCGGCGGGTTGCTGGAGGATCGCATCACTGTGCCAGGCGACGTCGCCGGCGGTATGGCGCAGGAAGTAGTCATCGCCCAACTGCGACCACAGCTGCTCGACATCGTCTGGATCGGTGCCGCCGCGTACCAGAATGTCCAGCGCGGCGCGTTGGGTCTGGCGGATCTGCTCTTCGCGGTCCACCGGGTTTTCCAGGCCCCGGCGCAAGGCGCGCTTGGTCTCGGTATAGAGCTGGCGCAGCAGGCTGGCGCGCCAGGAGTTCCACAGCGTCGGGTTGGTGGCGTTGATGTCGGCGACGGTCAGCACGTACAGATAATCAAGGTGGGTTTCGTCACCGACGATCTGGGCGAAGTCGTGGATTACCTGCGGGTCGGACAAGTCCTTGCGCTGAGCGGTGGTCGACATCACCAGGTGGTTCTGCACCAGCCAGACGATCAGGCGGCTGTCCCACACCGGCAATTGATGCCGCTGGCAGAACGCTTCGGCATCCACCGCACCGATTTCCGAGTGATCGCCGTGCCGGCCTTTACCGATGTCATGGTAGAGACCGGCGAGATAAATCAGCTCGGGCTTGGGCAGCTTGCCCATGAGCTTGCTGGCCAGCGGAAATTTTTCTGACACCTGGGTGTACTGCAGCTTACGCAGGTGCTTGATCAGGTTCAGGGTGTGGGCGTCGACCGTATAAATGTGAAACAGGTCGTGCTGCATCTGCCCGACAATAAAACCGAACTCCGGCAGGTAGCGCCCGAGAATGCCGTAGCGGTTCATCCTGCGCAGGTTGCGATGGATACCGATCTTGCACTTGAACAGCTCGATGAACAGGCTGGTATTGCGAATATCGTTGCGAAAATCGTCGTCGATCAAATGCCGGTGCTCGCGCAGCAGGCGAATGGTATCGGCCCGCACGCCCTTGATTTCCGGCTGCTGGGCCATCAGCACGAAGATTTCGAGCATGGCGAACGGCGTACGGCGAAACACATTGTTGTTGCGTGCTTCGATATAGCCGTCGTGCAACTGGAACCGCGAGTTGATCGGTTGCGGCGGCGCTTCGTCTTCCGGCGCCAGAATGACTTCTTCGAAATGCTGGATGATCAGGTCGCTGAGCTGGGCAATGCTCATGACCACCCGGTAATACTGTTGCATGAAGTTTTCAATGGCTTGCTTGGCATCATCGCCTGCAAAACCCAGGAGTCCGGCAATGGAACGCTGGTGGTCGAACAGCAGGCGGTCTTCGGAGCGGCCGGCGAGCATGTGCAGGGCGTAGCGCACTTTCCACAGGAATTCCTGGGAAGAAGCCAGCAAGGCATTTTCGCTCTCGACCAGAAAACCTTCACCGGCCAGGGCGCGCAGATTCAAGGTGCCATATTGACGACGGGCAACCCACAGAATTGTCTGAATATCCCGTAGGCCACCGGGCGAGCCTTTGACGTTGGGTTCCAGGTTGTATTCGGTATCGTTGTACTTGTGATGACGGGCTTTTTGCTCGGCGCGTTTGGCCAGGAAAAACTCTTTGCTCGGCCACATGTGCGCGGTGCTGGTGACGTCCAGCATGCGTTGGCGCAGACGCTCGGGGCCGCAGATCGTGCGGCTTTCCATCAGGTTGGTGACAACGGTCAGGTCGGCGCGGGCCTCGACGGCGCATTCGTCGACCGAGCGAACGCTCTGGCCGACTTCCAGGCCGATGTCCCACAACAGTGTCAGAAAGCGCTCGATGGAGTCGCGGAAAACTTCGTGGTCGGCGCTGTCCAGCAGGATCAATAAATCGATGTCGGAGTAGGGGTGCAACTCCCCGCGACCGTAGCCGCCGACCGCGACCAGCGCGATATCGGCGTCTTCGCTCCAGTTGAACTGTTCCCAGGCCTTTTGCAGGATGTTATCGACGAACCAGGCGCGGTCCTCGATCAGCCGGCGAATGTCCCGGCCGCTGCGAAAGCGCCCGTCAAGTACGTCGCGGGCCTGGCGGATGGCCTTCTTGAACGCTGCAATCGGGCTTGCCTTCAACGCCAGTTCGGCCTGGAACTGGCCGCGGTCGAAAAGTTCGGGATCCACCTGCGGCATCGATTGGCTTTCCTTTCTATAGGCTGGGAACGGTGGCTGGATCAGGCCGAAACGCGGGGGATGGTGTCATCGGCGCGCAGGGTGAAGATCTCGTAGCCGGTCTCGGTCACTACCAGGGTGTGTTCCCACTGGGCGGAGAGCTTGCGGTCCTTGGTGATCGCGGTCCAGCCATCACCCAGTACCTTGGTGTCGGCGCGGCCCTGGTTGATCATCGGCTCGATGGTGAAGGTCATGCCTGCTTGCAGTTCCATGCCAGTGCCGGCGCGGCCGTAATGCAGGATCTGGGGTTCTTCGTGGAAAACCTTGCCGATGCCATGGCCGCAGAACTCACGAACCACTGAGAAGCCGTTCTTTTCGGCGTGCTTCTGGATCACTTCACCGATATCGCCCAGGCGGCAGCCGGGTTTGACGATCTCGATGGCCTTGTACATGCATTCCTGAGTGATCTGCGACAGGCGCTCGGCCCACACCGGCACTTTGCCAACGTGGAACATGCGGCTGGTGTCGCCGTGGTAGCCGTCCTTGATGACGGTGACGTCTATGTTCAGGGTGTCGCCATCTTTCAGCGGCTTCTCGTTCGGGATGCCGTGGCAGACCACGTGGTTGATCGAGGTGCAGATCGACTTCGGGTAGCCCTTGTAGTTGAGCGGGGCAGGGATGGCCTGCTGCACGTTGACGATATAGTCGTGGCAGATGCGGTCCAGCTCTTCGGTGGTGATGCCCGGTTTGACATGTTCGGCAATCATTTCCAGCACATCGGCGGCCAGTTTGCCGGCGACGCGCATTTTTGCGATGTCCTCGGGGGTTTTGAGGGTGACGGTCATACAGGCTCTCTCTGCGCTCGTTGGCGCTTTCCTGAAACGGGATGGGCGTTGCGCGACGGTTGTTCGCGGCCCCGAAAAACGCGATTCTATCAGACGATCAGCGCAAATCTGAGCTTCTGTGCGTCGCTTCTCTCTATAGATTGGCGCATTCTTGGGCGATTCCAAGGTGCGTTCGAAGACGGATGTCGGGTTTTGAGAATCCGGGTTCCGTTTTTTGCAAGCTTGTGATATAAAATGCGCCGCTTTCCGGGGATACCCCGAAAGGCTTAAATCCACACACGTGTCGACACGATGACCTGGGTGCCTTCAGCTGATGCTGCTGGTTGGTCATTGGGATACGTGGAGGCCAAACCCGACTTATTAAGGAACTATCATGTCCCAAGTCAACATGCGCGATATGCTGAAGGCCGGTGTGCACTTCGGTCACCAGACCCGTTACTGGAACCCGAAAATGGGTAAGTACATTTTCGGCGCGCGTAACAAGATTCACATCATCAACCTTGAAAAAACCCTGCCAATGTTCAACGAAGCTCTGACTTTCGTAGAGCGTCTGGCCCAGGGCAAAAACAAGATTCTGTTCGTCGGCACCAAGCGTTCCGCTGGCAAGATCGTTGCTGAAGAAGCAGCACGTTGCGGTTCGCCGTACGTCGATCACCGCTGGTTGGGCGGCATGCTCACCAACTTCAAAACCATCCGTGCTTCCATCAAGCGTCTGCGTGACCTTGAAGTGCAAGCCGAAGACGGTACTTTCGCCAAGCTGACCAAGAAAGAGGCGCTGATGCGCACTCGCGACCTGGAAAAGCTGGATCGTTCCCTGGGTGGTATCAAGGACATGGGCGGTCTGCCAGACGCTCTGTTCGTTATCGACGTTGATCACGAGCGTATCGCGATCACTGAAGCCAACAAGCTGGGCATCCCGGTTATCGGCGTAGTCGATACCAACAGCAGCCCGGAAGGCGTTGACTACATCATCCCAGGCAACGATGACGCAATCCGCGCTATCCAGCTGTACATGGGTTCGATGGCTGACGCTGTAATCCGTGGTCGCAACCACGTTGCTGGCGGCACCGAGCAGTTCGTTGAAGAAGCTCCGGTAGCAGCAGCTGAGTAATTGACGCCTTGGCGTTGACTCAGTAAGCAAAAAGGGGGCTTGGCCCCCTTTTTGCCACCTCGAAAACCAATTGTGGGCAGCGCAGCTACAGCGGTTGTAACGTGCAGCGGCTTACAAGGGTGGTTCGGGAAGAATTGAACGCCCGTTCGATCGGGTGGAATGGTTGATAACCTATCCAAGAGGATTTTTGAAATGGCAGAGATTACTGCAGCGTTGGTCAAAGAACTGCGCGAGCGTACCGGCGAAGGCATGATGGATTGCAAAAAGGCCTTGACCAAGGCCGGCGGCGACATCGAAAAAGCCATTGATGACATGCGTGCTTCGGGCGCCATCAAGGCTGCCAAGAAAGCGGGCAACGTTGCCGCTGAAGGCGCTATCGCTCTGAAGGAAGACGGCAAGTCCGCTGTTCTTCTGGAAGTGAACTCGCAGACAGACTTCCTGGCTCTTCAGGACGACTTCAAGGCATTCGTTGCTTCCAGCGTTGAAAAAGCATTCGCTGACAAGCTGACGGACGTTGCGCCGCTGATCGCCGCTCAAGAAGCCGATCGTCTGGTTCTGGTTGGCAAGGTTGGCGAAAACGTCAACATCCGTCGCCTGGCTCGCGTTGAAGGTGATGTTGTTGGTGGTTACCTGCACGGTAACAAGATCGGTGTTGCGGTTGTTCTCAAAGGCGGCGACGTTGAGCTGGCCAAAGACATCGCTATGCACGTAGCGGCGACCAACCCTGAATTCCTGCTGCCATCGGAAGTTTCCGCTGAAGCGGTCGAGCGCGAGAAAGCCGTGTTCCTGACCCTCAACGCTGACAAGATCGCTGGCAAGCCAGAAAACATCGTTGAAAACATGGTCAAAGGTCGTATCAGCAAGTTCCTGGCTGAAGCGAGCCTGGTTGAGCAGGCGTTCGTCAAGAACCCTGAAATCAAGGTCGGCGAACTGGCCAAGAAAGCTGGCGCTGAAATCGTTTCTTTCACCTACTTCAAAGTAGGCGAAGGCATCGAGAAGCCGGTCGACAACTTCGCTGAAGAAGTTGCTGCCCAGCTGGCTGCCGCCAAGCAATAAGACGGTTTTTTAACTGTCGCCCTGAAGAGGCTGCCCGCTTACGCGCGCAGCCTCTTTTCAGATGGGCTACCAATTTTTATTGGTTTCCCTTTGGAACTGGCTTACAAAGCCATGTTCCGATGGCGCTGAAGCAGCGCCAAGCTAGAGTGAACGCCAGCTGTAAACAGCTCGCAAAGAATTTTTAAAATACGCCGCAGGAGAGATTCGCAATGGCTCAGCAGGGCAGTGGTTATCAGGCTCGCTATAAACGCATTCTACTCAAGCTTAGCGGCGAGGCCCTGATGGGCTCGGAAGAGTTCGGGATCGACCCGAAAGTTCTGGATCGCATGGCGCTGGAAGTCGGCCAACTGGTTGGCATCGGCGTGCAGGTCGGTCTGGTGATCGGCGGCGGCAACCTGTTCCGTGGCGCGGCGCTGAGCGCGGCTGGCATGGACCGGGTCACAGGCGACCACATGGGCATGCTGGCCACTGTGATGAACGCCCTGGCCATGCGTGATGCGCTGGAGCGGGCCAATATCTCGGCCATCGTGATGTCGGCCATTTCCATGGTTGGCGTAACGGATCACTATGATCGTCGCAAAGCCATGCGTCACCTGAACGCCAAGGAAGTCGTGATTTTCGCGGCCGGTACCGGCAATCCGTTCTTCACCACGGATTCGGCAGCCTGCCTGCGTGCAATCGAAATCGATGCCGATGTCGTGCTTAAGGCGACCAAGGTCGATGGCGTCTACACCGCTGACCCATTCAAAGACCCGCATGCCGAGAAGTTCGATCATCTGACTTACGATGAAGTGCTGGATCGCAAGCTGGGCGTGATGGACCTGACCGCCATCTGCCTGTGTCGCGACCACAAGATGCCGTTGCGCGTATTCAACATGAACAAGCCCGGCGCCCTGCTGAACATCGTGCATGGCGGCGCTGAAGGCACCCTGATCGAGGAAGGCCAACAATGATCAACGAAATCAAGAAAGACGCCCAAGCGCGTATGCACAAATCCCTGGAGTCTCTGGCCCATGCATTTGGTCAGATTCGCACCGGCAAGGCGCACCCGAGCATCCTGGGCAGCGTGATGGTGCCTTACTACGGTTCGGATACGCCTATCAGCCAGGTGGCCAACGTCACTGTTAAAGACTCCCGCACCCTGCAGGTCGTGGCCTTCGAGCGCAATATGCTCGCGGCGGTCGACAAGGCAATCCAGAGCGCTGGCCTGAACCTCAATCCGACCAACCTGGGCGAATTGTTGTTGATCTCCATGCCTGCCCTGACTGAAGAGACCCGGAAGGTTTTCGCCAAACAGGCGCGTGATGCCGCAGAAGATGCGCGTATTGCCGTGCGCAATATTCGTCGCGATGCGCTGAGCCAGCTCAAAGACCTGGTCAAGGAAAAGGAAATCAGCGAAGACGAAGAGCGTCGTGCTGCTGATGACGTCCAGAAGCTGACAGACAAGGCCGTGGCTGATATCGAAACCGCCACCAAGCAGAAAGAAGCGGACCTGATGGCCGTATAAGGGTCGCGTTTTCATGGATAAGACCAAGCAGACTGCGCCGTCCGCGGTGCCGCGCCATGTCGCGATCATCATGGATGGCAACAATCGCTGGGCGAAAAAACGCTTCATGCCGGGTGTCGCCGGGCATAAAGCGGGTGTAGATGCCGTTCGCGCGGTGATTGAAGTGTGCGCCGAGGCCAAGGTCGAGGTGCTGACCCTGTTTGCCTTCTCCAGTGAAAACTGGCAGCGCCCGGCCGATGAGGTCAGCGCCTTGATGGATCTGTTCTTCAAGGCGCTGCGTCGTGAGGCCAAGCGCCTCAATGACAACAACATCAGCCTGCGCATCATTGGTGACCGTTCGCGTTTTCACCCCGAGCTTCAGGCAGCCATGCGTGAAGCCGAGGCGATCACTGCCGGCGCCAATCGCTTTATCCTGCAGATTGCTGCCAACTACGGTGGTCAGTGGGATATCGCGCAAGCGGCTCAGCGTCTGGCGCGGGAGGTTCAAGCCGGGCATTTGCGCGCGGAAGACATCACCCCCGAGCTGTTGCAAACCTGCCTGGTGACCGGTGATCTGCCGTTGCCGGACCTGTGCATCCGTACCGGCGGTGAGCACCGCATCAGTAATTTCCTGCTGTGGCAGCTGGCTTACACCGAGCTGTATTTCTCCGACCTGTTCTGGCCGGACTTCAAACACGACGCCATGCGCACTGCGCTGGCTGATTTCGCTTCTCGCCAGCGACGCTTCGGTAAAACGAGCGAGCAGGTCGAGTCTGGAGCCCGGGTTTAATGCTTAAACAACGAATCATTACTGCACTCATCCTGCTGCCGATTGCCTTGTGCGGGTTTTTCCTGCTCGAGGGCACAGGGTTTGCGCTGTTCATTGGCCTGGTCGTGACCCTGGGTGCCTGGGAATGGGCGCGTCTGGCTGGCTTCACGGCTCAACCGATGCGCGTGGCCTATGCCGTGATCGTTGCCTTGATGCTGTTCGTCATGCACATCCTGCCCGGGCTCGCGCCCTGGGTGTTGGGCGCTTCGGTGCTCTGGTGGGGCGTGGCGACGTATCTGGTACTGACATATCCGCGCTCCAGTGAGCATTGGGCGAGTGCCGCCTGCAAGCTGGTGATCGGCTTGCTGATTCTTTTGCCGGCCTGGCAAGGCCTGATCCAGATCAAGCAGGAGCCACTGGGCAACTGGCTGATCATGGCGGTGATGGTGCTGGTGTGGGGTGCCGATATCGGTGCGTACTTTTCCGGTCGCGCTTTCGGCAAGCGCAAACTGGCCCCGCAGGTCAGTCCTGGCAAGAGCTGGGAAGGCGTTTACGGTGGCCTTGCGCTGAGCCTGGTGATCACGCTGATTGTCGGTCTGGTGCGCGACTGGACATTCGCAGAGCTATTCAAAGGCCTGCTCGGCGCCGCACTGATCGTATTCATCTCGGTGGTGGGCGACCTGACCGAAAGCATGTTCAAGCGCCAATCCGGGGTCAAGGACAGCAGTAACCTGCTGCCGGGTCACGGCGGCGTACTGGATCGTATCGACAGCCTGACGGCGGCGATTCCGGTATTTGCGGTGTTGTTGTGGATGGCTGCAGCGTGAGCCGCCCACAGCAGATTACAGTGCTGGGGGCGACCGGCTCGATTGGTCTGAGCACCCTGGATGTCATCGCGCGTCACCCCGACCGCTATCAGGTGTTCGCCTTGAGCGGTTTTACGCGCCTGAGTGAGCTGCTGGCATTGTGCGTGCGCCATGTGCCGCGCTTTGCCGTTGTGCCTGAGGCGAACGCCGCTCGCGGTCTGCAGGACGATTTGCGGGCTGCCGGGTTGTCGACGCGTGTGCTGGTGGGGGAGGAGGGCCTGTGCCAGGTCGCTGCCGATCCTGAGGTCGATGCTGTCATGGCGGCCATTGTCGGTGCTGCGGGCTTGCGCCCGACACTGGCCGCGGTCGAGGCGGGCAAGAAAATCCTGTTGGCCAACAAGGAAGCGCTGGTCATGTCCGGCGCCCTGTTCATGCAGGCTGTGCGCAAAAGCGGCTCGGTGCTGCTGCCGATCGACAGTGAACACAACGCAATTTTCCAGTGCATGCCTCAGGATTTCGCTCGTGGTCTGGGTGCAGTCGGCGTGCGTCGGATTTTACTGACAGCCTCTGGTGGTCCTTTCCGGCAGACGCCGATGGCTGAATTGGCGCACGTTAGTCCAGAGCAAGCGTGCGCTCACCCGAACTGGTCCATGGGGCGCAAGATTTCGGTGGATTCGGCCAGCATGATGAACAAGGGGCTTGAGCTGATCGAAGCTTGCTGGTTGTTCGATGCCAAGCCATCACAGGTTGAAGTGGTCATTCATCCGCAAAGTGTCATCCATTCGCTGGTGGACTACGTTGATGGTTCGGTGCTGGCGCAATTGGGCAATCCCGATATGCGTACGCCCATAGCCAACGCGCTAGCCTGGCCCGAGCGGATCGATTCGGGTGTCGCGCCTCTGGACCTGTTTGCCATCGCTCGCCTGGATTTCCAGGCGCCCGATGAAGAACGGTTCCCTTGCCTGCGCCTGGCGCGTCAGGCAGCAGAAGCGGGCAACAGTGCCCCGGCCATGCTCAATGCGGCAAACGAAGTGGCCGTCGCGGCGTTTCTCGATGGGCGGGTTCGTTACCTCGAAATCGCGAGTATTATCGAGGAAGTCTTGAATCTCGAACCTGTCGTGGCAGTGAATGATCTTGACGCGGTGTTCACGGCAGACGCCAAGGCGCGTTCGCTGGCCGAACAATGGTTGAGTCGTCAGGGGCGATAGGTGCTGCGCTACCCATGCAACACTGGACAGGATTGCGGAGAAAATAGATGAGCGCGCTCTATATGATTGTCGGCACCCTGGTTGCGTTGGGCGTGCTGGTCACCTTCCACGAGTTCGGCCATTTCTGGGTCGCGCGTCGTAGCGGCGTCAAGGTCCTGCGTTTTTCCGTGGGCTTCGGCATGCCGCTGCTGCGCTGGCACGACAAGCAAGGCACCGAATTCGTGGTGGCCGCCATCCCGTTGGGCGGCTACGTGAAGATGCTCGATGAGCGCGAAGGCGAAGTGCCGGTCGATCAGCTCGATCAATCCTTTAACCGCAAATCCGTGCGTCAGCGCATTGCCATCGTTGCCGCCGGTCCGATTGCCAACTTTCTGCTGGCGATGATTTTTTTCTGGGTACTGGCGATGCTCGGCAGCGAGCAGGTGCGTCCGGTCATCGGTGCCGTCGAGTCCGGCAGTCTCGCCGCGAAGGCGGGTCTGAGCCCGAATCAGGAAATTGTCGCAATCGATGGCGAGCCGACAACCGGCTGGGCTGCCGTGAACCTGCAGCTGGTGCGGCGCCTGGGCGAGAGCGGCACTTTGCAGTTGATGGTGCGCGAGCAGGGGTCTACTGCGGACTCGCCTCGGGAACTGATGCTCGATCACTGGCTCAAGGGCGCAGACGAGCCGGATCCGATTCGTTCGCTGGGGATTCGTCCGTGGCGTCCGGCACTGGCACCGATCCTGGCCGAGCTTGATCCGAAGGGGCCGGCGCAGGCGGCGGGCTTGAGGACCGGCGATCGGTTGTTGGCCCTCGATGGTCAGTCGCTCAATGACTGGCAACAAGTGGTCGATATTGTCCGTATGCATCCGGATACCAAAATCATGCTGCGCGTTGAGCGTGATGGTGCTCAAATCGACGTCCCGGTAACGCTGGCCGCCCGCGGTGAGAGCAAGGCACCCACCGGTTATATGGGGGCCGGGGTCAAAGCTGTCGATTGGCCGCCAGAGATGATTCGCGAGGTCAGTTACGGTCCTGTGGCCGCGATTGGTGAGGGTGCCCGACGCACCTGGACCATGAGCGTACTGACCCTCGATTCGCTCAAGAAAATGTTGTTCGGCGAGCTCTCGGTAAAAAACTTGAGTGGACCGATAACCATTGCTAAAGTGGCGGGCGCTTCTGCCCAGTCGGGTGTTGCTGATTTCCTGAATTTCCTTGCTTATCTGAGTATTAGCCTGGGCGTTCTGAATTTGTTGCCCATTCCTGTACTGGATGGGGGGCATTTGTTGTTTTATCTGATCGAGTGGGTGCGTGGTCGCCCCTTGTCAGATCGGGTGCAGGGTTGGGGGATACAGATCGGTATCAGTTTGGTGGTCGGGGTGATGTTGCTTGCTCTGGTCAATGATCTGGGTCGTCTGTAACGCTTCGCTGAATTGCGAATCTGCCGCATTTTGCGGCAGTTTGTTTATTGCCAGTTGGAATAAGAAAGGACTTCATGAAACGTCTGCTGCTAACTGCGGTTCTCACCGTATTGATGATCGCCGAAGTTCACGCCGAGTCCTTCACCATCTCTGATATTCGCGTCAATGGCCTCCAGCGGGTCTCCGCGGGTAGTGTCTTTGGTGCCTTGCCGTTGAACGTCGGCGAGCAGGCGGATGATCGTCGCCTGGTGGAATCCACTCGTGCGTTGTTCAAAACCGGTTTCTTTCAAGATATCCAGCTGGGTCGCGAAGGCAACGTGCTTGTCATCACGGTCGTCGAGCGCCCTTCGGTCGCCAGTATCGAGATCGAGGGTAACAAGGCGATCTCCACTGAAGACCTGATGAAGGGCCTCAAGCAATCCGGTCTGGCTGAAGGCGAGATCTTCCAGCGTGCCACCCTCGAAGGCGTGCGTAACGAGCTGCAGCGTCAATATGTCGCTCAGGGTCGCTACTCGGCTACCGTCGACACCGAAGTCGTGCCGCAGCCGCGTAACCGCGTCGCACTGAAGGTCAACATCAACGAAGGCACCGTCGCTGCCATCCAGCACATCAACGTGGTGGGCAACACGGTTTTCCCTGATGACGACCTGATTGACCTGTTCGAACTCAAAACCACCAACTGGCTGTCGTTCTTCAAGAACGATGACAAGTACGCTCGTGAAAAACTTTCCGGTGACCTGGAGCGTCTGCGTTCCTATTACCTGGACCGTGGCTATATCAACATGGATATCGCTTCGACCCAGGTGTCCATCACCCCGGACAAGAAGCACGTCTACATCACGGTTAACGTCAACGAAGGCGAGAAATACACCGTTCGTGACGTCAAGCTCAGCGGCGACCTGAAAGTCCCTGAAGACCAGGTCAAGTCCCTGTTGCTGGTTCAGAAAGGCCAGGTGTTCTCGCGCAAGCTGATGACCACCACCTCCGAACTGATCACTCGTCGTCTGGGTAACGAGGGCTACACCTTCGCCAACGTCAACGGCGTCCCTCAGCCACACGATGACGACCATACCGTCGACATCACTTTTGCTGTTGATCCGGGCAAGCGCGCCTACGTGAATCGCATCAACTTCCGTGGCAACACCAAGTCCGAAGACGAAGTGCTGCGCCGTGAAATGCGTCAGATGGAAGGCGGTTGGGCTTCGACTTACCTGATCGACCAATCCAAGACCCGTCTTGAGCGTCTGGGCTTCTTCAAGGAAGTGAACGTTGAAACCCCGGCCGTGCCCGGTGTCGACGACCAGGTTGACGTGAACTACGCCGTTGAAGAACAGGCCTCCGGTTCGATTACCGCCAGTGTCGGTTTCGCCCAGAGTGCCGGTCTGATCCTTGGTGGTTCGATCACCCAGAACAACTTCCTGGGTACCGGTAACAAGGTCAGCATCGGCCTGACCCGCAGTCAATACCAGAGCCGCTATAACTTCGGTTATGTCGACCCGTACTGGACCGCTGACGGTGTGAGCCTGGGTTACAACGTTTTCTATCGCACGACCGACTACAAAGACCTCGATGTCGACGTAGCCAGCTATGCGGTAGACAGCCTGGGTGCAGGCGTAAGCGTCGGTTATCCGATCAGCGAGACTTCGCGCCTGACCTTCGGCCTGACTGCGCAACAAGACAAGATCAAGACTGGCCAGTACACCGTTGACGAGATTTTCGACTTCGTTAACCGTGAAGGCGACAACTACCTGAACTTCAAGGCTTCGGCCGGCTGGTCCGAGTCCACCCTGAACAAGGGCGTGCTGGCGACCCGTGGCCATTCCCAGAGCCTGACCCTGGAAGCGACTACCCCGGGCAGCGACCTGTCGTTCTTCAAACTCGACTACCGTGGCCAGTTGTTCCAGCCGCTGAGCGAGAACTACACCGTGCGCCTGCACACCGAGCTGGGTTATGGCGACGGTTATGGTTCGACAGATGGCTTGCCGTTCTATGAAAACTACTATGCTGGTGGTTTCAACTCGGTTCGTGGCTTCAAGGACAGCACCTTGGGTCCTCGCAGTACGCCGAGCCGTGGCCAAACAGGTCCAAACGGTACTGGCAACCCAGGCACGCTTGCTGACCCGGATCAAGACCCGCTGCCGTTCGGTGGTAACGTCCTGATTCAAGGTGGTGCAGAACTTCTGTTCCCGCTGCCTTTCGTCAAGGATCAGCGTTCCCTGCGTACCTCTGTATTCTGGGATGTGGGTAACGTGTTTGACTCCAAGTGCGAGCAGACTACCAATACCAACCCGGCTTCGAAGTCCAACACGCAATGCAATGACATCAGCTTGAGTAATCTGGCAAGTTCCGTCGGTGTAGGTGTGACCTGGGTCACCGCACTGGGTCCTTTGAGCTTCGCGTTGGCAATGCCGGTCAAGAAACCGGAGAACGCTGAAACCCAGATTTTCCAATTCTCCCTCGGCCAGACGTTCTAAGCGTCTGACCCAAGATAACGACAATGGATTTTGTAGGAGTGCATCGTGCGTAAGTTGACTCAATTGGTTCTCCTGGCGACCTTACTGGTCGCAGGCCCGGCTTTTGCCGACATGAAAATTGCCGTTCTGAACTATCAGATGGCTTTGCTGGAATCTGATGCGGCCAAGAAGTACGCCGTGGATGCCGAGAAGAAGTTCGGCCCACAGCTGACCAAACTCAAGACCCTGGAAAGCAGTGCCAAAGGCATTCAGGATCGTCTGGTAGCCGGTGGCGACAAGATGCAGCAGGGCGAGCGTGAGCGTCTGGAGCTGGAATTCAAGCAAAAGGCCCGTGACTTCCAGTTCCAGTCCAAGGAACTCAACGAAGCCAAAGCCGTTGCCGACCGTGAAATGCTGAAGCAGCTCAAGCCGAAACTGGACAGCGCTGTGGAAGAAGTCATCAAGAAAGGTGCTTTTGACCTGGTCTTCGAGCGTGGCGCAGTGATTGATGTCAAACCTCAGTACGACATCACTCGCCAGGTTATCGAGCGCATGAATCAGCTGAAGTAACCCATGACAGCGACTATAAAGCTCGGCCAGTTGGCCGAGTTCCTTGGCGCCACCCTGCGTGGCGACCCGGAGCAGGAAATTACTGGGCTAGCCACTTTGCAAGAGGCTGGCCCAGCTCAGTTGAGCTTCCTGGCAAACCCTCAATACCGTAAATACCTGGCCGACAGCCGGGCCGCAGCGTTGTTGCTGAAGGCCGCTGACGCTGAAGGTTTTGCCGGTAACGTATTGGTTGTGCCTGATCCGTACCTGGCTTATGCGCGCATCTCTCACCTGTTCGATCCCAAGCCCAAGGCACCTGCCGGTATCCATCCGACAGCTGTCGTGGCGGTGGATGCAGTGGTTGATCCGGCGGCAAGCATCGGTGCTTTTGCGGTGATCGAAAGTCAGGCGCGTATTGCCGCCGGCGTAACGGTCGGAGCTCATTGCTTCATCGGTGCCCGTAGCGAGATCGGCGAGGGCGGTTGGCTGGCTCCGCGGGTCACGCTTTATCACGATGTTCGGATCGGCAAGCGCGTAGTGATTCAGTCGGGTGCCGTACTTGGTGGCGAAGGCTTCGGCTTTGCCAACGAAAAAGGCGTCTGGCAGAAAATCGCCCAGATCGGTGGTGTATTGATCGGTGACGATGTGGAGATTGGCGTGAATACTGCCGTCGACCGTGGCGCACTGGCCGACACGATTTTGGGTAACGGTGTGAAGCTCGACAACCAGATTCAGATCGCGCACAACGTGCAGGTCGGTGATCACACCGCCATGGCGGCGTGCGTCGGTATCTCCGGCAGCACCAAAATCGGCAAGCATTGCATGCTCGCCGGTGGCGTCGGTCTGGTGGGGCATATCGATATTTGCGACAACGTTTTCCTGACCGGGATGACCATGGTGACTCACTCGATTACCGAGCCGGGTGCCTATTCTTCCGGCACAGCCATGCAACCGGCTGCCGAGTGGCGCAAAAGCGCGGCACGTATCCGTCAGCTCGATGATATCGCGCGACGTCTGCGACAGCTGGAAAAGCGAGTAGGGGAAGTGACCCCTGACGGTAATGCTTCATCAGATGGCTGATACCATTTCCATATCAAGTGTGCACAGCCGCTAGACTGCCTCCTTGATTTGCTAGAGGGGCGCGCTTCAGTCGCGCGCTCCCAATCTTTACATAGGCTTCCCCCCGAAATGATGGACATCAACGAGATTCGCGAATACCTGCCTCACCGTTACCCGTTCCTGCTGGTGGACCGGGTCGTGGATCTGGATGTGGAAGGCAAGCGCATTCGCGCCTACAAGAATGTCAGCATCAATGAGCCATTCTTCAATGGCCACTTCCCGGCGCATCCAATCATGCCGGGCGTGTTGATCATCGAAGCGATGGCTCAGGCTGCCGGGATCCTTGGTTTCAAGATGCTTGACCTGAAACCGGCTGACGGCACTCTTTACTACTTTGTTGGCTCCGACAAGCTGCGCTTCCGCCAGCCGGTCAAGCCTGGCGACCAGCTGATCCTTGAAGCCACCTTCATCAGTTGCAAGCGCAAGATCTGGAAATTCGAATGCCAGGCATCGGTAGATGGCAAGCCAGTCTGCTCCGCTGAAATTATCTGCGCGGAACAAAAAGTATGAGTTTGATTGACCCTCGAGCCATCATCGACCCGACGGCTGTTCTGGCCGACGGTGTCGAGGTCGGCCCTTGGTCGATTGTCGGTGCGGGTGTGGAAATTGGCGAGGGCACGGTCATTGGGCCGCATGTGATCCTCAAAGGTCCCACCCGAATCGGCAAGCACAACCGTATTTACCAGTTTTCGTCGATCGGCGAAGACACGCCGGACCTGAAGTACAAAGGTGAAGAGACACGCCTGGTCATTGGTGATCACAACGTCATCCGTGAAGGCGTCACGATTCATCGTGGCACCGTGCAGGATCGTTCGGAGACCACCCTTGGCGACCACAACCTGATCATGGCTTACGCGCACATTGGTCACGACAGTGTCATTGGCAACCACTGCATCCTGGTCAATAACACTGCGCTGGCGGGTCATGTGCACGTTGAAGACTGGGCGATCCTGTCCGGCTTCACCCTGGTTCACCAGTACTGCCATATCGGCGCCCACAGCTTTTCCGGCATGGGCACCGCCATCGGCAAGGACGTTCCCGCCTACGTCACTGTGTTTGGCAACCCGGCCGAGGCTCGCAGCATGAACTTCGAAGGCATGCGCCGTCGCGGTTTCAGTGAAGACGCGATCCATGCCTTGCGTCGTGCCTATAAGGTGGTTTACCGCCAGGGTCTGACAGTTGAGCAGGCGCTGGCCGAACTGACCGAGCCTTCAGCACAGTTTCCAGAAGTTGCGGTGTTTCGTGACTCGATCCAGTCCTCGAACCGCGGCATCACTCGCTGATCATGGCTAATTTACGTATTGCGCTGGTGGCGGGTGAAGCTTCCGGTGATATTTTGGGCGCCGGCCTGATGCGCGCGCTCAAAGCCCGTCATCCAGCGGTGGAGTTCATTGGGGTCGGTGGTCCGCTGATGCAGGCCGAAGGCTTGACCTCCTATTTTCCGATGGAGCGCCTGTCGGTGATGGGCCTGGTGGAAGTGCTCGGTCGTTTGCGTGAGCTGCTCAAGCGCCGCAAGAAACTGGTCGTTGACCTGATTGCTGCGAAGCCGGACGTGTTCATCGGTATCGATGCCCCGGACTTCAACCTCAATATCGAACTCAAGCTGCGTCAGGCCGGGATCAAGACCGTGCATTACGTCAGCCCGTCGGTATGGGCCTGGCGGCAAAAGCGCGTGCTGAAGATCCGCGAAGGCTGCGACCTGATGCTGACGCTGTTCCCGTTCGAAGCAAAATTCTACGAAGAAAAGGGCGTGCCGGTGCGGTTTGTCGGGCACTCCCTGGCCGATGCAATCCCGCTCGAAGCTGACCGCACGGCTGCGCGAGCCGAGTTGGGCTTGCCTGATGGACCACTGGTGGCGTTGATGCCCGGCAGTCGCGGCGGTGAGGTCGGTCGTCTCGGCGCCTTGTTCCTCGATACTGCCCAGCGTCTGCGTGCCATGCGCCCTGGTGTGCGCTTCGTCATGCCGTGTGCCAGTCCCGAGCGGCGCGCTCAGTTGGAAGAGCTGCTGGTTGGCCGTGATTTGCCACTGACGTTGCTCGACGGTAAATCCCACTTGGCCCTGGCGGCCTGTGATGCGGTACTGATTGCTTCCGGCACCGCGACTCTGGAAGCCTTGCTGTACAAGCGGCCGATGGTCGTCGCTTATCGCCTGGCACCACTGACGTTCTGGATTCTCAAGCGCATGGTGAAAAGCCCTTACGTGTCGTTGCCGAACCTGCTGGCGCAGCGCTTGCTGGTGCCTGAATTGCTGCAGGATGATGCGACGGTCGAAGCCCTGGCCCAGACGCTTTCGCCATTGATCGAAGGTGGTGAAGAACAGACCCGTGGCTTCGACGAAATTCATCGCACCTTGCGCCTGGACGCCTCCAATCAGGCAGCGGACGCAGTATTGAACCTGATCGGCAGCAAAGCACAATGAGCAAGACAAGCATGCAGATGGGCCTGGACTTCACCCTCGTCGCCGAAGTGGAAGACCTGGTGGCCGGTGTCGACGAAGTCGGACGTGGCCCGCTCTGCGGTGCGGTAGTGACCGCTGCGGTGATCCTCGATCCGAATCGGCCCATCCACGGCCTGAACGACTCGAAAAAGCTCACCGAAGCCCGCCGCGAGAAGCTCTACGACGAAATCTGCGAGAAGGCGCTGAGCTGGTGCATCGCTCGCGCTGAAGTCGAGGAAATCGACGAACTGAATATTCTGCACGCCACCATGCTGGCCATGCAGCGCGCCATCGAGGGCCTGCACATTCAGCCGAAACTGGCGATGATCGACGGCAACCGCTGCCCGAAACTGTCCATGCGCGCTGAAGCGGTGGTGCAGGGCGACGGCAAGGTCCCAGCGATCGCGGCGGCATCCATTCTGGCCAAAGTCAGCCGTGATCGTGAAATGGCTGCTTTCGAATTGATCTATCCGGGTTACGGGATCGGCGGCCATAAAGGCTACCCGACGCCCGTTCATCTGGAAGCGCTGGCTCGCTTGGGGCCTACCCCGATTCATCGCCGCTCGTTTGCGCCGGTGCGTCTGGCGTATGAGGCACTGGAAAACCTGCTCGAGAGTTAGTCGCAAGGCTGATGTTTTTTCCAAGGCCCGGTACAATCCGGGCTTTGTTGTCTTCACGTTTCTAGTTTCCAGACAGGATCACTATGCCGGCTTCATTCGTTCATCTACGCCTGCACACTGAATATTCCCTGGTCGACGGTCTGGTGCGGATCAAGCCGCTGGTCAAGACCCTGGTCGGCATGAACATGCCTGCCGTGGCGGTCACCGACCAGAACAACATGTGTTCCCTGGTCAAATTCTATAAAGCCTCCATGGGCGCCGGGATCAAGCCGATCTGCGGCGCCGATCTGTGGCTGTCGAACAAGGATCCGGACAACGCGTTGAGCCGGATCAGCCTGCTGGCAATGAATGCTGTGGGTTACCGCAACCTCACCGAATTGATCTCCCGTGGCTTCATTGACGGTCAGCGCAATGGTTCGATCATCATCGAACGCGAGTGGGTGGCCGAGGCCAGCGAAGGCCTGATCATGCTGTCGGCAGCCAAAGAAGGCGAGATCGGCCTGGCCATGCTCGGCGGCAACCCCGCGGAAGCGGAAACCCTGACCCGCGAATGGATGGAGGTTTTCCCGGACCGCTTCTATCTGGAAATCCAGCGCACCAACCGCCCTAACGATGAAGAGCAACTGCACGGCGCCGTGGCCCTGGCCGAGAAGCTGGGTGCGCCGCTGGTGGCCACCAACGACGTGCGCTTCATCAAGCAGGAAGACTTCGAGGCCCACGAAACCCGCGTCTGTATCGGTGAAGGCCGCGCCCTCGACGATCCGCGACGCTCGAAAAATTACAGCGATCAGCAGTACCTCAAAAGCGCCGAGGAAATGGCTGAGCTGTTCAGCGACATTCCCGAAGCGCTGGAAAACACGGTCGAGATCGCCAAGCGCTGCAACATCGAAGTGAAGCTGGGCACGCACTTCCTGCCCAACTTCCCGATTCCCGATGGCATGACCATCGACGAATATTTCCGCAAGGTGTCGTTCGATGGCCTGGAAGAGCGCCTGAGCGTTCTGCTGCCCAAAGACACCACCGAAGACTATGGCGCCAAGCGCCAGGTCTATGTTGACCGGTTGAATTTCGAGCTGGATATCATCATCCAGATGGGGTTTCCCGGTTACTTCCTGATCGTTATGGACTTTATCCAGTGGGCCAAGAGCAACGGCGTGCCGGTAGGTCCGGGTCGGGGGTCGGGTGCCGGGTCCTTGGTGGCCTATGTGCAGAAGATCACCGACCTCGATCCGCTGGAATATGACCTGCTGTTCGAACGATTCCTGAACCCGGAACGGGTTTCCATGCCCGACTTCGACGTCGACTTCTGCATGGACGGTCGCGACCGGGTGATCGACTACGTGGCCGAGAAATACGGCCGTAACGCGGTGAGTCAGATCATCACTTTCGGTTCCATGGCCGCCAAGGCTGTGGTCCGCGACGTGGCGCGGGTGCAGGGCAAGTCCTATGGTCTGGCGGATCGTCTGTCGAAGATGATCCCGTTCGAAGTCGGCATGACCCTGGAAAAAGCCTACGAGCAGGAAGAGATCCTGCGTGACTTCATCAAGGTCGATGAAGAAGCGGCGGAAATCTGGGACATGGCCCGCAAGCTTGAAGGTGTTGTGCGTAACGTCGGCAAGCACGCCGGCGGCGTGGTGATCGCGCCGACCAAGCTGACCGATTTCTCGCCGATCTATTGCGACGAAGCCGGTGACGGCCTGGTAACCCAGTTCGACAAGGACGACGTCGAGGCCGCCGGTCTGGTGAAGTTCGACTTCCTGGGTCTGCGGACCCTGACGATCATTGACTGGGCGCTGAAAACCATCAACCGCGAGCGGGCCAAGGTCGACGAGCCGCCGCTGGACATCGCGTTCATCCCGCTGGATGACAAACCGACTTACCAATTGCTGCAAAAGGCCGAAACCACGGCGGTGTTCCAGCTTGAATCCCGAGGCATGAAAGAGCTGATCAAAAAGCTCAAGCCCGACTGCCTGGAAGACTTGATCGCACTGGTGGCACTGTTCCGTCCGGGTCCGCTGCAATCGGGCATGGTGGACGACTTCATCAACCGTAAGCACGGTCGCGCCGAACTTGCTTACCCGCACTCGGACTACCAGTACGAAGGCCTCAAGCCGGTACTGGCACCGACTTACGGCATCATCCTGTATCAGGAACAGGTGATGCAGATTGCCCAGGTCATGGCCGGTTACACCCTCGGCGGTGCGGACATGCTGCGTCGAGCCATGGGTAAGAAAAAACCCGAAGAAATGGCCAAGCAACGCGGCGGTTTCATTGAAGGTTGTGCCACCAACAATATTGATGCCGACCTTGCCGGTAACATTTTCGACCTGGTAGAGAAGTTCGCCGGTTACGGTTTCAACAAATCCCACTCCGCTGCTTACGGCCTGGTGTCGTATCAGACCGCGTGGCTGAAAGCGCACTACCCTGCGCCGTTCATGGCGGCAGTGCTGTCGGCGGATATGCACAACACCGACAAGGTCGTGACCTTGATCGAGGAAGTGCGGACCATGAAGCTGCGCCTCGACGCACCGGACGTGAACACCTCGGAGTTCAAGTTCACGGTGAACGACGAGGGCCGCATCATTTACGGCCTGGGCGCGATCAAGGGCGTGGGCGAAGGCCCGGTGGAGGCAATTACCGAGGCGCGTCAGCACGGTCCATTCAAGGATTTGTTCGATTTCTGTGCACGGGTTGACCTCAAGCGCATCAACAAACGTACCCTCGACGGCTTGATCCGCAGCGGTGCCCTGGATCGTCTCGGCCCGTATTTCCATGACGAGCAAAAAGCCTATCAGGCCAACATCGACCGCAATCGCGCGGTGTTGCTGACCGCCATGGAAGAAGCGATCAAGGCCGCCGAGCAGACCGCTCGCACCCACGACAGTGGTCACGCCGATCTGTTTGGCGGTCTGTTCGTCGAGGAAGACGCCGACGTCTACGCCAATCACCGCAAGGCCAAGGAACTGACCCTCAAGGAACGCCTGAAAGGTGAAAAAGACACCTTGGGCCTGTACCTGACCGGTCACCCGATTGATGAATACGAAGGTGAAATCCGTCGCTTCGCCCGCCAGCGCATCATCGATCTGAAACCGGCGCGCGATACGCAAACCGTCGCAGGCATGATCATCGCCCTGCGCGTGATGAAGAACAAAAAGGGCGACAAGATGGGCTTCATCACCCTCGACGACCGCTCTGGACGTATCGAAGCCTCGCTGTTTGCCGAGGCGTTCCACTCCGCGCAATCGTTGTTGCAGACTGACGCAATGGTGGTGGTGGAAGGGGAGGTCAGTAACGACGACTTCTCCGGCGGCCTGCGCCTGCGGGTCAAGCGGGTGATGAGCATGGAAGATGCGCGCACCAATCTGGCCGAAAGCCTGCGCCTGAAGGTGCAGACCCAGGACCTGAAGGGAGACCAGCTACGCTTGCTCGGTGAGCTGTTCAAGCGCCATCGCGGTGCCTGCCCGATCACCATGGAGTACACCAGTCCTGACGCGAAGGCCTTGCTGCAGTTCGGCGAGACCTGGCGAATCGACCCGGCGGATGCCTTGATTCAAGCCCTGCGTGACCAGTTCGGGCGAGACAACGTCTTCCTCCAATACCGTTGACGGTCAGGTGCCATTCTTCACCATAAAGAGTGCGCCCTGATCTCGACCCAATTTTTAATCTCGACCTGAACGCGCCTCTCCCTTAAGGTAGGGCGCGAATAGACAACCGGCCGGCCCAAGCTCTCTTGGACGTCGACCCAAGACGGACGCCTATGAACCCGAATTTTCTAGATTTCGAACAGCCGATCGCCGACCTGCAAGCCAAGATCGAAGAGTTGCGCTTGGTCGGTAACGACAATTCGCTGAATATCGGCGATGAGATCTCCCGCCTGCAGGACAAGAGCAACACGCTGACCGAAGACATCTTCGGCAAGCTGACCAGCTGGCAGATCGCACGTCTGGCGCGCCACCCGCGTCGTCCGTACACCCTGGACTACATCGAACACATCTTTACCGAGTTCGATGAGTTGCACGGCGACCGTCACTTCTCCGACGACGCTGCCATCGTCGGTGGCATCGCCCGTCTGGACGACCAGCCGGTGATGATCATCGGTCACCAGAAAGGCCGTGAAGTACGCGAGAAAGTTCGCCGCAACTTCGGTATGCCGCGCCCTGAAGGCTACCGCAAGGCGTGCCGCCTGATGGAAATGGCCGAGCGTTTCAAAATGCCGATCCTGACCTTCATCGACACCCCGGGCGCTTACCCGGGTATCGACGCTGAAGAGCGCAACCAGAGCGAAGCGATTGCCTGGAACCTGCGCGTCATGTCGCGTCTGAAGACGCCAATCATCGCCACCGTGATCGGTGAGGGTGGTTCTGGCGGTGCGTTGGCGATTGGTGTCTGCGATCAGTTGAACATGCTGCAATATTCGACCTACGCGGTGATTTCGCCGGAAGGCTGCGCATCGATCCTGTGGAAGACCGCCGAGAAAGCACCGGATGCCGCTGAGGCGATGGGCATCACTGCCGAGCGCCTTAAAGGCCTGGGCATTGTGGACAAGGTGATCAGCGAGCCGCTGGGCGGCGCGCACCGTGATCCAGCCACTGCGGCGGCCTCGATCCGTGCCGAGCTGAGCTCGCAACTGGCGATGCTGAAGAAGTTCGACAACGATGCGCTGCTGGCCCGTCGTTACGAGCGTCTGATGAGCTACGGTCTCTGATCTGACGCTGCTTCGGCAAGCGACGCAAACCCATGTGGGAGCGAGCTTGCTCGCGATAGCGGTATAACAGCCAACGAGTGTGTTGAATGTTAAGCCGCCTTCGCGAGCAAGCTCGCTCCCACATTTGATTTGTGCAAAGGGAAAGATATGGATCAGCCTGCGATTGATTTGTCCTTAAGGCTTTTGCTGAATCTGAAGCCATGGCGCAACGCCGCAACCTGGCATATCGCCTTCTCCGGCGGCCTCGACTCCACGGTCCTGCTGCACTTGCTCGCAACACTTGCGAAAACCCATTCCCTGCCAGCGTTAAGCGCCATCCATGTCCATCACGGCCTTCAGGCTGTGGCCGATGCGTGGCCGCAACATTGTCAGTCCATCTGTGATGCGCTGGGTGTGCCGCTGAAGATCATTCGCGTTCAGGTCAAGCCGGGCGCCAGCCTGGAGCGCGCGGCCCGTGATGCTCGCTACGATGCCTTCAGGGCAGCAACCCAGGTTAATGAAATGCTGCTGACCGCGCAGCACCGTGACGATCAGGCCGAAACCCTGTTGTTTCGGCTTTTGCGCGGAGCGGGCGTCAGGGGGCTCTCGGGGATGCCGCAGCAGCGTGCCTTGGGCCGTGGTCATCTGCTACGCCCGTTGCTCGACGTCACCCGAGCAGAGCTCGAGGCTTATGCCGTCGAGCATCAGTTGCGCTGGATCGAAGACCCCTCCAATCAGGATCGGCAGTTCTCGCGCAATTACCTGCGTCATCAGGTATTTCCGGTGTTGGCCGAGCGCTGGCCGCAAGCCGTGGCGACCATGGCCCGTAGCGCTGCGCACCTGAGTGAGGCTCAAGAACTGCTCGATGAGCTGGCGCAAATCGATCTTGCTACCGCCAACAGCACCAGCGATTTCGATTGGCTGGGCGTGCCTTCGCTGGCGCTCGCGGCATTGGCGCAACGCTCGGCCGCACGCCAGCGCAATGCGTTGAGTCACTGGCTGGCGACGCGCACACGGTTGCCGGACAGTGACCACTGGTCGGGTTGGGAAAATCTGCGCGATGCCGTGGGCGATGCTCGTCCGGTCTGGCGCCTGGCGGACGGCGAGCTGCATCGCGGCGGTGGACGAATCTGGTGGTTGTCGGGTGGCTGGCTTCGCGGTTTTTCGTCAGAGGTTGACTGGCCAGATCCGGCTCTACCGCTGCAATTGCCGGATAACGGCGTGCTCTCGATCAATGGGGCAATCCCCGTTGGCCCGCTGCACGTGCGCTATCGCACGGGAGGCGAAGTCATGAATCTGCCTGATCGCGGGCACCGCGATATGAAACGTTTGCTCAATGAGCGGGGTGTTCCTGGCTTCGTCCGTGGCAGATTGCCGCTGCTGTATCGCGGTGAGCAATTGCTGGCTGTGGCAGGCCTGCCGGGCTTGAACGGCAGTGCGACGGACGGCTGGGTTTTACAATGGGTGCCACCAAGCGAAGATCAAGGTTTGAGCTGAAAGGGGCTTTCCGGTAGACTACGCTCCCTTCTTGATACAACTTCTGTGGATTCGCCTGAATTGCAGGAGTTGCCGATTACCAAGCAGTCTTTGCTGGGCGATTCCAAAAAATGTGTAGCGAGCAACGTACCGGTTTTTCATTTGCCGGTCTGTCCCAACGCGGCGGTTTTTTTGAAAGGTGCACTGTGATTAATGCAGGTGATCGGGGGCTTCGGCCTTCCTTCGCTTTCCCCGGCGGCTCGGACCGCTTTAACGCAGACTTCTAGGGTTTTTCATGACGCGCTACATATTCGTCACGGGCGGTGTTGTTTCTTCATTGGGGAAAGGCATCGCATCGGCATCATTGGCGGCCATCCTGGAGGCGCGGGGACTTAAGGTCACCATGCTGAAGCTGGACCCGTACATCAACGTTGACCCGGGCACCATGAGCCCGTTCCAGCACGGTGAAGTGTTCGTCACCCACGACGGCGCCGAGACCGACCTGGACCTGGGGCACTACGAGCGGTTCATCCGCACGACCATGACCCAGAACAACAACTTCACCACCGGCCGTGTCTATGAACACGTGCTGCGCAAAGAGCGCCGTGGTGATTACCTGGGCGCCACCATCCAGGTGATCCCGCACATCACCGACGAAATCAAGCGCCGCATCATCAAGGGTGCAGGCGATGCCGACGTGGCCATGGTCGAGATCGGTGGCACTGTGGGTGATATCGAGTCGCAACCGTTCCTCGAAGCCATCCGCCAGTTGCGTTTCGAAGTCGGCGCCAAGCGCGCGATGCTGATGCACCTGACGCTGGTGCCGTACATCGCCACCGCCGGCGAAACCAAAACCAAGCCAACCCAGCACTCGGTCAAGGAACTGCGTTCCATCGGCCTGCAGCCGGACGTGCTGGTTTGCCGTTCCGATCACCCGATCGACATCTCGTCGCGTCGCAAGATCGCCCAGTTCACCAACGTTGAAGAACGTGCGGTGATCGCGCTGGAAGACGCCGACACCATCTACAAGATCCCGGGCATCCTGCACGCCCAGGGCCTGGACGATTTCGTCGTCGAGCGCTTCGGCCTGCAATGCGGCAGCGCCGACCTGTCCGAGTGGGAAGCGGTGGTTGACGCCAAGCTGAACCCGGAACACGAAGTCACGATCGCCATGGTCGGCAAGTACATGGAGCTGCTGGACGCCTACAAGTCGCTGATCGAAGCGATGAGTCACGCCGGCATCAGCAACCGTACCAAGGTCAACCTGCGCTACATCGATTCCGAAGACATCGAGAACCAGGGCACCGCGCTGCTCGAAGGCGTCGACGCGATCCTCGTACCCGGCGGCTTCGGTCTGCGTGGCGTGGAAGGCAAGATCACCGCCGTGCAGTACGCTCGCGAAAACAAGGTTCCCTACCTGGGTATCTGCCTGGGCATGCAAGTGGCCGTGATCGAGTTCGCCCGCAACGTGCTGGGCTGGAAAGACGCCAACTCCACCGAGTTCGATCGCGCCAGCGGTCACCCGGTCGTGGGTCTGATCACCGAGTGGGAAGATGCCACCGGCGCCGTCGAAACCCGTACCGAAACCTCTGATCTGGGCGGCACCATGCGCCTTGGCGCTCAGGACTGCCTGCTGGAACCGGGCTCGCTGGTTCACGACTGCTACGCCAAGGACGTGATTGTTGAACGTCACCGTCATCGCTACGAAGTGAACAACAACCTGCTGCCACAAATCATGGAAGCCGGCCTGAAGATCTCCGGTCGCTCCGGCGATGGCGCGCTGGTTGAAGTGGTTGAAGCACCGGATCATCCATGGTTCGTCGCTTGCCAGTTCCACCCTGAGTTCACCTCGACACCACGCGACGGTCACCCGTTGTTCAGCGGTTTCGTAAAAGCGGCTTTGGCTCAACACCAGAAGAAGGCGTAAAACCTGATGGCCCAGAAGATCATCCGCGTCGGCGATATCGAGATTGCCAACGACAAGCCCATGGTGCTGTTCGGCGGCATGAACGTGCTGGAAAGCCGCGACATGGCGATGCAGGTCTGCGAAGAGTACGTCAAGGTCACCGAGAAACTCGGCATCCCTTACGTGTTCAAGGCCAGCTTCGACAAGGCCAACCGCTCGTCGGTGACCTCTTACCGTGGCCCCGGCCTGGAAGAGGGCATGCGGATCTTCCAGGACATCAAGCAAGCCTTTGGCGTTCCGATCATCACCGACGTTCATGAGCCTGATCAGGCCGCGGTCGTCGCTGAAGTCTGCGACATCATCCAGTTGCCGGCCTTCCTGTCGCGCCAGACCGACCTTGTGGTCGCGATGGCCAAGACGGGCGCGGTGATCAACATCAAGAAAGCCCAGTTCCTTGCGCCTCAGGAAATGAAACACATTCTGAGCAAGTGCGTGGAAGCGGGTAACGATCAGTTGATCCTCTGCGAGCGTGGTTCGAGCTTCGGCTACAACAACCTGGTCGTCGACATGCTTGGCTTCGGCATCATGAAGCAGTTCGAATACCCGGTGTTCTTCGACGTGACCCACGCGCTGCAAATGCCCGGTGGTCGCTCCGATTCCGCCGGTGGTCGTCGCGCCCAGGTCACCGACCTGGCCAAGGCCGGCATGAGCCAGTCGCTGGCCGGGCTGTTCCTCGAAGCCCACCCGGACCCGGACAACGCCAAATGTGACGGCCCTTGTGCCTTGCGTCTGGACAAACTGGAGCCATTCCTGGCCCAGCTCAAAGCGTTGGACGAACTGGTGAAGAGTTTTCCGACGGTAGAAACCGCGTAAACCTCAATTCTCCGGTAAAGTACCGCACGATTTGTTGCTCAGGCCCGCGGGCCTGAGCCCTATCGTCCGCAAGTCTGCCCGCTGCACACCACTTGCCGACGGTAAAAGATTTCCTTCAGCTGCGTCGTTTTCGTCAACTTTGGAGTGTTTACAACAATGGCAAAAATCGTCGACATCAAAGGTCGTGAAGTTCTCGACTCCCGTGGCAATCCCACCGTGGAAGCGGACGTGCTTCTCGATAACGGCATCATCGGCAGTGCGTGTGCGCCGTCCGGTGCTTCCACTGGCTCGCGTGAAGCGCTCGAGCTGCGTGATGGCGACAAGAGCCGTTACCTGGGCAAGGGTGTGCTCAAGGCGGTAGCCAACATCAACGGTCCGATCCGCGATCTGCTGCTGGGCACCGACCCAAGCGACCAGAAAGCCCTGGATCACGCGATGATCAAGCTCGACGGTACTGAAAACAAAGGCTCCCTGGGCGCCAACGCGATCCTCGCCGTATCCCTGGCCGCGGCCAAGGCAGCAGCACAGGACCAGGACCTGCCGCTGTACGCACACATCGCCAACCTGAACGGCACCCCAGGTGTTTACTCGATGCCGGTTCCGATGATGAACATCATCAACGGTGGCGAGCACGCCGATAACAACGTCGACATCCAGGAATTCATGGTGCAGCCGGTTGGCGCCAAGTCTTTCTCGGAAGGCCTGCGCATGGGCACCGAGATTTTCCATCACCTCAAAGCTGTGCTGAAGGCACGTGGCCTGAGCACTGCCGTGGGTGACGAAGGCGGTTTCGCACCGAACCTGGCTTCCAACGAAGACGCATTGAAAGTGATCTCCGAAGCCGTGGCCAATGCCGGTTACAAGCTGGGCACCGACGTGACCCTGGCGCTGGATTGCGCAGCCAGCGAATTCTACGAGGATGGCAAGTACAACCTGTCCGGCGAAGGTCATGTATTCACCTCCGAAGGTTTTGCTGACTACCTCAAAGGCCTGACCGAGCGTTACCCGATCATCTCCATCGAAGATGGCCTGGACGAGTCCGACTGGGCGGGCTGGAAAGTCCTCACCGACAAGATCGGCGAGAAAATCCAACTGGTGGGCGACGACCTGTTCGTCACCAACACCAAGATCCTGAAAGAAGGCATCGACAAGAAGATTGCCAACTCGATCCTGATCAAGTTCAACCAGATCGGCACCCTGACTGAAACCCTGGAAGCCATCCAGATGGCCAAGGCCGCTGGTTACACCGCTGTGATCTCGCACCGCTCCGGCGAAACCGAAGATTCGACCATTGCCGACCTGGCTGTGGGCACTGCGGCAGGCCAGATCAAGACCGGCTCGCTGTGCCGTTCCGATCGCGTTTCCAAGTACAACCAACTGCTGCGTATCGAAGAGCAGTTGAACGGTAAAGCCAAGTACAACGGTCGCAGCGAGTTCCGCGGCTGATTTGTACGTGGTAAAAAAGACAGCAGATAGTGTCAAAAAAATCGCTACAACGATGAATTTGCCACTAATCTGATGCCTTATAAGCACAAGCCTGGGTCTTCCAGGCTTCGTGCTATCAGAAGCTTCAAAGTTTTGGCATGGCTGTCTTTTTTCACTGGATACCTGATATTCGATGCGCAGTCCCAATTGGTTGTTTCTCGTCTTGCTCTTGCTGCTGGCTGGCCTGCAGTACCGCCTGTGGGTAGGTAATGGCAGTCTGGCGCAAGTGGCTGAACTGACGCAGCAGATTGCCGAGCAACACGCTGAAAACGAGGCGTTGCTGGAGCGCAATCGGGTCATGGACGCTGAAGTCAGCGAGCTGAAAAAAGGCATGGAGACCGTTGAAGAACGGGCTCGTCATGAGCTGGGCATGGTCAAGGACGGTGAAACCCTTTACCAGCTGGCGCAATGATCCAGTCGTTACCGGCCTTCTGGGCCGTGATTCCTGCCGCGGGCGTCGGTGCCCGTATGGCCGCGGACCGTCCCAAGCAATACTTGCAACTGGGCGGGCGCACAATTCTCGAACACAGCCTTGGCTGTTTCCTTGATCATCCTGCCCTTAAGGGGTTGGTGGTCAGTCTGGCTGTCGATGATCCTTATTGGCCGAACCTGGCGTGTGCCACGGATCCGCGTATTCAGCGGGTCGAGGGCGGTGCCGAGCGTTCCGGGTCGGTGCTCAATGCCTTGCTGTGTCTGCATACACTGGGTGCTGATGATGAAGATTGGGTGTTGGTTCACGATGCGGCACGGCCGAATCTGTCCCGCGATGATCTCGATAAATTACTCGGTGAACTGGCGGATGATCCGGTTGGCGGCTTGCTGGCAGTGCCTGCACGCGATACGTTGAAACGGGTCGACAAGCACGGCCGTGTGGTTGAAACCGTGGATCGCAGCGTGATCTGGCAGGCGTATACGCCACAGATGTTTCGTCTTGGCGCCCTGCACCGGGCATTGGCTGACAGTTTGGTAGCGGATGCCGTCATTACTGACGAAGCGTCGGCCATGGAGTGGTCAGGTTTGGCGCCGCGACTGATCGAAGGGCGATCCGACAACCTCAAGGTGACTCGCCCTGAGGACCTGGAATGGTTGCGGCAGCGCTGGACCAACCGCCGCTGATTGACATTGTTTGTGCGTTGCCCCAATCGCGAGCAAGCTCGCTCCCACATTAGATCCAGGGTGTTCACAAATAATGTGTTCACAGATGATCAAATGTGGGAGCGAGCTTGCTCGCGATAGCGCTGGTTCAGGCTGCGCATAAGTTGCTGATCGATACAGGCAGGTCCTAACTCCGATACTCCGGCCTTTCAGCCAACCCACCCTTCAAAAAATCCACCAACTTGCGCACCTTCGGCGACAGATGCCGTTGCTGCGGATACAGCGCCCACACCGCCGTATTCGGCGGCTGATGCGCATCCAGCAACGAAATCAGTGCACCACTGTTCAAGTGCTCCAGCACGTAATAGTCCGGCAGCTGGCACAAACCGGCCCCCTGTAACGCCGCATCCAGCACCGCTTGCCCACTGTTGCAGCGCCAGTTTCCCTGCACTCGCTGGGAAAACTCCTTCCCATTTTGCTCCAGCTGCCAGATGTCCGAACTGCCGATCAGGCAGTTATGCCGGCTCAGTTCCGACAAGCTGTGTGGGCGGCCATACCTTTCCACGTAGGACGATGACGCGCACACGTACATGCGTCGTGGCGCAAGACGGGTCGCGACCAGCCGCGAGTCCTGAAGCCTGCCGAGGCGAATCGCCAAGTCCAGGCCTTCATGCACGAGGTCCAGCGTGCGGTTGCTCAGTTCGATATCGACACGCAGTTGTGGATACAACCCCATGAACCGGGTCACCAGCGGCACGATGAATCGCTCGCCGTAAGCCACGGCACAGGTCATGCGCAGCATGCCTTTGGGTTCGCTGGTCAGGTCCCCGACAGCACGTAGCGCTTCTTCGCGGCCATCCTGCAACCGTTGACAGTGTTGCAAAAACGTCTGCCCCGCCTCGGTCAGGGTGACTCGGCGGGTGCTGCGGTACAGCAAGCGGGTTTGTAGGCGCTCTTCCAGGCGTACGATTTGTCGACTGACGTGAGAGGAAGAAACCCCAAGACGTTCAGCCGCTGCGGTGAACTGACTGCACTCGGCGACGGCGACGAACTCGTCGATGCCTTCCCAGCGATTTTCGGACATGAAAGGATTATCCCTGTACGGCAATAATATTTTGCATTTGCCCTGATTATTCACCGTCAGGTCATGTATTACACTCCTTGTCTCGTTTTTATTCACTGGAGCACCTACATGATCAAGTCGCGCGCCGCCGTTGCCTTCGAGGCGAAGAAACCTCTCGAGATCGTTGAAGTCGATGTCGCCATGCCCAAGGCCGGTGAAGTGCTATTGCGTGTGGTGGCCTCCGGTGTTTGCCATACCGATGCCTACACCCTGTCCGGTGCCGATCCGGAAGGCATCTTCCCGTCGATCCTCGGTCACGAAGGTGGCGCGGTGGTCGAAGCGATCGGCGAGGGCGTGACCTCGGTAGCCGTCGGTGATCATGTGATTCCGCTGTACACCCCGGAATGCCGCCAGTGCAAATTCTGCCTGTCGGGCAAAACCAACCTCTGCCAGGCCATTCGTGCCACTCAAGGCAAGGGCTTGATGCCGGATGGCACTTCGCGCTTTTCCTACAAGGGCCAGCCGATTTTCCACTACATGGGGACTTCGACGTTCTCCGAATACACCGTGCTGCCGGAAATCTCCGTCGCCAAGATCCCCAAGGAAGCCCCGCTGGAAAAAGTCTGCCTGCTGGGTTGCGGCGTCACCACCGGCATCGGCGCGGTGCTTAACACCGCCAAGGTAAAACCGGGTGACACCGTCGCCATCTTCGGCCTGGGTGGCATTGGTCTGTCGGCGGTGATCGGCGCGGTGAAAGCCAAGGCTGCGCGAATCATCGCCATCGACATCAACCCGGCCAAGTTCGAAATCGCCAAACAGCTGGGCGCCACCGACTGCGTAAACCCGAAAGACTTCGACCGCCCGATCCAGGAAGTCATCGTCGACATGACCGATGGCGGCGTCGACTTTTCCTTCGAGTGCATCGGCAACGTGCAATTGATGCGTGCAGCCCTTGAGTGCTGCCATAAAGGTTGGGGCGAGTCGGTGATCATCGGCGTGGCCGGTGCCGGCCAGGAAATCGCCACCCGTCCGTTCCAGTTGGTTACCGGTCGCGTCTGGCGCGGCTCGGCGTTTGGTGGCGTGCGGGGCCGTACCGAATTGCCAAGCTACGTGGAAATGGCCGAAACCGGCGAAATTCCGCTCGATACCTTCATCACCCACACCATGGGCCTGGAAGATATCAACAAGGCGTTCGACCTGATGCATGAAGGCAAAAGCATTCGTAGCGTCATTCATTTCTGAGGTCCGTCATGAACCTGGAAAACATCTCCTGCCAGAAAAGTTTTGGCGGCTGGCACAAGCGCTACCGCCATCGCTCCAACGTGCTCGGCTGCGACATGGTGTTTGCCGTGTACCTGCCGCCGCAAGCGGAGCAGGGCGGCAAGCTGCCCGTGCTGTATTGGCTGTCCGGCCTGACCTGCACCGACGAGAACTTCATGCACAAGGCCGGTGCCCTGCGCATGGCTGCCGAGCTGGGACTGATCATTGTGGCGCCGGACACCAGCCCGCGCGGCGCCGATGTACCGGGTGACCCGGACGGCGCCTGGGACTTCGGCCTCGGTGCCGGGTTTTATCTGAATGCCACGCAGGAACCGTGGTCGCGGCATTATCGGATGCATGACTACGTCGTGCAGGAATTACCGGCATTGGTCGAAGCACATTTCCCTGCGTCGGACAAACGCGGCATCAGCGGTCATTCCATGGGCGGCCACGGCGCGCTGGTCTGCGCCTTGCGCAATCCGGGCCGCTATCAGTCGGTGTCGGCGTTTTCGCCAATCAACAATCCGATGGATTGCCCATGGGGGCAGAAGGCCTTCTCCCGCTATCTGGGCGAAGAGCGATCAAAATGGCGGGAGTGGGATGCCTGTGCATTGATCGCCGAGGCCAGTGAAAAGCTGCCGTTGCTGGTGGATCAAGGTGATCGCGACGATTTCCTTGCCACCCAACTCAAGCCCGAAGCCCTGCAACAAGCGGCAAAACAGGCAGGCCACCCGTTGACCTTGCGTTTGCAACCGGGCTACGACCACAGCTATTTCTTCATCGCCAGCTTCATCGACGACCACTTGCAGCATCACGGGCGAGCCCTAGGGCTCTAATGCAGGTAGAATCACGCCCTGACAAAAATCGGGGCGTTTTTTTTATGCGTATTGGCCACGGCTATGATGTGCACCGTTTCGCTGAAGGCGATTTCATTACTCTGGGCGGGGTGCAGATTGCACACAGCTTCGGGCTGCTCGCTCATTCCGACGGTGACGTCCTGCTGCACGCCTTGAGCGATGCCTTGCTTGGCGCTGCCGCGCTGGGTGATATCGGCAAGCATTTCCCGGACACCGACCCGCAATTCAAGGGCGCCGACAGCCGTGTGCTGTTGCGTCACGTCGTCGCATTGATCCACGCCAAGGGCTGGAAAATCGGCAACGTCGACAACACCATCGTCGCCCAGGCGCCGAAAATGGCCCCGCATATCGAATCGATGCGCGCGCTGATTGCCGCGGATCTTCAAGTTGAGTTGGATCAAGTGAACGTGAAAGCAACCACCACCGAGAAGCTGGGCTTTGTCGGGCGCGAAGAAGGCATTGCCGTGCACTCCGTTGCCTTGTTGCTGCGCTCATGAACGAAGCGCAATTGCTCGGCCCGCGCGCCTATGGCGCAGCCCTCGGCACCGCCGTGCTGAAGGCCACGGCGGAAGACTTTCAGGTGGACGAAGTACTCAACATCCCGCTTAGCGGCGATGGTGAACACCTGTGGATCTGGGTGGAAAAACGCGGATTGAACACCGAAGAGGCCGCCCGGCGGATTGCCAAGGCAGCCGGCGTGCCGCTGCGCACCGTCAGTTATGCAGGCCTCAAGGATCGTCAGGCGCTGACCCGTCAGTGGTTCAGCGTGCAATTGCCGGGCAAGGCGGACCCTGATCTGTCGGCGGCGGAAAACGACACGCTGAAGATCCTCAAGACTGGTCGCCACAAGCGCAAGTTGCAGCGTGGTGCACACTCGGCCAACGGTTTTACCCTGCGCCTGACCGGGTTCGCCGGTGACAAGGCGGCTATCGAGGAGCGTCTGCAACTGATCGCCAAACAGGGCATTCCCAACTATTTCGGTACTCAGCGTTTTGGCTTCGACGGCGGCAACGTCGTCGATGCCCGAGCCTGGGCTGCCCGCAAGGCCTTGCCGGAGCAACGCAACGTGCGTTCGCGCCTGCTGTCCACTGCTCGCAGTTTTCTGTTCAATCAGGTGTTGGCGGCTCGCGTTGCTGATGGCACCTGGCAGCGGGCTCAGGTGGGCGATTTACTGGCTTTCACCGACAGCCGCAGTTTCTTTCCCGCGGGCGAAGCTGAATGCAGCGATCCTCGGCTGGCGATTCTCGACCTGCACCCGACCGGGCCGCAGTGGGGTGAAGGTGACTCGCCGACGGCGGGGGCTGTCCATGAACTGGAGCAGTCAATCGCTGCGCGCGAAGCGGATTTGCGTGATTGGCTGATTAACGCCGGTATGAGCCACGAACGTCGCATCCTGCGGCTGCCCATTGGCGGGTTGACGTGGCATTATCCCGAGCCTGACATTCTGCAATTGGAATTCGTCCTGCCGGCCGGATGCTTTGCCACCGTATTGGTGCGTGAGCTCGTGGATCTGGTGTCGGTGGGGCAAACGGACAGCCCATGCGTATTCTGATTTCTAACGACGATGGGGTAGCCGCGCCCGGTCTTGCCGCGCTTTATGCTGCGCTGGCGGATTACACCGAGTGTGTGGTTATTGCCCCGGACCAGGACAAAAGCGGCGCCAGCAGCTCGCTGACGCTCGACCGTCCGTTGCACCCGCAAACCTTGGCCAACGGCTTTATCAGCCTCAATGGCACACCCACCGATTGCGTGCACCTGGGGCTCAACGGCCTGCTGGAGCAGCAACCGGACATGGTGGTGTCCGGGATTAACATGGGCGCTAACCTCGGGGACGATGTGCTGTATTCCGGGACCGTGGCGGCGGCCCTGGAGGGTCGCTTTCTGGAGCTCCCTTCGTTTGCCTTTTCATTTGCCTCACGGCAAACAGAAAATCTTCCTACAGCAGCATATTTCGCCCGCAAGCTGGTTGAAGCGCATGCCAGGCTTGAACTGCCACCGCGTACCGTGCTGAACGTGAACATTCCGAACTTGCCGCTGGACCACATTCGTGGCATTCAGTTGACTCGCCTCGGACACCGCGCCCGCGCCGCGGCGCCGATGAAAGTGGTCGATCCGCGAGGCAAGGCCGGTTACTGGATCGCTGCTGCTGGCGACGCCGAAGACGGCGGTCCCGGCACTGACTTTCATGCAGTGATGCAAGGCTACGTCTCCATCACGCCGCTGCAACTGGACCGCACCTTCAATGAGGCCTTCAGAAGTCTTGATGGCTGGCTGGAGGGATTGCGCTGATGGCCCGTGAGCAAGACGACATTCTACGTCGCGGCATCGGGATGACGTCCCAGCGCACCCGCGAGCGATTGATTCAGCGCCTGTATGAAGAGGGGCTGTCCAACGCCAGAGTGCTGGAAGTGATTCGCAGCACGCCGCGTCACCTGTTCGTCGACGAGGCGCTGGCCCATCGCGCTTATGAAGACACGGCGCTGCCGATCGGCCATAACCAGACCATCTCCCAGCCTTATATGGTGGCGCGCATGAGCGAGCTGCTGCTGGAAGCGGGGCCGCTGGACAAGGTCATGGAAATCGGCACCGGCTCGGGTTATCAGACGGCGGTACTGTCGCAGTTGGTGGAACGGGTGTTCTCCGTAGAGCGCATCAAGGTGTTGCAGGATCGGGCCAAGGAACGCCTGGTGGAGTTGAACCTGCGCAACGTGGTGTTTCGTTGGGGCGATGGTTGGGAAGGCTGGCCGGCGCTGGCGCCGTACAACGGCATTATCGTCACGGCGGTGGCCACCGATGTGCCCCAGGCGCTGCTCGATCAACTGGCGCCAGGAGGCCGGCTGGTAATCCCGGTTGGTTCAGGTGAGGTTCAGCAATTGATGCTGATCATCCGCGAAGAAAACGGCTTTTCCAGACGTGTTCTGGGCGCTGTTCGTTTCGTTCCGCTGCTCAACGGGCCTCTGGCCTGAGCATTTGTTTTCGCGGGCTGAATTCTCTTCGATTGGCCGGGTCTTACAGCGGCATCGATTGCTTGAACAGGACACATCATCCGTTGGCAAACGTGTGCGCGAAGCGATTTCGCTTCATTAAAGGTAAAGCCGGCACAGCCCGTTATACTTGCGACATTTCACGCCGACTTACGGCAATCCACATTTTCAGCCACCACAAAGGGAGCGGCGGGTGAGTCTCACAGTCATTGCGCAGCGTATGGGTACAACGAGCTTTCAGCGCCTGGTGACTGGCCTTGTCTTGAGCACCTTGCTGGTCGGTTGTTCCAGCAACAAATCGAGTGACGTGCGCGTCGTCGATCGCAACAATGCCGCGGCCCAGCGTCCGGCAGTGACGACGGGCCAGTACGTCGTACGACCTAAGGACACGATGTTCTCCATCGCCTTCCGTTACGGATGGGATTACAAGGCTCTGGCGGCGCGGAACAACATTCCTGCGCCGTACACGATCCATCCGGGTCAGACGATTCGCTTCGATGGCCGTACCGGTTCAACGGCTACGACCGTAGCCGGTTCGTCCGATTCAACGCCTTCGTCGTCGCTCAAAACCACGATAATCCGGCGTCAGGCGAACGGTACAACCACCAGCTCGTCGACCAGTACAGCGGCTGTTGCACCGTCCGTCGCCAACAAGTCAGTCCCCGTACCATTGCCTCCAGCCGGCCCGGCCCCGACCGGCTGGGGATGGCCTTCTAATGGCATTCTTATTGGAAAATTCTCTTCAAACGGTAGTTTGAATAAAGGAATTGATATCGCCGGGGATTTGGGACAGCCTGTTTTAGCTGCGTCTGATGGGACGGTGGTATACGCCGGGAGTGGCTTAAGGGGCTACGGCGAATTAGTCATCATCAAACACAGCGATACCTACGTCAGCGCCTACGGTCACAACCGCAGGCTTTTGGTTCGGGAGGGGCAGCAGGTCAAAGTCGGACAGACAATTGCCGAAATGGGGTCAACGGGTACAGACCGGGTGAAACTGCATTTTGAGATTCGCCGACAAGGTAAGCCTGTAGATCCGCTGCAATTCCTGCCACGTCGTTGATTTGTTGTCAGCCTGTTCCGTCACGTAGAGGGAACAGGCTTCAGCGTTGCCAAGGATAAAGGCGCCGCTTGAGCTTGAGGTCGAACTCACCAAAGGACTATAACAATGGCTCTCAGTAAAGAAGTGCCGGAGTTTGACATCGACGATGAGGTTCTCCTTATGGAGACCGGCATCGCTACGGATTCGATGTCGAATGATGAAGGGGCTGCACCACCTTCTGTTCGCGCCAAATCCAAACACTCCGCTTCTCTAAAGCAACACAAGTACATTGACTACACGCGGGCACTCGACGCCACGCAGTTGTATCTCAATGAAATCGGCTTTTCCCCGCTGCTCTCCCCCGAAGAAGAAGTTCATTTTGCGCGACTGTCGCAAAGTGGCGATCCGGCTGGGCGCAAGCGCATGATTGAAAGTAACCTGCGGCTGGTGGTTAAAATCGCCCGGCGTTACGTCAATCGTGGCCTGTCGCTGCTGGACTTGATCGAAGAGGGCAACCTGGGCCTGATCCGGGCGGTGGAAAAGTTCGACCCCGAGCGTGGCTTCCGCTTTTCGACCTACGCGACCTGGTGGATTCGTCAGACCATCGAGCGTGCGATCATGAATCAGACCCGGACCATCCGGTTGCCGATCCATGTGGTCAAGGAGCTTAACGTGTACCTGCGGGCTGCACGGGAGCTGACACAAAAGCTCGATCACGAACCCTCGCCTGAAGAAATCGCCAACCTGCTGGAAAAACCGGTAGGCGAGGTCAAGCGCATGCTTGGCCTCAACGAGCGGGTTTCTTCGGTCGACGTGTCCCTGGGCCCGGATTCGGATAAAACCCTGCTGGACACCCTTACCGACGACCGTCCGACCGATCCCTGTGAGCTGCTGCAGGACGACGACTTGTCCCAGAGCATCGATCAGTGGCTGTCGGAGCTGACCGACAAGCAGCGTGAGGTGGTGATACGCCGCTTCGGTCTGCGTGGCCATGAGAGTAGCACCCTGGAAGACGTAGGCCTGGAAATCGGTCTGACCCGGGAACGGGTACGGCAGATTCAGGTTGAAGGCCTCAAACGGCTTCGGGAGATTCTCGAGAAAAACGGCCTGTCGAGTGAGTCGCTGTTTCAATAAAGCACTCGCTTGAGTTGTCACAAAAAGCCCCGACCAGTCGGGGCTTTTTGCTGTCGGTTTGAAACGTAGGACGTCGCCTCAAGTTTGTAGTCTCGCGTTGTAAGTCTTTGCTTACTCTTTCGTAAGTGTTCGCTATTTTTACTTGTTGGCAGTCGTCTATTTTGGCTGTGGGTAAGTTTTATCTAATTGATTTATATTGATATTTTTCAATATTAACGACGTATGACAGGCGATTCCGGCGGTCCGGGGTGATTGCGCTCGGCAGGGAACTCTTTAGTATCAGCACTGTGTCGACGGATAGACACGCCCTTCAAGGAAGAGGGGAAAGGACATCGCAGGATGCGGTTCATCAGGACGATGAAAAGGAATAAAGGGAATAGGGAAAAATGTGGGCGGGTCAAACCGCCCCTTTTTTTTGTCTGCAGAAAAGCAAAAAGGCCCGCAAGGGGCCTTTTCGGGAACGCGGGGATAATCAGCGTTCGATGTACATGATCTTGCTTTGAACGTCTTTGTTCAGTACGCGGTCATGTTTTTCGGCATCAGGGAGGGCATCTTTCTTCTCGGTGATGTTCGGCCAGATCTCGGCCAATTCAACGTTCAGCTGGATGAACTCCTGCATATCGTCCGGTACTTCATCTTCAGAGAAGATGGCCACGGCCGGGCATTCCGGTTCGCACAGGGCGCAGTCGATGCACTCATCCGGGTGAATCACCAGGAAGTTCGGGCCTTCGTAAAAGCAGTCCACCGGACAGACTTCTACGCAGTCGGTGTACTTGCACTTGATGCAGTTGTCGGTGACGACGAAGGTCATTTCTAATTTTCTCCTCAGGCGGCGGCAGCGTAGCCCCTTCACGTTGGGGTCGCCAGGTTTGGGAGCGATAGTCTGCAGGCCAGGCTAAAAGCCTGCAGCATCCCAAACCGCGCGAGATTCTAACAGCTTGCAGGCAAGTGCGTTAGATCCGTGTCTTTAGTGTATAGAGCATTTCGAGTGCGCGACGCGGACTCATATCGTCCAGGTCCAGTTTGGCCAATTCATCCAGCACCGGATGCGGCAGGCTGGCGAACATGTCGCTCTGCTGCGGCTTGGCCGGTTTGCCTTTGACGGGCGCAGGCACTTCATGGGGCAGGGCTGTGGCTTCCAGGCGCCCCAGATGCTCGCGAGCGCGCACAATCACTTCGCTTGGCACACCGGCCAATTGAGCAACCGCCAAGCCATAACTCTGGCTCGCAGGCCCTGGCAACACGTGGTGCAGGAACACGATGCGTTCATTGTGCTCGGTAGCATTGAGGTGCACGTTGGCGACCAGCGGCTGGGCTTCCGGCAACACGGTCAATTCGAAGTAGTGAGTGGCGAACAGCGTGTAGGCGCGCAGGTGCGCCAGACGCTCGGCCGCCGCCCAGGCCAGGGACAGGCCGTCGAACGTACTGGTGCCACGACCGACTTCGTCCATCAGCACCAGGCTGCGATCGGTGGCGTTGTGCAGGATGTTGGCGGTTTCGCTCATTTCAACCATGAAGGTCGAGCGTCCGCCCGCCAGGTCATCGCTGGAACCGATCCGGGTGAAAATCCGGTCCACCAGCGACAATTCGCAACTGGCCGCTGGCACAAAGCTGCCGATGTGAGCCAGCAGCACAATCAATGCTGTCTGACGCATGTAAGTGGATTTACCGCCCATGTTCGGGCCGGTGATCACCAGCATGCGGGTGTTGTCGTCGAGGCTCAGGTCGTTGGCCACGAACGGTGTACTCAGCACTTGCTCGACCACCGGGTGACGGCCTTGACTGATGCGCATGCACGGCTCGCTGACGAAACGCGGGCAGTTCAGGTCGAGGTTCAGCGCACGCTCGGCGAGGTTGCTCAATACGTCCAGTTCGGCGAGTGCAGCAGCGGTGTCTTGCAGGGGGGGTAATTGCGCGATCAGGTCTTCGAGCAACGCTTCGTACAGCATCTTCTCGCGGGCCAGGGCGCGGCTCTTGGCCGACAATGCCTTGTCTTCGAACGCTTTGAGCTCCGGGGTGATGAAGCGCTCGGCGCCTTTGAGCGTTTGGCGGCGGATGTAGTCGGCCGGTGCCGACTCGGCTTGTTTGCTCGGCAACTCGATGAAGTAGCCGTGAATGCGGTTGTAGCCGACTTTCAGGTGCGACAGGCCGGTGCGGGCCTTTTCGCGGGCTTCGAGGTCGATCAGGAATTGCCCGGCGTTTTCGCTCAGCGATTGCAGGTCGTCGAGTTCGCTGTCGTAACCGGTTTTCAACACGCCGCCGTCACGGATGACGGCCGGCGGGTTGTCGATAATGGCTTTTTCCAGCAATGCCGCCAGTTCCGGGTAGGTGCTGGTGGTCTTGGCCAACTGGATGATGTGAGGCGCTTCAAGCTCTGCCATCGCCACCTGCAACTCGGGCAACGCACCGAGGGCGTCGCGCAGACGCGCCAGGTCACGAGGACGCGCGTTGCGCAAACCGATGCGCGCCAGAATCCGCTCGATGTCACCGATTTCCTTGAGCTGTGGTTGCAGCTTTTCGAAACGATAGCCGTCGAGCAGGCAGGTAATCGAGGTCTGACGTGCCAGCAACACGGTCAGATCGCGCAGCGGGCGATTCAGCCATCGGGTCAGCAGGCGGCTGCCCATGGCGGTCTGGCAGCGATCAACCACCGATTGCAGCGTGTTGTCGCGCCCACCAGCCAGGTTGGTGTCCAGTTCCAGGTTGCGACGGCTCGCGCCATCCAGCACCACGGTGTCGTCGAGGCGCTCATGACGCAGGCTGCGCAAGTGCGGCAGGGCGGTACGCTGGGTTTCCTTGGCGTAACCGAGCAGGCAGCCGGCAGCGCCGATGGCCAGGGTCAGGTTCTCGCAGCCGAAGCCTTTGAGGTCCTGGGTGGAGAATTGCTGACACAGACTTTTCAGCGCCGAATCACGTTCAAAATCCCAAGGCGCGCGACGACGAACCCCACGGCGCTTTTCTGCCGGCAGGTCTTTTGGCCAGTCGTCCGGGATCATCAGCTCCACCGGGTTGACCCGCTCCAATTCCGCCAGCAGGTTTTCCCAGCCCTTGATTTCCAGCACGGTGAAGTTGCCGCTGGTGATGTCCAGCACCGCCAGCCCGAACAGACGCTCGTCCCCCAGCACCGCAGCGATCAGGTTATCTCGACGCTCATCCAGCAGCGCTTCATCACTGACCGTCCCCGGCGTGATGATCCGCACCACCTGACGATCCACCGGCCCCTTGCTCGTCGCCGGATCGCCGACCTGTTCACAGATCACCACCGACTCGCCGAGCTTCACCAGTTTCGCCAGATAACCCTCGGCGGCATGGTAAGGAATCCCGCACATCGGAATCGCCTGGCCCGCCGACTGCCCACGGGCGGTCAGGGTGATGTCCAGCAATTTGGCGGCTTTCTTCGCATCTTCGTAGAAGATCTCGTAGAAATCGCCCATGCGATAGAACATCAGCTGGTCAGGGTGCTGGTTCTTCAGGCGCCAGTACTGCTGCATCATCGGGGTGTGGCTTGAAAGGTCGGTCATACGCGGGGTTCAGCTCTACCTGTCTATTTGACAACTCACATCTGTCTAATACTACAGGGATTTTTTCGGCATTGTTGGAGGCTGGCCTATGTTGATTTTGCGCAGGCGCAAATACCGGGCCGTCATTTTTGCGTCTGTGTGGCCACCCAGTTTCTGTGCGTTGTTGCCCTGATCATCGGTATCCGAAAGGGACTTGGCCCGTAGGTCGTGAAGGGTTGCATCCTCGACGCCGGCCTTCTGGCAACTGATCGCGAATGCATCTTTGACCGAGCTGTAATGAACCGGTTTACCGCCGCGCGGCGAGCAAAAAAGAGTGAGCCCGCGAATCTTCCGGGGCAAGGCCTTTACCCGGGCGACCAGTGCTTCGAGATCGGGCGTCATCTGGACGATCAGCTTGGCGCTGGTTTTTTCTTGCTTGAAGGCGATGCCGTCGGCGCTGATGTCGGCGAGGCGGATGGCAAGCACGTCACCAATGCGCTGCCCGGTGAGGTAGCACATCTCGTAAATCACCCGCATGTTGTCGCTCGACTTGGCGCAGATCGCCTCGAACTCCCCGTGAGTGATGTATCGATCTCGTTTGTGTTCAGGGTGACGGCGGACGCCGATGCACGGGTTCGAGTCAACCAACTGTTGTTCCAGGGCGAAGGTGAACACCGCTCGCAGGACAGAGATGACTCGGTTAGACATATTGGGCGTGTCCGCTCCGTGCATTTTCAACGCGACAACGTGCCGCTGCAGCACATCCCTCGGCTCGAAGTCAGCGAACGCTTCCTTGAGCTGGTCACAGGCGGCTTCATATTGCTTGATCGTGTTCGGTTTGAGCTTAGGCTTTACCCGATTGCGCATGTGCTCAAGAGCGTCGTCGATCAGTTTGGGCATGCCGCCCTGGCTGTTCTTGTCCAGCAGCTTGGCGTACTCAGCCAGTGACGCTTGAAAGTCGGTGCCTAGGCGCTTCCACTTGCCTTTGCGCACCAGGTAGTAGGCTCCGTGCTTTTGGTACATGCATGCGGGCAGGTGCCGGTCTTTCTTGCGAGGGCGCATCGTTTATCACCTCATCCAAGCCGAAGTTCCGGCCCCTTCCTTGATTGAATACCACCCAACCGCCCGATGACAACCTGGCGCAGCACCTTTGGGTGACCATCCCCACCTACCGCGAACCCGTATCGTTCGGCGGTCAGCCACTTAATCTGCGCCCCTGGCTTTTTGTAGCCGGTCAGGTCGGCCACTTCCTCTGCTGTTAAAAACATCTCTACCCGCCTTCGTGTCGCGACACGTTTTCTGTGTTCGCGTTTTGTGTCGCGTCACGGCCATTGGTCACGCGAAGCGGAAATGCCACTCCTTCCCACTTGCCGGCCATTCCACGGATGTGATGACGGTCGACGTGCGGGCGATGCGGCTTGCTTGCGTACAGATTGGCGCAGGCCTTGAACTGATCCAGCTCGTCCCCAGCATCGACCAGCACCTGGTGCTCGGTCGTGTTGACCTTGATCCAGCCGTCTTTGGTTTTACCGTGCCCGCTGGTGCGGCTCAGGATGAAGCGCCGGCCGCTGTTGTTGGCGCCGGTGGATGACTCGTTCAGGTAGTAGGCGATCGCGCCTTGGCGCACCCGCAGGATTGTCTTAGCCATCACTACGGGCCTCCGATTCAGCAACCGCACGCAACTTCAGCTTGATACCGCAAGAGCTGGCCAGCGCGGTCAACTGCCCGACAGTGGTGTCAGGGTTTTGCAGTGCCTGGCCAAACCGGATCAGGCGCTCGCCAAGCTTTCCTATTTCGTTATGCAGGTGCAGATGCGTTCCTTGGGTGAGGATGCTCATAGCCGGAACCTCTCAACCTGTGGGAGCGGGCTGGCGGGCAATTGTTCGGTTTGGCCTGCTGGGCTAGTCAGGGAGGCCCGTGCTGCCTGGCTTTCACCGGTAGTTATGCTGGCGGTCTTCTGCGGGAGCAAACTATCCGGCAGGCAACTGATGCCGCCTTGCGGGGTGATCCAGCAAGTGACCTGGCGGCTGGAATCATGCTGAACATCGATCAGCACCTGCGGCTGAGCGGCGCTGGCTTGGCCGGTGGCTAGCAGCAAGAAGAAAACTATCAATGCCTTCATGTGGAACTCCCGGGAGCTGCCTTGATTGCTCTGCTGGCGCTAATCACCATGAAAAAAGACGCTAGGAAACTCGACGCCGCTAGAGCCGGGTGCCCGCTTGCGATCAGCGCATAGATTTGAAAGCCAGTGGATAAGACACTCACCCATGCATGTTTCAACAGTTTTTTAGCGACTTCGACTTTGATCAGGCCGGATAGAACACCAATCCAGACAAGCACGTTCATTACTACCAGCACGTAAAATGCGAAGTCCTGTGCTGTTGGCGCGCCCAGTAGCAGGCACAGGCTCAGCACCAAGCTGATCAGGGCTGATATCAATTTCTGTTTCAAGACGGTCTCCTGGCCGATGGCGCAGATCTGCGCCACCAACGTTATGTGGTCGGTTACTTGCCGATGCCTATGAATGGAGTGGCGGTACCGCCGGTCATGTACACGGGCAGCTTGCCGTCCCACTTTTCAATGGCGTTCAGCTCAACCACACCAGGGTTCTTGCGCAGCGCCTCACCTCGGATGTTTAGCGACTCGGCCTCGCCCTGGGCTTTGAGAATGGCCGCGTCCTTGTCGCCCTGGGCAGCCGCCCGAACCTTGGCCGCTTCGGCTTCGGTCTGGCGCAGTTCGTTCTCGCGCTGCTGAGCCTTCTGTGTGGCGGTGATGCTGTTGTTCAAAGCGTCAACTACCTGTGGCGGCAGCACGATCTCGCCGTTGAGGTAGAGCGACTCGACCACGATTCCTTTACTTTCGAAGTGCTGTTGGACCTGAGCTTCGATGGCTTTCAGGAATGCTTCTTTGCCCGGGCCGTACACTTCGGAAGCCTTCACCTTCGAGCCGGCGTTGTTGAAGGCATTGCGCACCACCTGCGGCACGTTCACCTGGATGATCTCGTCCATCGACTTGCGATAGGTCTGGAACAGAAGGGGGGCTGCGCCCTGCTTGGCGCGCAGCGTGATACCGATCGGGGCGCTGATTGTCATGCCGTCGCGGTCCTGGAACTTAACCTGTTGCAGGTTGAAGTTCTGTGCGAACGTCGGGAACAGGAACAACTCCTCATTCGGTGTCAGCCACTTGTAGCCGACAGTGGCCTCGGTGGGCGCCACGCCCTTGTCGCTGCCCATCAGGTTCACGATGACGCCGGTGTAGCCGGCAGGCACTTTCGAGCAGCCCGCCGTGATGGCGAGTAGGCACAGCATTGCAATGGCGGCAATCCGCTTCATTGGTCTTTCTCCATGGTGTCGGCCGACTGGCCGGGTTTTGGTGTGGTGATAAGCAGGAATAGGCAGGCGGTCGCGATCATCCAGACAGCAGTGCCGAAGAAGCCGCCAATGACATCGAGGTCAGAGCTGCTGCTGATCAGGTCGCGGGCCGCGAACAGCAGCCAGGCGGCGGAGACGCTCAGGTAGATCAAGGCCAGCATCAGCACCTTGAACAGGCGCCATGGGGTCAGCGTTTTCTGGGGCATTTACTTTCTCCTGGCCGAACGAATCCCGGCCGCGTTGTTGGCTTTCGCAAAAATCAGATTGGGTTAAACGGTTTGAGCTGCCTCGATGCGGCGCACTGCCACGCGGGTTTCGATACGGCGTTCACCACTGCCGCGGCGAACTCGAAGCATCTGGTCATCGCCAATCATTCCGTGGACCGCCAGCACTAGGGCAAGAGTCGCGGCCAGCGGGCTTATCACGCCTTGACGCATCGCCTCGGCGACGAGCTGGGCGCGTCGTGTAACGCCCAATTTTGTCGAAGCTGCGAGAACGCGCTTCTTGATAGATTCGGGCTGTACGCCAAGGTCGCGGGCCAGCTCTTTCGAAGTCTGGCCCATGGCAATCCCCAGGACGCACTGCAACTCACGCAGCGCCAAACCATGGTTGAGGTAACCAGTCCAGGCGCCAACGGTGATTGAGGTTGCTGTGTTCATCAGGATGCTCCGTGCGGGTTTCGATGAAACAAATATGAGATATCCCCTAAGCTTAGTCAAGGGGAGTGCTCATATTTTTTATGAGTCACGTTTCTGTGGGCAAAAAAAACCGGCCGAAGCCGGTAATATTTGTTTGGGCGTATCAAAGAATCACCGAATACCAGAACGCTTTACCGAGGATGATTAGCTTGGTTTCGATTGTCTCCTCGAGGGAGTACACCTCATCAGGGTGTTCGTCACGGTTGTAGCTGCGGAGCCTAACGCCTCCCTGTCGAAGCCTGTACAAGACCACAACTCGCAGCTGCCCATCATGATCGATCGCGTAGATTTTCCCGTCTATGACGTCAGTATTTGCCATGTCTATAGCAACAGTACTGCCGTCGGGCATGATTGGCTCCATGTTGTTTCCAACAACTGTCACACACACGGCGTCTTCGGTATTGATGCCTTGGCGCTTCAGTATTTGGCGGTCAAACCGGATCTTGTGATCGGAGGCCAGAACCACCGTATGGCGTGGGTTATCGGGTGTTCCTGGCACCTCTTTTAGGAAGGGCAGGTAGATTTCCGATTCGTCTAGAGGTGTTTCGTGATCCCAGATATTGAACGGGCCAACGGCTTGAGCATTGCTAGGCGTGGGCCTATCAATAATTGCATAGTCCGAAGTCATCTCTCCCAGGCCGGCCTCTAGCCATATGGCGCTCACGCCGCAGGCTTTAGCAATGCTGGCGGTATGAGAGGAGCCTTGCGACTTGCCTCTTTCCAAGTTCGAGATCGAAGTTTGGTCGATACCTACCAAGCGGGCTAGCTCGGACTGAGTGAGTCCGGCGTGACTTCTGGCTGCTTTGATTCTTTGGCTGTAGTTCATTTCCATATCTTCATGGGTTTACCCCTATGCTTGCAAATGAGTATTCGCATGATATAGCCTAGGGGAAAGATCATAAAAGGTGTCCCTCTATGGGAAATATCCTGCTTGACCTGGTTAAGCATTTCGGAACACAGCAAAAAACTGCTGCTGCATTGAAAGTTGACCAGACGACTGTGTCCGGATGGGTAACAGGCAAACACTCCGTTTCTCCGAAAATCGCGGTACGAATCGAGCTGACTACAAACGGCTTGTTTCATCGCACCACTCTCTGCCCAGACTTCCCATGGATGATGGAGGCAGTGGCTCCGCCGACCTTGAACGCAAATCTACGCCCAATCTCGCCACCAAGTCAGTCCACTGTTGGTGCTGGTGTTTTGTCCAGTACTCAGCAGGTGGGGCAGTGAACAGGGTAGTAACGCGCATGAGTTGGATGGATTTCAAATCTGCGATTGCGCAACCTTCAGCAATAGGCCCTCGCCAGGGCCTGTTCAGCGACTTCCAATGGTTGGCTTTTGCCCGCCCAATGAAAAGGAATCCGGTATGAGCCAGCACCAAGCATCGATGTTTTTGTTGTCCGGCTAAATCGTAGGCAACAAAAAGGCCAGCTGTCGAGGCTGGCCTTCGTAAAACCATCGCTTGTGTCGAGCAAGCAACTTTAAAAACTTCTTCGTCTAGAGGACGATTTCATGCACCCAAAAAATAGCACTACCCACCCAGTAGTGCAAGAGCAGCTACTTACTGACGCTTCTTCGTTTTATCGGGAGGCCGTCGGCGATGCTGATTCAGGCCTACTCCAGGTCTGCGCTGGAAAGTCAGTAGGAACGGCGCTCAATTGCTCTTCCATGCTCATGCATTCGGCGCTTGAGATCTTGGAGCGCCTGACCGAGAGCGGTATGGGAACGAACGAAATCTATGGCGTTAGGTTTTTGCTTGAGTCGTCTGCCGCACTTGTAAACGCCTCTGTTCGCAGCGCTGAGTTCGGCAATCGTCGCCAAGGCGGTGAAGCATGATCTCTACCGAACTTCAAAATATCGCCCGCACAGCCCTGAATGAGCTCGAGGTTTGCAAGAGTGCTCTTTTTCAGATGGAAGCACTGTTCTTTTCTATCAAGAACGCTGACACCGGCAGCGTTGCGGACAACCTTATCAACCTCGGCGCTTCCGTTACTGGTGATATCGGCAACCTCGCCAGTGACAATCTGGTCAATCTTGAGGCTCGCTACGACAAAGCCATGTCCGCGACACGAAACGCTGAATCTGAAAATGTGTCGCGTAATTTTTCGGAGGTGACGGCATGAGCGCGATTACTAAAAGCACTCCTGCGTCCAAACGCAAGCCCGTCCCTCGCTCGAAGCGCCCGCTGCCAAAGAGCAAGCGAGCCCCCGAGCCATCGATGACTCGGGACGATCTGAGCTTCACTGCACGAATCCACAATGAGATCGATCCTCAATATCCACGGCTTGTTAATTGGGCTCCGGTCGAAATTCCGCATCAGAAAGATCAATGGAATATCGGGCGCGATATGGGGCTCAAAATGATGGACGAACTGGCCCGGCTTGCCGATGTCGACGAGCCTGAGGCGTTCAACGCCATTCGCTTTGCGCCTGATTCAAGAAACTGGGTAGGTGAGCGCGGTACTGAGTCTGGCTTCTCTGAGGGAATCGCTGCGTTGGCCATCGTTGGCTTGCGCTACCTCGCACGAGGGGCGCAATCGTTTGATCCTGAAAATCCACAGCCTTCGGTTTACTGGACGGCTAAAAGATTGCTGGACTCGCAAATTGAGGATGCCAGTAGTGCGCCGCCGGCGCTTGTGGCTCTCAAGGACGGACGCGCACAGGGCTGCGCCGCGGCGCTGCTCAATGTCGGTCTGATCGACCAAGAAACTTACTCGACCGGCTTCATTGATCGCTCCAGTGAAAAATCGAGGAGCGCCAAATGACCATCGCCAAATTTCAAGGCGGCGATGTCGTCACCATGTCTTCGCAAGAAATCGCGGAACTGGTCAGCGCTCGGCACGACAGCGTGAAACGCACCATCGAGCGTCTGGTAGAGAAACGCACCATTTCCCAGCCACCGTTGGTGGATGGGCCAAAGTCAGGGAATGGGGTTGTTGTTCAGGAGTACCTGGTCAACAAGCGCGACAGCTTCGTAGTCGTCGCTCAGCTCAGCCCCGAGTTCACCGCCGCCTTGGTTGATCGGTGGCAGGCCCTGGAAGAACAGAGCGGTCGGCCAATGACCCAGGCCGAGATCACCGCAGCCAACGCAAACCACCTGGTGGCTGTCGAGCGTCAGCAGCGGGAACAGCAGGTAGCGCTGGAGCGGATCGAGACCCGTGTCGCCAAGGTCGAGCAGGTTCGGTACCTGGACGCAATGCCCGCCGGGTTCGAGTCGATGACCTCGATTCGCGCCCGTATCAATCTGCGCCACGGCATCCCTCAGTGGGTGATCAATGCCGTGATGCGCGACATCCCTGGCTCCCCATTGCCGTTCGCCATGGTGCGCAGTAAGCACGCTGACGACGGCGGTCAGCCTTACGCCATCTGGCCGAAGGCAGACATCACGCGTCGCTTCGACCGGTTCGTCGGCGAGTGCATCTTTGTCACCGCCGAGCGCGCAACCCATCCCGATATTGAGCAAGGCCGCTTCAAGCTGCGCCTGAGGACTTCCGCATGAGCAAAGTAATCGATTTTCCCAAGACGCCGCAGACCGAAACCATTGATCAGGCGTTTTTCGAGAAGTTCGCCGACGCCGCGCTGCTCCTGAAGTGCTTTGAGTGCGTAAAGGATGCCGTCGAAGCTGTCGATGGTGGCGGCGTTATCGAGTCTCGAGACGACACCTATATCTCTCTCATCGAATCCTACTGGGCGCTCAAAGTGCTGTTCGAGCGCAAGACTGGTAGCGATGCCAAGAAAGTCTCCGACGAGCACTGGGATATCGCGAGCAAGTGCTTGCTGGCAGGACGGGAGCCGCCAGACATGAACATCCCGATCGCTGAAGCGATGATCGCCCCATTCCGGCCAGAATATTTCGACCAGGCCAGCAACCTAGAGCTCGCCTGTGCGGCATTCAACTTCAGCGATGCGGTCAGGCTTTCGATCAACTCACTACTGGTAGCCAACAACGCCCAGAACACCGCGAATGCTGCTGTGGAAGCAATCAACTCCACTACCGCGCTGCATCAGTTGGTTCTGCGTCTGTCTGGCGGATCACTGGAAGCCATGGCCGCCCAGATCAGCCGCAAGCCGGGGGAGACGCTGCAATGACCACTCCTATGGAATCAAATACCCGGAATCCCGGTGATTTGCGGGCCACTGCCGAAGTGGTCGCCGGTCCCTGGCCGAACTATTCCAACTGCCGCCATCTTCCCGAGCGCGATCGCTGGGAGGTCTACAGCATGGCCAAGGCATCTCGGGGCGCCTTGGAGGATCGCGGCGTTGTCATGACCGAGAGCTACGACGCCTTCATTCGCCGCGTGACCGGGGAGCTCGAACTATGAGTATGGAAGCGATGATTTGGGCGCTGGCGCAGCAGAGCCTCGAGCCCGTCGATAAGTTTGTCCTGCTGTGCATGTGTGACGGAGCGCAAGAAAACTGCGCCACAGTCGCCGACGCTAGCATTGCTCGTTACACAAACCTTCCTGAGTGCGAAGTGCCGCACGTCATTGATCGGCTTGTGCGCCTGGGCTTCGTGCTCAGGCACTCCCTTGGCAAATACATCCTGGCAATGCACGTCGCCGCGCCGATTGCGCGGACCTACCGCAAGAAGGTCATAGGCTCGAGGTTGCGCCTGACGGTTTTCGAGCGCGATGGGTATGCATGTCTCCGCTGCAAGAGCCAGAAAAATCTGAGGGCTGATCACGTACTCGCGGAAAGCGAGGGCGGGGAGGCTGTGCTGGAAAATCTCCAAACTCTCTGCGCTACCTGCAATAGCTGGAAGGGCACCAAAACGATCGACTTCCGTGGATTGCCGAGGGCTTCCGCATGAGCATTATTCGCGCCCCTCGCCCCGAGGGGAATTTCTACCTGCTGAGCAAAAGCATCAGCGAGGACCGCCGGCTGAGCTGGGCGGCTCGCGGGGTGCTGGTGTTCCTGCTGGGCAAGCCGGACCACTGGGAGATATCCGTGGCTCACCTTCGCGGTGAGACCGCCACCTCGGCGAAGCCTACCGGCCGAGACGGGGTTTACGGGCTGCTGCAGGAGCTGATTAGCACTGGTTACGTCCGGCGCCACCAGGGGCGTATGGATAACGGTCTGCTGGGCGAAATCAACTATCTCGTCTCTGAGTCACCGCTTCCGGCTCAACCGCTTCCGGCTTCACCGGATACGGCTCAACCGTATACGGCAAATCCGACACTAGTAAGTATTGAAGGTAAGCAAGGACTGAATAAAGCAGCAAGTACTGATAAATCTATGGCCGATAAGGACCTGGCTGAAGCCTTCGAAGTGTTCTGGAAGCTGTACCCGAACAAGAAATCGAAGAAGGACGCTCGCAAGGCCTGGGAGAAACTCAAGCCGGGCGCTGAACTTCGCCAGACCCTGATGACCGCCTTGGGAAGTCACCGCGTTTCCCGCGACTGGACCAAGGATGACGGGCAATACGTGCCCATGGCTTCGACCTGGCTGAACGGCGAGCGCTGGACGGACGAACTCAAGCCGGCCGCCGTCGGCGGTCAATCCCGCCACACCAACCTCGACCAGATCAACCACGAAGACGGCCTCGAGCAGCAGGCTGATGGCACCTACCGAATTGCGAGCGTGAACCCATGACCACTACCCCCAAGTACACACTGGAAACTCAGGCGGGCGATTGCCAAGTGGATGGCAGCTTTGCCGACCACCTGGTGCAACAGTTCGGCGCTGACCCAGTCTGGTTTGGCTGCCCTCGTTGCCACTTCGACGCTCGTCACTCGCAGGACTTTGATCAGCGTTCGAAAGCGGTAGGCATTCAGCGCGACAGGCTGCTGAACGAGCGCCTGCTCGACGCCGGCATCCCTGAGCGCTTCATGGCCTGCACGCTGGATAACTGGAATGCAGTCACCCCTGCACAAAGGCAAGCGCTTGCGGCGTGCGGCGGCTTCGTTGAGGCATTCGATGAGAACTTCGCCGTCGGGCGCTCCGCGATGCTGCTGGGTACGGTAGGCACCGGTAAAACTCATTTGGGTACGGCGATGCTGCAGGCGGTGATCCGCGAGCACGCGCACGCTGGGCTGCATGGGCTTTACGCCACTGCCGGCTCAATCATTCGAGACGTGAAGGCCACATTCGGCAATCGCGGGCGTACAGAGGCTGATGTCTATGCCGAGCTGATCGGTCCCGACCTGTTGGTGATCGATGAGGTTGGCGTCCAGCATGGGACCGACTTCGAGCGCCAGGTGCTGTTCGAGGTGATCAATGGCCGGTACGAGAAGGTCAAGCCCACCATCGTGGTGAGCAACCTGGGCGTCACCGAGCTTCGCCAGTGCCTGGGTGATCGTGCCGTCGACCGCCTGCGCGACAAGAGCGGCATCGTAGTTGTGTTCCGCTGGGCATCTGCGCGGGGTGATGTATGAGCCGCGAACTGTTCAGCATTGAGGCCGAGCATGGCGTCTTGGGCGCGATCATGTTGAACCCATCCCTGTTTGACGAGGTGACCAGCAAGGTCAGCGTCTCCGACTTCCACGACCTGGAGAATGCGGCGCTGTACAAGGCGATCATTGAATGCCAGGCCACTGGCGATCCGATTGACCCGGTCACCGTTGGCCTCTGGCGCCCGACGTTGCCGAGCGGTTACAGCACCCTGGCATTTGCGGTGGAGGTCGCCAAGAACGTGCCGAGCACCGCAAACTGGAAGACGTACGCTCGGCACGTCCGGGAGAGGGCAATCCTGCGCCGCGTAGTCGAGGCCGGCGACGTGATTCGCGAGCAGGCCACCGAAGACCTGCCGCTGGCGGAGATCATCGCCCTTGCCCAGCAGGCCACCGCCGACCTTCGTGACTTGGACGACGACGGGCAGCGGGACTACTACAAGGCCAGCGAGATCCTGACGACCGTAGTTGACACCATCGACTCGAAGTTCAACAAGACTATGCCCGCTGGGCTTTCCACCGGTTTGAAGGATCTTGACGAGCTGGTGCGCGGCCTGCGTCCGGGCAACATGATCGTCGTGGGCGGGCTGACAGGCTCAGGCAAGACCATCCTCGGCCTGCAAATCGCCCAGCACGTCACCTGCAAGCTCGGTGGTGCTGGCTTGGCGTTCTCCATGGAAATGACCAAGGAGGAGCTGATCACGCGCGGCCTCGCATCGATTGGCAGCGTCAGCCTGAGCAAGCTAGACAGTGGCGATCTTGATGATGATGACTGGCCCAAGTTGACCAGCGCGGTCAGCGTGCTGAACCAGGCGAATCTGTTCGTCAACGATCAAGCCGGCATGACGATGCCCCGCATCCGCTCAATTGCCCGGCAATGTCAGCGCCGTGAAGGGCTTAACGTGCTGCTGGTTGACTACGTCCAACTCATAAGTGCCGAGGGCGGCGCCAACCGCTCTATCGAGGTCGGGAAAATCTCCACGGCCCTGAAGAATCTGGCCAAGGAACTCAAGATCCCGGTGATCGTGCTGGCCCAGCTCAACCGTGGCTCAACCAATCGCCCTGACAAGCGCCCGCGCCCGAGCGATATCCGTGATTCCGGCCAGATTGAACAAGACGCCGACGTGGTGATCCTGGTGCATCGCGACCTAGAGAGCGAGGAGGGCCAAAACGGTGTGACCGAGCTGATCGTGGGCAAGGTCCGCCACGCAAAGGTCGGATCGTGCATGGTTCAGCAGCAGGGCAAGTACGTCCGCTTTGTTGACTTCGAAGGAAAGCCACCGACCAATGAGGAGGTCGAGATGGCTCGTCCCTTCGCCAGCAAGTTCAAGGGGAGAACCTAATGAGTACCGTGACTGCGGCATCGCCGCGCAAAAGCTTGTTTGAGTATGAGCGCAGGTTTTTGAAGATTGCCGCCGAGGGCCTAGTTCAAGAGAAAGTCGGCGGTGCCGCTGCAATGGCCTGTCTGCTCGATATCGTGGCCAGCTGGCACGCCACCCGGGTCAACATAGGGTTTGAAGATTACTGCAAGCGCTGGGTAGCTGAAGGGAACGCAAAGAGTAAGACCGCCGACCGTCTGCTGCGCAACCTGCTGGGCCTGGACGACAATCCGCCGCCGCGCCGTATCCGGAGGGCTGCTTGATGACGGTCTACCGAAGCGCCGAGCACGGCGTTATGCGAGCGATGAACGTTGATTCCATTTCACTGCACAAGGGTGCCGGCTGGCAGAACAAGTACAAGCCGGATGCCTGGGAGGCGGAGCGGGCCGACAATCCATGCCCAATGGATCGATTCGACCAGCTCACCCAGGACAGCATGACCCGCTCACTGCTGCGTCGTGTCTTGGCGCCGCATCACTGGCAGGTGCTGGTGGCGCATTTTATGGTGGACCTGGACGGCTCAACCCAGCAGCAGCGGATTGCGGCCATAGCTCACCTGGCACGCTCGGCGCCCGGGAAGTCTCATCACCTCTTCAGGACGAAGTGCGTCACGGCCTGGGCAACGCCGCGACTTCCCGAGGCATTCATGGTGCTGCACACCTGGGACAACGCCGACACGCCGACACCGGAGAAGACGCTGTACCGGTGGCGGTCGGATATCCGCAAATGGCTGGAGGCTGAGCGTGATGCTGCGATCGCTTCGGCATGGGTGATTCTCAACGAAGCGGAATTGATTGCGGAAGCAGCTTGATTTTCTGAGAAAATGAGAATTTAATACACCACATTGCGGTTCTGCGTCTTTAAGATGCGAACATTAAAGCCCGGCCATTGAGTCGGGCTTTTTGTTGGATTGAGTTTTTTGTTATGGCAATCTGCCACTCCAAAAAATGGAGTGCCTGGAATGTCAAAGTTTTTAGAAGTTGCAAATACCTTCAAGGAAGCCCTCGAGGCTGATGCTGAGAAGCTCGAACATTTGCGCGATGTCGCACTGCAGGTGCGAAGGAAGTTTGCGGAATACCTGGGAGTACCGAGCGGAAACCCAATAATGATCAATGGCAAGGAGGCGCCACACGTCGCAATTGGAGATATTGATAAGAACGGGCACTTCACCGGAATTCCAAAAAAGGAGTTCCAGCGATCATCCGCAGACCGAATTCAGTTCGTCATATGGTTCACCTACGATCCTGAGCCAAAACCGCGGACGGAGGGCTCAATATCGTTTCATTTGCAACTCGAGCAAATCGCCAAGGGATACAGGATTTGGCTTAACGACTTCGAAGAGTTCTTAATCACTCTGGAAGACATGACCTCTTTGTTTGACGCTATGTATCAAAGCGCTATAGAAAAGGCGCGCAAAGCTATTCATTAATTTAGGTTCTGCAGCTCATAGGAGCTGCTTATGAGTACTCAAGCCTCGGCATTCGCCGGGGCTTTTTCGTATCTGGAGCACAGCAATGCAAAGCCCTGACTTTGTTGAAGGCGTATCAGGCTGGCGGATGAGCGGCGGCCGAATCGAGCTGTACGGCGCCCCTTACCCGATCATCCTGGGCAAGCTCGAAACCCTAGAGCCGGACCAGCCAAAGCCATTTATCGTTGTCGATGGTGTGACCTACATCAGCCAGGCTGAAGTCGAGCGTGCGTCGATCACCGGCGCGAAGCTCAGCGCCATGTGGTCGGTGCGGATGGAGCTCGCGGCGAGCGGCCAAACTTATGCGGTCGGTCTTGGCTTGGGCTCTGAACTCGCCGACAAGATGCGCGATGTCCTCCGCAAAGAGCTGCAGCAAGGCGGCATTCTTCACCGATCCAGATAACCCATTCCTTCACTCCCTAACCGGGAGGATATCGAGATGCCTTCAATGCCAGACAAACCAGACACATGGGCGATAGCGCTTGCGTGGTTGAGCCAGCATTCGCCAATCCTCTATGCGGCTGCGCTGTCCTGCGGCATGGCCGTCTTGCGTATCACTTACGGAGGCGGCACGCGTCGCCAGATGCTGGTGGAGGGCGCCATCTGTGGCGGCCTGACTCTTACGATCATCAGCGGCTTGGATTTCTTCGGCCTGCCTCAGAGCATGGCCACCTTCGCCGGCGGCTGGGTTGGCTTCCTGGGAGTGGAGAAGATCCGGAACATCGCTGATCGGGTGACTGACTTCAAGTTGCCGAGCCGGAAGGTCGAGTAATCCGCGCCACGTTTTCGAATGCGCCAAATCGTGGCGCGCAAAGAGGAGCACCACCATGAGCACAGTCAGTGCCGAGTATTACCAGATCAAGGGTATGGTCACCGATATGCCGGCCGACGAGCAGGCTGAGGTTGCGCGGGTTGAGGCTCAAGTGATTGAGATCGCCAAGTCGTCCAAGTCCGCCGCGATCGGCGTGGTGCTGGCCTCGATCAAGCTATCACTGGGGTCGTAATGGCTTGCAGTGGATGCGCCGCCCGGCGCGAATGGATCAACAAGATGTCGAGGCTAGCTTATGAGCGCGCAAGTGAACTGCTTACTGGTCGAGATCCTCGCCGAGCAGAAGAAGCAGACAGCGACCCTGGAGCGGATCGCCCAGCAACAGGGCCTACTAATTCAAGCCCTGGCAGAAGACCAAGGGCAAGACCCTGAAGCTGTGCCTCTGACCTACATGGATGGCACGCCGTGCCGGTGAAGCCAAAGCGGCACGCACCGGCAGCAGCCAAGACCGCGCAGCATCAACCGATTGAGCAGCAGCGCGGCACCAGCACCCAGCGAGGTTACGGCTACCGATGGCAGCAGGCCCGCGCCGGATACCTGGTCAAGCACCCGCTGTGTGCTGAGTGCGATAGACAGGGAAGGGTAGAGCCGGCGACTGACCTCGACCACATCACCCCGCACCGTGGCGACAACGATCTGTTCTGGGATCGTGACAACTGGCAAGGCCTCTGCCATCCCTGCCACAGCCGCAAGACGGCAAGCGAGGACGGCGGTTTCGGCAATGTCAGGCAGTCCAAGGCCTGATCCCTGTCCCGGTGGCCGGTAATGAGAACGAATCGCGCAGTTTTGGTCGAAAAAGGCTGAGAAATTATCGAAATGAGACGATTTCTCACTCGCGGCAGGGGGAGGGTCAAAAGTTGGGGCAAAAAAGTTTCTAGACCGCGCCCAAACTTTTTTTTCGCGCGGTCACTTGAGCAAAACCGTTTTTCATCACACGCAAACAGCGCCATCAAGGCGCATTCATTGAGTATTTCGAGTAGCCCACATGGCCAACCCGCGAAAGCCTGCACAGCTCAAGGCCGTCGCCGGCACAACGCGCAAAGATCGTGATGTGCCGGTCGAAGTCGAGCTGCCTCTTGTCGACGAAGCACCCGTCGTTCCCGACTGGATGCCCAACGCTCACGCCATTAAAGAGTGGAACCGGCTGGTGCCGATCCTGATGGCCAACAAACTTTTAACCGATGCCGCGCTCAGTCCGCTGGCTCACATGTGTGCCCTGCACGGAAAGATCGTTCAGCTCTACGCCGCTGGCGAAGCGCCGACCGCAAGTATGTCCGGCACGCTGCGCAACCTGCAGAACGACTTCGGTCTGACGCCGGTCGCCCAGGGCAAGGTCAAATCGTCCGGTGCGGATGACAACAAAGGCAACGCCTTCGCCGGGAACGGCCGCAAGCAGGGTTCAAAATAATCGAATGATCTGGCTGTCCAGTCTGGAGTAGGGATGCGTGATTTCGTCAAGATCGCGACCGACTACGCCAAGGCTGCGGTGGCCGACAAAAAAAGGAAAAAGCACGGCAAGCTGATTCGCCAGGCGTCACAGCGTTTCCTTGATGACCTCAAGCGCGCCAAGAAGAAAGACTGCCCGTTCATCTTCGACCCATGGCACGCCAACGACCCGTGCGACTTCATCGAGAAGCTGCACCACGTTGAAGGCAAATGGGACAAGCCGACGATTGTGATGCACCCGTCGCATATCTTCTTCGTAGTCCAGCTGTTCGGCTTCCGCAAACGCGAAGCGGTATACACCGAGGGCTGGGGCGGTGATGGGATGTTCCATCCTCGGCGCTTCACCTCGGCTTTGTTCGCCGTGGCGCGGAAGAACGCCAAGAGCACGCTCTCCTCGGCGATTCTTCTGTACTGCGAATGCTGCGAACCGGAAGAGGGCGCGCAGATCGTCAGCGCCGCCACTACGTTCGGCCAGGCTGCAATCATCTTTAACGCCGCGAAGCGCATGGTCGAAAAGAACGCCGACCTTCGCGAATACTTCGGCCTTGAGGTCTGGGCCAAGTCGATCAGCCGGATTGAAACCGGTGCGAGCTTCAAGCCGATTCATGCCAAGGCATCGACACAGGACGGCCTCAACCCGTCGCATGTTGGTCTCGACGAGATTCACGCACACAAAACCGCCGACCTGCTGAACGTTCTGACGTCAGCAGCCGGTGCGCGGGGCAACCCGCTCTGGCTATACACGACGACTGAGGGCTACACCAACCCCGGTCCGTGGGCCGAAATTCGGATGTTCGCCAAGAAGCTGTTGTCTGGCCTGTTCGGCTATACGGCTGATCACTTCCTGGTGGTGTTCTACGCCGTCGACGACGAAGACAAAACACTGGGCATCAAAGCGGACAGCGAGTTCGACGAAAGCTGCTGGATCAAAGCCAACCCGCTGATGGATGTGAACCCGCACTTGATGGCGGCCATCCGCAAAGAGGCGGTCGAAGCGAAACAGATGCCGTCCAAGATGGCTGAGTTTCGAATCAAGCGCCTCAACCGGCCGGCGTCCACCGCTGACGGCTGGGTAGATCTCAACAAGTGGCAGCGCTGCTCCGGTGAGGTTGACCTTGAATGGCTGTCGGCCTACCCGTGCTGGGGCGGCCTCGACCTGGCTTCGACAACTGACCTCACATCGTTTCGGCTTGTCTGGAACGTTGACGGCGTGATCTACACCTACGGCTGGCGCTGGGCTCCGGAGAGCGCGGTGGCCTTTCGTACCGAGCGCGGCACGGTGCCTTACGCTTCTTGGGTTGAGTCGGGTCTGCTCAAGCAGACCGAGGGCGACGTCACCGATTACGCAGTGATCGAGGCTGACGTGAAAGCGGTCTGTGCCCACTTCAACGTGCAGGCCATCGCCTATGACAAGTGGAACGCCAGTGACCTGGTCAACCGGCTGGTAGCGGCTGAGCTTCCGATGATTGAGTTCATCCAGGGACCGAAGTCCTACCACCCGGCAATGCAGGCGCTGGAGCGAGCTTACATCGCAGGCGCCCTGGCCCACGGCGGCGACATGATTCTCAACTGGTGCGCGTCGAACCTGATTGCCCGCCGCGACGACAACATGAACATGGCGCCCGACAAGAAACGCTCCGCCGACAAGATCGATGACATGGCCGCGTTACTGATGGCCCTGGGTGTTTCCGGTGCTCACGTCGACACCGTAAATCTTGATGACTTCCTCAACAATACGATGAGCATGTAATGGCAGATACCGACTACAGCATTGACCTGCGCACCCGCAGCCCCTTCTGGGCGCGCATGGCGAGCTTCTTCGTTGGTGGGCGCCTGGTGTCACCCAATCAAGGATCGCAGACCGGCCCTGTGTCGGCCTCGGGTGCGGTAGGGGATTCAATCGTCAACGACGAGCGCTCGCTGCAAATCTCGACAGTGTTCGCCTGCGTGCGCCTGATTTCCAGCGTGTCGGCCTGTTTGCCCTTGGACGTCTTCGAAACCAAGGGCGATGACCGCTCCAAGGTAGGCCTGGATAATCCGCTGGCTCGACTGCTGCGCTACGCCCCAAACCAGTTCATGACAGCGTTCGATTTCCGCGTCGCGATGACCATGCAGCTCTGTTACTACGGCAACGCTTACGCGCTGATCGAGCGCAACGGTGTGGGCGATATCATCAGCTTGGTTCCGCTGATGTCGGTGAACATGGATGTCCGGCTTGAGGGGAAGCGAATCGTCTATCGCTATCGCCGCGATGCTGAGTACGCCGACTTCAAACAGGCCGACATTTTCCACCTGAAGGGGTTTGGGTTTAACGGTCTGGTCGGCCTTTCTCCGATTGCCTTTGCCGCCAGGACGGCCGGTGTCGCTGTGGCGATGGAAGATCAACAGCGGGACTTTTATGCCAATGGCGCGAAATCACCGCAGATCCTTATGACCGGTGACGGCAAGACGCTGAGCAAGTTACAGCGTGCGCAGGTGGAAGAGAACTTTAAGGAGATCTCCGGCGGCCCGGTCAAAAAGCGGCTATGGATTCTGGAAGCCGGGTTTACCACGCAAGCCATCGGCGTGAGTCCGCAGGACGCCGAGACTATGGCAGCCCGCAAGTTTCAGGTAGGCGAGCTGGCCAGGTTCTTCGGTGTACCACCGCATCTGGTGGGCGATGTTGAAAAGTCGACCAGCTGGGGCTCAGGCATCGAACAGCAGAACATCGGATTCCTTCAGTACACCCTCGACCCCTACCTGAAAATCTGGGAGGGGTGCATTCAGCGCTGGCTGCTAAAGCCCGCGGATGTTGGTCGGCTGCACGCCGAACACAATCTCGAAGGCCTCCTGCGGGGCGACTCTGCGGCGAGGGCGGCATTCATGGGAATCATGGCCGACAAAGGCCTGAGAACCCGTGACGAACTTAGGCGTTTGGACAATCTGCCCCCAGTGCCTGGTGGCGATGTCGCGACCTGTCAGTCGCAGAACGTACCGCTTACCCAACTTGGCCAAACGGACCCCGCACCCAGCGGGGTTTAGTTTTTCTGGAGGCTGAAATGCCAAGCATCTGCAAGACACTGGCCTTTGATCAGGCCGCAATCAAGTTTGCCAGTGGTGGCGCCCAAGGGGTTTTTGAGGGCTACGCCAGTGTGTTCGGTATCACCGACAGCGACGGCGACATCATTCAGCATGGCGCCTTTGCGCGAACCTTGAAGAGCCAGTCGAGAGCTGTGGCCATGTTCTTCAATCACCGCCGGGATGAGATCCCTGTGGGCAAATGGCTGGACTTGTCCGAGGACAGTACGGGGTTGCATGTAAAGGGTGAGTTGACCCCTGGCAACCCTCAGTCGGAGGCGCTGAAGGCGGCAATGATTCATGGAACCGTCGGCGGAATGTCCGTGGGCTTTTCCGCTGCTAAGGGCGACTTCTCCTCAATCGCTACTGGTTACTCGTTTACGAATGTATCGCGGCTCAGCGAGATCAGTGTCTGTACGTTCCCCGCGAATGAACAGGCAACGGTGTCGACCCTGAAAAGCATGGACGCCATCGAAAGCATCCGCGACGCGGAAAGCTGGTTGAGGGAATCGGCCGGTCTGTCCAAGTCCGAAGCGCAGGCGTTTATCGCCCGCATCAAGTCCGCAGTTCGGAGCGATTCCGAAGGTGGCGAAATCACCGCGATCCTTGATCGCCTTAAATCCTTCCCAACTGTAGGAAAGTAAACCATGTCCGAATTGGCCCAAATTCAAAAAGCAATCGAAGACGCGCAGAAGAACATGACCGAACTGTTCGATGCGCAGAAAAAAGAAATCACCAGCACCGGCGAGATCAGCAAAAAGCTGCAGGGCGACCTGCAAACGGTCCAGGACGAACTGAAAACCGCCGGTACTCGCCTGTTCGACTTGGAGTCGAAGCTTGCAGGTGGAGCCCTCGATAACCCAGAAACCAAAAAGTCGTTCGCTGAGCGTGCGGCCGAAGACCTGAAAAAGGGCTGGAACGGTTCCACCTCCGGCAAGGTTGATGTGAAGAGCTTCAGTAAGGCATTGGGCGCTGGTGCTGCTTCGGCTGGCGCGCTGGTCCAGCCCCAGCAGAACGCAGGCATTCTCATGCCTGGCCTACGCCGCCTGACCATCCGTGACCTGCTGGCCCAGGGGCGCACCACCTCGAATGCCATCGAGTACGTGCGCGAGAACGTGTTCATCAACAGTGCAGCTCCAGTTGCCGAGGGCAATCTGAAGCCCGAGTCGAGCCTCACGTTCACCAAGGAAACTGCCAACGTCAAAACGATCGCCCACTGGATTCAGGCCTCTCGCCAGATCATGGACGATGCGCCGATGCTTGAATCCTACGTCAATGGTCGCCTGCTGTTTGGCTTGGATCTGGTTGAAGAAGGTCAGTTGCTCAACGGTGACGGCACCGGCGACAACCTGATTGGACTCAATAAAGTGGCCAGTCCTTATGACACAGAGCTCAACGCTGCGGGCGACACCCGCGCTGACCAGATCGCTCACGCCATCTTCCAGACGAGCGAGTCTGAGTTCGAGGCCTCTGGCCTGATTCTGAACCCGCGCGACTGGCATGCGATTGCACTGCTGAAAGACGCTGATGGTCGGTACATCTTTGGCGGTCCAGCTGCATTTGCGGCCAAGGTCATGTGGGGGCTTCCGGTCGTAGCTACCAAGGCCCAGGCGCAGGGCACTTTCACTGTCGGCGGCTTTGACCTGGCTTCGCAGATCTGGGACCGCATGGACGCGACAATCGAGATCAGTAACCAGGATCGCGACAACTTCGTGAAAAACATGCTCACGATCCTCTGCGAAGAACGCTTGGCGGTAACTCACTACCGTCCGACTGCGATCATCAAGGGCACTTTCACTCCGGCCGCTGGCGGCTAATCACTGGGGCGGGGCGGGCAACTGCCCCGACAGGGCTATGAAAAAGATTCGTGCACTGCGTCAGTTTTCCCATTACCACGCCGGCAACTTCGACCAGTTCGAACAGCGCCGCGTTTTGCCCGAAATCGCAGAACAATTGATTGCGTTGGGGTTGGCAGAAGAGGTTTTGGAAGATCCAATCTTGGTGCCAGAGCCAGAGCCAGAGCCAGAGCCAGAGCCAGAGCCAGAGCCAGAGCCAGAGCCAGAGCCAGAGCCAGAGCCAGAGCCAGAGCCAGAGCCAGAAAACCAGGCCAACAACGAAACCGCCAAGAAGTCAGGTGCCAAAAAATGAGCATCCCTGTCACCGACCTGATTCCGATGACGTTGATGCGCAAGCATCTTCGCGTTGACGACGATGGCGATGACGACTTGATCGAGCTTTACGCGGAGTCGGCTCTGGCCTGGGCGTTGTGGTATTGCGACAACCCCGCGTTAAAAGCTGTCGCGGACTTCCCTGCGTCGTTCAAGGCTGCGCTTCTACTTCTGCTGGGGCATTCCTACGCGAGTCGCGAGGCTGTGGTAATCGGCACTATCACCGCAGAGCTGCCGCTGGCTGTGGATTCCCTGCTCTGGTCGTCCCGTAATTTTCGTGGTCCACCCGATGTTGAGGTGGCGCCGTGAGAGCCGGGGATCTGCGTCACCGCATGCTGTTCCAAAAGCTGGTGCCGGGTGTCGACCCGGAAACCCAAGAGCCTATCCCGGGCGTTTGGGTTGATGTCGTGACTGTCTCGGCAGCCATCGAGCCGCTGAGTGCCCGTGACTTCATCGCAGCACGGGCGGTGCAGTCCGAAGTGGTTGGCCGGATTGTTATCCGCCGGCGCACGGACATTGATGCGTCGATGCGTGGCGTCTATCGCGGGCAGATCTACAGCATCAAGGGCGTTCTTCCTGACCCCAAGTCGGGTTTGGAATATCTGACGCTGCCCTACGCCGAGGGGGTGAATGATGGCTGAGCAGATCAAGTTCAGCCTGGTGGGCATGGATAGCCTGCTGGGAAAAATTGGCGCAGTGAACCACGACGTTCGGCGCAAGGGTGGCAGGACCGCATTGCGGCGTGCTGCCGAGCTGGTTGCCGAGAAAGCCAGGGAAGGCGCTCGGCGCTGGGATGATCCAGAGACAGGCCGATCCATTGCAGACAACATCGTGTTGCGCTGGAACGGTCGGCTATTCCGGCGAACCGGTGATCTCGGGTTTCGTGTGGGGGTGTTGCACGGCGCCGTGCTGATCAAAAACGGCAGCAAATCCACCAACGCACCGACACCACACTGGCGTCTCCTGGAGTTCGGCACCGAACACATCAAGGCCGACCCGGCTTTGCGCCCGGCGCTGGAGAACAATATCGCTGAGGTCACTCAGGTGTTCGCCACCCAAATGGAGGCCGCCATCGACAGGGCTGCACGGCGCGCGGCGCGCGCTGCAAGGAGTAGCTGATGTTCGCACCGATCAACGCGGTATGCGCGGCAGACCCCGGAGTGGTTGCTTTGCTGGGGAGCCCAATACGTCTGTATCCGTTCGGCGATGCCCCGGACAAGGTCGCCAAGCCGTACGCAGTCTGGCAGACCATCGGGGGCGATCCGGAGAACTACCTGGCCGGCCGTCCCGACATTGATGGATTCACCCTGCAGGTCGACGTCTATGCCGACACCGGAAGCTCGGCCCGAGCCGTGGCCGAGGCCGTTCGTGACGCGATTGAGCTGAAGGCCTACATCATCCGCTGGGGTGGCGACAGTCGTGACCCGGCCACAAAGAACTATCGGTACAGCTTCGATGTGAGTTGGTTTGTACCCCGCTGAAGGACAGCGGGGCGAATTGTCAGTGCTTCTTGTACATATCTTCAAAGTCCTTCATTGCATCCATCAGGTTGTCGAACTGCTCTTGCTGGAGTTCTTCTTTTGCCTTGATGGCTGGCAATCCAAGCAGCTTGCGGAACATCTGTTTCAACTGGTTCATCTGTTTTTCCTCGAGTGTGCCGAATTGGCCAATGCATCCTAATGCATAAAATTCGGACGAATTTCGAGCACTTTCCCATTCTCATTGCCCGCCCAGCGCGGGTATTTTTTTGCCCGACATTTGGAGAACGCCATGTCGATTCTTTCCCAAGGAACCCAGGTATACGCACTGGTCCCGCCACCTACCGGTGCCGGGCCGATGACAGTCATGGAAATTGAGTGCGCCACTAGCTTCGACCCGGGCGGCGCTCCAGCCGAGCAGATTGAAGACACCTGTCTCTCTGCCCAGGAGCGCAGCTACAAAAAAGGCCTGCGTACACCTGGCCAGGCCTCCCTCGGCCTGAACGCTGACCCGAACAACGCAAGCCATATTCGCCTGCATCAGCTGTCCGAAACGGATGGCGACACCACGATCAAGTGGGTGGTGGGCTGGTCCGACGGCAAGGACATTGCCCCGACCGTCTCTGAAGATGGCGACGACTTCGTTTTGGCCAAGACTCGTACCTGGTTCGCATTCCAGGGCTACGTGGCCGACTTCCCATTCACCTTCGCGCAGAACGCTGTGGTTGCTTCGACAGTGTCGATTCAGCGCTCGGGCGGTTCCGCCTGGATTCGTAAGGTCACCGCTTAATGGAACTGAATATCGCAAACCTGAAAAAATCGAAGGCGTTCACGGCGCGACCGGTTGAAAAGCAGATCGAATGGTCTGGCTCAAAATTCACCTGCTTCGTGCGGCCGCTGTCGTACCAGACCGCTGTGGGCGATATCGCCGCCCATCGCGGCGCTGACCCCCTGGCTTCCCGCATTGCGTCCAGCATCTGTGATGCCGAGGGTAAGGCGGTGTTCTCCGTAGCCGACATCACTGGCGAGGCTGATCCGGAGAAAGGCGCACTCGACCCCGACCTGACCAACCTGCTGCTGATCGCGATCGGCGAGGTTCAAAACGCGGGAAAGAAAGCGCGCTAGAGCCGATTGATGAAATATGGTGCGAGCTGGTCATGAACGGGATAGGCGGCCGCACCATCGCCGAGGCGCAGGAAAACATGACCTATTCCGAGTTTCTGGTCTGGGTGAAATTTCGTGCCAAGCGCGGATCGCTTCACCCCGGCATGCGGGTCGAGATGGCCCTGGCCCAGTTCCAGGCGTTCTATGTCAATTCGAAGACAGGCAAGGATGCGCAGAAGCTGTACCAGCAGGACTTTGCGCCGCACATGGATCCGCGAGTTGAATCGCTTGAGGAGGCTGTGGCGTCTTGGGATTAGATTTGTGCTATGTCGAATAGCTGTTGCGATGTTAAATTGCCCCTTTCTAATTGTTGGAATCGTTATGAATAGGGAACGTTTGGACTTTTGCGTGTTTATCTCGAAAGTTATGGCCGTGTTGTCGGTGCTCGCCGCAATGATTGTTCTTTATAATTTTGGGCGGGTCGAGATTGTTAGCAGTCCGAGTTATTTGAGTGCGGGGCAGCTGACTATGAATTGGCCCGTTATATTCGGGTGTCTTATAAGTTCTGTATATGCTCTTTTGTTTGCGGCGATGTTAAGTGCAGTTAGATATGCTTGCTGTTTTGCTCAAGACGCAGTCAATGCTCTGAAGAAGTAGTGTTATTTTTAATTTAATTGAACCCGCTACGGCGGGTTTTTTTATGCCTGGAGAAAATATATGGCGGGCTCACTTGGCACTCTAACGCTCGACCTGATTGCCAAGATTGGCGGGTTCACTGGGCCGATGGATCAAGCGGGTAGAGCTGCAAAAAAATCATCCAAAGAAATGACAGACGCCGCCAATCAGGCGTCCCTTGCCTGGAGTCTTTTGGGCGAGGTTGCGGCGGGTGCCGTGGCTGCATTCTCGGTAGCCAGCATTTTTGGCCGATTTGTTACCGAGACGAAAAATGCCGAAGCGGAACAGGCCCAGCTCGGCGCAGTGCTTAAGTCGACAGGTCAGGCTGCGGGCTACAGTCGTGACCAATTAAATGAAATGGCGGCCGCTATGGAGGCCGCCACGACTTTCTCGGCTGGCGATTTAAATCAGGCGCAAACGACGTTGCTCGCCTTTTCTGGGGTTGTGGGAAATCAGTTCAATCGAGCCCTACAGGCTGCGGCCGACATGGCTGCCCGCACTGGAACGAGTGTGAAGGATGCGGCTGAGTTAATTGGCCGAGCGCTTGACATTCCCTCTCAAGGACTCACGTCTTTGAGTAAGCAAGGTTTCAGATTTTCGGAGGAGCAGAAGAAGCTCGCACTTGCCATGGAGTCGACAGGCAATGTTGCTGGCGCCCAACAGATCATTTTGAAGTCGTTGGAGGAATCCTATGGCGGCGCGGCAGCGGCTGCTCGGGATACGTTTGGCGGCTCTCTGGTGGCTTTGCAGAATACGGTATCCGGCCTTTTAACCGGCGAGGGGAGTCTTGAGTCTGCAAAGGATGCAGCGAATACACTGAACAAGGTTCTCGCCAATCCAGCCACAAAGACAGCGCTCGACGCGACAGCGCAAGCGGCTTTGGTACTGGCTGGCGTTCTCTCGATACGACTTGCAGGGTCGGCGGCAAGCGCCGCAGCATCGTTCGTTCTGGTTCAGGCCGACACCATTCGTTACCAAGCGACTCTGGCCCGCATGGCTGGGGTTTCTGCTGCCGCCGCCGCTGGCATTGCAACTGTTACTGCCTCCGCTCGAGCCGCATCAGCGGCCATGGCTCTTCTTGGCGGGCCTGTGGGTGCAGCGCTACTTGCCGGCAGCGCTCTGGTTTACTTTGCAACTCGGGCCAGCGAGGCGGATAAAGCCTCGGCAGCACTCGACGAGCGAATTGCAAAGCTAAATACAACTTTTGCCACCATGAAGGCAGATCAGGCTGCTGCTGCGATTCCTGATTACACGAAGAAACTTGAAAGCGCGACAATGGCCGCCGACGCTATCAATGCAAGAATATTCACACTTAACGACAACATAAAAAGATTTCCCCAAAGCCCAAGTCTCGAAAACTGGAAGGCAGACCTTATTCAAGCGAAAGGCGCTGCTGTTGGTGCGAATGAAGCTGTAGATGGATTGAAGGCGGCTATTGCAGATTTAAACAAAATGGCCGGTAAAGCTGATGTCTCTGTCGCGGTATCCGAAGCATCAAAGGTCTATACGGAGATGGCCAAAAAGATCGACGAGCAGATCCTGCTGGCCGATAAGAGCACTGAGGCCGACAAGTTAGCCGCCCGAATTAAAGCTGGGCTTGTTGAAGGGCTGAAGGCTGGCGAGGGTGACCTGCTTGTTGCGTCACAGAGGCGTGCCGACGCTGCGGTCAGAGCAGCGGAATCCACCAAGAAAGCCGACGAATCTGCCAAGGCTTCAGCCAAGTCGGCGGCCGAGGCGCTGTCCAAGCGCGGCGTAGACGCAGAAGAAGGCTATCGTCGCCAGATTGCGTTGATCGACGAAACCACCGGCAAGCAGCACAAGGCCAGCGAAGTCTCGAAGCTGTCCTTCGAGCTTGAGTCTGGGAAGCTCAAAGGTGTCAGCGCTGATCGGCAGAAGGCTCTGAAAGACCTGGCCGCCGAACTCGACGCAAAGCTCAGCCTGAAAAAGCAAAACGAGGAAGACCTGAAGCTGGCCACCCTGGCAGCGAACCTCAAGGACAGCAACACAACGGTTCGGCAAGGCTTCGAGATGGAACTGGCGGGTGCCGGCTCTGGCGACAAATTCAGGGAACGGCTAAGGGAAAATCTCGCGATCGAGCAGGACTACCAGAAGCAGCGCGCCGAGATGTACAAGCAGTACAAGCAGGCCGAACTGCTGGGCGACCCTGATGCCAAGTCTTCTTATGACGCGGAAACACAGTTGCTCGAAGAGGCGCTGGCCGAGCGCATGGTCATTCAGCAAGACTATTACAACGAGCAGGACAAAGCCCAATCCAACTGGATGGATGGCGTCAGCGATGCCTGGCAGAACTACGTCGATGCGGCACAGGACTACACGACCCAGGCCGCAGAGGTGACGTCATCGATCCTGGACAGCGCCACCGACGGTCTGGGCACCTTCCTGTCTGATGTGGCGAGCGGAGCCGAAACCGCGAGCGATGCTCTCGGTGATCTGGTGGCCAACTTCGCCAAGTCGACGCTGAAGGCGCTATCTGATATGGCAGCTCAATGGCTGATCTATCAGGCCGTGCAACTGCTGGTGGGTAAGACCACGCAGGCGAGCGCGGTGCCGACGCTGGTGGCCAACGCCCAGGCGACCGCCTTTCAGGCCAGCCTTGCCGCGTTCGCTTCGACGGCAGCGATTCCTATCGTCGGTCCTGCTGCGGCGCCCGCTGCTGCGGCAGCTGCTGCTGCGGCCACCGCGCCGATGGTTGCCGGTGTCGCCAGTGCGGCGCTGGCGGGTATGGCGCACGACGGCATCGACGCTGTTCCGGAGACGGGCACCTGGCTGCTGCAAAAGGGCGAGCGGGTGACTACGGCCGGCACCAGTGCAAAGCTCGATGCAACGCTTGAACAGCTGCGGGCATCAGGTGCTGGCGGCGGTGGAGGCGGTGGTATCACCATCAACGCCCCCGTCACCATGCAGGCCCAGCCGGGCACGAGTGATGCTGATGCGCGCCGGCAGGGAGAAATGGCCGGCGAGGGTTTAACGACCATGATCCGGCGAGTTCTCCAAGGTGAAATGGGGCAGGGCGGTTTGCTCTGGAAGAGGGTTTGATGGCTGAGACATTCAACTACTGCGCTCAGATCGGCGCCGACGGTGAGGTAGAGCAAAGCACCTGGGAAAACGACTTTGGCGATGGCTACACCCAAGCCGGCGGCATCGGTATCAACACCAAGCGGCAGACCTGGAACATGACGTTCACCGGTCCGCTGGCGCCAGGTGCTGACCTGAAAGGCATCTGGGAATTTCTAGACCGCCACGAAGGCTATAAGTCCTTTCTCTGGACGCCGCCCGGTGGCGTGCAAGGACGTTACCGATGCACCGGGTACAAGCCGCGCCCACTCGGGGCCAGCCTGTACACGCTGACTTTCGTCTTCAAGCAGGTGTTCAACCCGTAACCGTTTCGCTCCCACAGCCCCGCCCAGTGCGGGGTTTTCTGTTTCTGAGGCCCTATGAATTACAACACTGATATCCAGAAGCTGGAGCCGGGTAACCAGATCCGGCTGTTCGAGCTCGACGCCACGCGCCTGGGTGCCAATCTCTGGCGCTTCCACGGCCACGCCCAGGAAGGCGACATCATTTGGCAGGGGCAGGTTTATTCGCCGCTCCAGATCACGGCCAAGGGCTTCGACATCCGTGGCGATGGTCGGCCAGCATCACCGACGCTGCAGGTGGCCAACGAACTGGGTGGCGTGCCCGGAGCCATCACCGCGCTGTGTTTGCAGTTCCGCGACTTGGCCGGTGCCAAGGTGCGCGTCATCGAGACGTTCCGCCACTTCCTGGACGCGGCGAACTTCCCCGAGGGAAACCCGACCGCCAGTGACCAGAGCAAGGTGAACCTCTGGTACATCGAGCAGAAGACCGAGGAGACCCGCGCCACCGTGGTGTTTGAACTGTCGAGCCCCACGGACATGGAGGGCCAGCAGCTGCCGTCACAGCAGATCACCAAGCTCTGCCGGTGGGCCTGTCGTGGCGGCTATCGCGGTGAGGCCTGCGCCTACATGGGGGGAGCGATGTTCACCAAGAAGAACGAGGCCACGGATAACCCGGCGCTGGACCGCTGCGGCGGCTGGTGGAGCAGCTGCAAGCTGCGCGGCAACACTCGCCGGTTCGGCGGCTCAATGGGCGCGAGCCTGATCACAAGTTCGAGGTAACCATGCGAATCAACAAACAGTTGCAGGACGCCATCCGCGCCCATGCGGCACGGGCGTACCCGGCCGAAGCCTGCGGTCTGCTGATCAGCAGCGCCGGCGGCCGGGAGTACATCCCCTGTGCCAACGTGGCCAAGACTGATCGGGAGAACTTCCAGCTCTGCGAACGCGACCAAGCCGCCGCCGAGGATCGCGGCGAGGTGCTGGCGATCATTCATAGCCACCCGGACAAGGCGCCGACGCCGAGCATGGCCGACCGGGTCAGTTGCGAGCTGCATGAATTGCCCTGGGGCATCGTTGGCTGGCCGGGCGGGGAGTTCGAGTGGTTCAAGCCGTCGGGCTTCCAGGCGCCGCTGCTGGGCCGGGACTTTTCCCATGGCCTGCTTGACTGCTGGTCGGCCTGCCGCGATTGGTATGCCCGAGAGGCGGGCCTGAAACTGCCGAACTTCGAGCGGCAGGATCTGTGGTGGGAAGATGAAAGCGGCCCGAGCTTGTATGAGGAGAATTTCAAGGCCACCGGTTTCTACCAGGTGGAGACGGCGCAACGCGGCGACATGCTTGTGTTGCAGATCCCGACGCCGGGGCGTAACTGCTTTCACCCCAATCATGCGGCCATCTATCTGGGTGACGAACCGGCCCTGATCAGTGAGCCAGCAGCCACGCTGGGCGGTTCTGGCCCATTCATCTATCACCACATGCCCGGGCGCCTGGCCAGTCGCGAGATTTACGGCTGGTCCCAAGCCAACCGTGTGAAATTGATCCTTCGACACAAGGACTATCGACCATGAAGCGCACCATCAAACTTGGCGGCGTACTGGGCAAACGCTTCGGTCGCCAATACGTCCTCGACATCCATGGTGTGCTTGATGCCACGAGCGCGCTGTGCAACATGAAGCCCGGCTTCGAGCAGTTCATGCGCCAGGCTGAAGAGCGTGGCCTTGTCTTCGCGGTGTTTGTCGACGAGCGAAACATCGGGCAAGAAGAGCTGGACTTGAAGGGCTCCGGCGCCGGCGATATCCGAATCATGCCGATCATCCAAGGCAGCAAGCAGGCCGGCATGTTTCAAACCCTGCTGGGCGTAGCGCTGATCGTTGCCGGGATGTTCACGGGGGGTACGACCTCGGTGCTGGGCATGGGGTTACTGGCCGCCGGCGCCGCTGTCGCCTTGGGTGGCGTGGTGCAGATGTTGTCGCCGACTACGAAAACCAACACCAGCGACAAGAACGATGACGGCAACAACCCGAGCTACGGTTTCGGCGGTGCCGTCACGACCATCGCCCAGGGCAACCCGTATCCGCTGCTGTACGGCGAGCGTGAGATTGGCGGGGCCATCGAGTCAGGCGGGATCTACACCCAAGACAACATCTGAATCACACCACACAACCACACCCGCTTCGGCGGGTTTTTGCATCTGGAGGGGCGCATGAGCGCAGCAGCAAACAAGGCGCCGCGTGAAGCAGCAAGCAAGCGCCGCGCGGTCGCCGGCAGCAAGGGAGGTCAAGCCAAGGAGAAAAAACCGAGCATTGCCCTGAACGGCGTGCCGTCGATCTCCACTGCGCGAATCGTCTACATGTGGAGTTGGGGCCCCATTGTTGGGCCGGTGGATGGCCTGCGCTCGATCAAGCTGGACGGCACACCTATCCAGGCCCTGGACGGTACGGTCAACTATCCAAGCGTGAAATGGCAGTTCCGCAATGGCGAACTGAATCAGGCGCGTCTGGAAGGCAATACCGAATCCAGTAACGAGATCGACGTCAAGCAAGAGCTGATCTTCGGCACGCCGTGGCTGCACACCATCACCAACTCGGTTATCGACGCAGTGCGCCTGCGTTTGAGTTGGCCAACACTTCGCAGCCAGGATGCCGCCGGCAACATCAACGGCGTTCGCGTCGATTACGCCGTGGATATCTCTACCGACAATGGCCCGTATGTTGAGGCGCTGGTCACGTTCGTCGACCGTAAGAACGTCACCGAATACGAGCGGGCGCACCGGATTGAGTTGCCCGCCGGCGGCCGCTGGACTATTCGCGTTCGGCGCCTGACCCCGAACGCGTCCTCTGACTTGGTTGCTGACCAGATGGTGGTCAAGGCGATTGCCGAGGTTGTCGACAGTGACCAGGAATACCCGCTCACCGCCGTCAGCAGCATCGAATACGACGCCCAGACCTTCGGCGGCGATATCGCCAAGATCGCCGTCCTGATGCGTGGCCGTATTATCCGCGTCCCAGCCAACTACGACGCCGCGACCCGCACGTATGCAACGGCCGGAACTGGAACAAGCAACGGAATTTGGGATGGTACCTTCAAGGAGGCTTACACCAACAACCCGGCCTGGATCTTTTACGACCTGGTGCTGCACCCGTATTACGGTCTCGGTGAGCGCATCGACGCCACCATGGTTGATCGCTGGTCGTTGTACCGAATTGCCCAGTACTGCGACCAGATGGTGCCCGACGGCAAGGGTGGTCAGGTGCCGCGCTTCACCTGCAATCTCTATTTCCAGAAGCAGGCCGAGGCCTACGCGGTGTTACAGGATCTGGCCTCGATCTTCCACGGCATGGCCTATTGGGACGGCAGCCAGATTGTCGTCAACGCCGATATGCCTGGCGATCCGGTCTACACCTACAGCCCGGCCCAGATCCTGAACAATGGGGAAATCAAATACGAAGGCACCCGGGCGCGGGATCGGCACACGTTGGCCATGGTCGCCTGGGACAATCCGGATCAGGGATTTGAAACGGACAAGGAACCGGTGTTTGATGATGACGCCATGGCCGAGCTCGGCATGGTGCGGGAACTCTCCGTAGACGCCATCGGCTGCACATCGCTGGGACAGGCTCAGCGCGCCGGGCAATGGGCGCTGCTGACTGAGCAGTTACAGACACGCGGCGCGACCATGCGTGTTGGTCTGGACGGCCAAATCCCGAAACCTGGCCAAGTGATCGCGCTGGCCGATCCTGCGTTGGCAGGCCGAGCGAATGGTGGGCGTATTTCGGCGGTCGCCGGTCGAGTCATCACCTTGGACCGGGATACTGCGGTACCTGCCGGCGCCCGGCTCTTCGTCAACCTGCCCAGTGGTAAGTCAGAGGCCCGCGTAGTCCGCTCTGCTGTCGGCCGGGCAATCACCGTCATGGCCGATTACAGCGAGGTGCCCGAGGCTGAGTGCGGTTGGGCGCTGGATTACGACGACCTGAAGCTGATGCAGTTTTACGTCAGGAACGTGACGCGTCCCGAGTGGCATCAGTACCAGCTCGAAATGATCCAGCACGAGCCGAGCAAATTCAACGCTATCGACTTCGGAGCTGTAGTCGATCCACGCCCGATCACGGGTATACCGATCGGCACACAAGCGGCTCCGGCGCGGGTGTTGATCAGTCAGCACGTTGTGATTGAGCAGGGCATTGCGGTGACCAGCATGTCCATTGCCTGGGACGCAGCGCCCGGCGCGGTGGGGTATGACGTCGAATGGCGCTGGGGTGCCCGGGAATGGATGAAGATGCCGCGCACCGGTGAACTGATGGTGGATGTTCGCGGGATTTACTCCGGCCAGTACCTGGCCAGGGTGCGCGCTGTCAGTGCATTGAACGTGTCGTCCATGCCGACCAACTCGGTTTTGACCAATCTCGAGGGCAAGGCAGGCTTGCCGCCGGCGGTGTCATTCCTCACGGCCACGCCGCTGCTGTTCGGCATCGGCTTGAAGTGGGGCTTCCCCGCTGGCGCCGAGGACACTCAGCGCACGGAAATCTGGTATGGGCAGACCACCAGCCTGCCAGACGCGACCAAGCTGGCGGATCTGGCCTACCCACAAAGCGACTACAGCCTGCAGCAGCTGAAGGCCGGTGCCACGTTGTTCTTCTGGGCGCGCCTGGTGGATCGGACCGGCAACGTGGGGCCGTTCTACCCGGTAGGCAGCGGGGTGATGGGGCAGGCCAGCTCGGAAGCAGCGCCGATTCTCGACCTGTTGACCGGCAAGATCACTGAGACGGAGCTCGGAAAGCACTTGCTGGATGAGATTGATTTGATTTCTGGCAGCGGGCCGGGGTCGGTGAATGATCGCCTGGGTCAGGCCAAAGAGGAGCTGGCCGAGCTGATTGATCAGGTGACCGATGCCTTGGTGTATGACCCAGCGAAGAGGTACGTCATCGGCGAGATCGTTCGGCAGGGCCAGCACCTGTATCAGGCAATCGAAGCAGTACCAGTCGACACAGCACCACCAAACGCCAGCTACTGGACTGATGTCGGAACCCTTTTGCAATCCGCCAACGCGCTGGCCGAGCAGGTGGCGCTCAACACCACCAAGATTACCGAGGTAGACGGCAAGGTCACTGCTTCGGCAACGGCCTTGCAGTCGCTGCGGGCGGCATACCGTGCGGACGATGGATCGGCATCGCTGGCCGGGGTTATCAACGACTGGGAGGTCAGCGCGTCGTTTGCGCAGCAAGTGAAGGTTCAGGCTTCCGATAATCTGGCGCAGGTCGAGCGCACCACGGCACTGGATGCAGCGGTGGGCGAGAACAAGGCGGGCATCCGCTCGCTGGAAACTGTGGTCGCGTCCGACAAGATGGCCACCGCCGATCGCTTGGACCAATTGAAGGCGGGCGTCGATGGCAACGCAGCGGACATTCAGCAGGTTGAGACTGCTCAAGCGGCCACTGATGAAGCAGTGGCCGGCGTGAAGAATACCGTGCGAGCGGTGTACTCCATGGGCAGGGATGATACCGGTGACGGAGCGCTATCGGGGGTGATCAAGGATTGGCAGAGCACAGCGCTGTTTGCGCAGGAAACCCGCGCCCTGGCCACGGCGGATAAAGCCCAGGTTGAACGCTCGGAGCAGTTGCAGGCATCGATCAATGGCAATGCCGCCGCCGTACAGACGGTATCCAAGGCCCAGGCAACGGCCGAGGGCAAGATGGAAACGCTGTGGTCGGTAAAAATGGAGACCACCGCAGGCGGGCAAAAGTACGCTGCTTCCTTCGGGCTGGGGCTTCAGGTTGACCCAAGCGGAGTGTCGTCCCAGTTCGTCGTCAGGGCCGACACCTTCATGTTGCTGAACCTGATCAACGGCACGCCGGTCTCGCCGTTCGCAGTATCGGGCGGGCAGACGTTCATTCGTGACGCGTTTATCCAGGACGGCACCATCACCAACGCGAAGATCGGCGATTACATCTGCTCTACGAATTATGTGCCCGGGCAGACCGGCTGGGCAATTTTCAAGAATGGGGGGTTTGAAATGAACGGACAAGGCGCGGGGCAGGCTCGCCTGGCGATAAATAACAACTCCGTGAAGCTTTATCACCCAAACGGCAATCTCGCCATCAATATGAGTGTGTGAAATGACTGGACTGACAATTCAAAGTCCCGCAGGAGCGGTCATGCTCGATATGACTATGAGCATTAGCCAAGACCAGGGTTACGTCGATACCGGTGGGATCAATGGCTCTATTGCCATTCCTCCTCCGCCAATTGGAAAGACTCAGTTCTTTGCAGTTGTTCCGCTCGTTGACATGCAGCGGGAGGCCGGTCACCTGCCTGGCGTTACGATGACACCAGGGGCCTTGTCTTGGGCGTACAGCTATGTAACCAGGGGTTGGGGGTTCTTTTCAGCCAACGCCAGAATTTTCTATGGGTACTATTAAGCATGGCAGGCTTAACCGTATACAAAGACAACGGCCAGATGCTTTTCGACACCACCAAGATTTCTTATGGTTTAGTGAAGAGTGGATACATGACTTTCCAGCAGTCGTGGTCGCGAAGGGGATTAAGGTCAGCTCAGCTTGATCCTGGAGAGGGGACAAACTGGACCCCTGTTCAAAACGTCGCTCAAGATAAGGGAGACAACCTGTTTGGGTTCACTCTGACCAATGCGCGTAATCCCATTGTTTTTCTCGTTGGATCTGGAACGCTTAACGGCTCCCAGCGAATCGGCGACACCATTACATTCCTGTACTCGAATGCTACGTCTGCAACGCGGTATTACTGTTTCGATTTGATGGCCGATAATTTCGTCGGGACACCGTTTCTGAAGATCTATAACCAGAGCGGGGCTCTTACATTTAATTCCCTGCAGCCACCTCTCAATATAATTGGTCAATATACCGCTCCGCCACCCGACCCACGCACGCAAGGTGGCCGAATTTATTTGACCTATCTGGGAGGAAGAACACAGCGCCGCCAGTTGAGAGTGCCACCTAACTACCCAATGCCGCAGGCTGACTGCATTTACGACGTACCTCTGAGTCCCGGAGTGGAGTATGCAGCCTTTCTTCCTTGGTCCCGGGGCGGAGGGATCATGGACTTTAGCTCTGGAGATAGCGGCGATGCCGCTGCTTATGGCGTCGTGGAGGGGGCTTATGGGCGCACTGGAGGCATCAGTTTCATGTTTGGGGCTTCTGCTGGGACCACAGATTCCAGGGCCATGGCGGGCGGCGGCGTACCCGCTGGAATAAGTTATAGCAACATAGCAACTGATCGATACCCGACAGCGCTCATCATACAAACCGCTGGACTTCCACTTCCATTTAACTGATTCAACTCGAACTTTCATGCCCGCCCAGTGCGGGTATTTTTATGACCAAATTTTGGAGGCTCCATGCCCTGGTACAGAGAAGGAAAGGTAACTGTCACAAACGGGTCAACGAGTGTGACCGGCTTGGGAACCGATTTTGCATCGAACAGTCGGGTGGGTGACGCATTTATTGGCCCGAATGGTGCGCTTCACGAGGTGACCAATATCGCCAGCGCAACGGTGCTGGCAATCTTCCCGGCATATGCCGGCCCCACGGTCGCCGGCGCGAGCTATACGCTGGCCCCAGTTCAGGGGTACGTGAAGCAGCTCGCCGATCAGGCACAAAGCATCATCCAGCAGTGGGGCTCGACACTGGCCGGGCTGGGAGCGGTCTCGACTGAAAATGTCGTTCCCATCGCGAAAGGTGGTACGGGCGCGACGACGGCAGCGGCAGCAAGGACAGCGCTTGAGCTGAAGAGAACCGCCATCACCGATATCGTCGGCACGGTGGCTCAGTTGGGCGGTGTCCCGACCGGCGCCATTATTGAGTCAGGCAGCACCTCCACCGGTTCCTACACCAAGTTCGCTGATGGGACGCTGATCAGCATTATTAAAAATGTCGGGCCTTTCCCTGTGACGGCAAACGCTGCGACGGTAGTGGGTCCTTTTGCTGTCCCTGTGGCGTTCGCGAGTGGGGATTTCTTTTGCTATGCCGTCGCCGCCCCCTCCGCAACCAACGATACGTCCGGCGTGGTCAGCGCGTACTCGGTATCGCAGACCAGTATGTCGTTCGTGTACAGGAACGGTCCGGTCGGGCAAAGCATCGTTAATTTGAAAATGTTGTGTATAGGGAGGTGGTTCTGATGCGGATCAAATTATGGCCGACGCGGTGCGATGATGTTTTGCGCATCGAGAAGCGTGGCGACGTGCTGACAGTGAATGGTGAGGTATTTGATTTCACCCGGCTCGCCGACGGCGGCACGCTGCCGGGTGGTGCCGTCTCCAGCAGGTGGTTCATGGGCGACATCGATAAGGTGGACGGGGAAATCAGGTTGGCCATGTTCCTACCGATCCCGGCGAACTACACCCAGGAGCAGGCCTTTCCGGCGCCTCTGGAAAATGTGCCCGATGGCGCAGTAAGGCTTCCGCCGTCGCCGGTCGATACGCCGGCGCCGGAGTGGGCACCCGTGCAGGGAGGTGTTGGTGCAATCAACTGGGCTCTGTTGGTCACCGCTGAAATGAAGGCGGAAACGACGGCAGCGGCGCGACTGGCTGAGGCCAGAACAGAGCTGGCTGCCAAGAACGCAAGGGCCGTGGTGCAGATTGCGCGCATTCAGGACCGTGTCGACACCCTGGGGTACGGCATCGATGCCGGTGAGGCGACTGAAGAGGACGAGGTGGAGCAGGCCGCGTTGCTGCTGAGTCTGAAAGCCTGGAAGGCCTACAAGTTTGCCCTCGGCAAGGTCACCGCCCAACCGACCTGGTACGCCGCACCGGTATGGCCGGCCGAGCCGGACGTTCCGGTGATCGCCGCCGACCCTGAAGTTAACGCTGCCGATTTGATGTAGCTCGTCGAACTCGCACAACGCACCCGCCATCGAGCGGGTATTTTTTTGCCTGGAGAAAAGTATGCCCATCACGCAACAACAGCTATTGCAGATCCTCCCGAACGCCGGCGCCAAAGCCGGCGTTTTTGTTTCTGTCCTGAACACGGCGATGCAGCGCTACCAGATCGTGGGTCTCCAGCGGGTCGCCGCGTTCATTGCTCAGGTTGGCCATGAGTCTGGCCAGCTCCGTTACGTCCGTGAAATCTGGGGGCCGACCGCGCAACAGGCCGGGTATGAGGGCCGCAAGGACCTGGGTAACACCGTGGCGGGTGATGGCTCCAAATACCGTGGCCGTGGCCTGATCCAGATTACTGGCCGCGCCAATTACGCGGCCTGCGGTGAGGCCCTGGGCCTGGACCTGATCAAGCAGCCTGAACTGCTGGAGCAGCCGCAGTATGCGTGCCTGTCGGCGGCGTGGTTCTGGGCGACCAAAGGCCTGAACACCCTGGCCGATGCCGGGAGCTTCGACAAGATCACGCAGCGGATCAATGGCGGGCAGAACGGCGTCGCTGATCGAAGGGCGCTGTACGCCACGGCGCTGAAGGTGTTGGCGTGAGTCTCCTGTCATGGAAATTGGCCGGTTTGCTGGTGGTGGTGCTGGTCACCGCCGCTGGCACATGGCAGGTGCAGGAGTGGCGCTACGGCAACCAGCTCGCCGAGCAGGCCAGGTTGCACACCGAAACGCTCAACCAGTTGGCCGTGGCCACCAGGACCCAGCAGCAGGCCGAGCAAGACAAGCGCCTGGCGCTCGAACAGCGCCTGACTGCCAGCGACCAAACCCATCACAAGGAATTGACCGATGCTCAAACCAATCAGGCTCGCCTGCGCGATCGCCTTGCCACTGCTGATCTGCGGCTGTCAGTCCTCCTCGACGCTGCGGATTCAGCCAGTGGCTGTTCAATGCCTGCCACCCCCAGCGCCGGCGGCGTGGTTCATGGAGGAGCGCGCGCCCGACTTGACCCAGCGCATGCTCAACGAATTGTCGGCATCGCCGGCGACGGCGATCAAGGACTGATCGCGCTACGGGCATGCCAGGCGTATGTCAGGGATATTGTGCGATGACCTACATTCACGGTCGCAAAAATTAACATGCCGTGAAGGTGGGTCGGCCTGTTGGCGGTGTTCACCCGGGCCTGAAGCGGGCTGTGGTGTCGAGAGGATGGGCTCAACTAGTTAAACTTGTTCCACTGCCCTCCGTTAAATTTCACGGTCAGACGGTACGGTTCACCTTCGTTAATCCAATCCAGAGCAACTGCCTCACCCGACGCAAGCGATACTTTCTTCGTTATCGAATATTGGGCAGGTTTACCATCTTGACCTTTGACGCTCTGGTCCATCGTGATAGTCGTATTTACGCGCCCTGCCTTCTCGAACTGGCCGGGAACTTGGGCCTCTGGAGTTACTACTAGGCGGTAGCCATACACCTGCGGAACAACATGGGTGATGATCTTGTTACCCTCTTTCACCTGCTCAATAGCGCCAACCGTATCTTGATGTGCAAGAACGCTGGGGTGCCCATCCCCGGTAGCCATGAGTAAATCGAAAACCGTTTCTGCGGAGCCAGATGGCGTGGCGCTGAAATGCTCCAGCTTGCCTCCGTAGTTGAAATTGTATTGCCCTTCCGAGCCTAACGCGAAGCAGCTAACTGAAATTGCACTTAAAGTAGCTCCTATCAATAGTTCACGAAATTTCATTTGAACCCCTTTCTTTTGCGGGAGCTTCAAGGAAGTTTCTCCCTCTATTTTATTAACATGACCTCAATCCATGTAGAGAAAACGGAATAGGTCACGCTGACCCCAAAATAGGGTGGCTTACTGGTGGCGGTCGCCTGGGCCCGAAATCGGGCTTGGAGGGCTGCAACCCTTGAATTTTAAGGGCTTCACCATGGGCCCAGGTGACGGGCAAGGTGGCCTGCTCGGACCAAATCCCGTTAACTGGAATTCGTAACAGAAAATCCCATTTTCGGAATCACCGCTGCCGGTGTCCAAGGACTGATCGCGCTGGCGGTATGCCGGGCGTATGTCAGGGAAGTTTCAGTACCGAAGTAAAACAGGGCGGCCAGTCCCGCAGATTTATCTCTACGCTTTGAAGCCTGGCAAGCCTTGAGCGGCACGCCACTCCTTGACTGTGTGGGTGATACCTTCGGCTGAATCATCCGCCCCATCTTCCGGGTAGAAGATCAGGTCAGAGCCAGCAGGGTGCTCACTCACCTCTTCAAAGTGGAACACTAATTCATCCACATCCGGCTCAGTTCCATCGTGGCTAATGATGCGCTGTAGCAGGGCTACGAATTCGCTTTCAGTGTATTCACTAAATGTGCTTTTCATGATTTTTGACGGTCTTCCTTGTGGATTTCAGCGTGACGTTTTGGCGTGGCTACGGAGAGGTTATCAACATCGTAAACAGCGCCGCCATGTTGAATGTGTTCGATGTGGTGAATCTCATAACGACCATTCTTGCCGTTGCGTTCTGCTTTCGGTGCGAACGGCGAATTGCCTTTTGCTAGCCATTCTTGGTTGGTGGGCTTGAACTGACTCAGTAGCTCTGGATCATTGCCCACGGCAGTCCACAGTGCAGCCCTGAAATCATCAAAGCTCTTAAACTTTTGCCCTCTCAATTGATCTGCGATTCTCGTAGGTATCGGTGCCCCGAGCCCAGTGCCAGCCCCCCCAAGCCAGATGCCTGACACGTCTTGCCCTTGACCAGTAACAGCACCCGGTGAGTGGCGAGCGTTGATTACGATGTACAGCGGCTGCACACCAGAGCCAGCAGGGAACACAAGGATAAAGTCCTTGTACTCAGGCGGATAGATCGGATTAACGATGATGTTATCTGCCTGCTCAGTAGGCGGATAAATCCAAATCTGTGGGGCTTGAGGAGCGCCTTCTAGCGGTGGAATTCCTGACGTACTGGACGGGTCAACGGCTGGAGTCCATATCAGTGTTACGCCGTTGCCAAAGTCAGCCACTTGCTGGGAGCCTTGAGCAACGAACTGGACTACAGGAATCATTTCCCAGTTGGTGCGCTTCTGGGTGTTGTACCCGTAACCCTTGAGTGTGCCATCGGCCTGCTGCTCGACACGCAAGCGGACACGTGTGCGGGCTTGCTTGAGTGATTGGAGCTGTTCTTCTGAGTAGAGGGAGCTGTCGCCCAAGCTCGACGGCCACAGTAGCGCAACCACTCCCGCCAAAGCTCCAGCAGCAACACCGGCAGTAACTACCCCGGCACCACCAGCAGCACCCGCACCCGTTGCAGCAGTCCCGGTAGCTACAGCAGCTCCAGCAGTGCAGAGGCCACCACAGGACGCACTCGCAGCAGTAGCGGCCCCGCCTAAAAGAAGTGTTCCCAGTGCGGTCGGTAAGGCGCTACCACCGATTTTCTGGAGGGGAATGTTCCCGTCTGCATCCGTTTCACGACCACCAAGAATGGAGAATTCGCCGTAGTTGGCTACTTTCTCGACTGGGATAAACCCGGCTGGTTTTTTGTGGTCGATCACACCGTCAGGAAGGTCACAGCTCTTTGCGAACACACAGCCCGCGGTGCTGGGCTTGGCGTCTTTCTTCGGCGGAAGGTCTTTGTATTCCGCCCAGCGCTGGGCATGGATATCAACAGGTTCTACACCGCTGCTGCTACTAGTCGCGTTGGGCAAGGCTGGTCTTGGTACATAACCGGACATGCAGCTTCCTTTTCGTCCTTGGGGAATCCCGGCAGAAGCTGGGGCAGAGTGAAGTTACCGGGAAGCCTTGGCGCTGGCTGTAGGACTTGTCCTAAAAAACCAGCTCCGCTTTCCCCTGTTCCATGTCACTACTGGAGGCGAATGGTAACCGCTCTAGCGCGAGGGTTTGAATGGTGGCGTTTTGAGGCTGCAACAGCCACGGTGCGGGGCATGGAGGAGCGCGCGCCCGACTTGACCCGGCGCATGCTCAACGAATTGTCGCCATCACCGGTGACTGATCGCGCTTCAGGCATGCCAAGCGCACTTGCGGCGATTCGTTGGAAATGAAAGAGCCTAGCGATAGACCGGGCTCCACAAGCCGATATCTCCAGAGGTCTGAGCGATATCTGCAGGAATAAAAAATCCCGCACTGGGCGGGATTTTTTATGTTTAGGCTATAGCCCGTTGGTCTTCTAGCTGATGAACCCTATCGTTGATGACGAATTTGATTATCGCCTTTACGTCATCAGGACAGTTTTTGAACGAGATGCGAGAGAGAATCGCTCTGCCGCGCTTGAGTACCAGTGCCCCAACCAGTTCATCAACAAACGATTGGGTGGCTTCATTGCCAGAAAAATCAATGGCAACATTCATGCCGTTGTCGAGTGAGGTTTCGATGTCCTTTCGATACGGCGTAGCAGAAGCCCTCATACCAAGCGTGCGGATGGTCGATGACCTCGCGAGACTGATCATTTGGGTTTGCATGACGCTTTCCTCGGAAATATGCGCTGATGTGATTCTAGTAGCGCTTGTGTAGATGCGCGAATGTATTCATGTGACACGGAAAAATCCATAACAATTTTGTATCTAGTCGAACCTGATTTCTCCGTCAACCACGAAATCATCCTGCGGCAGGAGCGACGGAATGTTCACCTGCGGCAATTTGTCGCGCTTGCATGAGAAGGCGATTGCTACTCCGCCCCAAGGGGATTTCTTGAGACAAAATTCGCCCTTTGTTTCTGTATGAATGCAGGCGTCTCCACTGGCAATAATCAAATGGCCGTCAGCCGCTTCTGCGATTCTAGCTGTTGTAGTCAAGCCGACACCTTGATTTTGGCTATCACTCTCATAGCCGATATTCGGGCCTCGATTGCAGCTAACCCTTTCGAGAAGTGCAGCCTGTATCGCATTCATGTGCGTGGGCTCTGCTAGCGAACCGTGTGTCTTTAGCGTCGCTAGAAAGCCACAGCCGTTGTCCACGATTGCAAGCCTAACCGAGTTTGAGTCTTCAAAATGCTGACACGCAACCCACACGGACGATCCTTGGCCACCCTCCCTCTTTGCATGGGACAGCGAATTTTCCAAAAGCTCTTTCAGGGCGTACTCAATAGGCCTGCGGCAAGAGTCAAGCTCAGGATTTTCAGTTTCCGAGTCGTAGGCTGCGCCGGTCATCGCCTGGACAAGTCTAGAAGCAATAATTTCTGACTGGTCCTGATCCGCGACCCTTATGAGCTCAACACACTTGAACGGCTCGCCACTGGTATTGCGTGCGTCTTCATTAATACCTTCGACATTGAGACCTTGAAAAAAGTCCATTCGCACAAGGTAGTAGGCCATCCGCTCCTGCAAATAGCGGATGTAGACACACTTGCCGTCAGGCTGACATTCAAGGGTCGCTCGGAGCGTCGCTAGGCCCAAGGGATCAATAAATACGAGCTCCGATGCGTCAAGCACTACGTCGCCTGTACGAGACGTGACCTGGCTACACAGACTAAAAAGCGCTTCCGGATCGGAGGCGCTTAGAGAGCGTGGAAAGTAGATCGCATCCGCTGCGTAGAGATGGCCGAGCACGTTCACTTCCCTGAAATAATTTTCTGATTCAACAATATATCTAAAGCGCCATCACTTTTACAGCTTTGGCGCAGTCATCCGTCCGTTACAGATAGTTAGGGTGGCAGGCGCGATGGATGGATACCTGCCAAAGCAGAGGCATTTCACTTGTCTAAAACTACCTCACTCTATGTCGGTTTCATTGACCTAAACACGGGCTATCTGACCGCTGAGTTTTAGACACTTGATCTCTGAAAGCCCTTATTTGTAAGGCCTTCCGCCACTTCAAGCCCATACTGCTGCATCATTGGCGTGTGGGAGGACAGATCGGAGATAGCTTTATTCATCGGTAACTTAGGAATACTCGTTGAAAGGTGTGGGGCAAAGGAGGGGCATCGGCCCGGCTTTTCCGCGATGGGCGCAAGATTACCATGGGCGGTCTACCTGACGCAGGCATGAAAGCCCTGCGGCATCTTTGCGACCCAGTGCAGTACTTATGCGAAAATTATGCAATTCTGCATTTGTCTTCTGAAAAAAGATCAAGCACTATTCGTGTTATGCAAAAACGCAATGTATCAACCGTCTTAAGAGCACTGCTCGACCAGCACGGAATCTCCCCCACGGAGCTTCACCGTCGCACCGGCGTGCCTCAATCCACTCTGTCGCGGATTCTCAGCGGGAAGATCGTCGATCCTTCGGATAAACACATCTCGAAGATCGCCGAATACTTTTCCGTGAGCACCGATCAGTTGCGCGGGCGCGTCGATGTTTCGCCGGCGGCTGGCGGGCGCGATCAGTTGCATTCGGAACTCAAGGACATAAGCTTGTGGGACGACGATACGCCTGTCGACGACGACGAGGTGTCGGTCCCCTTTCTTCGAGAGGTTGAATTGGCTGCTGGATCAGGAAGATTCGTCATCGAAGAAAGCGAGCGTTCCAGCTTGCGCTTCGGCAAACGCAGTCTGCGTCACAACGGTGTGCAGTTCGACCAGGCCAAATGCGTGACCGTACGCGGCAACAGCATGTTGCCGGTGCTGCGCGACGGCGCCACAGTGGGCGTGAATGCTGGCAAGAGCGCCATTGGTGACATCGTCGACGGCGACCTCTATGCGATCAACCATAACGGCCAGTTGCGGGTGAAACAGCTGTATCGCCTGCCCACCGGTATCCGCCTGCGCAGCTTCAATCGCGACGAGCACCCGGACGAGGACTACACTTTCCAGGAAATCCAGGAAGAGCAGATTGTCATCCTCGGACACGTCTTCTGGTGGGGCATGTACGCCCGCTAAAGTCATCCCGGTCAGATAAAACCCGCTTCGGCGGGTTTTTTTTCGTCTGGCAAAAACCATCAATGCCTTTGTTTACGGGGCTTTTATGCGCCTGTGCATTTATGCTGCATAAATAAATGCATTTACGCATTGACTGAGTATGCGTGAATGCATATTCTGTGTCCCAAGCCGCTCAACAAAGTGGCTCGAAACGAAGCTCTTTAGTTCCACAACACAAAGGCAGCGATGAACCGGCCTCAACGGTTCAGAGGGTTGGCAACTGACCCGGGTGTGCAGCGTAAAGCACCAGAAGCAGTTATCCGGCGGGCAGGGACCGCGGTCGGAAAAACAATTTGAATGGACTCGTACCGCGCCAGTAGCGCCGAAAAGTCAACTTCGCCTTTGCCATCGGCAGGGCGAAGACGCAGGACCGCATTACTGAAAAGCCCGGCTCAAAAAACCGGGCTTTTTGGAATGCCTACCTACCGTCAGGCAGCTCAAGAGACATCGTTTGAAACACACATATCACTCATCAATCACCCCAGGAGGCGTGACATGACAAACGAGCAGCAAGCGTTGCTGGACATGCCCATCTGGCTTGTCATTTTGCTCGCCCTGGTGGGCGGGGTTTCCGGCGAAATGTGGCGCGCCGACAAGGAGGGCGCCCGGGGCTGGGCGCTGCTGCGCCGCCTGGCGCTGCGCTCCGGGGCCTGCGTGATCTGCGGCGTGTCCGCAATCATGTTGCTGTACGCCGCTGGCGTGTCGATCTGGACTGCGTGCGCGTTCGGTTGCCTCACGGCGATGGCCGGGGCGGATGTGGCCATCGGGCTGTATGAGCGCTGGGCGGCCAAGCGCATTGGTGTTTGTGAAGTGCCGCCGCGAGATTCCAATCCCGATCCACAGTGAACCGGCGTCCCCGGTCGCCCCGAACAGGAGGCCATGAATGGCTGTCGCCCTCGAAAAACCTTCGCAACTGGTTGCCGCTATTGCCGAGACGCTGCGTAGCGCGATTCCCGGTTTGAAGGTAGGGAGCCCGCAAGACTTCGACAGTACCGGCGACCCGACCTGGGTGCTGATTACGATCGACCATGATGCACCGGGCGAGCGCGCCAATGATGGGCGCATCGCCCACGTTCTCACGGTGTCGTTGCAGGCCGTGGTTGCCAGTTCGGCACTGGCGGCCTGCGATCTGGCTTGCGACCTGAAAAACCGCGTCGCCGACAATCGCTGGAAACTGCCCGCAGATCAATGCGACCTGCCGATGACCATCGACGGCTTGCCATCTACGTTCATCAACGCCGCCCGCACCTACAACGCCTGGACCGTCTCATTCATCCAGACGCTGTACCTCGGTCCGACGTTGCTGGACGACCCGTCGGGCACGCCGAAATACGCCCGTACCTGGGAAGTCTCGAATATCGATGACCCGGACCAATACACGGCACTTGAGGACTAGCCCATGTTTGATGAGCTGTTACGGATGCAACTCGGGCCGCTCATCGAGCGCCTGGCCGAGATGGAAACCGAGTTCGAAGACCTGTACCGACGCACCGACAGTCTGTGTCGCATCGGCGTTTGTGAATCGGTCGATGCGCCGAGCAACACCTGCAAGGTGCGCCATGGCGAATTGCTCAGTCCTGCCATCCGTTTTTTCAATCCGAGCGCCGGGGCGCAGAGCGAGTCGCGGATCCCGTCGGTGGGCGAGCAATGCGTGCTGCTCAATTACGGTGGCGGCGAGGGAGGCGGCCAGTCGGTTGCGCTGTTCGGCCTCAATGGCGGGCAATTTCCGCCGGCCTCGACGCTGGCTTCGCTGACGCGTCGCACTTATCAGGACGGCAGCGAACACAGCTACGACGATGCCAGCCATGTCCTGCACTGGCAAAACGGTCCGGTGACATTCAGCGGTTCTCGCGAGTCGCTTGAACTGAGCATCGGCGCGGCTCGCCTGGCAATGACGCCCCAGACGATCCAATTGCAACTGGGGGCGGTCGGCTTGCTGATCGATGCGTCCGGTGTACACCTGAGCGGCCCGGTGGTGGATCACCAGGGGCGCGTCATCAGTCCTGCCTAAGAGTTTTCCATGATCGGAATCGATAGAAACACCGGGGCGACGGTCGACGACTGGCTGCAGTTTGTGCAGCGCGCCACCCGAGCGTTGACTACCCCGTTGGGCACCCGCCAGAAGCGGCCTTTGTATGGCTCGCTGATCCCGGGGCTGCTGGGTCAGAACCTCGGCGACGACGTGCTGATCCTCGCCCAGAGCCACGCCGCACAAGCCTTCTACAACCCGCAGAACGGCATCGACGATTTTCAGCCACACGTCATCGTCGCCAGTCGCCTGGGTGCCGGGTTGTTGTTGCGTTTCGCCGGCACCTGGAAAAACCGCCAACAGACGTTCGAGGTAAAGGCATGAGCATGTTGATCCCCGGCCAGAATCAATTGGCCGAACCGGCGATCGTCAACGTCGAAGCGTTCGAGGATTTACTCGCCGAATTCAAGACCTTCGTTGTCGAATACGTCGGCGCCCGCTCTCCCGAGAGCGCGGCAAAACTCAGTGTCAGCCTGGAAAACGAAAGCGAATTGCTGGCTATGGCCCTGGAGGCTTTCTGTGTCCGGCTGCAAACCCACGAACGCAAATACAACGCCCGCATCAAGCAGATGCTGGCGTGGTGGGCGACGGGCAGCAATCTCGATGCACGGCTGGCGGACATGGGCCTTGAACGACAGTTGCTCGATCCGGGCGATCCGGCGGCGTTCCCGCCCGTACCGCCGATTTACGAGAGCGACGACGACGCCCGCTTGCGTTACTACCTGGCGCCCCATGCGCCGGCAGCAGGCTCGCGGATGCAGTATCGGCGCGAGGTCTTCACCCTGGGCGAGCGGCCGGCGGTGAAGGTCGAAAGCGCGTCGGCGGGTGTGGTGACGGTCACTTATACCTTCGATCCGGACGGCTTCGCTGCGCAGGTCAAGGACGGCAACGGACGACGCACGGCGCCGGGCGAGGTGATGGTCACGGTACTGGCCCGAGAGGGCGACGGCACGCCATCCGCCGACCTGCTCAACGGTGTTCGCCAACATTTCGCGCGGCCTGATGTACGTCCCGAAACGGACCTCGTGACGGTGCAGGGCGCGCAAATCAGGACCTACAAAATCCGCGTCGTGGCGAAGATCAACGCCGGTCCCGATTCGGGGCTGACCAAGGTCGCTGCGCAACAACAATTGCAGGCCTATGCCGATTCCTGTCATCGCCTGGAAGGGCGAGTGGACCCGAGCTGGATTGACTACACGTTGCACAGCGCTGGCGCAGTTCAGCTGCAGATTCTTGAGCCGCTGGCGCCGATTGTGACGACGGCTTTCCAGGCCCCGTATTGCACAGGTGTCGAGGTCGAGGTGGATACGTTATGAGTGACGACACACCTCACCCGAGCCTGTTGCCGGCCAACAGTTCGCCCCTGGAAAGGGCGCTTGATATTGGTTTCGGTCGACTGCTTGAGCGCATTACGCCACCGTTTCCGGAGTTGATGAACCCCACCCAAACACCGTTGGCGTTCCTGCCGTATCTCGCAGCGGACCGCGGTGTCAGCGAGTGGAGCTCCGAAGCGCCCGAAGCTGAGAAGCGCTTGACGGTTGAACTCGCCTGGCCCACCGCACGGCAGGCGGGTACTCGCAAGGCACTGGAAAACGCCGCCAAGGGTTTGCAACTGATGCCCGAGGTGCGCGCCTGGTACGAGCAAACGCCACCTGGCGCGCCATACAGTTTTTCCGTCAGGGCCTTCACCGAACAACCTTACAGCGAAGAAGTCGATGCGCGTCTTGATCGACGTCTGGCTGACGCCAAAAGCGAGCGTGACACCTTAAAGGTCTCCGTCGGCCTGAGTGCCTCTGGCAATCACGTCATCGGCGCCGCCACCGTGTGCGGCGAGTTGACCACGGTTTATCCGATTGTAATCGAAGGGCTCGAAGCCTCGGGCCAGGTCTTCATGGCCGCCGGGCTCTACGCCGTCGAAACCTCCACTATTTATCCTCAGGGGTCCTAAATGGCCGACTACTACACCCTGCTTACCAATGCGGGGATCGCCTATGAAACTGCCTGCAAAGCGGCGGGCCTGCCGATCAAGTTGTCTCAGCTTTCCGTCGGTGACGGCGGTGGCGCAGTTTACAACCCGGCGGCAACCGACACTGCGCTCAAGCGCGAAGTCTGGCGCGGGCCGCTCAATGCCCTGTTCCAGGACGAGAAAAACCCTAGCTGGTTGCTGGCTGAAGTGACCATTCCACCGGAGGTTGGTGGCTGGTATGTGCGTGAAGCGGGGATCTGGACCGATACCGGCATCCTCTATGCCATCGTCAAATATCCGGAGTCATTCAAACCGGTATTGGCGACGTCAGGGTCGGGGAAAGAGTTTTACATTCGCTCGATTTTCGAGACCAGCAATGCGTCGTTGGTGACGTTGTTGATTGACGACACCGTGGTTAAAGCGACCCGTGCGTGGGTGACTTCCTATGTCGCTGACGAACTCGCCAAACTCGACAGCAAGCAATCGGTGCGCGTGGCGACCACCTCTAACATTGCTTTAACCGCGCCTCAGATAATCGACTCAGTGGCCGTTGTCGCCGGGGATCGGGTGCTCGTAAAAAATCAGGCACTGGCAAAGGACAACGGAATCTGGGTTGCCGCTGTGGGTGCCTGGAGTCGCGCAAAGGATGCCGACACAAATCCCAAGGTGACATCGGGCCTGATTGTGTCTGTCGAGCAGGGAGCGTCGCTTGCCGATACGATTTGGCAACTGGTGACCGATGGGGCGATTGTGCTTGGCACCACGGCCCTGACGTTCCAGAACGTGACTCAAGGGTTTGCACCGATCAACTCGCCGGAGCTGATCAGCCCAACGGCGAATACGCCCCCTCGGTTTGATAACAGCAAGAAACTGGCCACGACCGAATGGGTGAGCGCCAAAGGGTTTGAGCTGGGTGGATTCTATCCGTTTACCGCTGCACTCACCGGGATAGCGGCGCATTTTGGCGGCCTGGTTCACGCCTACGGTAACGGTCCAGCCTCCTATAGTATTCCCGACTCGGTGGCTAATGGTGTTCTGCCAGGCTGCACTATCCGTTTGCAGAACTGGTCAACTGCGAACCTGGTCTTGGTGACTCAAGGCGCGGATATGATGCAGGAAAGTCTCGTCATAGGTCCCACAAATGCGAACCGTCTCATTCCGCCAGATACTTACGCAGATATCACTTTCATCGGCTACGGAAACTGGTTGCTGCTGGGTACGGGGGTTGTCGGCAAGACTTTACCGTTTGCTACGCTGATGGCCTCCAATGGCTATCAGAAACTACCTTCCGGCATGATCGAGCAATGGGGAATCATTCCAGCAATTCCTGCCAACGGCTCAGTATTAATTACCTTCCCCATTGCATTCCCAAGCGCCAGTGCAGGGTTTGCTATTGCCGGTGGCGCATCGGGTCCGGGCATACCCGGGGTTAACTGCTACAACATCTCAGCCACTCAAGTTCGGTTCTGGAATCAGTCCACCACGGTAGCCACTCAGGCTGGCGGGTATCGAGTTGTCGGCTTTTAAAGGGGACTTTATGTTTGCTTCAAAATCTACTCGCGGATTTTACGATGCGTCTATTCATACATTGATGCCGGATGACGTCATTGAGATCTCTGCCGAACACCACGCCGAATTGTTGGCGGGGCAGGCTGAAGGTCAGGTTATTGATTGGGGAGACGATGGCTGTCCGATGCTGGTTGATTCGCCTGCGCCATCTTTGGCCGAGATCGCGGCGATTGAACGGGCATGGCGCGACGGCCAGCTTGCAGCGACTGACGGCATCGTGACGCGTCATCGTGACGAGTTGGAGGAAGGTTCGCCAACGACGCTGACCTCGACGCAATACACCGGGTTGCAGACATACCGCCGCGTGCTTCGCAACTGGCCGGAAGCCGGGGAGTTCCCCCTGGTCGAACACCGACCATCCGCGCCGGAATGGTTACAAGCCCTTCCCCAATAAACGCCCCGCACCGACGGGGCGTTTTCTTTTCCGCTAATCAACACCCCACAGCCCCTGCCTGAAAAACAGGGGCTTTTTCGTCTCTGGAGAAACCCAAATGGCAGAACGCCAAACCTACACCGTCATCGTCCCGTTCCCCACTGGCCGCGGCCACTGGTCGACCGCTGGCGAAGAGCTCGACCTGCTCGACGTGGAAGCCAATGCACTGCTCAGCGCTGGTCGTCTGGCGCTGAAATCCACATCTATCCCGGCCGAACAGGCCACTGCCCAGAAGGCTGAATAACCATGGCTGAGGTTTTGAACTTCGAGCACAACGGCATTACCGTCAATGCCACTGAATCTCCCGAGGCCATGGGTGGCCTGGGCGACAACGTGATCGGTCTGGTCGGCACCGCGCCGAAAGCCGATCCGCTGATTCCGCGCAATGCGCCGTTCCGCATCAACAGCTTCACCACTCAAGGGCTGCTGGATCCGACCGGCGCCGAGTCGGGCACGCTGTATCACGCGGTCTACCAGATCCTCAAAGTGGTCAAGGTGCCGGTTTACGTGGTGATCGTCGAAGAGGGCACGACCCCGGCCGACACCCAGAACAACGTGATCGGCGGCGTCGAGCCGTTGACCGGTCGCAAACTGGGCCTGGCCGCGCTGAGCGGCGTGCCGGAAGACCTGACCATCATCGGTGCGCCAGGCTTCACCGGCACCAAGGCGGTGGCCAGCGAGTTCGCCTCGTTCGGCAAGCGCATCAAGGCCCGCGTGGTGCTGGATGGCAAGGATGCCTCGGTCGCTGATCAAGTGACCTACAGCAAGGATCTGGGCGGCGATGATCTCGGTTTCGACCGCTGCCTGCTGGTGCACAACATGCCGGCGGTGTACTCCAAAGCGGCAAAGAAAAACGTGTTCCTGGCGCCATCGAGCCTGGCCATCGCCGCGCTGGCCAAGGTCAAGCAATGGGAAAGTCCGGGCAACCAGGTGACCTACGCCGAAGACGTGTCGCGGGTGGTTGAATACAACATCCTCGACACCTCCACCGAAGGCGATCTGCTGAACCGCTACGGCATCAGCTACTACGCCCGCACCGTCCTGGGCGGGTTTTCGCTGCTGGGTAACCGCTCGATCACCGGCAAGTTCATCAGCTACGTCGGTCTTGAAGACGCCATCAGCCGCAAGCTGGTGAAGGCCGGCCAGAAAGCCATGGCCAAGAACCTGACCAAGTCCTTCATGGACCAGGAGGTCAAGCGCATCAACGACTGGCTGCAAACCCTGGTCGCCGACGAAACCATTCCCGGCGGCAGCGTGTACCTGCACCCGGAATTGAACAGTGTCGAGAAGTACAAGAACGGCACCTGGTTCATCGTTATCGACTACGGCCGCTACGCGCCGAACGAACACATGGTTTATCAACTCAACGCCCGCGATGAAATCATCGAGCAGTTCCTGGAGGACGTTCTCTAATGTTTACCAACCGCGTAAGACAGGCCATCGCGGCCACCCTGCAAGGCCTGCCGTTGTCGGCGACTGTTGAAGATTTCACCCCGCCGAAGATCGAGTTCGACATGGAACCGATGGCCGGCGGCCGCTTTATCGCCGAGGAAATGGCCAAGAGCGGCAAAGTGCTTGGGGCCACACTGACGCTGCAAGGCGCTGGTCCGCAAATCATGTTGGCGCTGGGCGTCAAATTGGGCGACGACATTTTGCTGAACGTGCGTGAAGCGGGTCAGGACCAAGATGGCAATACCTGGTTCACCTACCACACCGTCGGCGGCAAGTTGAAATCCCTGGCTGAGGCCAAGCTGAAAATGGGCGACAAACCCACCACTACGCTTGAGTTGTCCTGCCGCACGTACAACCGTCTGGAAAATGGCATCCCGGTGATCGACATCGACGTGCGCACCCAGAAGTTCATGCTCAACGGCGTGGACATTCTTGGCGATGCTCGCCGGGCTGTGTTGCTGCCTTAAAAGGCACCGCGACATCCTGATGCCGGCTGGTTAAACACCCCCCTGTGGGAGCGAGCCTGCTCGCGAAAGCGATGTATCAGTCAACGTTGATATCGAAGCTGATAGCCCCTTCGCGAGCAGGCTCGCTCCCACAAAGTACTCGTCAGTCTGGAGATTCAGGCTAACCAACCGGCATCGCGCAACACCTTCCCCCCAGATCCACCAAGGAATTCATTTCATGTCCTGGACGCCTCCCGTTCACGCCCTGTTGTCGCCGATCACTGCCGACGATCAGTCGACCCTCGAGCAGATTCAGCTCAAACCCCTGTTTTACGCCGCGCAGAAAGAGGCCCTGGCCCGTGCCGGCGATGATGAGGACGATCAGTTCTTCGAGCTGGCGCTGCTGGCCACCGGGTTGTCGGTCAAGGAACTCGACCAGCTCAAACGCCCGGACTACGTGAGCATCGCGCAGTACGTGCATGAGATGTCGACCCGTCCATCGTCGTACTTCCTTGAACAGGGAGAGGGCGAGCAAGCGGCGGACCCCGATCAAGTGCAACTGCTGCAACCGCTTAATGCGGTGGGCCACAGCCTGACCTCGCTGACCCTGGAAATGCCGGTGCTGCGCGCCACCAAGGCGATGAAGAAACTGAAAACCGCCAAGGAACGCGCCGAGTTCATCACCGCTCATTGCACTGGGCTGATGCTGCCCGATCTGGACCTGCTGACCGTGCCCGACTGGACACAGCTTCAGGTACGCATCGACGATTTTTTAAACAAACCGGCGGACTTCTTTCGGAGCGCGACATCGAAGTAATCCTCGATGTCGTGCCGCTCATTTACCGGGTAAGTGAAGCGGAAATTCTGGAATGGGACGCCGGCAAGGCATTGCGCCGCTACGAGATCGTGATGAGTCGTCTTGGCGTGAAAGAGGAGTAGAGGAGGATGGCAGACAGCAAGTATGCGCTGGCCGGTGCGACCAGCAACGCGCTGCCGCAACTCGGCACGGCGTCTGAAACGTCGGCGCTTTCCGGATTCAACGATCCAATGGCCGGTTTGAATCTGGCGCTGACCACGGCCAGCCTCGACATTCGCCTGATGGTGGCAGAGCAGGTCAAGCTCCGTGAAGCCCTGACCTTGCTGAACGTGGCCCTGTCATCGCAGCAGTCGCTGCTCAAGGCGAATGCCTCGGCGCCAGCGGCAAGCAGTGAGCCGAAGTCCAAACTCAAGGCTGAGATTGAGCAGCGTGCGCCGCTGGATTCGCTGAAGTCTTCGATGGCCATTGAGACGGCGATGGTCGAGCTCAATCAGGTGCTGAAACTGGACAACGTCCAGTTGCAGAAACTGTCGGAAAGCAACCTGAAACTCGCCACTGAAAAGCAGGTCGCTGCAAGCGGGGCGACCGCTGTTCAGCTGGCACAGGTTGAATTATCGGCAGCGAAGGCGGGTATCGGGGCAGGCCTCGAGCCGGCTCAAAAGCAGGAAGCACTGCTGAACTTCACCCGCGACAGTGCGGTGACGGCGTCGGCATTCGGACTCGACGTCAAGGCGGCCAGCGAAATGCTGATGGGCTGGCGCACGTCGATGAATCTGGATCGAGGGCAAAGCCAAAACCTGGCGGATGCGACCCACTATCTGGGCAACAGCGGCCTGAATGCCAAGGCAGCCGACATCGGTTCTGTGGTGCAGAGCGCTGGCGAGGCAGGTATCACTTCGGGATTGACCCCGGAACAGGTGGCGGCGCTTGCGGCGGCGTTCCTCAACAGCGGAGCGGACAGAGCCAGTACCGATGCGGGTTTGAAAAGTTTCACCGCCGGGCTGGCGAAAGGGGACGCGGCGTCACCGAAGCAACGCGAAGCCTGGGCCGCACTGGACCCCAGGTTTGAACCCAAGGCGATAGCCGACGGCTTGCGCACTGACCCGCTGGCAACGATCAACCTGGTACTGGAAGCACTGAAGAAAAAACCTGAGGACCAACAGCAGTCTTTGACCAAGACACTGTTCGGTGATAACGCAGCGATTCTTGAGCTGCTGAAGAAACCGGAAGGAGTGCAGAAGGCCTTTTTGTCTGTGTCCGAGAGGACCGCCGATGCCTCGGCACCGAAATTCGAGGGCTCGGTCGCGAAAACCGCCGACGCGCTGGGGAATACCTCGCAAGGGCGCTGGAATGCTCATGATGCGAGCCAAACCCGTCTGTCATCGGCGGTTGGTAGCGCGTTAATGCCGGTCAGCGACGGTGTGACGACCTCCGTCGATCGGGTGACGGATGGCTTGAGTTCGCTGGCAGAAGGATCGCCCAAGGCTGCGGCCGGGATTGCACTCGTCGCTGCCGCCCTTGGCTCGCTGCTGGTTGCGCTAGGCGGTGCCGTCATGGGAGAGGTGCTTTCGAGGGTAGGTAAGAAAGTTCTGAATCAGGCGGCTGCACGTCTGCCCGATAGCATAGGAGATCTGATTTCCGACGTTGATGACGGTGGGCGCAAGGGTAAGCGCGGCAAGCCAATGAAATCCCGTACCCCCAAAGCCCGATCCCCAGGACTGGGTCGTCGCTTGATAAGCGACACGGCCAAGACCAGGCCTTTCTTGAAAAATGCTACGGCAAAGGCCATGCCCTTCTTGAAGGGTGCCGTGGCCAAGACCAAGCCTTTCTTGAAGACGGCTACGGCCAAGACCCTGCCCTTCTTGAAGGGCGCTGCAGCAACGGCCATGCCCATGTTGAGTGGCGCCACGGCAACGGCCATGCCTTTCTTGCAAAGTGCCATGGCGAAGGCGATGCCTTTCTTGCAAGGCGCCACGGCGAAGGCCATGCCTTTCTTGCAAGGTGCGACGGCGAAGGCCAAGCCTTTCTTGAAAGTCGCTCCGCTGTTGACCCTGGCCAGTGCCGGCTATGACTACTTTAAAGGCTCGCGCAATGGCGATGAAAAGGCCGTTGGCGGTGCTGTCGGCGAGCTCGCAGGCACCGTTGTGGGAACGGCCATCGGCTCATTTTTACTGCCGGGACTGGGCACTGCCATTGGCGGTTACGTTGGCGGTATGGCCGGTTCGTGGCTGGGCGAAAAGCTCGCCTCGCCGGCTGACAAACTCGCCGCGCCGGATCAAGTCAGCAAAGACCTGACCAATACCAATAGCCAGACCACCACTCAGCAAAACGCAATGACCGCGAACATCTATATCAACGGTCAGGACCAGGCCAGTGCCAGTCAGTTGGCGAACCTGGTGGTGCAGCAAATCACCGGGCAATTCGGACTTCTGACGACGCCCAACACACTCGCCATGCGCAGCGACGCAGCCCTGACCGACGGAGGTACGTAATGCGCCAGCAAATGGTCCTGGGCAGTTTCATTTTTGGCCTGTCCAGAAACTTCGCCTACAGCACGCTGATTCACAAATCGAGCGGCGGCTGGACGAACATCGACATTCTCACCAGCAAGCCCAAGTCCATCCAGACTGGCCAGGGTCTGCAAACCCTGACGATTTCCGGCAAATCGATGTACGCGACCGCCATGGATCGGCTCGATGAACTGCGCGCCTTGCAGGCGTTGCGCATCCCCATGCCCCTGGTTGACGGCATTGGTCGCAACTGGGGTCTGTGGCGGATCAACGACCTGTCGGAAAACCAGAACAACATCATCGATGACGGCACCGCGATGGTGGTTGATTGGACGATCGAGTTGATGGAGTTCAGCAATGCGTAGAGTTCGAAGCATCGCCGGTGATTCGGTGAACCTGTTGCTGTACCGCGAGCTTGAACGGTGTGATGACGCCGCCGAGGAAGCGCTGTGGCGGGTCAATCCGGGGTTGGCCGAATACGCTCCGGTATTGCCGGCGGGGGTGTGGGTGGCCCTGCCGGAAGTGGATTCGCGACCTGTTGCACCCACACCGGTTTCGGCCTGGGATTAAGGAGGCTGCATGTCACTGGGATTCACGCCTGCAGTGGAGATCTACGGCGCCAACGCGGCGCTGCTCAACGAGCGATTGCTCACCTGGCAACACATCGATGCGGCGGGGATCGAGTCTGATCAGCTGACGCTCACCATCAGTCTGGACGGTCTCGAAGGCCTGCCGAATCTGGGCGGAAAAATCGGTTTGCGAGTCGGTTATCTGGAGTCGGGGCTGGTGGATAAAGGCGAGTTCGTCATTACCCGGCGCACGCCGACGCTGTTCCCGTTGCGCCTGACGTTGGTGGCCACGGCGGCGCCGTTCAGTGCGGCGGATCAGACCGGGTTCAAGCAGCGCCGGTCGGCCAGTCATGGTCCGACAACGCTGGGGGCACTGTTTCGGCAACTGACCTCCCGACACGGTTTTTCACCGCGTGTCGCGCCTGAGCTGGCACTGATCAAGATCGAACACATCGACCAGTCCAATGAAACCGACATGGGGTTTCTGACCCGGCTGGCTTACTTGCACGACGCCGTCGCCAAACCGGTCAACGAGTTGTATGTGCTGGCGCGGCGGGGGCAGGCGAAGTCGTTGTCGGGCAAGGTATTGCCGCCAGTGAAACTGTCGGTGACCACCAATAATCGCCCCGGTGACAGCGCCTTCATCTCTGCCACGCTGGATGAAACGGCGCGTGCTAAATACCAGGGGTGCAAGACCACCTGGTGGGATGCGGCGCACGGCAAGGTGCGCGAAGAGCAGAGCGGCATCGCGCCGTTCAAGACCCTGCGCCAGCGCTACCAGAGTGCTGACGATGCCCACGCCGCTGCCGAAGGCGAGACCCGCCGCATGACGCGCGAAGCGCTCAAAGTGACCATCGGCTGCCCCGGCCATCCGGGCTTGTCTGCCGAAGGCGTCGTCCTGCTTGATCCCACCTGGCCAGACTTCATGCGCGGTCGCTGGTCGATCGACAAAGTCACCGCCAGCGGCGATCGAAAGGAAAGTTATCGCTGCAAGGTCGAGGCCACCTGCCTGGACGCCAAGACCTAACCCGTTCCCCAGAAACACCATGTCGGGCACAACATTCATGTTCAACCGAGATCCCCTGTGGGAGCGAGCCTGTTCGCGAAGGGGCCAGCACATCCAGCATCCATGTCGCCTGATCCACCGCTTTCGCGGGCAAGCCCGCTCCCACAGTGGATCTCTGCCGAGTGCCAATTTTTGTATTCACTAAAGATCAACTGTGGGAGCCGGGCTTGCCCGCGAAGGGGCCAGTACATTCAACATCCATGTCGCCTGACCCACCGCTTTCGCGAGCAAGCTCACTTCCACATTTGATCTCTGTCAGCCCCGGTATCTGCGTCCACCAAGGTCCCCTGTGGGAGCCGGGCTTGCCCGCGAAGGGACCAGCACATTCAACATCCATGTCGCCTGACCCACCGCTTTCGCGGGCAGGCTCGCTCCCACATTTGATCTCTGTCAGCCCCGGTATCTGCGTCCACCAAGATCCCCTGTGGGAGCCGGGCTTGCCTGCGAAGGGGCCAGCACATCCAGCATCGATGTCGCCTGATCCACCGCTATCGCGGGCAAGCCCGCTCCCACATTTGATCTTTGTCAGCCCCGGCAACTGCGTTCACCGCGGTCCCCTGTGGGAGCCGGGCTTGCCCGCGAAGGGGCCAGTACATTCAACATCCATGTCGCCTGACCCACCGCTTTCGCGAGCAAGCTCGCTCCCACATTTGATCTCTGACAGGTCCGGTATCTGCGCTCACTGAGATCCCTTGTGGGAGCCAGGCTTGTTCCCACAACAGCTGCACCTTCCATACAACCCTGGAGCGCCCTCATGAAGATCACTCCGATCCTCACGCAACTGCGTGACCACTGCCCAACCCTGGGCAATCGAGTCGCAGCCGGCATCGACCTTGCCACGTTGCAAGCCAACACCGCGCTGCAAACCCCGTGCGCCTGCGTCGTGCCGATCGCCGACGTGGCCAGTGCCAGCGTGGCGCAGAACCTGATGCTGCAACCGGTTCGCGACCGTTTCGAAGTGACGCTGGTGCTCGACGCCACGGACGCGACAAAAGCGCTGGATCTGTTGCATGACCTGCGCGCCGAACTGTGGCGTGCGCTGGTGGGTTTCAAGCCGGGTACGGACTACGAAGCCATCGCCTATGACGGTGGCGAACTGTCGTCCATCAACAGCAGCCGGGTCTTGTACCGCCTGCGCTTTTACAGCGAATTCCAGCTCGGTCGCAATCTGCCAGGTCAGCCTGCAGAAAGCTGGCACGAGCGTGAACTGGACGGCTTGTCGTCCTTTACCGGGGTCACCGTGCGGGTCGATGCCATCGATCCGGCGGACCCCAATCTGAAACGCCCAGGCCCCGATGGGCGCCTGGAACTGACTTTCTCTGGAGATGTAACCCCATGAGCAAACGCATCACCGTGCTGCCGGCCCCAGGCCGTGTCGTGCCGGACCCGGAGGCGGGCGATCTGTTGCCCCTCGAGGGCCGTGAAGTGCCGGACAACGCCTGGTGGCGTCGACGTCTGGCCGATGGCGATATCACTACCAACGCCGTGGAAACGGCACAACCACAGGGAGCCAAATAATGGCGATCGGATTCAGCAACATCCCCGCGGACATTCGTGTTCCGCTGTTCTACGCCGAAATGGACAATTCGGCAGCCAATAGCGCGTCGTCGGCCATGCGCCGCCTGATCGTCGCTCAGGTCAACGACAACATTGCCCCGGCCGAGACCGGCAAACTGGTGCTGGTCTCCAGCGTCGCGCTGGCCAAGAGCATCGGCGGTCAAGGTTCGATGCTGGCGTCCATGTACGAGACGTTCCGCAAGACCGACCCGGTCGGCGAAATCTGGTGCCTGCCGCTGCACAACACCGAAGGCAGCATCGCCAAAGGCGTACTGACCCTGACCGGCGCCGCGACCCAAAGCGGCGTGCTTAATCTGTACGTCGGTGGTGTTCGCGTTCAAGCGGCCATCGTCAACGGTGCCTCCGCGGCACAGGCGGCCACCGCCCTGGCGCTGAAAATCAATGCCGCTGCCGACCTGCCGGTAACCGCCGCTGCGGTCGAAGGCGTGGTGACCCTGAACGCCAAATGGACCGGCGACAGTGGTAACGACATCAGCCTGCAATTCAATCGCCTGGGCAAGAGCAACGGCGAAGAAACCCCGGCTGGCCTGACCTCGGCCATCACCGCCATGACCGGCGGCGCCGGTGTGCCGGATCAAGTGGCTGCCGTGGCAGCGCTGGGTGACGAGCCGTTCGAGTTCATCACGCTGCCATGGTCGGACCTGGCGACCCTCAACACCTGGCAAGCCGTCATGGATGACAGCACCGGTCGTTGGTCCTGGGCCAAGCAATTGTTCGGTCACGTCTACAGCGCCAAGCGCGGCACTGTCGGCACCCTCGTCGCTGCCGGCCAGGCCCGCAACGACCAGCACATGACCATCCAGGCCCTGGAGCCCGGCGTACCGCAACCGTTCTGGGTACAGGCCGCTGCACTGGCTGCACGCACCTCGGTGTTCATCTCCGCCGATGCCAGCCGTCCGACCCAAAGCGGCAGCCTGCCAGGTCTCGACCCAGCGCCGGCGAGTGAGCGTTTCACCCTGACCGAGCGTCAGTCGCTGCTCAACTACGGCATCGCCACCGCGTACTACGAAGGCGGCTACGTGCGCATCCAGCGTTCGATCACCACTTACCAGAAGAACGCATACGGCCAGGCCGATAACTCTTACCTGGACAGCGAAACCATGCACCAGTCGGCGTTCATCGTGCGTCGCCTGCAAAGCGTGATCACCAGCAAATACGGTCGCCACAAACTTGCGTCCGACGGTACCCGTTTCGGCGCCGGCCAGCCAATCGTCACCCCGAGCACCATTCGCGGCGAGCTGATTGCCCAGTACGCCAAGCTCGAACTGGAAGGCCACGTGGAAAACGCCGAACTGTTCGCCCAGCACCTGATCGTCGAGCGCGACGTGCAGGACCCGAGCCGGGTCAACGTGCTGTTCCCGCCTGACTACATCAATGGTCTGCGGGTGTTCGCACTGCTCAACCAATTCCGTCTGCAGTATGACGACGCGGCTTGATTGCCGCGTTGTTGAACGAGTGAATTCAGCCCACTGCGTGTGGGCTTTTTATTTGAAGGGAGAAACACCATGGGTCAACTGATTGCGGGCACCTGCTACGTCAAAGTGGACGGCGCTCAACTGACCATCAACGGCGGCTGCGAAGCACCACTGATGTCCACCAAACGCGAAACCGTCGTACCGGGTTTCTACAAGGAAACCGACGTTGCGCCATCGTTCAAGGTGACGGCGCTGCACACCCCGGATTTCCCGCTCAAGCAACTGATCGCCGGCACCGACATGACCGTCACCTGCGAATTCAGCAACGGCAAAGTCTATGTACTGGCCGGCGCTTACCTGGTTGAAGAGCCTGTCTCCAAAGGCGATGACGCCACCATCGAACTGAAATTCGAAGGCATCAAGGGGACCTGGCAATGAGCGGCGCCGTGAAGCTTCAGGTGGCGATCGAAGCTCACGGCGAGCCTTTGACCGAACTCAACCTGCGCCGTCCGACGGTGCAGGAAGTTCGAGCAATCAAGGCCTTGCCGTACAAGATCGACAAGAGCGAAGAGGTCAGCCTCGACATGGACGTTGCGGCCAAATACATCGCCGTGTGCGCCGGCATTCCGCCGTCGTCGGTCAACCAGCTGGACCTGGCTGACCTCAACGCGCTGAGCTGGGCCGTCGCGAGTTTTTTCATGAGTGCGGCGTCGGAGCCATCACCGACCTGATCGCAGTCGCCTATGACCTGGCCTGGTTCTGGAAGGTTGACCCCGAACAGATGATGGCCAGGCCACTGGATGTGCTCCGCGAATCGCTGGAGCACGCGCAACGGATCAATGCGATGCAGCAGGTGCAGTGATGGCGAAGACACAGATAAACATGAGCCAGATGAACTTCCAGGCCACGGTGAACATGCTGTTGGTGACGCAAGGCGCCAAGAAGGTGGACACCGAGCTCAAGGGGGTTCGTGGCAAGGTCACGGCATTCAAGAAAAACATGGAAGACAGCGGCCTCAAGCCGCTGGACTTCGGCGGGTTTGTCTCCGGCGGTGGTTTGATCAAACCCTTTCAGGAGGGGCTGAAAAAAGCCATCAAGGTCGAGGATGAACTGGCGAAAAAGGCCAAGGGCATCAAGCCGCCGTTACCAAGGAATGCGGTCATACCCAAGCCACCGGCGCTGCCAAAGGATGCGGTGATACCCAAGTCGCTGGCGCTGCCAAAGGATGTGGTGATACCCAAGGCGCCCGTAGCGCCGAAGAAGGCGAATGCGCCCAAGGTTGCACTGGGGGAAACCTCTGACAACCTCGCCAGATTCAATGCGACGCTCGACGCCATCTCGCTGAAGATCGGCCAGGCGTTGATACCCGCCGTCAATGGCATCATCACTGCGTTGTTGCCGATGATGACGTCCATCGGCCAGTTTGTGGCGAACAACCCGCAACTGGTGCAGGGCCTGGCTGCCGCTGCGGTGGCCTTCACGGTGATCACCACGGCGGCGATGGGATTTACGGCGGTCATGGGCGTTCTGGTTTCGCCCATCGGTATTGTCGCCGCGGCCATCGCGGTAGCCGCCGGTTTGATTGTGGCCAACTGGAAACCGATCTCGACGTTCTTCGCCGGGCTCTGGCAAAAAATTGCGCCCGTCGTCATACCGATGGCCAAATTCTTCAAGACGATGTTCGGATTTACCCCGCTGGGGCAGCTCATCAGCAACTGGGGACCGGTCATGGACTTTTTCTCGACCCTGTGGGGCGGTATCAAGTCGGTAGCGGCGCCGGTCATCGAGTTTTACAAAACGCTGTTTTCCTGGACGCCCCAGGGCCAGATTCTCAGCAACTGGATGCCGTTGGTAAACCTGTTCTCATCGATCTGGGATTTGCTGGCAGCGGTATCGGTGCCCGTAAAAGACTTTTTGCAGGGGCTGTTCAACTGGTCTCCCCTTGAAGTCATTCAGGCAATCTGGGGGGGGGTCGTCAGCGTGTTCTCGAGCATCTGGGACAGCATCAAGATGCCCTTCATTGTGACGTACGCGATTATCCGCAGTGAGTTGGGATGGTCGCCTCTGGAACAGATCATGAAGGCCTGGGAACCGGTGACAGCATGGGTTCGCGAGTGGTGGGGCAAGCTGCAGGATGTCATTGCACCGATCAGGAATTTTTTCTCCGGTGGTTTCGGTGCGCTGATTGCCGAGGCAACCGCCAAGGTCAATGTCCTCACCCAGGCACAAGAGAAAACCAACGCCGAAGGTAAAGGTGAATTTGCCCCGTCGTTCTTCGGTGCCGATTCCGGGCAGCCGGCGAGCCCGCTGACGACCCCCGGTAATGTGCCGCAGGCATCGTCGATGCAACCGGGCTCGCTAAAGCAGACCTCCAACACCCTGATCCAGCAAAGCGCCGCCAACAATCGCACACAACTCGAAGGCGGCCTGACCGTGCGCTTCGAAAATGCGCCGGCGGGGCTGCGTACCGATCAGCCGCAAACCAATCAACCGGCACTGATGCTCAATTCACGCATCGGTTACCGCTCACTGTCTCTGGGAGGTTCCAATGAGTTGGCGTGACCGTTTGATGCCGGCGTCGTTTCGCGGGGTCGGCTTCTGGGTCGACCAGGCGAAAACCCCGGTCGGCAAAAAGGGCCAGTTGCACGAATACCCGCAGCGCGACCTGCCGTATTTCGAGGGCCTTGGCCAACAGGCGAAGATCCACGAACTGACCGCGTTCATCGTCGGCCCCGATTGCCTGGAGCAGCGCGACAAGCTGCTTCAGGCGCTGGAGCTGGGCAATGGCGAACTGGTGCATCCGTGGCTGGGACGCTTGCAGGTCAAGGTTGGTGAATGCGACATGACCCACACCCGCCAGGACGGCGGGCTGGTGACGTTCGCGCTGAAGTTCTACCCCGATGAACCGGTGCCGTTTCCGACGGCGGCGGTCAGTACGCAAAAAATGCTGCTGGTGTCGGCGGACAGTTTTCTCGGTTCGGCGGTGGCGCGCTTCGAAGACGCGATGACCCTGATCAAGGCGGCGCGGATCGGCATCGCCGACCTGCGCAACAGCATCAAGGACATTTACGGGGTCATTCAGCAGCAGTTGCAGCCGCTGATCGATCAGTACAAACAGATCAGCGATCTGGTGAAAGCCGTGAAGGAGCTGCCCAAGGAAGTGGCGGCTGAATTCAAAGGGCTGCTCGGCGACATCAAGGAACTCAAGGACTTCGCCCGTGAGGGCTATCGTGGCGTGATTGCCAACGTCTCCCAGCAGGTCGAAGCGATCCGCAAGTCTGATGCGCCGAAAATCACCACCGGCAAAGACACCACTGCCGCGGCGCAAGCCCTGGCCAACCTGGTGCAGGACACCTTGCTGGTGCAGGCCGCCCAGTGGGTGGCGTCGATGCCGGTGGCCAGTGCGCCGGTCAAGTTGACTTCGCGCCCTTCGCTGGAGCAACAGGCGGAACAACCGGTCAAGCGTCAGGAAGTGCCAGTCATCGACGACTTGCAGGTGCTGCGCAAGGAACTCGATGACGCGATCCGGATGGCCGAGGACAAAGCCGATCCCGCGCACTACCAGGCCATGACCGATTTGCGCCAGAAGCTCAAGGCGCACCTGACGGCGGTTGCATCGTCGGGTGTGCGGCTGGTCAGCAAGTCGTTTCAGGAGAGTTTCCCAGCGCTGGTCGTGGCCTACAAGCAATTGGGCGACGCGACTCGGGTCGAGGAAGTGGTTCAGCGCAACGGCATCGTCCATCCGGGCTTTCCTCCACCGAACGATCTGAAAATCTCCGGGGAGTAAGCCATGGATGACCACGACAACCGCGTTACGCTGACGGTCGACAGTCTTGAATACGGCGGCTGGAAAAGCGTTGAGATCACTGCGGACCTGGAGCGTCAGTTCCGCACTTTCAAGCTCGACATCACCTGGCAATGGCCGGGTCAGACCAGCGTGCGGCGAATCCGCCCCGGTGCGCCCTGCGAAGTGCGCATCGGCAACGATCTGGTACTCACCGGTTATGTGTTCAAGGCGCCGGCCAGTTATGACGGGCGCCAGATCAGCCTCAGTATTGAAGGCAGTTCGAAAACCCAGGACCTGGTGGATTGCGCGGCGACCAACAAACCCAGCCAGTGGCATCAGCAATCGCTGTTGCGGATTGTCGAGGATCTGGCGTCGTCCTATGGCGGACAGGTCGTCAGTGAAATTCCGGAAACCGCCCGGCTCGGCAGCCATACCATCGTGCCGGGGGAAACGGTCTTTCAGTCGATTGACCGTTTACTCACGCTGTTGCGGGTGTTTTCCACCGATGACGCTCAAGGGCGGGTGGTACTCGCCCGACCGGGCAGCGCCGGGCGGGCCAGCGATGTGCTGGAGTTGGGCAAAAACATTCTGTCGGCCAACGCGCCGATGGACTACAGCCAGGTGTTCTCCGAATACCGGGTGATCGGCCAGCAAAAGGGCACGGATCAGAAAAGCGGCGCGGCGGTCAGCGAGGTTGAAGCGGTGTCTGCAGACCTGGGTTTCAAGCGGCGGCGCACCACGGTGATCAACGAAGGCATGCAGATCACCCCCGAACTGGCGCTGCAACGCGCCAACTGGGAAAGCGCCACCCGCATGGGCAAGGCCCTGACCACCACTTATCAGGTGCAAGGCTGGCGGCAGGCCAACGGTGATTTGTGGCGCCACAACACGCTGGTTCGGGTCAAGGACCCGGTGCTGGAAGTGGATGGCGACATGTTGATCTCCAAGGTCGTTTATTCGCTTTCGGAGCAGGGCTCGGTCACGACCCTGCAAGTGGCACCGCCGCATACCTTCGATGCCAATCCGACGCCACCGAAAAAAGCCTGAGTCTGACACTCCCACATTTGTTCAGTGTGCCCACAAACCCAGTGATCGACACCGGACCCTGTGGGAGCCGGGCTTGCCCGCGATGGCGGACTCACTGCCAAAGAATATATCGCCTGACCCACCGCTATCGCGGGCAAGCCCGACTCCCACATTGGTCCGCGTTCAGCCTGATTTTTTGAAGGAACCCCAATGAGCCTACTGACACGCCTCCTGGCGCGCGGCACTGTCGTGCTCGCCAATTCGGCTACCAAGCTGCAATCGCTGCAAATGCGCCTCACCGCCGGCGAAGTGAACGACGACATGGAGCACTTCGAGCCCTACGGTTTTACCAGCAACCCGCTGGCCGGCGCCGAGGGCATCGCCACGTTTCTGGGCGGTGACCGTTCCCACGCCATCGTGCTGGTGGTCGCCGACCGCCGCTATCGCCTCAAGGCCCTGGCCCAGGGCGAAGTGGCGATTTACACCGACGAAGGCGACAAGATCCACTTCAAGCGCGGTCGGGTCATCGACATCGAAACCGCGACCCTGAATATCCGCGCCAGCAGCGCCGTCAACTTCGATACGCCGGTCATCAACCAGACCGGCAAGATCGTCTCCACCGGCGATCAGATCGCCGGCGGCATCAGCCAGATCAAGCACGTGCATGGCGGCGTGCAGGGTGGCAGCGGCCAGACCGGTGTGCCGGCGGGAGGTCAATGATGCTGATCAGTCAGAACCTCCATGCCGCGCTGACCCGCGCGGTGCTGATCAGCCTGTTCACCTGGCGCCGCGCCGCCGATGACGATGCCCTCGATGACGAGGAGCGTTTCGGCTGGTGGGGCGACACGTTTCCTACCGTCGCCGACGACCGTATCGGCTCACGGCTGTGGCTGTTGCGCCGGGTCAAGCTGACCCGGCAAACCCAGATGGACGCTGAGTTCTATGTCCGCGAAGCCCTGCAATGGCTGATCGACGACGGCCACTGCAGCGCCATCGACATCATCAGCGAACGCCTCGACGACCAGCGCCTGAACCTGCGCACGGTCCTGACCCTGGCCGACGGCGAGCGCCTGGACATCAACCCTGATAACAGTTGGCAGGTGATCTATGCCGTTTGAAACCCCTTCGCTGCCGGTGCTGATCAAACGCGCCCAAAGCGACCTGGCCAGCGATTCGCTGCGCCAGTCCGATGCGCAAGTGCTGGCCCGTACCCTCGGTGGCGCCGCCTATGGCCTGTATGGCTACCTCGACTGGATCGCCGAGCAGATCCTGCCGGACAAGGCCGATGAGTCGACCCTGGAACGCATCGCCGCGCTGCGCCTGAACCAGCCGCGCAAAGCTGCACAAGCGGCCAGCGGTAGCGTCAGTTTCACTGCCAGCGCCGGTGCGGTGCTCGACGTCGATACCTTGCTGCAATCGAGCGATGGCCGTGCTTACAAAGTCACTGCATCGCGCACCACGATCAATGGCCTCAATATTACCAGCATCGCTGCACTCGATGCCGGCAGCCTGGGCAATGCCGATGCCGGCATGACGCTGATCCCGGTGCAGCCGATCCAGGGCATCGCCGGCAATAGCTTCGTCGTGCTGGCGCCGGGGCTCAGTGGCGGCATTGCCCAGGAGAGTCTGGAGTCGCTGCGCTCGCGAGTGATTCGTTCCTACCGGATCATCCCTCACGGCGGCTCGGCGCAAGACTATGAAACCTGGGCATTGGAATGCCCTGGCGTGACCCGTGCGTGGTGTCGTGGCAGTTATCTGGGGCCTGGCACCGTCGGCCTGTTCATCATGCGTGACGACGATGCGCAGCCCGTTCCGGGACCGGCACAACTGGCGGAAGTCCAGGCCTACATCGAACCGTTGCGCCCGGTTACTGCCGAGTTGCATGTGCTGCCACCGGAGCAGAAACCGGTGATCTACAGCATGCGCCTGACCCCGGACACCACCGCCGTGCGCGCTGCCGTCGAGGCGCAACTGCGTGACTTGCACAACCGCGAAGCCGGCCTCGGCGAGACGCTGTTGATCAGCCATATCCGAGAAGCAATCAGCAGTGCCACTGGCGAAAGCGACCACGCCCTGACCAGCCCGACCCTCGATGTGCAAGCGGCCAGCAATCAGTTGCTGACCTTCGGGGGTTGCGTATGGGGGGCATAAGAACTGCCACGCAATATCAGGCGCAACTGCGCAGCTTGCTGCCCAGCGGTCCGGCCTGGGACCCGGAGCGCGTGCCGGAACTGGAGGAAGTGCTCAAAGGCATTGCCCAGGAACTGGCCCGTCTCGACGCCCGCGCCGCCGACCTGCTCAACGAAATGGACGCGGCTGGCGTGAGTGAACTGGTGCCCGACTGGGAGCAGGTGATGAACCTGCCCGACCCGTGCCTGGGCGCCACGCCGCTGTTCGACGACCGGCGTCTTGCGGTTCGCCGACGCTTGCTCGCAGTCGGCAGCCAGGCGGTCAGCTACTACGTGGAAATCGCCCGCACCCAGGGCTACCCCGACGCCACCATCACCGAACTCGAAGCCCCGCGCATGGGCCGTGCGCGGTTTGGCGCGTCGCACTTCGGAACGTGGCAGGCGCAGTTCATGTGGACGCTCAACACCGGTGGCCGATTGCTGCTCGGGCGGCGTTTCGGCGCGAGCTACTGGGGCGAGCGCTTCGGCGTGAACCCAGGCAGCGCCCTGGAATGCCTGATCCACCGCAGCGCACCGGCGCACACCAAGGTGCACATCAATTATGACTAGGGAATAGAGCAATGGATTATCCAAATAGTGTGCCCAGCGCCGGGTTGGTGAATGGGAAGTTTGTTGATGAAAACCCGTTGATGGGCACGCCGGGGTCGTTGATTCCGGCGAGTTGGGGCAACGGCGTTACGCAGGAGATCGTCAACGTGATCAAGGCCGGGGATCTGACTCCGGACGAGACGAAATACGATCAGTTGCTGCAAGCGATTCAGAGCGTCTCGGCCAAGGGCTGGAACCTGGATTCGGCGATGCCGATCGGTTCGTTGCCACCGGCAACCGTGGCCACGGCGGATGGGCGTTTGGCAGTGACGCCGATGGCGGCGTCCACCAGTGGCGGCAAGGTGTCGATTCCGGCAGGGGTGTTGATCAGTCTGGGTCAGGAAGTCGTCGCGGGGCAGGTGGGCAGAAATCGCACGTTTACGACGCAAGCATGGAGCAGCGCGGATCTGCTGCCGACTTCCGGCTATTTTCTGCGAGCGCAGGTGATCGGTGGGGTGCTGACGTTCTACATGCAACGCGGAACGATCTATGACGCCACCCCCGACGGCCTGAAAGGCACCGTCAACGGTGCCGCCGGTGGCGGATTTCAGTCTACGCCGCTGGATATCTGCATTGCCTGGGTGGTAACGGCAGCGCCGGGGTCGGTGCCGACTGTCCGGCCGATCTACAACCGCAACCGATTGGCCTGGACCCAGACTGTCAATGGCAACGGCGTGGTCTACCTGCCGCTGGATCCCCATGCGCGGGCGGCGCGTCTGGTGGTGGGCAACCCGATGCCGCATGCCACCGGGATTACTACCGTGTCCTTTGCGCCGGGAGGATGGATGGGAGGCAACTACTCCTATCTGTCACCGGTCAGCACCGGCGCAAGTGGTTGGGATGGTTGGGGCACGGTTGGCGCCTCGGCCTGCATTTTTACCAGCAACGTGGTCAACGACACGACCGTTTCAACCCTGACCGCCAGCTTTGATCATTCGGAATTGCGATCGCTCTGGCAGTGCTATCAGGCCGAGCATACGTATAACTCCGGCATTGCCGCGAGTGACGAGTTGCTGCTGTCGATGGGGATCAAGACCTTCTCCCAGCCGGACTATTCCAATGGTATTGCCATCAACTTCAGTTCGGCGGTGAACGTTAACTTTTCCTGGGAGTTGATCCGATGAATGTCATTCAAGAGCTGCATCAGTTCGAGGACGGTCTTCGTCCCGCACAGCCTTCTCCCGCCCATGACTGGGACGGCGAAAAGTGGGCGCTGGGTGCCGATAAAGTCGCGCTGTTGGAACAGCAAGAAGCCGAACGCCTTTGCGTCAGCGTCGATGCCGCTGCAGACAGCGCTCGCAACCTGCTGGCCGGAGATCCGCTGAAATCGATGGAGTACGCCCAGGCTGCCGCCGATGCCCAAGCCTTTTTGGACGAAGGTTATCCGAAAAAAGAAGTGCCGCTGTCGGTCGCCGCCTGGGTTGTAAAAGGGCGCACCGCCAAACAGGCCGCCGACCAGATTCTGGGCAAAGCCACACAACTTACCGAGCATCTGCTGACCCTGCGCACTTTGCGTCTGAAGGCCAAAGCGCAAATCAAGGCGCATGTGGCCAAAGGCAATATGGAACTGGCCAGAGATGTCAGCGAAGCAGCCATCGTGGCGATTCGCAACGTGGTGAATGACTCGGCACGTTAACCCGTCGAGCTCTGCGCTGTCCCTCACGCCCACTTGACCGGGGCCGTTTTTGTTTTTGTGCAAACACGACCTGCTGCGCAGTTGTGCCAAAGGCGTTGCACGGCTTTCTTGATGACAGGGAACACACATATGGATTATCCAAAAAGCGTCCCCAGCGTTGGGCTGGTGGATGGCCGATTTGTCGATGAAAACCCGGTGGCTGGAAAACCCGGGTCCTTGATTCCGGCGGTTTGGGGCAATGCTGTTACCGAAGAGTTACTCAGTGTGATCAGCGGTGCTGGCCTGGCGCCGACGGAGGGGAATAACGGACAGTTGTTCAGGGCCTTGCAGGCGCTGATGGCGATGGCTAGCCCAATGCGCTCATCGATCACCAACGTGGCCGTTTCCAAGGCATTGACCAGCGACGACCTCGGGCTCGTACTGATCAACGCTGTCGCTGGCGCGACAACAATCAGTTTGCCAACAGTCGACGCTGCATTAGGTATCCGCGATGTCATTGTCAGGCGCGTCGATAACACCAGTACGCGCCTTGTCGTACAGGCCAGCGGAACGGACAAGATCAAGTTCCACACGCATCTATCTGCGGCGGGCTATCAGTTTTTGGTGTTGATGGGCGCTGGCGACTGGTGGCACTTGCGCAGTGACGGCGCTGGAAGTTGGTGGCCAGTAGGGCGCTTTGATAGCACGCCATTGGGTCGTCCGGTCTTTGAGACAACCGCTCTGCTGAACCCGGGCGGCTATGGACTTTTGAACAGCACGGTCTTCGCCCGTACGGATTGGCCTTGGCTGTGGGATCACGCACAGCAGTCCGGAATGATGACAACAGAAGCGGCCAGGCTCGGCTCCGAAGGGGGGTGGACCAGTGGTGATGGAGGGCTGACATTTCGCGGCCCGGAAGGGCGCGGAGAGTTCATCAGGCTGTTTGATGAAGGTCGCGGTGTCGACTCGGGCCGCCTCTCCGGTAGTTGGCAAGTTGATATGTTCAAGTCACACAGGCATGAACTGAAAAGCGACATGTTGGGTGTTCCTTCGGGGCCAAGCTCAGTCGCTCCCGATGCTCTGTTCAATCAAGGGGCAAGCAGTCTTGGTTTTACCGAGGTGATCGGTGGTGTTGAAACGCGCCCACGAAATATTGCCTATCCCGGCAGAATAAAACTCATCTGATACTGACCCCAGGCAAGTTGTCGGAATGTTTAATATTTATCGATAGAGGTATTGATGACTTATTACTATGTGAATGAACTTACGAAAGAAATTACCGGTCCGGTCGAATTGCCCATTATTCCCGGTGTGGGGGTCATGTTGCCAGGCAATGCCATCGAGTTGCCAGAGGCGCTCCCTACAGCAGAGGCCGGATATGTCTGGGTATGGCGCAACGGCGCTGCACAGCAGTTGATTGACTTGCGCAATCGTCCTGTTTATCGAAAAGACAACGGCGGGATTCAGTTTTGGTATGAGCTGGGACCACTGCCCGATTATCTGACGTCTAAACCACGGCCTAACGAGTATTACTTTTGGGTTAATGAGGACTGGGTACTGGATCCGATTGCGGAACGTACAGGCAAGATTGCACAGATAAACGTGGAGCGCGACGGTCGTTTGCGTGAAGTGGTTATTCGTGTAGCGCCGTTGCAATACGCCTATGAGTTGGGGGAGGCCTCGAGTCTTCAACAAACTACGTTGCTTGAATGGAAGCGTTATACCTTGAAGTTGGCGCAACTGGAGCAGCAAGTAGATTATCCATTGCTCGTTGATTGGCCTCTGGCTCCCGGTTCTGTGAAGCAGTAAAAACGGAGAGCGGAGCATGGACTATCCAAAAAGCATTCCCAGCGTCGGCTTGGTCAACGGTGGATTCGTCGATGAAAATCCTCTCGCCGGAACCCCGGGATCACTAATACCGGCGACCTGGGGCAACGGTGTGACGCAAGAGATTGTGAACGTGATCAAGGCCGCTGGCCTGACGCCGGATGAAGCTAAAAACGATCAGTTGGCGACGGCCATTGGTGCCCTGGTGGACTTCAGCAAAATGAAAAACACCCCGACCACGTTGAGTGGCTACGGCATTACCGATGCGATGGGGCGGTTGTTGGCGGTGAAGCAGTTCGAGACGGTCGGCATCACTGTCTATCGCCCCAATCCGAGGGCCAAACGGATTCGCGTGCGATTGATTGGCGCCGGCGGTTCAGGGGGTGGGTGTGCACCTGTCGCGGCGACTTATCAAAGCCTGGGCGGCGGCGGGGGAGCTGGGGCTTATACCGAAGGGCTGTTTGACGTGACGGCGGAAATGCTGGTCGGGGTTCCCATTACGCTCGGTGCCGGTGGTCTCCCGCGCAATGCAACAGGTTCGATGGGCGGTGGCGCTTCCTTTGGCGCGCTCATGAGCGCAGCGGGTGGTTTTGGCGGACAGAATCTGATTTTTCTGGCGAATATATCCGGCTTTGTTCAGGGCGGCGCTGGAGGGCAGGCTGTAGGCGGCGGCAATCTCGCCAACGCTCGCGGCGTTCCAGGTGGCTATGCAATGAGTAATACCAACTGGGGGCTTCTCTCCGGTGCCGGAGGGGCTTGCCCGTTCGACGGCGGTGGGCCTTTCACGGGCGTGAACGGTAATGGCAATGCAGGCATCAGAGGCTCTGGTGGCAGCGGTGCCTGTTCAAACAATGCATCGGCCTCGTACGTCAGCGGCGCCGGCGGCAATGCCTTTTGTGAAATCTGGGAGTACGAGTAATGGCTATTTATGCTCGGGTTGAAGATGGCATTGTCGTTGAACTGATCGACACCGGTGACTATGCGATCACCCAACTGTTTGCCCCTTCTTTTGTCGCGTCGATGGTCCGTGTGCCGGAAGGCGTCGTTGTCGAGTTGGGCACTGCGGTTGAGGCTCTCAAACAGGACACCGAAGCCCCACCTGTGACCGTTGCAGGCACGCCAGAAATACCGAATGAAGAACCGGTAACGGATGAGCGTACCTGGCGCCAGTCGATTCTTTCGGCCAGCCAATGGTTGATGACACGCCACCGTGATGAACAGGAGCTTGGGCGTGTTCCCACGCTGACGGCCGCGCAATATCTGGAGTTGCTGGAGTATCGACAGGCATTACGCGATTGGCCGGCGTCCAACACGTTCCCAGCAGTAGTTACGCGGCCTTCCATGCCTTCGTGGTTACTGGGTGTGGTTATCTGACGCGATCGCGGCCAGGGCTCTTACGTCTTATTCAAATAAACCATTCACGCTGTTTGTGTTTCGAGCTCGGCGCGCTTCGAATGCCTGGCCTGGGCCTCGTGCACCTCATCGAATGGTGGTTTTTTAACTAGGAGATGCAAATTGGATTATCCAAAAAGCGTACCCGGCATCGGCTTGGTAAATGGCCGGTTTGTCGATGAGAATCCGCTTTCCGGAACACCGGGTTCGTTGATTCCCGCGACCTGGGGTAATAGCGTAACGCAGGAAATTCTGGGTGTCGTTCAGGCCGCAGGTTTAACGCCGAATGAGGCGTCCAATAATCAATTGCTCGGTGCGTTACGGAGCCCGGCGTTGTTTCAGACTGCACCCCAGTTTGATGCAGGGCGAACCGCGGCCACCTCTGAATTCGTTCAACGGGCGCTGGGCAATTATGCGAATGCGCGTGGGATATCCACATCGACGCAGTTGACCGTCGCGGATGTGGGATATGCAATCGGGCTGGGCGGCAATGCCACTTTTACGGTCACCTTGCCAGACGCTGCGACGGTCCCTAATGGTGCAACCATCAGCCTGCACTGCCGTAATAGCGCCCCGGTTACTGTTGCCAGCAAGACCGGTTCTCAGATCAGTCCCCAAGGGGCCTACCTCAGCTCAATAGTGATGAACACGGGTGAAAGTGCAAACTTTATCCGGGAGTCAGGCACCTGGACTGTTTATGGTACAGCCAGCCTGAAGTATGCGTCGTCATTCTCCGGCATGGTGGGCAACCCCGGTTATCAGAAGTACCCCAGCGGCAACATTGATCAATGGGGCTATGGCACCACGGACGCTAACGGCGAGGTGTATGTCACGTTCCCGATTTCGTTTCCAACGGCCTTTGTTTCGGTTGTTGCGACGCATGTCGGGGGGGACGGGGCGATGGTCATCATGATCTCGGGCAGTGCCAGCCAGCAGGGTTGCCGGTTGAAAGTTCGAGATGCTCACGCTTCAGTATCGGCGGGCTGGGGCGTTACCTATTTTGCGAAGGGTTACTGAATGAACGAGTTCAATGTTTTATTTAGTGCGAGTACTTGCGGTGTCTATGTACCGGGGATCAATACGTCTGATATTCCTGGTGATGTTATCGAAATTCCGCGGGCGTACTGGGTGTCGCTGCTGCAGCAGTTGGCGGTGACGCCGAAAATGATTGGGGTGCGACCCGATAACGGATACCCCGTGCTGATTGATACACCACCCCTGGCACCGCAAGAGGCGGAAACGGCGGAGCGACGTTGGCGTAACGCACAAATGTCCGCAACAGACGCAATGGTTGCTCGCGACCGCGATGAGTTGGAAGACGGCGGCGGCACAACACTGACCACTGATCAGTACACAGAATTGCAGGCCTACCGACGAGCCCTCAGGGATTGGCCGCAGAACTCATTCTTTCCATTCACCGAACGTCGTCCCGCCACGCCTCGTTGGTTGACCGAAATCCTTTAACAATCCTCATTTCCCGGAGAGTTTTTCGATCTCCGCCATTACCGTACCTCCAGTCTGAACGCTTGCCGAATAGGGCAGGCGAATTCTGTCGTGCGCGTTGAATACAACCCAGGAGAAAAACAAGTGGACTACCCCCGAAGCGTTCCCAGTGCTGGATTGGTGAACGGCAAGTTTGTGGATGAAGACCCGATAGCAGGAAAGCCTGGCTCGTTGATTCCGGCCAGTTGGGGCAATGGCGTTACTCAAGAAATTATCAATGCCATTACCGAGGCCGGTTTAACGCCTGATGAAGAGCAAACCAATCAGTTGGCCATGGCGATCAGGCAGCTGTCCAAACCGGATCCCCTGCAGGGTTATCCGGTTCAGGTGTACCGAAAGAATTTGATCATTAACGGCGGTTTCGATATTTGGCAGCGTGGAACCTCCAATCAAGGACCCAGCGCCGGCGGTTACATTGCTGATCGCTTTCGTGTCGATTGGAACGGTAATGCCGGAGTCAGTATTTCCCGGCAAAACTTTGTTCTTGGCCAGACTGACGTACCCAATGAGCCACGGTACTTTCTACGCTGGCAGCAAGTCACCGCTGGTAGCGGTGCAACCGTCCACAAGATTTCGCAGAATATCGAGTCCGTCAGAACGCTGGCGGGCAAAACGGCGACAGTCACGTTCTGGGCCAAGTCGGATGCGGCGCGTCCACTCAAGGTTACGGTGACGCAGTTTTTCGGACCCAGTGGCTCTGATCATGTAGAAAAAACAGTCGGAAACTTCCAGCTTGGAACTTCATGGGCGAAGTACACGGCGACATTTCAGGTTCCTGCCCTGGCGGGCAAGATATTAGGCTCGGCTAACAGTGATTTCTTGAGGCTGGCATTCGACTTGCCGCTCAATGTCTTGCAGTCCGTCGATCTGGCGCAAGTTCAGCTCGAAGAAGGGCCTGTGTCCACACCCTTTGAGTACCGCAGCGTTGCGCAAGAGCTGACAAGTTGCCAGCGTTATTACGAAAAGTCGTTCACTACAGGTGTTCCGGTTCAGGCGGGTAACGGCACGGTGACTTGCCTGGCCACCTTTACTCAAATTCCAGCCGGTAATACCGGGCAGTACGGGATGACGATCAATTTCCTGGTGCAAAAAAGGGTTCAACCGACGGTGCAGTCGTTTTCACCCGGAGATAACAGCAGCCAGGTCTGGAACCAGTCCATAGGCAAGGCTTGTACCGGAACCACGGTTCAAAGCCTTACTGAACGCAATATCGCCTTTGCAACGGTGACAGCCGTGGGCAGTGCCCCCGGCCATACATTGCAACTTGAGTGGACAGCAGATGCAGAAATATAGGAGTGCAACGCTATGAGCTATCAACTAACGATAAACGGTGTCATTCGCCTCGCCGACTCGGCTTTTATTCCCTTGGATGAAGGTAATCGTGACTGGCTTGATTATCTGGAGTGGGTTTCGGTTGGCGGTGAATCGCTGCCGGTCGATTCAACTTTGGATAGTAAGCAAGCGGGTCAAGGTGTTTTTGGTTTTCTCAAACGGATCATTTAACAGGCAGGACAGCGGCAATGACGTGTTTTACCACTGAGGCGCTTTATCGGGGGCGACCATGACCATCACGCAACAGCAACTCCAGGACATCATGCCCAGCGCCCGCTCCCAAGCGGGCGTTTTCATTTCCCCCCTCAACAGCGCCATGACCCACCGCGACATCAACACTCCAAAACGCATTGCCGCTTTCCTCGCGCAGGTCGGCCACGAATCGGGGCAGTTGCAGTACGTGCGCGAACTGGGCAACAACCAATACCTGAACAAATACGACACAGGCACTCTGGCCCTGCGTTTGGGCAATACGCCAGAAGCTGACGGCGATGGCCAGAAATACCGAGGGCGGGGCCTGATCCAGATCACCGGTCACGATAACTACCGCGAATGCAGCCTCGGCCTGTTCGGCGATGAGCGTCTGCTTTCGCTGCCGCAACTGCTGGAGCAACCGCAGTGGGCCGCCGAGTCCGCCGCCTGGTTCTGGGCGCAGAACGGGCTTAACGAACTGGCCGATCGTGATCAGTTCAACTCCATCACCCGGCGCATCAACGGCGGGTTGAACGGCCTGGAGGATCGCCTGCAACTGTGGGCGCGGGCGAGGGAGGTGTTATGCCAGCCTTCGGCCTGATGTCCTGGCGGGTGATCGGCATCATTGTGTTGGCGGGTGTTTCGGCGGCGCTGGCCTGGCACGTTCAGGACTGGCGTTATGGCCGGCTACTGGCGGAACAGGCCATGCTGCACGCCGAGACGCTGAACCGGCTCACTTTGGCCTCGGCGACGCAACAACAGGTCGAGCAGGATAAACGTCTGGCTCTGGAACAAACGCTGTCGGCCAGTGAACAAACCCATTATAGAGCCCTTGGCGATGCCCAACGTGATCAAGGTCGCCTGCGCGACCGTCTTGCCACTGCTGATGTGCGCCTGTCAGTCCTCCTCGACGCCAGCGACGCTGCTGTCACCTGTGCAGTGCCCGCCGCCTCCGGCCCCGGCGGCGTGGATCATGGCGCCGTACGCGCCCGACTTGACCCGGCGCATGCTCAACGAATTGTCGCCATCACCGATACCGGCGACCGTGGACTGATTGCCCTGCAGGCCTGTCAAGCCTACATCAGGGCCCTGGCCCGCTAACATTTTGATCGATCCTGTGCCTTGCAAGCGTGATGCGCTCGTGTACGGTAGAAGTCATTCAGCCCGATCAGGAGAGGACCGTGAAAGAAATCACCCAGCTGGCCGCCGAACTTGGCAGGCGCTTGCAGGTTCTCAATGCCCATGTCACCACTGCCGAATCCTGCACCGGCGGCGGCATCGCCGAGGCGATCACCCGGATCCCGGGAAGTTCGGCGTGGTTCGAGGCCGGTTACGTGACCTACTCCAATCGCCAGAAAACCCGGCAACTGGACGTGCCCGCCGACTTGTTCCCGACGGTGGGGGCGGTCAGTCGCGAGGTGGTCGAGGCCATGGTCCGTGGCGCGCAGGACAAAAGCCTGGCGCACTTTGCCGTGGCGGTCAGCGGCGTGGCGGGGCCGGATGGTGGCTCGCCGAGCAAACCGGTAGGCACGGTGTGGCTGGCCTGGGGGGTGGGCGAACAGGTGTTCAGCGAGGTCCAGCACTTCGCCGGCAACCGCGACGAGGTCCGCCGACAAACGGTGAAGGCCGCGCTAGAGGGGCTGCTGCGCCATGCGGCGGGAGAAATCTCAAATCAGGGGTAGGCGATCCTCAAACGCTGTGGAATAATACTGGCTACTTATACAGGTGTTGGCCGTCAGGCCTTATTGATTACGTGAGGACTTTAATGGACGACAACAAGAAGAAAGCCTTGGCTGCGGCCCTGGGTCAGATCGAACGTCAATTCGGCAAGGGTGCCGTAATGCGTATGGGCGATCAGGACCGTCAGGCGATCCCCGCCATCTCTACTGGCTCTCTGGGTCTGGACATCGCGCTCGGCATTGGCGGCCTGCCAAAAGGCCGTATCGTTGAAATCTACGGTCCTGAATCCTCCGGTAAAACCACGCTGACGCTGTCGGTGATCGCCCAGGCTCAAAAAGCCGGCGCGACCTGCGCATTCGTCGACGCCGAACACGCCCTCGATCCTGAGTACGCCGGCAAACTGGGCGTCAACGTCGACGACCTGCTGGTTTCCCAGCCGGACACCGGCGAGCAGGCCCTGGAAATCACCGACATGCTGGTGCGTTCCAACGCTGTGGACGTGATCATCGTCGACTCCGTGGCCGCTCTGGTGCCGAAGGCTGAAATCGAAGGCGAAATGGGTGACATGCACGTGGGCCTGCAAGCCCGTCTGATGTCCCAGGCGTTGCGTAAAATTACCGGTAACATCAAGAACGCCAACTGCCTGGTGATCTTCATCAACCAGATCCGTATGAAAATCGGCGTGATGTTCGGCAGTCCGGAAACCACCACCGGTGGTAACGCGCTGAAGTTCTACGCTTCGGTTCGTCTGGATATCCGCCGTACTGGCGCGGTGAAAGAAGGTGATGAGGTTGTCGGTAGCGAAACCCGCGTCAAAGTCGTGAAGAACAAGGTTGCTTCGCCTTTCCGTCAGGCCGAGTTCCAGATTCTTTACGGCAAGGGCATCTACCTCAATGGTGAGATGATCGACCTGGGCGTTCTCCACGGTTTTGTCGAAAAATCCGGTGCCTGGTACGCCTACAACGGCACCAAGATCGGTCAGGGCAAGGCCAACTCGGCCAAGTATCTGGCAGACAACCCAGACATCGCCGCGACCCTTGAGAAGCAGCTGCGTGACAAACTGCTGACTCCAGCGCCGGACGTCAAAGCATCGCCAGTCAAAGAGACTGCTGATGACCTGGCTGACGCTGATATCTGATTGATCCAATGACCGCCGTACTCGATACACTCGTCGCAGTGCGGCGAACCGCAATGGACCTGCTCGCAAGACGCGAGCATGGTCGAGTCGAGCTGACGCGTAAACTGCGTCAGCGCGGCGCCCTCCCTGAAATGATCGACACGGCGCTCGACCGGCTGACGGAAGAGGGGCTGTTGTCCGAGTCTCGATACCTTGAAAGTTTCGTTTCCTATCGCGCCCGTTCTGGCTATGGCCCGTTGCGGATTCGCGAGGAGCTGAGCCAGCGAGGTCTGCAACGCAGCGACATCGAACTCGCGTTACGCGAAAGCGGTATCGACTGGCAGGGACAACTGGAAGACACCTGGCGGCGCAAGTTTGCCGGGCACCTACCGATAGACGTTCGAGAACGTGCCAAGCAAGGCCGCTTCTTGAGTTATCGAGGGTTTTCCATGGAGATGATCGGCCGATTGTTCAGCGGTCGAGGAATGGACGATTAAAAAAACGGCCCGCTATTTCGATAGCGGGCCGTTTTTTTTGCTTTACGACACCCTGGACGGTTCGCGTGTGCGCTGTTGCGCCTGGGGTTTTGGCTGGGCCCAGTTTTCCGGCAGGTTGATGTAGTCCACCAGTTCCCGCAGGCGTCCGTGATCACGGGCATTGAAGGTAAAGGCCAGTCGCGCCAGATGGCTGAACTGTGGCTCGTCGTGCTCCTCGCCGCTGTAAGCGTGTTGATGAAAGTGGTCGCTCAGGCACAAATCGGCGAAGGCCGTCTGCATGTGTTCGAGCGCCTGGTCGCTGAGCTTGTGATTCATGCGGATCACGAACTGATGCTTGAGCCAGCGGCTGGAGTGGAAGTTGCTGTAGAACTGGTTGATCTGTTCCACGGCTTCTTCGGCGCTGTAGACCAGTGTCACCAGCTTCATGTCGGTAGGCAGGATGTAGCGATTTTCCTCCAGTTGATGATGGATGAAGTCCAGTGCGCCCTGCCAGAATTTGCCGCCAGGTACGTCCAGCAACACCACCGGCACCAGTGGGCTTTTGCCGGTCTGAATCAGGGTCAGCACTTCCAGTGCTTCGTCCAGGGTGCCGAAACCGCCTGGGCACAGCACCAGTGCATCCGCTTCCTTGACGAAGAACAGTTTGCGGGTGAAGAAGAAGTGGAACGACAACAGATTGGTCGTGCCCTGAACCGTGGGGTTGGCATGCTGTTCGAAGGGCAGCGTGATGTTGAAGCCCAGGCTGTGTTCCAGGCCCGCCCCTTCGTGGGCAGCCGCCATGATGCCGCCACCGGCACCGGTGATGACCATCAGGTCTGAGCGCGCGAGCGCGGCACCCAGTTCTCTGGCCATGCCATACAGTGGATTTTCCACGGGCGTGCGCGCCGAACCGAATACGGTGACTTTGCGCCGGCCCTTGAACTGTTCCAGTACGCGGAAGGCGTGCTCAAGTTCGCGCAACGCTTGCAGGGTAATCTTGGCGTTCCAGCGATTGTGATCTTCTTGAGCCATGCGCAGCACGGTGAGGATCATGTCGCGGTAAATCGGGATGTTGGGGCTGTTGGGGGAAACCAGGTTGAGTTGTTCTTCGACCTTGCTGGTGAGGTCGTGGCCGTTTTCCTGAAAATGACGGCTGAGGAGGTCATTCGGTTGATAAGGCATTCAGCTTCTCCTTCTGCACAGAGCCCATGGCCCGACAAGACAGTTGTCGGCGCCGCGACACCTCGTGTGTCGCCGTCTGCCCAAGCCCATGCCTGGGCGCTCCACCTGACCCGGCCGGTAGTCGGGTCATCCATACAGGCTCTGTTTATCCCTTGAATGAAAGAAACGTTCGCACAACAAGGCACTCGGTGAGCAGCCTCCTTCGCTGCTCGAAATTGAAACGGGAATAGTTTGAATCTAGACCCGCATGGGCATTTGCGCTGACTTGATCATTGCGCCGCAAAGTCTTTCCTGGCAACCGCTTATTGACGACTTGCAAGGTGATTTCGCCGCTCGTCCGAACCTGCACCGGGTGCGTGTGGCTCTGATTTACTAAGTAACAGGCGTGATACGATAATTTCGCATCAACGATATTGCGCAAGGTTCAAGTAGTTCAGGGATTTGCGGATGCAAGGAGGCTGGGCGTTATGACCAGAGTGATTCTGGAGATCGATACGCAACTGTATCGATTGCTGAAGTCATCAGCCGAGGCCAACCATTTGAGTCTCGAAGAGGAGTGCTGTCGGCGTCTGGCTGGTGGGGACCCACGCTCACGCTACTTGCAGGCGTTGTTGGCAGATTTGCGCGCCGAGGATGAACAGCGGCGCGCAGGCTCACAGTAACTATTTCTTCTTCGGTGCGGCCTGTGCAGGGCAGTCCGATTCCTGGAAGCGGGCAGAAGCTACCGGGCGGTTGGTGTTGTTTTCGGTGAACTCGTAACGCATGACTGCGCCCTTGGCCATCAGCTTGCGATAGTTCGGGTTGCGGCAGACGCTGGCGCCCAGTTGCAGATAAACCACCTTGGGGTTCGTACGCATCTGCTCGGCGTAGCCCGATTGCACACTGATGTGGTCGACCAGTTCGGAGCCTTCAACCGTGTAGCCTTGGTCGAGAAGGTTGTCATTTATTTCTCGCGGCAGGCCGACGTTACTTTCCGCAGCCACCTGTTCCAGCATCTTGCTCAGATTCAGGTCATTCAAAGAGGCGGCCTGAGCGCTGAAGGACGACGCCAGCAAAAGGGCAGCGGTGGGAACGATAAGGCGCAGCATGAAACTCTCCTGATTCAGTGACTGGTGGTTCGACCAGCCCTGTGGCTGTGCGTTCAGTGGCGGCGAATTATAGGGGAGCAGGCCTGGACGGTACAGGCTTGCGCCCACCGCTCTGGTAAACTGCCGCACTTTAATGCCCTGCCGAGTGTGTTTCGTGTCGATTTCCCTTACCTGCCGGTGCCACCTGCGATGAGCCAGGCCACGATTTTTTCGGTGAATGCCGTTGCCCGTCTGCGCGATCAGCGTGAAGAGGAGGGCATCAAGCCGATTCAGGCCCGTGGCTGGAGGGCGCCTCGCTGCCGTGCCTGCCGCGTGATCGAGAGCCACTGCCTGTGTGCGTGGCGTCCGCAGGTCGAAACCCGCTCCGGCGTCTGCCTGATCATGACCAACAAGGAAGTGTTCAAGCCGAGCAACACCGGCTGGCTGATCGCTGACGTGGTGCGCGATAACCACGCGTTCATCTGGTCGCGAACCGAAGTCGACCCGCAACTGCTGGCACTGTTGGCCGATCCCCAATGGCAACCGTATCTGGTCTTTCCCGGTGAATACGTCGAGCCCGCACGCGTGACCAATAGCGTAGCAACGGATATCGGCAAGCGGCCGCTGTTTATCTTGCTGGACGCCACCTGGACCGAAGCCCGAAAGATCTTCCGCAAAAGCCCTTATTTCGATCGCCTGCCGATCCTGAGCCTGCTGCCTGAAAAACTGTCGCGCTATCGCTTGCGCCGTTCGACCCGTAGCGAGCACCTGTGTACGGCTGAAGTGGCCGCACTGTGTCTCGATCTGGCGGGCGATACCGATGCCGCCTCGGCGCTGGATGCCTATTTTGATGTGTTCAGCCAGCACTATCTGGATGCCAAGCATCAACTGGACATGAATGTGTCAACGCCGGCTCACGCTGAACTGTTGCCTTTTGTCCAGGGCACGCCCCCGCAATCGCCCATACTGTAGAGAATCAGGGTCTTTGGTCTAAGGTCGTACAACTTGACCACCCAGACTTCGCTGGGCATGCTGGGCGCCGATTGGGGCGCGGCCGAGTTTTGATACGCCGCCGCTTTTCTACGTGAAGAGCCATGTGATTGGCGTTGAACGTGCCCTGTTGGTGCAGCTCTGTGGCTGTACCTCGAGTTGTTTTGGCGAGGCCCGAATGCATTGGGCATCCCATGAAAAACAGGATCATTTGAAAAATGGCCACATACGAAATCCTGATTGCCGATGACCACCCTCTTTTTCGCAGCGCCCTGCATCAGGCGTTGACCCTGGGCCTCGGCCCGCAGGTCCGTCTGGTGGAAGTGGCAAGCATTGCCGAGCTGGAAACCCGCCTCACCGAAAAAGCCGATTGGGATCTGGTGCTGCTGGACCTGAACATGCCAGGGGCCTACGGGTTTTCCGGGCTGGTGCTGTTGCGCGGGCAATACCCGCAGATACCGGTGGTCATGGTGTCGGCTCAGGAAGAAGCATCGATCATGGTCAAGTCCCGTGAGTTCGGGGCCAGCGGCTTCATACCCAAGTCCAGCGACCTGACGGTCATTCAAAACGCCGTGCGCGCGGTGCTGGATGGCGACGTCTTCTGGCCGCCTCAAGCGTTCGAAGCTGTCAGCGTTTCCGACGAAGCCAAAGCCGCCAGCGCAGGCCTGGCCAGTCTTACACCCCAGCAGTTCCGGGTGTTGACCATGGTCTGTGAAGGTCTGCTGAACAAGCAGATTGCCTATGAGTTGAGCGTTTCCGAGGCGACCATCAAGGCCCACGTCACGGCGATTTTCCGTAAACTCAATGTGCGGACTCGGACCCAGGCGGCATTGCTCTTGCAACAACTTGAGTCAATTTCGAGCCACTAAGTCACTGCCGATTCACGCTTTTTTGACTTTCGTTGATCTAGCTTTCCCATTCCTTTTGGTTCAGTTGCCCACTCTTATGTCACCTTTCAAAGGCCAGACCGGCCTAAAACGCATCCTCAACGCCTCCGGCTACTCCCTGGACGGTCTGCGCGCAGCCTTTACCGGCGAAGCGGCCTTTCGCCAACTGGTGCTGCTCAACGTTATCCTGATTCCGCTGTCGTTTTTCCTCAGCGTCAGCCGCGTCGAGCAGGCGTTGCTGATCGCCGTGTGCCTGCTGGCACTGATTGTCGAGTTGCTCAATTCGGCGGTTGAAGCGGCCATTGACCGCATTTCCCTTGAGTTGCACCCGTTGTCCAAGAACGCCAAGGACATGGGCAGCGCAGCGCAATTCGTGGCGTTGACCATGATCGCGCTGGTGTGGGCGGTGATTCTGCTTTAAGCGATGCTGGGCAGGACGATCTCGTCGCTGCGCTGCACCCCGGCGGTGAAGGCACGGCACAGATCGAGGAATTCGCGCATCGCCGACGTCTGATATTTCTGTTTGTGCCAGATGAAATAGAACTGCCGCGCCAGGTCCAGATCCGGCGTCTCCACCGGCACCAGACTGCCCCGGCGAAACGCATCGCGCAGCGCCAGCCGCGAAATGCAGCCAATCCCCAGCCCTGACTCCACCGCACGCTTGATCGCTTCGGTGTGCTCCAGCTCCAGTCGAATGTTCAACGCGCTGCGGTGGTGGCGCATGGCCTGGTCAAACGTCAGTCGCGTACCAGAACCCTGCTCACGCAGAATCCACGCTTCGCGGGTCAGCTCTTCCATGGAAGCACGGCCACGCTGGGCCAGCGGATGCTGCGGCGCACAGAACACCACCAGCTCATCCTCGACCCAGCTTTGCACTTCGATATCAGGATGGCTGCAATCGCCTTCAATCAGACCCAGATCAATTTCGTAATGAGCAACTTGTTGCACGATGTTGGCCGTGTTCTGCACATGCAGCTTCACCTGGCTTTCCGGGTGGCGCTGCATGAAGCTGCCGATCAACAGGGTGGCCAGATAATTGCCGATGGTCAGGGTGGCACCGACCGCCAGCGAGCCAAAACCGGACTTGCCGTTGAGCAGGTCTTCGATTTCCTTGGCTTGATCAAGCAGTGCCACCGCCTGGGGCAGCAGCTGTTTGCCGAGAGCGTTGAGGCTCAGCCGTTTGCCGGCGCGGTCGAACAGCTGGCAGCTGGACTGGCGCTCTAGCTCGGTGATCGAGGTGCTGGCGGCCGATTGCGAAAGGTTAAGCAGGCCCGCAGCACGGGACACGCTTTCCTGTTGGGCAACGGCGACGAATACTTGAAGTTGACGGAGAGTAAATCGCATATCTATATAACCGATAACCCTTATCTTGATAATCCATTTAACAGATATTGTCGTCGCGATTAGAATACGATGCAATTGCGCAAGCTGGCTTGGCGCAGAGCATGCGCAGACAAATCTCCAGGAGTCCCACGTACATGAGCAACATGAACCACGAGCGTGTCCTCAGTGTTCACCACTGGAACGACACTCTGTTCAGCTTCAAGTGCACCCGTGATCCGGGCCTGCGCTTCGAGAACGGTCAGTTCGTGATGATCGGCCTGCAACAGCCCAATGGCCGCCCGCTTATGCGTGCTTACTCGATTGCCAGCCCGAACTGGGAAGAGCATCTGGAATTCTTCAGCATCAAGGTGCCGGATGGCCCGCTGACTTCCCAGTTGCAGCACCTCAAGGAAGGCGACGAGATCATCATCAGCAAAAAGCCTACCGGCACGCTGGTGCTGGACGACTTGAAGCCTGGCAAACATTTGTACCTGCTCAGCACTGGTACCGGTCTGGCGCCGTTCATGAGCGTCATCCAGGACCCGGAAACCTATGAGCGTTTCGAAAAAGTGATCCTGTGCCACGGCGTGCGTTACGTCAACGAAGTCGCCTACCGCGAATTCATCACCGAGCACCTGCCGCAGAACGAGTTCTTCGGCGAAGCGCTGCGTGACAAGTTGATCTACTACCCGACGGTGACCCGCGAGCCTTTCGAAAACGAAGGCCGCCTGACCGACCTGATGCGCAGCGGCAAGCTGTTCAGTGACATCGGTCTGCCACCGATCAACCCGCAGGACGACCGCGCCATGCTGTGCGGCAGCCCGAGCATGCTCGACGAGACCAGCGAAGTGTTGAACAGCTTCGGCCTGAAAGTTTCGCCACGGATGCGCGAGCCGGGTGATTACCTGATCGAGCGAGCGTTCGTCGAGAAGTAAACACCACTGAACGGCTCTGCTTTCCCCTGTGGGAGCGAGCCTGCTCACGAAGGGGGTGTGTCATTCAACTTCAAGGTTGTCTGACACGCCCCCTTCGTGAGCAGGCTCGCTCCCACAGTGGTTTCTGGCGCTCACATTTTTGCGGGGATGACTTCCAGCACCCGGATAACGCCGGCTTGCGGGTAATGCCAACGCACATCCAGATCCCAGAACTGCGCGCCATATTCCCGCTCAGGCGTTGGCGTCTGGTACGCCGGCCGTGGATCCTGTGCCAGACACTGCTCGATCAGCTCAACCAATGGCTCTTCAAGGCGCTGAGCATGGCCATGGGCCTGTTTCAGGGCCGAGTCCGTCCACTGCACGGGAATCAGCTGTGGCGCGGCGCTGGCGATGCTGTTGGAGGCTTTGTCGATGATGTCGGCGTAAGGCACGTAGGGCTTGATGTCGAGCACCGGTGTGCCGTCCAGCAGGTCAATGCCCGAGATGAACAGGCGATTGGCTTCAACCCTGTCCAGCTTCACCACCGACTGGCCGATGCCATTGGGGCGGTGCGTCGCCCGGGTGGCGAACACGCCCATGGATTTGTTACCGCCCAGGCGAGGAGGGCGGACTTTGAGTCGTGGCTTTTCTTCCAGTGCCTGATGGAACACAAACAGCAGCCAGACATGGCTGACGTGTTCCAGTCCTTGCACGGCGTCGCCCTGATCGAACGGCGCCACCAGCTCCAGCACGCCACGGGCGGCAGGCGCCAGTTGTGGCTGACGCGGGATGGCGAATTTCTCCTTGAAACAGGAATGCACGAAGCCGATGGGGGAGACGCTGTAGGTCATGGTCTGGGGTCGAGGCGGGAAGAGAAAATGGCGATGAAGCATGAACCTGTGGGAGCGAGCTTGCTCGCGATTGCGATGGATCAGTCAACATTGATGCTGGATGTCGGACCGCTATCGCGAGCAAGCTCGCTCCCACATTTGTTTCGCAGCGTTCGGTTATTGCGGGCGAACGCGCAGGGTCAGGCCCTTGAGAAAGTTGCGCAGCAACTGATCGCCACAGGTGCGGTAGTTGGTGTGGCCGAACTTGCGGAACAGTGCACTCAGCTCAGGCTTGGACACGGGGAACTCGGCAGCCTTGAGGATGGCATGCATGTCGTCTTCTTTCAGTTCGAAGGCCACGCGCAGTTTCTTGAGGATGATGTTGTTGGTTACCGGTACTTCGATAGGCTGTGGCGGACGGCTTTCGTCCTTGCCACGCTTGAAGATCACCAGCCCATCAAGGAAGTGCGCCATGACTTCATCCGGGCAGCGTACGAAGCCTTCCTCGTCTTCTTCTTTCTTGTCGAGATAGGTCAACAGGTCTTCCAGGCTCACGTCCATGCCGCCGACCTTGATGATCTCGATGAGTTTCTTGTCGCTGATGTCAAGCATGTAGCGCACGCTGCGCAGTACGTCGTTATGAATCATGTGGGTAGTCCTGATAATGCGTTGTGAGCGCTGCGCAAAGCGGCAGCGCTGAAATGTATGGCGGCAAAAAAAGTCTTAGAACTTCTCTTTGCCGGACAGGTAGCGCCATTGCCCCAGCGGCACTTTGCCAATGGACACGCCGCCGATGCGGATGCGACGGATGGCGACCACCTTCAGGCCGACGGCCTGGCAGAACAGGGCGATGACGCCCGGTTGCGGGTTCTTCATGGCGAAGCGCAGACGGTTTTCGTTCTGCCAGCTTGCCTTGACCGGCGGCAGTTCCTTGCCCTTGTACGTCAGCCCGTGGTTCAGACGGTTGAGGCCGTGAGCCACCATCTCGCCTTCCACCTCGACCACATACTCTTGCTCGATTTTGGCGGCGTCGGCGGTGAGCTTGCGCAAGATCTTCCAGTCCTGGGTGAACACCAGCAGACCGCTGGCATTGGCCTGCAGGTCGGTGCTGGCGGTCAGGCGCAGGAAGTGGCCCTTGAGCGGGCGTTTGCTGAAACTGTGTTCTTCGCTCAGGGTTTGCGGGCTGAGGCTCGCCATGGCCGTGTCCGCATCCATGCCCGCGGGCACGTTCAGCAGCAGGGTCACCGGCTCCGGCGCAGTGGCCTTGGCGTCCTTGTCGAGTTCCACTTTCTGGTTCTCGACCTTGAACTGAGGCTCGTCGATCACTTCACCGTCCACGGTGACCCAGCCGCCCTCGATGAACAGCTCAGCCTCCCGACGGGAACAGCCGACGAGTTCGATGAGGCGTTTGGAGAGACGAATCGGGTCAGTCATGACAGGGCCGTAACAAAAAAGGGGTGGGCATTGTACCTGCTGGACGCCGGTTAATCGCGGGTCCATTTCAGTGTGGATGTTTTTTGTGGGAGCTGGCTTGCCTGCGATGCCGGCAACGCGGTCTGCCAGTTGCACCGAGGTGCCTGTATCGCAGGCAAGCCAGCTCCCACATTTCTATGTCGTGTCAGCCATTGCGTGCCAGTTGTTGCCCTTGGCGCATGCGCATGTGCAGCAGCGGATAGGGCTGGCCCATGCCATCAACTTCCGAGCGACCGATCACCTCGAAGCCCTGTTTGAAGTAAAATCCCAGGGCTTGCGGGTTCTGTTCGTTGACGTCCAGTTCATTGGCGTTCAAGTGTTCCAGGGCGTAACGCAGCAGCTGTTTGCCCAGCCCCTGGCCCCGATGCTCCGGGTCGATGAAGAGCATTTCGATCTTGCCCGCCGCCACCCCGGCGAACCCGGTGATGCGCTGGCGCGAGTCTCTGGTGCAGATCAGCATCACCGCGTCGAGGTAGCGGGTCAGCACCAGGTTTTTCAGCAGCTCGATGTAGCTCTCGGGCAGGAAGTCATGGGTAGCGCGCACCGATGCTTCCCAGACACGGGTCAGTTCTTCGTAGTCGCTGTGTTTTGGTGTATGGATGACCGACTGTCGGCGCATGCCGCCTACCCCTTTTTGCGGTGAATGACGAGAATCCGTTCTTCACGAAACGATAGCCGTAAAAAAGCCCCGCATCTCGTCAAGAGAGCGGGGCTTTGTGTATTTTTTGCGTTTAGATCTGTTCAGCCCACAGGTCGTATTCGTCGGCGTCAGTCACTTTGCACCAGACCTTGTCGCCCGGCTTCAGGTTGCTGCCGTTGTCGATGAATACGTTACCGTCGATTTCCGGGGCATCGAAGAAGCAGCGACCCACGGCGCCTTGCTCGTCGACTTCATCCACCAGCACTTCGATTTCACGACCGACGCGCATTTGCAGGCGTGCCGAGCTGATGGCTTGTTGATGGGCCATGAAGCGGTCCCAACGGTCCTGCTTGACGTCGTCCGGCACGATGGCCGCGTCCAGCAGGTTGGCCGGTGCGCCTTCGACCGGCGAGTACTGGAAGCAGCCGACGCGGTCCAGCTGGGCCTCAGTCAGCCAGTCCAGCAGGTACTGGAAGTCTTCTTCGGTTTCGCCGGGGAAGCCGACGATGAAGGTCGAACGGATGATCAGGTCCGGGCAGATCACGCGCCAGTTCTTGATCCGCGCCAGGGTCTTGTCTTCGAAGGCTGGGCGTTTCATGGCTTTCAGGACTTTCGGGCTGGCATGCTGGAACGGGATGTCCAGGTACGGCAGGATCTTGCCGGCGGCCATCAGCGGGATCAGCTCGTCGACATGCGGGTACGGGTAGACGTAGTGCAGACGGACCCAGACGCCCAGCGTGCTGAGGGCTTCGCAGAGTTCGGTCATGCGGGTTTTCACCGGCGCGCCGTTCCAGAAACCGGTGCGGTATTTCACGTCGACGCCGTAGGCGCTGGTGTCCTGGGAGATCACCAGCAGCTCTTTGACGCCGGCCTTGACCAGGCGCTGGGCTTCGTCGAGCACGTCACCGACCGGGCGGCTGACCAGCTTGCCGCGCATCGACGGGATGATGCAGAAGCTGCAGCTGTGGTTGCAGCCTTCGGAAATCTTCAGATACGCATAGTGGCGCGGGGTCAACTTGATGCCTTGTGGCGGCACCAGGTCGATCAGCGGGTTGTGATCCTGGCGCGGCGGCACGGCGTCGTGCACGGCGTTGACCACTTGCTCGTACTGCTGCGGGCCGGTCACGGCCAGCACGCTTGGGTGCACCTTGCGAATGTTGCCTTCTTCGACACCCATGCAGCCGGTCACGATGACCTTGCCGTTTTCCTTGATCGCTTCGCCGATCACTTCCAGCGACTCAGCCTTGGCCGAGTCGATGAAGCCGCAGGTGTTGACCACCACGACGTCGGCGTCTTGATAAGTGGACACGACGTCATAGCCTTCCATACGCAGCTGGGTAAGGATGCGCTCGGAGTCGACCAGTGCTTTGGGGCAACCCAGGGATACGAAGCCAACCTTTGGATTGGCCGGCGCAGGAGTGGTGGACATGTCTAACCTCGGTATTTGTGACGCCTCAAGCCGATCAGGGCAGGGACGGACGGGCGTTTGGGCACGCCTCTGATCAAAAAGTGCGCAATTCTAGCGATGAGCCACGCACTTGACCAGCTTTATGCAGGGAAATACGACGAGTGCTGCGCTATGCTTCGCGCCGTTGGGCTTTACCGATTTTTTACAGTCAACAAAACGTCTGTAACCTTAAGTAAAACGGTGCATGCTGCACGGCAAAGCATAGTGCTTCTTATAAGAAGTCCGGGTCTGAGTAGTAGGAGTATTGGATGGGGCAGGCAAGTAGTCAGGCCGCGGGCACCGAGCATTCGACGGCAAAACCGTTGGGCATGCTGGTCGCGGCGGTCGGGGTGGTTTACGGCGATATCGGCACAAGCCCGCTGTACACCCTCAAAGAAGTGTTTACAGGCCACTACGGAGTGCCGGTCAATCATGACGGGGTCTTCGGGATTCTGGCGTTGATCTTCTGGTCGCTGGTCTGGGTAGTCTCAATCAAATATGTATTGTTCATCTTGCGCGCTGACAACCAGGGCGAAGGCGGGATCATGGCGTTGACGGCGCTGGCCCGTCGCGCCGCTGCGCCTTATCCGCGGTTGCGGGCGGTGCTGGTGATTCTGGGGTTGATTGGCGCTGCGCTGTTCTATGGCGACAGCATGATCACCCCGGCGATTTCCGTGTTGTCGGCAGTAGAAGGCCTGGAACTGGCCTTCGACGGACTGGAACGATGGGTGGTGCCATTGTCGTTGATTGTGCTGGTCGGGTTGTTCCTGATCCAGAAACACGGCACTGACAGGATCGGCAAGCTGTTCGGCCCGGTCATGGTGTTGTGGTTCGTGATGCTGGGCGTACTCGGTATCAATGGTATCCAGCAGCACCCTGAAGTGCTCAATGCGCTGAATCCGATCTGGGGCGTTCGATTCTTCACCTTGCACCCGGGCATGGGCGTGGCGATTCTCGGCGCCGTGGTGCTGGCGCTGACCGGTGCCGAGGCGTTGTACGCCGACATGGGCCACTTTGGGCGCAAGCCGATTGCTCGTGCCTGGTTCGCGCTGGTTCTGCCGGCGCTGGTGCTGAACTACTTCGGCCAGGGCGCCTTGCTGTTGGGCGATCCGGAAGCGGCGCGTAACCCGTTCTACCTGCTGGCACCGAGCTGGGCGTTGATTCCGCTGGTGGTGTTGTCGACGCTGGCCACGGTGATTGCGTCCCAAGCAGTGATTTCCGGTGCGTTCTCGCTGACCCGTCAGGCGATCCAGCTGGGTTACATCCCGCGCATGCACATTCAGCACACTTCCAGCGCCGAGCAGGGGCAGATTTATATCGGTGCTGTGAACTGGGCGCTGATGATCGGGGTCGTCCTGCTGGTCATCGGTTTTGAATCCTCCAGCGCCTTGGCCTCTGCCTACGGCGTGGCGGTGACCGGGACCATGCTCATCACCAGTATTCTGGTGTCGGCGGTGATGTTGCTGCTGTGGAAATGGCCTCCGATACTGGCGGTGCCAATCCTGATTGGCTTTGTGCTGGTGGACGGGCTGTATTTCGCCGCCAACGTGCCGAAAATCATTCAGGGCGGCGCCTTCCCGGTATTGGCGGGGATCGTGCTGTTTATCCTGATGACCACCTGGAAGCGCGGTAAGGAGCTGCTGGTGGACCGCCTGGACGAGGGTGGGCTGCCACTGCCGATCTTCATCAGCAGCATCCGCGTGCAGCCGCCGCATCGTGTTCAAGGCACCGCCGTGTTCCTGACCGCCCGCCCGGACGCTGTGCCTCACGCCTTGTTGCACAACCTGTTGCACAACCAGGTACTGCACGAGCAGGTGGTGCTGTTGACGGTGGTGTACGAAGACATCCCACGGGTGCCGGCGCAACGGCGTTTCGAGGTCGACTCCTACGGTGAAGGGTTCTTCCGTGTCATCTTGCACTTTGGCTTCATCGATGAGCCGGACGTGCCAGAGGCGCTGAAACTGTGTCATCTGGATGATCTGGATTTCAGCCCGATGCGCACCACCTACTTCCTCAGCCGCGAGACGGTCATCGCCTCCAAGATCGAGGGCATGGCGCGCTGGCGTGAGGCCTTGTTCGCCTTCATGCTGAAGAACGCCAACGGCAACTTGCGCTTCTTCAAGCTGCCGGTGAACCGGGTGATTGAGTTGGGTACTCAGGTCGAGATGTAAGCCCCATCAAAAAGCCCCCGTTGCCAGTCTGGTAGCGGGGGCTTTTTTTGTGTCTGGGGTGTCTTGCTTCAATGCAGTGAAGACCCTTTGTGGGAGCGAGCGGGCTCGCTCCCACAAAGGGTCTATGTATGTTCCCAGAGCGTAAAAAGCCCCCGCAACCTACAGGCTGCGGGGGCTTTTTGTCATGCGTGGCTCAGATCATTCCTGTGCCGTTGCATCATCCTGCGCCTGGCGCTTCTTGATGATGTCTACCAGGCGCTGTGCCAGCGCCGGGTAGTTCTCGTCGAAGTGGTGGCCGCCAGGCAGTTTCACGGCTTCGCCAACGGCGGTCTTGTCGGTGCAACCACTCTCGTCGACTTCTTCCGCGCCGTAGATGCACACCACTTTCGCCGGTGGCAGCTTGGCCATTTCCGGGCCGGTGGCGGCTTCTTTGCCGGCGTTGCCGAGCCAGCCTTCGACTTCGATTTCGAAGCTGCCGGTGCGGGCGAAGGCCAGCAGGATGATTGCATCGACCCGTTGCTGCTCGGATTCGGCTAGGCGGTTGTAGATCGCTGGCAGAACGTCGGCACCGAACGAGTAGCCGGTCAGAATGAAGCGCTTGGTGCCCCATTTCTGGCGGTAGTGCTGCATCAGTTCGGCCAGGTCCAGGGCGCTTTGCTCTGGGCTCTTGTGCTGCCAGTAGTAGCGCAGGGTGTCGATGCCGACCACCGGATAGCCGATCTTGGCCATCTCGCCCGCGACGTCGCGGTCCAGGTCGCGCCAGCCGCCGTCACCGGAAAGAAACAGGGTGACAGTGTCCTTCGCCTGACCCGCCGGCACTTCAACCACCGGGATTTGCAGACCGCCGTTGCCCTTGTCGGCACCCACGAGGATCTTGCGCAGCTCGTTATTCAGCACTTGCGGCAAGTTGATGTCGTAGTCGCTGATGCTGGTTTCGGCGTTCGGTTGATCGCGCACAAACCCGGCACTGGTATCGTCCGGGTTGTCGTTCCAGGCTACCAGCCAATGGCCGTGTGCCGCTTTCTTCGGCAGCAGTTTGGTGGTGCAGGTGGCTTTTTCCAGCGCCAGGTCCACCGAAATGGCCTGTGCCTTGTCGTCCTTCTGCTCCGCCAGCCAGCGCCAGGCCAGCACGGCACCTGGGCCGATACCGCTGACCAGGGTTGCCGGGGCGTGGAGTTCTCGCTCGGCCGCTTGCATGGCGCGGTCTTGCAGCAGGCAGTCCTTGGGCAGAATCACCTGAACGATATGCGCCGAAGCGCTACGGCTCAGCGCTTTCAGTTGCTGGTCGTTGAGCTTTTGTTCGTCGGTGACGGCCACGATCACCTGGGCTTTCGCCTGGGTGCCGGGTGTCACTCGAGTCAGCGCGACGCCGTCGGCCGGCGTCAACTGTTCGAGGGTCGGTTCCGGTGCCGGGCGTTTCAGGTACCAGTAACCGCCACCGAGAATCAGGGCCAGCACTACCAGAGTGGCCAGTACGTACCGCAGGGAGCGTTGAATCATCAGCGTTTCACCAATCCAGTCAAGCCGCCCGCAATCAGGGCAGCAGTATCGGCCAGGGCTACCAGCGGATCGAGTCCTGCTGGCACGGCCATATAACGGGGTTCCCAGTCAGGCTGGAACTTGTCTTTGAAGCGGCGCAAGCCTTGGAAATTGTAGAGCTGCTCACCACGGCGGAAGACCATCGAGCCCAGGCGCTGGGTCAGTGGTGCGCCACGACGGGGTTGCAACCCCGACAACGGCACCATGCCCAGGCTGAAACGCGCGTATCCATGATTTTTATAATGTTGAATCAGGCCGACCATCATGAACTCCATGGTCAGCTTCGGAGCGTCCGGGTGGGCGCGCATCAGGTCGAGGCTGGCCAGATCATGGCCATAAGTCTCGAGCAGGTTGGCGAACGCGACCGGACGCCCTTCGAAATGAATCACCGCGACGCGGAAATGCTTGATGTAGTCGTCGCTGAAGCGGCCCAGCGAGAAGCCTTTCTCGCGCACGTTCTTGCCGGTCAGCCAGGCATCGGAAATCACCCTGAGCTCGTCCATCGGCGCGTGCCCCGGTTCGTAGATCTCCAGTGACAGGCCGTCACGGCTGCCACGGTTCCAGGTGTAGCGCAGGTCTTTCATCTCTTTGCCTTTGGCTTCGAGATCAAAGCGATGCAGATCGACTCGGGCTTCTTCGCCCAGCTTGATCGCGGTCAGGCCGATGTCCATGTAGTACGGCAGGTTCTCGGCGCGCACCTGATAGAACACAGGACGAGCGTGGTGAAGATCGCACAGGTCGCGAAACTGCCAGATCATTTCCGCCCGTTGCTGGGTGGGGCCGATCGGGTCGTACAGCGCCACCAGGCTGCGGCCACGGCGGGCGTACATCAGAAACGCCTCGTCGTTGGGGTGAAACAGCAACGCCTTGTCACCGGTCAGCGCGAGGCCGCCGTCGGGCTGGGAGGAGGCCATGAGGATTTTCACGGCGCGATCCAGTTCGTCGGGAGTCGGCAGATGGATGATCGGGCGCGCGGTACGCAGCAGCCAGGTCAGGGACACCACCACCAACAGCACAGCGGCGCCGAGCAGCGAGCGCAGGCCCCGGGGTGCGTCTGCGTCGAGGGTGAACTGCCACCACAGTTGATGGCTGTAGGGGACGTCCTGATAGGCAAACAACAGCAGCCACATCGAGGCACCGAGTACACACAGGCTCGCGACCAGGTAAAGCGGCGAGAAGGGCACCTCGGTCAGGCGGCTCGGGCGGTAGAAAGAACGACGGAAAACCCCCAGCAGGCTCGCGGTCAGGGTCATCAGGCTGGCTTCTTCCCAGTCGAAACCCTTGAGTAGCGACAGCACTGCGCCCACCAGCAACAGAATGGTGGTCAGCATCCATGCCGCCGACAAGCGGCGACGCAGGCCCTGGGCCAACAACAGGCAGAGCACGCCGACCAGGCTGGCGCCAAAGTGGGAGGCGTCTACCAGGCGGTGCGGGATCAGAAAGCCGATGTGTTCCAGGCGGGTGTCGATTTCTGGCGTGGCACCGGAAAACAGCAGTACCACGCCCGACAGGAACACCAGCAGCGACAGAATCGGTGCAGCGAGACCGGACGCAGCACGCAGTGACTGCCGGGACTGGAACAGGCGCTGGCCTTCGTTGATCAGCAGGAATACGCACGCGACCAACAGCGGCAGCACCACATAGATCAGGCGATACAGCAGCAGCGCGGCGGCCAGTGGTGCGGCACCGAGCTTGTCGGCGAAGGCGGCCAGCAGAATCGCTTCGAACACCCCGACACCGCCGGGCACATGACTGAGCACGCCGGCGGCCAGTGCCAGCAGGTACACCAGCAGGAACGCGCCAAAGGGCGGAGCTTCGGGCAGCAACAGATAAAGCACGGTTGCGGCAGCGGCTACGTCCAGGGCGGTGATGAGCAGTTGCAGGAAAGTCAGGCGACGGCCGGGCAGGCGCAGGGTGCGGCGTCCGGCCTTGACCAGCAGGTTGTCCGGGTAAGGCTGTTCCGGCAGGCGACGGCGATAGATGCCGATCACCAATACCGACATCAGCAACAACACGCCGGCGGCAACCAGGCCCAGCAAGGTTTCGGAGAGCCCCAGGGCGGCGGAGGCGGCAGGCAGGTTGCTCAGGGTCGCCAGAGCGGCCAGAGGGGGCAGGGCGCAACCGAGCGAGAGGCTGGCGAACAACGTCATGTGGGCGACGTCGGAGGCCCCCAGGCCATGGCGTGCATATAAACGGTAGCGGACGGAGCCGCCCGACAGCATCGACAGGCCAATGGCATTGCCGATGGCAAAAGCGGTGAACCCGCCCAGGGCCATTGTTCGCGGCGCCAGTGTTACGCCGGCATAGCGGCTGGCGGACCATTCATAGCCCAGCAGGATAATGAAGCCGACGACGGTGGCGGCCAGTGCGCCGAGCAGGGCCGGTTTCGGAACTTCCAGAATCGAATCATGAAGCGCATACAGATCGAGTTCGCTCAACAGGTGGCGACAGGCAATCAGCGCGATAGCGAACAACAGCAAGGTAACCGCCAGGCCAATCGGCTGACGGTATTTGCTGACCAGATCAAGCAGGCGCAAACGCTCGGGCTTGATAGGGTGGGTCGCTGTGACGGTGTCTTGTGGATCAGACGAATTGGCGCGCATCAATCACCTCTTGGATTGTGCGCGACAGGATGGAGGTATCGAGCCAAGTTACCAATCCCTGTAGAAAAATAATCACGAATATTAACGCCCTCACCGGTTTTCGGCGATGACACGTCATCGATTGTAAAGGGTCTGCCCGCGACTCAGCATAGTCTGATCTCAGAGCCCGGTTATCCCGAACGGTTCAATACACAGTGACAGATCATTGTTGCGAAAGGACTTTTTCAGCAGATACAAAAAAGGCCACTCTTTCGAGCAGCCTTTTTTGATGTTTGGTTGCGGGAGCCGGATTTGAACCGACGACCTTCGGGTTATGAGCCCGACGAGCTACCAGACTGCTCCATCCCGCGTCTGTGTGGCGGCATTCTACAGGCGAACGGCGGGGTGTCAACCGTTAATCCAGATATAGGTCAAATAAGCGTAAATGAGTGGCAAGCGGTCGTCCTCGTCATCTTAAGTTTCGGAATCGGAACGCTTTCTCTATCCAGGCGTGTGCCGGCTGGATAGGGGTCTTTCTACAAAAAAGGCGCGCACAAAAAAGGCCACTCTTTCGAGTAGCCTTTTTTGATGTTTGGTTGCGGGAGCCGGATTTGAACCGACGACCTTCGGGTTATGAGCCCGACGAGCTACCAGACTGCTCCATCCCGCGTCTGTGTGTCGGCATTCTACAGCGGATCGCAGGGGTGTCAACCATCAATCCACAAAAAATCTGTTCCTGTTCAATCGCTTAGCTGTTTCAGGGGGTGGGCTGAAGCGCTGAAAGGCTTGTGCAGCAAGGCTTTCAGCTCTATCAGGCGATGCTTTTCGATTGAGAAAATAAATTCATCAGCGGCATTTCCTACGCTAGATGAAGAACATTCAGACTACTGGTGCTATATACAGGTGTCGGTGAGATACTGCTGATCCTGCTGACTTATCCTTCATTTAACTGTCATGAACGCCGCTTTTATATGACCCAGCGAAAAATCATCCACGTTGACTGTGACTGCTTCTACGCCGCCATCGAGATGCGTGACGACCCGCGTCTGGCAGGCAAGCCGCTGGCAGTGGGTGGGTCGGCGGACAGGCGCGGGGTGATTGCGACCTGTAATTATGAAGCGCGGGCTTTTGGTGTGCGGTCAGCGATGTCTTCGGGGCATGCCCTGAAGCTTTGCCCGGACCTGACCATCGTCAAGCCGCGCATGGATGCCTATAGAGAGGCGTCGAAGGAAATTCATACGATCTTCAGCGATTACACCGACCTGATCGAGCCGCTTTCTCTCGACGAGGCCTATCTGGATGTGTCGGATAGCCCGCATTTTGGCGGCAGCGCTACGCGCATTGCCCAGGATATCCGCCGCCGGGTTTCCAATCAGTTGCACATCACCGTTTCGGCGGGCGTGGCGCCCAACAAGTTTCTGGCCAAGATCGCCAGTGACTGGAAAAAGCCCAACGGTCTGTTTGTCATCACGCCGGACCAGGTCGAGGACTTTGTCAGTGGCTTGCCGGTGAGCAAGCTGCATGGCGTGGGCAAGGTGACCGCTGACAAGCTGGGCAAGCTGGGGATTGTCGACTGTTCGCAGTTGCGCGAATGGAACAAATTGGCGCTGGTGCGCGAATTTGGCAGCTTTGGCGAGCGACTCTGGAGCTTGGCGCGTGGGATTGATGATCGCCTGGTGCACAACGACAGCCGTCGGCAATCAATCAGCGTGGAAAATACCTACGATGTGGATTTGCCGGATCTGGTGAGTTGCCTGGACAAACTGCCGGAACTGCTGGAAACCCTTGCCGGACGAATGGCGCGGATCGACAGCAGCTATCGCCCGGGCAAGCCGTTCGTCAAAGTGAAATTCCATGACTTTACCCAGACGACGCTGGAGCAGGCCGGAGCAGGGCGGGATCTAGGCAGTTATCAGTTGTTGCTGACCCAGGCGTTCAATCGCGGCGGTAAGCCGGTGCGGTTGTTGGGGGTGGGGGTGCGGCTGGAGGATTTGCGGGGCGGGTTTGAGCAGATGGAGTTGTTTGAGCGGTAATGTCTGGCTTGGGTGTGGTGGTGAATATCAAGCCGCCTTCGCGAGCAGGCTCGCTCCCACATTTGGAACGCATGAGCCTGTGGGAGCGAGCCTGCTCGCGAAGCTTGTAGAGCTCTAGTTCACCCCAGGATCCGCCACCAGTCGCCCGGCATCCCTGGTCAGTGATTTCAGGAATTCGGCCTGCAGCTCAGGATCATTGCGAGTCAGCTCGATCAGGCTTTGCTCCAGCTCGCTGGCTTCTTCTTCCAGACCCAGTTCCGACAGGCGTTTGACCCGGTGGACCCACTGGCTCACTTCATCGTCTTCGAGGTCGTCGTAAATCAGCGCGTGGGCCTCAAGCAGTTTGCCGCGCAAGCTGTTGCTGATGGCCAGGGTCGAATCCGTGTGCACATCGTCCTGGGCATCTTCGACGGTGATTTGCAGGTTGCTCAGATGATTGAGGTCATGTTCGGCAAACGGGCTGTCCAGCAGGTTCAGGCGCAGCACGCCGTTCTTGTCGGTGCTCATTTCGAACGTGTTCTTGCCGGCCTTGACCTGCACCGGGCGCTCGCTCCATGGCAGGCTCGAATACTCCGTGCGTTTATCACGCTGGACTTCATCGATGCTCGCCAGGTTTTGCTGGGCGCGACCATGAGACTGCACGTTCATGAACGGGTTGACCCCGGCAAAGCCGTAGCTGAGCCAGTCCTTGGTCACGCTGTCTGGCAGCGTGCCGAACGCAAACACATTGACCACGTTCGCTCCGATACCGGCCACGATGGCCACCGCACCCAGCGGGATCTCATAGATCTCCCGCCAAGGCTGGTAAGGCGTGTAGCGATCGTAGTTGCGCGTGACTTCGAATTCGGTCACTTCGAAGGTCTTCTGCTCGTGGATGCGCACCCGACGTTGCGGCAATTCAAGCGCCTTCGGTTCGCCGACATCGATCTGCAGGCTGTGGTCGAGCAATTTCCGCTCGACCCGCTCCTCGTGCTCGCTGCGTTGTGACATCTGATTGGCACAGCCGCTGACCAGCAGGGCGCCGCACAGGGCGGCACCACCGAGGCCTAAGGTGTTTCGCTTGAACATGACTTCTCTATCTGGTGTCAGCGGCGGATACGGGCCTGAAGGAAAGACAATACGTCAGCAACCGGCAGCGCTTGCGCTTCGGCTTCAGTACGGCTCTTGTATTCCAGGTTGCCTTCGGCGAGGCCGCGGTCACTGACCACGATCCGGTGAGGAATGCCGATCAGCTCCATGTCCGCGAACTTGATGCCGGGGCTGGTTTTCTTGTCGCGGTCGTCCAGCAGTACTTCGAAACCGGCGGCGGTCAGTTGCGCATACAGCTTGTCGGTAGCTTCGCGAACCAGATCGGTTTCATAGCGCAATGGGACCAGGGCGATCTGGAACGGCGCCAGTGTGTCGCTCCAGATGATGCCTTTGTCGTCGTTGTTCTGCTCGATGGCCGCAGCCACCACGCGGGATACGCCAATGCCGTAGCAACCCATTTCCAGGGTCACCGGCTTGCCGTTCTCGCCCAGCACTTCGCACTTCATCGCCTTGCTGTACTTGTTGCCCAGCTGGAAGATGTGCCCGACTTCGATGCCGCGCTTGATTTCCAGGGTGCCCTGGCCATCAGGGCTTGGGTCGCCGGCCACGACATTGCGCAGGTCGGCCACGGCTGGAACCGGCAGGTCACGCTCCCAGTTCACGCCAAAGTAGTGCTTGTCGTCGATGTTGGCACCGATACCGAAGTCGCTCATCAGCTCGACCGAGCGATCGATGATGATCGGCAGTGGCAGGTTCAGCGGGCCGAGGGAGCCGGCACCGGCGCCAATGGCGTCGCGCAGCTCGGATTCCGACGCCATGACCAGCGGGCTGGCAACGCCAGGCTGGTTGGCGGCCTTGATTTCGTTCAGTTCGTGGTCGCCACGGATGATCAGGGCAATCAGCTTGCCTGCTTCTTCAGCGTGAACCACGAGGGTCTTGATGGTCTTTTCGATCGGCAGGTCGAAGCCTTCGACCAGTTGCGCGATGGTCTTGGCGTTCGGCGTGTCGACCAGGCGCAGCTCTTCGCTTGGTGCGGCGCGGGACGTTTCCCGTGGCACGGCTTCGGCTTTCTCGATGTTCGCGGCGTAGTCGGAGCCGTTGCTGAATACGATGTCGTCTTCGCCGGACTCGGCCAGCACGTGGAATTCGTGGGAGCCGGCACCGCCGATGGAGCCGTTGTCGGCTTCAACAGGGCGGAACTTCAGGCCCAGACGGGTGAACACGTTGCAGTACGCCTGGTGCATGCGGTCGTAGGTGAGCTGCAGCGATGGCTGGTCCGCGTGGAAGGAGTAGGCGTCCTTCATGATGAATTCGCGGCCGCGCATCAAGCCGAAGCGTGGACGGATTTCGTCACGGAACTTGGTCTGGATCTGATACAGGTTGATCGGCAGCTGTTTGTAGCTGCTCAATTCGTTGCGCATCAGGTCGGTGATGACTTCTTCATGGGTCGGGCCGGCGCAGAAATCGCGGCCATGACGATCCTTGAAGCGCAGCAGCTCCGGGCCGTACTCTTCCCAGCGACCGGATTCCTGCCACAGCTCAGCCGGTTGAGTGCTCGGCATCAACACTTCAAGAGAGCCGGCGGCGTTCATTTCTTCACGAACGACGGCTTCGACCTTGCGCATGACTCGCAAGCCCATCGGTAGCCAGGTGTAGAGGCCCGAGGCGAGTTTGCGGATCATGCCGGCGCGCAACATCAGCTGGTGGCTGATGACGACCGCGTCGGAAGGCGTTTCTTTCTGTGTGGCGAGCAAAAATTGACTGGTGCGCATGGTTGGCCGTTGTCGGTTGCTGATGACGAGAAATGACGGAGCATTGTACGGGCGAGATCCGCTGGCGTACAGGCGTGTGGCCGGCGGTGAGGCAGGAAGGGCGGAAATCTCCGGCCCTTCAGGACATTTCCTACGACTCTTCCGCGACCTGGGTGGGTACCCGCTCGGGTGCCGGCTGCGGCTCGGAGTTGGGGCCGTTGCGGCGGTTTTCCTGATACCAGTGCAGGGCAATCAGCAATAGCGTCGGAACGCCAAGCAGGGCGGTGATGATGAAGAAATTATGGTAGCCGAACTTTTCCACCATGACCCCCGAGTAGCCGCCGATCAGGCGTGGCAGCAAGAGCATGATCGAGCTGAGCAGGGCGTACTGGGTGGCCGAAAACTTCAGGTTGGTCAGGCTCGACAGGTAGGCGACGAACGCCGATGTCGCCATGCCTGAGCTGAAGTTGTCCAGCGAGATGGTGACGATCAGCATCTGCAGGTTGGCGCCCATGTCGGCGAGCATCACGAACAGCAGGTTGGTGGCGGCCGAAGCCACGCCACCGATGAACAGGATCGGCAGGATGCCGAAGCGCACGATCAGCAGGCCGCCCATGCCGGCACCGATCAGGGTCATGATCAGGCCGAAGATCTTGCTGACACCGGCGATCTGATCCTTGGTGAAGCCCTGGTCGATATAGAACACGTTCGCCATGACGCCCATGACCGTATCGGACATCCGGTACGTGGCGATCAGGCCGAGCAGCAGGAACGCTTGCCAGCGGTAGCGCAGAACAAAATCGTTGACCGGGGTTAGCACCGGCGCCAGGCCTCGGCGGCCCATGGTCGAGAGGCACAAGGCGGTCAGGAGGCCGTAAAGGATGGCCCGCAGGAATGCGCGGTCTTCGAGCAGCAAGTCCAGCGGGCTCGCACCGCCGAACAACACACTGGCGAAGTCGGTGTTGTAGAGCTGCGTCCCCAGGGCCGGTACCGATACCAACAGTACGATGAGTACAAATACCGACGCCAGTTGATGCCCAAAGCTGTAGCGCCCGGCCTGCAATTGCGTGCGCAGAGGCACCGGCGGTTCGCGCATGAACAGGGTGGTCAGCAGGGCCGGGATCATCAGGGCGCCAAACAGCACATAGGTGCCGGTCCAGGCCGAGTGTTTGTAATTGAAACCGGTAGAGCCGAAGCCTTCAGCGAAGAACAGTGCACCCGCTGTTGCCAGCAGTGCCGCGACCCGATAACCGGACATATAGCTGGCTGCCAGTGCTGCCTGTCGGCTGTCGTCGGCAATTTCCAGTCGATAGGCATCCACCGCAATGTCCTGCGTCGCCGAGGCGAAGGCGACGACCACGGCAATGGCGATCAGCCAGGAAAGGTGTTTTTGCGGGTCGCAGAAGCCCATGCCGATCAAGCCGAAGATCACCAGGGTCTGGGAGAGCACCAGCCAGGAGCGGCGACGGCCAAGTTTGCCCAGCAATGGCAGGCGCCATTGGTCGAGCAGCGGGGACCACACCCATTTAAAGGCGTAGGCGAGGCCGATCAGACTGGCATAGCCAATCGTTTCGCGAGCCACACCGGCTTCGCGCAGCCAGACCGAAAGTGTCGAAAACACCAGCATATACGGCAAGCCGGCGGCGAAACCAAGGAGCAACAGCACGAGCGTCGAGGGGCTGGCATAGGCGGCGAGCGCGGCGCGCCAGGTTTTACGGGGCATGGGCTGGAGTCTGCCTCAAGAGTTACGGAAACAAAGCGCGCACTCTAACCGCTGTGCTCTACCGGGCGCCAGCCATGACGCTGAATATCAACACGATTGTTCAGGATACTGACACCTTCATCGCGCAATCGGGCGCGTTGTTCGTCCCCGGAAGCACTGCCGGCGGGCAGGCTGATCCTCCCGCCAGCGCCGAGTACGCGGTGCCAGGGCAATTTGGTATCGCCGGGTAGCTGACTCAGCGTCCGTCCCACCCAGCGGGCGGCGCGGCCCAGGCCCGCCAGCTCGGCCAGTTGCCCGTAACTCACGACTTTGCCTTGCGGTACTTGTGCAAGAGTGAGGTAGAGCGCCGTGCGTCGGATTTGCGCCGGGCTTTCGGTTTCGGTGGTCGGGTCTGTCACGTACGCAGTTCCTGAAGAAGTTCCCGTAGCTGACTTGCAGACTAGGTCCTGGATTGCCAGTTGAGTAATGAACTCAATAGAAATAGTCGGGTCAGTGCTTGCTGAAGCGTTAATCCTACGGATAATGCCGACTTTTTTTCGCAAACCAGAGCTTTCCATTCGCCTATGTTGTCCAGAACCTTGCTGTGCCTCGCTGTTGTCAGTGCGTCCACCCCCTTGCTTGCCGATACCGTCTGGTTGAAAAACGGTGACAAGTTGAGCGGCAAGATCACGGTTTTCGATGGCGGCAAACTGTTGATCCAGACCCCCTATGCGGGTGCCGTTTCCATCGACTGGAAGCAAGTCAAGACTCTGGAGAGTGATCAGGAGTTACTGGTCAAGCAGGATGCGTACAGCGGCGAGAAAGCCAAATCGTTGAAAGCGGCCGAGGATGGCAAGGTGACCCTGGCCAACGGCGAGGCACCGAAGACTGTCGAATTGGCGAGTGTCCAGCAGATACTCAAGCCCAAGCCTGTGATCGAGGATCTGGTGTGGAAGGGTAATGTCGATCTGGCGCTCGACTATCAGCGTGCGGAAAGGGACACCGACGACTACGACATCGGTTTCAAAACCTCGGCACGTCATGGCCAATGGCGACACACCGCGCAAGGCGAGTACAACCGTGAGTTCCAGGATGACGTGGTCACCACCGACAACTGGCGCGCCGAATATTCCCTCGACCGTTTCCTGACCGAACATTGGTTCTGGCAGGGGCGCCTGAGCTACAAGCGCGACCATGTCGAAGATCTGTCTCGTCAGCGTGTAGTCGGTACGGGTCCGGGTTATCAGTTCTGGGACGATGAGCTGGGCGCGTTCTCTCTCGGCTCTCTGCTCAACCGCACCGATTACGAATACCGGGATGGCGGCAAGGACAACTTCTATTCCGTGGCCATGAAGTGGAGCTACAACCGCTACCTGATTGGCAAGCGCGTCGAATTCTTCACCAATGGCGAGGTAGGTAAGCCGCTGTCGGACGTGGCCAATTTCTCCCTCGATTCCGAGGTGGGCCTGCGCTACAAGGTGACGGACTGGGCTTCGCTCAATCTCAAGGCCGAGCGCGACATCATCAGCGGGACCAAGGATGCCGATTTGAACAAGACCCGTTATACGGCAGGGTTTGGGGTGGCTTGGTAATACGCTGGAAATCAAAAGATCGCAGCCTGCGGCAACGCCTGCATTGGAATGTGAATTCCCTGTAGGTGCTGCCGCAGGCTGCGATCTTTTTTTGCGCCGCAAAAACACACAGGCACAAAAAAGCCCCGCTTTTGAGGGCGGGGCTTTTTACTAAAGCAAGTACAAGTTAGATAACTTGAACTTCTTCAGCTTGCATGCCTTTCTGACCGCGGGTAGCGATGAAAGAAACCTGTTGGCCTTCTTTCAGGCTTTTGAAGCCGTCGGATTGGATAGCTTTGAAGTGAACGAACAGGTCGTCACCGGATTGTGGAGTGATGAAGCCGAAGCCTTTTTCATCGTTGAACCACTTAACGGTACCGGTTTGGCGATTAGACATGGTGTAACTCCTTGAACAAAGATAACTGCGACGCAGGAAGAACCCTGGCCGAGACTGAGTGCAAAGAGCAGGAAAAATTCTTGTAGATGGTTGGATCGAAATTCAACATATCGTGTAGAGATTCTCAGTGACACAAGCAGCACAGTGGCGCCACCTTAACCCTTTTTCCGGAACGTGCCAATGTTTCTTGCGAAGGTTTCTCTGTTTTCGTGACTGACGGTGCATCTGATCGTCGTCACGGACCGGAAAACCGGGGGCAGAGGCGAGAATTGTACCTCGCGCTTTGAACCCGGAGCGCGCGCCTTGTAAGATGCCGGACAGATTTTTTCCACCTCGCTATTCAGGACACCCGCCATGAGCATCAAATCGGACAAGTGGATTCGCCGCATGGCGCAAGAGCACGGCATGATCGAGCCCTTTGTAGAGCGCCAGATGCGTGGCGAAGGCGCCGAGCGGCTGATTTCCTATGGTGTGTCGAGCTACGGCTACGACGTGCGTTGCGCCGATGAATTCAAGGTGTTCACCAACATCAATTCGGCGACCGTCGATCCGAAAAACTTCGATGAAAAGAGCTTCGTTGACGTCAAGAGCGACGTCTGCATCATCCCTCCTAACTCCTTCGCCCTGGCGCGTACCGTGGAATTCTTCCGCATTCCGCGCAACGTGCTGACGATTTGCCTGGGTAAAAGCACCTACGCCCGCTGCGGCATTATCGTCAACGTGACGCCGCTCGAGCCCGAGTGGGAAGGGCATGTGACCCTGGAATTCTCCAACACCACTACCTTGCCGGCGAAAATCTACGCCAACGAAGGCGTCGCACAGATGCTGTTCTTCGAATCCGATGAAGAATGCGAAGTCTCCTACAAGGACCGTGGTGGCAAGTACCAGGGCCAGCGCGGCGTCACCCTGCCACGCACCTGATCCGTTCATCTGACGGACAGCGGGAATTCTTCAGCGGGCAGACACTCTATTGGGTGTACTGCCCGGTTTGCGCAAAGCGGACCGGGCCACCGCTCAGGAGTGCTCCATGAAGATCGATCCGCGAATAACTGCCGAACTGGCAAGGCTTGAGCCCAATCAGATTGGCGTTCTCGCCTGGTCCTTGCTGGCGCATCCGCCCATCAGCATGGCCGGCGGCATCCCCGGTCAGCCGGACCCCGACACCCCCAATGAACAACCCACCGAGCCCGGTGAGCCGACCCTGCCGGACGAGCCGCCGCCGGCGCCTGTTGCCTGACAAGCGCCTGTAGCAACGCATGGCCAGTCAGCTGATGTCTGTGAAGACCTCAGCTGACTGGCCATATTTCGTTATCGCCAATGACAAAAATCCTGCTGCGGTCATCTCGTTCGACCTGAAAGCCGCCGGTAAAGGCGCCGAACGCCGGTAGCAGGCTGACGTCCAGGCCCAGCCGGAAACACGCCAGTCGCAAACTTTGCCGACCCCGGCCATTGAGTCGATAGACCGGATGCACGTGTCCTGCCAGCACATGCCGGTCCGGATGCGGCGCCGGTTCGTGCTGCAAGGCGAATGGCCCGACCAGCAACGGCTCGGGCACCACCCGGATGTTCAGCGATAAAGGCGGGTCGCCCGCGCGCTTGTCGTGGTTGCCGCGAATCAGCGTCATCGGCAGATCCGCGTGTCGCGCGCGCCACTGGGCCAAGGCGTTCAACGTGGCCGTGGCATGGGAGCCAGGCCCATGAAGAAAGTCCCCAAGAAAAATCAGTTGGCGACAGGGCAGGGCCGCCAGCAATCCGTCCAGCACGGCGATATTGCTGGCGGTGGTGCCCTGCGGCACGGGTTGGCCGAGGCTTCGATAAGCGGCGGCCTTGCCGAAATGCACATCGGCGATCAGCAAGGCTTGTTGTGCGGGCCAGTAAATGGCTTTTTCCGGCAGCAGCCACAGTGCTTCACCGGCCAGTCGCACAGGGTATGGCGTACTCATCAGGCTTTTCCTGAGTCGGCGGTTTTTTCAAGATCGCTGACCATGCGCCGGATACGGTCGGCGAGTTTTTCCGAACTCATGCTCTCGCGAAAGCGTTCCACCAGCAGCGGAAACCCCAGCGGTGTAGGACGTTTGATCTGATGCAGGTCCAGTTTCAAGCGATTGATGTGCTCCAGCGTCTGTTCCAGGCGACGAATATCCAGTTCTTCGCGCAGGACTTCTTCCCCGGCCTGAGCCAGCAGTAGATTGCCGGCGTCGTATTGTTTGAACACTTCAAAAAACAATCCGCTCGACGCTTGCACCTGGCGGGTGCTTTTCGGCGCGCCGGGATGGCCGGCGAACACCAGCCCGGCAATGCGCGCAATTTCACGAAAACGGCGCAACGCGAGTTCGCCCGCATTCAGGCTGGCGAGTACATCCGTCAACAAGTGTTCCGGGCTCAACAGTTCGGGATTCAGTTGCTGCGCCCAGTCAACAGGGGTGGCGCTGAGCAGTTCCAGCCCGTAATCGTTGACCGCGATGGAAAACGTCACTGCCTGGCGCTGGCTGACGCGCCACGCCAGCAAACTCGCCAGCCCCAGATGCACCTGACGGCCAGCGAAGGGATAGAGAAAAAGGTGCCAGCCTTCGCGCGACTTCAGCGCTTCGGCCAGCAGCGTGCTGTCGGTCGGCAAGCCGGAGTCGTGTTGTTGCACAGCCAGGAGCGGCCGCAGGGCCTGCATTTCCGGCCCCTCGAACCGGCCCTGCGCCGCTGCGCTGAAACGACTGACCACTGCACTGGCCAATTCGCTGGACAGCGGCATGCGCCCGCCATTCCAGCGTGGCACTGCGGCTTTTTTCGCGGTGCTGCGTTTGACATAGGCGGTCATGTTTTCTACCCGAACCAGCTCCAGCAGTCGGCCGCCAAAGAGGAAGCCGTCACCCGGTTTGAGCCGCGCAATAAAGCCTTCTTCGACACTGCCCAACTGTTTGCCACCACCGCCCTTGCTCCAGAACTTCAACTGGATGCTCGCGTCGCTGACGATGGTGCCGATGCTCATGCGATGCCGCCGAGCCAAACGTGCATCGGGCACACGCCACACGCCGTGTTCATCCGGTTCGACCCGGCGATAGTCCGGGTAGGCTGTCAGGGAAAGCCCGCCGTGGCGTACGAAAGCCAGCGCCCAGATCCAGTCTTCGGGTGTCAGGTCACGATAAGCCCAGGCGCCGCGTACTTCTTCGTACAACTCATCGGGCAGAAAACCGCCGCCCAGCGCCATGCTGACCAGATGCTGCACCAGCACATCCAGTGGTTTATGCGGTGACTCGCGCGGTTCGATGTGTCGCTGGGCTACCGCGTCCTGCGCGGCGGCAGCCTCGATCAACTCCAGGCTGTGGGTCGGCACCAGCGTTACCCGTGACACGCGTCCTGGCGCGTGGCCCGAGCGTCCGGCCCGTTGCATCAGCCGCGCCACGCCTTTGGCCGAGCCGATTTGCAGCACCCGCTCTACCGGCAGGAAATCCACACCCAAGTCCAGACTGGAGGTGCAGACCACCGCTTTGAGTTGGCCGTCCTTGAGCGCCCGCTCCACCCAGTCGCGGGTGTCCCGTGACAACGAGCTGTGATGCAAGGCGATCAAGCCGGCCCAGTCCGGGCGCGCCTCAAGCAGGGCCTGATACCAGATCTCCGATTGGGCGCGGGTGTTGGTGAACACCAGGCTGCCGGGGCTGGCCTCGATCTCGGCGACCACCTGCGGCAACATCTTCAGGCCGATGTGCCCGGCCCAGGGGAAACGCTCGATGACGGGCGGCAGCAGGGTGTCGACCCGCAGCGTCTTGTCGGTCTTGCCCTGCACGCTGATGCCACCGCCCTGCGGGATCAGCACCTGTTCGGCGTGAGCCTGATTGCCGATGGTGGCCGACACGCCCCAGACGATCAGTTCCGGGTTCCAGTGGCGCAGGCGGGCCAGGGCCAACTGCAGTTGCACGCCGCGTTTGTTGCCGAGCAGTTCGTGCCACTCGTCGACCACCACCATGCGCAGCGTCGCCAATGCCGTTTGCGCATCGGCGCGGGCGAGCAGCAGGGTCAGGCTTTCCGGGGTGGTGATCAGTGTTGTGGGCAGACGCCGACTCTGGCGTGCACGCTCGCTGCCGCTGGTGTCGCCGGTGCGCAGGCCGACGCTCCAGGGGATCTGCAAGTCGCCCAGCGGCGCCTCCAGCGCACGAGCGGTGTCGGCAGCCAGGGCGCGCATGGGGGTTATCCACAGGACGGTCAGCGGTTCTGCGGATGGTTTGCGCTTGCGCGATGTTTCAACTGGAGGGACAGAAGAGGCGAAGCGGTTGAGTGCGGCAAACCACACCGCATAGGTTTTTCCGGCGCCGGTGCTGGCATGCAGCAGCCCGGACTCGCCGCGCTTGACGGCCGCCCACACCTTTTTCTGAAAGTCGAACGGCTTCCAGCCGCGGGCGCAGAACCATTGTTTTGCGTAGTCGGGGGAAGTGCCCATGCCGGCCGTGTGCGCTCTGAAAGGTCTCTTTCAGTGACCACGGCAAGTGGCGACTAGTTTAATTGCCATGTTGTTTGTCGAGGCAGGCTTGCCTTGATTCCAGGAATTCAAGCGAACCAATGTGGGAGCGAGCCTGCTCGCGAAGGCGGTGTGTCAGCAAAATTTAATGCTGACTGACACGCCCCCTTCGCGAGCAGGCTCGCTCCCACACGTGTTTTGTGCAATCCGTTGTTTCGGCGGTTACTTGAGATTACCACTCAGGAACTGCTTGAGGCGTTCGCTCTTCGGATTGCCCAGCACATCTTCCGGTGCGCCTTCTTCTTCCACCAGGCCCTGGTGCAGGAACAACACCTGACTCGACACTTTACGGGCGAAGCTCATTTCGTGGGTCACCATGATCATGGTCCGGCCTTCTTCGGCCAAGCCCTGAATCACTCTCAGCACTTCACCGACCAACTCCGGATCGAGCGCCGAGGTCGGTTCGTCGAACAGCATCACTTCCGGTTCCATGGCCAACGCCCGGGCAATGGCTACCCGTTGTTGCTGGCCGCCGGAGAGAAACGCCGGGTACTGATCCGCCACTCGCGCCGCCAGGCCGACCTTGTCCAGGTAACGCCGGGCGCGGTCCTCGGCTTCCTCCTTGCTGCAACCCAGCACCCGGCGCGGGGCCATGGTGATGTTTTCCAGCACGGTCATGTGGCTCCACAGGTTGAAATGCTGGAACACCATCGCCAGGCGCGTGCGGATGCGTTGCAGTTCGTCCGGGTCGGCCACGTGCATGCCGTGCCGGTCGCTGATCATGCGGATGTTCTGGCCGTCCAGGCTCATCGCACCGTCATTGGGTTGTTCGAGAAAATTGATGCAGCGCAAAAAGGTGCTTTTACCCGAGCCGCTGGCGCCGATCAGGCTGATCACGTCGCCGGTTTTGGCCTTGAGCGAAACGCCTTTGAGCACCTGATGATCGCCATAGCTTTTATGCAGGCCTTCGATGGTCAGTTTGTACATGGGGCATGCATCCTCAAGGCGAAAGTAGGTAGCCGCTGCGATAGGCTTCGGTGCCCGCGACGTGGGCGATCACCATGCCGGCAGTGGCCATGCGCCGCAGCGAGCGGGCATACATCAGGCCGGCGGCGGTGCAATGAACAGGGGTGACGCGATCATGGATCGGGTCAATGATTTCGGCGACCAGTTGTCCGGCTTCGAGGTATTCCCCCGGCAGCGCACAGAACACCAGTAGTCCGCCTACGGGCGTTGATACTGGCTCGACGCCGGCCAGCGGCGTGGCCGGGTAGGGCAGGTCGGGCAGCGCGGCCGGTTCGCCGGCGATAGCGCCGAAGTGAATCAGGTAGTCGATCAGCGCCTGGCAGTCGAGGCTGGCCAGCGGGTGATTGACGTCGCCCTGACCGCGCAACTCGACGGTCACCGAGAAACTGCCCAGTGGAATGTTGAACTGTTCGCCGAAGCGCTCCTTCAACTGCCACCACAGCAGGGTGAAGCATTCATCGAACGACTGACCGCCGGAATCGGTGGCCAGCAGGCTGGCCTCGGCACCGATGTAGCGCGCCAGCGGCTCGACCTGCGGCCACGCCTCAGGCGTGGTGTACAGGTGCGCGACGGCTTCGAAATCGCAATGCAGGTCCAGCACCATGTCCGCATCGCAGGCCAGCCGTTGCAGGGTCAGGCGCTGGGATTGCAGTTGCGTGGCGGCGGTCTGCCGGGCCAGGGCCTGACGCAGGCTGGCGCGAATCAGTTCGAGGTTGTGCTGAGGATCATCATCCAGCCGACCTTCGATCTGATTGCCGACTTCTTCACTCAGGTCGACAAACCAGCGGTTGAAGTTCTGCCCGCTTTCCATCTCGTAGCGGCCCAGCGGCACATCCATCAATACTTGTTCGAGGCCGACCGGGTTGGCGACCGGCACCAGCACGATCTGGCTGTGCAGGCGGCCGGCAGCTTCCAGCTCGTTCAGGCGCTGCTTGAGGTGCCAGGCCACCAGCATGCCGGGCATTTCGTCGGCATGCAGGGATGACTGGATGTAGATCTTGCCTTTGGCCGTCGCGGGGCCGAAGTGAAAACTGTGGATCTGTCGTGCGGTCCCCGGCAGAGGGGCCAGCAGGTCATGAATCTGGTGGCGCATTGCAAAGTTCCTAGTGGGTCGGCCCGAGGAAGGCCAGCCATCGCCGTTCGGCGAGGCGGAACAGGCCGACCAGCGCGAAGGTCACGGTCAGGTAGATCAGTGCGGCGATGCCGAACGACTGAAAGGTCAGGAAGGTCGCCGAGTTGGCGTCCCGAGCGACTTTCAGGATGTCCGGGATGGTCGCGGTGAACGCCACGGTGGTCGAGTGCAGCATCAGAATCACTTCGTTGCTGTAATAAGGCAACGAGCGACGCAGGGCTGAAGGCATGATTACGTAGGCATACAGCTTCCAGCCTGTCAGACCATAGGCCTTGGCCGCTTCGACTTCACCGTGGTTCATGCTGCGAATCGCCCCGGCGAAAATCTCCGTGGTGTAGGCGCAGGTGTTCAGGGCAAAGGCCAGGATAGTGCAGTTCATCGCATCGCGAAAAAATGCATCCAGTACCGGTTGCGCGCGCACGGCGGCGAGGCTGTAGATGCCGGTGTAGCAGATCAGCAGCTGGATGTAGAGCGGCGTGCCGCGGAACAGGTAAGTGTAGAACTGCACCGGCCAGCGCACGTAGAAGTTCGGTGAGACCCGGGCGATGGACAGCGGGATCGACACCAGGAAGCCGATGAAGATCGAGGCGCTGAGCAGCCACATGGTCATCGCCAGGCCGGTAATGTGGTAGCCGTCGGTATAAAGGAAAGGTTTCCAGTATTCCTGCAAGAGTTCGATCATCGTACGGCCTCCCGGGAGCCGGCAGCGTAACGGCGTTCAAGCCTGCGCAGGACGAAGTTGGAAGCACTGGTAATCAGCAGGTAAATCAGCGCTGCCAGCACCAGGAAATAAAACAGTTGGTAGGTGCTCTTGCCCGCGTCCTGGGCAGCCTTGACCAGATCGGCCAGGCCGATGATCGACACCAGTGCAGTGGCCTTGAGCATCACCATCCAGTTGTTGCCGATGCCCGGCAGGGCGAAGCGCATCATTTGCGGGAACACCACAAACCGGAAGCGCTGGCCGCGTTTGAGGCCATAGGCGGTGGCGGCTTCAACCTGACCACGCGGCACGGCAAGGATCGCCCCGCGAAAAGTCTCGGTGAAGTACGCGCCGTAAATGAAGCCCAGGGTAATGACCCCGGCGCTGAACGGGTTGATCTCGATGTATTCCCATTCCATGAAATCGGTGAACGAGGTCAGCCAGGTTTGCAGGCTGTAGAAAATCAGCAGCATCAGCACCAGGTCCGGCACCCCGCGAATCAGCGTGGTGTAGAGCTGGGCCGGCACACGCAGCAGTTTGACCTTGGACAGTTTGGCAGTGGCGCCCAGCAGGCCGAGCAATACGGCCACCAACAGCGACAGCACCGATAATTTGATGGTCATCCAGGTGCCTTCCAACAGCAACGGACCGAAGCCCTTGAGGCTGAAGGCTGAGAGCCCCAGATTTTGTAAGAGGTTTTCGAACATAAATCAGCAACCTGATCGGATGAAAAAAGCGCCCATCGCGAGATGGGCGCCGGGCATTATTTGCCGCTGTACAGATTCAGATCGCCAAAGTGTTTCTTCTGAATGGTGGCGTAGGTGCCATCGTCGTGTAACGCTTTGATACCTTTATCCAGAAGTGCTTTCAGGTCTTTGTTACCTTTCGAGATACCGACAGCTGTCTTGGCTGGCAGCAGAGGATCATCAACCGGCTTGCTGACTTCGTAGTCGGCACCTTGTGGCGACTTCAAAAAGCCCAGTTCGGCTTGCAGCATGTCCTGGATCGAGGCGTCCAGACGGCCGGAGGTCAGGTCGGCATACACCTGGTCCTGGTTGGCGTAGGCCTGGGTGGTCACGCCCGCCTTGTCCAGCACGGCTTTGGCATAGGCTTCCTGGATGGTGCCTTGCTCGTAACCGACTTTTTTGCCTTTCAGCGAAGCGACGTCAGTGGTGATGCCGGAGCCTTTCTTCGACACAAAGGACGTCGGGCCGGAGAACAGCTCGCTGGAGAAGTCGATGACTTTTTCGCGGGCCTGGGTGACGGTCATCGAAGAGATCACACCGTCGAATTTATTGGCCTTGAGGCCCGGAATCATGCCGTCAAAGTCGCTTTCGACCCATTTGCACTTGACCTTCAGCTCGGCGCAGATCGCGTTGCCCAGGTCGATGTCGAAGCCCACCAGGCTGCCGTCGGCTGCTTTGGACTCGAACGGTGCATAAGAAGGGTCAACGCCAAAACGCAGCTCTTTGTATTCCTTGGCCAGCGCGGAGCCGGCGGCCATGCACAACGCCAGTGCAGAAAGGGTCAGCAATGCTTTTTTCATTATTCAATCCCTAAGAACCAAAATGAGCGCTTGTGGCGCAGAATTATTGTTACTGGAAGCGTAAGACCTAATGAAAGTAGCAATTTCCGAACCAGAGTCCCGAACAAGCGTTTTAAAAGGTGAAGAAAGATTTGGGGGGAGGGGATTTGTGCCCGAAAACGGGCGCGAAAAATTAGCTGCACCACTATGGATCGGGTTCACACAAAAACGGTGGGAGTGAGCCAGCTCGCGAAGGCGTCGTATCGGTCAATATTATTGTTGACTGGCACACCGCTTTCGCGAGCAGGCTCGCTCCCACAGGGTTTCGTGTTACCCGAGCAGGTCCTGGAGTGTCCCCAGGTTGTCCGCCTCCTCGATAGTCTTGTCCTGCCGCCAGCGCAACATCCTGGGAAACCGCACGGCAATCCCGCTCTTGTGCCGTCTGGACAGGGCAATCCCTTCAAATCCCAGCTCAAACACCAGACTCGGTTTCACGCTGCTCACCGGGCCGAACTTCTCCACCGTGGTTTTGCGCACGATGCTGTCGACCTGACGGATTTCCTCGTCACTGAGGCCCGAATACGCCTTGGCGAACGGCACCAGCGTCCGTTCGCTGGCGTGGGCCGGGCCGTCCCATACGGCGAAGGTGTAGTCGCTGTACAGGCTGGCGCGGCGGCCATGGCCACGTTGCGCGTAAATCAGCACGGCGTCGACGCTGAACGGGTCGACTTTCCATTTCCACCACACGCCCATGTCCTTGGTACGGCCGACGCCGTACAGCGCATCCCGGGCCTTGAGCATCATGCCTTCAACCCTCAGTTGCCGAGACGCTTCCCGCTGCCTGGCGAGGTCGAGCCAGTCCTCACCGACCAGAACCGGTGACAGCAACAGCGCCGGGTTGCTGCAGCTCGCGACGACCTGCTCCAATTGCGTGCGTCTTCCGCTCTGAGGTCGGCTGCGCCAGTCTTCGCCCTGCCATTCCAGCAAGTCGTAGGCGAGCAGCACCACCGGCACTTCATCGAGGATCTTGCGGTCCAGCGTCTTGCGCCCGATGCGTTGTTGCAGCAAACCGAACGGTTGCACCGCCGGTGGCGCTGACGACTGCGGATCGAAGGCGTCCTCGGTGGCCGGCCGGTCGGCTTTCCAGGCGACGATTTCGCCGTCGATCACTGTGCCGTCGGGCAAGCCATGGACCAGGCTGTCCAGCTCTGGAAAGCGCTCGCTGACCAGTTCTTCTCCCCGCGACCAGACCCATAATCGTCCATCGCGCTTGACCACTTGGGCGCGGATGCCGTCCCACTTCCATTCCACTTGCCATTGGCTGGCCGGGCCGAGCAAGGCTTCGAACTGCTCGACCGGTTGCGCCAGGGCATGGGCGAGGAAAAACGGGTACGGCTGGCCGCCCCGTTGCGCGTGTTCATCGGCGCAGGGCGCGGCGATGAGTTTCAGGTAGCTGTCGGCACCGGGGCGGTTGGACAGGTCGGTGTAGCCCACCAGCCGCTGGGCCACGCGTTTGCTGTCGAGCCCGGCCATGGCGGCGAGGGCTCGGGTCACCAGCAATTTGGACACGCCGACCCGGAAGCTGCCGGTGATCAGTTTTATGCACAGCATGACGCTGCTGCGATCCAGTTGCGCCCAGAGCGCCGGTAGGCGCTCGCCGAGAACCTCCGGCGTTGCGCCTCGCAGCGGCAGCAGTTTTTCCTCGATCCACAGAGCCAGCCCTTCGGTAGACGTGTGGGGCGATTGCGGGAGTACCAGCGAAATGGTTTCCGCCAGGTCACCGACCGCTTGATAGCTTTCTTCGAACAACCAGGCAGAGAGCCCTGAAACCTGCACCGCCAGTTCCCGCAGGACGCGCACCGGCACCAGTTGCCGAGGCCGTCCGCCGCAAAGGAAATACACCGCCCAAGCGGCGTCTTGCGGCGCGGCCTGGGCAAAGTAGTGTTGCATCGCTGCCAGTTTGGCGTTGCTGGAAGTGGTTGCATCGAGGTCGGCGTATAACGCGGCGAAGTCTTTCATGCCGGCACCTCGGCGTTCTGTTGTTCGCCAGGGGCGTGATCCTCTTCGTCGTCGCCGTACTCGGTGTTGAAGCCCTGAGCGTCGAGACCCTGTTCGCGCAGATGCCGGACCAGCACGGCGATGGAGCCGTGAGTGACCATGACCCGCTCGGCCCCGGTCTGCTCAATGGCCCAGAGCAGGCCGGGCCAGTCGGCGTGATCCGACAGCACGAAGCCCCGATCCACGCCACGCCGACGCCGGGTGCCGCGCAAACGCATCCAGCCGCTGGCAAAGCCGTCGCTGTAGTCGCCGAAGCGGCGCATCCAGCTGCTGCCGCCTGCCGAGGGCGGGGCGAGCACCAATGCCTGGCGCATCATCGGGTCGTTTTTTGGAACATCGCCCGCGTAAATCGTCGGCGGCAGGTCAATCCCGGCTTCGCGATAAACCCGGTTCAACGGTTCGACCGCGCCATGCACCAGAATAGGGCCGATGCTGGCGTCGATGCCGTGCAGGATCCGCTGGGCTTTGCCGAAGGAGTAACAGAACAACACACTGGCTTTACCGGCAGCGATATTGGCTTGCCACCACTGGTTGATCTCGGCAAATACCTGCGCCTGGGGCTGCCAGCGGTAGATGGGCAGGCCGAAGGTCGACTCGGTGATGAACGTGTTGCAACGCACCGGTTCGAACGGTGCACAGGTGCCATCTGGCTCGATCTTGTAATCCCCCGAGGCGACCCAGACTTCGCCGCCGTATTCCAGACGCACCTGAGCCGAACCGAGGACATGGCCGGCGGGATGGAAACTCAGGGTCACGCCATGATGACGCAGCGGTTCGCCATAGGGCAGGGTTTGCAGATTGATGTCCTGGCCCAGGCGCGAGCGCAAAATCCCTTCGCCGGCGCTGGCCGCCAGATAGTGTTGATTGCCGCCACGGGCATGATCGCCGTGGGCGTGGGTGATCACCGAGCGTTCGACCGGCCGCCACGGATCGATATAGAAATCTCCGGCGGGACAGTACAAGCCTTCGGGACGGGCGATAACAAGATCCATGTCGAAGCCTGAATGGAGGACTTGCTAGCTATGAGGTTTGCGCGGGGCGAGAAGTTCTACTTTATTTTTGGCAGGCAGACGACAGTCCATTGTGGGAGCGAGCCTGCTCGCGAAAGCGGTGTGTCAGCCAGAATTTTATCGACTGAAAGTCCGTATTCGCGAGCAGGCTCGCTCCCACATGGGCGGGGCTTATTTACCCGGTGTCAGGGTCAAGCGTGTCTTGCCATACGCCTTGTCGAGGTTTTGCGGCTGCATTGGCAGGCTCATGTATTGCGCCTTGAGCCATGGATCGATGCTGTCCAGATAATTCGGGCTCGCCGGGTTGCCCGACTGGCCCGTGCCGTTCTGGCCCATCAACGGTTCAGCCTGGCCGAAATCGACAATAAAACGCATCGATGGCACCAGCGTGGTGTTGAAGTCCTGGCCCCAGGCGAAGGCCGCGGTGTTCAGCGTCGTGTGGTCGCCACCCGCCATGACCGGGCCACGCACGGCCTTGCCGTTGGCGTTTTTCCACACATAACTGTGCAGTTTGCCCCACTGCCAGGCTTTGTGATCGCCACCCAACTGACTGTCGCCGGCGGTAATGGCGGCGGCCAGGCTGCGGGCGAGGATCGTCGGCTTGTCTTCTTTCTGTGGCGTGCGAATGTCATCCCAGAACGGGCTGTCCTCGCGCCCCAGCAAGTGATCGGCCTGGGCCGAGTAGGACAACGTGCCGTTGGCGACAAAGGCTTTCCACGCCGGGCTGTTTTCCGGGCCAAGTTCGTCGAGGAAGATCTGCTTCATGCTTTCTTGCAGGAACAGCTCGTAAATCGCCGCGTCGGCCGACGTCGCGCTCAGCTTGCCGTCGAAGGCCATCAGCCGGGTAAGGGCCTCTTGCGCCTTGGCACGGTCAGCCACTGGCAAGGCTTCGATTGCCTGTTTTAGCGGCTGAGACATGCCCGGCGCTGCAAACATCTTCTTCAGTTTGGCGGCGAAGGTGGTGGTCTGGTCGTATTGCATGGCGATCAGGCTGCGGCTGTCATGTTTACCCGCGCCCGCCAGTTCGGCCATGCGCTCACCGCGCTCCGGCGCCGCCCAGGAGTTGGACAGCTGCATGCCGTAACCGTGGGGGATAACCCGCTGGTTGGCGGTGCCGAGCCAGCCTTGTGCCGGGTCCTGGTCGTAGGGGTGCAGCATCGGGTCGGCATAACCGTCCCAATCGTAGCGCCCGTCCCAACCCGGCGATGGCAGCAGGCCTTCGCCTTCGCGGCGGTTCGGGTAGCGCCCCGTGACTTGCCAGCCGATGCTGTTGGCGTCGGCAAACACCAGATTGAGGGCGATGGCACGGATTTCACGGCTTGCGTCCGAGGCTTTCTCGACGGTCTGCGCGCGAGTCAGGTCGAAGAATGCGTCCAGGGTCTTGTCGTCGGTGAAGCTCGGCGTCTGTAAGGCCAGGCCGAAACCGTTGGCGATTGTCAGGCCTTGGGCGCTATTGAGCAGTGGACCGTGACGGGTCTCGAACACCGCCTCACGAATCGGTCGCTGGCCTTTGGCGAAAAAGGTTTCGTTGCGCACCGCCACTGGCAGCCATTTGCCATTGGCCTCGTAAGTCAGGCTGTTGCCCTGGCGTTTGATTTTTTCCAGGAACAGGTCCTGGTTATCGCCCATGACCGTGGTCATGCTCCACGCCACTTTGCCGTTGAAACCACCGAGTACCATCGGTAACCCGGCAATCGACACGCCGGCAGCCTGGTATTTCGGCGCGCGAATCTGCACGTAAGTCCACAGCGACGGCACACCCAGCGGGCCATGACTGTCGCTGGCCAGCAGGCTTTTGCCGCTGCGACTGCGTTGCGGGGCAATCGCCCAGTTGTCCGATGAAGTGGCGCCCAGCAGATTCAGCTCCGACAGTTGGCCGGTGGCCTTGGTCAGTTGCGCCAAACCGGGAATCGCTCCGTTGAGCTTGATGCCCTGGAGTTTTTCCGTTTCGCCCACCGGCAGTTTTTCGTCGGGAGCGGACGGCGTCAGCCATGCCAGTTTGTCGGTGCTGACGGTTTGAGCCAGCACCAGCGAGGAGATTTCTTCCGGCAAGTTGGCCGACTGGCTGAAATTCAACAGGCAGAAAATCAGCGCCGAGTCTTCCGGTGCCCAGTATTCAGGCTTGTAGCCGGTGGCCGCGAGATCTGCAGGCAGCTTGTCGCGGTAGCGGAACAGGTAGGCGTTGACGCCCCGGGCATAGACTTCGAAGAAGCGTTTGATACGTGGCGAAGAGGCCTTGTACAGCTCGCCGGCGCTTTTCTTCAGGTTGACGGCGCGCATGTAGCGGTCGGCATCCAGCAGGTCCGGGCCCGACATTTCGGCCAGACGCCCTTCGGCCAGCAGGCGCATGGTCACCATCTGGGTGATGCGGTCGCTGGCGTGGACGTAGCCGAGGGTAAACAGCGCGTCATGGAAGCTGTTGCTTTCGATCAACGGCATGCCCAGGGCATTGCGTCGTACCGAAACGTTCTGCGCCAGACCCTTGAGCGGCTGCACGCCAGAGGTGGGCGGGAGGGTGTCCTGGGTGTTCCAGGTCTGACAACCGGTCAGGCTCAAAACACCGGCCACTGCTGCGGCAACGCCGAACCGGGGAAGAAAATGTGTGAGGGCTGGCGAGGCCATGGCAAAGCTCCTGCGGGGGTGGTAACGCGATAAAGGCGCTACGTTAGTGAGCAGGAGGTGGGCGCGCAAGCGGGGTGGGGGGTTATTTCAAGAAATGTCTGATAAACCCCACACTCACCGACGCCGAATAACCCTGTGGGCGCAACGGCCTTACCCATACCATTCGTCAGCCACCCTTGTCGTTGACTGACCCACCGCCTTCGCGAGCAGGCTCGCTCCCACAGGGTTGGTGTGTATATCCTGGAGGCAAGCGTTCTCAGGATTTCGGCGGATTGATTTTCGCCGCCAGCGCATACGCCCTTACCGTCGCCGGCCGGTCCTTGATGTGATTGAACCAGCGCAGCACGTTGGGGAAGTCTTCAAGGTCCTGGCTCTGCCACTTGTGAGAAACGATCCAGGGGTAGATCGCCATGTCGGCGATGCTGTATTCGCTGCCGGCGACGAAGGCGTTGTTGGCCAGTTGTTTGTCCAGTACCCCATACAGACGGGCAGTTTCGTCGATGTAGCGCTTGATCGCGTAGGGGATTTTTTCCGGGGCGAACTGGCTGAAGTGATGATTCTGCCCGGCCATCGGCCCCAGGCCGCCCATCTGCCAGAACAACCATTGCAGCGCTTGCTGCCGACCCCGCAGGTCCTTGGGCAGGAACTGGCCGGTTTTCTCCGCCAGGTACAGGAGGATCGCCCCGGACTCGAACAGCGACAACGGCGCGCCGCCATCGGCTGGCTCATGATCGACGATGGCCGGGATTTTGTTGTTCGGCGAGATCTTCAGGAATTCAGGCTTGAACTGATCGTTCTGGCTGATATTGATCGGGTGGACGTCGTACTTGAGCCCCGCCTCCTCAAGGAATATCGAGATTTTGTGGCCGTTGGGGGTGGTCCAGTAATACAGGTCGATCATGGAGTGCTCCAGAAAATAGACGTCGTCAGAATACGGACAGCAACCGCTCGCATTAGGTCGTCCTGTTTGCACGGGATGGCTTGCCTATAGGAAGAGGTAATGCTCAAGTGCGTGAAATTCAATGACCCGACGTGAGAAATACCGGCATGGAGCTCAAAAACAACGCGGCGTTGATCATCATCGATCAACAGAAAGGCATCCTGCACCCCAGGCTGGGCCGGCGAAACAACCCGCAGGCTGAGGAACGGATGCTGGAATTATTAAACCATTGGCGCTTGACCGGGCGCCCGGTGATTCACGTCCAGCATCTGTCTCACTCGCCGGACTCGGTGTTCTGGCCAGAGCAGTCGGGCGTTGAATTTCAGCAACGCTTTGCGCCGCAGGCTGGCGAGCAGCATGTTCAGAAGCGCGTGCCGGATGCGTTTTGTGCAACGGGGCTGGAGGCGGGGTTGCGCGAGGCGGGGATTGATCAGTTGATCATCGTTGGCGTGGCGACCCATAACTCGGTCGAGTCCACGGCACGCACGGCCGGTAATCTGGGGTTTGCGGCGTGGGTGGCGGAGGATGCGTGCTTTACCTTCGACAAGGCTGATTATTTTGGCGGGGCGCATTCAGCCGAAGCGGTGCATGCGATGTCGTTGGGGAATTTGCACGGGGAATATGCGACGGTCACCAGCACTGCGCAGATTCTGGCAGACAGCTGAGATACCTGTGGGATCTGCGGTGTACACAAAGACTGTGCATAGCGCCGATCAAATGTGGGAGCGAGCTTGCTCGCGATAGCGGCGTAACTGCCACATGAATGTTGAATGTGCCGCCGTCATCGCGAGCAAGCTCGCTCCCACAGTGTCCCGTGGTGAATACAGACTTGTGTCCACCACCATCCCGGTAGGAGATTCCTGACGGATCTACGGTGTACACAAAGACTGTGCATGCGCCGTTCAAATGTGGGAGCGAGCTTGCTCGCGATAGCGGCGTCACTGCCACATGAATGTTGAATGTGCCGCCGTCATCGCGAACAAGCTCGCTCCCACAGTGTCCCGTGGTGAATACAGATGTTGTGTCCACGACCACCCGGTAGGAGATTCCTGACGGATCTGCGGTGTACACAAAGACTGTGCATGCGCCGTTCAAATGTGGGAGCGAGCTTGCTCGCGATAGCGGCGTAACTGCCACATGAATGTTGAATGTGCCGCCGTCATCGCGAACAAGCTCGCTCCCACAGTGTCCCGTGGTGAATACAGATGTTGTGTCCACCATCCACCCTGTGGGAGCGAGCTTGCTCGCGAAGGCGATTGTTCAGGCGAAAAAAGTCGTCGCCCGAATCATCAAGCGCCGTGGCACTTCTTGAATTTCTTGCCGTTGCCGCATGGGCAAGGGTCGTTGCGGCCGACGTCTTTCAGGGCGTTGCGCACCGGTTCCTGGTGAGCGTGGCCGCAGTTCGGGCCGTGGACATGGCCGTGGTCGTGATCGTGATGGTCGTGCTCGTGCTCGTGGTTGCAGTCAGGGCCATGGACATGGGGTTGCTGGGTCATGCGGGTCACTCCGGAATTAAATCGGCGGGGATTATCACGCCATTGCGCTCCAGGTGCACGTAGTGTGCGATGAATAAACCGGTTTCAAGCTCACCTTCCAGTCGGTAAGGGATAGGCCGGTCCGGGTTTTTCAGCATGTTCACCAGGTCCCGCACCTGAGGCCACAGGTTGGTGCGGACTCGAACCTTGAAGTACCCGGTTTGCTTGGGGCCGATCGTGAACCAGTGTTCGTGCTCGCCTTCGGTCAGCAGCAGATCGCCCAGGTGAATGCGGTATTCCAGGCTGCGAACGGTCAGGTCGCTGTCGTTGGGATTGTCGATGCGAAAGTGCAGCAGGAATTTCTGTTCCAGCAGTTTGGCGCGGATCACTTCGATCTTGACCAGTCGTACTTGCGGTTCCGGCTCGTCGTCACCGAACCAGGACGCGCAACCGCCAAGGCTCAGCAGCAAGAGCAGGGTAAGCAGGTGTCTGACGTGGCGCTGGCTGGGCATAGGGTGTTTCTCCTTTGGGACCCAGTCTAGCCTCAGTTTGTCGGTACGCTTCCTTGGCCTGCCGCGTCATCTCAAACGCCGAAATACCCCGCACAACACTTCTTGAATTTCTGCCCGCTGGCACACGGACAGGCGTCGTTGCGCCCGGTCTTGAGCTGCACCGTAGGGTCGATGAAATACCAGCGCTCACCGTTTTGCACGAACGAAGAGCGCTCGCGGTGGCTGTGTTCGCCCTGGCTGTCATGCCAGCGAGCGGTGAACGTGACAAAGGCGTGCTCCGGCTGGCCGCCCAGTACCTCGGAGTTTTCTACCTCAAGGCCCAGCCAGGTACTTTGCGCGCTCCAGTCGCTGATGGACTGCCGATCCAGACCGGTCTGTTGGGCCGGCAGGGTGGTCGCCACCAGATAGTCCACCAGGCCCAGCACATAGGCGCTGTAGCGCGAGCGCATCAGGGCCTCGGCGCAGGGGGCCGGATGGCCGGCGTGGTAGTGACCGCAGCAGGCATCGAGCAGGGTGCCGCTGCCACAGGGGCAAATGGATGTACTCATTGCATCACCACCAGTATTTCCCGAAGTTTTCCGGATTGGCCCAGAACCTTGAATTGAGCCAGTCGGGGACTTGTTTGTAGTCAAGCAGATCATAGGTGAACAGGGTCAGTACCTGATCATCGCGCTGAAAGCGTTCACTGGCCTGCAGGGCCAGGGAGAAAAAGTCGGTTTCCTGCCAGCCACTGACTGGCAAGTCCGCCAGCACCGCGATGCGGCTGGCATTGAGGTTGCGAATGCCGCCGAGCAGATTCAGTCCGTCGCGCTTGGGCAGGTGTTCCAGGCAATCGACCACCAGCGCCAGGTCAAAGCGCTGCGCCGCCAGATCGGCAGGCAAGGGGCCCGGTGGCGCAAACGCGACACGACTGTCCGGGTGGGCCAGCTTGAACGCCTCCAGCGCAGGGAACTCGCTGGCGCCAATCAACAACAGGCGCGCCGGCGCATAGCGATCAAGCAGCGCGGCCAATGCCTGCTGGGGCGTACGGGAAGAAATACCTGCAATCATCGAAGATCCTCAATCAGAGTCGCCAAGACTAGCCTGCCCGAGGAGCCGGGCCTAGAGCCTGTGTCTGATGAAAGTGCCGATGTGCCCTGAATACGGGACAAAACAGCACTGGCCTATTGCTGGCGGAGATTAAAACTCCGGTCTTTACTCCCTGAATCGGTTCTAAGCCGATCCCTCAGGAGAAAAACTAGATGAGCATAGTCCGGACAGCATTACCCTTGGTTCTGCTAACCAGTGTGTTGACTGGTTGCGCAGATTTGCAGAAAAGCGACTGGCCAACCTGTGCGGCGGTTGGCGGTGTCGTCGGTGCGGGTATCGGCGCGACCGAAAGCTCGGCGTGGGCCGGCTATGGCGCACTGTTGATTGGCGGCACCACGGCAGCCTACTGCTGGGTACACGGCGCAGCACCCGAGAAGTGCCCGGGCACCCCCAAAGGCGTACCGGTCGATAAAGACGGTTGCCCGGTTGCCGCCCCTGCGCCACCGGTGGTTGAGGAGGTGGTCGTCGTCAAGGAAGAGGTCATTGTTATCCGTGACGTTCACTTCCAGTTCGACAAAGCCACGTTGACCCCTTCCGACAAGGAAGTGCTCGACAAGATCGCCACGCGCCTGAAACAGGAATCGTCGACCGCCCAACTGTCCGTCACCGGCCACACCGACAGCGTCGGCAAGGCGTCCTACAACCAGAAACTGTCTGACAGACGTGCGCACTCAGTGGTGGACTACCTGATCAGGGATGGTGTGCCACGCAGCAGTTTCGTCTCGGTTACCGGTAAAGGTGCAAGCGAGCCAGTCGCTGACAATAAAACCGCTGATGGTCGGGCGATGAACCGCCGTACGGAAATCAAGATCAACCGTTGATATGTGCTGCGCAACCTTGAGCTAGAGCCCCTGGGTGACGATTTTCGTCACCCGGGCGGTCATTCGGCGGCTTGCCGAAGATTTTTCCGTTTCCCCTCTGGCTTATCCCGTGCGCAAGCCGTTACTGTGCGCGCAAAGAATAATGCTGCAAGGGGGCTGTATGAAGGTGTTTTGGGCGCTGGGGAAGGTGCTCACCTGCCTGTTCTGGCTGGTGGTGCTGGTCAATGTGCTGGATCCGTTTATCAAACCGTTGCACCTGCTGGTGAATCTGGCCGGGGCGCTGTTGCTGCTCGTCCACCTGCTGGAACTGGTGCTGTGCAACGCCAGCCTCAAAGGTCGTGCGCGTCCGTGGCGTGATCGTCTGCAAATCCTCTTTGTTGGCATCTTTCATCTGCAAACCATCCCGGCCCCGGCCGTACCGGAGGCTCCCCATGCGTAAACTCTGTCTGCTCGCTGCACTTGTCAGCCCATTGGCCTGCGCGCAGGTCGTGAGTGTCGAAAGCAATTCGCTGATGCGTTTGCCCAACACTGCCAGCACCTTGCAGCTGGAACGCCTGGACGTTGCCGATTACGGCACGTTGCTGATCCCCGCAAACGTGACCGAAGTCACCGTCGGCCAATTACATCTGGGCCGTGAAGCGCGGATCGCGATCGTGCCGAGCGAGCAACCGCTGGAACTGAAAATCAGCCATGCCGAGTTGGCCGAGGGCAGCCTGATCACCTCACGCGGCGCACCGGGCACTTATCAGAAGGCCGCCCGTTCCGGGCGCAATCTGACGCTGCAGATCAAGGCGTTGAACGCGCCGCAATTGTTCGTCGATGCCCGTGGCGGTGCCGGTGCGCCGGGTTTTGTCGGTCTTGATGGCGGCAATGGCGAGGAACCGGGTTGCACCTGGGGCGAGGCCGGTCACGGATTTGACGGCAGCAATGGCACCGATGGCCAGCCTGGCGCGCCAGGTGCATTGGTGCGTCTGCAAGTGCCACGGGACTTCCCGGCGGCGTTGATCAAGGTTCAAGTGGCCGGTGGCGCGGGCGGTCTGGCCGGGCCTGGCGGCAAGGCAGGAGCGGGCGGCAAGGCCAAGGGTTGCATCGTCTACACCACTGACGGCGGCAAGAATGGCCGTCCCGGGGCTGATGGTCAGCCAGGGCCAGCCGGTGCAGCGGGTGCGGTGTCGATTCAACGTCTTTAACTCCCACGGACAATCCTGTGCTGGAGGAGTGTTCGTGATGAGCAGGTTATCTGTGGCGAGGGAGCTTGCTCCCGCTGGACTGCGCAGCCGTCCCAAGGTAAGGGCCGCTTCGCGCCCCCGCGGGAGCCAGCTCCCTCGCCACACACGCTATTCGCCTCAGAACATCGGCCGAGCCGCCGCAATCGCCACCAGCACCAGCCCGACAATCAGGTTGATCCCCACCAACCGGCGGATTTTCCCGAGCACCGCCGCACCCGCTGGCCAGTCCTGAGCCGTCACCGCTGTACGCAACTGCGGCAGCAACAACGCCTGGATCCGGATAAACAGCGCCGTCATCACCAGGTACAAGCCCATCATCACCTGCACATAACGCGGCGCCATCTCAAAGCCGGCGAATTGCAGATGAATCATCCCCACACCGCTGATCGGCAAAAGCACCACCGCGACCCAGACCCAGCGGAAAAAACCTTGAAACACTTCCACCCACAGCTTCAATCGGCCAGGGCCTTCCAATGCCTTCATCGCCGCGGGGCGCAGCACCATCCAGGCGAAAAACATGCCGCCGACCCACACCAGGGCGGACAGGACATGCAGGGTATAAACGAGGCTAAAGGCGGTCATTGAGGTACTCCGTTCTGCGCGGGATTAATTAGCGGGGTATGATAGCGGCCGATCCGAACCACTGAAAATTTATCCAGCGTTTTTTGCGCCCGACAATCCATGATCAGCACCGAACTCAAAACCACGATCCAGGGCGCCTATTCGCGTTTTCTCGAAGCCAAGAGCCTCAAGCCGCGCTACGGCCAACGCCTGATGATCGCCGAAATTGCCAAAGTCCTCGGTGACATCGACACCGACGACGAAGGCCGGCGCAGTGGCGACCCCGCGATTGTCGCGGTGGAAGCCGGCACCGGTACCGGCAAGACCGTGGCCTACAGCCTGGCCGCGATCCCGACGGCCAAGGCCGCCGGCAAACGCCTGGTGATCGCCACGGCCACCGTGGCCCTGCAAGAGCAGATCGTCTACAAGGACTTGCCCGACCTGATGCGCAACAGCGGGCTGAATTTCAGCTTTGCGCTGGCCAAGGGGCGTGGGCGCTATATGTGCCTGTCCAAGCTCGACATGCTGTTGCAGGAAGGCCACGCACAAACCGCTACCGCGCAGCTGTTCGAAGAAGAAGGCTTCAAGATCGAGGTCGACGAGGCCAGTCAGAAGCTGTTCACCAGCATGATCGAGAAGCTCGCCGGCAATAAATGGGACGGCGATCGCGACAGCTGGTCCACCGCCCTGGAGGACGCCGACTGGGCGCGCCTGACCACCGACCACAGCCAGTGCACCAATCGTCATTGCCCCAACTTCGGCCAGTGCGCCTTCTACAAGGCCCGCGAAGGCATGGGCAAGGTTGACGTGATCGTCACCAACCACGACATGGTCCTGGCTGACCTCGCGCTGGGCGGCGGCGCCGTGCTGCCGGACCCGCGCGACACTATCTACGTGTTCGACGAAGGCCACCACCTGCCGGACAAGGCCATCGGCCACTTCGCCCATTACACGCGCCTGCGCTCCACCGCCGACTGGCTGGAAACCACCGCCAAGAATCTCACCAAGTTGCTGGCCCAGCACCCGCTGCCCGGCGATCTGGGCAAACTGATCGAGCAAGTGCCGGAGCTGGCCCGCGAGATCAAGACTCAGCAGCAGTTCATGTTCACCGCGTGTGAACAGGTGGCCGACTTCAAGCCCGGCGAAGACGTCGAAGGCCGCGAGCGGCCGCGTCACCGTTTCGTCGCCGGGGTAATTCCCGAGCACATGCGCGAAATGGGCGTCGAGCTGAAAAAAGGCTTCGCCCGTCTGACTGATCTGTTCACCCGGCTCACTGAACTGCTCAAGGAAGGCATGGACGGCGAGGTCAACATCGGCATCGCCAGCAATCAGGCCGAAGAGTGGTATCCGCTGTTTGGCAGCCTGTTGTCCCGCTCGTCGGGCAATTGGGAGCTGTGGACGGCGTTCACCGCTGAAGACCCCGAAGACAACCCCCCCATGGCCCGCTGGTTGACCTTGGCCGAAAGCGGCTCGCTGTTCGACATTGAGGTCAATGCCAGCCCCATCCTTGCGGCGGAAATGCTTCGCCGCAACTTGTGGAACGTGGCTTATGGCGCGTTGGTGACCTCTGCAACGCTGACCGCGCTGGGCACCTTCGACCGTTTCCGCATGCGTGCCGGGCTGCCGAAAAAAGCCGTCACCGCCGTCGTGCCCAGCCCGTTCCATCACGCCGATGCCGGCGTGCTGCGAGTGCCGGACCTCAAGGCCGACCCGCGTGACGCGCCGGCCCACACGGCGGCGATCATTCGTGATCTGCCTGCGCTGGTCGAAGGCTCGCGCGGCACGCTGGTGCTGTTCTCCTCGCGCAAACAGATGCAGGACGTGTTCGACGGCCTGGACCGCGACTGGCGCAAGCAAGTGTTCATTCAAGGCAACCTGTCGAAACAGGAAACCCTGAACAAGCACAAGGCGCGTGTTGATGGCGGGGATTCCAGCGTGCTGTTCGGCCTGGCGAGCTTTGCCGAAGGCGTGGATTTGCCCGGTGCCTACTGCGAACACGTGGTGATTGCCAAGATCCCGTTCTCGGTGCCCGATGATCCGGTAGAGGCCGCGCTGGCTGAGTGGATCGAGGCCCGTGGCGGCAATCCGTTCATGGAAATCTCGGTGCCGGATGCTTCGCTGAAACTGGTCCAGGCCTGCGGTCGACTGCTGCGCACCGAAGAAGATCGCGGCACCATCACCTTGCTTGACCGGCGTCTGGTCACCCAGCGCTACGGCAAGGCGATCCTCAATGCGTTGCCACCATTCCGTCGTGAAATTTCCTGATACACGGGTGGGCGGTTTCGCCCACCGCGTTGTCTATTTCTGCGCCACCGCTTTTCCATTGGCCATTGTTGGTCGCAAGGGAGAATTTCGTTCTCATGATTCGCCGTTCGTTGCCCGCTGTTTTTGCCCTGATGTTCGCTACACCGTTGTTGGCCGCCCCCGCCGGTCAGCAGACGCTGTTCAACTTTGTGCGCCCCGCCGATGTGGTCAAGGTGGCGACGCAGGACGCCAGCCTGCCGCAATCCAACGCCGAGCAAACGGCCGAAGGCGAGGTGCTGCGCCGGGTGACGTTTAATCCGGTGGCCCGGCCGACCCTGAGCCTGGCCCCACAAACCGGCGCCTGGGACTGGTCACAGTCGGGCATGATGAGCTTGCGCCTGCAAAGCGCGATGAACTGGGCTGTGACCCTGTACGTGACGATCCAGAGCAACGACGGCCGGACCCTGACCAGCCGCGTCGACCTGCCAGCCGGCCCTGCGCAAACCCTGCTGGTGCCGCTGGTGGCGAGTTCGCCGTTGAGCCAGGGCATGAAGGCCGGACCGCCAATGCCGATGACGTTCGAGGGGCAACGCGTGTTGCTCGCCAGCAGTACCGGTGAGATAGACCGCAGCCAAGTGGTGTCGGTCAGCGTGTCGATGGACCAGCCGAAAGTCGCCCAGAGCATTCTGCTGGAGCGCTTCGGCGTGCAGGACGGCGAGGCCGTGACCAAAGCAGCCTATGGCGCTCTGGTTGATGCCTACGGTCAATCGACGCGAGCCAAATGGCCGGAGAAAATCAGCAGCGACGAGCAACTCAAAGCCGCCGCCGCCAAGGAACAGCAACAGCTGAAAACCTGGCTGGCCGAGCGCGAAAAGTCCTCACTGGACAAATTCGGTGGCTGGAGCAAAGGCCCGGCGTTCAAGGCCAGCGGCTTTTTCCGTACAGAGAAGCGTGACGGTCGCTGGTATCTGGTGACCCCGCAAGGCCATCCGTTCTACTCACTGGGCGTCAACACCGTCGCACCGGATGCCGACCAGACTTACATTGCCGGGCGCGAGTGGATGTTCGAATCCCTGCCCAAGGCCGATGAACCACTGGCCAGCCACTATGGCGAAGGCGATAACCGTGGCGGCAACGGCGTCGATCAGGGCCGCGCCTACAACGCCGGTCGCTGGTATGACTTCTATGGCGCCAACGTGCAGCGGCTTTATGGTCAGCCGTGTGTGGTGACCAGCGAAACCAAGGCGGGCGTGGCTGATGCGGCCAAAGCGGATGCACAGACCGCCGAGAAACCGGCTGCCGCGCCTTGCAAACCCGATGCAATCGATGAGAAAAACTGGGCCAGCCATACCCTGGATCGCCTGCAAGCCTGGGGCTTCAACACCGTCGGGAACTGGAGCGCACCGTCGTTGGCCGAGGCTGACCGCGTTCCGTACACGCTGCCGCTGTCGATCGTCGGTGATTACGCCAGCATCAGCACCGGCACCGACTGGTGGGGCGGCATGCCCGACCCGTTCGACCCGCGTTTCGCCATGGCCACCGAACGTGCCGTGGCCATTGCCGCGCGCGACCACCGTGACGATCCGTGGCTGATCGGCTACTTCGCCGACAACGAGCTGGCCTGGGCCGGTCCTGGCGACGATCCGAAGGCCCGTTATGCGCTGGCCTACAACACCTTGAAAATGACCACCGACGTGCCGGCCAAACGGGCGTTTCTCAAGCAATTGCGCGACAAGTACCGCAATCAGGCCGGTTTGTCGAAAGCCTGGGGCATTGACCTGCCAGCCTGGGAACTGATGGAAGACCCGGGCTTCGTGGCCCCGCTGCCAAGTGCCGAACACCCGGAAATCGAAGCTGACCTGAAATATTTCCAGAAGGTCTTTGCCGACACGTACTTCAAGACCATCTCCGATTCGCTGAAATGGCACGCGCCGAACCAGTTGCTGCTTGGCGGTCGTTTCGCCATCAGCACCCCGGAAGCGGTGGAGTCTTGCGCACAGTATTGCGACGTATTGAGCTTCAACATGTACACCCTGCGGCCGCAGGACGGTTATGACTTCGCCAAACTGCGCAGCCTGGATAAACCGGTGCTGATCACCGAATTCAACTTTGGCTCGGCGGATCGCGGCCCGTTCTGGGGTGGCGTGACGCAGTTGGCCAGGGAAGAGGATCGCGGGACGGCATACGCCAACTTCCTCAAACAGGCACTGAGTGAGCCATCGATTGTCGGGGTGCACTGGTTCCAGTACCTCGATCAGCCGGTGACCGGGCGCCTGCTGGATGGCGAGAATGGCCATTTCGGTCTGGTGGGCATCACAGATCTGCCGTTCCAGGGCTTCGTCGAGAGTGTGCGCAAGAGCAATCTGGCGACCGTTGATCAGTTGGGCAAAGAGGCCGAAAAGGCCAAGGCCGAAGCGGACAAAGCCAACCAGGAAACCGCAGGCGGGCGCAAAGCCGATGCGGGCAAAGGCGCGGGGCAGGGCGCCGGGCACGCCGGTGGGCATTCCGGCAATGGCCATTGAGTTCTGATTGCCCCTGTGGCGGGGGAGCTTGCTCCCGCTGGACTAAGCAGCAGCCCCTTCTTTTTAAAGAAAGGGCCGCTTCGCTGCCCAGCGGGAGCCAGCTCCCTCGCCACAATGGCTTTTTGAACAGATTCATGGGCATAACCGCCTGGCCCGCAACTGTTCCCAAAACCTTCAACTACTGGAACAATGCGAGCCAATTTGTAACCGTTAATCCGGGGGAGCGTCGCGGGTGCTGATTCAAGGTCATTACGAGCTTAAATTCGAAGCCGTGCGCGAAGCTTTCGCGGCGTTGTTCGAGGATCCTCAGGAGCGCGGCGCGGCTTTGTGTATTCAGATCGGCGGCGAAACTGTTCTCGATCTCTGGGCCGGCACGTCCGACAAGGACGGCAGCGAAGCCTGGCACAGCGATACCATCGCCAACCTGTTCTCCTGCACCAAAACCTTTACCGCCGTCACCGCGCTGCAACTGGTGGCCGAAGGCAAGCTGCAACTCGATGCGCCTGTTGCCCGCTACTGGCCTGAATTCGCGGCGGCGGGCAAAGAATCCGTTACGCTGCGCCAATTGCTCTGCCATCAGGCCGGTCTGCCAGCCTTGCGCGAGCTGCTGGCGCCAGAGGCGCTGTACGACTGGCAAACCATGGTCGATGCGCTGGCTGCCGAGGCGCCCTGGTGGACGCCAGGAGAAGGCCACGGTTACGCGGCGATCACTTACGGCTGGCTGGTTGGCGAGTTGTTGCGCCGTGCTGACGGTCGCGGGCCGGGGGAATCCATCGTCGCGCGGGTTGCCAAGCCGCTGGGGCTGGACTTCCATGTCGGCCTGGCCGACGAAGAGTTCTACCGCGTGGCGCATATCGCCAGGGGCAAGGGTAATGCAGGGGATGCAGCGGCTCAGCGCTTGCTGCAAGTCACCATGCGTGAGCCGACGGCGATGACGACACGGGCATTTACCAATCCGCCGTCTATCATGACCAGTACCAATAAACCGGAGTGGCGGCGTATGCAGCAACCGGCGGCCAACGGCCATGGTAATGCTCGCAGCCTGGCGGGGTTCTACACGGGATTGCTGGACGGTAGTTTGCTGGAAGGCGAACTGCTGGATGAACTGACCCGCGAACACAGCCTTGGCGAAGACAAGACTTTATTGACCCGGACCCGTTTTGGCCTGGGGTGCATGCTCGATCAACCAGACGTTGCGAACGCCACCTACGGCCTCGGCCCACGGGCATTCGGACATCCGGGGGCTGGTGGCTCCATCGGTTTTGCTGATCCAGAACATGATGTAGCCTTTGGCTTTGTGACAAATACCTTGGGGCCTTATGTATTGATGGATCCGCGAGCACAGAAACTTGTGCGGGTTCTTGCAACTTGTCTGTAATGCTTTGTTGATAGTTCCTGAACAGGAATTACGTAACTTTTTTTGATTCAATGCGTCTGTTATGCGGTCCGATTCGGGCCTGATTGTTCATTACTTCATTTTGTGGAAATCCAATGTCATACAACAAATCTCTCGCTTTGGCAGTGTGCTTCGCTATCACGGGTTGCGCGCAAACTCCGCAAAATGACGCCGACGGCGGCCACTGGTGGCAGTTCGGTTCCACCGACAAAGTGACGGTCAAGGACACGGGCGCTGTGGCGGCGGCTTCGACCGCTCCTGCCGCACCGGCCAAGCCTGCCACCGCTGCAACACCGGCGCCGGTGAAAACCGCTGCTGCTGGCGCCGCTGCTGCGCCGGCACCGCTGCAACCAGCGGCAACCGCGCCAGTGGCTGCGACGGACAGTGGCACTCGTTGGTACTGGCCTTTCGCTTCCGCAGACAGCGCAGCCAAGCCGGACGCCAAAGCTGCCGTTGCGCCAACGCCAGCCGCTCAGCCTGCTACCGTGGCCAAGGCCGATACCGGTGGCAACTGGTGGTGGCCGTTCGGTGCCAAGGACCAAGGCGCGGCCAAGGGCCAGCCTGCTGCCAAGGCCATACCGATGCCGGATCCAAAAGTTACCCAGGCCTGGCTTGACGACTATGAGCCACGCCTGCGCGCCGCCATCAAGGACAGCAACCTGCAACTTGAGCGTCGTGACAATGTGCTGGTCGTGATCGCGCCGGTAGAAGGCTCGTTCAACCCGAAACGTCCGACCATGCTGCTGCCTGTGACCCTTGGCCCGTTCAGCCGTGTCGCGAAAATCCTTGAAGTCGATCCGAAAACCGCCGTGCTGATCCTGGGCAACAGTGATACGACCGGCGCTGCACCTGATAACCAGAAACTGAGCATGCAACAAGCTCAGTCCGTCGCGGCGATCTTCAGCCTCAGCGGTCTGAAACGTGATCGCCTGATGATGCGTGGCCTGGGCGGTGATGCCCCGCGTGCCGCCAACGACAGCGAGCAAGGCCGTGCCTTGAACCGCCGTGTGGAAATGCTGGTGACTCAGCAAAACACCATGGTGGCATTGTTGAGCAAGTACAACATGCCGATGCCGGCACCGGTGATGATTGCCGCTCAGGACGTCAAGCCGGCGACGGCACCTGCTCCAGCGCCAGCAGCCAAAAAAGCCGCCGCTACCAAAAAGGCTCCAGCCAAGAAAGTCGCAGCCAAGAAAGCCCCGGCCAAAGCAGCAGCGAAGAAAACTGCTCCAGCCAAGGCTGATGCCGATACTAAGAAAGTCGCAGCAACGGACGCCGCGAAGAACTGATCATCAACCAGAAGGAATGTGCCATGAGCCAGGCCCTGGCTGATATGCGTCGCGACTACACCCGCGACGGCTTGACCGAGGCGCAAGCCCCTGCCGAGCCGTTCGCGCTATTCCACCAATGGTTCGCCGACGCGGTGAAAACCGAGCAGGCGCCGGTGGAGGCCAACGCCATGACCCTGGCCACGGTCGATCAGGATGGTCGCCCGCATTGCCGGATTCTGCTGCTCAAGGGCCTGGACGCAAAGGGCTTCACCTTCTTCACCAACTACGACAGCGCCAAGGGCCAGCATCTGGCCGCGAACCCGTTCGCGGCCATGACGTTTTTCTGGCCGACGCTGGAGCGTCAGGTACGCATCGAAGGTCGGGTGGTGAAGGTCACGCCTCAAGAGTCCGACGCTTACTATCAGGTCCGTCCGCTGGGCAGCCGACTCGGCGCCTGGGCTTCGCCCCAGAGCCGGGTGATTGCCGGTCGCGGCGAGCTTGAAGAACTGCTCAAGGCCACCGAGCAGCGCTTCAGCGACAGCCAGCCTGATTGCCCCGAACACTGGGGCGGTTATCGCTTGTTGCCGGAGCGCATCGAATTCTGGCAGGGCCGGCCAAGCCGCCTGCACGACCGCCTCAACTACCGTCAGCAGGGCGCCGACTGGATTCTTGAACGCCTGGCGCCTTAAGCAGTCTACCGACCGCAATAGCCTGCTTCAGCGGCTTCAAGCCACTGAGGCAGGTCCCGACGCTTGATCTTCTGCACCCTGGCGTGCGCCAATTGTTGGAGCATGAAGGCTTTTTTCGCTTCATCCTGACCTGCCAGCGACAATGCCAGATCGCGGTCCATCCAGCGTTTGATCCGCACGTACAGCCACCAATGGAAGTACAAACCGGCCACGGTCGTGATGGCAATGATGAAGTAATCCATGAAAATCCTTGGGTTTACGGGGCAAATTTCGTCATTTGACGCTACTGTGTTGTGACATCAGAAGGCCTGTACCGGGCCTGAATGAAACCAATTTTATCCGGGCCATGTCGTGACAGGCATCAGGCTGCGGAGTTTAATGAATACCTGTCCTTATGGAGTTTGATGCTATGCGTAAGTCTGTTCTGCTGGTTGCTTCCTTTTCCACGATGGCGATGTTGCTCACCGGCTGCCAATCCAGCCTGACCGGTGACTCCTACTCCCGTGACGAAGCGCGTCGGGTGCAGACGATTCGCATGGGCACCATCGAATCCCTGCGTCCGGTGAAAATCGAAGGCACCAAGACCCCAATCGGCGGCGTTGCCGGTGCTGTGGTCGGCGGTGTCGGCGGCAGCGCCATCGGTGGCGGTCGCGGCAGTGTTGTGGCCGCAGTGGTGGGCGCCGTCGCTGGCGGCCTGATCGGCTCCGCCGCCGAAGAAGGCCTGACCCGCACCCAGGGCGTTGAAATCACCGTCCGCGAAGACGACGGCAGCATGCGCGCCTACGTCCAGGAAGTTCAGCCAAACGAAGTGTTCCGCGTTGGCGAACGTGTACGGATTTCCACTGTTGGTGGGACTAGCCGCGTTTCGCACTAAGCGTTACGGGTAGAAAAACAAAACCCCCGACCGGGTGACTGGTCGGGGGTTTTTATTTGGGATGAGAGAACATTTTCAGTCTTCATATACAACGGTATGTTGATAGGGTTTCAACCATTGCCTGTGAGCTGGAAATAATAGAGAGGGTTTTGGAGCGGTTTTCCTGTCAGCGTCTCAAGCGCTGATAGCTGCACATGGGTCAGATCATATCCTTCCCATCCTTGCTGTTCTGTCATTCAGCCCATTATGGTTTTTATTTGCTCATCGCAACCATGCGGTAGCCCAATCGCATAGGCTTGGAAATCTGTTTTTTTGTCAAAGGCGGGCGTTGTCTCTGTTTCTCAGGACGGCAGCGCCGTGTTTTTACGGCTCGCCATCGCGGTCACCGTGTACCCGATCAGTGCCGCCAGAATCGAACCGGTGAGAATGCCCATGCGATCCATGCCGGCGTAGTCACTGACGCCCGGCTCGAAAGCCAGGGAACCGACAAACAGGCTCATGGTAAAGCCGATCCCGCAGAGGATCGCCACACCCAGTACCTGGCCCCAGTTGGCGCCTTGGGGCAGGGCGGCGATGCCGGTTTTTACCGCGAGCCAGGTCAGGCCGAACACACCCAGCGTCTTGCCCAGCAACAGGCCGACCGCGATGCCCATCGGCACGTGGTGGGTGAAGCTTTCCAGGGTCACGCCGGTCAGGGACAGGCCGGCGTTGGCGAAGGCGAACAGCGGCAGGATGCCGTAGGCGACCCATGGGTGCAGGGCGTGTTCCAGGGTCAGCAATGGCGAAGGTTCGGCATTTTTCGTGCGCAAGGGAATGCAGAAGGCCAGGGTCACACCGGCCAGCGTGGCGTGGACGCCACTCTTGAGCACGCAGACCCAGAGGATCAGGCCGATGATCAGGTACGGTCCGAGCTTGACCACGCCCAGCCGGTTCATCGCAATCAACGCGACGATGCAGGTCCCGGCCAGCGCCAGCGACAGGGTCGACAGCGTGCCGGAGTAGAAGATCGCAATGACGATGATGGCGCCCAGGTCGTCGATGATCGCCAGCGTCATCAGGAACAGCTTCAGCGACACCGGTACACGCTTGCCCAGCAGGGCGAGTACGCCGAGGGCGAAGGCAATGTCGGTAGCCATCGGAATGGCCCAGCCGCCAAGTGCTGCGGGGTTGTCACGGTTGAGGAACCAGTAGATCAGCGCTGGCACCACCATGCCGCCAATCGCTGCGGCGCCGGGCAGGACAATCTGCGACGGCTTCGACAGCTGACCGTCGAGGACTTCGCGTTTGACTTCCAGGCCGATCAGCAGGAAGAACAATGCCATCAGGCCATCGTTGATCCACAGCAGCGCCGGTTTGGCGATTTGCAGCGCACCGACCTGCGCCACCACCGGCGCGTCGAGGAAGTTGGCGTACAGCCACGACAACGGCGAATTGTTGATGATCAGGGCAAGCGCTGCAGCGGCGATCAGTAACAGACCGCTGGCGGCTTCCAACTGGAAGAAACGCGTGAAAGTGCTACGCAGAGGCAAGGTCGCTCTCCATCGATAAATTCAAAAGGTGGCACACCCTAACCCGTACCGTTAGTTGTTAAAACAAAAGTTATATTCTTTTTTGTTATAAGTCATTGCCACAGGCCCGGCCAGACTGGAGATGAGCCTAGCAGTTGGCCGGCATATTGAACCTCAGCTGTATCTGTGCGGGGTGTAGGATTTTTCCTAAGCTTGTGGGCTGAGCCTTGTCACGAGGCCGATTCTTGCCCGATTCAACGAGAAGACCACCATGAGCGACAACCGACAGTGGGCCCGCGAAGCCATCCGCATTATCGAGGCTGACTTCCAGCGCAGCGCCGATACCCACCTGATTCCCCTGCCGCTGCCGGGTTTGCCGGGCATCGAGTTGTACTTCAAGGATGAGTCCAGCCACCCCACCGGCAGCCTGAAACACCGGCTCGCCCGTTCGTTGTTTCTCTATGCACTGTGTAACGGCTGGCTCAAGCCCGGTGCGCCGGTGATCGAGGCGTCCAGCGGTTCGACGGCGATTTCCGAGGCGTACTTCGCAAGGTTGCTGGGGCTGCCTTTTATTGCGGTGATGCCGGCGACCACGTCCAAAGAGAAGATCGCACAGATCGCCTTTTACGGTGGCAAGAGCCATCTGGTGGACGACCCGACGCAGATTTACGCCGAGTCCGAGCGTCTGGCTCGCGAACACGACGGGCATTTCATCGACCAGTTCACCTACGCCGAACGCGCCACCGACTGGCGGGCGAACAACAATATCGCCGAATCGATCTTCCAGCAGATGCGTTTCGAGCAGCACCCGGAGCCGAGCTGGCTGATTTCCAGCCCCGGCACCGGCGGCACTACGGCGACCCTGGGTCGTTACGTGCGTTATCGCCAGCACTGCACCCGCGTGCTGTGCGCCGATGCCGAACGTTCGGTGTTTTTCGAGTACTACCAGACCGGTGACGCCAGCCTTCGTCTGGATTGCGGTTCGCGGATTGAAGGCATTGGCCGGCCACGGGTGGAAGCGTCGTTCCTGCCCAAGGTGATCGATGCGATGGTCAAGGTGCCGGACGCTTTGTCACTGGCGGCCATGCATTACCTGGCGCAGCGCCTGGGGCGTCGTGTGGGAGGCTCAAGCGGGACCAACCTGATCGGTGCCTTGATGGCGGCGCAGCAGATGGTGGCGGCAGGGGAGTCGGGGTCGATCGTGGCGATCCTGTGCGATGGTGGCGAACGTTATGCCACCACCTATTACGATCAGGACTGGCTCAAGGCCCAGGGGTATGAATTAAGCGGCTTGATGGCGGCTGTGACGGCGAGTGTCGAGCGTGGCGAGCCGCTGCCGGCCTCTGTATTACGAGCGAACATCTGACACACCGCAGAACAAAATGTGGGAGCGGGCTTGCTCCCACAATTTTTTGTTGCCAGGAGTGCGTGTCAGGCCTCGAGACCGAGGATGTCGCGCGCCACGGCTTCAGCGATGCGAATCCCGTCCACACCCGCCGACAAAATCCCCCCCGCATAACCTGCGCCTTCGCCCGCCGGGAACAAGCCTTTCACGTTCAGGCTCTGCATCGACTCGTTACGGGTGATACGCAGTGGTGACGAAGTGCGGGTCTCGATCCCGGTCAACACCGCGTCATGCAGTGAATAGCCGCGAATCTGCTTCTCGAACGCCGGCAAGGCTTCGCGAATGGCTTCAATGGCAAACGCCGGCAACGCCAGGGCCAAGTCACCCAAGGCTACGCCGGGTTTGTAGGACGGCTCGACGCTGCCCAGCTCGGTGGACGGCTTGCCCGCAATAAAGTCGCCCACCAGTTGCGCAGGCGCCTCGTAGTTGCTGCCGCCCAAGACAAAGGCGTGGGATTCCAGGCGTTCCTGCAACTCGATCCCGGCCAGCGGACCGCCCGGATAATCCACTTCCGGGGTGATGCCGACGACGATCCCGGAGTTGGCGTTGCGCTCGTTACGCGAATATTGGCTCATGCCATTGGTCACGACGCGATTCGGTTCGGACGTCGCTGCCACCACCGTGCCGCCCGGGCACATGCAGAAGCTGTAGACCGAACGGCCGTTCTTGGCGTGATGCACCAACTTGTAATCGGCGGCCCCCAGTTTCGGGTGACCGGCGTACTTGCCCAGGCGGGCGCGGTCGATCAACGATTGCGGGTGTTCGATGCGGAACCCCACCGAAAACGGTTTGGCTTCCATGAACACGCCACGGCCGTGGAGCATGCGGAAGGTGTCGCGAGCGCTGTGACCGAGGGCCAGAATCACGTGTCTGGAATGAATCTGTTCGCCGCCATTGAGCTCGACGCCGACCAGTTGCCCGTCTTCGATCAGCACGTCGGTGACGCGCTGCTGGAAGCGCACTTCGCCGCCCAGTGCGCGAATCTGCTCACGCATGTTCTCCACGACGCCGGTCAGGCGGAACGTGCCGATGTGCGGTTTGCTGACGTAGAGAATTTCATCCGGCGCGCCCGCTTTGACGAACTCGTGCAAGACTTTGCGGCCGATGAATTTCGGGTCCTTGATCTGGCTGTACAGCTTGCCGTCGGAGAACGTCCCCGCGCCGCCCTCACCGAATTGCACGTTGGATTCCGGGTTGAGCACGTTTTTACGCCACAGGCCCCAGGTGTCCTTGGTGCGCTGACGCACTTCGGTGCCGCGTTCGAGGATGATCGGCTTGAAGCCCATTTGCGCCAGCAGCAGGCCGGCGAAGATCCCGCACGGGCCGAAACCGACGACTATCGGGCGTTGTTGCAGATCCGCCGGCGCCTGGCCGACAGGTTTGTAGCTGACATCCGGTGCTTCGTTGACGTTACGGTCATCGGCGAACTTGTGCAGCAGCGCCGCCTCATCTTTGGCGCTGAGGTCGATGGTGTAGATGAAGCACAGCTCGGAGGACTTTTTGCGCGCATCGTAGCTGCGCTTGAACAAGGTGAAATCGAGCAAGTCATCGCTGGCAATGCCCAGGCGCTGCACGATGGCAGGGCGCAGGTCTTCATCGGGATGGTCGATCGGCAGCTTGAGTTCAGTGATTCGTAACATGACAGGGTCCGGTTCGCGGGGCGCACAACTGCGCCAAGGCGTTTGAAGGGCGCAATTATAGGCCCCAAAAGCCGGTCCCGTGAGGCAAAAACGATCAGTCGTTACGCCCGCCGCCGAAATAGCCGCAACCGCGCTGCACCTGACCGTCGATACGCAGCTCGGCCGTCATGTGCTGGACGCTGCCGGTCGTGCTGTCGACGCAACGTTGCGGTGCCACCCAGAGTTCGATGTGCTTGCCATTGGCTTCGCTGCTGAGATTGAAGCGGCCGTCGCCCAGTTGTTCTTCAACATAAGGCACCGCCAGCGCTGGCTGACCGGCCTGATCGATGACCATGCCCTTGCCGCTGACTTTGACATTCCATTCAGGTGCATGGCCGCTGGCGCGCAGGATCAGCAGTTTGAAATTGGGGTCGTCGCATTGCGCGCCTGAACGTTCGACGCGGTACAACTGCTCCAGGTCGAGGCTGCTGTCGGCGCCACTGGTTTTGATACGGCCACGCACGTCGGCGAACAGCTTGCCCTGTTGATCGGCCAGGTGCGCGAACTCTTGCAGCACACTGGTGCCACCGGTGTCGTTGACCGCATAGCTGCGCTGTTCATTGCAGGGCTGGAACTGCAGCTTGCCGCCTACCGCCATCAGTTGACCCTGCATACGGGTCTGGCCGACGTGTGAGGCGCTCTGGCGCGGGCCATCGAGCAACTGGCAGGCGGCGAACAGCGGAAGCAGGGCAATAACGATCAAGGAACGGGCAACACGCATCTTTGGCTCTCCAGACAAGTGCCGCCACGTTACTCAGCCTGACCGCGCATCACAACCCGTTATCGCATCCGGTTCAGGTAGTCGGGCTTAACCGACGTGAAATGTTTGGCCGGTTTGCAGGCCCTCCACACTTTTGGCGTAAGCCAATGCCACATCCGCCGCAGGCACTGGTTTGTAGCCACGGAAGTACGGCGCGTAGCTGCCCATGGCTTCGAGCAGCACGGTCGGGCTGATCGAATTCACGCGCAGGCCGCGCGGCAGTTCGATGGCGGCGGCGCGCACGAAGCTGTCCAGCGCACCGTTGACCAGCGCCGCCGATGCACCCGTGCGAATCGGATCGTGGCTCAGGACGCCAGTGGTGAAGGTGAACGAGGCGCCGTCGTTGGCGAACTCACGGCCGATCAGCAACAGGTTGACCTGGCCCATCAGCTTGTCTTTCAGGCCCAGGGCGAAGCTTTCCTCAGTCATTTCGCCGAGCGCGGCGAAGGTCACGTTGCCGGCAGCGCAGACCAGTGCGTCGAATTTACCGGTCTGTTCGAACAGTTTTCGGATCGAGGCACTGTCGCTGATATCCACATGGTAATCGCCGCTGCTGCGACCAATCCGAATGACTTCGTGACGTTGGGACAGCTCTTTGTCGACTGCCGAACCGATGGTGCCGCCTGCGCCTATCAAAAGAACTTTCATCGTGCTGTTTCCTCAAGGGCTTGAACGAGGTTTCAGTCTAGAGTGGTTTTTTCCGTGGATAAGCGTGCTAATAGGCAACCTTTGGTTTTCTATTGGAAACAATCCATGAGCGAAATGGATGATCTGGCGGCGTTCGCGGTGTTGATGGAAGCCGGGAGTTTTACCCTGGCGGCCCAGCAATTAGGCTGTAGCAAGGGGCAACTGTCCAAACGCATCAGCCTGCTGGAAACGCGGTTTGGCGTGGTGTTGCTGCAACGCACCACCCGTCGCCTGAGTCTGACGGCGGCAGGTGCGGCGTTGCTGCCTCAGGCGCAAGCGCTGGTAGTCCAGGTCGACAGGGCGCGTCAGGCCCTGGCTCGATTGAAGGACGACATGGCCGGCCCGGTGCGTATGACGGTGCCGGTTTCACTGGGGGAAACGTTCTTCGAAGGGCTGCTGCTGGAATTTTCCGGCAAGTACCCAGAGGTGCAGATCGAGCTGGACCTGAGCAACCACTTCCATGATTTGTCCCGGGACGGATTTGACCTGGCGATCCGCTCCGACGTGGGCAATGACGAACGCCTAGTGGCTCGCCCGTTGCTGGCCTGGCACGAGATGACGTGCGCCAGCCCGGCCTATCTTGAACAATATGGCGAACCGCAGACGCCGGCGGCGCTGGCTGAACACCGTTGCCTGCTGAATAGTCACTACAGCGGTCGCGAAGAATGGCTGTATCACCAGCAACACGAGTTGTTGCGGGTGCGCGTGTCGGGGCCGTTTGCCAGCAATCATTACAACTTGCTGAAGAAAGCGGCATTGGCCGGCGCCGGCGTTGCGCGGTTGCCGTCGTACCTGCTGCAAACGGAATTGGCTGATGGGCGTTTGCGCTGGCTCCTGCGTGATTATCAGACGCGGCGCATGCCGATGTACCTGGTTCATCCATATCAGGGCGGCTTGCCAAAACGCACGCAGGTGTTGGCGGATTATCTGATTGGCTGGTTCAAGCGCAGTGGAGAGGCGTTGGACAGGCTGCAACGTTAACCCTGGTTCACCTCCCCCTGCCGGACTTTTGTGGATCAATCTGCTCCAGCGCCTGATTCACCGCCAGCTCACCGAGCATGATATTGGCTATTTCCCAGCCCATAGACACCGTGCGCGATTTTGATTCATGTCCCTGAATACTGGGGCTTTGTCTTGTGTTTTTTCATGTAGAACAGTGAATTGTAAGTTGAACAACGCCTGTTTTCCGGTTGCGATCGTCAGTAAGGTGCCTTGAGTGTGAAGAACCGATTTGCAGACTTTTTCATTAGCAGAAACTTTTCACTCTTGTGGCTGGCCCAGGCGCTCTCTTCTTTTGGCGAGTTTGTGTTCGAGAGTACGGTCGTCGTCTGGCTGGTCGCCGATCTGTTTCGCGACAGTGCCTTTTTACCGAGTGCCGTCGGGTTGGCAGTCGCCGCCTCGGCCATCCCACGGGTGCTGGTAGCGCCGTTGGCCGGGGCCTGGGTTGATCGCATGACACCGCTCTACGTGATGATGGCGGCAGACGCCATCAGGGTGACCAACTTCCTGATTTTCGTCCTGGTCTACTCGCTGTTCGATCTCGACAAGATGCAGGTGCTTTTTGGTGTATTGGCCGTGTTGCTCCTGAACAGCAGCGCTGCGCAGTTTTTCAACCCCTCGCGTCAGGCGGTCATGCAAGTGGTCATCCCGCCGGCCAAACGGGTGGGTGCATCGGCCAAGGCGATGTTTTCCCTGACGGGCATCGCCGTGCTGTCGGCGTCTTTGGGGCCTGCGCTGTATGCCTCGGTCGGGCCGGCGTGGGCGCTGATGATCAATGTATTGGCCTTTAGCTGTTCGGCGCTGTGTATCGTCGCCACCCGAGGCCTTCGGAACACGTTGCTGGTGCAACAGGAACGGCCTTCATTCTGGGGTGGGGTGTCGGCAGGCCTGCGGTTTTCATGGGGGCATGCGTCGATTCGCACCTTGCTGATCGGTATCGCGTTGTATGGCTTTTCGCTCGGGATCAATAGCGTCGCTTTATCCTTGTATGCCTTTAAAACACTGGGGTTAAGCCCCTATGAGTTCGGTCTGATTCTGGCTGCATTTCCCATTGGCGGGTTGATTGCGGCGTTGCTGGTGGGGCCGATATTGAAGTTTCTCAGCATTCATCAAGTGTTTGTCGCTTCCATTGTGTGCATGGGCCTGGGTTATCTGGGGTATTCGCTCACGCCACCGTTCTACCTGGCATGGGCGCTGATGTTCTGCTGCGGGTTGTTCTTTGCGATGTTTGCCGTTGTCCAGGGGCCGATGCTTCAGGAAGCCGTCCCGGCTGGTTACATGGGGCGAGTGTCCGCAACCATCACCCCCATCCTGGCGATTGCGTCGCTTGCCGGGACGCTGGTGTGCTCCCAGACTCTTTATCTGGCGCAAGAGCTGAACGAGCGTTTTGACGCTCATCTGGACGTCTATGGCTGCTACATCCTGATTGCTGCCTGCCTGTTGCTGCTGGGCGGAGGGTTGATGTTGAGGGGGCAGCGGGTTGCAAGAGGCCAGGTTGCCGAGGCGCTCTGACACCACACACCTGTGGGAGCGAGCCTGCTCGCGAAGGCCGTTTCACATTCAATAGAGATGTGGATTGATCCACCGCTTTCGCGAGCAAGCCCGCTCCCTCAGGGGGATCTTCATTGTTTTTGAGGTGTGCGCAAGGCAAAAAAAAACGGCCCGCGAAGGCCGTTTTTTTGTTTACCGCAAAGGTTTAGCCACCCAGATACGCTTCGCGCACTTTCGGGTCGGTCAGCAGTGCTTCACCGGTGCCTTCCATCACGACCCGGCCGTTTTCCAGCACGTAGGCACGGTCTGCGATTTTCAGGGCCTGGTTGGCGTTCTGCTCTACCAGGAACACCGTCACACCGTCCTTGCGCAGCTGTTCGATGATGTCGAAGATCTGCTGGATGATGATCGGTGCCAGACCCAGCGACGGCTCGTCGAGCAGCAACAGCTTGGGCTTGCTCATCAGCGCACGGCCGATGGCGAGCATTTGCTGTTCGCCGCCGGACATGGTGCCGCCGCGCTGGCTGAAGCGCTCTTTCAGGCGTGGGAAAAGTCCGAGAACCTTGTCCATCTGTTCCTGATAGTCGCCCTTGTCGGTGAAGAATCCGCCCATGGCGAGGTTCTCTTCCACGGTCAGGCGGGCAAACACCCGACGACCTTCCGGCACCACCGCAATGCTCTTGCGCATGATCTGCGCCGAGCTCTGCCCCACGAGCTCTTCACCCATGTACGTGATGCTGCCGCTGTGAGCCTGGGGCGAACCGCAGAGCGTCATCAACAGGGTGGATTTGCCAGCGCCGTTGGCCCCGATCAGGGTAACGATTTCGCCCTGGCGGATTTCCACGTTGACGTTGTGCAGGGCCTGGATCTTGCCGTAGAAGGTGGAAACGTTTTCGAATTGCAGCATTTACGCTTCCCCCAGGTAGGCTTTGATCACTTCAGGATTGTCGCGGATCTGTTCCGGCGTGCCGTCGGCCAGGGGCGTGCCCTGGTTGATCACGACGATGTGGTCGGAAATGCTCATGACCAGTTTCATGTCGTGTTCGATCAGCAGCACGGTGACGTTGTGCTCTTCGCGCAGCATGCTGATCAGCGCCTTGAGATCTTCGGTTTCCTTGGGGTTGAGGCCGGCAGCCGGTTCGTCGAGCATCAGGATCCGCGGGCGGGTCATCATGCAGCGAGCGATTTCCAGGCGACGTTGCTGACCATAGGCCAAGGTGCCGGCCGGGCGGTTGGCAAACGCGGTGAGGTTGACCTTGTCCAGCCAGTACTCGGCAAACTCCATGGCCTCGCGTTCGCTCTTGCGAAACGCCGGGGTCTTGAACAGACCGGCCAGGAAGTTGGTGTTCAGGTGACGGTGCTGGGCGATCAACAGGTTCTCGACCGCCGTCATGTCCTTGAACAACCGTACGTTCTGGAAGGTGCGCACCACGCCTTTGCGGGCGATCTCATGGCCCGGCAAGCCCTCGATGGCTTGCCCGTCCAGCAGGATGCTGCCGCCGCTTGGCCGGTAGAAACCGGTCAGGCAGTTGAACACGGTGGTCTTGCCCGCACCGTTGGGGCCGATCAGTGCCACGACCTGTTTTTCCATAACGGTCAGGGCCACGCCGTTGACCGCCAGCAGGCCGCCGAAGCGCATGCTCAGATTGTCGACTTTAAGAATCTCGCGGCTCATTTTCGCAACTCCATGTGTGGGCGTTGCATCGGCAGCAGACCTTGAGGACGCCAGATCATCATCAGCACCATCAAGGCGCCGAACATCAACATGCGGTATTCACTGAACTCACGCATCATTTCCGGCAACAGGATCATCACCACGGCAGCGAGAATCACGCCCAGTTGCGAGCCCATGCCACCCAGCACCACGATGGCGAGGATGATCGCCGACTCGATGAAGGTGAACGACTCCGGCGTTACCAGGCCTTGGCGGGCGGCAAAGAAGCTGCCGGCGAAACCGGCGAAGCTGGCGCCCAGGGTGAAGGCCGAGAGCTTGATGACGGTAGGGTTGAGACCCAGTGCGCGGCAAGCGATTTCGTCTTCACGCAACGCTTCCCAGGCACGCCCGATGGGCATGCGCAGCAAACGATTGATGACGAACAGGGCCAGCAGCGCCAGCAACAGGGCCACCAGGTACAGGAAAATCACCTTGTTGACCGGGTTGTAGGTCAGGCCGAAGAACTCGTGGAACGTTTGCAGGCCATCGGCGGCGGTGCGCTCGAAACTCAGGCCGAAGAAGGTCGGCTTGGGAATGTTGCTGATACCGTTCGGGCCGCCGGTGAGGCCGGTCAGGTTCCGCAGGAACAGACGGATGATTTCACCGAAGCCCAGCGTCACGATGGCCAGATAGTCACCACGCAAGCGCAGTACCGGAAAACCCAGCAGGAAGCCGAAGGTGGCCGCCATCATCCCGGCAATCGGCAGGCAGATCCAGAAGCTCAGGCCAAAGTAATGCGACAGCAGCGCATAGCTGTAGGCGCCGACGGCATAGAAACCGACGTACCCCAGGTCGAGCAGACCGGCCAGACCGACCACGATGTTCAGGCCCAGGCCGAGCATCACGTAGATCAGGATCAGCGTGGCGATGTCCACCGCACCGCGAGAGCCGAAGAACGGCCACACCAGGGCGCCGGCGATCAACGCGATGATGACCCAGCGCTGGGTGGTTGGCAGGGTCAGGAAGTTACTGGCCCTGGCCGGTATCATCGGTATGCTTGGCGAGGATTTCCACGCCGCGCTGATCGGATCGTTGAACAGCACGCGCAGGAACATCAGCACCGAGCAGATCGCGATGATCGCCAGGGTGGTGTTGCTGGTGCCGTGGACTTCCAGGTTGATGCCGACGATGGTCAGTTTCAGACCGAGTACCGGGTAGGCCACAGCCCACACCAGCAAGGCGCTGAACAGCGCCTGTTTAATATGTTTAGTCATACCTTCTCAACCTCCGGACGGCCCAGAATGCCGGTCGGCCGGAACAACAGCACCAGAACCAACAAGCCGAAAGCCACGACGTCCTTGTACTGGTCGCCGAAGATATCGGCACCAAAGGCTTCCGCCACCCCAAGCACCAGCCCGCCGAGCATGGCGCCGGGAATGCTGCCGATACCGCCCAGTACTGCTGCGGTGAAGGCCTTGAGGCCGACGAGGAAACCGGCGTTCGGATTGATCACGCCATATTGCATGCTCAGCAAAACGGCCGCGACCGCCGCCAGCGCTGCACCGATGACGAAGGTCAGGGCGATGATGTTGTTGGTGTTGATACCCAGCAGGTTGGCCATCTTGATGTCTTCGGCACAGGCGCGGCAGGCGCGACCCAGACGAGAGCGGGAGATGAACATTGTCAGGCCGAGCATGGCGATCAGCGTCACCACGAACACGACGATCTGCATGTACGAAATCAGCACTTCATGTGCGCCACCTGGCCCGAAGGAGATGTTGCCGGGGATCAGGTTGGGAATGGATTTGTCCTTGGAGTCTTGCGCCAGCAGAACCGTGTTCTGCAGGAAGATCGACATGCCGATGGCGGAAATCAGCGGGATCAGACGGTTGCTGCCGCGCAAGGGGCGGTAGGCGATCCGTTCGATGCTGTAACCGTAGGCACTGGTAACGACGATGCTCGCGAGGAAAGCCGCGGTCATCAACAGCGGGACACTGTCGAGTCCCATCATGGACAGCCCGGCGATGGCGATGAACGCCACGTAGGAGCCGATCATGTACACCTCGCCGTGGGCGAAGTTGATCATTCCAATGATGCCGTAAACCATCGTATAGCCGATGGCGATCAGGGCATACGTGCTGCCAACGGTCAGGCCGTTAACCAGCTGTTGGAAGAAGTGATAGATGTCAGGCATTACAGCGCTCCTAAAAACCTGATACGCATTTCACTGGTGGAGTCATTTTCCCGCTCGGAGCCCGTGGATCTGCATCCACTTCGGTTTCGAGGTTTGCCAGCGAACCGCTGATGACGGTTTTGAGATTTTCAGGTGGGGAGACTTGCGGATCACGCAAGCGCGGCCCAGTACATTCGTAAAACAAAGCCCACGGCACGCCGTGGGCTTTATTGGCAGTCAGTCAGGCAGCGCCTTACTGAGGCGAAGCTTCAGTTTTAGGTTTGCCGAAGTGCCACTCGTAGACCACGAACTTGAAGTCTTTCAGGTCGCCCTTGGCGTCGAAGCTCAGGTCGCCAGTCGGGGTCTTGAAGGTGCCTGCGTGAATGGCTTCGGCCACTTTGGCAGGGTCTTCGCTCTTGGCAGCTGCGATACCACCGGCAATGACTTCAACAGCCGAGTAGGAAGGGAATACGAACGGGCCGCTCGGGTCTTCTTTCTTGGCTTTGAACGCGTCAGCCAGGGCGACGTTGGCCGGATCCTGGTCGAAGGATTTCGGCAGGGTCACCAGCAGGCCTTCGGAAGCGTCTTTGGCGATCTGCGAAATGGAGTCGTTACCCACGCCTTCCGGACCCATGAACTTGGCTTTCAGGCCTTTTTCCTGGGCTTGACGCAGGATCAGACCCAGCTCCGGGTGGTAGCCGCCGTAGTAGACGAAGTCGACGTTGGCTTGCTTGAGCTTGGAAATGATCGAGGAGAAGTCTTTGTCGCCAGCGTTGATGCCTTCGAACACGGCGACTTTCACGCCATCTTTCTCGAGGGTCTGTTTAACGGCGGTGGCGATGCCTTCACCGTATTGCTGTTTGTCGTGCAGGACAGCAACGATTTTCGGTTTGACGAACTTGGCGATGTAGTTACCAGCGGCAGGGCCCTGGGCGCTGTCCAGGCCGATGGTGCGGAACACCATTTTGTAACCACGGGCGGTGATGTCCGGGCTGGTGGCAGCCGGGGTGATCATGATCACGCCTTCGTCTTCGTAGATGTCGGAAGCAGGTTGAGTGGAGCTGGAGCACAGGTGACCGACCACGAACTTGACGCCGTCGTTGACGACTTTGTTCGCAACAGCCACCGCTTGTTTCGGATCGCAGGCATCGTCGTATTCAACGGCTTCGAGTTTCTTGCCGTCGACGCCGCCCTTGGCGTTGATCTGTTCGATGGCCATTCTGGCGCCACTGAACTGCATGTCGCCGTATTGGGCTACAGGACCGGTTTTAGGGCCGGCGATGCCGATCTTGATGGTGTCGGCTGCGAACGAATGGCTGGCAACCCCGGCCAGAACCATAGCGGCAAACAGTTTGGAAATCTGCTTAGTAGCCTTAGTCATAGTGCTCCACTCTTACTGTTGTAGTTTTTATAGTCCTGGCGCCGTAGCAGCAGAACCGGGTCAGATATCTTCGATACCTTCCGGAAAATGCCCCCGGCAACTGTACCGGTACAGTGTAGAGCGCCAATTGTTGGCCTGGGAAGCTGGCGCCAGGGGGCAAAACCTGAGGGTGTCGCTATTTTGAAAGAAAAATACAGAATTGCGGCGGGCTGTTAGCTGGCTAATTGCTTGAAACCTCAGCATTCCCTGGCTTTCCTGCGTTTTTCTTTCGGTGACGCAATTGCATCCGGGTTTTTCTGCCAGACCACCGACGTTATCATTCACGCCGATTTCTTTTCCGGACAGGACCCATGACTCAAGAACCTAGCACCCTCTATGCCAAGCTGCTTGGTGAGACCGCATCTATTAGTTGGAAGGAACTGGAACCGTTCTTCGCCAGGGGTGCCCTATTGTGGGTCGACCCGGCCCTGGATTTGATCGCAGCCGCAGAGGCCGTGGCTCAGGATGAAGGGGAGAAAGTCGCTGCCTGGCTGGCTGCTGACAAGGTCGCCAAGCTCTCTGAAACGCGGGCGCTGGATCTTTTCGAGCGCGATCCGGCGCTGTGGGCAGTGGTGGTTTCGCCGTGGATTCTGATCCAGGAAAGGGCGGCCGCCAAATAGACTGCGCTTTATTGGTGCGCGTGATTTGCCGGGAAAAGTGTGTAGCCGAGTAGCGTGATGGCATGTTGCCGTGGAGAAAGGCCACAGAAGGGTCTTGAAGAGGGTGACGTGCGCGTAACGGGAACAGTTTTGCGAGCTGCCTGCGGGCTGCTTAATTGTTTCTGGATGTTGGGATTTGTGCTGTAGGTGAGGCCGTCATCGCGAGCAAGCTCGCTCCCACAGTTGACCGCATTCTGTCTGAATGAATGCGGTCAACTGTGGGAGCGAGCTTGCTCGCGATTGGGGGCAACCCGGTCTCGCGCCGGACCTTAAAACGTCTTGCCAGTATGGTTATTCAGCGAAATAACCTTGGTCTTGCCAATCCGGTGGCGGTAGATCTCGCGCAGGTACTTGATCGCCTTCTTCACGCAATCGCGCGACAGGCGAATGTCGTTGATCGAGACGAACTTGTCCTTGTCGTTGATCAGCTCGCGGTACTTCTTCTCGTACATCGGCTTGATCGCGTACCAGTTGGTGTCGAGGATTTTTGCCGGGTTTTCGAATTCGTTGAGCAGGTCGTCGATCAGGCCTTCGTCAAACTCTTCATTGATGATGAAGTCGAGGATCGAGTTGTCCAGGGTCTCGTCGAAGCGGTACGGATTTTTCGCAAAGCAGCGCTTGATGAAGGCCACGATCAGGGTCAGGAAGTCGTCCGACAGGCACGGGCTCTTGGCGATCAAGGTGGTCAGCGACAGGTTGGCCGAAGCGCCGATCACCAGTGCGTAACGCTTGAGCGTGGTGTTGGGGAACAGGCTGTTAAGGTGGGTCTTCAAGCGGTTGAGGTCCATGTAGGACAGCTTGTAGTCCTTGGGCAGCGAGACGATCGACACCACTGACGAGCAGTTCTTGAAGAAATGCAGGTCGTGCAACGCGGCCGCGTCGTAGCCGGAATTCTTGTACTGCTCAAGCGAGGCGCGATAGCGCTTGGACTCGATCGGCAGCAGGCTGATGCCTTCGATGGCCTGGGTGACCTTGTTGAAGTGCGGCAGGTCGATGGAGCGGAAGAACAGGTCGTCGATGTTCAGGCGCTGCGGCTCTTTGTCGAATACCTTGAACTTGTCGCTGCTCGGCGGCGGCGTTTCCGGCACCACGGATTCGGCATAGGCAATCGCCACCGGGCCGGCGAGGCTCATGAACAGATCGTTGGCGTCCAGGCGAATGGTTTCGCCGATGTCGATACCGGCACGACGGAAATAGTTCTGGTCGTAGTCAGTGGTGACCGCCTGCGCCGTCAGAATGTTGAAGATCTGCTGCGAGATGTACTGGTTCGCGTGCTTTTCCATCGCGTTGACGTCGATGTTCTGAATGTTGCCGTCATCGCTTTCTTCGGCATAACGCATGATGTCGTTGGAGATCAGCATCATCGCGTTCCATGGACGAATACGGCCCATGACGCTGGCTTCGCTGCTGTCTTCATTGTCGAAGTTGTAGGAAAAGTCCCATTCTTCCGACAGGTATTTGCACAGCAGGCGACCGGCGTTGATGTGCAGCGCCTCGGACATTTCGCTGCGGTGATCGGAAATGTTCGGCAGCACACAGATGCCGCTGGTGAAGATCGGCTCGAAGACGAAGGAGTGGCCGCTCTTGCTGTCGTGCTCGTCCACCGGTTTGGTGTCGAACGTCTTGTTCATGTACGAGTGCTGCTGGGCCAGGCCGAATTCCGAGGCCATGCCCGAGCCCGTTCCGCCGCCGGCACTGAAGATCGAGAAATACAGGCGCGACTGGTTGGCCTTGATGCCGCAGCTGTCGATCAGGTACGAGTGAATCATTTTCCAGTCCGGGCTGGAGAAACGCTGGGTGTCCTTGTTCAGGATGATCTTGGCCAGGTACTGGCCGAGGATCGGCGCGTTACCGGCGCCACCGGCATGGACTTCCGACAAGTCCATGATTTTCATTTTGCTGTAGTCGCGCAAAAAGCCGCTTTTTTCGCCCTTGCGCGAGAAGCGGATGCGCCCGGCGATGTCCTTGTCCAGGTCGCCCAGCATCACCAGCGGCTCGACCAGGAACACCGGTTTGGTCGCCTTGTTCGGGCCCAGGCGCAGGTTGTTGCGGATCCACTGTGCCGGGCTGTAGCCCTTTTCGGCGTAGCGTTTGTCCGGCGACAGGCGATCTTCGTTGTTGAATTCGTTGAGGTAGAACTTGCGGGCGTTGTACACCAGCTCCGCCACGTCCAGCGCAATGTTGGAGCCGCAACGGCCCAGGCCGATCAGGCACACCGAGGGGAATTCCTGCTCGTTGTGCTGTTCGCTGTCGCCTTCCTGATGCGGTGGGCGCGGGAACACCATGTCGCGCAGGCCGTCGAGGTTATCGAGGATGCGGTCGGTATTGGTTTCGGTGAAGTACAGGTATTGCTGGGTTGCCAGCGGGCGCGATGCAATCAATGGCTTTGACGGGGCGGGGCTGTTGGCCGCGGGGCTCAGGGTCAGATCGGATACCGCAGTGGCCGGATTGTTCTTGGAAGTCATTGTGCGCCATATACCTGGACTGGTTGGCTCGCCGACCTGGTGCGACGAGCCATCACGGAATGGATTCTCGCGACTTGTAGCGCGATATTTGCCCAGACGTCAGGGACTTGGCCTGAACGTTACTTGGGGGAATCCTTTCCTGAATCATGATGAATCGGCCAATATTCGGCGATCTTTAATCAAAAGGAGGCAAGATGATGGCAACCCTGTCAGGCGAGTGCCCAAACGTGTGGGAGCGCGCTTGACCTGCGGTCATCACCAGGAGTCGCGCGCGCCCTCAGCGGATTGGACGCACAACCGATCCGCCTCCATGGGGGCCAGGGCTTTTAGGAAAAGGATCCGGCGACGTTAGTGCCGTTATACCGCGAGCCAGACTCAGAGGGCTGACCGAGTGACTGTGTTTGCGTTGGTTGATTTCGTGTAGCACCGGCAGTAACTCCTCCAGTGACACCGGCCGACTGAGCAGATAACCCTGGACGAAATCGCAACCGTGGCGCTCCAGGAATTCGTATTGCTCCAGGGTTTCGACGCCTTCGGTAACCACCTGCAAATGCAGGGTGTGGGCCATGACAATGATTGCCTGGACGATCTCCATGTCCTGGGTGGCCTTGGGGATATCCTGGATGAATGAACGGTCGATTTTCAGCGTATTGAGTGGCAGGCGCTTGAGATAGGCCAGGGACGAATATCCGGTGCCGAAGTCGTCGATCGACAGAGAAACTCCGAGGGCGCGGATCTGCCGCAACAGCACCAGCGTATTGGCGATGTTGCCCATCAGCGCGTTTTCGGTCACTTCCAGTTCCAGCCGCTGGGGCGCGACGCCGGCCAGGCGCAGGGCATGTTCGATTTCGTCGGCCAGCTCTTCCCGGGCCAGGTTCAGCGGCGAACAGTTCACGGCGATTTTCAGCTCCTCGCATCCCTGTCGGGAGAGTGTGCCCAAGTCCTCGCAGGCTTTGCGCAGCACCCAGTTGTCGAGCTCGGCAATCAGGCCGTTGTTTTCGGCGATGCTGATGAAACGGTCCGGGGGAAGCAGGCCAAGGACCGGATGCTGCCAGCGGATCAGGGCTTCCAGCTTGGTGACCTGCCCGGTTTTGAGGTCGTAGATCGGCTGGTAGTAGAGCATCAGCCCGGCTTCCTCGCGCAGGGCGTAGCGCAATTCTTCTTCGAGTTGCAGTTCCAGCGTGGCGCGGGTTTTCATGTTGGAGCTGAAAAAATGCAAGCTGTTACGTCCGCTGCCCTTGGACTGGTACAGCGCCAGATCGGCGTTTTTCAGCAGGTCCTCGCACGTGTTGCCGTCTTCGGGGAACAGGCTGATGCCGATGCTGGTGGTCATGACCATGCGCCGCCCGGCCAACTCGATCGGCTCTTTCATTTTCAACATGATGCGCTGGGCCATGTGTCGCGCTTCCTCGCGCTCGCGCAGGCCGATAAGAATGCAGAACTCGTCGCCGCCGAACCGCGCCACGACATCGTCGTGGCTGCGTACCGACCCCTTGATGTGATGGGCGATGACTTTGAGCAATTCGTCGCCAGCGTCGTGGCCAAGGCTGTCATTGATTCGTTTGAAGTGATCGATGTCGAGGAACATCACGGCCAGCATGCCGCCTTCGGTGGTTTTCTCGATGAGCTTTTCGGCAAAGATCTGGTTGAAACCCCGACGATTGATCAGATTGGTCAGGGCGTCGTAGTGCGCCACCTGTTGCAGCGACATGCGCGCCTGATCAAGCTGGCTGAGCAGGGCATTGACCCGGCGCAGGTCGCGCTCCTTGTTTTGCAGCTTTTTGTCGGCCAGCGCTGCGCTGATCACGCTGCCGATGATCAGCAGCATGATGACCGCCACCGTCAGCCCCAGTTGCAGGTGATTGTTGGCGCTTGGCGCGATCAGCACGCTACCGACAGGCACCACCAGGTTGAGCGCGGCCATGGCGGTGAAGTGCATGCCGATGATGCCCGCGCCCAGCACCAGGCTGGTGGCGTATTTGAGCAATTGATGGAACATGCCGCTGCCGTCGCGAAGGTGCCGGGCAATCGACAACGTGGCCAGGCTGGCAGCGATGCCGATCAGGATCGACAGGACGAACAACCCGGGTTGGTAATAAGCCTTGGCACTGGATTGCAGGGCGGCCATGCCGACGTAGTGCATGCTGGCGATGCCAAAGCCGATCCAGACCGACGTCCGGACGTACTGCCAGAGGGTATGCCGGGGCTGGCCAAGGCTATACATCGCCAGCAGCGAAGCGCCGAAGGCGAAGAATAGCGAGAGCAAAATGGTCGGGAGTCTGTAGTGGACCTCCAGGGGCACCTGAAAGGCCAGCATGCCGATGAAATGCATGGTCCAGAGGCCACCGGCCAGGCATGCGGCGCCGACCCAGCGCCACAGTCGCTGCGAGGTGGGGTTGTCTGCATGCCCGACACGCTCGGCGGTGTCCAGGGTCGCAAAACTGGCCGCGCAGGCCACCAGGTAGGCGGCCAGCACCAAAAACGGATCATGTGTGCAGTTGAGTATGACCTGCCCGCTGCGCGGCAACTCGGTAATAAACTGCAAACCAAGCCAATCCATAGCATGCCCCGTCTCTGAGTCATCCTGGCCCGCGCCTTAGATGCTGGCGAATGGATGGAGTATAGAGGCCGTGCCAGGAGCGCAAGGGATGGTGGCACATTGGTGCCAATGATTTTGAAATTAGTCTGATAGCCGTTTGCGCTAAGGCTCAGGCGCTTTGTTCGTAAGGCATGTCGAAGGCTGGTTCCAGTGGTGGCAACCCGAACGCCGCTCGGGCTGCATCGCAATCGACGTTGGCTTCGCCATGCTCCCAGGATGCTTCGAACTCCCGGCAAGTGCTGGAGCGTTGCGCGTAGATCGAGCATTGCACGGTGCTGCCCACTTCACCTTTCAGGCTGATGCACCGGGTGGGCTTGCAGTCGGTGCCGAGCATCGCCACGCGGCTGGGACTGATGGAGGCGACCAGCTCATCGGGCACCGTTCCCCCGGAAGAGGCGCATTCACCCCAGAAAAAAGACACGCGAAAATGAGAACAGCAGGCACCGCAATTCAGACACGGACTGGCTTCGGACATGGGCGATTATCTAAGGGGTGGGGACGCAGGGAGGGGGCTGGGAAGGTCGCTATTCTAGGCTTCGCAACGGCGTTGGGAAGGGGGGGCTGAAGGTATTTTTCAACGCTTGGTCGGACGGCACAACATCACTGCAAGTCCCCTGTGGGAGCGAGCTTGCTCGCGATGACGGAGTGTCAGCCAACGAATAGGGCGACTGTTACGCCGCCATCGCGAGCAAGCTCGCTCCCACAGGGTTTTGTGGTGTCCGGAGGCCGGCGAGGGCGCCATGGTCTGCTATCAAACTGGCGAATGATCACAGACAGCTTTTGCACAGCTGACTAGATTGCAGACTCCGGGGGCAGTGACGCCTCATAACAATAAAAGAGACGGACCCATGCAGAACTCGACCCAAGCGGCGAATGCCTGGCGCATTCTGTTCCTGTTGTTCCTGGCCAATCTGTTCAACTTCTTCGACCGCACCATCCCCGCGATCATCATCGAGCCGATCCGCCATGAATGGCAGCTCAGCGATTTTCAGCTGGGCATCATCGGCACCGCGTTCACCCTGGTTTATGCCATCGCCGGACTGCCGTTGGGGCGGCTGGCCGACACCGGTTCGCGCAGCAAACTCATGGGTTGGGGCCTGGCGGTGTGGAGCGGGCTGACGGCGGTCAACGGGTTGGTGGGCAGTTTCTGGGGTTTTCTGATCGTACGCATGGGCATCGGTATCGGCGAAGCCAGTTACGCACCGGCGGCCAACTCGCTGATCGGCGACCTGTTCCCGGCTCATCGTCGGGGGCGGGCGATGGGAATTTTCATGCTGGGTTTGCCGCTGGGGCTGTTGTTGGCGTTCTTCACCATCGGCGCCATGGTCAAGGCCTTCGACAGCTGGCGCGCTCCGTTCTTTATCGCTGCGGTGCCGGGGCTGATCCTGGCTATTTTCATGTTCTTCATCAAGGAACCGAAACGCGGCGCTGCCGAGAGTGTGTGCGTGTCCCAGGAGCGCGTGGGCCGGCCGATCCGCCGGGTGTTGGCCGTGCCGACTTTCTTGTGGCTGGTGCTGGCAGGGCTCTGTTTCAACTTCGCCACCTACGCCTGCAACTCGTTTCTGGTGCCGATGCTGCAGCGCTATTTTCTGATGCCGTTGCAGGAAGCCGCCGTGGCAACCGGGGTGATTGTCGGCATCACCGGCTTGTTCGGCCTGACCCTCGGCGGCTGGGTCGCCGACAAGATTCACCTGCGAGTGGCCAATGGGCGTCTGCTGTTTGCCGCGTTCAGCCTGATCATCTCGACGGTGTGCACCGCTTGGGCGCTGCACGCCGGGCGGATCGAAATTGGCGTGTTCGTTGCGCTGTTCAGTGTAGGCTGGTTGTTTGCCTACAACTTCTATACCTGTGTGTACACGGCCATCCAGGACGTGGTCGAACCACGCCTGCGGGCCACGGCCATGGCGCTGTTTTTTGCCGGGTTGTATTTGCTGGGTGGTGGATTGGGACCGGTGGTGGTGGGCGGTTTGTCCGATCATTTTGCCCAGATGGCGATGTCGCAGGCGGGCGCCGGGCAGATGACCGAGGCGTTCAAGGCGGTCGGATTGCATGACGCGATGTACCTGATCCCGGTGGCGCTGTTTTTCACCATGGTGTTTCTGTTTTTGGCGGCGCGGTGTTTTGTACGCGATGCGAAGCGGATGAAAGCGGGGTTGGTGGCTGAGGTTGAGCCAGAAGTTTCTGTGGCAACTGCCTGATCGCGAAGAGGCAATCCGTTGCCCCGCAAAAAAACAGGCCTACCACATTTGGAGTGCGTTCCCTGTGGGAGCGGGCTTGCCCGCGAAGAGGCCGTCAGCAACGGCACAAAAAATGAAGTGAATAAAAAAGGCCCGCATCGCTGCGGGCCTTCTTTTATAGCGGTGCAGCAGAGGGGATTAACCCGCCACCAGCACCCGAATCGCTTCCAGTCGCAGTGCAGCCTTGTCGAGCATGGCCAGACCTTGCTCGCGCTGGTTGCGCAGGGCCACCAGTTCGCTGTCGCGCACGGTCGGGTTGACCGCTTGCAACGCGGTCAGGCGCGCCAGTTCTTCGTCGGTATCGGCTGCCAGGCGGCGTTTCGCCTCGGCCACACGCTCGGCGTGACGCGGGGTGATTTTCTCTTCGCCAGCGTTGATCCGTGGCGTCAGCTGGTCGCGCTGGGCCTGGATGAACTTGTTGGCGCTGGCGCGTGGCACGCTTTCCAACTGGTCGTTCAGGGTCTCGAACGAGACGCGGCCCGACAAGTCGTTGCCGTTGGCATCGAGCAGGCAGCGCAACGCCGCCGGCGGCAGGTAACGGCCCAGTTGCAGCGAGCGCGGGGCAACCACTTCGCTGACGTAGAGCAGTTCCAGCAACACGGTACCGGGTTTCAGCGCCTTGTTCTTGATCAGCGCCACGGCGGTGTTGCCCATCGAGCCGGACAGCACCAGGTCCATGCCGCCCTGCACCATCGGGTGTTCCCAGGTGATGAACTGCATGTCTTCGCGAGACAGCGCCTGGTTGCGGTCGTAGGTGATGGTCACGCCTTCGTCGTCACCCAGCGGGAAGCTGGCGTCGAGCATTTTTTCGCTCGGCTTGAGGATCAGGGCGTTTTCCGAATGGTCTTCGCTGTCGATCCCGAAGGCGTCGAACAGGGTTTCCATGTAGATCGGCAGCGCGAACTGATCGTCTTGCTCAAGGATGTCCTCGACCAGTTGATCACCTTCGCCGGCGCCGCCGGAGTTGAGTTCCAGCAGGCGGTCGCGGCCAGTGTGCAGCTCGGCTTCCAGGCGCTCACGCTCGGCGCGGGCCTCATCGATCAGCGCTTGCCACTCGCCGTCGTCGGCGTTTTCCAGCAGCGGCAGCAGCCGAGGGCCGAATTGATGCTGCAGGGCGTTGCCGGTCGGGCAGGTATTGAGGAAGGCGTTCAGCGCTTCGTGATACCACTGGAACAGGCGCTCTTGCGGGCTGGTTTCCAGGTACGGTACGTGCACTTCGATGATGTGCTTCTGGCCGATTCGGTCCAGGCGACCGATGCGCTGTTCCAGCAGGTCCGGGTGCGACGGCAGATCGAACAGCACCAGATGGTGCGAGAACTGGAAGTTGCGGCCTTCACTGCCGATTTCCGAGCAGATCAGCACTTGTGCGCCAAACTCTTCGTCGGCGAAGTAGGCGGCGGCGCGGTCACGTTCGAGGATGTTCATGCCCTCGTGGAACACCGTGGCCGGAATGCCGGAGCGCACGCGCAGGGCGTCTTCCAGGTCCATGGCGGTTTCGGCGTGGGCGCAGATCACCAGCACTTTGGTGCGTTTGAGCATTTTCAGCTGATCGATCAGCCACTCGACGCGCGGGTCGAATCTCCACCAGCGCTCTTCTTCGTTGGCGTCCGGCTGGGCCTGGAAGCTGACTTCCGGGTACAGCTCGGCGTGATCGGCCAACGGCAATTCGAGGTACTCGTCGGGGCAGGGCAGCGGGTACGGGTGCAGCTTGCGCTCCGGGAAACCCTGCACGGCGGCGCGGGTATTACGGAACAGCACGCGGCCGGTGCCGTGGCGGTCCAGCAGCTCGCGCACCAGACGGGCGCTGGCTTCGGCGTCGCCATCGTTGACGGCGGTCAGCAGTGCTTCGCCTTCGTTGCCAAGGAAACCCTGAATGGTCTTGTGCGCCGCCGGGGACAGGCGGCCCTTGTCCAGCAGCTCCTGCACGGCTTCGGCCACCGGGCGATAGTTTTCGCTCTCGGCGCGGAAGGCGGCCAGGTCATGGAAACGGTTCGGGTCGAGCAGGCGCAGACGGGCAAAGTGGCTGTCCTGGCCCAGTTGTTCCGGGGTGGCGGTCAGCAGCAACACGCCGGGAATGACTTCGGCCAGTTGCTCAACCAGCGAGTATTCCGGGCTGGCCTTGTCTTCGTGCCACACCAGGTGGTGGGCCTCGTCGACGACCAACAAGTCCCAGCCTGCGGCGAACAGTGCGTCCTGGGCCTTCTCGTCGTCCACCAGCCATTCCAGAGCCACCAGCGCGAGCTGGGTGTCTTCGAACGGGTTGGCGGCATCGCTTTCAATGAAGCGTTCTTCGTCGAACAGCGCGACCTGCAGGTTGAAGCGGCGGCGCATTTCCACCAGCCACTGGTGTTGCAGGTTTTCCGGCACCAGGATCAGCACACGGTTGGCGCGACCGGAGAGCAGTTGGCGATGGATCACCAGACCGGCTTCGATGGTTTTACCCAGGCCTACCTCGTCCGCCAGCAGAACCCGTGGCGCGATACGGTCGGCGACTTCACGGGCGATGTGCAGTTGGTGCGCGATCGGCTGTGCACGCACGCCGCCCAGGCCCCAGAGTGCGGACTGCAGCTGACGGCTGGTGTGTTCCAGGGTGTGATAACGCAGGGAGAACCAGGCCAGCGGGTCGATCTGGCCGGCGAACAGACGGTCGCTGGCCAGACGGAACTGAATGAAGTTCGACAGCTGGGTTTCCGGCAGGGTGACCACTTCGTTTTGCGCGTTGAGGCCGTGGTAGACCAGCAGGCCATCGACGTCGTCGACTTCCTGTACGGTCAGTTTCCAGCCTTCGAAGTGAGTGATCGAATCACCCGGGGAGAACCGCACGCGTGTGAGGGGCGCATTCCGTAGCGCGTACTGGCGAGTGTCGCCAGTGGCCGGGTAGAGCACGGTCAACAAGCGGCCGTCCTGTGCCAGAACGGTGCCTAAACCCAGCTCGGCTTCGCTGTCACTGATCCAGCGTTGCCCCGGTTGATACTGCTGCGCCATGCTGCCTGACTCCCACCTTGAAAAAGCGGGCTATCTTAACGGAATGAGGGCTTGAGGGCCAAAGGACTCTCATAAAAACTCACACTCTTGCGTCAGTCCCAGGATCGATGGCATGCGGGCCAGGGCACCAATGACTGCCAACCAGGTCACAAGTTTGCGACCAATGGCTCAAGTCGCCACCGGCGCAGCCGACAGCCTGCTGACAGGAGACCCATAATCATGCTGCCACCGATGCTCCCCTTGAGCGCCGTGCCGATCACCTCCCAGCAGGATCCGGTGCGTCCGCGCCCGGACATTGCCCCGGTAGTACCGGTGCAGGAAAGCTCCAACGAAAGCACCATCGATTTGCAGAATCGCGATCCGGAAGCGGCGGGCCTGCAACTGCGTGAAGAGCAACGCCGCCAGCAAGAGCGTCAGCGCCGTCGGCGTGAAGCCGATGACGACCCCGAAGCGCACTTGGCGATACCCGGTGACGAACTCAATGCCGACAACACCGTGCCAGTGGCGCCGTTGATAGAAGATGAGCCGCGTCAGGGGCTGTGGGTCGATATCCAGATTTAAGCGGGCGGCTGGTCAGCACTGCCTTCACCCTGCATTATTAGCGCATCCCTGCCACGCGATGCCCTGCACACCATGAGCCAAGACGACAAACTGATCGACCTCAACAGCGAACGCGCCAAGCGGGTTCACGACCTCAATGAAAAGCGCCTGAATGAAGTGCGTCAGGCGTTCGAGCAGGCGATGCCGTTGGGTAAAGCCAAGAAAAAGCCGAAAAACAAACCGAAAAAGCGTTGAAGCACCCTGCATCGGTTGATGCAGGTCAGTTTTTCACCCTCCTTTACGCCCTGTCGTGGGTGCCATTGATCCCGGTCAATTTTCTCTCCTGCCTGATTGGTTAACTTAGCCCCATCGCAACAGGGCAAGTGCAGGAGGCCAGTCATGTTTTTCGATAACGTGGTGATCGCCGGAGTGCTGACAGTCGGCCTCATGGTTCTGTTTTTCGCAGGGTTTGGATTTTTTATCTGGAAGGACGCAAACAAGCGGAAAAAACCGTAGTTCCTTCCGAGTAATGAGCACGCAAGGCATTTTGGGCAACTTCGGTTGCCCTTTTTTTGCCTGCAGAAATCTGACTGCCAGCACGAATCCCACAGTGGTTCTACGGTGTTTGGAAGAAGGCAGGCAATAAAAAAGGCGCGACTCTTGCGAGGCGCGCCTTTTTCGTTGCAGCGACGTATCAGCTAAGCGCTTTCGACGCCAGCCAGAACAAGCCGGCCGACAGGCCCACCGTAGCCGGCAGGGTCAGGACCCAGGCCAGCAGGATGGTTTTCACCGTGCCGCCTTGCAGGCCGCTTTTGTTGGCGACCATGGTCCCGGCCACGCCCGAGGACAGGACGTGGGTGGTGGACACCGGCAGGCTGAAGATGTTGGCCAGGCCGATCATGCACGCAGTAGTGATCTGCGCCGACATGCCCTGTGCGTAGGTCATGCCTTGCTTGCCGATCTTCTCGCCGATGGTCAGCACCACGCGTTTCCAGCCGACCATGGTGCCAAGGCCCAGGGCCAGGGCGACCGCCAGAATTACCCAGAACGGGGCGTATTCGGTGGTGGTGGTCAGGTCTTTGCGCAGCTTGTCCAGGTCAGCCTTTTCACGGGCGTCGAGGCCAGGCAGCTTGCCGACTTTTCTCGCGGTGTCATCCAGGCAGAGCAGGTAGCGACGCACTTCGATGCGGCTGTCGGACGTCAGCGAGTGATAGTCCGCAACACCTTTAAGGGTACCGAGCAGGGCGGTGATGGTCGGTTCGGTCTGTTGCGGATTGCAACGGAATTTCTCCGGCAGATCGCCTTCCACGCTTTTGCCCAGCGCCAGGTATTCACCCAGGGTGTCGGCGTTGCGCTTGTAGAACTGGCTCAAGTGCAGGGTCGCGTCACGGGTGCGTTCGATCTGGTAAGTGGTGCTGCTCAGGTCGAGAACGAACTGTGCCGGCACGATGCCGATCAACACCAGCATGATCAGGCCGATGCCTTTCTGGCCATCGTTGGAACCGTGGACGAAGCTCACGGCCATGGCCGAAATCACCAGTACCAGGCGATTCCAGAACGGCGGGTGCTTCTTGTCATCGAGCTTGCGGCGCTGGTCCGGCGTCTTGTGCATCTTGGACAGCGGACGCCACCATTTAAGGCCGACCAACACCAGCGCGGCAACAATGAAGCCTGCCATCGGCGAGAACACCAGGGAGGCGCCGATATCGATCGCCTTCTGCCAGTTCACGCCATCGGCCAACGGAATGTCGTTGATCAAGGCGTTGGCCAGGCCCACGCCGAGGATCGAGCCGATCAGCGTATGGGAGCTGGAGGCGGGGATACCGAAGTACCAGGTGCCGAGGTTCCAGGTGATGGCGGCGGCGAGCAACGAGAACACCATGGCCAGTCCGTGTCCGGTGTTCACATTGATCAGCAGCTCTACCGGCAGCAGGTGGACGATGGCATACGCCACGCCCACACCGCCCAGCAGCACGCCGAGAAAGTTGAACACACCGGAAAAGAACACCGCCAGATGAGGCGGCATGGCTTTGGTGTAGATAACAGTGGCCACCGCGTTTGCAGTGTCATGAAAGCCGTTGATGAACTCGAAGGCGAGGACAAAGGCCAGGGCGAGCAAGAGGCTCACAAGCACCCAAGCATCCAGTCCGCTGAATAAATCGATCATGAAGGTTTTCTGACCCGGTCATAAGGGGGCGCGATTATGCCAGAAAAGACTGCCGATCAATGCACTAGCTGCTCATCGGTAACATTCTTCAACGAATTAATTTGCCACGAGCCCCTAAGCCCCAGGCTTTTACTGGGTTTTGCAACCAATTGAATTTAAAAGAAAAATACTGAGGAGCAAGCGATTGTGTCGAGGTTGTGAACACCTCAAACGCTTGTGTGAAATATCTGAGAAGCGAGTCAGACATGCGCCATTTGCCTCATTCGGTGGCTGAGGTGGCTGCTGCCCGCTCATAGCGGGCGCGAAAGGCATGGTCGATGCACCGCGCTTTTAACGGATGCAGACGTAGACCCTTGAAGGATTCAGGCCGCGGCGGTCAAGGCTCTTCGGCTTTGAGTTCCTTTTCCATCTTCTGCAGTTCCTGGGTGAAGGCCTGGTCCTGAACGGTGGCGCGTTTACGCCAGGGCTTGCGTTCCGGTTCGGGCTGAGCGGCGTAGGTGGTGACTTCCCCGCCGTAAACTTCCTTGTAGCGTTGTTCCTGGCGCTCAAGTTCCGCGCGCAGTTCGTCTTTCGTCACAGTGCTACCTGTTTGAGTTGAGATAAATTCTGGTGAAACGCGCTGCATCGAGTTTATTGACCGCACTCGTCGAAAGGACAATACCTGGCAGGCATTGGCCTTTGAATGATTGGGCAATCAACACTTCCATGTTGCAGGCGGCCACGGCACCAGAGAAAACAGCTGACGCAGCATCAGGTTCTTGTTCCAGCAAGCGCGTTGGCAAGGCATTTGAGATGAGCGCCGGGCGCTGGCTGCTGACAATGGCGATGGAACATCGCATTGCCGGGTAGCGCGTTCGGCAAGTAAGAAACCGACACGTCGCTGAGATGTATTATAGCGGCCGATCCGAAGAACACTATCACTGAGGAGTTAAAAGTGCTGCTGCGTGTGTGATGTTTTTGTTACCCGCAACTTTTTAACGGTCGTTAACCCATGTTTGGACGGCACGGTGCAGTGTTTTGTTTCTGGCGCCATTAAGTCGAACAAGTTATTGCTGCTACTTCTCAGTTGAAGGTTGCTGCAAGCGCCGATGCGTCATTGAGCCTGGCCCAGGGCGAGCGATTGCGATTATCGGTCTGTGGTTCGATAATCGCCCAATCTTGATGCGCCCCGGCTTGTACAGGAGCGTGCGAGCCGCTTGTAATAGCCGTTGATCCGTCTAGGAAAAGGACCTGATATGAACGATCAAATGCGCAACTCCTTCGCCTCAGTGGCGCCACCGATCGTTGCGTCACCGGCCAAACGGATTCAGGCCCTGACCGGCGACCCGGATTTCATGACGTCCCTGGCCCGTGGCCTGGCAGTGGTGCAAGCGTTCCAGGAACGCAAACGGCACCTGACCATCGCCCAGATCAGCCATCGCACGGAAATTCCCCGCGCGGCTGTGCGCCGTTGCCTGCACACCCTGATCAAGCTCGGCTACGCCACCACCGACGGGCGCACGTATTCGCTGCTGCCCAAAGTCCTGACGCTGGGCCATGCCTACCTGTCGTCCACGCCACTGGCGGTGTCGGCCCAGCCGTATCTGGACCGCATGAGTGAGCAACTGCATGAAGCCTGCAACATGGCCACGCTGGAAGGCGATGACATCCTTTATATAGCCCGCTCGGCCACCACCCAGCGCCTGATCTCGGTTGATCTGTCGGTCGGTGGGCGACTGCCGGCCTATTGCACCTCGATGGGCCGGATTCTGCTGGCGGCGCTGGATGACACCTCTTTGCGCGAGTACCTCGACCACGCGGAGTTTCAAGCCAAGACCAGCCGTACGTTGCACACCCCCGAAACGTTGCTTGAATGCCTGCAAGAGGTACGGCAGCAAGGCTGGTGCATCGTTGATCAGGAGTTGGAGCAGGGCCTGCGGTCGATTGCCGTTCCGGTGTATGACGCTTCCGGGCAAGTGGTGGCGGCACTCAATGTCAGCACCCATGCCGGGCGCGTCAGCCGCAGCGAACTTGAGCAGCGTTTCCTGCCCGGGCTGCTGAGCGCCAGTCGCGACCTCAGCGCGCAGTTGTTCGCCTGATCGATACGTAAATGTGGCGAGGGAGCTTGCTCCCGCTGGACGGTGCAGCAGGCCCGGTTTTCTGGGGAACAGGGGACGCTGCGCGACCCAGCGGGAGCAAGCTCCCTCGCCACAGGTCTAGCTGTGTGCATTGAAGACGTTCGATAAACGCACACAGTTGCGTTTGTCGAATTGACGCACTTTCCCCCGGCTTATTAATGTCGCGCCAGCGTCATCCGGCGCTCTCCGACTGCGTTCTTGCGTGGAATATAAAAATAATGAACCAGCCTCAGTCTGCTGTAGGGAACTGCCTTGATGTGCAGTCCTTTATCAATGCCCAACCCATCTCACGCTACCAGTGGCGAGTGGTGATCCTGTGTTTCCTGATTGTCTTTCTCGACGGCCTCGACACCGCTGCCATGGGTTTTATCGCCCCGGCGCTGTCCCAGGATTGGGGCATCGACCGCGCCAGCCTCGGCCCGGTGATGAGCGCCGCGCTGATCGGCATGGTCTTCGGCGCACTGGGCTCCGGCCCGCTGGCTGACCGCTTCGGGCGAAAAGTCGTACTGGTCGGGGCGGTGCTGTTGTTCGGTGCCTTCAGCCTGGCTTCGGCCTACAGCAGCAACGTCGAACAGCTGCTGGTGCTGCGCTTCCTCACCGGTCTGGGCCTGGGCGCCGGCATGCCCAACGCCACCACGCTGCTGTCGGAATACACCCCGGAGCGCAACAAGTCGCTGCTGGTGACCAGCATGTTCTGTGGCTTCAACCTGGGCATGGCCGGTGGCGGGTTTATCTCGGCCAAGCTGATCCCGGCATTCGGCTGGCACAGCCTGCTGATGATCGGCGGGATCCTGCCGCTGATACTTGCGGTGGTGTTGCTGTTCTGGCTGCCGGAATCGGCGCGCTACCTTGTCGTGCGGAACCGTGGCACCGACAAAGTGCGCAAGGCCCTGGCGCCCATTGACCCGGCAGTGGTGGCGCAGGCATCGAGCTTCAGTGTGCCGGAACAGAAGACCGTCAAGGCCCGCAACGTCTTCGCCGTGATTTTCTCCGGCACCTACAGCACCGGCACGCTGCTGCTGTGGCTGACCTATTTCATGGGGCTGGTGATCGTTTACCTGTTGACCAGCTGGCTGCCGACGCTGATGCGCGACAGCGGAGCGAGCATGGAGCAGGCGGCGTTCATCGGCGCGTTGTTCCAGTTCGGCGGGGTATTGAGCGCGGTCGGTGTGGGCTGGGCCATGGACCGCTTCAATCCGCACAAGGTGATCGGTATTTTCTACCTGTTGGCGGGAGTGTTTGCCTACGCCGTCGGGCAGAGCCTGGGCAACATCACGTTGCTGGCGACCCTGGTGTTGGTGGCAGGGATGTGCGTCAACGGTGCGCAATCGGCGATGCCGTCGCTGGCGGCAAGGTTTTATCCGACACAAGGGCGGGCGACGGGCGTGTCGTGGATGCTCGGGATTGGCCGCTTCGGCGCGATTCTCGGGGCCTGGATGGGGGCAACGTTGCTGGGGCTTGGCTGGAATTTCGAGCAGGTGCTGACGGCGCTGGTGATCCCGGCGGCGCTGGCGACAACGGCGGTGGTGATCAAGGGCATGGTCAGTCATGCGGATGCGACCTGAGGGACTGATCCAATATTTTTGCTGCATCTGATGGCCTCTTCGCGAGCAGGCTCGCTCCCACAGGGAGAAGCGACCAACTGTGGAAGCGAGCTTGCTCGCGAAGCTTTTGATCTGGATCGATAGGAAGACAACAATCTGTTCGATAACCGAACACTCACTCGATTATCGGATTGTTTGGCTTTTTCCCCAGGCTTAATCTTCAGTGACTCCGGCGCAGTCCAGGCGCCCCTTCTTCCACTGTCGGTTCATCTCAAACGGGAGCCTGCTCCATGGCTGAAATCCTTTCGCTGCATGACGCGGTGAAGCAGTTCGTCAACGACGGCGACACCGTCGCGCTCGAAGGCTTCACCCACCTGATTCCGACGGCGGCGGGTCATGAAATCATTCGTCAGGGCAAGAAAGACCTGACCTTGGTACGGATGACACCTGACCTGATCTACGACCAGTTGATCGGTGCCGGTTGTGCTCGCAAGCTGATTTTTTCCTGGGGCGGCAATCCCGGTGTTGGCTCTCTGCATCGCCTGCGCGACGCGGTCGAGAAGCACTGGCCCCATGCCCTGGAAATCGAAGAACACAGCCACGCCGACCTGGCCAACGCCTACGTCGCCGGTGCTTCCGGCCTGCCGTTCGCGGTGCTGCGTGCCTACGCCGGCTCCGACCTGCCGAAGGTCAATCCGCTGATCAAGACCGTGACGTGCCCCTTCACCGGCGAAGTGCTGGCCGCTGTACCCTCGGTGCGTCCGGACATCACTGTGATCCATGCGCAGAAAGCCGATCGCAAGGGCAATGTGCTGCTGTGGGGCATTCTTGGCGTGCAGAAAGAAGCCGCGTTGGCGGCCAAGCGCTGCATCGTCACCGTCGAAGAAATCGTCGACGACCTCAATGCTCCGATGAATGCCTGCGTGCTGCCGACCTGGGCCCTGAGCGCGGTGTGCCATGTGCCCGGCGGCGCGCATCCGTCCTACGCTCACGGCTACACCGAACGCGACAACCGTTTCTATCAGGCCTGGGATCCGATTGCCCGTGATCGCGAGACATTCACCGCGTGGATCAACGAGTACATCCACGGCTGCGCTGACTTCAGCGAGTTCCAGGCCAAGCTGGCCGCTGCTTCGGAGACCAGGTAATGACTTACACCACCAACGAAATGATGACCGTGGCCGCCGCCCGCCGTTTGAAAAACGGCTCGGTGTGTTTTGTCGGCATCGGCTTGCCCTCCAAAGCGGCCAACCTGGCGCGACTGACGTCTTCGCCGGACGTGGTGCTGATCTACGAATCGGGCCCGATTGGCGCCAAGCCGAGCGTACTGCCGTTGTCGATTGGTGATGGCGAGCTGGCGGAAACCGCTGACACCGTCGTGCCGACCGGTGAGATTTTTCGCTACTGGTTGCAGGGTGGACGCATCGACGTCGGTTTTCTCGGCGCGGCGCAGGTCGACCGCTTCGGCAACATCAACACCACGGTGGTCGGCGATTACCATCAGCCGAAAGTCCGCCTGCCCGGTGCCGGTGGCGCGCCGGAGATTGCCGGTTCGGCCAAGAGCGTGTTGATCATCCTTAAACAGTCGGCGCGTTCGTTTGTGGAAAAACTCGATTTCATCACCTCGGTCGGCCACGGCGAGGGCGGTGATTCGCGCAAACGTCTGGGGCTGCCGGGCGCCGGTCCGGTCGGCATCATCACCGACCTGTGCATCATGGAGCCGGAAGCCGGCAGCCACGAATTTGTGGTCACCGCGCTGCATCCGGGCGTGACCCGCGAGCAAGTGATCGCGGCGACGGGGTGGACGGTCCGTTTTGCAGGCACGGTTGAAAACACGGCCGCGCCCACCGATATCGAACTGACCGCGCTGCGCGATCTCGAAGTGCGCACCGCCGCCGCCCACGGCCAAGCACCGGGAGAAGCCTGATGCGTGACGTTTATATCTGCGACGCGATCCGTACGCCCATCGGCCGCTTTGGCGGCGGACTGTCGACTGTGCGTGCCGACGATCTGGCCGCCGTGCCGATCAGGGCGCTGATGGAACGCAATCCATCGGTGGACTGGAGCGCGGTGGATGAGGTGTTCCTCGGCTGCGCCAACCAGGCCGGCGAAGACAACCGCAACGTGGCGCGCATGGCCTTGCTGCTGGCGGGCCTGCCGCAAACCATTCCCGGCGTCACCCTCAATCGCCTCTGCGCGTCGGGCATGGATGCCATCGGCACCGCGTTTCGCGCCATCGCCAGTGGCGAGATGGAGCTGGCGATTGCCGGCGGCGTCGAGTCGATGTCTCGCGCACCGTTCGTGATGGGCAAGGCCGACGCGGCTTTTTCGCGCAGCATGAAACTGGAAGACACCACCATCGGCTGGCGCTTTATCAACCCGTTGATGAAAGTGCAGTATGGCGTCGATGCGATGCCGCAAACCGCCGACAACGTCGCCGACGACTACGGGGTATCGCGCGCCGATCAGGACGCCTTCGCCCTGCGCAGTCAGCAGCGCACGGCTGCCGCGCAAGCCGCAGGATTTTTCGCCGAGGAAATTGTTGAGGTGCGCATTGCCCACAAGAAAGGCGAAAGCGTCGTCTGCCAGGATGAACATCCTCGCGCCGATACCACACTGGAAACCCTGGCCAGATTGAAGCCGGTCAATGGCCCCGACAAGACCGTCACTGCCGGCAACGCTTCCGGTGTGAACGACGGCGCGGCGGCGCTGATCCTGGCATCCGCCGAAGCGGTGAAGAAACACGGCTTGACCGCCCGCGCCCGGGTACTCGGCATGGCCAGCGCTGGCGTCGCGCCACGGCTCATGGGCATCGGCCCGGTGCCGGCGGTGCGCAAACTCATCGAGCGTCTTGGTATGGCGATCAGCGATTTCGACGTGATCGAACTCAATGAAGCCTTTGCCAGCCAGGGCCTGGCGGTGCTGCGTGAGCTGGGGTTGGCGGACGATGCACCGCAGGTCAACCCGAACGGTGGCGCCATTGCCTTGGGCCATCCGTTGGGCATGAGCGGTGCGCGTCTGGTGCTGACCGCGTTGCATCAGCTGGAAAAGACGGGCGGCAAAAAAGCGCTGGCGACCCTGTGTGTCGGTGTCGGCCAGGGCCTGGCGTTGGCCATCGAGCGCGTCTGACACAGACCGCGACGACTAACAAGAACTGAGGAACGATTCATGACTGACAAGCCTGGTTACCGCCGCCCGCAGGCGGGGACCCAGCCGGAGTATCTGCACCCGGCCTATCAATCCACCCACCGTCGCTCGCCGTCGAAGCCGTTGGTGTTCCTGCCCCATTCGCTGTCGGAAATTACCGGCCCGACCATCGGCGCCGAGCACGTCAACGAGAAAGACAATGACCTGACCGCCCAGCACCCGGGCGAGCCGCAGGGCGAGCGCATCATTATTCATGGTCGGGTGCTGGACGAGGACGGTCTGCCCGTGCCGGGCATTCTGGTGGAAATCTGGCAGGCCAACGCCGCCGGCCGCTACCACCATCATCGCGACACCCACGACGCACCGCTGGATCCGAACTTCACCGGCACCGGCCGCACCGTGACCGACGCCGATGGCAACTATCAGTTCCAGACCATCAAGCCCGGCGCTTATCCTTGGGGCAATCACCACAATGCCTGGCGCCCGGCGCACATCCATTTCTCGTTGTTCGGCCCGAGCATCCTGACGCGGCTGGTCACGCAAATGTATTTTCCCGGTGATCCGTTGCTGGCCTACGACCCGATCTACAACTGCGTACCGGATACCCGCGCCAAAGAGCGTTTGATCGCCACGTTCGATCTGGAAAAAACCATTCCTTCCTACGCCCTCGGTTACCGTTGGGACATCGTCTTGCGCGGCCGCGAAGCCACGCCGATGGAGAAATAAGATGACGCTGAACGCGACCACGTCCCACACCGTCGGGCCGTATTACCACATCGGTCTGACCTGGCTGAACCGCGAAGACCTGACTGTCGAGCAGACGCTGGGCGAGCGCGTGGCAATCACCGGGCAGGTCATCGATGGCAATGGCGACTTCGTCAACGACGCGATGCTTGAAGTCTGGCAGGCCAACGCCGTCGGCAAGTACGACCACCCTGAAGATGATCAGGCCAAGGCGCTGGACCCGAATTTCCAGGGCTTTGGCCGGGTGCCGGTGGATGCGCAAGGGCGCTTTCGTTTCACCACGATCAAACCGGGCACGGTAGAAGGTTTGCAGGGCACGACCCAGGCACCGCACCTGGTGGTGCTGGTGTTTGCGCGCGGGTTGGTGAAGCACTTGCTGACGCGGATCTACTTTGATGGCGAGCCGGCGAACGTCTCGGACCCGCTGCTCGAATGTGTCCCGGCGGAGCGGCGCGCTACCTTGCTGGCGAAGACGGATGCGTCGGGTGCTTATCAGTGGAATGTGATTTTGCAGGGGACCGATGCGGAGACGGTGTTCTTTGATTATTGAGTGGCCGTTTGCTCTTGTGGCGAGGGAGCTTGCTCCCGCTCGGCTGCGCAGCAGTCGTAAACCGGGCAGATACAGTTTGCCCGGTACAGCGTGACATCAGTTTTTGCGCTTGCTTCGCACGCCAGCGGGAGCAAGCTCCCTCGCCACAGAGGCCGTGCTGCTTTGTTATGTGGAACGGGGCTGTTGCAAAGTATGTCTAGACTCTCACTGTCCCCAAAGAGTGAAAAATAATGACAACCAACACAACTCACTACACCGGTGAAGAGCGCAGCAAAAGGATCTTTGCGATAGTCGGCGCCTCGTCCGGCAATCTGGTCGAATGGTTCGACTTTTATGTGTATGCCTTCTGCGCCATCTATTTCGCGCCAGCGTTTTTTCCATCCGACAACCCCACGGTGCAACTGGTAAACACCGCCGGCGTGTTCGCTGCCGGGTTCCTGATGCGGCCCATCGGTGGCTGGATTTTCGGTCGCGTGGCGGACAAGCACGGGCGCAAGAATTCGATGATGATTTCGGTGCTGATGATGTGCTTCGGCTCGTTGCTCATCGCCTGTTTGCCAACCTACAAGGACATCGGCGTGTGGGCGCCGTTGCTGCTGTTGTTCGCCCGTTTGCTGCAGGGTTTGTCGGTGGGTGGCGAGTACGGCACCACTGCCACCTACATGAGTGAAATCGCCCTCAAGGGTCAACGCGGTTTCTTCGCCTCGTTCCAGTACGTGACGCTGATCGGCGGGCAACTGCTGGCGGTGCTGCTGGTGGTGATCCTGCAACAATTTCTCTCTGAAGACGACTTGCGTGCCTACGGCTGGCGCATCCCGTTCGCGGTCGGCGCGCTGGCGGCGCTGATCTCGTTGTTCCTGCGTCGCACGCTCAAGGAAACCACCAGCAAGGAAATGCGCGAAGACAAGGACGCCGGGAGCATCCGTGCGCTGTTTCGCGATCACAAGGCGGCGTTCATCACCGTGCTCGGCTACACCGCTGGCGGCTCGCTGATTTTCTACACCTTCACCACCTACATGCAGAAATACCTGGTGAACACCGCCGGCATGCACGCCAAGACCGCGAGCTACATCATGACCGGCGCGCTGTTCCTTTATATGTGCATGCAGCCGCTGTTCGGCATGCTCGCCGACAAGATTGGCCGACGTAATTCGATGCTGTGGTTCGGCGCCCTCGGGACGCTGTTCACCGTGCCGATTCTGCTGACGTTGAAAAGCATCAGCAGCCCGTTCCTGGCCTTCGTGCTGATCACCGTGGCGCTGGCAATCGTCAGTTTCTACACCTCGATCAGCGGCCTGGTGAAAGCCGAGATGTTCCCGCCGCAAGTGCGCGCACTGGGCGTTGGCCTGGCGTACGCGGTGGCGAATGCGATCTTCGGCGGCTCGGCGGAATACGTGGCCCTGAGCCTGAAATCGGTGGGTATGGAAAACTCCTTCTACTGGTACGTCACGGTGATGATGGCGGTGGCGTTCCTGTTCAGTCTGCGCCTGCCCAAAGAGGCGGCGTATCTGCATCACGACCTTTGATCTCAACGCGTGGGCCTGGGTGGCCCACGCTGCCAAGGACTGTTTATGAACCAGCGAGCGAACAATCAATTGTTCGATGCCTATTTCACTGCCCGCGATATGCGTGAGGTGTTTTGCGATCAGGGCCGGGTGCAGGCGATGCTCGATTTCGAAGCGGCGCTGGCCCGGGCCGAAGCGCGGGTCGGGTTGATTCCGCCGACTGCGGTGGTGCCGATTGCCGCAGCCTGTCAGGCAGGGCACTTCGATTTCGTGGCCCTCGGCGAGGCAATTGCCACGGCGGGCAATTCGGCGATTCCGCTGGTCAAGGCGTTGGGCAAGCAGATCGCGCTCAACGACGTCGAGGCCGAGCGATATGTGCATCTGGGGGCGACCAGTCAGGACGTGATGGACAGCGGTCTGGTCCTGCAACTGCGTCGTGCGCTTGAACTGATCGAGAGTGATTTGGCGCAACTGGGCGAGCGTCTGGCGACACAGGCGCAACATTATGCCGCGACGCCGCTGGCCGGACGTACCTGGTTGCAACACGCGACGCCAGTGACCCTGGGCATGAAAATCGCCGGTTGGCTGGGTGCGGTCACCCGCAGCCGTCAGCGTCTGCGAGAACTCAAGCCGCGCTTGTTGGTGCTGCAATTCGGTGGCGCCTCCGGGACCCTGGCGGCGCTCGGCGAGCAGGCGCTGCCGATTGCCGAAGCGTTGGCCGAGGAACTGCAATTGCGCTTGCCGGAACAGCCCTGGCATACCCAGCGTGATCGTCTGGTGGAGTTTGGCGCGGTGTTGGGGTTGATCGCCGGCAGCCTCGGCAAAATCGGCCGCGACATCAGCCTGTTGATGCAGACCGAAGCCGGCGAAGTCTTCGAGCCAGCGGCGCCGGGCAAGGGCGGTTCTTCGACCATGCCGCACAAGCGTAATCCGATCGGTGCAGCGGTGTTGATCAGTGCGGCGACACGGGTGCCCGGCCTGGTGTCGACGCTGTTCAGCGCCATGCCCCAGGAACACGAGCGCAGCCTGGGCCTGTGGCACGCCGAGTGGGAAACCCTGCCGGAGATTTGCTGCCTGGTGTCCGGCAGTCTGCAACAGGCGCTGCTGATGGCGGACGGTCTGGAAGTGGATGCCAAGCGCATGGCCCGCAACCTTGAGCTGACCCAGGGACTGGTGCTGGCCGAAGCGGTGAGCATTGTCCTCGCGCAACGGGTCGGGCGCGATACCGCGCATCATTTGCTGGAGCAGTGCTGCAAGCGCGCCGTGGCCGAGCAACGGCATCTGCGCGCTGTCCTCGGTGATGAGCCGCAGGTAATCGCCGAGTTGTCTGCCACCGAACTGGATCGTCTGCTGGACCCTGTCCATTATCTCGGCCAGGCCCAGCGCTGGGTCGAGCGGGCGGTGGCTGAACATGTTGCGTTGACTGCCTGAAGGAGGCTGCCGTGGGATTCGTACAACTCGCCGAGGGCGAACTGCATTACCAACTCGATGGGCCGGTGGATGCGCCGGTGCTGGTGCTGTCCAACTCGCTGGGCACCCACCTGCACATGTGGGACGCGCAAATGCCGGCGTTTACCGAGCATTTTCGCGTGCTGCGTTTTGATACCCGCGGTCATGGGCAATCGCTGGTCACGCCGGGGCCCTACCGCATCGAACAGTTGGGGCGCGATGTGCTGGCGCTGCTGGATGCCTTGCACATCGAGCGTGCGCATTTTTGCGGTCTGTCCATGGGCGGTCTGATTGGCCAGTGGTTGGGGATCAACGCCAGTGACCGATTGAACCGCTTGGTTCTGTGCAACACGGCGGCAAAAATCGGCGAGCCATCGGTGTGGAATCCACGAATCGAAACGGTGCTGCGCGACGGGCCTGCCGCCATGGTCGCTTTGCGCGATGCCTCGATTGCACGCTGGTTTACCCCGGACTTTGCCGAGGCTGATGCGGCGGCCGCCAAACAGATCACCGACATGCTCGCCGCCACGTCGCCGCAGGGGTATGCGGCCAATTGCGCGGCGGTGCGTGATGCTGATTTTCGCGAACAGTTGTCCGCTATCACGGTGCCGTTGTTGGTGATTGCCGGCACTGAAGATGCGGTGACGCCGCCGTCCGGCGGGCATTTCATTCAGGAGCGTGTGCGAGGCGCCGAGTACGCCGAGTTCTATGCCGCACACCTGTCCAACGTCCAGGCCGGCGCCGCGTTCAGCGAGCGGGTGCTGACGTTTTTGTTGCAGCACTGAGGGGATTTTTGTGGACGAGAAACAACGTTATGACGAAGGCCTGAAAGTCCGTCGCGCCGTGCTGGGCGACGCGCATGTTGATCGCAGCCTGAACGCCCTGACCGAGTTCAACTCGGAGTTTCAGGAGATGATCACCCGCCACGCGTGGGGCGACATCTGGACCCGCCCCGGCTTGCCACGCCATACCCGCAGCCTGATCACCATCGCCATGCTGATCGGCATGAACCGCAGCGAAGAACTCAAACTGCATCTGCGCGCCGCTGCCAACAATGGCGTGAGCCGTGGCGAGATCAAGGAAGTGATCATGCAGAGCGCAATCTACTGCGGGATTCCGGCGGCGAATGCGACGTTCCATCTGGCAGAATCGGTGTGGGATGAGCTGGGGGTTGAGTCGAGGGCGTGAGCCTGGGAAATTGTGGTGTTTGGGCTGACGCCATCGCGGGCAAGCCCGCTCCCACAGTTGTTCAGTATGAACGCAAGTCTTGTGTTCACCGAATATCCCTTGTGGGAGCGGGCTTGCTCGCGAAGGCGGTGTGTCAGCCAACACTTATTCAAGGCTGCTGGCCTCTTCGCGGGCAAGCCCGCTCCCACAGTTGTTTGGTGTGAACGCAAGTCTTGTGTTCACCGAAGATCCCCTGTGGGAGCGAGCTTGCTCGCGATGGCGGTGTGTCAGCCAACACTGATTCAAGGCTGCTGGCCTCTTCGCGGGCAAGCCCGCTCCCACAGTTGTTTGGTGTGAGCGCAAGTCCTGTGTTCACCGAAGATCCGCTGTGGGAGCGGGCTTGCTCGCGAAGGCGGTGTGTCAGCCAACACTGATTCAAGGCTGCTGGCCTCTTCGCGGGCAAGCCCGCTCCCACAGTTGTTCAGTGTTAATGCAAGTCCTGCGTTCACCGAAGATCCCCTGTGGGAGCGAGCTTGCTCGCGATGGCGGTGTGTCAGCCAACACTTATTCAAGGCTGCTGGCCTCTTCGCGGGCAAGCCCGCTCCCACAGTTGTTTGGTGTGAGCGCAAGTCCTGCGTTCACCGAAGATCCCCTGTGGGAGCGAGCTTGCTCGCGAAGGCGGTGTGTCAGCCAACACTTATTCAAGGCTGCTGGCCTCTTCGCGGGCAAGCCCGCTCCCACAGTTGTTTGGTGTGAGCGCAAGTCCTGTGTCCACCGAATATCCCTTGTGGGAGCGGGCTTGCTCGCGAAGGCGGTGTGTCAGCCAACACTTATTCAAGGCAGCAGGCCTCTTCGCGAGCAGGCTCGCTTCCACAGTGGACCCGTGTTTACAGGAGGTTGAACGGGTAGCTGACGATCAACCGGTTCTCGTCGAATTCATTGTTGTTGAAGTCCCGGCGCATGCTGGAGTTGCGCCATCTGACGTTCAGGTCGCGAAAGGTGCCAGTCTGCACCACGTAGCCCAGTTCACTTTCGCGGCCCCATTCCTTGCCGTCGGTGGTGCTGGCGGTATGGACATTGTCGCCGCTGATGTAGCGGTTCATCAGCGTCAGGCCAGGGATGCCGAGGGCGGCGAAGTTGTAGTCGTGGCGCAGTTGCCACGAGCGTTCCTGGGCGTTGTCGTAGCTGTTGTTGTAACTGTCGTTGGCCAACGTCCCGCCGCTGGTGCCGTTGACGCGCATCCAGGCGCTGTCGCCGGTGAGTTTTTGCAGGCCGAGGTAGAAGGTGCTGCCACCGTATCGGGCCGAGAACATCCCCGACCAGGTCTTGTTATCCAGCTCGCCGGCCCGGGCGCTGCCGTCGTCCTTGCCATGGAAAAAGCCGAGGTTGGCGCCCAGGGTCCAGTCGCCCAGCGGCTGGCTGTGGGTCAGGTTGATGTATTGCTGGCTGTAGATATCCTTAAGCTCGGCGTTCCACAGACCGACCTGGGTGCGTTTGTCGTTGAAGGTGTATTCGCCGCCCTCAAAGTTGAAACGGTCGGAGGTGAAGGCGGTTTTGCCGACCATCGACATCTCGCTCATGCTGCTGTCGTCGCGGGGGCTGTTGGCGCGGAACTGGCCGCCGTAGAGCGTCAGGCCGTCGATCTCTTTCGACGTGACCTGGCCGCCACGAAACGTTTGCGGCAGGGAGCGCCCATCGTCCGAGCGCAGGATCGGCAACACTGGCATCCATTCGCCGACCTTGATGTCGGTCTGCGACAGCCTGGCCTTGAACGCCACGTCGGTGCGGCCAAAGTTGTCCGCCGGGCGCCCATTGTGGTCCAGCGGCAGCAATTGCGTACCGCCAGTGCCTTTGCCGCCATCGAGCTTCACCGAGTACAAGCCGAGCACGTCCATGCCGAAACCGACCGTGCCCTGGGTGAAGCCGGAGCGGGCGTCGAGGATGAAACTCTGCGTCCACTCTTCAGCCTTACCCTGAGCCTTGGTCGGGTTGGTGAAGTTGCGGTTGATGTAGAAGTTGCGCAGGTTGAGGTTGGCCGTGGCGCCGTCGATAAAACCTGAATCCTCGGCGAGCACGGGCAGGGCGCTGCTGGCCAGTGCGGTGGCGATCAGGCCGGGGAACAGGTACTGCGCGGTAGAAGGCGTCATGGGCTCGGGTCTCTCTAATTGTTAGGGGTGAAACGGGGCGCTGCCGCAACCGTGGGGTGCAGACAAGGTGTTCGAATTCTGGAAAAAGCGGCGGGATCAGCCGGACGGGGCAGGGCGCGGGGGCATGGTGTCAGACCTGTTGTTATTGGTTTTGTGCGACGAATGGTGCGGGGGATGGATGGCGGGATTCAATTGGGGGAGGCGGGTTTTGGGCGGTTATCGAACACTGTATTGATGGCGTTTTGTGGTGTGAGGGATGGCCTCTTCGCGAGCAGGTTCGCTCCCACAGGTGACCGAGTTTTTTCATGAGAATGCGATCAAATGTGGGAGCGAGCTTGCTCGCGATAGGGCCAGACCAGACGACACATCTTTTCCAGATGCCAACAAAAAGCCCACCAAAAGGTGGGCTTCTCGTTTCTACAGCGCTATCAGAACAACTTCAGCTTCGGTGCTTCTTCTTTCAACGGCTCGTTCTTCGCGGTCTGCTGGTTCCAACCACCGCCCAGCGCCTTGTACAGATTGACCGCGCTGACCAGTTGCGCCAGACGGTCGGTGATCAGTACCTGTTGGGCACTGAACAGCTGACGCTGGGCATCGAGGAAGGTCAGGTTGCTGTCGACGCCAATGCGATAACGACGCTCGGCCAGACGGTAGTAGTCCTGGTTGGCGGCGACGAAATCACGCTGGGCCTGCAACTGCTCGGTGTAGGTCTGGCGGGCGGCCAGGCCGTCGGCAACTTCCTGGAAGGCCGTTTGTATGGACTTCTCGTAGTTCGCCACGCCGATGTCTTTCTGGATTTTCGAGTAATCCAGGCTGGCGCGCAGGCTGCCGGCGTTGAAGATCGGCAGGTTGATCTGCGGCGAGAACAGCCAGGTGCCCGAACCGCCCTTGAACAGGCCGGACAAGTCCGGGCTGAGCGTGCCGGCATTGGCCGTCAGGCTGATGCTCGGGAAGAACGCTGCACGCGCCGCGCCGATGTTGGCGTTGGCGGCTTTCAGGTTGTACTCGGCCTGAAGGATGTCCGGGCGACGTTGCAGCAAGTCCGACGGCAGGCCGGCGGGTACGTCGCTCAGCAGGTCGTCAGCCAGTGGCTTGGCAGCTTGCAGGTTGGCCGGCACGCCGGTGCCGAGCAGCAGGGTCAGGCTGTTTTCATCCTGAGCGACCTGACGGGTGTACTTGGCCAGTTGCGCCCGGGCGTTTTCCACCGAGGTACGCGACTGGGCCAGGTCCAGCGCAGAGGCCACGCCCACTTCGTTGCTGCGTGCGGTGAGCTTGTAGCTCTCTTCGAACGCACCCAGGGTGTCCTGGGTCAGCTTCAGCAGTTCCTTGTCGGCCTGCCAGGTCAGGTAGGCGTTGCCCACGCTGGCCACCAGGCTGATCTGGGTGCTGCGGCGCGCTTCTTCGGTGGCGAAGTATTGTTGCAGCGCTTGTTCGCTCAGGCTGCGAACCCGACCGAACAGGTCGAGTTCGTAGGCGCTGACACCAACGGTGGCGGAGTAGGAACTGGAGATCATTTCCTGGCCGGTGCTCGACGCTCTCGCCGGCAACCGCTGACGGCTGCCTGTGCCATTGGCCGATACGGCCGGATACAGATCGGCACGCTGGATGCGGTATTGAGCCGCATAGGCATCGATGTTCAGCGCCGCGACACGCAGGTCGCGGTTGTTTTCCAGGGCGAGCTGGATGAGTTGCTGCAGGGCCGGGTCATGGAAAAACTGCTTCCAGCCCTGCTCGGCGGCCGCCTGGCCAGGTGCCTGGGCCGGCGAATACGCCGGACCTTGCGGGAACTGGCCGGCGACCGGGGCAGCAGGCTGCTGATAATCAGGTATCAGCGAGCAACCACCGAGTACAAACGCGGCGACTGCCAGGGAGAGTAGCGACTTGCTCATTAGCCAGCCTCTTTAGGAGTTTCGGTTGCGTCATCCTGGTCGGCCTTTTTACGCTGGCCGATGGAGGACACGGTGACGAAGAACAGTGGGACCCAGAAGATGGCCAGGACCGTGGCGGTGATCATACCGCCAATTACCCCGGTGCCAATCGCATGCTGGCTACCCGAACCGGCGCCGGTGGAAATCGCCAGTGGAACCACACCCAGGACGAATGCCAGCGACGTCATGATGATCGGTCGCAGACGCATCCGGCAGGCTTCGATCGCCGCCTCGCGCAGGGAGTGTCCCTGCTCGTGGAGTGCCTTGGCGAACTCGACGATCAGAATGGCGTTTTTCGATGCCAGACCGATGGTTGTCAGCAGGCCCACCTGGAAGTACACGTCGTTGGACAGGCCGCGCAGGCTGGTGGCCATCAACGCACCGATGATCCCCAATGGCACCACCAGCATGACCGCGATCGGAATCGACCAGCTTTCATACAGCGCCGCCAGACACAGGAATACCATCAGCAGCGACAGGGCATACAGCGCTGGCGCTTGCGAGCCGGACAGCCGTTCCTCATAGGACAGGCCAGTCCAGGAGATACCCACACCAGCAGGCAGTTTCGCCGCGAGCGCCTCGACTTCGGCCATGGCTTCACCGGTGGAGTAGCCCGGCGCCGGAGCCCCGAGGATTTCCATCGCTTCCACGCCGTTGTAACGGGCCAGTTTCGGCGAACCGTATACCCACTCACCTTTGGCGAACGCGGAGAACGGCACCATGGTCCCCGCGCTGTTGCGCACGTACCACTTCTTCAGGTCTTCAGGGCTCATGCGCGAACCCGCCTGGCCTTGAATGTAGACTTTCTTCACTCGACCCCGGTCGATGAAGTCGTTCACGTAGCTACTACCGAAGGAGATCGACAGCGTGCTGTTGATGTCGGCGAGGGTCAGGCCCAGGGCACTGGCTTTCTCGTCGTCGATTTCCAACTGGTATTGCGGTTCGTCGTTCAGGCCGTTCGGACGCACCTGGTACAGCACCTTGCTCTGCGCAGCCATGCCCAGGAACTGGTTACGTGCTGCCATCAGCTTGTCGTGACCGATACCGGCGCGGTCTTGCAGGAACACGTCGAAACCGGTGGCGTTACCCAATTCCAGTACCGCCGGCGGGGCGAAGGCGAACACCATCGCATCGCGGAAGGTAAAGAAGTGCTGCTGGGCTCGACCTGCCAGGGCAAACACGCTGTTGCTTGCGTCACGCTCGCCCCACGGTTTGAGCATGATGAACGCCAGGCCGGAGCTCTGACCACGACCGGCGAAGTTGAAGCCGTTCACGGTGAACACCGAAGCCACCGCGCCGGATTCTTTCTCCAGCAGGTAGGAACGCATTTCGTCGATCACCACTTGCGTGCGTTCGGCGCTGGAACCGGCAGGGGTCTGTACCTGGGCAAACAGTACGCCCTGGTCTTCTTCCGGCAGGAACGCGGTCGGAATGCGGGTGAACAGCCAGATCATGCCGACGATGATCAGCAGGTACGCCAGCAGGTACGGGATCTTGTGCTTGAGCATGTTGCCGACACCGCGCTCGTAGCTTTTGACGCCACGGTCGAAGTTGCGGTTGAACCAGCCGAAGAAGCCGCGTTTCGGTGTGCCGTGCTCGCCTTTCGGAATGGCCTTGAGCATGGTGGCGCACAGTGCCGGGGTGAAGATCAGGGCGACCATGACCGACAGGGCCATGGCCGAGACGATGGTGATCGAGAACTGCTTGTAGATCACGCCCGTGGAGCCGCTGAAGAATGCCATTGGCAGCAGTACTGCCGACAGCACCAGCGCGATACCGACCAGTGCACCCTGGATCTGCCCCATGGATTTCTTGGTGGCCTCCTTGGGCGACAGGCCTTCCTCGCTCATTACCCGTTCGACGTTTTCCACCACGACAATGGCATCGTCCACCAGCAAGCCGATGGCCAGCACCATGCCGAACATGGTCAGGGTGTTGATGCTGAAACCGAATGCCGCGAGGATCCCGAACGTACCCAGCAACACCACTGGCACTGTCATCGTGGTGATGACGGTGGCGCGGAAGTTCTGCAGGAACAGGAACATCACCAGGAACACCAGCACGATCGCCTCAACCAGGGTTTCAACCACACCCTTGATCGACTCGGTCACCACCGGAGTGGTGTCGTACGGGAACACCACTTCCATTCCCTGCGGGAAGAACGGCTTCAGATCGTCGATGGTTTTACGCAGCGCTTTGGCGGTGTCGAGGGCGTTGGCGCCGTTGGCCAGTTTTACCGCCAGACCGGAAGCCGGTTTGCCGTTGAACTGCGCCGCGATGCTGGAGTTCTCGCCACCCAGACCGACATCGGCAACGTCACCGATACGTACTTGCGAACCGTCCTTGTTGACCTTCAGCAGGATCGCCTTGAACTGCTCGGCAGTCTGCAAGCGGGTCTTGCCGATGATCGTGGCGTTCAGTTGCGTGCCAGGCAGCGCCGGCAAACCGCCGAGCTGGCCGGAGGACACTTGAACGTTCTGCGCCGAGATCGCGGCGCTGACATCGGCCGGGGTCAGGTTGAAGTTGTTCAGCTTGGCCGGGTCGAGCCAGATCCGCATCGCATACTGGGCACCGAAGACCTGGAAGTCACCGACGCCGGCGGTCCGCGAGATCGGATCCTGCATGTTCGACACGATGTAGTTGGACAGGTCGTCCTTGGACATGCTGCCGTCTTGCGATACCACACCGATCACCAGCAGGAAGTTTTTTCACTGCCTTGGTCACGCGGATACCCTGTTGCTGCACTTCTTGCGGCAGCAGTGGGGTGGCCAGGTTCAGTTTGTTCTGGACCTGAACCTGCGCGGTATCGGAGTTGGTGCCTTGCTCGAAGGTCGCGGTGATGGTCATGCTGCCGTCGGAGTTACTTTCCGACGATACATAACGCAAGTTATCGATACCGTTGAGCTGCTGCTCGATGACTTGTACCACGGTGTCCTGCACGGTTTGTGCAGAGGCGCCTGGGTAGGTCACGGAGATCGCAATGGCCGGTGGCGCGATGCTTGGGTACTGGTTTATCGGAAGCTTGAGGATCGATAGAGCACCGACCAGCATGATCACCAGGGCAATTACCCAGGCGAAAATCGGACGGTCGATAAAAAATTTCGACATGGTTTACTCCCCTTTGCCGCCTGCAGCTTTGTCTGTTGCCTGCGCAGGGGCCGGGTTTTTCGCAGCTACGTTGGTCGCGTCGGTCGGTTTCACTTCAATACCCGGTTTGACGAATTGCAGCCCTTCGGTGATCAGGCGATCGCCGGCCTTGAGGCCGTCTTCGATCAGCCATTGGCTGCCGACGGTGCGGCTGGCCTTGAGCTGACGCAGTTCGACCTTGTTGTCTGGCCCGACGACCAGCGCGGTTGGCGTGCCCTTGAGGTCGCGGGTAACGCCTTGTTGCGGCGCCAGAATGGCGGCGGCGTTGACCCCGGCCTGCAATTGGGCGTGCACGAACATGCCTGGCAGCAGGGTGTGTTCAGGGTTCGGGAATACGGCGCGAATAGTCACCGAGCCGGTGGTCTGGTCCACCGAGACTTCGGAGAACTCCAGCTTGCCGTCCAGCTTGTACTGGCTGCCGTCTTCCAGGGTCAGTTTGACCGCTGCCGAGTTGTCACCGGCCTTTTGCAGGCGGCCGCTTTCCAGTTCGCGGCGCAGCTCAAGCAGTTCCACCGAAGACTGGGTCACGTCGACATAGATCGGGTCCAGTTGCTGAATGACAGCCATGGCATCGGTCTGACCATTGTTGACCAGTGCGCCTTCGGTCACGTTCGAGCGACCGATACGGCCGGTCAGCGGTGCGTAGACCTTGGTGTAGCGCACGTTGATCTGTGCGGTCTGCAGCGACGCTTCCGATTGCAGGCGGTTGGCCACGGCGGTGTCGTATTCCTGGCGGCTTACGGCCTGCTCGTTGACCAACTGCTTGTAACGATCGGAGATCGACTTGGTCTGTTGCAGGTTGGCCTCGGCGCTTTTGAGCGTGGCTTCATAGACCGACGGATCGATCTGGTAAAGCTGCTGGCCGGCCTTGACGTCACTGCCTTCCTTGAACAGACGCTTGAGAATGATGCCGTTGACCTGCGGGCGAACCTCGGCGATGCGGTACGCACTGGTGCGGCCCGGCAGCTCGGATGTCAGGGTAAAGGCTTGTGGTTGCAGGGTGACAACGCCGACCTGAGGGGGTGGTGCGGCAGGGGCCGCCTCTTCCTTTTTACATCCGCTGAGCAGCGATGCCAGGGCAACGGCAGTGACCAGAGCGGTAACAGCTGGCTTGAATTGCATGAAGATCCTCGGGTCAGGCGCGCAAAATGCGCACAAGAAAGGTGGAAGGGTAAAAATCGGGAGCTGAGTGGATAAGTAGCTTGCTAAGGAATATACTTACGTTCATGGTTGTTTGTAAATACCTTGGCTGCGTACCCACATCGTTACAAGCGCGGTTCAAAGTTGTGAATTGTAGGCCGGGGACGGCACCCAAGAGCGATCGCCCCATATTTATTCAGCTGATATTCAGACATCGCTGATGCACCCTGATTGAGGTTTTACTGCCATGGTCCGTCGTACCAAAGAGGAAGCTCAAGAAACCCGAAGCCAGATACTCGAAGCGGCAGAGAAAGCCTTTTACGAAAGGGGAGTGGCGCGCACCACGCTGGCAGACATTGCCTCCCTGGCGGGCGTGACGCGCGGGGCCATTTACTGGCACTTCAGTAACAAGGCCGATCTGGTGCAGGCCATGCTGGACACCCTGCACGAACCACTGGATGAAATGGCCAAGGCCAGTGAGAGCGAAGATGAACTCGATCCGCTGGGCTGCATGCGCAAGCTGCTGATTCATTTGTTTCATCAAGTTGCACTGGACCCGAAAACCCGACGCATTAATGAGATTTTGTTTCATAAGTGCGAATTCACCGATGAAATGTGCGACCTGCGCCAGCAGCGCCGAACGGTCAGCCTCGACTGCAATGTGCGAATCGGCCTGGCCTTGCGTAATGCGGTAAATCGCGGGCAGTTGCCGGATGATCTCGATACTGCCCGCGCAGCTATCAGCCTGCATGCCTACATCGACGGCATCCTGTATCAGTGGTTGCTGGCCCCCGACAGCTTTGAGCTGCACACCGAGGCCGAGCGTTGGGTCGATACAGGGTTGGATCTGCTGCGCTTCAGCCCCAGCTTGCGCAGGTGAAACAAAATGCGGAATTGGCACGAGTGATGTCAACACTCGCCTTCTTGAATGACCAGGCATTTGCTGGTTTCGCTTCAAAGGCCTGCCTTTATATAGGTTGAAGGCGCGGGTTGATAGGTAGCGAGCTACGTATTTTGTAGGAATTTTGTGTCGTGCGTGTGAACGAGTGCGCGCAGGCCCCAAAAAAAGCCCCGGCTCTTTCGAGTCGGGGCTTTTGCGTTTCAGATCAATGTTTACAGCGTTGGATAGTCGATATAACCGACCGGACCCTTGGCATAAAACAACTCAGGACGTGCTTCATTCAACGGTGCATCGGCTTTCAATCGTGCGGGTAGATCCGGGTTGGCAATGAACGGTACACCGAACGCCACTGCGTCAGCCTTGCCGGATGCCAGCCAGGCGTTCGCGCTGTCCTTGGTGAAGCGCTCGTTGGCGATGTACGGGCCGCCGAAGGCTTTTTTCAGTTGTGGGCCAAGGCTGTCGCCGGCTTCTTTCTCGCGGGAGCAGATGAAGGCGATGCCACGCTTGCCCAGTTCGCGAGCGACGTAGGTGAAGGTCTCGGACAGGTTGTCGTCGCCCATGTCGTGGGCATCGGCACGCGGTGCCAGGTGCACACCGACGCGGCCTGCGCCCCAGACTTCGATAGCGGCGTCAGTCACTTCCAGCAGCAGGCGTGCACGGTTTTCCAGGGAGCCACCGTAGTTGTCGGTGCGCTGGTTGGTGCTGCTTTGCAGGAACTGGTCGAGCAGGTAGCCGTTGGCGCCGTGGATTTCCACGCCGTCGAAACCGGCGGCCTTGGCGTTCTCGGCACCGGTGCGGTAGGCGTCGACGATGTCGGCGATTTCAGCGGTTTCCAGGGCGCGTGGTGTCGGGTAATCGGCCAGCGGGCGTACCAGGCTGACGTGGCCCTTGGCCGGGACGGCGCTCGGTGCGACTGGCGCTTCGCCGCTCAGGTACGACGGGTGGGAGATCCGCCCGACGTGCCACAGTTGCAGGACGATCTTGCCGCCAGCGGCATGCACCGCCTTGGTCACGTTGGCCCAGCCACGCACCTGATCGTTGGACCAGATGCCCGGGGTGTCCGGGTAGCCGACGCCCATTGGCGTGACCGAGGTGGCTTCGGTGAGGATCAGGCCGGCCGAGGCGCGTTGCACGTAATACTCGGCCATCAGCGCGTTCGGCACACGGCCTTCATCGGCGCGGCAGCGGGTCAGCGGCGCCATGATGATGCGGTTGGACAGTTCAAGGTCGCCCAGTTTGATCGGATCGAAAATAGTCGTCATGAAATACAACCCTCGTGAGTGATTGGTTAATCAGTTGGTAGCAGGGGCCAGCTCGGCATCGCCGCGCTGACGGAAAGTGATCAGGGTCACCAGCAGGGCCAGCACCGCCAGTGCGGCCGCCGCCAGGGGCACGCTGGTCAGGCCGAAGCCGTGGGCGATGACGCTGCCACCGACCCAGGCGCCCAGCGCGTTGCCGACGTTGAAGGCGCCGATGTTCAGGGTCGAGACCAGGTTCGGCGCGGCTTTGCCGAAGGTCACCACGTTGATTTGCAGCGCCGGCACGGCGGCAAACGAGGCGGTGGCCCAGAGGAACAGAGTGATTTCGGTCGGGATCACCGCGACGCTGGTCCAGGTCAGTACGGTCGAGACCACGGCCATCGAGATGAACACGCCGATCAGCGTGGCCGCCAGGCGTTTGTCCGCCAGCTTGCCGCCGATGATGTTGCCCACGGTCAGCCCCAGGCCGATCAACAGCAGGGTCCAGGTTACGCCTTTGGGCGAGACGCCGGTGACATCGCCGAGCAGCGGGGCGACGTAGGTAAAGAGGGTGAACATCGACGCGGCGAACAGCGCGGTCATGCTCAGCGACAGCCAGATGCCGGCGCCTTTGAGGGCCCTCAGTTCGGCGCGCATGTCGAGTTTTTCTTCGTCACGCTTGGCCGGCAAGAAGCGAATCAGGCCGATCAAGGCGATCACGCCAATGACGGTCACGGCCCAGAAGGTCGAGCGCCAGCCGGCTTCCTGACCCAGTGCGGTGCCCAGTGGTACGCCGAGGACGTTGGCCAGGGTCAGGCCGGTGAACATCAATGCCACCGCCGAAGCACGTTTGTTGGCAGGCACCAGATTGGCGGCGACCACCGAACCGATACCGAAGAACGCACCGTGGCAGAGCGCGGTGACCACACGGGCAAACATCAGCACGTTGTAGTCACTGGCCAGGGCGCATAGCAAGTTGCCAATGATGAAAATCCCCATCAACGCTACCAGTGCGGCCTTGCGCGGCAGTCGGGCAGTGGCCAGTGCCATGAACGGCGCACCGATGGCCACGCCTAAGGCGTAACCGGTCACCAGCCAGCCGGCGCCGGGAATCGACACACCGAGGTCGGCCGCCACATCGGGCAGCAGGCCCATGATGACGAACTCGGTGGTGCCGATAGCGAAGGCGCTGAGGGCCAGAATGAGTAGCGAGAGGGGCATCGTTAATTCCTTGTGGGTGCGCTGAGTTCTAAAACGATCGCGTCGAGGAATGCCTGAATCACGTCCTCGTTGCGTTTGAAAAAGTGCCACTGGCCGGCTTTCTGGCTACTGATCAGACCGGCCCGTTGCAAGGTCGCCAGATGCGCGGAAACAGTCGACTGCGACAGGCCGCAGCGTTGATCGATCTGACCGGCGCAGATGCCGTATTCGTGGTTGTGAAGCTGTTCCGGAAACTGGACTTTTGGGTCTTTCAGCCAGTTGAGAATGTCTCGGCGTACTGGGTGTGCCAGGGCTTTTATTATTTCGTCGAGGTCAAGGTTCATGGTTGGGGGCTCGTGATGAGTGAAACGCTATATCGCGATGAGGCGAACTTTAAATCGTTATATTGCGATATACCAATATGATTTTGGTCTGGCGACCGTGCAAATCGGTATATCGGGTTATAACGATATTTGGTGGCAGTGCTAAGCTGCGCCCATGAATTATCTCGCACATCTGCACCTCGGTGGCCAGCGCCCCGGACAATTGCTCGGCAGCCTGTATGGCGATTTCGTCAAAGGTCGGCTGCAAGGGCAGTACGCCCCGGAGATTGAAGCGGCCATCCAGCTGCATCGCCGCATTGACGTGTTTACCGATCGCCACCCGCAGGTGGACATCGCGCTGGCGCGGTTTTCCGTCACGCGACGGCGCTATGCCGGGATCGTCCTGGACGTTTTTTTCGACCATTGCCTGGCGCGGGACTGGGCACTCTATGCGGACCAGTCGCTTGAGCAGTTCACCTCGGATGTGTATCGGGTGTTGTCCAGCGAACCGCAATTACCGGAGCGCCTGGCGCAGATTGCCCCGCACATGGTGGCCAATGACTGGTTGGGTTCTTACGAGGATTTCGAGGTGTTGGCGCAGGTGCTGCGCGGGATATCGCGGCGGTTGACCCGGCCTGAAGAGCTGGCGGGGGCGATGCAGGAATTGCGGGTGTTGTATGAGCCGTTGAGTGAGGATTTCAGAGTGTTCTATCCGCAGCTCGAAGAGTATGCGCGACTCCATCTGGGAGCGAGCTTGCTCGCGATGAGGCCATAACATCCACCATTGATGGTGTCTGACAGGCAGCTATCGCGAGCAAGCTCGCTCCCACAGGTTTTTGGGCCATTCTCACAATCAGGATCAAGCAGCAATCGCCGGGCGTAACGGAACCGGACGTGCTTCGGGAGCGTCCCCAAACAACACCCTCTGCACCGCCTGCTGTGCCTCGAACGCCAGCGCTGCTCGCTCCCGGCCCTGACAATCGATGGGCTTGAGCAGATGAATCTGCACATCACCGCGGTCATTGCCGAACAGACGCATCAGGTGCGACAGCAAATCATCATCGCCAATGAACGGCGCCAGCGAATCGATTTCGCCGTCGCGTGCATAGCGAATCGCCACTGGCTGCATCGCCACTTCAGAATCAATTGCCGCCGACAGCAGGCGACCATGAAAGGTGCGCAACGAACGGCCGTCGGTGGTGGTGCCTTCCGGGAACATCAGCAATGGATGTTGCTGTTGCAGATGGCGGGTCATCTGCTTGCGGATCAACTGGCTGTCGCCTGAGCCCCGGCGGATGAACAGGCTCCCAGCCTTGGCCGCCAACCAGCCCGCTACCGGCCAGGTACGCACCTCGGCCTTGGACAGAAACGACATCGGCGTGAGCATGCCCAGCAATGGGATGTCGGTCCACGACACGTGATTGCTGACCCACAGCATCGGCACTTTCGGCAGTTCACCGTGCACGGTCACGCGAAAGGGCAGGGCATTGCCCAGGCGCGCCATGAAGAACCGCGACCAGCGCTGGCGCCGGACCATCGAATGGGCAATCCCCAGACGCTCGAATATGCCGAACAGGCCGGCCATGCTCAGGCCCAGTCCCACCACAAACAGCACTCGCGCAATCCGCGCGTACACCCGTAGGCGATTCATCACATGGCAGCCTTGAAGTGCTTGGCATAGCGCGGGCACAGCTCATCACGCTTGAGCAGGATGAACACGTCGGCGACCTGGAAATCTTCGTCCCAGCACGGCTCGCCGCAGATTTTCGCGCCCAGGCGCATGTAGGCCTTGAGCAGCGGTGGCATTTCGGCGATGACGTTGGAGGGGATATCCAGGGTCGGCAGCGGCTTTTTCGGCTCGGCCCGAAGGTGTTCGGTGCACAGATAACGTTCGCGCAGGCGCTGCATGATCGCGTGGGCCTGAATGCCGCCGTCCTGCATCGGGATGCTCGCGCAGCCCATCAGGTAGCTGTAGCCGCCCTGGTTCAGTACTTCGGCCAGTTCGCCCCAGAGCACGGCGATGGTGCCGCCGTTGCGGTAGGCCGGATCGACGCAGGTGCGACCGATTTCCAGAATCGGGCCCTGCAGATGCACCAGGCCGTGCAGGCTGAACTCTTCTTCGCTGTAGAACTTGCCCAGGCTGCTGGCGGCGGTGTGGTCCAGCAGGCGGGTGGTCGCTACCAGACGCCCGGTGTTCAAGTCACGCACGCCGATGTGGGCGCAGTGAACATCATAGTCATCCATGTCCAGACCCAGCTCCGCGCCTTTCAGTTTGGCGTTGAATTCGCCGCTGAACACGTTGAAGCGCAAGGCCTGGGCTTCCTGCAAGGCCTCGATGCCGATCAGGCGTTCGGCTTGCAGGCGGCGTTCATTGCCGGTGTCGCTGATGCGGGCGATCTGAGTCATTGCGAATCTCCGTACGGGCCGTTCACCCGTCGTGGGTTGCAGCCGATCGACTTTCTTTATGCAGCCGTGTTGTGCAAAGTCAGGCTATGTAGCCCCGGTGTCATCGCCATGAAGCTTTGGTGATGCTTGTATGACAGCCCACGAGGAGCCTCTGATGCCCTGGCAAACCCTGTTGAATCGCCGTGAACGCCTGCCCGCCAACCCCGATCTGGCGGAAGGCTTTGCGACGTTGTTGCACCAGTTGGGCAGCGTTTCGCCGTTCGAACTGGCGGTGGCGGGCGCTCGCCTGATGGCAACGCCGGGCCTGGCATTCCTGGTGGGTTATCAGGCGGCACTGCGCATGCTCTGGCCCAGCGCGCCGCCAAGTCTTGGGGCATTGTGTGCGACCGAGCAGCGCAGCCTGCGCCCGGCAGACATGCAAACCCGCCTGAGCGATTTGCGCCTGAGCGGGCGCAAGGATTTCGTCACCGCTGGCGATGCCGCCGACTGGCTGTTGATCGCCGCCCGCAGCGAGGCACCCGGTGAAGACCCGCGCCTGAGCCTGGCGGTGGTCTATCCCGGTGAGCCGGGTGTGCGTCTGGAAAAACTCCCGGCCATCGCGTTGATGCCGGACGTCAGTCACGGTCGGGTGTTTCTCGACAACGTGTTGTGCGAGTTGCTGGCGGGGGATGGCTGGGATGCGTACGTCAAACCGTTCCGCACCCTGGAAGACATCTATGTGTTGAGTGCGTTGACCGCGTGGCTGTATGGCGTCGGGCAGGACAGCGACTGGCCGCAGGCGTTGCTGCTGCGTTTGCTGGCCTTGCTGGCCGGCTGCGCGGAAGTCAGCCGGCAGCCGCCGAACAATCCGGCGGGGCATGTGCTGCTGGGTGGGTTGTTTGCCCAGTTCGAAGGGTTGAAGGCTGAGATTGATCAGGCAATGGCTGACGGGCCGCCGTTGTGGGCGGCGATGTGGCAGCGCGATCGAGCGGTGATCGACCTGGCCGCAGGGGCGCGGGGCAAGCGGCTGGCCAAGGCGCTGGGATCTTCGCTGGATTGACCGGCCTCTTCGCGGGCAAGCCCGCTCCCATAGTGATCTTGGGTGAACACAGCACTGGCGTTCGACAGCGAGCCAATGTGGGAGCAACTGTCTTAGCCACACCATTCGTCAGCCACCATTGCCGTTGACTGACCCACCGCCTTCGCGGGCAAGCCCGCTCCCACAGTGATCTTGGGTGAACACAGCACTGGCGTTCGACAGCGAGCCAATGTGGGAGCAACTGTCTTGCCCCTACCATTCGTCAGCCGCCATTGCCGTTGACTGACCCACCGCCTTCGCGGGCAAGCCCGCTCCCACAGTGATCTTGGGTGAACACAGCACTGGCGTTCGACAGCGAGCCAATGTGGGAGCAACTGTCTTGCCCCTACCATTCGTCAGCCGCCATTGCCGTTGACTGACCCACCGCCTTCGCGGGCAAGCCCGCTCCCATAGTGATCTTGGGTGAACACAGCACTGGCGTTCGACAGCGAGCCAATGTGGGAGCAACTGTCTTAGCCACACCATTCGTCAGCCGCCATTGCCGTTGACTGACCCACCGCCTTCGCGGGCAAGCCCGCTCCCACAGTGATCTTGGGTGAACACAGCACTGGCGTTCGACAGCGATCCAATGTGGGAGCAACTGTCTTAGCCACACCATTCGTCAGCCGCCATTGCCGTTGACTGACCCACCGCCTTCGCGAGCAAGCCCGCTCCCACAGTGATCTTGGGTGAACACAGCACTGGCGTTCGACAGCGAGCCACTGTGGGAGCGGGCTTGCCCGCGAAGGCGGTGTCAGCCACGACACAAACTTCAAAACTGTCATCAACCTCGACTAGGCTCAGCAGGTTCTTCTCCCCGAGCCCCTGCCAATGTCCAAAGGCTTGTCCCTGATCTTCATGCTGCTGCTCAGCCTGTCGGCCCACGCCGAAAACTGGCCCGCCGAGCAGTGGTCAACCGGTCCGAAAGTCACCGGCCCGGCGCTTGAAGCGCTGGAAAGTTACGCCTTCCCGACCCGCGACGACGACACTCGCCAAGGCGTGCGTACCGACGCCTTGCTGGTCATCCGCGACGGTCAACTGATCTACGAACGCTACGCCGGCCCGACGACGGCCGACACCCCGCACCTGACGTGGTCCATCAGCAAAAGCCTGATGGCCACGGTGTTGGGTGTGGCCTATGGCGAAGGCCTGTTCAAGCTGCAAGACCCGGTCGTGAAGTTCTACCCGGCGCTGGAAAATCATCCGGCAATCACCTTCGCCGATCTGCTGCACTGGGCCTCGGGCCTGGACTGGCAGGAAGACTATGAATACGCGCCGCTGAAGTCGTCGGTGGTGGCGATGCTCTACACCCGTGGTCATCGCGACATGGCTGCCTACACCGCCGGGTTCGAGGCTTATGCCGAGCCCGGTCAGGCGTTTCGTTATTCCAGTGGCGACAGCAACCTGTTGGCGGCGGCGCTGAAAGCCATCGTCGGCCCCGACCGCTATGCGGATTATCCATGGCGCGCGCTGTTCGAGCCGCTGGGGATTCACCACGCCGTCTGGGAAGCCGATGCCAGCGGGACATTTGTCGCGTCTTCTTATGCCTATCTCACGGCCCGGGATCTGGCGCGGATCGGCCTGTTGATGGCCCGCGACGGTCGCTGGGGGGGCCGACAGTTGCTGCCAAGAGACTGGATTGCGTTCAACCGCGAACCGTTTGCCGGCTATAAAGCGCATCAGGACGCGGCGGTGCCGGGCGGCCAGTGGTGGCTCAATCGAGCGCTGGACGGCGCGACGCAACCCTGGCCGGATGCGCCTGCCGATGCGTTTGCCGCGTTGGGACATTGGGGCCAGGCGCTGTACGTGATTCCCGGCGAGAAACTGGTGATTGTCCGTTATGGCGATGACCGCGACGGCAGTTATCAGCACAACGAACTGCTCAAACGTGTGCTCAAGGCCTTTGCCGAGAAGGTGCAACCATGAGCGCTCGCCGCTTTGTTCGACGGCGCCCGTTCGCCACCTTGTTGTTGCTGTTGCTGGTGGTTTTGCTGGGGTGGGGTTGGCGGGAGCGGGCAGCGCTCTGGGCGTTCCCGGACATCATCAGTGCCTACACCGCCAAGGAATATTGTTCGTGCCGGTATGTGATGAATAACGATGTCGGGTATTGCCACCGCTATGTGAAGCAGTGGTTGCCCTTTAGCGGGTTTGTCGATGACAGGGCGAGCAAACAGGTGACAGTGAGCGGCATGGGGCGCACGAACACGGCGCAGTGGCTCGGTGAACGGCAGGGCTGCCGCCTGCAACCTTGACTTGTGGTGAGGGGGCTTGCCCCCGTTGGGCTGCGAAGCGGCCCCGACATTCTTTCAGATACCGTGCGTCGTCATGGTTTGCGACCGCTTCGCAGTCGGACGGGGGCAAGCCCCCTCGCCACAAGGATTCCTGATCATAAGGGAATGGGCTTTCACAGGCGTTTCGTGGCAACAGACAGTTTGCATCCCGCCCCAAGCCAGTTATGGTTCACGCAGGTTTATCTGCCCCACGAGTCTCTATGTCCACGCGGTTCCCCTGTAACGTCTTCGCGTTCCTGCTGCTGGCCGGTGCCACGTTGTCGGCGCATGCCGACTGGTATCTGGATGGCGAGTCATCGCGGCTATCGTTCATCAGCACCAAAAACGCCAACATCTCCGAGGTGCAGCGCTTCCTGGTGTTGCACGGCAAGGTCGATGCCAAGGGCTTGGCGCAGGTCGAGGTCGAGCTGGACTCGGTCAACAGCGGCATCCCGCTGCGCGATGAGCGCATGCGCAAGGATTTGTTCGAGATCCAGGCATTTCCCAATGCGTTGATCAGCGCGCAGATCGATCTGCGGCCGATCAACGATCTCGCCTCCGGCGCGCAGCTTGAGCTGAGGCTGCCGCTGACGGTCGCGCTGCACGGCAAGCAACACAGCTACAACGCCGAGCTGCTGGCGACCCGCCTCGATGACCGGCGTTTTCAGGTGGTGACGCTGGAGCCGCTGGTGATCAATGCCGAGGACTTCGATCTGGCGCCGGGGCTGGACAGTTTGCGCAAGGTCGCCGGTCTGTCGGCCATCAGCCTGTCGGTGCCGGTGGGTGCGGTGCTGATTTTCACGGCGCGCTGACATGCGCGGCGCAATTTTTCCATGGCGTGACGGTAATCGCTTCGAGCTGCTGATCGACGGTCCGCAGTTTTTCCCGCGGATGCTGGCGGCGATTGCCGACGCCGTAGAGCAGGTAGAACTGGAACTGTATCTGGTGGAGGCGGGCGCCTGTGCCGAAGCCGTGGTTCAGGCGCTGGTGCAAGCCGCCGAACGTGGCGTGCGAGTGCGCTGCCTGTTCGACGATTACGGCAGCCTGGCCTTCACCCTGAATCTGCGTCAACGCCTGACCACGGCCGGGGTTGAACTGCGCTTTTACAACCGTCTGAACTGGCGGCGCTGGGTGGGCAATTTCTATCGCGATCACCGCAAGCTGTTACTGGTAGACCAGCGCCTGGCAGTGGTAGGCGGCACCGGGGTGACCGACGAATTCTGGACGCCCGGTCAGGACACCAGCGAGTGGCACGAGGTGATGGTGGAAATCATCGGCCCATTGGTGATCGACTGGCAGTTGCTGTTCGACCGTCAATGGATGGCCAACCGCTATCGCCGCGCCTGGAAACCCGCTGCGCACTTCGGCTTGCCGCGCCTGCCGCGAGTGCCGTCCGTGGGCGAGGGCATGGGGCGTGTCGCCTATGCCGACGCCCGCCAGCATCGAGACATCTTGCAGTCGCTGTTTCGCGCCTTGAACAGCGGCCAGCGGCGAATCTGGCTGGCTACGCCGTACTTTCTGCCGACCTGGAAAATCCGCCGCTCCCTGCGCAAGGCCGCCGCACGGGGCATCGACGTGCGCCTGTTGCTGACCGGGCCGCGCACCGATCACCCGTCAGTGCGCTACGCCGGGCACCGCTACTACCCGCGCCTGCTCAAGGCCGGGGTGAAGATCTTCGAATATCAGCCGTGCTTCCTGCACCTGAAAATGGTGCTGGTGGATGACTGGGTCAGCATTGGTTCGTGCAATTTCGATCACTGGAATCTGCGCTTCAATCTGGAGGCCAACCTGGAAGCGCTGGACTCGGGATTGACGACGGCAGTGGCGGCGAGTTTCGAGAAGGATTTTGCCTTGAGCCAGAGGGTCAGTCTGGAAGAGTGGCAGCGCCGGCCGTTTTGGCGGCGGGTCAAGCAGCGGGTGTGGGGGTGGGTGGATCGGTTGGTGGTGAATCTGCTGGATCGTCGGGGGTAAACCCAATATTCCAAACACCCTATAACCACTGTGGGAGCGAGTCAGCTCGCGATGGCGGTTTAACAGTCAACAGCGATGTTGAATGTTATGGCCTCTTCGCGAGCAGGCTCGCTCCCACAGGGTTTTGCGGTGTTTGCGCGATTACAGCAACTCAAAACTCTGCTGCGTCACGTCCTGGGAATCCAGGCCGATCTGCACGTTGAACTTGCCCGGCTCCGCCGCGTATTTGAGTTGGGTGTTGTAGAACTTCAGGTCATCCTCGCTGATGCTGAAGTGCACGGTTTTCTGTTCGCCGGCCTTGAGCATGATCTTCTGGAAGTTCTTCAACTCTTTGACTGGACGGATCATCGAGCCGGTCACGTCCTGAATGTACAGCTGCACCACGGTTTCGCCATCACGCTTGCCGGTGTTTTTCACACTGACGGTGGCGTCGAGTTTGCCGGTCTTGTTCAGGGTGGTGGACGACAGCGCCATGTCGCTCAGGCTGAAGTCGGTGTAGCTCAGGCCGAAACCGAACGGGAACAGGGGGCCGGTGGTGTCATCGAAATACTGCGAGGTGTAGTTGCCCGGTTTGCCCGGCGTGAACGGCCGGCCAATGCTCAGGTGGTTGTAGTAGGTCGGAATCTGACCCACCGAGCGCGGGAAAGTGATGGGCAGTTTGCCCGATGGGTTGTAGTCGCCGAACAGCACGTCGGCGATGGCGTTGCCACCCTCGGTGCCGCTGAACCAGGTTTCCAGAATCGCGTCAGCCTGGTCCTTCTCTTCGAGAATCGACAGTGGCCGGCCATTCATCAACACCAGTACCAGCGGTTTGCCGGTGGCTTTCAACGCCTTGATCAGTTCGCGCTGACTGGCGGGGATGTTCAGGTCGGTGCGGCTCGACGATTCGTGGGACATGCCACGGGATTCGCCTACCGCTGCGACTACCACGTCAGCCTGCTTCGCCGCTTTCACGGCTTCGTCGATCATCTCCTGGGCTGAACGGGCATCGTCCACCACTTCCGGGGCATCGAAGTTGAGGAAGTTGAGGTAGTCCACGACCTTCTTGTCGCTGGTGATGTTGGCACCACGGGCGTAGATCAGCGTCGATTTGTCGCCGAGTGCGCGGCTCATGCCGTCGAACAGCGTCACCGACTGCGCCGGTTTGCCGGCTGCCGCCCAACTGCCCATCATGTCGATTGGCGCCTTGGCCAGCGGGCCGACCAGGGCGATCTTCGCGGTTTTGTTCAGCGGCAGGGTTTCGTTCTGGTTTTTCAGCAGCACCAGGCTGCGGCGCGCGACGTCGCGGGCTTCGGTGCGGTGCAGACGGCTTTCGGCATAAGTGTCGGCCGGATCATCCTCGGCCTTGCCGATGCGCAGGTACGGGTCCTTGAACAGGCCCATGTCGTACTTGGCGGCCAGCACTTCACGCACGGCGTTGTCGATGTCTTTCTGCTCGATCTCGCCGGCCTTCAACAGCCCTGGCAGCTCTTTGCCGTACAGGGTGTCGTTCATGCTCATGTCGATGCCGGCCTTGATCGCCAGCTTCGCGGCTTGGCGACCGTCAGCGGCAACGCCGTGCTTGATCAGCTCGACAATTGCCCCGTGGTCGCTGACCGCCAGGCCCTTGAAGCCCCAGTCCTTGCGCAGCAGGTCGTTCATCAGCCAGGTGTTGGCGGTGGCCGGCACCCCGTTGATCGAGTTCAGGGCAACCATCACCCCGCCGGCGCCGGCATCAATGGCGGCGCGGTACGGTGGCAGGTAGTCCTGGTACATCTTGACCGGGCTCATGTCGACGACGTTGTAGTCGCGACCGCCTTCGACTGCGCCGTACAAGGCGAAATGCTTGACGCTGGCCATGATGCTGTCAGCGGCGTTGGCACCCGAACCCTGAAAGGCCCGGACCATCACCCCAGCGATGCGCGACACAAGGTAGGTGTCTTCGCCAAAGCCTTCGGAGGTGCGGCCCCAGCGCGGGTCGCGGGAAATGTCGACCATCGGCGCGAAGGTGAGGTCGAGGCTGTCGGAAGCGGCTTCCCGGGCAGCGATGCGCCCGGACAGGCCGATAGCGTCCATGTCCCAGCTCGACGCCAGGGCCAGCGGGATCGGGAATATGGTGCGGTGGCCGTGGATCACGTCATAGGCGAAGAACATCGGGATCTTCAACCGGCTGCGCATGGCCGCATCCTGCATCGGACGGTTTTCCGGACGCGTGATGGAGTTGAACGTGCCACCGATGTTGCCGGCGGCGATTTCCTTGCGGATCATCTCGCGGGGCATTTCCGGGCCGATGCTGATCAGGCGCAGCTGGCCGATCTTTTCATCGAGGGTCATTTGCTTCATCAGGTTGCTGATGAAGGCGTCCTTGTTTTCCAGAGGTGCGGGGGTCGTGGCGGCCAATACGGTTTGACTGGCCAGGCTGACGAACAGACCCAGCAAACACAGCTTCTTCATGAATGGTTTTCTCTAAAGCCTAAACGGCCGTGAATACGCGCCGGTCAGCCAAAATGTAGGGAGCGACTATTGTTGTTCGGGTGTTGTACTACTTATTGCAGCACCTTCTTGTGGGCTACGGTGTCACAACCGAATATTGCTGGGCATCTTTTAGCCCATTGGCACGCTGCAATCCAGTGGCGGCGGCAGATTTTGCCTCGTAAGCCCGGTTCACGGGGACTCGGCAGTTTTTCAACGTAATGGGCAAAGGGAGCGTCAACCAGATGAATGTACGACACCACTATCGGTCAGGCCTGCGGGTTGCAGTCCTGATGTTGCTGACCACGCTGATGGCCGGCTGCGGCATCAACACAATTCCGACCCTCGACGAACAAGCCAAGGCCGCGTGGGCCCAGGTGCAGAACCAGTACCAGCGCCGCGCCGACCTCATCCCCAACCTGGTGGAAACCGTCAAGGGCTATGCCAAGCATGAAGAGGACACCCTGACGGCGGTGGTCGAGGCGCGTGCCAAGGCCACGTCCATCCAGGTCGATGCCAGCACGCTGGATAACCCGGAAAAACTCAAACAGTTCCAGCAGGCCCAGGATCAACTGACCGGTGCCCTGAGTCGCCTGATGGTGGTCTCCGAGCGTTACCCGGACCTCAAGGCCAACCAGAATTTCCTGGCGTTGCAATCGCAACTGGAAGGCACCGAGAACCGTATTGCCGTGGCGCGCCGGGATTTCATCCTCGCCGTGCAGAAGTACAACACCGAAATCCGCACGTTTCCGGGGCGTCTGTGGCACAGCGTGATGTACAGCAATCTGCCGATTCGTGAAACCTTCGAGGCGACCACGCCCGATGCCGAAAAAGCACCGCAAGTGAAGTTCTGAACGCCTGCGAGCGTCACCACGGATGAGGTTGCCAATGCGTGTGTTGAAGATGGGCCTGGTGTGTCTGCTCTGGGTGTTTGCCGTCACGGCCCAGGCCGAGTTGAAGTTCCCGGCGCTGACCGGGCGGGTGGTGGACAACGCCCAGATGATCGAGCCGGCGGTGCGCGAGCAGCTGTCGCAACAGCTCCAGGCCCATGAAGCCGCTACCGGCGAGCAACTGGTGGTGGTGACAGTGCCCGACCTGCAAGGCGCCGACATCGCCGACTTCGGTTATCAGCTCGGTCGCGCCTGGGGCATCGGCCAGAAGGACAAGAACAACGGCGCGCTGCTGATCGTCGCCCGTGACGAGCGCAAGCTGCGGATCGAAGTCGGTTATGGTTTGGAGGACCGCCTGACCGATGCCCAGAGTTCGGTGATCATCAATCAGGTGATCACGCCGGCGTTCAAGACTGGCAATTTCAGCAAGGGCATCAGCGACGGGGTCGCGGCGATGCTGGTGGTGCTGGGCGGCAATGCGCTGGACGAGCCGTCAACGGTTTATGAGTCGCGGGGCGATCCGCAGGACGACTTCGTCTCGCGTCACCCTGGCGTCTTCATCTTTTTGGTGATGCTGTTCATCCTGATCGTGTTCATCTGCCAGATGCTCGGTATCCTGCCCACCGGCCGGGGCGGCTCCGGGGGCGGTGGTTTCGGCGGGGGCGGTTTTGGTGGCGGCGGTGGCGGCGGGGGCTTCAGCGGCGGCGGGGGCGGTTTCGGCGGCGGCGGGTCGTCGGGCGGCTGGTAATCGCGCGGTGGCTCATAACAATAAACAGCAGGCATTCATAACCATGGCATTACTCACTGAACACGAACAACGCAAAGTCGCCGAGGCGATTGCCCGGGTCGAGCGCGACACCGACGCCGAACTGGTCACCGTACTCGCGGCCCGTGCCGACGACTATGCCTACATCCCGCTGCTGTGGGCCAGTCTGCTGGCGCTGGTGGTGCCGGGTGTCGTGCATTACCTCACCGGTATCTTGACCATGCACAGCCTGCTGCTGGTGCAGTGGGCCAGCTTCATCGTGTTGTGCCTGGTGTTCCGTATTCCGCAAGTCACTACCCATCTGATCCCGCGTTCGGTGCGCCACTGGCGGGCGTCAAACCTGGCGCGGCGGCAGTTTCTGGAGCAGAACCTGCACCACACCGTCGGCGGCACCGGCCTGCTGATTTTTGTTTGCGAGGCCGAGCGTTATGTGGAGATTCTGGTGGATGAGGGGATATCCAGGCACGTGGACGGACAGTGTTGGGATCCGATTGTCGCGACGTTCACCCGCCAGGTGAAGCAGGGGCAGACGTTGCAGGGTTTTGTAACGTGCATCGAGGCCTGCGGCGAGTTGCTCAAGGTGCATGTGCCGGTGACGCAGGTGCGTAACGAGTTGCCGAATCGGTTGGTGGTGCTGGGCTAGCGCTGATTATGTAAGGCGCCTGTTTACAACCCCCGCGCGTTGTCTGGCCCAAGGCTTGTCTTCAAGATCTTTCTCTATTAGCGAGCGCCCTGTGACGGGCGTTTTGACATAGAGGGAGTGCTTGTCATGTCAATGCATCAACCGCTCGGCCCGTTGGTTTGTGCGTCGGCCAGTGAGGAGGGGAATATCCCACCGGCCCAGCTGACCAATAAGGAAATACAAACCCTGATGTGGTTTTTTCAGGGAAAAACATCCTGGGAAATCGCCAGGATCCAGAATTGCTCCGAAGCCACGATCAATTTTCACTTCGCCAATATTCGCCGCAAATTCGCTGTCAGTTCCCGCAGCGCCGCATTGCTCAAGGCGATTGAGTTGGGCGTCATTCCCGTCGGAAAAAACGATCAGCGAGGCGCCCATGAGCCTGACTGATTCAGCCTACAACAGTATCGGTGCGATGTTGTTGGGAGTAGGCGTCGCAACTCTGCCCGTGATCGACGGGGAGGTGCTGTTCGGTGCGGCGCTCGGGGCATGGCTTGTCACCACCACGCGTAGCAACTTCAAGGCCTGGCAACGTATCGGCTCCTGGTTGCTGTCGGCGGGTGTCGGCTATCTTTTTACCCCCGTGGCGTTGCCGCTGGTGCCGTTTCTGACCGGGGGCGTGACCGCATTTTTCTGTGCGCTGGTGGTTATTCCCGTCAGCATCAAGCTCATGCAATGGATCGACGGTGCCGGGATCGGCGAAATCATTCGGCACCTCAGGGGGCGTGGGTGATGGGCGATACGATGGTTGTACTGGTGCTTGTGACGGGGGTGGCTCATTTGCTGAGCGCCTTCAGGCTGGCCTGTTACCAGCGTGACGAAGCGCGTCATCGTTGGCGCGAGGCACTGGTGATCAGTTTGTGCGGAGGGATGTTTTGTCTCGCCGGTATCGATGTACTTCTGGACTTCGCGTCAGTGAGCCCATGGCATGCCATTGTGAGTGTTTTGTCGTGCGCACTGATTCTTCGCTGCGGTGGCAACATCGCTCTGTTGTGGCGGGTCTTGAAGTACCGGAATGTCGAATAATTCAGGGGTTACGAATCGATGGAGTGTTGAAGTGCGGTCAGGATAGCGGTCATTTCTGAAAGTTTGAGTTCCATGTCGCGCAGACGTTTCTTTTCCTCCATTGCACTTTGTATGGCGCAACGCTCATCTTCATCGAGCATCCGCCATAGGCCAAGAATATTGTCCTCACGCTTTGTATTTTCTTGACCGGTTTGGGCGGGAGCGGCGGGTGCATGCCGCAACATCGGCCCCTCACCCAGTAACAACCAGTCAAGAGAGATGCCTCGCGTTTGTGCTATTTCTACGCATAATGAGTACGGCGTGCTATCGCGGCCTTTCCAGCTGCTAAGCGTTTGAGGACTGATCTGCAGCGCAGAAGACAGAGAAACGTCAGTTTTTGTGCCGGTAACGTGCTTCAGTCGCGCCAGGACAGCTTGAGATTTTTTGCTACGCAATTTGAGCCTCTTCCTTTTGACATATGCTTTTTGAGTGCATAAATTATGCGCAATGAGTATTTTTGCATGAGTAAGCAAGCAATCGTCAACTATGAATCAGAAGAATGCGATGTCGAAACTTCCTAATGGTATCAGAGCAAATTTCCTACAAACCGGTCTGTGCGAATTACTTGGCTGCCCGTTGCACTTCCTTGTGTCTGACAGATGTTATTCGCGAGTCCGGGCTGGAGCGATCAATGCTTCAAGCAGTATTGCTTTTGATCAAGTCGATTACCACCAAATGACTGTCGGGAATCAAGTATGAGTACCTACAAAATGGTGTGTCCGCACTGCCTGAGCCGGATGCGCATTCGCACCAGCGAAGGCCGTCATATTTTCCTGCGGGTGGCGTATCTGCAATGTACATCGGAAGCTTGCGGCTGGTCGGTGCGGGCCGAGTTCGAAATGACTCATGAGCTGTCGCCCAGTGGCATGCCCAACCCGGATGTGCATTTGCCTTGCGCCGGGCCGGACCTGCGTCGTGCCGCGCGGCCTGTTGCACCGCCCCCCCCGCCGATGGAAGCGATACTGGAGGCTTGAGCATGAAAGAGGTCGATGAGAGTCCGCAACTGAATGAGGAGTTACTGGCGATCGCCCAGGCATTTCTTGCCCGTCATGAAGGCGATGTATTGATCGATGATCAGGTGCTGTTCTGTCGTGCCGTGAAGCACTTGCAGAGTGTTGATGTGCCGATGCACATGGCGGAAAGACTGGTCAGTCATGCCTATGGAATTCTCAAATCCAGCAACGATCGTCGGCGACTGGATATTGCCGCCAGCTCCGAGACGGTGGCCGTGGTCACGGACCCCGCCAACGGTCTGACCTGGGCGGTGCCGGTGGGGCTGATTGTCAAATACGTCATCAACGCGCCGACCAATCGCAAGCTTCGGCTGGTGGAGCCCTGAGGTTTCAGTGAGTGTTATTCAGGTCTTGGTCGGCGTGACCGGGACCTGGAGCAAAATAACCCCGTGCCCTGAAGCGTCATCCCCCCTAAAATACCGGTCACTCCCCGATTCGCACCGCCGAGGCGATTTTTACATGTCCGTTACCGCTACTCCCACCAGCCTCGCGCCGGATCACCATGCGCAGTTCGTCGACCTGCTGCAGACCAGTCTTGACCACAACGCCTTCATCAAACTGGTGCTGGCCAAGTATGTCGGCACTGAGGCGGACTTGCAGCGACTGATCATCAAGCAACTGACGGTCAAGGATCAGCCTTGTCTGTCCTTTGTCTATCGCTACAAGACCCGCGACATCACCAAGAATTTTCCGCTGGCCGAAGGCGTGGCGACCATTGCCGCTTTGCTGCCGGTGTCGTTTAAAAATGCGCATTTGCTGACGCTCACTGACGAAGCCCAGCTCGAATACAGCAAAAAGGGCAAGAGTTCGCTGTTCAAGAGCAAACCCCAGCAATTGCGTGAAGTGCCGTCCGCCGAACACAACCGCGAGAAAAACCGCTTCCTCGACCTGAGCCGGCCGTTCCTCAAGGACCTGGGCGTGACCAACGGGCAGCACGAACTGATTCCGGCCATGTCGCGCAAATGGAAGCAGATCAACAAGTTCATTGAAGTATTCAGCCATGCGCTGACGTCTTCGCCTCTGGCGCTGGACAAGCCGGTTCGGGTGGCGGACTTCGGTTCAGGCAAGGGCTATCTGACCTTCGCTATTCACGACTATCTGCGCAACACCCTGAACGCCGAAGGCGAAGTCACCGGTGTCGAGTTGCGCGAAGAGATGGTCAACCTGTGCAATACCGCTGCCGCAAAGCTGGAGCATCCGGGGCTGGTGTTCAAGTGCGGCGATGTCCGCAGCGTGGCGCCCAGCGAGCTGGACGTGATGATCGCCCTGCATGCCTGCGACATTGCCACCGATTACGCGATTCACACCGGCATTCGTTCCGGCGCCTCGATCATCATGTGCTCACCGTGCTGCCACAAGCAGATCCGCCTGCAAATCCAGAGCCCGGCGTTGCTCAAGCCGATGCTGCAATACGGGCTGCATCTGGGTCAGCAGGCGGAAATGGTCACCGACAGCCTGCGTGCGTTGTTCCTCGAAGCCTGCGGTTACGAGACCAAGGTGTTCGAGTTCATCTCACTGGACCACACCAACAAGAACAAGATGATTCTGGCGGTCAAACGCGCCGAGCCGGTGGATCCGGCCCAGTTGCTGGTGAAGATTCAGGCGCTGAAGGATTTCTATCACATCAGCGAGCATTGCCTGGAGACGCTGCTGCGGGCCGACGGCTACCTCTAACCCTGTGGGAGCGGGCAAGCCCGCTCCCACAGGTCATGCGTTTGCCACGCGTGCAGGACTTATCGTGGTCTTGCGCCCCAGCATCACCGTCACGATCACTCCGGCCGCAAACAGCCAAGTGATCGGCTCGACGTGTTCACCAAAGAACAGCGTCGAAAACGCAATCGTGAAGAATATTTGCAACAGCTGAATCTGACTGACCCGCGCAATACCGCCCATCGCCAGCCCCGCGTACCAGGCGAAAAAGCCGATGAACTGCGAGAACAACGACACGTAGCCAAAGGCCCACCAGGTTCTGGCCGAAATCGCGCCCTGATGTTGCAGCGCCAGGTACAGCACCGGTCCGATCAGAAGAGGTGTGGACAACACCAGCGCCCAGCAGATCACCTGCCAGCCGCCCATCTCTTTGGCCAGTCGGCCACCCTCGGCATAGCCCAGGCCGCCCACCGCAATCGCACCCAGCATCAACAAATCCCCGGCCTGGATACTGCCGGCACCGCTGATCAGCGCATAACCGAGTACCAGTGCGCTGCCCAAGGCGGCACAGGCCCAAAAGGCTTTTGATGGGCGTTCGTGAGACAGCCAGGCGGCATACAGTGCGACGCACAACGGTTGCAGGCCGTTGACCAGTGCACCGTGGGACGCCGGCAAGGTTTGCATGGCCCACGCCGACAGCACCGGAAAGCCAAGAATGACCCCGGCGATCACCAGCGTCAGGCCTTTGACCTGCGCCCAGGTCGGCCATTTCTCCCGCCGCCACAGCAACAGCAACGCTGCCGGCACCGCCGCAAACAACGCCCGGCCCAGGCCGTTGAGCAGTGGATGAATTTCCTGCACGACGATGCGTGTAAAGGGCAGGGTGAGGCTGAAAATCACAACGCCGAGCAGGCCCAGGGCCATGCCGGTGTTTTCGCGTGAGGACATGATGGCAACCAGAATCGAGAGTGGCGGGAAGGTCTTCATCTAGCCACAAAGTCGTTGGGTTTCGCGCTTACAGCTGTGCACGGAAATATCCGTACAGTTGCCGCGATACCTGTGGTCAGAGCGCCTGCTCCCTCGCCACAAAGGCTGAATCCGGAACGGGTGGCCCGTAGTAGCTGGGTATTACCCGACCTGACGGATAAGGGCTACCTTGAATACTCCTGCAAGCCCACGCTTTTCCCCGAGGAGTTCATCCCATGGCTGCGAAAAAAATACTGATGCTGGTCGGCGACTACGTCGAAGACTATGAAGTGATGGTGCCGTTTCAGGCGCTGCTGATGATTGGCCACACCGTGCACGCCGTGTGCCCGGAAAAAACCGCCGGCCAGACCGTGCGCACAGCGATTCACGACTTCGAAGGTGATCAGACCTACAGCGAAAAACCCGGTCACCTGTTTGCCCTGAACTTCGATTTCGCCAAGGTCGATGCCGCCGATTACGACGCGCTGCTGGTGCCCGGCGGTCGTGCGCCGGAGTACTTGCGCCTGAATGAGAAAGTCCTGGACCTGGTGCGCGCGTTCGACCAGGCCGGCAAGCCGATTGCTGCTGTTTGCCACGGCGCGCAGTTGCTGGCGGCGGCGGGGATTCTTGAAGGCCGTGAGTGCAGTGCCTACCCGGCTTGCGCCCCTGAAGTACGCCTGGCCGGTGGTACGTTTATCGACATTGCCGTGACCGAAGGCCACGTTCAAGGCAATCTGGCCACTGCTCCGGCCTGGCCGGCACACCCGAACTGGCTTGCCGGTTTCCTCGGTTTGCTGGGCACCAAAATCACGCTGTAACGAGGGCCCCACGCATGTGCGAGCTGTATGTCAAAGCCGACCCGATTCTCTACGAATCGCGCTCCCGCTCGTTACGCATCTGCGGGGTGGTGACCACGCTGCGCCTGGAGAATCAGTTCTGGGACATCCTCAGCGAGATTGCCGAAGCGGATGGCATGACCACCAATCAACTGATCGCCAAGCTGTATGAAGAGGTGATGGATTATCGCGGCGAGGTAGTGAATTTCGCTTCGTTCCTGCGGGTGAGTTGCATGCGCTATTTGAGTCAGCGACGGGTGGTTGGGGCGGGGTTGGCGGTGGTTCGTACGGCAGTGAAGTAGCCGAGCCTGTGACAATGATTGCCTGATATGGGCGGTGGCTAAACTGGGTAGACGGTCTTTAATGGAAGGCGACTTTCACGGGATCAATCGACAGGAGCAGCACCATGTCCGGATGGTACGAAGTGAGTAAGACCAGCAGCGGTCAGTTTCGGTTTGTGCTGAAAGCGGCCAACGCCGAAACCATTCTCGTCGGCGAGCAATACACCAGCCGCGGCGGTGCCGACAACGGCATTGCCGCCGTGCAGAACAACAGCCCGCTGGACGAACGCTACGAAAAAAAGACCACCAAGGACGGTCATCCGTATTTCAACCTCAAGGCCGCCAATCACGAAATCATTGGCAGCAGCGAAGCCTATTCATCGGAAGCAGCGCGGGAAAAAGGCATCGCCAGCGTCAAGGCCAACGGGCCGACGAAAGTGATCAAGGACAAGACGTTGCCAGTACTTTGATCACAATCTTCAGACCCGGCGCACCCCCCCTGTGAGAGAAAGCCCGCTTCCACAGGGGGAGTTTTGTGTGTGCTGAACGATCAGCGCAATGCGGTCAACAAGCCTTGCAGTTGACTGTGTCCCGCGTCACCCAGCGGGAAAACCGGCAGCCGCGGATTGCCGGCTTCGAGGCCGGTCATGCTCAGGCCGGCCTTGATGGTGGCCGGCAAGCCGCCCTTGAGGATGAAGTCCAGCAGCGGCAGCTGACGATAGAACAGCGCTCGCGCCGTGTTCAGGTCGTTGGCCAAGACCGCCTCATACAACGCCAGATTGAGCTGCGGGATCAGGTTTGGTGCTGCCGTGCACCAGCCTTTGGCCCCGGCCGCAAACGCTTCCAGTGCCAGCGGGTTGCAACCGTTGTAGAACGGCACCTGACCGTCGCCCAGCAGCTGCAGTTTGTGCATGCGCTGAATGTCGCCGGTGCTTTCCTTGACCATGGTCACGCTGTCCACGGTATTGAAAATCCGCAGGATCAACTCCACCGACATGTCAGTGCCGCTGGTGGCCGGGTTGTTGTAGAGCATGATTGGCACACCGACGCTGTCACCGATGGCGCGGTAGTGGGCGAGGATTTCCGCCTCGGTCAGTTTCCAGTACGAAGCTGGCAGCACCATGACCACGTCGGCCCCGTGAGCCTCGGCGAAACGAGCGCGGCGTACGGCTTTGGCAGTGGTCAGGTCGGATACGCTGACGATGGTCGGTACCCGTTTGGCCACGTGCTTGATGCTGAATTCACTGACCTGATCCCACTCCGCATCGCTCAGGTAAGCACCTTCGCCGGTGCTGCCCAGCGGCGCGATGGCGTGGACGCCGCTGTCGATCAGACGGTCGATGGAGCGCCCGAGGGCGGCCAGGTCGACCTGCTCGCCGTTGGCGCTGAACGGGGTGATGGTGTAGCCGATGATGCCGTGAATGTTGGGGGTCGACATGGTGTCGCTCCTTCAAAAATGAGTGGGTTCAGTTCAGGCAATCGGCGTGTTGACGCAGGTTCTGCCGGGCGTAGTAGTTGAACGCGGCGCCGTGGCGTTTCGGTCTGGAAATCCAGTCATGGGCCTCGCGACCCAGCGCTGGCAAGATCGGTCTGATCTCGCCGGCCGCCATGGCCAACAGCTGCAACTTTGCGGCGCGCTCGATCAATTGCGCGATGACACAGGCTTCTTCGATGCTGGTGCCGGTGGACAATTGGCCATGATGGGAAAGCAGAATCGCCCGCTTGTCGCCCAAGGCACCGGCAATCAGTTCGCCTTCTTCATTGCCCACCGGCACACCCGGCCAGCCTTCCAGAAACGCGCAATCGTCGTAGAGCGGGCAGAGGTCCATGTGGGAAATCTGCAGCGGTACTTCAAGCATCGACAGCGCGGCAATGTGGGTCGGATGAGTGTGGATAATGCAGTTCACATCCGGCCGGGCACGATAAACCCAGCTGTGAAAACGGTTCGCCGGGTTGGGCATGCCATGGCCTTCGAGTACCTCCAGGTCTTCGTTGACCAGCAGCAGATTGCTTGCGGTGATTTCGTCGAAACCCAGACCCAATTGTTGGGTGTAATAGGTGCCAGGCTGCGGGCCGCGGGCAGTGATCTGCCCGGCCAGGCCGGAGTCATGCCCGTTCTCGAACAGGATGCGGCAGGTGAGGGCCAGCTTTTGTCGGTCGGTCCACGTATTATCCGCCAGGGTGTTTTGCATCTGGCTCAGTGCCTGCTTGACCAGTTGGTCTTTGGGGAGTGCTAATGTCTTGGCCATATCGTGTCCTTTGGGTGGTTCAATGGACGTCGGTTTACGGTTCACCGGTTCCTCGCAAAGTCGTCGGTGACTGCAAATGACACTAAAGAGGCTATATGACACATTGTGTCATTGGCAAGGACAAATCGTTGCCTCCTTGATGGATTAATCGCTCTACATGTCTATCCGTTTGAAATTACTGAGAAAAAAACTTGGCGTGACACTGGAGTCGCTGGCCGAAAAGTCCGGCATGACCAAGAGTTATCTGTCCAAGGTCGAGCGCGGGTTGAACACGCCGTCGATTGCCGCCGCGTTGAAGCTGGCCAAGGCGCTGAATGTGAACGTCGAGGAATTGTTCTCCGAAGACCGCGTCAGCCTCGACAGCTATAGCCTGGTGCGCAGTGATGAGCGCCAGTCATTGGCGGCCAATGACCAGAGTCCGGGTTATGCGGTGCTGGCTCATCAGGTCAGTGAGCGCAGCCTGCTGCCGTTCATCATCTATCCGCCGGCGCAGTTCACCGACAAGACCTTCAAGGAACACCTTGGGGAGGAGTTTCTGTTTGTCCACGAAGGGCAGGTGGAAGTGGACTTCGTGAGCGAGCGGGTGCTGCTCAACCGCGGGGATGCGCTGCATTTCAACGCGCAGAAGCCGCATCGGATTCGGTCGGTGGGGGAGGTTCAGGCGCAGTTGCTGGTGGTGGTTCACAGCGCGGAAGAATGAGTTGCCTGTCCTGGCGCCTTCGCGAGCAAGCCCGCTCCCACAGGGAAATGCATTCCAAATGTGGGAGCGAGCCTGCTCGCGAAAGCGGTAGATCTGTCGCCATTAAGCCTCGACCGGCACCGACAGCTTCGAACTGCCCAATCCATGCGTCTTCGAATCAAAAAACCGCAACTCAACCCCGGTCCCTTCGAACACCTTCGCGTAATGCCGCTTCTGGTGCTGGATGAACGCCTTGCTGCGCGGATTGATCGAGATCGCCACCACCTTCGGTTTGGCCTGACGCAAGGCATGCACGATGTGGCTGTCCTGCTCACCCAATGCATGCCCGAAAATGCACAACCCGTCACCGTGCCTCAGTAACTGGTCGTAGCAAAACGACAGGTAATCCGAGCTGCGAATGGTCTTGAGCTTGTCCTGCGCCGGTCCTTCGTTGACGAACAGCGGCACGTCGTCCAGCGTCTTGATCGTATTGTTGATCGCGAAACTGCCCAGCAGCGTGCCTTCGGTGGAGGTCAGCTTGCGCGCCGTGCCGTCCTGATTGCGCACCAGGTGCAGGCCACCGTGCAGGTACAGCAAACGCGGTTTGTCGGCGGCGCTGGCGCTCAGGTCGAAGCTCGCCTCGGCGCCGTGAAACAGGTCGGTGATCGCGTCTGGCTGTTGCTGAATCGCCCAGTAGTTGAGCAAGTCATAGTTGGTGGTAAACACCGTCTTGTAGCGGCTCAGCTCCTGATTGATCGTTGTCAGGGTCGAGGCTTGTACCAGCCGCCACGGGATGTGCACGGCGTGTACGGTGTTGATCAGCGCTTCCTTGATCGCGTAGTAGCGATTGCGTGGCGCGGCGGAGCTGACGGCCAGGGCCTTGTTCACCCGGCTGGTGGCTTTCAGCGCACTCAGCACCTGTTCGAAGCTGCGGGTTTGAAGCGCCTCGAACACGCTCAGTTCGGACTGGCTCAGGGGTTTTTCTTCGACGGTGCGGGCGTTCTCGAACAGCGAGTCGTAGCCGAAGTCGTCCCACACCGCACGGCTGGCGCCATTACCCACCAACAGGCCGCCAAACGAGGCGCTGGCACGCAGGGCGCTCCAGTCTTCAAGTTGGGCATCCACATCCTGGAAATCGGTCATTGCGTTCGTCGTCTCAAAGCAAAAGGTCTGATGGGCGGCGACTTTATCACGAGCCGGCGTTGAGCCAGATCAACATGCGCGGTGACTGATCGGTCGATGCTGCGGGTATCCGCCAGATCGGAGCTGTCGATCCGGCCCAACGCCAAGGAGATTTGCCCATGAGCAGCACCTTTTTTATTCCCGCCGTGAACATCATGGGCATCGGTTGCCTGGACGAGGCGATGGACGCAATCCGCAAATACGGTTTTCGCAAGGCCATGATCGTCACCGATGTCGGGCTGGCCAAGGCCGGTGTGGCAAGCATGATTGCCGAAAAACTGGCGATGCAGGACATCGATTCGGTGATTTTCGACGGCGCCAAACCGAACCCGAGTATCGCCAATGTCGAGAGCGGTCTGGGCCTGCTCAAGGAGAGCCATTGCGATTTCATCGTGTCCCTGGGCGGTGGTTCGCCCCACGATTGCGCCAAGGGCATCGCGCTGTGTGCCACCAACGGCGGGCAGATTCGCGACTACGAAGGCGTAGATCAATCCGACAAGCCGCAGTTGCCGCTGATCGCCATCAACACCACCGCCGGCACCGCCAGTGAAATGACCCGGTTCTGCATCATCACCGATGAGTCCCGGCACGTGAAAATGGCCATCGTCGACCGCAACGTCACGCCGCTGTTGTCGGTCAATGACCCGGCGCTGATGGTGGCCATGCCCAAGGGCCTGACGGCCGCCACCGGCATGGACGCGCTGACCCACGCGATTGAAGCCTATGTGTCCACCGCCGCCAACCCGATCACCGATGCCTGCGCGCTGAAGGCGATGACGCTGATCAGTAACAACCTGCGCTTGGCCGTGCGCGATGGCACTGACCTGGCTGCCCGGGAAAACATGGCGTACGCGCAGTTCCTGGCGGGCATGGCATTCAACAATGCGTCGCTGGGTTTTGTGCACGCCATGGCGCATCAGTTGGGCGGTTTCTACGACTTGCCTCACGGGGTGTGCAACGCGGTTTTGCTGCCCCATGTGCAGAGTTTCAATGCGCTGGTGTGTGCTGGTCGCCTCACCGACGTGGCGCACGCCATGGGCGCGGACATTCGCGGGTTCAGTCCGGAGGAGGGCGCACAGGCGGCCATTACGGCGATTCGCAGCCTGGCCAGAGACGTGCAGATTCCCGGCGGTTTGCGTGACCTTGGCGCCAAGCTCACCGACATCCCGATTCTGGCCACCAACGCCTTGAAAGATGCCTGTGGCCTGACCAATCCGCGAGCAGCGGATCAGCGGCAGATCGAGGAGATTTTCCGCAGCGCGTTCTAAACGGTCTTGGCGCCCGGCGCGAGCTTCACACAGAGCATCGCGCCCAGGGCCAGCAACACGCATAACAGTGATAGAGGCCATGCATGATGAGTGGCGATCAGGCTGGCGATGCCGCCGATATCGGCGGCCATCAACTGGTGGATGAAACCGCTCAAGGCCATCGCATAGGCACCGCTGGCCGGCGCCCCGTCGTTGGCCAGGGCCAGGCTGATCGGGTAATTCAATGACTGGCCGAACACGGCCACGCAGTAGGGCAGCCACAGCAATAAGGCGATGGACGTCCCGGCCATGCTGGCCAGCAACATGCTTGTGCTGCCAGCGAGCACCAACCCCACACCGAGGGTCATCAGCCACTGTTGGCCGGTGCGTAATACAAACCGATTGACCCCCAGCGCGCCAAGAAAATACGCCGCACTGATGGGCCAGCCCAATAGCCCGTATTCCACTGCCGACCAGTTGAATGGCCCTTGCAGGATCAATGGCGCAGCGGTGTTGAACGCGATGATCACCCCATAACCGAGGCCGCCGGCGAGGGTTGGCAGTACAAAGCCGCGATCACGCAAGATGCGCCAGTAGCTTGGCCACGCCGACGCCTGAGTCCTGTCTTCGGAGCGCAACGCAAACGCGACGCGAGCCAAGATCATCGCCATTGTCAGACTCACCGCACCCAGCAGGTAAAAGATCGCCGGCCAGCCGAGTGCGACCTGAATCAGCGAGCCCAGGTATTGGCCGATCCCCAATGCAATCACAAAGGAAACCGACAGCCATGACAGCGCCTTGGCCAGCAGCTCGCCGCGAAAACTGTCGCGGATCAGCACCCGCGCCATCACCGAAATGCCACTGGCGCCAATGCCCTGCAGCAGTCGCAGGGCAAGGAACGCTTCGAGCGTCGACCCAAGGGGCAGGGCCAGATTGCTCAGGCCATAAATGACCAGTGCCGCCAACAACACCGGTTTGCGCCCGATGCGTTGGGCCAGGCTGCCCCAGAACAGCATCGGCAGCGCTATGCCGATCAGGTACACAGCCAACCCCCAGGACACTTGCGAGGCATCGGCGGACAGTGACAGGGCCATGTCCGGCAAGGCTGGCAAGTAGATGCTCATGCCCAACTGCGCCACAAATACGGTGCAGCAGGTGATGTGGAGGGTGGTGCTGTTCTTCATCGCGTCTTCCCTGGGTTCACTTCAGCAGCCGACGTTCCGGTCATGGACGCGCAATAGATCGGTGACCAGGTCACAGAAGTCCCTGATCAGCGTCGGCGTCATGTCTGCTCGCAGGGTGATTCTGATGGCGGCCTTGTCTCGTGCCACCACCGGGAAAAACACCGCGCAGGTAAAAAAGCCATGATTGGCCAACGCGACAGCCACAGTGTTGGCCCGTGCGGCGTCACCGCAGCGGATCAGGCGGATGGCCATGTTGCTGCCTTGTTGTTCGGTGCGTATGAGGCTGTCGAAGTGTCGGATATTAACCTGAAGTTTTTTCTGTAACCCGGCAAATTCTGCGGTCCGGTGCAACTTGATCGAGGCCCTGCCGGCACCGATGGCGCAACTGTTCAAACTTTGCGACCAGTTGCTGGGGCCGCCGTAACGGGTGATGAGTTTTTTCTGCCGTTCGTTGCCCAGCATCACCAGGCCACCACTGGCGCCAAACGACTTGGCCAGTGAGGCTACGATCAACACGTCGTCCTCAAGTGCTTGTAGCCTCGGTCTTGCCAGACCGGCACCGAACGCTCCGACAGCGGACAACGCATGGGAGTCGTCGAGATAGAGAAACAGGCCGTAGCGATCCTTGAGGTACAGCAGACTGTCCATGTCTGCGACCCCGCCCATGCTGTAGGCACTGTCGGCGATATAGGCAACTGTGGCGTTTCTTTGGCACAGGGTTTCGAGGAAATCCATGTCGTTGTGCGGGCACGTCACGACGTTGGTTTCATCGGCACAGGCGGCTTTCAGGTGATTCATCGAGTAGTGCGCCATGCGATCGAACGCCATGACTGGCGGCCGATTTTCCGTGAATACGCCGCTGGCCAAAAGTGGCAGGACCCCGGCACTCGCGGCACTGCATGACAAGGTGCTCAGGCAGGGGGTGCCGAACAGCTCGGACAGCTCGTTTTCATACTGTTCCAGAATCGCCAGTTTGCAGCGGTTCTTCGAATTGGGAACACGCAGGGTGCCCACTTTAAGCAATGCGGAAATGGCACCGTCAATCAGTGCCGGATGACGGTCAAGGCCCAGATAAGACGTCGTGCAGAAGTGATGCAGCATTCTCCCGTGTTGATCGAGCATCTGGTTGTCTTTTTTGATCTCGACGTTGAGGCCGGAGATTTTGCCGGCTTCGGCGGTTTCCCAATCGTGATCGGCCAGCGAGATGACTTTACGGTAGTTGGTGAAGGTATTGGCGGCGTGGGTTATTTGATTCATGGGTGGGGCAGTCCTTGGGTGAAGCGATCCGTGGGTTTGTTGCAATATGTTTGTGTTTCCGGACTTTACAGAGTGTTCCCACGGACTTTGAATCGGCCGTTTCTGACGGTGTTGCGGGCTTTTAGAGAGTTGTTTGTAGGACGCTGCCTGAAAGGGTGTCAGCCAGTAAATCGGTGTTCACACATCCAGTGTGGGAGCGAGCCTGCTCGCGAAAATGGCCTCCTGTTCAGCACAGCATGTCGGCTGCGCCATCAACTCGCCGTTACCACACTCCTGGCTGGCGACCCGCTGAACTGAATCAACACCACCCCGGCCACCAGGAACAGGGCGCCCAACACCCTGGGCAAAGTCATCTGCCGTTCCATCAGGCCAAACAAGCCAAAGTGATCCAGCACCAGCGACGCCGCAACCTGACCCGCCAACGCCAACGCGATGAACCCGCTAGCGCCGAGCTTGGGCAGCAACATCAGCGCCAGCGAAATAAAGCACACGCCAAACGCACCGCCCGCCCACATCCACAGTGGCGCCTTGCGGATGAACGCCAGCGACGGCAGGGGCAGGCGCAGTGCCAGGATAATCGGCAACAATACCAATATGCTCACCAGTAACGACGCGAGCGTCGCCCACAACGGATGACCCAGACCGCGCCCGAGATTGGCGTTGATGACGCTCTGAAACGGCACAACGGCCCCGGCGATAACGGCCAGCACCAACAGGGCGGCCCAATGCAAACTGCTCATGATCACGCTCCAACAGGTTTTGCTGGACTCTAGAGTATTCATCACGCAGATTTAAATTCCGTTTTGCTATTCAGAACATGCACCAAATGAATGATCTGCGCCGAGTCGACCTCAATCTGTTGGTGATTCTTGATGCCTTGCTCAGCGAGCAACATGTGACCCGCGCCGCCGAACGACTGCACCTGAGCCAGCCAGCGGTCAGTCATGCCCTGGCGCGACTGCGGGATTTGCTCGGCGACCCTTTGCTGGTGCGCGCTGGCGCCCATCTCGTTGCCACTGCGCGAGCTTTGGAACTGATGGCGCCACTGGCTGAAGCCCTGGCCCAGGTGCAGTCGTTGCTGGTACCGGATGCATTTGACCCCGCCGCCGCCAAGCGCACGTTTCGTCTGGCAATGTCCGACTACGGTGCCGCCATCATCCTGCCCGGGCTGATCCGCAAGCTGCGCCGTGAGGCGCCGGGCATCGATCTGCAAATCAGTCACGCCAGCCGCGAGGGCATGCTCGACGGCGTACTCAATGGCGACATCGACGTGGCGGCTGGCGTGTTCCCGGAGTTGCCCAACGAGGTGCACAGCGTTCCGCTGTTCGAAGAGCACTACGTCTGCCTGGTTGATCGTCATAGTCTGCCCGGGGACGGCACGCTTGACCTTGCCACGTACCTGGCCCGCCCCCACGTGCTGCTGGAAATGCGCGGCAGCGGCACCCCGGAAATCGAACGTGCGCTGACCGGCATCCGCGAACGTCGTCATGTGGCGATCAGCCTGCCGCACTGGAGCGTCGCCCCGGGTGTTATCAGCGGCACCGATCTGATTCTTACGGTCGCCGCTCGTGGTTTGCGTAATATCGATCAGGCATCGCTGACCGTCGTCCCGCCACCGTTCGAGATTCCGTCGTTCAGTTTTGTATTGGCGTGGCACAAGCGTCGGGGTGGGGATCAGGCGTTGAAGTGGTTGATGGGGCGGATTGAGGAGGGGATAGTGCGCGCCTGAAATCGTCTGGGTTTCAAATACACAAGGAACAGGGAATGACATTGAAGTCTGGATTGATGAGTTGTGCGGCGTTGTGTGCGGTGGTGATGACGACACCAGTGTTCGCGGCGTGTGAGAAGCCGTTTCTGGCGGGGGATTTCGGTTATTCGGTCTGCAAGGACTGGCCGGCTTACCCGGGGCTTGCGATTACCGCATTGTCGCAGTTCGAGTCGGGGCCTTCGGCAAGCGATTACGGCCCTGAGGGTAAATATGATCTTGATCTCGCCGTTTTCTCGGCCGGCGAATCGAAACCGTTGGCGATGTATCACAAGGCATCCGCTTTTGAATCGGACGCCATTGAGTTTGAAGACCTGCAAATCGATACCGCCCGTTACCAGCTCACGCCGGACTTGCGCGCCTTTGGTGTGCGCGCCACGTTCAATGGCTCGTCACGGGTCAATCCGGTGAATGAAAAGCTGCTCTCGCTTTATGTGAGAGAGGGCGACACGTTACGGCCGGTCCTGGATAAGCTCATCACGTATGAGTACGGGGGTGAATGGGACGGTACTTGCGCAGGTGAGCTATACCAACACACCCGAACCCTCGAAATCGGCAAAACCAGTTCACATGGATACGCCGATTTGATCGTCAAGACGGTGACGACCAGCGAAGTCGGGAAGGGCGAAGGGGACGCGTGTGAATCCAGTTCCACCACCGCCAAACCGGTACTGACGACGCTTCGATATGACGGCAGCACCTACGTGTTGCCGCAAGGGTTCAAAGGCTACTGAGATCATGCTAACCAGCCTCAACCACCTCACCCTCGCCGTCACCGACCTGAACCGCAGCGTGGCGTTCTACCAGGCGCTGCTGCAATTGCGCCTCGACGCAAGCTGGGACGGCGGCGCCTATCTCTCGCTGCCGGGCCTCTGGTTGTGCCTCTCTCTCGATCCGTTGCGCGAGTCCGAACCTGGCGCCGACTACACCCATTACGCGTTCAGCATCAGCGCTGCCGACTTCCCGTTGTTTGTCGAACGCATGCGGGCGGCTGGGGTACGGGAGTGGCGTGATAACCGCAGCGAAGGTGCGTCGTTCTATTTTCTCGACCCCGATAGCCATAAGCTCGAAGCCCATGTCGGTGATCTGGCATCGCGATTGGCGGCGTGCCGGCAGCGGCCCTATGTGGGCATGAAGTTCTTCGATCAACCGTGATTCGACTGCTGGACTGCCGGGATAGACTGGCGACCACTGATGAAAACGCACCAACAGGAGCCCCCATGACCCCATCGCTGCTAATGGCCGTACTCGCCTCCGGCTTCATTTATGGCATCACGCCGGGGCCGGGCGTGCTGGCGGTGTTCGGGATTGGCGCGGCCCGCGGGCGGCGAGCGGGGGCGGGGTTTCTGTGCGGGCATTTGCTGGGTGACGTGATCTGGTGCAGTACGGCGTTGATCGCAATTGTCGGCGCCCGGGAAATCGGCAGCACCGCGTTTGACGTGTTGGGCGTGCTGAGCGGGCTTTACCTGTTCTGGCTGGGGCTGCGTGCGGTGCGGGCTCGTCGTGGCTGCGGTGGCGAGGCGAGCCAAGGGCCGGTTCGGCAGCCGTTCTGGCACGGCATCGTGTTTGGCCTGACCAATCCGAAGGCCTATCCGGTGGCGGTGGCGACGTTTACCGCGCTGCTGTCCAGTCGCGCCGAGTTGCTCCATTGGTCGATGCTGCCCTGGCTGATTGCCCTGAGTTTCGTCGGCGGCCTGCTGGCCTACGTCATTCTGATCGGCATCGTCGGCGCGCGTCAGGTGCGCGCCGTGTATCAGCGTCATGAACTGTTGATCACCCGCCTGTGCGGGGTAATGTTCATCGGTTTCGCCGTCAACGCGCTGCTGCATGCGCTGCCGGGACTGGTGAACGGCAAGGCTTGAACGGCTGAACCGTTCGTCGCGGCACAGGTAGTTTTTCTAAACCTTTGGGGCAAGTGGAATTCAGAACCTATGCGGGCTGTTGCTCGCCACGATCAATACCAAGAGGAAGAGAATCATGCCTACTTCAAGAAACTCGAACTCGGGAAACTTCGCCAACGATCGAACGAAGGCGTCTGAAGCCGGTCGCAAGGGTGGGAAAACCACCACCACGACTGTCGATAAAGACCCTGCGAAAACCGACATGGGCCGCAAAGGTGGTCAGAAATCTCGGTAGTTGTTGAAGGTTGTTTTGATTAAGAGACGGGGGCGAAAGCCCCCGTTTGAATTTCTTCTTGAGGAGGGCGCGACCATGAACCGGATGGCCACCCGATTACGTAACGCCAGTTTTATCACGCTGCTGGGCCTGTGTGCCGGCAGTGCCTTTGCCCAGTCCCCCGCCGAATTCATCAACGACGCCTCGGCCAAGGGCATGGCCGATATCGAGGCCAGCCGGCTGGCCCATCAGAAAACCGACTCCAAAGAGGTCAAGGATTACACCATTGTGGTGATCAATGACCGCACCACGGCCAATCAGCACCTGGCGAAAATCGCCAAGCAACTGGACTTGCCGGTCGCCCCCCGGGAAGAAGTGGTCGACAAGGCCAACACCTTGATGCCAAAAGTGAAGGAGGGCACAACCTTCGATCAGGCGTATGCCGCCAGCCAGGTGCAAACCACGCAAGAGGCCATCGCGCAGCTTGAGCAGGAAGCCCAGACCACCGACGTGCCTGAAATCAAAGCCTTCGCCGAAGAGACCCTGCCGAAGTTGCAAAAACATCTGCAAATGGCCAGGGCGTTGCAGGCCAGCCGCTAGAAATGTCGCGAGTGGCTGACGCCACTCGCGAACTGCCCTTCAGCAATGATTGAAATCAGGCTTTTGCTTGTCGCCCGCGGCCGCTTCGTCAAGATTCAGCGTTTCGTTTTCACCTATCGAGCGGTACTGCTTTCTCAGCGCCTCTAACTCTTTGAGACTCTTGCCGTCCAGGCCCAGCATGGCGTTCTGCGCGTCGGTGGTGGCCCGTAACAGCTCGTCAATTTTCAAATGCAGAATGTCGTTGTCGCGGTTTTGCGTGTTCTGAATCAGGAACACCATGAGGAAGGTAATGATCGTCGTCGACGTGTTGATGATCAGCTGCCAGGTATCGTTGTAATGAAATGCCGGCCCTGTCATCGCCCAAATGATGATCAACGCCACCGCCACCATGAACGTCTTTGGACTGCCTGCCCACATGGAGAGAGTCTGGGAGATTTTCGAGAATTTCATTACCGTTTTCCTTATAAGGGATGCGCCTGAATGTTCAGACAGCAACGGTTTGCTGAAATTTCTTTTTACAAATTTACAGGTATTTATGCTGTGCTCGGTGATCAGGCTGACGGTCCTGCCGCGCAAATGGAAGGTTTTTCCATTGTCGGCGGTCAGTGTCGGTTTGCTGCCATTGTTAACTGCTTTTTTTCAAAATGCCTGGTCTATGGCTCGACGAACGGTCGGTTTTGTTATGAGTAACGACCATTTGGCGATAAAAAACGGACCCTGATCGCGATGCAATTTGTGCCCCGAGTTCAGGTAAGCGACAGACAGAACCTGTTACAAGGTCTGTGAGCCAGGCAGGAGCATGGTGGTAACAGGGGGCATTTTTTTGCTGGTTTACTCAATTTGGCGGTCAAGCCTGAGGAGGCAGCATGTTGTTACGTTATATGGCGTTATTGGCGCTGGTGGTGGCAGCTTCGGGCTGCGTCGAGGAGCGGGTCGTTCACGATCGGCGCCCGGTGCAGCGCGAATACGTTGAAGTCATCGCGCCGCAGGCACCGCCGGAGCGGGTGATCGAGGTCGAGCCGGCAGGGCGCGCGGGTTACGTCTGGTCCCGAGGTTATTGGCGCTGGGAAGGCGGGCGTTATGTGGCCGTTCACGGTCACTGGGTGGCAGAGCGGCCCGGTTATCGGTACGTGCATCCCCATTGGGAGCAGCGTGGCGATGGCTGGCATTGGCAAGGTGGCGGTTGGGCAAACTGACGGCCGTCTCCATAAGTCGAATTGGGCTGGCACTCCGGGCGATGTATCTTGGTGCACCGGTTGTCAGCCCAAGTCCTGACGACGCTTCGACAGGAGAACGCAATGAGTTGGTCCGCCAAGCAATACGTCGCTTTTGAAGATGAACGCACTCGCCCGGCCCGTGATTTACTCGCGGCCATCCCGACCATGGATGCACGCTCGGCGGTCGACATTGGTTGTGGTCCCGGCAACTCCACCGAATTGCTGGTGGAGCGCTTCCCAAACGCCAGGGTGCAGGGGCTGGACAGTTCCACCGACATGCTCGATTCTGCCCGCAAGCGCTTGCCGCTGGTGCATTTCGACACGGTTGATATCGCCACCTGGAGCGATCAGGGCCCCTTCGACGTGATTTTCGCCAATGCCGTGTTGCAATGGCTGCCGGATCACGCCCGATTGCTGCCGTCACTGGCGGCCAGGCTTGCTCCCGGTGGCAGCCTGGCGATTCAGATGCCCGATAACCTCAACGAGCCGTCCCACCGTTTGATGCGCGAAGTGGCCGCTGATGGGCCATGGGCCGATAAATTGGCCGGCGCTGCCGGGCAACGAACCGACATGGCAGATGCCAGCACCTATTATTCGATCCTGCGCCCGCACTGCGCGCGAGTCGATGTGTGGCGCACGACCTATCATCACCCGCTCGCGGAGGGTGCCTCGGGCGTGGTGGAATGGTTCAAGGGCAGCGGTTTGCGGCCGTTTCTCGAACCGCTGGATGAGACTGAGAAGGTGCAGTTCCTCAAGCAGTATCTGGCGGCTGTCGAGCAGGCTTATCCGACGCTTGAAGATGGCTCGGTATTGCTGCCGTTTCCACGCCTGTTCATCGTAGCCACCCGATAAAGTCCTGTACCGCGAGGCTCATATATTCATGAGCCTCGCAACATTCAGCGCATCACCCCCACCAGCATCATCATGGGCCGTTCGCGCTCTTCAGCCAGTGCGGGCTGTGCTGCGACCTCCTCGTCACTCGGTCCCCATTCATTGACGTGCTGAATGCTGAATCCCGCGCCAAGCAAAGTATTGAGTAGCGTGCCGACGGTGCGGTGCTGCTTGATCACGCCTTCGGCAAGCCAGTGGGTGACTCGCTCGCCTTCGTGCTGGTAGCTGTCCAGCGGCCAGCGCTTGCGGCCTTCGCCATCGATCAGCCATCCCGGATTACGTGGGGCCATGAAGATCGGATGTTCGATGGAGAACACGAAGCGGGAACCGGGTTTGAGGGCCGCGTGGATATTGCTGAAAAGCCCCGGCAGGTCCTTGATGTAATGCAAGGCCAGCGAGCTGTAGGCCAGGTCGAAACTGGCGGCTGGCAGGTCGAGGTGTTCCAGGTCGGCGCGTTCGTAGCGGATGCTGGACGCGGATGTCGTGTTGCGGGCTTGCTCCAGCATCTTTTCCGACACATCCAGGCCCAACACGTTGTCGGCGCCTTGCTCGGCGGCCCAGCGGCTGAACCAGCCATAACCGCAGCCGAGGTCCACCACCTTGAGCCCGTTCATGGGCGGCAACATGGAACGAAGCGCGGGCCATTCAGGTGCCGCATCCAGGCCGCCAATTGAGCGGCCCATTTGGGCATAACCCTGAAAGAACTCGGGGTCGTCGTAGATATTTTGGGTCATGAGCGAGTGGCTCCAATCAATTCGTTTGCAGTTGATACGCTTTCTTTCCGTGCGGAATCAGGTCTGCTGCAACACCTTCAGCGCCGCCGAGGCCAGGAAACCGGATCGACTTTTTTCTTCTGGATGATGCAGCACATATTCGTCGATCCGAGTCAGCAGGTAACCCGGCAAGGTGATGTTCAACTTCTGCGCTTTGCCCAGGTATTTGGTCACATCAATGTCCACCAAGGCCCAGGTACAGCCCGCGTATCGCGGATTGGCCGCATGCAGGGTGACTTTACTGGCTGGCGGAATCGGTGCGCCGTCCTCGGCCAGTATCTCGAAATGACCTTCGATGGCTTCGCGCGCCATGGCCATGGCATCGTCGAGGTCGTCACCGGCAGAGAAGCAACCTGGAATGTCCGGTACTTCCACGCCCCACGCGTGTTCGTTGTCGCCTGTTGAAATCGCTATCGGGTAAAGCATGTTATTTGTCCTCCGCGGACGCCGTACAGCGGGGCTGTCAGAGCAATGCCCGCTGCAGAATACTGATGGCCGTTTTCCTGAGTAGATCCTTTTTCGGGTGGGGGACGGTCACCAGGCCTGGCTTGGTCGGATGCTTGAAGTGATGATGGCTACCCCTGATCCGCACCAGATACCAACCGTCTGCCACGATTTGGCTAATCAAGAATCGCCTATTCACATCACCTCCATGTGGTGTGCGTAGGTGGTTACTATACCTACTGAAAAAACGTAATCAACACTATAACCACCGAGTGGCTTGCCGTATCGGCGTGAACCCAGTCTAGAGGCGAGTACGGAGCGGGGTGGTCAGCGTCTCCCGATGAGCTTGTTTTCTGTATTTCGAGGTTTTTCGGGGCACAAAAAAACCGGTCATTGGACCGGTTTGATTGGCAACCCCTCAAGGTTGATTATTCCTTCGCCACTGCCGAAATAGTTGCAACTGCTGGTTCGCGCGCTGGCTCTTCAACACTGCCCGGTTCCAGCATCGCAAGCTTGCGCCGGGCAATCTCTGCACCGCGACGGCGCAAGGGCTGCTCAACGTAGCGGTAATTCAGTTCGGCGCAAACAAGCATGATCAGCGCCGACGTCAACAGCAGCTCGAGCGTGTATTCGCGGCCCAGTGTCGTTCCTTGTTCAGCGGCAACCCGCGTCCATATCTCCGTACTCAGGTGATAGGCAAACAAGTGGATGACATACAGCGCATAGGATCGTGAGCCCAACCATAACAACGGCCCTGACAGTAGCGGTGGCGAGAAAATGTAGCCTTTCTGATAGCTGGCAAGCCACACGATCAGCAGCGAGACCAGCGCGATCAGCCCGAAGGCGATGGGGGTGGCGATCATCTGCGCCGCGATGGCGCCCAGCATGTACAGCAGGAACAACGTGACGCCCAGACGCTTGAGGCCACTCGTTCCCAGAGACACCGGTTCAATCTGTTTATACACGCTGGTACGGGTAAACAGGCATAACACAATCCCCCACATCATGGCGTCAAGGCGCAATGAGTACAGCATCCCGCCGGGAGGCGGGGCAAACATGTTGCGATCAAGGCCGAACTGCACGGCAATCAATAACAGCAGCACAATCACCCGCCAGCGAGTCGAGGTGATCAGCAGCAGGAACAACGGGAAGATGAAGTAGAACTGCTCTTCCAGTGCCAGGCTCCAGTAGACCGAATTCGGCCCCAGCAGCAACCCGTACTGGTTGGCCAGGTTACCGCTGAACGTCGCGACAGCGGTGAAGCTGCGAAGGTTGTTGAACCAGGAATCAAAGGCATTGGACTGATTGAAGAAGATCGAAAACGCCAACGGGATCAAGACCCACAACCATGCCGTCGGCAACAGTCGATAAGCCCGGCGAAGCCAGAATGAAAACGCGGCAATGCCGAACTGGCCCTGGGCTTTGTACGTGTCGAAGTAGTCGAGATAAGCCTTGCTGACCACAAACCCCGAGATGCAGAAAAACAGGTCGACACCGGACAGTGGCGAGAAGATGTTGAGCACCTTGCCGAAGAGTTCATGATGAAACGGCAGCAGGACTTGAAGATGGGTGGCGAGGGTCATGACGATGGCCGCCGCGCGCAGGTATTCGATTTCCAGGTTTTTGCGATGACTCATCGGGCGCTCTTTTATTTATTGGGGGGCTGGCGCCGTCACGCGCGATCCTTGAAGCGTGGGGCACTATATCCGCGTGGTCCCGACGGTCGCAATAAAACCCGGGCACAAAAAAACCGGCCACTGAGGACCGGTTTTTTGTGTTGCTGCCTCTCTCGTCAAAAACATCCTGACGCGAGACTGAAATTGATTGGAGCGGGTGAAGGGAATCGAACCCTCGTTATCAGCTTGGGAAGCTTGGGCGGATAGTGTTTCATACAGACACGGGATGTATGCTTACGCCCCGCAGAGCCCGCAGGAACGGGGCTTTGCGTAGAGTCGGTCATTTCATGCTGTTTCATCGGCAAACCCCTTATTTCAGGCCAACGGCCCCCAGTAACGGCCCCCAAATGCTCACAGAGAAACAAATCAAGGCAATGAAGCCTGCGGAGAAGGAATACACAGTCTCGGATGGCCGTAGCGCCAGAGGCGAGGGCGTATTGATACTGAGGGTCCGTCCGAATGGCACAAAAGAGTTCTATTTCCAACGGCGGGTGAATGGATCGAAGCCAAAAAGCAAACTCGGCACCTGGCCGACACTCGGCTTATCTGCTGCTCGTGATCTGTGCCGTGTAGAGAAGGAAATTGCGGTGTCGGCCGGCACCTTCCAGAACCTGCTGGACGCTTATACAGCCAAGCTGGCAGGGGAGGGGGCAGCCTCTGCTGATGATGTGAAGTGGTCACTCAAGCATTACGTGTCTGATTCGTTCCCTGACCTGGTCAAGCGGCCAGTGTCTCTGATCGGGCCAGGCGAGATCCGCGACATCATCACCAAGATGATCGGCAACGGTGTGACCACCTACTGCAACCGGGTCCGCTCGCAGTTGCATGCTGCCTTCCAGATGGGCCTGGAGCAGGAGTTCAACCCCCGTAGTTATCAGAAAACGGATCTGAAGTTCGGGCTCAAGAGTAATCCGGTGGCCAGCGTTCCAGTGCAGGCTGATTGGGAGCAACCTGGTGATCGGGCGTTGTCGACCGAAGAGCTGGCCCGCCTGTGGCAGTTGTTGCCCGAGCAACTGAGTGTGGTCACTGCGGAGCTGATCAAGTTCCTGATTGCCTCCGGTGGCCAGCGCCCCGAGCAGCTGCTGGCGACTGAACGCCGGCAATACCTCAAAGACCACCTGATCATCCGTAATAAGAAAGGAAAAGGCGCCGAGGGCGAGCGGTCCCTGCATGTCGTGCCCTATAACAAGCTGATGCGCGCGAGCCTGAAGGCGATGGACGAAATTAGTTCGACCAGTGCCTATCCGTTTGAAGGCAAAGTCGAGGGCAGCGCACTACATGCCAACTCACTGTCACGCGCTGTCACCAAGCTCTACGGTCGGCACGCTGACAAGTTCAACGGTCCGTTTACGCTGAGAGACATCAGGCGCACCTGCAAAACATTGATGGGCGTGGCAAAAATCAGCAAAGAGTTGAAGGACCGTATCCAGGGCCATGCCTTCGGTGATGTGGCCTCGAAGCACTATGACCGCTATGACTATTTTGATGAAAAGAAAACAGGGCTTCAGCGCTGGGCGACCTGGTTACAAAAGAACGTCATAACGGCGAAGGTGGAATAAGTGAAGCCGCTTACGCGGCCTCACTGGAGATTTAGAAGGTAGGTCGGATCATACTCAGGACAGGCCTACGTAGGCTCCGATTGCCTTTGCGACGCCCGCAGCGGCTGCCTCTATTCCCACCCCCGATGCTCCTTCAAACGCTTTCATGGTTAAACGACTGATCCACGAACTTGCCTTGGTTGATTTTTCCTTGTCGTCGTTCGTTGCCTTGGCTTGGTCGAGATCATCTTGCATTGCTTCAAAATCAGCCGGCTTCAAGCCTAGCGAAGTCAATTGCGCTGTTAACGAGTCCCAATTGCCAAGTTGAGTGGACGCGTTTTGCGTAAAGTTTTCCCCTGAATTAGAAATATTGCCGACATTGCCGTTGATGGTGTTATTGAATATTTGCGTCATCTTTTCGTTACTCAAAGGGGGGTGGCTACCAATCGGGGTCTCTCCAGCGTTGGGGGCTTCTCGGTCTAGATCAATCACGTAGTCAAGGATTCGCGTTTTGACGGAGTCCAACAACCTGACTACGGCGCCGATTGGAATTTCTTTCCACGCGGCCACGCACTGCATGCCGGGTGTGAGCGTAGAAGCATATTGAATAGCCAGCTCCAACGGCCACTGCTCTGTAACTCTGCCAGTTTTATCGCCTACCAGTAATGCGGCATAGCCGCTGATGCTGGAGGTCATGTGAGCGTGTCGGAACTGCTCTTGTAGCTTTTCAGGGAGGATCCCCACCGGTATTTGCAGACGATTGGCCTGCCTGAGCCCACCGTGGAATGATCCATAGGAATCGACTCGCACCACTCGATAGTCTGGTAGTGACTTAATGTCGGGATATCCGTTGAGTTCTCTGTCCACCCATTCATTGAGTAGGGGATGGGAAATGCGAGCTGCAAGCAACTTACACATCCGCAACAGCGTTGGGACATCCGTTGTCTGGGAGATGGCTGCGGCTTGAATATCTTGAATGAGCGACATTGCTGAAACCTGCATAGACCGAGAAGGCCTACATAGTAGCTGCAGTTGATATGGCACAAATAGATGAAGCCGCTTACGCGGCTTCGGTTTTGGCACTGGTCTGCCAGTTTGCGGGATTGTTCTGCCAGGCCTCGATCGCTGATTCTCGCCAACCAACCCGGCCGGCCGAAATCACCACCGACTTGGGAAAATTCCCCCGTTTGATCTCGCGCCAGAGTGTGGTTCGGGAGAAGGAGGTAACGCCCAATACTTCCTTCTCCCGCATGAAACGATCCAGCTTACTCACGGCGGCCCCCAGCGTTTTCTAAAGCTTGTTGTGTAATGTACTTCATGATTCAGATCCCTTCATTCAGACTTGGCGGCACGCGAAGTTCGGTCGCTCCGCCGGGTGCTTAGCTAGCAGCCGAGCAACCACGGCTAGGTCAGTTGCACTCAGCTCCCCAAGGTTCTGCGCCATGGTGGTCAGGCTCTCAAGTCGTATACGGTCATCAGGCGTTTTATGTACCTGATAGCCGATCATCGCGGCGCCAATAATGGCGGTGGCCACCAGGTGTCGTGCCGGTGTGGTAGCCTTCACATCGCTGCTGCTTTGGTGCTGTGCTTGCATGGTGATGCTCCTCAGTAGTGGTTGGTGTCGGGGAGGGCCAACTCCTCGTCACCGCTCTTCAAATCCGGTTAGTCCTGGCGTGCCAGGTGAATAATCAGGTCGTCAAAATTCGGGTCATCCTCAGCGCTTGACCGCCACTCCAAAACTTTCAGAACCTGCAAGCGGCTGCAGTCGTCCACCAGGATCTCTCGCTGACCACCTGCAGCTCGAACTTCCAAAATCTGCAGTAACCCGTCTTCGCCATATGCTCCGGCTTGAATGATTAGGGTGTTTTGCCCCGTCGCGATCAGCCGGTCTTGGATCTCCTGCAGCTTGCTGGTCTGGCCGTCGCCAGCGTTGCCTATAAACACTTGAACTTGCATCTGCGCTTCCTCCCTCGGTGATATCAGGCAGCCTGGAAAATCCAGCACCGCACTGTTTTTGGTTTATTGGCAGCGTCAACGTCCCAGGACGAACACACGTTCCTGTTCGTCTCCACGAATTTCGGGCATTTGCTGGTTTTCAGGTGGCGTTTGAGTTCAGTCAGATCCGGCACTTTCTGCCGCTTCTCTGCCGCCTCTTTGGCGAAGTCATTGAGGTTTACCGCGATCAGGCCGTCATTGCGGGAGTGGTTCAGGCCACCTGCCGCGCTGTTCAGGTACTCGTACAGCTCCCAGAACTCGACAACGATCGGGTGATCAGCATTGATGGCCAGCTGGCGATCCTTGGCCATGCTTTGGATCTCGGCATGGGCTGCTTCCACCTGGTGCTTTTTCAGCGGGACGACGTGCACTAGGGCGTCGACCAGGGCATGCAACTGGGCATGATTAGTCGCAATCCGGACGGTGCGGATCTCTGGCAGGGCCAGCAGCTGCTGTTCGTATACGGGCACCTTTTCGCGCACGGTTTGCATCACCACGTTTTCTTTCATGGTGGCCTTGAGCAGGAATCCACTCACGCGGTCGACCCGCATACGCTCCAGCTTTTCCACCAACAACTTTGTCTGCGGCGTGTGGCCATCCTTCGTCATGGCGATGTGCACGATGCGCTGCAAGATTGGCTCGGAAGCATTCACCGGATGGTTCTGGCCGAAGACGAACGCAGCACGAAATGGGGGCTCCCGAGTATCGTTACCGTTGTTCTTCACACCGGTGGAGCGGACGCTACGGCCGTTGTAGGCGGTTTTGAGTTCGTCCCAGTCATACTGTTTGGTCGCTCCGCCGTCGGTCTTTTCACGCTCCGACTCGATTAGCACTACGGGTAGATTCGCCACCTGGGCAAAGTTCCGGGCACGAGCCACAGGGGTGCCCTTCGTAGGATCGAAGCCCTCATAATCGATGCGACCGTACAGCTTCCACAGGAACTCGATGAGCGTTGACTTGCCTGCGCCTGGCTCCCCGATAATCTCCATGAAGGAGTAACTCTTCTGGTGCTGGCGGATCTGCTCGGCAAAAAGTGCTCCGAACCAGAAGGCAAGGGCCACAAGGCCTTTAGCGCCGAAGCATTGCCAGATTAGATCCAGCCATTCGGTATCAAACATTTCTAGGTCGGTGTTCAGGTTCAGGGTTACGGACTGGCTGAGAGTCTTGATGCTCAGCCGATCCATATCGAAGAAGTCTTCTTCGTTCAGCTTGAACACTTTGCCGTCGCGAACCGCCACGTCGCCATAGACATAGGCGCCGTGCTCACGGGTATACCCGGTGAAGTCGATCGTCTGAACGGTCTTGAGGGCGTCGGTCTGTTCCTCAATGAAGGCGTCGAGTTGCTGGGTGGTGCCGGTGAACATTCCGCCCGGGGCGATACCGAGCAGACGCTTCTTGAACTCTGCAGATGAGGCGATTTGCGAGCTGGTGAAGGTGTTCTTGATCGGGGCCGCATCGTGGGCAAACGTAATCCGGAAGTAGTACCAGGACTCGTCGGTAAGTTTGTTTTCCTGGTAGTACAGAGCCTTCGGATTACAGGTGGCGATACGCTGTAGTGCGCCGCACTGTTGCATGGCCTTGGCCCGCATCTGCTTATTGTTCAGTTGCTGATCGTCGTGGTGTTCGCTGTCTTCCAGCTCCTGGATCGCCTTGTTGTATTTCTCCAGATCGAGCTTGAACCAGTACAGGCGGTTGCCGAACTCCAGGTGGAATTCGCTGCGGCGCTTCCAGTCGAACATCACCAGCGCCTTTTCCGTGGCGCTCTCAGCGATCAGCAGGGCACCGTGGTGGCGTGCAATGGTGAGATCTTTGTCGACTTGGCTATCTCGCTTCTCGCCTTCGTCCAGGAACTGCCAACGCTGGTGAAGATCGTTCCAATCGACTTTCTTCTTGTCGCGCTGAGGGATCTGGGCTGCTTCGCAGGTGAAACCCAGCTCACGGGCCATACGGACCCAGCGTTTGATGTAAGTGTGTGCACCTGGTTCATTGTCCAGTGCCCACACCAGCTTCGGCAAATTCCCGGGCCGTGCCGCTACAAGGGCCTGTAATGAGTCTGAAGGGAACGCATTAGAGGACATGGCAGACACGGCGGAAATGTTGTGATGTACCAGAGCGATGGCATCGAAGATCCCTTCGACAACCCAGATTTCCTTCGCATCGAGCACGTCGACGCAGGGCGGACACCACCACACGCCTTTGTATGATTCTCCGGGCTGAAAACGGGCCTTCATTTTTCCGAAGCGTGCTGGCTTATCGATCAGCCTTTCCCAGTAGCCGCCTTTCTCCAATGCGAACCGTACCGTCGCACTACCCGCTTCATGTTGTGTGGAGTAGTAGGTGTCCTGGGTAAACCACCCAGAAATGAGATCCATGCGGAAGCCGCGACTGAACTCCAAATATGCTCGAGCCGTCGCTGTGGGTGCGTTCTCCGTTGCTGGTACTCGCTTGCTCCAGTCCTCAAACAGATCGTCGTAGATCTCTTTTACATGCACCGTGTGGCCGCATTTTTCCTGACGGCCACAAATCAGCTGCCACGGGCTATCGAAACGTGTGTACAGCTCTTTCTTGTTGCACTTGGGGCAGGTGCCACCGCGCATGTATTTGGTGGGCTCGCGGTGCTTCAGGCCGAATTCAGATTCGATGCGCTGCAGTACGTCGTGACGGAGATCGTCTCTCATGGTTATTTCACTGCTTTGAGGCTGAGGGTGAGGGCGCCGATCAGATGCTTCTGAGCGGCCATCACAGGGCTGTTGGCTAGGATCGATCCATGGCGTAAGCCATCGGGAATCAGGCGGTACTGGTCTGCGTACCAAAGTTCATTGAGGCTGAGACGGTATTGCTCGCGCAGGTTCGCCAAGAGCGCTTGAGCCTCGACGGGCGTCAGTTTTGCGTTGATGTTCATGGCGGTTTTCATCTTCAAACCTCAATTTCGGGCGTAGCTCACCCAAACCCACGGCGGTGGGACAGGCGATTTATTGGGTGGTATTACGAAGCGGTGACGCGGAAGCGCCCGTTGTCCGGTGCGATGAGAATACGTTCGTAGATCAGACTGACCGGGATTGCCCAGGCGTTGCCGGTAGCTGTGTCGATGATGATGGTGTGCGTGGACGTGCTGCTGACAATGTCCAACCGCTGCCGATTGCTCACCGCTGACAGTTCGCTACTGGCCAGATGCACCAACTTTTCGGCGGTCTGAGTCAGTACGTCGTAATCGGCAACCAGGTACTGCACTGTGCGGTCGAACAATTGCTGATCGTCACCCAGGTGTTCGCACCGGTGCCGCTCAAGGAACACGAGAGCCGCGGCTTTGAGCATGTCCTGATATTCCTGTACTGCGGGCAGATTGTTCATTGGCCATTCCCCGGTTTGGCGCGGTACAGGTCGATGGCTGCCAGCACTTCGGCGTGTCGTGCGGCCATGTGGAGGTTGTGAGCGTTGAGGATGATTTCGGCTTCCTCTGAGTTGATTGAGCCATCTTCCAATGCCTGGGCAATCGCTTGGTCAACGCAACCGCGCTTCGCTGAAACCTGAACTGATCGAGCATACAGCTCGACGTTATCCAGCGTTTCGGGGTCGGCGACCGGTACAAACAATCCGCCATACATTTGCGCTACATAATTCGGAAAGTGGTTGGTGCCGCTGGATTGTTCCAGCATGTAAACCTGAGCATCACTCAGCGGACTGCAGCCCGCGCTTTCATAGGCGTGGTTGTCGAACTTTTTGACCTTCATGTCTAGCCGAGCTGCTGCACCTTTACGTCCATCGGGGTAGCTGCGAATGATCTCGCGCATCGCTTCCTTGCGCGTCTCTAGAACGGGGCTTTTCATCTTCTACTGTTCCCTGTTGGTCAGTGCCGTTACTGTTCGATAACGCCGTCTTTGATGTTGAGCAGTACGGCGGCGCGATGTGCCTCCCCACGGCGACCTTTGATCCGACCGTTCAACAGGTCGCTGACTAAATTTTTGTTCAGTCCGTGCTTTCGGCTGAACTCCGCAATACTCATACCTTTGCGATCCAACGCCTCTCGGGCTTGCTCGGGTGTAACGGTGGCGGGCATAGTGCGCACTCTGTTCGGTTGTGTTTACTTGTGTTTGTCTGTGGTGATTCTTGGTCAAAAAAATGATCAAGTCAATGTCGGTGACTAAAAAAATGCTCATAGCGGATCGAGTAGGTGAACGCCTGAGGGAAGAGCGCGAGCGCTTAGGGCTGAATCAAACAGAGTTTGGAGTGCTTCTAGGAGTCAGTCGGGGGACACAAAAGAACTATGAGCTGGGAGCGAATTCGCTCGACCTTCGTTATGTTGCCGCGCTTGAAGAACACGGCGCTGACGCGGCTTTCATACTGACTGGCCGTCGTTCCACACCACTTGGTCAGCTGTTTACAGCGGCCGAAGAGGAATTGATAAATCAGTTCAGGAGCATTTCGGGTGATGATCAAAAAGCAATTCGTCGCTTTCTCAAAGCCATGGCCGACGATGCTGCCAAAGGATCGAATTAACTTGTAACAATGCATGTTGGGCATTCGCCATCTGTCCGTTCTAAAGCCATCACCCACCCCCCAAAACGTCGATTCAGCAATGCACTTTATGGAGTAGTAAGCATGTTGGATCGCACGAACAACGAGCGCGCCTGCGTTGGATTAACCGAGTCCGAATGGCTTGGACTGACCAAATTTGAACGCCGCCTTGTCGGTCTTTACCGACGGTTGAGTGAACAGGAGCAACTTCAACTCCGACGGCTTTCCGAGGTTCTGGCCACCAATCCAGAAGAGACAGCCAGTCGCTGATTTCCCTTCGTCGTTGAGCCTCAGAAGACTCATACGATGCAACCGATCGCCGGCGTTGAGCCGGCGGTTTGCGTTTCACGCCACCGCCTGTGTCCCAAGCTGCTCAAACAGCTCTCGCTGTTTCGCCCTGGGCATCTCCTTCAATCGATCAAGCAACATCCTTTCGAACGACTGAGCCGACGGGCTCAGCGTGTGCGAAAACGTCAATTCCGCAACCCAGGTATGCCCGCACTTTGCGTCGAGGCACTGGCAGTACAACTTCACGAAATCCACGGAAAACTTTTCTCGTGAAGCGATCCGTCCTCTGTGTCCGCACTTGCATTCAACTCGCATTGTGTCCCTCCCCAGGGCATTCAATTGCCACCATGTTGCCATAATATGTAGTGGTAATCTCTTAGCTAAGAAGCTTATGCAGCGTTATCAACTGCATCTGTTTGTCTTTTCCAGTTGAATCGCCTGTCTTGTCTTAGGGTGTCGTTGAGCTGAGTAAATAGCTGACAAATCGGTCTGATCTCGTTGCTGGTGTACACCCGATCGATCTTTTCAATGTCCCCAAATCCGCCACTGTTCTCGGGAATGATCCCGGCAAGAGCTGGGTTCATGCGCCAGGCCGCAATCACGTCATTGCGGGTGATGTTCTTCACCTTCTCCAGCTCGTCTTTGGCCTGGAAGTCACCCACGGGGATGATCTGGATCGCGTTTTCCTTGCCGTTGGGGATGTTGACGAACATCGAGCGGAAGTTACCCACGCCTTTGCTGGCGCTGATCTGTGCGCGCAGGTTCTCTTCGTCTTCCTCGGTTAGGTCCGGGTCGTTGGTGTAGAAGATGTAACCCGCGTGCGCGCCGTTGCTGTAGTAGCGTCGGCGGAAGAGGGTCGCTGCTTCGTTGAGCAACAGCGCCTGCAGACCGCCCAGGTAGTCGGGCACGCCGTAGATATTCTGTTCCACGTCGTAGTCCAGAACGTGTTCGATTTCGTCCTGGTCGAAGTCCATGTACTTGCTGTCTGGCAGCAGCATCCTGAATCCGCCGTCCACCTTCACCCGCATGTTGATGGCGGGCAGGTGCTGCATCTCCAACACCTCGCCGAAGGCGTTGGTATCGCGATAGAAATAGGCTTCGCCGAACACCATGTAATCCAGGCTCGCTCGCCCCATGGTCTGCGTGCTGCAGCCCTCGGACGGGATGAATTCACGCAACAGCAGGTTGCGTTTGAACTTGGGAATGGCGCCGTGGTGCGCGTTGGCGCGTAGCAGCTTGGCCAGGCCCGCCCGCGACACTGGCGGCTTGTAAATCTCGCCGTCGTCGCTGAGAAATACCCCCAGGTACTCGCCGATGTTGCCGGACAGCACCTGTTCCGGTTCCCCGAAAGTGAACGCCCGCATGGGCTGTGGCTGCTGTACCTGCTGGCTGGCTTGGGGCTTTCTGTGTCGTGGCTTGGGCATTGGTTCCGCTCGTGACGTAGCGGCTGCGGCGCCGCTTGTTGTGGTTTAGGGGCTCATTGGCCAGGGCGTGCATAACCGCCCAGGCGATATCGGCGTGGCCGGTGGCGTCGGTGCGCGAAGCGCTGTAGGTCACCTGGCCGCTGGTGGTGGTGCCGCGCTTGATGGTCAGGAATGCCTGGGCGATGTCGGTCCAACCGGCGTCCCACTCGATGCGACTGCCCTGGATCGTGTCCTGGGCCTTGAGTACCAGCGTGTTTTTGGTTTCAAGGCTGTAATGAATCGGCGTGGCCTTCGCATAGAAGTCGCGCACCAGGTCGAACACGCCATAGCCCACACCGGTGATGTCGATGCCGATGTGTTGCACGTTGAAACGCTCGGTAAGTTTTTTGACCTGGGCGGCTTGGAAGGTGAACGAGTGCCCCCGCCAGCTGTGCTTTTCCAGGATGCGGAATTTCGCCCCAGGTTCCAGTGGCGGGGCGACCACCACGCACGTGGCGTCGTCGCGGGTACGGCTCGGATCGTAACCAAGCCACACGGGGCTGTTGCCGAAGGGCCGATCCAGCTCCGGGTTGTAGTCCTCCCACAACGACAGGTCGGAGTAGCAGCGCTCCAGATCCTTGAGCCCGAACGCGCTCTGGCTGCTGTCGATGAACTTGCAGTAGAACAGCTGTTGGAATTTGTCTTCGTCGTACTCCAGCTGCAGCTGTTCCAGATCGAACAGATCGCAGCCGCCGGCGATGGCGTCGTCCAGGGTGATGGTCTTGCGCCATTGGCCATCGGGGCACAGCGCGCCTTGTGTGTAGGACGCCTCGGTGGGCCAGGTGCCACCGATCTTCTTGCCCCGTTTGCTGTTGCGGAATTCCTCCCCCGACCAAAACGGGTACGCCTGGTGGGACACTGCGCTGGGTGTCGAGAAGTAGGTTTTTCGCCACTTCTTGTGGGTGCCCATCGCGCTGGCCACGGTGCTGAGTTTTTCGAAGTCGCGAATCCAAAAATACTCATCGACGTAGACGTGGCCATGGTAGCCCTGAGCGGTGCTGCTGTTGGTGCTGAGGAAGCGCAGCTCGGCGCCGTTGCTCAGTGTGATGGGGTTGCCCGTCAGCTCGATGTCGAACCACTGCTTGGCAAATTGAATGATGTAGCTGCGGAAAATTTCCGACTGCGAGCGACTGGCCGACAGGAACACCTGGTTGTCGCCAGTCAATACCGCATCCATGAACGCTTCGCCGGCGAAGTAGTACGTCAGGCCCACTTGGCGGCTTTTCAGGATGTTGCGGATTCGGCACGTCAGCGGGTTTTGCTTCGCCGCGAACAGCTCCTGCTGATAGCGGTACATCTTGCTGATGAACTTATCCAGGAAGTCGACTTCGGTCAGCTCGCTGATGTCGTTCTTCGCTTTCTTTTCGCGTTTCTTGCCTCCGCTATCCCCACGACCCGAACGTTCCCCACGCGTGCCCTGGCGGCGTTCTTGGGGCTCGCTGGCGGATTCTCCGATCGGCGCCGGCGCTGGTTTGACCGCTTGTTTTAACAGGCGCTCGCGCACGGTGGTTAGCCGGTCCAGCTCGTTCAGTTCGTCCTTGGTCAGACTGCTGGCTTTGTCCAGGAGCAGGGTGATTCGCCGGCCGACGGCGGTCAGCGGCTCTTCGTCCGACAGCATGTCTTCCCACCCGCCCTGGCGAATCCAGTAATAGACGATGCGGATGTTGGGCAGGTTGAGCTGCGCCTGAATTTCCTTGGCCTTACAGCGGCGCAGAAACAGGCGTTTGGCGGCTTCTTTAACTTCGGTTGAGTAGTACATGGGCCGCAGTCTATGCGGCGAAAACGTTGGAAACGCGCGGTTAAATTCCGTGTTTCACCTATATCGCGAATATAGGAGAAACGCGCATTTGAACCGTTTGTTTGAGGCTTTGCGGCTCCCTATCGTGGCGGCTCATTCAGCGATTGAGCGCAGTTAAACCCATGCCCCGTTCCCTTGTTTCGTTCTGGAAACGTGTCGCCACCAGCGGAGCCACCGTTGATGGGCGCGTGATCCTTCCCCAGGAACTGCGCGACATCGCTGAAACCTACAAGCCGTCCTTTTACACGGCTGTGATCTGGTGCGATCACGAGCGCTGGCCAGGTTCCCACGGCACCGTCTACGCCGTGCGCCTGGTGGAAGAAGCCGAAGACCTGGAACCGGGTGAAGTGGCGCTGGAGGCGCAATTGAAGCCGAACGACCGCTTGTTGTACCTGAATGACCAGGGCCAGAAGCTGTTCACCAGTATTGAGATCACCCCGGACTTCCGTGGCAAGGGCAAAGCCTACCTGACCGGCATGGGCGTTACCGACCAGCCCGCCAGCGTCGGCACTCAGGAACTCTACTTCTCCCACCAGAACACCCGCGCTTCCTACTACGCCGCTTCGGTCGAACTTGGCCGCCTGCAGGACGACAGCCCAAACACCACTGAAACCGGACTGATCAACGCCCTGACAGGCTTTTTCAAGCGTCTCGCCGCTGATGTGCTGCCTACCGAAACCACTCCACCCCAAACAGAGAGTAAACCCCCAATGGATGAAGCTACAGCAACGGCTTTGACAGCCCTGGTGGCGCAGCTGCTGGTTGTCGCTGCCGGCCTTCAAGCCGTCATTGAGCCTGCCGCCGCAGATGCCCCCGAACCGGACCAAGAACTGATTGATGATGTCAGTACGGCCGTGGACGACATCGTTACCACCGCCGAGGAAGAGCGCGAATTCCGCCGCAAGGGTGGAGCGTCGAACAAGGCCGTTTTGGCCAGCCTGAAAAAGCTGGAGCAGCAATTCAGCGCGCTGCAAAACACCTCGGCCGGTCGCCATCTGCCACGCAACAGCGGCCCAGTAGCCCCTGGCAAGAAGCGGGTGCTCTGACATGGCCCATTCACTGAGCGCCTACGGCGCCAAAATGTACGCCGAACTGCAACTGGCCATCGCCGAAAGCTATGGCGTGGAGCTGGCCAGCAAGCACTTTAGCGTCGATCCGACCATTGCCCAGGAACTGAATGACGCAATCACCGCGAAGTCCGACTTCCTGGAGCGGATCAACGTTATTCCGGTCAGCGAGATCAAGGGCCAGAAAGTCTTCATCGGCGTGTCGGGGCCAGTCACTGGCCGCACCAACACCAAGACCACCGACCGCGAAGCCAAGGACGCTTCGGCGCTGGATCAGACGACCTACGAACTGTCGTCTACCGAATCCGACGTGGGCATGCCATACGCCAAGATCGACGCCTGGGCCAAGTTCCCGGACTTCCATCAGCGCTATTCGGCTGCAGTACAGAAGCAGATCGCCCTGGATCGCATCATGGTGGGTTTCCACGGCACCCATGCTGCCACGCAGACCGACATCACCAAGTACCCAATGCTGCAGGACGTGAACAAGGGCTGGCTGCAACAGGCCCGCGAGCAGATCCCGCACCAGGTACTGAGTGAAGGCAAAACCGCCGGCAAGGTAATGCTTGGCGCCGGTGGCGACTACGCGAACCTTGATGCCCTGGTGCATGACACCAAGCAATTGGTGGACGAGCGCCTGCGTGATGGGGGCGATCTGATCGCGATCATTGGCACCGACCTCCTGGCTGCTGACAAAGCGAAGCTGTACGCCAAGCAAGGCGACGTGCCGACCGAGAAAGAGCGTATCGAAGATGCCCAAGTAATCGCGACCTACGGCGGTCTGCCGGCGTTCAGCGTGCCTTTCTTCCCGGTCAACGGCGTGGTGGTTACCAGCTTCGACAACCTGTCGATCTACTACCAGGACTCCAGCTGGCGCAAACAGACCATCGACAACCCGAAACGCTCCCGCGTCGAGGATTACAACAGCCGCAACGAAGGCTACGTGATCGAGCAGTTGGAAAAGTTCGCCATGACCGAAAACGTGGAGCTTGTAGCGTGAGCCTGGCCCTCGCGCACAAGCGCAGAACCTTGGCGCTGGGTGGTGCGGCGGTAGTGGCGGCGGCATCTGCCGCAGCGCTTCCGTACTCCCCGGCCGAGGCCCTGAGCAGCCCTGCCAATGCGCGCAAGCACTTGCTGTTGCAGGAAGCGGCGTTGGACCAGGACTTGGAGCGTATCAGCGCCATTAACGGCCTGGCTGGACGTCAGGCGCTCAAGCGGGAAGAGCTGCTGCCCAAGTACCAGGAATACGTCCAGCGCTACTGCGAATCGGGGCTGAATTTCCCCAATCGTGTTGCGGTGCAGGTGTTGATCTGGCTGTTCGATACAGCCCAGTTCGATGACGCCCTGGAACTGGCGGATTTCCTGATCGAGCAGGGCCAGGAAATGCCGGAGCGATTTAAGCGCCGGGATATCCAGACCTTTGTTGCCGACGCCGTGTGTGAATGGGCCTACGCCGAATACACCGCCAAACGCAGCCCGGAGCCTTACCTGTCTGACCTGCTGCCGCTTGTTGATGGCGAATGGAACCTGACGGAGCAGATCCCCAGCAAGTACCACAAGTTGATCGGCATGCGCGCGATGGAGGCGAAGCAATGGGAAGTCGCCCTTAAACACTTGGAGCGCTCGACCGAGCTGTACGCCCAGGCCGGTAACAACACACGCATCAAAGAGGTCCGCAGGGCCTTGGAAAAACAAGCGGCCGCTACCCCGGCCACCGAATAACCGACTACCCCCCCCCAGCGGGGACCTGTGGAAGTGAGCCGCCCATTTATGGACCGTCCCACTGAAAACAGGCTCCCCGCCCTATTTGAGTGACCAGCAATGACCTTTTCCGGGAAACCCACCACCTTTGTGGAACAGCAGATCGAGAACGACGGCTTTTGGCCGGACCTCTCCGTGAGCGAGTTCCAGAAGGGCTACCGCCTGCCGGCGGAGTACCTGGTGGAGTTGCTGGTCACTGATCTGACCACGGCGATGGTCGAGGTCAATCGCGACCTGGCCAAGTGCAAAGGCAAATGGCAGGCCGCTGGCATCACCAGCGTGAAATCTGCCGACCCTATGGTGCTGCCCGAGCGCACATTTCACACAGCGACGTACAAGCGCGCCGTGTATTGCCGGGCCAAGGCCAGCCTGTTGACTCAGTTCGCCACGATCACCCGCCGCGAACTGGCAGAAAACACCGGTAAGGAGGCGCCCGAGCGTGCGGAAACCTTTCTGGCATTCAGCCAACAGGCTGTGCGCTCGCTGCAAGGTCGTGGCCGCATCACGGCGCAGTTGCTGTGATCAAGCTGCAAGCACTGACCACCTATCTGTTGGAACGCCAACTGGTAGCCGCCGAGCAACTGGATAGCTGGACCGAACAGGTCACGCTGGAACTGGTGTGGAAGCCCGATGTGGGCGGTATGCACATGGCCAACATGCGTTACCGCGCCGCGATCATGCTGGAGCGCTTCGCCGATCATCCGGCGCGACTGATGGCGCTCGTCGGCAGTTGGCTGGAGAACCACGACCCTGACCGCGATCGGCACGAATTGCCGGCGCCACTGTTCGACGTCGAGATGTTGGACAGCGACCTGGCCGACGTGGACATCACGCTGGAATTCGTCGAGCCGCAGTACCTGGCCGAAGATCCTGCCGGCGAAATCGAGGCGTTCGGCAAGACCTGGGCGTTCGTGCCGTTCGATCTGTGGGTAGCCGAGCAGGGCGAGGTGGGCCGCGGTGGCCGCTAGTCCGCTTGCCCTCGATATCCGGGGTTTGCTCAACGTCGACGCACAGTTGGCGTTGCTTGAGCTGCGGCCCCAGTTGCGCCGGCGACTGCTGAACAACGTCACCAAGCGCGTGCGGACCATGAGCCGCAAGCGGGTACGTGAGCAAAAGAACCTGGACGGCTCGCCCTTCGCCGAACGCAAGGGTTCGGCCAAGGGCAAAAAGAAGATGGAAGCCGGCCTGGCCAAGCTGCTGCAGGTCACGCGAGTCAGTGCGGACGAAGCGGAACTGGGCTGGAAAAACGCACTGACTCGTTGGGTCGCCTCACAGCAACACAACGGCGTCAGCGAGCGCCGCACCGCCGCGCAGATGAAGCGCTGGAACAAAGTCCCGCCAGGTATCGCCTGCACCGATAAGCAAGCCAAGCGCCTGCGCCGGTTGGGATTCCGTACCCGGCAGAAGGGCAAAAAGACGCTGACCAGGCCGTCGGTGGCGTGGATTCAAGAACACGTGAACTACGCCAAGGCCGGTCTGCTGATCCGCATTTTGAACGATGAGAAAACCGAGACATCAGGCGCGCAAAGCTGGGACATCACCCTCCCAAAACGACAGTTCCTCGGCGTTGAAACCGGGAGCGAAACCCGTGAGCTGATTAACCAGGTCTTTCAACAAATCCTAAATTCACCCCGCTAACGAGGCACAGCATGGCACTTGGCAAAGTCAGCGTTAACAATCTCAATCTGGGCCAAGGCGCCGTGACTGAGATCGAACGCTATTTCCTGTTCATCGGACCTGGTCCGAAAACCAGCCCGAAAAACATCGGCAAACTGATCACGCTCAACACTGACAGCGATCTGGACGCAGCCCTGGGCGTTGGGGTCAGTGACCTGAAAACCCAGATCACTGCAGCGCGCCTGAACGGCGGTGATCGCTGGGCGTGCGTAGCGGCGCCGATCGGCGCGGAAGGCGACTGGCAGACAGCGCTGGAAAAATCCCAGCAGCAAGGCTTCTCCGTTGAAGCGGTAGTGATCACCCAGCCCGTGGTCAAAGGTGACGAGCTGTCCGCCATGCACGACGCTGCCGTGTCGTTGAGCAACGTCTACGGGCGCCGGGTGTTCGTCATGGCGGCGACAGCCAGTCCTACGCCGCTGCAGACCTGGGCGGAATACCTGCTGGACCAGAAGGCAATCACCGCCGACCTGGCAGCACCCCGCGTGCTGGCTGTTCCGCAGTTGCACGGCAATGACCTGGGCGTGTTGGCCGGTCGCCTGGCCAACGCCGCCGTGAGCATTGCCGACAGTCCGATGCGCGTGGCCACCGGTGCCGTTCTTGGCCTGGGCAGCGTGCCTGTGGACAAGGACAGTATCCCGCTGCCGTCCTCGATCCGCGCCGAGCTGGATAAGGCGCGCCTGTCCGTCTCGCAGACCTACCCCGATTACCCGGGCGTGTACTGGGGCGACGGCAACCTGCTGGACACCCCGGCCAGTGATTACCAGGTGATCGAATACCTGCGTCTTGCGGACAAGGCGGCGCGCCTGGTGCGTCCACTGCTGATCCGCCGCGTGGCCGATCGCCGCTTGAACAACACCCCCAACAGCATGGCCGTGAACATCAACGCGCTGATGGCGCCACTGCGCCGTATGGCCAAGTCGGTGAAGTTCGCCGGCGAGGTGTTCCCGGGCGAAATCGAGTCACCCAAGGACGGCGACATCGTCCTGGTCTGGAAGAGCAAAACCGCCGTCGAGGCGTACATAAAGCTCAAGCCCCACAACTGCCCGAAAGACCTCACGGCGAACATCGCCCTGGACCTTTCCAACGACGATTCGGAGTAACCCTGCATGTCACGTATTGGCGGCAAAAACTTCGACGTGAACCTGGGCGACCTGCTGATTCACGTCGAAAGCTGCACCCTGGACATCACCGACAACAGCGCCACCGCACAAACCCGGGGCGTGCCTGATGGCTACGTTGACGGCGACGTGGCGGCGGCTGGTGAACTGGAGCTGGATTCGACCAACTTCAATCTGCTGATCGAAGCGGCGCGCACAGCCGGCAGCTTTCGCAAGCTAGAACCCTTCGACTCGGTGTTTTTTGCCAAGGCCGGTGATGAAGAACTGCGCATTGAGGCCTTCGGCTGCAAGTTGAAGGTATCCAGCTTGCTCAGCATCGACCCCAAGGGCGGCGAAAAGACCAAGCACAAGGTGCCGTTCGACGTCACCAGTCCGGACTTTATCCGCATCAACGGCGTGCCGTACCTGGATGCCAGCGAAATCGAGGGCCTGAGCTGATGACGGATTGGTTTGAACAGGCCTCGGCGCTGGAACAGCGGGAGCGTGAACACGCGATCAAAGCGCAACGGGCACGACCGCGCCCGTTAGGGCCGAGTCGCATCCACTGCCTGGACTGTGAAAAGCCAATCCCTGAGCTACGCCGCGCCCAGGGCGGGATTTTGCGCTGCACACCGTGCCAATCCATTACCGAGCGGAGTAACCGCCGATGAGCGATCAACAGCCTATCGAACCGTTGACCGACGCTGCACGCCTTGGATGGCTTGAGCGAAAAGTCGCGGTGATCGAGCACCGTTTAGGTGACATCGAGGAGCGCCACGGAACTGTCCCTACACGTGTGACCAAGCTGGAACAGCAGTTCGAACACATGGCGGGCCAGCTCTCGGAACTCAACATCGGCCAACGAGCGCTGACCGTGGCGGTGAACGTGATCGGCTCCAAGGTGGGCCGGCTGCTGACCATCCTGACGTTGGTCGGCTCCGCGCTGCAAATGATCGTGCCGGCTCTGCTGCGGGTGTGGTTCCCATGAGCCTGCGAGGAAAGATCCAAGCCGGCGTCATTGCGCTGGCTAGCGCTTCGCTGGTGGCGTTCCTGGGCACCTGGGAAGGTCAGGGCCAGAACGTCGTCTATGCGGACAAGTTGGCCCGTGGGCTACCGACTGTTTGTTTGGGCATCACCCGTCACACCAGCCCGTTCCCCGTCGTGGTTGGTGACTACTGGTCCGCCGCTCGATGCGACCAGGTCGAGCAACTGGTGATTCAGAAAGGGCAATTGCAGCTCGCTGACTGCATCACCAATCAACAGGTGGGCCAGAACACGTTCGACGCCCTGAGCAGCCATTCGCACAACGTCGGTGTGCCCAGCACCTGCGCCAGTCGTGCGGTGGGCCTGATCAACGCCGGTCGCATCGCGGACGGCTGTCAGGCATTGGCCTGGGCCGCTGATGGGAAAACCCCGGTCTGGGCCTTTGTCACCAACGCCCAAGGCAAAAAGGAATTTGTCCGAGGTTTGCATGCGCGGCGTCTGGCCGAAGCGGACCTGTGCCGGGAGGGCTTGTGATGCTGCGTGACGCCTGGTTTCCGGTGGTGCTGTGCTTGGTGGCCTGGTTTGGCTTCGACCTCCTGGAAGGTCAGCGCGATACCGCCCGCCGCGAGCGCGACAGCGCCTTATCCGAAGCGACCGGCCTACGCGAAGCGGCCCGTATCAGCGGCGAGATGCTTGCAGCCCGTGACGCTATCGACCTTCAACATACCCAGGAACTGAACGATGTCCGCACTGAAAACGACGGCCTGCGCCGCGATGTTGATGCTGGCCATAAGCGGTTGCCAGTCAAGGCCACCTGCAGCGCCCCAGCACCCGGCAAGACCGGCACCAGCGGCCTGGCTGATGCAGGAACCGCCGAACTCGCAACAGACGCTCGACCGGATTATTTCACCCTCAGAAATCAACTCGCCCTCAGTCGGCAAATGATTCTGGGCCTGCAAGACCACGTGCGCCGGGTTTGCCTGCGCTGATTCAACCCACTTTTAAAACCTGAACGGAGCAACACCCATGACCGATAAACGCGATATCACCCTGGAAGTTGGCGACAAGGAATTCACCTTTGAGCTGACCCCGCAGGACGTGACCAAGTACTTCAACGCCGTCACCCAGAACAACAAGGTTTCGCCGGCCAACAACCTGTTGGTGACCACCGTGAAACAAGAACAACGCGCCGCCCTCAAGACCCAGTTGGGCAACCCGGTGTTGGTCATGCAACTGGCCGGCGCCCTGTTGGAAGAGTACGGCCCCGACGTTGAAATCACCGTAAAAAAGCCCTTGCTCACGCCGAACGACTGACCGAAAACGGCCTGGGCCAGTTGGTGGCCCTGGCCAGCCGCTGGCTACCAGGCGCCGAACCCACCACCGAGGTGATGGGCACGGCCAAATGGCTGGAAGACGAATATTGGCGGCGGTTTGAAATCTCCGTGGCCAACGGCATCGCCTACGCACTGAACGGATAAACACAGATGGCTGACCGCAGCGCCCGCCTGGCCTTTATTTTGAGCCTGACCGACAAGGTCACCGCGCCCTTGGGCAAGGTGAAAGTGGGCTTTTCCGACCTGGCTGAACAGAGCGAAAAGAACATCAAGACGATGGGTCTTGGGCTGGGCGGGATGCTGGGCGCTGGCGTGGCCATCACTAAATCACTGGAACCGGCCCTGGAGATGAACCGCGCCCTGGGCGAGGTTCGTTCGCTGGGCGTGGCCGAAGACGCACTGGATGCGCTGAATCTCAAATCCCTGGAATTCTCGGTGGCCTACGGCGAGAACGCCCGGGATTTTGTCGCCTCGGCGACCACCATCGAAGGTGCCATTAAAGGGCTGATGGGCAACCAGTTGGCCCTGTTCACCAATGCGTCGGATGTGCTGGCCAAGGCCACTCGGTCCGATGCCGAAACCATGGGGCAATACGTCGGCACCATGTACAACCTGTTCAAGGGGCAGGCCGACGCCATGGGCAAAACCGAGTGGGTGGAAAAGATGGCCGGCCAGACGGCGCTGGCGGTCCAGCTGTTTCGCACCGATGGCGCCCAGCTGAAAGATGCGTTCAAGGAAGTCGGGGCGATCGCCACCGCCGGCGGCGTGGACATCGCCGAGCAGTTCGCCGTGATCGGTTCACTCAGCAGCACCATGGAAGGCGGCGACGCCGGCGGACGCTACAAGGCGTTCTTTGAAAACCTCGGCGCAGCGTCCGAAAAAATGGGGCTCAAGTTCACCGACCAGGAGGGCAAGGTGCTGCCGATGCTGCAGATCCTGGACAAGCTGCAAGGCAAGCTGGGCGATCTGACCAGCGCGTCAGCGGGCACCAAACTGATGGAGGCTTTCGGCGGCGAAGGCGCCCAGGTGATCGGCGCACTGGCCAAGGACACCGACCGGCTGCGCAACGGCATGGAACAGCTGGGTAATGTGCGCGGGCTGGAGAATGCCGAGCGCATGGCCAAGGATATGGTGGACCCGTGGCAGCAGTTCGGCGCCGCTGTGCAGGCGTTGCGTATTGCCTTCGGCCAGTCGTTGATCCCGATCCTGGCGCCGCTGATGGATCGACTGGTCGCCATTGCCAGCACACTGACCCGCTGGAGCCAGTTGTTCCCGAACATCACCCGCGTAATCGGCATCGCCACCTTGACGGTGTTTGGCATTGTGGCCGCCCTGTCATTGCTCACGTTAACCGTGGGGGTGTCAAAAATGGTCTGGCTGGGCCTGGTCGTGGTGTGGAACGTCCTAACCTGGAGCGGCTATCGCAGTATCGCCATGTTCCTTTATCACACCGTCATGGTGGTGGCGTTCGTCGCCGGCCTGGTGCTGATGTACACATGGATGGCCTTGGCCAAGGGCGCCATGCTGCTGTGGCAAGGCGCGATCTGGTTGGTCAACGCTGCACTGTTGGCCAACCCCGTGCTGTGGGTCGTCATTGGCATTGTTGCCCTGGTCGCGGCGGTGGCGGCGGCGATCGTCTACTGGGACGAGTGGACCAGTGCACTGCTCAACAGCGAGGCGTTCCAGTGGGTCAGCGCGCAACTGACGGCGCTGTCGGACTGGTTCAACTCGATGGGCGGCTGGTCGGGCATGGCCCGTGCGGCGTGGGACGGCATCGTCAATATCTTTAAACAGGCCATCAATGGCTTGATCGAGATGCTGAACAAAATCCCCGGTGTGCAGATTGACGCCGCCTTTGGCGACATGCCGGCGGCGCCGGAGCTGCCCAACATCACTGCCCCGCAGGTCGACGGGCCATTGCTGCCGCAGCTGGTGAACCCACCCCAACCACCGGTCCAGGCGCCGCCCTTGGTGATGGCGGCCACACCGCAGGCTGCGGCGCCGGTCATGCCGATGTTGAACACCATGGCGCCCCAGACACAGCCGCTGGCGCCGATCGCACAACCCCTGACTGTTGCGCCGTCACCGCGTACAGCGCCGGCCCTGGTGGCCGCGCCGCCGTTGCAGACACCAGTGCCGATCGGGCCGCAGCTCAAGGTCCCGGAGCCACCGCGACAGCCGCCGGCCTTGGTCCTGGCTCCAGCACCGACCGAGAAGGCCGAGCAAAGCCAGCAACGCATCAACGGGGCGGTGGCCAGCCTGTCACCGACGCGGCCTAACGCCGTGCCCCGGGGCGGCTTGCTGAGCAGCATTCAGAACAACAACCAAACCCAGAACAAGGGCACCCATGTGGAGACTGTGAACATTCACACCGGCAAGCAAATGAACGCACTGGAGCTGGAAGGCATGTTGGCCATGGCGGTGGGGGGATGAGCGAGTACATCGACCTGTTGATCATCGACAACGACCTGGTGCTGGACCCCTCCCGTCAGCCGCTGCTGATCGAGGACCGGGCCAGCATCGCCCAGGACATCGCACACATGATCCGTGAAAGCGGGCTGCTGGTGACGTTGGTCGCTGAGCGCAGCACGTTGCGTCAGCGCGACTGCATTCAGCAACTGGAACTGCTGGTGGAGGCCGACGAGCGCCTGGTGCCGGGCACCGCGCTGATTAACCAGGTGCAATCGGGCCAGTACCTGGTCACCGCCAAAACCCTGAAATTCGGCGACATTGAGGTGACGCTGTGAGCGACATAGATTTTAAACAGGCGCTGGCCGACGCCGGCATTCCTATCACCGAGGACGGGTTGCGCAAGGCCTGGGAAAAGGAAGTCGCCGCCCAGGGTAGCAAGATGAGCAACACCAGCGCCTATTCACCGTTCTGGCGCGTGATCACCGCGCTGGTGACCAAGCCAGTGATGTGGCTGCTGAGCTTTCTCAGTGACACGATCCTGCCCAACTTCTTTGTGAAAACCGCTCGGGACAAGTGGCTCGATCTGCTGGCCTGGGCTGTCGACATCGAGCGTAAAGGGGCGACCAAGGCCCAGGGCATGTTGCTGTTTACCCGCGACATTGCCGGCGGCGTGCTGCAGCTGCCGGCCGGCATTCAGGTGCAGTCCGCGCCCATCAATGGCCACGTTTACCAACTGGTCACCACCCAGGCCGTGACCTTTGCCGACGGTGTGCTGCAGTTGGAAGTCCCGGCGCAGGCGCAAGACGTTGGCAGTGGCTACAACCTAGCCCCGGGTTACTACGCAATTTTGCCGGTGCCCATCCCTGGCATTGTCCAGGTGGTGAACGACGACGGTTGGTTGATCGCACCAGGTGCTGATCCTGAGCCCGACGATCAGCTGCGTTTACGGGTGCGCAACCAGTTCTCGGCGGTCAACCAGTGGCACACCGACGCGGTGTATCGCGCCATGATTTCCGCCTTCCCGGGCGTGCGGCCTGATGGCGTGTATTTCCTGCACGGCGCGCCCCGGGGCCCAGGCAGTGCCAATGCGTATGTGCTGTTCGAAGCGGACGTGCCGGCGGCGACTTACCTGGAGCAAATCAACGCGCATATCCGCGACCAGGGCAACCATGGTCACGGCGATGATTTGCTGGTGATGGTGATGCCGCACACCCAGCACGCACTACATCTGACGCTGTGGCCACGTTCGGTATTGAGTACTGAACAACGCGCCAAGCTGCAGGACGAGGTCGCGTTGTTCATCCGTGCAGCTTTCCGTGAAAGCGGCACTGGCGACTACCAGCCGACGCTGACTTATCCACAGTCGCGATTCTCGTTTAGCCGTCTGGGTGAAGAACTCCACCAGCAGTTTGCCGGCATCGACTCACTGCACTTCGACAATACCGACATCGTGTCAGAGCTGACGATTCCTCGGATCAGCAGCCTGCAGGTGGTGTTGCCATGATCAAGCTCAAGTTGCCGTTCTGGCTGGACGGTCCGCAGCTGACCAAGTTGAAAGCGGCCAGCCAGTCCTGGTGGGAGACAGTTGAAGGCTGGTTGCAATGGCCATTGCTGCAGATGGACGCCGACACCTGCCACCTGACCGTCCTCGATCTGCTGGCTTGGCAGCGGGACATCAGCCGCTTCAAGGACGAGCCAGAAAGTCTGTACCGCCTGCGGGTCAAGTTCGCCTTTATCAATGCGGTAGACGCCGGCAGCACGGCGGGCCTCAAGCGCATTTTGCAGCGCCTGGGCGTGGGCTACGTCGAGATTGACGAGCGTATGCCCGATCGGGATTGGGACGTGGTGTTGCTGCGTCTTTCCGACTCCCAGCTGTCGCAGAACCCGGAACTGATGCGCGTACTGATTCAACAGTACGGCCGCACCTGCCGGCGTTACGACTTTGTGACCATCACCCCCGTATCGCTGCGCATCGTCGCGGTGGACTTTAACGACGATCAACAAACGCTGATCGCCCGCCTGTAGGAGCCCCCATGGGAGCCAGCATTACCCTTGCAGGTGAAAGCCTGATCGCCCAGAAACTGGGTTCACAACAACGCCTCGATATCGTGCGTTTCGTTTTTGCCAATGTACCGGGCCTGGACCCGAACGCACCGGTTAACCGCGCTGCAGCGAAGCCACCAGCGGCGCAAATTGTTCACAGCTACACCATCCCCCAGCAGAACATTGGTTTTGTGAATCCCAACCAGGTGGTGTACAGCGCCATGTTGGGCAGCGATGTCGGGGACTTTGACTGGAATTGGATCGGCCTAGAAAGCGCCGAGAACGTGTTGCTGGCCGTGGCTTACATGCCGCTGCAGCAGAAGCGCAAAAACATCCCGCCGCTGCAGCTGGGCAACAACGTCACCCGCAACATCCTGGTGATGTTCGACGGCGCCCAGGCGCTGACCGGCATCACCATTGATGCCAAGACTTGGCAGCATGACTTCACCGTGCGTTTGAAAGGGATCGACGAGCGCGAGCGCTTGAGCAATCGCGACATTTTTGGTCGTGCCTGCTTTTTGGGGAACGCGTTTCAGCTTGAAAAGGTGGGAACCGCGTTCCAACTCAAACCGGGCGTGGCGTATGTCGAAGGCATCCGCATTGAGCTGGCCAGCGCCCTGGTGGTCGTCCCAACCAACATGCCCACACAAGCGTGGCTCCAGGTTGCATTGCGGCGCGAATTGAACGACGTGGTCGCCGCCTGGAAAGTGGTGTTTGAGCCCGACCTGACCGACCAGGTGGACACCAACGGCGTGTGGGCCTACCGCGTGGCCCTGGCGGACCTGACGGCGGCGAGCATCACGGACCGCCGGACTGTCGAACCTATCAATGGCCCGTTGATTCAGCACTTTGCCGCACGCAATGGCGACTATTCGTTGCTGCGCGCCAGGGCGACGACTAAGGGTGATGTGGGGCTGGGCAACTTGCCCAACGCGCTCAGTGACGACGACAGCACCGACAGCAGCGTCATTCTCGCGACGACCAAGGCCGTCGCCACAGTTCGCAAAGTCATCCAACAAGCCGTTGATAAGCTGATCAACGGCACCACCCCAGCCGGCAAGGCCAAGCAGCTGGAAACGGCCCGTCAGCTATCGGTCAGCGGCGCCGCCACCGGGGCGGTCATGTTCGACGGCACCGCGAATGCCGACATTGCACTGACCCTGGCTAACACCGGAGTTGTAGCCGGCAGCTATGCCAAAGTCGTGATCAATGCCCAAGGCTTGGTGATCGGCAGCGAGCAGCAGACACAGAATGATATTCCGAATCTGGATTGGTCAAAGATCACCAGCGGAAAGCCCAGGACCTTGGATGGCTACGGCATCACCGATGCGATCAAAGTAGGTGACTACGGGCTGGGGGCAAACACTGCACCGTACTCAAGCATCGATACGATTGGTCTTCCGGGCGGCTTTCACTACTGCGCAGAAGGTCCAACGAGTTTTGCGCCACATGTGGGGCTGATCAATGTGCCTTACGGCAACGCCGGGTATGCCGGCCAAATTGGGTTCCAACAGGGCACCCCCGAGCCCCGTTTGTTACTACGTTCTGTCAATAGCGATGGAGTCTGGACACATACCCGTGAGGCATTCCACACCGGAAACTTTGATCCTGATGAGATCGTGCCGGCGGGGGCCATCTTTGCCTTTGTCATGGCGGTCACCCCAAAGGGCTACCTAAAAGCCAACGGCGCGGCGGTATCACGAACAGTCTTTGCTCGGCTCTTTCAGCAGATCGGCACCTCCTACGGCGCCGGGGACGGCTCTACCACCTTCCATTTGCCCGACCTGCGTGGTCGGTTCATCCGTGGCTTGGATGAGGGGGCGGCCTTGGACCCTGGTCGAACACTCGGTTCACGCCAAGACAGTCAAAACGCTTGGCATGCCCATACAGCATCCTCGGCGGCTGCCGGGTCACACAACCACCCCGGCAGTGCGACCTTTCCAGGCGGGGGACATGGGCATACCGGTAGCACGACGTCCAACGGCGCTCACCAGCATGGCTTGACGATGGGCTACACCAACCTTGACGTGGGCAATTTTGGTGGGGGGAACGTGGCTTATGGCACCCAGTACACGAATCCGGCCGGCGACCATACCCACGGACTGAATATCAATGCGGCACCGGATCACTCCCACACCATCGGGGTTTCCTACGATGGTGCACACGCGCACACCATCACCGTCGATCCATCCGGTGGTACCGAGTCGCGTCCGGTGAACATCGCGCTTATCTATTGCATCAAATACTGAGCCCTCAAATGACAACTAAAACTGTGTTTCAAACCAGTCCGCTGGGGCTTTTTACGGGGACTGCGGAGGCTGAAGAGTCGCCCCTTGAACCGGGTGTTTTCCTGATCCCGGGTGGGTGCGTAGAGACTCCACCGCCGGCCATTCCGGACAACAAAGCGGCCTGTTGGAGTAACAATAAGTGGGTGCTGGTCGATTATTTCAACGGTTTGATTCTTTACAGCATGGCCACCGGCGAGCCGTTGACCATCAATGGTATTGGCCCCATTCCCAGCGGTTACACGGTGAAAAAGCCAGGGCCGGATCAGGTCTGGAAAAACGGTGAATGGGTGGACGATATCGCCGCCATTCTGGCGGCGTTGTATGAGCAAAAACTGCTGGAGGTCAACGACGCCTGCAACGGTCATATTGAAGGTGGCTTCAATTCCAGCGCCCTGGGCGAAACCCATCGCTACAGCAGCCAGATGGACGATCAAATCAACCTCACCGGCATGGTGCTGAGCGGCCTGGACGCCAGCTTTCCATGTTATGACGCCAACCAGGTGAAAGGCTTCCGTCCCCATACAGCCGCCCAGTTGCACCGGGTCAGCCAGGACCTGGTGCGTTTCAAACAGGCTGCGCTGCAGCACGCCGACAACCTCAAACAAGACTTGGCCAACGCACTCAAAGACAAAAAGCTCAAGGTGATGAAGTCCATCAAATGGACGGCGCCGGCATGACCTGGAGCCCAGTTACGATGCGCTGGCCAGAACAGGCGACCCAATGGATGGGCCAGCTGTCAGCCGCCCAACACCTGGCCGGCGGCGAGTTGGCCAGCACGGCCAAACGCCTGGCCGACCTCAACGGTAAGACCACGACCAACCCGGGGCCGGTCGGTGCCGCCGCCCAGGGCGCGATCGTTGCCGGTCGTGCAGCACTCGCCAATCAGATGGGCGAGGCGCCCGCGTGCCTGGTGGTGACGCCGTTTCAAAGCGGTGTTGGCCAAGGGCGCGGCTACCAGCGTTTTCTGTCGGCGCCGAACTTGCTGCAGCACCTGGCGGGCAAGCTGGTGGACGTGAGCGACACCGGCCGTCCCGATACCCAGCAGCACGCGCTGTGCCTGCTGTTCCTGGCCACGCGCTTTGATCAGTTGGCCGATGGCCTGGCGCGCTTTAACGCTTTGTTGCCGATGCCGGACCTGGTGCGCACCGAGCGCCGAGCGCGGCACCTGTCCAAACTGGAGACGGAAAAGTGGGAGATTCCCACCGCCGGCACATTGCCGCGATGGCAGGCGCTGCCCCTGGAGCGCTGCACGGTGGTCAAAGCGGCCAAGCAGTCCATGGCCGGCCAACTGGCGGTGCTGGAAAGCTACGCCGCTGACAGCTCGCCGTTGGGCAACCTGGCCGCACTGGCGTCCCGCAAAGCGGCCCAGCAACAGGGGCGCGACCAGCAGCTAACCGATCTGAAAGCTCTGCTGGCCGGTGGCAACCCTGACAGCAGCATGCGCGCGCGCCTGGTGGGTCCAGGCAACGCCACCGAGTTGCGGCGTGCGCTGCTGAAGGGCGATCCCCCGGGGCACGAATGGGTGTTGTGTGCCGGCGCGCTGCTGGTGGGATCTGAGCAGGGTTTGAGCTTTGTACGCGAGTTGGTCGGCCTATGACGCTGCTACTTGATGGCCACAAGGTCCAGGGCAAGAACCTGAAGGTCACCGCTAACCTGCGCATCGAAAGCGGCGACATGTCGGGGCAGACCAGCAACACCGACAAGGCCCACAAGGGTTTCAAGCCCAAGACGTTGACGGTTTCGCTGATGATCCCCTTTGTCGATCGCACCCAAATGACCGACCTGATGCGCTTGGCCGAATCCACCGCCGGCGGAGGTCAGTTGCACCTGTACCGCGTCGTCAACGACACGGCAGCCGCTTTCGGCGTGCGCCAGGTCGAGTTCTCGGAGGGGATCAGTGCCCGTGAGGACGACTCACTGCGCGCCTGGCTGGTCCAGTTCACTTTGAGCGAGCGCGAGTCGAACCCGGAGAAGGTCGAAGGCCGGCGCGCTGGCAACAAGGTCAACGCCCAGGGCGGCCCTGGCAGCGCGGTCGGCGAGGGCGGTGATGGAAGCGGAAGCGGCGGCGGATCAACTGGTGACCCGGCACTGAGCGGGTTCGAAAAGGTGCTGGGCCGTGTGGACAAGTGGCTCGGCGGGAGTGAGCAGTCGTGAAGCTGCATAAAGTGCTGGCAATCAATGGCGCGCCGATCGCTCTGGTCAAAGAGGATGTTCGGCTGGATTCGATCAGTCCTGGCCGGGCGACTTTCACCGTCCAATCCGCGGTGCCGGTGAAAGGCCTGGTCACGCTGGACATCGGTTACAACGACGGCACGCTGCAGCGCCACTTCATCGGCTACGTCGAACGTTGCACCGCTGCCAATGCCATCGAGCAGGTGCTGTTCTGCCGCGAGCTCGCCGCCGTGCTGGCCAACCCGTTGCCCTTGAACCTGCGTCATGTCGATCTGCGCGCCGTGCTGGCCGAGGTCAGCGAACAGACCGGGCTGCGTTTCCGCATTCCTGATCGGCCCTACGCCAATGTCAAAGCGCCGTTCTTTTACAGCCTGGCCGCCGGCTACCAGGCCATGGACAGCTTGGCGCGGGTCTTCAACATCCCCGACTTCACCTGGCACCAACTGGGCAACGGCGAAGTGTTTGCCGGCAGCTGGGCGGATAGTTTTTTCGGCGAACGATCGCCGCTGCAAATCCCTCCTGAGCTGTTCGACGGCTACCAGGGCAACCAAAGCGCGATGGTCGCGGCCCTTCCCGGGTTACGACCAGGTGCAACAATCAACCACGGCGAGCGCATCACCAGTGTGGCCCTTGCCAATGACCAGATGGCCATCCGATGGAAGACGCAATCCGCCGCGCTGTAGAGCGCCAATTCCCTGAACTGACCGGTGGCTACCACCTGCCGCGCTTTGCCCGGGTTATCGCCGTGGCCGATGCGCCGAGCGGGGCCGGGATCTGCGACGACTTCCGACCGCGCTACGCCGTGGACATTGAACTGTTGGGGCCGGATGGTGAAGTCGATCCGCAGTTGCCGCAGCTCGCCGGCGTTCCCCTGCCACTGCCCACCGGCGGCGAAGAGATGGGCATGTATGCCTTTCCGGAGGAGGGCACCCAAGTGGTGGTGTGCTTCGCTTACGGCCTGCCGAACAAGCCCTATATACAGACGATCCTGCCGCACGGTCTGAGCATGCCCAAAGTGCCGAAGGGTGACCAGGTGTGGCAGCACAGCGAAGCCGCCCAGCAGCGGGTCGACGCCGATGGCAACTGGTTGCGCCAGACCGATGGCAAGATCCAGGACAAGGCGATCGAGCGCGAGGTGGAAGCCATGGACAACCGCGAGCAGTTTCAGAGCCACACCCAAGCAGTCGACGATCATTCGACCGAGACGGTGGGAGGGGTGAAGACGATTGAGGCGCTGGGTGCACTCAAGCTGCTGTCGGGTGGGTCCGCCAGCCTGGCGGCGGTGGACGATCTGCACCAGGCGACTGGGCGGGATTTGAACCTGGTGGTGGGACAGAAGCACAACGCCACGGTGGGTGGCGATATGCAGGAACGGATTCAGGGGCTACGCCAGAGTGTGGCCAAAGTCAGTCAACGGCTGGAGGCGCCGAAGACCTGGATCGGATCGAGCGGAGTGAATGTGTTGCAGGTGCTATGTGATCTGATCGACCTGGTGGAGCAGATGAACAGCCAGCTGGCAGGCCACAAACATGGAGCGACACCACCGCCGGACAACGCGGGGGAGTTCACGGGCAATACCGCCAGTGCACTGTTGTTGAGCAGGAAGTTAAAGCCCATCACCGGATAGCAAAAGCCCGCCAATTGGCGGGCTAAATTCGTGATTACTTACCAGCTTCCGTAGGGGATTCCGTACTTTTCAACGTATTGCTTGGACGCATCTGTTTGGGGGTAGTAACGTCCGCCTGACTTCCCAAGGTATGGACCTAGGGGCTCTTTATCCACTTTTCCATTCGCAACCTTCACCGGACGCATACACTCATTAAGCACCCAAATTTGCACAATTCCTCCGGGTGCAAGTCCAAGTCGTACAGAGGCGATCTTTGGGAGTGCATTCGCTTCGGGGGCAGTTGGACAGTTTTTTGTCAAAGCATCCCGCATAACTTGCCTCGCGCTTTCGGGAACTTCAATCCAGCCTTGATAGGTTTGCGGCTCAACAATTGATTGCCAGCGGGCGTAGATACGGACAGGGAGCTTTGCATCTTTAACATCCTTCTCACTCCCCCCACCTCCTTTCTTCCCCCAGCCACGAGCCACGTCCGCGCCTTTCTTTTCTCCGCCGGCGGCCCCACCGCTACCAATGTGTCGATACAGAACGCCGTCAACATCAACCATTGCACTGTCTTCAACCCAGACTTCCATAAAATAAGGCTGGGTAAAACCTATTGCCCATGGTCCCGAGTCTGGGTCCGATCGGCCCCAGGAGAGCCCTGATACCTGGCAACCAATCAGCAATGAAGCCCCCCAGAGAATCCATAACGCTCGCATATTCATGACTCCTAGTCGGGTACATTGGGGTGTTGCTCGCGGAGCCCGTCCGCATTAGGTGAGTTGAAATATAGTAACCCCGCGCTGGTGCGCGGCGTTGAGCCTTGCAGAAAGGTCGGGGGATTCCAGTTGGCTGAGACGTGTATGTACTTAAGCCTCAATATTTGCTCTTCGGCTGAGGTCGTACTGTAGTCCCCGGTAACAAAGCGATCACAAAGTGTCTGAAGCTCTGACGGTATGGCATAGCGCGGATCAGTATCGTCGATATCCTTGAATCGTACCCCTTGCTGCTTTGCCCGTGCGTACATTACACGCAGGTAAACTCGCGACAATTCACCCCGTACCGTTCGCTTGAGCTGCAACGCCGCGTAGACACGCTTGTAAGGGGTAAAACGATCCTGCTCTGCAGTTGGTAAGCCCCGGGCCTGTGGTGTGACAATTTCCAGCATCTCTGCCGGCCAACCTTTGGCCTCCCACTGAGCCTTCACTTGTTGGGCATCACGATAGATTGAGGTGTATTTCACATCAGTCGTCGGTGAAACATCTAATGCTTGCATCGGGCTGATTAGCAGGCGTTCATCACCCTCGGGAAAGTAACCGCCCCCTATGTCTGAATGTGCACCAGGTAACGTGAACTCCGGGTGGTCTGCTTTAACGCGGGTCAAGGGGAAGTTGGAGCGGAACTCATCCCGGGCGGCCAACTGGACGACGTTAGGGAACAGACTGCGGGGCAAATAGAGTTTGAGTCCTGGTGCTTTTTGGCTGCGAACATAGCCTAGGTTCGCTAGGCCACCGACCGATGCAACCGTATCAAACAGTCCAATAAAGCCCATCTGAATATCGTGTTGGTACTCCCCTGTGTAAGAGGGATGGAACGCGCCACGGAACATTTTGATGGTTTGCCCCAGCATACCGTTTTTGCCCAACGCCACTTCATTGGCGAAGTGGCGCGCAGCTGCTGCGCCCCTGCTGAAACCGAAAGCGTCAAACGTTACGTTGATGATTTTCTCCGCCGAGTTCTCCTGGGAAAAATTAAAAATAATTCGACTTATTTTGCTAAATGCCTCATCGACCTTAGCGCTTACTCCGAGCGCACCACGTCCCATCCCTGCGCCCAACATTTTATCTGCCTGCCCAGATGACGTGCCTATACCCTCAACATAAAGAGCCTGGAAATAAATCTGTTGCTCTCCGGCATCTGGAATCACATCAGAGAAAACATACAAGTCGCTCAGCTTCTTGATGTTCGTCTCGTCAACGGCATAGCTGCTGTCTGGGTCGGCCATATAAGGTCTACAGGCTGCATCAAGGTCCTCGGGCTTAATGGCATGAGTAGCACCACACAACTGCCCTAACGCCGTGTTATTGGCATTGTTCAACGTGCCATCGAAGAACACACCGATGCGCAGGGTGATACCCAGGCTTTCTTGTTCGTCCAGTTCCTCTTCTTCTTCCTCTTCTTCTAAAACCGCGTCGTCAGCCGGTGCCGCAGTGGCAGGTGCTGGCGTAGATGCAGTTGCCGCACCAAGGGGAAGGGAGGGAGGCGGTGTGACCAGATGCTCGGGCATCGCGGCGACAGGAGATACGGGCGCGGGCGTAAAGCTATTGCCGATGATGATGCTCGATGACCCGCCCGTGATGGTGTCGCCATGCGCACCTTGAGAGCCAGTGACCAGCGCGGCCTGACCGTTGATCTGCACCGAGGACATAGCACCCATGGTCAAGACACTGCCGCAGGTGGTGCAGTCCGTTACACGCGCTGCGGGTAGACCATCAAAAAACACATTGGGTGAACCGGACTCGATGGCCGTTCCGCCGCAACGAGGGCAGCTAACGGTATCGGTTTTGCGAGCAGCGGGTTTGCCGGACATTGCCGACCTCCATGTCAGTGTTTATAGAGGCAGCACCATGCTGACGCTCTTTGTAAAAAACAATCAGACATTTCCCAAAGTACCAACCAGGTACAAAGCTCGTATCCAAGTGGGTGAGAACACTTGGGCCAGCAAAGTTCCTCAGTCAATAAAAAAACATCGGAAAAAAGCACTTATCCCCCTCCCGCCGACGGGCTTTGCGTGCGTTTTTTGTGCAAGTCCGTATGTAGTGCAAACGAACCTTCGGCCCAGGCGGGCCGTGGTCGCCTGCGGGTGATTGGCAATTTCACAGAGTGCAAAGTTTTGAAAGGAAATGCAGCGCGGTTGCGCAGCGGTGCAAGGGGTGGTCACTGAGGGGGTATCGCTGAGGCGCCCGGTTTCATTGAGTGTAAATCCAAAAAAACGCAAATAATGCGCATTTTGAGATTCTGAACTGCTCGTATCTCGACCGTATTCAGGCAGCTCCCAAAATACCTATCAATCCGCTGGAGGTCAGCTTCTACGGGGCCTTGGGGCGATCGCACTTATTTCAACATTTTACTAAGTGCGATCTTCGACTGACGAGCGCCAAGGTGAGATGGCCCTGTCACATGGAATAGGAAGGTTAGTTGAGCCAACTCCTAGGACTTATGCGCTGCCACCACTTGGATTTATTCTCGGGGGCAGATATGAAGCCTGATAACCATTTTTCGTAATCTTCGTCCTTCGGTAGCAATCCATCTTGACGTGCTATTTCAAAGTTGACTGTTGAAATGCGTGGCGGTTTTCCCTTCAATCGAGACTTGTAGCGCTTTTTGAGTATCTCGCCGTGATCTCGCAAGTCCTCGCACAGCTTCATCGAAAAGAAAATCACGTCATCCGTATAGAGTGAAACGGCCTCAACGGATCCCCCGTACTCTTGATTTGTGTGTCTTTCTCCATAGGGTAAGCCTAGGTACATGTGCTCGAAGGAAGCACCTTCCGGAAACTGTTTGTTCTTAAAAACATCAAGAAGCAAGTTGCGCTTGACTAAAGCTCCGTTCAGGTTGGCCACGGCACCAGCAAGCGCGGTTACAGCGGAAATTGCCCGTCCGACGGTAGATAGACGGGTCAAGACCATCTCTTGGATAGTTGTAATCGGCGGAGATATTTCCTGTAAATAGAGCAGATTGGGCCTCAGTTCCAAGGGGGTATCTGCCGCAATCTGACCTGTATGGATTTTTTCTTTATGCGTCTCAACACTCTTCTGATCTTCATCGTAGGAGTTCTTCAATGCCTTGATGTGCTGCTTTTTTAACGCAAGTGCGACACACGCCGCCGCTGTTGCAAGCGATATGGCAGCATTCGTGTGATGAAACTCTTTTACTAATTCCTCTCGGAATTTTCCTTTTTCCACAATTCGTTGCGCGGCTATCGCACCGGCAAATGCCCCTGCCAGAGAGGTGGTAAAGGAAGAGTTCGCAACACTTTTGACGCTTTCCCACAGCGGGAGCACGAGAGGGGAAATCTCTGCGTATACGGAGGCAATGTCAGACACGTAAGAAGATCTCACTCGATGTAGGTTGTCGGGACAGCAGTTCGAACGGTCCAGTGTAGGCACACTCTTCGAGCGCCACACGTTCAAGCTCCTGAAAATCATCTTTTTTTTTGAGATTGATTCTCAAGGGGAGGGTGGTCGTTCCAAAAAGAGCGATATCAGCTATACGGGGGGAATACGGGGTCTGGATGCCCCAGTTTTACTGGGCTTTGTGTATTACAAATGAAAGTAATATGAAGCGATATGCAAAGTAATATTTCCAGCAAACCCCCGGATTCATTGGGTTTTAAAGAATGGAAATATAGCTTTATAAAAAGGTAATACTATCGCCTTCCTATCGCTTGAATATCGCCTTTCTCACAAATCGCTGTAGACCTTGATCTATAAGGGCTACGGCTGATTTTCGGTAGGGATATTACTAATATTACTATTTTTTCGAACCCCCACAGATTTTAGGATTGGCACCTATACGGGGGTTGGGATGCGGCCTTGCGGTTCGTTGCGCTAACTTGCATCAAACGGCCCCCAATACGGCCCCCAGTGGGATGCGGTAAAGGATGAACCGAGCTGCAGGCCTTGAAAATAGTGGAGCGGGTGAAGGGAATCGAACCCTCGTTATCAGCTTGGGAAGCTGGAGTAATGCCATTATACGACACCCGCTCAGAGCGGCTGACTTTGTACCAGATGTGGGCGCGGATTTGAAGTTTTTCTTTATACGCGATGGGTTTAGCGCACGCGGGAGGCTAAAAGAGCACTGCCTTGTGGCCTATCGCGGGCAAGCCTTGCTCCTACGGACGGGGTGAGTCTATAGAAACAGGCTTGCTCGCGATGACTCGGTTTCAGATTGCCAGTGCATGGTGGTCCTGGACGTAGTGATAACGCGGTCGGCTTTCATGTTTTATCGGTTGCAGAAAGCTCAGCAGGGCATTGCGGCTGTCGTTGCAGGCGGCTTTGTGTTCCATGTCGAGGAAGTGACCGGTAGCCTGCAGTGTGCTGAAGGTGCTGTGCTGGACGTGGTTGGCGAACAGTTGAGCATCGACTGCGGCGGTGTATTCATCCCATTCGCCGTTCATGAACAGCACCGGCACGTTGATTTTTTTCGCCGAGTTCAGATAGCAGTGCCGGTCGCTAGTGAGCAGGTCGCTGATGTGGAAATGCATCTGCCCGTACTCATGTTCGGCCAAGGTGCTGACGTGGCGATAGTTGAAGCGCTTGAACAGTGATGGCAAATGCTTGCCGATGGTGCTGTTCACCAGATTGCCGACCCGATCGCCATCCCGGCTGCCGAGGTAGTCGACGCCGCGTTCCAGGTAATCGCGCATGTGCACGTTGATGACCGGCGAAAATGAGCTGATCACGGCTTTTTCGATGCGTCGTGGCCGTTGGGCCAGGGCAACCAGTGTCGCGGCGCCGCCCCAGGAAAACGACAGTACATGCTCGGCGGCGAAGTGTTCGATCAGCTCCAGGAGGATCTGTCCTTCGACTTCCTTTGTCAGCATTTTCTCATGCAGGTTGTGGGCTTTGGACTTGCCCGCGTAGGGCTGGTCGTAGCAAACCACGTTGAACTGCGGGTAGAGGTTTTTAACGGTCTGTGCAAACGACGCAGTCGTGGCCATCGAGCCGTTGACCAGAATAATGGTCTTTTCTGCGGCGTCTGCGCGATAGAACTCCGTGTAAACCCGATACTGACCCTGTATATCCAGCACAGCGATTTCTGGCCTCATGTCATAAGACTCCTGGCAAGCGGGTATGCGCGCAATCGAGATTGCACGAGCTTTGTGACAGGTAGGCATACGCCTGGAATTTGGAGCCCATGTCGATCCGGTAAGGCAGGTCGACGGGTATTGTTATTGGCGGGCAGTTTGCCGGGGGAAGGCGGAACCTGAGGGTTCTCTGCCGGCAAAAAGTTTCTTGGAAGTATGTTGTGACTCATCGGTCACATTTTGGCCGACGTCCTGATTCAAGCAGGCGAGACTGCATCGCGCAAGTGCCGTTGGTAAATTGTTCGACAACTTCTGCTCAGCGGTAGGCGGCTTAGATCAATTGGATCTCTGCGGCGCTCAAAGGGCGGTACTCACCGGGCTCAAGCGTGCTGTCGAGCACCAGCGGCCCCATGCGTTCGCGATGCAGGCGCAGGACTTTATTGTCGAAGTGACCGAACATGCGTTTCACCTGATGATAACGACCTTCGACAATGCTCAATCGCGCCGCTTTCGGGCCCAGCACCTGAAGCCCGGCGGGTAGGGTGGTCAGGTCTTCGAAGGCGAAGTACAGCCCCTCGGCAAACTTGAGCGCGTACTCCGGGCCGATGTCCTGCTCGGTTTCGACGTAGTAGATTTTCGGCAGTCTGGTCTTTGGTTGAGTCAGGCGTCGCGACCAACTGCCGTCATTGGTGATGATCATCAGGCCGGTGGTGTTGAAGTCCAGGCGGCCGGCAATGTGCAGGTCGTGCTTGTCCGGCTCATGGATAAGCTCAAGGACGGTCGGGTGTTGCGGATCGCGCGTGGCGCTGACGCAACCCCGGGGTTTGTGCAGCATGAAGTAGCGTGCCGGTTTGCCGGCTTGCAGCACTTCATCGTCGACCTCGACCCGGCTGAACTCCAACACGTCGGCATGCGGATCGCTGACGATTTTTCCGTCAATGCGCACGCGTTTTTCGACCAGCAACAGACGCACCTGCTTACGGTTGAAGCGCGGCAGGTTGCTGAGAAAACGGTCAACGCGCATGGCGGCAGATCAGTCGGGAAAGGGGCGCGAATGTTACTTGATCGGTCGAGCCGCTGCTTGCAACTGTGCCTCGACCTGAGCGCAACGCGGGCACAGGCAGGCGATGTCGCGCAATTCGGCTGGCAGCGCTTCAAGCACCGCCGGGTCGATGCTGACGCCATAACACCAGCAGGCGCGGTCGGCGGTTCGTGGGTCGGCCAGGCTGCAGTCGTTGGGGGCGCCACAGGCGGGGCAGCTTTCAGGCTTGGTCATGCAGGAGTATCCCGAGGGTATTGATGCAGTTGCCAGCATTCTAATTGCACGGTGAGGGAATGACGCGCGGTATCGGGGCGTGAAATAACTTTCATCCGCACGGGCCGGCACTTTCGCAGTCTAAACAGGTATCAGCCGCCCTGTGTCGGCTGGTGTCGCTGGTCTCCAGGAGGCCGTCATGCGCTATCGAGTGCTACGCCCAATACTGCTCAGTGCTTTGCTCGGTCTGGGATTGTCCGGGTGTTATTACTACGACGGCCCCGCCGACGTATATGCCGCACCTTACTACTATCCCGGCTATTACTCGCCTTACTTCTATGGCGGGGCCTACTACTACGGCGGCTACTATGGACCGCGTTATTACGGTGGCTATCGCTACACGTATTACAACGGCCATTATTACCGCGGGGGTTATCACTACGGTGGAAGAGGTGGCGCAGGTGGCGGCTACCGTGGCGGTCACCGCTAATCAATGCATGAATGAAGCGGCGCATCCAGCCAATGGGTGCGCCGCTTTTGTCTGGGGGTCATGAAAAACCTTTCACCGAGGACTTGTTTCAAGGTGTTTCGCAGGCGCACCAGATTCCGAAATCGAGGTCTGATCTTCCGACAGTCGCCAAACAATTGATTGTCGCCTGCCAGCGTCGCTGGTGTGGCTCACTCGCGGTCCAGGAGGCCGCCATGTATCGCCGAATTCTTCTGCTTGTCGTGTTGGGTTTGTCCCTTGGTGCGTGCGTACCCTATTCCTATGGAGACGGAGGATCCAGCTACTACAGTTCCCAGGTTTACACCGCGCCTGCGCCGGCTTACTACTCGGGCGGCGGCACTTACTACTCAGGTGGCACCTATTACTCGGCGCCGCGTTATTACCAACCTGCGCCTCGTTACTACCAGCCGGCACCACGCTATTATCAGCCGCAGCCACGCTACTATCAGTCCTACCAGTACAGGGGTTGGCAAGGGCATGACCGGGGTGGTTGGGACAACCGTAATCGCGGGGGCTGGAACAACAACTACCGCGGGCACGATGGTGGACGGGACCACGGCCATCGCGGCGGCGATCACGATGGCCGAGGCGGTCACCGTTAGGCAGTTGTTAAAAAGCGGCGCATCAATCGCCGCTTTTTTTTGCCCGGAGTTCAGTATTCCGAGAGATCAGCCAACGGGTGCCGCCCCTCCCAGGCCTTGTGAAAGTGTGCGTCCACCACCGCATCCGGCACGCTGTTGATATCCGGCCAGTGCCAGTGGGGCTTCTGGTCCTTGTCGATCAACCGCGCCCGCACGCCTTCGCTGAACTCCGGATGACGACAGCAATTGAGGCTCAGGGTGTATTCCATCTGGAAGACCTCAGCCAGCGACAGATGCCGGGCGCGGGCAATCTGTTCCCACACCAGGTGCGCCGTCAGCGGGCAGCCTTCTGTCATGTTTTTCGCGGCACGTCCGAGCAGTGCATCCGTGTGATCGCGCAGCAGGCTGATGGCCTTCCAGGCGCACTGCACGTCGCTGACATCCAACAGTTCGTCGATCTGCCGGCGTCGTGGCAACCACTGGGCTTCGGGCATTTGCCCCAGTGCTTCCTGCTGCAAGGCTTTTAGCAGGCTGTTGAGCTGCATAGCGGTCTGCTCCTGCCAGTTCAATTGCAGCAGGCCTTCGATCAGCGCTTCCTGTTGTTCATCGAGCAGGAAGCGGTCCGCCAAACCCAGATCGATCGCATCGCGACCGTTGATGTGGGCACCGGTCAGGCCGAGGAACAACCCGAGCTTGCCGGGCAGTCGCGACAGAAACCAACTGGCGCCGACATCCGGGTACAGGCCGATGCTGATTTCGGGCATCGCCAGGCGGCTGCTCGGTGTCACGATCCGGATGTTCGCGCCTTGCAGCAGCCCCATGCCGCCGCCGAGCACGTAGCCATGGCCCCAGCAAATCAGCGGTTTGGGGTAGGTGTGCAGGTTGAAGTCCAGGCGATATTCCGCCGCAAAGAACTGCGCGGCCAGCGGCGGCACTTCCCCCGGATGGTTGCGACAGGCCTCCACCAAACTGCGTACCTCGCCACCGGCGCAAAAGGCCTTGGCGCCATTGCCACGCAGGAGCACGCAGACGATTTGCGGCTCCTTGGCCCAGATGTCCAGTTGATCACGCAGGGCGTTGATCATCGGCAGGGACAGGGCGTTAAGGGTTTTTTCGGCATCCAGGCTGGCGATGCCGATGCGCGCGCCGTCGGTGCCGGTGAGTTCTTCGAAGTGCAGATTCATCGTGACCTCGCTCAGGAATTTGTGCGTTCAGTATGAGCGCAATGCAGGAAAGTGCCGGATCTGCATCAGATCAATTGACAAGGCTGACGGGGTTTCCTAGGGTTCGCCCCATTGTTTTTGCCGGATGTAACCATGACAGCTGATGACCGTATCAAACTCGAACCGAGCTGGAAGGAGGCACTGCGTGCCGAATTCGACCAGCCGTACATGGCAGAGTTGCGCACTTTTCTGCAACAGGAGCGTGCGGCAGGCAAAGAGATCTATCCGCCCGGCCCGATGATCTTCAATGCCCTCAACTCCACGCCGCTGGACAAGGTCAAGGTGGTCATCCTCGGTCAGGACCCGTATCACGGCCCCGGTCAGGCCCACGGTCTGTGTTTCTCGGTGCAACCGGGCGTGCCGGCGCCACCGTCGCTGGTGAACATCTATAAAGAGTTGAAGCGCGACCTGAACATCGATATCCCGAGCCACGGCTGCCTGCAAAGCTGGGCGGATCAGGGGGTGCTGATGATCAACACCACCATGACCGTCGAGCGGGCCAACGCCAACGCCCACGCGGGCAAGGGCTGGCAGTTCTTTACCGACCGGATCATCGAAGTGGTCAGCGAACATCAGCCGCATCTGGTGTTCCTGCTATGGGGCGCGCATGCCCAGGGCAAGCAGAAACTGATCGATGCCACCAAGCACCTGGTGCTGACCTCGGTGCACCCGTCGCCGCTGTCGGCCTACCGTGGCTTCCTTGGTTGTGGGCATTTTAGTCGGACCAACAAGTTTCTCGAGCAGAATGGCGAGACGCCGATCGAGTGGCGGCTGCCGCCACTCTAAGGGCGAGAGGTTTTTGTGGCTAGGGAGCTTGCTCCCGCCGGGCTGCGCAGCCCTGAATTCTGCCAACTGATTTCTTCTGACACATCGCGTTGCATGGGGGCGACTGCTGCGCAGCCGAGCGGGAGCAAGCTCCCTCGCCACAGGGTCAGGGCTGCTCTGGCACTCGGTTCCAATACTTGAACAACGGCTCCGCCAGAAACAACACAAACAGCAATCGCATTACCTGCATCGCCGTCACCAGCGGCACCGACAGTTGCAGCGTCTCGGCCGTCAGGCTCATTTCGGCAATCCCGCCGGGCATCATGCCCAGTGTCAGTGAGCGCAGATCCAGATGGGTCAGCGCACTCAACCCCAGTGCCGCCAGCGTGGCGATCAGCATGGTCAACACCGTGCCGATCAAGGTTCGCCCCATGAACAACGGTGCGCGCCGGAAGAACTGCCGATTGAAGTGGCAGCCCAGCCCGCTGCCGATCAGCCATTGGCCGATCTGGCTGCCGCCGTTGGGCAAACCGATGTGCAAATCCCAGCCGATACTCACCGCCGCACTCACCAGCAACGGCCCGAACAGCCACGGATTGGGCTGGCGCAAACGCTGCCAGAGCCAGGCGAGCAGGGCACCTGCCGGAAACAGAATCGCCAGCCAGCGCCAGTCCACCGCTGTTGACTGGGCAATCGGTGCGCCGTCACCCAACAAATACTTGAAGGCGGCCGGCACACACAGCACCACCACCAGCACCCGCAAGCTTTGCCCTGCCGCCACGCGACTGAGGACCGCGCCATTGCGGGCGCCGAGGTTGACCATCTCGCCGGAACCGCCGGGCATGCTGGAAAAGAACGCTGTGGCGCGGTCTTCGCCGGCGCGGCGCATCAACCAGACCCCGACCACGCTGGACAGGCTGGTGACCAGTGCACCAAAAAAAATCAGGCCGAAATGGCTCAGCACCTGCTCCATCACCACCGGCGTGAAATGCAGGCCGATACCGATGCCGACGACCCACTGGCCGCACTTGCGCCCACCCGGGATTTCCGCCAATTGCCAGGGTGTCAGGCAGCGCACCAGGATAATCGCCAGCAACGAGCCGACCATCCACGGCAGCGGCCAGCCGACCTGGCTGGCGAGATAACCGCCAAGCAGGCCGACCAGCGGTGTTCCCCACCAGGTTTTGAAGGGCCGATCAGACATCGGCAATAGCGCGCCGGGCGACCGAACGCTTGCGCCAGATCCGCAGGATCGGCATCAGCAGCATGATGGCGGTCAGCACCCAGACACCGAAGGTGATTGGGCTCGACCAGAGGATTTCCAGCGCGCCGTTGGAGATCGACAGGGCGCGACGCAGGTTCTGTTCCATCAGGCCGCCGAGGATGAAGCCCAGCAGCACCGGTGACAGCGGGAAGTCCAGCTTGCGCAGGATGTAGCCGAAAATGCCGATGCCGACCATCAGGAACAGGTCGAACGTGGTGGCGTGCACCGCATAGACGCCGATCCCGGTAATGATCGCGATCACCGGCACCAGCGCCCAGTTCGGCACGGCGAGGATGCGGGTGAAGATTCGGATCATCGGGATGTTGAGGATCACCAGCATGATGTTGGCGATGAACAACGAGGCGATCAGCCCCCAGACGATGTCCGGTTGTTGCTGGAACAGCAGCGGACCGGGGGTGATGTTGTACAGCGACAGCGCGCCGATCATCACCGCTGTCGTACCGGAACCCGGCACGCCGAGGGTCAGCATCGGCACCAGGGCGCCACAGGCGGAGGCACCAATGGCGGTTTCCGGCGCCGCGAGGCCGCGCATGTCGCCTTGGCCGAACGTGCCCTTGGCACCGGCGATGCGTTTTTCGGTCATGTAGGCCACGGCACTGGCGAGCGTCGCGCCGGCACCCGGCAACACGCCCATGATGAAGCCCAACAGACCGCAACGGATATTCACCACGAACACCGAAGACGCTTCCTTGAAGTTGAACATCATGCGCCCGGTGGCTTTCACCGCTTCCTGGCCACGGTGGGTTTTTTCCAGCAGCAACAGGATTTCACTGATGGAAAACAGCCCCAGCACCAGCACGACAAACTGAATGCCGTCGGTCAGGTGAATGTTGTCCCCGGTGAAACGGTAGACGCCGCTGTTGGCATCGATGCCGACGCTCGACAGAAACAGGCCGATCAGTGCTGCAATGAATGTCTTGAGCGGTCGATCACCGGCCATGCCGCCGAGGCAGACAATTGCAAACACCATCAGCACAAAATATTCAGCGGGACCGAAGGCAATCGCCCATTTCGCCAGCAACGGGGCGAACAGCACCATGCCGCAGGTTGCAATGAACGCCCCGATGAACGAACTCCATGCCGACAGTGACAGCGCAACACCTGCCAGGCCTTTGCGGGCCATTGGATAACCATCAAGGGTGGTCATCACGGTCGAGGCTTCGCCCGGGATATTCAGCAGGATCGAGCTGATCCGGCCACCGTATTCACAGCCCAGGTACACCGCCGCCAGCAGGATCAATGCTGATTCCGGTGGCAGCCCGAGGGCGAACGCAATCGGGATCAGCAGCGCCACGCCGTTGATCGGGCCCAGGCCCGGCAACAGGCCGACCACAGTGCCAATCAGGGTGCCGCACAGGGCGGTTACCAGGTTGTACGGGCTCAGCGCGACGCCGAAACCCTGGCCCAAATAGCCAAAAGTATCCATTTCAGTTCTCCAGAACGTCGAGCAGACCCAGGGGCAGCGGCACGTCCATCATCTTGTCGAACAGCAGGTAGAGACCAATGCTCATCAGCGTGGTGACGACGATGCTCGGCACCCAGCGACCGCCATACAGGCGCGCCATCGGAATGCCGATCAGGATGCTGCTGAGGATGAAGCCCAACGGTTCGAACAGCCCGGCGAAGATCAGCAGCAGAACGATGCAGAGGCCGATCTTGTTCAGGGTTTCGCGGTCCAGTTTCGGGTCGTCTTCGCTGTGCACGATGGGTGCAGGACGAAACACCATGTACACCAGCGCCAGGCCCATCAGACCCAGCATCAACAAAGGAAAGGCCCGGGGTCCTACAGGTTCGTAGGAAAAAGCTGCCTGATACGGCCACGCCATCAGCGCCAGGCCGACACAGGCCAGCAACAGCACCGAAGCAAAAATGCGTTGTAAGAGCATGAGGAACTCCTCGGCCATGACCCTGACAGACAGGGCCGCAGCCGCTAGAAAGAGGCGGTTACTGGATCAGGCCGAACTCTTTGGCCAGCACTTTGTAGTCCGCGACTTGCTTCTTTACATAGGTGTCCAGCTCGGGGCCGGTCATGGCGAATGGAAAGAGTTGACGCTGATCGCGCAGCTTGGCGAAGTCCTCGGAAGCCAGCAGTGTGTCGAAGGCGTTTCTCCACCAGGCGTAGTCTTCGTCGCTGACTTTTGGCCCAAGGTAGAAGCCGCGCACCACCGGCCAGACGATGTCATAGCCTTGCTCGCGGGCGGTCGGGATGTTCTTCATTTCCGGCTCGTCCAGACGCTGTTCGGCAAACACTGCGAGCAGGCGCATGTCGCCGCTCTGGATATGCGGCATGGAGTCGGAAATGTCGGTGCTGCCGACCTGGATGTGACCACCGAGCAGTGCCGTGGCGATTTCGCCGCCGCCTTCGAGGGCGACATAACGCAGGTCACGCGGGTTGATCCCGGCGGCCTTGGCGATCAGCGCGGTTTGCATCCAGTCCTGGCTGCCGACGGTGCCCCCGGAACCGATCACCACTTTGCTCGGGTCTTTCTTCAACGCTTGAACGAGATCGTCCAGTGTCTTGTAGGGCGAATCGCTTTTCACCGCGATGGCGCCGTAGCTGGTGCCGACCGCTGCCAGCCAGCGCACATTGGTTTCATCGAAACGACCGAACTTGCCTTGCGCCAGGTTCAACAGCGAGCCGCTGGACCAGGCCACCAGCGTACCGGCGTCGGCGGGGCGCTGAGCGACCACCGCGTTGTACGCCACTGCACCGACGCCGCCGGGCATGTAGGTCACACGCATCGGCTTGCTCAGCAGTTTTTCGTTCACCAGCGCGCTTTGCGCGAGTTTACAGGTCAGGTCGAAACCACCGCCGGGGGAGGCCGGGGCGATGCATTCCGGGCGTTTGGGTTCCGCCATCAGAGGGCCGGTGAACAGCAGGACGCTGGCAGCCAGAGCAATCTTACTCAGTGACAATTTCATTGGATTCTCCACGGTTTTTTTTGTTGTATGGATGTGCAGGAGCTGCCGAAGGCTGCGATCTTTTTCAGTTTCGGCATTTCAATCAATTACCAAAGGGCAACGCTATAGCTCACCAGAAGACGCACTTCATCGGCATCGCGAGCGGAGTAGTTGGAACGGTAAGTGGCATTGCGCAGGCGCACGGCGACATCCTTGAGCGCGCCGGTTTGTACTACATATTTGATCTCGGTGTTGCGTTCCCACTCTTTGCCTTCATCGCCATTCTTGAGCTTGATGTTGTCGCCGTTGAGGTAACGGCTCATGAAACTCAAGCCGGGAACGCCGACCGCGGCGAAGTCGAAGTCATAGCGGGCTTGCCAGGAGCGCTCTTGTGCACCGGCAAAGTCGTTGATCTGCACGAAGTTGACCAGGTACGGATCGGCGCCATCGACATAAGGGAAGGCACTGTCACCGGACATGTGCTGATAGCCGGCGGTGAATTTATGTCCGCTCAGGGCATAACTAACCAAACCGTTGAGTGACTTGTTGTCGATCCGGCCGCCACGGGCTTCCCCCTGGTCGTCACTGATGGCAAACCGCAGGTCGGTCGCGAAAGTGCCTGGGCCGACTTTTTGCGACGCCACCACCCCGAGAAAGTGCTGGTTGTAGACGTCAGCGAGTTGCGCGAAGTGGTAACTGCCGGTGATCTTGTCGGTGAACCTGTAGTCCACGCCGCCAAAGTCGAAATGCTTGCCGGAAACGGTCCCGGTAAAGCGACCGTTCTTGTTGTTGAGGGCAATGTCCTCGAAATCGGTGCTGTCGCGGTCCTTGGCCTTGTCCAGGCGGCCACCGGTGAAGGTCAGGTTCTTGATTTCTTTGGAGGTCAGCAGACCGCCTTCAAAGGTCTGCGGCAGGATGCGGCCGTCGTTGGGCTTGAGGATCGGCAGCTCCGGAATCAGGCTGCCGATTTTCAGTTCCGTTGCAGAGATTTTCACTTTGCCGGTCAGGCCCAGTTTCGAGTACTCGTTGGCGGCGCGGCCATCGTCGTGGGTTGGCAGCAAGCCGGTGCCGGTGCGGTCAGGGCTCGAATCGAGCTTGATCCCCAGCATGCCCAGCGCATCGACACCAAAGCCCACGGTGCCGTCGGTATAACCCGATTGCAGATTGAGCATGAAGCCCTGGGCCCATTCGTCGCGTTTCGATTGCTGGGCGCTGGTGCCGTCGCGAAAGTCGCGGTTGAAATACATGTTGCGGGTTTCGAGGGTGCCCGTACTGTCTTCGAAGAAGGCAGCCTGGCTCAACGGCGAAAAGCCGGCGAAGGCGGCGGCACTGGCTAGGGCGGTGTGACTGAGGCGGGAAAAACGAGCAGGCGGGCAAGCCTGTGGCTGCGTGGACAGCATCGTGAAGTACTCCGTTATTGTTCTTATTGGCGAAAACGCTTCAAGGCGTTTTTCGTGCAGCAAGGTGCTCAAGCAACGGCAGTCGAGACTGTCCGTGGAGGGACTCTAGCGGGCCAACCTTTCGCTAACCTTTCAGTTGCCTTTCACGGTTTTGTGGCTTCACAGCGGCGCCGGCGGCTGTAAACTCCGCGCCAAAGAATGGCGCCGACCATCCCTGAATGAGGTAAAGACCCATGCGTGTCCTGCTCGTCGAAGACCATCTGCAGCTTGCTGAAAGTGTCGCCCAGGCGCTCAAGAGCACAGGTCTGACCGTGGATGTGTTGCACGATGGCGTGGCCGCCGACCTGGCCCTGAGCAGCGAGGAGTACGCCATGGCGATTCTCGATGTCGGCCTGCCGCGCATGGATGGTTTTGAAGTGCTGGCGCGCCTGCGTGCTCGCGGGAAAAACCTGCCGGTGTTGATGCTGACGGCGCGCAGCGACGTCAAGGACCGGGTCCATGGCCTCAATCTGGGCGCCGACGATTACCTGGCCAAGCCCTTCGAACTGACCGAACTGGAAGCGCGGGTCAAAGCCCTGTTGCGGCGCAGTGTGCTGGGCGGTGAACGACAGCAACGCTGCGGTGTGCTGGCGTATGACCTGGACACGCGGCGCTTCAGCCTCGGCGAAGAATTGCTGACCCTGACCTCCCGCGAGCAGGCAGTGCTTGAGGCGCTGATCGCCCGTCCCGGCCGGGTGATGAGCAAGGAACAACTGGCCGCCCAGGTGTTCGGCCTGGACGAAGAAGCCAGCCCCGACGCTATCGAAATCTACGTCCATCGCCTGCGCAAGAAACTTGACGGCCATCCGGTGGCCATCGTGACGTTCCGCGGTCTCGGTTATTTGCTGGAAAGCCGCGATGCATAAGCCCAGCAGCCTGCGCTGGCGGTTGCTGTGGAACCTGGCGTTGTTGCTGGTGGTGTTGATGCTGGCCAGTGGCTTGAGCGCTTACTGGAACGGGCGCGAAGCGGCGGACACGGCGTATGACCGGACCCTGCTGGCCTCGGCACGCACCATCGCCGCCGGCCTGTCCCAGCGCGATGGCAGCCTCAGCGCCGATGTGCCGTACGTGGCCCTCGATACCTTTGCCTACGACAGCGCCGGGCGGATTTATTACCAGGTCAACGACATTCACCAGAAGTTGATTTCCGGTTATGAAAACCTGCCCGGCCCGCCACCGGGAACGCCGCGTACCGACGATTATCCGGCTCTCGCACGTTTCTATAACGCCACTTATCAGGGCCAGAACGTGCGGGTGGTGAGCCTGCTCAAGGCGGTGATCGAGCCGAACATGAACGGCATGGCGGAAATTCGCGTGGCCGAAACCGACGAGGCCCGAGTGCGCATGGCTCGCAGTCTGGCGGCAGACACCTTGCTGCGCCTGGGTATGTTGGCGGTCGGTGCGTTGCTGCTGGTGTGGTTTGCGGTGAGTGCCGCGTTGCGCCCTCTGGAGCGCCTGCGCACGGCGGTTGAGGAGCGTCAGTCGGACGACCTGCGGCCGCTGCCGCTGGTCGAAGTGCAGCGTGAGTTGTGGCCGTTGGTGAGAGCCCTCAACCACTTCACCGAACGCCTGCGCGGGCAGTTCGAGCGCCAGGCGCAGTTCATCGCCGATGCCGCTCATGAACTGCGCACACCGCTGGCAGCGCTCAAGGCGCGGCTGGAACTGGGCTTGCGTGCCAGCGAGCCGCCAATCTGGCGCAGTACGCTGGAAACCGCCGCGCAAAACACTGACCGGCTGACTCATCTGGCCAATCAATTGCTGTCACTGGCACGGGTCGAAAACGGCGCCAGGGCGATCGCCGAGGGCGGTGCGCAATTACTTGATCTGAGCCAATTGGCCCGTGAACTGGGCATGGCCATGGCGCCGCTGGCCCACGCCCGGGGTGTCGCGCTGGCACTGGAGGCGGACGAGCCGGTGTGGTTGCGCGGTGAGCCGACGCTGTTGAACGAATTGCTGAGCAATCTGGTGGATAACGCGCTGGCCCACACACCGCCGGGCGGCAATGTGATTTTGCGGGTGAGCGCGCCAGCGGTGCTGGAAGTCGAGGACGACGGACCGGGAATTCCGCTGGACGAGCGGGATCGGGTGTTTGAGCGATTTTATCGACGCAATCAACAGGTGGCCGGATCAGGGCTGGGCTTGGCGATTGTCGGCGAGATCTGCCGCGCACACTTGGCGCAGATCAGTTTGCATGATGGTGAAAGGGCGGGCTTGATGGTTCGGGTGAGCTTTATTGCTGGGGAGTGATGATTATCGCTTTTGTGGCGAGGGAGCTTGCTCCCGCTGGGCGGCGAAGCGGCCCAAAACCATACGCGCACATTCAGTTAACACGCGTTTTTCCGATTTACGACGGCTGCGCAGCCGAGCGGGAGCAAGCTCCCTCGCTACAGTTGATCAAGTTCTTGGTCAGTAAAACATCGACCGCGACTCTTCCAGGTCCCGACACATCGAGTCGTTCTCCGGGTCGATCCCCAGTTTCTTGAACGCCGGCACATTGAACGCGTCAATGCCGGCAAATTATTGCTGGGGAGTGATGATTATCGCTTTTGTGGCGAGGGAGCTTGCTCCCGCTGGGCGGCGAAGCGGCCCCAAACCATACGTGCATATTCAGTTAACACGCGTTTTTCCGATTTACGACTGCTGCGCAGCCGAGCGGGAGCAAGCTCCCTCGCCACAGTTGCTCAAGTTCTTGGTCAGTAAAACATCGACCGCGACTCTTCCAGGTCCCGGCACATCGACTGGTTCTCCGGGTCGATCCCCAGTTTCTTGAACGCCGGCACATTGAACGCGTCAATGCGGGCAAATTATTGCTGGGGAGTGATGATTATCGCTTTTGTGGCGAGGGAGCTTGCTCCCCCTGGGCGGCGAAGCGGCCCCAAACCATACGCGCACATTCAGTTAACACGCGTTGTTCCGATTTACGACTGCTGCGCAGCCGAGCGGGAGCACGCTCCCTCGCCACAGTTGCTCAAGTTCTTGGTCAGTAAAACATCGACCGCGACTCTTCCAGGTCCCGGCACATCGACTCGTTCTCCGGGTCGATCCCCAGTTTCTTGAACGCCGGCACATTGAACGCGTCAATGCGGGCAAATTATTGCTGGGGAGTGATGATTATCGCTTTTGTGGCGAGGGAGCTTGCTCCCGCTGGGCGGCGAAGCGGCCCCAAACCATACGCGCATATTCAGTTAACACGCGTTTTTCCGATTTACGACTGCTGCGCAGCCGAGCGGGAGCAAGCTTCTTCGCCACAGTTGCTCAAGTTCTTGGTCAGTAAAACATCGACCGCGACTCTTCCAGGTCCCGACACATCGACTGGTTCTCCGGGTCGATCCCCAGTTTCTTGAACGCCGGCACATTGAACGCGTCAATGCGGGCAAATTATTGCTGGGGAGTGATGATTATCGCTTTTGTGGCGAGGAAGGTTGCTCCCGCTGGGCGGCGAAGCGGCCCCAAACCATACGCGCACATTCAGTTAACACGCGTTTTTCCGATTTACGACTGCTGCGCAGCCGAGCGGGAGCAAGCTCCCTCGCCACAGTTGCTCAAGTTCTTGGTCAGTAAAACATCGACCGCGACTCTTCCAGGTCCCGGCACATCGACTCGTTCTCCGGGTCGATCCCCAGTTTCTTGAACGCCGGCACATTGAACGCGTCAATGCGGGCAAATTATTGCTGGGGAGTGATGATTATCGCTTTTGTGGCGAGGGAGCTTGCTCCCGCTGGGCGGCGAAGCGGCCCCAAACCATACGCGCACATTCAGTTAACACGCGTTGTTCCGATTTACGACTGCTGCGCAGCCGAGCGGGAGCACGCTCCCTCGCCACAGTTGCTCAAGTTCTTGGTCAGTAAAACATCGACCGCGACTCTTCCAGGTCCCGGCACATCGACTCGTTCTCCGGGTCGATCCCCAGTTTCTTGAACGCCGGCACATTGAACGCGTCAATGCGGGCAAATTATTGCTGGGGAGTGATGATTATCGCTTTTGTGGCGAGGGAGCTTGCTCCCGCTGGGCGGCGAAGCGGCCCCAAACCATACGCGCACATTCAGTTAACACGCGTTGTTCCGATTTACGACTGCTGCGCAGCCGAGCGGGAGCACGCTCCCTCGCCACAGTTGCTCAAGTTCTTGGTCAGTAAAACATCGACCGCGACTCTTCCAGGTCCCGGCACATCGACTCGTTCTCCGGGTCGATCCCCAGTTTCTTGAACGCCGGCACATTGAACGCGTCAATGCGGGCAAATGGGTGGTCGGTATCTTTGTGGCAATACAGGCTGGCCACCTGCACCAGGTCGACGTAATCGACTTTTGCGGAGTCTCGCTTGAAGTCCTGATACAGCCCCGGCAACTTCACCAGCATTTCCGGAAACTCCCAGACGGTGAGCAGCTTGTCGCCTAGCAGCGGGTGAATGTGGTCGATCACATGGTTGAGGCTGACCGGGTCCGACAGCAGTTCATAGTGATCCTCGGCATACGTCAGGATCGGCAGCACGCCAATCTGATGCACCAATCCGCCGAGCGCCGCCTGATCGGGTTTGAGCTGGGTGTAACTGCGGCACAGGGCGTAACTGATCCCGGCAATTTCCAGGCTTTTGCGCCATACGTCGCGCATCTTCTGCTCCACCACGTCGGAGCGGGCATGGAAAATCTGCTCCATCACCAGACCGATGGCCAGATTGCTGCTGTAGTTGACGCCCAGCCGGGTGATTGCGGTATGCAGGTCAGTGACTTCCTGAGCCGCCCGCAGCAACGGGCTGTTGACCACTTTGATCAGGCGCGCCGACAGCGCGGTATCGCGACCGATCACTTTGCTCAGGGTGCTGACGCTGATTTCCGGATCTTCAGCGGCTTTGCGAATCTGCATGGCCACTTCCGGTAACGTTGGCAGAACCAGGTCATCGTTATCGATGGCCTCAACCAAATCCTGTTGGACCTTTTCCGCCAGCTTGCTCATTTCGTTTCTCTAGGGTATTGCGACAGGTGCTGCAATTAACGCTGGATTTCGCGATCGCGATCCAGTGGGTAAGGCAGGTCGAGCAGGTGCAGGGCAGGCCCTTCGAGGCTGCCCAGGTGGATATCGCCAGCTTCTGCAGCTTCGGCTTGCAATACCGCCAGGAGTTCAATGTTCTGTTCGGCGTTGGCAGCAATCACCACTTCGCCGATTGAGCTGCCGTGGGTTGGCGAAAACAAAGGCGTGCCGGGTTCAGGCAATTGGCTGGCATCCAGCGTCAGGCGATAGAGGCGGCGCTTGAGTTTGCCCAGGTACTGCATGCGCGCCACGATTTCCTGGCCGGTGTAGCAACCTTTCTTGAAACTTACGCCGCCGACGGCCTGCAGGTTGAGCATCTGCGGGATGAACAGTTCGCGGGTGGCCGGCATGACCTGGCCGATCCCTGCGCGGATCTGGCCCAGCAGCCATTGGTTCAGCGTGCCTTCGGTCAGCGAGGTGGCCAGTTTGCTTTTAATGATGTCGGCCTGATCGGCAGGGGCCCACAACTCGGCGCGCTCCGGCGAAACGCGAATGGCAATCAAGTCATCATGGCGCACTACGCTGTCGGTCTCTGCCGGCAGCTCAAGGCCCAGGTTGCTCAGTGCAGCATCGCCTTGCCCGACGCCGAAGCGGACCCAGGCCGCGCTTTCATCGGTCAGTTTCGACTTGGAAAACACGGCGTATTTTTTCAGGTCCGCCAGTTGCGGCTCCAGCAATTCGCTGGCCATGGCCATGAGCACGCCGTCACCTTGCAGCAGAATGCGGAAGCTCGACTGCATCCGGCCTTTCTGCGTGCAGCGGGCGCCCAGGCTGGCCTGAGTATCGCTCAGGTAATTGAGGTTGCAGGTCAATTGGCCTTGCAGGAATTTGCCGGCATCCGCGCCGCGTACCGCGAGAACGCCTTCGTGAGACAGGGTGCAGAAAAAAGCAGAATCGGCCATGGGTCTTCGCAGGGTAAAAAGTCTGGGGGACATCATAAGGCGACGCCCCTGAAATGGGTAGTTCACAAAGGATGGGTGGTGACCGACCAAAGCCGAGTGTTCGACCAGTCCGGGGCCTGTATACTTGCCGCCTATTTGAGGAGCGCTCCATGGTCGAAGATGTTGAACTGAATCGCCTCTACTGGCACAGCCGCCGCGGCATGCTTGAGCTTGACGTGTTGCTGGTGCCGTTCGTGAGAGAGGTCTACCCGCACCTCAACCAGGTTGATCGCGATTGCTATGTCAGGTTGCTCGAGTGCGAGGATCAGGACATGTTCGGCTGGTTCATGGAGCGCGCCGAATCCGAAGATCCGGAGCTGCAGCGCATGGTTCGCATGATCCTGGATCGTGTCCAGCCCAAGTAACGCGTTCGAATGCCGCTGGCACGCCTCACGGCAGTTGCTGGCGGCCTATGTATTTGCCCAGCTGTTCGCGCTGGGTTCGTTGTTTCTTCTATCTATACCGGTCTGGGCCAGCTTGCTCGGCGCCTTGTTGTGCCTGGCGCACGGACTTTGGGCATTGCCGCGTCAGATACGGCTGACACACCCGCAGGCGTTGCGCGGTTTACGCCGGGACGCCGATGGCTGGCAGTTGTGGAGTCAGGCGCGGGGCTGGCAGGCCGTGCAACTGCGACCGGACAGCCTGGCGCTGCCGCTGATCGTGGTGCTGCGGTTTCGTTTGCAGGGCGAGCGACGCGTCAGAACGATTTGTGTCCCGCGGGACTCGCAGGCGGCGGACTTGCACCGACGCCTGCGAGTTCGTCTGACCTTCAGTCGACGTAGGTGGGCGGCACCAGAATAGTGTCCAGTGCAACGGGCAGCATATTCGGGTAGTCGAGGGTGTAATGCAGGCCGCGACTTTCCTTGCGCTCCATGGCTGAGCGGATCATCAGTTCAGCCACCTGGGCCAGGTTGCGCAGCTCGATCAAATCCCGGCTGACTTTATAGTTGCTGTAGAACTCGTCGATTTCATCAAGCAACAAACGCACACGGTGCTGTGCCCGTTGCAGGCGCTTGTTGGTGCGCACGATGCCGACGTAGTCCCACATGAACCGGCGCAACTCATCCCAGTTGTGCGCAATGATCACGTCTTCGTCGGAGTCGGTCACCTGGCTCGCATCCCAGGCGGGCAGGGCGATGGGGATCGAGATCTGCGGCAACTGCTCAAGAATGTCCGCCGCCGCCGAGCGTGCATAAACGAAGCACTCCAGCAACGAGTTGCTGGCCATGCGGTTGGCGCCGTGCAGGCCGGTGAAACTGGTTTCGCCGATGGCATACAGGCCCGGGACATCGGTGCGGCCCTGCTGATCGACCATCACGCCACCGCAGGTGTAGTGCGCCGCCGGCACTACCGGGATCGGTTGTTGGGTGATGTCGATGGAGAATTCGAGGCAGCGCTCATACACCGTCGGGAAGTGCGTCTTGATGAACGCTTCCGGCTTGTGGCTGATGTCCAGATAGACGCAATCGATGCCCAGTCGCTTCATTTCATGGTCGATGGCCCGGGCGACGATGTCCCGTGGCGCCAATTCGGCGCGTGGGTCGAAGCGGTGCATGAACCGCTCGCCATTGGGCAGTTTCAAGTGTGCGCCTTCACCGCGCAGGGCTTCGGTGATCAGGAAACTCTTGGCCTGTGGGTGATACAGGCAAGTGGGGTGGAACTGGTTGAACTCCAGATTCGCCACCCGGCAGCCCGAACGCCAGGCCATGGCAATGCCATCACCGCATGCGCCGTCGGGGTTGCTGGTATAGAGGTAGACCTTGGCCGCGCCGCCGGAGGCGAGGATCACGAAGCGCGCGCCATAGGTATCGACTTCGCCAGTGCCGCGGTTGAGTACGTAGGCGCCCAGGCAGCGATCACCCTCAAGCCCCAGGCGTTTCTCGGTGATCAGGTCAACGGCGACCCGCTGCTCCAGCAGTTCGATGTTGGGGCGTTTTTTTGCCTGGTCGAGCAGGGTTCTGAAAATGGCGGCGCCAGTGGCATCGGCGGCATGGATGATCCGCCGATGACTGTGCCCACCTTCACGCGTCAGGTGGAACTCGAAACCACCGTCCTCGGTGCCAGACTGTTCGTCGCGGGTGAATGGCACGCCCTGGTCGATCAGCCACTGGATGGCTTCTTTACTGTGTTCGACGGTAAACCGTACGGCGTCTTCATGGCACAGGCCGCCGCCAGCGTTGAGGGTGTCGTCGACATGGGATTCAACCGTATCGGTGTCATCCAGCACGGCAGCGACGCCACCCTGGGCCCAGAATGTCGAGCCGTTGGCCAGATTGCCCTTGCTCAGCACGGCGATGCGCAGGTGACCCGGCAGGGTCAATGCAAGACTCAAACCGGCAGCACCGCTGCCAATGACCAGAACATCGTGTTGAAACTGTTGGCTCATTTCAGGATTCCGCTCAAAGCGACCCGGGAGGGGGTTGGCGCAAGACACCTGGATCGGCGAGTCCGGCAGCCACACAGCCCACTAGTATATAGAGGGGGGGATCGGCACAATAGCCGGGCCCACATGGCATTGTGAAACTACTGTGACGGCAATGAGTGGACGCTTCGTCGGACGGTTTTTTCGCCGAATCGGCGACAAGTCGACTGTATCGAAGATTTAACAGTCTTTTTCTCGTCACGGTTGCACAATGTCGGGTTCAGCCAGCTATAAATATTTGGAACTTTTGCCAAGCGCCCAAGATCAATAGACGGTTGCCTGAATCAAGGGACAGTGTCGGCTTCAGAGCGGGACCTGTGGTTGGGGTCACGCTGGCGAATCCGGTGACAAGATTATTCGCGCAGCCGGGCCATCCCGAGCTGCGCTTTTCGTGCGTGCCAAATCAGAGCCCGCAGGAAACTTGCTTGAAGGGGGAGAACTTTTGCGAAAAGCCCGAGTCTATGTTTGCAAGTCTGGTCGTTTAGTTATGCAAGCCTCCTTCGAGCTTATCGAGGAGTGTTCATGCTAACCCAGGAAGAGGATCAGCAGCTGGTTGAGCGCGTTCAACGCGGTGACAAGCGTGCATTCGATCTGCTAGTGCTGAAATACCAGCACAAAATTCTCGGGTTGATCGTGCGTTTTGTGCACGACACCCATGAAGCCCAGGATGTTGCACAGGAAGCCTTTATCAAGGCCTACCGTGCACTTGGCAACTTCCGCGGAGACAGCGCGTTTTATACGTGGCTTTACCGCATCGCCATTAATACGGCGAAGAACTACCTGGTTTCTCGCGGCCGCCGGCCGCCTGATAGCGATGTCAGTTCCGAAGATGCAGAGTTCTACGATGGCGATCATGGCCTCAAGGATCTCGAGTCTCCAGAACGTGCATTGCTGCGCGATGAGATCGAAGGCACCGTCCATCGAACCATCCAGCAACTGCCAGAAGATTTGCGTACAGCGTTAACTTTACGTGAATTCGATGGTCTGAGTTACGAGGACATTGCAGCCGTCATGCAGTGTCCGGTGGGTACCGTACGCTCCCGGATTTTCCGGGCCCGGGAAGCCATCGATAAAGCCCTGCAGCCGTTGTTGCAGGAAAACTGAGACAGCGGCGACAGCCAAGAGAGGAACGCCATGAGTCGTGAAGCCCTGCAGGAATCGCTGTCCGCAGTGATGGACAACGAAGCGGACGAGCTTGAATTACGTCGGGTATTGAATGCCTTTGACGATGTAGAAACCCGTGAAACCTGGGCTCGTTACCAGATCGCTCGGGCCGTCATGCACAAGGACTTGCTGCTTCCTCGTCTGGACATCGCTGCGGCAGTTTCTGCTGCGCTGCAAGATGAAGCCGTCCCGGCCAAAGCCGCTCGCGGTCCATGGCGCAGCCTGGGTCGCCTGGCTGTTGCCGCTTCGGTGACTGTTGCCGTGCTGGCAGGTGTTCGTCTTTACAATCAGGACGAAATCGCCGGTGTCGAACTGGCCCAGCAGTCCAATCAGCCCGCCCTGGCCGTTCCTCAGGTCAAAGGCCCGGCAGTATTGGCTGGCTACAAAGAAAGTTCGGAAGCCACTGGCCCTATGGCCAACGGCGTGCTGCAAGGTCAGCCAGGCTGGCATGATCAGCGTCTGCCGGGCTACTTGCGCCAGCACGCTCAAGAGGCTGCACTTAAAGGCACCGAAAGCGCCCTGCCTTACGCTCGTGCAGCAAGCCTGGAAAACCGTTAAGGAGGATCATGCGCGCCATACCTCTACTTACGCTGCTGCTCGCGGGCTGGTTTGTTGTTCCAGCCCATGCCGATGAAGCCCAGGACTGGTTGATCCGTCTGGGCCAGGCCGAGCAACAGCAAAGCTTCCAAGGTACATTTGTCTACGAACGCAACGGTAGTTTTTCTACCCACAACATCTGGCATCGCGTCCAGGATGGCAAAGTCCGCGAGCGTTTGCTGCAGCTCGACGGTTCGGCCCAGGAAGTCGTCCGCATTGACGGTAACACGCAATGCGTCAGCGGCACTCTGGTTGCGGGGCTTGGTGGTTCACCCAGCTCTGGCGCTCATGCACTCGACCCCCAAAAGCTCAAGAATTGGTACGACCTTGCCGTCATCGGCAAGTCGCGCGTGGCTGGCCGTGCGGCAGTGATCGTTTCGCTGACGCCTCGTGACCAGCACCGTTACGGTTTCGAGTTGCACCTGGACAAGGAGACCGGCCTGCCCCTCAAGTCGTTGCTGCTCAATGACAAGGGGCAACTGCTCGAACGATTCCAGTTCACTCGACTGGATACCGCCAATACGCCTTCCGACAGCGATTTGAAACCGGGTGCCGACTGCAAAGCCGTTGCATACAGCACTGATACCGCGTCGGCGATCAAGACTGCCCAGGTCTGGCATTCGGACTGGTTACCCCCTGGATTCGAGCTGACCAGCAGTTCTTCGCACAAGGACCCCGAGACCAAAACCCAGGTCAGCAGTCTGATGTATGACGATGGTCTGGCGCGTTTCTCGGTATTCCTGGAGCCGCTGAACGGCGCTACCGTGACCGATACCCGCACCCAGCTGGGGCCGACAGTCGCCGTTTCACGGCGCTTGACCACCCCTGAAGGTGAGATGATGGTGACCGTGGTCGGTGAGATCCCGATCGGCACAGCCGAACGTATTGCTCTGTCGATGCGTAACGGCAACACTGCGGCCAAGCAGTGAGCTGACCCCCGTGATGCTCATCCACCGGCGGTTTGATTGTGTGAGAGGTCAGTGATGCCCATTCCACTGTTGAGATGCCGAAATGTTTGGTGAGCATTTCAATTTGCAAATACCTCAAAACTTTTCTATAGGTCAGAGCCCCTCGGCTCTGGCCTTGTTTGTTGTTCCCGGAACAAAAATACCGGCGTATCGTTCCCGGTGTTCCTTGATCCATATCGCTTAACCATGCTCGTCGTAACGGGAGCCGTATGTCGATACCACGCTTGAAGTCTTATCTTTCCATTTTTGCCACCGTGCTGGTGCTCGGTCAGGCGGTCTCTGCTCAAGCGGCGGAGTTGCCTGATTTCACGCAACTGGTCGAACAGGCTTCGCCTGCGGTGGTAAACATCAGTACCACCCAGAAGCTGCCGGACCGCAAAGTCTCTAACCAGCAGATGCCGGACCTTGAAGGCTTGCCGCCGATGCTGCGCGAGTTCTTCGAACGCGGCATGCCGCAGCCACGCTCGCCTCGCGGTGATCGCCAGCGCGAAGCCCAGTCCCTGGGCTCGGGTTTCATCATCTCGCCTGACGGCTACATCCTCACCAACAACCATGTGATTGCCGACGCCGACGAGATTCTCGTGCGCCTGGCTGATCGCAGTGAGTTGAAAGCCAAGCTGATCGGCACCGATCCACGCTCTGACGTGGCCCTGCTGAAAATCGATGGCAAGGATCTGCCGGTGCTCAAGCTCGGCAAGTCCCAGGATCTGAAGGCCGGCCAGTGGGTAGTTGCCATCGGTTCGCCGTTCGGCTTTGACCACACCGTGACCCAAGGCATCGTCAGTGCCATCGGTCGCAGCCTGCCAAACGAAAACTATGTACCGTTCATCCAGACCGACGTGCCCATCAACCCGGGTAACTCCGGTGGCCCGTTGTTCAACCTGAACGGTGAAGTGGTCGGCATCAACTCGCAGATCTACACCCGTTCCGGCGGCTTCATGGGCGTGTCGTTCGCCATCCCGATCGACGTGGCAATGGATGTGTCCAATCAGCTGAAAAGCGGTGGCAAGGTCAGCCGTGGCTGGTTAGGCGTGGTCATCCAGGAAGTGAACAAGGACCTGGCTGAATCGTTCGGTCTGGAGAAACCGGCCGGTGCGCTGGTGGCTCAGATCCAGGACGACGGCCCGGCTGCCAAAGGTGGCTTGCAAGTGGGCGACGTGATTCTCAGCATGAACGGCCAGCCGATCGTCATGTCTGCTGATCTGCCGCACCTGGTGGGCGCGCTCAAGGCTGGCGCCAAGGCCAATCTTGAAGTGATCCGCGACGGCAAACGCAAGAATGTCGAACTGACTGTTGGCGCGATTCCGGAAGAAGGCAAAGAGCTTGCTGCGCTGCCTAAATCCAATGTCGAAGGCAACAGCAACCGGCTGGGCGTTTCGGTCGTCGAGTTGACCGACGAGCAGAAAAAATCCTTCGACCTGAAGGGCGGCGTGGTGATCAAGGAAGTCCAGGAGGGGCCTGCCGCCCTGATCGGCTTGCAGCCAGGCGATGTCATCACTCACCTGAACAACCAGGCGATCGACAGCACCAAGGAGTTCACCCAGATTGCCAAGGAACTGCCAAAGAACCGCTCGGTGTCGATGCGGGTCCTGCGTCAGGGTCGTGCCAGCTTCATCACCTTCAAACTGGCTGAATAAACCGGTTGTTGGCTGAATAAAAAACCGCCTCGAAAGAGGCGGTTTTTTTGTGCCTGATTTTTAAAAAGATCAGCCCATCATGTCCTTGATCATCCGTTCCTGCTCCATCAGCTCGCGCTGGCGTGCGTCGATGCGCGATGACAGCGGGAAATTGCCGCTGGCCTTGCGCTTGGCAAAGTCCAGTTGCTGGATGGCCTGCCGATAGTCGCCCACCAGGGCGAAGTACTCGGCGCGGGCCTGATGCAGGCCAATGATGTTGCCAGAAAGACCGCGGGTTTCGGCCACCATGTACCAGACGTCAGGATCATCGGGGCGAGACTTGAGCAGGCTTTCCAGGGCTTTTTCCGCATCGGCTGCCCGGTTCTGCTTCAACAGCAGGTCGACCCGTACCTGATTCAGCGGATAGTTGCCCGGGTACTGCGTCAACATTCGCTCGACCCGGGACTGCGCGTCTGGCAGGCGACTGTTGGCGATGTCCAGATCGACCTGGGCCAGGTTGTAGATGATTTCATTCGGCGACGAGGCCAGCAGCAGCTTGAGATTTTCCCGTGCATCGTTGAACTGGCTGCCTTTGATCTGGGCAATGGCCAGACCGTAGCGAGCGACGTCGTTTTTCGGGTTTTCATCAAGCTGGGCGCGGAAGCGTTTGGCACCCAGGCCGGGCGTCTCTTCGTACATCAATTGCACCCGCGCACGAATCAGCTGATAACGCATGCTGTCTTCGATGCCGCCGGGCTTGGACTGTTCGGCGCGGTTGCGGGTGTCGGCGATGCGCGATTCGGTGACCGGGTGAGTCAGCAGGAATTCCGGCGGCTTGGCGTCGAAACGGTACTGGCGCATCAAGCGCTCGAACATGTTCGGCATCGAGCGCGGGTCATAGCCGGCCTTTTCCAGATTGAGAATGCCGATACGGTCGGCTTCCTGTTCGTTCTGGCGCGAGAAGCGGCGCTGTTCCTGAATCGCCGCCGCCTGCGTACCTGCAATGGTCGCGATCCCCGCGTCGCCGGCACCGGCAGCGGCAATCACGATCCCGGCCAGCAGCGCGGCCATCATCGGCACCTGCATGCGCTGCGAGGCTTCAACGCCGCGGGCGAAGTGCCGTTGCGACAAGTGAGCCAGTTCGTGCGCCAGGACCGAGGCGTATTCGCCCTCGGTCTGGGCATTGAGGAACAAGCCGCCGTTGACCCCGATAATGCCGCCAGGTGCGGCAAATGCGTTGAGCTGCGGGCTGTTGATCAGGATGAATTCCAGGCGCCGGTCAGTGACCTGGCTGGTCTCCACCAGCTTATAGACGCTGGTTTCGACGTAGTCCTTGAGCTGCGGATCGTTGAGCTGTGAAACCTGGCTGCGCAACATCGCCAGCCACGCGCGGCCCAACTGGTATTCCTGTTGCGGCGAGACAATGGCAGAACTGGCGTCACCGAGTGACGGCAGGTCGTCGGCGAAGCCCGGTGAGGCAAGCAGGCAGGCGAGCGTCAGCAGGGTAGGGCGCAAAAAAGTCATGCACAAAGCCTTAGTCGACAAAGACCTTACTGTAGCCGGACACCGGGCTTCGGACCAGATATTCTAAGCGGCTAGACGACCCGCCCCGGAGTAACCCGATGACCGACGCTGTAGCCCACGATATTGAGCTGGACGCCAGCGGCCTGAATTGCCCGTTGCCGCTGCTCAAGGCCAAACTTGAGCTCAACCGGATGCCCAGCGGCGCGGTACTCAAGGTGATCGCCACCGATGCGGGCTCCCAGCGCGACTTTCGCACCTTTGCCCGATTGGCCGGTCATACGCTGCTGCTCGAAGAAGACGAGGCGGGGGTGTACCGCTACTGGTTGAAAAAAGCCTGAAACCTGTTGGGTTCGTTGTTAAGGATTATTGATGTTCAAAGTGTTACGCGACTGGATTCAGCGCTACTTCTCCGATGAAGAAGCCGTGGTGCTGGCGGTGCTGCTGTTTCTGGCATTTACCGCCGTGCTCACGCTGGGCGGTATGCTCGCGCCGGTGCTGGCGGGGATGGTATTGGCGTATCTGATGCAGGGGCTGGTGGTCACCCTGGAACGCCTGCGCTTGCCCGGTGCGGCGGCGGTGGGGCTGGTGTTTGCGCTGTTCATGGGCCTGTTGCTGGTGTTTATCGTGATCGTGGTGCCGCTGCTCTGGCATCAGTTGATCACGCTGTTCAACGAGTTGCCCGGCATGCTCGCCAAGTGGCAATCGCTGCTGTTGCTGTTGCCCGAGCGCTACCCGCATCTGGTCTCTGACGAGCAAGTCCTGCTGGCCATCGACGCGGCGCGAGGCGAAATCGGCAAATTCGGTCAGTGGGCGCTGACGTTTTCGCTGTCGAGCCTGCCGCTGGTGGTCAACATCATGATCTACCTGGTCCTGGTGCCGATCCTGGTGTTCTTCTTTCTCAAGGACCGGGAAATGATCGGTCGCTGGGTGAGTGGTTATCTGCCGCGAGAACGCGCATTGATCACCCGTGTGGCGGAAGAAATGAACCGGCAGATCGCTAACTACATTCGCGGCAAAGTCATCGAAATCATTATTTGCGGCGGCGTGACCTACATCGCTTTCGTCGCCCTCGGGCTCAACTACGCGGCGTTGTTGGCGCTGCTGGTGGGAATTTCGGTGGTGGTGCCGTACGTCGGCGCCGTGGTGGTGACGGTGCCGGTGCTGCTGATAGCGCTGTTCCAGTGGGGCTGGAGCGATCAGTTCATCTATTTGATGGCGGTCTACGGGGTTATTCAGACGCTGGATGGCAACGTGCTGGTGCCGCTGCTGTTTTCGGAGGCGGTCAACCTGCACCCGGTGGCGATCATCTGCGCGGTGCTGCTGTTTGGCGGGCTGTGGGGGTTCTGGGGCGTTTTCTTTGCGATTCCGTTGGCGACCCTGTTCAAGGCGGTGCTGGATGCGTGGCCGCGCAAGGAGCCGGTGGTGGCGCCGCTGCTTTAACGGTCCGATCTGTTTTCATTGAATTCAAGGGCCTCTTCGCGAGCAAGCCCGCTCCCGCATTGAACCGCGTCCATCCAGACAACTCGGTCAACTGTGGGAGCGGGCTTGCCCGCGAAGGCGTCAGGACAGACGCCGCAACAATCAGGCCTTGTTCAGTGCCTGAGCCGCCGCCAAAACGGCATCCACATGCCCCGGCACCTTCACGCCGCGCCATTCCTGACGCAGCACACCGTCCTTGTCGATCAGGAAGGTACTGCGATCGACGCCCATGTATTCCTTGCCATACAGCTTTTTCAGCTTGATCACATCAAACAGCTGGCAGAGCGCTTCTTCCTTGTCGCTGATCAGCTCGAAGGTGAATGCCTGCTTGGCTTTGAAATTCTCGTGGGATTTCAGGCTGTCGCGGGATACGCCGAACACTTCGGTGTTGGCCGCTTTAAAGGCCTCCAACTGATCGCGAAAGCCCTGGCCCTGAGTCGTGCAGCCTGGCGTGCTGTCCTTCGGGTAGAAGTAGATCACCACCTGCTTGCCCTTGAGGCTCGCGAGGCTGACGGTCTGCCCGCTGGTGGCGGGAGCTTCGAAGTCGGTAACCGGTTGGTCGATAGCAACGGCCATGAAAGCTTCCTTACATTGGGTTTTGTGGGCGCCACGGTTCGATCAGGGCATCCAGGTTCAGCGCGTCGGCAAAATCCAGGAACTGATCGCGCAGCCAACTGATCTGCACACCGGCCGGCAGCGTCACGGTAAACGTGGCGTTGAGCATGGTGCCGCCGGTTTGCGGCGCCTGATACGTGTCGCAGGTCAGGTTTTCCAGCTCGACGTTGTGGTCCATGAAGAACTGGCACAACTCGTTGACGATGTCCGAGCGATAAGCCGAGCTGACATAGGCGACGTACGGCAGGGCCTGTGGACGGTTCTCCAGCGCCGCGCTGCGCACCACGTTGACCGTGAACGCGTGTTTCTTGGCGAGGGTCGGCAGGCTGCCTTCCAGGCGCGCCAGGGCGTCCCAGCTGCCAGAGACCTCAAGGATCAAGGCACTGCACTCGCCATGACGGGTCAGGCGGGAAGTGACCACGGCGCAGCGATTTTCATGGCTGGCGCGGCACAGGACGTTAGTCAGCTCCATGGGGTTGGCGCCAAGGGCACTGATAACAAGGAATTGTTCGCGAACTGTGGGGGTGGACATGCAGCATTCCTAAAGCGATGAGCGGTCGGTACTTTCTACGGGCTTTTATTACCGGGGGCGAGCCTGCGGATACGAATTCAGAAAACCCGGCCGAAGGTTGCAACGTGCTCCAGAGTGGCGGGAGCGAGGGCTGGCAACGCTGGATCGGGGCTTGTGATGCCGAAAATGGAGGCTGGAACCCGGCGTACGAGCTTGTCAGTACCGATCAAAGTCTGAAGGGTAGCGAAAAGCAGCGCCAAGGGGAATGGCAGCAGCGCAGTACTTCGCTTGTACAAGCATCTTGGCGCCAGTACCATTACCGCTCTCTTTTTCCGGCAGGAGCGGTTGCATGATTGCGGGCAGTATGGTGGCACTGGTCACACCCATGGATGCACAGGGTCGTCTCGACTGGGACAGCCTGAGCAAACTGGTGGACTTTCACCTGCAAAACGGCACCCACGCCATCGTGGCGGTCGGCACTACAGGTGAATCGGCCACCCTAGACGTGAACGAGCACATCGAAGTGATTCGTTACGTGGTGAAGCAGGTGGCCGGGCGCATCCCGGTGATCGCCGGTACGGGCGCCAACTCGACGCGCGAAGCCATCGAGCTGACCACCAACGCGAAGATCGCCGGCGCCGATGCCTGCCTGTTGGTTACGCCGTACTACAACAAGCCGACCCAGGAAGGGCTGTACCAGCACTTCAAGGCCATTGCCGAAGCCGTCGACATCCCACAGATCCTTTACAACGTGCCGGGCCGCACCGCTTGCGACATGCTGGCTGACACCGTGATCCGCCTGTCGACCGTGAAAAACATCATCGGTATCAAGGAAGCCACCGGCGACCTGAGCCGCGCCAAGGCCATCATCGATGGCGTGAGCGAAGATTTCCTGGTGATCTCCGGTGATGATGCCACCGCAGTCGAGCTGATCCTGCTCGGCGGCAAAGGCAATATCTCGGTAACCGCCAACGTTGCCCCACGTGACATGGCTGACCTGTGCAATGCCGCTCTGAAAGGTGACGCCGCGACTGCCCGCGCGATCCATGAAAAGCTGATGCCGCTCAATAAAACCCTGTTTATCGAATCCAACCCTATCCCCGTGAAGTTCGCACTGCATGAAATGGGCTTGATGCCGGACGGTATCCGTCTGCCGCTCACCTGGCTCAGCACTGCCTGTCACGAACCGCTGCGGCAGGCCATGCGCCAGTCCGGCGTCCTGGTTTAATTGAGGAAGCATTACGCATGAAGCGATTGGCCGGACTTTCCGCACTTGCCTTGATTATCTCCAGCACCAGTGGCTGTGGATGGATCTGGGGCCCGGAAGGTTACTTCCGCGACCGTGGTAGCGATTACCTGGAAGCGCAACAGACAGCACCGATGCAACTGCCACCGGATGTCCACACCTCCAAACGTCTGGATCCGCTGTTGCCGATCCCGCGTAACGTGGCTGACGACACCACCAAGGGTGAATACATCGTTCCGCGCCCACAGCCGCTGTCGGCCATTGCCGATGCCAGCGACTACACCCTGCAAAAGAGCGGCGACTCGCGCTGGGTCATGGGTCAGCACCAGCCGGCCGAAGTCTGGCCTGTGGCTGTGCAGTTCTTCCAGGACAACGGTTTCCATCTGGATGAACAACGCCCGCAAACCGGCGAGTTCACCACCACCTGGCAGCATTCCGACGAACTGTCCGCCGCCATGGCCAAGCGCCTGAGCGCTGCCGGTATCGGCGCCGACAGCGAAACCCGCGTGCGGGTCCGCATCGAGCCAGGCGTGCAGCGCAATACCAGTGAAATCTACGTGGTCAGTGCCCAGCGTCCTGCCGGCAGCACCGCCAACGTTGATTTCACCAACCGTTCGGTCAATACGGGCCTGGACGCTGCGCTGGTCGACGACATGCTCGCGAGCATGAGCCGTATCTCCGAGAAGGGCGGTTCGGTCTCGATGCTGGCGTCCCAGGATGGCGACAAGCCTAACCGCGTCAGCCTGAGCGAAGACGGCAGCGGCAACCCGGTCCTGAACGTCGGTCCTGACCTGGACCGTGCCTGGTCGAGCGTCGGTCGTGCACTGGATCAAGGCGAATGGCGTGTTGAAGACATCAACCGCAGCCTGGGCCTCTACTACATCAACCTGGCCGAAAAAGCCGAGAAGAAAGACGAGAAGCCTGGTTTCTTCAGCAGCCTGTTCGGCAGCGCGCCGACCAAGGAAGAAGTTGAAGCTCGCGCCGACCGTTATCAGGTTCGCCTGAGCAAGGTGGGTGAGAACGTCCAGGTCACCGTCGAGAAAAACATCAATACCGTGGCGCCGGCTGACGTGGCGCGCAAAGTGTTGAGCGTGATTCAGGACAACCTGGGCTGATCACATGCGTTTTGCCGTTCTCGGCAGCGGTAGCCAAGGGAACGGCACGCTGATCGCCAGCGATGACACGTATGTGCTGGTTGATTGTGGTTTCTCCCTGCGGGAAACCGAAAAACGCCTGCTGCGCCTGGGTGTGAACCCGGCGCAGTTGAGCGCGATACTCGTGACCCACGAACATGCCGACCACGTGCATGGCGTGGGTTTGCTGTCTCGGCGCTACAATCTGCCTGTCTACCTGAGTCGCGGCACCCTGCGCGGGATGCGCAAACCGATTGAACCGGCGGGCCTGCTGGCCGGCGGCGAGCAATTGCAAATCGGCGCCCTGAACATCGAAGTCATTGCCGTGGCCCACGATGCACAGGAGCCGACGCAGTACGTCTTCAGCGACGGTGAGCGGCGTTTTGGCCTGCTGACCGACCTGGGCTCGTATTGCAACAAGGTACTGGACGGCTATCGGGACCTCGATGCGTTGATGATCGAGTCCAACCATTGCCGTGACATGCTGGCTCGCGGTCACTATCCATACTTTCTCAAGCAGCGGGTAGGCGGTGAGCTGGGGCATTTGAACAACCATCAGGCGGCATTCCTGGTGGCCGAGTTGGGCTGGCAAGGCCTGCAACACCTGGTCCTGGCCCATCTGAGCAGCAAGAACAACCTGCCGCAGCTGGCCCGGCAATGTTTTGTCGACACCCTCGGGTGCGACCCGGACTGGCTGCAACTGGCCGATCAAGATTCAGGGCTCGACTGGCGACACATCGCCTAGCCCATCTACTTAGCAAGCGGAGCCCATCATGGAAAAACGTGAAGAACTCTACCGCGGCAAAGCCAAGTCGGTTTACAAGACCGACGACGCTAACCGTTTGATCCTGCTGTTTCGCAACGACACCTCGGCGTTCGACGGCAAGCGCATCGAACAGCTCGACCGCAAAGGCATGGTGAACAACAAGTTCAACGCCTTCATCATGCAGAAACTCGAAGCAGCCGGCGTGCCGACTCAATTCGACAAACTGCTGGGCGACAACGAGTGCCTGGTGAAGAAGCTCGACATGATTCCGGTCGAGTGCGTCGTGCGTAACTACGCCGCCGGCAGCCTGGTCAAGCGTCTGGGCGTCGAGGAGGGCATGAAGCTCAATCCTTACACTTTCGAACTGTTCCTGAAGGACGACGCCAAGGGCGACCCGTTCATCAACGAATCCCACGTCGTGGCATTCGGTTGGGGCACCGCCGAGCAACTGGTTCGCATGAAAGAGCTGTCGCTCAAGGTCAACGAAGTGCTGACCAAGCTGTTCGACGACGCCGGCCTGCTGCTGGTGGACTTCAAGCTCGAATTCGGCGTGTTCCACGACGGCTCCATCGTCCTGGGCGACGAATTCAGCCCGGACGGCTGCCGCCTGTGGGACAAGGCCACCGGCAAGAAAATGGACAAGGACCGCTTCCGCCAGGGCCTCGGTGACGTCATCGAAGCCTATGAAGAAGTCGCCAATCGCCTCGGCGTACCGCTTTAATCGACGCAAGCATCTGATAGCACGGAAAAAAATCGAAAAAGGGGTTCGCATCCCGCGATAGTGCTGTTATGATGCGCGCCGTTGGAGAGATGCCAGAGTGGCCGAATGGGACGGATTCGAAATCCGTTGTACCTTCACCGGTACCTAGGGTTCGAATCCCTATCTCTCCGCCATTACATAGAAAAAGCCCCGTAGCTGAAAAGTTACGGGGCTTTTTCGTTTCTGCTGGTTCAGAATCATGCTACTTCAATCAGGCACTTACGGTTGTGAGTGGCCCAGATTTCTTTTGATCAGGTCTTACACGTCCTTGTGGGAAGCGGGCAGCATCACACCTTGGCTTGCGAAATAGGCCCAGACGATCACAGCCCGGACAGTCCCTGCACAAGCGGTTCGATTAACCGCATCAGCCCTTCGGCCAACGGGATAATCAAACCGCCGACGTGAGTCGTTTTCGTATCAACACATACACAGACGACGGGTCAGATCATTCAAAAGCCATCGGCCTGCTTTCCCTAAAGAGCGATTTTGCATGTGCGCTGCGTAGATCGTAAGTGTGTCGGGTGTGCGCTGAAGTTCGGCAGTTAACTCAAGCGGTAGGAGGCGTCCTGAAGCCAGATGATCCGCAATCAGGTGCTCTGGCATTCGGCACCAACCGAACCCGGCGAGCAAGAAATCCAGCCGCCGTGCCAAATCTACAAACCGCCACTGGTGACTGCTTGTCACCCCATAGCTGGGGCCGTCGGGAGAAACCGGATCGGAAAGTATCAGTTGCACATAAGGCTTGAGGTCAGCACTGGTTGCCCGACGGCCTAACATGGCCAAGGGATGCCCGCTGGCGACGACTGGCTTCAAGTCGACGCTGAGCAGCGGCAGTGCAGTGACATCGTCGGGCACTGTCGGAATCAATGTGCAAAGCGCCAGTGCTGCATCGCCGTTGCGCAATCGACGCTCTGCGCCGCCCAAGCCTTCTGTAGAGAAACTCACGGCCAGATGCGGAAAAGCCTCACGGAGCGCGCGCAGGCTTTCGATGAGCGGTGCGCTAGGAACTAAAGGGTCGATGGCGAGCGCCAACTCCGGCTCAACCCCTGCTGCCGTACTTGCGGCCATGGCTTCAAACTGGGCAGCGCTTGCCAGCACTGCGCGCGCTTGAACCACGAGGACTCGACCTACCTCAGTGAGCGTTGGACGATGGCCGCTGCGATCAAACAGCCTCACACCTTGAACTGACTCAAGTGTGGCAATCGACTGGCTAATGGCAGATTGAGCACGCCGCAGGTGACGTCCCGTTGCCGAGAAACTGCCTGTATCAGCAATGGTTACAAGGATCCGCAACTGATCCAGGCTGAGATTTCCGATCATGCCCCATCACTTAAACAGATGGACTCAATCATATTTACATCACTCCTGCGTAGAGATCGCATTGGGTAGAGTGTGTAGCACATCGTCTAAAGCGACAACGCAAAACATACCGCGCGTCACCGCGCAGGAGTTACTTTCATGTCCAGGCTTCTCACCATTGAAACCAGCCCACGGGGGGATGCGTCAATCTCCCGGCAGCTCACTCGCCGATTTATGGCCGAGTGGGAAGTTGCACACCCTGGGGGCGTCATCAAAATACGGGATCTAACGGACACTGCGCTTACCTTCGTGACGGCCCCATGGTTGCAGGCTTACTTCACCCCGCAAATCCAACATTCGCCAGAAATGAAAGCCGTGTTGCGGCTATCCGATGAGCTTGTGGCCGAGTTGCTGGAAACCGATCACGTGGTTATTTCAACGCCGGTCTACAACTATAACGTCCCTGCGGCGCTCAAGGCCTGGGTGGATCACGTGGTACGTAAAGGCTTGACCTTGGGCTTTGATGGTAAAGGGCTGGTGACGGGTAAAAAGGCAACGGTGCTGCTCGCCTCGGGAGGTGTATACACCAGCGACTCCCCGATTAGAGACCGTGACATTGCGACCCAATATTTGAAACTGATCCTGAACGTCCTGGGTATCACAGATGTCACCTTTATTGCGGCCGGCGGCGCTAAAGCTGTAGATCTCGGAGAAATCAGCATGCACGACTTTCTAGCTACATTTGATCATCACATTCAAAAGTCGCTGGTTTAGACAGCATTTCTCCTGCTCCATACCATTGTGCTTTATCGACTTCGCGTGGTTAAGCGGGCATCCAGTTATGAATAACAAAGGGGGCAGATTTATTTCGGCGCCTTCATAGTGCTTGCGTTTCGGGCTGCAGAGCATTTAGCAGAGTGTCCATATCTCTGCGCTATTACACAGAAAAAGCCCCATAACTGAAAAGTTACGGGGCTTTTTCGTTTCTGCTCTTTCAGAGCCGTACCACTTCAACCAGGCACTTACGGTTGCGAGTGGCCCAGTTTTCTTTTGATCAGGTCGTACACGTCCTTGTGGGTGGCGTTGTGCAGGGATTTATCCTTGCAGGCCGAGGCGAGGAACGTTTTGACCTCTTCCTTTGCATGAGGGTAGAGGCCCGCGACGTAGTCGGCTTCGTGAGTCTGAGTGCAGTTGAAGTGTTTGTCGTCTTTCGCTTTATCTCTAGCCATTGCGAAGCTCCTTTTGAGTGCGATTGATTTTCGGTGGCCAAGGCTTTTTTGCCCCAAGCGTTGCTGAGCTTAAGGGCAAAATTACTTCCTGCCAGGCGAGCCAGAAAATCAGGAGCGGGATGTCAGACGATGCCAGTGTTCGTCTTTTCGTTAAACGTAAAGTGTTGTTCGATACTCGCAGGCACTGTTATTGCCAAGAGAGCCCTTTGAGGTCGGCCAAAACTGTTCAGCGCATTTGAACAAGCCTGGAGGCAGTCGGTTTTTTTAGCCATCGAGCATGTGTTGCGAATGATTTGAGGGCATTTCCTACACCTACTTACGTCTGAAAAAATGGCCAAAACCGCCGCCTTTTCGCCCTTGCATCACCTCTCTTGCTCCTGCTTAATACGACTCGGCTCATGGCGCTGAGAAACGCTTCGGCGACTGAAGATTGTTGCAAAATCACTATAAGAAAGAGCAATCAATTGACTCATCAGCACGGAACGCAACTGGCCGGGCATGTGGCGCTTTCGCTCGTGGTCCCGGTGTTCAATGAAGCGGCGACCATTGATTTGTTCATCGCGCGGATTACTGACGTTTTCAGGGACGAGGCCTTGGTGGGGCTGGAGATGGTGTTCGTCAATGACGGCAGCACCGACGCCACGCTGGACCTGCTTCTGGAGCGCCAAAAGGCCGATCCGCGGGTGCGTATCGTCGATCTGAGCCGCAATTTCGGCAAGGAAGCGGCGTTGACCGCTGGCTTGCAGACGGCCACCGGCCAGGTGGTGGTGCCGATCGATGTCGATTTGCAGGACCCGCCGGAAGTCATTCTTCAGATGATCGCGCGCTGGCGTGAGGGCTATGAGGTGGTGCTGGGTCATCGTGTGAGTCGGCGCAGCGATTCCTGGGCCAAGCAAACGTCGGCCAACTGGTTTTATCGCCTGCACAACAAAATCTCTGATCAACCGTTGCCCAAGGATGTCGGGGATTTCCGCCTGATGGATCGCTGCGTGGTGGATGCCTTGCAGTCCTTGCCCGAGTCTCGGCGTTTCATGAAAGGCCTGTTCGCCTGGGTCGGGTTTCGCACCACCCATGTCGATTACGAACGTCCGGAGCGGGTAGCGGGGGAGAGCAAATTCAATGGCTGGCGCTTGTGGAATTTCGCGCTGGAAGGCATCACCAGTTTCAGCACCGACCCACTGAAGGTCTGGACTTATCTGGGGCTGTTCGTTTCTCTGGTTTCTTTTGCATTCGCCATTTTCATCGTGGTGCGCACGCTGTTCACCGGAATTGATGTGCCGGGCTACGCCTCGCTGATGGTCGCCGTGACGTTTCTCGGTGGTTTGCAGCTGATCGGCATCGGTGTACTGGGTGAATACCTGGGCCGAACCTATATCGAATCGAAACGCCGACCGGTTTATCTGGTGCGTCGTGTCTATGACCCCAAGGGCTGAACCATGGATCTCAAGGAAACCGACATCCTCGGTTCAAGCATTGACCAGCATTGGTATTACGCCTCAAAAGCGGCAGCTACCCGGCGTTTGCTCGGCGATACGCCAATCAGCAAAATGCTCGACGTCGGGGCGGGCTCGGGTTTTTTTACCCATCATTTGCTGAAACATTCTGCCGCCACCGAAGCCTGGTGCGTGGACATCAGTTACGAGGCCGACTCCGACGCCACGACCGCGGGCAAACCGGTGCATTACCGTCGCGACATCGAGGCGGTGGACGCTGATCTGGTGCTGCTGATGGACGTGCTGGAGCATGTCGATGACGACGTCGGATTACTCAAGATGTACGTCGACAAAGTCCCCTCCGGCAGCCGTTTTCTGATGACGGTGCCGGCGTTTCAGTTTCTCTGGAGCGGGCACGATGACTTTCTCGAACACAAACGCCGCTACACCCTGGCGCAATTCGAAGCCGTGGCTCGGGATGCCGGTTTGACGGTGAAGCAGGGCGTCTATTACTTCGGTGCGATTTTCCCGATTGCCGCGAGCTTGCGGCTGTTGCCCAAAGGCGCACAACCGTCGCCGCCGCGTTCGCAGCTCAAGCAGCATCACCCGTTGGTCAACTCGGTGTTGAAGGCCCTGTGCACGGTCGAGCTGCCGTTCATGGGCGTGAACCGGTGGGCGGGGTTGACCGTATTCGTATTGGCGCAGAAGCCGTGACCTCAGCCGAAAAGTCAGCGCTGATCAAGCGTGGCCTGCGTTTTGCCGTGACGGGGGTGTTCGTCACGGGCCTGCATGCATTGGTGGCGATACTGTTTTTCAACTTCGTGTCGCCTCAACCTCCACTGGCCAACGGCGTGGCGTTTGCCGTGGCGACGGTGGTGTCTTATCTGATCAACACCACCTGGAGTTTCTCTGCCCAACTGCATGGCCGCACGCTGCTGCGTTTCATGACGGTCTCGGGTGTGGGCTTCTTGCTGGCAATGTTGGTGGCCTGGGTCGCACAGATGGCCGGGCTCAACTATTTGCTGGGGATCGGCGCGGTGGCGGTGACCATCCCGGTCTTCACCTTTGTGATGCATAACTTCTGGACGTATCGATGAAGGCTTTGGGCAAGCATTGGGCGGTTTCGTTGCTGCCGTTGTTGATGGGGATTGTGGCGTTTTTCATGGTGATCGGGCCGCGTGCGCTGGACCCGCAAAACATTGCCTGGCTCGACAGCGGCGATCCGGCGACCCATTACCTGGGCTGGGTATTTTTCCGACATTCGCCATGGACATTTCCCATTGGTCTCAATCCGTCTTACGGGCTGGAATTGGGCAATGCGATCATCTTTTCCGACTCCAATCCACTATTGGCGTTGCTGTTCAAACCCTTCAACTCAATCCTTCCGGAGACGTTTCAGTATTTCGGTTTCTGGCTGCTGGCCTGTTTTGTCCTGCAAGCCTGGTTTGCCTGGAAGATAGTCGGCCTGGCGACGCCCAATGCGGTACTCAGATTGCTGGGTGCAGGGCTGTTTGTGTTTTCGCCGCCGATGTTCTTGCGCATGGGCGGGCATTTGTCGCTGGCGGGGCATTTTCTGATTCTGGCGGCGCTGTACCTGGCGCTGCATCCCGGCGTGCAAAAGCGTCGGTTGGCCTGGGGCACGCTGCTGGCGGTAACGGCGCTGGTTCATGCTTATCTGTTGGCGATGGTGGCGCTGATCTGGATCGCCGACCTGGCCGGCAAAACCCTTAGACAGCAACTGACGCGCCGCACGGCCATCATCGAGTTGATCGCGCTGTTTTTGCTGGTGAGTCTGTGCTGTTGGCAGGCGGGTTATTTCAGTGTCGGCGACGGCACGGTGTCCGGTGGTTTTGGCCTGTACCGCATGAATCTGCTGGCACCGATTGACTCGAACGGTTGGTCGCTGATATTGCCGGACCTGCCCGAGGGCAGTGGTGACTATGAAGGCTTCAACTACCTGGGATCAGGCACGTTGCTGTTGGCGATCTGCGCTGGCGTCGTGCTGCTGAGGCGTAAAGTCGATATGCGCAGGGTTGTGGGGCGTCTGCCGATATTGCTATTGGCGTTGATCGGCTTGCTGCTGTTTGCGCTGTCGAACGAGATCGGCATCGGTCTGTTCAATCTGCATTACCCGTTGCCGCAAAAAATAATCAAGTGGGCGAACACTTTTCGGGCGTCGGGGCGGATGTTCTGGCCGGTGTTCTACGTCATTGTGTTTGTTGTCATTTACCTGGTGGTGCGCGGCAACCGTCCGCGTACGGCCGGATGTTTGCTGGCGGTGGCACTGTGTGTTCAGGTGGTGGACACCCACAGCGGCTGGGTCGGGGTGCGAGAAGCCCGCATGATGACGCCCGCTGCCCAGTGGCCCACCACGTTGCATGACCCGTTCTGGGCCAGCGCCGCTACGCACTACAGGAATATTCGTTCATTGGCGCCGCAGAACCAGTCGGACACCTGGCAGCCCCTGGCCAGTTATGCGTCCACTCACGGGCTGAACACCGATGCGGTTTATCTCGGGCGCATGGGCAGCCAGGCGCTTGAACGCGCTCAACAAAAAGCGCAACAGATGCTGGCGACCGGGCAGTACGACGCGGACTCGCTGTATATCCTCGACGAGAAATCCATGCTGGAGGCGGTAAAGACCGTCAACAGCGATAGCGACCTGCTGGCCCGCGTGGATGGGCTGGTGGTGTTGGCGCCGGGCTGGAAACATTGCGCCCAATGCCTGTCGATGGAAGACGAAGGCCGGTCCATGCAGGTAGTCCCCATGATCAAGCTGGGGCAACAGCAAGTGTTCAATCACAAGACGTATCACCTGGCCCAAGGCTGGTCACCCCCTGAAGCCTGGGGCACCTGGTCGCAAGGAAAGAATGCCGAGATTCTGTTGCGAGTGCCGCCTCAAGCTCAGCGCCTTGTGATCGAGGCGCTGGCCTTCGTACAACCGACACACCTTGAACAGAACGTGGTGTTTAGCATCAACGGCATTCACGCCTTGTCTACCCGTCTGACACAGCTTCAAGGCAATCGCATTGAAATTGCGCTGACCCCGGCCATTCAGCAAGCCGTCGCCAGCGACACCATGATGCGCATTGAGGTGCAGTTACCCGACGCCATCAGCCCGAAACAACTGGGGCTCGGCGGCGACGAGCGGGTGATGGGCCTTGGCATGAAGTCGCTGACAGTGCAGTGAAAACGCTGATGGACGCCATCCCCCGGCCTTTCTACACTGGCCCGGAGTCTTGGGGACGGGGGTAATGGATGAATCGTAACGAATTGCGCAAGGCCGACATCAATCTGATGGTGGTGTTCGAGACCTTGATGCTCGAACGCAACGTCACCCGGGTGGCCGAAAAACTGTTTCTCGGCCAGCCCACCATCAGTGCCGCACTCAATCGCTTGCGGGCGATGTTCAACGATCCACTGTTCATCCGCGTCGGCCACCGCATGGAGCCGACCGCTCGGGCCGAAGAGTTGATTCAATACTTGTCGCCCGCTCTGGATTCGCTGTCGGTGGCCCTGAGCCTGACCCACCATTTCGACCCGGCTACCAGCACCATGACCTTCCGCATCGGCCTGTCGGACGATGTCGAGTTCGGCCTGCTGCCACCCTTGCTGCGGGCCTTGCGTCAGGAAGCGCCGAAAGTGGTGTTTGTGGTGCAGCATGTTGATTACTGGCGCATTCCCGACCTGCTGGCCTCCGGTGACATCACCGTCGGCATCAGCCAGACCCGCGGCCTGCCGGCCAATGCCAAGCGCAAGTTGTTGCGGCACATCCAGCCCAGTGTGTTACGGGCGGACAAATCCGACACGCCGCTGACCCTGGACGAATATTGTGCCCGGCCCCATGTGCTGGTGTCTCACACCGCCAACGTCGCCGGGTTCGCCGATGAATGGCTGTCGGAAATGGGGCGTTCACGTCACGTCGTGTTGTCCGTGCCGCAATACAGTGCCTTGCCGGCGCTGCTGGCCGGGACCGATCTGATCGCCAGCCTGCCCGACTACACGGCCGCGGCGATGGCTGCGTCCGGACAATTGTTCAAGGAGCCGTTTCCGTTCAAGACACCGACCCTGGACCTGTCCATGGTCTGGCTCAGCCATGTCGACGCCGACCCCGCCGAACGCTGGTTACGCTCGCGCCTGGAGGCGTTCATGAGCGAACACGGCCTGAGCGACGCGCCCGATCCTTAATTCCAACAAGCCGGAGGCCTCCCCATGACCCCATCCCGTTCGTTGTTGCGTGGGCGCGGCAGCCAAGACAGCGGCAAGGTCGGCATGGTCGAGTTGTTTTTCGACCTGGTGTTCGTGTTCGCCGTGACCCAACTCTCGCATTCCTTGCTTGCGCATTTGTCCATGACCGGCGCGGTGCAGGTGGCGTTGTTGATGGTCGCGGTGTGGTGGGTGTGGATTTTCACCTCATGGATCACCAATTGGCTCGACCCGGAAAAACTGCCGGTGCGCCTCGGCCTGTTCGGCTTGATGATTGCCGGTCTGTTGCTGTCTTCATCGATTCCCAAGGCATTTACTGATCACGGGCTGTTGTTCGCCGGCGCGTTTGTGTTCATGCAGGTGGGACGCACGTTGTTCGCGATCTGGGCGGTGCGCGGCGAAGCGTTGAACATGACCCGCAATTTCCAGCGGATCCTCGCCTGGCTGGTGCTGTCCGGGGTGTTCTGGATCGCTGGCGCGTCGGTCGAGGGTGAGCAACGTCTGGCGTTGTGGGCGGTGGCGCTGCTGATCGAACTGATCTCGCCGTCGCTGTATTTCTGGGTGCCGGGGCTGGGCCGTTCGACGCTCACCGACTGGAACGTCGAAGGCAATCACATGGCCGAGCGCTGCGGTCTGTTCGTGATCATTGCGCTCGGTGAATCGCTGCTGGTAACCGGCGCGACCTTTGCCGAACTGGCGTTGAGCCTGCAAGGCGTGGCGGCTTTTCTGGTGGCCGTACTCGGCAGCATCGCAATGTGGTGGGTGTATTTCGACAGCGGCGCCGAACGCGCTCATCACCGCATCGTTCATTCGGCAGACCCCGGCCGGCAGGCGCGAATCGCCTACACCTACTTGCATGTACTGATCGTCGCCGGGGTGATCGTCAGCGCCGTGGCTGATGAACTGGTGCTGGTGCACCCGGATCACGCCAGTGATGCGGGCATCATCGCGATCATTGCCGGGCCGTGGCTGTTCTTGTTGGGTAATGCGTTGTTCAAGTGGGTGATGGCGGATCGGCTGCTACCGCCGTTGTCCCATCTGGTCGGCCTGGGGCTGCTGATCGTGTTGTTGCCGCTGGCGTTGAACCAGTTGTTTTCGGTATGGGTACTCGGGGCGCTGACCACGGCCGTGGTGATGTTGGTGGCCGCTTGGGAAACCCTGGCGCTGCGTCAGTCGCTGCCAGCATCCGGCCACTGAACGGTGGCCCTGATACCGGGCAGCGCTGTGGTATATACGTACGATCTTTCTGCCAATCCGCTGGAGCACCTTCATGCCTCACCTGCACATGGAATATACCGCCAACCTGCCGGAGCTGAACGCTGATGTGGCGTTGATCCGGCTCAACAATACATTGGTGGCTTCCGGTCAGTTTGCCGCGGAGTTCGACATCAAGAGCCGTGCGGTCAAGGTCCAGACCTTCAAGGTCGGTACGGCGTTGGGTGAACGGGGTTTCGTGCATGTGAAACTGGCGCTGCTCAGCGGCCGCTCAGCGCAGATCAAGAAGCAGTTGTCCGACAGCTTGCTGGCGGTGGTGCACGATCTGTGTGAGTGGCCAGCAGGTGTTGAAGTCCAGTTGTGTGTGGAAATCCTCGATATTGATCGTGATTCCTACAGCAAGACCGCCATTGGCCACTGAGTTTCAGGCCGCTTGCTGCTCGGCGCAGGCCTTGATCACTTGTTCACGCAGCCAGACGTTGGCACTGTCCTGATCCAGGCTTTGGCACCATTGCATGTCCAGCGTAAAACCCGGCAAACCATTGGGCGCTTCGCAGTGTTTGAATACGGCCTCGCTGGCCAGTAAACGCTGGATGCGCCGGGGCAAGGTGACGATGAAATCGGTGCCGGTGATCAGCTTCAGTGCCGCGCTGTAACTGTTCGAGCGTGCCACGATCTGCCGTTTCTGTGCCTGGCGCGCCAGCCAGCCATCGACCATGTTGGTGGTGGAGGTCCAGGGCGTGGGGAAGACATGCCGGCGTTCGGTGAATGCCTTGAGGCTCAGGCGCGACTCCATCGGTGTGGCGCGTTTGTCGAAGACGCAGACAAGGTCGTCTTCAAGCAGCATGCGCGATTTGAAATCGGTGTGATTACGATGAAAGTTCGGGCCGAAACAGACCACCAGGTCGAGGCTGCCGTCGCGCAGCTCCTCGGCCGGCACGTCGGTTTCGAACTTGTGCATGTTGACCATCACTGGCAGGTCGGCGAAATCAAAAGTCTTGAGCAGGCGTGGCAGAATCAACTGCTCGAAGTATTCCGGTGCGCAGATATTGAAGGTGACGGGCTGGCGGGTCGGGTCGAACGCCTGGGCGCCTGCGTGACACAGGTTGATGCTTTCGAGGATTTTCAACACATGGCCATACATGGTGCTGGCCTTGTAGGTGGGGCGCATGCCGGTGCGAGTATTGATGAACAACTCGTCTTCGAAACTGGTGCGCAGTTTTTTCAGGCAGTAACTGACGGTGGACTGGCTGACGAAGAGGGCCTCAGACACACCGGTGACGCTGCTTTGCTCATACACGGCGACAAACACCATGAGATCTTGCATATCGAGCTTTCTAAGCAAGTTACTGTTCAGCATCCGTTCTGTCTCGCTCTGCTCCTTGCGCTGACTGTGCGCAAACGTGTGCGAATGATCCTAACGGAACGATGGTGCCAGGAGAATGCCCTGTAAGACCTTTCACGTTCAGTTGTGGGACAGAAAATGTTATGAACACGACCTGTTAATTTTCACCCATGCAAATATGGCCAGAGGCCTCTAGCCTCTGCACCAAGTCGGGGCGACTGATTCGTGGTTAACGCATGTGTTTGGCGTAGTGCCGAGGGTCGAAGCGCAGCACCATTGCAATCATCACCACCATCACAGCGGTCAGCGACCACCAGGCCCATTCGAAGCTGCCGAGCTGGTCGCGGATCATCCCGGCAATCAGCGGTGATAGGCCGGCGATCAGGTAGCCGATGCCTTGTACGAAAGCCGTCAGGCCGCCGGCCCTTTGCGGGTTGTCCAGGTGGTCCAGCGACACGATCAGGCTCATCGGGAACAAGCCGCCAATACCCAGTCCCAGCAGGCACGGCCACAACAGGCTCAGGTGCTGCGGGATGAGAATCAGGCCGACGAAGCCAGCGATGATCAGCCCCAGCAGCGCCACCAGCACCAGGCGCCGATCACGGCTACGGTTGGCGATGGCCGGGGTCAGCAGACCGGACACCACTTCCATCGCGGTCAAAAAGCCCAGCAGCAAACCGGCGTCCTGTTCGCTCCAGCCTTTTTCCACGTAGTACGGCGCCAGCCAGGCCAGCACGCAAGTGTAGGACGCCGTGCCCAAGCCGAAGAAAATCGCCAGCAGCCAGGCGCGGGAGTTGGCGAAGAATGAGGCCTGGCGTTGAGTCGGCGCGGCCAGTGCCGGAGCGTGACTGCGCTGACCCAGCCAGAACAGCAACGCCACAAACGCCAGCACCGCCCAGATCGCCAGGCCCATGCGCCAGCTATCGGTCCGTACCATCACCAACGGCGCGAACGAGGCGGCAATCGCCGCGCCACCCATGATCGAGGTGACGTAGAGCCCCATGCACAGCGCGACATTGTCGCTGAAGCGGGATTTGATCAGCGCCGGCATCAACGCCTGGATCAGCGCAATACCGACTCCGGCGACGATGGCACTCAGGATCAGCTCGGCCGCCGAATCGAGGAACAGCCGCGACACCGTGGCAACCCCGATAATCAATAACGACAGCACCACTGTGCGCTGTTCCCCCAGACGCCGGCCAAGCGCGATACCGAAGAACATCGCCAGCCCCATGGCCATCACCGGCAACATGGTCAACAACGATGCCAGGCTGAAACTCAGCGGGATGTCACCGCGAATCGCCGACAGCAATGGCCCGACAGCTGCCATGGACGGACGCAAATTGAGCGCAACCAGAATAATGCTGACCATCAGCCAGACGGCGGGGCGGGACGCGGCGCGAATGTTTTCCATGAACAGACCTTCAAGAGCGAGGGCCTGATTAGGCGGGAGAGGGCGGACAGCGGCAAATCAGAAAGTCTGGAGTGGTATTTAGAAATTAAATACTTCAGGCGCCGCGCCGATCTCCCACAATGTTTAGCCAGCCCACAACCAATGTTCTTCAAATCCACATTTAACGACTTATGCCACCGTGTGACGCTGCCGCTCTCTGTTTTATCTGCGGTTCTCCCCATGGACGATTGGCCAGTCGCAATCCACACCCAGGCAACGGGCGCATATACGTCCAGTCTCGGTCGTCGATTCACGCCTGCCACGGCTCCCAATCTCTGCGCACTTCCATCCGAACTGGCCTTCTGGGCGCTGTGGCATTGTCGCCATGCGCGACCACCGGATTCCTACATCTGCCGTTGACTGTTCATACCTCGCTCGCGCCATGCCCGCGATTAAAGTGGTGGCGCCTGCACGCCTGTCCGATACGGAAAAAAGAGAATCCCCATGAGTTGCGCCACGACCGATTCTGCAAACAAACAGCAAGCCCTGGACTTTCTGCAACAGAACCCGGATATCGAGATGTTCGAGTTATTCATCCTCGACAACAACGGTGTGCCCCGCGGCAAGTTGTTGCACCGCGACGAATTGCTGGCGGTGTATGAAAGCGGTCGTCCACTGCCCAGCACCATTCTCGGCCTGACCATCAATGGCGATGACGTGGAAAACTCCGGTCTGGTGTGGGACGTCGGCGATATCGATTGCCGTGCCTACCCGGTCAGCGGCAGTTTGCAGCGCATGCCGTGGCGCCTGATTCCTACGGCGGCGGTGCAGGTCAGCATGCACCCCGAGGAAGGCATGCCCGCCACCATCGCCGACCCCCGGCATCTGTTGGCGAAAGTCATCGACGGTTTGCAGGCCGATGGCTATTACCCGGTGATGGCGGCGGAACTGGAGTTCTACCTGCTGGATCAGCAGCGTGACAGCCAGGGGCGACCACAACCGGCGCGTGATACCGATGGCGCACGACCGCGAACCACTCAGGTCTATGGGCTGCGCGAGCTGGAGCAGATCGAACCGTTTCTGGCCGATCTCTACAGTGCCTGCAAACTGCAGGGCATCCCGGCACGTACGGCAATTTCCGAATACGCGCCGGGGCAAGTGGAAATCACTCTCGAACATCGCAGCGATGCCTTGCAGGCCATGGACGAAGCGGTGCGCTACAAGCGCCTGGTCAAGGGCGTGGCACACAAGCACGGGATGGCCGCCTGTTTCATGGCCAAGCCTTTTGACGACCTGGCCGGCACCGGCCTGCACATGCACGTCAGCCTGGCGGACAAGGACGGCAACAATCTGTTCGCCTGCGAAGCCCCTGATGGCACACCGCTACTCAGGCATGCGGTGGGCGGCATGCTAGGCACCTTGCTTGATTCGCTGTTGCTTTTTTGCCCGAACGCCAACTCCTATCGGCGTTTCCAGACCAATAGCTATGCGCCGCTGGCTGCCACCTGGGGCGTGGACAATCGCACCGTCAGCCTGCGCGTGCCCGGCGGCCCGGCGTTTTCGCGACATATCGAACACCGTATCTGCGGGGCCGACGCCAACCCGTACCTGGCGGCTGCGGCGATTCTGGCCGGGATCCATCGCGGCATTCGTGAACAACTGGACCCCGGCGCGCCAGTAGAAGGCAACGGTTACGCCCAGGCCACCGAGTTACTGCCCACCGACTGGCTGACGACATTGCGCGCCCTGGAAGACTCGCAGTGGGCGCGAGACGCCTTCGGCACGCCCTTCCTCGGCGTGTACCTGGCGGTGAAGCGTGCGGAGTATCGCCAATTCATGGGGGAGGTGGGTGAGCAGGACTGGCGCTGGTATTTGCACCAGGCTTGAGTGTCGTTCTCACATGGATTTCGCTTGACCGACCCTCATCGCGACAGGCTTCGACCTTTTTTTCACGCACGCTTCGTTAATCTGTGGCCAAGAGGATTACCCACCAGAGCCAGTGCACATGTCCGCGCAATCGTCATCCGCTATCGAGCTTGAGTTCGCCCGACGTCACGATCAGGAGCACGCCCGCGTCTGCCAGCAGCCGCAGCGTCGTGGCTTGATGGGGCGTCTGGCGTTCCGGCGCGAGGAGCAACTGGTGCGCAACGCGCTCAAGGTCGCTGGCGAGCCGGGCCTGATTGTCGATGTGGCCTGTGGTGCCGGGCGCTTCTGGCCGGTGCTGGCCGAGCATGGCAACCGGGTGATCCTGGCGTGCGCCCTGTCCCAGGAGATGCTTGATCACGCCCGCACGCATCACCCGAAAAGCCTGCTCGAACGGGTCAAGACGTTCCAGAGTTCGGCGTTCACCATCGGTTTGCCGGCGAATGCGGTGGATTGTATTTTTTGCATGGAACTGTTTCGGCATATTCCCCGTGCCGAAGACCGTCTGGCGGCACTTGCAGAGTTCCATCGCGTCAGCCGTGACACGGTGATTGTCGCCGTCGAACTTGAAAGCCGTTTTGCCCGCCAGTCAGTCGCCGCTCAGGGTTTTGCCCCCCAGCCGTTGGCGCTCAGGGCTGACGTAGAGGCCGGGTTCAGGCAGGCGGGGTTCAGCCTGATCAGCCATCAGGACTTCTTTCCCGGTTGCGCATCGATGCGTGTCTATGTGTTGCGCAAGGCCGGCTAGTCTCCTCCTGTAAGATCATTCTTTTCATTCAGCAGGCTTTTTCGCACAAGTGGCGGGTCAGCGGATGCGCGGAAATCGCCGGGGGCGATATATACTGCGCGCCATTCTTCAAGGGAGAGCCGTGTGGCCATCGATATTCACTGGATTCGCGACAACGATAGCCTCGGTCAGTTTTGCGCCGAGTGGCAGCAGCTGCCATTCGTTGCCCTCGACACCGAATTCATGCGGGTCGACACTTTTTATCCGATTGCCGGCCTGTTGCAGATTGGCGATGGTGTACGCGCTTACCTGATTGACCCGCTGACCATCGACAACTGGCAGCCGCTGGCCGCGTTGCTGGAAAACCCGGCTGTGGTCAAAGTGGTGCATGCCTGCAGCGAAGACCTCGAAGTCCTGTTGCGCCTGACGGGCAGCCTGCCGGCCCCGCTGTTCGACACGCAACTGGCGGCCGCCTACCTGAACCTGGGTTTCTCGATGGGGTACTCGCGACTGGTGCAGGAAGTGCTCGGCATCGACCTGCCCAAGGGCGAGACCCGTTCCGACTGGCTGCAACGTCCGTTGTCCGAGACCCAGATCAGCTACGCTGCCGAAGATGCCTTGCACCTGGCGGAAGTTTTCGTACGCCTGCGTCCGAAACTGTCTGACGACAAATACGCCTGGGTGCTGGACGACGGTGCCGAACTGGTGGCCAACCTGCGCCGCGAGGTCGACCCGTACGAGGTCTATCGCGACGCCAAGCTCGCCTGGAAACTGTCCCGTGCCCAACTCGCCGTACTGCGCGAACTCTGTGCATGGCGTGAACACGAAGCCCGCGCCCGGGATTTGCCGCGCAACCGCATCGTGCGTGAGCATTCGCTATGGCCGCTGGCACGCACGCAACCGGACAACCTCGGCGCGCTGTCAAAAATCGAAGACATGCACCCGCGTACCGTGCGTCAGGACGGCGAGTTTTTGCTTGATCTGATCAAGCGCTCTGGCAGTGTGTCCCCGGATCAATGGCCTCCCGCCGTGCCGGAGCCGTTGCCGGTGGATGCCGCTGTGCTGGTAAAACAACTGCGTGCCATCGGCCAGGCCGAAGCTGAACGCTTGAACATCGCGCCGGAACTGATGCTGCGCAAGAAAACCCTGGAAGCGCTGCTCAAGAGCGGCTACCCCAATGGTCCCTACCAATTGCCTGATTCGCTGCGTGGCTGGCGCCGCGAATTGATGGGCCAGGCGCTGCTCGACAGCCTGGCCGCCGCCGGAGAACAGCCTTGAAACGTATTTGCTCCATTTATCGCAGCTCGAAGAAAAGCGAGATGTACCTCTATGTGCTCAAAAGTGATGCACTGGAGCGCGTGCCCGATCCGCTGATGGCCGCTTTCGGCAAAGCCATCCACGCCTTCGACCTGGTGCTGAGCCCGGAGCGCAAGCTCTCGCGCGAGGACATCGAAGTGGTGCTGGAAAACCTCGACAAGCAGGGCTATCACCTGCAAATGCCACCGGCCGAGGACGAGTACATCGAACATTTGCCCGAAGAGCTGCTGCGACGCAACGATCCGATGTGATCGGCAGACAGGCTCTATTCAGGGCCTATATGAAAGACTGGACGATTTTGGCGATGGCCGCGAGCAGGGAAATGCTCCCTCGGCGGCCTTGTGCACTGTTTTTGAAAGGTTTGAACCATGCGCGTTCTGATTGCTGAACACGACCACCCTGTGTACGCCCAACTGTTGCGCCAAGCGGCCCCCGAACTTGACGTGCTGACCAGCGGCGACTCTGCCGAACTGGCCCGCCACGCCGCCGATTGCCCGATCTGGCTCGGCCAGCCGGACCTGCTGGCGACCCTGCTGCGTCAGGGCCACCAACCGCAATGGCTGCAATCGACCTGGGCCGGCATCACGCCACTGCTGGCCGACGGCTTGCGTCGCGACTATCGCCTGACCCGTGCGGTGGGGATTTTTGGCCAGGTCATGGCCGAATACGTGCTGACCTACATGCTCGGCCATGAGCGCGAAGTATTGGCGCGGCTGGTCAGCCAGGTCGAGCGCAAATGGGACAATCGCCTGGGCCAGAGCCTGGCAGGGCGCAAGGTCTTGATCGTCGGCACTGGCGACATCGGCCAGACCGTGGCGCAGTTTCTGCTGCCATTCGGTGTGGAGCTGTATGGCATCGCCAGCACGGCCCGGGAGCAGGCGCCATTTGTCGAAGTCGCTGCGCTCGCGGACCTGCCACGATTGGTCGGCGAAGTGGATTACGTGATCAATCTGCTGCCCAATACCCCCGATACCCACGACTTGTACGACGCGGCGCTGTTCAAGCAATTCAAGTCGACCGGGTTGTTCATCAACGTCGGGCGTGGCGTGGCAGTGGTCGATGCGGATCTGGTGGAGGCCTTGAAAGAAGGCCATCTGGCGGGTGCGGTCATCGACGTCTGCCGCCAGGAGCCGCTGCCGCAGCGGCATCCGTTCTGGACGGCCTGGGGCTTGTTGCTGACCGGCCACAGTTCGGCGCCGACTTCGCCATCGATGATGGTGAATCTGTTTGTCGAAAACCTGCGGGCTTATCAGGCGGGTGAAGCGTTGCGCGGGGAAGTGGATTTCAATCGCGGGTATTGAAATCACGACGACTTCAATAGTGTGCAAAACCTGTGGGAGCGAGCCTGCTCGCGAAAGCGGTCTGCCAGTCAACAACGATGTTGAGTCTGACGGCCCCTTCGCGAGCAGGCTCGCTCCCACAGTTGGTTTTGCAGTGTGGCTTAGAGGGTGAAGTCGCCTTCAGCCGCCAACTCGCTCAACGGACGACGCGGGCTTGGCGCTTCACGGGCTTGCAGGTACTCGGCCAGGGTCGTTTTGTCGCCCAATTTGCCGACTGCCACTGCGGCGTGCAGCGCATAGCCTTCGGGGATGTTCAGCTCTTTGCGGGTCAGTTCCTGATCGAAACCGGCCATGCCGTGGGTGTGCCAGCCGCTGATGCTGGCTTGCAACGCCAGGTGTCCCCAGGCCGAACCCGTGTCGAAGGTGTGCCACAGGGCCGGGGTTTCTTCGGTCGCGCCAGGCACCGCGAACGTGGTTTTTGAAATCACGATCACCAGCGCCGACGCGTGTTGCGCCCAGCCACGGTTGAATTCATTGAGCAGGCCCAGGAAACGCTCCCAGTTTGGCGTGTCACGACGTGCGTAGAGAAAACGCCACGGCTGCGAGTTGTAGGCCGAGGGCGCCCAGCGGGCTGCTTCGAAAAAGCTCAGCAGGGTCTCTTCCGGGATGGCTTCGCCGGTAAAGGCGCGAGGCGACCAGCGATCAGTGAACTGCGGGTGAATGGCGTAATCGGTAACGCGTGGGTTAGCGCTCATCTGAAAATTCCTGGCCAGCTGGATGTGAGGGACGACGCAAAACCCTACTGGGCCGCGCGATAACTGACAAGTGAAGTTCTACCGACAGTCGCCAATGCTTGGCCCACGGGGCTGCGCGCACTAGACTGGCGGCCTTTTCACCACCTGATGTTGATGCTTGAGCCATGGTCGCCAAAGTCGAACCGTTCTGGATACGCAAAACCCTCGATCAACTCGATCAAGAGGAATGGGAGTCGCTGTGCGATGGCTGCGGCCTGTGCTGCCTGCAAAAGCTCGAAGATGAAGACGACAACAGCGTCTATTACACGCGCATCGCCTGCAAACTGCTGGACCTGAAAACCTGTCAGTGCACCAATTACCCCAACCGCCGCGACTTCGTCCCCGATTGCATCCAGCTCACGCCGGGCAAGGCCGACGAGTTCAAATGGCTGCCGCCGACGTGCGGTTACCGGCTGGTCAGCGAAGGCAAGGACCTGCCGTCGTGGCATCACCTGGTGTGCGGTGATCGCGACGCGGTGCACCACGAACGCATTTCCCAGTCCGGGCGCATGCTGGCCGAGGGCAGCGTGTCTGAGGATGAGTGGGAAGATCACCTGATTTTTCGCGCCGGTTAATTTTCAGTGTACATGCAGTTTTGATGCAAACGAGACCCCTGTGGCGAGCGAGCTTGCTCGCGCTGGGCTGCGTAGCAGGCCCAAAAAAAGTCACCAGTACCCATGTTGTGAGTGCTGTGCACTCAAGCGCGAGCAAGCTCGCTCGCCACAGTTAATGAGTCACAAAGGAGTGTGTATGACGGTGGGATTGCGGCTGGCGTTGGCTGTCGGGCTGTTGGCTCTGGGGTTGCCCGTGTGGGCGGCGAAGAAGGTCGATCTGGATTATCACGTGCGCCTGTTGCCGCAAAGCGATCAGGCCGAAGTGCGCCTGACGCTGGCTCAGGGCTCGGCGGTGCGCAGTCTGGATTTCGACCTTGGCGACGGCAGCCGCTACAGCGACTTCAAGGCCGACGGCCAATGGCAACTCACGCCGGGCGTCGGCGCTCGTGGCATCTGGCGCCCAGCTGCCGACAAGGCCAGCCTCACTTACCGCGTGCGCATCAGCCAGGCACGCAATAACGGCAGTTTCGACACACGCATGACGCCAGACTGGGCCTTGCTGCGCGGCGACGATCTGGTGCCGACGGCCAAGCTCGATCAGCAGGACGGCGTCGAGCTGGTAGCTCGCCTTGAATTCGAATTGCCCACGGGCTGGAAAAGCGTCGAAACCGCCTGGCCGCGCATCGGCAGAAACAAGTTTCGCATCGATAACGTATCGCGGCTGTTCGACCGGCCAACCGGCTGGATGCTCGCCGGCCAGCTCGGCAGCCGTCGTACGCGACTCGGCGAAACCGAAGTCACCGTGGCGTCGCCCCGTGGTCAGGGCATGCACCGCATGGACGTGCTGACGCTGCTGACGTTCATCTGGCCGCAGGTGCAGGCGGTCTACCCGCGTCATCCGGGCAAATTGCTGATCGTCGGCGCCAACGACCTCATGTGGCGCGGCAGCCTGGCGGCGCGGGAGTCGATCTACCTCAGCAGTCGTATGCCGCTGGTCAGCGAGAACGGCACCAGTGCGCTGATACGTGAGTTGGCCCAAGTGCTGGGGCGGATCAACGACAGCCAGCGCAGCGACTGGATCAGCGAAGGCTTTGCCGAGTATTACGCCATTGAGCTGGTACGCCGCGCCGGTGGCATCAGCGATGAGCGGTATGAAAGTTTGCAGAAAAAGCTGGCCAGGGCTAGCCAGAAGGTCAGCACCTTGAGGGGCGAGCGGATCAATGCGGCGCAGATTGCGAAAGCGGTGGTGTTGCTGGGGGAGCTGGATCGAGAGATTCGTTTGAAGACCCGCAACAAGCGCTCGCTGGACGACGTGCTGCGTGGGGCGATGCATCTGGGCAGTGTTGATACCAAGGCGTTTGTACAACTCGCCGAGAGCGTTATAGGGGAATCATCGAAAGTCCTCGACACCGAGTTGCTTCAGTAAGACCGCCTTCGCGAGCAGGCTCGCTCCCACATGGCTTTGTGAACGCCACAGATCCAATGTGGGCGCGAGCCTGCTCGCGAAGAGGCCATCAGCCTCACCCCGAAATCCGGATCAAACCCCCGCTTTCGGCGATTTCAACGAATCATTGCCCGTCACCGTGGCCGTGTTGGTCGCCGCCTCGGCATTGGCCTTCAACTGGCTCAACTCTTCCCCGGCCCGCTGAATCTTCGCCCGCACGTTGTTCATGTCCTGACGGCTTTTTTCCAGCAGGCTCTTGGCCGAGCTGTGCCCGGTGATGCCACGGGCCAGTGCCACGCCGCCGATGGCGACTTGAATCAGGCCGAACACGCCGCCGCGACGCAGGCCCTTGCCCACCATCACCACGCCACCGGCCAGGGAACCGATGCGCTCCCAGCCCTGGACGTTCTGTTCAGCGGGCGTCTGGAACGGGGTGGATTCGATACGTTCTACGCGTTTGAGTTCGCTCATGATCGGTCTCCAGGCTTCAAGAATAGATACTCAAGCTGACTGCCAAGGCGGCCCGCTTGTTCCATCGAATGTGCGGCGGCTCAGCGGAATTTAGGCCCTGAGCGGGTGTTCAGGCCCTTGGCCATGCGGTCGTACAGCACCACGTTGACGGTGGCTGCCAGGTTCATGCAACCGGTGGTCGGGATATAGACCACGTCTTCGCACCAGTCGCGAATCTCTTTATCCAGCGAGCCGTCTTCCGGGCCGAAGATGTAGAGGGCGCGGTCCGGGTGGGTGTATTCCGGCAACGAGCGGGCGCCTTCGACCAGTTCCACCGCCACCGGCACACAGCCCAGCGGCAGGATTTTTTTCAGGTCGTCGATGCCGATCAAGGGAATGTCGTAGTGAACACGCTTGGTGTCGGTGACGAAGTCGGCGGCGCGGTCATAGCGCTTGCCGGTGTAGAACACCGACGCCACACCGTAACAGCCGGCGGCGCGCATCACCGAACCGACGTTCTCCGGTGATTTGGGGTTATACAAACCAATGCAGCTGTACCGTTTATCTGCCACGAGCGGGGTGCCTTCGGGAAAAAGAGGGCGATTATACGGGGATTGGCCAGGGGTGGTCAGTTTCAAGATTGGCGGTGGCCGGCCGACCGCCATCGCGAGCAAGCTCGCTCCCACGGGGGATTTGTGTCGTGCCCAAATAATGCGTCCGGCGACGAACCGATGTGGGAGCGAGCTTGCTCGCGAAGAGGCCGTGTCAGTTGCCATTTATGTTGAATGACACACTGCCATCGCGAGCCAGCTCGCTCCCACAGGGAATTTGTGTCGTGCCCAAATAATGCGTCCGGCGACGAACCAGTGCGGGAGCGAGCTTGCTCGCGATTGGGCCAGTGCAGGCAGCATCAATATCGGTCAGCTACCACCATTCCACCCCCCACCCAACGCCACCACCAATCCCACACTCGCCTGCAACTGCCGCGTCTGCAACGTCTGCAACCGCAGCTGAGCCTGCAATGCCGAGGTTTGTGCCGTCACCACATCCAGATAATTCACTGCCCCGGCTTCATAGCTGTTCATGGCCAGCGTCTGGGTATGCTGGGCAGCATCGACCGCTGCCTGCTCGTCCCCGGCCTCGCGTTTCAGGTCGCGCAGTTGCGCCAGGTTGTCTTCGACTTCGCGCACTGCACGCAGCACCTGGCTGCGGTAGTGCGCGGCGGCTTCTTCGAATTCGGCTTTGGCCTGGCGTTCGTTGGCGTCGAGGCGACCGCCGTCGAAGATCGGCAGATTGACCAGCGGCCCCAGTGCCCAATAACGATTGCCGGCGGCCAGCAGGCTACCGCTGCCAGCGGTCTGCCCGCCGAGCAAGCCGGTCAGGCTGAAGTCCGGATACCAGGCGGCACGGGCAACGCCGATGTTGGCGTTGGCGGCAAACACCCGGCGCTCGGCTGCCGAGATGTCCGGGCGGCGTTGCAGCAAGGTGCTGGGCAGGGCGCCGGGGATCGACGGCAACCCCAGCGGCTGATTGCTCGCCTTGAGCTGAAACACACTGGCAGGTTCGCCCACCAGTTCGCCGATCGCATGCTCGGTCAGGTTGCGTTGCGCCCGCACATCGTCCAGCTGCGCCTGGGCTTCGGCCAGTTGGCTTTGGGCGCGGGTCAGGTCCAGCTCCGAGGCAATGGCGCCTTCATATCGGTCGCGGGTCAGTTGCAGCGCCTGTCCATAATCGTCCAGCGAGCTGGCGAGAATGGTGCTTTGCGCATCGAGACCATTGAGCTGGATATACAGGGTCGCCAGTTGCTGTTGCAGGCTCAACCGCGCCGATGCCAGATCATCCCCGGAGGCCTGGGCCTGTGCATCACCAGCCGCCACCTGATTGCGAATCCGGCCCCACAGGTCGAGGTCGAAATTCAGCGCAAACCCGGCCGTGTTGCTGTTGTACACCGACGGCTGATTGCTGCCGCGCAACGGCTTGTCCTCCGACTGGCGCTGGCGCAGCGGTTGGGCACTAGCAGTAATTTGCGGGAACAGCCCGGCGTGCAACTGGCCGGCATAGGCCTGTGCCGCATCAAAGTGCGCGAGGGCCGCCGCCAGGTCCGGGTTGGCCTTGAGCAGTTGCTGTTGCAGGTCGTTCAGACGTGGGTCCTGATACAGCTGCCACCATTGCGTCGAAATTTGTTGAGCGGGGTTGGCCAGGTGCCACGGACCGTCGCTGGTCTGTTCGCGGTATTGCGCGGGCAGGTCGAGCGTCGGCGCCTTGTAGGTCGGTGCCAGTGAACAGCCCTGCAAGGCCAGCGCCATGGCCACTGTTGCGGCCAGCGTTTCAAGCCTTGGGCGCATGGGCACCTCCGGCGTCGGCCAGTTGCACGACATCGCCTTCACGCAGCGCGTCTGGCGGATTGTCGACGACTCGATCCGCAGGCTTCAGGCCCTGATCGATCACCAGTCGCTCGCCCAGATCCAGGCCGATATGGATGTCACGCAAATGCACATGATTGTCCGGGTCGAGCACCGCGACTTGCGTGCCCTGGGCACGGAAGATCAGCGAACTGGCCGGGATGCTGACGCCATGGGTGTCAGCCGGAATCTGCAAGGTGGCCTCGGCATAGTCACCGGGCAGCAAGGCGCCGTCCGGGTTGTCGGCGACAAATTGCGCCAGCAGCGTGCCGGAGCGACGGTCCACCGCCGTGGAATCGCCGATCAGCCGAGCCGTGAAATGCTGGCCAGGATGCTCCGGCACGATCAATTCGGCCTGCATGCCGGGGCGGATCACGCTGGCATAGTTCTGCGGCACCGGCACATAGAGGCGCAGTTGATGGGTGTCGGCGATGTCGAACAGCTCCGGGTCGCTGTCGCTGTCGGCCTTGATCAACTGACCGATATCGGTATTGCGCGCGGTGATGGTCCCGGCGAAGGGCGCACGAATGGTCTTGTAGTCTTCAAGGGCCGAGAGCCGCGCATAGTCGGCGGCGGCAGCCTGGGCATTGGCCTTGGCGGCAGCGGCGTTGGAGCTTTTTTCATCGGCTTCCTGACGCGACACCGAATGCGTCGCCAGCAGGTTCTGCCAGCGGCTTGCGGTGGTTTCGGCCAGGCGTGCGTTGGCCTGTTCCTGAATCAGCCGCGCATGGGCTTGCGCCACTTGCTGATCGAGGTCCGGGCTGTCGATTTCGCCGAGAATCTGCCCGGCTTTCACCTGGGCACCGATGTCGGTTTTCCAGTCCTTGAGGTAGCCGCTGACGCGAGCGTGGATCGGCGCCTTGCTCCACGCCTCCAGATGCGCCGGCAGACGCAGGCTGTCGCCGTGCACGTTCTGTTGCGGCTGGAACACGCTGACCAGCGGCATGGCGGCGGTTTCGGTCCAGGCGGCCACGGCTTTTTCGTGGCGAGTGCGAGCGGCCAGTCCATTGGCTACCAGCAGCGCGGCCAGGGTCAGACCGCCAATCCCCGCCAGCATCAGGCGTTTGCGCGAAGGTTTTTGATCAGACGACATGGGTGTTTTCTCCAGCAAGATTTTCTTCAGCTTCAGCGCGAGATGATTGACGTCCATGGACCAGACTGAAAACCACGGGAACGAATAGCAGGGTGGCGGTAGTGGCGAGGATCAGGCCGCCGATCACGGCGCGGCCCAGTGGCGCGTTCTGTTCTTCGGACAGGGCCAGCGGCAGCATGCCGATGATCATCGCCAGGGCGGTCATGCACACGGGGCGGAAACGCGTGTAGCCACCCTCCAGCGCGGCCTTGAGAGCATCGCCGTGTTCGGCCAGGCGTTCACGACAGAAACTCACCACCAGAATCGAGTTGGCGGTCGCCACTCCCATACACAGGATGGCCCCGGTCAGGGCCGGCACCGACAGCGAGGTGCCGCTCAGGAACAGCATCCAGACAATCCCGGCGAGGGCGGCGGGCAGGGCGGTGATGATCACGAACGGATCGACCCAGGACTGGAAGTTGACCACGATCAGCAGGTAGATCAGCACCACTGCGCCGAGCAGGCCGAAGCTCAGACCGCTGAACGCTTCGTGCAGGGCATCGATCTGCCCGTGCAGGCTGATCACCGAGCCCTTGGGCCGCATCGAGGCGGTGTCATCCAGCACTTTCTGGATGTCCTTGGCGACGCCGCCGAGGTCGCGGCCCTGCACGTTGGCGTACAGGTCGAGGGTCGGCATGATGTTGTAGTGGCTGACCACCGCCGGGCTCTGTACCCGGGAAATGTTCGCCAGGCCGCCGAGAATCTGCGACCGGCCGTCACTGCCGGTCACCGGCAGCGCTTCCAGCGAAGGCAGGCTGTCCAGGCGATATTGCGGCGTGGCCGCGACCACCCCGTAAGACACGCCGTTGGCCGGGTTGAGCCAGAAGGTCGGTGCGGTCTGCGAGCTGCCGGCCAGGGAGGCGACCATGCTGTTGGTCACGTCACGCTCGGTGATGCCCAGGCCATTGGCCCGCAGCCGGTCAACGTTGACCTGCAATGACGGATAACCGGTGGACTGCTGGATCCGCAGGTCGGCAATCCCGGCGACATGTTGCAGGCGTCGCTCGAGTTCCACGGCGTAGGCACGGTTCTCATCGCCATTGGGCCCGGAAATTTTCACGTCCAGCGGTGCCGGTGCGCCGAAGTTGAGGATCTGGCTGCTGATGTCTGCCGGCAGAAACGCAAAGTGACTGCCGGGAAAACTGTTCGGCAAGGCTTCGCGCAGGCGTTTCACGTAATCGGCGGTGGGGCTGTGGTCGGCCTTGAGACTGACCTGGATGTCGCCATCCTGCGGGCCGATGGTGCCGCTGTTGCTGTAGGCCATGTCGATGCCGCTCAGCGGGATGCCGATGTTGTCGACAATGGTGTCCAGTTGATTGGCCGGAATGATCTCGCGGATGCGCGCTTCGATGCGGTCGAACGCCGCCGCGCTTTCTTCGATCCGCGTGCCCAGCGGCAAGCGCACATGCAGCGACAGCGCGCCGGCGTCGGTGGCCGGGAAGAAGTCCTGGCCCAGGCTCGGCAGCAGCGCAAACGAGGCCAGCACACAGGCGAGAAACCCCAGCAGGAAACGCTTGCGGTATTGCAGCGCCAGCTCCAGCAAACCGAAATACGTGTCCCGCAGGTTGGAGAAATGCCGCTCGAAACCCTGCTGGAAATTCAGCACCCGTTGCAGCAAAGGGTGGTGCTGTTTGCGGTGTTGTTCGCCCTCGTGATGGTTGATGAACTCATCTTCCGGGTGATGCCCCGGGCCTTGCTCCGGCACATGCGGCTTGAGCAGGAACATTGCCAGCGTCGGCACCAGCGTACGCGACAGGATGAACGAACTGGCCATGGCGAAAATCACCGCCAGCGCCATCGGCCGGAACAGGTAACCGGCGATACCCTGCAGCATGAACATCGGCACGAACACGATGCAGATGCACAGCAAGGACACGAAGGCCGGGCCGACAATCTGCTTCGCACCGTCAAGGATCGCGGTCTTCACCGCCTTGCCTTGTTCCAGGTGCCAGTTGATGTTCTCGATGGTCACCGTGGCATCGTCCACCAGAATCCCCACCGCCAACGCCAGCCCTCCGAGCGTCATGACGTTCAGGGTCTGGCCGCTGACGGCCAGCAGGGCGATGGCCGACAACACGGCCAGCGGAATCGAGGCGGCGATGATCAGGGTCGAGCGCCAGCTGCCGAGGAACAGCAGGATCATTGCGCTGGTCAGCAACGCGGCGATGATGCCTTCTTTGGCGACGCTGCCCACCGATTGTTTGACGAACACCGAAGCGTCTCCCAACAGCGAGGTTTTCAGCGACGGCGGCAGGGTTTCGTTGATGCGCGGCAGCATCTGGCGAATGCCGTCGATGATCGACAGCGTGGAAATGTTGCCGTTCTTCAGCGCCGGCATCAGCACCGCACGACGCCCGTCCACGCGCACGATGTTGGTCTGCGGCGGTGAGCCGTCGCGCACGTGGGCCACCTGGCCGATGGTGATCAACGCGCCGTCGACGGTCTTGATCGGCAGGTCGTTGAGTTCATCGATGGCTTTCGGGCTGTTATTGAGCAGCACCGTGTATTCGTTGGGGCCGAGCTTGGCGGTGCCCACCGGGATGATCTGGTTCTGCGCCGCCAACGCGTTGCCCACGTCCTGGGCCGAGAGACCCTTGGCGGCCAGCGCTTGCGGGTCAAGATCGAGGGTGATCTGCCGTTGTTTGCCGCCCATGGGCGTGGGGATCGCCAGCCCCGGCACCGACGTCAGCGGCAGGCGGATGTTGTTCTGCACCAGGTCGCGGATCTTCGCCTCCGACAACGTCGGGCTTGAGAACGCCATCTGCAAGATCGGCACGGTCGAGGCGCTGTAGTTGAGGATCAGCGGCGGGGTGATGCCCGGTGGCATCTGTTTCAGCACGGTCTGCGATACCGCCGTGACCTGAGCATTGGCGGTGCGGATATCCACACCCGGTTGGAAGAAGATCTTGACGATGCCCATGCCCGGCAGCGATTGCGACTCGATGTGTTCGATGTCGTTGACCGTGGTGCTCAGCGAACGCTCATAGGTATAGATCACCCGTCCGGCCATGTCCTGCGGCGCCAGGCCGTTGTACTGCCAGACCACCGCGATGACCGGAATACCAATGTCGGGAAACACGTCCGTGGGCGTACGCAGGGCCGCCATCGGCCCGATGATGCAGATGAAAATTGCCAGCACGATAAACGTGTAGGGCTTGAGCAGTGCGGTCTTTACCAGCCCGAGCATGCCGTAACCTCCGAGTCTTGAATTGCAATTCTCGGCAGTCTTGCGCTTGTTACTTAACGATTTGCCTTCACGGGCATGAAGATATTTTTAACGATTGGCTGAAAATCCTTTCATGGGGATTCATTTGTCCCGGACCGTCTATCTCGCCACTCTGAACTCCAGATCGATGGGCGCTTTCGAAAGTACAGGCGCCATCGACGCCCATATCGAGAGGTGATTTTCCATGAAGCTAAAACCGCTATTACTGGTTCCGGGACTGAGTCTGGTGTGTCTGTTGTCGGCATGCGCCGGACCCGTGCCCAAAGCTGATCCGAGTGAAGCCTGGATTGGTCTGAAACAACCGAACAGCGCTGACTTGGTGGCGGAGCGGATCGATGGCAAAGAAGTCAACGACGGCCGCTATTTCGAAGTCGAACCGGGTGCGCATCACCTGGACATGAAGTTGTTCAGCGGCGCCGATGGCGGCTCGACCGATCTCAACTGTGCCGGTCGACTGGACTACAGCCAGTTCAAGGCCGGTGAGCACTACCACCTGGAAGCGTCGAGTGAGGGCGAGAAAGCCCGGGTCAACCTGCTGGACTCCCACGGCAACCAGGTTGCGCAGAGCCGCAATTTCAGCTGCACATAAGCCAGCGCAAAAAAACCTGTGGGAGCGAGCCTGCTCGCGAAGAGGGCGTGTCAGACACATCAATGTTGACTGTGCCGCCGCTTTCGCGAGCAGGCTCGCTCCCACAGGGGAGGTGTGGTGTTTTTCAGATCGGTTTTTATAGGAAAGTCTTTCAATGTCATTTAAACATCTGCTGCTTATTCCGGGCCTGAGCGTCGTCTGCCTGTTGTCCGCCTGTGCCGGTCCCATGCCGCAACCCGATCCGGGCATGGCCTGGATCGGGCTTCAGGAGGAGGCCCCCAATGACATGCTGGCCGAACGGGTGGACGGTAAACGTATCGACGATGGCCGTTTCTTCGAGGTGGCCCCAGGCTCGCACAATCTGGAGGTGACGCTGTTCGAGATCCCGGGTGGCGATTCGAACCAGCAGGATTGTGAAGGCAAGGTCAGCTACAACCAGTTCCATGCCGGCGAACACTACAAACTGGTGGAAACCAGCCTGGGCCGGGAAGTGAGTGCAAAGCTTGAAGACTCGCACGGCAAGGAACTGGCCCAGACCGGCGACTTCCAGTGCATGCCGGGTTAACTGACTCAGCACCTATCACGGTGGGAACGGCGGTGCGACGTTCGGCTTGCTCGCGCAGGCGGCGTGTCAGTCGATATACAGGTTGCCTGACCCACCGCCTTCGTCGGAACGCCGCCCGGAGCAAGCCCGCTTGTGTCTAGATCAGGGCCGTCCGGCAATCCAGGATCATCCGCGTACCGCCCCGCACCCCACTGCCCACTTCGAGCTTGAAGCCATGCAAATTGATGATGGCCGCAACAATCGACAACCCCAGTCCGAAGCCGCTCTGATGCTGAGTGTCATCACAGCGATAGAAACGCTGGAAGATCGCCTCTCGCTCAACGGCAGGAATACCGGGGCCGGTGTCCAGTATTTCGATCCGTGTGCTGCCGGTTTCGTTGCTCGCTCTGAGCGTCACCTCGCCACCCTGCGGGGTGAACTTGATCGAGTTGCTCAACAGGTTCGCCAGGGTTTCAAACAGCAAGGCCCGGTCGCCATGCAGCGGCGGCAATGATTCGGGGCGTTGCAGGCGCAAGGTCAGTCCGGCCTCCTCGGCGAGCGGCAGGTAAAAGTCATACACCTCGTCGAGCAACGGGCTCGGATCGAGCTGGACGAAGTCGGCGCGGCGTTGATGATCTTCCAGTTCAGAGATACGCAACAGGCTGCGAAAACGCGCCATCAGGTTGTCGGCCTCGTTGATGACTTTATTCATCTGCGCGGCCTGGGGCGAGCCTTCCACCGCCTCTTGCTGGATGCGGTAAAGCTGCGTGCGGAGGCGGGTCAGCGGTGTGCGCAAATCATGGGCGATGTTGTCACACACGCCTTTGACTTCGTTCATCAGCCGCTCGATGCGCTCCAGCATGGCATTGACGATGGCGGCCAGCATGTCCAGTTCATCGCGCCGGTCCGACAACGGCAGGCGCTGGGTCAAATTGCCGGCGACGATGGCTTCGGCACTGGCCTGGATCGCCCGGATACGCCGCAACGGGCGGCGGCGCAGCAGCTGCCAGCCAGCAAGGCCGGGAATGATGGTCAGGGAAATGCCCCAGAACAGCGCATGCCAGATGATCTGGGTGACCGCCAGCAGCGAACCGTTGTCGCGCACCAGCACCAGCCAGCGACCGTTGCCAATCGCGGTGGCCACCGCGTCGCAACTGGATTGCGGCAGGGCAGGATCGTCGGAGTCCACGCAGTTGCTCAGCTCATGAATCTGCCCGTCCAGTGGCAGTCGCGCGGGGATAGAGTGGATCGCGCCGTTCAAGGGGTTTTTCTGACTGTCGAAGAGGCCAAAGGCGTCCACGCTGGGCATGTCGAGCTTCATGCTGCTGTTCAGCGCTTCAATCAACTGGTCGCCGTGCAGGCGCGCGAACAGATGCTGACGCTGCATCAGCGAGTGCCGGGCAAGGTTGCTCAGGTAGCCGGACACTTCGTAGTACAAGCCGCCCATGAGTACACAGCTCCAGATCACGAACAGCGCGCTGTACAGCGCCAGCATGCGGCTGGTCGATGAACTCCAGCCTTTAGACAGGTTCGGCAATGACATACCCCGAGCCTCGCATGGTCCGAATCAATGGCATCAGGCCGGGCGGGTCTATCTTCTTGCGCAGACGGCCGATGTGCACGTCGATCAGGTTGGTGCCCGGGTCGAAGTGGTAGCCCCAGACTTCTTCGAAAATCATCATGCGCGACAGGATCTGCCCGGTATTGCGCATCATGAATTCGAGCAGTTTGTATTCGGTGGGCAACAGGTTCAGCGGTTGTTCGGCGCGATGCGCCTCGTGGCTGATCAGGTTGAGTTCCAGGTCGGCGACCCGCAGTGTGGTTTCGAATGCCGCCACCGGGCTTTTGCGCCGCAACAGCACTTCGACCCGTGCCGCCATTTCGTCGGTGGCGAACGGCTTGGACAGATAGTCGTCGCCACCGGCGCGCAGCCCGCGCACACGCTCGTCGACATCGGACAGGGCGCTGATCATAAGAATCGGCGTTGCCACGCCAATGGCGCGCAACGTGGTGACAATGGCCAGGCCATCGAGCTCGGGCAGCATGCGGTCGAGGGTGATCAGGTCGTAGTTGCCGCTGACGGCTTTCACCAGTCCTTCGCGGCCATTGTCGATCCAGTCCACTTCGAAACCGTGGCTTTGCAGTTCGGTCACGATCTCCCTGGCCGTCACGGCATCATCTTCAATGGTCAAAATACGGGTCATGTCGGTTTCCTGACAGAAGTTGCGGATGTCAGGATTTTGCCAACAAACGTCGTACGACTTGCTTACGAAAGTTTCATACTCGGTACAAAGGAATTGGGCTAAGGGCGGGGATTGGAACTTGTGCAGGTGTTCAGTCGGGTGAAGTCCCTGTGGGAGCGGGCTTGCTCGCGAAAGCGATGTGTCAGTAAACATTGATGTCGACTGACACGCCCTCTTCGCGAGCAGGTTTTTTTGTTGTCTGGTGGTGTTACGTGGCGGGCAACATCGCCTTGATCCTTTCCATCAGCGTATTGCTGGCGTTGGTGATCTTGCTGCTTTGTGGGTTCAGGCTTGTCGAGCCATTGGTGTTTGCACCCGACAGGATCTCCGCCAGGTTGTTGAAGTGGCCCTTTTTCTTGTCATCAGCGCCTGGGTTGACCTTGCCGTACTGATTCAAGGCGTCCTGCAGCGTCTGGTGCTGGGACAGCCATTGCGGGGTGGTCTTTTCTTCAGGGCTCAAGCGGTCGAGGAAATTCAGCGCTGCCTTGGCGCGACCGATCGGGTCGTTGGCAAACGGGTCTTTCCAGTTCTTTTTCTGATCCTCGGGGCCGCTGTACTGACCAGACGCCAGGCGGGCCTGCTGCTGCATCAACGCTTTGGCGGCGTCTTGCTCATCCTTGGAGAACTTGCCGCCCTGGTTGGTGGCGACGGCATTCAACGAGCGCCGATCGAGGTCGCCCATCAATGCATTCTTGTCTTCAACGCTGGCGCTGTAAGGCTTTTCGCCGGCTTTCATCTGCGCGTATTTGTCATCCATGCGTTTACGTGCATCGATGGCCACGTCCGGGAAAGACTTGTCCCTGGAGCTGGATACCGCACCGGGCTGGGTGACACCCAGTACCAGGGCGTCAGCGTTCATGCCCTTGCGTACCGGAAAAAACGGCGTGTTGTTGGAAATCGAACCGCTGTAGTCGGTGGATTTTTTAGAGAGGCTGATCGCGTCATCGGTCTTGGTTTTTTTGTCTGCCTGCCCGGTGTCACCGGCACTGGCTTTAGCTTTGGCCTGGGCCGCTGCGTAATGAGCGACGATGGTGGAGCTATCGAAGGTTGAGGTGACGTTCATCGGATGTGTCTGCCCGCGAGTATGTATTAAGGCTGATACATCGCAAGAACAGTGCCATCAGGGGGTAATGGCACGGTTGGGGCAGATTTGTAACGGTTTCGATATGTTTGCCGGGCTGCAAATGACTGCCGGTAGCGGCAGGTTGTCGCCGCCGGACCGGCAAAACTTGTCAATTGTGGGAGCGAGCCTGCTCGCGAAGGCGGTGTGTCAGGCAACGTTGATACTGGCTGATAGCGCTTTCGCGAGCAGGCTCGCTCCTATAGGAGGAGGCCAGCCTCAGTCTTCTTTTTTCATCAGCCCGGCCAGTGCCGCAAACGGGTTATGCGTGGCCTTGGCGATTTTCGGCGTGCTCAGCGAGCCTTCGCCGAAGTATTGCTGGTCGGTATAACGGGAGTGTTCGTTGTCGTGGCAGTACAGGCACAACAGTTCCCAGTTCGAACCGTCCTGAGGGTTGTTGTCGTGGTTGTGGTCGCGGTGGTGCACGGTCAGTTCGCTCAGGCGTTTGCCGGCAAATTCACGGGCGCAACGGCCGCACACATGCGGGTACATTTTCAGCGCCTTGTCGCGGTAACCCATTTCCTTGTCGCGCTGGTTGTCGGCGAGGATGCGGTCCAGCTTCGAGGTGTTGGTCGGGGGCGTTGACGAACTCATGGGTTCACCTTTGTAGAAAGACTAATGACGGTATGTAGAAGAGTTTAGCTCAGCCCTTGAGCTTCTCGGCAATCCAGATGGTGTGGCGCGTGCCCTTGTTGCCGTGGGCGAAGACCTGCACTTCCTCGGCCTTGAAACCGGCTTTTTTCAACTTGTCGGAAAACTGCCGGTCGGCGCTGGCCGACCACACGGCCAGCACGCCTTTGGGCCGCAAGGCTTTGGCGCAGGCGCTCAGGCCGCCGGCGGAGTACAGCCAGCTGTTGGCTTTCTGGGTCAGGCCTTCGGGGCCGTTGTCGACGTCGAGCATGATCGCATCGAAGCCCTGCGGTTCGGCTTGCAGGACCTTGGCCACGTCTTCCATGCGGATCACCGTGCGCGGGTCGAGGAGCGGTTTGCCGGCTTTTTCGCCCAGCGGGCCACGGTTCCATTCAACGACCCCCGGCACCAGCTCGGCGACCACCACTTCGGCGGTCTTGCCCAGATGCTTGAGCGCAGAGGCAAGGGTAAAACCCATGCCCAGGCCACCGATCAATACGCGTGAGTCCGGTCGACCGGCCACCTTGCGGCACGGGATCTCGGCCAGGGCGTCTTCGGAACCGTGCATGCGGGTGTTCATCAGTTGTCCGCCGTCGCCGCCCTGGATCTTGATGACGAAGTCCTCGCCGTATTCGAACAGGCACAGGGCACCGCCGTTTTCAGGAATAGGAGCGGTGTCGAGCAGAACGAAACGTTTCATGAGAGGCTCTTGAGCAGAAAATGGCATAAGGCAAATCGACGCCGTTGGGAGTAGCCTGCTGGCAGACAACAAGGCCAACGGAGCCATTGATGAAGCGCACCATTCTAACGGTCATTGCCATGGCCGCGCTCTCGATAACTGCAGTGCAGGCCCAGGAGCAACAAACCATCCCCGTCAGCCCCGCGCCGATGCCCGGTTCGCCCGGCACCGCGACACCGACGCCGTACCCGCAGATCACGCCCACTGCTGTGCCACGAGCCGGGACCGGCAGTGGCGGCACGCCGTTGCTGCCGCCCATCGAAATGCCCAGCCCGCCCAAGGACCAGACGTTGCCGGGGCTTGAGCAGAGCGCGACGAAGATCAAGTCGCCAGGCGGCTAGACCTGCTGCGACAGCAGTTGCCCGTCAGCCATGCGCAGACGTTTCGAGAGGGAGACGGCGAGGGCGCGGATGATCTTGGCGGCAATTTTTGGCGCGTCGTTGAGCATCTTTTCCAGCGAGTCCTTGCCCAGGTTGAGCAACTGACAGTTGCTCGCCGCCACGCAACTGGCCGAGCGCCGCTCACCATCGAGTACGGCCATTTCACCGAAGGCCCGACCGCTGCGCAGGGTGGCCATGGTCACCCGTTGCCCGTCGCTGTTGGTCTTCTGCACCGCCACTTGGCCGGTGTGGATGATGCACATGAAACTGCCGGCATCGCCTTCGTGGAAGATCTCTTCACCTTCGGCCACGGTGCTGATGCTGAAATAGCCCGAGGCGGTGGCAAAATCAGCCGGCAGCAATTGATCGAACAGGCCGCAGTCCATCAGCCAGTCGCGGATTTCGTTGTTCAGCAAGGTCGGTTCTGACATGGTCTTTTTCTTGTGTCTGTTGCGGTTCCGGGCTTATGAATCGACACATCCCCCCCTGTGGGAGCGGGCTTGCTCCCACAGGGGGATAGTGTTGTATCGGGCCCGGTGTCAGGGTTTAAGACCTGATCACCGGGCCAAGTTCCTCAGGCAATGCCCAAAATCTTGAAAACAAATGCGTATTCGAGCGCTACGTCACGTAACCCCTGATATCGGCCGCTCATCCCGCCATGCCCGGCGCCCAGTTCGGTCTTGAGCAGCAGCGGGTTGTTGTCGGTTTTGCTGGCCCGTAGTTTCGCCACCCACTTGGCCGCTTCCCAATACTGCACGCGACTGTCGTTGTAGCCGGCAACCACCAGCATCGCCGGATAGGCTTGCGCGCAGACGTTTTCGTACGGGGCATAGGCCTTGATCCGATCATGAACGTCCGGCTCTTCGGGATTGCCCCACTCGTCATATTCGGTGACGGTCAGCGGCAAATCCGGATCGAGCATGGTGTTGAGGACGTCGACGAACGGCACTTCGGCAATCGCGGCGGCAAACAGCTCCGGGCGCTGGTTGAGCACGGCACCGATCAACAGGCCACCGGCACTGCCGCCGCTGATTGCCAGTTGCTGCGCGGTGGTGAAGCCGTTGTCGATCAGGTGTTCGGCGCAGGCGATAAAGTCGCTGAAGGTGTTGTGCTTGTGCTCCTGCTTGCCGGCGCGATACCAGGCTTCGCCCAGTTCACCGCCGCCACGCACATGAGCGATGGCGAAGGCCATGCCGCGATCCAGCAAGCTCAGACGGGCGTGGGAGAACCACGGATCGAGACTTTCGCCATAGGCGCCGTAGCCGTAGAGATACAACGGCGCTGGCTTGCCGAGTGCTTCGCGCTTGACTACCAGGCTGATCGGCACCTGCGTGCCGTCCGGCGCGGTCGCCCACAGGCGCTGGCTGACATAGGCGTCGGCATCGAACGGGCCGAGTACCGGGGTTTGCTTCAACACCTGTTGTTCGCCACTGGCCAGCTCCAGCTGACGCACCTGCGCCGGGCGATTCAGAGCCTCGTAGCGCAGGCGAATCCGGTCACTGACAAACTCCAGGCTGTTTTGCACATGCAGGCTGTAGGCCGCGTCCGGCAGTTGCACGCGATACGGCGACAGGCCTTGTGGGTGAACTTCGATGATTGGCAGGCCACCTTCACGCAAGCTCAGCGTCAACGCGTCGATATTCAGGCTCACGCCCTCGATCATCACGGTGTCGCTGTGGGGGATCAGGTTCTGCCAGTCGGCCTCGCTCGGCGTCGCGCCGGTATCGACGGCGTGGTACAGGGCGAAGTTGATGCCGTCGCGGTTGGTGCGAATGAACCAGGTCCATTGACCATCGAAGGTGCCGTGATCGACGTCGTATTCGTGGTCTTCGACCCGTGGCGCCAGGCAGGTAAAGGCCTGCTGCGGCTGGAAGGCGTCCAGGGCCCAGACTTCGCTGGTGGTCTTGCTGCCCAGCGTCAGCAGCAACTGTTGCTCGGAACTGGAACGGTAGCAATGCAGGAAGAACCGCCCGTCCGGCTCATGGAACACTTCTTCGGCGGCCGTGCCGTCCAGCCGATAGCGCAGCAGCTTGTGCGGGCGATGGGTGTCGTCCAGTTCGCCGAAGAACAGCGTCAGGCTGTCGTTGGCCCAGGTCATGCTGCCGTCGCAGTCTTCGAATTCCAGTTCGCTGACCTTGCCGTTGGACAATTCCTTCACGAACAGGGTGTAAATCTCATCGCCGCTGGCATCGACGCTGTAGGCCAGCCGCTGATGGTCCGGGCTGATGCTGAAGGCGCCCAATGAGAAGAAGCCGCCGTTGGCCAGAGCGTTCGGGTCCAGCAGCAATTGTTCCTGGCTTTCGTCGATATACAGGCTGTCATCGGCCGGGCGCGGGCAGCGGTAGTGTCGGGCGTACTCGTCACCGGCCGTGGTGCGGGTGTAATACAGGTACGGACCCCATGGGGAGGGCAGGGACAGGTCGGTTTCCAGAATCCTGCCCTTGATTTCCTCGAACAGGGTTTCGCGCAATCCGGCCTGATCGGCGGTTTGTGCTTCCTGGTAGCTGTTTTCAGCCTTCAGGTAGTCGAGCACCGCGTCGGTGTCGCGCTCCTGAAGCCAGGCATACGGGTCAGAGCCTGCGGCCTTGTGGGCAATCGGAGCGCTGGTGACGTTGGCGGATAAGGGCATGAAGGGCTCTCGGACGATGTACGGAATTAGGGTTTCGCCACCGTGGGTGCTGGCGTGTCGATCGGGTGCAACACTGAACCTGTGGCGAGGGAGCTTGCTCGCGCTGGACTGCCTAGCAGTCCCCTTTCTTTAGACAAAGAGAGGGGCCGCTTCGCGCCCCAGCGCGAGCAAGCTCCCTCGCCACGGGAAAATGTCCATCCTTGCCCAACTGGTATTGGGACAAGCCGGACGTGCGAAAAGTCGTTACTATAAGCGTCTCTTTGCCTGCCTTGCCATGGACACCATGACCGAGAACGACTATCTGATCGCTTGGGGCCTCTACGCCTTTGCCGCTTTAGGCTGCCTGTTGGTGTGGATGCGCCTGACCCGCTGGATGTGGCGCTACCTGCGCGAGCCGCTGCGCCTGCTGGTGGCGGTGCTGCTGTTCAGCCCGACCATCATCGATCCGGTGAAGGAAAAAGTCGCGCCGGCTATCGCCATTACGGCCCTGGACCTGGCCTTCAAGGTGGGTAACAACGCCTGGCGCGCCATCTCCGATCTGTTCATGTACGGCATGATCGCCTTTGGCCTGTACCTGATCTTCGTGCTGATCCGCTGGCCCATCGAGCGCGCCTCCAATGCACGCAAGGAACAGGCGGCGGCAGCCAAGGCGGCGGCGAAAGCTGCCGAACGTGATGACGATCAACCCTTCGGCGTGGCCGGCGATGATCGCTACGGTCGCCCACCGGTGCCGAACAATCCCCAGCGTTCGCGAATCGAACCGCGTTTGTAATCGGCTCCAGACTTGAAGCGAGCGTCCTTGGATGTGTGAATTATTGGGCATGAGCGCCAATGTGCCGACCGATATCGTGTTCAGCTTCACCGGGCTGATGCAGCGCGGTGGCCGCACCGGTCCGCACCGTGACGGCTGGGGCATTGCCTTCTATGAAGGCCGCGGCCTGCGACTGTTTCAGGACCCGGCGGCGAGCAGCGAGTCGGAAGTGGCGAATCTGGTGCAGCGTTATCCGATCAAGAGCGAAGTGGTGATTGGCCATATTCGCCAGGCCAACGTCGGCAAGGTCTGCCTGTCCAACACTCACCCGTTCGTCCGGGAGCTGTGGGGGCGTAACTGGTGTTTTGCGCACAACGGCCAACTCGCGGATTTCAGCCCGAGCAACAGCTTTTACCGTCCGGTCGGCGATACCGACAGCGAGGCGGCGTTCTGCGATTTGCTCAACCGGGTGCGTGCCGCTTTCCCAGAGCCGGTCGAAATCGAAGCACTGCTGCCGGATCTGGTCGCTGCCTGTGCCGAATACCGCAGCAAAGGCGTATTCAATTGCCTGCTCAGTGATGGCGATTGGCTGTTCTGCTATTGCTCGACCAAACTGGCTCAAATTACCCGGCGTGCCCCGTTCGGTCCGGCGCGCCTGAAGGACGTCGATGTGATCGTCGATTTCCAGGCCGAAACCACGCCCAACGACGTGGTCACGGTGATTGCCACTGAACCGCTGACTGAAAACGAAACCTGGACCCGCTACGAACCGGGCCAATGGAGCCTCTGGCGACGCGGCGAATGCGTCAGCCAGGGCAAGACCGAATAAGGACGCACCCCATGTTGCTCAGTTATCTACGGCTGGTGTTGTTTGCGGCGGGCCTGTTGATCGGTGTCCAGGTGCCGGGTTTCATCAACGATTACGCCAAACGGGTCGAGGCCCACCTGATCGAAGCGCAGACCGGTCTGCGTGGCTTTCAAGACACCGCCAACCAATTCTTCAAAGGCGATACTCAGGCGCTGGTGGCCCATTACCGCGAAAGCGACGACCCGGTATTTCGTAGTGACGCCGACAGCCTGAGCACCTTGCTCACCCGGCAACTGGCGCTGGATAAACAATTCCAGGCCATGCAGGGGCCGTGGTACATCCGTGTCCTGCAAGTGGCGCTGGCCGCCGACCCGGACATCCGCAAGGAAACCTGGAACGGCTACAGCTACCAGATCCTGCTGACCCCCGAAGCGATGATCTGGGGCATGAGCGGCGCGTTGTTGCTGTCGTTCGGCATCGAATGCCTGTTCCGCCTGATCGACTGGGTGGTGTTGGGCGGCAAGCGCCTGCGCCAGAGCCGGCCAATCGAAGACCGGGATGTGCGGGGGTTGTAAAAGCAGATCAAAAGATCGCAACCTGCGCAGCTCCTACAGGGTACATATTCCAAGGAACTGCCAAAGGCTGCGATCTTTGATTTTCATCTTTTGATTTGATCTTCAACGATTCAAAACGACATACGCCTCACCCACCTTGCGCCCATATCCCTCCAGCACCTGCTGACACAACGCCACAATCTCCTCGACCCACTCCACGCCCACCCGCCACGACACCACCACCTGAAGATTCGGCGGTCGTTGATCGATGCCCAGCAAGGTCAGTTCGCCTCGCGCCAGTTCCTCGGCGACCAGCACTGGTGGCAACGCGCCAATACCAAATCCGTCTCGCAGCAGCCGGGTTATCGCCGACACCGAGTTCACGCAGTTCAGTCGTGGCGTCAGCACGCCGTTGGCCTGCATCAGGCTCAGAATGTTCTGATGCGGATGGGAGTTTTTCGAGTACGTGATGATGCGCTCGCGCGCCAGGTCGGCGATGCCTGAGTACTCGCGGTTGTAGAGGGAGTTGCTGGCCACGATCCAGCCCATGGGGTGACTCGCCAGTTCCAGGCTGCGCACGCTTTCCTGGCGCAACAGGTCGGTTTGCAGGATCAGGTCGAGGAAGCCTTTTTGCAGCTGATCGCAGAGGTTGAGCGAGGTATCGGCCACCAGCTCGATTTCCACCAGCGGATAGTGATCCGTCATCTGCGCTACCAACGGGCTGAGCCAGGTGTGGATCACGGTGTCCATCACGCCGATGCGGATCCGTCCGACCTTGCTCGAACGCGTCTCGATCGACTGTTTGAGTGCCTGCATGGTGTCCATCATCTGCTCGGCATATTCGAGCACTTTCAGGCCTTCGGGCGTCAGGCTCACACCGCGAGAATCACGCAAAAACAGCTTCACGCCCAACTCACCTTCGAGCACGGCGATGCGGCTGGAAATCGATGCCTGGGTGGTGAAGAGCTTGTCTGCCGTCAGGCGAAAACTCTTGAGTCGGGCGACCCAGACAAAGGTTTCGAGAAACTTCAAATTCATGGGATCAGCTCGTGGGATAAAGTTTTCTTATGTCTGGAGCGGGGTTTTATTAGTTGGACGCAACAGGGCCGGGCGCCCAAGAATCGGCGCATCCGGTTCCCACGATAGGCGTCGTCGGGGCTTCGAACAATACCAATAAAAAACTGTACGGAGAGTTGCCATGAGTGCCCCCGACACCCTCGACACCCCCACGGCTACGGCTCGTCCGGGACCGTTCGACTGGTATCGCAATATCAATCAGCAGGAACGCCGCACCTTCTGGAGCTGCAAGATCGGCTATGGCCTGGACGGCATGGATACGCAGATGCTCAGCTTCGTGGTGCCGACCCTGATTGCCATGTGGGGCATTACCACTGGCGAAGCCGGGCTGATTCATACCAGTACGCTGATTGCCTCGGCCATCGGTGGTTGGGTGGCAGGGATTCTGTCCGATCGCATCGGCCGGGTACGCACCTTGCAATTGACGGTGCTGTGGTTCGCCTTCTTCACGTTCCTCTGCGGCTTTGCGCAAAACTATGAACAACTGCTGATCAGCCGCACCCTGATGGGCTTCGGTTTCGGTGGTGAATGGACGGCCGGCGCGGTGCTGATGGGCGAAGTGATTCGCGCCAAGGACCGTGGCAAAGCCGTGGGCATGGTGCAATCAGGCTGGGCGCTGGGTTGGGGGCTGACGGCGATTCTGTATGCGCTGCTGTTCTCGGTATTGCCGCCCGAAGACGCCTGGCGCGCGCTGTTCATTCTCGGCATCGTGCCGGCGATTTTCGTGATCTTCGTCCGTCGCCTGGTCAAGGATCCTGAGATTTACCGCGAAGCCAAGGCCAGGCAGGCACCGAGCAATCCGGCGAAGTTTTACGAGATATTCGCTCCTGGCATGCTCTTCACCACCTTTCGCGCTTCGGTGCTGACCACCGGTGCACTGGGTGGCTACTACGCGATCACCTCGTGGTTGCCGACTTTTCTGAAAAACGAACGGGGCTTGAGCGTACTCGGCACGGGCGGTTATCTGGCGATGGTGATCGTCGGTTCCTACGTCGGTTACGTCATCAGCGCGTATTTGACTGACATCCTCGGTCGCAAGAAGAACTTCATTCTGTTCGCGGTCGGCTCGTTCACCATCGTCCTGCTGTACACGCAACTGCCCGTCAGTAACGGCGTGATGCTCTGGCTGGGTTTTCCGCTGGGCTTTTTCGCCTCGGGTATTTTCAGCGGCATGGGGGCGTTTCTGACCGAGCTGTTTCCGACGCGGATTCGCGGTTCGGGCCAGGGCTTTTGCTACAACATCGGGCGCGCGTTGGCGGCATTGTTTCCGCTGCTGATCGGCCTGTTGAGTCAGACCGTGCCATTGAGTGTCGGCATCGGGGCTTTCGCGGCGGTGTCCTACGGGGTGGTGATCCTGGCGGCCCTGAGCCTGCCGGAAACCCGTGGCAAGCAACTCGAAGCCGAGTAACTGATAATCTGCGGGTAAATGCCTACAGGTATAAAAGAATAAAACTACAGGAGTGTTCACCGTGAGCCGCCTGCTATTGAACTGTGACATCGGCGAAAGCTTCGGCAGCTGGACCATGGGTCTGGACGCCGAGGTGATGCCCTTGATCGATTGCGCCAACATCGCCTGCGGTTTCCATGCCGGCGACCCGGGCATCATGCGCAAGACCGTCAGCCTGGCCCTGAGCCACGGCGTGCAAATCGGCGCGCATCCGGCCTATCAGGACCTGGTCGGTTTCGGCCGCCGTTCCATGGCTTACACTGCCCAGGAACTGCAAGACATCCTGCTTTACCAGATCGGCGCCCTCGACGGCATTTGTCGGGCTCAAGGCGGGCGCGTGAGTTACGTCAAACCCCACGGCGCGATGTACAACGACATGATGGCCAATCCGGCGCAGTTGCGTGCGGTGCTGCAGGCCGTGGCGGCCTACGACCGAAGCTTGCCGCTGATGCTGATGGCCACCCGCGACAACAGCGCCGCCCAGCAATTGGGCGATGAGTACGGCGTGACTTTGTGGTTCGAGGCCTTCGCCGATCGCGCCTACGACAGCGTCGGAAAACTGGTCTCGCGACAACTGCCGGGCGCCGTGCATCACGATCCCGAGAAAATCATCGACCAGGCCCTGACCATTGCTCGCGGCGGCAACCTCACCGCCAGCGACGGCAGCGCTTTGCACCTGCAAGCCAACACCTTGTGCGTGCACGGCGACAACGCCGCTTCGGTGGCCGCCGTGCGGCGGATTCGCGAGGCGTTGCAACAGCAGAGTGCGTCATGAAATTACGGGTCGAAGTGGTGGCGCTCGATTGCCTGATGGTGCGTCTGTTTGACGAGATCAGCGAGACCAACATGCCTTGGATGCTGGCAGCCAGTGACAATCTGCACACTGCGTTCGCCGGGCATCTCATCGATCTGGTGCCGTCTTATACGACGCTGATGGTGCATTACGATTTGACCGCGTTGAGCCCGTCTCAGGCTCGGGAATTGATCGCGCAAGCGTTGATCGACCTGTCGCCCAACGCCCGCAGCAGCGGTCAACGGCATGTGCTGCCAGTCTGGTATGACCTGAGCGTCGGTCCCGAGTTGAGCCTGTTGTCGCAACGCAGCGGGTTGGCAATTGATGAGGTGATCCGTCGTCATGGCGGACGTGAGTATCAGGTGTTTGCTTTGGGCTTCGCGCCGGGTTTTGCCTTTATGGGACTGGTTGAGGAAGTGCTCGCTGCGCCACGCCTGAACACCCCGCGCAAGAAAGTCGCCGCCGGCAGCGTCGGTATTGCCGAACGGCAAACGGCCGCCTACCCGGTGGTTTCTCCCGGAGGCTGGAACCTGATCGGCCGCACCCCGGCCAGACTGTTCGACCGCGAGCGCGACGGCTATAGCCTCATGCAACCGGGCGACACCGTACGCTTCGAAGCCGTCAGCCATGCCGAGTTCATCAACCTGGGCGGCGACGACACGCCGCTGGAGGCTCTGGCATGAGCCGACTGTTGATTGAGGCGAGTACGCCGTTGTGCCTGTTGCAGGACGCTGGTCGTTTTGGCGTGCGGCATTTGGGCGTGACCCAGGGTGGCGCGCTGGATTGGCGCTCGATGTCATGGGCCAATTGGCTATTGGGTAACGGGCTGGATGCCCCGGTAATTGAAATCACCCTCGGTGGCTTCAGCGTGGTGGCCGAGGACGATTGTCTGCTGGCGCTGGCCGGCGCGGATCTCGGGGCGCAGGTTGACGGACAGGCGTTGCTGCCGTGGCGCAGTTTCAAGCTGCACAAAGGCCAGCGTTTGCAATTCACTCAGCCGCTACTGGGCGCCCGGGCTTATCTCGCTGCACCGGGCGGCTTTGATGCGCCGAAAGTGTTGGGCAGCCGGGCCACGGTGGTACGTGAGGAGCTGGGTGGTCTGGATGGCCTGGGCAGGGCGTTGGCCAAAGGTGCTGCATTAGGTTACAGCACCGAGGCGCCGCTGCTGGTGCGTGAGTTGCCGGGAGAAAAGGTGCCGGATTTCAAGCTCGATGCTCCGCTGGACCTGGTGCTCGGTGCGCAGGTTGGCGAGTTCAGCGGGCAGAGCCTGTTTGATGTGTTCAACAGTGCCTGGACGCTGGACAGTCGGGGTGACCGGATGGGCATTCGGCTGTTGGGTACGGCGTTGCAGTATCAGGGCAAACCGATGATTTCCGAGGGCATCCCGTTGGGCGCGGTGCAGGTGCCGCCGGACGGGCAGCCGATTGTGCTGCTCAATGACCGGCAGACCATTGGCGGTTATCCGCGATTGGGGGCGTTGACGCCGTTGGCGTTGGCGCGATTGGCGCAGTGTCTGCCGGGAGAGCGGGTGCGGTTGCGGCCGGTGGTGCAGGAGGTGGCGTACCGCGAGCACATCGAGTATTTGCGGCGTTTTGTGAACCACTAAAAAGCATCGCGGGCAAGCCTGGCTCCCACAGGGTATGAGGTGGCTCACATACGTTGTGAACGACGCCAATCCCTATGGGAGCCGGGCTTGCCCGCGATGAGGACTTTAAGGGCTGCGAAAATTACTTGGACAAAAACCGCATCCCTTCCTCAAGCCCGCGCAGTGTCAGCGGGTACATCTGGTCTTCGATCAAATCACGCACGATATTGGTCGACGAGGTATAGCCCCAAGTGTCTTTCGGGTACGGGTTGATCCAGATGAGCTTCTTGTATTTCTCCATGAAGCGCTGCATCCACAGATAACCCGGCTCCTCGTTCCAGTGCTCGACACTGCCGCCCGCCTGGGTGATTTCATAAGGCGCCATCGCGGCATCGCCGATGAAGATCACTTTGTAGTCGGCGCCATACTTGTGCAGCAGGTCCTGGGTGGAGAAGCGCTCGGAAGTGCGGCGCATGTTGTTCTTCCACACCGATTCATAAATGAAGTTGTGGAAGTAGAAGTACTCCAGATGCTTGAACTCGGTCTTGCAGGCCGAGAACAGTTCCTCGCAGATCTTCACGTGGGCGTCCATCGAACCGCCGATGTCGAACAACAGCAACAGCTTGACGGTGTTGCGCCGCTCCGGGCGCATCTGGATGTTCAGCAATCCGGCATCGCGTGCGGTGTGGTCGATGGTGCCGTCGATGTCCAGCTCTTCCGCCGCCCCCTGGCGGGCGAATTTACGCAGGCGGCGCAGGGCGACCTTGATGTTGCGCGTGCCCAGTTCCACCGAATCGTCGAGGTTCTTGTACTCGCGTTGATCCCAGACCTTGACCGCTTTGCCCTGACGCTTGCCGGCATCGCCGACCCGAATGCCTTCCGGGTTGAAACCGCCTGAGCCAAACGGGCTGGTGCCACCGGTACCGATCCACTTGTTGCCGCCGGCATGGCGTTCTTTCTGTTCTTCGAGGCGTTTCTTGAATTCTTCGATCAGCTTGTCCAGACCGCCAAGGGACTGGATCTGCGCCCGCTCTTCATCGGTCAGCGAGCGCTCGAATTCCTTGCGCAACCAGTCTTCGGGAATCAAGGCCTGAAGGTGATCGTCGAGTTTTTCCAGGCCATTGAAGTAGGCGCCGAAGGCCCGGTCGAACTTGTCGAAATGCTTTTCGTCCTTTACCAGGATCGTCCGGGACAAGTAATAAAACTCGTCCATGTCGGCGAACACAACGCGCTGTTTCAGCGCGTTGATCAGGTCCAGCAGCTCACGCACCGAGACCGGCACCTTGGCGGCGCGCATTTCATTGAACAGATTGAGCAGCATGGCAATCGCCCCCGCTTTTGTTGAAAAAAGCGCTGCTTAGCGAGTGCCGCGACGGCTCATGAACGCCAGGCGCTCAAGCAATTGCACGTCCTGTTCGTTCTTCACCAGGGCGCCGGCCAGCGGCGGGATGGCCTTGGTCGGATCGCGCTCGCGCAGTACCGCTTCGCCGATATTGTCGGCCATCAGCAGCTTCAGCCAGTCCACCAGTTCGGAGGTCGATGGCTTTTTCTTCAGGCCCGGCACCTTGCGCACGTCGAAGAACACGTCCAGCGCTTCGCTGACCAGGTCTTTCTTGATGTCGGGGTAGTGCACGTCGACGATTCGCTGCATCGTGACGCGATCCGGGAAGGCGATGTAGTGGAAGAAGCAGCGACGCAGGAAGGCGTCCGGCAGCTCTTTCTCGTTGTTGGAGGTAATGATGATGATCGGGCGTTTCCTGGCCTTGATCGTCTCGTCGATCTCGTAGACGTAGAACTCCATCTTGTCGAGTTCTTGCAGCAGGTCGTTCGGGAACTCGATGTCGGCCTTGTCGATCTCGTCGATCAGCAGGATCACCCGCTCTTCGGCCTCGAACGCTTCCCAGAGCTTGCCCTTTTTCAGGTAGTTGCGAACGTCGTGGACTTTCTCGGTGCCCAGTTGCGAGTCGCGCAGGCGGCTGACCGCATCGTATTCGTACAGGCCCTGATGCGCCTTGGTGGTGGACTTGATGTGCCAGGTGATCAGCCTGGCGCCGAAGGACTCGGCCAGTTGCTCGGCGAGCATGGTCTTGCCCGTGCCCGGCTCGCCCTTGACCAGCAGTGGACGCTCCAGGGTGATGGCGGCGTTGACCGCCAGCTTCAGGTCATCGGTGGCAACGTAGGCCTGGGTGCCTTCGAACTTCATCTGCTAATCCTCGAACGGTAACGCCGACCTGAACGGGCAGGGCGGGGCGCAATAAATGTAATGCCTGACTATAACGCGCAGGCCGGTCGACTGTGAACGCAGACGGTGTATTCAGTCTCTGAATGGGGCGTCACATGGTGACTCAGTTCTCTGTCGGCTTGGGCTGCTCGTACCGGGCGTTGAATGCCTGAATGAAGCCATTGCGCAAAATCTGCAAAAACGCCTGGAACGCGCTGATATCCTGCTGATGCACGTTGCCGCTCAGTTCCACTCGGGTGGCGAACTGGTTTTTACGCTGGTTCTTCAGCACGGTTTCAGTGCCACCGACAATGGCTTCCCAGACGGAGCGCAAGATGCTTTTGTTCTTGTTCTCCACGTCTTGCTGCCAATTGAATATTTCGACGTCGCGCAGCAAGGGCTTGATGTAACCGGTGAGCTGGCCTTTCTTCGCCTGGGCTTCGATCACCACGTCGCCGTGGCCGGCGTTGAAGTCGAACTTGCCGTAGGCCGAGGCAAAGTCGTTCAGGCTTTTGAGTTCGATGTCCTTGGCTCGCAGGCGGAACTCGAAGTCTTCGAAATTGCTCAGCGGGTCGAAGGTGGCACTGGTTTCCAGCGGTGCATGCCCAAGCAACAGGGCCTTGCCGTCGAAGCGGGCGTCGCGTTTGCCTTTTGTGTCGACGACATTGGTCAGGTTGTACAGGTTGGCATTGACCTGAGTGGCGTTCATGTTGACCGGTGGCTGCGAGTTGAAGTTACGGAAACTGATCTTGCCATCGTTGATCCGCACTTCATTGAGGGTGATCGGCAGCAGTTTGCCCAACTGCGCGCGCCAGTCGGTACCGCGACCGGTCTGGGAGTTCTGCTTGTTGGCGCCGCCGTCGACGAAGTTCAGTTCGGGGCGATCGAACTGCACCTGGGCCACCACGGCGTGGTCGTACCACAGGGAATGCCAACTCACCGAGAGGTCGATCAGCGGTGCATTGACGAAGGGTACTGGCACCTTGCCGTCGACTTTGACGATCTTCAGCCCGTTGATCTTGTAGGCGCCGCGCCACAGGGCCAGGTCCACATCGGTGATCTGGCCACGGTAGTCGCCCATGTCAGCCAGTTTGTCGTTGAGATAGTTGCGCACGACGTAGGGCAGGGCGATGTGTACGGCAATCAGCAGCACAACGAGGCCGGCAAGGGTCCACAGGGGCCAACTGTATCGACGCTTCATGATGGCAATTCTCTGGCAGTGTAAAACCATTGACTGCTGTCACATCCGGTCGTTCGCCTGAACTGGACGACCATCGGCAACAGGCATACCTTGGAAAACTTATTCAACGCTGCATAAGGACCCAGCCATGAGCCGCATTTACGCTGACAACGCCCATTCCATCGGCAACACACCGCTGGTGCAGATCAACCGCATCGCCCCCCGGGGCGTGACTATCCTGGCCAAGATCGAGGGGCGCAACCCCGGTTACTCGGTCAAGTGCCGGATCGGTGCGAACATGATCTGGGACGCCGAAAGCACTGGAAAACTCAAGCCGGGCATGACCATTGTCGAGCCAACTTCGGGCAATACCGGCATCGGCCTGGCCTTTGTGGCGGCGGCGCGTGGTTACAAGCTGATGCTGACCATGCCGGCATCCATGAGCATGGAACGGCGCAAGGTACTCAAGGCGTTGGGTGCCGAGCTGGTACTGACCGAGCCGGCCAAAGGCATGAAAGGCGCAATCGAGAAAGCCGCCGAAATCCTCGCCAGCGACCCGGCCAAGTACTTCATGCCGGCGCAGTTCGAAAACCCGGCCAACCCGGCTATTCATGAAAAGACCACTGGCCCGGAAATCTGGAACGACACCGACGGCGCGGTCGATGTGCTGGTGGCGGGCGTCGGCACCGGCGGCACCATTACCGGCATTTCGCGCTATATCAAGAATACCCAGGGCAAACCGATTATCTCGGTGGCTGTAGAGCCCGTGGTATCGCCGGTGATCACCCAGGCCATGGCGGGTGAAGAGATCAAGCCAAGCCCGCACAAGATCCAGGGCATTGGCGCCGGGTTTGTGCCGAAGAACCTTGATCTGTCGATGGTGGACCGCGTCGAGCTGGTCAGCGATGACGAATCCAAGGCCATGGCCCTGCGCTTGATGCAGGAAGAAGGGATTTTGTGCGGCATTTCCTGCGGCGCGGCGATGGCGGTGGCAGTGCGACTGGCCGAGACTCCGGAAATGCAGGGAAAGACCATCGTGGTGATTTTGCCGGACTCCGGTGAGCGCTACCTGTCGAGCATGCTGTTCAGTGATCTGTTTACCGAAAAGGAAAACCAGCAGTAACAAGCTGACCCTGTGTGTTGTGTTGGGGCGAGCTTGCTCGCCACAGAGGCTGACTGGCCATTGGCGGTTGCCTTGATTCAGATCAGCCTCCATTCAGACGCCTTATGTTAATAAGTGCTTTATTGCGCAATCCTTAACGCTGAATGTTCAGTCATGCGGGTTTTTCCCAACGTCGGTAGTGGTTATCATGGCCGGCTACCACGCTGGGTTAAACGCGTTGCGCAGCGTTGCCTATTTTCAAGGAGTCGTTGATGACCTTTTCGTTTGCCGCCAAGGCGCTGGTGCTATTGCTCTTTGTGGGCAGCACCCTCTATGTGCATTTGCGCGGCAAGGCGCGTTTGCCGGTGCTGCGTCAGTTCGTCAACCACTCGGCGTTGTTCGCGCCTTATAACGCGTTGATGTACGTGTTCTCCGGCGTGCCGTCCAAACCTTATCTGGATCGCAGCAAGTTCCCTGAACTGGATGTCCTCAGGGACAACTGGGAAGTGATCCGCGACGAAGCCATGCACCTGTTCGACGAGGGTTATATACGCGCTGCCGAAAAGAACAACGACGCCGGCTTCGGTTCGTTTTTCAAGAAGGGCTGGAAGCGTTTCTACCTCAAGTGGTACGACAAGCCCTTGCCATCGGCTGAAGCCCTGTGCCCGAAAACCGTGGCCCTGGTCAGCAGCATCCCCAACGTCAAAGGCGCGATGTTTGCACTGTTGCCAGGCGGTAGCCACCTCAACCCGCACCGCGATCCGTTTGCCGGTTCGCTGCGTTATCACCTGGGGCTGTCCACGCCGAACTCCGACGATTGCCGCATCTTTGTCGACGGTCAGGTTTACGCCTGGCGCGATGGCGAAGACGTGATGTTCGACGAGACCTATGTGCACTGGGTCAAGAACGAAACCGAAAAGACCCGGGTCATTCTGTTCTGTGACATCGAGCGTCCGCTGAGCAACCGCATCATGACCCGCATCAACCGCTGGGTCAGTGGCTTGCTGGGCCGCGCTACCGCACCGCAGAATCTGGACGACGAACGCGTCGGCGGAATCAACCAGGCGTATGCCTGGAGCAAGAACTTCAGTGACAAGTTCAGCGGCGTGGTCAAACAGTGGAAACGTCGTCACCCCAAGGCTTATCGCGTGATGCGCCCGGTACTCGCCGTGGTGGTGCTGACGTTGTTGGGGTACTGGTTGTTCGGATAAGCCGTCAGCAATAAAAAACCGCTCCTGGTGAGCGGTTTTTTTTGCCTGCGTTTTAGGGGCGCCCGGCGAGCAAGTCAGGCTCTTCGCCTTCAACGCCTGTAATGAGTACCTGTAGAAAGCGACGCTGATTCGAGGACAGTTCCTTGGTAACAGGCTTCTTCTGTGCTTCGTTTGATCTTTTCTTCGTGGAGGACGGTCTCATCACTTTGCGCATATTTCCCCCGGTGTTGATCATTATTTGAACACTTTTCACGATACTAGACTCTCCACCACAATGACAAGTCGGCCTTTGGAGTCGAACTCAAAGCCGAGCTGTTGATAAATAGAAATGGCGCCCTCCAACGGCTCCTGAACTTCGATGTATTGACTGCCGATGATCTGGGCGTACTGGTCAATGGCAATCATCGCCAGTGTTGCGATACGACTTTTCAACGGATGGGCCTCACCTGGACGTCCTTCCAGCCGTACGATGCGCAGTCGTTGTCGGCTGTTGTTCGGGTTGGCAAAGCACAGTCCACATAGCGCTTCGTCGAACCAGATGGCAATGTCCAGAGCCAGGGGTTCCTTCGCTTTCCATTCAACGACCTCATTCCATGAAAAGTGGGCATCTTCCCATTGCTCATAAGCGTCCAGTGCCTGTGCGTCGATCGCTTCGAAACGAACCCGTGACAGATCAAGGCCCACTGGCCCGGTCTGTTCCTGTTCATCAGGCAGACGGGCAAGGGTTGTACTGGCAAGTTTTCTGGCCATTGAGCGATATAACTGATACCGAAGATAAGTCCGTTCCCTGGGCATTTGATCTCGTGCATTCCATGTCCCCGACAGTGGGCATTTGCATTTCGACCCACGTTAAATGACGGTGCACGGGCTGTCGTTACTGGCCTTTTGTCCAAGTCGTTGCAATCAGTGTCGAGTGCTGGTTGTGGTCGGCGCAGGTGTGTTCCACACCTTCAAGAAGATCAGCCAATGCCTGCTCCCTCTCAACGCGCTAGTCGTCTCAGCGGTCAACGCTGGCAGGGTGCCGTGCGGCGATCAGCCGCCTGTGCAGATCGGTCATTACCCCCTCTCTTGTTCGTAGCACGCCGGTGTACGCGGTTTTCATCCATCAACGAAAGCCGCTTTTTTTTGGCTCGCATGCAACATGTTTGCGCAGAGACCTCAAGTTATCGTCCAGACTTGTCGACATCGTCCTTACATACCTGAGGAGCGCTCAACATGTTCGGTAAGCATCTGTCGGTCGGGATCAGTCTGTTCTTCGCAGTGAGCGGTGCTTGCCTGGCGGCCACGCCAGCGGGTCAGGGTGTCATTCGATTTCAGGGCAGCATCGTCGAGCCCGGTTGTACATCGCATGTGGGGGCGAATTCGACCGTTGAACTCAACGGCTGCCCGACCTCGGCGCGGGGCAGCGCCAGCAATGCCGTCGGCGTCGAGCCGGTGCGCTCGGTCACGGCACTCGATCATTCACGGGTGGACGTGAAACTGGTGAGCGAAAGCAGCAAGGATGGGCGGTATTACGATCGGCAATACGCGTTGGTTGACGGTGCTGGCAAGCCGTTGAAATCCGGGAGTTACCTGATTACGCTGACGGCGCCCTGATTCGGTGAGCCAAGATGCAAAACCTGTGGGAGCAGTGTTCCTTCGTCTTACTGCTCCGCCATTTTCAGCGGCTTCACCACGGCCGGCTTCAACACCAGCCACAACGCCGCGCCAATCAGCACCCCGCCATAAATGTGCGCCATCGACAGCGGCTCATCGAGAAACAGTGCGCCCCACAACACGCCAAACGGCGGGATCATGAAGGTCACGGTCATCGATTTCACCGGGCCAATCGAGCTGAGCAAGCGGAAGTACAGAATGTACGCAAACGCCGTGCACGCCAGGCCCAAGCCCAACAGCGACAACCACACACTCCAGCCGCCCCAGCTCGCCGGTGGCTGGCTGATCACGCTGTAACCGAACAGCGGCAGCAGGAACAGGGTTGCGCCGAGCATGCTGCCCAGTGCCGACAAGCGGCTGTCGAGGCCGCCTGCCTGATCCAGCCAGCGGCGGGCCAGGAAACCGGCAAAGCCGTAACAGGTGGTCGCGAGCAGGCAAGCCACGGCGCCCATCAGCAATTGCATGTCGAACGCCACCGGGCCGGCACGGGTCAGGATGCCGACGCCGAACAGGCCGAGAAACACGCCGCCGAGTTTGGCGGTGGTCAGTTTTTCGTGGAAGAACAGCCCGCCGATCAGCACGCCCATCAAGGGCGTCGTCGCGTTGAAAATCGCCGAATAACCGGCTGGCAGCACTTGCGCGGCAACCGAATAGAGGGTCGCCGGAATTCCGGAGTTGATCACCCCGAGCAGCATCACGGTCTTGAGTTTGCCTTTGAAATCCCAGCTGATACGCATCAGCCCCAGGATCACCAGCAAACCGGTCGCCGCAATCGATACCCGGAAAAACGCCGTGGGAAGGGTGCCGATCACCGGCGCAATGATGCGCATGAACAGGAAGCTCGCCCCCCAGATCGCCGCCAGCGACAGTAAACGGAAAATATCGACAGGGCTCACGGTGCACTCCTTCCTTTTTGGGGACGAGAGTGTTGCCGAGAGCCTCGGCGATGGCAACCGCAATTCACACGAAGGCGGTGGGTGTTCACTGAGGGCTGAAAATTACGCTTCTCCTGCACCCGCTTCACTGGCTAAGCTCAGGCTTCCGAATTCCCGCAGAGGTCTCACCATGCCGCAGCATTGGCCCGCCGCCGACATCGCCCGAATGATCCTTGACGGCTTTGACGACTACCGTGAGCATTTCCGGCAGATCACCGACGGCGCACGGGCGCGGTTCGAGCAGGCTCGGTGGCAGGAGGCGCAAGTGGCCTCGGCGGCGCGGATCAACCTGTACGAAGAAAAAGTCGGCGAAACCGTGGAGCGACTACGGGCCTCTTTCGACCAGGACGCGTTGATGGACGCCGGTTGCTGGCCGCTGGTCAAGAGCGCTTACATCACCCTGATTGACCTGCGCTTCGACGATGAACTGTCCGAGACCTGGTACAACTCGATCTTCTGCGGGCTGTTCAGCCACGACCTGATCAGCGACGGCTGCATGTTCATCCATACCACCCGGCCAAGTCTGCGCCGGGCTCGCGCCGCACAAACCCGCCTCTATAAGCCTCAGGGGCACTTGTCCGAGATGTTGGCGAGTGTTTTTGCCGATTACCGTTTCAGCGAGGACTACGCCGATCTGGCCGGCGATCTGCGCCGCCTCGAAGCGCAATTGCGCGAGAACCTCCCGGACTGGGTCTGCAAGGACCCGCAACTGAGCGTCGAACTGTTTTCCTCGGTGCTGTACCGCAACAAGGGCGCGTACCTTGTTGGGCGCATCTACACCCAGGACGAGCAATGGCCGCTGGTGATTCCGCTGCTGCATCGGGAGGGACGCGGCATCCAGATTGATGCGCTGATCACCGACGAAGCCGACGTGTCGATCATCTTCTCTTTCACCCGTTCGTACTTCATGGTGGACGTGCCGGTGCCGGCGGAGTTTGTCGGCTTTCTCAAGCGCATCCTGCCGGGCAAACACATTGCCGAGCTGTACACCTCGATCGGCTTCTACAAACACGGGAAATCCGAGTTCTACCGGGCGCTGATCAATCACCTGGCCAATACCGACGACCAGTTCATCATGGCGCCGGGCGTGCGTGGCATGGTCATGAGCGTGTTCACCCTGCCGGGTTTCAACACCGTGTTCAAGATCATCAAGGACCGCTTCTCGCCGTCTAAAAACGTTGACCGGGCGACGGTGATCGAAAAATACCGGCTGGTGAAAAGCGTCGACCGGGTCGGGCGCATGGCCGATACCCAGGAGTTCGCCGACTTCCGTTTCCCCTTGAGCAAGTTCGCCCCGGCGTGTCTGGAAGAGTTGCTGGAAGTGGCACCGTCCACGGTCTCGGTTGAAGGCGACACGGTGCTGATTCGCCACTGCTGGACCGAGCGGCGCATGACCCCGCTCAACCTCTACCTGGAAAACGCCAACGATGCCCAGGTTCGCGAGGCGCTGGAAGACTATGGCCTGGCGATCAAGCAACTGGCGGCGGCGAATATTTTTCCCGGCGACATGCTGTTGAAAAACTTCGGCGTTACCCGGCATGGGCGTGTGGTGTTTTACGACTACGACGAAATCTGTTTCCTGACCGAGGCCAACTTCCGCCACATCCCGCAGCCACGCACGCCGGAGGACGAAATGGCGTCCGAGCCGTGGTACTCGATCGGGCCGCACGATGTGTTCCCCGAGGAGTTTCCGCCGTTTCTGTTTGCCGATGCGGGGCAGCGGCGGCTGTTCGATCAGTTGCACGGCGAGTTGTACAACGCCGATTACTGGAAGGGCTTGCAGGAAGCGATTCTGGCGGGGAAGGTGATCGATGTGTTTCCGTACCGGCGCAAGGGCCTGGATAACGAATAGCCTTCAGCGATTGCTGCGCAATCATTCGCGAGCAAGCTCGCTCCCACATTTGATCGTGAACCCCTTGTGGCGAGGGAGCTTGCCCCCGTTGGGTCGCGAAGCGGCCCCCAAAACCATCCACCACGGTGTTCCAGATAGGCCGCGATGACTGGATTGCGACTGCTGCGCAGCCGAATGGGGATGAATCCCCTTGCCATAAAAGCAGGTTGCATTCGTCGCCATACACCCAAATCTGCGACAATCCGCCCCCTGCGCCACTAGACGACTTATTGCGTACCTGATGACTGACGAATCGCCTTCCATCGACAAACTGCTGAAAAACCTCGATCACGCCATGCTCGCCGACCGCCACCGGCTGCGGCGCCAGTTGCTTGAGCTGCGCAAGAAACCCGACGAAGCCAAGCTGGCCCAGTGGGTGGCGCGCATGCAGGCGTCCTGTGATCAGGTGCTGGCGCGGCGCGCCAGCCTGCCGGTGATTCGTTACGACGACAGCTTGCCCATCGCCGCCAAGCGTGACGAAATCAAAGCGGCGCTGCTCAAGCATCAGGTGCTGATCATTGCTGGCGAAACCGGTTCGGGTAAAACCACCCAGTTGCCGAAGATCTGCCTGGAAATCGGTCGCGGCCAACACGGCCTGATTGGCCACACCCAGCCCCGTCGAATCGCCGCGCGCAGCGTTGCCAGCCGGGTCGCCGAAGAGCTGGCCACGCCGTTGGGCGCACTGGTCGGTTATCAGGTGCGGTTCGAGGATCAGAGCGATTCCAACACCCTGATCAAGCTGATGACCGACGGCATCCTGCTGGCGGAAACCCAGAACGACCGCTACCTCGAACGCTACGACACGATCATCGTCGACGAAGCCCACGAACGCAGCCTGAACATCGACTTCCTGCTCGGTTACCTGAAAACCCTGCTGCCGCGCCGCCCGGACCTGAAAGTCATCATCACCTCGGCGACCATCGACCTGGAGCGCTTCTCCAAACACTTCGATGACGCACCGATTGTCGAAGTCTCGGGCCGCACGTTCCCGGTGGAGACCTGGTATCGCCCGCTGACGCTTGAGCAGGACGAAGAGGGCAACCGCGTCGAGGACGACCTGACCGTGGATCAGGCGATCCTCGCCACCCTCGACGAAATCGCCGCGTTTGAACGCAGCGAACGCAAGAGCCCCGGCGACGTGCTGGTGTTCCTGCCCGGTGAGCGCGAGATCCGCGACGCCGCCGACATGCTGCGCAAGGCCCAGCTCAAACACACCGAAATCCTGCCGCTGTACGCCCGGTTGTCGCCAGCGGAACAGCAGCGGATTTTCCAGTCGCACCCAGGCCGTCGCGTGGTGTTGGCAACCAACGTTGCCGAAACTTCGCTGACCGTGCCGGGCATCCGTTACGTGATCGACAGCGGCACCGCGCGCATCAGCCGTTACAGCTACCGCGCCAAGGTCCAGCGCCTGCCCATCGAAGCGATTTCCCAGGCCAGCGCCAACCAGCGTAAAGGCCGTTGTGGACGGGTCGAGCCGGGTATTTGCATCCGCCTGTACAGCGAAGAGGACTTCATCGGTCGTCCGGAATTTACCGATCCGGAAATCCTGCGCACCAACCTCGCGGCGGTGATCTTGCAGATGCTGCATCTGCGGCTCGGCGAGATCACTGATTTCCCGTTTATCGAACCGCCAGACGGCAAGGCCATCAGCGACGGTTTCAACCTGCTGCAAGAGCTGTCGGCAGTCGACCGCAACAGCCAGTTGACCCCGCTCGGCCGCCAGCTGGCGCGCCTGCCGGTGGACCCGCGCATGGGCCGCATGCTGCTGGAAGCGGCCAAGCTGGGCAGCTTGCAAGAAGTACTGATCGTCGCCAGCGCGATGTCGATTCAGGACCCGCGCGAGCGCCCACCGGAGCGTCAGCAAGCCGCCGATCAAGCTCACGCACAATGGAAAGACGTCGACTCGGACTTCGCCGGGCTGGTCAATCTGTGGCGTGGTTTTGAAGAGCAGCGCCAGGCGTTGACCGCCAGCCCGCTGCGTAACTGGTGCCGCAGGAACTTCCTCAATTACCTGCGTTTGCGCGAATGGCGCGACTCTCACCGCCAGTTGAGCCTGATCTGCCGCGACATGCAGTTGAGCCTCAACAAAGAGCCGGCGGACTATCCGAAACTGCACAAAGCGGTGCTGTCGGGTTTGCTCAGCCAGATCGGCCAGAAAACCGAAGACGGCGACTACCTCGGCGCGCGTCAGCGACGTTTCTGGATTCACCCTTCGTCGGGGCTGGGCAAGAAGCGTCCGCAGTGGCTGATGGCGGCTGAATTGGTGGAAACCACCAAGCTCTATGCGCGCATGGTGGCCAAGATCGACGCCGACTGGATCGAGCCGCTGGCGGGGCACCTGATCAAGAAAAACCACTTCGAACCGCATTGGGAGAAGAAGCGCGGGCAGGTGGTGGCGTTCGAGCAGATCACCTTGTTCGGCCTGATCGTGGTCGGCCGTCGACCGGTGCATTACGGCCCGATCGACCCGCTGGTGTCTCGTGAGTTGTTCATTCGCGAAGGCCTGGTGCGCGGTGAAATCCAGTCGAAAGCAAAGTGCCTGACGGCTAATCAGCAACTGCTGGAACAGCTCGACGAACTGGAAGCCAAGGCCCGACGTCGCGACATTCTGGCGGACGAAGAAACCCTGTTCGCCTTCTACGATGCGCGGCTGCCAGCGGAGATTCACCAGACTGCGACTTTCGACAGCTGGTATCGGGTCCACAGCCAGAAAGATCCGCAACTGCTGATCATGCGCGAAGAAGACGTGTTGGCCCGCGAGGCCAGTGAAGTCACCGCCCTGCATTACCCGGACACCCTGCACATCGGCGATCTGGAGCTGGCGCTCAGTTATCACTTCGAGCCCAACCACCCACGAGACGGCGTGACCTTGCGCGTGCCGGCGCCGCTGTTGCCGATGCTGCCCCCGGAGCGCCTGGAATGGCTGGTGCCGGGTGTCATCGAGGCCAAGTGCATCGCGCTGGTGCGCAACCTGCCCAAGGCCCTGCGCAAAAACTTCGTGCCGGTGCCGGATTTTGTCAAAGCTGCCTTGCAGCGCACGACTTTTGCCGAGGGCTCGTTGCCTCAGGCGCTGGGTCGCGAGTTGCTGCGCATGACCGGTGCGCGGGTCAGCGATGAAGCCTGGGCGGAAGCGGCGCAGCAGGTCGATAGCCATTTGCGCATGAACCTGGAAATCGTCGACGGTCAGGGCAAATTCCTGGGTGAAGGGCGTGATCTGGCCGAGTTGACGGCGCGTTTTGCCGAAGCCAGTCAAGCCGCTTTGGCCGTGCCGCAAACCGCGAAAAACCAGCAACCGGTAGAGCCGAAAGTCTTTGCTGCCGTGGCCGAGAAGACTCAGCAGAAGATCGCCGGGCTGTCGATGACGGTGTACCCGGCGCTGGTGGAAGACGCCGGTACGGTCAAGGAAGGGCGGTTCTCCACCCCAGCCGAAGCCGAGTTCCAGCATCGCCGCGCCTTGCAGCGTCTGTTGATGCAGCAACTGGCGGAGCCGGCAAAATTCCTGCGCGGCAAATTGCCGGGGCTGACCGAACTGGGCTTGATGTACCGCGAACTGGGGCGCATCGATGCGCTGGTGGAAGACATTCTGCTGGCCAGCCTCGACGCCTGCATTCTCGACGGCGAAGACCCATTACCCCGCGACGGTGCCGGGTTGGCATCGCTGGCCGAACGCAAGCGCGGCGGCTGGACCGAGCATGCCGAGCGCCTGGCGAAACTGACGCTGGAGATTCTCAAGCTCTGGCACGGTCTGCAAAAACGCTTCAAGGGCAAGATCGATCTGGCGCAAGCGGTCGCGCTGAACGACATCAAGCAGCAGCTCAGTCACCTGGTGTATCCGGGGTTTGTGCGGGAAACACCGATGCAGTGGCTCAAGGAGTTGCCGCGTTACCTGAAAGCAGTCGAACAGCGCTTCGAGAAAATCGGCGCCCAGGTGCAGAGGGACCGGGTCTGGAGCGGCGAGTTATCCGGTCTCTGGACGCAATACCAGACCCGCGCCAGCAAACACGCCCAGGAAGGCAAGCGCGACCCGCAGTTGGAGCTGTACCGCTGGTGGCTTGAGGAATACCGCGTATCGCTGTTCGCCCAGCAACTGGGGACCAAGGTGCCAATCTCCGACAAACGCCTGAACAAGCAATGGACGCAAGTCGAGCCTTGACCCTTGCGGGAGCGAGATTTTGTGGCGAGGGGGGTTGCCCTCTCGCCACACCAGTCCCCACAGGTATGCCGTTGCTCTTGCAAAAGGGGCCAAACGCCAGCGTTTATGGCAAACTTCGCGCCTATAAACGCCGGCCCCGGTTTTTGAGCCTTCACAGCCCCGGGCGGATCGGAATAAAGCGATGCCCGGTTGGCTTCCCCTGACGGGAAACGAGCCTTTGTGTGTTGGTACGTCGGTGCCAACGCTTTCTGCCTGAACAGATCAGAGAAACGACCATGCATAATGTCGTCATCAGCGGCACCGGCCTGTACACCCCGGCCAACAGCATTTCCAACGAAGAGCTGGTGCAGTCTTTCAATACCTATGTCGCGCAATTCAACGCCGACAATGCCGATGCTATCGCGCGCGGTGAAGTCGAGGCGTTGACCGAGTCCAACGCGGCGTTTATCGAAAAAGCCTCTGGCATCAAGAGCCGCTTTGTCATGGACAAGGACGGCATTCTCGATCCGGCGCGAATGGCGCCACGCCTGCCCGAGCGCTCGAACGACGAATGGTCGGTACTCTGCCAGATGGCCATTGGCGCCGCCGAGCAAGCCTTGCAGCGCGCCGGCAAGACCGCCGCGGATATCGATGGCGTGATCGTCGCCTGCTCCAATCTGCAACGTGCCTACCCGGCCATCGCCATCGAAGTCCAGGAAGCCCTGGGCATTCAGGGTTTCGGTTTTGACATGAACGTCGCCTGTTCGTCGGCGACCTTCGGCATCCAGGCTGCCAGCAACAGCGTGCAACTGGGCCAGGCCCGGGCGATCCTGATGGTCAACCCGGAAGTCTGCACCGGTCACCTGAACTTCCGTGACCGCGACAGCCATTTCATCTTCGGCGACGCGGCCACTGCCGTGATCATCGAACGTGCCGATCTGGCAACGTCCAAACACCAGTTCGACATTGTCAGTACCAAACTGCTGACCAAGTTCTCCAACAACATCCGCAACAACTTCGGCTTCCTCAACCGAGCGGCGGAAGAGGGCATCGGCTCCAAAGACAAACTGTTCGTGCAGGAAGGCCGCAAGGTGTTTCGTGACGTGTGCCCGATGGTGGCAGAGTTGATCAGCGTGCATCTGGAAGAGAACCAGCTGAACATCAGCGACGTGAAGCGCTTCTGGCTGCACCAGGCCAACCTCAGCATGAACCACCTGATCGTCAAGAAACTGCTGGGCCGCGAAGCCACCGAAGTGGAAGCCCCGGTGATTCTCGACACCTACGCCAACACCAGTTCCGCAGGTTCGGTGATTGCGTTTCACACGTATCAGGATGATCTTGAGTCGGGCTCGCTGGCTGTACTCAGCTCGTTCGGTGCCGGGTATTCGATTGGTAGTGTGATTCTGCGCAAGCGTTGAGTCGTATGGGTGTTCAGGGCATAGGGGGTGAGAGGGTAAGTCTTCTCACCGCCATGGTGAGCCGGGCGATTCACGGCGAGTGTGGAAAGCATGGCGATCAGCGATACTCGCCGAGCTGTTGCGCATAAAAGTCGGGAGTCATCGATGCCGTTGCAACGTCTGCACAGTCTGTCCGAAATCGCCGCGCCCGCGTGGGACGCATTGGTGCCTGACAGTCAGCCATTTCTGCGCCATGCCTTCCTCCGCACGCTGGAGGACAGCGGCAGCCTCGGGCCTCATTCCGGCTGGCAACCCGAGCATTTGTTGCACATCGAAGGTGATCAACTGCTGGCGGCGCTGCCGAGTTATCGCAAATGGCATTCCTATGGCGAGTACGTGTTCGATCACGCCTGGGCCGACGCCTGTGAGCGCGCCGGCATCGATTACTACCCCAAACTGCTGACTGCCGTGCCGTTCAGTCCGGTCAGCGGGCCGCGCTTGTTGGCGGCCCGTGTCGAGGACGGTTTTGAGTTGCTGAAAAGCCTGCCGGGCTATCTGGAGATCGAAGCACTCTCCAGTGCCCACATCAACTTCACCGATCCCTTTACCGATGCCGCGCTGGCCGAGCAACCGGGCTGGTTGCAGCGCATTGGCTGTCAGTACCACTGGCAGAACCGTGGTTATCGCGACTTTCAGGATTTCCTCGACGTTCTCAGTTCGCGCAAGCGCAAGCAGATGCGCAAGGAGCGCGAGCAAGTGGCGGGGCAGGGGATCGAGTTCGAGTGGCTTGAAGGTGCACAACTGACCCAGGCGCAGTGGGATTTTGTCTACGCCTGTTATGCCAACACCTATGCGATACGTCGGCAGACGCCGTACCTGACACGAGAATTCTTCAGCCTGCTGGCCGAGCGCATGCCCGAGTCGATTCGCGTGGTACTGGCCAAGCAGGGCTCCCGGCCGGTGGCCATGGCGTTCAGCCTGGTCGGTGGCGACAGTTTTTACGGTCGTTACTGGGGCTGCCTGGCGGAGTTCGACCGGCTGCATTTCGAGACCTGTTTCTATCAGGGCATGGATTACGCCATCACTAACGGCTTGCAGCGTTTCGACGCGGGTGCGCAGGGTGAACACAAGCTGATTCGCGGCTTTGAGCCGGTGATTACCCATTCGTGGCACTACCTTCGCCATCCCGGTTTGAAAGCCGCCGTGAAGGACTTCCTGAAACAGGAACGCGTCGGGGTGTTGGCGTATGCGCAGGAAGCGAAGCAGGCGTTACCTTATCGGCAGGATTGATGGGACTTTCCAGGCTGTATTGGCTTGTTTTCGGAGCGGCCCCAAGTGTGAAATAAAAAACCGGCTCCTATAGGTGTAGGAACCGGTGTTTTAGAAGGCTTATACATGAGTAAATGTATTGAAGTTGTCCTGAGGGGTTTTATATTTGCCACTGTTTTTCAAGGCTGACTTCTGGCGTGCAGGGTGCAATGTGTTAGTTGATGCATGTACGTTGAGTGGGGCTCCAGGTAGTGCTGGGAGGGCATTTTGGTATTGTGGGTATATATATCGCCATATGCTGCAGCGGGCCGGTCTGGAAGGCAGGGACGATGTCCTCGGCAAATACCGCTCCCTGAAAGAATCCAATATTTATCAATAGGCTGATAGCCAGGATTTTCCTGAACATGATTATTCTCCGTGATGGATGCGTTGTATTGAACGTCCTGTTCAATAGTCGCTATGTTAGCAACAGCTTTTAATCTGGGCTATTTGATGTTTGCGACTGTTTGTGTGGGTTTGTTTTGAAGTGTGTTTTTTCGCAAGTTGATTATTTGGCAATAAGAAGGTCTGTCTGATTAAACGACAGCAGTCTATGAGCGCAGTTGGATTGGGCATGAAAAAACCGCCAGTGCCCGTGGCTAAGGGGCGGTGGCGGTTTTTTGCAAGCAGATGATCCCACAGGGGGAATGGGTTGATCTGGCAATCTAGTCGATGCCGACAAACCCACCCGTCTGATGCTGCCACAACCGCGCATACAAGCCGCCGTGGGCCAATAGCTCGGCATGGGTGCCGGTTTCGGCGATCTTGCCGTTTTCCAGCACCACCAGCCGGTCCATGCGTGCAATGGTCGAGAGCCGGTGGGCGATGGCGATTACGGTCTTGCCTTGCATCAGGGTTTCAAGACTCTCCTGGATCGCCGCTTCCACTTCCGAATCCAGCGCCGACGTCGCCTCGTCCATGATCAGGATTGGCGCGTCCTTGAGCAGCACCCGTGCAATCGCGATGCGTTGGCGCTGACCACCGGAAAGTTTCACCCCGCGCTCGCCCACATGGGCATCGAAACCGGTACGGCCTTCGGCGTCCGAGAGCAACGGGATGAACTCGTCGGCCCGGGCTTTGTGCACCGCTTCCCAGAGTTCGGCGTCAGTGGCGTCCGGCTTGCCGTACAGCAGGTTGTCGCGGATCGAACGGTGCAGCAGCGACGTGTCCTGGGTGATCATGCCGATACGTTCGCGCAGGCTTTCCTGGCCGACCTCGGCGATGTTCTGGCCGTCGATGACAATCCGTCCGCCTTCCACGTCATAGAGGCGCAGCAGCAGGTTGACCAGGGTCGATTTGCCGGCGCCGGACGGCCCGATCAAACCGATTTTTTCGCCGGGTTTGATGGTCAGGTTGAGGTCGCCGATGATGCCTTTCTTCTTGCCGTAGTGGAAATCCACGTGCTCGAAACGCACTTCGCCACGGGCCACGGCCAGCGGTTTGGCCTGCTCACGGTCGGTGACGCTGACCGGTTGGGCGATGGTCTTCAGACCGTCTTGCACCATGCCGATATTTTCGAAAATGCCGGTGACCACCCACATGATCCAGCCGGACATGTTGACGATGCGGATCACCAGGCCGGTGGCCAGGGCAATCGCGCCCACCGAGATCAGCGACTGTGTCCACAACCACAGGGCCAGGCCGGTGGTGCCGACGATCAGCAAGCCGTTCATGCTGGTGATGGCCACGTCCATGCTGGTGACCACGCGCCCGGCCAGTTGGGCTTTTTTCGTTTGTTCTTCGATGGCTTCGCGGGCGTACTGCTGTTCGAAGTTGGTGTGGGCGAACAGCTTCAGCGTGGTGATGTTGGTGTAGCCATCGACGATCCGTCCCATGAGTTTGGAGCGCGCGTCGGAAGACGCCACCGAGCGATCCTTGACCCTTGGCACGAAGTAATACAGCGCGCCGATGAAGGCCGCGATCCAGGTCAGCAACGGGATCATCAGGCGCCAGTCGGCTTCGGCGAACAGCACCAGCGAACTGATGGCGTAGATCAGCACATGCCACAGCGCATCCACCGCTTGCACGGCGGAGTCGCGCAGGGAGTTGCCGGTCTGGATGATGCGCTGGGCGATACGCCCGGCGAAGTCATTCTGGAAAAAACTCAGGCTCTGTTTGAGCACGCGGCGGTGGTTTTGCCAGAGGATCATGCTGGTCATGCCGGGACTGAGCGTCTGGTGCACCAGCAGGTCGTGCAGGCCGAGGAAGATCGGGCGCAGCGCCAGCGCCACCACGGCCATCCAGGTCAGCTCGAGGGCGTGTTCCTGAAAGAAATTGACGTTCGGCGTGCCTTGCGCCAGATCGATGATGCGGCTCAGGTAACTGAACAGCGCCACTTCGATCAGCGCACCGATCAGGCCGACCACCAGCAGGGCGGCGAAACTCGGCCAGACCTGCTTCAGATAATAGGTATAGAAGGGCAGAACCCGATCCGGAGGAGCCGCCGTCGGTGCGTCGCGGAAAATGTCGATCAGTTGTTCAAAACGGCGATAAAGCATCTGTTCTCCGCCCCGGTTCGGGACTCTCCTTTAAACAGTGTGAGCGGCGCCGGATTGCGACGACCGCTCAAAACGACCCGATTGACTTAGTCGATGCGCTTGGCCGACTTGATGAATACAGGGTCGGCAGGTACGTCACCCATGCCACCACGGGTTGTGGTTTTCGAGTTGACGATGATGTCCACAACGTCCATGCCTTTCACGACTTTACCGAATACGGCATAGCCGTCACCGCTGTCGAGGAAGTCGTTGTCCTTGACGTTGACGAAGAACTGGCTGGTGGCCGAATCCGGGTCCGAAGTACGGGCCATGGACAGGGTGCCACGGACGTTATGCAGGCCGTTTTTGGACTCGTTCTTGATTGGTGCCTCGGTCGGCTTTTGCTGCATCGATTGGGTGAAACCGCCGCCCTGGATCATGAAACCCGGAATCACGCGGTGGAAAATCGTGTTGTTGTAGAAGCCGCTGTCCACGTACTTGAGGAAGTTCGCGGTGCTTTTTGGCGCCTTGACCGGGTCCAGTTCGATTTCGATCACGCCGTTGGTGGTGACCAGTTCTACGTGCGGTGCCTTCGCCGGAGCGGCAGGCGTGGCAGCCATCAGGTTGGCGGCAAACAGCACGGAGCCGGCGACGAGGGCGATTTTTTTCAGCATGGGTCAGTGATCCTGAGTAGTGGTGTCGACTGCGGTGAGAAACTCGAGCAGCGTTTGGTTGAAGCGTTCCGGTTGGTCCAGCGGCGTGGCGTGGCGCGAGTCGGCGATCACCACCAGCCGCGCATCGGGCAACAGTTTTACATAGGTTTCTTTCAGCGTGACCGGTGTGTAGTCATGATCGGCGCTGACGATCAGGGTTGGACAGGACACTCTGGAAAGTCGTTCCTGAACCCCCCAGCCAACAATGGCATCGAAGCTGGCGAGATAAGCATGTTTGTCGTTTTTTGCCCAGCGTTCGGCGATCTTTTGTCGCAGATCAGCTTGCTCCGGTTTGGGGAACAGGTTACGCCCAAGTGCCTTGCCGATGGTGGCCAGGCTGAGAACACGCATCAGGCTCCAGCGCTTGAACCACTGCCAGTAGTCGTCCGGCTTGCGCAGTTTGACCTCCGGCGCGCTGTTGACGATGCACAGGCTTTTGAGCAGTTGCGGCTGATCGGTTGCCAGCTGGAAACCGATCATGCCACCCATGGACAGCCCCACGTAGTGCGTCGGGCCGAGTTTCAGGTGTTCGATCAGGGCGACCAGATCGGCACTGAACCCGGCGATGCTGTAACGCTCGCGGGGTTTGTCCGAGCGACCGTGGCCGCGCACGTCCGGTACGATCACCCGGTAACGGGCTGACAGTGCCGGGATCTGTTTCTCCCAGTCCAGGGTGCTCGAGCCGAGGCCGTGAATCAGCAATAGCGGTGTGCCATGGCCGTATTCCTCATAGTGCAGGTTGCAACTTTCATGTTCGAAATACGCCATGCATACACTCCGTGTCAGGCTTGTTCAGGGGCGGCGAACGGCGCATCCAGCGGCGCGGTGTCGAAGGTGCGGAGCAGTTCGATGAGGATTTGCGTTGCCGGGCCCAGGGGTTTGTCCTTGTTTGAATACAGATAGAAACTCGGGTTGCGGCTGCCACCCTGGTCCAACGGTAGCAGCTTGAGCGTGCCTTCCCTGAGTTCCCGTTCGATCATGTGCCGAGGCAGCCAGGCAAACCCCAGGCCACTGCCGACAAAGGTCGCGGCGGTGGCCAGGCTGCCGACGGTCCAGCGCTGTTCGGCGCCGAGCCAGCCGACGTCCCGTGGCTGCTGACGGCCGGAGTCGCGGATCACCACTTGCATCTGGCTCTCCAGGTCCTGGAAGTTGATTTCGCGGTTGAGGCGATGCAGGGCATGTTCGGGGTGGGCGACCGCGACGAACTCGACGTCACTCAGTTCCGCGCCCAGGTATCCGGGGATGCTCAAACCGGTGATCGCCAGGTCGGCCACGCCTTCAAGCAGGACTTCCTCGACCCCCGACAGCACTTCCTCGCGCAGACGCACCCGGCACCCACGGCTTTGCGGCATGAACGCGGTGAGGGCGCGCACGAGGCGGGCGCTCGGGTAGGCCGCATCGACCACCAGCCGCACTTCCGCTTCCCAGCCTTGCTCCATATGGTGGGCCAGGTCTTCCAGTTGGCTGGCCTGTTTCACCAGTTGCCGCGAGCGACGCAGCAGCACGCCACCGGCCTCGGTCAGCACCGCCTTGCGGCCATCGATGCGCAACAGCGGCACGCCGAGCTGGTCCTGCATGCGCGCCACGGTGTAACTCACCGACGATTGCGAGCGGTGCAACGCTTCGGCGGCCTGGGCGAAACCACCGTGATCGACCACGGCCTGTAATGTTCGCCATTGATCAAGGGTCACGCGGGGCGCTTTCATGAACAGCTCCTCTTGTCCTAAGCTGACAGTCCTTAATGGAGACTGCCGAATGAAAAAGTTTTGTTGTGTAGTGCTGGCGATGCTGCCGTTGACTGCGTTTGCGTATCCGATCGATGTTCAGAAGACACTCAATGGCTTGAGCATCGACTACAACACCGACGACACCGATAGCGACATCGCCTCCATTCAGGTCAACAACTTCGGCACGACCGATGCGATCTGCAAGGTGGTGTTCAACAATGGCCCGGAAGCGCCGCGCACCCGTAGGGTCGAGGTGCCGGCCGGCAAACACAGCTATGCCACCGCCAAGTTCACCCGAACGATTATCAAGATGCGTATCGACCTGACCTGCGAACCAAAATGACCTTCAGCGGAGCAAACCTTCAGGGCGTGCTCCGCTTATAAACAAATTTATCGATCTTTTATAGCAGTTATTTGCGCTTTTTCATCGATATAACTCTGTTTAACCTTCACTCCATCGACCTACAGCATTCTCAGATGGAGGCTACATCCCATGTCACGCGTTCTGATCATCGAAAGCAGTGCCCGTCAGCAAGACTCGGTTTCCCGCCAACTGACCCAGACCTTCATCAGCCAGTGGAAAACTGCCCACCCAGCTGATCAGATTACCGTTCGTGACCTGGCTCTCAACCCGGTGCCGCACCTGGACATCAATCTGCTGGGCGGCTGGATGAAGCCCGTCGAACAACGCAATGACATCGAACAGGCCTCGCTGGATCGCTCCAACCAGTTGACCGACGAGTTGCTGGCCGCCGACGTGCTGGTGATGGCGGCGCCCATGTACAACTTCGCCATCCCGAGCACCCTCAAAGCCTGGCTCGACCATGTGCTACGTGCCGGTGTGACCTTCAAGTACACCGACACCGGCCCCCAAGGCCTGCTCAATGACAAGCGCGCCTATGTACTGACCGCTCGCGGCGGGATCTACGCCGGTGGCCCGGCGGACCATCAGGAACCGTACCTGCGTCAGGTCATGGGCTTTATCGGCATCCACGACGTGACGTTCATCCATGCCGAGGGCATGAACCTGGGCGGCGATTTCCAGGAGAAAGGCCTGAACCAGGCGAACGCCAAGCTCTCGCAGGTGGCTTGAGGCTTTAATCGCCAGATAATCCCTTGATGTTCAAGTGACCTGGCGCAACCCCTTCAAGGCTCTACGCGCATCGAACCTCCCTTTGCACTTGTTGCTCCTGAGTGCTGTAGCCCGATTGAACGCTTTAGCGAGATCGGGCTTTTTTTTGCCCGCGATTTGGTAGGCGACGCAAGAAACCCTGTGGGAGCGAGCCTGCTCGCTCCCACAATGGATTTGTGGTGTATGACTGTTCGCGGTATCAGGCAAAACCCGCTATCGTCGCCGCCATTCGAAACGAGGCGAGCATGGGCTATCTACTTTTTGTCACGCTGATTCAGGCGTTTTCCTTCAGTTTGATCGGCGAGTACCTGGCCGGGCATGTCGACAGTTACTTCGCGGTGCTGGTGCGGGTGCTGCTGGCGGGGCTGGTGTTTATTCCGTTGACGCGCTGGCGTTCGGTGGAGCCGGCATTCATGCGCGGCATGCTGCTGATCGGCGCGTTGCAGTTCGGCGTCACCTACGTGTGTCTGTACCTGAGCTTCCGGGTGCTGACGGTGCCGGAAGTGCTGCTGTTCACCATCCTCACCCCCTTGCACGTGACCCTGATCGAAGACGCACTGAACCGGCGCTTCAATCCCTGGGCATTGGTTGCGGCGCTGGTGGCGGTGGCTGGCGCGGCAGTGATTCGCTATGACCGGATCAACCCGGACTTCTTCATGGGTTTCCTGCTGCTGCAACTGGCCAACTTCACCTACGCCGCCGGGCAGGTGCTCTATAAGCATCTGGTGGCCCGCCATCCGAGCAATCTGCCGCACTACCGGCGCTTCGGTTATTTCTACCTGGGCGCATTGGCGGTGGCGTTGCCGGCCTTCCTGTTGTTCGGCAAACAGAACTTCCTGCCCGAAGCACCGCTGCAATGGGGCGTGCTGCTGTTCCTCGGACTGGTTTCGACCGCGCTGGGTCTGTACTGGTGGAACAAGGGTGCGTGCATGGTCAATGGCGGCACGCTGGCAGTGATGAACAACCTGCATGTGCCTGTCGGGTTGCTGATCAATCTGCTGATCTGGAATCAGCATGAAGAACTGGGGCGGTTGTTCCTGGGCGGGTCAGTGATTTTGCTGGCGGTGTGGATCAGTCGGTTGGGTGTACGCCGAGCTACCGCTGCCCATTAATTCCTGTGGGAGGGCTGTGTTACTTGGGCGCCAACTGCGTCACCAGAAAATCGATGAACGTGCGGGTCTTCTGCGGCACCCGGCGTGATGACGGATAAACCGCATTGATGCTGATCGCCGGCGCCTGCCATTCGCACAGCAGCGGCAGCAGCCGGCCCGCCGCCAGCGCGTCATCGACAATGAAGTCCGGCAGCAGCGCGATGCCCATGCCGGCCTCGGCCGCCTGCGCCAGCAAGTCGCCGTTGTTGGCGTGCAACGGCCCGGTGACGTTGACCCGTTGCGTCTCCTTGCCATTGCACAACTGCAGGCTGACGCCGCTCTGCAGATACCCGTAATTGAGGCACTGGTGCTGACGCAAATCCTGCGGCGTCTGCGGCGTGCCCGCGCGCGCCAGGTAAGCGGGGGAGGCCACCATGATGCGCGGCGCCGGTGCCAGTTGCCGGGCAATCATCGTTGAGTCCGGCAGGCTGGCGATGCGGATGGTCACGTCGAAACCGCCGCGTACCGGGTCCACTTGCTGGTCGCTGAGCACCAGTTGCAACTCGATGTTCGGGTGCTGTTCATGGAACAGCGGAATCAGCGGCCCCAGCCGGCGCAGCCCAAACGACATCGGCGCGTTCACCCGCAAAACTCCCCGCAACTCCCCGATGCCGTTACGGGCACGCTGCTCCGCCTCGTCCAGCGACGCCAGCACTTCGCGCGCCGCGTCGAAATACTCGGCGCCAGCCTCGGTCAGGTGCAGGCTGCGGGTGGTGCGCTGCAGCAACTGCACGCCGATGGCTTCTTCCAGCGCCTGAATCTGTTTGCTGACTTTCGAGCGCGGCACATCCATGGCCCGGGCTGCCGCGGCAAAGCCGTTCTCGCCGACCGTGACGACAAACGCACGCATGCATTCGATGCGATCCATGATTGTCCCTGTTTTAGAATCAATGATTCTCGATTTTAGGTAATTGTCCCTTTTTATTCCAGCCCTTAAAGTTACTTCCAAGCCGCCAGCAACGCCTCAGAAGGCAACCGGTGACTCACCCATTACTCATTGAATACCTCGACATCAAAAGGAACTCGCCATGTCTATCCGTGAACTGCTCAACCCTACCAACTCCACCCTGATCCTGATCGACCACCAGCCGCAAATGTCGTTCGGCGTGCAATCGATCGACCGCCAGACCCTGAAGAACAACACCGTGGCCCTGGCCAAGACGGCGAAGATCTTCAACGTGCCGACCATCCTCACGTCGGTGGAAACCGAAAGTTTCAGCGGTTACATCTGGCCGGAATTGTTGGGTGTGTTCCCGGACCATCAGCCGATCGAACGCACCTCGATGAACTCCTGGGAAGACAAGGCGCTGGTCGCCGCCGTGAAAGCCACAGGCCGCAAGAAACTGATCATGGCCGCGCTGTGGACTGAGGTCTGCCTGAACTTCCCGGCACTCGAAGCGTTGGCCGAAGGCTATGAGGTGTACATCGTCACCGACGCTTCCGGTGGCACCACCAAAGAAGCCCACGACATGTCGATCCAACGGATGATTCAGGCGGGCGCCGTGCCGGTGACCTGGCAGCAAGTGTTGCTCGAATACCAGCGCGACTGGGCTCACAAGGAAACCTATGACGCCGTGATGGAGCTGGTGCGCGAACACAGCGGCGCGTACGGCATGGGCGTGGATTACGCCTACACCATGGTGCACAAGGCACCGCAACGGCAGGTCAAGTAACCCGGAGTCTGAAGTCGATCAAACCTGTGGGAGCGAGCCTGCTCGCGAAGGCGGTCTGTCAGTTGATATCAATACTGACTGATACGGCCCCTTCGCGAGCAGGCTCGCTCCCACAAGTGTTTATCGGTGCTACATGATGTGTTTCTGGGGTTCGGGAATATGGCTCGCCCCCAGCATCGCCGGCAGCAAACCGGCCCGCAAATCCCCGCCACTCGGTTGCTGATACAGGCTCAAGCCAAACTCCGGCAACACCGCCAGCAGGTAATCGAAAATATCCCCCTGAATCCGCTCGTAATCGACCCAGGCCGTGGTCCGGGTGAAGCAATAGATTTCCAGTGGGATACCTTGGGCAGTGGTCTGCATCTGGCGGACCATGCAGGTCATGTTCGGCTGTATTTCCGGATGACTTTTCAGATACGCCAAGGCATAAGCGCGAAAAGTGCCGAGGTTGGTCATGCGCCGACGATTGGCCGACATCACCGCAACATTGCCCTGGGCTTCGTTCCAGGCCTTGAGTTCGGCTTGTTTACGGTTCATGTAGTCGGTCAGCAGGTGCACCTGCGACAGCTTCAGCTCTTCGTCATCACGCAGGAAACGCACCCCGCTGGCATCAATGAACAGGCTGCGCTTGATCCGTCGGCCACCGGACTGCTGCATGCCGCGCCAGTTCTTGAACGACTCGGACATCAGGCGCCAGGTCGGGATCGAAACAATCGTCTTGTCGAAATTTTGCACCTTGACCGTGTGCAGCGTGATGTCCACCACGTCACCGTCGGCGCCCACTTGCGGCATTTCGATCCAGTCGCCGACCCGCAACATGTCGTTGCTGGTCAGTTGCACGCTGGCGACGAACGACAGCAGGGTGTCCTTGTAGACCAAGATAATCACCGCCGACATTGCCCCCAGACCTGATAGCAGCAACAACGGCGAACGGTCGATCAACGTGGCAACGATGATGATCGCGCCGAGCACGTACAAGACCATTTTCGTCAGTTGCACGTAGCCCTTGATCGAGCGGGTGCGGGCGTGTTCGGTTCGGGCATAGATGTCCAGCAGGGCGTTGAGCAGGGCACCAGCCGCCAGCAGCAGGAACAGGATGGTGAACGCCAGCGCCACGTTGCCGAGGAAGATCAGGCTGGTCTTGCTCAGGTCCGGCACCAGGTACAGGCCGAACTGGATCACCAGCGACGGCGTCATCTGTGCCAGGCGGTGAAACACCTTGTTGTGGCGCAGGTCGTTGACCCAATGCAGTGCCGGTTGGCGGCCGAGCATTTTGGTGCCGTGAATAATCAGGTAACGCGCCACTCGTCCGAGCGCCAGCGCAATGACCAGTAACAGGATCAGCGCCAGGCTCGAATGCAGCAGAGGGTGCTGGTCGAGAGCGCCCCAGAGGTCTTGAATGTTGAGCCAGAGCTTTTTCATATCCATGGGTAAAACGATTCTTCTTTGGAATGCGACAGGGCGATTAGAGCATTTAAGACGCTTCGTATTACCCCTGGAGACAAATCAGGCAACAAAAAAGCCACTGTTTACTGTCGTTTGCATAAAGAAACTCGGCCTTCGCGCTCGAAACCGTTACCCTATGCAGCTGTTTTTTTGTATTTCTTCGAGGTAGCACCCGTGTTTTCCCAATTCGCCCTGCACGAACGCCTGCTCAAAGCCGTGGCCGAGCTTAAATTTGTCGAGCCAACGCCTGTGCAAGCAGCGGCCATTCCGCTGGCGCTCCAGGGGCGTGACCTGCGGGTGACAGCGCAAACCGGCAGCGGCAAAACCGCCGCCTTCGTTTTGCCGATCCTCAACCGTCTGATCGGCCCGGCCAAAGTCCGCGTCAGCATCAAGACCCTGATCCTGCTGCCGACCCGCGAGCTGGCCCAGCAGACCATCAAGGAAGTCGAGCGCTTCGCCCAGTTCACGTTCATCAAGTCCGGCCTGATCACCGGCGGTGAAGACTTCAAGGTCCAGGCCGCCATGCTGCGCAAGGTGCCGGACATCCTGATCGGTACGCCGGGACGAATGATCGAGCAACTGAACGCCGGCAACCTGGACTTGAAAGAAGTCGAAGTGCTGGTCCTCGACGAAGCCGACCGCATGCTCGACATGGGCTTTGCCGATGACGTGCAGCGTCTGGTGGCCGAGTGCACCAACCGTCAGCAGACCATGCTGTTCTCCGCCACTACCGGCGGTTCGGGGCTGCGCGACATGGTGGCCAAGGTGCTGAACAACCCTGAGCACCTGCAGGTCAACAACGTCAGCGACCTCAACGCGACGACCCGTCAGCAGATCATCACCGCTGACCACAACCAGCACAAAGAACAGATCGTCAACTGGCTGCTGGCCAACGAGACATACCAGAAGGCCATCGTGTTCACCAACACCCGGGCCATGGCCGACCGTATCTACGGCCGTCTGGTTGCGCAGGAATACAAGGCGTTCGTGCTGCACGGCGAGAAAGACCAGAAGGACCGCAAACTGGCCATCGACCGCCTGAAGCAGGGCGGAGTGAAAATCCTGGTTGCCACCGACGTTGCCGCTCGCGGCCTGGACGTGGAAGGCCTGGACCTGGTGATCAACTTCGACATGCCACGCAGCGGCGACGAATACGTTCACCGTATCGGTCGTACCGGGCGTGCCGGCAACGAAGGCCTGGCGATCTCGCTGATCTGCCACGGCGACTGGAACCTGATGTCGAGCATCGAGCGCTACCTCAAGCAGAGCTTCGAGCGCCGCACCATCAAGGAAGTCAAAGGCGTCTACGGCGGACCGAAAAAGGTCAAGGCCTCGGGTAAAGCCGTCGGCGTGAAGAAGAAAAAAGTCGACGCCAAAGGCGAGAAGAAAAAGACCGGCGCCAAGGCACCGACCAAACGCAAGATCGCCAACCGGCCGAAGACCGACGCGCTGTCGCTGGTCAGCAAGGACGGCATGGCGCCGCTCAAGCGCCGCAAGCCAGAAGCGCCTGCTGCTGAATAAGCAGTAACAGCGAGCCAATAAAAAAACCCGGACACTGTCCGGGTTTTTTTTTTTCAGCAGCGGTCAGCTCCCCAACAGCCCGGTGGTGTCCGCATCAAAGCGCTGTTTGGCCTGATGAGCTTTCGGGCCCAGCAGCGCCAGCACAGCCGCTTCGCTGTACAAGCGGGTGACCGCCAGATCCTTGGGGGTCGGCTCGATCGGGATCAGCACGTCGCTATTGCCGTCATGCAGCCAGATCGCCACAAAGTGCAGTGCTGAAACATACAGCACCCGCAGCTCAACGGTTTTACCTTGCAGCGATGGCGACTGCTCCGCCAGTTTCAACGCGCCCACCGTAGCGGCCGCCATGGCCCCGTGGTTCAGCGAGGAAAACTCGACATGGCCACGCACTTCGGCCAACTGCGCGTCGGCAATCGTGACGCCATCGGAAAACACCAGGTAATGCCAGTCGCCGGTCGTGGCGTCTTTCAAGGTTTTGCCCTGGCTCAAGTCTTCCAGCGTGAGCGAGTAGCCGCGATATGCCCCACTGAGGCTGATCTTGCTGGCCTTGGCGTTGGCAAACTGCCGGTTGATGCCGAAGCCTTGGGTCTGCAGCGCGGCTTGCAGCACCGGACGCAGGGTTTGCACGCCGTTGGAAGGCGCCTTTGGATAAGTCAGTTGCATGATTGTGCCCTCCTAGTTTTTACGGGTGAAGTAAGTGTTGGTCCAGTTGCCGCCGCCGTTGTACGAACCGGGGAACGAATTCAAGGCGCGAGTCGAGTAGCCGTAAATCGAATCCGCGATCTGCAAGTAGTTGCCATTGGTGCCATAGATCGTCAGGAAGTGTGCACCGCCGCCGTACCAGGCACAGCGCAGGCCGACGGGACGGCCCATGTTGATCTGGTTTTCGATGGCCGACAGCTGCAACGACCCCTGATTCATACCGTTGAAACTGCGGGTGGTTTGCAGGGCCGAATCCAGATAGCCATACACGTTGCACGGCCCCGGTTGATTGCAACACGAGTTGCGGCCCAGTTCGGCGTTGGCCACACCGCACTGAGTCCAGGACCCGGTGCCGTAATAGTTGCCGACCGACGAGGAAACGGCCGCCCAGCACCAGTTGCTCTGGGTTTGTGGCTGCATGTTGAAGTTGAGGCTGGCGGAAGCGCGCAGGGCGTGTTCGGCATCTACTTCCACGTCCGCCAGATGCGGGTCGAGCAGGTGATCGGCCATGCACAGGGGCATTCCTTCACCGGTGAATCGGGTTGCTTCAGTGGTTAACATTTTTCAATCCTCCATGAGTGAAAACAAGCGTCCAGCTTGTGTGTTTTGTTGCGGTATTACCGAGCTTTCGGGGTCTGTGGTTTGCCATCTCGATGGCGCGTTCCGATCCGCTCTCGAGGTAACCTTAGAAGTGGATATGCGCTTATGCAAATAAATAAATGCATTTGTGCATTATCTGGATCAAAAGATCGCAGCTTGCTGCAGCGCCTATGCCTGTTTGTGTAGGAGCTGCTGCAGGCTGCGATTTTTTGATCTTGCCGTTAAGCGCTCAACCCTCGACTTTCTTGTCCGCCGTATCCAGCTCCTTGAGCCGTTGATCAATCAACTGGCACTTGTCTGGCAGATCCGCGCTGGCCGTGCCCAGGTCCATCTTCTGCAACTCTTCGTTTATTTCCTTGGCTTTCTGCGGATTTTGTTCTGTGAGTCGGGACACTTCCTGAGCCAGTTGCTCACGCTTGGCAGTGGCTTCTTCAGGGGTGCAGGCCCAGACGGGGAGGGTGCAGGCGAGGGTGGCGATGACGGACAACTTCAACAGGATTTTCATGGGGGGCCTCGGGATCCGTGTTGGGCAGTTAACCGGTTGAGGCTGCTGGGGGTTGAAAGTTCAAGTCGTCATTTTGTACACAGTTTTTAATTATGTTTGTCACATTTACAAAACATTCCTGTCCCAAACTCGCCTTCGCTTTCATTCCAAAAACACTAAGGCGAACCCGTGACTCCTTCCTTCAAACTGTCCCTGGCTTCTGTGCTCTGCCTGCAAACCGCTACCGCATTGGCCGCCAGCACACCGCTGAACACCCCTGTCCTGAGCGGTATCGACAACTTCCGTGACGTCGCCGGCACTACCACCGCGTATTCCACCCGCCACGGCGGGACGATGCGTGGCGGGGTGTTTTACCGCTCCAACGCATTGACGCCAGCCGGGTCGGATCTGGCGGTGTTGAACTCGCTGAACATCAGCAACGTCTTCGATCTGCGCACCCCGGCCGAGATCGCCGGTACACCGGATACGCTGCCGGCGGGCGCTCGTTACACCAACATCAACATCATCGGCACGGCGTCCAGTGACAGCTTCATGCCGACCTCGGCGGCGGCTGCGCGGAGCATGTTGCAGAACATGAACCGCACGTTTGTCACCGACAGCGGTGTGCGTTCGCGGTTTGCGCAGTTGTTCCGGGATCTGGCCAGCAGTGAGGACGCCGCATTGTTCCACTGCACCGCCGGCAAGGATCGCACGGGGTGGACGGCGGCGGTCTTGCAGACCCTGGCCGGTGTGGATTCGGCCACGGTGATGAGTGACTACCTGGCGACCAACACCTACACCGCCGCACGGGTGTCGGCGACCCTGGCGCAGATGAACAAGTTGTCGCCGGCAGCGGCGGCGATTTATGCACCGCTGCTGGGCGTGGAAGCCAGTTACTTGCAGGCCGGGCTGGACCAGGTGACCGCCAGTTACGGCACCATGGACAACTATCTGAAAGAAGGTCTCGGGCTGGATCAGGCGACCATTTACGTGTTGCGCGGCAAGTTGGTGAAGTACGCGCTGTTGCCCGGTGAGCCGGACCTGAGCGGCAATGCCGCTGCCGGCGCCGGCTTGCTCAATGCCTTGCAGGACTCGCCGCTGTCCGGTCGTTACACCGCTTACAACTATTACCTGCAATCGGCGATAGACGCCGGTACGTTGGGCGGTGTCGAGTCCCGAGTCGGTGGCCAGGTCCATGCGGATGCGGCCAGTTACCTGTTGCGCCAGCCGGCCCTGATCGATGACACGATCCGCCCGTATATCGCCGGCAACACCTTGCAGGCTGGGCAGTCGTCGCTGTGGATGAGCGCGCTGGCGGGCTACCTCGGCACCGACGGTTCAAACCGGGTCGCCAGCAGCGGCGAGCACTCTGCTGGCACGCTGGTGGGGGGCGTGCATCGCTTCGACGCGCAGACCAGCGCCCATGGCGAATTCGGCTACAACCAAGGGTCGATAAGTGCAGCAGGCGGCACCGTCAAGACTGACAGCACATTCGTCAGTATCGGTGGGCGATACGGCTTTGCGGACCTGGAATCGGGCCTTTATGCCGCCATTTTGGCCAGTGCCGGCTATATCGATTACGACAGCAAGCGCGATCTCGGCGGCGGTCTGGGCTCGGCCAAGGGCGATACCGACGGTTCGTTTTACAGCGCCAAGGCCAGTCTCGGTTACCTGACGATACAGGGGCCGCTGCACCTTGAGCCTGAAATCGGCGTGCGGGTGGCTCATTTGAATCTCGATGGCTTTCAGGAAAAGGGCAGTGAGCTGGCGCTGGATGTGGACAGCGTCGGCCAGACCGTGACCAGCCTGGTGACCGATCTGAAGGTGGGTTTCGATCCTCGACCGATGGCCGACTGGCGGCTGACGCCAGCATTGAGCCTGGGCTACGAGCGGGCGTTGAGCGATCCGCGCGTGACTGGCAAAGGCACTGTCTACGCGATTGGCATCGAGCAGGAGTCGGCGTTTGCTTCGCGCAATCTGTACAAGGCGGGGCTGAACCTGACGGCGACGCGTGGGGTGGTCAGTCTGGGGGCGGATTTGAAGGTGATGGGTGGTGGAGACAGTAGCGGCGTCGGGGGCAATCTGAGCGCCAGTATTGCTTTCTAGGCGTTGATCGCTTTGGGGATTGGCTTGCTTGCGAAAGCGGTGTTTCAGTCAATATCAATGTTGGCTGTTTGGCCGCTTTCGCGAGCAGGCTTGCTCCCACATTTGCTTGATGTCGAGGCTATTTTTCGTGGCAGCAACTGGCTTTGGCTGCTCCGTCATACCGGTCGTGATGCCGTACCCAGTCCATGATTTCGTCCTCGTTGCGGCCCTTGGGCGTGAGGTCGAGGTAGTTGTAGGCACCGACCAGCAGGTCCAGGCCGCGGGCGTAGGTGGAATAGGTGTGGAAAATTTCACCTGCATCGTTGCGATAAAACACGCTGAGCCCGGGGAGTTCTTCCTCGGCGCCGTCGGATTTTTCATAGTTGTAGGTGGCCGTTTTCGTCGCGACTTCTTCTGCATGGGCGCAAACGCCGAAGTCGTAGTTGAAGTCGCTTCCCTCTGACGAGACCCAGTCGAATTTCCAGCCCATGCGTTTCCTGAAGTCCTGGAATTCGGCGAGCGGGGCGTGAGAAACCGCGACCACCGCGATGTCGTGGTGGGCCAGGTGCTGGTTGGCACCATCGATATGGTCGGACAGAAACGAACAGCCGGGGCAGCCTTCGTCCCATCCGCTGGCGAACATGAAGTGGTAGACGATCAACTGGCTGTGGTCGCCAAACAGCTCGGCCAGGGTCTGTTCGCCGTTCGGGCCCTGGAAGCGATAGTCTTTGTCGATTTTTACCCACGGCAGCGCGCGGCGCTCGGTGCTGAGTTTGTCGCGCTCTCGGGTGAAGGCCTTTTCGTGGGTCAGATGCTGCTTGCGGGCGGCGAGCCATTCGTCTCGCGACACGACGGGATGATTCTGCATGTTCATGACGATTTCTCCTGCGGGCGGCTGGGAGGTGACTGACAAAGACTAGTCGTTTGGTCCACTCTTCAATCGACATCCCGCCCGTCGGTAGGCCCTGAAATCCCGGCTGAACGGCTACGTGCCGCGCCGGTCACAACTATGAAGGCCATCTCACTTTCTGGCTTGGAGGTTGAATCAGGATGACGACTTATAACTGGGATTTGATTGAGCGCTTGCTGCACGAAGTGCAGAACAGCGCCGGTCACAGCTTTACGCCAAGGCCCTACGCCGAGCAGCATGCGGCGGAAAAAGCTGAGGAAGGCGAGCCTATTGGTAACCTCGATCACCTTAAAGTGGTCGCAACCGAGTACGAAAAGTTACTGCTGGACCGAGGCTTTATCGAGTCGCGGCCAGAGGATGAGGGCGGTAACGGCGAGAACTTTATTTTGACGGCGCGTGGCTCGAGCTTGTTGAGCCTGATCGACAGCAGCATTCCGGGCAATGATCATCCGCGCCAAGTGCTGGATGAGCAGGCGGACGCGCTGGATGAGGCGACGTTTGATGAGGTGGCGTCGAAGGCACAGATTGCTTGATGCCGATTATCTAATGTGGGAGCGAGCAGGCTCGCTCCCACAAGGGGATGTGTGTTTTTTTTCAACTTCGCTTCGTGGCTTTCAGACACTTCAAATCATTGAAGTCCTTGCGCACCCCGTCAATCTTCTTCAACAACCGCTGCCGTTGCGCCGGCGTGCTGGTGGCCATCAAATCAACGATCAACCCTCGCGCCTGCGCCTCGGTGTTGGCGTAGGCCTGACGGTAAGCCGGTGTCCATAAACTTTCCCGGTTCACCAGAAGCGTCTCGATCTTTTGCGGGAAATCGGCGCTCTGGCGCTGCGCCACCGCCGCGCTGAACTGTTGCTGCCAGTGAACACGATTAGCCAGCCACTGCTGATTCTGATCGCCCAAGGCGTTAGACCACGTCACTACTCGCTGTTCCTGGCTCGGGCTCAGGGAGCCGAGCCAGTCGTTGAGGCGTTTGTCCATGCGCTGGCTGCGATCCTTGATTTGCTCGGCCAGCGACGGTTTCAGGTATTCGTCCTGGCGCTTACGCTGGTCCTTGGCGAAGGCGTCGTTCATGTCCGCCACTTGCTTGTCGTCCAGGCCCTGTAACAACTCGATGGCGGACGGAGTGATTTCGCGGGCGGTCTGGGCGATGGCCGCTTTGGCTTCCTGGGTGCGCGCTTGCAGTGCCTCGTCGGTCACTTGATTGGTCTCGACCATCGCCTGCAAGCGATCCAGCCAGTCGAGGTAGCCCGGCAATTGTGTGGTGCAGTGCCAGCTCAGGTGTTCCTTGAGGCGTTCGTTGAACCAGCCTTTTTGCTCGCCGTTCATGTCGAGGTAGTCGCTGAGCGTCCACGGGATGATCACGTCGAGGTTGCGATAGGCCAGCCCGACACGGCTGCATGCGGTGATAGTGAGGCTGAGGGTGATGAGCATCAAGAGGTGCTTTAACCGGCGCGTCATGAGCGAGTCCTTGCGAAGGCGTAGGTTCTCTTTATGTGAACGCAGGATGAGCCCGGCAGTTCAGCCGATCAATAGAAGGCCCGTTCGGCCTTGAGGGTCAACAAGCCGTCGCACTGGCTGTTGTGCCCGGAGTAGGCGGTGCAATCGTTGCCGCTGAGGCTGGAGTCGCTGTAGATCAGGTCCAGGTCAACGCCCATGAAGGCGCGTGACAGTTGCAGCGACCAGTCGTTGAAACTGCCCACCGTGCCGCCGTCCACAGAGGCCGGCGTGTTGAGCTGGTGGGTGGTGTATTTCATGCTGATCCCGACGCCGAATGGCTGATTACCGCCCAAGTCAGCGAACAGGGTGCTGTTCTGTTTGTCCGGGTCGTTGCTGAAGGCCGCACCGAAGCGGCTGCCCAGTACGGTCAAGCCGCCAAAGAATTCCTGGCTGTCGAGCGTGTCCACTTTCGGATAGCTGTAGTGGATCATGCCGATTTCGTAGCCGAGGGTTTTGTCGAAGGGCTGTTTAAACCCCATGTAGGAGTCGACTTCGAGATTGCTGCCGGGGCTCAAACCCATGCTCGGCGACCACTGGCCGACGTACCAGCCGCTGTCATGACCCAGGTCGAGACCGCCATGGAACGAGCCGGTGCTGGCCGGTTTTACCAGCCCTTGGGCCATGCTGCGGGCGGGCGTAGTGCCGAGTTTGAGGTCGAAGTCACCCCATTCACGCTGGAAGATTTGCGCGTGGGCGAGCGAACACGACAGCAAGGTGCCGAGCAACAAGAAAGAGGGTTTGAGCATGCGTCACTCCATGAACAGCGAGAGAGCAGGAATCAGAAACCTGTCGAAACGCTTGATCCAGACGTGTGCAAGCATACCGGCGAATGATCGGCATCGAGGGCCGTTCGTCGATTTATGAAATATTGATGGGTTCAGCGAGGGTGTTGCGAGGTGGGTTCCAGTCCAGACGCTTCGAAGCTCAAAGCGCCTATGGACCAGTTAACGCAGGTCTTACTTTTTGCCCAGCGTGATCTGCTTGGACGGGCCGAATGTCTGGCCGCTGACGCCTTTGGCGATTTGCTGGATTTCGCCGCCGGACTTGAGGAACGCAGCAATCTGGCTGTTGATCGATTCGCTGGTTTCAACGGCTGGAGCTGGCTTTGCTTTGCTGTTGGATGCTTTTACACGCATGGCGGCCATTAACCTGTAGAAAATTAACTTGGCCAGGCATAGTACAGGAAATACTTGACAATTGCTTGGTAAATATCCCCCTGAAATAACCGATGCGGTGACTCGATTATTCACCAGTCATTGTTTGAAATATCCGCCTAAGCCGCTGTTTTCAAATAAGAACGCAGGCTATGAAGAAGCGTGTTTTTTGCCGTGCAGGCGGGTCGGGAGGGCAGGATCGGCCTGACGAGCGGCCTTCGTACCTCTAAAAAAACCGTGAAAATCAAAGCCCGCCAAGGATTTTCTTGCGCCACCGGGCCGGGTGCCGACCGCCGCCCGTAAAAGCGGGTAGAATGCCGCCACGCAATGAGGGTATTGAAATGGCTTTAATCGGGCGCTACAACAGTTTGCAAGTGGTTAAACACACTAACTTCGGTTTATATCTGGACGGTGGCGCGGATGGCGAAATCCTTCTGCCTAATCGTTATATCCCCAAAGATATTCCCAGCGAAGATGAAGATTGGCTGAACGTTTTTATTTATCTGGACAGCGATGACAAACTTATCGCCACCACTGAAAAACCCAAAGTTCAGGTCGGTGAATTTGCCAGTTTGAAAGTCGTTGAAGTCAACAGCATCGGCGTGTTCCTGGATTGGGGCTTGCCGAAGGATCTGTTGCTGCCGTATTCCGAAGAAAAACGCCAGATGACCGCCGGTGAATATGTGGTGGTGCACGTCTACCTCGACAAGCACACCCGTCGCATCACCGCCACGGCGCGCCTGGACCGTTATCTGGACAAGACGCCGGCCAGCTACACCCCGGGCCAGGAAGTTGACCTGCTGGTTGCCGAAGCCACCGACATGGGCTTCAAGGCGATCATCAACAACAAGCACTGGGGCCTGATTCACAAGAACGAAATCTTCAAGTTCATGCGCGCCGGCAAGGAAGAGAAGGGGTTTATCAAGGAAGTGCGCAGCGATGGCAAAATCAGCCTGAGCCTGCAACCGGTGGGCGAAGAAGCGGCCACCAGCCTGAACTCGAAGATCCTCGCCAAACTGCGTGACAACAATGGCACCCTGCCGATCAGCGACAAGAGCGATCCGACGCTGATCAGCAGCATGTTCGGCGTCAGCAAAGGCAACTTCAAGAAGGCCATCGGCGCGTTGTACAAGAACGGCCAGATCGTCATTCATGCTGATCGCATTGAACTAAGCTGACCTCGCGCCGGCCCCATGTAGGGATATTACATGGGGTTGGACTGCGATGAAAAAAGCCTTGTTCGCCTACGCTGGCACCTTGCTGGCGTTTCTTGTGCTCGACGGGCTCTGGCTCGGCGTGCTGATGGCGCCGACCTACCGCGCGCTGCTCGGTTCGTTGATGCTCGACCAACCGCTGCTGGCTCCGGCAGCGTTGTTCTATCTCCTATATGTCGTCGGTTGCGTGGTGTTCGTGGTGTTGCCGGCGATTACCTGGCGGCGCGCTGCTTGCCTGGGCGCATTGCTCGGGCTGGTGGCGTACGGCACCTATGACCTGAGCAACTGGGCGACATTGCGAGGCTGGTCGGCGCAGTTGGTGGTGATCGACATGTTTTGGGGTGCGTTCGCCACCAGTGTTGCCAGTTCCGTCGGCTACTGGCTGGCACGCAAGGCTGGGGCATGACGCAACCCGCCATTTAAAGGTCTCTGACAGGCGGCATTTTTTGCCCGCCTGGTTGATAATCGACGGCATGACCTCTCGCCCCGGCGCTGCTTGTTCAACAAGCAGGTCGGGGCTTTGTATTTTACTGTCGAGTGCCTGCCATGGATTGTGTTGTCGAGGTGTTTCGGTGAGCGCCACACGGCGTAACGCCGACGGGTTTGCCCTGCAGGTGATGATCGGCTTGTGCCTGGTCTGGGGTGTGCAGCAGGTGATGATCAAATGGGCCGCGCCGGATATCGCACCGGTCATGCAGGCGGTCGGGCGCTCGGGCATTTCCGCGTTGCTGGTCGGTCTGCTGATCTGCTGGAAGGGCGGCTGGGATCAAGTGGGCAGCACCTGGCGCGGTGGCCTGTTGGCGGGCGCGTTGTTCGGCCTGGAGTTCTTCTTCATTTCCGAAGGCTTGCAACTGACCACGGCGGCGCACATGTCGGTGTTCCTTTACACCGCACCGATATTCACCGCGCTGGGCGTGCACTGGCTGCTGCCCAGTGAGCGTTTGCGACCGCTGCAATGGCTGGGAATTGTCCTGGCGTTTATCGGCATCGCCATCGCGTTTGCCGGGGGCGTTTCCTGGGACAACCTTGACCACCGCATGCTGATGGGCGACGCACTGGGCGTGCTGGCCGGCGCGGCGTGGGGCGCAACCACGGTGGTGGTGCGGGCTTCGCGGCTGTCGGAAGCGCCAGTGACCCTGACCTTGTTCTACCAACTGATTGTCGGTTTTGTCGGCCTGCTGCTGATTGCGGTGCTCAGCGGTCAGGTCACCCATGTCAGCCTGACCCCCGTGGCGGTAGCCAGCGTGCTGTTTCAGGGGCTGGTGGTTTCGTTTTGCAGTTACCTGATCTGGTTCTGGCTGCTGCGCCGGTATATGGCGGCGAACCTGGCAGTGTTTTCGTTCATGACGCCGCTGTTCGGCGTCACTTTCGGTGTGGTGCTGCTGGGCGAGGAGCTGAGCCTGAACTTCATCATCGGTGCCGTGCTGGTGCTGCTCGGCATCACGTTTGTCAGCGCTGAGCAGTGGATGCGCCGTCGGCTGCGCAAAGCCCTCGGCCAACAGTGACCGGGCTGAGCAACAAGCCGCCGGCGATGAGCAAACCGCTGCCGGCGACGATCAGTGCCGGTTGCAAACCGCCGCTGAAATGACTGCTCAGCGCCGCCAACAACGGCCCGCACAGTTGACCCACGGCAAAGCAGGCGGTCAGCAGCCCGGCATTGCGCTGGGTGGCGTGGGGCGCCAGCTCCCGGGAGCGTTGCATCACCAGCTGCATGCAGGCCAGGAACGGCGTCCCGCAGAGGATCACCCCCAGCGCCAGCCCCGGACCACTGCCCAGCAGGCAGGCAAATACCCCGGCGGCTTGTAGCCACAAAGTCGCCATCAGCCAGTGTCGGGTGGCGTTCGGATTGTGCCGACGCAGACTCACCAGCACCACGCCGAGTGCCGCCGCCAGGCCGAAGCAGGGCCAGAACAGATCCGCCTGCCATTGCCCATGGAACTGTGCGCTGGCCATTTGCGAGAGGAAAGTGGCCGGGATGATGTAGCCCAACCCGTACAGACCATAGATCAGCGGCAAACGTCCGACACCGGGATTGCCCGAGGACGCGCTGGCCGGTGCGTTCGCCTGGACGCCTGGCTGCGGCAGGAACGGCAGAATACCCAGCAGCATCACCAGCCCGACAGCGGCATACACCAGCCACAAGGTCGCGGAGGTTTGCTGCAAAAGGTTCGAGCCCAGCGCCAACAGCCCTGTCAGAAAAATCCCCAGGCCCGGTCCGGCAAAGACCAGTGCCCCGAGTCGCGGGCGACCTGCCGCCGCCGCCAATGGCTGGCTCAGGGCGGTGATCATCACCAACACCCAGGCGCTGGCCACCCCGGTGCCGAAACGCAGCAGCAGATGGGTCCAGAACCCGTTGGCCCAGAACGAAGCCAGGGTCAGCAGCACGCACAGCCACAAGCCGCCGAGCAGACGCCGGCGCACTTGTTCAGGGCGGTGCGAGAACATCGCATCCACCGCACCGACGAAATAGCCGAGGTAGTTGGCGGCGGCAATCAGACCGGCGGCGGTCAGGTCGATCTGGCCTTCGCTGATCAGGTGCGGCAGTTGCGGCGTCAGGGCGAAACGCCCAATGCCCATGGCCATCATCAAGGCGATAAAACTGGCGGTTAAGCGAATCAGCGGGGACATGGTCCAGGCTCCTGTTCGAGGATCAATGACCGTCAGGCTAGGACTGATTGACTTTCTTTAAAAATGAATAATAGTGAGTAACTTGTTCTGATTTGGAGAATAGTGTGGAATTCAGCCAATTGCGGATTTTCCAGGCGGTAGCGCAAGAGGGCTCGATCACTCGCGCCGCCGAACGCCTGCACCGGGTGCCGTCGAACCTGTCGACGCGCCTTAAACAGCTGGAAGAACAGCTGGGTGTAGAGCTTTTCGTTCGTGAGCGTCAGCGTTTGCAGTTGTCACCTGCGGGAAAAGTCCTCTTGGACTACACCGCCAGGCTGTTTGCCTTACACGACGAAGCGCACGCGGCGGTGCAGGGCGGACAGCCGGCCGGGGACTTTGTGTTGGGCACCATGTACAGCACCGCGGCGATTCACTTGCCGGGTCTGTTGGCCCGTTATCACCGCATCTACCCGGCGGTGAACCTGCAAGTACAGTCCGGGCCCAGCGGCGAATTGCTCGAAGGGCTGCTCACCGGGCGTCTCGATGCGGCGCTGGTGGACGGGCCACTGGAGCTGGCCGGGCTCGACGGCGTGCCGTTGTGCGACGAACGGCTGGTGCTGATCAGTGAAGCCGATCACCCGCCGATCCACAGCGCATTGGATGTCGAGGGGCGCTCGGTATTTACCTTTCGTCAGGGCTGCTCTTACCGCATGCGCCTGGAAGCCTGGTTCGCCCACGACCACGCGGCCATGGGCCGGGCGATGGAGATCGAGTCGTATCCGGGGATGTTGGCGTGTGTGATTGCCGGCTCGGGCGTGGCGCTGATGTCGGAGTCGATGCTGGCCAGCCTGCCGGGCCGCGAAAGCGTGGCGGTGCACCCGTTGGCCGAGCCGTTTGCCCGCGCCACCACCTGGCTGATGTGGCGCAAAGGCATGGTGGGCGCCAACCTGAACGCGTGGATCGAGCAGCAACAGGCGGTTTATCCGGCAGCGTCGATGCAGGCCCGGGACAGCGCTTGAACTAATGCCCAAGGATTTGGATCAATTCAGTAACAGATCATTGCGATCTTCGGCGAGCATTGCGTAGGACTTCGGACTATTATCAGTGCGAAGTGGCTACAGAATTACGCCACCCGGCACTACCCTGAAGGGGGCACCATGAAAGAGAAAATCCAAAACTGGCTGCACGACCTCGGTGTCGCACTCGGTTTGATCGAACCGCCTCTGCAACCTGTGCCTATTCGTACGGACGACGAACAGCGCCGCCGCCAGCCGCGTCGGCGGTAAGGCTTGAAGATCGCAGCCTTCGGCAACGCTTGTGCCGAGGTTGCGATTGGGTGTGTTTGTGCAGGGGTTGGCGCAGGCTGCGCTCTTTTCAGCGGTGCACCCGCAACCACTCATCAATCATCCCCCGCAAACGCTCCCCCGAAAAACTCCCGAAATGCCCGCCATGCACCGTGCGGATCGGCAGCGTCTGCAAGCGTCGCAAGCTGCGCGCGTAGTCGTCGAGATTGGAGTGATAGGCGTCTTCGATCAACGGCCCGTCGTAGATGATGTCGCCGCTGAACAGCGTCTCGCTGGCCGCCTCGTACAAGCTGATCCCGCCCGGTGAATGCCCCGGCGTGTGCAACACTTCCAGCACCCGATCCCCCAGATCCAGCACATCACCTTCCTCGATCAGCCCGGTGGCCGGCGCTGCCTTGACGCGGTATTGGGCGTAGCACAGCGGGCAATCCGGGTGCGCCTCGAACATCTCGTCACCGACAAATGCCGTGGCTAACGTGTTGTCGCCGTCCGGTGAGGCGAGGATTTGCGCCTCAGCCGGATGCACCAGCCGTTCGGCAAACTCATGATGCCCGGCAATGTGGTCAAAATGGCAATGGCTGGCCACCGCGACCAACGGCCGCTCGGTGATCCACGGCAATTGCTCGCGCAGGCTCACCAGTCCGGAACCGCTGTCCAGTAGCAAGTCCTTGTCGCGGCCCTGAATGTGCCACAGGTTGCAGCGATAGAAGGGCCGGATGTACGGCTCGTGAATCAGGCGGATGCCGTCGCTGAGCTGTTTGACCTCGAACCACTGATCGCGGCTGACGATCTTCATAAGCAGATTCCTTCAGACGAAAAAAAACGAGTGTGACAAGTGGGAGGACCCGCCCGTGTCACACTCGTCGAAGAAAGCATCAAGTCGTTGTGTTCAGCTTAGATCGCACTGGCCACCGGGGCAGGGCGACGGGACAGCAAGCTCACCAGCACAAAACTCACCAGGCCCACACCCAGGCTGTAGTAGATCGGGGTGTTGGCGTCCAGACCGTCCTTGACCATGAACACCAGCGCCGTGGCAAAGCCCAGGCCCATGCTGGCGATGGCGCCGGAGGTGGTCGCACGCTTCCAGAAAATCGCACCCATCAGCGGGATCAGCATGCCGCCCACCAACAGGTTATAGGCCAGGGTCAGGGCGCTAATCACGTCATTCACGATCAGTGCGATACCCAGCACGGCGATACCGGTCAGCAGGGTGAACAGACGGTTGATGGACAGGCTCGACGGTTTGCCGCCGCGCAGTTTCGGCAGCAGGTCTTCGGTCAGGGTGGTAGAAGCAGCCAACAGGCCAGCGCTGGCGGTGGACATCATGGCGGCCAGGGCGGCAGCGATCACCAGACCACGGATGCCATCCGGCAGCGACAGTTTGACGATGGCGGCAAAGGCGTTGTTGACGTTGTCCAGGTTGGGGATCAGCACGTGTGCAGCCATGCCGATCAGTGCGCAGGCCAGGCCGTAGAGAATGCAGTAGAGCCCGGCGAAGGTGCCGGCGTATTGCGCGACTTTGGCGGTCTTGACGGTGAAGACACGTTGCCAGATGTCCTGACCGATCAGGATGCCGAAGAAGTAGATCATGAAGTAGGTGATGATGGTGTCCCAACCGATGGCGGTGAAGCTGAAGTTGGACGCCGGCAGTTTCAGCACCAGTTCATCCCAGCCGCCGACGCGGTACAGGCAGATCGGCAGCAGGATGAACATCAGGCCCACGGTCTTGATCACGAACTGGACGATGTCGGTCAGGGTCAGCGACCACATGCCGCCGATGGTCGAATACACCACCACCACGCCGCCACCGAGCAGTACCGACATCCAGAACGGCAGGCCGAACAGCACTTGCAGCACGGTGCCGATGGCCAGGATCGACGTCACGCCGATCATCAGCGCGTAGGCCAGCATGATCGCCGCGCTCGCCGAGCGGGCCATCGGGTTGTAGCGCTTTTCCAGCACTTGGGTCACGGTGTAGATCTTCAGTTTCAGCAGCGGTTTGGCGAGGAACAGATTCAGCGCCACGATCCCGCAGCCCAATGCCGCGCACAACCAGAAACCGGAAATGCCATGGACGTAGCCCAGGCGCACGGTGCCGACGGTGGACGCGCCGCCCAGTACCGTGGCGGCCATGGTGCCCATGTACAGGGTCGGGCCGAGGTTACGACCGGCGACCAGGTAGTCTTCGTTGGTTTTGGCCTTGCGCATGCCGTAATAGCCGAGCACGAGCATCGCGGCGGCGTAGATGAGGACGACGAATAAATCCAGTGCCATGGTGGCGTGTCTCCGATTGTATTTTTTATGGTGAAACAAAGGTCGTGCTTCGCGGCGCCCGCTGTGGGAGCGAGCCTGCTCGCGAAAGCGTTCTGTCGGTCACATCCATGTTGGATGTACCGCCGTCTTCGCGAGCAGGCTCGCTCCCACAGGTTGATCAGTGTCAGGCGGGCTGGCGTAGTTCAGGCTTTGCCGTGGTGTTGTTGCCCTGGCTACGAACATCCTGCGGCCCGAACACCGCTGCCGGCTCCGGGAACAGACTCAGCAGCGCCAGGTACACCAGCGAAGCGAGGCCCAGCGTCACCGGCAGGCTGATGTCGATACCGCCCGCCAGATTGCCCAGCACCCCGACAAACTGCCCCGGCAAGTTCACAAAACACAGGCCGACCGCCGCGCTCGGAATCCAGGCACCGAGACCACGCCAGTTCCAGCCGTGAGTGAACCAGTAGCGGCCACCTTTTTCGCCACGGGTGAACACTTGCAAGTCATCCGGGCAGTAGAAACCGCGACGCACCAGCAGGCCGATGATCATGATCACCATCCAGGGCGTGGTGCAGGTGATGATCAGCACGGCGAAGGTCGACACGCTCTGCACCAGGTTCGCCGCAAAGCGCCCGATGAAGATGAAGGCAATCGACATCACCCCGATCAGCAACGTCGCCTTGACCCGCGACAACACCCGTGGAAACACGCTGGACATGTCCAGCCCGGTGCCATACAGCGAGGTGGTGCCGGTGGACATGCCGCCGATCACCGCAATAAGGCACACCGGCAGGAAGAACCAGTTCGGCGACACCGCGAGCAAACCACCGACATAGTTGTTGGCCGCGATGTAGTCCGGCGCCTTGATCGCCACGATGGTGGCGGTCGCGAGACCGAACAGGAACGGGATGAACGTGGCGATCTGCGACAGCACCACCGCCGCCATGATCCTGCCCTTGGAGGTGTCGCGAGGGATGTAGCGCGACCAGTCACCAAGGAACGCACCAAAGGAAATCGGGTTGCTCATCGCCACCAGTGCCGCGCCGATGAAGGCTGCCCAGAAACCCGGCTGGCCCATGCTCACGGTGCCGGCGTAGTTCACATCGAAGGGACCGGCGAAGGCGAAGACGCCCAGCATGAACAACAGGCTGGCGCTCCACACCGCGATCTTGTTGACCCACAGCAGGAAGCGGAAACCGTAGATACACACGGTCAATACCAGGATCGCGAACAGGCCGTAGGCCAGGCCCAGGGTCAGGTCGGTTTCCGGCAGGCCGATCAGGCGTTTGGCGCCACCGATCAACGCGTCACCCGAACTCCACACCGAGAGCGAGAAGAACGCGATAGCGGTCAGCAGCGACAGAAATGAACCGACAATCCGCCCGTGGACACCGAAGTGCGCACCGGAAGACACGGCGTTGTTGGTGCCATTGAGCGGGCCGAACAGGCCCATCGGCGCAAGGATCAACGAACCGAGTAAAACGCCCAGCACGATTGCCCAGACGCCGGCCTGAAAAGACAGACCGAACAGCACCGGGAAACTGCCGAGTACGGCGGTGGCGAAGGTGTTCGAACCACCGAAGATCATCCGGAACAAGTCCGTCGGGCCTGCGGTGCGTTCGTTGTCCGGGATCTGCTCGACCCCATGGGTTTCTATTTGCGTAAGGCTTTGGTCATTGTTGTTGTTATTCATGATCAGCTCCGATCATAAAGGCGCGCTCATCGTGTGTGAGCGTCACCTGTTTGGCTAAGGGGATGGCAGCCCTTCCGGCATTGCGGACAAATGTTCATGACAGGCCAGCCATAGGCCTTGTTGTTGTTTGCGAAAGACGATGGTCTCGCGCTCCTGGCTAAGGTGAAGCTCCCCTTGCATGCGCAGCTCGGTGGCCACGTCATGGATGAAAATCGCCACGTCCCCTTGCAAGCTGACGAAGGCGTTGCTCGAGGTGCAAGACAGCACCTGGAAGCCATCCTCGGATCGCCAGTGGTCCCACAACGCCTGATAGGCATCGCGTGACAGCAGCGGCTGTTCGAGGGTGTAGAACACAAAGCTGGCATCAACGCTGAAGGCGCCGAAATAAGCGTCGCGGTCATTGCGGGCAAAGGCCGACACCAGTTCGGCGGCGGCATTGAGTACCTGATCACGTTCGTTCATGACCGATCCTCAGCGATGGGCTACGCCAGGCAGTACGCAGAGCATTTCGTACAACAGGTTGGCGCCCAGCAGCGAGGTGTTGCCGGTGGTGTCGTACGGCGGCGAGACTTCTACCAGATCGCAACCGATCAGGTCGAGACCCTGGCAGCCACGCACGATCTCAATCGCCTGAATGGTCGTCAGGCCGCCGATTTCCGGGGTGCCGGTGCCTGGCGCCCAAGCCGGATCGATGCCGTCGATGTCGAAACTCAGGTACACCGGACCGCCGCCGACTTTCTCGCGAACTTCGGCCATCAATGGCGCCAGGGATTTGTGCCAGCACTCTTCGGCCTGCACCACGCGAAACCCCTGTTTACGGCTCCAGTTGAAGTCTTCAGCGGTGTAGCCCTGTGCCCGCAGGCCAATTTGCACCACGCGGTCGCAGTCCAGAAGCCCTTCTTCAACGGCGCGACGAAAGGTGGTGCCGTGGGCGATTTTCTCGCCAAACATGTGATCGTTGACATCGGCGTGGGCGTCGATGTGCACCAGGCCAACCTTGCCGTACTTTTTATGGATGGCACGCAGGATCGGCAGGGTGATGGTGTGGTCGCCGCCCAGGGTCAGCGGGATCACGTTGTGTTCAAGGATTTCGTCGTAGGACTCTTCGATGATCCGCACGGCGTCCAGCAGGTTGAAGGTGTTGATCGCCACGTCGCCGATGTCGGCAACCGACAGCGAGTCGAACGGGGCGGCGCCGGTGGCCATGTTGTACGGGCGGATCATCACCGATTCGGCGCGAATCTCACGGGGCCCGAAGCGCGTGCCGGGGCGCAGCGAAGTACCAATGTCCAGCGGCACGCCAACGAAGGCAGCGTCCAGGCCGGCAGCGGTTGGCAAATGGGGGAGTCGCATCATGGTGGCGATGCCGCCGAAGCGCGGCATTTCGTTGCCGCCCAGTGGTTGGTGAAGAATCTTGTCCACGGGTAAGGCCTCATCGTCGTTGTTTTATTTATGTCGGTCACGCCAAACCAAAAAGGTTCGGGCACCGCTGGGGGCCGATTCTGCGAAATGCAGTGGGCGAGAAGAATCGCTGCGGGCAAATACTTAGTTCAGATTTTTCTAAACTAATGGCGGGGGTGGCGATAGACTTCTGCCCACACGCAGAACCCTGTGGCGAGGGAGCTTGCTCGCGCTTGGGCGCGAAGTGGCCCCGAAACCATTCAGCTCAATGTGTCAGGCACTCCACGTCGGCAGATTTGCGACTGCTGCGCAGCCGAGCGGGAGCAAGCTCCCTCGCCACAAAATCAACAGGCATGACCTTGCGATCGGAGTACCCCATGGCCAACGCTTTACCCGACCTGAAACTATTGCGCATCTTCGTCAGCGTGGTCCGGCATCAGGGGTTCGCCAACGCTCAGCACGAGCTCAACCTCTCTACCTCGGCCATCAGCACCTACATGAGCCAGCTTGAATCGGCGCTCGGCCTGGTGCTGTGCCATCGCGGTCGCGGTGGTTTCAGCCTGACCAGCAAGGGCGAACTGTTCCATCAGGAAACCCTGCGCCTGCTCGGTGAACTTGAAGGCTTCGAACAATACGCCGCCGCGCTCAAGGGCGAATTGCGCGGTACGTTGAACCTCGGCGTCATCGACTCTACCGTCAGCGACAAGGCCTTGCCGTTCGCCGAAGCCATCGGCGCCTACAGCCAGGAACACCCGGCGGTGCATCTGCACCTGTCAGTCATGAGCCCTTATGAGCTGCAACTCGGCGTGCAGGACAACCGTCTCGACCTGGCCATCGGCGCGTTTTCCACGCGCATGAGCGGGCTGGTGTACATGCCGCTGTACCGCGAACAGCACTGGCTGTATTGCAGCAGCCGCCACCCGCTGTTCACCGAAAGGCGTATTCCCGAGCAGGTCATCACCCAGCAGCGCATGGTCGGTCGCGGCTACTGGAGCCAGGCCGAGCTGGCGCGTCACGGTTTCAAACACAGCGCCGCTACGGTGGAAAGTATGGAAGCGCAGTTGATTCTGGTGCTGTCCGGTGCCTACATCGGCTACCTGCCCGAGCACTACGCTCAGGCGTGGGCCGACAAAGGTGATTTGCGCGTGCTGCTGCCGGCGACCTTCGGTTATCAGGCGCCGTTTTCGATGATCGTGCGTCGGGGCCGCAGCCGTGAACCGTTGATCCAGACTTTCCGTGATTTGCTCAAAGCACAGCTCAATCAGGCTTGAAAAACATGTCCAGAATCCAGTGCCAGCGTTGCATGCGTCCGCAAACTCATTGCCTGTGTCCGCTGATCCCGAGCCTCGACAGCCGCACCCGGGTGTTGCTGTTACAGCACCCGAGCGAGGTGAACCACGCGCTGAACACCGCACGCTTGGCGGCGTTAGGGCTCAACAATGCCGAGTTGATCGTGGGTGAGGTGTTCGACGATTTACCGGCACTGTTGAACCGCCCAGGTTATCAGGCACGCCTGTTATTTCCTGGTGACGACGCGCAACCGATGCAGGCCTATTGTGAAATCGATGAGCCGCTGTTGCTGGTCGTCCCGGACGGCACCTGGCGCAAGGCACGCAAGATGCTGCACCTCAACCCGTTGCTGGCCGCGTTGCCGAGGGTGACGCTGGCGGGGGGCGGCGTGTCCCGCTATCGATTGCGCAAGGCGCCGGGGCCGGGTGCGTTGTCGACGGTGGAGGCGATCGTGCAGGCATTGCAGACCCTGGAAACGCCGACCTCGTTCGAGCCGCTACTGAGACCGTTCGAGGCGTTGATCGAGGGGCAGATTGCGGCGATGGGGGAGGAGGTTTTTTTGCGTAATCACGGGCCGAAATAATGGATGCCCGTGAGGGCCCTTTCGCGAGCAGGCAGAACGATCACCGTAAATCCAGGCAAGAATTAGCTTTTCCGCATCGCCTCAGTCAGCGCCAGTACCGTCCTAACGGAAACTCCTGGCGATTCAAGACCTGCGCAAAGTCTTCTGCCGAAAAATATAAACCGTCACCAACACCGCACTGGTCAACATGAATCCCCGCGCCCAGGGCAACGGCACCAGATAGCAGGAAAATCCGATGCTCGCCCACATCAAACCGATGGCGTAGACCTTGGCCTTGAGAGGGATGCCATTGCCGTCCAGATAGTCGCGAATCCACGGCCCAAGCCGCGGGTGCGTCACCAGCCATTGGTAGAAGCGCGGCGAACTGCGGGCAAAGCAGGCGGCCGCCAGCAGCAGGAAGGGAGTGGTGGGCAGTACTGGCAGGAAAATCCCGATCACCCCCAACGCCACGCTCAGCCAGCCGATGGCCAGCAGCACGTAGCGCAGGAGCAGGGGGCGGTTGCCTATGGAGTGGTCCATAGGCAAGACCTTAGTGGTGACGTGGTTTGAGGATCGCCGGCTTTTCGTCTGGTGCGTTGCACAGCAGGTACAAGGCAGTCAGGGCTTCCGGGATCTGCACGATCATGTCGTCCATCAGGTTGGCGTCGGCCGCGATGTCCGAGAACTCAGGCTGTTCGTCGAACAGACCGGAACCGACCATGATCGGCAGCAGCATTTCGCTGACTTCGTCTTCGGCGGTTTCGAACCATGCTTCTTCGCGCAGGAACACGCCTTCCATGAAACCGATGCACCAGCCGCGCAGGTCGGAGTCGTCCGGTTCTTCGCCCAGGTCCAGGTCGCAAGGAAGCTCGAACTCTTCATCGGAGGCCAGTTGGCGCGCGATGTGAGCCTTGAGGGCCAGCAGGGTGGATTCGATCGCTTCACGCTCGGTGTCGTCGGCGTAATGCGGCTCTTCGGCGAAGAGCGCGTCGATCCATTCGCGATCAGGAACGGTTTCGGAGCAGATCGACAACGCGGTGAGGTAGCCGTGGGCGGCCACGTAGTCCAGCGCCTCGTCATGCAGCTCGTCGGCGTCGAGGAAGACTTGCAGGCGGGTTAGTTGCTCAGCGAAGGACATTAAAGGGCTACCTTGGGAAAATAAACAGATGCGCGAATTCTAGGCCTTCTTGAGCGCTCAGGCCAGCCGCGCGGCATATTTGCGCCATTGTAGCCTTGTGCAACAGCACAATCGCTCCCACAGGTTCTGTATTGCATTGGCCCTCGTATGTCTTATCAGCGGCACCCCTTGCCGGGGAGGGGTCGGGTATACTCCCGCGTTTTGTGATGCCCTGCTGGCGTCATGGCTGAGATGTGACGCGTCATGCAATGTGCACTTACGATTTGTCAGTGCAGCGTGCATGGTTCTGAACCAGCCTTGCAGGGATGTTTCGGTGATTTTTGGAGTTTTTATGCTCGAACAGGCTCAACGCGTCCTCAAGGACATCTTCGGCTACGACAGTTTTCGTGGCCGTCAGGGTGCAATCATTGAGCGCGTGGCCAATGGCGGCGACGCCCTGGTACTGATGCCGACCGGTGGCGGCAAGTCCCTGTGCTTCCAGGTTCCGGCGCTGCTGCGTGAAGGCCTGGCGGTGGTGGTATCACCGTTGATCGCCTTGATGGACGACCAGGTTGCGACCCTTGAAGAACTGGGCGTCGCCGCCGCAGCGCTGAACTCGACATTGAGCGCCGAACAGCAACGCGACCTCGCCGCCCGGATCAAGCGCGGCGAAGTGAAAATGCTCTACCTGGCGCCCGAGCGCCTGGTGCAGCCGCGCATGCTGGCCTTCCTGCAGAGCCTGGACATTGCCCTGTTCGCCATCGATGAAGCCCACTGCGTGTCGCAATGGGGCCACGATTTTCGCCGTGAATACCTGCAACTCGGGCAGTTGGCGGAGTTGTTCCCCAACGTCCCGCGCATCGCCCTGACCGCCACGGCCGACAAGCGTACCCGCGAAGAAATCGTCGACCGCCTGCATTTGCAGAACGCCGAGCGCTTCCTGTCAAGCTTCGACCGTCCGAACATTTTCTACCGCATCGTGCCCAAGGAGCAGCCGCGCAAGCAGTTGCTGGCGTTCCTGGCCGAGCGACGCAGCGATGCCGGCATCGTCTATTGCCTGTCGCGCAAAAAAGTCGATGAAGTGGCGGTGTTTCTCAGCGAGCAGGGTTTCCCGGCGTTGCCGTACCACGCCGGCCTGCCCAACGAGACCCGGGCTCACCACCAGAAGCGCTTCCTCAATGAGGAAGGCCTGATCATGGTCGCTACCGTGGCGTTCGGCATGGGCATCGACAAGCCCAACGTGCGCTTCGTCGCGCACCTGGATTTGCCGAAATCCCTTGAGGCGTACTACCAGGAAACCGGTCGTGGTGGCCGTGACGGCTTGCCGGCGGACGCCTGGATGGCCTACGGCCTGCAAGACGTGGTGATGCTCAAGCAGATGCTGCAAAACTCTGAAGGTGACGAGCGGCACAAGCGTCTGGAGCAGCACAAGCTCGACGCCATGCTCTCGCTCTGCGAAGAAACCCGCTGCCGTCGCCAGACGTTGCTGGCGTACTTCGACGAAGACATGCCCCAGCCATGCGGCCATTGCGACAACTGCGTCGATGGCGTGCAGACCTGGGACGCCACCGAGCCGGCCCGGCAGGCGCTGTCGGCAATCTACCGCACTGGCCAGCGCTACGGGGTCGGCCATCTGGTGGACGTGTTGCTGGGCAAGGACAACGAAAAAATCCGCAGCTTCGGCCACCAGCACCTGTCGGTGTATGGCGTCGGCAAGGCGCTGGGGGAGAGTGAGTGGCGCTCGTTGTTCCGTCAATTGGTTGCGCGCGGTCTGGCGGACATCGACCTCGAAGGTTATGGCGGTCTGCGTCTGAGTGACACCTGCCGGCCGCTGCTCAAGGGTGAAGTGACCCTGGAACTGCGTCGCGATCTCAAGCCGCAAACCACTGCGAAAAGCAGCAAGAGCCAAGCCAGCCAGCTGGTGCGTGGCGAAGAGCGCGAACAGTGGGAAGCCCTGCGCGCCCTGCGGCGCAAGCTTGCCGAAGAGCATGGCGTGCCACCGTACGTCATCTTTCCCGACTCCACGCTCCTGGAAATGCTTCGCAGCCAGCCAACGTCGCTGGCCGAAATGGCCACGGTCAGCGGTGTCGGCGCGCGCAAGCTGGAGCGTTATGGCGAGGCCTTCCTCGAAGTACTCGGCGGTCAGGTCGAGGCGCCGAAAGTGGTGGCCGACGTGCGCCACGAACTCATCACCCTGGCCCGCGCCGGCATGACCCCATTGCAGATTGCCGGTCAACTGCAATGCTCGGAAAAGAACGTCTACACCATGCTCGCCGAGGCGATCGGCAAGCAGCAGTTGTCACTGGAACAAGCACTGGACCTGCCGGAAGACCTGATGGGCGAAGTGCAGGACGCGTTCCTCGATGGCGAAGGCGAGCTGCCAGCCGTGGCCGAGATTGCCGCCCTGTTTGCCGGTCGGGTGCCAGAAGGGGTTCTGTACTGCGTGCGCGCGGCGCTGCAATCGGAATTCGAGATGTGAGTGACGTGGCGCAAGGATGTAACGATTCAGTGCCGGGCCACGCTTGCCTACAGCCGAAGCTCATGCTTAGCTGACTAATAATTAGTTTTATCTATTTCAGCCTAACCATGAGTGTTTTATGCCGTTAACCGATCAACACCGCTTTGGCATGCAACTGGCCCAGATGTCTCGCGGCTGGCGTGCCGAGCTGGACCGCCGTCTGGCCGGCCTCGGCCTGTCCCAGGCGCGCTGGCTGGTGCTGCTGCACCTGGCCCGTTTCGAAGACGCACCAACCCAGCGTGAGCTGGCGCAAAGCGTCGGCGTCGAAGGCCCGACGCTGGCCCGTCTGCTCGACAGTCTGGAAGGCCAGGGCCTGGTGTTGCGCCAGGCCGTGGTGGAAGACCGCCGAGCCAAGAAAATCGTCCTCTGCGCCCCGGCGCTTCCGTTGATCGAACAAATTGAAACCATTGCCACCCAGCTGCGTCATGAGTTGTTCCAGGGCGTTGATGAGGCGGATTTGAAGGTGTGCATGCGTGTTCATGGGCACATTCTGGGCAATCTGGAAAAATCTTGAGGCACAACCACGGCGCAGTCTTTTGAGATAACGCCCTGGGCAGACTATAAGAACTAGTACGCAATAACGTGTTCGTACCGGATGTGCGAACACGAACAGGTTGGTTCTGGTTATCTAAGGGATGCTCATGCTCGAGAGTTGGCAGGTGGTTTTACGGTGTTGCACCCGGTGGCTGCTGGTCGGTGGTGCCTTCACCTACTCGGCATTGGCGCCTGCCCTGGGCCTGGGTGATATCACCCCGCACTCGGCGTTGAACCAGCCGTTCAGCGCCGATATTGCGCTGGTGGATGCCGCGGGTCTGGGGGAGGGCGACCTGTCGGTCAGCCTGGCGTCGGCCGATGAGTTCAGTCGTGCAGGTGTCGAGCGGCTGTTCTTTCTCAATAATCTCAAGTTCACCCCGATCCTGCGCGGCAACCGCCAGATGATCCGGGTGACCTCCAGTAAACCGGTCACTGAACCCTTTCTGAATTTCCTGGTGCAGCTCAATCAGCCGAACGGGCGTTTGTTGCGCGAGTACACGGTGCTGATCGACCCGCCCGGCTCGCCGGGGATTGTGCCTGCCACCGACGAACCGACAGCGCGTTCCGATCTATCGCCGTTCCCGGCTGTTGAGCCCGCGACAGCGTCATCACCCAATCCTCAAGGCAAGCGCGACGCTTCCGCGCCCGCGGCGAATGCCGCACCGTCGGCTACCGCTGCGGTCAATGACGAGGTGGCTGAGCAACTGGCTGCCAGCGTTCTGCAAAACCAGCAATTGCAAAAAACTATCGATGATTTGAATGCCCGGCTGTTGGCCCGGGACGCACAGATTGCCGACGGCAAAAAGCAGGTTGGCGAACTGCAAACCCGTCTTGCCGAACTCCAGCAGCCACCTGCCGCACCGGTTGTCGTAGCGCCGGCTCCGATCGTGGTCGAGCCGCAGGAGAGCAGCAACTGGCTGTTGATCACGGGCCTGTTGGCGCTGGCGTTACTGGCCCTGGGGTGGCTGTTCGTGCGCTGGCGTCAGCAGGGGCTGGCTCCATCCGAAGCGCCGCCGGTGTCGGCGTCGCGACATGAGCCGGTGCTTGATCAACCTCCCGCACCGCCCGGCGTGGTGCGATCCATCCCGCTGCAGCGTGATGATTCACCTGCCGGTGATGTGCTGGAAGGCGTGGGCATTTATCTGGCTTACGGCCGGTTTTCCGAAGCGGCCGGTCTGCTGCGCGAGGCGTTGACCAAGGAGCCACAACGCACCGATCTGGCCCTTCAACTGTTGGACGTGCTGGGCAAGCAGGGCGATGTGTCGGCGTATGAGGCGCAGGAAAACAGTCTGCGGGTGGCCGGGTTCGATCCGCAGCAGCTTCATGACATTCGAAATCGTTACCCGAAGATGGAAAGTGCGGCGCCGCCGGTGGCAGCCGTTCCTCCCGTAATCGTTGCGTCTGCCGAGACGCCGACATCAGGGGCCGATGAGTTCCAGTTGAATCTGGACGAATTGTCCATGGATTCCAGCTGGGACTTGGTCAGCCCCACCCAGGAAACGGCCTCGACCCCGAAGCCGGTATTCACCTCGAGTTTGCATGTGTTACCCGAGGCGTCCGACGAGCCCGATCTGGAGTGGCTTGATGACCCTCAGGCCCCAATGCTGGATGACGCTTTTCTCGATGAGTTCAGCGAGCCGAATCAGCCTCTGGCGCCGGAGCCTCATAAGCCAGACAACGCCGGCAAACTGGAACAGGCCCAGACCTGCATCGATGATGGTGATCTGGACAGCGCCATCGAACTGCTCAACCAGTTGCTCAAGGAAGGCGACGAACCGCTCAAGCAAACGGCCCGCAATTTACTGGCCGGAATCCGATAGTCCGATCACGACAATCCTCTGCGGGAGCGGGCTTGCTCCGGGCGGCGTTCCGACGAAAGCGGTGTGTCATTCAGCAGTGATGTCAACTGACACAGCGCCTTTGCGACCGCAGCTCCCACGGGCAATTGGTGCTTCTACTAGAACGTCTGCCCCAGATTCAGATAAACCGCCTGCTCGTCCGCATCGTTAAAGCCATAGCTGAAGTTCAGCGGCCCCAGCGGCGTGTTGAAGCCGATGAACACGCTGGCGGCATTGATGTAGCCGCTGTCGAATTCATTGTCGTTGTTCCACGCCCGGCCTCGCTCAAGAGAGCCGCCGATGTACAGCGGGAAGTCCAGTGGCAGGTAGGAGCGCGGCGTCAGGCGGCGGTAGTAGACGCCGCGCATGAGGCTGATGTTCTGTCCGGAAATTGCATCCTCGCGAAAGCCCGACAACTGCCGCGCACCGCCCAACAGGAAGCTGGAGGTCACCACATTGGCATTGTCCAGGGTGCGGCCGTAGCGTCCGCCGAGGATGAACGTGTTCGGGCCGCTGCTCAGCGCCTTGTCCAGTTTGAACTCCCACTGTCGGTAACGAGTGTCCGAGCCCAGCCCTGGTTCGAACTCGCGCAAGGCCAGACCGATGTCTTCGCCGGTATGCGGGAAATACACGTTATCCAGTGAGTCGAACGAATATTTGAGCTGATAGAAGCCCTCGTTGAAGCTCTCGCTGGGCAGGTTCTGATCGCCGATGCGCACGTCGGCCTTGCCCCAGGCTTCGCCGACGCCAAAGCGGATCTCGCCGCTGTTACCGATCTGCCGGCCCACGTTGAGTCCGAACCCGTAACGTTCGACGCGGTACTGGGCGATGGGGTCGTTGTCCAGAATCGACTCGACGTTTTGTGCTTCAAACGAGGCATAAGGCGCGATGAAATAGCGTGATCCAACGTCAAGCGGCTGATAAAACTCGCTATACAGCTCTTGCTTGTCGCCGATTTGCGCCCGAGTCAGCCATTCGGCGCCAAGGTGGTTGATGCCGTTCACCCGGTAACTGGCGCCGAGGTTGAAGGCGCTGTCGCCACGCATGTCGTCCGAGAGATTCAGCCCCACCCGCAAGTAGTCGGTGCCGCTGCGCTTGCCACGAGCGGTGATGACCAGTGTGTGATTCTCGCCTTTGTGTACGACGCGATATTGCACCTGCTCAAAGTAATCCAGGCCGTACAAGGTGCCCATGTCGGTTTGCAGGCGACCGAGGTCCAGCGGTTCGCCGACGTTTTGCCGGATGTAGTAGCGGATCACGTCGTCGCCGACTTTCGAATTGTTCTCCACCTTGATTGCGGTAATGATCGGTGTGCGCTGACTCGGCGCCCGTGCGGCCGTCAGTTCTTCGTCTTGCGCACGCGTGGGCTTGAGGCGTGCCAGACGTGCCTCGAGAATCTTTGTGGCACGGTAGCCGGCATCGATCATTTCCTGCGCCCGCCCGAAGTCGGTCGCGCCGAAGCTTGCCAGCGATGGCTGGATCAGCACATCGTCCTTGTGCAGTGCTGCCAGTTGTTCTTCGGAATTGCGCCGGGTCATCAGGGTGATGGACTGGTTCAACACATCAATCACGGTAGTCAGCTGTTTGCGGCTGCGCAGCGGGGTGCCGATATCGACCACGATGGCGACATCGACGCCCATCTCCCGTGCCACGTCCAGCGGGATGTTGTCGGTCATGCCGCCGTCCACCAGCAGGCGGCCGTCCAGTTCGACTGGAGCGAACACCGCCGGGATCGACATGCTGGCGCGGATCACCTGAGGCAGATGGCCTTTGCGAAACACCACTTTTTCGCCACTGGCGATGTCGGTGGCCACGGCGCGGAACGGTATCGGCAGTTTGTCGAAATCGCGGGTGTCACTGGCGTGGGCGAGCAGGCTTTCCAGCAGCAGCGCCAGGTTCTGCCCTTGAATCACCCCCAGCGGCAGGCCCAGGCTGCCGTCATCGCGGAAGCTGAGTTTCTGTTTCACCAGGAAATCCCGGTCATCCTGCTTGCGCCGGAACGGCACGTCTTCGCGGGGCGGAGCATCGGACAACGCCTGCTGCCAGTCGATGTTGAGTGCGAGTTTTTCCAGCTCATCGATCTTGTAGCCAGAGGCGTACAGGCCGCCAACCACCGCGCCCATGCTGGTACCGGCAATCGCATCGATCTTGATGCCTTGTTCTTCGAGGGCCTTGAGTACGCCGATGTGTGCCAGGCCGCGGGCGGCGCCACCGGACAGCACCAGGCCGATTTTCGGCCGGGGCGCATCGGTGGCGTATACGATCAAGGGAAAGAGGCAAAGCAGCAGACAGGACAACAAACGGCGCATCTTGGATCTCGGGGCGAACGATAAAGGCAGCTATTATAGCGGCGCTGTCTAGCTCAGGAGTTCCAGCAATCATGTCCATGCATAAACCGGAAATCGTCATCACCTATTGCACGCAATGCCAGTGGCTGTTGCGCGCCGCCTGGCTGGCTCAGGAGCTGCTCAGCACCTTTGGCGATGATTTGGGCAAAGTCTCGCTGGTGCCCGGCACCGGTGGAGTCTTCCATATTTTTTGTGACGAGGTGCAAATCTGGGAGCGAAAGGCCGATGGCGGTTTCCCCGAGGCCAAGGTATTGAAGCAGCGGGTCCGGGATCAGATCGACCCGGACCGCGACTTGGGGCACAACGACCGCACTCAGTGAGACGCGGCCTCGGCGGCTACGGTCTTCTTGCTGACGCCGCCCGATAGCCAACTGGAAACGACGATGGCGACGATGATCAACACGCCGCCGATCAACATGCGCGGCGTCGGATTTTCATTGAACAGCAACCAGGCAACGGTGATGCCGTAAACCGGTTCCAGGGCAAACACCACGGCGGCCGTCCTGGCCTTGATCACCGCCAGGCTGGCGACGAAGAGGCTATGAGCCAGGCCGGTGCAGAACACGCCGAGCAGGCCGATCCACAGCCAGTCGAGGGCGCGTACTTCACTTAGCTGTGGCGCCGCCACCGGCAGCAGGCACAGCGCCACCACCACGTTCTGACACAACGCGGCCTGCACCGGCGCGATGCGTGCGGAACTGGCGCGGTTCGTCAGCGATAACAGCGCAAACAGCAACCCGGAGCCCACGGCCCACAGCAGGCCAATGGTTGCACCACTGGCCAGATCGAACGCCGGGGTGACCAGCACCAGACCGATGCTGACCAGCACCACCAGCAGGATTTCATTGGCGCGAATACGTTCGCGGAAGATCAGCCCTTCGAGGATCACGGTAAATGCCGGGAAACTGGCGAACCCCAGGGTCGCAATCGCCACACCCGCAACCTTGACCGCAATGAAGAAACTCACCCAGTGCCCGGCCAGCAGCAAGCCGCTGAGCAGCAGGCGGCGCCAGTCCACGGCCTCAAGTTTTTGCCAGCGGGTGTTGCTGGCGAAGCGGGTGAAAAACGCCAGGGCCAGCACCGCGAATGCAGCCCGGCCGAAAACGATAACGGCGGGCGAGGCGGCGGCGAGTTTGCCGAACACGCCGGTCAGGCCAAACATCAGTGCGCCGATATGCAGGGCGCCAAGGGCGGTACGGGGAGTCATTGCAGTCCTTGATAACAAACGAACATTGGGTCGTGCATTGAATCGCGCTACGGCATGCCGTGTCTGTCGGCAGACTATCGACTTTTGTCGTAAGACTCGCACCTGATGCCACACCGCAATCCCACAGGTTTTGTATTCAGGCTTTAACTTGCGCGCCGCAATTCGCCAGGCGTCGAACCAAACTCGCGCAAGACCGCCGCCGCAAACGCACTCTGCGAGCCATAACCGACCCGACTGGCGATCTCGCCGATGGGAAGTGCCGATTCACGCAACAGATTCACCGCGATGTGCAATCGGCGGCTGCGAATATAGTCCATCGGCGTCTGCCCGCACTCGGCCACAAACCGTGCGTGCAAGCGGGCGCTGGACAGGCCGGCGAGGCGCGCCAGATCCGCCACTTGCAGCGGGTAGGCGGCGTATTGATCGATGTGCGCATTCAGTGCCGCGTACGGCAGGCGCCGTCCACCGATGAGGTCAGGCTTGATGTTGTTGAGGCTGGCCAACAACAACACCGCACCTTGCCGGGCGATCAGTGGGTCATCGACCTGACTGCCCGCCAGCCAACTGACCAGCTGACTCTGCCCGGCGTCCAGCGGCAACCGGCCAGCCGTATCGAGCAAGCGCCGACTGGCATCGGCGTGTTCGCCAAGCGACTCGCTCACCCACTGGTCACTCGGCACGTCCAGCACCAGGCAGCGACTGCCGTTGGCGCTGCCACAAGCATGGTGAAAACCCGAGGGCACCACGACAAAACTCTGCTGCACCACCTGACTGCCACGACCGTCGACCTCGAAATCCAGCGCGCCCGAGAGCCCGAACACCAGTTGGGCGTGGTCATGGCTGTGGACGATCAGGTCGTTGCTGTATTGGCGCAGCGTGAGGATCGGTCTCATCGCGGTCTCCCGGGCAAGGCTCATGGGGCGCGAGCAAGCCCGCTCCCCCAGGTAACTGGGTTGCCAGTCTACACCGGGTCGGCGATGGCTCGCGCTGTCACGGGATTGACTCGCCACTGTCATGGGCAATTAACCGGCCCGGCGCAAGCTTGTAAAAACATCGCAGAGGGTCGCCCATGACCAGCGCCGAGCTCGCCAAACCCAGTCGTAAGCAACGTGTGCGGACCTTGTGGATTTCTGATGTGCATCTGGGCACGCGGGATTGTCAGGCCGAACACCTGTCGCAGTTTCTCAAGGGGTATCACGCTGACAAGATCTACCTGGTGGGCGACATCATCGACGGCTGGAAACTGCGCGGCGGCATGTACTGGCCCCAGGCGCACACCAACGTGATCCGCCGTTTGCTGACCATGAGCAAACGCGGCACCGAGGTGATTTATGTCACCGGCAACCACGACGAATTCCTGCGCCGCTATTCGAAACTGATTCTGGGCAATATCCAGTTGGTGGACGAAGCCGTGCACGTAACCGCCGATGGACGACACCTGCTGGTGATCCACGGCGACCAGTTCGACGTGATCACCCGGTACCACCGCTGGCTGGCGTTTCTCGGTGACTCGGCCTACGAATTCACCCTGACCCTCAACCGCTGGCTCAACCACTGGCGCGCTCGTTATGGCTACGGCTACTGGTCGCTGTCGGCCTACCTCAAGCACAAGGTGAAAACTGCCGTCAGCTTCATCAGCGATTTCGAAGAAGCCATTGCCCATGAGTGCGTCAAACGCGGGTTGCACGGCGTGGTGTGCGGGCACATTCACCATGCCGAGATTCGCAAGGTGGGCGAGGTGGACTACCTCAACTGTGGCGATTGGGTGGAGTCATGCACGGCGCTGATCGAGCATTGGGACGGGTCGATCGAGTTGTATCGACTGGCCGATGCTCAGGCGCGGGAGGCTGAGTTGAAGGCGGTGAAGGTCGTTGAGCCTGCATAAACTTTCAGAGGTGTTCTGACTGGACTGGCCTCTTCGCGAGCAGGCTCGCTCCCACAGTGGATTGGTGGTGACCGCCGATCTTGTGTCCGGCTCAAAACCTTGTGGGAGCGGGCCCCGGCGACCATCAGGCTGGCGCGTGTTGTTCCATTGCCGCCTTGTAGATCGAGTTCTTCGGCCGGGCAAACAGCCGTTCCATCATCGGCTCGAAGAAACTCAGCGGCAGATGCTCATAAGCCGGATCAAACGCCGCCGCATCATATTTCGCACAAAACTCGATGGTCGCCTGGTACTGCGGATGCCCGCTGAATTGCTCGCGCAAGTGCCGGTCCATGCCCAGGTGATGAAAGAAGTAATACCCCTGAAAGACCCCGTGTTTTTCCACCATCCACAGATTCTCGGCGCTGACGAAGGGCTTGAGAATCGCCGCAGCAATATCCGGATGGTTATAGGAGCCCAGGGTGTCGCCGATGTCATGGAGCAGGGCGCAGACCACGTATTCCTCGTCGCGGCCATCGTGAAAGGCACGAGTGGCGGTTTGCAGGGAATGGGTCAGACGGTCTACCGGGAAGCCGCCAAAATCTCCCTCCAGCAGTTTCAGGTGCGCCGCGATCCGTGTCGGCAATTGTCTGGCGTAAGCACTGAAGTCGGCGGCGATGATCGCCCAGTCTTCCTGCGTGCCGTCCTGCATGTGGGTGAAACGGGCGTTGGCGTTCATCGGCTATCCTTTTTTGCTAACGGCGCCTAGAACGGCACGCGGCCCAGAATCATGTCGCGGTACATGACGAAATCGCCGAGCAGGCTATAAAGTGGATGCTGAAAAGTGGCTGGGCGATTCTTCTCGAAGAAGAAATGCCCGACCCAGGCGAAGCTGTAACCGGCCAGCGGCAGGGCCACCAGAAGCAGCCATGCGCCTCTGCCAACGGTCATTGCCAAAATAAAGATCACGAGTGTGGTGCCAATAAAATGCAGGCGACGGCAGGTGCTGTTGCTGTGTTCACTGAGGTAATACGGGTAGAACTCGGCGAAGCTGTTGAAACGCTTGATGTTTTCCACGACTGCGATCTCTGTGGTTATTGTTCTGATGGCAAGTTGTTCTGCGCGTAGGTTATTTAAGTCTAGAGTGGATATTGGCGTCAGCCAGTGACAATAGGCGCCACTTTAGTATCCTTCGGTAATGGGTCGTGGTCTGCGGCCATCATGTCAGTAAACGCCATGAGCGAACGAACGACTTCTGCAAGCTGGGCGATGGGGATTGTCAAAGCACTGGAAATGGACGGCCTGGATTGCCGGGTTCTGTTCAAGCAACTGGGGCTCGACTACGCGGCGCTGGATGATCCGGATGCGCGTTTCCCGCAAGACTCAATGACGCGACTGTGGCAGCGTGCGGTCGAGCTGTCCGGCAACCCGGCCATCGGTCTGAACATGGGCAAGGTGGTTCGACCGGCGTCGTTCCATGTGGCGGGTTATGCCTTGATGTCCAGCCAGACCCTGGCCGAGGGTTTTCAGCGACTGGTGCGCTATCAGCGGATCATCGCTGAAAGTGCCGACCTGAGTTTTCGCCTGCTGGACGAAGGCTATGCACTGATTCTGACCGTGCATGGCGATCACCTTCCGCCGACCCGGCAAAGTGCCGAGGCGTCACTCGCTTGTGCCCTGGCCCTGTGCGGCTGGTTGACCGGACGGACGCTGCAACCGCGCAAGGTGCTGTTTCAGGGTGATGAACCGGCGGATTTGCAACCTTATAAACTGGCCTTCCATGCGCCGCTGGTGTTCAACGCACCCTATGACGCGCTGATGTTCGAACGCGCCGATATGGAGGCGCCACTGCCCACCGCCAATGAGGCCATGGCGTTGCTGCATGACCGGTTTGCCGGGGAATACCTGGCGCGATTCTCGGAAAGCCGGGTCACCCACAAGGCCCGGCAGGTGCTCTGCCGTTTGCTGCCCCAGGGCGAGCCCAAGCGCGATACCGTGGCGCAGACCCTGCACCTGTCGCAACGCACCCTGCAACGGCGGTTGCAGGAAGAGGGCACCAGTTTTCAAACGTTGCTTGATGACACTCGCCGGGAGCTGGCCGAGCAGTACCTGGCACAGCCGAACATGACTTTGCTGGAAATCGCCTACCTGTTGGGATTTGCTGACCCGAGTAACTTCTTCCGCGCTTTCCGCCGCTGGTTCGACACCACTCCCGGCGAATACCGGGTGCGACTTCTACAGGCGCCAGCGCTGATCAATGGCGCCAGAACGCCGGAATACACAGAACAAACACGGTAATGATTTCCAGTCGGCCCAGCAGCATGCCGAACGAGAGAATCCACTTGGCCGCGTCCGGCAGCGTCGAGAAGTTGCCCGCCGGGCCGATGGTTTCACCCAGGCCCGGACCAACGCCGGACACGGTACTGGCTGCGCCGGTCAGCGCCGTCATCCAGTCCAGCCCCAGTAGCGACAGCATCAGCGCAATCACACAGATGGTGATGGCGAAGAAAAACGAAAACGTCAGGATCGAACGCACGATCTCTTCGTCGAGGCGGTGGCCGTTGTACTTCTGCTTGATCACTGCACGGGGGTGGATCAACTGGTTAAGGTTGGCCTTGAGCAGGATGTAGGCGACCTGGAAGCGGAAAATCTTGATGCCGCCAGCGGTCGAGCCGGAACATCCCCCCACAAAGCCCAGATAAAAGAACAGCATCAGCGAGAAGTTGCCCCAGATGCTGTAGTCCCCTAGTGCAAACCCGGTGGTGGTCACCACCGAAGTCACGTTCACCGCCACATGCCGCAATGCCTCGAACCAGTGCAGGTCGGTGGTCCACCAATACCAGGTGCCCAGCACCAGCCACGTCACCAGCAACATGCCGAGCAGGCCCTGAACCTGCTGATCCTTGATCAGCGCACGACGGTTGCCGCGCAGGGTAGCCACGTACAGGGTGAACGGCAGGCTGCCGAGGATCATTACCACCACGGCGACCCAGTGCACCGCCGGTTGTTTCCAGTGGGCCAGGGATTCGTCGGAGGTCGAAAAACCGCCGGTGGAGATCGCCGACATCGCATGGTTGATCGCATCGAACAGGTTCATCCCGGCCCACCAGAACGCCAGGCTGCCGAGAATGGTGATGCCGACATAGGCGGCCACGATCAAGCGCGCCACCATGTGGGAGCGGGGCATGACTTTTTCCGAGCGGTCCGAGGACTCGGTCTGGAACAGGCGCATGCCGCCGATGCGCAGCAAGGGCAAAATCGCCACCGCCATGCCGATAAAGCCGATGCCGCCCAACCAGTGCAGCAGTGAGCGCCATATCAGGATGCCCGGGGACATGGTGTCCAGGCCGCTGAGTACGGTGGAGCCGGTGGCGGTGATGCCGGACATGCTTTCGAAAAACGAGTCGGTGTAACTGATGTGCTGGGTCAGCAGGAACGGCAGCGCGGCGAAGATGCACACCACCAGCCAGCTGCTGACCGTCAGCAGGTACATGTCTCGCGGGCGCAGGTGAATGTGCTCGGGCCGACCGGGAATCACTAGCGCGAGCCCGGCGACAAAGGTAATCATGCTGGCCCAGAGGAACGACGGCAGGTCGCTGGTGCGCTCGAAAACCACCAGCGTGGCCATGGGCACGACCATGGCGATGGCCAGGGTAATCAGGAAGATGCCGATGATGAAACCAATGATCCGTAAGGTCGGCAACGCCATGAAGTCCGCTCGGGCTGTGGTGGGCAAGGGCGCCATTCTACCTGCGAGGTCTGCCATGTAAACCGGCACTCCCGAGGGGATCCCGCTAGAATAGCCAAACATTTTTTACAGGAGGTGACTGATGCAGGCTCTCGACGTTTTGCTCAACCGTGTTTCCGTTCCGCGGCTGCTGGACCCGGCGCCGACTGCCGAGCAACGGCAAGCCCTGTTTGCCGCCGCGATGCGCGCACCGGATCATGGCCATTTGCAGCCGTGGCGTTTCCTGACCGTTGAAGGCGCGGCGCGCGAGCAAATGGGCGAGCTGCTGGCCGAAGCGGCAAAGCTGCAAGACAGCGACGTGGCCGAGGCGGCGCTGGGCAAGGCGCGGAACGGCCCGTTGCGAGCGCCGCTGGTGGTCGTGGTAATCGCCAGGTTGCAGGATCACGTCAAGTATCCGAAGTCCGAGCAGTTGCTGGCAGCGGGTTGCGCGGCTCACGGGATTTTGCTGGCGGCTTATGCACAGGGTATTGGCGCGGTGTGGCGTACGGGTGAGCTGGCTTATTCGGCGCATGTGGCCAAAGGTTTGGGGCTTGCGGAAGGGGAAGAGGTGATTGCGTTCCTTTATCTCGGCACGCCGCTGAAAGAGCCACGGATTGCAGAGAAAGTCGACCTCGCCGAGTTCGTCAGCGCCTGGCCCGGTAAAGCCTGACACCACAAATCCCTTATGGGAGCGAGCCTACTCGCTCCCACATTGGATTGTGGTGGTGACAGCGTTTCAGGGTTGAACAACAGCCCCCGGCACCAGCGGCAACTCCAGACTCGCAATAAACCCGCCCTGCGGATGATTGGCCAGTACCAGACTGCCGCCATGGCGCTCTGCTGCGCGGCGCGCAATCGCCAGGCCCAGACCATGCCCGGCCGCCGTCTGGCCCGGTGCCCGGTAGAACGGCTCGCCCAACTGACTCAAAGACCCGGCTTCGACCCCCGGTCCATGGTCGCGCACACTGACCACGATCCGCTCGCCTTGCAGCGCCGCTTGCATCTCGATCGGCTGGCCTACCGGGTTGAACCGCTGCGCATTGCGCAACAGATTGTCCACGGCGCGTTCGATCATGGTCGGCCAGCCTTTGAGGTTCAGCGGTTGCTCGGCCTCCAGACGCACGGTTTGATCCGGGGAACCAAGCTGTGCATCTTTTTGCAAGGTTGAGAGCAAGGCATTGAGGTCCACTTCTTCGGCACTGGCGTTGTCGGCGTCGACCCGCGCCAACACCAGAATTTCGCTGATCAGCGCTTCCAGACGATCACACTCGCGGGTCAGGCGCGGCCAGAGTTTTTGTCGTTCCTCAGGGTTGGCTCGCTCGGCCAGCGCCAGGGCGATACGTAGCCGGGCGAGGGGCGAGCGCAGCTCATGGGAAACGTCCCGCAACAATTGCCGCTGGCTGCCGATCAAGCTTTGCAGGCGAGCGCCCATGCGGTTGAAATCGTTGGCCAGCACACCGAATTCATCGCGGCGGTTCGCCAGTTTCACCAGGCTGTTTTGCTGATAGGTGGTTTGCCCAAGATCATGCACGGCACCACGCAAACGGCTGAGGGGGCGAGTGATCGAGAGTGTCACCAGCAGGCTGAACAAGGTCAGCACCACCAGCGCAATCCCAAGGGCACTGAGCGGCCAGAGCAGGCTGTCGCGATGCCATGAGTCCAGTTCCGGGTGCGGTATGCGGTAGATCAGCAGGTAAGTGTTGCCGGTTTTCTCGCTGGTGTACTCGGCGGTCAGGCGACGCCAGGGTAAACGATGATCATCGTCATTCTGTCGCGCTTCGAAGGCGGCCGCACGGCGCGGGAATGTGCCACGCACTACCGGGTCGCCACTTTCGTTGAGCACCTGAACGTCGATGTGATATTGGCGTTTGCGCTGTTCAAGGATGTTCTGGGCGGCCTCTTCGCCCTGGGCCTCGTAGGTTTGCGTCCACTCTTCAGCCAGGGTGTTGAGCCCCGGATGATGGCTGAGAATCCAGGCGTCCTGGTTGAGCATATGCCCGAGCAAAATGGACAGCCCTGCAACCAGAGCGATAGCCAACCAGAAGCTGGCCAGAATACGCCAGAACAATGAGCGCACAGAAAATCCTCAAACAAAGAAAGCCCAACGGCGATTAACCGTTGGGCTGGAACGTAACGCTAGAACATTATTGCGCTTTTTGCGGTTGTTGCGCTTTCCAGGCCTTGAATTCGGCCCATTCGGCACGACGCTCAGCCTGTTTTTTCTGGATCGCGTCGAACGTTTTTTGCTGATCCGGCTTGAGCACTGCACGAATGTCAGCCTGGGTTTTCTGGCGACCGGCAGCCATTTGATCTTTCAGCGCTTGCTGATCGGCTGGCGACAGTTTCTGCAAGTATTGCTGCACCAGCTCTTTGCGGGCGTGCATCTGGCCGCCAATCAGTTTGCGGATCTGCTCGCGCTGTTCGCGGCTCAGGTCCAGCTTGCTGTAAGGGCCTTTGCCGTGCATTTGATGGCCGCCCCAATGTTGGCCGCCTTCAGGGCCACCCATCGGGCCACCACCTTCAGGCATGGCCATGGCGACGGTGGGCAGGGCGGCGGCGAACATCAGAGCGATAAGGGTCTTGCGCATGGTGAATCTCCTTGTCTCGTTCCCGGTACGTTCCGGATGAGTACAGATTACGGAGATCAAGGTCAGCGGCGGTCAGCGGAGCGTAAAGCTTGGGTAAAGACGGTTTTGAGCGATCCTGACAAATCACGCTATCGACGACAACACACGGCCCCCTTTAGGAGATGCCGTGTGTAGTCAGAGGCTGTAATAGTACCCGCGACTGCGTAGCGCAATGATGCGTGGCCGGCCATCGGGGTGTGGACCGATTTTCTTGCGCAGATTGCTGACGTGCATGTCCAGGCTGCGGTCGTACAGGGTCAGTTTGCGGCCGAGGGCGATCTGGGCCAGTTCCTGTTTGTCCAGCGGCTCGCCCGGTTGCTTGAGCAAGGCCTCGAGCAGGCGGCTTTCGGAAACGGTGAGGGTGTATTCCTGTTCGTCGATGCTGACCACGCCACGCACCGGGCTGAAACACAGGTCGCCCAGTTCCAGCTGGCTGGAGGCGGCTGCCGGATGGCTGCGGCGCAATACGGCACGCAGGCGGGCGGTCAGTTCCCGTGGATCGCAGGGTTTGGCCAGGTAATCGTCGGCACCGAGTTCCAGGCCCAGGATACGGTCCAGCGGCTCGCCACGTGCCGAGAGCATCAGCACCGGCAGGTCCGGGTGGTCGGCGCGCAGTTGCTTGAGCAGTTCCAGGCCGCTGCCATCGGGCAGCATCACGTCCAGCACCACGGCGGCCGGCGATGTCTCGGCCAGCGCCCGGCGGGCACTCTGGCCGTCATGGCAGGCATGCACCACAAAGCCTTCCTGGCTCAACCAACTGCTCAGGAGCTCGCACAGCTCCTGGTCATCATCAATTAGTAACAGCTCGCTCATGACTCACTCAATTTAGCCATTGTCGACGTTTTCGACTTGCACCACTGGCAAAGATACCGCAGAGCAGAGCCAATAGCGCTACCCCCCCGCCGGTGACGAACCATTGCTGTTGGTCGGTCAGCAGACGCGGCAACGGACTTGCCAGGGCTTCCTTGAGTTGCAGCTTCAAACGCTGGTTCTCCTGGCGAAGGCGGCTCAACTGGACGCTTTCACGCTCACTGTCGGCATTTTGCAGTTGTTTGTTCAATTCTTCTCGTTGCTGCTCGCTTGCTTTCAAGCGTTGCTGCAACTCGGTGATCTGACTGCCGGCGCTCAGGGACAGCGGCGTGGAGCTGCCACCCGTGGCGCTTTCTTCACCATGGGCGGGGGCCCCGATCGACAACGTCACCAACATCAGACACAACGGACCCTTGCGCATCGCCACTCCTGATTCCAATACGAGTATTGGGCAAGTTGTCGGCAGGCAAACGAGAATAATGAGCGATTGAGAGCGCGACGAACCCATAAGGTTCATCGCGAGGGGAAGTTTTAAGGCAGGACTTGCTTGAACGGCTTTACCGAAACGTTGGCGTAGACGCCTGCAGCGATATAAGGATCGGCGTCGGCCCAGGCCTGTGCGGCGCTCAGGGAATCGAATTCGGCGACGATCAGGCTGCCGGTGAAACCCGCGGCGCCCGGATCATTGCTGTCGACCGCCGGGTGCGGTCCGGCCAGGACAATGCGGCCTTCACCCTTGAGCACTTGCAGGCGCTCAAGGTGCGCGGGCCGTGCGGCCAGTCGGGCTTGCAGGGAATCGGCGACGTCGGTGGCAATGATTGCGTAGAGCATGTCAGTCCTCGGTTTTTGGCGTTGTAGTGTCGGCATCGTGCAGGTGGCGGGACAGGTAGATGCCCTGGCCGACCAGGAACAGCAGGGTCATGCCCAGGCTGCCGAAGACCTTGAAGTCCACCCAGTAGCTCTGGAACGTGAACGCCACAAACAGGTTGGCGGCGCCGCAAAACAGGAAAAACGCGATCCAGGCGATGTTCAGGCGCGTCCAGACCGGGTCCGGCAAGGTCAGCGCGTGGCCCATGATGCGTTTGATCAGCAGACGGTCGCCGATGAAGTGGCTGCCGATGAACGCCAGCGCGAACAGCCAGTTGACCACCGGGGCTTTCCATTTCAGGAATGTCTCGCTGTGGAACGCCAGCGTCAGGCTGCCGAACACCAGGCAGGCGACAAGGGTCAGCCATTGGCTCTTTTCCAGCTTGCGCTGCTTGATGAAAAGCGCGCCGTAGACCACCAGCGAGCTGATGATCAGCATCGCGGTAGCGCTGTAGATGCCGCCGACAGTCACCTCGTGACCGGCGATGTCGACGACCCGTGGATCAAGTTTGTAGACGATGAAAAACAGCAGGAGCGGGATGAAATCGATGAATTGTTTCACAGTGGCAGCCAGAAGCAGGATGTGGCGGCATAATAACAAACATATGGGCGCGCGATAGCGCCAGCTGATTTGAGGTTACAAAGCCCCGTGAATGTAGATTTGCACTGCCATAGCACGGCCTCCGATGGCGCCCTGGCGCCCGCGGTACTGGTTGCGCGTGCGTTCGAGAAAGGCGTGCGAGTCCTGGCCTTGACCGATCACGACACCCTTGAAGGCCTGGAAGAGGCCCGCAGCGCTGCCACGGCGCTGGGGATGCAACTGGTCAATGGCGTCGAATTGTCCTGCACCTGGGGCGGGGCAACCATTCATGTGCTGGGCTATGGCTTCGACGTCAACGCTGCGCCGTTGGTCGAGGCGATTGCCAGGTTGCACGATGGCCGCTGGCTGCGGTCCGAAGAAATAAGCCGCAAGCTGGCGCTCAAGGGCATGCCTGGGGCGCTGGAAGGCGCACGCAAGATGCAGCAGGAGCTGGGCGACAGCGGCAACGCGCCGGCGCGTCCGCATTTCGCCGACTGGATGGTGCGTGAAGGGCTGGTCAAGGATCGCGCCGAGGCCTTTCGCAAGTGGCTGGGCGCCGGCAAGCTGGGTGACGTCAAGCAGCACTGGCCGACCCTGGAAGATACGGTCCAGACCCTGCGCGCCGCCAAGGCCTGGGTCAGCCTCGCGCATCCGTGGCATTACGATTTCACGCGCAGCAAACGTCGTCGGCTGATTTCTGACTATATTCAAGCGGGGGGCCACGCAATCGAAGTGGTCAATGGCCATCAGCCTGCCGAGCAAGTGGGCAGCCTGGCGATTCTGGCCCGCGAGTTTGGTCTGCTGGTCAGCGCCGGCAGTGATTTTCATGGTCCTGGAGGCTGGTCCGAGATCGGTGAATACCGCCCGCTCCCGGAGGATCTGCCGCCACTTTGGTGTCGATTCAAACATGACCCAATCAACGCCGCCGTCTGAACAGGTAGAAAATGTGAGTCAATTTTTCCAGATTCATCCGGAAAACCCGCAAGCGCGCCTGATCAAACAGGCTGTCGAGATCATCCGCCGTGGCGGGGTGGTGATTTATCCCACTGACTCGTCCTACGCCATTGGTTGCCAGATCGGCGACAAAAACGCCGTGGAGCGCGTGCGCCGTTTGCGCCAGCTGGACGACAAGCACAACTTCGCGCTGATTTGCAGCGACCTGTCGCAACTGGGGCTGTTCGCCAAGATCGACACCGGCACTTTCCGTATCCTCAAGGCCCACTTGCCCGGTCCTTACACGTTCATCCTCAATGCCACCCGCGAAGTGCCGCGCCTGTTGCTGCACCCCAAGAAGCGCACCATCGGCCTGCGTGTACCGAGCCACCCGATTGCCCTGGCATTGCTGGCCGAGCTGGGGGAGCCGCTGATGAGTGTGACCCTGATCATGCCCGGTGAGACCGACCCGCTGAGTGATCCGCATGAAATGCGCCAGTTGCTCGAACATCAGGTCGACCTGATCATCGACGGCGGTTTCGGCGGGATCAAGGCATCCACCGTGATCAACCTCGCCGACGGCGAGCCGGAAGTCATTCGCGTGGGTTGCGGCGACCCGGCGCCGTTCATGGCCGAGGCCTAGATGTCGGCAGTAGAACCGGTAGTCGACAGTCAGGCCGGCGCCCAGCAAGAACTGCCGTTCGCCATGGTCTATGGCCAGGCCGTCCTGGAAATGCCGCTTGACCTGTATATCCCGCCGGACGCGCTGGAGGTCTTCCTTGAAGCCTTCGAAGGCCCGTTGGACCTGCTGCTGTACCTGATCCGCAAACAGAACATCAACATCCTCGACATTCCGGTGGCGGAAATCACCCGCCAGTACATGGGCTATGTCGAGTTGATGCAGTCTGTGCGCCTGGAGCTGGCCGCCGAGTACCTGGTGATGGCGGCGATGCTGGCCGAGATCAAGTCGCGGATGCTGCTGCCGCGCGCCGAAACCATCGAAGATGAAGAGGAAGACCCGCGAGCCGAACTGATCCGCCGCTTGCAGGAGTACGAGCGTTTCAAGGCCGCTGCCGAAGGCATCGATGGTCTGAGTCGCGTCGGTCGTGACGTGGTTGTGCCCAAGCTGGACGCGCCCGAGGCGCGGGCGCGCAAGCTGCTGCCGGACGTGCGGCTGAGCGAGATTCTGTTGTCCATGGCTGAAGTGTTGCGCCGTGGCGACATGTTCGAAAGCCACCAGGTCAGCCGCGAGGCGCTGTCTACCCGCGAACGCATGAGCGATGTGCTGGATCGGCTCAAGGGCGGCGGTTTCGTGCCCTTTGTCGAGCTGTTCACCGCAGAAGAAGGGCGTCTGGGCGTTGTGGTGACCTTTATGGCGATCCTTGAACTGGTCAAGGAATCCTTGGTCGAGCTGGTGCAGAATGAGCCGTTCGCAGCGATCCACGTGCGGGCCCGAGCCGAATAACGAGTTGAATCATGAACCTGACTGAACCCCGCGAGCTGGCGCCACTGCTTGAAGCTTTTCTGTTGGCTTCGGGAAAGCCGCAATCCCTTGAGCGTCTGTTCGAACTCTTCGAAGAGGGCGAACGGCCGGAGCCGCCGGTTTTCAAAAAGGCCCTGACCTTGCTGGCCAAGTCCTGCGACGGCCGGGCTTTCGAGTTGAAGGAAGTGGCTTCCGGCTACCGCCTGCAGATTCGCGAAAAGTTTTCGCCGTGGGTCGGTCGTTTGTGGGAAGAGCGCCCACAGCGTTACTCGCGTGCCATGCTCGAAACCATCGCGCTGATTGCCTATCGCCAGCCGATCACCCGTGGCGAGATCGAAGACGTGCGGGGCGTGGCGGTCAACAGCCACATCGTCAAAACCCTGCTGGAACGCGAGTGGATCCGCATCGTCGGCTACCGCGACGTACCCGGTAAACCGGCGATGTTTGCCACTACCAAGGCGTTTCTCGACCACTTCAACCTGCAAAACCTCGACGACTTGCCGCCGCTGGCCGAACTGCGCGAGCTGGAACCTGATCCGATCCTCGATTTCGACGACGCTCCGGTGCCTGCCGGCTTGCAGGAACTGGCTGATGCCAGCGCCGAGCCGGAAGAGCCCAAGGAGGAGACCAGTTTCCACACCCTGTTGCTGGAGCTGGACACGATGGAGGAGGGGATCAAGACCGATTTCGATGATCTGTTGCGTGATGGAGTGGGGGCAGAGATCGATACCGGGGAGGTCGCTGACCAGCCTGGGCCTGCAATCGAAACTGAACTTCAGGTAGAGCCCGAGGCCACAGTCGAAGAGGAGCCGGAAGAAGAACAGGAGGACGACATTCTGGGTGTCGCCGAGGCTCGCGAGAAGCTCCTCGCGGCGGTCGCCGCGCTCGAACAGCACAAGCCCGAACCTGAGCCTGAACTCAGCGACGAAGAAGCCGAAGCCCGGGCGCTGGCCGAAGCGATAGAGGCCGAACGGCGTGAGTTCGAGGATTGACCCAGATCCTGTGTTCAATAAATATCCCGCAGGGGTATGTGTGGACTTGGAGTTTTCGATGAGCTCAACCAAAGACCCCTGCATCAGCCTCTGCAAATTCACTGACGACATCTGCCTCGGTTGTGGCCGCAGCAAGCGTGAGATCAAGGCCTGGAAGAAGCTCGACAAGGCGGACAAGCGCACCGTACTGGCCGAAGCGTCGCTGCGCCTGGTCAAGCTCGGCGCCACCGGTCGGCGGAAAAACAAATAAGCAGGCGCCCATCGACTAGTCTCTGATGCGCGAATGTCCTCATGAGCGTATGATTCGCGACCCTTCGGCGATCCCTTCGCCCGAGACCCAGCTTTCAACGCTTCAGGCCCCTCACTTCAGAGCTGCCTGAACAGACCACACCGGGAGGTGCCCAGATGAGTATCAACGACCAGAAAGACGACCAGGAAATCGGCCCAGCAGGCGAAAAACTGCAGAAAGTCCTCGCCCGTATCGGCGTCGGCTCGCGCCGTGACGTGGAAGCCTGGATCAGCCACGGCCGCATCAAGGTCAATGGCAAAGACGCCACCCTCGGCCTGCGCGTCGACCTGCATGACGCCATCACCATCGATGGCAAAGTGATCAAGCGCGAAGAAGCCGCCGAGTCGGTACGCCGCGTGATCATGTACAACAAGCCCGACGGCGAGATCTGCACCCGTGACGACCCGGAAGGCCGTCCGACCGTGTTCGACAAGATGCCGCGTCCCAAAGAAGGTCGCTGGATCAACATCGGTCGTCTGGACATCAACACCACCGGCCTGCTGATGTTCACCACCGACGGTGAGTTGGCCAACCGCCTCATGCACCCGTCCTACGAGATGGACCGTGAATACGCGGTACGTGTGCGTGGCGAAGTCGATGACGAGATGATCGAGCGTCTGAAAGCAGGCGTCGTCCTCGAAGACGGCCCGGCCAAGTTCACCGACATCAAACAGGCGCCGGGCGGCGAAGGCTTCAACCACTGGTATCACTGCGTGGTGATGGAAGGTCGCAACCGCGAAGTTCGTCGCTTGTGGGAATCCCAGGGCCTGGTGGTCAGCCGTCTGAAGCGCGTGCGTTTCGGTCCGGTGTTCCTCAACTCCGACCTGCCGATGGGCCGCTGGCGCGAAATGAGCCAGTACGAAGTCGACATCCTGAGTGCTGAAGTTGGCCTGACGCCAGTGGCCATGCCGCAGATGAACGCCAAGAGCAAAGACAAGCTTGAGCGTATGCAGCGTAAATCGTCGCGTCCGGTCGGCAAGACCGAGCGCGTGCGTACCCTGCGTCCTGCCGCTGGTGCGCCGGCTGCCGGTCCACGTTCGCCGCGTGAGCCGCAGATCGAAGGCGAGCGTCCAGCCCGCAAGCCGGCAGCGCCTCGTGCTGATGGCGAGCGCGGTCCACGTACTCCGCGTCCGGCCAACGGTCGTACCGAGCGTGGCGAAGGCCGTGGCGCTCCGAGCGGTGGTCGCAGCGATCGTGGTGCTCCAGCAGGTCGCGGTACACCCGTGGCAGAGCGTCCAGCTGACACCAAGCGCCCGGCCAAGCCAGCGCCGAAGAAGCGCCCGGGCATCGTCCTGGTCGACAAGGACGCGCCATCGGGCAAGCGCCGTGGCGCCCCGGCCGGTTCCGGCCAGCGTCCAGGCTTTGGCCGTCGCAAGCCTGAGTAAGCGGTAAGCGCTTGATGAAAAAACGCCAGCCTTCGGGTTGGCGTTTTTTTTTGCCTGGCTTTAGGGGTGTGGGCTTGCTCGCGAAGGCGTCAGTTGCAGCGCTGCCAGTCTGGATCTGCCATGGCAAAAAATCGTTACGCCATGTAAACAAATCATGACGAAATATGCCGTTTAAGCCTGTGGACTGAGCCCCGTCACCAAAACGTAATGAAAACCTGCCGTAATCAACCTCGCTTCCCGTCTCCCAAGCCTCTACCCCGCTTGTTTCAGCCTCGCTGGAAGGGTGAGATGCGCCATGCCTGTCGTGCAGGTGCATAACAAGAAGGAGGCGCAATGAACGCCGTGATCCATCTCCATCTCTCCCCGTGGGGCGTTTTTTTAACCGTCCCCGCCGAAGACCTGCAAAGGTCTGACTCATTTTTTGCAGCCGCCCGAGGCCCTCGGGGTGGACACGTGCAATCCCGGCAACCGACACGCTGACTCAAGCGGTGTCTGGCAGCAGGGGGTTAGCGGTGTACAATGCGCCGCGTTTTACTGTGACCTCCTGCGCACCCGCGCAACTTTCAAGGCTATCCGCCTTGTTCACTCCGCCGCGCCACAAGCGTGTCGGGTTCGATTTCGTCACAGATAAAAACAAACAGGTGACGCATGACCGTTGTAAATACGCTGAACTCCTGGTGCTTGCGCTGGGGTTTGATCGGCGCTGTTTGAAATTGCTTTCGAGCAGCAACGTCTACTGAACATCATCAAACCTTGCGTGAGACCCTTTTCATGAGTGGACAGAACTCGCAGTCAGGCGAGCTTAAACGCGGCCTGAAAAATCGCCACATTCAACTGATCGCCCTTGGTGGCGCGATTGGTACGGGCTTGTTCCTCGGCTCGGCCGGGGTGCTGAAGTCTGCCGGCCCGTCGATGATCCTCGGCTACGCCATCTGTGGCTTCATCGCCTTCATGATCATGCGCCAACTGGGCGAAATGATCGTCGAAGAGCCGGTGGCCGGTTCTTTCAGCCACTTCGCCCACAAATACTGGGGCGGCTTTGCCGGTTTCCTGTCGGGCTGGAACTGCTGGATCCTGTACATCCTGGTGGGCATGTCGGAACTGACCGCGGTCGGCAAGTACATCCACTACTGGGCGCCGGACGTCCCGACCTGGGTCTCGGCGGCCGGCTTCTTCGTGCTGATCAACCTGATCAACCTGGCCAACGTCAAAGTCTTTGGTGAGGCCGAATTCTGGTTCGCGATCATCAAGGTCGTGGCCATCGTCGGCATGATCGCCCTGGGCAGCTACTTGCTGGTCAGCGGTAATGGCGGCCCGCAGGCGTCGGTGAGCAACCTGTGGTCCCACGGTGGTTTCTTCCCCAATGGCGTCAGCGGTCTGGTGATGGCCATGGCGATCATCATGTTCAGCTTCGGCGGCCTGGAAATGCTCGGTTTTACCGCTGCTGAAGCCGACAAGCCGAAAACCGTGATCCCCAAAGCCATCAACCAGGTGATCTACCGGATCCTGATTTTCTACATCGGCGCACTGGTGATCCTGCTGTCGCTGACGCCGTGGGACAGCCTGCTGGCGACCCTGAATGCGTCCGGCGATTCCTACAGCGGCAGCCCGTTCGTGCAGGTGTTCTCGATGCTGGGCAGCAACACCGCTGCGCACATCCTCAACTTTGTGGTGCTGACGGCTGCGCTGTCGGTGTACAACAGCGGCACCTACTGCAATAGCCGCATGCTGCTGGGCATGGCCGAGCAGGGTGATGCGCCGAAGGCACTGGCGAAGATCGACAAGCGCGGCGTGCCGGTGCGTTCGATCCTGGCTTCCGCCGCTGTGACGCTGATCGCGGTGTTGTTGAACTACCTGATGCCGCAACAGGCGCTGGAACTGTTGATGTCGCTGGTGGTTGCAACGCTGGTGATCAACTGGGCGATGATCAGCTTCTCGCACTTCAAGTTCCGCCAGCACATGAACAAGACCCACCAGACGCCGCTGTTCAAGGCCCTGTGGTACCCGTACGGGAACTACGTGTGCCTGGCGTTCGTGGCGTTCATCCTGTGCGTGATGCTGCTGATTCCGGGTATCCAGATCTCGGTGTATGCGATTCCGGTGTGGGTCGCGTTCATGTGGCTCTGCTATGGCATCAAGAACAAACGCAGTGCTCAGCATGCGTTGCAGGCAGCGGCTAAATAACGGCGCTCGCCAGAACGAGAAACCCGGCCATGCGCCGGGTTTTTTGTTTCCAGGGTTCACACAAATCCCTTGTGGTGATCTTTGGCGTGCCGAAAATCGCATTCGCGGTATCCTGCGCCTTCTGAATACGGACGCTTTTCCATGCTGGTGATTTCCAACAACGTGCATCTGCCGGATGCCGAGATCGAGTTGACGGCCATTCGCGCCCAGGGCGCCGGTGGGCAGAACGTCAACAAGGTGTCGAGCGCCGTGCACCTGCGCTTCGACATACCGGCCTCGTCCTTGCCCGAGTTCTACAAGGAACGGCTGCTGGCGCTGCGCGACAGTCGCATCACCAGCGAAGGGGTGTTGATCATCAAGGCCCAGCAGTACCGCACGCAGGAGGCCAATCGTGCCGATGCGCTGGAGCGGCTGACCGAGTTGATTCTCAGCGCCACCAAGGTCGAGAAGAAGCGCCGCCCGACCAAGCCGACCCTCGGTTCGAAGAAGCGTCGGCTAGAGTCCAAGACCAAGCGCGGCAGCATCAAGGCCGGGCGCGGCAAGATCGACTTCTAGCGGGGCTCTCTTTCTTCGCGATACTTCGGCGCCTGCCGATACAGGTAAACGCTCAGTCCAAGACCGCTCAGGGCGGCGAGGGCGGCGAACAGGAAGATCGAAGCAAAACCAAACCCGGCTGCAATCGCCCCGGCCAGCGGCCCGGTAATCCCCAGCGACAAATCGATGAACAGCGAATAAGCCCCCACTGCCGCCCCACGACTTGAGGCTGGCACCAGATTGACCGCCTCCACGCCCAGTGCCGGGAACACCAGCGAAAAGCCGAACCCGCTCAACGCCGCACCGGCCAGTGCCCAGTGGGCGTCCGGTGCCAGCCACAGCAGCAACAGGCCCAGGGTTTCCACCGACAGGCAGGCAATCGCTACACGAAAGCCGCCCAGGCGGTTGATCAGGTTGCCGAACAGCAGCCGCGCACCGATGAAGCTGGCGCCGAACAGGCTCAGGCACAGTACCGCGTTGTCCCAGTGCTGCGTGGCGTAATACAAGGTGATGAAGGTAGCGATGGTGCCAAAACCAATCGAACCCAGCGCCAGGCCGCAGCCGTGAGGCAGTACGCGTCCCAGTACATGCATGAATGGCAGGCGTTCGCCGGCGACAATCGGTGCAGCGGTCTTCGGCCAGGCCAGCGCCAGGCCGAGGACGGCCAGCAGCACAATGCTGACGCCCATGCTCCACAAGCCCAGATGATTGACCAGCAGCACCCCCAGCGGCGCGCCGATGGCGATGGCGCCGTAGCTGGCGATGCCGTTCCACGAGATGACTTTGGCAGTGTTCGCCGCGCCCACGCGGCCGATGCCCCAGCCAATCGAGCCCGAGCCCACCAGGCTTTCAGCGCTGCCGAGTATCAGACGTCCGATCAGCAGGCTGATCAGGCTCAGGGTCGGCAGGCTTTGGGTCCAGGCCGACATCAGCATGAACACACCGCTCAGCCCACAGCCGGCCAGGCCATACATCACCGCCAGTTTGCTGCCCTTGTTGTCGATGATTTTCCCTGCATACGGGCGGCTGAGCAGGGTGGCCAGGTATTGCACGCTGATCACCAGCCCGGCGATCACGGCGCCGAAACCCAGGTCGCTGTGGACGTAGCCCGGCAACACGGCCAGGGGAATGCCGATATTCAGGTAGCCGATGAAGGTGAACAGGACGATGGAAACGACTTGCAGCGTGACCGCCAGGGGGCGCTGGTTTTCAGACATGGGTAAATCCAGGGGGCAGCAGGATAGATAGGCTGCTCATGATAGCGGCGCGAGCGGCTGCGGGGCATGTAAAAGTAAAACTATTTGCCGGGCGGCGAGGTTCAGGGCTTGGCGGGGGCGACCAGTTGCGTGGTGACGAGTGCGGCGAGAGCGTTCTCTTCGCTGCCGAAGCGGGCGAGCAGGGCGGCCTGTTTTTCAGGGGAAAGGCGATGCCAGATATCGATCATTTTTTCGGCGGTGCCGATCAGTACGCTGGCCTGGGTGTCGCTGAAGTCATCGGTCATGGTGTTCACGTTTCAGGCGGTGTGGAAAGCGCATGTTAGCGCTTTCCACACGGTCTGGCATTGCAGGTGTTTCAGTCTTCGCTGTCAGCCTTGCGGCTGTCAGTGGCTTCTTTCGGCTGGGGCTGTTGGGCGCCGGCTTGTTGCGTGGTTGTCTGCTCAGTTTCGTGCAGGCTTGGGAAGGGGAGATTAGGGATCTCGTGCATGGTTCGCGCTCCTCGCTAAGTCTGTTGATAGATCTGGTAGATCCGCGCTTTTACAAAGCCTGGGCAGGATACAGCAGGAAAAATGACAAACAGACTTTTATCTCGGATTTGTGCGACAGATGGCCGCACCCGGAGATTTCGAGATCACCAAAAGCCAATGTGGGAGCGAGCCTGCTCGCGATGACGGCGGCACATTCAACATCAACGTGACTGAAAAACCGCTATCGCGAGCAAGCTCGCTCCCACAGGGGGGGAGAGTATTGGGGGTTACTTGCAGACTTCGGCAATCGCCTCGGCCAGCAGATCCAGGCGCGTCGCATCAATCCCCGCCACGTTTGCCCGGCCAGAGCTGACCATGTAAACGCTGTGGTGATCGCGCAATTGCTTGACCTGTTCCGGCGACAGGCCGGTGTAGGAGAACATCCCGCGCTGCACGCCAATGTGCGCAAAACGCTCGCGCAAGCCATGCGGCTCCAGTGCTTCCACCAGACCGCTGCGCAGTTGCGCGATGCGCAAGCGCATGGCTTCCACTTCGTCGGCCCAGAGGCTTTTCAGTTCCGGGTCACCGAGGATGGTCGCCACCACGGCAGCGCCGTGATCCGGTGGTGTCGACCACAGGTTGCGGGCGATGTTGGCCAGCTGGCTGCGGATATCCATCAGTTTGTCGGCGGTTTTCGCGCAGACAATCAGCGCACCGGTACGGTCGCGGTACAGGCCGAAGTTCTTCGAGCAGGAACTGGTGATCAGCACTTCCGGCAACTCGGCGGCGAACAGCCGAGTGGACCAGGCGTCCTGTTCCAGACCATCGCCGAAGCCCTGGTAGGCAAAGTCGATCAGTGGCAGCAATTCGCGACGGCGAACCACGTCCAGCACCCGGTGCCAGTCGTCATGACTCAGGTCGAAACCGGTCGGGTTGTGGCAGCAGGCGTGCAGCAGCACCACATCGCCCTTGGGCGCTTCGTTGAGTACCGCGAGCATCGCTTCGACGTCGAGGCGGTTGTCGCTGCCTACGTACGGGTAGTGACTGACCTTGACCCCGGCCGCGGCGAAAATCGTTTCGTGAATCGGCCAGGTCGGGTTGCTCAACCACACGCCACGGCCTGGCAGGCATTGGGCGATGAAATCAGCGCTCAAACGCAACGCCCCGGTGCCGCCCGGCGTCTGGGTGGCGCCGGCCCGCTGTTCGGCAATCAGCGCCGAATCGGCGCCCAGTACCAGTTCATTGATGACTTTGCCGAACGCCGGTTCGCCATGGCCGCCGATATAGGTCTTGGTGTTCTGACGATCCACCAGTCGCGCTTCGGCGAGTTTCACCGCTTGCGGGATCGGCGTCAGGCCCTGGGCGTCTTTGTAGACACCCACGCCCAGGTCGAACTTGCGCGGGTTGGGGTCCTGCGCATAGGCCTCCATCAGACCGAGAATCGGGTCGCCGGGGACCCGGCCGATGGCGTCGAAGTGCATTACTTGCGTCCTTCTGCGGTCTTGGCCACGTCGTCGGTGCGGGCAGCCATGATGAAGTCATTGCGATGCAGGCCCTTGATGGAGTGGCTCCACCAGGTCACGGTGACTTTGCCCCATTCGGTCAGCAGGCCTGGGTGATGGCCTTCGGCTTCGGAGATTTCACCGACGGCGTTGGTGAAGGCCAGGGCGTGCTTGAAGTTCTTGAACAGGAAAACTTTTTCCAGTTGCATGATGCTGTCGCGAACTTCGATGTTCCAGTCAGGGATCTGCTTGATAAGGATCGGCAGCTCTTCGTCGCTGACCTGAGGGGCGCCGGCCTGGCAGGCTTCGCAGTGGGCTTGATTCAAAGTGGACATGGTCTGTTTCCCGATTCGATTCTTGTTAGACGTTACTATTTTTTGCAGCGCGCCGCGACTATTGGCGCGCTCAGGCCGCCTTGGGTTTTGGCGGAAATTTGGGGGCGTGCAAGCCCAGCGCCATGCCTTTCTTGACCATGCCCATGATGTCTTCGTGGGCCAGGTCGAACAGGCGCTTGAGGTTGGGCAGGACAAAATACAGCGGTTGCAGGATGTCGATACGGTAAGGCGTGCGCATGCACTCCAGCGGATCGAAGGCTTGATGTTCGGGCTCGTCCGACAGCGAGTAAACGGTTTCTTTTGGCGAGGACAGAATGCCGCCGCCGTAGATGCGCTGGCCTTCAGGGGTGTTGACCAGGCCGAACTCGATGGTCATCCAGTACAGACGCGCCAGATAAACGCGTTCTTCCTTGGAAGCCTGCAGGCCCAGTTTGCCGTAGGTGTGGGTGAATTCAGCGAACCAGGGGTTGGTCAGCAGCGGGCAGTGACCAAAGATCTCGTGGAAAATGTCCGGCTCTTGCAGATAGTCCAACTCTTCGCGGGTACGGATAAACGTCGCCACCGGAAACTGTTTGTTGGCCAGCAATTCGAAGAAGGTCTGGAAGGGGATCAACGCCGGCACGCGGGCGACCTGCCAACCGGTGGTCTCACCGAGGACCTTGTTGATTTCGCTCAACTGCGGAATACGGTCGTGAGGCAGGCCAAGCTTCTCGATACCGTCCAGGTATTCCTGGCACGCCCGGCCCTCGATCACTTTCAGCTGACGAGTGATCAGCGTGTTCCACACCGCGTGTTCTTCAGCGGGGTAGTCGATAAAACCTTGCGCATCGGGCTCGCGGGCCACGTATTGCGTCTGCTTCATGCTGCTCTCCTGCAAGGGGGAATTCGTTCTTGTTATGTCCAGCGATGGCTCTAGAGATACTCCAAAGATGCGCGGTGATGCAGCAGGTGGTCGCAGCGATGCGTAGGAAAATTCGCCGAGATTCGTAAATAATTCGTTACGTATTGGCGGGTGTGGCGCAGGTATTGAGATTTTACGGTTTGAAAAGCCTTATTACTGTCACATAATCTTGACGACTAACTTTGTGCCTCTGCAAAAAAATGCTGCGGCTGGTCAAGGATTGGGCGTTGTACTACCCCTCTGTGGGAGCAGCCTGCTCGCGAAACCGTCCGTCCAGTTAACAGAAATATTGACTGATACACCGCTTTCGCGAGCAGCCTCGCTTCCACAGGTTGCATTTCAGGCATTCCACTCCACTTCACTGCTTTCGGGCCTTTCAAATGCGTATCAAAGTCCATTGCCAGAACCGCATCGGCATCCTGCGCGACATTCTCAACCTGCTGGTGGAGTACGGGATCAACGTCGCCCGTGGCGAAGTAGGCGGGGAGCATGGCAATGCGATCTATCTGCATTGCCCGAACCTGATCAATATCCAGTTCCAGGCATTGCGTGCGAAATTCGAGGGCATTGCCGGGGTGTTTGGCGTCAAGCGTGTAGGGCTGATGCCCAGCGAGCGTCGGCACATGGAGCTCAACGCCTTGCTCGGTGCGCTGGAATTTCCGGTGCTGTCGATTGATATGGGCGGCTCGATCGTGGCGGCTAACCGCGCGGCGGCGCAGCTGCTCGGGGTGCGGGTCGATGAGGTGCCTGGGATTCCGCTGTCGCGCTACGCCGAGGATTTCGACTTGCCGGAAATGGTGCGCGCCAACAAATCGCGGATCAACGGTTTGCGGGTGAAGGTGAAGGGGGATGTGTTTCTCGCCGACATCGCGCCGCTGCAATCAGAGCATGACGACAGCGAGGCCATGGCCGGTGCGGTATTGACCCTGCACCGCGCCGACCGCGTTGGTGAGCGTATCTACAACGTGCGCAAGCAAGAGTTGCGTGGTTTTGACAGCATCTTCCAGAGCTCGAAAGTGATGGCAGCGGTAGTGCGCGAAGCCCGGCGCATGGCGCCGCTGGATGCGCCTTTATTGATAGAAGGTGAAACCGGCACGGGCAAAGAGTTGCTGGCGCGGGCCTGTCACCTGGCCAGCCCGCGTGGGCAGTCGCCGCTGATGGCGCTTAACTGCGCAGGGTTGCCGGAGTCGATGGCCGAGACCGAATTGTTCGGTTACGGCCCCGGTGCTTTCGAAGGTGCGCGGGCCGAGGGCAAGCTCGGGCTGCTGGAGCTGACGGCGGGCGGTACGCTGTTTCTCGATGGTGTCGGTGAGATGAGCCCGCGCTTGCAGGTGAAACTGCTGCGCTTTTTACAGGACGGCTGCTTCCGCCGTGTCGGCAGTGATGAAGAGGTGTATCTGGATGTCCGGGTCATCTGCGCGACTCAGGTGGACCTGTCGGAACTGTGCGCCCGTGGCGAGTTTCGCCAGGATCTGTATCACCGCCTGAACGTGCTGTCGCTGCACATTCCACCGCTACGCGAATGCCTCGACGGTTTGACGCCGTTGGTGGAGCACTTTCTCGATCAGGCCAGCCGCCAGATCGGCTGCCCGCTGCCGACACTGGCGCCGGCGGCGATGGAACGGCTCAGCCATTACCATTGGCCGGGCAATGTGCGGCAACTGGAGAACGTGTTGTTCCAGGCGGTTTCCCTGTGCGACGGCGGCATGGTCAAGGTCGAGCACATACGTTTGCCGGATTATGGCGTGCGTCAGCCGCTTGGCGATTTCTCACTTGAAGGCGGGCTGGATGCGATTGTCGGGCGCTTTGAGAAAGCGGTGCTGGAGCGACTGTATTCCGAGCATCCGAGCAGTCGGCAGTTGGGCAAGCGCCTGGGAGTTTCGCATACGACCATTGCCAATAAATTGCGTGAGTATGAGGTGGGCAAAGACAACACCTGACCTGTGTGGTGAGCTTTTGTGGCGAGGGGGCTTGCCCCCGTTGGGTTGCGAAGCAGCCCCCTGTAATCTTTCATATCCACGAGTTTTCTGGTTTTGCGACTGCTGCGCAGCCGAACGGGGGCAAGCCCCCTCGCCACACATTGTGATTCACCTTCAATAAATGTGTACTGGCCGCACAGGCCGGGTGTTGCCACATACCGGCATAACGCCGCCGGTTTTTCGACTTTGACACAATCCCCCCATCCCCTCTGAATCCCCCAAGTCCTTTGTTTGCCGGGTCTCGCGCTGTCAGAAAAAAGTTGGTCTGCAAATTGCTTATCGCTCAGCAGTACAGCGGTGGGCGGCAAACGCCCGGCATGCAGAGGAAAGACTGTGGACAAGTACCTTTATGTGGCAATGACCGGCGCCAGCCAGAATGCACTGGCGCAGAAGGCTCATGCCAACAACCTGGCGAACATCTCCACCAACGGTTTTCAGAAGGATCTGGAACAGGCCCGTTCGATGCCGGTGTTTGGTGACAGCTTTCCGGCGCGTGCCTACGCCATGACCGAGCGTCCAGCCACCGACTTTTCGTCTGGCTCGATGGTTGAGACCGGTCGCGACCTCGACGTGGCAGTAACCGGTAACGGTTTCATTGCCGTGCAAAGCCCTGATGGCAGCGAAAGCTATGTGCGCACCGGCAGCCTGAACGTTGACGCCCTGGGCGTGCTGCGGGCCGGCAACGGTATGCCGGTCATGGGCAATGGCGGGCCGATTGCCGTGCCGCCTGAGCAGAAGATCGAAATCGGTGAAGACGGCACGATCAGCATTCGTTCGATGGGTGAAGGCCCGCGCGTGATCGCTGAAATCGACCGCATCAAGCTGGTCAATCCTGACATCAAGAACATGACCAAAGGCCTGGACGGTGCGATCCACACCACCGACGGCAAGCCGGCGCAAGCCGATGCCGGCGTCAAGCTGGTGTCCGGGTTCCTTCAGTCGAGCAACGTCAATGCCGTGGAAGAGATGACCTCGGTGCTGGCCTTGTCCAAGCAGTTCGAGCTGCACATCAAGATGATGAACACCGCCAAAGACGATGACCAGGCCATGGCTCGGGTCTTGCAGATCAGCTAATTATCAGAACGTCGCGCCGTAAAACAGGCGCACGAGGAGAATCGAATGCTTCCGGCTCTATGGGTTGCCAAAACAGGTCTGTCCGCCCAGGACACCAACCTGACCACCATTTCCAACAACCTGGCGAACGTCTCGACCACGGGTTTCAAACGTGACCGCGCCGAGTTCCAGGACTTGCTGTACCAGATCAAACGCCAGCCTGGCGCCCAGTCGACCCAGGACAGCGAACTGCCGTCCGGTCTGCAATTGGGTACCGGTGTACGCATCGTCGGCACCCAGAAAAACTTCACCGCCGGCAGCCTGCAAACCACCGAACAGCCACTGGACCTGGCGGTCGACGGTCGCGGTTTCTTCCAGATTCTGCAACCGGACGGCACCACGTCCTACACCCGTGACGGCACCTTCCACCTCGACTCCAACGGCCAGATCGTGAACGCCAGCGGTTTCGCCCTGGAGCCGGCCATTGTCATTCCGAACAATGCCCAGAGCTTCACGGTCGGTACTGACGGTACGGTGTCCATTACCGTTCCCGGCAACGCAGCCACCCAGGTGATCGGCAATCTGCAAACCGCCGACTTCATCAACCCGGCCGGTCTGCAGGCAGTGGGTAACAACCTGTTCCTGGAAACCGCCGCCAGCGGCGCGCCGCAAATCGGCACGCCAGGCCTGAACGGTTTCGGCACCACGCTGCAGAACACCCTGGAAGGCTCCAACGTCAGCACCGTTGAGGAGATGGTCAACATGATCACCACTCAGCGCGCCTACGAGATGAACTCCAAGGTGATCTCCACCGCCGACCAGATGCTCTCGTTCGTAACGCAGAATCTGTAATCAAGTCTATGAGGCGGCATGAAGCCGCCTGCAGCACCGTGAGGTAGGGTCATGAAACGCTTTGTATCTGTTTTGGCACTGAGTGGGGTGGTCTCGCTCGCGGGCTGCGTCGCGCCGACGCCCAAGCCCAATGACCCGTACTACGCCCCGGTGTTGCCGCGAACGCCGCTGCCGGCTGCCGCCAACAATGGCTCGATTTATCAGGCCGGTTTCGAACAGAACCTGTACAGCGACCGCAAGGCATTCCGGGTCGGTGACATCATCACCATCACCCTGAACGAGAAGACCCAGGCCAGCAAGGGCGCCAACTCGCAGATCGACAAGACCAGCAAGACCAGCATTGGCCTGACGTCGTTGTTCGGTGGCGGCCTGACCACCAATAACCCGGTGGGCAGTGGTGACTTGAGTCTCAACGCCGGCTACAGCGGCGACCGTGCCACCAACGGCGCCAGCAAATCCGGGCAGAGCAACAGCCTGACCGGTTCGATCACCGTGACCGTCGCCGACGTGTTGCCCAACGGCATCATCGCCGTGCGTGGCGAGAAGTGGATGACGCTCAACTCTGGTGACGAACTGGTGCGCATCGCCGGTCTGGTTCGCGCCGATGACATTGCAACCGACAACACCGTTTCGTCGACTCGCGTCGCCGATGCGCGCATCACCTACTCGGGCACCGGTGCGTTTGCCGATGCGAGTCAGCCAGGCTGGTTCGACCGTTTCTTCCTCAGTCCGCTGTTCCCTTTCTAGGTGGCTACGTTGAATCTTAAACACCTGATGGCGGCCGCGCTGTTGATGTCTTTGTCCCTTGGCGCTCAAGCCGAGCGGCTGAAAGACATCGCCAGTATTTCCGGCGTGCGGACCAACCAATTGATCGGTTACGGCCTGGTGGTCGGGCTTAACGGCACCGGCGACCAGACGACGCAGACCCCGTTCACGCTGCAGACCTTCAACAACATGCTCTCGCAGTTCGGGATCAAGGTGCCGGCGGGTTCGGGCAACGTGCAGTTGAAAAACGTCGCGGCGGTATCGATCAGTGCCGATTTGCCGGCGTTCGCCAAGCCGGGGCAACTGGTGGACATCACCGTGTCGTCCATCGGTAACTCCAAGAGCCTGCGCGGCGGCACCTTGCTGCTGACGCCACTTAAAGGTATCGACGGCAACGTCTACGCCATCGCCCAGGGCAACCTGGTGGTCGGCGGTTTCGATGCCGAAGGTCGCGACGGTTCGAAGATCACCGTCAACGTTCCGTCGGCCGGCCGTATTCCCGGTGGTGCGTCGGTCGAGCGTTCGGTGCCGAGCGGCTTCAACCAGGGCAACAGCCTGACCCTGAACCTCAACCGTTCAGACTTCACCACTGCCAAGCGCGTGGTCGACAAGATCAACGACATGCTCGGCCCTGGCGTGGCCCAGGCCATCGACGGCGGCTCGATCCGCGTCAGCGCGCCACTGGACCCAAGCCAGCGGGTCGACTACCTGTCGATCCTGGAAAACCTTGAAGTCGATCCGGGTCAGGCGGTGGCCAAAGTCATCATCAACTCCCGTACCGGCACCATCGTCATTGGCCAGAACGTGAAAGTGTCGCCGGCCGCCGTGACCCACGGCAGCCTGACCGTGACCATCACCGAAGACCCGATTGTCAGTCAGCCGGGCCCGCTGTCCAACGGCCAGACCGCCGTTGTGCCGCGCTCGCGGATCAATGCCCAGCAGGAAGCCAAGCCGATGTTCAAATTCGGCCCGGGCACCACCCTCGACGAAATCGTGCGTGCGGTGAACCAGGTCGGCGCGGCGCCGGGTGACTTGATGGCCATCCTCGAAGCACTGAAACAGGCCGGCGCGTTGCAAGCCGACCTGATCGTGATCTGAGGACGGCGACCATGGACATGCGCAAGGCCGGCACGCTCAGTACCAGTGATTCGGGGTCCTATTCGGACCTCAATCGCTTGAACCAGCTCAAGGTTGGCGACAAGAACAGCGATGCGAACATGCGCAAGGTGGCGCAGGAATTCGAATCGCTGTTTCTCGGTGAAATGCTCAAGTCCATGCGTTCGGCCACCGAAACGCTGGGCAAGGACAACCCGCTGAACACGCCGGCAGCCAAGCAGTATCAGGAAATGTACGACCAGCAGTTGGCTGTTTCCATGTCTCGCCAGGGCGGTGGTATCGGTCTGGCCGACGTGCTGATGCGTCAGATGTCGAAGAACAAACCGCTGGCGCCGGGTGAAGCAGCAGCGGCATCCGCTGCCAAGCAGGAGGCGGCGAAAGCGGCCGTGCAGACGCCGATTGCGGCCGGCACGACAGCCACCAATGGTCCGCTGTCGCGCCTCAATGGCCAGCGTCCGCTGTGGGCGTCGCGCTCGGGCAGGGTGCCGGCGCACGCCGCCGATCACACCAATGATGTGGCGATGCTCAATCAGCGGCGGCTGGCTTTGCCGCCGAAACTGGCGGACCGTTTGCTCGCCGGGCTGGTGCCGTCGGTCACGAACACGGCGGCCACCGCGCAGAACAAAATCCAGGTGCCGCAGAGCGGCAAGACCGGTGTCGGTTCGCTGTACAACGGCGACTGGCTGGCCTTGCAGACCGACACTTCGTCGAGCGGGCAGATGCAGATTTATGGCCGCGCCATGGCGCAGATTCCGCTGGCGCCGGCGAAGAAAGCCTTCAGTTCCGCCGACGACTTCGTCAACACCATGCTGCCGCTGGCCAAGGAAGCCGCCGACCGCATCGGCGTCGATCCGCGTTATCTGGTGGCTCAGGCGGCGCTGGAAACCGGTTGGGGTAAATCGGTCATGCGCGCCCAGGATGGCAGCAGCAGCCACAACCTGTTCGGCATCAAGGCGACCAGCAGTTGGACCGGTGATTCGGCGCGGGCGATCACCAGCGAGTTCAGGGATGGCGCGATGGTCAAGGAGACGGCGCAGTTCCGTTCCTACGCCTCGTACAAGGACAGCTTCCACGACTTGGTGACTTTGCTGCAAACCAATAATCGCTATCAAGATGTCGTGAAGGCGGCCGATAACCCAGAACAGTTTGTACGCGAGTTGCAGAAGGCCGGTTACGCAACCGACCCGGACTACGCAAGCAAGATTTCGCAGATAGCCAAGCAGATGACGAGTTACCAAAACTACGCTGCGGCGGGCGCTTCCACCACGCCTCTATAAGGCACCAGGAATAAGGTCTGAACCATGAGTTTGCTCAATATCGGGATGTCGGGTCTGGCGGCTAGCCAGTCCTCTTTGGCCACGACAGGCAACAACATTGCCAACGTCGACACCGCCGGTTATTCACGCCAGCAAACCGTGCAGAGCACCAAAGGCTCGCAGCAGGTCGGTAATGTATTTATCGGTACGGGCACGACCCTGGCCGACGTACGCCGTGTGTACAACTCCTACCTTGATTCCCAACTGCGCACCGCCACATCGCTGGACAGCCAGGCGTCGTCGTACCTGGCCCAGGCCACTCCGCTGGACTCGACGCTGTCCGACACCAACACCGGCATGACCGGCGTGTTGCAGAAGTTCTTCACCTCGATGCAGGGCGTCTCGACGTCGGCCACCGACGACACCTCGCGCCAGTCGGTGCTGACCGGTGCCCAGGCGCTGACCAGCCGTTTCAACACCATTGCCCAGCAGTTGAACGACCAGAACACCACGCTCAACGGCAGCCTGACCGACATGGCGTCCCAGGTGAACAAGCTGGCGACTTCGATTGCCCAGCTCAACCAGAAGATTGGCGAGATCACCACCAGCGGCGGTCAGCCTAACGACTTGCTCGACACCCGCAGCGAAGCACTGCGTCAGTTGTCTTCGCTGGTTGGCGTGCAGGTTGAGAGCAGTGGCTCCAGCGTCAACGTCAACCTTGGCAGCGGCCAGCCGCTGGTCATCGGCAATACCGCCAATAGCCTGAGCACCATGCCGAGCAAGGACGATCCGTCGCGCATGGGGTTGCAGATGAACCTCGGCTCCAGCTCCCTTGACGTCACTTCGGTGATCAGTGGCGGTCAAATCGGTGGTTTGCTCACCTATCGCAACGATGTACTCAATCCCTCGCTCAATGAGCTGGGGCGTGTTGCGCTGGTGATGGCTGATCAGGTCAACAGTCAGCAGGCTCAGGGCATCGACAAGAACGGTGATTTTGGCGCGCCGATTTTCAGCAATATCAACAGTGCCGCCCTGATCAGTCAGCGCAGCATTGCCCAGTCGGGCAACAGCGTGGGTTCAGGCAACCTGAATGTCACCATCAACGACACCGGCAAGCTGACCACCAGCGATTATCAGGTGACGTTCAGCAGCCCGACCGACTACAGCGTCAAGCGTTCCGACGGCACTGACATGGGCTCGTTCAGCACCACCACCACGCCACCGCCGGTGATCGACGGTATCAGCCTGGCCCTCGACGGCAGCGGCCCGATGGCTGCCGGCGACAGCTTCAAGGTGACCCCGACCCGTGGCGCGGCGGCCAGCATCCAGACCGTGCTCACCGACCCGAAAAAGATCGCGGCAGCCGCCCCCCTGACGGGCGTGACCAGTGCCAACAACACCGGCACCTACACCCAGCCGGCGCTCACCAGCACCATCGACATCTACAACCCGGCCTCCCAGGCTGAGATGCAGACTGCGCTCAAGTATTCGACGCCGGTCAAGATGATTTTCGGTGCCGCCAGCGGTGGCAGCCAGAGCTATAACCTGGTCGATGCCCAAGGCAACCCGTTGGGCAGCGGCACGATTGTTCCAGGCCAGAGCAACACCGTGAACCTGAACGTCGGCATGGTGGATGCCAGCGGCAACAAGGTCATGGACAACAGCGTCACACCGCCGGTGCAGAAAACCTTCACCGTGCAGACCACGGTGGGCGGCACCCCGGCTACCAATGAGAGCTTCACCATTTCCATGACCGGTGCGGCGTCTTCGGACAACCGTAATGCGCAAGCCCTGGTCGGACTGCAAACCAAGCAGACGGTGGACACTGGTTCGGCGAGCAAGGGCATCAGCCTGGTCGACGCCTACGGCACCCTGGTCACCAACGTCGGCACCAAGGCCGCCCAAGGCAAGTCCGACAGCGACGCGACCACGGCGATTCTGACGCAAGCCAAAGGTGCCCGCGATTCTCTGTCCGGGGTCGACCTGGATGAAGAAACCGGCAACCTGGTCAAATACCAGCAGTACTACACCGCCTCTTCGCAGATCATCAAGGCTGCGCAGGAAACTTTCAGCACGCTGATCAATAGCCTTTAAGGAGTCGTAATTCATGCGCATTTCTACCGCCCAGTATTACGAGACAACCGCTGCCAACTATCAGCGCAACTTCAACAATGCTATCGCCACCAGCGCCGAAGCCAGCAGCATGCAGCGCATCAACACCGCCGCCGATGATCCGATTGGTGCCGGGCGTTTGCTGAAATTGGGTCAACAGAGCGCGGCGCTTGATCAGTACAGCACCAACATTGACAACACCAAGAGTTCGTTGAGCCTGCAGGAAACGACCCTGACGTCCATCGGCACCGCCTTGCAGCGCGCCAAGGAAATTGCCCTGAGCGCCTCCAGTGGCAACGCCACCGATGCCGACCGTAAAGCCTATGCAGCGGAACTGGGTCAGTTACAGCAGCAAGTCGTGGGGTTGATGAACTCCAAGGACTCGAACGGCAACTACCTGTTTTCCGGCTCCAAGACCGACACACCACCGTACGCGCAAAACTCCGACGGTACCTACACCTACACCGGTGATCAGACCAGCATCAACCTGGCCATTGGCGATGGTCAGTCGATGGCCACCAATACCACGGGCTGGGACGCTTTTCAGCAGAGCATCAATACCAGCCGCACGCAGGTCAGCATGACCTCGCCGGCAGTGGATGATGGTCGGGTCGTCCTGTCCAATGGCGAGGTCGGCAGCAGCACGACCTACAATGCAAAGTTTGCCTCAGGCCAACCGTATACCGTCAGTTTCGTCAGCAGCACTCAGTTGAAAATCACCGACGCGTCGGGTAACGACGTGACCGCCGAAGCGACTCAGGGCGGTGTGGTCAGCAACACCAACAACTCGAGCCAGACCGTCAGTTTCCGTGGCATCGACATGAACCTGAACATCAACCTCAAGTCGGGTGATACCAACCCGGATGCGGCGATTGCAGGTCATAGCTTCCAGCTGACGGCCAAGCCGGACACCTTCAACACCGCGCGCAGCCCGGGCAACACGTCGACGGCGGTGATCACCGGCTCGACGGTCACTGATCCGGTGGCTTACAACAATGCGTTTCCTGCCGGCGGAGCGGTGCTCAAGTTCACCAGTGCCACCAACTTCGACCTGTACGCGGCGCCGGTCACATCGGACAGCCGGCCAGTGTCCTCGGGCACCATGGTCGGCGGTAACGCGACCGCCGCGGGCGTAACATTTGCGGTGGGCGGTACTCCGGCGGCTGGCGATCAGTTCACGGCCCAGTCCAACAACCACCAGACCCAGAATGTCCTCGACACCCTGGGGCAGATGGTCACCGCGATGAGCGTGCCGATCGACAATGATCCGCTGGCCAAGCAGAAGTTTCAGGCCTCCATCGATTCGGGGCTGAACAACCTGACCAGCGCCACCGATCAATTGGGTACGGCAATCAGCTCAATTGGTGCACGAGGCGCAACGCTCGATGATCAGACCACCACCAACCAGAGCCTGAGTCTGGCGAACACCACGACCCAGTCGTCGATTCGCGATTCCGATCCGGCCGAGGTGATGACCCGCCTGACGTTGCAGCAGACCATGCTGCAAGCCGCGCAACTGGCGTTCAGCAAGATCACTTCGCTGGGTCTGTTCAACAAGATCTGATGCTGTTCGGGCGCGCCAGCGCCCGTTTGCCCTGATCCTCAATTCGATTTGTCTTTTGCGGTTTCAAGGGCTCGCTTCTCTGAGCGGGCTCGCACCGCCTGTGAGCCCGCCGTGAATTCACTCCCCCTCGTCAGCCTGGTCATTCCCGCCTTCAATCCGCGTTTTTTTGATGATGCGTTGCGCAGTGCCGTAAGCCAGAACTACAGCAATCTCGAGATCATTGTTTGCGACGACAGCCGCGGTAACGAGATCGAAAACATTGTCATGACGGTGGTCGAGCAAACAGGGCGTGCGGTGCGCCATGTGCGCAACCCACGTACGCTGGGGTTGGTTGGCAATCTGCGAGCCTGCCTGGAGGAGGCGCAAGGCGAGTTCATCAAGTTTCTTTGCGATGATGATCATCTGTTCAGCGCGTGCATCGAGCAACAGGCTCAGGTGCTGATTGATCACGATGAGGTCAGCCTGGTGCTGGCCCAGCGGTTGTTCTGGGATGCCGACGATATGGTCTTGCCGTCGCGCCTGGAGAACAGCCCGTTTTCCCCTGAAAGCGGCCTGTTCAAAGGTGATGACCTGCTGGCCATTTTCGAGAAGTTTCCGGTCAACATCTGCGGTGGCTTCAGCAACGCCCTGTTCCGTCGGGCGGACGTGGCGCAGTTGTTGCCGGCATTGACTCAGCCGGGCCACTGCTTTGTAGCGACCCTGGATTTCGCCTTGTATGTCTGCCTGCTGCGCCGGGGCAATCTGGTGATGTCCAACAACATTCTCGGTGTCGAGCGCTTGCATCCGGAGCGTTTGAGTTCGCAGCAGTCGATCAAGGATGTGGTGGAGGTCGAGCGCGAATGGATCTTGCAGATGCTCAAGGCTCGCAGTGGCGAGTCCGCGCCAGCGTCAGGCTGGGTACGCCAGGTGTTGTTGACCGAGGCCGGCACGTTGCCTCGTGTCTGGAAAGAGTTGCCGCTGAGCCGGACCCTCGGCACAAAACAGGCCACTCAGCAGTGGTATGTCGGCGCGACCAGCGAGAGTTTTGCCCAGGTCTACGCCCAATGGCTGGCGTGCCGTACCCTCACCGAAGACCAGCGCACGCTATTGCCGGACACGCTGGCGAACTGGCCGCGCCAGCCCAAGATTGTTCCGGTCATCATTGACGAGCAAGGCAGTCGTTCCGCGCTGGAGCTCACCTTGCAAGCGCTCGCGGCACAGGATTACGCGCCTGAACTGACACTGGTGCTGTCCGCCGCCTGTACCGAGGCCGAGCTGGATGGGCGGGTATTCCGTTTACCGCTGCAGGATGACGGGCTGGCGCAGATCAATGCACTGCTGCCACAACTCGATGGCGCTGACTGGTTCTACCTGTTGCGCGCCGGCGATCATCTGGTGGCGTCGGCCTTGCTGGTGATGGCGGAGCGCATTGCCTTCGCACCCACTCTGGCGTGTCTGTACAGCGACGAAGGCAGCCTGCATCAGGGGGAGTCGGCAAGGCCGGCATTCAAGCCTGATTTCAATCTCGACCTGATGCGCAGTTATCCCTACGTCGGGCGAGCCCTGGCATTCGAGCGCGAGCGCTTTCTGGCGTTGGGCGGTTTTGATTCGGCGTTTACCGAGCTGGCCCCCCACGATGTGCTCTGGCGCATGGTCGAGAGCGATGGCACTCAGGCAGTGGGGCATATTGCAGAAGTGTTGCTGGAGTCGGCGCTTGATTTGTCCGCATGGCTGGCCCTGCCTGACGTCGTGGAGAACAGCTCGCGGCTGCTGGAGGCTCACCTGCAGCGCCTTGGCATCGCCCACACCCTTCGCAACGGCAGTTCCGAGTTGCTCAATCGGGTGGATTACCACCATGAAGATCGGCCGTTGGTGTCGATCATCATTGTCACCAAAGATCAGACGGCTGCTTTGCAGCGCTGCGTCGAGAGTCTGTTGGAGAAGACCGCTTACGGCCACTACGAACTGTTGCTGGTCGATAACGGCAGCGAAAGCGCCGAGGCCCGCGCCTGGCTGAGCGCAATGACGCAATTGGGCAGCGAACGCATTCGCGTGCTGGCATACCCACAACAGGGGAATGGCGCAGCGGTGCGCAATTTCGCCGTCGGGCAGGCCCATGGCGACTATGTCCTGTTACTGGATCCCTATACCGTCATCACCCAGAGCGATTGGCTGGATGAGTTGCTCAATCATGCTCAGCGCCCGGAAGTCGGCGTGGTCGGTGGCTTGCTGTTCAATCCGGACGGTCGGGTACTGCACGCGGGTCTGATTCTCGGCTTGCAGGGACCGGTCGGTGCGCCGTTTTATGGCACGTCCCTGCAGACTGCGGGTTACATGTTCCGCTTGCAGGTGGCGCAGGACCTGAGTGCGGTCGGCGGCGATTGCCTGATGATCCGCAAGGCCGTGTTTGACGCGGTGGGTGGCCTGGATGAGCAGAACCTGGCGCGGACCCTGAACGAGACAGACCTGTGTCTGCGGGTCGGCCAGGGTGGGCACCTGGTGGTGTGGACGCCTTATGCCAGGCTCGCGCTGGGCGCACGACCGGCTGTGCCGATGCAGGAGGCTGAACAGGCATCCTGCGATCAGGAAAGGGACGTGTTCTATAAGCGTTGGTTGCCGAGCATCGCCCGTGATCCTGCCTACAATATCAACTTGTCATTGCAGGGGCCGAGTGGGTCGAGCTTCGGGCTTGAACCGGGCCTGCGTACCGGTTGGCGTCCATTTGCCACCGCGCAAATGCCTGAGGTCCTGGTCCTGCCGATCAATACCTCTGCTGTCGCGCACTACCGCATGACGCAGCCCATGATCGAGTTGGAGGCCGCGGGAAGGGCGCAGGGCATTATTCGCTACAACATGCCGACGATCATTGAGGTCGAGCGGCAGTCCCCCGACGTGATTGTTCTGCAGGGGCGTTATTCCGAAAGCTCCATCAAAGACATTCCGCCGATTAAAACCTACTCCAATGCCCGGCGGATCTACGAGCTGGATGACTACGTCATCAACGTTCCCCATAGCAATGCGCATATTCGCAACATGCCGAACGGGGACGAGATGGAGCGTCTGGTACGCCATGCCATCGGCATGTGCGACCGTGTGGTGGTCTCTACCCAGCCGCTGGCCGATGTGTTGTCGGACATGCACCACGACATTCGTGTCGTACCGAACATGCTGTCCAAACACCTTTGGAACGACATGGGCAGCCGGCGCCGCACCTCGAAAAAACCTCGGATCGGCTGGGGCGGTGGCACCAGTCACCACGGCGACCTGGCGGTGATTGCCGACGTGGTCCGCGAACTGGCCAACGAAGTCGACTGGGTATTCTTCGGCATGTGCCCGGATGATTTGCTGCCCTACATGCATGAGTTCCACGGCGTGATCGCGTTGGATATTTATCCGGCAAAATTGGCCAGCCTGAATCTGGACCTGGCGCTGGCGCCGCTGGAATTCCACATTTTCAACGACTGCAAGAGCAACCTGCGGCTGCTGGAGTATGGGGCGTGTGGCTACCCGGTGATCTGCACCGACACCAAGGCGTATCAGGGCTATTTGCCCGCCACCCGGATCAAGACCAACACCACCGATGAATGGCTGCAAGCCATCCGCATGCACCTGGCCGACCCCGATGCCAGCTACCGCATGGGCGATGAATTACGTGAAGTCGTGATGCGTGATTACGTATTGCGCGGCGATAACTTGCGGTACTGGGAAAACGGCTGGTTGGCGGACTGATTGCTCCCGGCGTCCCAGGGGAAAAACGGGCGACCTTGGGTAGTGCCGGTCAGTCAAGGATTTGAACACCGCAGGGTTGACGGTGTTCAAATCCCTGACTGACCGGCATTACCTGACCAGGGTCCCTTTTTTACTCCACTAGCCAGCCAACTTCCGGTCTGCCACTGGCTTGAAAGAGCTGGCGCGTTTCCTGCAAGACCCCCTCCATATCGCCATAAAACGAGCATCGGCGGCATAGCCGACAGTGCCCGCGACGGCGTTGAGCGTTTTATCCAGATGGCCCGCAAAAGCTTGATAAAGCTTGGCCGGGCCCTGTGACGAACAAGAGGGGAAGAGGATGAAGGCAGTTATTTTGGCGGGTGGCCTGGGCACGCGCATCAGTGAGGAATCGCACCTCAAGCCCAAGCCGATGATCGAGATCGGCGGCAAGCCAATTCTCTGGCACATCATGAAGCAGTACTCCGCGCACGGAATTCACGATTTCGTGATCTGCCTTGGCTACAAGGGCTACGCGATCAAGGACTTCTTCGCCAACTACTTCCTGCATACCTCTGACGTCACCTTCGACATGTGCAACAACCGCATGGACGTTCACCAGAATTACAGCGAACCATGGCGTGTCACGCTGATCGATACTGGCGAAGACACCATGACTGGCGGCCGTCTGCGCCGCGCCGCGCGTTATCTGGAGGGCGAGCAGGCCTTCTGCTTTACCTACGGCGATGGTGTCTCGGACCTGAATATCGGCGCCCTGGTGGATTTCCACCTGGCCCACGGCAAGCTCGCCACCGTAACGGCCGTACAACCGCCAGGACGTTACGGCGCGCTGGAACGCGACGGTGACAGCGTCAAGGGCTTCGTCGAGAAGCCACGCGGTGACGGCGGCTGGATCAATGGCGGGTTCTTCGTGCTGTCGCCCAAGGTGCTGCCGTACATCGCTGACGATCAGACCTCCTGGGAGTCCGAGCCGCTGGCCGCTTTGGCCAGCGAAGAACAATTGCAGGCCTTCCAGCACGACGGCTTCTGGCATCCGATGGACACCCTGCGTGACAAGAACCACCTCGAAGCGCTGTGGCTGAGCGGGGAGGCCCCATGGAAGCAATGGGACTGAGCCCGCAATTCTGGCGCGGCAAGCGGGTGCTGGTCACCGGCCACACCGGTTTCAAGGGCAGTTGGCTGACGTTGTGGCTGCAAAGCCTGGGTGCCGAGGTCAGCGGCTTTGCCCTCGACCCGTCGACCGAGCCGAGCCTGTTCGAACTGGCCCGGGTGCACGAAGGCATCAACGATCAGCGCGGCGATTTGCGTGACCTTGGTGCCTTGCTTGAGGTCATCGCCGACACTGAGCCCGAGATCGTCCTGCACCTGGCGGCGCAACCGCTGGTGCGCGAAGGTTATCGCGATCCGTTGGGCACCTATTCCAGCAACGTCATGGGCACCCTGAACCTGCTCGAAGCGATTCGCCAGGTCGGCTGCGTCCGCGCCTGTGTGCTGGTGACCACCGACAAGGTCTACGCCAACAAGGAATGGCTGTGGCCGTACCGCGAAGACGAAGCTCTGGGCGGTCACGATCCCTACAGCAGCAGCAAGGCCTGCTGTGAATTGCTGGCGCAGTCCTATGCCGCGTCATTCTTTGCCGCCGATCGTTATGACGAGCACGGCTTGGCGCTGGCAACGGCTCGCGCCGGCAACGTGCTGGGTGGCGGCGACTTCGCCCCGGAACGGCTGATCCCGGATGTGCTCAAGGCCTGGTCTGCCGACGAACCCGTGACGTTGCGCTACCCGCAAGCCGTGCGCCCATGGCAGCACGCGCTGGAGCCGCTGGCCGGTTACCTGCAACTGGCTGCCGGCCTCTACGAGCAGGGTCCGGATTTTGCCGGTGCGTGGAACTTCGGCCCCAGCGAAGCGGACATGTGCAGCGTCGGCGAAGTGGTCGAACTGCTCGCCAGCCGCTGGCCGCAAGCCCGTGGTTTGCGCATCGAACCGAGCGACCTGCATGAGGCGGGTTTGTTGCGTCTGGACAGCAGCCGTGCCCGCCAGCTGCTGGCCTGGCAGCCGCGCTGGTCGTTGCAGCAATGCCTGACCCAGACCCTTGACTGGCACCTGGCGTGGCAAAACGGTGACGACATGCGCGCCGTCACCCTGAACCAGTTGAACCTGTACCGAGGCGCGCTGTGAGCGAATTCCTGTTACAGGCATTGCCGCTGAACGGCTTGTTCAGCGTGCAGCACAAGCGTTTCGAAGACGAGCGCGGGCATTTCGCCCGGCTGTTTTGCGAGGGCAGCCTGAGCGCCTTCGGCCAGGCGTTTCATATTCGTCAGATCAACCATTCGTGCACTCGCGAGCGCGGCAGTGTGCGCGGTCTGCATTACCAGGACGCCGATGCGCCGGAAGCCAAGCTGATTACCTGCCTGCGCGGCGAAGTCTGGGACGTGGCGGTGGATTTGCGCCCCGGCTCCGAGACGTTCCTGCACTGGCACGCCGAGCACCTGCGGGCCGGCGACGGTCGCAGCCTGTTGATCCCGGCCGGGTTCGCCCACGGCTTCCAGACGCTGACCGACGATGCCGAGCTGCTTTACTTGCACAGCGCCGACTACACGCCTGCCCACGAGGGCGGTTTGTCGGTGAACGATCCACGGCTGGCGATTGCCTGGCCGTTGTCTGTCAAAAATCTGTCAGCCAGGGACGCCAGCCATCCCTTGCTCGATCAACACTTTGCTGGAGTGCGTGTATGAACTGCCGTGGTTGCGGGACTTCGCTGGCGTTGCCGCTGATCGATCTGGGCACCTCGCCGCCGTCCAATGCTTACGTACGCGCCGATCAGCTGGAGCAAGCCGAGCAATGGGTGCCGCTCAAGGTTGCCGTGTGCCAGCAATGCTGGCTGGTGCAGACCGAGGACTACACCCGCGCCGACAGCCTGTTCGACGCCGAGTACGCCTATTTCAGTTCGTTCTCCAGCACCTGGCTGGCCCACGCCGAGCGTTATGTGGCCGAGATGGTCGAGCGCTTCGGCCTGACCGCCGACAGCCGCGTGGTGGAAATCGCCGCCAACGATGGCTACCTGTTGCAGTACGTGGCCGGGCGCGGCATTGCGTGCCTGGGCGTCGAGCCGACCCGCAGCACCGCGCAAGCGGCCCGGGAAAAAGGCCTGGAAATTCGCGAGCTGTTCTTCGGTCGCGAAACCGCCTCGCAACTGGTCAGCGAAGGCTGGTCCGCCGACCTGATGGCCGCCAACAACGTGCTGGCCCATGTGCCGGACATCAATGATTTCCTTGCCGGTTTTGCCACTCTGCTCAAACCCACCGGCGTGGTGACTTTCGAGTTTCCGCAATTGCTGACGCTGATGGCCGGCCAGCAATTCGACACCCTGTATCACGAGCACTATTCCTATCTGTCCCTGACTGCCGTGCAGACCTTGTGCGAGCGCAATGGCCTGCACGTGTTCGACGTCAGCCCGCTCTCGACCCATGGCGGTTCGTTGCGGGTGTTTGTGCAGCGCATGGACGGCGAACGCCGTGACGTACAGCCAGCGGTGCAGCAACAGTTGCACGCCGAATTGGCGGCAGGTGTGAAAACCCCCGAGTACTACGCGACCCTCGCGCCTGCCGCCGAACGCATCAAGCACGATCTGCTGCGTTTCCTGTTGCAGGCCAAGGCTGATGGCAAGCGCGTGGTCGGCTATGGCGCTGCGGCCAAGGGCAACACCTTGCTCAACTATGCCGGGGTCAAGCCGGACCTGCTGGCCTGGGTCGCCGATGCCAACCCGCACAAGCAGGGCAAGTACTTGCCGGGCAGTCGTATTCCGATTGTGTCGCCCGCGCTGATCAATCTGGAAAAGCCCGATTACGTGCTGGTGCTGCCGTGGAACCTGTTGCACGAAGTCAGTCAGCAATTGGCCCAGGTGCGCGAATGGGGCGCTCGCTTCGTGATCGCCGTGCCCGAGTTGACCGTCCTGTGAAGGTGCTGGTCACCGGTGCTACCGGGTTTGTCGGGCGGCATCTGGTCGCGGCGCTGCTCGCCCGTGGCTGCGAAGTGCGTGCTGTGGCACGGAATGCCGAAACGGCGGCGAGCCTGCCGTGGATCAATGCCGTGGAATTCATGGCGGCGGATATTCACGCCGCCGACCTGGACATCACCGCGCTCGCTGATGGCATTGATGTGCTCGCGCACCTGGCGTGGCCCGGTTTGCCGAATTATCAGGCGCTGTTTCATTTCGAACACAACCTGATGGCCGACTACCGGTTCATCAAAGGGGCGGTCGAGGCGGGCGTGTCGCAGGTACTGGTCACCGGCACCTGTTTCGAATACGGCATGCAGAGTGGACCGCTCACCGAGCAGACCTCGGCGCAGCCGGCCAATCCCTATGGCTTGGCTAAAAATACGCTACGTCTGTTCCTGGAAAATTTGCAGCGTGTGCAACCGTTCACCTTGCAATGGGCGCGGCTGTTTTACCTGCATGGCGAGGGCCAGAACCCCAACAGTTTGCTGGCCGCGCTGGATCGGGCGATTGATGCCGGTGACGCCACCTTCAACATGTCGGCGGGTGAACAACTGCGTGATTATCTGGCGATCGGCACCGCTGCCGCTCACCTCGGCGCCATCGTGCAACAACGGGATTTCAACGGGCTGGTCAATTGTTCCAGCGGTCAGCCGATATCGGTCAGGGCACTGGTGGAACAACGCCTGCGTGAGCGCGGCGCTTCGATCAGTCTGAACCTGGGCCACTACCCATACCCGACCCACGAACCGATGGCGTTCTGGGGCGTGGCGGACCGTTTGCAACAGCTACTGGGAGCAGAGCATGAGGCATGAACTGTATCGGGTCGCCGACCTGCCGGTGTTGCAGAATCGCACCTTCGCCGACCCGCAGTCGGCCAGGGCGTCGGCCAGCGCCGACATGGTGCTGGTGCAGGATGAAACCAGCGGGCTGATCTTCAATCAGGCATTCGATGCCGACAAGCTCAGCTACGACGCCGACTACCAGAACGAGCAGGCGCATTCCGGCCAGTTCCAGCAGCACCTGAACGATGTGGAAGGGATTATCGCCCGCCACTTCAAGGGCCGGGAACTGATTGAAGTCGGCTGCGGCAAAGGCTATTTCCTGGAGTTGTTGAAGGACCGTGGCTACGCCATCACCGGCATCGACCCCGCTTACGAAGGCGACAACGCCGACGTGATCAAGGCGCCGTTCACCCGTGGCCTGGGCCTGGCGGCGGACGCCATCGTCCTGCGCCATGTGCTGGAACATATTCAGGACCCGGTGAGTTTTCTGGTGTCGATGGCCGAAGCCAATCAGGGCGGGCAGATCTACATCGAAGTACCGTGTTTGGACTGGATCCTCGACCATCGCGCCTGGTTCGACCTGTTCTACGAACACGTCAATTATTTCCGCCTCGATGACCTGCGCCGGATGTTCGGCACCGTGCACGAGGCCGGCCACCTGTTCGGTGGCCAATACCTGTACATCGTCGCCGATCTTTCGACCTTGTGCCTGACCCCGGAACAGCCGGTGCCGCGCCTGCAATTGCCGGATGATTTCACCGCCAGCCTCGAGCGTGCGGTGCAGATCATTCAGGCCGCTCCCGAGCAGGGTTCGGCGATCTGGGGCGCATCGTCCAAAGGCGTGATTTATTCGCTGTTCCTGCAACGGGCCGGGGTGGCGGTGGATCGCGTGGTGGACATCAACCCGGCCAAGCAGGGGCGTTACCTGCCACTGAGCGGCGTGCGGGTGTCGTCGCCGCAAGAGGCCATGGATGCGTTGCCCGAAGGCGCCAACCTGTTTGTGATGAACTCCAACTATCTCGAAGAAATCAAGCGGATGACCGGTGGACGCTACGTCTATCACGCCGTCGACAGCGCTTCGTTCCAGTGACTATTGAGACTTTCAAAATGACTGACAACACCATCAATAAAGCCTTCGAAGCCGAGTGCCAGGCAGAAATCGCCCGTCAGGGCGACGACCAGAAACTGACCGGTCTGGCCCGGGATTTCTTCAACGAGTCGGCCAGACACAAGTACAGCTATCACTTCTCGTGGATGGGGCGTCCGATCATCCAGCTGCCGCAAGACATGATGGCGATGCAAGAGATCATCTGGCAGGTCAAGCCGGACCTGGTGATCGAATGCGGCATCGCCCACGGCGGCTCGATCATCTACTACGCCTCGCTGCTGGAGCTGCAAGGCCATGGCGAAGTGCTTGGCATCGACCTGGACATCCGCCCGCACAACCGCGAAGCCATCGAAAGCCACCCGATGAGCAAGCGCATCAAGATGATCGAAGGTTCGAGCATCGACCCGGCCATCGCCGCTCAAGTGCGTGCCGCCGCCGAAGGCAAGAAAGTCATTCTGGTGCTCGATTCCAACCACACCCACGACCACGTGCTGGAAGAGCTGCGCCTCTACGCACCCCTGGTGTCGGTGGGCAGCTATTGCGTGGTGATGGACACCGTCGTTGAAGACATGCCGGCCGACTTCTTTCCGGACCGTCCATGGGGCCCGGGCGACAACCCGAAAACCGCCGTGTGGAAGTACCTGGAAGAGAACAAGCATTTTGAAATCGACCAGCAGATGCAAAACAAGCTGCTGCTCACCGTGGCACCGGACGGCTACCTGCGTCGCGTTCGTTGATTCAGCACCATTATTCAAGCGTTAATCAGGCGTTTCGCCGGTTGTGGGGAGAGGTTATGCAAGGCAAGTCCGTTTCTGAGCACACGTTGCCACTCAATGAGTTGCTGACGGTGGTGTTGATTTCCCACAACCGTCCGGCTTTCTTGCGCAGGGCGATGAAGTATTACGGTGCCTTTCCTTGCAAAGTGCTGGTACTGGACTCTGCTACCGAGCATTTCCAGGGCGAACTCCCGGAGGTTGAATACCGGCACGTACCGCAATTTGCCTACAGCGGCTTCCAGGCCAAACTGGCCTATGGCGTGGATCAGGTGACCACCCCGTACATGGTGCTGGCGGCCGATGATGACTTTATCCTGCTGGACGCATTGTTCGAGTCGCTGGGCTTCCTGGAAGCCAACCAGGACTACGGGATGTGCCACGGCTACTGCCTGATGTACCTGGCGCTCGGCGGCAGCGTGAACTACTACCGCCGCGACAAGAAGGTCTGCGAGGACTATGCGTCCGAGCGGCCTCAGGATCGCGTGGTCGACTACATGCGCCAGTACCTGCCACCGTTCTATGCGGTGACTCGCACTTCGCTGATGAAGTCCTGGTATTCGCTGTTGCCGCCGGGTACCAGTTTCCAATGGCAGGAAATCGGTCACGTGTATTACATGCTGGCGTGCGCCAAGGCGCGGATCCTGCCGATGGCCTACGTGGTGCGTGAGATCAACTACGGTAACTCCGAGCACAACACCGAGGTCTATCACACGCTGACCTACACCGATGCCAAATCGGTGGCCGAACGTGAAGCCTTTGCCCAATTCCTGGGGGCGTTGCCGACCGCCATCAAGGACCTTGACGCCGAGCAAGGCAAGGCGTTTGCCCTGGAAAGCTTCGAGGCCATGGTCGACAGTCTGCAAACCGGGCGGGCGCTGACCGCAGAGCTGATCTTCGAGTCCAACTGGAATCAGTCCCTCAAAGTCCCGGAGCGTCGTTTCGGCCCCAAGCAGTACGTCGAAATGCCGTTTTACAATCAGACGTTTTTCGATTTCCTGACCCGGCTGGAATTCATGCTGCACGCCATGCCGGCTGGGCGCGTCCAGTTGCAACGCCTCGAAGGCGTATGGACGCAGCAGGCCCACTTGCTGCGTGCGCGTAACAACGATACGCCGGAAAGTGTGGTCGACCGTTTGTGGCAAGCCCATGACCGCAACGCCTTCAACCTGACGGTGGTCAAGCGTCTGGCGGCACAACTGCAACTGCTGGGCGAGGACGACGAGGCGCAGACCATGGGCGAATGGATCGCACGCCTTGAGGCGCTGTCGGTCGAGGATCATCCCCCGGCGTTCGACAACATGCAGTCGGGTCGTCTGCTGAAATGGCTGGAGACGCGCGAGCCCGATGCACAGCAGGCCGAGTCGATTGCCGGGCACCTGGCAGCCAACAATGGCGGTCCGCAGTTCGGTATTTTCCTGCTGGACCTGGACAACGACATCGACAAGTTGCAGGCCACCCTCGACAGCCTGGTCGAAGGTTGCAGCAAGGCCTTCAAGATCGTCGTGTTCACCACCGGCGAACCACCGGCGGCGACCACCGCGCAAAACACCCTGCACTTTGTCCGGGTCACGCCAAACAATTTCGTCGACAAGCTGAATCAGAGCGCCCGTCAGTCGCCGTGCGACTGGCTGCTGCTGGCGCAAGCGGGTGACGAGTTCACCGCCGGCGGCCTGTTGCGCGCCAGCCTGGAGCTGATGTCTGCTGCTGACATTCGCGCCGTGGCCACCGACGAAATCCAGCGCACCGCCGAAGGCGCGCTGGTAGACGTGTTCCGTCCGGGCTTCAACCTCGACCTGCTGCAAAGCATACCGGCGCTGATGGCGCGCCACTGGCTGATTCGTCGGGACGTGTTGATCGAGGTCGGTGGTTATCAGGCCGACTTCAGCAAGGCGCTGGAACTGGACTTGCTGCTGCGCATCATCGAGCAGGGCGGCCTTGCCGGCCTGGCGCACCTCGACGAACCGCTGCTGATCACTCAGGCACCGGTGCTGGAAGAAAATGCCGACGAACGTCAGGCATTGCTGCGTCACCTGGGCAATCGCGGCTACAAGGCGAAGATCACCTCGCAGGAGCCAGGCACCTATCAGGTCGATTACCGTCACGCCGAGCGCCCGATGGTGTCGATCATCGTGCCCGCCGGGGATGACCAGCCTGCGCTGCAACGCTGCCTGGACGGCGTGCTGCTCAGAACGCGTTACACCCGCTATGAAGTGCTGATTGCGGCTAATCCGAATCAGTCGGCTGCCATCAACGACTGGTTGGGCACCCTGCACAATGCCAGGGTGCGGGTGCTGTATGCCGATCAACCGTTGAGTGAAGTGGCTTTGTGCAACGCTGTGAGCCAGGAGGCGCAGGGCGAATACCTGGTGCTGATGGCCGCTGATGCTGAAGTGGTCAACCCGAACTGGATCGAGTCGTTGCTCAACCACGCCCAGCGTCCGGAAGTGGGCATCGTTGGCGCCAAGCTGGTCAACCGCGACGGCAAGATCGCTCAGGCCGGCCTCATTCTGGGCATGAACGGTGGTGTCGGTTCGGCCTTTGTCGGGGAAAAGCACGACGCCAGCGTGTACATGCAACGATTGGCCGTGGAGCAGAACTACAGCGCCGTATCGAAGGTATGCCTGATGGTGCGCAAAGAGCTGTTTGACGCTTTGGGTGGCCTTGATGAGGTGACTTTCGCCGACGGTTTCAGCGACGTTGATCTGTGCCTCAAGGCCGGTCAGGCCGGTTATCTCACGGTGTGGACGCCGCTGGTTCAGGTCCTTCACAACGGCAACCTGCCGCAAGCGCCAGAGTCGCTCGCTGCACTGCGTGAAAAATGGTCCACTGCCTTCGCTCAGGACTCTGCCTATAACGCCAACCTGGCCCTGACCGGCAAAGGTTTCACGCTGGGCGAAAGCACCCCGATCAACTGGGCGCAGTTGCTCGCATAGAAGGATTCCCGGCATGTTCAACGGCAAATCGATTTTCATCTCCGGTGGCACCGGTTCGTTCGGGCGCAATTTCATCCGCCGCTTGCTGGAGCAATACCAGCCCAAGCGGGTGGTGGTGTTCTCCCGCGACGAGCTCAAGCAGTACGAGATGCAGCAGACGTTCAACGCACCGTGCATGCGCTATTTTCTTGGCGACGTGCGCGACGCCGAGCGTTTGCGCCAGGCCATGCGCGGTATCGATTACGTGGTGCATGCCGCGGCCCTCAAGCAGGTGCCGGCAGCGGAGTACAACCCCACCGAATGCATTCGCACCAACGTCAATGGCGCGGAAAACATCATCGCCGCCGCCATCGATAACGGCGTGAAGCAAGTGGTGGCGCTGTCCACCGACAAGGCGGCCAGCCCGATCAATCTGTACGGCGCCACCAAGTTGCTGTCGGACAAACTGTTCGTCGCCGCCAATAACATTGCCGGCGAACAGCAGACCCGTTTTGCCGTGGTGCGCTACGGCAACGTGGCGGGTTCGCGGGGCTCTGTCGTGCCGTTTTTCAGCAAGCTGATCAACGAAGGCGCAACCGAACTGCCCATCACCGACGAGCGCATGACGCGCTTCTGGATCACCCTCGATCACGGTGTGCAATTTGTCCTCGACAGCTTTGCGCGGATGCACGGTGGTGAAGTGTTCGTGCCGAAAATCCCGTCGATCCGCATCGTCGATCTGGCGCTGGGCATGGCCGGGCATCTGCCGCACAAGCACGTCGGCATTCGTCCGGGGGAAAAACTCCACGAGCTGATGGTGCCGCTGGACGATGCGCGCATGACTCTGGAATTCGCCGATCACTACACCATTCAACCGTCGATTCGCTTCACCAGCGTCGACGTGGATTTTGCCGTGGACAAGTTGGGCGAGCAGGGCCGACCGGTGAGCGAAGATTTTGAATACCGCTCCGACACCAACCCGCAGTTCCTCTCGGTAGGGCAGATTGCGGACCTGCATGCGAGCCTGCCGGCATGATTCCCTATGGCCGGCAAAGCGTTGATCAAGCGGACATAGACGCAGTGGTCGCGGTGTTGCAGTCCGACTGGCTGACCCAGGGGCCGACCATCGAGCGTTTCGAGCAGGCCATGGCCGAACGCTGCCAGGCAGACTTCGCGGTGGCGGTGTGCAATGCCACCGCGGCGTTGCACATCGCTTGCCTGGCGGCGGGACTTGGTCCAGGTGATCGGTTGTGGACCACGCCCAATACCTTTCTCGCTTCGGCCAACTGCGGGCGTTATTGCGGCGCCGACGTGGATTTCGTCGACATCGACCCCCTGACCTGGAACCTCGACGCTTATGCGCTGAAAGCCAAGCTGGAAGCGGCCGAAGATAACGGCACGCTGCCCAAAGTGCTGGTGGCGGTGGCGTTTGCCGGGCAGAGCTGCGACATGCGCATGATCGGCGAACTGGCCGAGCGTTATGGTTTTACCGTGATTGAGGACGCGTCCCACGCGGTCGGTGCGTCTTACGCCGGGCGGCCGGTAGGCTGTGGTGAGTTCGCGGTGATGACGGTGTTCAGCTTTCACCCGGTGAAGATCATCACCAGCGCCGAGGGCGGCATGGTGCTGACCAATCGCCCCGAGCTGGCGGAGCGCTTGCAGCGCCTGCGCAGCCACGGCATGACCCGCGACCCGCAGCAGATGACCGAACCCAGCCACGGCCCCTGGTATTACCAGCAAGTGGAACTGGGCTTCAATTACCGCATCACCGATCTGCAAGCGGCGCTTGGGCTGTCGCAGTTGGGCAAGCTCGATGATTTCATCGCTCGGCGTCAGGAGCTGGTGGCGCGTTACGATCGCTTGCTGGCGTACTTGCCGCTGACCTTGCCCAGTGCCCAGCCGGAAGCCGGATCAGCCTGGCATCTGTACGTGGTGCGCTTGCAGCTGGATCGCATGAGCCTCAGCCATCGTCAGGTATTTGAAGGCTTGCGGGCCGCCGGGGTCGGTGTGAATCTGCACTACATTCCGGTGCATATGCAGCCGTATTACCGTGACCTGGGTTTTGCCGACGGTGATTTTCCCGAGGCCGAACGATATTACGCCGAGGCCATTAGCCTGCCGCTGTTTCCGTTCCTCAGCGATGAGCAGCAGGATTATGTGGTCGAGCAATTGCGGCGGCTGACTGAGTAGATATAGGTCCATGTGGCTACTGCTTTAAGTCAGGCTGCAATCCCTGTGGGAGCGAGCCTGCTCGCGAAGGCGGTGTAACAGTCACCAATGACGTTGAATGTCATGCCTCTTCGCGAGCAGGCTCGCTCCCACAGGGGATGGGCCTGACTCAAGGCATGTGCCCTGACCGTTGATGAGAGTTGAGTAATGCGTGAACTAAGCGAGCAGGAAACATTCTGGCAGGGCGACTTCGGCAATCAATACGTCGAGCGCAATGTCGGGCAACCGCTGGTGGCGGCTAACCTGGCGATGTTCGCCAAGGCGCTGACCCGGGCCGGGCGTATCGAGAGCCTGGTGGAGCTGGGCACCAATGCCGGCAATAACCTGCAAGCGTTGCGTCAGTTGCTGCCGCAGTGCGAGCTGTTTGGTGTGGAGATCAATGCCAGCGCTTTTGATCAGGCGCAGGCGTTGGGGATTGCACAGGTCTGGCACGGCTCGCTGTTCGATTTCCCCCGCGAGCGCACCTACGACCTGACCCTGAGCAAAGGCGTGCTGATTCACCTGGCACCCGAGCTGCTGGCGGCCGCCTATGCGCAGTTGTATGAGTTGAGCCAGCGCTACATCCTGATCGCCGAGTACTACAATCCGGCACCGGTGGAAGTGTCTTATCGCGGTAACAGCGGCAAGCTGTTCAAACGCGACTTTGCTGGCGAAATGCTGGATCGCTATCAAGATCTGCAACTGCTCGATTATGGTTTTGGTTATCACCGCGACCCGCAATTCCCGGTGGACGACATCACCTGGTTTCTTCTGGAAAAACGCCCTTGAACAACGTCGCAATCATCCCGGCCCGTGGGGGCAGCAAACGCATCCCGCGCAAGAACCTCAAGCCGTTCGACGGCGTGCCGATGATTGCCCGTTCGATTCAGGCCGCGCTCGGTTCGGGGCTGTTCGCCCAGGTGGTGGTCAGCACCGATGATGAAGAAATCGCCGAGGTGGCACGGGCGTATGGTGCTCAAGTACCGTTCATGCGCCCGTCAGCATTGGCCGATGATTTCACCGGCACGGCAGCGGTGATCGTTCATGCCCTGCAAACAATGCCGCGTCAGGATTTTGATCTGGCCTGCTGCATCTACGCCACGGCGCCGCTGTTGCAGACCCGGTTTTTGCGTCAGGGACTGGAACTGCTGGAGCAGCACCCCGACAAGTCCTTTGCATTCTCGGTATGTGACTTTGGCTTTCCCGTGCAGCGCGCCCTGACCGTTGACGAGCGGGGCGCACTGACGGCGTTGTACCCGCAGTTTCGCGACACCCGCTCCCAGGATCTGCCGCCGGCCTATCAGGACGCCGGGCAATTCTACTGGGGCCGCCGCGAGGCATGGTTGCGCGCTGATGTGTTGTACTCAAACCAGAGCCTGCCAGTGATCCTGCCGCGTTATCTGGTGCAGGACATCGACACGGTTGAAGACTGGAAGCGCGCCGAATACCTGTATGCCGCGTTGCGCGCCGGCGGTGAATTGCAATGAGAGTGCTGATTCGCGCCGACGCCTCGCCGACCATTGGCAGCGGCCATATCGCTCGCTGCCTGACCCTGGCCAGGGTCTTGCGTCAGCAGGGCAGCCATGTGGCGTTTGCCTGTCGCCAATTGCCAGGGCATCGCCTCGACAGTCTGGCGGCTGAAGGTTTCGAGACGTTTGCGCTGCCGGACCGCTATCGCGACGAAGACCCGCAGCAGGCCATCGAGTCGATGTTGCCCTGGCAGGCGGACATTGCCGCGCTGGGGCAGGCGTTGGATGATCGTCCTGCTTTCGACTGGATCATTGTCGACCACTATGGCCTCGACCATCACTGGCAGACCGCCGCCCGTCGCTGGGCGCCACGGATCGCTGCCGTGGATGACCTCGCCACCCGCCAGTATCGGGTGGACCTGCTGCTCAACCAGAATTTATCGGGCACCGCACAAGCCTATGCTTCGCTGCTGGGTGCCGACTGCCGGGCCCTGCTTGGGCCGCGTTTTGCGATGCTGCGTGAGGAGTTCCGCTGCCCGGCAATTGCGATCAAGCCTCAAGCCCGACGCGTGCTGGTGAACTTCGGTGGTTTTGATGCCGCGATGCAGACTCACCACGCGATGTTGGCGCTGGCGGACTTTGACGCGTTGGAAGTGGATTTCGTCGCGGGCGCCGACAACCCGGCCTGGGAGCAGATGCAGGTGTTGGCAGCCACACGTCCACACTGGCGTCTGCAGTGTTTCGTCAGTGACTTTTACCGGTTGATGACCGAGGCCGATCTGTTCATCGGTGCCGGTGGCGGCACCAGCTGGGAGCGGGCGGCCATGGGGCTGCCGACGATCTGCATTGCGGTGTCGAATAATCAGCAGGCCAACGGCGAGGTGATGGCGGCGGCGGGGGCGCATGTGTTTCTCGGGTCGCGAGAGCAGGTCAGCGTCGAGCAACTGCGCCTGGCTATTGGTTTTGTCGTGGGTAATCAAGGGTTGCGCCAGAGCCTGGCCGAGCGTTCCCGGCAACTGGTCGACGGCCGTGGTGCGCAGCGCGTCGCTGCAGCGCTGGCCGGCGCGGTGCTGGCGGTGCGCAAGGCGACGGCTGCGGATGCGCGTCTGTTGTTTGAGGGGCGTAATGCCGAGGCTGTGCGACGGGTTTCCGTGGACTCGCGGGTGATTGACTGGGCTTCCCATCAAGCGTGGCTGGCCGCCAGTCTGGACAACCCGAAACGATTGCTGTTGATTGCCGAGGCCGATGATGGTCCGGTGGGCGTGTTGCGCTATGACCTTGAAGGTCAAGCCGCCGAGGTTTCGATTTATCTGTTCGAAGACCGTTTCGGTCTGGGCTGGGGCAGGGCGCTGTTGGTGCGAGGCGAAGCCTTTGCCCTGGCCCATTGGCCACAGCTGCACACTCTCAACGCTCAGGTTCTGCCCGACAACCAGCCGTCGCTGAAGGTGTTTCGCGAAGCCGGTTTTACCCAGCATGCCTGCGCGTTCAATCGCGTATTGAAGGATTAAGTCCATGACCCGTTTCAAGATTGGTGACCGTCTGATCGGTGCCGACGCGCCGCCGTTCATCATTGCCGAGATGAGCGGCAACCATAACCAGTCGCTGGAAGTGGCGTTACAGATCGTTGAAGCGGCGGCCAAGGCGGGCGCGCATGCCTTGAAGCTGCAAACCTATACCGCCGAGACCATGACCCTGGACCTCGACGAAGGCGAGTTCTTCATCAAGGACCCTGGCAGCCTGTGGACCGGCACCTCGTTGTACGCGCTGTACGAAAAGGCCCACACGCCTTGGGCATGGCATGCGCCCATTTTTGCCCGAGCCAAAGAACTGGGGATGCTCGCCTTTTCGACGCCGTTCGATGACAGCGCCGTGGATTTTCTCGAAAGTCTCAATGTACCGGCTTACAAGATCGCCAGCTTCGAGAACACCGATTTGCCGTTGATCCGTCGGGTCGCCGCCACCGGCAAGCCGTTGATCATCTCCACCGGCATGGCCAGCATCGCCGAACTCGACGAAACCGTGCGCGCTGCCCGCGAGGCCGGATGCAGGGATCTGGTGTTGCTCAAGTGCACCAGCACCTACCCGGCAACACCGGCCAACAGCAACGTGCGCACCATTCCCCATCTGCGCGAACTGTTTGGCTGTGAAGTCGGTTTGTCCGATCACTCCATGGGCGTTGGTGTGTCCGTGGCCGCCGTGGCGCTGGGGGCGACGGTGGTGGAAAAGCATTTTACCCTTGATCGCGCTGCCGGTGGCGTGGACGCCAGTTTCTCGCTGGAGCCGGCAGAACTGGCCAGCCTGGTGATTGAAACCGAGCGCGCCTGGCAGGCGATGGGGCAGGTGCATTACGGCGTCACCGAGGCCGAGCGCAAGTCCCTGGTGTACCGCCGTTCGCTGTACGTCACCCAGGACATGGTCGCTGGTGAGCCCTTCAGCAGCGCCAACCTGCGGGCCATTCGCCCAGGCCTCGGGCTTGCCCCCAAGCATGCCGAAAGCGTTCTCGGCCGTGTTGCCAGCAGGGCTATCAAGCGCGGAACCGCGCTGGACTGGTCATTGGTCGAATAACCCTTGTCGGGCAGATTCGGCAAAATAGCGTGACCTGCGAGTCATAACGCGCATCTTCACTGTATTGTATTGACCGGGAAGATGGCGCCTGGCCCTTTATCGGGCTGGTTTTAGCCCTTTACGTTTCTCGCTGCCGCCCGTACGGGCGGCTGAAAATCTCTGTATGTCGGCGCCCCTCGATTCCTTGCGAGCGGTGGTATTGGGCTGTTTATTATTGGGAAGCCGTAATGATTGGCATAAAAAGCATTGCGAGCTACGTTCCTGTAGCCGGCGTGGACAATTACGCACAAGGTGCAAAATTCGAGAAGGATGAAGAATTCATCCTGGGCAAGATCGGTTCGGCCTTCCTGCCGCGCAAAGACGCCGGCCAGGAAACTTCGGACCTGTGTGTCGAAGCAGTCAATGCGCTGTTCGCCAACAACCCTGATTTGAAGCGTGAATCGATCGACGTGCTGATCGTCGTCACCCAGAACGGCGATGAAGAAGGCCTGCCGCACACTGCCGCCATCGTTCAGGACAAACTTGGCCTGCCAACGACCGTTGCAGCGTTCGACATTTCCCTGGGCTGCTCGGGTTACGTCTACGGCATCTACGCGATCAAGGGCTTCATGGAAGCCGCCGGCCTGAAAAACGGCCTGCTGGTGACCGCCGATCCGTATTCGAAGATTGTCGACCCCGAAGACCGCAACACCACCATGCTCTTCGGCGATGCCGCCACCGCCACCTGGATGGGCGAAGACGCGCCTTGGCAACTGGGCAAGGCCAAGTTCGGCACCGACGGTTCCGGCGCGCCGCATCTGAAGGTCACTGATGGCGTGTTCTTCATGAACGGGCGTCAGGTGTTCAACTTCGCGTTGCTCAAAGTCCCGGCGCATCTGCACGAGCTGCTGGATGAGTCGAGCCTGACCGCCGACGATATCGATGCCTTCTGCATCCATCAGGGCAGTGCGGCGATTGTCGACGCTGTGGCCCGTCGCTTCGAAGGCGCGCCAGAGAAATTCATCAAGGACATGGTCGAAACCGGTAATACCGTGTCGTCGAGCATTCCATTGCTGCTGGAAAAACATGTGCTCGATTCCAGCTGGAAGCGCGTGGCGTTGAGCGGATTCGGCGTGGGACTGTCCTGGGGCTCGGCGATTATCTATCGTCCTTGAGCCAAGACCGAGATACAAAAATAGCGTTCAAGGGTTAACCTTGAACGCTATTTTTTTGCCTGTATGAAATGCGAGGCGGCATGAGCGAATGCTTTGACGACAATGCCCAGGTGATCCAGCGGCGCTGGCCGACGCTGTTTGCGCGATTGCTGAGCGAAGACAGCGCGGCTATCCAGGCTGAACTGACTGAAGGCCTGGGTTCGACCCTGAGCGTGGCCGGGATTCAATTGACCAGTCGCCATGATCGGGTTCACGAAGCCCGGGTGCAGGCGGCGAGCCTGCCACTCGACAAGCCCCAACTGCATGTCTACGGCACAGGGCTCGGCGACTTGCCAACCGTGCTGCTGGAGCGTGCCGGGCTTGAGCGTTTGTACGTGCACATCCTCAACGGCGCGCTGTTTGCGCTGGTGTTGCAACTGCTCGACCAGCGGCCATGGCTCGATGATCCGCGGGTAGAGCTGCTGTACGCCGGGGATCTGCCGGATATCTGCACGCCGTTTTTTGCCTTGCCTGCCGAAATGCTGCTGGCGGATGACTTCAACGCCAAGATTCGCGATCGACTGGTCAGCGAAGTGCACATGAGCTTCAACAACCGTGAGTTCGACCCACAGTCGCCATTCATTCAGCAGCGCCTGCAGGACTGCCTCGATGTGCTGCTCGCCGATGACGATGTGGCGCAATTGTTCGGCACCTGTACTGGCCGTGAAATCTATGTCATTGGCACCGGGCCGACGCTGGAAGGGCATTTCGAGCAGTTGGCGGCGATTCGCGCGCAGGCCGTGCGGCCACTGTTCATCTGTGTCGATACGGCTTATCGCCCGCTGCGTGAACACGGGATCGCCCCGGATCTGGTGGTGAGCATCGATCAGCGCATCAGCTTTCGGCACCTGCCCTGCGAGGAGTCGGATGGCATCCCGCTGGTGTACCTGCCCATGAGCGACCCGGTGGTGCTGAAGGCCTGGAAGGGCAAGCGCTACGGCGGTTACTCCGCCAGCCCGGTCTATGCCGCGCTGCGTCAGCAATATCCACGGGGGCAACTGCATGTGGGGGGCAGCGTGATTCACCCGGCGGTGGACCTGGCCGTGAAGATGGGTGCCGCGCGCATTACTCTGTTCGGCGCCGATTTCGCCTTTGCGATGAACAAGACCCACGCCAGCTGGAATGACGGTGACCTGGGGCCTGCCGTGAATCAGGCCCGGCACTGGGTGCGGGACGGACATGGCGAGCGGGTCAGGACCCAGCTGAATTTTCGCGGCTATCTGTGTGTGCTGGAACGCTACATCGCCGCGCACCCGCAGGTGCACTTTTTCAACAGCAGCCGGGCAGGGGCGATGATTGCCGGGACGCAGTTCAACCAGGAGTTTGTGCAATGAATGCGCCGGTGACGTGCGTCAGCCAATGCCGTCAGTGCGCCGGGTTGTTTCGACTGGGGCGCGATGTCGAGGCTGCGCTGACCATGGTTGATGTATTCGATGAGGCGCAACAGCTTTTAGTGTCTGCGCCAAAAGAGATTCAACAGTCCTGGGCATCCGTGCTGACGCAAATGCTCGCCTGCCAGGAGCGCCAGGACTGGTTGGGGCTTGCCGATTTCATCGAGTACGAGTTGGTTGAACTGCTGCAAAACGTTCAGGGCTGAAGGCGACCGACGGCCCTGGCGCGCAGGTTGGCGAAGAGGACAGTTTTATGACGTCATTTTTTCGCTGGAGGGAGGGCGCCAAGTCCTTGTTTTTCAGGGGGTGGCAGGGTGATGGCAAATTTTTTTCAAAAAGCCCTCAAGCAACCTGCCAACCCGACGATAACTATTACGAAGGTTCTCTAGGCCATACCCGGCGGTTGCCAGGGCCGGAAGCCGCAGTACCCAACCAACGAGGAATTCGTCATGGCTTTAACAGTAAACACCAACGTAACGTCTCTGGCAGTTCAGAAAAACCTGAACACTGCTGCTGATGCTCTCTCTACCTCGATGACCCGTCTGTCTTCCGGCCTGAAAATCAACAGCGCTAAAGACGACGCTGCCGGCCTGCAGATCGCTACTCGCATGAGCAGCCAGATCCGTGGTCAGAACGTTGCGGTTAAAAACGCCAACGACGGTATCTCGATGGCTCAGACCGCTGAAGGCGCTCTGCAAGAATCGACCAACATTCTGCAACGTATGCGTGAACTGGCTGTACAAGCACGTAACGGCACCAACGGCACTGCTGACCAGACCGCAACCAACGCTGAATTCGCTCAGATGTCTGACGAACTGACTCGTATCGCGGCTTCGACCAACCTGAACGGCAAAAACCTGCTGGACGGTTCGGCTGGCACCATGACCCTGCAAGTGGGCGCCAACGTTGGTACTGCCAACCACATCGACCTGGTACTGAGCTCCAAGTTCGACGCCGTCAGCATGTCTGTGGACAAGGCTACTCTGGCCCTGACCGGTGCTGCTGGTACTGGTGCTGGTTCCGCTTCCCTGAACATCGACAACGCGATCACCGCGATCGACGCTGCAATCGCTCAGATCGGCGCAACCCGTGCAAACCTGGGTGCTTCGCAAAACCGTCTGACCAGCACCATCTCCAACCTGCAAAACATCACTGAAAACGTTACTGCTGCTCAAGGTCGCGTACAAGATACCGACTTCGCCGCAGAAACCGCTAACCTGACCAAACAGCAAACTCTGCAACAAGCTTCCACCGCTGTTCTGGCCCAGGCTAACCAGCTGCCATCCGCTGTACTGAAACTGCTTCAGTAATATCGGGTCGGGTTTTGGCGGGGGAGTGCGCTTGCGTGCTCTCTCGCTTTTTACTTTCTAAGAGGTGATGGTCATGGACATGAGCGTTAAGCTGAATCTGTCTTACCCGGCCGCAAAACCGGCGGTCAATACTACCGATACGCCGACAGATGCGCCTCGTGTAGACGATGCCAAGCCAGCCTCTGCGACAAGTAATGGCTCGGATTCGGATAGTTCGGACAAGTTGAAAATGGCCGTTCAGGAGATCGAAAAGTTCGTTCAGTCGGTCAAGCGCAATCTGGAGTTTTCCATTGACGAGACGTCCGGTCAGGTCGTTGTCAAAGTCATCGCCAGCGAGTCTGGTGAAGTGGTACGACAGATTCCGTCGGCAGAAGCCTTGAAATTGGCTGAAAGCCTGCACAACGCCAGTAATGTTTTGTTTGATGCCAAAGCCTGACACTGGCATGAAACGTGTTTGTACGATCATTGATCGCTGACAGTGGTCAAAAGACCGGCGACATACAGAGAGGGAGATGCACATGGCAAGTCCAATTTTACCGGGTACGGGTCTGGGTTCCGGGCTCGATATCGGTTCGATCGTCACGGCGCTCGTCAACGCTGACAAGTCAGCCAAGCAGACTCAGATCACCGATCAGACGACTACCACCACCGCGAAGATTTCCGCGACAGGTGCAGTGAAGTCGGCCCTGACGGCTTTCCAGACGGCCCTGACCACCCTCGGCAGTACTAGTACGCCAGCCTTTGCCGGTTTTTCGGCAACGTCGGGTACGCCCACATCCCTGTCGGTGACTTCGGACAATACTGCGGTTAACGGCAGTTACAACGTGCTGGTGACTCAGCTTGCCACTGGCTCGAAAGTGGCCACTGCTGCCTTTTCCGGCGGCGCCAGCAGTGCCATTCCGACTGGTACCCTGACCATCAGTCAAAATGGTATTGCCTACCCTGTCACCGTTGCAGCCGGCGCGACCTTGCAGTCGACCCGTGATGCGATCAACAGCACCCTGCAAACCAAGGGTATTACCGCCAACATTGTGACCGACGCGAACGGCTCACGGCTGGTCGTGGGTTCGACCACCACCGGTGCCGGCTCTGACATTTCCATGAGCGGGATCGCCGGGCTTGAAGTCAACGGCGCTACCAAGATGGACGGTACCGCGACTGGTGCCGGCTACATTGGTGCCTTGGCCCAGGACGCCTCCTATAGCGTCGATGGTCTGGCGATGACCAGCAAAAGCAATACCATCAGCGGGGCTGTAGGCGGTATCAGCATGACCCTGTTGGCGGCTAATCCGACGGTACCGGTTGTCGTCACGGTAGGCACCAACTCTGATGGCCTGAAAACCAGTCTTCAGAGCTTTATCGATGCCTACAACAAAGTCATCAGCACGCTGACCGCCTATACCACGCCAAGCCTGGACAGTGACGGCAATCCGACTGTTTCCAACGCGATGACCGGTGACTCGTTGCCGCGTAACCTGATTCAGGCCATGCGCGACCAGCTGACCACCGTTCCCTCCGATGCGGGCGGCAGCCAATTGGCGGTACTGGCGCAGTTGGGTATCACCACGGATCAGAAAGCCGGGACCTTGAGTCTCGACACCACCAAGTTCGCCGACGCAATGACGAACAAGGGGATGGGTGGTCAGGTGCAGGCGCTGTTCAGCGGCACCACAAGCACCAATGGCTTGCTCGCGCGCATGAGCAATGCGGTCAACCCTTACTCTCAGACTGGCGGCATTCTGGATCAGCGGACCACCACTCTGAACATGAATCAGAGCGATCTGACCAATCAGCAAGCGGCTCTGGACCTGCGTGTCACCAACCTGACCGCCTCCCTGACGGCCAAGTACAACGCGATGGACCTGCTGGTCGGCCAGATGAAGGCGACGGCTGCCAACATCACCGGCTTCTTTGCGTCGTTGAACGCTCAGAAGTCCAGCTAGTCATGAGCTGACGACAAAAACCCGGCTACGCTTTTCGGCGTGCGCCGGGTTTTTGTCTTCTGATCTAAAGTTTTTTGATTCGCAGGCGATACACTGGTCATACGAGTCATTGTGGCAATGAGGTAGAGCATGAATCCGATGTTAGCCCTTCGGCAATATCAGAAGGTAGGCGCCCAGGCGCAGACGTCCGAAGCCAGCCCGCACCGTCTGGTGCAGATGCTGATGGAAGGCGGCCTGGATCGCATCGCCCAGGCCAAAGGCGCCATGGAGCGCAACGACATTCCTGGCAAGGGCGTGTCGATCGGCAAGGCCATCGGCATTATCGGTGGCCTGCGTGAAGGTCTGGATCTTGAAAAGGCGGCCGAAACGGTCGGCGAACTGGATCGCCTTTATTCGTACATGATGAAGCGCCTCGCCGAGGCGAACATCAAAAGCGATCCGCGAATTCTTGATGAAGTCGCTGGTTTGCTGCGCACGGTCAAAGAAGGCTGGGATGCCATCGCCGCGCCAGGTCCGCAGTTCTAAGGAGATCACCATGAGTCTTGTATTGCAGCGAATCGAACAAACCCGTGAAGCGCTGGTCGGTGCCCTGGCCGAGCGCAACTGGGAGGCGATCGGTCAATTGGACCTGGATTGCCGTTCCTGCATGGAAGACGTCTTGAGTGAGGCTTCGCTGGACGAGGAGGCGTTACGCGGGAATCTGGAGGAGCTGCTGTATGTCTACAAGCAGCTGCTTGAGGTGGCCATGGGCGAGAGGCAAGCGATAGTCGACGAGATGTCTCAGATCCAGCAAGCGCGCAACGCCGCAAAGGTTTACCATCTGTTTGGTTAATTGACACTCGGTTAAACCAGACATGCGCGCCATAAATTTGACTGTGCACGGTTTTTTGACTTAACTAGTGGCTGGTTACAGATTTCAGGCGTCTACAGGCATAACGTGTCTGCAAGCGTCTAGCTTGCCCCCTCATTTCGGGCATTGAGTTGACTAGGGAAGTTGCTATTGCATGTGGCGTGAAACCAAAATTCTGCTGATTGATGACGATAGCGTCCGCCGCCGCGATTTGGCGGTGATTTTAAATTTTCTCGGCGAAGAAAATTTACCCTGCGGTAGCCATGACTGGCAGCAGGCGGTCGGCTCTTTGTCATCCAGTCGTGAAGTCATTTGTGTCCTGATCGGTACGGTCAGTGCCCCTGGGGCACTTCCGGGCTTGTTAAAGACACTCTCAACCTGGGATGAGTTCCTTCCGGTTTTGTTAATGGGCGATAATTCTTCCGTTGACTTGCCCGAGGACCAGCGTCGCCGGGTGCTTTCGACCCTGGAAATGCCGCCCAGCTACAGCAAATTGCTTGACTCCCTGCACCGTGCCCAGGTCTATCGCGAGATGTACGACCAGGCCCGCGAGCGCGGCCGTCACCGTGAGCCCAACCTGTTCCGCAGCCTCGTCGGCACCAGTCGCGCGATCCAGCACGTGCGCCAGATGATGCAGCAAGTGGCCGACACCGACGCCAGCGTGCTGATCCTCGGCGAATCCGGCACCGGCAAGGAAGTGGTTGCGCGCAATCTGCACTATCACTCCAAACGCCGCGATGCGCCGTTCGTACCGGTCAACTGCGGGGCGATCCCGGCCGAGTTGCTGGAAAGCGAACTGTTCGGCCACGAGAAGGGCGCCTTTACCGGGGCGATCACCAGCCGTGCCGGGCGTTTCGAACTGGCCAACGGCGGCACCCTGTTCCTCGACGAAATCGGCGACATGCCACTGCCGATGCAGGTCAAGCTGCTGCGCGTCCTGCAAGAACGCACCTTCGAGCGTGTGGGCAGCAACAAGACCCAGAGCGTCGACGTGCGCATCATTGCCGCCACCCACAAGAATCTCGAAAGCATGATCGAGATCGGTACGTTCCGCGAAGATCTCTACTATCGCCTGAACGTGTTCCCGATCGAGATGGCGCCGTTGCGCGAGCGTGTCGAAGACATCCCGTTGCTGATGAACGAGTTGATCTCGCGCATGGAGCACGAAAAGCGCGGTTCGATCCGGTTCAACTCGGCGGCAATCATGTCCCTGTGCCGTCACGGCTGGCCGGGCAACGTCCGCGAGCTGGCCAACCTGGTTGAGCGCATGGCGATCATGCATCCGTACGGGGTGATCGGTGTGGTCGAGTTGCCGAAGAAATTCCGCTACGTCGATGACGAAGACGAGCAAATGGTCGACAGCCTGCGCAGCGATCTTGAAGAGCGTGTAGCCATCAACGGCCACACCCCGGACTTCACGGCCAACGCACTGCTGCCGCCGGAAGGTCTGGACCTGAAGGACTACCTCGGTGGTCTGGAGCAAGGCCTGATTCAGCAGGCCCTGGACGACGCCAACGGTATCGTGGCCCGCGCCGCCGAACGCCTGCGTATTCGTCGCACCACGCTGGTTGAGAAGATGCGCAAGTACGGCATGAGTCGTCGTGAAGGTGATGAACAGGCAGATGATTGACGCCTGTTTTTCAACTAGCTGATTTATAGGCGGTTTTTTTTAGGCACGGGTATTGCTACATCACTCGCAACGTTCCGTTTAACTGACGGTCAGCCAAGCGAGAGACCACGATGCCCCAAGCCGCCCAGATGTCTTCTGTCCCTGACACTTCGGGGCAACCGTCGTCCGTAGAGCAGGCAAGCCGTCTCGGTCTCGAGCAGGCTTTTGCCCTGTTCAATCAGATGTCGAGCCAATTGACTGACTCCTACAGCATGCTCGAAGCCCGGGTCACCGAGCTCAAGGGCGAGCTGGCAGTCGTCAGCGCTCAACGTATGCAGGAACTGGCGGAAAAAGAGCGCCTGGCCAACCGTCTGCAAAACCTCCTTGATCTGTTACCCGGTGGCGTTATCGTCATCGATGCCCAGGGCATGGTGCGCGAAGCCAATCCGGCGGCGTGCGAACTGCTCGGTCTGCCGCTTGAAGGCGAGTTGTGGCGACACGTTATTGCCCGCTGCTTTGCGCCCCGTGAAGACGACGGCCACGAAATTTCTCTCAAGGACGGTCGCCGCCTGTCGATCGCCACTCGCTCGCTGGATGCCGAGCCCGGTCAGTTGGTGCTGCTCAACGACCTCACCGAAACTCGTCAGTTGCAAGGCCAGCTGGCTCGCCACGAGCGACTGTCGTCGCTGGGGCGCATGGTTGCGTCCCTGGCTCACCAGATTCGTACACCGCTGTCGGCGGCACTGCTCTACGCCAGTCATTTGACTGAGCAGGCGTTGCCGGTCGAAACCCAGCAGCGTTTTGCCGGGCGTCTCAAAGAGCGTTTGCACGAGCTTGAGCATCAGGTTCGCGACATGCTGGTGTTTGCGCGTGGGGAACTGCCGCTCACCAATCGCGTGACGCCCAAGGCGTTGATGCAGGCGCTGCAAGCAGCGGCGCTGACCCACGTCCAGGAGTTGTCGGTTCGCTGGCAGTGCGACAGTCATTGCGGTGAGTTGCTGTGCAATCGCGACACCCTGGTCGGCGCCATTCTCAATTTGATCGACAACGCGATTCAGGCCAGCGGCGGCAATGTACGCCTCAAGGTGCACCTCTATACCCGTGGCAACATCCTGCGCTTGTGCGTCAGTGATAGCGGCAGCGGTATCGAGGCGGCCGTACTGGCGCGCCTGGGCGAACCGTTTTTCACCACCAAGACCACCGGAACCGGCCTGGGCCTGACCGTGGTCAAGGCAGTGGCCCGCGCTCATCAGGGAGAATTGCAGTTGCGCTCGCGGCTCGGTCGCGGCACCTGTGCGCTGATGTCCCTGCCGTTGTTTTCCAGCGCTCAGGAAATGGAGTAAGGACATGCCCATCAAGGTTCTACTGGTCGAGGATGACCGTGCGCTGCGCGAAGCGCTGGCCGATACACTACTGCTTGCGGGACACGACTACACGGCGGTCTGTTCGGCGGAAGAGGCGCTGATGGCGGTGTCTGCCGAGGCGTTCAGCCTGGTGGTCAGTGATGTCAACATGCCTGGCATGGACGGCCATCAATTGCTCGGCTTGCTGCGCAGTCGCCAGCCGCAATTGCCCGTGTTGTTGATGACCGCGCACGGCGCGGTCGAGCGCGCCGTGGATGCCATGCGTCAAGGCGCATCGGATTATCTGGTCAAGCCGTTTGAGCCCAAGGCGCTGCTGGATCTGGTGGCGCGTCACGCCTTGGGCGGTCTCGGTGCCGCCGAAGGTGAAGGGCCTGTGGCCTTCGAGCCCGCCAGCGCTCAGTTGCTGGAGCTGGCCGCTCGGGTGGCGCGCAGCGATTCCACGGTGTTGATCTCGGGCGAGTCCGGCACCGGCAAGGAAGTGCTGGCGCGCTACATCCACCAGCATTCTCATCGCGCCAGTCAGCCATTCATTGCGATCAACTGCGCAGCGATCCCTGACAACATGCTCGAAGCCACCTTGTTCGGCCATGAAAAGGGATCGTTCACCGGAGCGATTGCGGCTCAGGCCGGCAAGTTCGAGCAGGCCGATGGCGGCACCATTCTGCTCGATGAAATTTCCGAAATGCCCTTGGGGCTGCAAGCCAAGCTCCTGCGCGTTTTGCAGGAGCGCGAAGTCGAGCGTGTCGGTGCGCGCAAGCCCATCGCCCTGGACATTCGCGTGGTCGCCACCACCAACCGTGATTTGGCCGGTGAAGTGGCGGCGGGGCGCTTTCGTGAAGATCTTTACTATCGGCTGTCGGTTTTTCCGCTGGCCTGGCGCCCGTTGCGCGAGCGCACCGCCGATATCCTGCCGCTGGCCGAGCGCCTGCTGGCCAAACACGTCAATAAAATGAAGCATGCTGCCGCCAGGCTGTCGGCCGACGCTCAGGCGTGCCTGATCGCCTACCCATGGCCGGGTAATGTGCGCGAACTGGACAACGCCATTCAGCGGGCGCTGATTCTGCAGCAGGGCGGCTTGATTCAGCCGCAGGATTTTTGTCTGTCGGGGACGGTGGTTTGTGCGCCATTGCCGACCCTGGCGCCTGCATCGGCGCGCGTGGTGGAAGTCGAGACGGAATCCGCTGGGGCTTTGGGCGATGACCTGCGCCGCCGGGAGTTCCAGATGATCATCGACACCCTGCGTTCCGAGCGCGGTCGTCGCAAAGAGGCGGCCGAGCGGCTGGGCATCAGCCCGCGTACCTTGCGCTACAAACTGGCGCAGATGCGTGACGCCGGCATGGACGTGGAAGCGTATCTGTTCGCCACCTGAGGCCTGACTGAAACAACCCCGATCCAAATGTGGGCGCGAGCCTGCTCGCGAAAGCGGTGTGACAGTTACATAAAATTTGACTGACCCGACCTCTTCGCGAGCAGGCTCGCTCCCACAGTGGTTTGTGGTGATTCACGGTGAAGACAAAGCCCAGGGAAGGCTTTTGTGAAACAAGGCCACGGAGCTGGCACCCTTGTTGCTAACACCTCACTACCCGCCGAGTGAGTGTCAAAAAATTGCGGGTCGTCAAAGACGTAGCTCGTCAAAGAGAGAAACCATGAGCCAAGGTATTGAATTCAATCGGTTGATGCTGGATATGCGTTCCATGCAAATGGACGCCATGTCGGCACCGAAATCGACTGCGGCAGTCCCCGAGTTGGGCGGCAGCAGCTTTGCCGACATGCTCGGTCAGGCCGTCAATAAAGTGAACGACACCCAACAGGCTTCCAATCAGTTGGCCAGCGCCTTCGAGATTGGCAAGAGCGGCGTCGACCTGACGGACGTAATGATTTCTTCGCAAAAAGCCAGCGTGTCGTTTCAGGCGCTGACGCAAGTGCGTAACAAGTTGGTTCAGGCATACCAAGACATCATGCAGATGCCGGTTTAAGGACGAGATTGAGTCATGGCAGAAGCAGTCGCCGATAATGTTCCGGCCAAGGGCACCCCGATAGACGGCAAACCGCCGCTGTTCGGCCTGTCCTTCCTGGAAAACCTCTCCGAGATGACCATGCTGCGTCAGGTGGGCCTGTTGGTCGGCCTGGCTGCGAGCGTGGCGATTGGCTTTGCCGTGGTGTTGTGGTCGCAGCAGCCGGACTATCGGCCTCTGTACGGCAGTCTTGCCGGTATGGACGCCAAGCAGGTCATGGAAACCCTGGCCGCCGCCGACATCCCTTATACCGTTGAACCCAATTCCGGTGCCTTGCTGGTCAAGGCCGATGATGTGTCGCGCGCGCGGCTCAAGCTCGCAGCCGCTGGTGTCACTCCCAGCGACGGCAACATCGGTTTCGAGATCCTCGACAAGGAACAGGGGCTGGGCACCAGCCAGTTCATGGAAGCGACCCGTTATCGTCGCGGCCTGGAAGGTGAACTGGCGCGGACCATCTCCAGCCTGAACAACGTCAAGGGCGCTCGCGTGCACCTGGCGATTCCGAAAAGTTCGGTATTTGTGCGCGATGAGCGCAAACCCAGTGCTTCGATTCTGGTTGAACTGTATTCCGGCCGCTCCCTGGAGCCGGGCCAGGTACTGGCGATCATCAATCTGGTGGCCACCAGCGTTCCCGAGCTGAGCAAGTCGCAGATTACCGTCGTCGACCAGAAGGGCAACCTGCTGTCCGATCAGGCAGAGAACTCCGAACTGACCATGGCCGGCAAGCAGTTCGACTACAGCCGCCGCATGGAAAGCATGCTGACTCAGCGCGTACACAACATTCTGCAACCGGTGCTGGGCAACGATCGCTATAAAGCCGAAGTGTCGGCTGATGTGGATTTCAGCGCCGTCGAATCGACCTCCGAGCAGTTCAACCCGGACCAACCGGCGTTGCGCAGCGAGCAATCGGTCAACGAACAGCGTACCGCCAGCAATGGCCCGCAAGGCGTGCCGGGGGCCCTGAGCAACCAGCCACCGTCGCCGGCTTCTGCGCCACAAAAAACCGGTGGTGCGCCTGCGGCGGCCGGCATGGTGCAGCCCGGTCAGCCCTTGCTCGATGCCAATGGTCAGCAAATCATGGACCCGGCCACCGGCCAGCCTATGCTTGCTCCTTACCCGGCGGACAAGCGTCAACAATCCACCAAGAACTTCGAGCTTGACCGCTCCATCAGCCACACCAAGCAACAGCAGGGGCGTTTGAACCGTCTGTCGGTGTCGGTGGTGGTCGATGACCAGGTCAAGATCAACCCGGCCAATGGTGAAACCACCCGCTCGCCGTGGAACGCCGACGAATTGGCGCGCTTCACCCGCCTGGTGCAGGACGCCGTCGGTTTCGACGCCAGTCGTGGTGACAGCGTCAGCGTGATCAACATGCCGTTCTCCGCTGAACGCGGCGAAGTGATTGCCGATATTCCGTTCTACTCCCAGCCCTGGTTCTGGGACATCGTCAAGCAAGTGCTGGGTGTGTTGTTCATCCTGGTGCTGGTGTTTGGCGTGCTGCGTCCGGTGTTGAACAACATCACCGGTGGCGGCAAAGGCAAACAGCTGGCCGGCCTGGGCAGTGACGTCGAGTTGGGTGGCATGGGCGGCCTGGATGGCGAACTGTCCAACGACCGCGTCAGCCTCGGCGGCCCGCAAAGCATCCTGCTGCCGAGCCCGAGCGAAGGCTATGACGCACAGCTGAATGCAATCAAGAGTCTGGTGGCAGAAGATCCGGGTCGCGTGGCCCAGGTCGTGAAAGAGTGGATTAACGCAGATGAGTGATAACCGAGCCGCTGTCGCCAAACTGTCCCGGGTCGATAAAGCCGCGATTCTGCTGCTGTCCCTGGGTTCAACCGATGCCGCGCAAGTGCTGCGCCACATGGGGCCCAAAGAGGTCCAGCGTGTGGGTGTGGCCATGGCCCAGATGGGCAACGTGCACCGCGAGCAGGTCGAGCAGGTGATGAGCGAGTTCGTCGACATCGTCGGCGATCAGACCAGCCTGGGTGTCGGTTCCGACGACTACGTGCGCAAAATGCTTACCCAGGCCCTGGGCGAAGACAAGGCCAACGGCCTGATCGACCGTATCCTGCTGGGCGGCAACACCAGCGGCCTCGACAGCCTGAAGTGGATGGAGCCGCGCGCCGTCGCCGACGTGATCCGTTACGAGCACCCGCAGATCCAGGCGATAGTCGTGGCCTACCTCGACCCCGACCAGGCCGGTGAAGTGCTGGGCAACTTCGACCACAAGGTGCGTCTGGACATCATTCTGCGGGTTTCCTCGCTGAACACCGTGCAGCCAGCGGCGCTGAAAGAACTCAACCAGATTCTCGAGAAGCAGTTCTCCGGCAATTCGAACGCCTCGCGCACCACCCTGGGTGGCATCAAGCGTGCAGCCGACATCATGAACTTCCTCGACAGTTCGATCGAAGGTCAGCTCATGGACTCGATCCGCGAAGTCGACGAAGACCTGTCCGGTCAGATCGAAGACCTCATGTTCGTGTTCAACAACCTGTCCGATGTCGACGACCGTGGCATTCAGGCGTTGCTGCGCGAAGTGTCCTCCGACGTGCTGGTGCTGGCCCTCAAGGGTTCGGACGAAGGCGTCAAGGAGAAGATCTTCAAGAACATGTCCAAGCGGGCGGCCGAACTGTTGCGCGACGACCTGGAGGCCAAAGGCCCGGTGCGTGTCAGCGACGTGGAAACCGCACAGAAAGAAATCCTCACCATTGCCCGCCGTATGGCCGAAGCCGGAGAAATCGTTCTCGGCGGGAAGGGCGGCGAAGAGATGATCTAAGGTCACTATGTCGTCCAAACATGATGAGTCCCAGACCGACCTGATCCGTGGCAAGGGCGTCGGCACTTTCGACGTCTGGTCGCTGCCCAGTTTCGACCCGTTTGTGCCCGAGCCCGAGCCGGAACCCGAGCCTGAACCGCCGGAGATGGAAGAAGTGCCGCTGGACGAAGTCCAGCCACTGACCCTCGAAGAGCTCGAAAGCATTCGCCAGGAGGCCTATAACGAAGGCTTCGCCATTGGCGAAAAAGAAGGCTTTCACAGCGCCACGCTCAAGGTCCGTCAGGAAGCCGATGTGGCCCTGTCGGCCAAGATCGTCGGCCTGGAACAACTGATGGCCAACCTGTTCGAGCCCATCGCCGAGCAGGATTCCCAGATCGAAAAGTCGCTGGTCGACCTCGTGCAGCACATCACCAGGCAAGTGATTCAGCGCGAACTGGCCATCGATTCGACGCAAATCGAACACGTCATGCGCGAGGCTCTCAAGCTGCTGCCGCTGGGCGTGGGCAATGTGCGGCTGTACATCAATCCGCAGGATTTCGAACAGGTCAAAGCCCTGCGCGAGCGCCATGAAGAAACCTGGCGCATCGTCGAGGACGAAGCGCTGTTGCCGGGCGGTTGCCGGGTCGAGACCGAACACAGCCGCATCGACGCGACCGTGGAAACCCGCGTGGCGCAGGTCATGGCCAAGCTCTTCGATCAGTTGCACGAACAGGCGCTGCACCCGGCTGAGCCGGACCTGAGCCTGGAGTTGCCCGAGGCCGCCAAGCCTGAGGTCGACCCTGGCGTCGAAGCCGATGCAGCGCTGCAAACCCCGCCGGACACCCCCGATGCGCCTTGATCGCACCAGCTTCGCCAAGCGCCTGAGCGGTTACACCGAGGCCGCCACGCTTGCCGGTGCACCGATTCTTGAGGGCCGCTTGCTGCGCATGGTCGGCCTGACCCTCGAAGCCGAGGGCTTGCGCGCGGCCATGGGCAGTCGCTGCATGGTCATCAATGACGACAGTTATCACCCGGTGCAGGTCGAAGCCGAAGTCATGGGCTTCTCCGGCAGCAAGGTATTTCTGATGCCGGTCGGCAGCGTCGCCGGTATCGCCCCCGGCGCTCGTGTGGTGCCACTGGCTGATACCGGCCGCCTGCCGATGGGCATGAGCATGCTCGGCCGGGTACTCGACGGTGCCGGTCGGGCCCTCGATGGCAAAGGTGGAATGAAGGCCGAAGACTGGGTGCCGATGGACGGCCCGACCATCAACCCGCTCAAGCGCGAGCCGATCAGCGAGCCGCTGGACGTGGGCATTCGCTGCATCAACGGTTTATTGACGGTCGGTCGCGGCCAGCGTCTTGGCCTGTTCGCCGGTACGGGTGTCGGTAAATCGGTGTTGCTCGGCATGATGACCCGCTTCACCGAGGCCGACATTATCGTCGTCGGGCTGATCGGTGAGCGGGGCCGCGAAGTCAAGGAATTCATCGAAAACATTCTCGGTGAAGAAGGCCTCAAGCGCTCGGTGGTCGTCGCGTCCCCGGCGGACGATGCGCCGCTGATGCGTTTGCGAGCGGCCATGTACTGCACGCGCATCGCCGAATATTTCCGCGACAAGGGCAAGAACGTCCTGTTGCTGATGGATTCACTGACCCGTTTCGCCCAGGCCCAGCGGGAAATCGCCTTGGCCATTGGCGAGCCGCCGGCGACCAAGGGTTATCCGCCGTCGGTATTCGCCAAGTTGCCGAAACTGGTGGAGCGCGCCGGTAACGCCGAGAAGGGGGGTGGTTCGATCACCGCGTTCTACACCGTATTGTCCGAAGGCGATGACCAGCAGGACCCGATCGCCGACTCGGCTCGGGGCGTACTCGACGGCCACATCGTGCTGTCCCGGCGCCTGGCTGAAGAAGGCCATTACCCGGCCATCGATATCGAGGCGTCCATCAGTCGGGTCATGCCATCGGTGGTGTCGCCGGAACACATGGTCCGTGCCCAGTACTTCAAGCAGCTGTGGTCGCGTTATCAGCAGAGTCGCGACCTGATCAGCGTCGGCGCCTACGTCGCTGGCGGTGACCGGGAAACCGACCTGGCGATTTCGCTGCAACCGCAACTGGCCAAATACCTGCGTCAGGGCCTTAACGACAGCATCAGCATGGGCGAAAGCGAAGCCTATCTCGGCACGATCTTCGCCCCGGCGGCCGGCGGCTAACCGGCCATGGCCCAGAGTCGCGCAGGGCGCCTGGCGCCCGTGGTGGAAATGGCCGAAAAGGCCGAGAAAACCGCGGTTCAGCGTCTGGGGCACTTTCAGGGCCAGGTGCGCCTGGCAGAGAGCAAACTTGCGGACCTGGAAGCTTACCGCCTGGATTACCAGGAGCAATGGATCATACGGGGCAGCACCGGCGTTTCCGGGCAGTGGCTGCTCGGTTACCAGGGCTTTCTGGCGCAACTGGGCACCGCCATCGACCAACAGCGGCAGAGCCTGGTCTGGCATCAAAACAACATGACCAAGGCCCGTGACGCCTGGCAGCAGGCGTTTGCCCGGGTCGAAGGCCTGCGCAAACTGGTGCAGCGCTACGCCGACGAGGCGCGGGCGCTTGAAGACCGGCGTGAGCAAAAGTTGCTGGACGAATTGTCCCAGCGCTTGCCGCGTCAGGATCCGTATTGAGTCAGTTGCACCGCGTTATCGTTCTTCGCGAGCAGGCTCGCCCCCACATTGGAATGCACGCACCCTGTGGGGGCGAGCCTGCTCGCGAAAACGTCGGCATGTTCACCGCAAGTTTCACTGACCGTCGGTACTTCACACCTTGCCCGGCTCCTCGCCAGATGCTAAACCTTGTACACGTTCTTCAATGACAAGGAAGCCGTTCAATGTCAGTCGTTACAGAAGTCTCCCCGGATGGACAAAAGCTGACGATCTCGATCAGGGGGCGATTCGATTTCGCCAAACATCAGGAATTTCGCGAGTCCTATGAGCGTCCCGACGGCCAGATGCCGAGTTCGGTGGTGGTTGATTTGAAAGACGCCACCTACCTCGACAGCTCGGCCTTGGGCATGTTGCTGTTGCTGCGTGATCACGCCGGTGGCGACAATTCCGATATTCGCGTCGTCAACAGCAGTTCCGACGTGAAAAAGATCCTGGCCATTTCCAATTTCGACAAGCTGTTCGACATCAGTTGACCGCCATGCAGGCGCCCTTCGAGCCGCTGACGATACTGATCGCCGAAGACAGTGCAGCCGACCGGATGCTGCTGTCGAGTATCGTCCGCCGTCAGGGCCACCAAGTGCTGACCGCCTGTAACGGTGCCGAGGCGGTTGAGGCTTTCCGCCAGCAGGCACCGCAACTGGTGCTGATGGACGCCATGATGCCGGTGATGGACGGTTTCGAGGCGGCGCGGCAGATCAAGGCGCTGGCCGGGGAAACCCTGGTGCCGATCATCTTTCTGACCTCGCTCACCGAAAGTGAAGCCCTGGCGCGTTGCCTGGAGGCGGGCGGCGACGATTTTCTGGCAAAGCCCTACAACCAGGTGATTCTGGGCGCAAAGATCAAGGCCATGGACCGCCTGAGGCGGTTGCAGGCCACCGTGCTGGAACAGCGTGACCTGATCGCCCGGCATCACGAGTACCTGCTCAACGAGCAGCGGGTGGCCAAGGCGGTGTTCGACAAGGTGGCCCACTCCGGTTGCCTGAATGCGCCGAATATCCGCTACCTGCAATCGCCTTATGCGCTGTTCAACGGTGACCTGTTGCTGGCGGCGTTCACCCCGGCTGGCGACATGCACGTGCTGCTCGGCGACTTTACCGGCCATGGCTTGCCGGCTGCAGTGGGTGCCATGCCGCTGGCCGAGGTGTTCTATGGCATGACCGCCAAGGGTTATGGCCTGTCCGAAACCCTGCGGGAGATGAATGCCAAGCTCAAGCGTATCCTGCCGGTCGACATGTTCTGCTGTGCAACCCTGCTGTGCCTGAGTTTTCAGCGGCGTTCGGTTGAGGTCTGGAATGGCGGCATGCCCGATGGCTACCTGCACTGTGTGGCCAGTGGCGTGCGCACGCCGTTGCCGGCCCGGCATTTGCCGCTGGGCGTGCTGAGCCCGCAAACGTTCGATGATCGCACCGACGTCTTGACGATGGCCGTGGGCGACCGGGTGTTTCTGTTGTCCGATGGTGTCATCGATACGTGTGACGCCAACGAGCAGCTGTTTGGCGTGGAGCGGTTGCAGCAGGTGTTTGCTGCCAATCATCAGCCTGCCACCTTGTTCGAGGAGATCGAGCAGGCCTTGCGGGACTTTCGCGGTGAGGCGCGCGACGATGTGAGCATGGTCGAGGTCAGCCTGCTGGAGGCGGCCAAGCTGACCCCGCCGGCGCTGGTGTATTCCGACAGCGGCCAGTCCTGTCCGCTGGACTGGTCGGTGAGCTTCGAGTTTCGTGCCGCGACCCTCAAGCGCTTCAATCCGCTGCCGTACATGCTGCAACTGTTGCTGGAGGTGCATGGTCTGCGTGCGCAAAGCGGCGCGTTGTACAGTGTATTGGCAGAGTTGTATTCCAATGCGCTGGAACACGGCGTATTGGGGCTCGATTCCAGCCTCAAGCGTGATGCGTCGGGTTTTGCGCGCTATTATCAAGAGCGTAACGCCCGTCTGGATGCGTTGCACGATGGCTATGTCCGGGTGCACATGCAGGTCGTGCCCAAGGGCGAGGGCGGTTGCCTGGCGATCGAGGTGACTGACAGTGGTCAGGGTTTTGATGTAACACGAGTGATGGAGCGACCGCTGGACGGCGTCCGTTTGTCGGGACGCGGGGTCAGCCTGATCCGCCAGTTGAGCCGTAGCGCGAGTTGGTCCGACGATGGTCGTACTGCCCGCGTGGAGTTTTACTGGGAGGCTCTGGCATAATCCGCGAATTCTTGATCAAGGAGTGAGCAAGTGGCTGACACACATCTGGACCACAACGTGCTGAGCGCGTTGCAAGAGGTCATGGAGGATGAATATCCGGCGTTGCTGGATACCTTCATCGTCGATTCCGAAGAACGTTTACGCTTGCTGCGAAAGGCGGATGATGCCGCGCAGTTGATGAATGCGGCGCACAGCTTCAAGGGCAGCAGCAGTAACATGGGCGCCATCCGCCTGGCCGAGTTGTGCCATGAACTGGAGCAGCGGGCCAAGCAGCGAAGCCTGAGTGGCATCGAACAACTGGTCGGTGAAATTGACGGTGAATTCGCTCTGGTGCGCCCTCTTTATGAAGCCGAGCGCCTGCGTTCATTGGCGCTCCATGCCACCGCCCGGCGCTTTTAGCGCCGCCCCGGCAAACATGGCGCGGCCCTTGCAGTAATCTCTCCAACTGTACCTACGATCCCGTGCAGCGGAGACCGCGTCATGTCCGTTACCCCCAATATGCTCCTTCAGGCCGCTTCGAAGGCCAAGGCTCAAGCGGCCCCCGCCAATACCCCGGCGCAGCCTCTAGAGTCAGGGGTCAAGGCGCCCAGCTTCGCCAAAGTCTACGCCAATCAGGCCCAGAACAAGCCGTCTGCAGTGCCTGATACAGCGCCAAAACCGGTGCGGGATAAAACCCCCGAGGGGCATGCAAAGAAGGACGTCAGCCACGACAAGTCTGCCGCTGCGGACCCTGCCGTTGCCGATAGCGGCAATACCTTGCCCGCTGACAATTCGACGACCGCCGACGACAAGACCGCCAGTGATAGTGACAGCGATACGGATACCACTACCACGCCGGTAGCCGTTGATCCCGCGCCGATTGATCCGACGCTGGACCCTGCATTGGTTCAGGCGGCTCAGCCAGTGGTTCCAGTGCCAGCGCCACCGGTCGCACCGGTGACGGCCGCCGTTCAGCCGCAAGTCGAGGCCCCGGTGGCCGCTACCGTGACTGCCGCGCCAGTTCAGGCTGCTGTCGCCGCGACCGATCCTGCTTTCGACCCGCAAGCCGATCCGCTGGACTCGCTGCCGGCAGTGCGCATGGCCATGGAGCAGAGTGGCCACGTGTCTGCCTCCAGCCAGTCTCAACCCAAGTCCGCACCGACTCAGGACTCGGCTGACAGCAGTGACCTGACATCGGCACAATCCTTTGCTGCCGGCATGGCCAGCATGCTCGACGTGCAAGCCGACAAGGACAGCACCAGCCAGGGTGGCGACAAGGCATTCAGCAGCTTGATCGATGGCGGCCTCAAGGATTTGAAGTCCGCCACCAGCGACACCCGTGTTGATGACTTTGCCAGTCGTCTGGCGGCGCTGACCCAGGCTGCCACGCCAAAAACCGCCAATGCCTTGCCGGTCAATCAGCCGATTGCCATGCATCAAAGCGGCTGGACCGATGAAGTGGTCAATCGGGTCATGTACCTGTCCAGCGCCAACCTCAAGGCGGCGGATATCCAGTTGCAGCCGGCTGAGCTGGGGCGCCTGGATATCCGGGTGAACATGGTCCCGGACCAGCAGACTCAAGTGACATTCATGAGTGCACACCCAAGCGTTCGCGAAGCGCTCGATGGGCAGATGCACCGCCTGCGTGACATGTTCGCGCAGCAGGGCATGGGCCAGGTCGATGTCAGTGTGTCCGACCAGTCCCGAGGCTGGAATGGCCAGGGGCAGCAGGACCAACAGGCACAGCAACAGGCCCAGAGCGGTCGTACCAGCGCCGGCGGTGGTCGTGTCGATGGCATGGAGGAAGAATTGGCGCCAACGGCGGCCGAAGTGGCGGCCAGCACCACTACCGTCATCGGCTCCAGCGCCGTCGACTACTACGCCTGACTGCACACATTCCCCCTGTGGGAGCGAGCCTGCTCGCGAATACGGTTTTACATTCAACATTTATGTCGACTGTCACACTGCATTCGCGAGCAGGCTCGCTCCCACATTGGTTTGTGACACCTCGCTCTCTTTCCGCCTGACCCTATTGCCGACACTTCTGGCATAACACTTGCTCTTGCCTTGCCGTGCGACTGTGAAAACCTGAATAGTGACGGATTATTGGCATGGCGAAGAGCGAAGCTGCAGCGGTAGTAAAAGATCCCGCGACCAAAGGCAAAATAAAGCTGATCATTGCAATCGTGGTGGCTGTGCTGCTGGCGATCGGCTTGTCCGTGGGGGCGACCTGGTACTTCATGCACAGCGCCCAGAGCAAGCCTGCCGAGGCGGCGCAAACAGCCCCCGTCGGCAAGCAGCCGGCGATCTTCGAGCCAATGGCCCCCGCCTTCGTGGCCAACTACAACCAGGCCGGTCGTCAGCGCTACATGCAGGTGAGCATCACCATGCAGGGCCGTAATCAGGCCGACATGGACGCGCTCAAGGTGCACATGCCGGTTATCCGCAACAATCTCGTGATGCTGTTCTCCGGTCAGGATTTCGCCACGCTGGCGACGCCGGTCGGCCAGGAGATGCTGCGTCAGAAGGCCACCGCCAGCGTCCAGGAAGTGGCGCAGAAAGAACTCGGCAAAGTGGTGATCGAACAGTTGCTTTTCACTAATTTCGTACTGCAGTAGGAACACGACATGGCCGTGCAGGACCTGCTGTCCCAGGATGAGATCGACGCGCTGTTGCACGGCGTCGACGATGGTCTGGTACAGACCGATACCGCCGCCGAACCCGGCAGCGTCAAAAGCTACGACCTGACCAGTCAGGATCGCATCGTCCGTGGACGCATGCCGACCCTGGAAATGATCAACGAGCGTTTCGCCCGTTACACCCGCATCAGCATGTTCAACATGCTGCGCCGCTCGGCGGACGTTGCTGTCGGTGGTGTGCAGGTGATGAAGTTCGGCGAATACGTGCACTCGCTGTACGTGCCGACCAGCCTCAACCTGGTCAAGATCAAACCGTTGCGCGGCACCGCGCTGTTCATCCTCGACGCCAAACTGGTGTTCAAGCTGGTGGACAACTTCTTCGGCGGCGACGGCCGTCACGCAAAGATCGAAGGGCGTGAATTCACCCCCACCGAACTGCGTGTGGTGCGCATGGTGCTGGAGCAGGCTTTCGTCGATCTGAAAGAAGCCTGGCAGGCGATCATGGAAGTCAATTTCGAGTACATCAACTCGGAAGTGAACCCGGCCATGGCCAACATCGTCGGCCCGAGCGAAGCGATTGTGGTCTCCACCTTCCACATCGAACTCGATGGCGGCGGCGGCGACCTGCACGTGACCATGCCGTACTCGATGATTGAGCCGGTGCGCGAGATGCTCGATGCCGGTTTCCAGTCGGACCTCGACGACCAGGACGAGCGCTGGGTCAACGCCCTGCGTCAGGACGTGCTGGACGTGGATGTGCCAATCGGCGCCACTGTTGCCCGTCGCCAGTTGCGTCTGCGCGACATCCTGCACATGCAGCCGGGGGACATCATCCCGGTGGAAATGCCCGAAGAGATGATCATGCGCGCCAACGGCGTGCCGGCCTTCAAGGTCAAGATGGGCTCGCACAAAGGCAACCTCGCGTTGCAGGTGATCGAGCCGATCGAGCGCCGTTGACCGGCGCTTCAACCCCCATTTAATACTGGCTGCTTCTAGTTGAAGAGCTGCCCGCCGAGGACACATGATGAACGACGATATGAACGCTCAGGACGACCAGGCACTGGCCGATGAATGGGCTGCGGCCCTGGAAGAGACCGGTGACGGCCAAGCCGATATCGACGCCTTGCTGGCGGCGGACACGGGCGGTTCGGCGTCCAACCGTCTGCCGATGGAAGAGTTTGGCAGCGTGCCGAAAAACAACGACCCAGTGACCCTCGACGGTCCGAACCTGGACGTGATCCTCGATATTCCGGTGTCGATCTCCATGGAGGTGGGCAGTACCGACATCAACATCCGCAACCTGCTGCAACTCAACCAGGGCTCGGTGATCGAGCTGGATCGCCTGGCCGGTGAGCCGCTGGACGTGCTGGTCAACGGCACACTCATCGCCCACGGCGAAGTGGTCGTGGTCAACGAAAAGTTCGGCATCCGCCTGACCGACGTGATCAGCCCAAGCGAACGCATCAAGAAGCTGCGCTAAGTGAAAAAGGTTCTGGGTTTTTTGGCGGGATTGGTGTTGGCGCTGCCGCTGAGCGCGATGGCGGCCGAACCGGTGGCAACGGCGACTGCCGCTGCCGCTGCCGTGCCGGCGGTCAGCAGTGGCGTGGCCGGGCAATTGACGCAACTGGTGTTTGGCCTGCTGCTGGTGCTGGGATTGATCTTCCTCCTCGCCTGGTTGTTGCGTCGGGTTCAGCAGCACGGTCCCGCCGGCAAAGGGCAGGTCATCGAGCTTATCGGCTCGCGTGCCCTGGGCCCTCGTGATCGCCTGATGCTGGTGCAGGTCGGCAACGAGCAGATTCTGCTTGGCCTGAGCCCCGGCTCCATCACCGCGCTGCACGTGCTCAAGGAGCCGGTGCAGGTGCCCAGCGGCACTGAAAAAGCGACCCCGGAGTTTGCCCAGCGCCTCATGGAGCTGATGGGCAAGGATCATAAGGATAAGAAGTAATGGGTGCGTTACGCATCGTCTTGACGCTGGCCCTGATGCTGGCCGCGCCACTGGCGTTCGCCGCCGATCCGTTGTCGATCCCGGCGATCACCCTGGGCACCAACGCCAACGGCGCGCAGGAATACTCGGTCAGCCTGCAGATCCTGCTGATCATGACCGCGCTGAGCTTCATCCCGGCATTCGTCATGCTGATGACCAGCTTCACGCGAATCATCATTGTCTTCTCGATCCTGCGTCAGGCCCTGGGCCTGCAACAGACGCCGTCGAACCAGATCCTTACCGGCATGGCATTGTTCCTCACCATGTTCATCATGGCACCGGTGTTTGACCGGGTGAACAACGACGCCTTGCAGCCGTACCTGGCGGAAAAACTCACCGCGCAGGACGCCGTGGCCAAGGCCCAGGTGCCGATCAAGGACTTCATGCTCGCCCAGACCCGCAGCAGCGATCTGGAGCTGTTCATGCGCCTGTCCAAGCGTACCGACATCGCCACCCCGGATCAGGCGCCGCTGACCATTCTGGTGCCGGCGTTCGTCACTTCGGAATTGAAAACCGCGTTCCAGATCGGTTTCATGATCTTCATCCCGTTCCTGATCATCGACCTGGTGGTCGCCAGTGTGCTGATGGCCATGGGTATGATGATGCTCTCGCCGCTGATCATTTCGCTGCCCTTCAAGATCATGCTGTTCGTGCTGGTGGATGGCTGGGCGTTGATCATCGGAACATTGGCCAGTAGCTTCGGTGGCGTTTCCCCATGACTCCAGAAGTAGCGGTAGACATCTTTCGCGAGGCGCTCTGGCTGACCACCATGATGGTCGCCGTGCTGGTTATCCCGAGCCTGCTCGTGGGTTTGCTGGTGGCGATGTTCCAGGCCGCTACCCAGATCAACGAACAGACCCTGAGCTTCCTGCCGCGTCTTCTGGTGATGCTGGTGACACTGATCGTTGCCGGCCCGTGGCTGATCCAGACTTTCATGGAATACATCCTGCAGTTGTACGGCAGTATTCCTCAGGTCATCGGCTAAACCATGTCGCTGTTGCAGCTGACCGATACCCAGATCAGTACCTGGGTGGCGACGTTCATGTTGCCGCTGTTTCGCGTCGGCGCCTTGCTGATGGTCATGCCGATTTTCGGCACGACCCTGGTGCCCAAGCGGGTGCGCGCCTACCTCGCCCTGGCGATCACCGTGGTGATTGCGCCGGGGTTGCCGCCGATGCCACCGGTCAATCCGCTGGACCTCAGCGGCCTGCTGTTGATTGCCGAACAGATCCTGGTCGGTGCCGTGCTGGGCTTCTCGCTGCAGCTGTTCTTCCAGGCGTTCGTGGTCGCCGGGCAGATCGTCGCGATCCAGATGGGCATGGGTTTCGCCTCGATGGTCGACCCCACCAACGGCGTCTCGGTGGCGGTGATCGGGCAGTTCTTCACCATGCTGGTGACGCTGATGTTCCTGGGCATGAACGGCCATCTGGTGGTCTTCGAAGTGCTGACTGAAAGCTTTACCACGTTGCCGGTGGGCAGCGGTTTCCTGGTCAATCACTTCTGGGAGCTGGCCGGTAAACTGGGTTGGGTGCTGGGGGCGGCGCTGTTGCTGGTGCTGCCGGCCATCACCGCATTGCTGGTGGTCAATATCGCGTTTGGTGTGATGACCCGCGCCGCGCCGCAGCTGAACATCTTCTCCATCGGTTTCCCGCTGACCCTGGTGCTCGGGTTGTTCATCACCTGGGTCGGGCTGGCGGACATGCTCAACCAGTTTCAACCGCTGGCCGCCGAGGCCTTGCAGCTCTTGCGCGAACTGGCACAGGTGAACTGAGCCATGGCTGAGAGCGAAAGCGGTCAGGACAAAACAGAAGACCCCACGGACAAAAAGAAAAAGGACGCCCGGGAGAAGGGCGAGGTTGCGCGCTCCAAGGAACTCAATACCCTGGCAATCATGCTGGTCGGTGCCAGTGCCTTGCTGATTTTTGGCGGCGCCCTGGCCCAGGACCTGATGGAGCTGATGCGCCTGAATTTCTCGCTGCCGCGAGAGGTGATTCTCGATCAGAAATACATGAGTACCTACCTGATGCATTCGGGGCAGGTCGCGTTGTGGGCGATTCAGCCGATCATGATCTCGTTGGTGCTGGCGGCGCTGATCGGCCCCATTTCACTGGGTGGCTGGCTGTTCTCCGCGGGCAGCATGGCGCCCAAGTTCAGCCGCATGAACCCGCTCAGCGGCCTTAAACGAATGTTCTCCAGCAAGGCGCTGGTCGAGCTGCTCAAGGCCCTGGCCAAATTCATCATCATTCTGTTCGTGGCGCTGGCGGTGTTGTCATCCGACATCGACGACCTGCTGCGCATCGCCCACGAACCGCTGGACCGGGCCATCATCCACAGCCTGCAAGTGGTGGGCTGGAGTACCTTGTGGATGGCCTGCGGGCTGATCATCATCGCCGCCGTGGACGTGCCGGTGCAGCTGTGGGAAAGCCACAAGAAACTGCTGATGACCAAGCAGGAAATACGCGACGAACACAAAGACCAGGAAGGCCGACCCGAGGTCAAACAGCGGATTCGCCAACTGCAGCGCGAAATGTCCCAGCGCCGCATGATGGCCGCGATCCCCGATGCCGACGTGGTCATCACCAACCCGACCCACTACGCCGTTGCGCTCAAGTACGACCCGGAGAAGGGCGGGGCACCCATGCTCATCGCCAAGGGCAGTGACTTCCTGGCGTTGAAGATCCGTGAAATCGCCGTGGCCAACGAAGTATTGCTGCTTGAGTCCCCGGCGCTGGCGCGTTCGATCTATTACTCGACCGAACTGGATCAGGAAATTCCGGGTGGGCTCTATCTGGCCGTCGCCCAGGTCCTGGCCTACGTTTACCAGATCCGCCAGCACCGCGCCGGCAAGGGCAAACGCCCGGATCCGCTGAAGGGGGATTTGCCGATCCCGCCGGATTTGAGGCGTGATTCGTAAAGGAATGTGAGAGGGTTAACTTTCAAAATACTTGGATCGGATTCGTTGCGCCTCATTTCTAAGCTCACCAACGTGTTGATCGGTGACTGATTTTATCCGTGCCTTATACGAATCTACGAGTTTCTTATCGAAGGTGTTGAAAAAAGATGGAGTTGTGAGTTTTTCATAAATATTACGGGATCCTTGGTTGTTTAAATTTTGTAATAGCGGTACGTAACTTGCCTGCTCAAATTTTACTGAGTTTTCTATTATCGACGAATGAGGTCGTTGGAATCTACTCGTTATGACTTCCGGGTTTTCAAATATATTGGAAAAGTCGGGGCGTAATTGTTCGTAAGCGAGTTGTTCAAGTTGCCCAGGGCTATTGGGGCGGGAGTTCTCGGCTGCAAGTGCAATGCGTTTGTCTTTTTCGAGTGTTGTTGCTTGTATGTGTTTTGTTCGGCCGGATATCGCTTTAAGTATGTTTACTATTTTTTTGTACTTGGCTTGCGCTTTTTCCGCTGTAATGCCTTTCTTTGACAATAATCCGTGACTAAATAAAAACTGCTTGTCTAGTGTGGTGAAGGTGGGTTTAAACATGTGTCCTGTTGGGTCTGTGAGATTGATGGGGTCTCCTGAGCAATACGCATAACTATTCAATCCGCCCTTCCCAAACGGACTCAAACTGTCCGGGCTATTAAATCGCATCAACACCGGATTAAACGCCCGATACCCATTCCCCAACAAATAATGCCCGGTCACCGGGTCTCGCCGTTCGCCATTGAAGCCTAGCAAGCTGGTCAACCCGTTTTCATCAGGGCGATGGCCATAGGGCGAATAAGCAATAGGTTGTCGCTGTTGGCTGGCTTCAAGGGTCTGCAGCACCGAACGCTGCTGATCGGTGGCCAGCAACGTGGTGTTAATCGCATCATCCTGACGCCGTAGTTGCGCCAGCAGCAGATCATCGTGCTGCACAATGGAATGCCCGGTCGTCCCCTGTATTTCGGTGGCCAACCGGCTTTTGCAATAGAAACGCTGAAGCGTGGGTGTGTTCGGCTGAGCGTGGTCAGTCAGCCGGTCGAGGGGGTCGTAGCGATATTGGCAAAGCAGGGTTTCGCGTGGCGCTGGCATAAGGGGTGCTCCGAAGATTGAAAGTGCTGGCGTTCAGTATTGGCGCGATTGCAGTGGCTGGGTACTAGCAGAACTGTCAGGTTCGCTGTTTGTCTGTTCCGCGCTCTATTGCGAGTAGCACCTGTGGCGAGGGAGCTTGCTCCCGTTCGGCTGCGCAGCAGTCGTTAACCTCCGTAAATGGAGTTTTGTCTGGCAGGCCGCGGTTGCGGGTTTGGGGTCGCTGCGCGTCCCAGCGGGAGCAAGCTCCCTCGCCACAGTGAAGATCGCTTGCAGCTTGCGCAGGTCTGAAGTGCTGGCGTTCAGTATTGGCGCGATTGCAGCGGCTGGGTACTAGCAGAACTGTCAGGTTCGCTGTTTGTCTGTTCCGCGCTCTATTGCGAGTAGCACCTGTGGCGAGTAGCACCTGTGGCGAGGGAGCTTGCTCCCGTTCGGCTGCGCAGCAGTCGTTAACCCCCGTAAATGAAGTTTTGTCTGGCAGGCCGCGGTTGCGGGTTTGGGGCCGCTGCGCGTCCCAGCGGGAGCAAGCTCCCTCGCCACAGTGCAGATCGCTTGCAGCTACCCACCATTTCCGGTCCGCGTAAAAGTTGGAAGGCTTCTTGCAGTAGCCGCCCTGCGTCTGCTTCAGGCGTCAAAAGTTTGCTTTAAGGAACGGGGAAAACCGGTGGATCGCTCTCAGTTACTCAACAGTGCCCGCACAAACCTGAATGACCTCTCGCGAGGCAATCTGGGCGTGCCGTTGTTGCTGCTGGTCATGCTGGCAATGATGATGTTGCCCATCCCGCCGTTCCTGCTGGACGTGTTTTTCACGTTCAACATTGCCTTGTCCATCGTTGTGTTGCTGGTCTGCGTCTACGCCTTGCGGCCGCTGGATTTCGCGGTGTTCCCGACCATATTGCTGGTGGCGACGTTGATGCGCCTGGCGCTGAACGTGGCCTCCACGCGGGTGGTGATGCTCCACGGGCAGGACGGCCATGCCGCTGCCGGTAAGGTGATTCAGGCCTTCGGTGAGGTGGTGATCGGCGGCAACTACGTGGTCGGTATCGTGGTGTTCGCGATCTTGATGATCATCAACTTCGTCGTGGTGACCAAGGGCGCCGGGCGGATTTCCGAGGTGAGCGCACGTTTTACCCTCGATGCGATGCCCGGCAAGCAGATGGCCATCGACGCCGACCTCAACGCCGGCCTGATCGACCAGAACCAGGCCAAGCTGCGCCGGATGGAAGTGGCCCAGGAGGCCGAGTTCTACGGTTCCATGGACGGTGCCAGCAAGTTCGTCCGGGGTGACGCCATCGCCGGCCTGCTGATTCTGTTCATCAACCTTATTGGCGGCATGGCGGTCGGCATCTTCCAGCACGGCATGAGCTTCGGCGATGCTGGCAAGGTTTACGCGCTGTTGACCATCGGTGACGGTTTGGTGGCGCAATTGCCATCACTGCTGCTGTCCACCGCTGCCGCGATCATGGTGACCCGTGCTTCCGGCTCCGAAGACATGGGCAAGCAGATCGGCCGCCAGATGTTCGCCTCGCCCAAGGCGCTGGCCGTCGCGGCCGGGCTGATGGCGGTGATGGGCATCGTGCCCGGCATGCCGCACTTCTCCTTCCTCAGCATGGCGGCCCTGGCGGCTGGCGGTGCTTACCTGTTCTGGAAGAAGCAGAACGTGGTCAAGGTTCAGGCCTTGCAAGAGGTCAAGCGTCAGCAGGAGCTGCTGCCTTCCCCGGCCCGCGCTCAGGAAACCAAGGAACTTGGCTGGGATGACGTGACCCCGATCGACATGATCGGCCTGGAAGTGGGCTATCGCCTGATTCCGCTGGTGGACCGCAATCAGGGTGGCCAGTTGCTGGCGCGGATCAAGGGCGTGCGCAAGAAGCTGTCCCAGGACCTGGGCTTCCTGATGCCGACGGTGCATATACGTGACAACCTCGACCTGGCGCCCAGCGCCTATCGCCTCACCCTGATGGGTGTGATCCTTGCCGAAGCGGAGATTTACCCGGACCGCGAGCTGGCGATCAACCCCGGACAGGTCTACGGCACGCTCAACGGCATTACCGCCAAAGATCCGGCTTTTGGCCTGGAGGCCGTCTGGATCGAAATCAGCCAGCGCGCCCAGGCTCAGTCCCTCGGTTACACCGTGGTCGATGCCAGTACGGTAGTGGCAACCCACTTGAACCAGATTCTGTACAAGCACTCCAGCGAGCTGATTGGCCACGAAGAAGTCCAGCAACTCATGCAATTGCTGGCCAAAAGCTCGCCAAAACTGGCAGAGGAGCTGGTGCCGGGCGTGGTGTCGCTGTCGCAATTGCTCAAGGTCTTGCAGGCGCTGTTGGCCGAACAGGTGCCGGTACGGGACATTCGCAGCATTGCCGAGGCCATCGCCAACAATGCCGCCAAGAGTCAAGATACTGCCGCTTTGGTGGCCGCGGTGCGCGTCGGCGTATCGCGCGCAATCGTCCAAAGCATTGTAGGGACTGAGTCCGAGCTACCAGTTATCACTCTGGAGCCAAGGTTGGAACAGATATTGCTCAATAGTCTGCAGAAGGCAGGACAAGGCTCGGAAGAGGGCGTTCTGCTGGAGCCAAGCATGGCAGAGAAGCTGCAGCGTTCATTGATCGATGCCGCGCAGCGTCAAGAGATGCAAGGTCAACCGGTGATTCTGCTGGTGGCCGGTCCGGTTCGCGCGATGCTCTCGCGGTTCGGTCGGCTGGCAGTCCCGGGTTTGCATGTGTTGGCTTATCAGGAAATCCCTGACAACAAGCAAGTGACCATCGTTGCGACAGTAGGGCCCAACGGCTGAGGTAGTGGTTTATGCAAGTTAAGCGTTTTTTCGCCGCCGATATGCGTCAGGCCATGAAACTGGTTCGTGATGAGCTGGGCGCTGATGCCGCCATCATTGGCAATCGCCGGATTGCCGGTGGTGTCGAGCTGACGGCTGCGCTGGATTACAAATTGTCGGCGCTGGCTCCGCGCGTTCCGAACATGGAACTCGAAGACGAGCTGCGCAAGACCCAGTCGCGCATCGTCACCGCCCAGGCCGAACTGAGCCTGCGTGGCGATGGCGAGACCGAGGGTGACCAGACCACCAACCGCCAGCTGTTCGCCGGCCTGCCGTTGACCGCTGCCGAACCGCTGGTCGAACCGACCTACAGCGCGCCGCGTCGTCCGGCACCGGCCCCTGCACAGTCCTCTGGCGGTGTCGACCCACGGGCGTTCGACTCGATGCGTTTCGAGCTCAACAGCCTGCGCGAACTGATGGAAGTCCAGCTCGGTTCCCTGGCCTGGAATCAGCTGCAAGGCAGCCGTCCGGCCCAGGCCAACCTGTGGCGCCGCCTGCAACGCATCGGCCTGTCCGGTCCGTTGTCGCGTGACCTGCTGGCACTGATTAGCGATATTGAAGAGCCTCGTCAGGCCTGGCGCATGTTGCTGGCGCACCTGGCGCGGATGATTGCCACCCCGGAAGTCGAGCCGCTGGAAGAGGGCGGTGTGATTGCCATGGTCGGCCCTGCCGGCATGGGCAAGACCACCACCCTGGCCAAGCTCGCCGCCCGTTATGTACTCAAGTACGGCGCACAGAACATCGCGCTGGTGAGCATGGACAGCTATCGCATTGGCGCCCAGGAACAGCTGAAAACCCTGGGCCGGATTCTCAATGTGTCGGTGACCCACGTCGATCCGGGGCAGTCCCTGGTGCAGGCGCTGGACCCCCTGCTGCGCAAGCGCGTGATCCTGATCGATACCGCCGGCCTGCAAGCCAGCGATCCGGCCTTGCGCATGCAGCTCGAAAGCCTGGCCGGTCGTGGCATCAAATCGAAGAATTATCTGGTCCTGGCCACTACCAGCCAGAAACAGGTACTGACTGCCGCTTATCACAGTTACAAGCGCTGCGGGCTGGCCGGGTGCATCCTGACTAAACTGGATGAAACGGCAAGTCTGGGCGAGGTGTTGAGCCTGGCCATCAGTCATGAGTTGCCAGTGGCTTACCTCACCGATGGCCCGCGGATCCCGGATGATTTGCATCTGCCGCGTCGTCATCAGTTGGTCAGTCGCGCCGTAAGCGTGCAAATGCAGGAAGAACCCAGCGAGGAAGCCATGGCTGACATGTTCGCTGATATTTACCACAGCCCGACCAAGCAGGTTGGCTAAGGTAGTAATGAACAGTTTTTGTACCTACATCGATGGTCTGCCATGCATTGTTCCGTTGGTGAACGCGCAGCCAGTAATGTGGCCTCCGTCTATGCAAGACAAGGTAAAGAAATAACATGGGCAGCATGCATCCCGTACAGGTGATCGCGGTGACCGGCGGCAAGGGTGGCGTCGGGAAGACTAACGTGTCAGTGAATTTGTCCCTGGCTCTGGCTGAGCTTGGCCGCAGGGTCATGCTGCTGGACGCCGATCTGGGGCTGGCGAACGTCGACGTCCTGCTCGGACTGACGCCCAAACGCACCCTGGCCGATGTGATCGAAGGCCGCTGTGAGCTGCGCGACGTGCTGTTGCAGGGGCCGGGCGGAATCCGCATCGTCCCGGCGGCGTCCGGCACCCAGAGCATGGTTCATCTGAGCCCGGCGCAACACGCCGGCCTGATTCAGGCGTTCAGCGACATCGGCGACAACCTCGATGTACTGGTGATCGACACCGCTGCGGGTATTGGTGACTCGGTCGTCAGCTTTGTTCGCGCAGCCCAGGAAGTGCTGCTGGTGGTGTGCGACGAACCGACCTCGATCACCGACGCCTACGCGCTGATCAAACTGCTGAATCGCGATTACGGCATGAACCGCTTCCGCGTCCTGGCCAACATGGCCCAGAGCCCGCAGGAAGGTCGCAACCTGTTCGCCAAGTTGACCAAGGTCACGGATCGCTTCCTCGATGTCGCCTTACAATACGTCGGTGCGGTGCCTTACGACGAAAGCGTGCGCAAGGCCGTGCAGAAGCAGCGTGCAGTCTACGAAGCCTTTCCGCGCTCCAAGTGCGCGCTGGCGTTCAAGGCCATTGCACAGAAGGTCGACACCTGGCCGCTGCCGGCGAACCCGCGCGGGCATCTGGAATTCTTCGTCGAGCGCCTCGTGCAACAGACAGCAGGGCCAGTGGTATGACAGCCAGCGGTTACAACCTCTACAAAAAATCGGCACGTGATGCGCAGTACGAGCTGATCGAGCGTTACGCGCCGCTGGTCAAACGCATTGCCTATCACTTGCTGGCGCGTCTGCCGGCAAGTGTGCAGGTTGAAGATCTTATTCAGGCCGGGATGATCGGCCTGCTGGAAGTCTCGACCAAATACGACGCCAGCAAAGGCGCCAGTTTTGAAACGTACGCGGGGATCCGGATCCGCGGCGCGATGCTCGATGAAGTACGCAAAGGGGACTGGGCGCCACGCTCGGTCCACCGCAATACCCGGATGGTCAGCGACGCAATTCGCTCTATTGAAGCTAAAACCGGCCGTGACGCTAAAGATCACGAGGTTGCGGCCGAACTCCAATTGAGTCTCGACGATTATTACGGGATTTTGAACGATACCTTGGGCAGCCGCCTGTTCAGTTTCGACGACCTGTTGCAGGACGGCGAACACGAAGGGCTGCACGAGGATGGCGCCAGTGCTCATCTTGAGCCGTCACGCGATCTGGAAGACGAACGTTTCCAGGCCGCACTGGCGGACGCGATTGCCAATTTGCCGGAGCGTGAGCGACTGGTGTTGGCGCTGTACTACGACGAAGAGCTGAACCTCAAGGAAATCGGTGAGGTCCTGGGGGTCAGCGAATCGCGGGTCAGCCAGTTACACAGCCAGTGCGCGGCCCGTTTGCGGGGGCGTTTGGGGGAGTGGCGAGCGCGCTGAAGGCAGTGTGGGGACTGCAAACCAGGCTGGTGCGGTTGTGAACGGCACCGGTCTTGTTGTGTTGTGTTCCAGACAGTCATTTGAGTGCTTTGCCTGATTGATTGAAATGGCGCGTCCAGGTGCTGGACGCGTTTAAGACTGCTTGGAGGTCGAATTGGACAAGAACATGAAAATCCTCATCGTTGATGACTTCTCAACGATGCGGCGGATCATTAAAAACCTGTTGCGTGACCTTGGGTTCACCAACACGGTCGAGGCGGACGATGGCACTACGGCTATCCCTGTTCTCAACAGCGGGAGCATCGACTTTCTGGTAACGGACTGGAACATGCCTGGCATGACCGGTATCGATTTGCTGCGCCACGTGCGCGCCGATGAAAAGCTCAAGCACCTGCCGGTATTGATGGTGACCGCTGAAGCCAAGCGCGAACAGATCATCGAAGCGGCCCAGGCCGGTGTTAACGGCTATGTGGTCAAACCCTTCACGGCCCAGGCGTTGAAAGAAAAAATCGAGAAGATTTTCGAACGCATCGGTTGAGCAACTGCGCCACGGGGGAGCTATGGAGCATAACGAATCTTCACAGGGCGATTTTGAATCGACTCTGAAAAAACATGCGGTCGAACTGGTCGAAAGCCTTGAAAAAGGCAGGTTCGGCGATGCGGTGCAACTGATCCATGAGCTCAACCAGACCCGTGACCGCGGCCTGTATCAGGAAGTGGGCAAGCTCACTCGCGAGCTGCACAGCGCGATCGTCAATTTCCAGATTGACCCGAACATGCCGCAAGCCGAGGAAGTGTCGCAAATCACCGACGCCACCGAGCGTCTGGGGTATGTGGTCAAGCTGACCGAGGCCGCGGCCAACCGCACCATGGACCTGGTGGAAAACGCCACGCCGCTGATCAACAGCCTGAGCGAAGAAGCCCAGGCATTGAGCACCGACTGGGGCCGTTTCATGCGCCGCGAAGTCGGGGCTGAAGAGTTTCGCGAACTGGCCCGTCGGGTCGACGGTTTTCTGACCCGCAGCCGCGAAGACAACCGCGTGGTGTCGAGCAACCTCAACGACATCCTGCTGGCCCAGGATTACCAGGACCTCACCGGTCAGGTGATCAAGCGCGTGACCCAATTGGTCACCGAAGTCGAAAGCAACCTGCTCAAGCTCGTACTCATGGCAAGCCAGGTGGACCGCTTTGCGGGCATCGAACATGACCGTGAAGCGATGCTTGCTGAAAAAGATCCGCAAAAACATCTCTCTCAGGGTGAAGGTCCGCAGATTCATGCCGATAAAAGAGAAGATGTTGTGTCCGGTCAGGACGATGTGGACGATTTGTTATCCAGCCTAGGATTTTAGAGTTTTAGCATTTTAGGTTTTTTAGGTTTTTAGACCTGTAGGAGCACCCCCTTAATGAGCTTCGGCGCCGATGAAGAGATCCTTCAGGATTTCCTGGTTGAGGCCGGCGAGATTCTAGAGCAACTGTCCGAGCAACTGGTCGAGCTGGAAAGCCGACCGGATGATGCGGATTTGCTCAATGCAATTTTTCGCGGTTTTCACACTGTAAAAGGGGGCGCCGGCTTCCTCCAGCTCAATGAGCTGGTGGAGTGCTGTCACATCGCCGAGAACGTGTTCGACATCCTGCGCAAGGGTGAACGTCGCGTCGACTCGGAACTGATGGACGTGGTTCTCGAAGCGCTGGACGCGGTGAACGGCATGTTTACCGAAGTCCGTGAGCGCAGCCCGATCACGGCTGCGACGCCAGAGTTGCTCGCGGCACTGGCCCGTCTGGCCGAGCCGCAATCTGCCGATGTTGCCGCCCCCGTGGCGCAAGCGGTGGAAGAGCCGGCTGCCGAAGCCGAATCGGGCGACATCACCGATAACGAATTCGAACAACTGCTGGACTCGCTGAACGCGGTCAAGGCTCAGGCCGCCGCACCGGCTGCTGCGCCTGCGCCTGTTGCCGATGCGACCAGCGATGAAATCACCGATGCCGAATTCGAGTCGTTGCTCGATCAACTGCACGGCAAAGGTCAGTTTGCGGTCGACGCGGTGGCAGCGCCTGCTGCACCGGCGGCTCCGAAAGGACCCGGCGACAGCTCCGACATCACCGACGACGAATTTGAAGCACTGCTCGATCAACTGCACGGCAAGGGCAACTTTGCCGTCGATGCGCTGGAGTCGGCCATTGCTTCGGCCCCGGCCCCGGCTGCGCCAACGGCTAAAGCCGCTGGTGGCGACCTGATCTCCGATCACGAGTTCGAATCGCTGCTCGACGAACTGCACGGCAAAGGCAAGTTCACTGAAGTAGGCACGGCTTCTGCGGGTTCTGCCGTAGCGGCACCTGTGGCCAAGGCACCTGCGCCGGTAGCCGCTCCTGTCGCCAAAGCGCCAGAGCCTAAAGCCGAAGCGCCGAAGCCGGCTGCCGCTGCTGCACCGGCTCCGGCCCGTGCCCCGGCTGCGCCGCCACCGGAAAAGCCGGCCAGCGAAGCCGAAACCACGGTGCGGGTCGATACCGCCCGTCTCGACGAAATCATGAACATGGTTGGCGAGCTGGTGCTGGTGCGTAACCGCCTGGTCCGTCTGGGCCTCAACAGCGGCGACGAAGCCATGTCCAAGGCCGTGTCGAACCTCGACGTGGTCACCGCCGACCTGCAGACCGCGGTCATGAAGACCCGGATGCAACCGATCAAGAAGGTCTTCGGGCGCTTCCCGCGCCTGGTTCGCGACCTGGCTCGCCAGCTCAAGAAAGAGATCAACCTGGAGCTGGTCGGCGAAGAAACCGACCTCGACAAGAACCTCGTCGAGGCCCTGGCCGATCCGCTGGTCCACTTGGTGCGCAACTCGGTCGATCACGGTATCGAAGAGCCGGCCGAGCGCGAAGCGATGGGCAAACCTCGCAGCGGCAAGGTGATCCTGTCTGCTGAACAGGAAGGCGACCACATCCTGCTGTCCATCTCTGATGACGGCAAGGGCATGGACGCTGATGTCCTGCGCGGTATCGCGGTCAAGAAAGGTTTGATGGACAAGGATGCGGCAGACCGTCTCAGCGAGTCCGACTGCTTCAACCTGATCTTCGCGCCGGGCTTCTCGACCAAGACCGAGATCTCCGACGTGTCCGGTCGTGGCGTGGGCATGGACGTGGTGAAAACCAAGATCGCCCAGCTCAACGGCACCATCAATATCTACTCGACCAAGGGCAAGGGCTCGAAGATCGTCATCAAGGTGCCGCTGACCCTGGCGATCATGCCGACGCTGATGGTCATGCTCGGCAACCAGGCGTTTGCGTTCCCACTGGTGAACGTCAACGAGATCTTCCACCTCGACCTGTCGCGCACCAACGTGGTGGACGGTCAGGAAGTGGTGATCGTGCGGGACAAGGCACTGCCTTTGTTCTATCTCAAGCGCTGGCTGGTCAGCTCCGCCGCTCACGAAGAGCAGCGCGAGGGCCACGTGGTGATCCTTTCGGTGGGCACCCAGCGGATCGGCTTTGTCGTCGATCAGTTGGTGGGCCAGGAAGAAGTGGTCATCAAGCCATTGGGCAAAATGCTCCAGGGAACCCCGGGTATGTCCGGCGCCACCATTACCGGTGACGGCCGCATTGCACTGATTCTCGATGTGCCGAGCATGCTCAAGCGTTACGCCGCACGGCGTATTTGATTCTGGCGCAGCGGGGCGACAACGCCCCCGCTGCGTCTAACGGAGTGTTTATGGTAGTCAAAGTCCTGGTGGTGGACGATTCGGGGTTCTTCCGCCGCCGCGTCTCGGAAATTCTTTCAGCGGATTCCAATATCCAGGTTGTCGGTACGGCAACCAACGGCAAAGAGGCGATCGATCAGGCGCTGGCGCTCAAGCCAGACGTGATCACCATGGACTACGAGATGCCGATGATGGATGGCATCACGGCCGTGCGGCACATCATGCAGCGCTGCCCGACCCCGGTGTTGATGTTCTCCTCGCTGACGCACGAAGGCGCCCGGGTCACCCTGGATGCGCTGGACGCCGGCGCGGTGGATTTCCTGCCGAAAAATTTCGAAGACATCTCCCGTAACCCGGAGAAGGTCAAGCAGATGCTGTGCGAGAAGATCCTCAGCATTTCGCGCAGCAACCGTCGTGCAAGCACTTACAGCGCTCCGGCCCCGGTCGCAGCGCCAGCCCCGACGCATGCGCCTGCGAGCACCAGCAGCTACACCAGCCATGCGCCCGCGCGCCCGGTACCTGCACCGTTGCCGACCCGTGCGCCAGCCTCGACCGGTCCATCGTCGCCAGCCCCCAAGCGTAAAGCCTACAAGCTGGTGGCCATCGGCACGTCCACCGGCGGTCCGGTTGCGCTGCAACGGGTCCTGACCCAGTTGCCGGCCAACTTCCCGGCGCCGATCGTGTTGATCCAGCACATGCCGGCGGCCTTCACAAAGGCCTTTGCCGAACGTCTGGACAAGCTCTGCCGCATCAGCGTCAAGGAAGCCGAGGATGGTGACATCCTGCGTCCGGGCCTGGCGCTGCTGGCACCAGGTGGCAAACAGATGATGATCGATGGCCGTGGCGCGGTGAAAATCCTGCCGGGCGACGAGCGTCTGAACTACAAACCGTGCGTGGACATCACTTTCGGTTCGGCGGCCAAGTCCTACGGCGACAAAGTTCTGGCGGTGGTGTTGACCGGCATGGGCGCCGACGGTCGCGAAGGCGCACGTCTGCTCAAGCAGGGCGGCAGTGCGATCTGGGCTCAGGATGAAGCCAGCTGCGTGATCTACGGCATGCCGATGGCCATCGTCAAAGCGGAACTGGCCGACGCGATCTACAGCCTGGACGATATTGGCAAGCACCTGGTCGAGGCTTGTATCTGATGGATGTTCTAAGCCTTATCGGCATCATCATGGCGTTCGTCGCCATCATCGGTGGCAACTACCTCGAAGGCGGTCACCTCGGCGCCCTGGCCAATGGCCCGGCGGCGTTGATCGTTCTTGGCGGGACCATCGGTGCGGCGTTGTTGCAATCGCCAATGAGCGCCTTCAAGCGCGCCATGCAGATCCTCGCCTGGATTCTGTTTCCACCTCGCGTGGACCTGGCCGGCGGCATCGACCGCGTGGTGAACTGGAGCCTGACCGCCCGCAAGGAAGGCCTGCTGGGACTCGAAGGGGTGGCCGACGCCGAACCCGACAGCTACTCGCGCAAAGGCCTGCAATTGCTGGTGGACGGCGCCGAGCCGGAAGCGATTCGCAGCATCCTGGAAGTGGATTTCTACACCCAGGAAAGCCGCGACATCGAAGCCGCCAAAGTCTTCGAAAGCATGGGCGGCTATGCGCCGACCATCGGCATCATCGGTGCGGTGATGGGCCTGATTCACGTCATGGGCAACCTGGCCGATCCGACGCAGCTTGGTAGCGGCATCGCCGTGGCGTTCGTCGCCACCATCTACGGCGTGGCCAGTGCCAACCTGGTGTTGCTGCCCGTGGCCGCCAAACTCAAGTCAATTGCGTTGCGGCAGTCGCGTTATCGCGAAATGTTGTTGGAAGGCATTCTGTCGATCGCCGAAGGTGAAAACCCTCGCTCTATTGAGTTGAAGCTTCAGGGCTTCATGGATTGATGGGAGACATGGATCATGGCACGTCGTCGCCAACCTGAGGAACACGTCAACCACGAACGCTGGCTGGTGTCCTACGCGGACTTCATCACCTTGCTGTTCGCGTTCTTCGTGGTGATGTACTCGATCTCCTCGATCAACGAAGGCAAGTACAAGGTCATCTCCGAAGCGTTGATCGGCGTATTCACCGACTCCGATCGCGCCCTCAAGCCAATCCCGATTGGTGACGAACGACCGAAGACCGTGACCCCGGCCAAGCCACTGGTCAAGGACGCCGAGCAGGTCGACGCCGGTATTGCCGGGGCCAGCGACCCGCTGAAAAGCATCGCCGATGACATCAGCGCGGCGTTCGGCGACCTGATCGCTTCCAATCAGATGACCGTGCGCGGCAACGAGTTGTGGGTCGAGATCGAACTCAATTCCAGCCTGTTGTTCGGCAGCGGCGACGCCATGCCCAGCGACATCGCCTTCAACATCATCGACAAGGTCGCGGCGATCCTGAAGCCGTTCGACAACCCGATCCACGTCGAAGGTTTTACCGACGATCAACCGATCCGCACCGCGCAATACCCGACCAACTGGGAGCTGTCTTCGGCCCGTTCGGCGAGCATCGTGCGCATGCTGGCGATGCAGGGCGTGAACCCCGGTCGCCTCGCGTCGGTGGGCTACGGTGAATTCCAGCCGGTGGCCAACAACGCCACCGCCGAAGGCCGGGCGCGCAATCGCCGGGTGGTGCTGGTGGTGTCGCGAAATCTCGATGTACGCCGTAGCCTGACCGGCACTGGAACCGCCAATGCGCAACCGGATGCGGCGTTGAAGCGTGCTGGCACACAAACTGCACCGACCCCGGTCAAGTCGCCGGGACGAGAGAGTGCCGTCAATTCTCCGTCACCCGCATTAATACGCTGAGCTATTTCTCGGTCGAGTCATTCGGTCGGGAGGAACAATCTGAATGAGAGTCTGGGCAGTTGCCAATCAAAAGGGTGGTGTTGGTAAAACCACTTCCTCTATCGCTTTAGCCGGGTTGCTGGCTGAGGCGGGCAAGCGCGTGGTTGTGGTCGATCTCGACCCCCACGGCTCGATGACCAGCTATTTCGGCTACGACCCCGACAGTCTGGAACACAGCAGCTACGACCTGTTTCTGCACAAGGGCAGCGTGCCGCAAGGCTTGCCCGGCCAGTTGCTGTTGCCCACCAGCGATGAACGTATTTCCCTGCTGCCATCGAGCACCGCGCTGGCAACCCTTGAGCGACAGTCGCCGGGGCAGAGTGGCCTGGGGCTGGTGATCGCCAAGAGTCTGGCGCAATTGTGGCAAGACTTCGATTACGCCGTGATCGACAGCCCGCCGTTGCTGGGCGTGCTGATGGTCAATGCCCTGGCCGCGAGCCAGCAACTGGTGATCCCGGTGCAGACCGAACACCTGGCCGTCAAAGGCCTGGAGCGCATGGTCAACACCCTGGCGATGATCAACCGTTCGCGCAAACAGGCGCTGCCGTTCACCATCGTGCCAACCCTGTTCGACCGCCGTACCCAGGCGTCGCTGGGCACCCTGCGCGTACTGCGCGACAAGTACCCGGAAGAGATCTGGCAGGGCTACATCCCGGTGGACACCCGCCTGCGCGATGCCAGCCGGGCCGGCGTCACGCCTTCGCAGTTCGACGGCAAGAGCCGTGCTGTCCTGGCCTACCGCGCGTTGCTCAAGCACTTGCTGACGGCACAACTCGTTCCGCAGGTGGCGTGAGATGAATCGCCCGGTAAAAGTCACTTCGCGCCCGCAACTGGCGCTCCAGTCGTATCTGGACAACCTGTTGCAGGACGCGACCGAGGAGCTGACGCCCGAGATCGAGGTGCTGCCTGAGGTCGTCGAAGCTGAAGGCGCGCTGGACGAATTTCAGGCGGCCGTACTCGAAGAACAGGCCCGGGATGCGCGGCAGCCTGCTGCCGTCGCCGCGCCTGTTGCCACACCGATCGTCGTAAAGGCACCTGTAACTGTCATCGAAGCCCCGACGCCGGTACTGGCACCGGTCTCGACCATTGCGCCGCTCCTGCAAACGCTGGTGCCGCCAATCGTCGAAGTGCATCTGCCGCCAAGCAACACGCCGCCACCGGTAGAAACCGATGGCCGTCCGTCCTGGGCCGCCGAGCCGTTCGAATGCCTGCTGTTCGACGTCGCCGGGCTGACCCTGGCCGTGCCGCTGGTGTGCCTGGGTTCGATTTACTCGCTGGCGGGTCACGAGCTGACGCCGTTGTTCGGTCAGCCGGAGTGGTTCCTCGGGATCCTGCCAAGCCAGGCCGGCAACCTGAAAGTGCTGGATACCGCCCGTTGGGTCATGCCCGACCGCTACCGCGATGACTTCCGTCAGGGCCTGCAATACGTTATTTCGGTTCAGGGCTACGAGTGGGGACTGGCGGTGCATCAGGTCAGCCGCTCATTGCGCCTGGACCCGAACGAAATCAAGTGGCGCAGTCAGCGGGGCCAGCGGCCATGGCTGGCGGGCACGGTGATTGAACACATGTGTGCGTTGCTCGATGTGTCGGAACTGGCGGAGTTGATCGCCAGTGGCGGAGCAAAGCACATGGGCGGCACCAAGGCGCCCCATAAACCTACATAACAGAACACATACCGCCAGGGCGGTTTTTCGAGGGGTCAGATATGAATAGTCACGCGACGGCTGCAAAGGGTTCCGAGGATCCGATCCTGCAATGGGTGACCTTCAAGCTGGACAATGAAACCTACGGCATCAACGTGATGCGCGTTCAGGAAGTTCTGCGCTACACCGAAATCGCCCCGGTTCCGGGTGCCCCGAGCTACGTGCTGGGCATCATCAACCTGCGCGGTAACGTGGTCACCGTGATCGACACCCGCCAGCGCTTCGGCCTGGGCACTGTCGAAGTCAGCGATAACACCCGTATCGTCATCATCGAAGCCGACAAGCAAGTGGTCGGGATCATGGTCGACAGCGTGGCCGAAGTGGTTTACCTGCGTCAGTCGGAAATCGAAACCGCGCCAAACGTCGGTAACGAAGAGTCCGCCAAGTTCATCCAGGGCGTGTGCAACAAGAACAACGAACTGCTGATCCTCGTCGAACTGGACAAGATGATGAGCGAAGAAGAATGGTCGGATCTGGAGAACATCTGATTGATTCTTGAGGTGGCGGTTATTGTCCTGTTCCTCTTTTGGGCAGGCACGCTGGCGATGTTCCTGGCCTACATTCGTGGTCAGCGACTGATCGCCGCGCAACAGGCCCAGGGTGATGCGCTGCGCGATCAGCGCATCAAGGACCTGGCCAAACGCGTCGATGACTACCAGAACGGCAACGTACGCATGGGGGAAGACCTGCACGAACTGCGCGCCGTGGTCGGGCCATTGCCGGACAAACTGGCGCAGCTGGAACAGCGCGATCCCTCCAGCCTGTCGTTCGCCCAGGCGGCGCGACTGGTGGGCATGGGCGCCAGCGTCGACGAACTGACCCAGTCCTGCGGCTTGACCCAGGCTGAGGCGGAGTTGATGAGCAAGTTGCACAAGCACTGACTGTTGCAACTGAGTCGAGACCGCTTTCGCGAGCAGGCTCGCTCCCACAGGGGGTTGGTGGTGGGCACGCAATGTGTGAACGCCGCCAGTTCATTGTGGGAGCGAGCCTGCTCGCGAAGGCGTCATCCAAACCTCAATAATCATCCCCACGATCCGTAACATCCTTCTCCACCACCGGTGCATCCGGATCCTGCCCCTGCGGGAATTTGCCCTTCAAATTCCAGGCAAACGCAATAATCTCGGCAATCGTGCGATACAGCTCCTCGGGGATACTGTCTCCCAGTTCCATCCGTGCCAGCAGTTTCACCAGCTCTGGGTTCTCATAGATCGGCACTTCGCATTCGCGGGCAATCTTCAGAATGGCTTCAGCCAGTTCGTCGTCGCCTTTGGCGGTGAGGGTCGGGGCGTGTGCGCCGTCGTATTTGAGGGCGATGGCCTGGCGGGGGGGATTGGGGTTTCTCATGCGGTTTCGTCGACCCAGCGTTGTTCGAGACGGGTTTGTGCGCCTTGGGGCGGGGTGCCGAGGTGACAGTCGATGTCGCCGACGTTCAGGCCGGACGCCAGCAAGCGCTCGCGCAGGGCGCCCAGATTGTTTTCGATCAGTTGCGCGGTGTAGGGCCGTTCGGCCCACAGCTGGCTGGACAGGTTGCCCTGTATCAGTTGCGCCTGAACCTGCAATGGCCCCAGCGGCTCCAGGTCGAACGCCAGTTCTACGCGCCACAGCTGTTGCTTGGGTTCGCGTTCGTCGCGGCGCTCGGGTGCTTGTTCCTTTTCGGGGGCTTCTTCGCGCTGGAACTTGACCTGCAAGGGCACGATGTCTTGCAGGTTACGCATCGGGATTTCCAGCTGCCAGGTGCTCAACAGTCGGCCATCGTCGGTAAGGCCGGTCTGTTCCAGGCTCGACAGCTGATGGCTCTGCAGGCGTGAGACCGCCGCCGCCGCGAGCTTTAGCAGTTGTTCCAGATCGCTTTCACCTTCCGCGCCCTGCATCAGGCGTTCGGGGAGCGGGAAACCGGTTGGCAGCGGTTTGCTGCTGACTTGGCTGAGCATGCCGAGGGCGCTGCGGATGAAGCTCGGCATCGACTGGGCCAGGGTGTTGGCGGCGATGATGGCGCCCAGGGTGGTGTTGGCTGGCAAGCCTGGGGTCAGTTGCGCGATCAGCTTGAGCAGATCGGCCTTCATGTCCGGGGCCAATGCCGGGGTCTGTCCGGCGAGCAATTTGGTTTCCAGGAACACGCCACTGCTGAGCAGCGCCTGAGCCAGGCCTTTGGGTGTGCTCAATTGCTGTACATCCGGCAGACCGGCCAGCAGTTTGTTCACTGCGGCGCGCAGGTCGTCGGAGGTGTCGTCGGACTGCGGCAGGTTTTGCAGGGCCGTGAGCAGGCTGTCCAGCGAGCCCTGGCGGCTTTGCTGGGTGTTCAATTGTTGGGTGACGGCCAGTTGATCCTGGCGGGTGCTCAGCGGCAGGAACTTCAGGGTTTGCGTGTCCTGCACCAAGGCGCTGAGCAAGGTGCCGATGCGCAGCGGCTGCGGGCTGTCGATGTTCAGCGTGCTGCCGCTCAACGCCGTGTTGAGCAACGTCACCAACGAACGAAACACCGCAGGCTGGCCCGGCACCTGGGGCATCACCTGGGACGTCAGCACTTTGCCTTGCAGCAAGGTGCCCACTGGCAGTTGCGCGGTGTCGATGCGGGTGAGGGCGGCGACGCTGGAGGCGATGGCCTGTTGCACAGTGATCGCCAGGTTGCCCGCCGACGGCTGGGTGATCGCCAGGCTGGTGCCCTGGGGCAACGGTTGCAGGCTGGTGGCCTGGACCGTGGTCTGGCGGCCGTTGTCGAGGGTAACCTTGAGCAGCAGTTGAAAACTCTGATCCGCCTGCTTGAGCGACAGCACTTCGGCGCTGGCGGTCTGGCCGGCGCTGATCAGGCCGTCCATGGGCGTCAGCAGCTTGAGAAGGTCGCCGCTGACCACCATCGGGCGCGTCGCCGTCGGCGTGGTCTGGGGGAGCGGGAGGATGTTGATTTCGCCTGACATATACGGTCACAACCTGTGGAAATTGCCCTCTTTAGAGTAGGGCATGGCATGTATAATGCCGCCCGTCTTTCAGGGAGCGGTGAAAACATTGCAATTGTTTTGACACAGCTCTCTAAAACAGGCTGCCAATGCATCTATGCTGCACCTCTTTAGCGGCCGCGCCACTGCCGACTTGAACCGCTGACTTGAAACGCCGATTTGAAACGAAAAGGCCCGTGATCTCTTGAACAGTCCACTCCTGCAAACCGTCGACCTCGCCTGTGAGCGAGACCTTCGGCTGCTCTTCGAAAATCTCGAATTGAGACTGTCCAGTGGCGAAATGGTGCAGATCAGCGGTCCCAATGGCAGTGGCAAAACCAGTCTCCTGCGCCTGTTGTCGGGGTTGATGCAGCCCACCGCGGGTCAGGTGTTGCTCAACGGTCAGCCGTTGAGCGAACAACGTGACGAGTTGGCGCGCAACCTGTTGTGGATCGGTCATGCGGCCGGGATCAAGGATCTGCTGACGCCGGAAGAGAATCTGAGCTGGCTTTGCGCTTTGCATCAGCCGGCGTCCCGTGAGGCGATCTGGCAGGCACTGGCGGCAGTCGGCCTGCGCGGTTTCGAAGACGTTCCCTGTCATGCCTTGTCCGCCGGGCAGCAACGCCGTGTGGCGCTGGCGCGTTTGTACCTCGACAGCCCACCGCTGTGGATTCTCGACGAACCGTTCACCGCCCTCGACAAGCAGGGCGTGGCGCAACTCGAAGAACACCTGGCTGGCCATTGTGAGCGTGGCGGCATGGTGATTCTGACCACTCACCACACGCTGACCCGCTTGCCGGCCGGCTATCGCGACATTGATCTGGGGAAGTGGGCCGTATGAGTGTGTTCGGCCTGTTGGTCGCCCGTGAGGCTCGCTTGCTGTTTCGCCGTCCGGCGGAGTTGGCCAATCCGCTGGTATTTTTCGCTATTGTGGTGGCGCTGTTCCCGCTGGCGGTCGGACCCGAAGCTCAATTGTTGCAAACCTTGTCTCCGGGACTGGTCTGGGTGGCGGCGCTTTTATCGGTTCTGCTCTCGCTGGACGGGCTTTTCCGCAGTGATTTCGAAGACGGATCGCTTGAACAGTGGGTCCTTTCGCCGCACCCCCTGGCTCTTCTGGTTTTGGCCAAGGTACTGGCACACTGGGTGTTCTCCGGCCTGGCGCTGGTGTTGCTCTCGCCATTGCTGGCGTTGATGCTCGGTCTGCCTGCCGCCTGTCTGCCGGTGTTGCTGCTTTCTTTATTGCTGGGTACACCGGTGTTGAGCTTGCTCGGTGCGGTGGGCGCGGCGCTGACGGTGGGATTGAAGCGCGGTGGCTTGCTGCTGGCGCTGCTGATTCTGCCGCTGTACATCCCGGTGTTGATTCTCGGCAGTGGCGCCTTGCAGGCAGCCTTGCAGGGCATGCCGGCGACCGGTTATCTCTTGTGGCTTGGTAGCCTGACCGTCCTGGCGATAACCCTGACACCCTTTGCAATAGCTGCTGGCCTGAAGATCAGCGTCGGCGAATAATGAGGTCTGGTCAAATATTGATCAGTAAAGACCCTTGGCTCTTCACAGCGAAGAGCAACCGTGATGGAAACAGCAATGAACTGGACCTGGTTTCATAAGCTCGGCTCGCCCAAATGGTTTTACGGCATCAGTGGCAAACTGCTGCCGTGGCTGAGCAGTGCGGCGTTGCTGCTGATCGGTGCCGGCGTGGTGTGGGGCCTGGCCTTCGCGCCGCCGGACTATCAGCAAGGCAACAGCTTTCGCATCATCTATATCCACGTTCCCGCCGCGATGCTGGCGCAGTCCTGCTATGTGATGCTGGCGGTGTGCGGCGTGGTCGGGCTGGTGTGGAAAATGAAACTGGCCGACGTCGCCCTGCAATGCGCGGCGCCCATTGGTGCCTGGATGACCGCCGTGGCGCTGGTCACCGGGGCGATCTGGGGCAAGCCGACCTGGGGCTCGTGGTGGGTCTGGGATGCGCGTCTGACGTCGATGCTGATCCTGCTGTTTCTGTATTTCGGTCTGATTGCCCTGGGCAACGCCATCAGCAATCGCGACAGCGCGGCCAAGGCCTGCGCGGTGCTGGCGATTGTCGGGGTGATCAACATTCCGATCATCAAATATTCGGTGGAGTGGTGGAACACCCTGCACCAGGGCGCGACCTTCTCCCTCACCGAAAAACCGGCGATGCCCGCCGAGATGTGGCTGCCGCTGCTGCTGACGGTGCTGGGTTTCTACTGTTTCTTCGGCGCGGTGCTGTTGCTGCGCATGCGCCTTGAAGTGCTCAAGCGCGAGGCCCGGGCGAGCTGGGTGAAAGCCGAAGTTCAGAACAGCCTGGAGGCCGCTCGATGAGTTTTGCTTCATTCGGCGACTTCCTCGCCATGGGCCATCATGGCCTGTATGTCTGGTCGGCCTATGGCATCTGCCTGACCGTGCTGGTCCTCAACGTGGCGGCGCCGATCCTGGCCCGCAAGCGGTATCTGCAACAAGAGGCGCGTCGTCTGCGCCGGGAGAACGGCAAGTGAATCCGCTGCGTAAAAAGCGTCTTATCATCATTCTCGCGATCCTGGTGGGAGTCGGCGGTGCCGTCGGCCTGGCGTTGAGCGCCCTGAAAGAGAACATCAATCTGTTTTACACCCCGACCCAGATCGCCAACGGCGAAGCCCCGCAAGACACGCGCATTCGTGCCGGCGGCATGGTCGAAAAGGGCTCGTTGCAACGCTCCGGCGATTCCCTGGACGTGAAATTCGTTGTTACCGACTTCAACAAGTCCGTGACCATCACTTATCGCGGCATCCTCCCGGACCTGTTCCGCGAAGGGCAGGGCATCGTTGCCCTGGGCAAGATCAACGCCGACGGCGTGGTGGTGGCCGATGAGGTACTGGCCAAGCACGATGAAAAGTACATGCCGCCGGAAGTGACCAAGGCGTTGAAAGACAGCGGTCAGTCGGCACCTGTTCAAGCGAAGGAGGGTTAACCGATGACCGCCGCACTCTTTTCGGGCCCAGGGCTGTTTGTTCCAGAGCTGGGTCACCTGGCGATGATCCTCGCCCTGTGCTTTGCCGTCGTGCAGGCCATCGTGCCATTGCTCGGCGCCTGGCGCGGTGACCGCTTGTGGATGAGCCTCGCGCAACCTGCCGCCTGGGGCCAGTTTGCTTTTCTGGTGTTCGCTTTTGGCAGCCTGACCTACGCGTTCATGACCGACGACTTCTCTGTCGGCTATGTCGCCAACAACTCCAACAGCGCCTTGCCGTGGTACTACAAATTCAGCGCCGTGTGGGGCGCCCACGAAGGCTCGCTGCTGCTGTGGGCATTGATTCTCGGTGGCTGGACCTTCGCCGTATCAGTGTTCTCCCGGCAATTGCCGCAAGTGATGCTGGCCCGTGTGCTGGCGGTGATGGGCATGATCAGCACCGGTTTCCTGCTGTTCCTGATCCTCACCTCCAACCCGTTCGCGCGCATCCTGCCGCAGATCCCGGCGGACGGCCGCGACCTCAATCCGTTGCTGCAAGACATCGGCCTGATCGTTCATCCGCCGATGCTGTACATGGGTTACGTCGGTTTCTCCGTTGCCTTTGCTTTCGCCATCGCGGCGTTGCTGGGTGGTCGGCTTGATGCAGCCTGGGCGCGCTGGTCGCGTCCGTGGACCATCGTGGCCTGGGCCTTTCTCGGCATCGGCATCACCCTCGGTTCGTGGTGGGCGTACTACGAGCTCGGCTGGGGTGGCTGGTGGTTCTGGGACCCGGTGGAAAACGCCTCGTTCATGCCATGGCTGGTGGGCACTGCGCTGATTCACTCGTTGGCGGTCACGGAAAAGCGTGGCGTGTTCAAGAGCTGGACGGTATTGCTGGCCATCGCCGCGTTCTCGTTGAGCCTGCTGGGCACGTTCCTGGTGCGTTCCGGCGTGCTGACGTCGGTACACGCTTTTGCTTCCGATCCCGAGCGTGGTGTGTTCATCCTGATCTTCCTGCTGTTCGTGGTCGGTGGGTCGCTGACGCTGTTCGCCCTGCGCGCTCCGGTGGTCAAGAGCCATGTCGGCTTCAACCTCTGGTCCCGGGAAACCCTGTTGCTGGGCAATAACCTGGTGCTGGTGGTCGCGGCCTCGATGATCCTGCTGGGCACCTTGTATCCGCTGATTCTCGACGCCATGACCGGCGCCAAAATGTCGGTCGGCCCGCCGTACTTCAATGCGCTGTTCATTCCGCTGATGGCGTTGCTGATGGTGGTGATGGCGGTTGGCATGCTGGTGCGCTGGAAAGACACCCCGGTCAAATGGCTGGTGGGCATGCTGACGCCGGTGCTGCTTGGCAGCGCTGTATTGGCGGTGATTGCCGGTATCGCTTATGGCGACTTCAACTGGGCCGTGATCGCGACGTTCATGCTCGCGGCCTGGGTATTGCTGGCCGGTGTGCGTGACATTTTCGACAAGACCCGCCACAAAGGCCTGATCAAAGGCCTGCCGACCCTGACCCGCAGCTACTGGGGCATGCAGATCGCTCACCTGGGCATCGCCGTATGCGCGCTGGGCGTGGTGTTGTCCAGCCAGAACAGTGCCGAGCGCGACCTGCGCCTGGCGCCGGGCGAGTCCATGGACCTGGCCGGTTATCACTTCATCTTCGAAGGCGCCAAGCACTTCGAGGGGCCGAACTTCACGTCCGACAAGGGCACCATCCGCGTGATCCGCGACGGCAAGGAAGTCAGCGTGCTGCACCCGGAAAAACGCCTGTACACCGTGCAGAATTCGATGATGACCGAAGCCGGGATCGACGCCGGGTTCACCCGTGACCTCTATGTTGCCCTTGGCGAGCCGTTGGAAAACGGCGCCTGGGCCGTGCGTGTGCACGTCAAACCGTTCGTGCGCTGGATCTGGTTCGGCGGTTTGCTGACCGGTTTCGGCGGGTTGTTGGCGGCGCTGGATCGCCGTTATCGGGTCAAGGTGAAAAGCCGCGTGCGTGAAGCACTTGGCATGACGGGAGCCACTGCATGAGACGTTGGTTGATGCTGTTGCCACTGGCGATTTTTCTGGTGGTGGCTGTTTTCCTGTATCGCGGGCTCTATCTGGACCCGGCCGAGTTGCCCTCGGCCATGATCGGCAAGCCGTTCCCGGAGTTTTCCCTGCCAGCCGTGCAGGGTGACAAGACCCTGACCAAGGCTGACATCCTGGGCAAACCGGCCCTGGTCAACGTCTGGGGCACCTGGTGCATTTCCTGCCGGGTCGAGCACCCGGTGCTGAACAAACTGGCCGGGCAGGGCGTGCTGATCTACGGCATCAACTACAAGGACGTCAACGCCGACGCTTTGAAGTGGCTGGTGGAATTTCACAACCCGTACCAACTGGACATCCGCGACGAAGAGGGCTCCTTGGGCCTGAACCTCGGCGTGTATGGCGCTCCGGAAACGTTCTTCATCGACGCCAAGGGCATCATCCGCGACAAGTATGTCGGCGTGATCGATGAGCAGGTCTGGCGCGAAAAACTGGCCGCCAAATACCAGGCGCTGGTCGATGAGGCCAAGCCATGAAGCGCTGGATCGCCGCCGCTGTATTGGGCTTGAGCATGGCCGGCGTGGCACATGCGGCCATCGATACCTATGAGTTCGCCAAAGACGGTGATCGCGAGCGTTTTCGCGAGCTGACCAAAGAGCTGCGTTGCCCCAAGTGTCAGAATCAGGACATCGCCGATTCCAACGCACCGATTGCCGCCGACTTGCGTAAAGAGATTTTCCGCATGCTGGAAGAGGGCAAGGACAACCAGCAGATCATCGACTTCATGGTGGATCGTTACGGTGATTTCGTCCGCTACAAGCCTGCCCTGACCGGCAAGACCGCGCTGCTCTGGTTCGGCCCTGCCGCCCTGTTGCTGGGCGGCTTTGGGGTTATCGCCGTGATTGTCCGTCGTCGTCGCGTGCAACGCGCTGAAACGCCGGACTCGCTTTCTGCCGAGGAGCGCGAGCGCCTCGATCACCTGTTGGAAAAAAACCAAGAATGATTGATTTCTGGCTCGCTGCAGGTCTGCTGCTTCTGGTTGCCCTGAGTTTTCTGTTGATCCCGGTTTTGCGTGGCCGTCGTGCCCAGCTTGAAGAGGATCGTACGGCCCTGAACGTCGCGCTGTATCAGGAGCGCGTGGCTGAGTTGCAGACTCAGCAGCAAGAGGGCGTGCTGGATGCTGTGCAAATGGATGCCGGACGTGCCGAGGCTGCCCGTGAATTGCTCGCCGATACCGAAGGCGTCGCGGCGCCACGTGTTTCGCGTCTGGGCAAACCGTTGCCGCTGCTGGCGGCGATTCTGGTGCCGGTGCTGGGTCTTGGCCTGTATCTGCACTTTGGTGCCAGTGACAAGGTCGAGCTGACCCGTGAATTCGCCCAGGCCCCGCAGTCGATGGAAGAAATGACTCGGCGCCTGGAACGTGCAGTCGCGGCGCAGCCGGATTCGGCGGAAGGCCTGTACTTCCTCGGTCGTACCTACATGGCTCAGGATCGCCCGGCGGACGCGGCGAAGATCTTCGAGCGCACCGTCAATCTGGCAGGTCGTCAGCCGGAACTGTTGGGGCAGTGGGCGCAGGCCCAGTACTTCGCCGATGGCAAGAAGTGGTCGGACAAGATCCAGTCCCTGACCGACGAAGCGCTCAAGGCCGACCCGAAAGAAGTCACCAGCCTTGGGCTGCTGGGCATCGCCGCGTTTGAAGCTGAGCGTTATCAGGACGCCATCGATTACTGGAACCGCCTGCTGGTGCAACTGCCGCCGGACGACAACTCCCGTTCCGCGCTGCAAGGCGGCATCACCCGCGCCACCGAGAAGCTCCAAGCCAGCGGTGGCAAGGTTGCTCAAGCGCCTGCGGCCAAGGTTGCGGCGCTGCTCAAGGTACACGTCGATCTGGCGGCGGAGCTCAAAGACAAGGTCAAGCCCGGCGACAGCGTGTTCATCTTCGCTCGTGCCACGTCCGGTCCACCGGCACCATTGGCAGCCAAGCGCCTGACCGTCGCCGACTTGCCGGTGACCGTCGAACTGGGCGATGCCGATGCAATGATGCCGCAGTTGAAACTGTCGAACTTCCCTGAAGTCCAACTGGTTGCGCGCATCTCCCGCGCCGGCCAGCCGACTGCCGGTGAGTGGGTCGGACGCAGCCAGCCGCTGGCCAGCAGCACCACTGTGCCACAGCGTCTGATCATCGACAGCCCGGATAAATAACAGGAAAAATCGCCATGACCGCCATCGCTCGTATCACCCTGCTCAGTCTGGTCATGGGGTTAAGCGCATGTGCGGTCCATCGGCCACCCGAGCCGGGCTTGCCGCCCATTCCGCCCTCGGAGCCGAGCACAACGCCTGCGCCATCACCGACCAGCCCCGGCACACCGTCGGCACCGATCAAACCGTCGAAACCGCAGCCTCGCACCTCCGCCAGTTTTGCCCCGCCACCGGGTGGCAACAGTCACTGGGACGCGAAGCTCGGTGTCTATGTCCTCGACGACCAGACCAACACCTTCTACCGCCAACGCACCTACTACCGCTGGAACAACGGCTGGAGCCGCGCCATCAGCCCCGACGGGCCGTGGGAAGACACCGATATTCACGGTGTGCCCAGCGGTCTTGGCCGGCAGTTCGGGCAATAACCACTGTGGGAGCCGGCTTGCTCGCGATCGCGATCTTTCAGGCCACATGAATGTTGAATGAAAGTCCGCAATCGCGAGCAAGCCCGGCTCCCACAGGTTGCACATCTCGGGTAACGTAGCCGCTGCCGAACTGGCGACACGCAACGAGGATGTTTTTGATGGCTGGCAGGTTGATCTATCTCATCGGACCTTCCGGTTCGGGCAAGGACAGCCTGTTGGACGCAGCCCGCACACGATTGGCCGAGCGGGGTTGTCGTGTCGTACGGCGGGTCATCACCCGCTCAAGCGAAGCCTTGGGGGAGGCCGCCCAAGGCGTCAGCCCCGAGCAATTTGCCGAGATGCAAAAACAGGGCGCATTCGCCCTGAGTTGGCAGGCCAACGGTCTTTCGTATGGCATCCCCCGGGAAATCGACGATTGGCTGGCGGCGGGGCAGGACGTGCTGGTCAACGGCTCCCGCGGTCATCTGCACGAAACGCGCGAACGCTACCCTGACGTGCAAGTGCTGTTGCTCACCGTGGACCTGCCTGTGTTGCGTCAGCGTCTGTTGGCGCGAGGCCGCGAATCCCTGGCGCAAATCGACGAGCGCCTGGCGCGCAATACCCAATTCAGCGAAAACCTGCTCGAAGACAATGATGCTGCGTTGTGCCTGATCGACAATTCCGGGCCGCTGGAGAATGCGGTTGAACGCTTGCTGAGTTATCTCGAGGGCGGTCGACCTGCGCCTGAACGATAAAAGATGTTCAGAGAATCGCCTGATAAAGGGTTAAAGCCTTGCTCGATTGTACCAAGCCCTGACGCAGTAACAGATTGAGGTAAGCGCTGACATCCATTGGCGGCATCTTCAGCTGCTGGCGTTGCCGTTGGGCCGCCGCAATCACCGCGGCCGGATCGAGGTCCATGAGATTGTCGACAAACTCATCTGGGTGCTGAGCCTCAATGCCATAAGGTCGTAGCACAGCGCAGGGAAAGTCTTTCTGATTGAACGTGACGATGACGCTGGCATTGCAGCGGATGGCAACTGCCAGAACATGTCGGTCATCGACATCCGGCAGCACCAGCCCATCAATCAGCGCTTCATAACCGTATACACAAGCATCGGGTATCGCCTGTTCCATCAGTCCGGATGTGCGGTCCAGCTGTTCAGGCATCAGGTCAGGGCGGTTTTTCAGCAGATTTCGTTTCCATTCGTTGTGTATTTCCTCAGACCACTTCGCCCTGAAACGCCCTGAGAGCGCAAGCCACATCAGGAAGTCTCTCAAAGGGGCGGGGTACAGCACGCAAGCGTCATATACAGCGGTAAACGGGGAATGCCTCACTCGTATCCTGTCCTTAACGCCTGTGCTTGTTCGGCGAGAAGCGTCATTGCTCGCTCGCTGGCGGTGTCGCGCCGGTTTTTATAGTCCATCAGATCGGCAAAACGCACACGTCGGTGCTTGCCGGTTTTGTGGTAGGACAAATCGCCAGATTCCAGCAGCTTGATCAGATGCGGGCGTGAGACGTTGAGCAAGTCTGCCGCTTCCTGAGTAGTCAGCTCTGCATGAACCGGAACCACTTTGACAGCGTTGCCCGCGGCGAGCTCAGCCAGAATGTCGACCAGCAGCCGAAGTGCCGAGGTTGGCAGTTCGACGCTGTGAGCCTTGTTCTGTTCGTCGAAAATCTGGATCTGTTGAGTTTCGAATCGGGTGGCCAGCCACGCAGCAAGCGTGCGTTGCCCTTCGATAGCAGCCTGAACTTCGCGCTCTATGGGCAAAGTGAGGGGGGAATGGATAACTGGCGACATGACGATTTCCAATAGTTGAATAACCAATGCTGGCAGGCTATTCGAAACAATCGAAAATCGCAATAAACGAAAAGCGGCGGTTTTTAAACCTGATTCGCCAACAATCCCGATTACGCCGTCCTGGAAAATCAGGTAGCGCGCCGACGCAGGGCTCAATCCCGGAAGGCATGGCACCCCCCCCTCAATCACACTCTGCAAAACAACCGCACGTCGTCCTCGGGATTTTTGTGCTTGAGTAAATGTAACTCTAGGGTTACTTTTGTTCAGGCCGTAGCAAGGAGGCTGATAGTGCAGAGCAGGCTATTGATGAAGGAGTTGATGGAGGCAGGCTGGACGCTGGATCGGGTCACCGGCAGTCATCACATCTTCACCCATCGTTACAACCCGTACACGATTCCCGTCCCGCACCCGAAAAAGGATTTGCCGTTCGGGACGGTCAATAGCATCAGGAGGCGCGCCGGGCTCTATTGCCCGCCGGCCAGTTACGCAGGAGATCCATAATGCAATACCCAATCTGTATCGAGTGGGGCGACGAGAACACTGCCATCGGTATTCAGATCCCCGATATTCCGGGTGCGGTAACCGCCGGGGATACCTTTGAAGACGCCTATAACGCGGCGGTCGAGATTGCCCACATCATGCTGCAGGAAATGGCCGCTGGCGGGGAGTCGATCCCGATGCCGACATCCGCTGCCACTCACCGTGGCAACCCGGAGTTCGCCGAGATGGGCTGGGGGATGCTGGAGCTGGATATCTCGCCCTACATGGGCAAGACCGAGAAGGTCAACGTGACGTTGCCTGGCTATGTCATTCAGCGCATCGACCGCTATGTGCGGGAACACAACGTCAAAAGCCGCTCGTCATTTCTGGCGGATGCGGCGATGGAGAAGCTGGTTCGGCATTGAGCCCGGGTCGCGCCGCAATCGCGGGCAAACTTGTTGCTCCAGGAGCAAGGTTTGCCCGCGATGACTTTAACGATTCAAGCGGTCGCCAACGACGGTTTCTGCGAAGCGCTGATAAACCTAAACAGCGCCAACAGCGGAAATGCACTGCCCACAATCACGATCCACAACCAGCCACCCTGTTCATACACCACGCTGGCTATCGATGAACCGAACGCGCCGCCGATGAAGATGCTGGTCATGTACAGCGCATTCAAACGGCTGCGGCTTTTGGCGTCGAGGGCATAGACCGCACGCTGGCCGAGGACCATGTTCATCTGCACGCAGAAGTCGAGCACGACGCCGGTAACGGCCAGGCCAATGACGCTGTAGGCCGGGTGGATGAAGGCCGGCAGGAAGCTCAGGCTGGCGAACACCATGGCCAGCAGCGAGGCGACGCGGGTGTGACCGGCGTCGGCCAAACGGCCGCTGATGGGGGCGGCGATGGCGCCGATGGCACCGACCAGGGCAAAGATTGCGATCTGGGTCTGGCTCAGGCCGTGATTACGCGCCAGTTCCAGCGGCACGGCGGTCCAGAACAGACTGAAGGTGGCGAACATGCAGCCCTGGTAAAACGCCCGCTGACGCAGCACCGGTTGCTGGCGCAACAGGGTCCAGAGCGATCCCAGCAATTGGCCATAGGAGGCACTGTGGTCCGGCTGGCGCTTGGGCATGGTCAGCGCCAGTACAACGCTGATCGCTGCCATCAAACCTGCCGCAATGACAAACATTGCCCGCCAGCCAAAGTGGTCAGCCACCACGCTGGATACAGGACGGGCCAACAGAATACCCAGCAGCAAACCGCCCATGATCCCGCCGACCACCCGACCGCGAGACTCTTCTGGCGCCAGATGGGCGGCCAGGGGAATAAGGATCTGCACCGACACCGAACTGAAACCCACCAGCAACGAAACCAGCAGAAACACGTTTGGCTGATCGGTAAACGCTGCCGCCAGCAGACTGGCAATCGCCACCACGGTCGTGATGATCATCAGCTTGCGGTTTTCCAGCAGGTCGCCCAGCGGAACGAGGAAGAACAGCCCCAGTGCATAACCGATCTGGGTCAGCGATACGATGAAGCTGGCCATGGTGCTGGTCAGGCCGATATCCGGCGCGATGAGGCCAATGATCGGTTGCGCATAATAGATGTTGGCAACGATGGCGCCGCAGCAGAAGGCGAACAGCAATACCATGCCGCGGGTCATTGTCGCGGTGCCGGAATGGGGCACCTGAGTTGCTGGGTTCATAACGTGTCTCGCTGAACAGAAGAAGAATGCGTGCAGGCTAAGGGCCGTGCCACAACGGCGGAAGAGGGATTGGAGTGATAGTCATCATTGCTTTGCGCGATGAATGACACCGGGGCTGTGCTGACTGCCGATGAACCTTGCGTTCGAACGTTGAGGGAGGATGATACATTTACTTACATCCTGTTCGATAGCGTGCTTGTGCTCACTTCTCACGTTCCATCACCGGAAGGTACCTCCATGAATGCAATGTTCCGTCACCTGTCTGCCATCACCCTTGCTTCGTTGTTTATCACCGGTGTCGCCCAGGCCCAGGACGCGCCGGGCACGCGTATTGGCGTACGCGGCGAAATCACCACCGTCAGTGCCGACGCCTTGAAAGTCCACACCTATAGCGGTAGCGATGTCACCGTCAACCTCACCAAGGACACCATGGTGCGTGCCGTGACTCTGGCCAACATCGAAGACATCAAGCCCGGCAGCTACATCGGCTCCGCGGCTATTCCCCAGGAAGATGGCACCCTCAAGGCGCTGGAAGTCCACGTCTTCCCACCGGAACTGGCCGGCACTGGCGACGGCCATCGGCCTTTCGACCTGGGCAAGGGCAGCAGCATGACCAACGGCAGCGTCGGCGACCTGGTGGTGAGCAATGGCCGCACCTTGACCGTCAACTACAAGGGTGGTCAGCAGAAAATCCTGGTGCCGGAAGACGTGCCCATCGTCAACCTGACGCCGGGTGATCGCAGTTTGCTGAAAGTGGGCGTGAAAATCGTCACCTTCGCCACCCAAGGGGCTGACGGCACGCTCACCGCCCAGTCGATTTCAGCCGGCAAGGATGGCGTGAAACCGCCGATGTGATGGCGGCATGGGTTAAGCAAAGAATCATGTTTCGCTGAACATCTACTGTGGGAGCGAGCTTGCTCGCGATAGCGTCTGATCAGTCGACATTGCTGTTGAATGTCATGCCGTCATCGCGAGCAAGCTCGCTCCCACAGGTTGTTCACCTTGACTACCTGGCATTGGGCCAAATCCCCCTCGCACACTCGCGCAAAAAAAGGCGACCTCTTCAGGTCGCCTTTTTTTGCGCGCTCGGGTCTTACTGACCGCTGTAGATCTGATCAAAGATCCCGCCATCATTGAAGTGGGTCTTCTGCACGGTGCGCCAGTCACCAAAGGTCTTCTCCACTGACAGGAAGTCGACTTTCGGGAAGCGATCGGTGTACTTGGCCAATACCGCCGGATCACGCGGGCGCAGGTAGTTGGCTGCGGCAATTTCCTGACCTTCTGGCGACCACAGGTACTTCAGGTATTCCTCGGCCACCGCGCGGGTGCCTTTCTTGTCGACGACTTTATCCACCACGCTTACGGGCGGCTCGGCCTCGGCGGAAACGCTCGGGTAGATCACTTCGAACTGGTCACGACCGAACTCGCGGGCAATCATTTCCGCTTCGTTTTCGAAGGTCACCAGCACGTCGCCAATCTGGTTGGTCATGAACGTCGTGGTGGCGGCACGGCCACCGGTATCCAGTACTGGCGCTTGCTTGAACAGTTTGCCTACGAATTCCTTGGCCTTGTTCTCGTCACCGCCGTTTTTCAGCACGTAGCCCCAGGCCGAGAGATAGGTGTAGCGGCCGTTACCCGACGTTTTCGGGTTCGGCACGATCACTTGCACGCCGTCCTTGAGCAGGTCGGGCCAGTCTTTCAGCGCTTTCGGGTTGCCTTTGCGGACGATGAATACCGTCGCCGAGGTGAATGGCGCGCTGTTGTTCGGCAGACGCGTGACCCAGTTGTCCGGCACCAGCTTGCCGTTGTCCGCCAGGGCGTTGATGTCAGTGGCCATGTTCATGGTGATGACGTCAGCCGGCAGGCCGTCGATGACCGAGCGCGCCTGTTTGCTGGAGCCGCCGAAGGACATCTGCAGCGTGATGTTTTCGTTGTGCTCGGCTTGCCAGTGTTTCTGGAACGCAGTGTTGTAGTCCTTGTAGAAGTCGCGCATCACGTCGTAGGACACGTTGAGCAGGGTCGGAGCGGCTTGAGCCATGCTCGCCAAGGTCAGGCCAGCGGCCAGAAGTGAGGCGCCAAAGAGTTTTTTCACTGCGCATTCCTTGTTTTATAAAATGTTCGAAACCTTGCAGGAGCTGCCGCAGCCTGCGGCAGCTCCTGCGTGATATCCGTCAGTAGTGGGGCAATTTGCCAGCAACTATAAACGGGGCACGCATAGTCGCTTAAAGATTAAAAAGCTCTGTGCTTATTCCATTTTCTTGAACAGCGCATTGCCACATCGAGAGCAGAACGCGGCACTCGGTTCATGGCTGCCTTTGTTGCACACCGGGCAGTCGTGTTGCTGCTGTTCGCCGCGCATCGCGCTGGCCAGTTCTGCGGTGAAAATCCCGGTCGGGACGGCGATGATCGAGTAACCGGTGATCATCACCATCGACGAGATGATTTGCCCCAGCACCGTCTTCGGCACGATGTCGCCGTAGCCGACGGTGGTCAGCGTGACGATAGCCCAGTAAATGCCTTTGGGGATGCTGGTAAAGCCATGCTCGGGGCCTTCGACCACGTACATCAGCGTGCCGAACACAGTCACCAGCGTGCAGACGCCGAGCAGGAACACGAGGATTTTCTGCTTGCTGCCACGCAGGGCATCGAGCAGGTAATGGGCCTGTTTCAGGTAGGGGCTGAGCTTGAGGACCCGGAAGATGCGCAGCATCCGGATGATACGGATGATCAGCAGGTACTGAGCGTCGCTGTAATACAGCGCGAGGATGCCGGGCACGATGGCCAGCAAATCCACCAGCCCATAAAAGCTGAAGGCGTAACGCAGCGGCCTGGGCGAGCAGTACAGACGCAGGATGTACTCGCCCAGAAAGATGACCGTGAACCCCCACTCGATGTACGCCAGCACGTCGGCGTAGTTCTGGTGAACCGCGTCGATGCTGTCGAGGACCACGGTCACCAGGCTGGCGAGGATGATCACCAACAAGGTGCTGTCAAAGCGCCGGCCAGCCACGGTGTCAGTCTGGAATATCATCACGTACAGGCGATGGCGCCACGTGTTGTTGCCGTTCATTCAAATCGCCCTAGGCAAGAAATCAGCGCAGCCTAGGGTGATTCTCCACGGTTTTGCAAGGTTCATTGGCGCTTGGCGCCGGACGCGATAGACGAAATCCCGCACCCACCAGCCAACTGGCGAGGATGAACGGCGCGGTCAGTGTGGCCAGGCCCATGGCCGCAAACAGCGGCATCAGCACGACGGCCAACACCATGCCCGCCAACGGCAGCCACGCTTGACGCCGTTGTTGGCTAAGGGCGAGGGCAGCCAGCACGGGGTTGTAGCCACTCAGGCCGAGCAAGGCGCTGGCAGTATCGTGATGCAGCAGGGCAAAACCCAGGCCGGCGACCGAGCCGGACAACGCCCAGAAAAAAGCCCGGCGATCGGCGATCAACAAACCGACGGCGATCAAGGCGCCCGCCAATGGATGCCCCAGAAACATCACCTGGCCCAGCGCCTTGAGCGGGGCGACGAGCAGGTTGAGGGTGTCCATTTCAACCGGCGGCGCAGGCGCGTGGGGCGCGGCGAACGCCAGCAGCAACCAGCCGAGCCCGACGAAGGGCGCGGTGTAGGCGGGCAGGTAATAAGGGTGGCGGGCGCGTTTGAGCCATTGCTGAGTGAGCATCGCACTCAGGCCGCCCGCGGCGATGATCAACGGCGGCAACAGCGCCGACCAGGGAAAATACAGGCTCAGCAGCAGACCGAGCAAAACCCCGTTGTAGCTGAACAGCCCGGCTTGTCGATCGGCCTTGGCATAACCGCGTCGTTGCGCGGTGAGCAGGCCGGCGACAGCGCCCAGCAGTGCGCCGCCGAGCAACGTCGGCGCGGTAAAAAGAATGGCTAAAAGGCACAGCAGACCGAACAGCGGATGGCGCTGGAGGAAGATCTGGCTGAAGCCGTTGAGCAGGGCAGTCGCCCAATCGGGGCAGTGGGTGTTGAAGTGGTTGGCAGGCATGATGAAGTCTGGGGGCAGAGGAAAATCAACGGTCTTGCATAAATCCTGTGGCGAGGGAGCTTGCTCCCGCTGGGCCGCGAAGCGGCCTCAAATCGGCGAATGCGGTCTTTCTATTGGACCGTCATGCCAAAGCGACGACTGCTTCGCAGCCGAGCGGGAGCAAGTTCCCTCGCCACAGGGGGCGTTCGCTAGATCAACGTCTCGATACGCAGGGAATTGGTCGACCCAGGCTGCCCGAACGGCACCCCCGCCGTAATCAGCAACGTATCTCCGCGCTGCGCCATGCCCTGGGCCTGCGCAATCTCCAGCGCCGTCGAGCACACCTCATCCACCTGCCGCAGCCGGTCATTGACTACCGAATGCACGCCCCACGCCACGCTCAGGCGGCGCGCGGTTTGCAGGTTCGGCGTCAGGTTGAGGATCGGCACCGTCGGCCGTTCCCGAGCCGCGCGCAGGCTGGAGGCGCCGGATTCGCTGTAGTTCACCAGCACGGCCACCGGCAACACGTTGCTGATGCGACGAATCGCGCAACTGATCGCATCGGACACGGTCGCCTCGGCTTTCGGCCGGCTCACGTCCAGTTGGGTCTGATAATCCGGACCGTTTTCCACCTGGCGAATGATCTTGCTCATCATCTGCACGGCTTCCAACGGGTATTCGCCGGACGCGGTTTCAGCCGACAGCATCACCGCGTCAGCCCCTTCGGCCACCGCATTGGCGACGTCAGTCACTTCGGCGCGGGTCGGCGCCGGCGAGAAGCGCATCGATTCGAGCATCTGCGTCGCCACCACCACCGGTTTGCCCAGTTCGCGGCAGGTGCTGATGATGTTCTTCTGGATCTGCGGCACGCTCTCGGCCGGGACTTCCACGCCCAGATCACCGCGAGCGACCATGATCGCATCACTCAATTCGGCGATTTCCCGCAGGTGCGTCACCGCCGACGGCTTCTCGATTTTCGCCATCAGGAACGCCTTGTCGCCGATCAACACGCGGGCCTCGCGAATGTCTTCCGGACGCTGCACGAACGACAGCGCCACCCAGTCCACGCCCAGCTCCAGGCCGAAGCTCAAGTCACGACGATCCTTGGCGGTCAGCGGGCTCAGGTCCAGCACCGCTTGCGGCACGTTCACGCCTTTGCGGTCCGACAACTCGCCGCCATTGAGCACGGTGGTGTCGATGGCGTCGGCGTATTTGCTGACCACACGCAGGCGCAGCTTGCCGTCGTCCAGCAGCAGGTCCATGCCAGGTTCGAGGGCGGCGATGATTTCCGGGTGCGGCAGGTTGACCCGGCGTTGATCGCCCGGCGTGGCATCCAGGTCCAGGCGCAAGGCCTGACCGCGATGCAGTTGCACCTTGCCGTCGACGAATTTGCCGACCCGCAGTTTCGGCCCTTGCAGGTCCATCAAAATGCCCAGCGGGTAATTCAGCTGACGCTCGACTTCACGAATCCACTGGTAGCGCTTGGCGTGATCGGCGTGGTCGCCGTGGCTGAAATTCAGCCGGAAGATGTTGACCCCGGCCTCGACCAGTTCGCGGATGTCATCGATCCCGTCGGTGGCCGGGCCGAGGGTGGCGAGGATTTTGACCTTTTTTTCAGGCGTCATGGTGTGTGCTCTCGAGAATCAGGATGGCGCGAAAATCGTTGACGTTGGTGCGGGTCGGCTCGGTGACGATCAGCGCATCGAGCGCCTCGAAATAGCCGTAGCCGTTGTTGTTATCCAGCTCATCGCTGGCGCTCAGACCGAGCGCGGCGGCGCGGGCGTAGCTGGTCGGGGTCATGATCGCGCCGGCGTTGTCTTCGGAGCCGTCGATGCCGTCGGTGTCACCGGCCAGGGCGTAGACGCCGGGCAGGCCCTTGAGGCTGTCGGTGAGGCTCAGCAGGAACTCGGCGTTGCGTCCGCCACGGCCATTGCCGCGCACGGTGACCGTGGTTTCGCCGCCGGACAAAATCACGCACGGCGCCGCCAGTGGCTGGCCGTGCTGCACGATCTGCCGGGCGATACCGGCGTGGACTTTCGCCACTTCCCGGGATTCGCCTTCCAGGTCGCCGAGGATCAGCGGACTGAAACCGGCCTGACGGCATTTCACCGCTGCCGCTTCGAGCGATTGCTGCGGGCGGGCGATCAACTGGAAATGACTGCGGGCCAGGCTTGGATCGCCGGGTTTGACGGTTTCCGATTCGGGGCTTTGCAGCCAGGTACGCACCGAGGCCGGGACCTCGATGCTGTAGCGTTTGAGAATCGCCAGCGCTTCGGCGGATGTACTCGGGTCGGCCACGGTGGGGCCGGAGGCGATGACCGTGGCGAGGTCGCCCGGCACATCGGAAATCGCGTAGGTATAAACAGTGGCAGGCCAGCAGGCCTTGCCGAGACGGCCGCCCTTGATCGCCGAGAGGTGCTTGCGCACGCAATTCATCTCGCCGATGGTGGCGCCGGATTTGAGCAGGGCCTTGTTGATCGACTGCTTGTCGGCGAGGGTGATGCCCGGTGCCGGCAGGGCGAGCAGCGCCGACCCGCCGCCAGACAGCAGGAAAATCACGCGGTCGTCTTCGGTCAGGTTGCTGACCCGTTCCAGCACGCGTTTGGCCACCGCCAGACCGGCCGCGTCCGGCACCGGGTGTGCGGCTTCGACCACTTCGATTTTTTCGCACGGGGCGCCGTGGCCGTAACGAGTGACGACCAGGCCAGAGACTTCACCCTGCCAGCAGCGCTCGACCACTTGGGCCATGGCGGCGGCGGCCTTGCCAGCACCGATGACGATCACCCGACCGCTGCGGTCTTTCGGTAAATGGGCTTCGAGGACTTGCTGCGGATGGGCCGCGTCGATGGCTGTGGCAAACAGCTCGCGCAGCAGTTGTTGCGGATCGACCGACATGGCGGGCTCCCGGGAGTTCTTGTTATTGGGATAGAGCGATGACCTATGGACAAACTCGGTCCTTGTGGGAGCTGGCTTGCCTGCGATGGCATCGCCTCGGTCTTCCTGAAAGACCGCGTCGCCTGAATCGCAGGCAAGCCAGCTCCCACAGGGGACCGAGACAGCTTCAGCCTGGTGTTATTTATCGCGAATCGAGAAGTTCGCCATGTGCTCCAGGCCCTTGATCAGTGCCGAGTGGTCCCAGTTGCTGCCACCGATGGCCGCGCAGGTGCTGAACACTTGCTGGGCGTTGGCGGTGTTCGGCAGGTTGATGTTCAGCTCCCTGGCGCCTTGCAGGGCCAGGTTCAGGTCCTTCTGGTGCAGGCTGATGCGGAAGCCCGGATCGAAGGTGCCTTTGATCATGCGTTCGCCGTGCACTTCGAGGATCTTGGAGGATGCAAAGCCGCCCATCAGCGCTTCACGGACCTTGGCTGGATCGGCACCGTTTTTCGAGGCGAACAGCAGCGCTTCGGCCACGGCCTGGATGTTCAGCGCGACGATGATCTGGTTTGCCACTTTCGCGGTTTGACCGTCGCCATTGCCACCGACCAGGGTGATGTTCTTGCCCATGGCCTGGAACAGCGGCAGCGCGCGTTCGAAGGCATCGGCATCGCCGCCGACCATGATGCTCAAGGTCGCCGCCTTGGCGCCGACTTCACCGCCGGACACTGGCGCGTCGAGGTACTGCGCGCCCTTGGCGTTGATCTTGGCGGCGAAGGCTTTGGTGGCGGTTGGCGAGATCGAGCTCATGTCGATGACGATCTTGCCTTTGCCGACACCGGCCGCAATGCCGTCGGCGCGGAACAGCACGTCATCGACCTGCGGGGTATCCGGGACCATGACGATGATGAATTCAGCTTCCTGGGCGACTTCTTTCGGGTTGGCCAGGGCGATGGCGCCAGCGGCGACCAGATCAGCCGGGGCAGCATCGTGGTGCGCCGACAGGAACAGGCTGTGACCGGCTTTCTGCAGGTTCAACGCCATTGGGTGGCCCATGATGCCGGTGCCGATAAATCCGATTTTAGCCATGAGAAAATCCTCTTGTTTTTATGTTGCTTCACGCAAATTGGGGGACTGCTTTTGTGGGAGCTTGCTTGCCTGCGATTCAGGCGACACGGTCAGTCAGGTGCACCGCGTTGATGCAATCGCGGGCAAGCCCGCTCCCACAAGGGGAATAGCGTCAGATTGCGTTATGGGTTTTCAACCAGCCCAGTCCCGCCTCAGTGGTGGTCAACGGCTTGTATTCGCAGCCGACCCAGCCCTGATAACCGATGCTGTCCAGGTGTTCGAACAGGAAGCGGTAGTTGATTTCACCGGTGCCCGGTTCGTTGCGCCCAGGGTTGTCAGCCAACTGTATGTGGTTGATCTCGCCCAGGTGCGCGGCCATGGTGCGAGCCAGGTCGCCCTCCATGATTTGCATGTGGTAGATGTCGTATTGCAGGAACAGATTGGCGCTGCCCACCTGTTCGCGAATCGACAGGGCTTGCGCCGTGTTGTTCAGGTAGAACCCAGGGATGTCGCGGGTGTTGATCGCTTCCATCACCAGTTTGATGCCCACCGCTTGCAGCTTGTCGGCGGCGTATTTGAGGTTGTTGACGAAGGTCCTTTCCACGGTGGCATCGTCGATGCCCTGCGGACGAATCCCGGCCAGGCAATTGATCTGCGTATTGCCCAGCACTTGCGCGTAGGCGATGGCCAGATCGACCCCTGCACGGAACTCTTCAATGCGGTCCGGCAGGCAGGCGATACCGCGCTCACCCTTGGCCCATTCGCCGGCCGGCAGGTTGAACAGCACTTGGGTCAGACCGTTGGCGTCGAGCCTGGCCTTGATCTCGGCCGAGCTGAAGTCATAGGGGAACAGGTATTCGACACCACTGAAGCCGGCCTTGGCGGCAGCTTCGAAACGGGCAAGAAAATCCTGTTCGGTGAACAGCATGGACAGGTTGGCTGCGAAACGCGGCATGGTGGTCTCCCGTATAGGTATGGGGCCCCCTGTGGGAGCGAGCCTGCTCGCGAAAGCGGTGTGTCGGTCAACATCTGTGTTGAATGTGAAACCGTCTTCGCGAGCAGGCTCGCTCCCACAGTGGGAACGTTCAGTCGTTAATCAAGCAACGAAATCGCCGTTGGCGCATCGTTGCCGACCAGCGCCAGGTCTTCGAATTCGTTGACGGCGTTGATCTCGGTGCCCATGGAAATGTTGGTCACACGCTCCAGGATAATCTCGACAATCACCGGCACCTTGAACTCTTCGATCAGCTCCTGGGCCTTGCGCAGGGCCGGCTGGATCTGACCTGGTTCGAACACCCGCAGTGCTTTGCAGCCAAGGCCTTCGGCGACGGCGACGTGATCGACACCGTAACCATTGAGCTCCGGCGCGTTCAGGTTATCGAAGGACAGCTGCACGCAGTAGTCCATGTCGAAACCGCGTTGAGCCTGACGAATCAGCCCCAGGTACGAGTTGTTCACCACCACGTGGATGTACGGCAGTTTGAACTGCGCGCCCACCGCCAACTCTTCAATCATGAACTGGAAATCATAGTCGCCTGACAGCGCCACTACTTTGCGGCTCGGATCTGCCTTGACCACGCCCAGCGCTGCCGGGATGGTCCAGCCCAACGGACCGGCCTGGCCGCAGTTGATCCAGTGACGCGGCTTGTAGACGTGCAGGAACTGCGCGCCGGCAATCTGCGACAGACCAATGGTGCTGACGTAGCAGGTGTCCTTGCCAAACACCTGGTTCATCTCTTCGTAAACGCGTTGCGGCTTGACCGGCACGTTGTCGAAGTGGGTCTTGCGCTGCAGGCTGGCCTTGCGTTGCTGGCAGTCTTGCAGCCAGGCGCTGCGGTTTTTCAGCTTGCCGGCGGCTTGCCATTCGCGAGCGACTTCGATGAACACGGTCAGCGCAGCAGCGGCGTCGGAAACGATGCCCAGGTCCGGGGTGAACACGCGGCCGATCTGCGTCGGCTCGATGTCAACGTGAATGAACGTGCGACCTTCGGTGTACACATCGATCGAACCGGTGTGACGGTTGGCCCAACGGTTACCGACGCCCAGCACCACGTCCGACTTGAGCATCGTCGCGTTGCCATAGCGGTGCGAAGTCTGCAGACCGACCATGCCGACCATCAACGGGTGATCGTCCGGGATCGTGCCCCAGCCCATCAGGGTTGGAATGACCGGAATGCCGGTCAGTTCGGCGAATTCCACCAGCAGCTCGCTGGCGTCGGCATTGATGATGCCACCACCGGCGACCAGCAACGGGCGCTCGGCTTTGTCCAGCATCGCCAGGGCCTTTTCCACCTGAATGCGGGTCGCGCTCGGCTTGGCCAATGGCAGCGGCTGGTAGGCGTCGATATCGAATTCGATTTCAGCCATCTGCACGTCGAACGGCAGGTCGATCAGCACCGGACCTGGACGGCCGGAGCGCATTTCATAAAAGGCTTTCTGGAAGGCGTAAGGCACCTGGCCTGGCTCCATGACGGTGGTTGCCCACTTGGTCACGGGCTTGACGATGGCGGTGATGTCGACAGCCTGGAAGTCTTCCTTGTGCATACGGGCGCGGGGTGCCTGCCCGGTGATGCACAGAATCGGGATCGAGTCGGCCGAGGCGCTGTAGAGCCCGGTGACCATGTCGGTACCGGCAGGCCCGGAAGTGCCGATGCACACGCCGATGTTACCGGCCTTGGTGCGGGTGTAGCCCTCGGCCATGTGCGAGGCGCCTTCAACGTGGCGAGCGAGCACGTGATCGATGCCACCGACCTTCTGCAGGGCGGAGTACAGCGGGTTGATCGCGGCGCCCGGGATGCCAAAAGCGGTATCAACCCCTTCGCGGCGCATCACCAGAACGGCGGCTTCGATTGCTCTCATTTTGCTCATGGTTTTGTGCCTCTTACGTTTTGTAATTGTATACAAGTGGCTTTGCGCAGAGTTTATTCACGGCGGACGGCGCAGGTCAATCCATTTTCTCAAGCGTCTGTTTCATTCGTCGGAAGCCCGTTCTGCTGTGGCTTTTCGTCGCATGTGGCGCTTTTCGAAAATTATTGTATACAAAAAATTAAACCATTGTGTTCTATTTGTACCATCGAGCTGCGGCACAAACGCGCAGCTCCACCGCTTTCCCTATAACAAAATGAGGACGGCACCATGAGCGCTTTAACCTTGAAAGTTGCAGTCAACCTGGTCAGCCAGGCCATCGCCGCCGGGCGTGCAATCTCCGCGGCTCCACTGACCATCGCGGTACTGGATGCGGGTGGCCATCTGGTCACGTTGCAACGCGAAGACGGCGCCAGCCTGCTACGCCCGCAAATCGCCATCGGCAAGGCTTGGGGGGCAATCGCCCTGGGCAAAGGCTCGCGCCTGCTGGCACTGGATGCACAACAACGGCCGGCGTTTATCGCGGCGTTGAACAGCCTGGGGCAGGGCAGCGTGGTGCCGGCACCGGGCGGCGTGCTGATCCGCGATCAGGCGGGGAACGTGCTGGGTGCGGTGGGGATCAGCGGGGATTTGTCGGATGTGGATGAGCAGTGCGCGATCAGCGCGATAGAGGCGCAGGGGTTGCGGGCGGATGCTGGGGTTACGGCTTGATTTTCAGCGTCTGAGCAAATGTCATCGCGAGCAAGCTCGCTCCCACAGGGATTTCGGGTGGTTACACATTCTGTGTTCATCCCCAGTGTCATTGTGGGAGCGAGCTTGCTCGCGATAGCTATCGAAAGGACACATCCAGATAAAAGCCTGCCACTAGCTCCCACAGGGATTTCGGGTGGTTACACATTTTGTGTTCATCCCCGGGCCAGTGTGGGAGCGAGCTTGCTCGCGATCGCTATCGAAAGGACACATCCAGATAAAAGCCTGCCGCACCCTTCGGTCCCCACGGGGCTAGCCTTTCCAGGACTTAATCATAAGAGAGGCAAAGGAATGCCTGATTTTCCCGCTTCACACCGCCTACGCCTGGGTCGCTATGTCGAAGCCAATCGGATTTATCTTCTGACGACCAACACGCTCGACCGCAAATCGGTATTCGAGAGTTTGACCTTGGGCAGACTTGTCGTTGAGCAATTTCGAAGTGCAGAGGAGCAGGGTTGGGCAAACTCATTGGCTTGGGTTGTCATGCCAGACCATTTTCACTGGTTGATCGAGTTGCAGCAGGGATCATTGAGTGAGCTGATGCAAAAAACCAAATCATTGAGTACGCGAGCGGTGAATATGGCTACCGGTCGCAAGGGCAGCCTTTGGCAGCAGGGCTACCACGATCGGGCATTAAGGCGAGAGGAAGATTTGGTGGAGCTTGCCCGGTATGTCGTTGCCAATCCATTACGAGCTGGTCTGGTCGAGCGGCTTGGCGACTATCCGCTTTGGGATGCTATCTGGGTTTGAGCGATTAGCGAGTCGCTGCCATCGCGAGCAAGCTCGCTCCCACATTGGATTCGCGACGAACACAAAATTTGTGAGCACCCTCATCCCCTGTGGGAGCGAGCTTGCTCGCGATTGAAGTCGACTCGGTTTTCAGTCCGGCTCACACCCCTTCAACACCAACCGGATAATCGTCTGTGCTGCCGCCTCGTAATCTGCCTCGTCCAGCTTCGCTTTGCCGGTCACCGCCGAGATCTGCCAGTCGAAGTCGGCGTAGGTCTGGGTCGCGGCCCAGATGCTGAACATCAGGTGGTTGGGGTCGATGGTGGCGATCTGGCCGCGGTCGATCCAGGTCTGGATGCAGTCGATGTTGTGCTTGGCCTGGCTGTTGAGCTGTTCCACCAGGTCGGGGCTCAAATGTGGGGCGCCGTGCATGATTTCGCTGGCGAACACCTTGGAGGCGAAAGGCAGGTCGCGGGAGATGCGGATTTTCGAGCGGATGTAGCCGCTCAGCACTTCACTGGGCACGCCGTCCGGGTTGAACGGGGTCGAGGCCTGCAGGATCGGCTCGATGATGCTTTCCAGGACCTCGCGATAGAGGTTTTCCTTGGATTTGAAGTAGTAGTAGACGTTGGGCTTGGGCAAACCCGCCTTGGCTGCGATGTCACTGGTTTTGGTCGCAGCGAAGCCCTTGTCGGCAAATTCTTCACTGGCGGCACGCAGGATCAGTTCTTTATTGCGCTCGCGGATAGTGCTCATAAACCAGGGGGTTCCTTGCCTGTGCTGGCGGTTGCGCATGGTATCACCGGCCTCGCGCGGCGCTCAAGAATGCCTGTAACAGCGGTGTTACTGACAATCTCTGTCGGTGCGCTGAACAAATTCGCGGATCTTCGGGTGAACCCCGGACACGCTGCTAGAGTTCAAGTCAGCGATCAGCCATTGGCACTAGTCATCTTGAGTGGCCGGGCTCTACTTTCAATCGCCGCGTGTCACTGCCGGCCTGTTCGAGTGCAAAACTGTGGAGAAAAGCAGACGAAGCAAAATCGGCCTGGTAGTCGGGGTGCTCCTGCTGGTGCTGCTGGGTGTCGCGCTTTGGTATTTCCTGGTGTTGGGTCGCCACAAAGTCAAACCGCCGCCACCCGCCGAACCAGTGGCCGCCGTCGCGGTGAAATTGCAGGACGTTCCGGTGTACATCGACGCGCTGGGCACGGTCACACCGACCCGCACTGTGACGGTCATCAGTCAGGTCGATGGCATTCTCAGCACGGTCGAATTCAAGGAAGGCCAGCAGGTGCGCAAGGGCCAGGTGATTGCCCGTATCGACGACCGGGCACTCAAGGCGCAACTGGCCGTGGCCAAGGGCACGCTGGTGCATGATCAGGCGCTGCTGAGCAACGCCGTGCGGGACCTGGCGCGTTATCGCGAGCTGATCAAGGTCGGCTCCACCACCCAGCAAACCCTCGATACCCAGGCGTCCCTGGTGCAGCAACTGCAAGGCACCGTCGCGTCCGATCAGGGCAGCGTGCAGAACCTGGAAGTGCAGGTCAGTTATTGCACCATCACCTCGCCGGTCGATGGCGTGGTCGGTTTGCGCCTGGTCGATCCGGGCAACTACGTCACCACCACCGCCACCACCGGCATTGCCGTGATTACCCAGATGACCCCGGCCACCGTGGTGTTCGCCGTGCCCGAGGACGACCTTGGCGCGATCAATCAGGCCATGGCCAAAGGCGTGGTGACAGTGCTGGCCTATGATCGTAACAAACACAACCTGCTGGCGACCGGCGCTCTGCTGGCGCTGGACAATCAGGTCGATACCAGCACCGGCACGATCAAGGTCAAGGCGCAGTTCGATGACTCGGGCAAGGCGCTGTTTCCCAATCAGTTCGTCAATGCGCGGCTCAAGGCCGACACCCTGACGCAAATCACCGTGGTGCCGACCCGGGCGATTCAGCACGGCAGCAAGGGCGACTTCGTGTTTGTGGTGGTCGATCCTGGCAACAAGGTCAGTTTGCGCAACGTCAAGACCGGTCCGGCCACGGGCGATGTCTCGGCGATTCTCGACAATGGCGTGAAGCAGGGCGAGCAGATAGTCACCGAGGGCGCGGACAAGCTGGACGACGGTTCCGCGGTGAAGGTCGTCGCGCAGTGAGGGGGCGCTAACCATGAACGTCTCGCGCCCCTTTATCGAACGGCCAGTGGCGACCACTTTACTGATGATCGCGGTGCTGTTGCTCGGCATGCTCGGTTATCACCTGCTGTCGGTGTCGGCGTTGCCGGAAGTCGATTACCCGACCATTCAGGTGTTCACCCAGTACCCCGGTGCCAGCCCCGAGGTGATCAGTTCGTCGATCACCGCGCCGCTGGAACGCCAGCTCGGCGAGATGCCGGGCCTCAAGTCGATGAACTCCACCAGCTCCGACGGCGCGTCGGTGGTGACCCTGCAATTCGATTTGTCGCTGTCGCTGGATGTCGCCGAACAGGAAGTGCAAGCCGCAATCAATGCCGCCGGCACGTTCCTGCCGGCCAACCTGCCGTATCCGCCGGTGTACAGCAAGGTCAACCCGGCGGATGCGCCGGTGCTGACACTGTCGCTGACCTCCGACGTGTTACCGCTGACCAAGGTCGAGGACCTGGCCGATACGCGCCTGGCGCAGAAAATTTCGCAGATCACCGGCGTCGGCCTGGTCACCATCAGCGGCGGTCAGCGCCCGGCGGTACGGGTCGAGGCTAACACCTCGGCGCTGAACAATCTGGGCCTTTCGATCGATGACCTGCGCACCTCGCTCGGCACCGCCAACGTCAACCAGGCCAAGGGCAACATCGACGGCAAATACCAGGCCTATTCCATCGGCGCCAACGACCAGTTGCAGTCGGCCGAGGAATATCGCGATCTGGTGATTGCCTACAAGAACGGCGCACCCATTCGCCTGTCGCAGATCGCCTCCTCGACCCAGGGCCCGGAGAATCCGCGTCAGGCTGCCTGGACCAACAGCACGCCGTCGATTGTCCTCAACATCCAGCGCCAGCCCGGTGCCAACGTCATTGATGTGGTCGACCGGGTGCAGAGCCTGTTGCCCAAGCTGCGCGCCAGTCTGCCGGCCACGCTCAAGGTCGCGGTACTCACCGACCGCACGCAAACCATTCGTGCCTCGGTCACCGACGTGCAGTACGAACTGGGCGTGGCGGTGCTGTTGGTGGTGATCGTGATTTTCCTGTTCCTGCGCAATCTGCCGGCGACGATCATTCCGGCGGTGACCGTGCCGCTGACGCTGGTCGGCACGCTGGCGGTGGCCTATGGGCTGGGGTTTTCGCTGAACAACCTGACGCTGATGGCGCTGACCATCGCCATCGGCTTCGTGGTCGATGACGCCATCGTCATGATCGAGAACATCACCCGCTACATCGAGGCCGGCGACTCGCCGATGGAAGCAGCGCTCAAGGGCTCGGAGCAGATCGGTTTCACCATCATCTCGCTGTCCATCGCGCTGATCGCGGTGATGATCCCGCTGCTGTTCATGGGCGACGTGGTGGGACGGCTGTTCCGCGAATTCGCCATGACCGTGGCCGTGACCATCGTTATCTCGGCACTGATTTCCCTGACGCTGACGCCGATGATGTGTTCGCGGATGCTCAAGCACAAAAAGGAAGAGCGCCGGGTCGATTTCTTCGACCGGATCAACGGCTATTACGTCAAAGGCCTGGACTGGGTGCTGGAGCATCGCGGGCTGACGCTGATCTCGGTGGTGCTCACTGCGCTGCTGACCCTGCTGATCATCGTGATCATGCCCAAGGGCTTTTTCCCCGAGCAGGACACCGGGCTGATCCAGGGTATTTCCCAGGCCTCGCCGACCATTTCCTTCCAGCAGATGCAGGTTGAACAACAGCGGCTGGCGGCGCGGATCCTCAAGGACCCGGCGGTGGCGAGCCTGTCGTCCTTTGTCGGTATCGACCAGACCAACCCGACCATCAATCAGGGCAACCTGCTGATCAACCTCAAGGCCCACGGCGACCGTGACAGCAGCGCGGCGGTGATTCGCCGGCTGTCCGACGCCAACGCCGATGACGCAGGCATTCGCCTGTACCTGCACAGCGTGCAGGACCTGACCCTCGACGCCACGGTGTCGACCACCAGTTATCGCCTGGGTTTGCAGGCCACTGACCCGGACGAACTGGAGCAATGGACCACCAAGCTGTTGGCGGCGATCAAGCAGGACCCGATGTTCACCGATGTGCAAAGCCAGGCGATGCAGTTCGGCAATCAGATCCAGCTCAACTTCGACCGCGCCACCGCCTCGCGGCTGGGCGTGACGCCGCAGGCCATCGATGACGTGCTGTACGACGCCTTCGGACAGCGTCAGGTCTCGACCATCTACACCCAGCTCAACCAGTATCACGTGGTGATCGCCACCGACCATCCGCCGCGCAATCTGGCGGACCTGCTGACCGGGCTGTACGTCGACATTCCGTCTGGCGGCGTGGCGCCGTTGTCGAGCATGGCGACCATGCAAGTGATCCGCACGCCGGTCACCATCAACCGGCTGGGGCAATTCCCCTATGCCGATGTCTCGTTCAACCTGGCGCCCGGCCAGACCCTCGGCGCCGCCGTGACCCGGCTCAAGGACATTGAAGACAAGGCCGGCCTGCCGCTGTCGGTACAGGCCAATCTGGAAGGGGCGGCGGCCACCTTTGAAGCGTCGCTGTCCAATCAGGTGTTCCTGGTGCTGGCGGCCGTGATTGTGGTGTACCTGATGCTGGGGATTCTCTACGAGAGTTTCGTGCACCCGGTGACGATTCTCTCGACCCTGCTGTCCGCTGCGCTGGGGGCCTTGCTGGCGTTGCTGATCACCGGCACCCAGTTCGACATCATCGGCCTGATCGGCATTGTGCTGCTGATCGGTATTGTGATGAAGAACGGCATCATGATGGTCGACTTCGCCCTGGAACTGGAGCGCAAGGGTGGGCTGGACCCTGTGGCGGCGATTCGTCAGGCTGCCGAGCTGCGGTTCCGGCCAATCCTGATGACCAGCATGGCTTCGCTGTTCGGTGCGGTGCCGTTGGCGCTGGGCACCGGGATCGGTTCCGAGCTGCGCCATCCGCTGGGCATCGCGATCATTGGCGGGCTGTTGCTGAGCCAATTGTTGACGCTGTTTTCGACGCCAGTGATTTTCCTCGCCATGCACGGTCTGGAACGGCGTTTCAGTCGGCGCCAGCCGGTGGTCGAGGCCTATCGCGATGAACCTTAGCGCGCCCTTTATCCAGCGTCCCATCGCGACCACCTTGCTGGCGGTCGGGCTGGCGCTGTTCGGTGTACTGGCGTTCAACTTGCTGCCGGTGGCGCCGCTGCCGGAAGTGGATTTCCCCACCATCAGCGTGCGCGCCTCATTGCCGGGGGCCGACCCGAGCACCGTGGCGTCGTCGGTGGCGACGCCGCTGGAGCGCCAGTTCGGGCAGATCGCCGGGGTCACCGAGATGACGTCGTCCAGCTCGCTGGGGGCAACGCGCATCACCCTGCAATTTGACCTCAATCGCGACATCGACGGCGCTGCCCGGGATGTGCAGGCAGCGATCAACGCGGCGCGCAGCAACTTGCCAAGCGATTTGTCCGGCAACCCGACCTACCGCAAGGTCAACCCGGCCGACTCGCCGATCCTGATCCTCAGCCTGACCTCCGACAGCGCGACCCGCGGGCAAATGTATGACGTGGCCTCGACCTTGCTCGAGCAGCGTTTGCTGCAAACCACCGGGGTCGGCGATGTGACGGTGGGCGGCGCGTCCTTGCCGGCGGTGCGGATCGAACTCAACCCCGACCGACTGAACCAGTACGGCGTCAGCCTGGAGCAGGTGCGCGAAGTGGTGCAGGCGGCCAACGTCAACCTGCCCAAGGGCACGGTGTCGATAGGCGACCGGTCGTACGGGCTGCAAGCCAACGACATGCTGTACAAGGGCGCTGACTACGGGCCACTGGTGGTCAAGCAGAGCAACGGCGATCTGGTGCGTATTTCCGATTTGGGCGACGTCACCGAGGACGTCGAAGACCTGCGCAACTATGGCCTGTCCAATGGCAAACCGGCGGTGCTGCTGGTGGTGTTCAAGCAGCCGGGGGCCAACGTCATCGACACGGTGGACGCGGTGAAGGCCGACCTGCCGTTTCTCCAGAGTTCGATTCCGTCGTCGATCAAGATCAATACCCTGATGGACCGCACCACCACCATTCGGGCATCGCTGCGCGATGTCGAGCTGACACTGCTGATCTCGATTGTGCTGGTCACGCTGGTGACGTTCGCGTTTTTCCGCGACTGGCGCAGCACGCTGGTGCCGGCCATCGTCGTGCCGCTGTCGCTGCTCGGCACCTTTGGCGCGATGTATTTCCTGGGCTACAGCCTGAACAACCTGTCGCTGATGGCGCTGACCATTTCCACCGGCTTTGTGGTGGACGATGCCATCGTGGTCGTCGAGAACATCATGCGCCACCTGGAGAAGGGCGAAACCCGGATGCAGGCGGCATTGGCCGGGGCGCAGGAAGTCGGGTTCACGGTGATGACCATCAGCGTCTCGCTGGTGGCGGTGTTCATTCCGCTGCTGCTGATGGGCGGAATTGTCGGGCGGCTGTTTCGTGAATTCTCGATTTCGCTGTCGGTGGCCATCGTCATTTCGATGGTGGTGTCGCTGACCGTGACGCCAATGCTCTCCAGCGTGCTGCTGCGTACCAAAGAGCAGACCGCCAGTGACAGCGAGCATCCGGATTCGCGCTTCCACCGGTTCTATGACCGGACGCTGGGCTGGGTGATCGAGCATTCGTTTCTGATGGGCCTGACCACCTTGCTGGTGATCGTGCTGGCCTGCGTGCTGTATGTGCTGGTGCCCAAGGGCTTCTTCCCGCAGGAAGACACCGGGCGCATGTCCGGCAGCATCATTGCTTCACAAAGTATTTCGTTCGGCGCGATCCAGTCCAATTTCAGCGAGATCAACCGCAAGGTGTTGAGCAACCCGAACGTGGCGACGGTCGGCGGATTTCTCGGCGGTGGTGGCGGGATCGGCGGGGCGGTCAACAGTGCGCAGTTGTTCATCACCCTCAAATCCTTGTCCGAGCGCAAGGACAGCGCCGATCAGATCATGGCCCAGGTGCGCAAGACCCTCGGCGAAATGCCGGGCACGCGCCTGTATTTGCAGTCGGCCCAGGACATCACCGTCGGTGGCCGGCAGAGCGGGGCGCAGTATCAATACACCATGACCGCCGATGACCAGAGTACCCTCGATGAGTGGGTGCCCAAGGTGGTGGCGGTGCTGCACACCTTGCCGCAACTGACCGACATCAACACCGACCAGCAGGACAACAGTCTGATGGCCAGTGTGACCGTGAATCGGGATGCGGCGGCGCGGCTGGGGGTGAGCATGTCGGCCATTGACCAGACGCTGTACGACGCCTTTGGTCAGCGTCAGGTCTCGACCATCTACCGCTCCGCCAATCAGTATCACGTGGTGATGGAAGTGGCGCCGCCCTACTGGACCGACCCGTCGGCGCTCAAGGGGATTTACGTGCCGGTGGGCACGGCCGCCGCCACCAGCAAAGGCAGCGCGGCGGCGCCTAATCTCAGTGCCACGGCCAAGCAGCAGTTGGTGCCGCTGTCGGCGATTGCCGATTACTCGGTGGGGCGCACGGCCATTTCCATCAATCATCAGGGCACTTTTCCGGCGGTCACGGCCTCATTCAACCTGGCGCCCGGCGTGTCCATCGGCCAGGCCACGGCGCTGGTGGAGAATGCCGTGGCGCAGTTGCGCATGCCGGCCAGCGTGGTTGGCTCGTTTGCCGGCACGGCCCAGGTGTTCCAGTCGTCGGTGGCCAATGAGCCGTTGTTGATCGTCGCTGCATTGCTGTCGGTGTACATCGTGCTGGGCATGCTCTACGAGAGCCTGGTGCACCCGTTGACGATTCTCTCGACCTTGCCGTCTGCCGGGGTCGGGGCGTTGATTGCGTTGCTGCTGACCGGCACCGAGCTGTCGATCATTGCGCTGGTGGGGGTGATTTTGCTGATTGGTATCGTCAAGAAAAACGCGATCATGATGATCGACTTCGCCATTACTGAACGGCGCGAGTTTGGCCTGAGCGCCAAGGAAGCGATTCGCCGCGCCTGCCTGATCCGCTTCCGGCCGATCATGATGACCACCCTGGCGGCGATTCTCGGCGCCTTGCCGCTGGTGCTGGGCACCGGCTATGGCTCGGAGCTGCGCCGGCCGTTGGGGATTTCGATTATTGGCGGGTTGGTGTTCAGCCAGTTGCTGACGCTCTACACCACCCCGGTGATTTACCTCTGGCTCGACCGGGCGTCCCAGCGCCTGCGCCGCAAGGAGCAATAAATGAGTGTTTGTAAATCCCTTGCAGGCAGCACCCAATCTCCTGTGGGAGCGAGCCTGCTCCAGCGCCAGTCAGCTACGACGCAGAACCCTGTGGGAGCGCATTCAGCTGATTGGCGCTGGGGGCGGCTCCCACATGTGTTCGCGTTGTTGGTTGCGATTGGGTTGAGCGGCTGCATGGTCGGCCCCGACTATCACAAGCCCCCCATCGAACTGCCGATGACTTTCAAGGAAGGCACGCAATGGCAGCGGGCGGCGGCCAACCCGCAGGGCGCATTGGACAGCCAGTGGTGGCGGGCCTATCAGGATCCGATCCTCAATGACCTGATCGCCCGTTCGGCCAAGGCCAACCAGTCGATCATCGGCGCCGAAGCGGCGTATCGCCTGGCGCAGGCGCAAGTGGCATCGAGTCGCGCCGGGTTGTGGCCGACGGTCGGGGTCGGGCTTTCCGGGGCGCGTGGCGCAGGCGGCAGCGGTTCCAGTTCCAGTTCCAGCACGACGACGGGAGTGAGCGCCGGCACGGGGGGCACTGGCGTCTCAAACTCGGTCAGCGCCACCCTGAGCGCCAGTTGGGAGCCGGACCTGTGGGGGCTGGTGCGGCGCGGTATCGAGTCGAGCCAGGCAAACCTGCAGTCCTCCGATGCCTTGCTGGCGGGAGTGCGCCTGTCCATCGATGCCAGCGTGGCTACCAACTATCTGGGCCTGCGGCAACTGGACATGGACATCGACCTGCTGCAAAAACAGCAGACCATCAATCAGCAGTTGCTGGAGATGATCCAGGCGCAAACGGTTCAGGGCACAGCCACCAACGACCAATTGCTGGTGGCTCAGGATCAGTTGAGTACGGTGATCACCGATCTGCAAACCTCACAACGGTCACGCGAGCAGGCCGAACACGCACTGGCGGTGCTGGTGGGTGTGGCACCGGCACAGTTCAATCTGCCGGCGGTAACCGCCTACAATTTTGTGCTGCCAATGCCGCCACCAACGTTGCCATCGAGCCTGTTGCAACGGCGCCCGGATGTGGTGTCTGCCGAGCGTCTGGCGGCGGCAGCGAACGCGAAAATCGGTGTCGCCCAGGCGGCGTTCTACCCGACGCTGGACCTGACGGCCGAAGGCGGCTATCGCGGCTCCGCGCTGGGTGGCCTGTTCTCCCTGCCTAACCGCGTCTGGACCCTGGGACCGGCGCTGGCCGAAACAATTTTCGACGGCGGTGCCCGGGAAGCGGCGAAGGAGCAAGCCCAGGCCAGCTACGATCAGGACGTGGCCAACTACCGGGGCACGGTGCTCAGTGCGCTGCAAAACGTCGAGGACAACCTGTCAGCGATCAATCATCTGCACACCCAGGCACAAGCTTTTGAACAGATGTTCCAGCGCAATCAGCAATTGTTCGGCAGTCAGGAAGCGCAACAACGCGCCGGCACGGTCAGTCAGCAAGCGGTGCTGACCCAGCAACTGGTGTTGCTGCAAGCTGAACAGAATTGGCGTGATACTCAGGGGCTGCTCAGTCAGGGCAGCGTCGCGCTGTTCCAGAGTCTGGGCGGGGGCTGGCAGGAACACGCCGAGCCGAAAAACTGACACCCGAGCCGAGCGCAGAGGCCTGGCGCATGGCCGTGATCGCCAGGCATGACTCACTCAATGGGCTTTGGCGAAGGGCAGGGAAGGGGGCGTACCGCTGCGGTTGAACAGTGTCATCGCCGCAGCGCGACGGTATTCGCTCGGCGTCTGTGCCATTTCGATACGGAAATGCCGGTTGAAATTGGACAGGTTTTCATAGCCCACCTCAAAGCAGATGTCCGTCACCAACATCTCTGTTTGCAGCAATAGCCTGCAGGCGCGCTGGACCCTGAGTTTGCGCATCAGGTCGATGAAGCCGTGGCCGGTAATGCGTTTGAAGAAACGCGAAAACCCCGGTTCGCTCATCTCCAGGCGCTGAGCGATGACCGACAGGCGAACATCCCCTGTGAGCTCTGTCAGCAGGTAATCAAACGCCTTGTTGATGCGTTCCGAACTGCGCGCGTCCAGCGTCGGTGTGTAGTAGGCGCTGGCGAGCATATGGACGTCTTGCGCAGGCGCTTTCATCAGCGTGTTGATCAATTGCAGAAACAGGATCAAACGCTCAAGGCCTTGAGCCGGGCCTATCTCCTCCAGCAAGCGTGCCGCCTGCAAGGCGGTTGAACCGGTGAACTCCAGACCTCGGCGGGCACATTCGAACAGCTGTTGAAGCTCGCCCAGCTCGGGCAATGTACCGCGCAACGCCAGAATGGCTGCGCCATCGAACTGCAGCACGACATCGCGGCCCTCCAGGTATTCCCCGGGCGCGACATCGCCAATCCAGTCATGAGGCAGGTCGGGACCGATGAGTGCAACGTGGCCGGCCCCGAACGCACCAATGTAGTCGCCCGCAACCAGCTTGCCGCTGCCCTGGCGAATCAGATGAATTTCGAACTCCGGATGGTGGTTCCAGCGAGCCAGTGCGTAGGGGTAATCGTGTTCGTACCAGCGAAAGCAATGATCGGGCTCGGGAAGAATGACCTCCAGTTCCGCGGGTCGCTGTTCGAACAGGGCGGCTCGGCTATCAGGCATGACATGGCCCTTTTATCGTTATTTGTTCTTGGTCTGCGACCAACATACGCCTTGTCGATCAGTGCCTGCTACTGCAGGTATTGACTGAGGCTGATACTTTTTTGATCGCCGCAGTGGGGCAGCGCTTGGGTTAAAAAAGTACCAGAGCGGCATCCGCCATTCGTTTGTCCGGGGTTTTTCAAGCTGCTGTAATCGGGGCGTCCACTCTTGTCGGTCCGACGGATTTGATCAGCCGTGGTCAACAACAAAAACAACAGCTCCAGCCATCCAGGGCGAGGAGCGGAGAGCCCTACGATGAACATCCCCAAAGCGCTTTTCCTTTGTGCCAGCCTGTCCTTCGCCCTCGTCTGCCACGCCGCCGAAACAGTGACCATCGCCACTGTGAACAATGGCGACATGATCCGCATGCAACGGCTTTCAAAGGTTTTTGAACAGCAGCATCCTGAGGTGAAACTCAATTGGGTGGTGCTGGAAGAAAATGTCCTGCGCCAACGCCTGACCACCGATATCGCGACACAGGGCGGCCAGTTCGATGTGCTGACGATTGGCACCTACGAAACTCCGCTCTGGGGTTCCAAGCACTGGCTCGAACCGCTGACGAACCTGCCGGCAGACTACGACCTCGAAGACATTTTTCCTTCGGTGCGCCAGGGCCTGACGGTGAACAACACCCTCTACGCATTGCCTTTCTACGCAGAAAGCACGATGACGTATTACCGCACCGATCTGTTCAAGCAGGCCGGCCTGAGCATGCCGGCGCAACCGACCTGGACGCAGCTCGGCGAATTTGCCGCCAAACTGCATCAGCCGGACAAGGGACCGTACGGCATCTGCCTGCGCGGCAAGGCTGGTTGGGGGGAGAACATCGCGCTGTTGAGCACCATGGCAAACGCCTTCGGTGCGCGTTGGTTCGATGAAAAATGGCAGGCGCAACTGACCAGTCCACAGTGGCTGGCAGCGGTTCATTTCTACGTCGATGTCTTGAAGAAGTACGGGCCGCCGGGCGTGTCGAGCAATGGCTTCAACGAGACGCTGGCGCTGTTCAACAGCGGCAAGTGCGCGATCTGGGTGGATGCTAGCGTGGCCGGCTCGTTCACCACCGATAAAACCCAGAGCAAGGTCGTGGACAGTGTCGGCTTCGCGCCCGCTCCGGTTGAAGTGACCGACAAAGGTTCGTCGTGGTTGTATGCCTGGTCATTGGCGATACCGGCCACGTCCACCCACAAACAGGCGGCAAAGGCGTTCATCACTTGGGCGACGTCCAGGGAATATATTCAACTGGTCGCGGCACAGGACGGCATCACCAATGTGCCGCCCGGCACTCGGCAGTCCACCTACAACGAGGCCTATCTGCAGGCCGCGCCGTTCGCAAAAGTGACGTTGCAGATGATGCAGCACGCCGATCCTGCGCACCCCTCAAGCCAGCCGGTTCCTTATGTCGGCATCCAGTACGTCACCATTCCCGAGTTCCAGGCGATCGGTACGTCCGTCGGCAAGCTGGTGTCTGCGGCACTGACGGGACAGATGTCGGTCGATCAAGCGCTGAACGATGCCCAGACCGCCACTGAGCGTGAGATGAAACGCGCGGGTTATCCCAAGTAACTCCGCACAAGCCTGCTCCTGCTTCCTGTGGGAGCGAGCCTGCTCGCGAAGAGGCCATGACATTCAGTCTATGAGTTGACTGACACACCGCTTTCGCGAGCAGGCTCGCCCCCACATTGGGCGCACCCGATACTTAAAAAATGGATGAACCAACAATGAAACGACTCGAAGGTAAAAGCGCGCTTGTCACCGGTTCCGCCCGAGGCATCGGGCGTTCTTTTGCTCAGGCTTACATTCGTGAGGGCGCGACGGTCGCTATTGCCGACATCAACCTGGAGCGTGCCCAGGCCACGGCGACCGAGTTGGGACCGAACGCGTATGCGGTCGAGATGGACGTGACCCGCCAGGACTCGATCGACGGTGCAATCGCCGCCGTCGTTGCCCGGACCGGCAAGCTCGATATCCTGATCAATAATGCCGCCCTGTTCGATCTGGCGCCGATTGTCGAGATCACCCGAGACAGCTTCGAGCGTCTGTTTTCGATCAATGTGGCAGGCACACTGTTCACCCTTCAGGCGGCGGCTCGGCAGATGATCAACCAGGGGCATGGCGGCAAGATCATCAACATGGCCAGCCAGGCCGGTAGAAGAGGGGAGGCGCTGGTCGGTGTGTATTGCGCAACCAAGGCCGCCGTGATCAGCCTGACCCAATCAGCCGGTCTGGACCTGATCAAGCATCGGATCAATGTCAATGCCATCGCGCCAGGCGTCGTCGACGGTGAGCATTGGGACGGCGTCGATGCGATGTTCGCCCGCTACGAGAACCGGCCATTGGGTGAAAAGAAAAGGCTGGTGGGGCAGGAGGTGCCTTTTGGGCGCATGGGCACCGCTGACGATCTCACCGGTATGGCCATTTTTCTCGCCTCCTCTGAAAGTGAGTACGTTGTGGCGCAGACCTACAACGTCGACGGTGGCAACTGGATGAGCTGATGTCGCTTCTCGCTTCTCGCTTCCCCTGCACCCGTCGCGTTATGCTCCGCGCACTTTTTATGTAGGGAAGCCTGACCCATGGCAGGAAGCAGTTTGCTGGTGTTGATCGACGATATCGCCGCGGTCCTCGATGACGTAGCGTTGATGACCAAAATGGCCGCAAAGAAGACCGCTGGCGTCCTGGGCGATGATCTGGCGCTCAACGCCCAGCAGGTCAGTGGCGTACGCGCCGAGCGGGAAATTCCGGTGGTGTGGGCGGTCGCCAAGGGCTCGTTTCGCAACAAGCTGATTCTGGTGCCGTCGGCGCTGGCCATCAGTGCGTTCATCCCATGGCTGGTCACGCCGCTGCTGATGGTCGGCGGCGCTTACCTGTGTTTCGAAGGCTTCGAAAAACTCGCCCACAGCTTTCCGCACAGCAAGACTGAAGACCAGGCCGGACACGCACAGATGGTCGATGCCGTGGCCGATCCGGCCACCGATCTGGTGGCGTACGAACAGGACAAGATCAAGGGCGCGATCCGCACCGACTTCATCCTCTCGGCGGAAATCATCGCCATCACCCTCGGCACCGTGGCCGACGCCACGCTGACCCAGCAAGTGATCGTGCTGTCGGGCATCGCCATCGTCATGACCATCGGCGTGTATGGCCTGGTGGCCGGCATCGTCAAACTCGACGACCTCGGTTTGTGGCTGACCCACAAACCCGGGCAGATGGCCAAGCGTATCGGCGGGGCGATCCTGCGCGCGGCGCCGTACATGATGAAGAGCCTGTCGGTGATCGGCACGGCGGCGATGTTCCTGGTGGGTGGCGGGATCCTCACCCACGGCGTGCCGGTGGTGCATCACTGGATTGAAAGCGTCAGCGTGGCGGCGGGCAGTGCCGGGTTTGTGGTGCCGGTGTTGCTCAATGCGGTGGCGGGGATTGTGGCGGGGGCGGTTGTGCTGGTCGGCGTCATGGCCGCCAGCAAAATCTGCAAAGCGCTGAAGGGCCAAGACCCGGCCGCCATTCAAGATTAAACACATGCCCGCTCCCACAAGGGGGGCGTGGTGTGGTTGGGGAATAAAAAAAGGCCATTCGATTTCCATCGAATGGCCTTTTTTGTTGCCGATCGACTTACTCGGCAATCTGCAACTTGCGCGCCTCGGTGTAGACGAAACGCACTTTCTCGTACTCGAACGGCGAGTTCAGCTGACCATAGCGGAAGCTGGTCTGGTAGCGCTTGTCGATGCCGCGCAGGACCCAGATTTCCGGGTGGTTTTCGCTGACCTTGGCGACGTTCAGGAAGTTGATCGCCGATTCGCCGGTGTAGTCCACCGCCAGGCCTGCGGTGTCACGCAGGTTGGACGGGCCGAGGATCGGCAGGACCAGGTAGGCACCGCCCGGTACGCCATAGAAACCCAGGGTCTGGCCGAAGTCTTCGCTCTGGCGCGGCAGGCCCATGGCGGTGGCCGGGTCCCACAGGCCGGCGACGCCCAGGGTGGTGTTGAGTAGCAGGCGGCCGGTGGTTTCCAGCGAGCGATGGCCCTTGAGTTGCAACAGGCTGTTGAACAGGTTCGGCACATCGCCGAGGTTGTTGAAGAAGTTGCTGACGCCGGTGCGCAGGAAGCTCGGGGTGACGTAGCGATAGCCATCGACAACCGGCAGGAACACCCACTGGTCGAACCGGTAGTTGAAGTGGTAGACCCGACGGTTCCACTCCTCCAGCGGGTCGTAGACGTTCAGCGCGTTGAGGGTCGAGCGCTCGAACTCGCGCTGATCCAGTCCCGGGTTGAACTTGAGTTTGGTCAGTGGCTCCTTGAAGCCGTCCTGGTCAACCACCACGGGAGCGTTGGCTTTGCTGTTGTCGGCCTGGGCGACGCCTGCACAGAGTAACGCTGCGATAAGCAGGAGATATTTAGCCACGGAAGAACTCCAGCATGGCGTCGCTGTTGACGCGGTAGTTAAGGTTGCCGCAATGGCCGCCGTACGGGTAGACGGTCAGGCGATCGCCAAAGGTTTTACGCAGGAAACCGAGGTCGCCAGGGCCGAGGATCACGTCGTCGGCGTTGTGCATGACGGCGATTTTCGGGCTGTCGTGCAGGTAGTCCTTGAGCGCGTACAGGCTGACCTGATCGACCAGTTGCAGCAGGCTGCCACCGTCGGTGCGGGCGCGCCACATCGGGATCACCTGTTCGGTCAGGTAGCAGTCGAAGTCGCATTGCAGCGCACGCTTGAGAAATGGCGTGAGGCTGGTGCCTTCGGTGATCGGGTATTTCGGCGGGGTGATCAGGCCGCGACGGTTGATCAGGTCCGAGGTGAAGGCGATATCGGCTGCCGAGAAACGGAACGAGGTGCCGATCAGCATCGCCATCTGTTCGTTGGTCAGGTGCTGCTTGGACTGCTGGAAGTCGTAGAGCAGGGCATCGTTGAGGTCGATGTAGCCTTTCTGCTGGAAGTAACGGGTCAGTTTGCTCAGCACCAGTTCATAGAAGGTGGTGCTGTTGGTGATGCCCTTGACCTCGGTCTGGACCAACTTGTCCAGGTTGGTGATCGAGGTGTAGAGGTTGACTGGCGGGTTCAGCAGCAGGACTTTCTTGAAGTTGAAGCTGCGACGGGTTTCATCCAGATGCGCGACGAACGCGGCATCCAGGGCGCCCAGGCTGTAGCCGGTCAGGTAGTAGTCGGTGACCGGCACTGTCGGGTTTTGCGCCCGTACGGCCTGCATCACCCGATACATGTCTTCGGCATCTTCCTTGGTGATACCCGGCGTGGCAAAGCGCGAAGCGGCGCTGATGAAGTCGAAGCTGGTCGGCGACGACAGTTGCACCACGTGGTAGCCGGCCTTGTAGTAGAGCTTTTTCAGGTATTCGTTGAGGCTGCTGTCGTAGCGCGCACCCGTGCCGGCGATCAGGAAGATCAGCGGCGCGGCGTGGTCCTGGGTGGCAATGCGGTAGGTGAGTTTTTTCACTGCCCAGAAATTGTCTGGCAGGATGAACTCGCGTTCCGGGCGCAGGGTGACGCTGCGATCGGACTGATTGATGTCATCGTTGGACGGTAGCTCCGGGCGCAACTCCGGTGGCGTCGTGGCGATCGTCGCCTCGAACGGGTTGGTCAAGGGGTAGCCATAACTGGCGGCGTCGATGTCGACGGCCAGCGCGGACGCACTCAAAATAAGGCCGCCAAACAAGGCGGCGAAGCGCAAGGAACGGAGCATGACTAAATCCCTTAGGAAAGGTGCCGAATGAAGTTCGCAGGCTATGACCACCGCGCGAGGGCCAAAGTGCCATGTATCGGCACCAAAGAGGCAAGAAATCGGGGTAATAGTAGCTGGACGATACACTTTGCAGCCGTTTCGTGAGCAATTATCTGCTGCCCGCGCTTGCTTACCGCTGCCGGGGGATTAAGCTGGCCGCCGTTTTCGCCTATTGGAGTGTTTCATGTCCCACCGTCTGCCCGTGATTTTGCTGCTCGTTCTGTTGCCGTTATGGCTGGCCGCCAGCTATGGCGCGCGTTATGGCTTCATGGAGGATGCGCAATGGGTCGGCCTGTGCGCCGATGAAGCGAGCCGCTGGGAATGCGCCGTGCGCTCCAACCTGGGCCTGATGATCCACTTCAAGGTGCTGGGTTATGGCGCGTTGGCGGCGGCGATTCTCGGCTTCGTGGTGCCGGGCCGCGCGGGGTGGTGGCTGGCGGTGCTGGCGCTGGTGCTCGGCTTTCCGGCGCTGGCGTTGTACAACACCACACTGGCGGTGTTTGCGGTGGTGATCGCGGGGATGCGTCTGGTCAGAGCCTCCCGCAGCGCTTGATAGTCTGCCTTCGCGAGCCAGCCCGCTCCCACATTCGACCGCCTCTATTTGGAGTATGCGGTCACCTGTGGGAGCGGGCTGGCTCGCGAAGAGGTCAGCACAAGCGCTGAAGATCAGCCCTTGCGACCCCGCAAACTGCGCCACAACGCGGCAACCATCAACCCGCTCACCAGCGCCCAGCCCCAGGCCTGCTGGTTCTGCAGGCCTTCACGGAACAGCTGCGGCGCAATGCCGGCGCCGATGATGAAGGTCAGCAGGGCGATTTCCCGGCGTGGCACGTTCACCGGACGGCACAGGTAGACCAGTGCCGGGACGATGAAGGCAACGCTCGGGAAGCTGCGATAGCGCGGATCGAACACCAGTTCCAGCATCATCACCGCGGCGGCGAACCCGGCGGCTGCCAGCAGCCAGCCTGCGCGGCGTTCCAGCACATTGAAGGCCCGCTCACGCCAGCCGGTGCGAGCGCTCAGCGTCAAGGCGGCATGGATCAGCACCAACAGGTTCAATGCCGTCAGCAAGCCGACCCACAGCCATTCCCCGGCAAAACGGGTGGTGACCCGCGCCAGATCGCCCCAGGCGCCAATCGAACAAGCGGCGAGCGCGCCCAGCAGCGGCAGCACCAGCGCTGCGCGAGTCGTGCGAACCCGGCCGCCGATCAGCAGCGTGCCGAGGAAAATCAAACCGCCCACCGTCAGCCACTGCGACCAGTACGGCACGTTCGTCACCGGACCTGCCAGCACGCCCTTGTCCTGGCGATCGGCATCGAACAGACCCCAGTAGCCGCCGACCGCGCCTTCACTGGCGCGCTTCCACGGCTGGTCAAAGGCTTCGATCAGGTTGTAGTGCCAGCCTTGCTGTTCGGCCATGGCCACAAAACCACGAATGAACTTGGCTTCGTTGACCCGACTCGGCAGGGCGGTTTCACGCTGACGGCCTTCACTCGGCCAGCCGGTTTCGCCAATCAGCACATCCTTGGGCGCGAACTTGTTGCCGAATACCTGACGAACCTCGGCCACGTGTTGCAGGGCGGCGTCGATATTCGAGGGATCATCTTCCCAGTACGGCAGCAAGTGAATGGTCAGGAAATCCACCGCCGGGGCGATTTCCGGGTGCTTGAGCCAGAACTCCCAGACGTCGGCATAAGTGACAGGCTGTTTGACCTGGCTCTTGACCTTGTTGATCAGTCTGGCCAGTTGTGGTCCGGTGACTTCCTTGCGCAGCAGGGCCTCGTTGCCGACGATCACCGACGTCACCACATCCGGGTTGGCGTTGGCGCTGGCAATCAGCAGGTCGACTTCCTTCTCGGTGTCCACCGGGTTGCTGTTGACCCAGGCGCCGATCATCAGCTTCAAGCCGTGTTTGCGCGCCAGATCCGGCAGGGCTTCAAGGCCGGTCATGGAGTAGGTGCGGATGCACTCGAAGCGGGTGGCCAGCAGCGCGAGGTCGGCGTCCATGCGCTCGGGGCGCAGCTTGAACGGCACGTCGAACGGCGATTGATCCTTGTCGAACGGCGTGTAGGAGGCGCATTGCAGCTTGTGCGTGGCAGTGGCGGCGTCCGGCAGGATCACCGGTTTGCCGAGGCCGTACCAGAAGCCGCAGAGGGCAAACAGGCCCAGCAGGCAGGCGAATAGATAAGCAAGGAAAGGGAAGCGTGATGTCGCGGGCATGATCAGGCCGTCTGGGAACAAAGGCGCGCATGTTACCTGCATTTACCCCGCGCTTGGTGGCCTGCATGGTTTTGACATGCAAAGTTCGGGCGGATTGGACGATGGCCTGGCGGTGGTCTTGATTAATGGCGTTCTGATGTCGTTTCTCGTTGCCTTGAGGTCGCTGACAGAGCAGGTCGTGCGTGGCAGCAGGTTGATTATCGAGGCGTCAGTGTGCTCATTGATCAATCGCGCTGATGATCGAACGAGTTTGCGGTGAGGCGTGATGGGGCGCTGTGCACCATAACAATACGTTGACGCCGCTCGGCATCCGTCGGGCGCAGCACTTTCGGGGAAGTAACGATGAAGATGCGACGACTTTTAGGCGCCAGTGCCGCTCTGGTGCTGGCGATTGGCTCCACATTCGCCAATGCCGAGAGCAAGACCCTGAGCATCGGCTACGTTGACGGCTGGTCCGACAGTGTCGCGACCACCCACGTCGCGGCCGAAGTGATCAAGCAGAAGCTTGGTTATGACGTGAAACTGCAAGCGGTCGCCACCGGGATCATGTGGCAAGGCGTGGCCACCGGCAAACTCGACGCCATGCTCTCCGCCTGGCTGCCCGTGACCCACGGTGAATATTGGGCCAAGAACAAGGATCAGGTCGTCGATTACGGCCCGAACTTCAAGGACGCGAAAATCGGCCTGATCGTGCCGGACTACGTCAAGGCCAAGTCCATCGAGGACCTCAAGACCGATGACAGCTTCAAGGGCCGCATCGTCGGTATCGACGCCGGTTCAGGCGTGATGCTCAAGACTGATCAGGCGATCAAGGATTATGGCCTGACCAACTACACCCTCAAGGCCAGTTCCGGCGCCGGCATGATTGCCGAGCTGACCCGTGCCGAGAAGAAAAACGAATCCATCGCCGTCACCGGTTGGGTGCCGCACTGGATGTTTGCCAAGTGGAAACTGCGCTTCCTCGACGACCCGAAAGGCGTCTACGGCGCGGCTGAAACCGTGAACAGCATCGGCAGCAAGGAACTGGCGACCAAAGCACCGGAAGTGGCCAAGTTCCTGAAGAACTTCCAGTGGGCATCGAAAGACGAAATCGGCGAAGTCATGCTGGCGATTCAGGACGGCGCCAAACCTGAAGTCGCGGCCAAGGATTGGGTGGACAAACACCCGGATCGCGTTGCCGAGTGGATCAAGTGATCTGATCGAAAGCGTCAGTCAGCACCCTCCAGAGCCCCTTGGCATTTATGCCAAGGGGCTTTTGCTTTTCCCCACATTTGTTTTTGTTTTCTGAAAAGTGGCAAAACCGTCATGTCGTTCTAATACTAAGGTCGTCTGGAACCTGTTCCGCAGCCGCATAAAGTGGATACGTTCCAACAATAATCTGTGCTGCGAGGATAAAAACAATGAACGACAGCATTTACCTCTCGATTCAAAACAGCCCGCGTTTCAAGGAGCTGGTTAGCAAGCGAGAAAAGTTCGCCTGGATTCTCTCGGCGATCATGCTTGGGCTGTACTCCGGATTCATCCTTTTGATTGCCTACGGGCCGCATGTGCTGGGGGCGAAAATCAGCCCTGAGTCATCGATTACCTGGGGAATACCGATTGGTGTCGGGCTGATTCTTTCGGCCTTTGTCCTGACGGCGATCTACGTGCGACGCGCCAATGGCGAATTTGACGACCTGAACAATGCGATTCTCAAGGAGGCTCAGCAATGATCCGGCGTCTAATGGCTCTATTGAGCATCGCAGCCTTCGCCCCTGGCGCCTGGGCGGCTGAAGCCCTGACCGGCGAAGTGCACAAACAACCGCTTAACGTCTCCGCGATCCTGATGTTCGTGGCCTTTGTCGGCTTGACGCTGTGCATCACCTATTGGGCTTCCAAGCGCAACAATTCGGCGGCTGATTACTATGCGGCGGGCGGCAAGATCACGGGCCTGCAAAACGGCCTGGCGATTGCCGGTGACTACATGTCGGCGGCGTCCTTCCTGGGGATTTCCGCGCTGGTGTTCACCTCTGGCTACGATGGCCTGATCTACTCGATCGGCTTCCTGGTGGGCTGGCCGATCATTCTGTTCCTGATCGCCGAGCGCCTGCGCAACCTGGGCAAATACACCTTTGCCGACGTGGCGTCCTACCGTCTGGGGCAAACCCAGATCCGTACGCTGTCAGCCTGCGGTTCGCTGGTGGTGGTGGCGTTCTACCTGATCGCGCAAATGGTCGGTGCCGGCAAGCTGATCCAGCTGCTGTTCGGCCTGGACTACTACGTTGCGGTAATCCTGGTCGGTATCCTGATGTGCCTGTACGTGCTGTTCGGCGGCATGCTGGCGACCACTTGGGTGCAGATCATCAAGGCGGTGCTGTTGCTGTCCGGTGCCTCGTTCATGGCGCTGATGGTGATGAAGCACGTCAACTTCGACTTCAACACGCTGTTTTCCGAGGCGATCAAGGTTCACCCTAAAGGTGAGGCGATCATGAGCCCGGGCGGCCTGGTGAAAGATCCGATCTCGGCGTTCTCGCTCGGCTTGGCGCTGATGTTCGGTACGGCTGGCCTGCCACACATTCTGATGCGCTTCTTCACCGTGAGTGACGCCAAGGAAGCCCGTAAGAGCGTGCTGTATGCCACTGGCTTCATTGGCTACTTCTACATCCTGACCTTCATTATCGGTTTCGGCGCGATCCTGCTGGTCAGCACCAACCCGGCTTTCAAAGATGCGGCTGGTGCGTTGCTGGGTGGCAACAACATGGCGGCAGTGCACCTGGCTGACGCGGTGGGTGGCAGTATTTTCCTGGGCTTCATCTCGGCGGTAGCGTTTGCCACCATTCTGGCGGTTGTTGCTGGCTTGACGCTGGCGGGTGCCACGGCGGTGTCTCACGACCTGTATGCCAGTGTGATCAAGAAGGGCAAGGCGAACGACAAGGATGAAATCCGCGTTTCGAAAATCACTACCGTTGCCTTGGGTGTGCTGGCGATTGGTCTGGGTATTCTGTTCGAAAGCCAGAACATTGCGTTCATGGTCGGCCTGGCGTTCTCCATTGCGGCGAGCTGTAACTTCCCGGTGCTGCTGCTTTCCATGTACTGGAAGAAGCTGACCACGCGCGGTGCGATGGTGGGTGGCTGGATGGGGCTGATCAGTGCGGTGGGGTTGATGGTGCTTGGGCCGACTATCTGGGTGCAGATTCTGCATCATGAGAAGGCGATTTTCCCGTACGAGTATCCGGCGCTGTTCTCGATGGCCATTGCGTTTGCCGGGATCTGGTTCTTCTCGATTACTGACAAGTCTGCGGCGGCTGACAAAGAGCGGGAGCTGTTCTTCCCGCAGTTTGTGCGTTCCCAGACGGGGTTGGGGGCGAGTGGGGCGGTTTCTCACTAAGGCTTCAAGGTTGGTTGTTTAAGTTGTGTTGAAGGGAATGCCCTGGTCGAGAGATCGGGGCATTTTTTTTGGGCGGTAATCGGCCTCTGGGCCGACCAGGTTCTTGTTGGTGGAGTACATATCCGTTGCTGCGGTCACGGGGGCTTAGGGTTTCGCCCTTACGGCGACTCACTTTTTTTTCAAACGCCAAAAAAAAGTAAGCAAAAAAAGGCTCGCCCCGAGCGTCCGGCCCCTCGCTAAGGCTCGGCGTTCCTTCGTTCCGGTATTCATCTGGGGGCATCGCCTACGGTCTGCTTCGCGACGACCTCCTCTCGATGTGTGCGGCTTCGCCGCACGGCGCTACGCGCCTGACCCCCAGATGAACACCTCCACTCAGCCTCCCGAAGGGGCGGGTAGATCAAGAGCTGCAGGCGAGCTAACGCTCGGCCTGATGAGTGGTTAAGAACGGCGGGTGTATGGGGGGCGGCTTCTGCCTTTGCTTTGAAGGCGGCCTGACAGCCGACCGATCTCCCTCAGATGCACCCGGTTCAAACTGTGGGAGCTGGCTTGCCTGCGAAGACGCCCAGCCAGCCAACCAATCTCCCCCTGCTGCACCCGGTTCAAACTGTGGGAGCTGGCTTGCCTGCGAAGACGCCCAACCAGCCAACCAATCTCCCTCAGATGCACCCGGTTCAAACTGTGGGAGCTGGCTTGCCTGCGAAGACGCCCAACCAGCCAACCAATCTCCCTCAGATGCACCCGGTTCAAACTGTGGGAGCTGGCTTGCTCGCGAAGGCGGCCTGACAGCTAACCAATCTCCCTCAGATGCACACGGTCCAAACTGTGGGAGCTGGCTTGCCTGCGAAGACGCCCAACCAGCCGACCAATCTCCCTCAGATGCACCCGGTCCAAACTGTGGGAGCTGGCTTGCCTGCGAAGACGCCCAGCCAGCCAACCAATCTCCCTCAGATGCACCCGGTTCAAACTGTGGGAGCTGGCTTGCCTGCGAAGACGCCCAGTCAGCCGACCAATCTCCCTCAGATGCACCCGGTCCAAACTGTGGGAGCTAGCTTGCCTGCGAAGACGCCCAACCAGCCAACCAATCTCCCTCAGATGCACCCGGTTCAAACTGTGGGAGCTGGCTTGCCTGCGGAGACGGCCTGCCAGCCAACCAATCTCCCTCAGATGCACCCGGTTCAAACTGTGGGAGCTGGCTTGCTCGCGAAGGCGGCCTGACAGCCGACCGATCTCCCTCAGATGCACCCGGTTCAAACTGTGGGAGCTGGCTTGCCTGCGAAGACGCCCAACCAGCCAACCAATCTCCCTCAGGTCCACACCGCTCAAAACTGTGAGAGCGAGCTTTACGGGCAAGTCGAACCGTCGCACCGCTTACTCCACAAGCCAGGCCGGCCCGCAGGCCGCCTCGTTTTTGATGTTGACGCACCGCCCCATCGAGGGCATGCCGAGCCTTGGCGAGGCACCGAACGAAAGGGGCAGAAGACCTTTGGTTACTTTGGGGCTCTTCCAAAGTGACTCGCTGTAAGAGCGAAACCCTAAGCCGCCGTGACCGCAAAAACGGATATGTACCCAACCCCAACCCCAACCCCAACCCCAAAACAACAAAAGCAGCACAAACAAAAACGGCCCCTATATAAATAGAGGCCGTTCCCGGTACAACTCAAGACATTATCGCAAGACAAATCTTATTTGCGGTCTTCCAGCTTGGTGATATCACGCGACTCGTAACCCGTGTACAGCTGGCGCGGACGGCCAATCTTGTACGGGCTGGAGAGCATTTCCTTCCAGTGCGAAATCCAGCCAACGGTCCGCGCCAGAGCGAAGATCACGGTGAACATGCTGGTCGGAATGCCGATCGCCTTGAGGATGATCCCCGAGTAGAAGTCGACGTTCGGGTACAGCGAGCGTTCGATGAAGTACGGGTCGGTCAGGGCGATCTCTTCCAGGCGCATGGCCAGTTCGAGTTGCGGATCGTTCTTGATCCCCAGTTCCTTCAGCACTTCGTCGCAGGTCTTCTTCATTACGGTGGCGCGAGGGTCGCGGTTTTTGTAAACCCGGTGACCGAAGCCCATCAGCTTGAACGGATCGTTCTTGTCCTTGGCCTTGGCGATGAACTTGTCGATGTTCGAAACATCGCCAATTTCGTCAAGCATGGTCAGAACGGCTTCGTTCGCACCGCCGTGGGCAGGGCCCCACAGTGCGGCGATGCCGGCGGCGATACAGGCGAACGGGTTGGCACCCGACGAGCCGGCCAGACGTACGGTAGAAGTCGATGCGTTCTGCTCGTGGTCGGCATGGAGGATGAAAATCTTGTCCATGGCCTTGGCGAGCACCGGGCTGATCGGTTTGATCTCGCACGGGGTGTTGAACATCATGTGCAGGAAGTTTTCCGCGTACGTCAGGTCGTTGCGCGGGTACATCATGGGTTGGCCCATGGAGTACTTGTAAACCATCGCGGCCAGGGTCGGCATCTTGGCAACCAGGCGGATCGCGGAAATTTCGCGATGCTGCGGGTTATTGATGTCGAGGGAGTCGTGGTAGAAGGCCGAGAGGGCGCCGACTACGCCGCACATGACGGCCATCGGGTGGGCGTCGCGACGGAAGCCGTTGAAGAAGGTCTTCAACTGCTCGTGAACCATGGTGTGGTTCTTCACGGTGCTGACGAACTGGGCCTTCTGTTCTGCGGTCGGCAATTCGCCGTTGAGCAGCAGATAGCAGGTTTCCAGGTAGTCCGACTGTTCAGCCAGCTGTTCGATCGGGTAGCCGCGGTGCAGCAGAATGCCGTTGTCGCCGTCGATATAGGTGATTTTCGACTCGCAGGAGGCGGTCGACATGAAACCAGGGTCAAAGGTGAAACGGCCCGTGGCCGTCAGGCCCCGAACGTCGATTACATCGGGACCAACGGTGCCGGTTAAAATGGGCAGCTCGACGGGGGCTGCGCCCTCGATGATCAACTGCGCTTTTTTGTCAGCCATGTGGCCTCCTATTTATGCTTGAAATCATCAGACAGACCCCCCACGCAGGGCCCGCACCACTATAGTGAGATAAATTCGAATGTCAATTTGCCTAAAGTCTTGCTCCAGAAGGCTTTAACCGCACTTTTTCCTCGAAATTACCTGCCATTTACGCCTTTTATCCGACTTGTGCAATGCGCTATTAGGGGGAGGTGAACGCGTTGTCATTAGTAGCCTAACTGTCTATACTCGGCCACCGACCGCCAGAGGCTTTTGGGCCTGCTTTATTGGGGGTCGCATCCCTGGGTGGTGGTTACCTGACCAGTGCACTCCCCAACAACTTTGCCCTGATTGTTAGGGGCTCTTCAGTGTGAAAAAAGCCGTGAAAAGCCAACGACCTGTAAACCTAGACCTAAGGACCATCAAACTCCCCATCACCGGCGTTACGTCGTTTCTTCACCGTGTTTCCGGCATCATCCTCTTCCTGGGCCTGGGCTTCATGCTGTATGCATTGAGCAAATCCCTGGGTTCCGAGGAAGGTTTTGCCGAGGTGAAGGCATGCTTGACCAGTCCGCTGGCCAAGTTCGTAGCATGGGGCCTCCTCTCCGCCTTGCTGTATCACATGGTAGCCGGCGTGCGCCATTTGATCATGGACATGGGCATCGGTGAGACGCTGGAAGGCGGCAAGCTGGGCTCGAAAATCATTATCGCCGTGTCTGCGGTGTTGATCGTTCTGGCGGGAGTTTGGATATGGTAACCAGCGTTACGAACCTGTCGCGTTCAGGCCTCTATGACTGGATGGCGCAACGTGTGTCTGCGGTCGTTCTCGCGGCTTATTTCATCTTCCTGATCGGATACCTTGCGGCGCACCCTGGCATTGACTACGTCCAATGGCACGGTCTGTTCGCCCACAACGGGATGCGTATCTTCAGTCTGCTGGCCCTTGTGGCCCTGGGCGCTCACGCCTGGGTCGGCATGTGGACCATCGCGACCGACTACCTGACGCCGATGGCGCTGGGCAAGTCCGCGACTGCAGTACGTTTCCTTTTCCAGGCAGTATGCGGCGTCGCGATGTTCGCTTACTTCGTCTGGGGTGTGCAGATTCTCTGGGGTATCTGATCCATGGCTAACATTCCAACGATTTCTTTCGACGCCATCATCATTGGTGGTGGCGGTGCCGGCATGCGCGCAGCGCTGCAGCTGGCGCAGGGTGGTCACAAGACTGCCGTGATCACCAAGGTTTTCCCGACCCGTTCGCACACTGTATCCGCCCAGGGCGGCATCACCTGCGCCATCGCGTCTGCTGATCCGAACGATGACTGGCGCTGGCACATGTACGATACCGTCAAGGGCTCCGACTACATCGGTGACCAGGACGCTATCGAATACATGTGTCAGGAAGGCCCGGCTGCTGTTTACGAGCTGGACCACATGGGCATGCCGTTCTCGCGTACCGAACAAGGCCGTATCTACCAGCGCCCATTCGGCGGTCAGTCGAAGGACTACGGTAAAGGCGGGCAGGCTGCCCGTACGTGCGCCGCGTCCGACCGTACTGGCCACGCGCTGCTGCACACCCTTTATCAGGGCAACCTGAAAGCCGGTACCGTGTTCCTCAACGAGTACTACGCAGTCGACCTGGTGAAAAACCAGGACGGCGCATTCGTCGGTGTGATTGCCATCTGCATCGAAACCGGCGAAACCACCTACATCCGTGCCAAGGCCACCGTTCTGGCTACCGGTGGTGCAGGTCGTATCTACGCATCCACCACCAACGCCCTGATCAACACCGGTGACGGCGTCGGCATGGCCCTGCGTGCTGGCGTGCCGGTACAAGACATCGAAATGTGGCAGTTCCACCCGACCGGCATCGCCGGCGCCGGTGTTCTGGTGACAGAAGGTTGCCGTGGTGAAGGTGGATACCTGATCAACAAGCACGGCGAGCGTTTCATGGAGCGTTATGCTCCGAACGCCAAAGACCTTGCCGGTCGTGACGTTGTTGCCCGTTCGATGGTTAAAGAAATCATCGCCGGTAACGGTTGCGGTCCGAATGGCGACCACGTACTGCTCAAGCTCGACCACCTTGGCGAGGAAGTGCTGCACAGCCGTCTGCCAGGCATCTGCGAACTGTCGAAGACTTTCGCACACGTTGACCCGGTGGTTGCTCCGGTTCCGGTTGTTCCTACCTGCCACTATATGATGGGCGGTGTTCCGACCAACATTCACGGTCAGGCGATCACCCAGGATGAAAACGGCGTTGACGCGGTCATCCCGGGCCTGTTCGCGGTAGGCGAAGTGGCTTGCGTATCGGTTCACGGTGCCAACCGTCTGGGCGGTAACTCGTTGCTCGACCTGGTGGTATTCGGTCGTGCAGCCGGTCTGCACCTGGAAAAAGCGCTGACCGACGGGATCGAATACGACGAAGCCACTGACGCCGACATCACGGCGGCCCTGGCGCGTCTGTCCGCTCTGAACGAGCGTACCGAAGGCGAAGACGTGGCAACCCTGCGTCGCGAGCTGCAAAACTGCATGCAGAACTACTTCGGTGTGTTCCGTACCGGCGAATACATGCAGAAGGGTATTGCCCAGCTGGCTGATCTGCGTGTGCGCATCGCCAACGTCAAGATCAACGACAAGTCGCAGGCGTTCAACACTGCGCGTATCGAAGCGCTTGAGCTGCAGAACCTGCTGGAAGTGGCTGAAGCCACCGCCATCGCTGCCGAAGTACGTAAAGAGTCCCGCGGCGCTCACGCCCGTGAAGACTTCGAAGACCGTGACGACGAAAACTGGCTGTGCCACACCCTGTACTTCCCGGGTGACAAGCGCGTGACCAAGCGTGCCGTGAACTTCTCGCCGAAAACAGTTCCGACTTTTGAACCTAAGATTCGGACTTATTAAGGGTGGCTGCCATGTTGAAAGTCAGTGTTTATCGTTACAACCCTGATCAGGACGCTGCGCCGTTCATGCAGGAATTCTCGGTCGATACCGGTGGTAAAGACCTGATGGTGCTGGACGTGCTGGCCCTGATCAAAGAGCAGGACGAGGGTTTCTCCTATCGTCGCTCTTGCCGTGAAGGTGTTTGCGGTTCCGACGGCATGAACATCAACGGCAAAAACGGTCTGGCCTGCATCACGCCACTGTCTGCCGTTGTAAAAGGTAACAAGTTGATCGTTCGTCCGCTGCCAGGTTTGCCGGTTATCCGTGACCTGGTCGTCGATATGAGCATCTTCTACAAGCAATACGAGAAGGTTAAGCCTTACCTGCAGAACGACACGCCGGCTCCGGCCATCGAGCGTCTGCAGTCTCCTGAAGAGCGTGAGAAGCTCGACGGTCTGTACGAGTGCATCCTGTGCGCTTGCTGCTCGACCTCTTGCCCGTCCTTCTGGTGGAACCCGGACAAATTCCTGGGTCCAGCTGCACTGCTGCAAGCGTATCGCTTCCTGGCAGACAGCCGTGACACCAAGACGTCCGAGCGTCTGGCTTCACTGGATGACCCGTTCAGCGTATTCCGCTGCCGGGGCATCATGAACTGCGTCAACGTATGTCCGAAAGGCCTGAACCCGACTAAGGCCATCGGTCACATCCGTAACATGCTTCTGCAGAGCGGCGTGTGATTCAGCTGTTGTACCCGTAGGACCGCAGTACCGAAGATGCTACGGCGCAGGCTTCAACCGGCGCCGTAGTTTTAACCTGAGCAGCAGCTCATGAAGCTGCGGCTCTTATTTTGAAGAAATGAGACAAGCAGGGGCATCCGGGCTGGTACCCGGACTATCAGCGTGATCCTAAGTGGCTTGTTTTAGTCGCTGCATTCGGACTTCTGCAAGTGTGCTCGGTGTCGACGCCGGTGGTGTTCCCCTAACCGAGGGTGACCAAGCATGCAAGAAAGCGTGATGCAGCGCATGTGGAACAGCGCCTACCTATCCGGTAGTAACGCTGCCTATGTGGAAGAGCTCTATGAGCTCTACCTGCACGACCCTAACGCTGTGCCAGAAGAGTGGCGCACCTACTTCCAGAAGTTGCCTGCTGATGGCAACACTGCCACCGATGTTTCGCACTCCACGATTCGCGATCATTTCGTCTTGCTGGCAAAGAACCAGCGCCGCGCCCAACCGGTTTCCGCCGGCAGCGTGAGCAGTGAGCACGAGAAGAAGCAAGTTGAAGTGCTGCGATTGATCCAGGCCTACCGTATGCGTGGCCACCAGGCAGCCCAGCTTGACCCGCTGGGGCTGTGGCAGCGTCCTGCACCTGCAGACCTGTCGATCAATCATTACGGCTTGACCAATGCCGATCTTGATACGACCTTCCGTGCCGGCGACCTGTTCATCGGCAAAGAGGAAGCGAGCCTACGCGAAATTCACGAAGCGTTGCAGCAGACATATTGCCGCACCATCGGCGCTGAATTTACGCACATCGTCGATTCCGAGCAGCGCCACTGGTTCCAGCAGCGTCTGGAAAGCGTGCGTGGCCGTCCGGCGTTCTCTGCCGACATCAAGAGCCATCTGCTTGAGCGCGTTACCGCCGCTGAAGGCCTGGAAAAATACCTGGGCACCAAATACCCGGGCACCAAGCGTTTCGGTCTGGAAGGTGGCGAGAGCCTGATCCCGTTGCTTGACGAGCTGATCCAGCGTTCCGGTTCCTACGGCACCAAGGAAATCGTTATCGGCATGGCCCACCGTGGCCGTCTGAACGTGCTGGTCAACACCTTCGGCAAGAACCCGCGCGAGCTGTTCGACGAGTTTGAAGGCAAGAAGAAGGTCGAGCTGGGTTCCGGTGACGTCAAGTATCACCAGGGCTTCTCGTCCAACGTCATGACCGCCGGCGGTGAAGTTCACCTGGCGATGGCGTTCAACCCGTCCCACCTGGAAATCGTTTCTCCAGTGGTCGAGGGTTCGGTTCGTGCCCGCCAGGATCGTCGTAACGATGCTACCGGCGAGAAAGTGCTGCCGATTTCCATCCACGGTGATGCTGCATTCGCAGGTCAGGGCGTGGTCATGGAAACCTTCCAGATGTCGCAGACCCGCGGCTTCAAGACTGGCGGTACGGTCCACCTGGTGATCAATAACCAGGTCGGCTTCACCATCAGCAATCCGGAAGACTCGCGCTCCACCGAGTACGCGACCGACGTTGCGAAAATGATCCAGGCGCCGATCCTCCATGTGAATGGTGATGATCCGGAAGCTGTATTGTTCGTGACCCAGCTGGCCATTGACTACCGCATGCAGTTCAAGCGTGACGTGGTGATCGACCTGGTCTGCTACCGTCGTCGCGGCCACAACGAGGCCGACGAGCCAAGCGGCACCCAGCCGCTGATGTATCAGCAGATCGCCAAGCAGCGCACCACCCGTGAGCTGTATGCCGAACGTCTGATCCAGGCCAATGTGCTGGAAGAAGCGCGTGTTCAGGCGAAAGTCGATGAATACCGCAACGCGCTGGACAACGGTCTGCACGTGGTAAAAAGCCTGGTCAAGGAGCCGAACAAAGAGTTGTTCGTGGACTGGCGTCCGTATCTGGGCCACGCCTGGACTGCGCGTCACGACACCACGTTCGATCTCAAGACCCTGCAAGAGCTGTCCGCCAAGCTGCTGGAAATTCCGGAAGGCTTCGTGGTTCAGCGTCAGGTCGCGAAGATCTACGAAGACCGTCAGAAAATGCAAGCCGGCGGCCTGCCGATCAACTGGGGTTACGCCGAAACCATGGCGTACGCGACCCTGGCGTTCGAAGGTCACCCGATTCGCATGACCGGCCAGGACATCGGCCGCGGTACGTTCTCGCACCGTCACGCTGTCTTGCACAACCAGAAAGACGCGGGCACCTACATCCCGTTGCAGCACCTGTACGCCGGCCAGCCACGTTTCGATCTGTACGATTCGTTCCTGTCCGAAGAAGCCGTACTGGCGTTCGAATACGGTTACTCGACCACCACGCCTGAGGCGCTGGTGATCTGGGAAGCCCAGTTCGGCGATTTCGCCAACGGTGCCCAGGTGGTTATCGACCAGTTCATCACCAGCGGCGAGCACAAGTGGGGCCGTCTCTGCGGTCTGACCATGCTGCTGCCACACGGTTATGAAGGTCAGGGTCCGGAGCACTCTTCGGCTCGTCTGGAGCGTTACCTGCAGCTGTGCGCCGAGCACAACATCCAGGTGTGCATGCCGACTACCCCGGCCCAGATCTACCACTTGCTGCGTCGTCAGGTGATTCGTCCGCTGCGCAAGCCGCTGGTCGTGCTGACTCCGAAGTCGCTGTTGCGTCACAAGCTGGCCATTTCGACCCTGGAAGATCTGGCCGAAGGTTCGTTCCAGACCGTGATCCCGGAAATCGACGTACAAGACCCGAAAAAGGTCGGTCGCGTTGTTCTGTGTAGCGGCAAGGTCTACTACGACCTGCTGGAAAAACGCCGTGCCGAAGGTCGTGATGACATCGCCATCGTGCGTCTCGAGCAGCTGTACCCGTTCCCTGAGGACGACTTGATTGAAGTCCTGGCTCCTTATTCCAACCTCAAACACATCGTTTGGTGCCAGGAAGAGCCGATGAACCAGGGTGCCTGGTACTGCAGCCAACACCACATGCGCCGCATCATTGGCGGTCACGACAAATCTCTCGTACTCGAGTACGCGGGCCGTGACGCTTCTGCCGCACCTGCTTGTGGTTATGCATCGATGCACGCTGAGCAGCAGGAAAAACTGCTGCAAGACGCCTTTACTGTTTAACGCCTTCGCGCTGACTGAAACCGAATTTTAAGGACCCACAGATAATGGCTATCGAAATCAAAGCCCCCTCGTTCCCGGAATCGGTTGCCGATGGCACCGTTGCCACCTGGCACAAGAAACCAGGCGAGGCCGTCAAGCGTGACGACCTGATCGTCGACATCGAAACCGACAAGGTCGTGCTCGAAGTGTTGGCCGAAGCTGACGGCGTCCTGGGCGCCATCATCGCCAACGAAGGCGACACCGTCCTGTCCAACCAGGTTCTGGGCTCGATCGAAGCGGGCGGCGCTGCTGCCGCTCCAGCGGCTGCCGCTGCTCCGGCCGCTGCACAGGCTGCCGCTCCAGCTGCCGAAGGCGAAGACGATCCTGTTGCTGCACCGGCTGCTCGCAAGCTGGCTGAAGAAAACGGCATCAACATCGCTTCCGTTGCCGGCACCGGCAAAGGCGGTCGTGTGACCAAGGAAGACGTCGTTGCTGCTGTTGCTGCCAAGAAAGCCGCTCCGGCTGCCGCGCCTGCCAAGGCTGCTGCTCCGTCCGCCGCTGCTCCTGTGTTCGCCGCTGGCGACCGCATCGAGAAGCGCGTACCGATGACCCGCGTTCGTGCCACCGTAGCCAAGCGTCTGGTTGAAGCTCAGTCGAACATGGCGATGCTGACCACGTTCAACGAAGTCGACATGACCGAAGTCATGGCCCTGCGTTCGAAGTACAAGGACCTGTTCGAGAAGTCCCACAACGGCGTACGCCTGGGCTTCATGTCGTTCTTCGTCAAGGCTGCCACCGAAGCGCTGAAACGCTTCCCGGCTGTCAACGCCTCGATCGACGGTGCCGACATCGTTTACCACGGCTACGCCGACGTGGGTGTTGCTGTTTCCAGCGACCGTGGCCTGGTTGTGCCGGTTCTGCGTAACGCCGAACTGATGAGCCTGGCTGAAATCGAAGGCGGCATCGCCACCTTCGGCAAGAAGGCTCGCGACGGCAAACTGTCGATGGACGAAATGACCGGTGGTACGTTCACCATCACCAACGGTGGTACCTTCGGTTCGATGATGTCGACTCCGATCGTCAACCCGCCGCAAGCGGCCATCCTGGGCATGCACAACATTCTTCAGCGCCCTATGGCGATCAACGGTCAGGTGGTTATCCGTCCGATGATGTACCTGGCCCTGTCCTACGATCACCGTCTGATCGATGGCAAAGAAGCTGTGACCTTCCTGGTTACCATCAAGAACCTGCTGGAAGACCCGGCTCGTTTGCTGCTGGATATCTGATAGAAGCGGCTGCAGGCTTCAAGTACCGGGCTGCAGAAACAGGCAGCCTGGCTTGAGGCTTGCGGCTTCAAGCTTGCCGTTTAAAGAGGATTTTTTGAATGACGCAGAAATTTGACGTAGTAGTGATCGGCGCGGGCCCTGGCGGCTATGTAGCTGCCATCAAGGCGGCGCAGTTGGGCCTCACCACTGCCTGCATCGAGAAGTACACCGACAAGGAAGGCAAACTGGCGCTGGGCGGTACTTGCCTGAACGTTGGTTGCATTCCATCCAAGGCGCTGCTGGACAGCTCCTGGAAGTTTCACGAAGCCCAGGACGGCTTCGCGATCCACGGTATCAACCACGCTGGCGTGACCATGGACGTTTCGGCGATGGTCGGCCGCAAGGCCAACATCGTCAAAGGCCTGACCTCCGGCGTTGCGACCCTGTTCAAAGCCAACGGTGTGACCTCGATCCAGGGCCACGGCAAACTGCTGGCCGGCAAGAAAGTCGAAGTCACCAAGCCTGACGGTTCGGTAGAAATCATCGAAGCCGAGAACGTGATCCTGGCTCCAGGTTCGCGTCCGATCGACATTCCACCGGCTCCGGTTGACCAGAACGTGATCGTCGATTCGACTGGCGCTCTGGAATTCCAGTCCGTACCAAAACGTCTGGGCGTGATCGGCGCTGGCGTGATCGGTCTGGAGCTGGGTTCGGTCTGGTCCCGTCTGGGCGCAGAAGTGACCGTTCTCGAAGCGCTGGACACCTTCCTGATGGCGGCTGACGCTGCTGTTTCCAAGGAAGCGCTGAAAACCCTGACCAAACAGGGTCTGGACATCAAGCTGGGCGCTCGCGTTACCGGTTCCAAAGTGAATGGCGACGAAGTCGTTGTGAACTACACCGATGCCAACGGCGAACAGAACATCACGTTCGACAAGCTGATCGTAGCCGTTGGTCGCCGTCCGGTGACCACTGATCTGCTGTCCGCTGATTGTGGAGTGACCCTGGATGAGCGCGGTTTCGTGCACGTTGACGATCATTGCGCCACCACCGTACCGGGCGTTTACGCCATCGGTGACGTGGTTCGCGGCATGATGCTGGCGCACAAGGCCTCGGAAGAGGGCATCATGGTTGTCGAGCGCATCAAGGGCCACAAAGCCCAGATGAACTATGACTTGATCCCTTCGGTTATTTATACTCACCCGGAAATTGCATGGGTCGGTAAAACCGAGCAAGCCTTGAAAGCTGAAGGCGTTGAAGTTAACGTCGGCACCTTCCCGTTTGCAGCCTCTGGCCGTGCCATGGCCGCCAACGATACCGGTGGTTTCGTCAAGGTCATCGCAGATGCCAAGACCGACCGCGTATTGGGCGTCCACGTGATTGGCCCAAGCGCTGCAGAACTGGTTCAGCAGGGCGCGATCGGTATGGAATTCGGCACCAGCGCTGAAGACCTGGGCATGATGGTTTTCTCCCATCCGACCCTGTCCGAAGCCTTGCACGAAGCAGCTTTGGCAGTGAATGGCGGCGCCATCCACATCGCCAACCGCAAGAAACGTTAAGACAAGACAATAAGAAACCACGGCGGTATGGCCCGTCGTGAGCCTTGCGTGCAAGACTCACCGCGGAATGTCCGCCGGACGCAGCCTTGCGTAGTCTCACCGGTTATCCGGAACACCTACGCAAGCAGCAGTCACAGGTGGTGCGGCACTTGAACAAGTGCAGCACCGAATGCGCAGTACCTAACGAAGACGGTAATAAGCATGAATCTTCACGAGTATCAGGGTAAGCAGCTGTTCGCTGAATACGGCCTGCCAGTATCCCAGGGTTTCGCCGTAGACACCCCGGAAGCAGCAGCAGAAGCGTGCGACAAGATCGGCGGGACCGAATGGGTTGTCAAAGCCCAGGTTCACGCAGGTGGTCGCGGTAAAGCGGGCGGCGTAAAGCTGGTTCGCAGCAGAGAAGACGCCAAAGCATTCGCTCAACAGTGGTTGGGCAAGCGTCTGGTGACTTACCAGACTGATGCCAATGGTCAGCCAGTGACCAAAATCCTGGTTGAATCGTGCACTGATATCGCTAAAGAGCTGTACCTGGGCGCTGTCGTTGACCGTTCGAGCCGTCGCATCGTGTTCATGGCTTCCACCGAAGGTGGCGTGGACATCGAGAAAATCGCTCACGACACCCCTGAGAAAATCCTCAAGGCCACTATCGATCCACTGGTTGGCGCTCAGCCATTCCAGGGTCGCGAGCTGGCATTCCAGCTGGGTCTGGAAGGCAAGCAGGTTGCTCAGTTCGCCAAGATCTTCGTAGGTCTGGCCAAGCTGTTCAAGGATCACGACCTGGCTCTGCTGGAAGTGAACCCGCTGGTGATCAAGGCTGACGGCGATCTGCATTGCCTCGACGCCAAGATCAACATCGACGCCAACGCCATGTACCGTCAGCCTAAGCTGAAGACTTTCCACGATCCGTCGCAAGACGATCCGCGCGAAGCGCACGCTGCCAAGTTCGAACTGAACTACGTGGCACTGGAAGGCAACATCGGTTGCATGGTCAACGGTGCTGGCCTGGCCATGGGTACCATGGACATCGTCAACCTGCATGGCGGCAAACCAGCCAACTTCCTCGACGTGGGCGGCGGTGCTACCAAAGAACGCGTTACCGAAGCGTTCAAGATCATCCTGTCCGACACTAACGTCGCTGCAGTACTGGTCAACATCTTCGGCGGCATCGTTCGTTGCGACATGATTGCCGAAGGCATCATCGGTGCAGTGAAAGAAGTCGGCGTGAAAATCCCGGTTGTTGTTCGCCTTGAAGGCAACAACGCTGAGCTGGGCGCTAAAGTACTGGCAGAAAGCGGTTTGAACATCATCGCGGCTACCAGCCTGACCGACGCTGCTCAACAAGTTGTCAAAGCTGCGGAGGGCAAGTAATGAGCGTCCTGATCAATAAAGACACCAAAGTTATCTGCCAGGGTATTACCGGTTCGCAAGGTAGTTTCCACACCCAGCAAGCCATCGAATACGGCACCAAGATGGTTGGCGGCGTAACTCCGGGCAAAGGCGGCACCGAGCACCTGGGCCTGCCAGTGTTCAACACCGTGAAAGACGCTGTAGCTGCCACTGGCGCCACCGCCAGCGTGATCTACGTTCCAGCTCCTTTCTGCAAGGACTCCATCCTGGAAGCGGCATTCGGCGGCATCAAGCTGATCGTTTGCATCACTGAAGGCATTCCTACCCTGGACATGCTGGATGCCAAGGTCAAGTGCGACGAGCTGGGCGTAGTCCTGATCGGTCCTAACTGCCCAGGCGTGATCACTCCAGGCGAATGCAAGATCGGCATCATGCCAGGTCACATTCACTTGCCAGGCAAGGTCGGTATCGTTTCCCGTTCCGGCACCCTGACCTACGAAGCTGTGAAGCAGACCACTGACGCCGGTTTCGGTCAGTCGACTTGCGTCGGCATCGGCGGTGACCCGATCCCGGGTTCGAACTTCATCGACATCCTGAAGCTGTTCCAGGAAGACCCGAAGACCGAAGCGATCGTGATGATCGGCGAGATCGGCGGTTCGGCTGAAGAAGAAGCGGCTGCCTACATCAAGGCACACGTGACCAAGCCGGTTGTTTCCTACATCGCTGGTGTGACTGCCCCTGCAGGCAAGCGCATGGGCCATGCTGGCGCAATCATCTCTGGCGGCAAGGGCACTGCAGACGAGAAGTTTGCTGCCCTGGAAGACGCAGGCGTTAAAACCGTGCGTTCGCTGGCAGACATCGGCAAGGCTTTGTCCGAGCTGACCGGTTGGGCGATCAAATAAGCCACGCGCTTAGCTGACGCTTTACCAGACAAAGGCCACCTTCGGGTGGCCTTTGTCGTTTGCGGGATGATCGTTCCCAGGCTCTTGTGGCGAGGGGGCGTGTCGGAGCGCCGCGCCGCCGAACGGGGGCGAGCCGCCTCGCCACAGGGTTCTGTGTCGGTAAATTAGATATGTAAACGCGACATTCGAATGTCGCAGATCGGATACTTCGCCCCCTAACAGTGCGTTTGTCAGACAAATTCGTTACGCTAGCCGCCATTTTGCGTTTGCGGCCCACAAGGCAGCTACGCGCTAAACGGGTCAGTCCTATACGGATCGACAGCATTTCCCTCACCCATCAGGGAAATCCCTCTCTAAATTCCGATTCAGTAGTGTGGTATTTCCTTAATGAAAGTGTTGAAAGGCCAGGACATCCTGGCACTTGGTTTTATGACCTTTGCCCTGTTCGTCGGGGCCGGCAACATCATCTTCCCGCCTATCGTCGGTTTGCAGTCCGGGCCTCATGTCTGGATGGCGGCGCTGGGTTTCCTGATCACCGCGGTCGGTTTGCCGGTGATCACCGTGGTCGCCCTGGCCAAGGTCGGTGGCGCGATGGATGCCTTGAGCAGCCCGATCGGCAAAGTCGCCGGCGGTCTGTTGGCGGCAGCGTGCTACCTGGCGGTCGGCCCGCTGTTCGCGACGCCGCGTACCGCCACCGTATCGTTTGAAGTCGGCCTGGCGCCATTGACTGGTGAGAGCCCGCTGGCACTGTTCCTCTACAGCTCGGTGTACTTCCTGCTGGTGTTCTTCATCTCGCTGTATCCGGGCCGTCTGCTCGACACGGTAGGGCGTTTCCTCGCGCCGCTGAAGATCATCGCCCTGGCGGTACTTGGCATCGCCGCGTTCGCCTTGCCAGCCGGTGATATCGGCGTGGCCACGCCTGAATACGTGGCGGCACCGTTCTCCCAGGGCTTCATCAATGGTTACCTGACCATGGATACCCTGGGCGCACTGGTGTTCGGCATTGTCATCGTCAACGCCATTCGCTCCCGTGGCGTCGAGTCGCCAGCGTTGATTACCCGTTACGCGATCATTGCCGGGCTGATTGCCGGTGTCGGTCTGGCGCTGGTGTATGTCAGCCTGTTCCGCCTGGGTTCGGGCAGCCATGAAGTGGCAGCTGGTGCCGCCAACGGTGCCGCTGTGTTGCACGCCTACGTGCAACACACCTTTGGTTCGTTGGGCAGCGGTTTCCTGGCGGTGCTGATCTCGCTGGCGTGCCTGGTGACGGCGGTAGGCCTGACCTGCGCTTGCGCCGAATACTTCAGCCGTGTGCTGCCATTGTCCTACAAGACCCTGGTGATCATCCTGGCCGCGTTCTCGCTGCTGGTGTCCAACCTGGGCCTGACCAAGCTGATTGCGTTCTCGATCCCGGTACTGACCGCGATCTACCCGCCGTGCATCGCGCTGGTGGCCCTGAGCTTCTGCAAGGACTTCTGGCGTGAGCAGGGCCGCATTGTCGGTCCGGTGATGCTGGTGTCGTTCATTTTCGGCATGATCGATGCGCTCAAGGGCGCTGGTCTGGCGGACTGGATGCCGAGCCAACTGTCTCATCTGCCGCTGAGCGAGCAAGGTCTGGCGTGGCTGGTGCCGTCGGTGATGACCCTGGTGGTGGCCGCCATCTGCGACCGCCTGCTGGGCAAGCGCAGCGAAGCCCTGGCTTGACCTGAACGCCCGCCACAAGCGGGCTGCCGGCCAAAACAGAAATGCCCCGTATCAATCGATACGGGGCATTTTTTATGGGCGTCAGGCAGTAATACCGATCAGTTAAGACACAAAACCTTGTGGGAGTGAGCTTGCTCCCACAAGGATTGCGGTGTGCAAATCCTTAACTGGCCGGCATTAGCACTCAGGCAGTGTCTTTTTCCCGGAGTCAGCAGTCGAAGCACTGCCCGGATCCAATGCGTACACGGATTCTTGTGCTGAGGGGATAAATCCCTTCACCACACGAGCCAACGTCCACACTGTTTTTCTATCAAAGGACCTGCATGTCGTTCATCCAAGCCAACCTGATCCACCTGCTTGCCGCACTCTGGTTTGCCATCTGCTGGGGCGGTTACACCCGCTATGCATCCTGGAAGGGCCGCGACACCGCGTGCCTGGCCAGCGTGCTGCACCTGTATCGCGAAGACTGGATGCGCCGCATGCTGTTGCGTGACAACCGCATTGCCGACGCCAGTGTGATCGGCAACCTGGAGCGCAACGCCTCGTTCTTCGCCTCCAGCACCTTGATCATCCTGGCCGGCATTCTTACCGTGCTCGGCGCCTCCGAAAGGGCCGTGTCGTTGCTGGCGGATATCCCGATGGTGCAACAGGCGTCCCAGGGCATGTCGGAAATCAAGCTGCTGTGCCTGGCCCTGGTCTTTGTCTATGCGTTCTTTACCTTCAGCTGGTGCATGCGTCAGTACAATTTCGCGGCGGTGCTGGTGGGGTCGGCGCCAATGATCGGCGAACGTCACGTCTGCGAGCAGGAGCGCAAGGCGTTCGCCTCCCGGGCAGCACGGGTCATTTCCATGGCCGCCAACCAGTTCAACTTCGGCCTGCGTTCTTATTATTTCGGCATGACCATGCTGGCGTGGTTCGTCAGCCCCTGGTTATTCATGTTGATGAGCGCCGGCGTGGTGTTGGTGCTCTATCGTCGGGAGTTTCATTCCGACGTACTCGACGTGATGGTCTATACCCCTACAGAGGCGCCAACGCCTGACATCAACAAGGAGGTCGTTTGATGAGTATTCCGTTCTGGTGTGTGTTCATTAGTGCATTGCTGATCTATGTGGCGCGCATGCCTGTGGCCAAGGCCATGAAAGAGCAGGGCGGTTACAACAACCATTTGCCACGCCAACAGCAGGCACAACTGACCGGCCTTGGCGCGCGAGCACTGGCGGCCCATCAAAACAGCATCGAGGCGTTTATCCTGTTTGCGGTGGGCGTATTGATGGCGCATACCACCCAGACGGCGGGCTGGCTGATTGACTCACTGGCGATCATCTTTGTGATTGCGCGAGTGCTTTACCTGGCCTTTTATCTGACGGATCGTCCGTCGCTGCGCAGCCTGGTCTGGATGGTCGGCCTGGTCTGTTCGTTAGTGCTGATGATTAGTCCGACTTTTAGAACCATCCTGCTCTAACAGAGCAAATAACAGGCAAAAGAAAACCCGCACTTGGCGGGTTTTCTTTTATCACGCTAAAAACTGTTTCAGTTTTTGGCGGGGGCGTCAGCCGGAGCAGCTTCTTTTGCTGCTGCGTCGTTCGATTCAGCCTGATCTTTGGCAGCTTCGGCGTTTTCTTTCGCCGCGTCGTTCACTTTATCCTGAGCTTCGTTCATTTTTTGCTGGGCTTGCTCAGCATGTTGGTTAGCATCTTGAGCTTTGTCCTCGGATTTTTTATCGCAGGCAGCGAGACCGAGGGAAGCGGTCAACATCAAGGCAATAGCTAAAGTCTTACGCATGGGGTGTTTCTCCTTATGGAAAATATCTACTGGCCTTTCGAACGCACCCCACAACGATAAGTTCCTCATTTCATACAGATATATAAGTTTATTCTGAATGGAACTTTTGAAATCTCCTACGTGGCTTAGAACGCGCACTAACACGAGTATCCACTGAATGGCCGATAACCCCGTTTTTGAGCGCGCGACGCGATTCATGTCGGCCCTCAGGCATTGTCAGGTGCTGGGCTTGCGGGTGCACAGCGCCAGCAGCGAAGGGCTGACAGTGATCCTGCCGTACGGCCCGCAGATCGTCGGCAACCCGCAAACCGGCGTGATCCATGGCGGCGCCATTACCTCGTTGATGGACACCGCCTGTGGCATGGCCACGCTCTGTGTATTGCCCGAGTTCGAAGTCTGCCCGACCCTGGACCTGCGCATCGACTACATGCACGCCGCCGAACCGCACAAGGACGTCTATGGCTTTGCCCAGTGCTATCGGGTGACCACTGATGTGATCTTCGCCCGCGGTTTCGCCTATCAGGACGACCCTGAGCAGCCGATTGCCCATGTTGTCGGTACATTCATGCGCATGGGCAAGGGCATCAAAGGCACCAAGGGTTTTGGCGGCGCGATTGCCGGAGGTGCGAAATGACTGATGCCTTCAAGGAACAGCTGCAACAGGCCCATGCGCAGGGCGACTATGCCGCGCTGCTGCAACTGATTCCCTACGCCAAACTGATTGGCGTCGAATGCTCGCGGGTCGGAGATGAACTGCTGTTTCGCCTGCCGGCCAACAAGGACAACATTGGTAACCCTTTATTGCCGGCGATTCATGGCGGCGTGATTGCCGGGTTCATGGAGCTGGCGGCGGCCCTGCACCTGCTGGTCTTCACCGGTTCACCGGGAGTGCCGAAGATCATCGACTTCTCACTCGATTATCTGCGCGCCGGGCATTTTCGCGACACCTGGGCCCGCTGCCAGGTCTGCCGCCAGGGCCGTCGGGTGGCCAATGTGGCGATTACCGCCTGGCAAACCACCGAAGCGCAGCCCATCGCCACGGCTCGCGCACATTTCAAAATCGACGAGCCCTTGAAATCCTGAACTCAGCCCCAAACTCTGATGACAACCCGCCGTCGACCCTGAAGGTCGCGGCCACTGCCATCTGATTGGAGTTTGATGACCATGAGTGTGGAAACTCAAAAGGAAACCCTGGGCTTCCAGACCGAGGTGAAGCAACTGCTGCACCTCATGATCCATTCGCTGTATTCCAACAAGGAAATTTTCCTTCGCGAATTGATCTCGAACGCCTCTGACGCTGTCGACAAATTACGCTTCGAAGCCCTGTCCAAGCCTGAGTTGCTGGAAGGTGGCGCCGAACTGAAAATCCGTGTGAGCTTCGACAAGGACGCTAAAACCGTCACCCTCGAAGACAACGGTATCGGCATGAACCGCGACGACGTGATCACCCATCTGGGGACCATCGCCAAGTCGGGCACTGCCGATTTCATGAAAAACCTTTCTGGCGACCAGAAAAAAGATTCTCACCTCATCGGCCAGTTCGGTGTGGGCTTCTACTCGGCGTTCATCGTTGCCGATAAAGTCGACGTGTTCAGCCGTCGTGCCGGTAGCCCGGCCAGCGAAGGCGTGCACTGGTCGTCCAAAGGCGAAGGCGAGTTCGAAGTTGCCACCGTCGAGAAGGCTGATCGCGGCACCCGTATCGTCCTGCACCTGAAAGCTGCCGAAGACGAATTCGCCGATGGCTGGCGTCTGCGCAACATCATCAAGAAGTACTCCGACCACATCGCTTTGCCGATCGAGCTGCCGAAAGAAGTGACGGCTGTCGAAGGCGAAGAGAAGCCAGCCGTTGAATGGGAAACCGTCAACCGCGCCAGCGCCCTGTGGACTCGCCCTCGCACTGAAGTGAAGGACGAGGAATACCAGGAGTTCTACAAGCACATCGCCCACGACTACGAAAACCCGCTGGCCTGGAGCCACAACAAGGTCGAAGGCAAGCTGGAATACAGCTCGCTGCTGTACGTGCCGGCCCGTGCTCCGTTCGATCTGTACCAGCGTGAAGCGCCGAAAGGCCTGAAGCTGTACGTGCAGCGTGTGTTCGTCATGGACCAGGCTGAGTCGTTCCTGCCGCTGTACCTGCGCTTCATCAAGGGCGTGGTCGATTCCAACGACCTGTCGCTGAACGTGTCGCGGGAAATCCTGCAGAAAGACCCGATCATCGACTCCATGAAGTCGGCGCTGACCAAGCGCGTGCTGGACATGCTGGAAAAACTGGCGAAGAACGAGCCTGAGCAATACAAGGGCTTCTGGAAGAACTTCGGTCAGGTCATGAAAGAAGGCCCGGCAGAAGATTTCGCCAACAAGGAAAAAATCGCCGGTCTGCTGCGTTTCGCGTCGACCAGCGGCGAAGAAGGCGAGCAAGTGGTTGGCCTGGCCGACTACCTGGCCCGCGCCAAGGAAGGTCAGGACAAGATTTACTACCTGACCGGCGAAACCTACGCACAAGTCAAAAACAGCCCGCACCTGGAAGTCTTCCGCAAGAAAGGCATCGAAGTGCTGCTGCTGACCGACCGCATCGATGAGTGGCTGATGAGCTACCTCAGCGATTTCGACGGCAAGAGCTTTGTCGACGTGGCGCGCGGTGACCTGGACCTGGGCAACCTGGACTCGGAAGAGGACAAGAAGGCTGCTGAAGAAGTCGCCAAGTCCAAAGAAGGCTTGGTTGAGCGTCTGAAAGCTGCACTGGGCGACTCCGTTGCCGAAGTGCGGGTTTCCCACCGTCTGACCGATTCCCCGGCGATCCTGGCCATCGGCGAACAGGACCTGGGCTTGCAGATGCGTCAGATCCTCGAAGCCAGCGGTCAGAAAGTCCCGGATTCGAAGCCGATCTTCGAATTCAATCCGGCTCACCCGCTGATCGAGAAACTCGACAACGAACAGAGCGACGAGCGCTTCGGCGACCTGTCGCACATCCTGTTCGATCAGGCGGCCCTGGCGGCCGGCGACAGCTTGAAAGACCCGGCCGCGTACGTGCGCCGTCTCAACAAGCTGCTGGTTGAGCTGTCGGTTTAACTGCGTTGTACAAAAACCCGCTTCGGCGGGTTTTTTCATTCTGGTGCCTTTCCTGAGGGTTGTTCATGAGTCAAATCACTGTTCGTTCCGTCGCTTATCAGATCGACGGCCAGCCGTATGAAAGTCGTCTGGCCTTCGATGCCGATCACACCGGGCCGCGTCCTGGCCTGTTGATGGCGCCGAACTGGATGGGTATCAGCGCTGGCGCCGAAGAAATCGCCAAAGCGGTGGCGGCCAAGGGCTATGTGGTGTTGATCGCTGACCTCTATGGTCAAGCCGTTCGCCCGCAGAGCAACGATGAGGCGGGCGCGGCGATGATGCCGCTGAAAAATGACCGTGGCCTGTTGCGCCAGCGTATGCAGGCGGCTTTCGAGCAGTTACAGGCGCAGGGTGATGCGGCTGTCGATACCGCCAAGCTGGCGACCTTCGGTTTCTGCTTTGGGGGTTGCTGCTCGCTGGAACTGGCGCGCACAGGTGCACCGATCAAGGCGGCAGTGTCGTTCCATGGTTCGCTGGACACGCCAAACCCGGCTGATGCGAAAAACATCAAGGGCGCGGTGTTGGTATTGCATGGCGCCTCCGACCCGTTGGTGGCGAAAGAACAACTGCCTGCGTTTGAAGAAGAAATGAACGCGGCGGGCGTGGATTGGCAGTTGCTGAGCTATGGTGGTGCTTTCCACTCGTTCACCGACCCTCACGCCAATGTGCCGGGCATGATGATGTACGACGCCAAAATCGCCGGTCGGGCGTTTGTGTCGATGCATAACCTGCTGGATGAAGTGTTCAAGGGCTGATTGTTTTAGCTCTGACATCGTGGTTGTCAGGGCGGGCCTCTTCGCGAGCAGGTCGAATCGTCGCACCGTCGCTCCCACAGGGAAATGCATTTCAATGTGGGAGCGATGATTCGACTTGCTCGCGAAAGCGATGTAATGACCACCGAAGATCTCAAGGTAACTCGATTCTGTCGGTTTCGCCTGGCACTGTCGGCCAATCCCCAGCCGCCCAGCGCCGACGGGCCTCATCAATGGCCGCCGGATCACTTGCCACAAAATTCCAGTTGATCCGCCGTGGCCCGTCCAGTGTCGCGCCGCCGAACAACATCGCATGACAGTCGCTCTCGGCGAACAGGGTCATTTCCTCCCCGGCAGGCAACACCACCAGCGTATTCAGCTCCAGCGCCTCGCCATCAAGCTGCGCCTCGCCGCTCAGCACATACAGCGCGCGCTCTTCATGCTCGGTTGGGATCAGCAAAGTCGTCGCCGTTTGCAGGTTCAGCTCCGCATACAACGTAGGAGAAAGCACCGGCACCGGTGATTCCAGGCAAAAGCCTGACCCGGCAATCATTCGGATCTGCACCCCAAGGTTATCGCTGGTCGGTAAGGTCGTCGCCGGGTGGTGGCTGTAATGGCCCGGCCCTTGTTCATGAGCCTTGGGGGAAGCGAGCCAGACCTGCACGCCGTGCATCGTGAAGCCGCTGTTCTTGAGCGGCTCCGGCGTACGTTCTACATGGGCAATGGCGCTGCCGGCAGTCATCCAGCTGACATCGCCGCTATCCACCACCTGATCCGATCCCAGGCTGTCCTTGTGCTGGATCTGCCCCTGGAACAGGTAGGTGAGGGTCGACAGACCAATGTGCGGATGCTGACGGATGTTCATGCCTTTGCCCGCCGGATAACGGGTTTCAAGCATGTGGTCGAAAAACACGAAAGGCCCGACGCTGCGGCATTTGGCAGACGGCAACGGGCGAAGAATCGGCTGGCCTTCGACATCTTCGGCGCGGGGGCGGATCACGAGCGCTGTGTTCATGGTGCGTTCCAGGCTGAGCGGGTAATGCGCCGAGCATAACCCGCTTGCCCGGCCTTTGGCGCTATTGGCTGAAGGCGCCTTCGCCGCGGTGGGTTTCGATGCTGACCTGCGCCGTGGTCATCAACTTGTGGATCGGGCAACGATCGGCCACGCGGTGCAGTTCTTCGCGCTGGGCATCGGACAGTGCGCCTTTGAGGGTCAATTTGACGTGCAGGGCATATTTGCCTTGCTGCTCTTCGCTGTTGTCGCGTTTGACCTCGACGGTTACCCCAGTCAGCGGAATGTCTTTCTTCTTGGCGTACATCTTCAGGGTCAGGGCTTTGCAGGCGCCCAGCGCGGCATCGAAATAGTCGTGAGGCTCAGGCGCCGAGCCTTCGCCGCCAGCGGAAACCGGCACATCGGCAAAGAGTTCGTGGTCATCGATCTGGACGCTGTGACGAAAGCCATCGGCGGAAACAGTATTGACGGTAACAGTCATGGGGCACCTCATCGGCAGTAGTAAAGGATCTGAAGTTATAGAGCATTGGCTCTGTTGCGCGTTCCACTTTTTTGCAGCCACGCATATCCCTGTGGGATTTGCGTGGCTGAAACGTTCCTGCCTGATGATCGAAGTAGTAGGGCACTTTGATATCACGTTTTCGTCTTACGCAAATTCTCTCCTGGCCGATACCGTCTAGAGCACCAGCTGCAGGGTTGATGCAGCGCTTTTGGAAGGAACCAAGGCAATGAGTATCCGGAGTCTCAATATCGCGCCCAGGGCAAGCCTGGGGTTTGGCCTGTTGGCGTTGATGGTATTTGGGTTGGGCGCGTTCGCGCTGCTGCAAATGTCGAACATGCGCAAACAGTCCGATCAGGTCGACAACAACTGGCTGCCGAGCGTGATGGCCGTCGGCGACATGAGTCAGGACATGCTGCGGCTGCGGGCCTTGACCATGCGCCTGCTGATCAACCGTGATCCGCAGGCACTGGCACAGAACGTCAACAAGATCGATGAACTCAAAGCCGTCATCGGCGAAGCGCAGAAGCGCTACGACGTGTTGATCGCGCTGCCTGAGGAGCGTGCGTTGTTCGACCGTTTCAAGTCCGACGAGCAAAAGTACCTCGGATTTCAGGGGCAAGTGATGACCTTGTCCGCGCAGAACCGCGTGGAAGAAGCGTCGGCGATCCTCAACAGTGAAATGAGCCCGCTGGCCGATGGCATTGCGGTCACGCTCAAGGAACTGGTCGAGCTGAACAAGCACCACGCCAACCTCGCCACCGAGGCCGGACGTCTGGTGTTCAGCAATTCCAGGGTCTGGGTAGGCGTGATGATTGCCATCACCGCGCTGCTGACCATCGGCCTGGCTTTGCTGCTGACGCGCAGCATTGTCTTGCCGCTGTCACAATCGCTGAGGGTCGCGGAAGTGGTCGCTGGGGGCGATTTGACCGGTGATATCACCATCACCGGCCGGGATGAGCCCGCGCGTCTGTTGCACGCCCTCAAAAGCATGCAGCAGAGCTTGCGGGAAACCATTCGGCGTATTTCAGACTCGTCGAGCCAGTTGGCTTCGGCCTCGGAGGAACTCAGTTGTGTCACCGAAGACGCGACCCGTGGCCTGCATCAGCAGAGCCTGGAAATCGAGCAGGCTGCCACGGCGGTCAATCAGATGACGGCGGCGGTGGAGGAGGTGGCAAGTAATGCGGTGGCCACCTCCCAGGCGTCTCGGGAGTCTGATCGAATTGCCCAGCATGGTCGCGAACAAGTGCACCAGACGGTGCTGTCGATCGAATCCCTGGCCGAGGACGTTACATCCAATGCGGCTCAGGTCGAGGACCTGGCGCAGAAAGTCTATGGCATCAGCAAGGTGCTGGACGTGATTCGCTCGATTGCCGAGCAGACCAATCTGCTGGCATTGAATGCGGCCATCGAGGCGGCCCGGGCCGGGGATGCCGGGCGCGGTTTTGCGGTGGTGGCGGATGAGGTGCGGGCGCTGGCTCATCGCACTCAGCAATCGACCCAGGAGATCGAGCAGATGATTGGCGGCATCCAGCAAGGCACCGATTCGGCGGTCAGTTCGATGCAGCAGAGCAATACTCGGGCTCGCTCGACGCTGGAAGTGGCGAAGGCTGCCGGCGTTGCGCTGGAGGAGATTGCATCGGCGTTTACCCTGATCAATGAGCGCAACATCATCATCGCCAGTGCGTCGGAGGAGCAAGCGGCTGTGGCGCGGGAAGTGGATCGCAACCTGATGAATATCCGCGACCTGGCCATGCAGACTTCGGCAGGGGCGAACCAGACCAGTGCGGCCAGTCAGGAGTTGTCGCGGCTGGCGGTGGACCTGAACACGATGGTGGCACGGTTCTCGGTCTGAACTCGGCAGGGGAGCGCAACGCAGTACCTGTGGCAGCGAGCTTGCTACCACAGGTTCTTCAGCCGAGCCGATAGCTTTATTCAAGGCAAAAAAAACCCCGCAATGGCGGGGCTTTTCAGGTCTGGCGGATCAGCTGCCTTTGACAGCCTTGCCGTTGACCGTACCGTCGAGGAGCATGATGTTGTACTCCTTGCCGTCGGTTTCAACCTGTTGCAGGCGTACCAGCAGGTAATCCCAGTCCTTGGCGAACCACATGACGGTGGTGCGCTTGGTTTGTGTCGGATCACGCACGCGTTCGACCTTGATCGCATCGATCTGGCCAGCCTTGGTGTCGACTTTTTCCGAGCCCAGGACGCGGAAGTCATAGGTGTCGACATCACTACCATCAACCACCTGATAGCTCATGCTTTTCTTGCCGGCGGCCACATCGTGTTGCAGGGCCAACTGATAAGTGGATTTGTCGACCATGCCACGGTTCAGCGGAACCTTGACCGGGTCGCCGCGATCGGTGCCAGTGACCATTTTGGTGGTCCAGTCGAAATCCAGGTCAGCCTTCTTGGCTTTGCCAAGCCCGCCACGTTCGAAGTGGTAGGACTGAGGCAGCAAAGTGTCCTTGTCCAGGGTCAGGGTGCTTTCTTCGTTCAGGCTGGCGATCATCATCGAAGCCTTGAAGCTGAGCTTCCAGACGCCATTGGCTTCTTTGGTCAGGCTGCGTTCAGCGGTGCCGCTCATGGGCAACTGCTTCCAGTCAGCGGTGTAGCTGGCGGAGAAAGGTTGAAGGTCTGCCGCCTGTGCCAGTGGCAGGGCGAACAGAGCGCAAGCGAAGAGCAGGGCGCGACGCATAAAATCTCCTAGGTTCGAATCAAGTGGCCGCTGGCCGCGAGTAACTTGCCATCCAGTAAAGCACCTTGCTCACCGAGGGATAAACGACCTTCGGCGAACCAGCGTACGGCCATCGGGTAGATCAGGTGTTCCTGAACGTGGACCCGCTGTGCCAGCAACTGTGGCGAATCGTGCAACTCTACCGGTATAACTGCCTGTACGACCAGTGGTCCGCCATCGAGTTCCTCGGTGACGAAGTGCACAGAGCAGCCGTGTTCGGTGTCGCCAGCCTCCAGCGCTCGCTGGTGAGTGTGTAACCCTTTGTATTTGGGTAGCAGCGAAGGATGGATATTGAGCAGGCGACCCTGATAGTGGCGAACGAAATCGGCGCTGAGAATGCGCATGAAACCGGCCAGTACCACGAGCTTTGGGTTGAAAGCGTCGATCAGTTCGATCAACGCCGCATCGAAGGCCTCGCGGCCCTCGAACGCCTTGTGATCCAGGGCGCGGGTGTCGATACCCGCATCCCTGGCCCGTTGCAGGCCGTAGGCGTCGGCGCGGTTGGAAATCACCGCAGCGATGCGGACCGGGCTGTCGCCGGTCCGCGTGCTGTCGATCAAGGCCTGCAAGTTGCTGCCGGTGCCGGACAGCAGCACCACGACATCACAAGTGGCGGACATTAATGAGCCTTGAGGTTCTTCAGTTCGACTTGTGCCGCGCCTTCGGCTGCGGTGGCGATCTGACCGATGACCCAAGGCTGCTCGCCGGCTTCACGCAGGACGTTCAGGGCGGTTTCAACGTGCTCCTGAGCCACGCAGATGACCATGCCTACGCCGCAGTTCAGTACGCGGTGCATCTCGGTTTCGTCAACGTTGCCTTGCGCTTGCAGCCAGTCGAATACGGCCGGGCGAGTCCAGCTTGCAACGTCAACGACAGCCTGGGCGCCTTTTGGCAGGACGCGCGGGATGTTGTCCAGCAGGCCGCCACCGGTGATGTGGGCCATGGCTTTGACGGCGCCGGTGTCTTTGATCAGCTTGAGCAGCGGCTTCACGTAGATGCGGGTCGGGGCCATCAGCAGGTCGGTCAGCGGTTTGCCGTCGAGCTGGATGTTTTCGATGTCGGCACCTGCCACTTCGATGATCTTGCGGATCAGCGAGTAGCCGTTGGAGTGCGGGCCGGACGATGGCAAGGCGAGCAGGGCGTCACCGGCAGCGACTTTGGAGCCGTCGATGATTTCGGATTTTTCCACGACGCCAACGCAGAAGCCGGCCAGGTCGTAGTCTTCGCCTTCGTACATACCCGGCATTTCAGCGGTTTCGCCGCCGACCAGGGAGCAGCCGGACAGTTCGCAGCCTGCGCCAATGCCGGTCACGACCTGGGTCGCGGTTTCGACGTTGAGCTTGCCGGTGGCGTAGTAGTCGAGGAAGAACAGCGGCTCGGCGCCACAGACCACCAGGTCATTCACGCACATGGCCACCAGGTCGATGCCGATGCTGTCGTGTTTGTTCAGGTTCAGTGCCAGGCGCAGCTTGGTGCCCACGCCGTCGGTGCCGGAAACCAGCACAGGCTGCTTGTAGCCAGCCGGGATTTCGCAGAGGGCGCCGAAACCGCCCAGGCCGCCCATGACTTCCGGGCGCGCAGTGCGCTTGGCGACGCTCTTGATGCGTTCGACCAATGCTTCACCGGCGTCGATGTCTACACCGGCGTCCTTGTAGCTCAGGGAGGGTTGCTTGCTCATGATCCAGGCCTTTAGGGGGGATTCAGGGGTAACGACCGAGTCCAGTGGGACCGTTGAAATCGGCGAGGGCGATGGCCGTACGCGAATTCCAGGGGCCCGGCTGTTGCCGGTCTGCGAAGGCGCGCGATTTTATCAGGCTTGAGGGGCAGCGGCCATCCTCAGGCCGACGGCAGGGGCATATCCGCTTAAAAAAACCATGATTGGCGGTGTTGATGGTGTCTGTGCTGCCTGTATAAGGTATCGCTATTAACCGTCTATCGTTATGACAGTGCAAAAACTTGCCGGGCCCGGGTGAATGTTTTGCCCAGGGCGACGGTCACAGCCTTGCTCAATCTGTTCATGCGGTCTGTTCCAGCCGCTCTTGTCGTCAGGAATCTTTTCATGCGTTTTTTCAAATTCTTGTTTGTGGGCTGTTTGTCTCTGGTCAGCCTGGCGAGTCATGCCGAAACCGTCAAAGGCCTTTATCAGGTCAGTGAGCCGGTCAGCAGTCAGGCGCCGGAGGAGCGTGATCAAGCCACTCAGCGTGCTCTGGATACGCTGGTGCTGCGCCTGACCGGCGACCCGAAGGCGCCGCAAAACCCGGGGTTGGCCGCGATCCGCAAAGACCCGCAACAGATCATCAGTCAGTTCGGCTTTGATGCCGGGCCACCAGAGACCCTGAAAGTCGATTTCGATCCCGTCAGCACCGAGCAGGCCTTGCGCCGTGCCGGTTTGGCATTGTGGGGCGCCAATCGCCCGTCGATCCTCGGCTGGTGGCTGAGCGATAGCGCTGACGGCTCAAGCCTGGTGGGTGACGGCCAGGCGACTGCCGCGCCATTGCGCCGCGCTGCGCAACACCGTGGTCTGGCGCTGCGTCTGCCGCTCGGGGATTTGAGCGAGCAACTGGTCGCCACCGCGCCCAATCTTGAAGGCTCCGACCCCGCGCCATTGCGTGGTGCGTCGGAGCGCTATGGCGCCGACGCCCTGCTGGCGGTTCACGCCCACGAAGAGGGCGGCCAATGGCAGGCCAAATGGCACTTGTGGCTGGGCGATCAGAAAGAAGCCGGCAGCGTGCAGGGGGCTGATATCAATGCGGTGGCCGATGCGGTGATGCTGGCCGTCAGCGAGCGCATGGCGCCTCGTTTTGTCGTCAAGCCCGGTACATCGGGCGAACAGGTGCTGGAAGTGCAGGGCATGACTCTTGAGCACTACGCGACCCTCGGTCATCTGCTGGAGCCTTTCGGTGGGCATCTGCTGAGTGTTGATGGCGATCGCATTCTCTATCGCGTCAACGGCAGTGCCGAGCAGTTGCGGGCGCAATTGTCGCTGGCGAAATTGCAGGAACTGCCGGCTGAAGCGGCCGTGCCTGTCGCGCCAGTTACACCGGCGGCCGACGGTTCAGCCCCAGTTGCAGCGCCTGCACCGGGTCAAGCGGCGCAATTGCGTTTTCGCTGGTAAGTCTTTTTTCCTTATATAGATGTGGAGTGATTCATGGGCGATACGCGGCGTTGGTTCTGGTTGGGTGGGGTGGTTCTGCTGTGCGTGTTCGTCTGGCTGTTGCATCCGATCCTGACGCCATTTCTGGTGGCGCTGCTGCTGGCCTATCTGTTCGACCCGCTGGTGGATCGGCTGGAGAAGCTCGGCCTGTCGCGTACCTGGGGTGTGGTGACGGTGTTTGCACTGTTCACCCTGATCGTCACCACGTTGCTGCTGGTGCTGGTGCCATTGCTCGCCAAGCAATTGTTCCGCTTGTACGAACTGGCGCCACAGATGCTCGACTGGCTGCAACACACGGCGGTGCCTTGGGTGCAGTCGAAGCTGGGGCTGGCGGACGGTTTCTGGAAGTTTGACAAGGTCAAGGCCGCCATCAGCGAGCACATGGGCCAGACCACCGACATTGTCGGCGTGGTCCTGAGTCAGGCAACGGCCTCAAGCCTGGCGCTGATCGGCTGGCTGGCCAATCTGGTGCTGATCCCGGTGGTGAGCTTCTACCTGCTGCGGGACTGGGACGTGATGATGGCCAAGATCCGCAGCCTGCTGCCCCGCGATCGTGAAGAGCGCATCGTGGCATTGGCCGGGGAATGCCATGAAGTGCTCGGGGCGTTCGTGCGCGGGCAGTTGCTGGTGATGTTGGCGCTGGGCGTAATCTACGCCGCGGGTCTGATGCTCGTCGGGCTGGAGCTTGGACTGTTGATCGGCCTGATCGCCGGTCTGGCGGCGATTGTGCCGTACATGGGTTTTATCATCGGCATTGGCGCGGCGCTGATCGCCGGTCTGTTCCAGTTCGGCGGCGACCTGTACCCGATGATCGGTATTGTCGCGGTGTTCATGGTCGGGCAGGCGCTGGAAGGCATGGTGCTGACGCCGTTGCTGGTGGGTGATCGCATCGGGCTGCACCCGGTGGCCGTGATCTTCGCGATCCTGGCCGGGGGCGAGCTGTTTGGCTTCACGGGGGTGCTGCTGGCGCTGCCGGTGGCGGCGGTGATCATGGTGCTGGTGCGTCACGTGCACGATTTGTACAAAGATTCGGATATCTATAGCGGTGTCGACGAGCCGGAGTTATAGGCCTCCTCGATTATCCGCAGCGGGCGGCCTGGCCTTTGTCAGGTTGGCCCGCGTTCCCTGTGCAGCTGTCACATGCGCTGCCAAAAAAACTGTCATGAAACCAGTGCGTTAACGCAAACCTTTGATTTTGCTTGTGGTCTGGCGCATTGTGCGGGCTGGCTCACGGGTATAAACTTCGCAAACTTTACACAGAGGCCACTAACGGTTCCTTTGGAACTGTTCAGTCAGCATGAAACCGATTCAGCTGCCCCTAGGTGTGCGTCTGCGTGATGACGCTACCTTTATCAATTACTACCCAGGCGCCAATGCCGCTGCACTCGGCTATGTCGAGCGGCTATGCGAAGCCGACGCCGGCTGGACCGAGAGCCTGATCTATCTGTGGGGCAAGGACGGGGTAGGGCGCACGCACCTGTTGCAGGCCGCGTGCCTGCGCTTCGAGCAGATGGGGGAGCCCGCTGTGTATCTGCCATTGGCGGAGCTGCTGGATCGCGGTATCGAAATTCTCGACAACCTTGAGCAGTATGAGCTGGTCTGCCTCGATGACTTGCAGGCAGTCGCCGGGCGAGCGGATTGGGAAGAGGCGCTGTTCCACCTGTTCAACCGTTTGCGTGACAGCGGTCGGCGTCTGTTGATTGCAGCTTCGACCTCGCCTCGCGAACTGCCAGTGAAGCTGGCGGACCTCAAATCACGCCTGACCCTGGCGCTGATCTTCCAGATGCGTCCACTGTCGGACGAAGACAAATTGCGTGCCCTGCAATTGCGTGCGTCTCGTCGCGGACTGCACCTGACTGACGAAGTTGGCCATTTTATTTTGACTCGCGGCACCCGTAGCATGAGCGCGTTGTTCGAGCTGCTGGAACGTCTCGATCAGGCCTCGCTCCAGGCTCAGCGCAAGCTGACCATCCCCTTCTTGAAAGAAACCCTGGGCTGGTAGCCGGGCCCCGGAAATAGGGGGTTCTAGCGGCGTTCGGCATATTTCAGGCGCCAGAAAATCCGCTTTCCTGCAAGGTTGCAGGCCGCGTCAGTTTTTAAAATGGGCTTAAGCGCTTAGATGTTAACGAGAAACCGATAAGTCACATCTTGATCGATTGAATTTGCAAATGAGGTCGATAGCGGGCATAGTCTCGGCTTCTTTACAACTTCAGCCACGGTCGTGCCCATGCTAAATCGCTTCGCACCCCTCGTGCCTCTCGCACTCGTCACCCTGTTGTTTGGTTGCGCTGCGCACTCTCCAGTGTCTCAGCAAGCGCAATCCCAACAGGTTAAAAATTCTGCTACTGCACAATCTTCCGTTATTTATCAGGAAGCTCTTTATCAAGAAGAGACGGCCACCGAAAAAGAACTGGCAAGCTTCGCCGACGGCAAGTCGTACCAGCTTCCGGTTCTGGCCGACAGCATCCTTGAACGCGGCATGTCCCTGATCGGTACCCGTTACCGTTTTGGCGGCACCTCTGAAGCCGGTTTCGATTGCAGCGGCTTCATCGGGTACCTTTTCCGTGAAGAAGCCGGCATGAATCTGCCGCGCTCCACACGCGAAATGATCAATGTGGACGCTCCGCTGGTCGCTCGCAACAAACTCAAACCTGGCGATTTGCTGTTCTTCGCGACCAACGGTCGTCGTGGACGCGTCAGCCATGCCGGCATCTACCTGGGTGATGATCAATTCATCCACTCCAGCAGCCGCAAAAGCGGTGGCGTACGGGTAGATAGCCTGGGCGACAGCTACTGGAGCAAGACTTTCATCGAAGCCAAGCGAGCACTCGCCATGGCGCCGACTGTGGTCACCGCTCGCAAGTAAACAGAGCCTTTGTCATCACGCCTGTGGTGACAAAACAGCCCTTGATGAGCGAGTAGACGGATAGTTTGTAAGGCGAACTTAAAGTCTTACTTGAAGTTTGCCGCGTAGCCGCTAGAATCCTGATCTATTATTGATGGCAAACCGCCTGCGCTCCGCGTAGGCGGTTTTGTTTTCTGCCTCCCCGGTAGAAAACGCCGCAGCCAGATCAGGGTGTTTCCTTATGACGACGTCGGCCCGCCTCACCCTAATGCTCCTCGCAGCGCTGCTCAGTGCCTGCGCCAGCCGCACACCGCCTCCTGCGCCGGTGGTTCGCGCTCCGATGGTCTTCAACAACACTCAAGACTTCTCTCCTGAAGCGCAAGACGTGCTGTTCCGCGCCTTGGGTCTGGTGGGCACGCCTTATCGCTGGGGCGGCAATACGCCGGATTCGGGCTTCGATTGCAGCGGCCTGATCGGTTACGTCTATCGCGATGTCGCGGGCATCACCCTGCCGCGCTCAACCCGCGAGATGATCGGCATGCGTGCGCCTGATGTCGGCAAGGAAGGTCTGCAAACCGGCGACCTGATTTTCTTCGCCACCAATGGTGGTTCCCAGGTCAGCCATGCGGGGATCTACGTGGGTGAAGGTCGCTTCGTGCATGCACCGGCCACCGGCGGCACGGTGAAGCTGGACAGCCTGTCCAAGGCGTATTGGCAGAAAGCCTATCTGAGCGCCAAGCGCGTGTTGCAGCCAGAGCATCTGGCGCATAACCCCTAGCCACACCTCAAATCAAATGTGGGAGCGACGGTGCGTCGCTCCCACATTGGTCATGCGTTGGTTGGACGGTGTTTATTTAGCCGCCGAAATCCGCCAAATCTTGTTCCCCACGTCATCCGCTACCAGCACGCCACCCTGCTGGTCGACCACTACACCCACCGGCCGGCCCATGGCGTTTTCATCCTTGTCGAGAAAGCCCGTGAGCAGATCAACCGGTTGCCCATTCGGTTTGCCCGCCGTAAATGGCACAAAAATCACCTTGTAACCACTGTGCGGTTTGCGGTTCCACGAGCCGTGCTGGCTGACGATTGCCCCATCGGTGAAGGGTGCCGGCAGTTTGCTGCCCTCGGCGAAGCTGAAGCCGATGGACGCCGTATGCGGGCCGACCGCGTAATCCGGAGCGATAGCCTTGTCGACCATGGCCGGGTCTTGCGGGCTCACGCGCACATCGACGTGGTGGCCGTAGTAGCTGAACGGCCAGCCGTAGAAAGCACCGTCCTTGACCGAAGTGATGTAGTCCGGCACCAGGTCGCTGCCAATCTCGTCGCGCTCGTTGACCGAGGTCCACAGCGCACCGCTGGTCGGCTCCCAGCCCATGCCGTTGGGATTGCGCAGCCCTGAAGCGAAGATCCGGTGGTTGCCGGTGGCGCGGTCCACTTCCCAGATCGCCGCACGGCCTTCTTCTTTGTCCAGACCGTTTTCGCCAACGTTGCTGTTGGAGCCGACCGTGACGTACAGCTTGCTCCCGTCCTTGCTGGCGATGACGTTCTTGGTCCAGTGGTGATTGATCGTGCCGCCAGGCAGGTCGGTGACCTTGATTGGTTGTGACTTGATCGTCGTATCGCCGGTTTCGTAGTGAAAACGCAGCAAACGATCAGTGTCAGCGACATACAGGTCGTTGCCGACCAGGGTCATGCCGAACGGTGAGTTGAGGTTTTCCAGAAACACTGTGCGGGTTTCTGCTACGCCGTCGTGGTCCTTGTCCCGCAGCAGGGTAATGCGGTTTGCGCTCGGAACGCCGGCGCCAGCCTTGCCCATGACTTTTTTCATCACCCAGCCACGAATGCCGCTGCTGTCGTCCGGCTTGGGCGGGGCGTTGGTTTCAGCCACCAGCACGTCACCGTTAGGCAGCACGTACAGCCAGCGCGGGTGATCCAGGCCTTCGGCAAACGCAACCACCTGAGTACCGTTCGCCGCCACCGGTTTGCTGCCGACAGGCCAGCCAATGGCCGGGGCGATGTTCACTGTCGGGATCAGGGTCTTGTTCGGCTCGGGCAGTTTGGGTGACGGCCCGGTGCCGTCGGAGACTTGCAAGCTGGAGGATTCGCCACAGGCGGCGAGCCCTCCGGCGAGAGCGATGACGAAAATGAACTGAGGCTTGAGCATACTGATCTTCTTCCCTATGAATGCAGTGGTCCTATTCATAGAGAAGCGTAGACGATCGATGGTTCAACCCGTCAGCCCCGGGCTTCCTTGAACAGCACGGCGATGCCCGGATGATAGTTGCCGGCTTCGTTGCGCAACTTGCGGTAGGCATAAGGGAAATACCAGGCCACGGCGCAGCAGTGCTCTTGTTGCAGGTCGTCGACCATGTCTTGCAGTTCTTCCGGGGAGGCGCTGTGCTGGGCCTTGTGCGGGGCGACGAACAGGCAGCCGAGCTTCAGGTCGCTGGCATAGCTGATGCGTTTCGCGTCGCTGGTGATGTCCTGCAACGGCTGGCTCAGGTTTAGGCTGTTGACCCGTGGCCAGCGCTGGGTGGTTTGCAGCCATGCGCGTTCTTCGCTGCTGGCAATCAACAGGTCGGCGCGTGCATTGCGCTCGCCGTCTTCGTGCTGCTTGCGGGTCGGCGTCTGTTGCAGCGTGACCATCTGCGCCATCCAGGCCGCGGCGGAGAGCAGCCCGAGGTTGGCTTTTTCGTCGTTCCAGTAGGGCGTGTCGTGATCGCCCCGGACGGCGTTGTAGCGGTCGATACAGTCGAACCAGCGTTCCAGCAATGGGCGCAGGAATTCCAGCTTCGGGTTGCTGATGATCATGCCTTGCATGTTACTCACCCTTGTTATTGTGGTCTCAGATTGTGGCTATTTGATATCACTGTGAAGAGTGTGGCACAAGAATGGCGCCGGTAAATTGATCGACGGCAGTTTTTCGCCGGGCGGTGTCCCGGCTTTACCCGGCTTTAATTGACGCTCCAGCGCCAACCCTCTAACCTTCGCGGCTTGTTTCAGGTGCTCTGTGACTGTGGTCGACAGAGTGAAACAGGGAAGTCGGTGAGTGAGCTTTTCCCGCGAAGAGCCTGCACGATCCCGACGCTGCCCCCGCAACGGTAAATGAGCGAAAACTGCGTCTTGAGCCACTGTGTCGAACCTCGACATGGGAAGGCGCGCAGTCCGGCAGAACCTGCCGCTCATGAGTCCGGAGACCGGCCTGATCCATCCAGCGGCATCACGGTGGGCGATGCCAGGCTTTTTGCCGTCTATTCCTGTGCCTGCCCGCCGTTATCCAGCCTCAACGGAGAGCTCCCCCATGACCGATACCCCCGAACGTGACGAACGCCATCTGGCGCGCATGTTGCGCAAAAAAGCCGTGATCGACGAACGTATCGCCAACTCGCCGAACGAATGCGGCCTGCTGCTGGTGCTGACCGGCAACGGCAAAGGCAAAAGCAGCTCGGCGTTCGGCATGCTCGCCCGTTCCATGGGCCACGGCATGCAGTGCGGTGTGGTGCAGTTCATCAAGGGCCGCAACAGCACCGGCGAAGAATTATTCTTTCGCCGCTTCCCCGAGCAGGTGCGCTTTCACGTGATGGGCGAGGGCTTCACTTGGGAAACCCAGGACCGCCAGCGCGACATCGCCGCCGCCGAGGCCGCGTGGGTCGTGTCCCGCGAATTGCTGCGCGATCCTTCTATTGGCCTGGTGGTGCTGGATGAGCTGAACATCGCCCTTAAGCACGGCTATCTCGATCTGGATCAGGTGCTCAGCGACTTGCAGGCCCGTCCGCCCATGCAGCACGTGGTGGTGACCGGTCGCGGCGCCAAGCCGGAAATGATCGAGTTGGCCGACACCGTCACCGAGATGGGCATGATCAAGCACGCGTTCCAGGCCGGGATCAAGGCGCAGAAAGGCGTCGAACTGTGAATCAACCACGTCATTGCCCGGCGGTACTGATTGCCGCGCCGGCCTCCGGTCAGGGCAAGACCACCGTCACCGCCGCACTGGCCCGGTTGCATCGCAATCAGGGGCGCAAGGTGCGCGTGTTCAAATGCGGCCCGGACTTTCTTGACCCGATGATTCTCGAGCGCGCCAGCGGCGCGCCGGTGTATCAACTGGACATGTGGATGGTCGGCGAGCAGGAAAGTCGTCGACTGTTGTGGGAAGCCGCCCTTGATGCGGACCTGATTCTGATCGAAGGCGTCATGGGCCTGTTCGACGGCACGCCGTCCAGCGCCGACCTGGCGCGACACTTTGGCGTCCCGGTGCTCGGCGTGATCGACGGCACCGCGATGGCCCAGACCTTTGGTGCACTGGCCTTGGGCCTGGCGCGTTATCAGCCGGACCTGCCGTTTGCCGGCGTGCTGGCCAACCGCGTCGGCACCTTGCGCCACGCCCAGTTGCTGGAAGGCAGCCTGACCGAGGGCTTGCGCTGGTACGGCGCCTTGTCCCGGGAAACCGGAATCGAGTTGCCGAGCCGTCATCTGGGGTTGGTTCAAGCCAGCGAGCTGAACGATCTCGACGTGCGTCTTGATGCGGCGGCCAATGCGCTGGCCAGCAGTTGCGAGGTAGCGCTGCCCCCGGCGGTGGAGTTCGCCGCACCGGATGTGATCGAGGCCGAGCCGTTGCTGGCTGGCGTTCGCATCGCCGTGGCCCGCGACGAAGCGTTCGCGTTCACCTACGGTGCGAGTCTGGACCTGCTGCGTGCCATGGGCGCCGAACTGCTGTTTTTCTCGCCGATCCGCGATACGCAGTTGCCGGAAGTTGACAGCCTCTATCTGCCGGGCGGCTATCCGGAATTGCACCATGTCGCGTTGTCGCAGAACAGCGCGATGCTGCAAGCGATTCGTCAGCACCACGCGGCTGGCAAGCCGTTGCTGGCCGAATGCGGCGGCATGCTGTATCTGCTCGATTCGTTGACCGATGTCGAGGGCACGCGTGCTGAACTGGTGGGACTGCTGAGCGGCGATGCGGTGATGCAAAAGCGCCTCGCTGCCTTGGCGTTGCAGGCGGTTGAGTTGCCGGAAGGCCTGCTGCGCGGGCACACCTATCATCACTCCCTGACCAGCACCGAACTTGAGCCGATTGCTCGCGGCCTGAGCCCGAACGGTGGGCGCGGGGCAGAGGCGGTTTATCGCGAGGGGCGGATGACGGCTTCGTATGTGCACTTTTATTTCCCGTCGAATCCTTCGGCGATCGCTGCACTGTTTGCGCCTGATCCTGAGGCCGCTTTTGCGAGCAGGCTCGCTCCCACAGGGGAATGCAGTTCAAATGTGGGAGCGGGCTTGCCCGCGAAGAGGCCATGACCGACAACGCCTTTTCTGAAGCCGAACGCGCAGCGGTCTATCGCGCCATCGCCGAACGCCGCGACATGCGCCACTTCAGCGGCGGCACCGTCGAGCCCGAACTACTGCGGCGTTTGCTTGAAGCCGCCCATCAGGCGCCGAGCGTCGGCCTGATGCAGCCCTGGCGTTTCATCCGCATCAGCGACCGGGCCTTGCGCAGCAAGATCCAGAAACTGGTGGAAGAAGAGCGCGTGCGTACCGCCGAAGCCCTCGGCGAGCGCACCGACGAGTTCATGAAACTCAAAGTCGAAGGCATCCACGACTGCGCCGAGGTGCTGGTTGTCGCGCTGACGGATGATCGCGAACGGCACATTTTCGGTCGTCGCACGCTGCCGGAAATGGACATGGCCTCGCTCTCCTGCGCGATTCAGAATCTGTGGCTGGCCTCCCGTGCCGAAGGGCTGGGCATGGGCTGGGTCTCGCTGTTCGAGCCGCAAGCCCTGGCCGATCTGCTCGGTCTGCCGGCTGGCGCCAAACCGCTGGCCGTATTGTGTCTGGGACCGGTCAAAGAGTTCTATCCGGCACCGATGCTGGTGCTCGAAGGCTGGGCGCAAGCGCGTCCGCTGAGTGATCTGCTGTATGAAAATTATTGGGGAGTGAGTCAATGAGTGTGGCGTTGTTGAGTGTCGCCGCGGTCGCGCTGGATGCGCTGCTGGGTGAACCCAAACGCTGGCATCCGCTGGTGGCGTTCGGCCGGTTTGCCGATCGCATCGAACAGCGTTTCAACTCCGGTGGTCGCGGCTGGCGCAGTCATGGCGTCACGGCCTGGGTGATCGCGGTGTTGCCGCTGACCTTGCTCGCCACGGCATTGTCCTGGGCGCCTTATGTGGGCTGGATCGTCGAAATTCTGGCGTTGTATTGCGCCCTCGGCATGCGCAGCCTCGGTGAACATGTCGAACCGGTGGCCAAGGCTCTGCGCAGTGATGACCTGGAACAGGCGCGCAAGCGTGTCGGTTATCTGGTGAGCCGCCAGACCAGCGAACTGGACAAAACCGAAGTCGCCCGCGCCGCCACCGAATCGGTACTGGAAAACGGTAGCGATGCGGTGTTTGCCGCACTGTTCTGGTTTGCAGTGGCCGGCGCGCCCGGCGTGGTGCTCTATCGCTTGAGCAACACCCTCGACGCCATGTGGGGTTATCGCAACGAACGCTTCGAGCGTTTTGGCTGGGCGGCGGCAAAAATCGACGACGTCCTCAACTACATTCCTGCACGCCTGGTGGCATTGACCTACGCGTTGCTGGGCAAAACCCGACTCGCACTGAAATGCTGGCGCACTCAGGGCCCGACGTGGGACAGCCCTAACGCCGGTCCGGTGATGGCAGCGGGTGCCGGTGCGCTGGGTGTCGAGCTGGGCGGCGCGGCGATTTATCACGGCGAATTGCATCAGCGCCCGCCACTGGGCGAAGGCGTGCCGGCGGATGCCGACTCCATCGACCGTGGCTGGCAATTGGTCCAGCGCGGGGTATGGTTATGGCTGCTGATTCTCTGCCTGGGGGCTGAATTCTATGCTTGAGCACGGTGGCCGGTTGCGCAAGGCCGCGCTCGAATACGGCATCGCCGAAGCCGACTGGCTGGACCTGTCCACCGGCCTGGCGCCGTGGCCGTTTCCGGTGCCGGACATCCCGTTGCGGGCCTGGGCCCGTTTGCCGGAAACCGACGACGGTCTGGAGCAAGCCGCCTGCGACTACTATGGCGCCGCCCAGGTGCTGCCGGTGGCCGGTTCGCAAATGGCCATTCAGTTGCTGCCGCGCCTGCGCCGCACCGGCAAGGTTGGCGTGTTGTCGCCGTGTTATGCCGAACACGCTGAAGCGTGGCGGCGTAACGGCTACATCGTGCGCGAAGTGCTGGAGCAGGAAGTCGACTTCTTTATCGACAGCCTTGACGTGCTGGTGGTGGTCAATCCGAACAACCCGACGGGCCTGAGCCTGACCCCGAACCGTCTGCTCGACTGGCACTCGCGGTTGGCGCAACGCGGCGGCTGGCTGGTGGTGGACGAAGCGTTTATGGACAACACACCACAGCTGAGTCTGGCGCCGTTCGCCAATCAGGTCGGCCTGATCGTGTTGCGCTCCTTCGGCAAGTTCTTCGGTTTGGCCGGCGTGCGCCTGGGCTTCGTGCTGGCCGAACGCAAGTTGCTCAAATTGCTGGCCGAGCAAGTCGGGCCGTGGGCCGTCAGCGGGCCGACCCGGGTGTTGGGCCAGGCCTGTTTGCAAGACACCGAAGGCCACGCCCGGCAACGGCTGCGCAGCGAGGAGGCGAGTCAGCGGCTGGCGGTGTTACTGGAGCGATATGGCTTCAGGCCCCAGGGCGGTTGTGCCTTGTTCCAGTGGCTGATCACTGACAATGCTGAAGCGCTGCATGCGTTCATGGCTCGACGCGGCATTCTGCTGCGCCTGTTCGTCCATAACAGCAGCCTGCGCTTCGGTCTGCCGGCCGATGACGCCGATTTCAGCCGTCTGGAGCAAGCCCTGCAAGCCTATGCCAAGGAAAACCCATGACGACCTTGATGGTGCAGGGCACCACCTCCGACGCCGGTAAAAGTACGCTGGTGACCGCGTTGTGCCGCTGGGTCACCCGTCACGGCGTGGCGGTGGTGCCGTTCAAGCCGCAGAACATGGCGTTGAACAGTGCGGTGACCGCTGACGGCGGCGAGATCGGTCGCGCCCAGGCCGTGCAGGCTCAAGCCGCCAATCTGCAGCCGCACACCGACATGAACCCGGTGTTGCTCAAGCCCAACAGCGACACTGGCGCTCAAGTCATTATTCATGGTCGCGCCGTCACAACGATGAACGCTGTGGCGTATCACGACTATAAAGCCATCGCCATGCAAGCGGTGCTGGCCTCCCATGAACGGCTGAGCGCCGCGTATCCGGTGGTAATGGTGGAGGGCGCCGGCTCCCCGGCAGAGATCAATCTGCGGGCCGGCGACATCGCCAACATGGGCTTTGCCGAAGCGGTGGATTGCCCGGTGCTGCTGATCGCCGACATCAATCGCGGCGGGGTGTTTGCCCACCTCGTCGGTACGCTGGAACTGCTGTCGCCGAGCGAACAGGCGCGGGTCAAAGGCTTCATCATCAACCGTTTTCGTGGCGACATCGCCTTGCTGCAACCGGGTCTGGACTGGCTCGAAGCGCGCACCGGAAAACCGGTGATCGGAGTCTTGCCCTATGTGATGGACCTTCACCTGGAGGCCGAGGACGGCATCGACCAGCGCCAGACCGACAAGGCTGACCGGGTGCTGAAAGTGCTGGTGCCGGTATTGCCGCGCATCAGCAACCATACCGATTTCGATCCGCTGCGCCTGCATCCACAAGTTGACCTGCAATTCATCGGCCCCGGTCAGCCGATTCCACCGGCCGACCTGATCATCCTTCCCGGCTCGAAAAGCGTGCGCAGCGACCTGGCTTATCTGCGCGCCAATGGCTGGGACACCGCGATCCATCGGCACCTGCGCTACGGCGGCAAGTTGCTGGGAATCTGCGGCGGTTTGCAAATGCTCGGCGAGCAGGTACACGACCCGTTGGGCCTTGAGGGCATACCGGGTTCCAGTGCTGGTTTGGGCTTGCTGGCCTTCGAAACGCAGCTAGAAGAAGAGAAGCAACTGCGCAACGTTCGTGGGCATCTGGCACTGGAGAATGCCGAGGTCAGCGGTTATGAAATCCATGCCGGCGTGACCACCGGTGCGGCGCTTGAAAATGCCGCCGTGCATCTGGACGATGGTCGCTGTGATGGCGCGCAAAGTGCGGATGGGCAGATTTTTGGCACGTACCTGCATGGTCTGTTCGAGTCCCCGGCGGCGTGCAGCGCGTTGCTGCGTTGGGCGGGATTGCAGAATGTGCAGGATGTGGATTATCACGGGTTGCGCGAGCGCGATATCGAGCGACTGGCGGATCTGGTGGAGAAACATCTGGATACCGGGTTGTTGCGTGAGCTCTGTGGGTTTTGAGGTGATTGTTCCGGCCCCTTCGCGGGCAAGCCCGCTCCCACAGTTGGTGTGTGTTGGAGCAGGATTTTTTGATCAATGCAGAACCCTGTGGGAGCGGGCTTGCTCGCGATGAAAGTCGGCACACCACCTGTTAAAAGGTTAAACCCTGCTCCCGCTGAACCAGCTGGATACCGGACTTTGCATGAGCTCTGGCGGTTTTGAGGTGATTTTGAATTCGTCATCGCGGGCAAGCCCGCTCCCACAGTTGATGTGTGTTGGAGCAGGATTTTTTGATCAATGCAGAACCCTGTGGGAGCGGGTTGCCCGCGAAGGGGCCAGTTGGCTCGCCCTACATTTATCAGGATGTAACCATGCTCCAACTGATCCTCGGCGGCGCCCGCTCCGGCAAAAGTCGCCTGGCGGAAAAACTCGCCACCGACAGCCATTTGCCAGTGACCTACATCGCTACCAGCCAACCGCTGGACGGCGAGATGAACGAGCGCGTCGCCCATCACCGGGCCCGTCGTCCCGCTGAGTGGGCGCTGATCGAAGAGCCGCTGGCGCTCGCCCGCATCCTTCGCCAGAACGCCCGCGCCGATCACTGCCTGCTGGTGGATTGCCTGACGTTGTGGCTGACCAATCTGCTGATGCTCGATGATGCGCAGCGCCTGGCTGCCGAGCGCGATGCCTTGCTGGAGTGCCTGGCGTCGTTGCCGGGTGAAATCATTTTTGTCAGCAACGAGACCGGAATGGGTGTCGTGCCGCTGGGCGAATTGACTCGCCGCTATGTCGATGAAGCCGGTTGGCTGCATCAAGCCCTGGCTGAGCGCTGTCAACGTGTCGTCCTGACCGTCGCCGGCCTGCCCCTGACTTTGAAAGGAACTGCGTTATGACTCAATCCTGGTGGCTGAACCCGTGCCAACCGATCGATGCGCCAGCCGCTGAGCAAGCCGAGGCTCGTCAACAGCAATTGACCAAACCGGCCGGTTCCCTCGGTCGGCTGGAGTCGGTGGCGGTGCAACTGGCCGGGTTGCAGGGGCAGGTCAAGCCGAGCCTCGATCAGGTCTGGATCGCAATTTTTGCCGGCGACCATGGCGTTGTCGCTGAGGGCGTATCGGCGTTCCCGCAGGAAGTCACCGGGCAGATGTTGCACAACTTTGTCAGCGGCGGCGCGGCAATCAGCGTGCTGGCGCGACAGTTGGGCGCGTCCCTGGAAGTGGTTGACCTGGGCACCGTCACGCCGACGCTGAATCTGCCGGGCGTGCGGCATCTGAACATCGGGCCGGGAACGGCGAATTTCGTCAACGGCCCGGCGATGACCCAGGCTCAGGGCGAACGGGCGTTGCAGGCCGGTCGCGATAGCGTGCAGCGGGCCATCGCGGCCGGCGCGCAGTTGTTTATCGGCGGCGAGATGGGCATCGGCAACACCACCGCCGCCAGCGCCCTGGCCTGCGCCTTGCTCGATTGCCCGGTGGTGCATGTGACCGGGCCGGGCACGGGTCTGAATGCGGCGGGTGTCAGTCATAAAGCGCAGGTCATTGAGCGTGCGCTGGCATTGCATGCCGCTCAGCGTGGCGAGGCGTTGCAAACGCTGTTCAACCTCGGCGGTTTTGAAATTGCCGCATTGGTTGGTGCGTATCTGGCCTGTGCCCAGCAAGGTGTCGCAGTGCTGGTGGATGGCTTTATTTGCAGCGTTGCCGCGTTGGTCGCAGTGCGCCTGAATCCGGAGTGCCGTCAGTGGCTGCTGTTCGGCCATCGCGGTGCCGAGCCGGGCCATCGTCATGTGCTGGAGAGCCTGAGCGCCGAGCCCTTGCTGGATCTCGGGCTGCGCCTGGGCGAGGGCAGTGGTGCCGCGTTGGCGGTGCCGTTGCTGCGTCTGGCTTGTGATCTGCACGGGAAAATGGCGACTTTCGCCGAAGCGGCGGTGGCGGATCGCCCGGCATGATCTTGCGCCTGGACCTGCTGCGCCACGGCGAGACCGAACTGGGCGGCGGCTTGCGTGGCAGCCTCGACGACGCGTTGACCGACAAGGGGTGGGCGCAGATGCGCGCGGCGGTCATCGCGCGAGGGCCTTGGGATCGCCTGATCAGCTCGCCGTTGCAGCGTTGTGCGCGGTTCGCTGAAGAGCTCGGCGCGCAACTCAATCTGCCGGTGCAGCTGGAAAAGGATCTGCAAGAACTGCACTTTGGTGAGTGGGAAGGGCAGAGCACGGCGGACCTGATGAAAACCAGCTCGCAGGAACTGGGGTTGTTCTGGACCGATCCCTATGCCTTTACGCCGCCGCACGGTGAACCGGTGACGGACTTTTCGGCGCGGGTGCTGGCGGCGGTCGAGCGGCTGCACGCCGCGTATGCGGGCGAGCGTGTGTTATTGATCAGTCATGGCGGAGTCATGCGGTTGTTGCTGGCTCAGGCTCGCGGCTTGCCCCGTGAACAGTTGCTCAATGTCGAGGTCGGCCACGGGGCGTTGTTTTCGCTGTCGGTCGAGCCCGGTGTATTGCTCAAGGAAGCGCACTGACCATGCTGCCGTTCTGGATCGCCCTGCAATTCTTGAGCAGCCTGCCGATTCGTCTGCCGGGCATGCCTGCGCCTCAGGAACTGGGGCGGTCGCTGCTGTTTTATCCGCTGGTGGGGTTGCTGTTCGGCTTGATTCTGTGGGCATTGAACGGGCTGCTGGCCGGGGCGCCATTGCTGCTGCACGCGGCGCTGTTGCTGACGGCCTGGGTGTTGCTCAGCGGTGCGTTGCATCTGGATGGCCTGGCTGACAGCGCCGATGCATGGCTCGGCGGTTTTGGTGATCGCGAGCGCACGCTGACGATCATGAAGGACCCGCGCAGCGGGCCGATTGCGGTAGTGACGCTGGTGCTGGTGTTGCTGCTCAAGTTCGCCGCGTTGCTGGCGTTGATCGAGGTGGGGCATGGCGTTGTCCTGATCATCGTGCCGGTACTGGGGCGTGCGGCGCTGTTGGGATTGTTTCTGACCACGCCTTATGTGCGAGCCGGTGGATTGGGGCAGGCGTTGGCGGATCATTTGCCGCGAAGGGCAGGTTGGTGGGTGATGGCGCTCAGTGCGCTGGCGTGTGTCTTGATTGCGGGGCTGAGCGGGCTAGTTGCGGTTGCGCTGGCGACGGTGGTGTTTGTCTGGTTGCGGCAGGTGATGATGCGGCGGTTGGCTGGGACCACAGGGGACACGGCCGGGGCGTTGCTGGAATTGCTGGAGATGGCGGTGCTGGTGGGGCTGGCGTTGGTCTGAGGGATTTGGGGTGAATATCCATCCCTTTCGCGAGCAGGCAACCTCATATGTAACTTGATTTAACACAGTCGCGGGTATATACACGCACCATGCTCGATTCCCAATGTTTATGTATCAACCTGCGTCGCGCCGCACGTGGCGTCAGCAGGCACTACGACGGCGCGCTCGATGGCTTCGGGATCAACGTTGCCCAGTATTCTTTGCTGTGCAATTTGCAGCGTCTGAACCAACCCAGTATCTCGACCCTGGCCGAAGCCATGGGCCTGGATCGCAGTACGCTGGGGCGCAATCTGCGGGTGCTGGAGGGCGAAGGCCTGGTGGCGCTGGCCGAAGGCGAAGACATGCGCAATCGCATCGTCCGCCTGACCGAAGCGGGCCTGGAGCGCCTCACAGTAGCCTTGCCGGCCTGGGAGGCGGCGCAACAGCGGTTGGTTGACCGTCTGGGTGCCGAGAAACGTGAAACCTTGCTGCGACTGCTGGACGAACTGGCGTGACGCCGGTTTTTTCGATCTTAAGCGGGTATATACCCGCGACCGGAGAACAACAATGACATCGATGTGGCGTACGTGCGGCTGGGTATTGGTGGGGAGTGCGCTGATTCTGGCGTTGTCGCTGGGTATACGGCACGGCTTTGGTCTGTTCCTGGCGCCGATGAGCGCCGAATTTGGCTGGGGGCGGGAAACCTTTGCCTTCGCCATCGCCTTGCAGAACCTGATCTGGGGTCTGGCACAGCCGTTTACCGGCGCCCTGGCCGACCGTTTCGGGGCCGCGAAAGTGGTGTTGATCGGTGGTGTGCTGTACGCCTTGGGCCTGGTGTTCATGGGCATGTCCGACTCGGCGCTGACCTTGTCCCTGAGCGCCGGCCTGTTGATCGGTATCGGCCTGTCCGGCACTTCGTTCTCGGTGATTCTCGGCGTGGTCGGTCGTGCCGTACCGCCGGAAAAACGCAGCATGGGCATGGGGATCGCCAGCGCCGCCGGCTCTTTCGGCCAGTTCGCCATGCTGCCCGGCACGCTGGGATTGATCGGCTGGCTCGGCTGGTCGGCGGCGCTGTTGGTGCTGGGCCTGCTGGTGGCGCTGATCGTGCCGCTGGTGACCATGCTCAAGGACAAGCCGTTGCCTGTTCTTGGTCACGAGCAAAGTCTGGGTGAAGCGCTGCGCGAAGCGTGCAGTCATTCCGGTTTCTGGCTGCTGGCGTTCGGCTTTTTTGTCTGCGGTTTTCAGGTGGTGTTCATTGGCGTGCACCTGCCGGCCTATCTGGTGGATCAGCACCTGCCGGCCACCGTTGGCACCACGGTGCTGGCGTTGATCGGCCTGTTCAATATTTTTGGCACGTACACGGCGGGCTGGCTCGGTGGGCGCATGTCCAAGCCGAGGTTGCTGACGGCGCTGTATCTGCTGCGGGCGGTGGTGATTGTGTTGTTCCTGTGGGCGCCGGTGACGACTACCACGGCCTACCTGTTTGGCATGACCATGGGCTTTCTGTGGCTGTCGACGGTGCCTTTGACCAACGGCACGGTCGCGACGTTGTTCGGTGTGCGGAACCTGTCCATGCTCGGCGGGATTGTGTTCCTGTTTCATCAGCTCGGCGCGTTTCTCGGTGGCTGGTTGGGCGGGGTGGTGTATGACCGGACCGGGAGCTACGACCTGATCTGGCAGATTGCAATTGCCTTGAGCCTGATGGCGGCCGCCCTGAACTGGCCGGTACGCGAGCAGCCGGTGGCACGTTTGCAGTCGCAACTGAGTGCCGCATGAACAGCCTCTGGCCCCGAATAGCGTTGATCACGGTTTGTGCCTTGCTGCTGGCCCTTTCCTGGTGGGGTTGGCATAAGGGCGGGCTGGCGTTGTTGCAGTTGGGGATGAGTGTTTGCTAGATCGTTGCTTGCCAGGGCGAAGCCTCGGCGAGTAACTTTCCAAGCTGACGACCTCTCAAGGATGTACCGACATGCTGATGCGCTGGCTTGCAATCCCCGCGTTGCTGATGGCGTTTACCGGCCTGGCTCAGGCGGCTGAATGCCCGGAGTTGCTGCAGGGCTCGTTGCCCAAGCTGCGCGCCAAGGAAACCATCGATTTGTGCCAGCGCTTTGCCGGCAAGCCGCTGGTGGTGGTCAACACCGCCAGCTTCTGCGGCTTCGCACCGCAGTTCAAAGGCCTTGAAGCGCTGTATCAGCACTACAAGGGCCAAGGGCTGGAGGTGATCGGCGTGCCGTCCGATGACTTCAAGCAGGAGTCAAAGGACGGCGCCGAGACGGCCAAGGTCTGCTACGTGAATTACGGCGTCACCTTCACCATGACCGAACCGCAACAGGTTCGTGGTGACGGGGCGACTCATCTGTTCAAAGTGCTTGCCGAGCAGAGCGCCGCGCCGAAGTGGAATTTCTACAAATACGTGGTCGATCGCCAGGGCAAGGTGATCGCTCACTTCTCCAGCCTGACCAAGCCCGACAACCCGCAATTCATCGAAGCGGTGGAGAAGGCGCTGGCCTCGAAACCCTGATTGTCGCCCACTAAAAAGCCCCGCCTCTGTACAAGAGCGCGGGGCTTTTTTGATTCAGGTGGCGAGAGATCAGCCTCGCCGTGAATCATCAGAAGCGGTAGGTCGCGCCAACACCGAAACCGCTCGCCCAGTTTTGATACTTGGCGTTGTAGGTCTGGCCTTGGGCATTGCTATTGGACACATTGACCGACTCTTCGCGCAGGTACGAATACGCAACGTCGATGGTCAGGTCATCAGTCGGGCTGTAGCCGGCACCGAAGCTGATCGCTTTACGATCACCTGTCGGGATGCGCGGGGAGCGATCAACGTTGTTGGTTGGCGCCTGGTCAACCGACAAGCCGGAGCGCAGGACCCACTGCTTGTTCAACTGGTAGGAAACACCGATGGCGTGAGCCCAGGTGTCGTGCCAGTTCTGCTCTTCGGTGATGGTGCTGAACTGACCGCTCAGGGCCGTTGGAACACCTTTGTTTTCGACAGTGATTGCTTGCAGCTGGCTCCAGCGAGTCCAGGTGCTACCTGCGTAAACGGTCCACTTGTCATCGATCTGGTGAGTGACCGAGAAGTCCACCGACTCAGGGGTGGTCAGGTCAAGCGAAGCATCGTACTTCTGGTTGACGGACTGACCGAGCACACCCAGAAGTCCGTAGTTGACCTTGGTGTCACCGTCGAGCTTGTACTTCACTTTCGAGTGGTAGGTCAGGCCGACGCGAGTGTTGTCGGTGGCTTGAACCAGTACGCCGATGTTGTAGCCAAGCGCTGTGTCGTCACCCTTGATCTTGACTTGGCCATCCGGCGCGGCCTGGGTAGCCGAAATGTTCGATTCCAGCGTACCGTCGATGCGGTTGATGGTCGGGCCGAAACCGATGGACACCTTGTCGTTGAAGGCGTAGCTGACGGTCGGTTGCAGGGTCACGACTTTAACGTTGCTTTCGCTGCCAAAGTAGCGGCCGGCGAAGCCGTTTTCGTATTTGGTGATCAGGCCGAACGGAGCATACATGCCGATACCGACTGCCCAGTGATCATCGATGGGCTTGACGTAGTAGCCCATCGGCACGGCGATGAACGGAACCATGTCGCCTTTGTTGGTGCCGCTGTTAGGGCTGGAGCTGGCTTTGCTGATATCGGTGTGTGCATCGAGCATTGCAGTACCGCCGGAAACCTGTTCGCGCTTGATGCGGGACATGCCGGCAGGGTTGCCATAAATTGTGCTTGCGTCATCGGCAGAGGAAGATCGCCCGGCAAAACCTGTACCCATCCCGCTGATACTTTGTTCGTTGATGGCAAAGCCAGCTGCGAAAATCTGGGTGGATGCCAAGGTAACGGCGAGGCTAAGGGTGGTTTTGAGCATTACTTTTTTCATTATTAGAACTCCTGGTGATCACCGGGGCGAAAATTACCAAGATTTTCGTTCCAGCGCTATAGTCCGTATGGCTTGAGTTAGAGCGGTTTTGTAGGACAATCCGACCAGATTCGGCGCGTGTTGCAGGATCTTTCAAAACTGGCCGGTCAGCAAGCGACCTGATTCATCGGTGAAACACAGGTCTGCCACGCGCTGGTGAAATCGCGCAAGCGGCCTTGGGGCTGAAAAATCTGTCGCCAGATACGGGCCATGGCCAGCAGGTTTTCGGGTTCGGGAAGTTGCGGGTTTTGCTCTTCGACCAGCAGCCAGGCGATGGCCGTGGCATAACGCAGATTGACGGTGAGTTCCAGGTGCGGACTGCTTAAGAAGGCATGCTGGCTGGCGAGTCCTCGAACCAGGCTCGCCCGTTCCGGATCAAGCGCCAGATAGTGATCCCAGAGCGCTTTGTGCCGGGGTTCGGCGATGCGGTACAGGCCGTGGCCGCGGCGGTCGTGCAGGGCTGAACCGAGCGCCGACTGGCTGGCGGCGATGCCCAGCAACAGGGATTCGGCAGTTGCGCTATGGCGTCCGAGATAAATCAATGTCGGACGGATCACATAGCGGCACAGTTCGCTGGCAGCGATACCCATAAAGCCCTCGAAACCTGAAAGGGGTGGCGATACCTGAATGGGAGCTTGGCAGCAGTGAATCGACTCAGGCTCGCCGGAAGCGGATCAAGCCGCTTGAGTTGAAGTGTAGTGTCATATTCGTGCCGTAAAGGCCTGTTTTTAAAATATTTCCGGCATCGAGTTATAACCGTTATACCGGTTAGTGCTTAAGCACGGATGCGCTGAGGTGAAATATCGGGCAATAAAAAGCCCTGCTTTCTGGGCAGGGCTTTTGAGGGTTTCAGCCTTTCTGGCGTATCAGGCAATCAGTGCCTGACGGGTACGCTCGATCACGGCCTGCAGCGGCTCGGCGCTGGAGTACTGATCGGGGTACAGGCGTTCGCTGTGACGAGCGATGCCGTGTTCGTTGACCAGAGTGAAGCTGAAGCAGCCTTTGCGAGCAGCCATGATCAGGCAGTTCATTGGTGCAAAAGCGTTGGTTAGGGTGCGAATCGCATCCTGAGTGTGGATTTGAGTAGTCATTATTAGGTGTTCCTACAAGCGACACGGATAAGAACCGTGCAAAGTTAAAACGTTCCAGTGACGACGACCACCATTGGTCTATCGAAGAACCCGACTGGAACAAAGCAGCCAGTTTGAAGCGCTGATAATTGGCGCGCTTGGGCTGGCAGGTAGGTACTTAGGAGGGCAGGCAGCACATCAAGGGCAAAGGTTCTGGGCCCGGGGTGAAGATCCTGATCAATTTGCAGGTTGGTTCGGTCAGAGTAAGTGAACTTCGCAACACCCTTTGCTTTCGATTCAAAGGCTGTGTTGACGCAAGGTTTACCTGGAAACCATCGAGGTGGTCGATCCCGCTTTGTCGGTGGAGGCTTCTCAATGGAAGGCTGACCGGGGGGATTTGTTCGACCAGAATTGACTTTCAGCTTGGTACTAACGCCGCGGATAGTAACGGATTGAATTTCGGAATGGAAGTGTGTTAGCCAAAAAGAATGCCATTAACGCGACCGGCGGTCGTTTCATCATTGGGTTTGGTCATGGCTCCATGTCGCAACTCTGCTGGGCGTGGCATTGCCAACAGCTTGCCGAGAGTTGTTACCCAAAAGCGCTGAAAAGGTGCATCGATATAACCACATGAGAGTCACTTGTGCACATTAGTTGCGCAAGCGGTCACATCGCTGTCACCTTGCCTTGCAGTCCTGTGGGTGCCTGTGTTGAAAATTTAAGTCAATGAAAAACATCGCTTTTTTTTGTTGGTGAAAAAATCGTCAGTTTGACTGCGAGCCCCATTCCACAGGGGTTTGCGCGAGTTAAAGGGAGGTTGTCCACTGAGTTATCCACAGCTTCTGTGGATTGTCCCAAGCGCTTGCTCTAGGACGGGCGTGCAGGTTTTTTTTCGACTTTACCTGTACGAAAAAAAGAGTAGAGTGGCGCGCCCTCCGATCTGTCCCACAGTGTTTTATGAAGTTTCGCTCAGTATCAGATTCTGTTACCGCCACGCCCTCCAGTGTTACCACGCCCAAGCGCTTTTCCATGCGCGTGGCCGAATGGCTGCTCGACAGCCCGCGCCTGGGTGATAACCGCAACGTCAAACATTTTGCCGGGCGTTTGCTCAAGCAACCGGCCCGTGAAGGCGTCGTGGCTGCGCAAAGCCGCCTGGGCCAATTGATGTGCCGCGAGTGTGGCAACGCCCGGGATCGGCGTATTGGCCAGGACTTGCTGCGCCAGGCCGCGCGTGCCGGGGATCGACGCGCTCAGCGCGAGCTGGGTCTGATCGCAGACTGAGCTGTCCAAGACCTGACACCTTGGTTAACCTTCAGGCTTTATATCTTCGGCGGGAATCGTTATGGCGATGGACTTGACCAGCATATTGCTCGGTCTGGCGGGGGCTGCGTTGCCATTGCTGGCGTTGGCCTGGCAAATCCAGCGCCGGGCGAGCGCGGGGCAGGCCGAAGTGGCCTTGCTGGAAGAGCGTCTGACCATGGCCCAGCTGGCTCAGGACGGCTTGAATGCGCAGCTTGAAACCTGTCGTGACGAAATCGGTGACCTGAGCCAGGCCAATGCCGCCAAGCAAGCCGATCTGGCCGCCGTGCGCCGGGAAGTCGAACTGCTGCAGATCGAACGCGACGACGCCCGTGACGCGGCGCATGCCTGGAATCTGGAGCGTGCCGGCAAAGAGACCGAGCTGCGCCGTCTGGATGCCCAGGCCGCCTCGCTCAACGCCGAACTGCGCGAACAACAGGAAAGCCATCAACAACGCCTCAACGACCTGCAGGGCTCACGCGACGAACTGCGGGCGCAGTTCGCCGAGCTGGCGGGCAAGATCTTCGATGAGCGCGAGCAGCGCTTTGCCGAAACCAGCCAACAACGCCTGGGCCAACTGCTCGATCCGTTGAAGGAGCGCATCCAGTCCTTCGAGAAGCGTGTCGAGGAAAGCTATCAGGCCGAGGCGCGCGAGCGCTTCTCCCTGGCCAAGGAGCTGGAGCGCCTGCAGCAGCTCAACCTGCGCCTGAGCGACGAGGCCACCAACCTGACCCGTGCCTTGAAAGGGCAGAAGACCCAGGGCAACTGGGGCGAACTGATCCTCGAACGAGTGCTGGAACACGCCGGCCTGGAAAAGGGCCGCGAATACCAGACCCAGGTCACACTCAAAGGCCCGGACGGCGAGCGTTTCCAGCCGGACGTGATCATCTATCTGCCGGGAGACAAGCAAGTGGTGGTCGACTCCAAAGTCAGCCTCACCGCTTACCAGCAATATGTTGCGGCGGATGATGATGCCATCGGCCAGATCGCCATCAAGCAGCACGTACTGTCCCTGCGTAATCACGTCAAAGGCCTGTCCGGCAAAGACTACAAGCGGCTCGATGGGTTGCACAGTCTGGATTTCGTGCTGCTGTTCGTCCCGATCGAAGCGGCGTTTTCGGCAGCGCTACAGGCCGAGCCGACCCTGTTTCAAGAGGCGTTCGACCGCAACATCGTTATTGTCAGCCCGACCACGTTGCTCGCCACGTTGCGAGTCATCGACAGCTTGTGGAAGCAGGAGCGCCAGAGCCAGAACGCCCGGGAAATCGCCGAGCGGGCAGGGTGGCTGTACGACAAGTTCGTGCTGTTCATCCAGGACCTGGACGAAGTCGGCAATCGCTTGCAGCAACTGGACAAGGCCTACAGCTCGGCACGCAACAAGCTGACCGAGGGGCGTGGCAACCTGGTCAGTCGTAGCGAGCAACTGAAGTTGCTGGGCGCGAGGGCGAGCAAGAGCTTGCCGGCGGATTTGCTGGAGCGCGCAATGACGGATGTCGATGGTTTGGCCGAGTTGCCGGAATAGCCAAAAAAGCATCGCGAGCAAACTCGCTCCCACAGTGGATTAGTGTTGTTGCACACCTCTGATCATCAACACAGAGCCTGTGGGAGCGAGCGTGCTCGCGAAGGCGTCAATTGATCCAGTGAAGAACTTGACCCTGGCGCATTACAACGGCAAATGCCGACTCAACAACGCCCGCAACGCCGCCGGTTTCACCGGTTTGGCCAGGTAATCCAGTCCCGCTGCATGCACTTGCGACACCGTTTCCGGGCGCCCATCGGCGCTGATTACCACACCCGGCACCGGCTCGCCCAAACGGGTGCGAAGCCAGGCCATCAACTCAGTACCCGTTTCGCCATCGTCCAGGTGGTAATCCACCAGCGCCAGTTGCGGGCGCACCCCATCGTTCAGTAGCGCCGCACACTCCTCGCGATTACGCGCCGTCCAGACCTGGCAGCCCCAGCGCGTCAGCAGGCTGTTCATGCCGATCAGAATGCTGTCTTCGTTATCGATGCACAGTACCTGTGCACCGCTCGACAACTTGCCATTGAGTTCGGCGACCTGCGCCGGTGCGGCGAGCTGCGTCCGTGCCAGCGGTACGCTGACGCTGAACACGCTGCCGTGTCCCGGCCAGGAGCGCACCCGCAGTTTGTGCCCCAGCACCCGGCACAAGCCATCGGCAATCGCCAGACCCAGGCCCAAGCCTTTTTCGGCGCGGGTCTGATGGCTGTCGAGGCGTTTGAATTCTTCGAAAATCACTTGCTGCTTGTCTTCAGCAATCCCCGGCCCACGGTCCCAGACTTCCAGGCACAGTTCACCCTTGCGGCGCCGAACCCCCAGCAGCACAGGGCCTTTGGCATAGCGAAAAGCGTTGGTCAGAAAATTCTGCAAAATACGCCGCAACAGTTTGATGTCGCTGTCGACACGCAACGTGCTGCCACGAACGCGGAATTTCAGGCCTTGATCATGAGCCAGCGCCTTGAACTCGGCGCCAAGAATGTCGAACAGTTCATTGAGGACGAATGGCTTGGGATCGGGATTGATCTTGCCGTTTTCCAGACGAGAAATGTCCAGAAGATCGCTGATCAGGTCCTCGGCGGAGCGCAACGAACTGTCCAGGTGTTGCACCAGTTTCTGCGCCTCGCCGGACAGGCCATCGTCCTGATGCGAGAGCGCTGCGGAAAACAGCCGCGCTGCGTTCAGTGGTTGCATCAGGTCATGACTGACCGCCGCCAGAAAACGGGTTTTCGACTGGTTGGCCGATTCGGCGGTGCCCTTGGCTTCGGTCAGTGCGACGTTGAGTTGCGACAGTTCGTGGGTGCGTTCGACGACTCGCTGTTCCAGCCCTTCGTTGGCCTCGGTCAGCGCCTGCTCGGCCTCACGGAACGCGGTGATGTCGGTGAAACTCATGACGAAACCGCCGCCGGGCATCGGGTTGCCGATCAGCTCGATCACCCGGCCATTGGGGAACTGGCGCTCGGAGGTGTGGGCGCGGCCCTGACGCATCCAGTGCAAGCGCCGGGCGACATGCACTTCCGCCTCGCCAGGACCGCACAGGCCGCGTTCGGCGTTGTGGCGAATGATGTCGGCAATCGGCCGGCCGACACTGATCAAGCCGTCCGGGTAGTTGAACAGCTCCAGATAACGCCGGTTCCAGGCCACCAGTTTCAGCGACTGGTCGACCACGCTGATGCCCTGGGTGATGTTCTCGATAGCGCCTTGCAGCAGGGCGCGGTTGAATTGCAGGACTTCCGAGGCCTCGTCGGCGATTCGGACTACATCCTCAAGCTGCATTTCCCGACCTTCGATGGCGGCTTTTACCACCGCACGCGTCGAAGAAGCGCCGAGAACACCGGCCAGCAAGCGTTCGGTATGGGCGATCCACTCGCCGTCGGCATTCTGGTTCGGATTGAAGCCTTTGCCCTGGCGGTAGGCGAATCGGATAAAACTCTGCCGGGCCCGCTCTTCACCGACGAAGCGCGCGGCGAGTTTCAGCAAGTCATCAATCTGCACCGATAACATGGAGCGGGCGCTGGGGCGGGTATTGATTTCCTGACCGATGAAGCGCCCGGCCTGCCAGTGCTCCGATACGCGGGTACGCGATAGCACTGAAACCCAGGCGAACAGCGTGAAGTTGCCAGCCAGCGACAACACCACGCCTTGGGTCAGCGGGGTGATCGGCAGGTTCAGCGGGTTGCTGTGCAGCCACGCCAGGCCCGGGAAACTGCTCAGGGACCAACCGAGGCTGCGGGCCGCGATGGGTAAAATCAACGTGTAGAACCACAGGAAAGTGCCAGTGGCGAGCCCGGCAAATACACCGCGCCGGTTGGCCTGTTTCCAATACAGCGCGCCGAGCATCGCCGGGGCCAATTGAGTGACGGCGGCAAACGCGATCTGGCCAATGGTGGCCAGACTTGCCGTCGAGCCCAACAAGCGATAGCTGACGTAAGCGAGCAGCAGAATCACCACGATGGTCACTCGGCGCACCGAGAGCATCCACTGGCGAAACACCTCGAACGGGCGCTCGGCATTATTGCGGCGCAACAGCCACGGCAGCAGCATGTCGTTGGACACCATGGTCGACAACGCCACGCTGGCGACGATCACCATGCCGGTGGCGGCGGATGCACCGCCGATAAACGCCAGCATGGCGAGCGCTGGATGCGCCTGCGCCAGCGGCAGGCTGATGACGAAGGAGTCCGGCAGCACCGAACTGGGTAGCAACATCTGACCGGCCAGGGCGATGGGGACTACAAATAACGCCGCCAGGGCGAGATAAGCCGGGAACACCCATTTGGCCAGGCGCAAATCCTGCGGCTCGATGTTTTCGACCACGGTGACGTGGAACTGTCGAGGCAGGCAGATGATCGCCATCATCGCCACACCGGTCTGCACCACCATCGATGGCCAGTTGACTGTTTCCTTCCAGTATTCTTCAAGACGCGGGGCTAGCATGGCCTGGTTGAACAGGTCGTCGAAGCCGTCATACAAGCCGTAGGTCACAAAGGCGCCGACCGCGAGGAAGGCAAACAGCTTGACCAGCGATTCGAAGGCTATCGCCAGCACCATGCCCCGGTGGTGTTCGGTGGCGTCGAGGTTGCGGGTGCCGAAGACGATGGTGAACAGCGCCAGTACCAGCGACACGATCAATGCCGTGTCCTGGGCGCGAGTGCCCATGGCGTCGGCCCCGGCGCCGATCAACAGGTTAACGCCGAGCACGATGCCCTTGAGCTGCAAGGCGATGTAGGGCAGCACGCCAACCAGGCAGATCAACGCCACCACCACTGCCAGCGACTGGGATTTGCCGTAGCGGGCGGCGATAAAGTCGGCGATGGAGGTGATGTTCTCCTGCTTGCTGATCAACACCATTTTTTGCAGGACCCACGGTGCGCACACCAGCAACAGGATCGGCCCCAGGTAAATCGGCAGGAAAGACCAGAGTTGTTCGGCGGCCTGGCCCACGGCGCCAAAAAATGTCCAGCTGGTGCAGTACACGGCCAGCGACAGGCTATAGACCCAGGCGCGCATGCGTGGCGGCAACGGCGTGCTGCGCCGGTCGCCGTAGAAGGCGATGGCGAACATGATGGCCATATAGGCCAGGGCGACGGCGGCGATCAGCCCGCTGGACAGCGACATGGAAACTCCAGACAAAAGACACCCGGGATTCACGCCCGGCCCGACAGTCTCGCACGAGCGCTGCGGTTAGTCAGTGTCGACCAAGGTCGTGGCGCGGCGGGGTGTCGCAGGTCGGCTGTCTGAGGGATCTCAGGTGTTTTTGGGGGGCTCTTCGCGAGCCGGCTCGCGAAGCGCGACCCTACTGACTAAATGCAATTTCGATCAGCCGATGCAATTCCTCAACCTCCAGCGCCGCGGCTGAAAACAGGATACGAAACACCGTTGGTGCCACCACCAGATTGATCAGCCGGTCAACGCCAGGGTTCGGTTCCCCCGGATAGCGATCCAGAATCGTCTGCAATTGACCACCGATAATGGACACGCAATACCCCGGCGTGGCGCTGGATTGCACGTCGCGCATCATGTTGCGGCCGGGCTCGGAACTCATCTCGTCCAGGTATTGCTCGGCCCAGGCGCGCACATCGCAGCGCAGGTTGCCGGTATTGGCCGGCTCGCTGTCCGGGCGCATGCGGGCGAGGGCGACATCGGCCAGCAACGCCGACAAATCACCCCAACGCCGGTAAATGGTCGACGGCGTCACCCCGGCCCGAGCGGCGATTTGCGGCACCGTCACGGTGGCGCGGTCCTGTTCTTCCAGGAGGTCGCGCACTGCCGAATGAATTGATTCCTGGACCCTGGCACTGCGGCCGCCGGGTCTTAACGCTTCTTTAATAGCCATGCATCGGACCTTAACACAAAGAATTTGCTTTAAGCGCAGGTCGGTAGCACACTCCGCAAAAGCAAAAAATTAGCTTTTGCGGAGTGTGCTCATGTTCAGTTCAGTTTCAAACCGTTCCAGCCTGTGGTTCCTGGCGATTACCTTACTCAGTTTTCTCGCCGCTTCCACCGCACCGACGCCGCTGTATCACCTGTATCAGGAACATCTGCAGTTCTCGGCGGCGACCCTGACCCTGATCTTCGGCGTATATGCCATCAGTCTGCTGGCGGCATTGCTCACGGTCGGTTCACTGTCGGATTACCTGGGACGCAAACCGGTGATTTTCACCGCTGTGCTGTTGAACATGCTCGCGATGCTTGTGTTTATCAATGCCGACAGTGTCGCCTGGCTGATCAGTGCGCGGGTGCTTCAAGGGTTTGCCACGGGCATGGCCACGGCAGTATTGAGTGCAGCGCTACTGGACACCGATCGTCAGCAGGGTCCGCTGGTCAACAGCGTTGCGCCGCTGCTGGGGATGGCGCTGGGCGCCATGGGCTGCGGCTTGCTCGCCGAGTTTGCGCCGTTGCCGTTGCAACTGACTTTTTGGGTGCTGTTCGCGCTGTTTGTGATGCAGGGGCTTTACGTGTGGCGTTTGCCGGAAAGCGTCAGCCGGCAACCGGGGGCCTGGGCCTCACTGCGTCCGACGCTGCATGTGCCGATTCAGGCACGCCGCGCCCTGTGGCGAGTGCTGCCCATTGATATCGCCGTGTGGGCACTCGGCGGCTTCTTTGCGTCCCTGGCGCCGTCGCTGGTGCGTACGGCTACCGGCTCGACCTCGAACCTGATTGGCGGGGCGACAGTCGCCGTCCTGACGGTGACCGGTGCGGCCATGATCTACACCTTGCGCAACCGCCCGGCGGACAAGGTTCTACGCTTGGGCGCGAGCCTGCTGCCGGTCGGCGTTGCGCTGATCTTGCTGGCGGTGCACAGCGCCAGTCTGCCGCTGTTTTTCGTTGGCACACTGATCGCCGGCGGTGGTTTCGGCGCCGGTTTCCTCGGCGCCTTGCGCAGTGTCGTGCCGCTGGCCTTGCCCCACGAACGAGCCGGTTTGATGTCGGCGTTTTATGTACTCAGTTATCTGGCGTTCTGCCTGCCCTCGTTGTTGGCCGGCAATCTGACGCGCGCCTACGGCCTGGTGGCGACTACGGATGGATATGGTGCGGTATTGATTGTCCTGTCGGTCGGCGCGCTTCTGGTGTTGATACGCCAGCAACCCGTCAAAGTCTGTGGCGCCGATGCGTGATGATCGTTAGCCTTGGTGCCGCCACTTTATTTCGACGGACCGACGCATGAAAATCATCCGCAGCAAGTCTTTCACCGCCGAGCGTGCGTGGGGGGCGCTGGATATCGCCAACATGAACGGCATCACCACCCGGTTGCACTGGACCGACCAGCCGTACAAATGGCACGTCAACGATGGCCAGGAAGTGTTTGTGGTGCTCGATGGCCGGGTACAGATGCGTTATCGCGAGGGCGGTATCGAGCAGCAGACGCTGCTGGAGGTTGGCGATATCTTTTATGCGTCGATTGGCACCGAGCATGTGGCGCATCCGTTGGGCGCGGCGCGGGTATTGGTGATTGAGACTGAAGGCAGCGTCTGAGGGCTATATCAGAGAAATAGATAACAGTTAGAGATATTACCCGTTATATAGATATTCGATCAGGATCTATGATGGGCTCTACCTCACAGGAGGACAGGAGTTCGCCATGACATGCCCCAATACTGCCAAACCCGGCACCCGATCGCTCAGCCATTTGCAGAACCCGCGCGAGGTCATTCGCCAATTCACGCCGAACTGGTTCGCCGCGACCATGGGCACCGGTGTGCTTGCCTTGGCGCTGGCCCAATTGCCCGTTGCCATACCCGGTCTGCGGGCGGTTGCCGAAGGCCTTTGGCTATTCAACATCGTGCTGTTTACCCTGTTCACCGTGGCTTATGCCGCGCGCTGGGTACTGTTCTTTGATGAGGCGCGGCGGATTTTCGGCCACTCCACGGTTTCGATGTTTTTCGGCACGATCCCGATGGGCCTGGCGACGATCATCAATGGTTTTCTGGTGTTTGGTCTGCCGCGTTGGGGCGACGGCGTGATTCAGGTGGCTGAAGTGCTGTGGTGGCTGGACGTGGCGATGTCGCTGGCGTGCGGGGTGCTGATTCCCTACATGATGTTCACCCGCCAGGAACACAGCATCGACCAGATGACTGCCGTTTGGCTGTTGCCGGTGGTTGCGGCTGAAGTCGCCGCCGCCAGCGGTGGCCTGCTGGCGCCGCACCTGGCAGATGCCCATTCGCAACTGGTGGTGCTGACGACAAGCTACGTCCTCTGGGCATTTTCCCTGCCTGTAGCGTTCAGCATTCTGACCATCCTGCTGCTGCGCATGGCCTTGCATAAATTGCCTCACGAGAACATGGCCGCTTCGAGCTGGCTGGCCCTGGGACCGATTGGCACTGGCGCACTGGGCATGTTGCTGTTGGGCGCTGACGCGCCGGCGATCTTCGCCGCCAATGGCTTGCCGGGCATTGGTGAAATCGCTGCCGGCCTGGGTCTGGTTGCCGGGATTACGCTGTGGGGTTTTGGCTTGTGGTGGATGCTGATCGCGGTATTGATCACCGTACGTTATCTGCGCGCCGGCATACCATTCAATCTCGGCTGGTGGGGTTTTACCTTCCCGCTGGGCGTGTATTCGCTGGCAACGTTGAAGCTCGCCAGCACCTTGAACCTGACGTTTTTCAGTGTGTTCGGCAGTGCGCTGGTGGCGTTGCTGGCGGTGATGTGGCTGATTGTCGGCAAACGCACGGTGCAAGGCGCATGGCGCGGAGAGTTGTTTGTCTCGCCGTGTATCGCAGGATTAAAGAAATAACCGGCAAAGTTTAGGTAATGTGTGGCCTGGATCGATGTTCGACACTCCAATAACAGCATCCAGGCCACGCTCTACCCAAACTCAGGGACACACGGAAGATGAGTCATTCCTCGCAGTTCACCTTGCTTCGCACCCGGCGCTTTCTGCCATTTTTCGTCACACAGTCCCTCGGGGCGTTCAACGACAACATTTTCAAGCAGTCGTTGATCCTCGCCATCTTGTACAAGTTGACCATCGAGGGGGATCGCTCGATCTGGGTCAATTTGTGTGCGCTGTTGTTTATCCTGCCGTTCTTTCTGTTCTCCGCGCTCGCCGGGCAGTTCGGCGAGAAATTTGCCAAGGACGCGTTGATCCGTCTGATCAAGCTCGGCGAAATCGCCATCATGGCAGTTGGCGCCGTCGGCTTTCTGTTCGATCACCTGTCGCTGATGCTGGTGGCGCTGTTCGCGATGGGCACGCACTCGGCGCTGTTCGGGCCGGTGAAATACTCGATCCTGCCCCAGGCCCTGCGTGAAGACGAGCTGGTGGGCGGCAACGGTCTGGTGGAAATGGGCACGTTCCTGGCGATTCTGGCCGGGACCATTGGCGCCGGGATCATGATGTCGTCCGCGCATTACGCGCCCTTCGTTGCCACGGCGATCATCGGCGTGGCGGTGCTCGGTTACCTGGCCAGTCGCAGCATTCCCCGAGCCGCCGCCGCGACGCCGGAGATGCGTCTGAACTGGAACATTTTCAGCCAGTCCTGGGCCACGTTGAAACTGGGGTTGGGGCAAACGCCCGCCGTGTCGCGGTCGATTGTCGGCAACTCGTGGTTCTGGTTTGTCGGGGCGATTTACCTGACGCAGATCCCGGCCTACGCCAAGGAGTGGATGCACGGCGACGAAACGGTGGTGACGCTGATTCTGACCGTGTTCTCGGTCGGCATCGCCCTGGGTTCGATGCTCTGCGAGAAGCTCTCCGGGCGCAAAGTGGAAATCGGTCTGGTGCCGTTCGGCTCGTTCGGGTTGACGGTATTTGGCTTGCTGCTGTGGTGGCATTCGGGCGGCATTCCGGACAGTGTGACCGGCCATGGCTGGGTGGAGATTCTCGGCTTTGGTCATACCTGGCTGGTGTTGCTCGACATCCTCGGTCTGGGCGTCTTCGGTGGTTTCTACATCGTGCCGTTGTATGCGTTGATCCAGTCGCGCACCGCCGAGAACGAGCGGGCGCGGGTGATTGCCGCCAACAACATTCTCAACGCGCTGTTCATGGTGGTCTCGGCGATTGTCTCGATCGTGCTATTGAGCGTGGTCAAGCTGTCGATTCCGCAGCTGTTCCTGGTGGTGTCGCTGCTGAACATCGGCGTCAACGCCTACATCTTCAGCATCGTGCCCGAGTTCAGCATGCGCTTCATGATCTGGCTGCTCAGCCATTCCATGTACCGCGTTGAACACCGCCATCTGGATTTGATTCCGGATGAAGGCGCGGCGCTGCTGGTTTGCAATCATGTGTCGTTCGTCGATGCGCTGCTGATTGGCGGCGCGGTGCGTCGGCCGATTCGCTTTGTCATGTACTACAAGATCTACAACCTGCCAGTGCTGAATTTCATCTTCCGCACTGCCGGGACAATTCCTATCGCCGGGCGTCAGGAAGACATCCAGATCTACGAAAAGGCCTTCACGCGCATTGCCCAGTATCTGAAGGATGGCGAGCTGGTGTGCATTTTCCCCGAGGGCAAGTTGACGGCTGATGGCGAGATCAATGAGTTCAGGGGTGGGCTGACACGGATTCTCGAAGAAACACCGGTGCCGGTGATTCCGCTGGCGTTGCAGGGGTTGTGGGGGAGTTTCTTCAGTCGCGATCCGGACAAGGGCTTTTTCCACCGGTTGTGGTCGCGGGTGACGTTGGTGGCGGGGACGCCGGTGGCGGTCGAGGCGGCGCAGCCTGCCAGGTTGCAGCAGTTGGTGGGGGATTTGCGCGGCACCGTCAGGTAGGCGGTGACCCTGCTGGCCGCATCGCGGGCAAGCCCGGCTCCCACAGGTTTTGTGTTGTGTCACACATTTTGGACACGCATAAACCCCTGTGGGAGTCGGGCTTGCCCGCGATGAGGCCGGTGGCCTAAGCGCTGATCTTGAGTCCAACTAGCCCGGCAATGATCAACGCCACACTGGCCAGCCTGAACAGCGCCATCGATTCACCAAACAGAATGATGCCGGCAATCACCGTACCCACGGCGCCGACCCCGGTCCAGATCGCATACGCCGTGCCCAACGGCAATTCCTTCATCGCAAGGCCCAGCAGGCCAAGGCTGATGGCCATGGCCGCAACGGTCAGGGCGGTGGGAAGAGGGCGGCTGAAGCCGTCGGTGTATTTCAGGCCGACGGCCCAGCCGACTTCGAACAGGCCGGCGAAAAACAGAATGATCCAGGACATGAAAGACCTCCATCGATTGACGGGGTCGTCCCCAGATTAATGACTCGATCGAGCCGCAGGGTCGTCCCCGCGTACGCCGTAGAGTGCCCGTCATTAATCGCTGGATCAAGTTTGCGGCTTAGTTGGTTGCCTGCCGGGCTGCTGCTTCCCGGTCTTGTTTCTCACTCATACGGCGGAAATACGTCGAGAGCAACGCCCCGGAAATGTTGTGCCACACACTGAACAGCGCGCTCGGCACCGCCGCCAGCGGCGAGAAATGCGCGCTTGCCAGCGCCGCCCCCAAACCGGAGTTCTGCATGCCAACTTCCAGCGCCAGGGACTTGCGCTGAGCCAGCGGCAACTTGAACAGGCGCCCGGTGAAATAACCCAGCAGATAGCCGAAGCTGTTATGCAGCATCACCACCGCCATGATCAGCAGGCCGGACTCGGCGATTTTCGCCTGACTGGCCGCCACGACGGCGGCGACAATAATGACGATGCTGACCACCGACACCAGCGGCAACACTTCCACGGCGTGACGAACCTTGTTGCCCAGCACACGTTGCGCGATCACGCCGAGCACAATCGGCAGCAGCACCACTTGCAGGATCGACCAGAACAGCTCCATGAACGACACCGGCAACCACGCCGACGCCAGCAGCCATATCAGCGCGGGGGTCAGCAGGGGGGCGAGGAGGGTGGTGACGGCGGCGATGGCCACCGACAGTGCCAGATCGCCACGGGCCAGCCAGGTCATTACGTTGGACGACGTGCCGCTTGGGCAACAGCCCACCAGAATCACCCCGACGGCGATTTCCGGCGGCAGGTGGAACGCCTGGCAGAGCAACCACGCCATACCGGGCATGATCACGAAATGGGCAACCACGCCCAGCGCCACGCGCCACGGATGGCGCGCGACTTCGGCGAAGTCTTCGAGTTTGAGGGTCAGACCCATGCCGAACATCACCAGGCCCAATAGCGGCACGATGGCGCCTTTCAGGCCGATGAACCAAGCCGGTTCAAGGAATGCCAGCACGGCGAAAATCAGCACCCAGTAGGCGAATGTGTTGCCGACAAAGCGGCTTAATGCAGCCAGTGCGCGCATGGTCTGATCCTTGTTATTAGTGGCGATTGCAGGGTGGAAATCCAATCAAGGTGGGAGCCGGGCTTGCCCGCGATGGCGGTGGGTCAGGCAACGTTTGAGCTGACTGATCCACCGCCATCGCAGGCAAGCCAGCTCCCACATTTGATCCGGTTTCTTCAGGGAAACCGGTTGTTCTTAGATCCCCTGCGGAATCTCTTCCCCGCCCAACGCCTCGACCAGCGCCGGCAGGAAGTCGCCGAAGGTGAGCATCATCAGGGTGAAGCTGGCGTCCTGTTGGCCCAGGGCTTCGTCGCCGCCGTCCTGTTCAGCCTGATCCTGCAGCAGATCTTCGAACTTCAGGCGCTTGACCGTCATCTTGTCGTCGAGCATGAACGACAACTTGTCCTGCCAGGCCAGCGACAGCTGAGTGACCACTTTGCCAGTGCTCAGGTGCAACTGGATTTCGTCGCTGGTCAGGTCCTGGCGCTTGCAACGCACAATGCCGCCATCTTCGTGGGTGTCGCGCAATTCGCACTCGTCCAGAACGAAGAAGTCGTCCGCGGCTTTTTGCGTTTTGACCCAATCGGTCATGACCGCGGTCGGTGCCATTTTCACGGTCAGCGGACGCACCGGCAGCGAGCCGATCACTTCACGCAGGGTCGACAGCAGGTCCTCGGCGCGTTTCGGGCTGGCGGAGTTGACCAGGATCAGCCCCTGTTTCGGCGCGATGGCGGCGAAGGTCGACGAGCGACGAATAAAGGCACGAGGCAGGAAGGCGAGGATGATTTCATCCTTGATCTGATCGCGCTCCTTTTTGTAGACCTTGCGCATTTGCGTGGCTTCGATCTCTTCGACCTTTTCCTTGACCGCGTCGCGCACGACGCTGCCCGGCAGAATGCGTTCTTCCTTACGTGCTGCGATCAGCAGGAAGTCGCCGCTGACGTGTACCAGCGGAGCATCTTCGCCTTTGCCGAACGGCGCGACGAAACCGTAGGTGGTCAACTCCTGGCTTGCACATGGACGCGCCAGTTTGGTGGCCAGTGCAGTTTCCAACGCCTCGGCATCAAAAGGCAGATCTTGGGTCAGGCGATAGATAAGCAGGTTTTTGAACCACATGGGGTGAGTCTCTCCTTTATACAAAGGAGGGCATTATTCTCTTCGCGGTGCTATAGGCCAACCCTTCTCTAAGCCTTTGGAAGGCCTGAAAAAATTATTTAAAAAAGTGCTTGCCAGAGGTTGGGTCGCTCCGTAGAATGCGCGCCACACCGAAGCGAAGGGTGATTAGCTCAGCTGGGAGAGCGTCTGCCTTACAAGCAGAATGTCGGCGGTTCGATCCCGTCATCACCCACCATTCGTTTCATGTGTTACGCGCAGCGGTAGTTCAGTCGGTTAGAATACCGGCCTGTCACGCCGGGGGTCGCGGGTTCGAGTCCCGTCCGCTGCGCCATATTCGGTAACCTGGAACGCTGAACGCCAGGTCACCACGGAAAAGCCCGCTTAGGCGGGTTTTTTTCTGTCTGTTGTTCCTGCAGGATGTGTTGTTTCATCGGTTTTCAGATTTTTTTGAAAAAAATTCAATTAAATCAACACTTTACGAAAACCTGTGGCATAATGTGCCCCGCAACGAAGGTAAAGGGTGATTAGCTCAGCTGGGAGAGCGTCTGCCTTACAAGCAGAATGTCGGCGGTTCGATCCCGTCATCACCCACCATTTACTTTCAATGTTACGCGCAGCGGTAGTTCAGTCGGTTAGAATACCGGCCTGTCACGCCGGGGGTCGCGGGTTCGAGTCCCGTCCGCTGCGCCATATTCGGTAATCTGGAACGCTGAACGCCAGGTCACCACACAGAAAGCCCGCCAAGTGCGGGCTTTCTGCTGTCTGGAGATTGGCTTTTTGCCTGCCTTCAATGAAAAAGCGACCTCAGGGTCGCTTTTTTTGTTTCTGCTGTCCTTATTGCTCGGCATTACGTCTGTGGCGGTAATCGCTGACCGCTTCATACACAGCTTTACGCAAACGATTGATGCCGCCCACCGGTCGATGCGCCTCCAGGCCAAACCACGGGTTGAACGACTGGTTGTCGCATTGCAGATTCAGTACAGGCGTATCGAAATCCTGCGCGGGGATGTTGATCCGCGCCACGGTTTCGAAAGGAGCATCGCTTTCACGCCATTCAATGCTGGTGTCTTCGATGGGCATGTACTTGCTCGGGTCCTGACGCTGGATCTGCAAGACAAAGCAGGCGGGCACGCGGTCGGTCGACAGTTGCTGATTGAGCGCGTTGCGCAAGAAGTTCGGCAAGCTGTGATTCTGGGCGGGCAGGGTGTAGTCCGGGCAGCTTGCGGGGTCCGGCATGACCCGGAACTTGGCGTTGGCTTCACCGAATTTATAGGGCGAAACCGAAAAATAGGTGGTCCGTGTCGGGCTGTCCGGGGCAGGGGAGAGCGTTTTCAAGGCGATAAACAGATGGCGGACCTGCCAGGTGCGCGGGTCCCCGCTTGGGAAAAACGCCATCGCGGTCTTTCCGTCAGCCTGAGCGGCCATATTCTGACGATACTCGGCGACATTGCTGACAAAGAAATTCGGATGACTGAACATCACAAAATCCTGCTCGCCGCGTCCTTGCTGATCGGCTGACAATTGCTGGCCCGTCACATCGAACAACTTGATCGCCATGCCCCGTGCATCGCGGATGCTGTCGAATTGCGGGTAGGCGTTGCCGTTGGACAGCCGAATCAGCGCCTGCCAGGTTTTGCCGGGCTCACTGAACACGCCCTGACGCAATTCTGGCGCAAGATCCGGCAACACCTGCACCTGGGCTTTCACGCAGCCATGCGCCTTGGCGTGGGCATCACGCAGGTAGCGGGTGTTTTCCCGGTGCTGATCGACGATGCGCACGGCAGTCTGGATGATGTCCTGGGTCATCGCCGCTTCGCCGTCCGGGATCTGTTCCTGCGCCGATACCGGCCCGCTGTGCTGCCAGGCAAACCAGGCTGTCGCCAATGCCCAGCCGAGCAGCCCGAGGCCGAGCAACAGCAGGAGCGCCTTGATGAGAAAAGCGCCGAGGCGCAACCAGAGTGTGATCAGCATGGCAAAGTCCTTGGTGTCGAGGCGAAGGTCATGGCACTTGCGACTCCAGTGGGCCGCCCAGCACTTTCAGGTACTCCAGCAGCGCCCAGCGTTCCTGCGGCTGCAGCAAGCGACCGATCACACCATTCGCTCGCTCACCGGCGCGAAATTCATGGCCACTGTTGTGATTGCCGGTGATGCGTGTGTCGAACAGGAAGCCGTTATTAAAGGCTTCGGTGCGGTAACCGAGGTATTTGGGATCGTATTCGAAGGTGCCTTTATAGAAGGTGGTTGCACGCTCGTCCTGCGGCGAGAGCAACTGATAAAGGCTCGGCACCGAGCCGTTGTGCAGAAACGGCGGCGTTGCCCACACGCCTGCCAGTGGCCGGGCCTTATAGGCACGTAATTCACGAACGCCGATCGGCAGGCCGAAGCCGTCGAGCTGCGGTTTCTCGGTTGGCGTGACATCAGCCTCGCGATACGCACGGTTCTCCACGAACGCAGTGACGTAAGCCAGCCCTTTGGCCACTGACAGCGTGCTCAGGTCCAGCGGTTCGGAAGGCGCCGGGTGCAGCTGTACATCCAGCTGCCCCAGTTCTGCCGGGTCCCATTGCAGTGCCGTCAGGTCGAAGCGGTGGTCGGCGATGTTGTTGGCGGCACCGGGGTCGGTACCGATCACGTCCACCGACAGCATTTTCAGGTGTTGCAGTTGCCGTCCTTCGCTTTGGGTAACGGCAGGCACGTGACAGCCTGCGCAGTTTTCAGTGAACAGCGCTCGACCTTTGGCCGCGAGGGTTTTATCGACACTGCCCAGCAATGCCTCGGGCCAGGCAGGTGGCTTGAGGTGTTGCAGGGTTTGTTCAATCCGGTTCAGATCGCGGACTCGTACGCTCGATGGATAACGTGCATCGCCTTCAAGAGGTTGGCCGTCGGCATCGAACAAATTCAGCGTGGCACCCACCCCGAGCGCTTCACCGATATTGCGCGCCATCGGTTGCTGTGCCGAGCCGTTCCACTGTACCCAGTCAAACGTCCACATGTCCCACAGCTGCGGGTAGTCCACCGGGGCATTGGCTACCCGGTAGTTGTCGGGAGAAATCGCGTCACCGAACGTGGCATTGGCGATACGCCCGAAGGCATCGGTGCGACCGGGACCTTCCTCGGTTGGATAGAGCCCGCGATGGGTGTCGTTCCAGGCGACTTTGAGGAACGTATCGAGTGAGTTTTTGAAGTCTTTGCGCAGGGCCTGCTGCCCGGAGTCGTAGTCCGACCCCAGAACGTTGCGGGCGAAACGCTCAAATTTCCACGGGTTGTAGTATGTCGATACAAGGCTGGCCACCAAGGCCTGACCGAAACTGCCGCCGCGCAACGTCGGTACGCTTGATGGCAGAACATGCTGGGCCGAGCCTCCGTCGATGCGCACCGCCTGTGCGTTGAAATGCAGTTCTCCGGTGTGACATGCGGCGCAGGTGATGTCCAGATATTGGGCCTGGTCGCCGGAATTCTGGTGGCGGGCGAAACCCACGGGCAGGTTGCCGGGGTTGTTCGGCGTGGCTTTTTGGCCTGGGTCAATCAGAAAACCGAAACGCGCCAGGTACTCCGGCGCGGCAAAACGCTGTTGCGAAAAAGGCAATTCAAGCGCCGTGAACCAGTCGTAGTGCAGCCCTTTGACCTGCGTGCCCTGGGGCGTGAAGTAGTAAATCTGTCGGTCGGCGGCACTCCACTGCTCCAGGTAATGCACCTGCTCGGCAGGTATATAAACCGGCAGTTTCGGATAGGCCACGTAGTACAGCACCACGGCCAGGCCCAGCCCCGGCAGGGCGACCATCAACATCAGCAAACGGAATAAGAGACGCAAGATGAACATCCTTGTCGAGTTGTGGTTCTCTTATGCCTGAGCGAATGGTGCAGTATCAAGAGGCCATTACGCCAGATGTCGTGGGATCCGGCCTCTGCCTTTGTGGGCTCAAGCTGACAGAATCTTCATCGTGTCATTTCTGAAATGCGTTAAAACACCTGAACTTATCAGAAGTTTCCTGCTCTCATGCCGGTAGCCATTGGTCGTGGCCGCCTGATAAGCTCGCGGCTTTACTCGATTGCCCTTTAGGCGCATGAACAAGGAAATAGCATGAAACAGCATCGGTTGGCGGCGGCGGTGGCCCTGGTTAGCCTGGTACTTGCGGGTTGTGATTCGCAGACCAGCGTAGAGCTGAAAACCCCGGCGCAAAAAGCTTCCTACGGGATTGGCCTGAACATGGGCAAAAGCCTGGCTCAGGAAGGCATGGATGATCTCGATTCCAAAGCCGTAGCCCAGGGCATCGAAGATGCCGTCGGCAAGAAAGAGCAGAAGCTGAAAGACGACGAATTGGTTGAAGCCTTCGCCGCGCTGCAAAAGCGTGCTGAAGAGCGCATGGCCAAGATGAGCGAAGAGTCGGCAGCCGCTGGCAAAAAATTCCTCGAAGAAAACGCCAAGAAGCCAGGTGTCGTCACCACGGCTTCCGGTCTGCAATACGAAGTGGTCAAGAAAGCCGACGGCCCACAGCCCAAGCCTACCGACGTAGTGACTGTTCACTACACCGGCAAGCTGACCAACGGCACTACCTTTGACAGCTCCGTGGATCGCGGTAGCCCGATTGATCTGCCGGTTAGCGGTGTGATTCCGGGTTGGGTCGAAGGCCTGCAGCTGATGCACGTCGGCGAGAAGTACAAACTGTACATCCCTAGCGACCTGGCTTACGGCGCCCAAAGCCCAAGCCCGGCGATTCCAGCCAACTCCGTGCTGGTATTCGACCTGGAACTGCTGGCAATCAAAGACCCAGCCAAAGAAGACGCTGCTGCCAAGTAACCAGCGCCTGCTTTGACAACAACGCCTCGCTTATGCGGGGCGTTGTTGCATCTGGCGTTTGGCGATGGACAAACAATGCGAACCGATGGTGTAGGCTGGAGTCATAGCCATTGAAGGCGTCGTGCTAGACGCAGACCGGCGCCAAGTCAATGAAATCTTGGGTTTTTTTATGTGAGTAAAAAACGCCCGATCTGAGCTCAGCCCTTATGAAACGGGGCTTTCAGCCGTGAAAAATAGCTCTGTTCACAAGGTTATCCACAATTTGTGTGGATAACATTTCAGAGGGAGGAAATATGAAAGCACCGTGGAATTTCGCCCGTTTCCTGCCCCTGGCCGGACGTCTGCTGGCCCGTGGCCGTTTGCCAGCCCTGTTGTTCGCCGTGGCCCGCAAAGGCGCCAGTGAGGGCAACCGGCTGGGCAAGCTCAAGGATGACTTGCGCTTGCTGCAGGCACTTTGCCTGGCCTACTGGCGCGGCGACTACCGGGCGATCAGCCGTAAGTCGATGCTGACCGTTGTCGCAGGCCTGATGTATTTCCTCAGTCCCTTTGATGCCATCCCCGATTTCATCCCGGTGTTTGGCATGCTCGATGATATCGCCGTGCTGGCCTGGGTGATGAAAACCCTCGACGATGAGCTCAGCGCCTTTCGTGCCTGGCGTGATCGTCAGGTGCCGGAAAAACTGGCCGTGGTCGAACGTCTGCCCGATACCCCGGAGCAACTTCAGCTTCAGGGGCCGAAAGAAGACCGGGCCGAATCGGCTTAAGCCATAGATTCATGCCCCCCGCGACCGTGGCCGCTGTTAGGATTACACTTCAAGGGAAAAGTGCCGACTCGCTAAGTGTCGTTGTCCTACGGGGAAGTCATGGATATTCAGATAATCACTCGCGAAGGCGAGCCCGAGTATGCGGTTGTGCCGTGGGCTCAGTATCAGGCTCTACTCAAAGCGGCAGGCATCAACGAGCAACCGCCACAAGACGCCGTAGTGCGCCGTGCGGCCTCGCCAGACCAGATTCTTCCGGGTCTGGATCAACTACGCAGTTTGCGCGAAGGGAAGGGCATCGCCATCGAGGCGTTGGCCCGCACGGTAGGCATCAGCCCGTCTTATCTGGCCTTGATCGAAAGTGGCGAGCGTCTGCCTGACGCTGCGATTCGCCGCAGCCTGGCCTGGGAATTGACGGTGCCAGGATGGAGGGATGAGTCGTGAGCGTACGCATCAGTCGTCAACATTGGGACGGGTTGCTGGGTGAACTGGATCAGGCACGGCGTCAGCGCCATCTGCTGACGTATCGAGCGCTGCTGGAGCGTTTGCAGTTGCCGACGCCGGCCATGCAAACCCTGACCGCGGCCCTTGAACACCTGGCCGCGCTGGACGCCAAGGCCGAGCAGCCGCTGCGCAGCTCGCTGGTCATCAGCCAGGGCGCGAGCCGTCTGCCACGCACCGGTTTCTTTGAATGCGTCGAGCGCCTTGGGCGTTTTTCCGGGCCGTCCGACGGCGTGGCCGCCGCGTCTTGGCACGCTTCGGAAGTGGTGCGGGTATTTGAATACGAATACCCCGAGTCGGCAGAGGCCTGAGTGCTGTTACAACTCAAGGCGCGGGCCGGTTACTGGCTGGCCCGCCGGTTGTTTCACTGGTCGTGGTTTGTCCGCCAGCCACGAGGCTGGCGCTGGCTCGAAGGTCAGTTCGCGCGCATGGCCAACCTTGGCGATGTTGGCGCGCAGAGCTTCTATGGCCACATCCTGACGTTTCGCGGCATGGGCCTTGGGGCTCGCGAGGAGGGCGTGCGATTGCTGCGCCTGGCCGCGTTGGCGGGGGATGGCAAGGCGGCGTATCAGGTCGGCGTCATCAGCCTTGCCGGAACGCCGTCCAAAGCCCCGGATGCGGTTGAGGCTGCACGCTGGTGGGGCATGGCGGCCAAGGCCGGCCATCCATTGGCTGAACTCAAGTTGCAAGAGCTGGCATCTCGCGGCCCGGCGCAATAACCCCATCGTTGTCCGATGTACAAACGTGGCGTGAGAGCAATCTCCCGCCACGTTTTTGTTTCCGCGATTGTGGATTGAAAGAGAAATCCTACAGAAGCGGCTGACTTGCCTGACTTCTTTCCTGTCTGATCCCCCGCAAAGTCTTGCGCGCCATTTTCTGCGCGAGGGATTGCTCATGTTTGCCCCGATTTTTCTTCCCGTTCCACGCCGCCCGGTGTGTTGATGGAACACGTCGACCGCATCGAGCGGGAACTCGACAGTTTCAAAGACACCCTGACCCTGTACCGCCAGCAACTCGACCACTGGTTTAACTGGACGGCGGATGCGATCAGCCATGCCGCCGATTTGCCGTCGCTGATGAGCATGGACCGGCGCCTCAAGTTCGGTAACACCCGTAAAACCGTGGGCATGAAGGATGCCGATTTTTTCTCGATGGTCGCCACGTGCCCGGCCAGCGGAATTCTGGAAATCGAGAGCCAGTTCGAATCGGTCTACGACATTCCATTGGGCAACATTCAGGTGGATGTGATTGCCCGTGATGGCGGTGAAATAACGCCCGTCATGCTTGATGAAAACGGCAAGGGCAGGTTTGAAGGCACTCCCGGCAAGCAATATCGCGTTCACGTCCACAGTCAGGTCAGCCCGGACCAGGTCGAGGATCTTTTCACGTCTTACGATGGCCTGACCAAGGAGCTGGAGGACTGGCTGCGCAATGAGTGGAAGGTGTTCAAGCCGCAGTGGTCGCAGTCAACATCGGCCGCCGTGGGCAATGGGTTGCTGGCCGGGAGCCTGGCGGCAATCACCGGTGTCTGGGATGGCATCAGCCTCGTTTTCAACACCCTGAAAGATCCAGGCAAGCTTCTTGAGGAGTTGGGCAGTGGCGCCCAACAGTTGATCGACCTGGCAGAAAAGTCCCCGGACGCATTCGAAAAAGCCATGCTGCTCGCCAGCGATGAAGCGGTGCTTTGCCTGTTGATGCGCGCTGCGAGTCTTTGGTTCGAAGCACTACCGCCCAGCCAGATCGCTGGCATCTCGGCAGAAACGGCCAGCCAGGTCATCGTCTCGCTGCTGATCGATATTCTGATTGCCCTGGTGCTAGCGGCTACGGGTGCCGGAATTCCTTTGGCCAAAGCCTGGCTGATCTCTCGCGGAGCCAAGTACGGCTGGTTGCTGGCGAATCTGGCAATACGCTTCGTCGAAGCCGTTTTCTCCATCCTCAACAACATCACTCAATACGTCGACCGCTACAAAAAGATCGCCGCCCGAGGCGTGGTTGCCGCGGTTAAAAAAGGCCAGATGCAACTGAGCTGGAACCCCCGGCGCAACACCGTCATCAAGCATAAAGAACACCACGACGACGCCCCGAAACAGGCGAAAAATCCCAACGGCGACAGCGCCGAACCCGCCGACAAAACCGCGACCAACAAATGCCCGGTATCGATGGTCACCGGCGAGGAACTGCTGACCCTCACCGACGGTTCGCTGGACGGCATCCTGCCGTTCGATTTCACCCGGCTCTACCGCACCAGCGCCGCCGAGATTGACGGCGGCCTCGGTTATGGCTGGAGTCACAGCCTGGCCCATCGCCTGGAAATCGACGGTGACGGCATCCTCTGGATCGACCACGAAAACCGTCGCACCTTTTTCCCGCTGCCAAATGCGCAACGCCCGGCGATCCACAACAGCCTGTCGGGCGCGGCGATTTACCTGGGCAATGACTCCGACGAACTGATCCTCGCCCAGGCCGGTGAAGAGGCGCGGTTCTACCACTTCCACAACGGCCGGCTGACGGCGATCAGCGACGCCTACGACAACCGCCTGCACATCACCCACGACCGTCGCGAGCGTATCAAACGCCTGGATAACGGCGCCGGTCGCGCCTTGCTGCTGCGCTATGACCGCGCTCACCTGATCGCCGTCGATTACCAGTCTTTTCGCCCGGCCCCAACGGCCGACGAGGCCTGGCACACCGAGCTGACATGGGTCCGTTATCGCTATGACGAACGCCATCGGCTGATCGAAGCGACCAATGCTGCCGGCGAAAGCGAACGCTACGACTACAACGAACAGCACGTCATCCTGCAGCGGCAGTTGGGCGGTGGGGCGAGTTTCTTCTGGGAGTGGGAAAAGTCCGGCAAGGCTGCCAGATGCATCCGCCACTGGGCGTCATTTGCCCAGACGGATGCGCGCTACGTCTGGGACGACGAAGGCAGTGTCACCGTCAAGAACATCGACGGCAGCGAAGAGGTGTATGTCCACGACGAGCGCGCGCGGTTGGTGCGCAAGGTCGAGCTTGACGGCGGCGAGCACCTCAAGGCCTACGACGACAACGGCCGACTGATTGCCGAGCAGGACCCGCTCGGGGCGCTCACGCAATACCGCTACGACGAAGTCGGACGCCTCGTGGCGCTGATTCCGCCCGCAGACGAGCCAACGGCCTACGAATACCGCAACGGCTTCTTGCATGCCCGCTATCGTGGCGACGCGGTGTGGACGTACCGGCGCAATGCTCAGGGCGACATCACCGAGGCCGTCGACCCGCACGGGCAGGTCACGCATTACCACTACGACGCTCAGGGACGACTGCTGTCGATCCGCTACCCGGACATCAGTCGGCACGTATTCGTCTGGAACGGCTTGGGGCAACTGATCGAAGAAACCCTGCCCGATGGCAGTCATCGGCGTTATGCCTACGACGTACTGGGGCGGCGGACTACCACGCAGGATGAACACGGCGCCGTTACCCGTCATGAATGGGATGCCGTTGGCCGACTGATCCAGACCACTCTACCGAGTGGTGCAACACGCGCTTTCAGCTACAACGCCTACAGCCAGATCACCGCCGAACGGGATGAACTCGGTCACGTCACCCGCTACGAGTATGCCGATGACTTGCATCAGGTCAGCCGGCGCATCAACCCCGACGGCAGCCAGCTCAGGTACCGCTACGACAACGCGTTGCTATTGCTCACGGAAATAGAGAACGAATCCGGTGAAAAATATCGGCTGGATTACACCGCCAATGGCTTGATCCGACAGGAAACCGGGTTCGACGGTCGTCGCACGGCTTATGCCTACGACCTCAACGGCCACCTGCTGGAAAAGACCGAGTTCGGCGATGACGACTCAACGCTTGTCACCGCTTATGAGCGGGATGCGGCAGGGCGCTTGCTGCTCAAGACCCTGCCCGACGGCATCAAGGTCGCATACCGCTACGATCGCCTTGGGCGCCTGGTGGGCGTCGACGACGGCCACGACCATCCCCTGGCCTTCGAGTACGACCAACAGGATAGGCTGATCACCGAGCATCAGGGTTGGGGCACCTTGCGTTATGCCTACGACGTCTGCGGCCAGCTCAAACAGCTGCGCCTGCCGGACAACAGCAAGCTCGACTACCACCACGCCAAGGGCGGCGCACTCACCGCCATCGACCTCAATGGTGCGCGGCTCACCAGCCATCAATTCGAATTCGGTCGCGAACAGCAGCGCCAGCAAGGCCAGCTCATCAGTCAGTACCACTATGACGAACAGGGCCGGTTACAGGCCCACGCCGTCAACCAGCAGTCCCGGCCGTTGTACCTGCGCCACTACCGCTATGCGGTCAACGGCAACCTGGCGTCCGTCGCCGACAGCCGATACGGCCAGCGCAGCTATTACTACGATGCCCTCAACCGCCTGACCCGCGTGCGTCACACGCGCAACGAGCCCCCGGAAAGCTTCGCCCACGACCCGGCGGGCAACCTGCTGATGCAGGATCGAGCGGGACCGACGACCGTCAAAGGCGACCGCTTGCTGCTGCAAGGCGACCGGCATTACGACTACGACGCCTACGGCAACCTGATCCGCGAGCGGCGCGGCACCGGGCAGAAACGGGTCACTGAATACGCCTACGATTGTCAGCACCGGCTGATCGGCATCGCGCTGCCAGACGGCCGTTGCGCCCGTTACCGCTACGACGCCTTCGGCCGGCGCATCGCCAAAACCGTCGATGGCAAAACCACCGAGTTCTTCTGGCAGGGCGATCAACTCGTCGCCGAAAACGGCGAAGACCACCACCGCAGCTACGTCTACGAACCCGGCAGCTTCCGCCCGCTGGCCATGCTCGACGGCGAAGGCCCACACAAGGCCTGCCCCTTCTACTATCAACTGGACCACCTCGGCACACCCCAGGAACTGACCGATTACGGCGGCGAGATTGTCTGGTCCGCCCGATACAACGCCTACGGCAAAATCACCGACCTGACCCACGGCGCCAGCGAACAACTCGACCAGCCGCTACGGTTTCAGGGGCAATATTTCGACGCCGAGAGCGGCCTGCACTACAACCGCCATCGGTACTATGATCCGGGAGTCGGGCGGTACCTGACGCCGGACCCGGTGAAACTGGCGGGAGGGCTGAACCCGTATCGGTACGTGCCGAACCCGACGGGGTGGGTTGATCCGTTGGGGTTGAGCGGCAACTGCCCACCACCGAATAAGCCGGGGTGTAAAGCGCCGGATGATACTGCGGGCGCTAAGGTTGATGAGGGTGGGCCGGCGCTTCCAAAGCTGCGACCAAAAGAAGAGGCAAAGCGAAAAGTCTTATCTTGGGAAAAAAAATATGACATGCATAGTGTTGCGAAGCACGGGCCAGAAATCCCGGACGAGGCTCTGAAGCAGCGCTCAATTGATGGTTCTCATCCAACAAAAAAAGGTAAAAAAGAAGGAGTTAACTCGAGCTCTCAATTTACGTGTTGGACTTTGCAGTGCCAAGCGATTGAATATGCTATCTCGAAGATGGATAAGGAAGTGCCTGAACCTACTGGATATGACACAAAAGGTAATCCTGTTGTTAGAGTCAAAATACCTGGGGCCGGACGAGGGTATAAGCCAAATGATAAAGATCGTGATAATCCAAAATATGTGGAAGTCATGAATGAGGCGGAAGTTAGATTTGATAAGAAAAATATCAAACGACCATTCACGGCTTTTCCAAGAAACTAGAGAGGAGTAATTTTGTTGAAATCTCCGTTTGAGAATGTAAGTCTGTCATGGGAGCCCCGCCTATCTTATATTTTGGGGGGGCTTGAAGTTTATGATCGGGAGGAGGACAGAGGTGAGGCTCTCAAAAAATATAATCCTAATGATATTCAGGACCGTTGCGAAATAATTAAAAAATTCGTGCTACGTGATTTGGATTATCTAAGCTATAGGCATCGATTTGCTCTGTTCAAAGTATTGGAAATGGCTTTAATTGATAAGGGGTTCGATTTCTCTGCTCAGTTTGAAAGCGATTACGATGAGTGCAGTACTATAGTTTGGGATGAAACAGAGATAGAGGATGCTCGTGGATTTTTTGAAGAAATATATAGGCTGGCAGGCGAAGAATGGAGGGAAGACCTAAATAAAGCAAGGCTGGAAGATCAATCTACTTGGTAGTGTGGAAGTATGTTAGTTGATCGATGGATTGGACGGCCGTACATTCCGATATCTTCTTGTTTTTTAGGGTGTTTTGATATTTATGATCGTGAAGAAGCTTTAGGCGAAGAGCTGGATGGATTCGATCCCAATGACCCGGTAGACAGGAAGGAGCTCATCCTTAAGTATTGCCTCCCGAAAAAAACGCTCATATCGAAAGCGCCTTCTCTACAAATGGTCGGAAGAGGCGCTTCAGGATAAAAATTATGACTTTCAGTCGCTGCTGAAATATGCGCCAGAAGCGCACTCATCATTTCCTGATGGATGAGATGGAAAATACTAAATTTTTTTTGAGGACGTTTTTCGATTGGCACCTGTTGAATGGAAAGATGATCTGCAAAAAGCCAGCCTCGAAGATCAATCCACTTGGAAAAACGTAGATTAGATCGTACAAGTCCGAAGTTTTCGCGCGGTTTCGCCGGAACTTCCTCAATGATTCTCCAGGGACTTGTCTTGCTCTGTGCCATTCCATTGCATGATGGCTTTGACGTGCTGGATATGATCGGGCGGCGATTGCAGGCAAGACCTTCGAACATCGGCTAGCAAGTATTCAGTCGAAAATGACGTTGTCCGCGCAGACGCTTTCGCGGGCAAGCCCGCTGCCACATTGGATCAAGTCGGGCACGAAAATTGTGTACGCCATCAGACCCTGTGGGAGCGGGCTTGCCCGCGAAGGCGTCCGTTCAATCACCGCTGCCCTATGAGCCGTTCATCCTCACATCCAGGCACCGCCAAATTATTAGTCACATGCACGCCATACGCTCGCAGGTAAGAAGAACATGGTTACTAATCAAAAAATTTCAACGCCTGAAACCGCAGCTACGTCTACGAACCCGGCAGCTTCCGCCCGCTGGCCATGCTCGACGGCGAAGGCCCACACAAGGCCTGCCCCTTCTACTATCAACTGGACCACCTCGGCACACCCCAGGAACTGACCGATTACGGCGGCGAGATTGTCTGGTCCGCCCGATACAACGCCTACGGCAAAATCACCGACCTGACCCACGGCGCCAGCGAACAACTCGACCAGCCGCTACGGTTTCAGGGGCAATATTTCGACGCCGAGAGCGGCCTGCACTACAACCGCCATCGGTACTATGATCCGGGAGTCGGGCGGTACCTGACGCCGGACCCGGTGAAACTGGCGGGCGGGCTGAACCCGTATCGGTACGTGCCGAACCCGACGGGGTGGGTTGATCCGTTGGGGTTGAGCGGCAACTGCCCACCACCGAATAAGTCGGGGTGTTCGAAGCCGGATGAGGTGGGTGGGGCGGTTGTTGATGAAGGAGCGCCGGCGCTTCCGAAGCTGACGGGGGAGCAGCGGCGGGCGAGGATAGAGACTCTTAAGGATGAGGTTGCTAAGCGCTGGGTTGAGCGTTTTGAGGATAAATATCCCGGAATGCACTCTATTGGTAAGCATGGTGCCGCGGTTCCTGATGCGGTCATTCGTCAGCGTGCTATTGATGGGACCGACCCAATTACAAAAAAGAAAGCAAAAAAGGGGAACTTAAGCTCTCAATATAAGAGTTGGAGTTTACATATGCATACCTTGAATGGTGATATGACGAGGGTTGTTAGGGGTATGGCGCAGTTTACGGGAACTGATGTGAACGGCTATCCAATTGTCCGGCGTGATAACGAAAATGTAGGGAGAGGTTATAAGCCCAATAAAAAAGACTCCCAAAAACCTAATCTCCTTGAGTTAATGCATGGTTCTGAGACGAAGTTTAGTAACGGGGAAAACCCTGTTCCATTTACCTCGCATCCGGTTGATATGAAATGATAAAGCACCCATTTTTAGATATTGAGTATAAGCCAAGTGTCCGTGAACTAATCGGTGTGTTCGATGTGTATGATCGGGAGGAAACTCTTGGTGAAGAATTAGATGCGTATGATATTAACCAATCGGCAGATCGGAAGGGTCTCGCAGAAAAATACATAGTAGGTACTAATGACTATTTGAGTTATAGGCATAAGTTCATATTGGTTAACGCTCTGTATCTAGCGCTGCAAGATCGTGAGTATGATTTTCAGGCTTTGCTAGAGCATGACTGCGAAAGCACCAATCGCTTTCCAGACTGTTGGGATGAAATGGACGAGCCTCGCAAATTTTTTGAGGATATTTACGAAGTTCTTAGTGCTGCGTGGAATGACGAACTCAAAAAAGCAAATCTCGAAGATAGAGCTGCTTGGTGAGGTATTTGATTTTTATCATGGGTCTTAGACTTGGTAGGGTTTGTAGGTGATCCTTGCAGCTTATATAGATGTTATTTTGTAAATCTTGCGGGTTGTTTTTATGGGTATTCGGCTAGCGTAATGTTCTTTCATTTAATTTTTCTAAAATTTCGAACATTGGCTAGCGACTGTTCAGTTGTGAATGACGTTGTCCGCGCAGACGCTTTCGCGGGCAAACCCGCTCCCACATTGGATCAAGTCGAGCACGAAAATTGTGTACGCCATCAGACCCTGTGGGAGCGGGCTTGCCCGCGAAGGCGCCCGTTCAATCACCGCTGTCCTATGAGTCGTTCATCCTCACATCCAGGCACCGCCAAACTATCAATCACATGCACGCTATACCCCGGCACGTTCTTCGCGTGGTGTTTGGCCTGGGACGCCATCTCGGCCAACTGGCTCGCATCCAGCCCCGCGCAAGCCTCTGGGTGCAGGTGCACCACACCAATCGACAATGACAGCAGCGGGAATTCCTGTCTCATGCCCTGGCGGTTGGGGGCGGTGAAGCAGCCGGCTTCCAGATGTTCGCTGCGATAGAAGCGTCGGCATTGGCTCTGGAAGTCGTCCAGCAACTGGTTCAAGCGTTTGCGCCAGTCTTCGGGGCCGAGTACCAGCAGGAAATCGTCGCCGCCGATATGCCCGACAAAGTCGCGGGACGGGTCGACGCGGTCGTTCAGGCATTGCGCCAGGCACAGCAGGACTTCATCTCCACGCCCGTAGCCGTAGATATCGTTGAAGGGCTTGAAGCTGTCGATGTCCACATAGCAGATCACCGACTCCCGCGCCTGTTGCAGCAGGCGGGTCAGGCATTGCTGAATCGGCACGTTGCCCGGCAGCAAGGTCAGCGGGTTGGCGTAGCGGGCCTGCTGGATCTTCAGTTCGGTGATCAGCTTCAGTACATCAATCACCCGACCCAACCCCAGATAACCGCCGTTGAGGGTGATGATGAAATCTTCTTCGATGCGTTGCCTGGCACGACTGGTGATCAGTCGGCTGACCTGTTGCAGCGATTGGCTCATTTCCACCGCAAGAAAATCATCATTCATCAGACGGCTGATGGGCTTGCGGGCGAACAGGTCGGTGGCAAACGGCTTGAGTAGCGCATCCGAGAGCGAATGGCGGTGGACGATGCCACAGGGGTGGCCCCACTCATCAAGCACCGCCAGCGAGTTCAGGTTGGCCTGGCGGCGAAATGCTTCCAGCACCGTCGCGGTCGGCGTATCGCGGGCCACCGCCGGCTGCTCGTTGAGCAGGGCGCTGAGGTCGCTGCCTTCATCGTTCAGCGCCACGGCGGTGCTGTCGTGTTTGGGCATCAGCGCCCGAGCGTCACGAGGCGGCTGCTCCTGTGGGCGGCAGAGCAGATAGCCCTGCACCAGATCGACGCCCATTTCGGTCAACACCGCCAGTTCTTCCGGCAGCTCAATGCCTTCAGCTATCACCTGCGCCCTGGAGGCCTTGGCGATTTGCAGGATGGAGCCGACGAACTCGCGCTTGAGCGCATCCTGATGAATGCCGTCGATGAAATGCCGATCGATTTTCACGTAGTCCGGACGCAGTTCGGACCAGAGTCGCAAGCTCGAATAACCCGCGCCGAGGTCGTCCAGCGCAATGGAAAAGCCCATCGCCCGATAGTGATGCAAGGCGTTTTGCAGCAATTCGAAATCATCGGTCGGGGTCTGTTCGGTGAGTTCGATCACCACCTGACTCGGTGGAATACCGAAATCCTGCAACAGCTGCAAGGTGCGGCCGGGTTGGTGCGAGGTTTCCAGCAGGGATTCAGGCGAGACGTTAAGGAACAGCTTGCCGGGCAGTTGCTGTTCGTTGAAACGCCGGCAGGCACTTTGTCGGCAGGCAATTTCCAGTTCGCTCAGGCGCCCGGCCTGGCGAGCGACGGCGAACAGCGCGATAGGGGAGTGCAATGGGCTGTTTGAGGGGCCACGACTCAGGGCTTCGTAGCCCAGGATGCGGCGTTCGGAGAGGCTGATGATCGGCTGGAACAGGCTGTGCAAACCGCTTTGAGCCAGTATTGAACTCAATGCACTCAGCTGTTCGGTCGTGGTCATGGCGTTCTCTGGCGATAAAAAAAGGACTGGGAGCAGACTCCCGTTAAAGAGTGCTCCCAGTCCCTTATTTCACGACAGAATGATGACTGTTTGATGACGCTCCGGGGAGCGGCACCATTAAATTGCCATCACCTTACTTCTTTGCGACCTGGTTACTCAGCTTCAGGTAATCGAGCAGGACGCGCCCGGTTTCGCTCAGGTAAGCATCGTCTTCCGGTTTGATCTTGTCCGGCTCGGCCGCGATGGCGTCTTCGTCTTCTTTCTTCAGTTCTTTGAGCGGTGCTTCACCCTTGGCCTTGCGACGGATATTCTCCATAACAAGCTGCTTGGCATCGATATCGGCATGTTGTGCACGACGATCGGCTTCGTTGAGGCTGACGGTTTTTTCTTCCATCAGCTTCTTGGCCAGGGCCAGCTTGTCGCGGATGAACACGAACTCTGCGTCTTTGGCCGAACGGGCGTCATGCTCGGACTTGAGCTGAGCGATGTAAGGCTTGAACGGGTCGACCGCCGGCTTGATGGCCGCCTTGATGGTGTCCCACGGCATGGCTTCCGGCAGGGCGCTTTCGCCGATTTCCTTGGTGTCGATGATCGACGGGAAATCAACATCCGGCAGTACGCCCTGATGCTGGGTGCTCTGCCCGGAAACCCGGTAGAACTTGGCCAGGGTCAGTTTCAGCTCGCCATGGTTGAGCGGCTGAATGGTCTGCACGGTGCCTTTGCCGAAGGTCTGGCCGCCGATGATCAGCGCGCGGTGGTAGTCCTGCATGGCGCCGGCAAAAATCTCCGAAGCCGAGGCGGACAAGCGGTTGACCAGCAACGCCATCGGACCTTTGTAGAACGCGCCCGGATTTTCATCCTCAAGCACGTCAACCCGGCCATCGGCATTACGTACGAGTACGGTCGGGCCCTTGTCGATGAACAGGCTGGTCAGCTCGGTGGCTTCTTGCAAGGAGCCGCCGCCATTGTTGCGCAGGTCGATGACCACGCCATCAACCTTGTCTTTTTGCAGCTCGGTCAGCAGTTTTTTGACGTCGCGGGTGGTGCTCTTGTAATCCGGATCGCCAGCACGGAATGCCTTGAAGTCCAGATAGAAGGCCGGAATCTCGATGACGCCGAGCTTGTAGTCCTTGCCGTCCTGTTTCAGGTTGAGGATCGACTTTTTAACGGCCTGATCTTCAAGCTTCACCGCCTCGCGGGTAATCGACACGGTCTTGCTGGTCTGATCGTTTGGCGCATTGCTGGCCGGAATCACTTCCAGGCGCACGACTGTGCCTTTCGGACCACGGATCAGCTTGACCACTTCGTCCAGACGCCAGCCGACCACGTCGACCATTTCTTTGCTGCCCTGGGCAACGCCGATGATCTTGTCGGCCGGTGCCACCTGTTTGGTCTTGTCGGCAGGGCCTGCGGGCACCAGACGCACGACCTTCACCTGATCGCTATCGCTCTGCAACACGGCGCCGATGCCCTCAAGGGACAGGCTCATGTTGATGTCGAAGTTCTCCGCGTTATCCGGCGACAGATAATTGGTGTGCGGGTCGTAGGACATGGCGAAGGTGTTGATGTACGCCTGGAAGATGTCTTCCGGACGAGTCTGGTCCAGGCGCGACAACTGGTTCTTGTAGCGCTTGGTCAGGGTGTCCTGAATCTGTTTGGAGTCTTTGCCGGCGATCTTCATTCGCAGTACTTCGTCCTTGACGCGTTTGCGCCACAGGTCGTCAAGCTCTGCGTTGGAGGTTAGCCAAGGGGCGTCCTTGCGATCGATCAGCAAGGTTTCCTTGGTGCTGAAGTCCATCTTGTCGACGCCCTTGTTGAGCTCGGCAATGGCGAAGTCCAGACGCGATTTGACCCGGTCCAGATAGCGCTTGTAGATGGTAAACCCAGGGTTGAGGTCGCCGCTTTTGAGGAAGCCGTCGAACTGGGACTTCCACTTGTCGAATTCGGTGATATCGCTGGCCAGGAAATAACTGCGCGATGGATCCAGGAGCTTGAGGTAGCTCTCGTAGATGATCACCGAGCGTGCGGCATCCAGTGGCGGCTTGCTGTAATGATTACGTTTGAGCAGCTCGACGACGTTCAGGCTGGCGATCACTTCGTCACGATCAGGCTGAAGGTTGTCCCAGCTATTGGCTGCAAACGTATTGCTCGACATCGGCAAAAGGCCGATACCAATGAATAGGGCTAGGGCGGTGCTGGGAAACAAATGCTTCATGCTGATTCGACGCGGGGACAATTGATCACGCATATTAGGCCGTCTTTGAAGTCGCCGGTACCACGAGGGCCGGTCGCATAATGCAAAAAGCCCGGCGCTATAGCAGCGGGCTCAGTCCAGACTCACTATGGAGGCACTGTGAAAGCATTGCAAGGCGTGGAAGGTCAAGTGGCATGGGTTGAAGCACCGAGTCCTGCGTGTGATGTAGGACAAGTGCGCATTCGAGTGGCGGCAGCGGGCCTTAATCGCGCCGATTTATTACAGAAGGCCGGGCTCTATCCGCCCCCTCCCGGTGCCAGCCAAGTGCTCGGTCTTGAGTGCTCCGGGGTCATCAGCGAAGTCGGTCCGGGCTCGGCCTGGCAGGTGGGCGACCGGGTCTGTGCCTTGCTGGCCGGGGGGGGCATGGCGCAAGAAGTGGTGGTCGACGGGCGGCATGTGTTGCCGGTTCCCGAAGGCGTGTCGTTGGTGGAAGCGGCAGCGTTACCGGAGGTGTATGCGACCGTTTGGTTAAATGTATTTCATCTTGCAGCGCTCAAGCCCGGTGAGAAAGTTCTGCTGCACGCGGGTGCCAGCGGAATTGGTTCAGCCGCCATTCAGTTGTGCAAGGCGTATGGCAATCCGTGCTGGGTCACCGTCGGTTCCGCGGAGCGTCTGGCGTACTGCGAAGCCCTCGGCGCCCAGGGCGGAGTGGTGCGCACCGGCGACCTGGAAAGCCTGAACGACCTGGGGCCGTTCAACGTGATTCTCGACCCGGTGGGCGGCAACTATGCCGCGCTCAACCTGAAGCTGCTGGCGCAGGACGGCCGCTGGGTGTTGATCGGTTTGATGGGCGGGCGCGAGGCGAAGCTGGACCTGGCCCAGGTGCTGGCCAAGCGAGTGCAGTTACTGGGGTCGACCTTGCGCAGCCGCGATGATCAGTTCAAGGCGGATTTGTTCAGTGACTTGAACCAGCATGTCTGGCCATTGTTTGCCGAAGGGCGCTTGAGTCCGCAACTGGCCAAGACGTTCCCGATCAAGGATGCCGAGGCGGCGTTTGCCGAGTTGGCGAGCAATAAGGTCGCGGGGAAACTGGTGTTGGTGATCGATGAAAGCCTGACCTGATCCCGCGAAAACATCTCAGGCTCAACGCAATCCTTGTGGGAGCGTGGCTTGCTCGTGATTCAGGCGACACGGTTTTTCAGTTGAACCGCGTCATCGTTCATCGCGGGCAAGCCACGCTCCCACAGGTGGTCTATTACTTCCAGAGATGGATTGGCCAGCCGGCTTTTTCGGCGTGCTCAAGCAACACCGGATCCGGATTGACCACGTGCGGGAAATCCACCTTCAGCAACAACGGCAAGTCGTTGCGTGAGTCGGAGTAGAAACTCGCGCCCTCAAGGTTTTCCTCTTCGGCATCCAGCCACTCGAGCAACCGGGCGATCTTGCCTTCGCGGTAGGTCAGGGTGCCGACCGTGTGACCGCTGTAGACCCCGTGGGCCACTTCCAGTTCGATCGCCAGAATCTCGTCGATGCCGAGGCGATCGGCAATCGGTCGCACCAGGTGCGTGCCCGAGGCCGAGATCACCAGAATCCGGTCGCCGGCCTTGCGGTGCGCGGCGATGGTTTTAGTCGCGTCACTGAAAATGATCGGCTCGATATAGTCTTCCACCCACGGCCCGACCAGATGCGCCACCTCTTCTGCCGTGCGACCAATCATCGGCTCCAGGCTGAAGGTCATGAAGTCCTCCATACGCAATTTGCCGTGGCTGTAGGCGTCCATCAGTTCGTTGTTCTGCCGCATGAACGATTCGGGATCGACCCAGCCCAGTCGGCCCATCTGTTCGCTCCAGAGGGTGGCGCAGTCGCCGTGGATCAGGGTTTCGTCCAGATCAAAAATTGCCAGGGCCATCAGTGCAGTTCTCTCTTCAACATCAGCAAAGTCATCAGGCTACCTCACACAGGGCCGTCGGATCGATGGAAAGCGCCAGACGCTGACCATCGGGATGCAGATCGGCTGCCGAGCGGTTCAGCACATCAACCACCAATTCCACGCCCCGGGCTTCGACCCGATAGCGAATCACGTTACCCAGCAAACTGTGGCTGCGTATTTGCGCATCGAGCTCGCCATTGAGGCTCAGTTCGATGGCCTCCGGGCGAATCGCGATGCGCCCGCTGATCGGCCGTTGCAGCAACTGGGTGGCGCTGTCGGCGTCCAGCAGGTTGTAGTTGCCGATGAAGCCTGCGGCGAAGACATCGACGGGCGCGGTATAGAGGGTCTCGGCGTCGCCGCTTTGTACGATTTTTCCCTGATTCATCAGGAAAATCCTGTCAGACATGGTCAGGGCTTCTTCCTGATCGTGTGTGACGAAGATCGTGGTCAAGCCCAGTTCGCGCTGAATCTGACGGATCTGTTCGCGCAGGTGCTTGCGAATCCGTGCATCGAGTGCCGACAGGGGTTCATCCAGCAGCAACAGGCGCGGACGGGTCACCAGCGAGCGAGCCAGTGCCACACGCTGGCACTGGCCGCCGGACAGCTGGTGCGGGTATCGAGCGGCGAAATCATTGAGCTCCACCAGTTTCAACACTTCGCTGACGCGCTTGTGGCTGTCGTCGGCGTTGACCTTCTGCATGCGCAATCCGAAGGCGACGTTCTGCTCCACGGTCATGTTCGGAAACAGTGCATAGCTCTGGAACACCATGCCGATCCCGCGTTTCTGCGGACTCAAGGGCACGATATCGACGCCATCGAGCAGGATCTTGCCGCCATCCACCGGGGTCAGCCCGGCAATGCAACGCAGCAGTGTGGACTTGCCGCAACCCGATGGGCCGAGCAGGGTGACGAATTCGCCCTTCTGGATTTCGGTGTTGATGTCGCTGAACACCGTTGTCCCTGCGTAATTTTTTTGAAGGTGTTGGACGCTGACATAGCTCATTCGCTTTTGTCCTTGTTCAAGATATTGGCCGCCCAGGTCAGAACCAGCACAAAGAAGAAGTAGGAAATCACCAGCGCACTGGTGAAATGGCCGCTGCTGTTACGCATGTTGTTGAGGTAGACCTGCAGGGTTTCGTAGCGGGTGCCGACGAGGATGTTGGCGAACACGAACTCGCCGAACAGGAACGAGAACGACAGCAGCAACGCCACCATCAACCCCTTGCGCAAATTTGGCAGCACCACCAGGAACGCCGCTTGCCAGGTGCTGGCACCGAGCAGTTGGGCGGCGTCCATCAGGTCGCGCAGATTGATCGCCTGCAGGTTGTTGGTGATCGCCCGGTACATGAACGGCAGCGCCACGGTGAAGTAGCAACCGATCAGGATCCATGGCGTGCCGACCATCGCGAACGGCCCGGAGCCATAGAGCTGCAACAGCCCCACCGACGACACCACCGGTGGCACGGCGAAGGGCAGCAGGATCAGGATGTTCATCAGCGCGTCGAGTTTCGGGAAGTGGTAATGCACCACGAACAGCAGCGGCAGAATCAGCACCACCGACAGGATCAGCGAGCCGACGCACACCAGCAGCGACTGGCCAAATGCGTTGAGAAAGCGCGGGTCGCTCCACAGTTGTACGTACCATTTGAAGGTAAAGCCGCTGGGCAGAATGGTCGCCGACCAACTGCTGGCGATCGAATAGATCAGCGTGCCAAGCAGCGGCAACAACAAAATGGCAAACAGCAGGTACACCACGACCCGGTGATAGACACCGACGGGCCCCAATTCAGCGCGAGACATGGTAGCTCCTCTTCAACAGCAACTGATGCACGATGGTCACCAGGGTCATCAACGCCACGAGCACCACGGCCAGGGCACTGGCCATGTTCGGGTCCAGGGAAATGTCGCCGGAGACCATCGCTGCAATACGGATCGGCAGCACGTTGAAGTTGCCGGTGGTCAACGCGTACACCGTGGCGTAGGCGCCGAGGGCGTTGGCCAGCAGGATCACGAACGTGCCGAGCAGCGCCGGCGTCAGTACCGGCAAGCCGATGTGTCGCCAGAACTGCCAGCCATTGGCGCCCAGCAGTGCGGCGGACTCGCGCCAGTCTTCGCGCAAGGCGTCGAAAGCCGGGTAGAGCAGCAGCACGCCGAGGGGAATCTGGAAGTAGGTGTAGAGAATGATCAGACCGGTTTTCGAGTACAGGTTGAAATCCTGAATGATCCCGGCCTGTTTGAGCATGATGGTGAAACTGCCGTTGAAGCCCAGCAAAATAATGAACGCAAAAGCCAGCGGCACACCGGCGAAGTTGCTGGTCATGTTGGCGAAGGCATTCACGAAATTGCGCAGTTTGGAATCGACCCGGCGCAGGGAATAAGCGCCCAGTACCGCGATGATGATCCCGAATACGCTGGACCAGAAACTGATCTCCAGGCTGTACTGGATCGCTTGCAAATAGAACTTCGAGCTGAAGATCTTGCTGAAATTGGCAATGCCCCAGCCGAACTCTTCCGATTGCAGGCTGTTGATCAGCACCCAGCATAACGGGGCGATCTGGAACACGATGAAAAAGATTGCGAAGGGCACCAGGCACAAGGCGGCCAGCCATTTACCGCGCATCATTGACTTCACTTGAGCAGCTCCCGGCACACAGGTTTGTCGTGGGCCACACCCAGCAGTTCGCAGACGGTGCCGCAGAGTTCAGTCTGTTTCGGTGCGGCGCCAGCGTCGAAGCTGAACGCATTGCCGAGAACAAACAGCGGCACTTCGCGCTCTGCTGCCAACAGGCCGTTGTGGGAGCGGTCGTTGTTCATGCCGTGGTCGGCAGTCACCAGCACCTGATAGCCGGCGTCGAGCCAGGCTTGCAGGTAGTCGGCCAGAATGATGTCGGCCGAGCGGGCGCTGTTGCGGTATTGCGCGGTATCGAGGCCGTGCTTGTGCCCGGCGTCGTCGATGTTCATGGGGTGCACCAGCAGAAAGTTCGGCGTGTGACGCAGGCGCAGGTTCTCGGCGTCGGCGAACAGGTGCGAATCCGGGTAGTGGTCGTTCCAGTAGAAATGAGCGTGCTGGATCGGCAGTTGCGGGTCGTCGGTGTGACGGTCCCTTGCGGCCACGAAGGGCGAACGGTTATACAGCTCGCTGACCCAGTGATAGGCCGCCGCCGCAGTAACAAGGCCGGCGTCGCTGGCGTAGTGATAGACGCTGCGCTGGTTGGACAGGCGCGAGACGTTGTTGTGGACGATGCCGCTGTCGATCGGCGCAACGCCGGTCAGGATGCATTCGTACAGCGGTCGGGACAGGGCCGGCAGTTCGCACTCCAGTTTGTAGAGCGCCGCGCGTCCTGCGCCAACATAAGCCTGCAGGTGCCCCATGGCGTGGCGCGCAACCTCGTAATTGAGGCCGTCGAGCACGACAAGGATGACGTTGTGCTTCATAGGGGCAATGACTCCGGGAAACAGATTTCAAGTACACAACCAATCCCCCCTGTGGGAGCGAGCCTGCTCGCGAAGGCGGGGTATCAGTCAACACATAAGTTGAACGTGAATCCGATTTCGCGAACAGGCTCGCTCCCACAGTGGATCTTCATCAGATCACCCAGCGGGTGACCCATTCGTTATTGCATATTGACGATGACTTCTTCGTTCCACTTCTGTGGCAGGGCCTTGGAAGTCTTCTCCCATGCATCCGCGTCCTTGATCGGCGTGACTTTCTTGTATTGCTCGTTGGGCAGCAGCTTGGCTTTCACGTCTTCCGGCAAGGTCAGGTGTTCGGCGCGGATTGGACGAGCGTTACCACGCGCCAGATTGGTCTGGCCGGCGTCGCTGAAGATGTACTCACGGGTCAGCTTGGCCGCATTCGGGTGCTTGGCGTATTTGTTGATGATGGTGGTGTAACCGGAAATCACCGAGCCGTCAGACGGGATCAGCACGACGTAGTCATCCGGGTTGGCCATCTTGGCTTTGTAGCTAAGGCCGTTGAAGTCCCAGACCACGCCCACTTCCACTTCGCCTTTTTCCATGGTGGCGATGGTCGGGTTGGCCAGCGACAGGCGACCCTGCTTGGCGATCTCGGCAAACATCAGCAGTGCAGGCTCGATGTTCTTTTCGTCGCCGCCATTGGCCAGCGCGGCAGCCAGTACGCCGTTGGCTGCCTGAGCGGCAGTGCTCACGTCACCGATGGAGACTTTGTATTTGCCGGTCTTCAGGTCTGCCCAGCTTTTCGGTGCATCAGAACCGTGCAACAGCTTTTTGTTGACGATGAAGGCGATGGTGCCGGTGTAGGCCAGGGCCCAGTTGCCGTCCTTGTCTTTAGCCCAGTCCGGGACTTGCGCCCAGGTGGTTGGTTTGTACGGCTGGGTCACGCCTTGCTTGACGGCGATCGGGCCGAAGGCGGCGCCCACGTCACCGATGTCGGCGCTGGCGTTGTCTTTTTCAGCGGCGAACTTGGCCACTTCCTGGGCCGAGCTCATGTCGGTGTCGATGTGTTTGAGGCCATAGGTCTTGGCCAGGTCGTCCCAGGTGCCTTTCCAGTTGGCCCAGTCATCGGGCATGCCGACACTGTTGACTGCGCCTTCCGCTTTCGCAGCGGCTTCCAGGGTCTTTAAATCGGTATCAGCCGCCATGGCGGCGGTGCACATGGCAATGGTCGAGCCTAACAGTGATGCCAGGAAAAGCTGTTTCATCCGAAGCTCCTTTGGGCGTTATCAACGCTGCGATTGCGGTTGTGTTGGTCTAGGTCAGCAATACCTGAGCCAATTTAGGTGAGCTGGATGACACTTTGATGTCGGTGCCATCCGCGCCCACCGTTTTTTGGCTCGGCGATGGAGGGTGCGAGATAAGCGTAGACCATCACCAAAAGCCCTGTTTGCAAGGACTTGGCCGCTTATTTGCAGTGTTGTTTTCAGGCCGTTCGGCGGGTTTGTCATCGATCAGTCATATGTATTGCCTAGGCTTGCAATACGTTTCAGGACGCGCCATCCGGTGTCGTTCTGCCCCGAAACAGTGCTGGTCTAGTCCAGATAGGTAACGTTGATGCGCGTCGAGACAACCAAGGCAGTGACAACCATCGGCCAAGTACTTCGGGAACAGCTCGACCACGGCCTGTTGGCGGCCGGCAGTAAACTGCCGGCCGAGCGCAAACTCAGTGAGTTGTTCGGCACCACGCGAATCACTGTGCGCGAGGCGTTGTTGCAACTGGAGGCGCAGGGGCATATTTATCGCGAAGAACGCCGTGGCTGGTTCGTGTCGCCACCGCGCCTGGCCTACAACCTGATGCAGCGCAGCCACTTTCACGCGATGGTCAGTGCGCAGGGCCGAGTGCCGTCCACCGAAGTGATCTCGGCACGCTTGCAACCGGCGTCGGCGGCGGTGTGTGCCTGGCTGCAATTGCCGGCGTTGTCGAGTGTGATCCAGATTTGCCGGGCACGGCGCATTGACGGGCGGCTAGTACTGTATGTAGAGCACTACCTGAATCCGCAGTTTTTTCCCGGGATCCTTGAGTTCGATTTGAATCAGTCAATTACCGAGTTGTATGCACGCAACTACGACTTGCACTACGGCCGGGTGCGATTCGAAATTGTACCTACGTCATTGTCGGCGGATGCGGCGGCGGCTCTACGGGTGTCGGTGGGCAGCCCGGGGTTGCGTATTGCCCGGGTCAACTACGATCAGCATGAGCGGTTGATCGACTGTGATCTGGAGTTCTGGCGCCATGATGCGATTCATGTCGGAGTGGATGTCGCCTGAGGCCAGGCAACTGAAAATATCCGCTACAAAAAAGAACGCATGATTCCGGTGGCAACGGCGCCCCGCTAAACTCTCTTGGCCAATCTCCCGATGCCTTTTTCTGCAGGGTCTGCCATGCCGACGCCCGACGCTTCTCTCGACGCCCCCGTCCCCAGTTTGTGGCAGCTGTTCTACAACTTTGTCTGGGTCGGCCTGTGTGGCTTTGGCGGAGTCATGCCCTGGGCCAGGCAGATGATGGTTGATCGCCGACGCTGGGTCAGCGAACAGGAGTTCAATGAACTGCTGAGCACCGGCCAGTTTTTCCCCGGCCCCAATATTGCGAACGTCGGGATCATCTACGGTCGTCGACTGCATGGCTTGCCGGGGGCCTTCGTCACTGTCTGTGGCTTGTACCTTTTCCCTTCGCTGATCACCGTGCTCGCCGGGTTCGCCTACGCCAAGTGGTGGAGTCATGCGGTTGTACAGGAGGTCTTTGGCGCGGTGATGCCGATTGCTACCGGCTTGATGCTCGGCACGACGCTGCGACTGCTCAAGGCCATGCCCCGCACCCTGGCCAATTACAGTGCTTTTGTCCTGACTTTCGTATTGATGGCGGTGCTGGTGCTGCCGCTGTGGAGTGTATTGCTGATCTGCATCCCCGCGTCCCTGGCCTTGAGTTTCATTGGCAGCGCCAAGGCGGCCAACTGATATGCAGAGCATCCTGCTGCACCTGATGATCCAGTGCGCACTGTGGTCGCTGATGTCCATTGGCGGCAATACGGTCGCGCTGAGCGATATTCACCGCTACACCGTCACCGACATGAACTGGATCACTGACGGCCAGTTCGTCGCCTTTTTCGCCTTATCCCAGGCGCTGCCGGGGCCCAACGGCATGTTTCTGGTCTTTATCGGCCAACAGGCCGCTGGCGTGCCGGGAGCGATGGTTGCGCTGCTGGCCAAGCTGCTGCCTTGCTCGGTGCTGACGTATGTCGGGGCAGGCTGGCTGCAAAGGCACAGCGAAACGCCTTGGGTGCAACGGGTCAAACGCAGCCTGGTGCCGATTTCCATCGGGCTGATCCTCGCCGCCAGCTACATTCTGATCCGCAGCCTGGAAACCAGCGCCCCGAGTGTGCTGCTGACCCTGGCCAGTGCGGCGGTGGTGTATTTCAGCCGGATCAATGCGATCTGGCTGATTATCTTCGGCACTGCGCTGGGGCTGTTGAGTGCATGGCTGGGGGCTGGCTGGTTTCAGGCATGAGGTCTTCACTCATGGCTGCTTTCCTTTTGCGCGCCGCCGCCAGCGGTGATCACTTGCACGCTCATCCGCGGCGTCGCCAGATCCAGCCCGGCTTCATCCAGATGGCGCTTGAGTGACAAGTTGAACGCCCGCGACACTTCCCACTGCTTGATCGGCGCGGTCTTGAACCGGGCGCGAAGAATGGCGCTGCCGGACTCGAAACTTTCCACGCCCTGAATCTCCAGCGGTGACCAGATGTTGCGTCGTTGCAGCGGATCGGTGCGCATTTTCTGGCCGACTTCACGCATCAGTTTGATCGCATCGTCGATCTCCATGTTGTACGGCACCGCCACCCGGAAGATCGCGTAGCCGAATTCCCGGGAGTAGTTCTTGATGCTTTTGATTTCGCTGAAGGGAATCGTGTGGACGATGCCGTCGATGTCGCGCAGGCGCACCGTGCGGATGGTCAGGCCTTCGACGGTGCCCAGGTGGCCGCCGACGTCCACGTAGTCGTCGATGGCCAGGGAGTCTTCGATGATGATGAACAGACCGGTGATCAAATCCGCGACCAGCGACTGCGCACCAAAACCGATGGCCAGGCCGATCACGCCGGCACCGGCCAGCAGTGGCGTGACGTTCATGCCCATGTTGGCCAGGGCGACGATCAGCGCAATGATGAAGATCGCCACGAACAGCACGTTGCGGATCAGCGGCATCATCGTTTGCGCTCGGGCGTTGGCCAGGCCTTTGCGTGAGCGGGTGAGGGCGTGGTGCACGGCGGTGTCGCTGAGAATCCAGATCAGCCAGGCGAAGATCAGTGTCCCGCCGAGGCTGAACAGCTTGACGCTGACTTCATGGCCTTCGCCTTCGGTGAAGGCAATCAGCGACATGCCCCACACCCGCAGGCCGAGTTCGATGAATGTCAGCCAGACCAGCAGATGCGCGAGGGTGTAGAAGAAGCTTTTCAGGCGCTCGGAATACAGCGCATGGCGTTTCACGCCCCGTTGCGGTTTGAGCGAATGGCGGCGTACCAGCCCGTTGATGACCATGCACAACACCAGCAGCACGGTGCAGATCAGCGACTGACGCAGCGCTGTGCTGGTGTCGCCGGCCGAGAAAAAAGTCGCAAACAGCGAGATGCCCACCAGCACCAGCGCCGGCAAATACCAGAAGGTCCCGAGAATATCGATGGTGTCGCTCAGGGCGCGCCGGGTCAGGCGTCGGGACAGCGGCTGGTTGCGGATCAAGTGTGCGATGGGGCGTCGGAACCGCAGGATAAACAGACCGGTGGACAGCGCCGCCAGCACATTGGCGAGCGTTGCGGCAGTGTGGGCCAAGTGGCTGCCGAGGCTGTCGACCAGTCTTGGATCGCTGATCGCCTCGCCGAAGGCCGCGAAGCTGCCGATCAGCCACAGCGGACGAAAGGCCTGATGGCGCAGGATATACAGGGCGCGGTGACGGTGCGGGCCGTCGAGTACGGAAAACGCGATCACACAGATTGCCGAGAAACAGGTGCCGACCACCAGCGCATAAGCCAGCACCATGGCCAGACTCTTGCCCAATGACGAGGGCAGGGCGTAACTCATATAGACGGTAATCACCAACGCGATCAGCCACGGCCCGAGCTTGCGCAAGGCGAAGCGCAGCATGTCCAGCGCCTTGGGGTGTTGCGGCAGTTCCTCGGTCAGCCCGAAACGCATGCGTACCCGATGGCCGAGCCAGATCAGCGCGGCAGCCAGCAAACTCCAGACCATCAGAATCATCGCGAAGCCGAAGATGATCGGCAGCCATTCGTTGCTCGGCACGATCAATGCCGCGAGTTCATCCTTGGCCAGGTCAAACTCTTCGGACCAGCGGGTGATCGGGCTGTCGGCTCCGGAAAACTGCTTTTCGAAACTGGCCAGCGTGCCGCCGATCAAGCCGAGCACACCTTCTTCGGGCGTCGCCTGGGCTTTTTTGGTGACGTCACGCAGCTTTTTCAGGTCCGCCAGCAGTTTGGTTCGCTGTTGATCGTTCTCCAGGGACTTGATTACTTCGTCCAGCGATTGCCCCAGCGGTTCTTGCGCCTCGGGTTGGGTTTTGGTCTGACTGGTAAGCAGCCCCGGCAAGCTGACTGCCTGCGCAGGTGCCATCGGCAGCAACGTCATGAGGCAGACAAGGAGTAAACAGGGCAGGGCGAAAAGACGAGCGAACACTAGGCGGTCAACCTCGGGATGAGCGGATCGACCGAGTGTACGAGCCCGTCAAAATCAATGCGAGCCGCGACGCGGATTTATTCGTTGAGTTTGGCGAGGATCTTGTAAACGACAGTGGCGAGGATCAGCAGCATGCCGACCCACATGGCGAAGACGCCGGCGTTCTTGTCACGGAAATTGAAGCCGACGGCGAGCAGGACCATCCCGCATAGAATCGGAATCAGCATGGCGTGGAACGAAGACATCGAAATCATGGTGACAGCCTTGTCGTAGGGGGTATTTGAAGTCTAGGTGGCTTTTGGCGAGCGGGGGTGATGTGGATCAGAAATCAGCCGCCTGCATCCATCAGCGGCTGAACCGGCGCCTTCGCGAGCCGGCTCGCGAAGGCGTTGCGACGAAACTTCAGAGGGCTACGGCAACTCGCGGCAGGCGTAGAACGCGCTCAGCACTTTGACCAGGTGTGCCAGGTCATGGCTGCCGCACAGCTCGCGGATCGAGTGCATGGCGAACGTCGGCAGGCCGATGTCCACGGTGCGCACGCCCAGGTGGCTGGCGGTGATCGGGCCGATTGTCGAGCCGCAACCCATGTCGCTGCGGACCACGAAGCTTTGCACCGGCACTTCTTCGGCCATGCACAGATGGCGGAAAAAGCCTGCGGTTTCGCTGTTGGTAGCGTAGCGCTGGTTACTGTTGACCTTGATCACCGGGCCGGCGTTGAGTTTAGGGCCGTGGTTGGCGTCATGCTTCTCGGCGTAGTTGGGGTGTACGCCGTGGGCGTTATCCGCCGAGACCAGCAGGGATTTCTGAATGGTGCGTACGAACTCGTCACCTTCAGGCAACAGGCGACGCAGGGTTTGTTCCAGCATCGGGCCATCGGCACCGCACGCCGAGCAGGAGCCGACTTCTTCGTGGTCGTTGCACACCAGCACGCAGGTTTCATCGGTTTCGGCGTTCAGCAGCGCTTGCAGTCCGGCGTAGCACGACAGCAGGTTGTCCAGGCGTGCGCCGGCAATGAAGTCGCCATGCAGACCGATGACTGCTGCGCTTTGGGTGTCGTAGAAGCTCAACTCGTAGTCGAGTACCACGTCAGCGTTCAAGCCATGCTCGCGGGCGAGTTGATCGGTCAGTACGGCGCGGAAATCCACTCGCTCGTCACCGGCGAACTGCGCAAGGATCGGCGGCAATTCAGTCTGGGCATTGATCGCCCAGCCCTGATTGGCTTCACGGTTCAGGTGAATGGCCAGGTTGGGGATGATCGCAATCGGCGCCTTGAAGTCGATCAGCTGGCTTTCGACCTTGCCGTCGCGGCGGAACGTCACGCGGCCGGCCAACGACAAATCGCGGTCGAACCAAGGCGCGAGCAATGCGCCGCCATACACTTCGACGCCCAGTTGCCAGAAGCCCTGGCGTTGCAGTTCCGGCTGCGGCTTGACGCGCAGGCACGGGCTGTCGGTGTGGGCGCCGACCAGGCGGATACCGCCGTGCAGCGGCGAGTGGCGGCCCATCTTGAAGGCGACGATGGAGGAATCGTTACGGGTGACGTAGTAACGACCGTTGGCCTCGGTGGTCCAGGGATCGCGCTCGTCAAGCCGCACAAAGCCCGCCGCTTCCAGGCGCTGAACAAGGCTGGCGGTGGCATGAAACGGGGTAGGGGAGGCCTTGAGGAAGTCGATCAGGCCTTGGTTCAACTCTTCGCGCATAAGAAGCTCCAGACAGCAGTGGCGGGAGTTTAACGTATTGATCGCAGGCTTTGGGCATGACGTGAGTCGGTCACGTCAGCACCCGATTTTTCAAATACTTCATGATCACCCGTTCATCTTCGGTCTTTTGCGGCTTGGGCAATTGCTCTGGCCAGTGATGATGAGTGTTCAGCAGTTTTTTCTGACGGGTTTTGTCCCAGCGCAGAATCTCTCGTGAAGCACATTCCCACCATTCGTGCCGGCAGACATCGTAATACGGATCGGCGGGGGCGGCGCTGCCATAGAGCAAGTCGCGGCCGACCTTTCTCAGGGGGCCGCGCTGATTGCGCAGCTTCCATTTGATTTTCAGTCGATGCCAGGCTGACGGGAAAGGTTTGCTGCGTGGCACGTCGCGGCACAGCTCGACCAGCTCCTGGCTGAACGCTTCACCGTGCTGCGAGAAAAAGTACGCCTGCATCGCGTGGAAAAAGCGTTTTTCGGCGAAGTAGTGATAGACGTATTTTTTTGCCTCGGTCACGGGTTTGCCGCACATCGCGAACGACAGGGCGATCTGTTCGATGGTGTGGATATCGAAACCGCCACGGGTCCATTCGTCGATCAGTTTGATGGACTCGTCGAATAGCGGGCTGTCCTGGTCGGTCACCCCGCACAGGCCGCTGTTGTAGAGTTTGAAACCGTTTTGCCGGTCTATGCCGTGTGCGCTCAGGCAGCGGCCAAGTCGCACGTAATCCTGACGATCATAGACGTCCTGCCAGTTGTACTCGAAGCGGTCCATCAGGTACTGACCGGGCTGGATTCGCTGGAATATCTGGCTCGGGTCGCAGATGAACAGGGTGTCGGTGTCGACGAACAGGGTCTTTTGCGCGTACTTCAGGCCCTCGGCAATGGCGCAGGCCTTGCGGCGGTGGTGATAGCCGTTGCGGCCTTGCCACAGCGTCAGGGTTTCCTCGCTCAGGAATACCGTTTCAACCGGCCAGCCGGCATAGTCCTCGGGGCGATCAGTGAGGATTCTGATGCTCGGCATCGTGCCGGCCTTGCCATGAGACAGTGCGGTCAAAATGCTGAATTTGGCTTCGCGACGATAAACGTCCTGATTGCCATAGATCAGATAAAGCAGTTGCTGCCGGGTTTTCTCGACAGGTGTTACCAGGGACTCGGAACAGCTCATCCGGACTACATCCTTTTCGTTAAAACGCACCTTGCACTCGGGCAGGGTTTAAAACGGTGCAGGGCACTCGAAGCGCAGGCGTTCACCGGTTTGTGGGTGAGTGAAGCTCAGCATGCTGGCATGCAGGCACAGGCGTGGCCAGGCGGCGAGGGCCTGTTCGTGGGCATAGAGCCCATCGCCCAGCAGGGGGTGGCCAATGGACAGCATGTGTACGCGTAATTGATGGGATCTGCCAGTGATGGGGGTCAGTTCCACGCGGCACCAGTCGCCGCAACGCTCCAGTACGCGCCAGAAGGTCAGGGCGTGTTTGCCGAATTCATGGTCCACCACATGGCGTGGCTTGGTCGGCGGGTCGTAGCGCAAGGGCAGGTCGATGCTGCCGCTGTCCAGTTCCGGTTGGCCCCAGGCCAGGGCGGTATAGGCTTTTTCGGTTTCGCGATCATGAAACTGCCGAGACAGTTCGCGGTGCGTGTCCGGGTCACGGGCCAGCAAAATGATGCCGGAGGTTTCCCAATCGAGCCGGTGGACGATTCGCGCTTCGGGGTAGCCGTTTTCTTGCAGGCGGGTGATCAGGCAGTCCTTGTTGTCATCGGCCCGGCCAGGGACTGAGAGCAACAGGGTCGGTTTATCCACCACCAAAACGGCGGCGTCCTGATGAATGATGCGGATGTTGGACAACGGCATTAAAACAGCCTCGTAACAAACGCCAACGGCGGGTCAGGTCCCTTTCTTCAACAGAAGGGACCTGAGCCGCCGTGGCTCCAGCCGGATCGACTCAGCGATCTGGCAGGGTGATATTGAGTTCCAGAATCGAGCAGCTGCCCTGGTTTTCCAGAGCGACGTGCACATCATCGGACCCGATATTGACGTACTTGCGGATCACCTCGACCAGTTCCTTCTGCAAGGCTGGCAGGTAGTCCGGCGTACTGCGCTGGCCGCGTTCATGCGCCACGATGATCTGTAGACGCTCTTTCGCTACCGACGCGGTGCTGACCTTTTTGCTGGCACGAAAGAAGTCAAAAAGATTCATTATCTACCTCCAAACAGGCGCTCGAAGAAGCCCTTCTTCGTAACATCGAGGAAACGATGCTCCACGGTTTTGCCCAGCAGACGATCAACGGCATCGCTGTACGCCTGACCGGCGTCGCTCTGGTCGTCGAGAATAACGGGCACACCCGAGTTGGAAGCTTTCAGTACTGCCTGGGATTCCGGAATCACGCCCAGCAGGGTCACGGCCAGAATCTCTTTGACGTCTTCGACGCCCAGCATTTCGCCGTCGCTCACGCGTTGCGGGTTGTAGCGGGTCAGCAGCAAGTGTTCCTTGATCGGGTCCTCGCCCTTTTCAGCGCGGCGGGACTTGCTGGCCAGCAGGCCCAGCATGCGGTCCGAGTCACGTACCGAAGACACTTCCGGGTTGGTCACGACGATCGCTTCATCAGCGAAGTACATGGCCAGGTGAGCGCCTTTCTCGATACCCGCCGGGGAGTCGCAGACCACGAACTCAAATTGTTCCTTGAGCTCCATCAGGACTTTTTCCACGCCTTCCTGGGTCAACGCGTCTTTGTCGCGAGTCTGGCTGGCGGCCAGCACGTAGAGGTTTTCCAGGCGCTTGTCTTTGATCAGGGCTTGCTGCAGGTTGGCTTCGCCGTTGACCACGTTGACGAAGTCGTACACCACGCGGCGCTCGCAACCCATGATCAGGTCGAGGTTACGCAAGCCGACGTCGAAGTCGACGATCACTGTTTTGTGGCCGCGCAGAGCGAGGCCGGTACCGATAGCGGCGCTGGTGGTGGTCTTACCCACACCACCCTTGCCGGATGTAACCACGAGAATCTTGGCCAAGGTGTTTCACCCCTAAGGAAAAAGGACTTTTAGCCCCTGAAAAACATCTCTTGAAAAACTACTGCAGTCGGACAGCCTTGGCTGGAATCCGGTCCTGGGCGGGGTTTACGTTGGGTAAACACTGCTTTTGGCCTTTTTCCCACTTCGTTTGAGCCGTTTTCGCTACGTTTTAGAGATGCTTGGAAAATGCGGCAGTATCCGTTAAAGCCGAATGATGTTCAACACGTCGCCCGACAGGCTGACCTGCACCCCGGCACCCCATAACGGGTCGCGACGCAGGTCTTCGGAAACCTTGTAATGCCCGGCGATGGAGATTAGTTCAGCGCTCATTTGCTGACAGAAAATTCTGGCCTTGGTGTCGCCTTTTACGCCGGCCAGCACGCGACCGCGCATAGGGCCGTATACATGGATATTGCCATCGGCGAGAAGTTCCGCGCCCGGACTTACCGACGAAATGACCACCAGATCGCCACCCTGGGCATAAATCTGCTGCCCGCCGCGTACTGGCGAAGTGATGACCTTGGTCGGTTTGATGGTCGGTTCCGGTGGTTTTTCCGGCTTTTTCGCAACGACGCCTTCGGTCGGGTCCAACGGACGCTCGCGAGCGCCCGATGGCGGCAGCACCGGCAAATCCACGGCGATGGCAGCAGCGATGTCTTCGATGCGGCTGGCGCGGATCGCCAGGGTACGCAGGCCGTGCTGGCGGCATACGCGCATCAGCCCCGGCAAGTCGACCGCGCCTTCGCTGGCCGGGAGTTTGTCCAGGGCCAGGACCAGCGGCGCATTGCTGAAGAAGTTCGGCGCCTGGGCAACCTTGGCGGCCAGCTGCCGATCAAGGTTTTCGAGGTCGTTACGGGCCAGTTCCAGCACCGTAATGGCGAGCATGCTGCCCTTCAACTGGAACACGGGCTCTTGGTCTAGCGATTCGGTTTGGCTCATGGTCGGCATACAACGGCTTGTCACTAAAAGTGCCGAGACTTATAACGAGAACGCCCGCGAGCCGCAAGCCGGGTCGAACGATGTAGAATGCGCGGCCATTGTCTTGACGGAAGCTTTAATGGATCGCCCGCGTTTTCGAGCAGCATTTCTTTCTCCGCGTTTCTGGCCGCTGTGGTGCGGGCTGGGGCTGTTGTGGCTGATTGTGCAGTTGCCGTATCCGGCGTTGCTGTTTGTCGGCCGCGCTCTGGGTGCGTTGATGTATCGGGTGGCCGGCGACCGACGGCGCATTGCCAAGCGCAATCTGGAGCTGTGCTTCCCGGAAAAAACCGCCGTGGAGCGCAAGCGTCTGCTCAAGGAAAATTTCGCCTCCACCGGCATCGCCTTCTTTGAAATGGCCATGAGCTGGTGGTGGTCGCGTCAGCGGCTGGCGAAGCTGGCGCACGTCGAAGGCCTGGAACACTTGAAAAAAGCCCAGCGCGACGGCAAGGGCGTGATTCTCATGGCCCTGCATTTCACCACGCTGGAAATCGGTGCGGCGTTGCTCGGTCAGCAGCACACCATCGATGGCATGTACCGCGAGCATAAAAATCCGCTGTTCGACTTCATCCAGCGTCGTGGCCGCGAGCGGCACAACCTCGATTCACTGGCGGTGGAACGTGACGATGTGCGTGGCATGCTCAAACTGCTGCGCGCAGGCCGTGCGATCTGGTACGCACCGGATCAGGACTATGGCGCCAAGCAAAGTATCTTCGTGCCGCTGTTCGGCATTCAGGCCGCGACCGTGACCGCCACCAGCAAGTTTGCACGGCTGGGCAAGGCGCTGGTGGTGCCGTTTACTCAAGAGCGTCTGGCCGACAACAGCGGTTATCGGCTGGTGATTCACCCGCCGCTCGACGGTTTTCCCGGCGAGACCGAAGAGGCGGACTGCATCCGCATCAACCAATGGGTTGAAGGCGCCTTGCGTGATTGCCCGCAGCAATACCTCTGGGCCCATCGCCGCTTCAAGAGCCGCCCACCGGGCGAGCCGAAACTGTACGCCAAGCGCGGCTGACCCCGCGTTTTTTCCTTAAGCACCATGGAGTGTTGCGATGAGCCCAGCTGAACCGGTTACAGGATTGATTCTTTCCGGCGGCGGGGCTCGGGCGGCCTATCAGGTGGGTGTGCTGGCGGCAATTGCCGAATTGCTGCCGCCGGGGGCGGACAACCCTTTTCCGGTAATCGTGGGCACCTCGGCCGGGGCGATCAACGCCGTCAGCCTGGCCAGTGGGGCGATGGATTTTCGTGGCGCCATCGAGCGTCTGACAGCCTTCTGGCAGGGCTTTCGCAGTCATTTGGTATTGCGCAGCGACTGGCCCGGCGTCATCCATCAGGCCAGCCGTTTTGTCAGCCACAGTTTGCTCGGCCTCGGCGCGCATGTGCCCGTAGCGCTATTGAACAGTTCGCCGTTGCGCGGACTGCTCAGCGACAAGCTGCAAATGAACGGCATCGCCGAGGCCATCGCGCAGAAGCAATTGCACGCGGTGGCGGTGACGGCGTTCGGTTATGAGTCCGGTCAGGCGGTGACCTTCTATCAGGGGGGCCGCACCATTGATGCCTGGCTGCGCCACCGGCGGATCGGCATCCCGACCCAATTGTCCGTCGAACATCTGCTGGCCAGTTCCGCCATTCCCTTGCTGTTCGCGCCGGTGAAAATCGGTGAAGAATATTTTGGCGACGGGGCGGTACGGCAGTCGGCCCCGATCAGCCCGGCCCTGCACCTGGGCGCGAGCCGGGTGCTGGTGGTGGGCGTCAGCGGCAACCCGCGCGGCGTGGATCCGCAGCAGCCGCTACAGCGCACCTACACCGGTCAGCAGCCGACGCTGGCGCAGATCGGCGGGCACATGCTCAACAGCACCTTCATTGACAGCCTGGAAAGCGACATCGAGTTGTTGCAGCGTCTGAACCAGTTCAGCCACCTGATGCCCGCTGGCACGCCAGTCCGTGAACTGGGCGTGGCGCCGGTGGACGTGCTGGTGATTTCGCCGAGCCAGCCGATTGATGAAATCGCTGCGCGCCATCGTCAGGAGTTGCCGGCAGCATTGCGCCTGTTTCTACGCGGACCGGGTGCGACCAAGACCAGTGGGGCGGGGGTGTTGAGTTATCTGTTGTTCGAGTCTGGGTATTGCAGCGAGTTGATTGATCTGGGGCGCCGGGATGCATTGGCGAAGAAGGAAGAGTTGTGCCGGTTTCTGGGAGTTAACGGGGCTTGAGATTGGCGGTGCGGCTATCGCCAGCAAGCTCGCTCCCACATTTGATCGCATTCTCATGGGAGAACACCATCACCTGTGGGAGCGAGCTTGCTCGCGATGCTTTTACGATCAGAAGTGGAACTTGACCAGGAAGCTCGTCACGTTCTGATTGGTCGTGAACGCACGGGTGTCATCAATCCCGTACTTGTCTTTCCAGTAGTCGTATTCCACACCCACATACAACTGCTTCGCACCGAAATTCAGTGCCTTGCCCAAGTCGTATTTGACCTGCGGGTTGAAGTGCAGGTTGGCGTGGTAGTCGCCACGGGCGTTGGTGTCGTTGTCGACCACCCAGTCCATGTAGCCATCGATCAGCACGCTCGAATCGCCGACCGGGATGGTGTAGGACCAGACCGGGGTGATTTGCCAGACATTGTTGCCCGGACGGTCGCCATCGGGGTGACGCTGGTAGAAGTTCAACTGGAAGTAGTCAAAGCCAGGGATCGCCAGGTCGAAGCCAGGACCGATCAGGTAGGACTCGACATCGCCTTCACCAAACTCGTACGTCATCGCCAGCAGCACGTCTTTGATCGGGCCGAATTCGATCTTCTGGTCCAGCACCTTGCCCAGCGAAATACGCGGGCTGAACTCACCGTAGGTGGAGTTCGGGCCGGAATGGGCGTCGTCCTTGCCGTTGTAGAAGATCTTGTCGACGAACAGGAAGTTATCCCCGTATTTCCAGGCGTCGGCGTGCTCGAAGGTGATGGTCTGCTGGATGGCCGGGTTGACCTTGAAGTCCTTGCCGTAAAGGTAGGTCAGGCTGTTGTTCTGCCACAGCAGCAGGTCGCCATCGCCGGCCATCGCCTGGCCGCCGGCCAGCAAGGATCCCGCGAGCATCAGGCTGGTGCACGTACGTTTCATTCGGTTGCTCCCAAAAAGTAGGTGGTTCCACGTTATTTTTTTAAGGTCGGCGCTCTGGTGTGGCGCCTGTTGGTGCGGCTGTAAAAACTCATCCAATCGGTCAGCTTTAGTGCTGTTAGCAAGAGCTGAGCCAGGGCTTTCGAAAAGCAAAAAAACTCCCGTTCGGCAGCTCGAAAGCTGTCGATTGAGAGGTTTTTGTGAATGCCTTGGTACTGGCCAGCGCCGGGATAAGTTGGCTTTCTGGTCAGGAATTAAATCCGGGCTTTTTTTTAGACCGAATTCGGGCGGCCGCGGAGAATACTGACTCCTTGGCCAGGTCTCAAGTGCCCTGCAACAGCGCACCGACGACAGGTTTGGGGCAGGGACGGCGGCAGCCGGCCTGTCGTTGCCAAACGACAGACTTGAGTGGGTAAAAACCATCTGTTGCTTCCTCTTGTTTTTATTGTTGAGGCGCAGGCAGTTGCTGACCTGTGGGAGCGGGCTTGCTCGCGAAAGCGTCGGATCAGTCAACGGTGATGTTGAATGTAATGACCTCTTCGCGAGCAAGCCCGCTCCCACAGGGCTTGGTGTTGTCCGGGCTAGTGGGTATGAGCCTGGCAGTCGTTCATCGCGGCGCGCTCGCGGCCGCCAAGGATGTTGAACAGCAGGTTCAACGACAGGGCACTCAAGGTCGCCATGGCGATGCCGCTGTGGGTGATCGGGCTCATCCACAATGGCAGGTGGGCGAAGAACTCCGGTTTCACCACCGGGATCAGGCCCATGCCGATGCTCACCGCTACCAGCAGCTGGTTACGGCGATCACCGATGTCGGCCTCCTGAAGAATCTTGATCCCGGTGGCGGCGACCATGCCGAACATCGCAATCGCCGCACCGCCCAGAACGGCCGGTGGAATCGAGGCGACCAGGAACGCCGCTTTCGGCAGCAGGCTCAGCACCACCAGCAAACCACCGGCGACGATGGTCACCGAGCGGCAACGCACGCCGGTCATCTGCACCAGGCCGATGTTCTGGGCAAACGAGGAGTGGGTGAAGGTGTTGAAGAAGCCGGCGAAAAATGACGCGCCGGCATCACACAGCAGTCCGCGACGCAGCATGCGTGGGCAGACTTCCTGACCGGTGATCTTGCCCAGCGCGAGGAACATGCCGGTGGACTCGACGAAGATGATCACCACCACCAGGCACATGGAAAGAATTGGTGCGAGTTCAAATTTCGGCATGCCGAAGTGCAGCGGGGTGACGATTTGCAGCCACGGCGCCTGCGCCATTCCGCTGAGGTCAACCATGCCGATCAGGCCGCACAGTGCGTAACCCAGGCACATGCCGATCAGCACGGAAATGTTGACCCAGAAACCGCGCATGAAGCGGTGGATCAATAGAATGGTGGCCAGCACCAGCGCGGCGATGGCGAGGTAAATCGGTGAACCGAATTGTGCCGCGCCAGCACCGCCGCCGGCCCAGTTCACGGCCACGGGGAACAGCGACAGACCGATCGAGGTGATGACCGTGCCGGTCACCAGCGGTGGGAAGAAACGCACGACCCTGGACATGAACGGCGCGATGATCATGCCGAAGAACCCGGCGGCGATGGTTGCGCCGAAGATCCCCTGCAAACCGACACCCGGCATGCCGGCCATGGCGACCATGCTGCCGACCGCCGCGAAACTGGCGCCCATCATCACCGGCATGCGGATGCCCATCGGGCCGATGCCGAGCGATTGCACAATGGTGGCGATCCCGGCCACCAGCAGGTCGGCGTTGATCAGGAAGGCGATTTCTTCACGACTCAGGCCAGCGGCCTGTCCGATGATCAGCGGCACCGCGATGGCCCCACCGTACATCAGCAGAACGTGTTGCAGGCCGACCAGGATCAGTTGCAACAGGGGCAAACGCTGAATGGCGGGTGCGTCGGGGATGCGCGCTTCGGATAGCTCGGACATGCAACACCTCGGATCTTTTTTATTCTTGTGATTTACAACTGCGATGCTGCTGGCAGTTGTATTCGAATCAGGTGGGCCGCGTTGCGGCCAATCGCGGGCAAGCCCGCTCCCACAGGGATCGATGGAGTCCTTGTGGGAGCGAGCCTGCTCGCGAAGCTTTTTTACTTAATTGACCTGCGCCCCCTGGTTGATCCAGGCGCCAATCAGGTCACGTTCCTGCTGGGTCATCTGGGTGATGTTGCCCAGCGGCATGATCTGGCTGGCGACGGCTTGTGCCTGGATACGCGGGGCCAGTTGCTGGATTTGTTGCGGGGTATCGAACATCACGCCGGCCGGTGCCGCACTGAACAGCGGGCTGGTCGGTTTGGCCGAATGGCAGACGGCGCAGCGTTCCTGGATCACGCTGTGAACCTTGTCGAATACAGGGCCCTGATTCGAGGCCTGAGCCGGTGCAGCGGCCGGTGCGGCAGGCGCGGCTTCAGCCGGTTTGGCACCACCGCCCAGAGCCGTTTCCGGCAATGGTTGATACTCTATTTTTGCCGGTGCCTTGGCCACGTCCGGGGTGGTCATCGGTGCGGGACCGGTGACGTACGCCAGGCTGATCATGCCAACCGCCGCCACCGGCAGTGTCCAGGCAAATTTGTGGCTGTTGTGGCGGGTGTTGAAGTAGTGACGCACCAACACCGCCAACACCGCGATCCCGGCCAGGATCAACCAGTTGTACTGGCTGCCGTAGGTGCTCGGGAAGTGGTTGCTGATCATGATGAACAGCACCGGCAAGGTGAAGTAGTTGTTGTGACGCGAACGCAGCAAGCCTTTGGCCGGCAGCGCCGGATCGGGTGTGCGGTTCTCGGCAATCGCCGCCACCAGCGCGCGCTGGGCCGGCATGATGATGCGGAACACGTTGCCGACCATGATGGTGCCGATGATCGCGCCGACGTGCAGGTACGCACCACGACCGCTGAACACTTTACTGAAGCCGTAGGCGGCCGCAATGATCAGCACGAACAGGATGCCACCAAGCAGGGCAGGGCGTTTGCCCAGGGCCGAATCGCAGAGGAAGGAGTAGACGAACCAGCCGATGAACAGCGAGCCGATACCGATGGCCACGCCTTCTGGGCCGCTCAGGGTGCTGCCCGGAGCCAGCAGGTAGAGCGTCGGGTTGGAGTAGAACACCACGCACAGCAGCGCGATCCCCGACATCCAGGTGAAATAGGCTTCCCATTTGAACCAGTGCAGGTTGTCCGGCATGGTCGGTGGGGCCAGTTTGTATTTTTCCAGGTGGTAGATACCGCCGCCGTGGATCGCCCACAGATCGCCCGCCAGACCACTTTTCGGGTTGACCCGATTGAGGTTGTTTTCCAGCCAGACGAAATAGAACGACGCACCGATCCAGGCCACGCCAGTAATCATGTGAACCCAGCGCACGCTCAGGTTCAGCCATTCCAACAGATGTGCTTCCACAGTCTTTACCTCTCGCCTGTCACTCTGTCGTCGAGTGATCAGACCTTCTCTTATTGGTGGGGGGCGAGGATCAGACGCTCATCCTCTTTGAAAAAATGCTCATCGCAGTTATTGCCTGTGCCACTGCGATCAACCACCAGGAAGTCATCCCGCTTTTCGATCGTCAGCACCGGGTGGTGCCAGACGCCGCGATGGTAATTGATGCCCTGCCTGCCGTTGGTGACGAAGGCGCGGACCAAGCCTGATACAGGTTCATCGCCAAGTGGCGCGACCACGATCAGAAAGGGGTTGCCGAGCAGCGGAATGAAAGCCTGGCTGCCCAGCGGGTGACGCTCCAGCATGCAGACGGTCAGCGGCATGTCCTGCGCATCGGCGCGGAAGATGCTGATGATTGCGTTGTCTTCTGGCGTGGCGGTCTGCACCGTCGCCAGTTTATGAAAGCGCATGGTCGAACCGTTGTTGATCATGAAGTGATCGCTGCCATCGGTTTCGATCACGTCACCGAAAGGGGCGAAGGCTTCTTTGGTCAGCGGTTCAATCGTTAGTGTGCGCATGCTGGTCTTCTTACCTTGAATTCTGTGTTGTTTATTGTGGCGAGGGAGCTTGCTCCCGTTGGACTGCGCAGCAGTCCACTTTCTTCCTGGAGAAAAGCGGGGCCGCTTCGCAGCCCAGCGGGAGCAAGCTCCCTCGCCACAGGTTCACCGCTTACTTGGCGACCTTGCCCAATACGCGCAGGCGGCTTACACCACCATCCGGGAACACGTTCAGGCGGATGTGGGTGATCGGGCCCAGCGCCTTGATCTGTTCGGCGAAGGTGTGTTCGGCGTGCATTTCCAGTTTCTGTGCCGGCAGCAGTTCGCGCCAGAACAGCGATTGAGTTTCGATCTGGCTGTCGGTGCCGCCCTTGACGAACGCGCCCTGGATCGAGCAGGTGTCCGGGTAGTTGCCCTTGAAGTGCAGGGTGTCGACGATGACTTTCTCGATCTCGCCGGCATGACCCAGCGCCACGATCACCCAGTCGTTGCCCGGCGTGCGACGACGCGCGGTTTCCCAGCCGTCGCCCATGTTGATGCCACGGCCCGGGTTGAGGATGTTGCTCATGCGACCGAAGTGTTCGTCGGAGCAGGCGAGGGCGCGGCCACCGTTGAGGGCTGCGGCCAGGTCAACCTGTTCGTTGTCGCCAACCGCCGACCAGTCGCGGAACGGAATACCGTAGACACGCAGACGGGCCACGCCGCCATCCGGGTAGATGTTGAAGCGCAGGTGGCTGAACGCCTGGTCGTTATTGATTTCGTGGTAGTGATGGCTATTGCCTTGCAGCTCGACGGCAGACAGCACTTCAACCCACTGGGTGTTTTCGGTTGGTTCGCCTTCGGCCAGGAAGCAGGCCTCCAGGGACGCCGATGGCGGGAAGTTGCCGGTGAAGAATGAAGTGTCGATGTCCACGCCTTTGATCGAACCCGGCACGCCCAGGCGGATCACCGCGCTGTCGTAGCCTTCAAAGCGCTTGCGGCGCGACTCCCAGCCGTCCATCCACTTGCCGTTGTCATCGAACACGCCCTCCTTCCATACGGCCGGGGTCGGTTGGAACAGACGATTGGCGTCTGCGAACCAGTCATCGGTGACCGAGATGATTTTGGTGCCCAGGCGGGCGTCGGCCAGGTTGACGAACTTCTCGAAAGGTACGGCGTAAGCTTTCATTCTTCTTGTCTGCCTTTAATAAGTTGGCTTGGGATGCTTGCAGGGCCCTGGGTGATGTATGCGTTCAGTGTCGCTCGGGCCAAGCGCGCTATAGGGTCAGTAAACGAAACAACGCAATCTTGTTGATCTGCGCCAGCGCGCATTTGAACTCGGTGTTTTCCGGGTTGTGAATGCGCGTTTCGAACGCCGCGAGGATCTGATGCCGGTTGCTGCCTTTTACCGCCATGATGAAGGGAAACTTGAACTTGGCCTTGTAGGCGTCGTTCAGCTCGGTGAAGCGCTGGAACTCTTCGGCCGTGCATTGGTGAATACCGGCGCCAGCTTGTTCATGGGTGCTGGCTTCGGTCAGTTCGCCCTGGACGGCAGCTTTGCCGGCCAGGTCGGGGTGAGCGTTGATCAGAGCCAGTTGACTGGCGTGATCGGCACTCAACAGGATGTCGCTCATGCGTTGGTGCAGGGCTTCGATCTCGTCGATCGCCGCGTCCTGCCCCAGGTCGAAGGCCTTCTCGGCCACCCATGGCGAATGTTCGTAGATGTCGGCAAAGGCTTTGACGAACGCGTCGCGGCTCAGGGTCGATGGCTTCAGGGTTTGAAAGGTGCTCATTTTGCAGCCCCTTGGTACGGATGGGTTTCGTGCCAGTGGCGTGCGATGTCGACACGACGGCTGAACCACACCTGTTCATGACTTTTAGCGTATTCGATAAAGCGCTTGAGCGAAGCGAGTCGCGCCGGACGGCCGATCAGGCGACAGTGCAGTCCGATGGACAGCATCTTCGGTGCGTCGGCGCCTTCGGCGTACAGCACGTCAAACGCGTCTTTCAGGTATTCGAAAAAGTCGTCGCCCTTGTTGAAACCCTGAACCTGAGTGAAGCGCATGTCGTTGGTGTCCAGGGTGTACGGGATCACCAGGTGCGGCTTGCCGGTCGGGTTGTTCGGTTCCCAGTAGGGCAGGTCGTCGTCATAGGTGTCGCAGTCGTAGAGGAAACCGCCTTCCTCCATCACCAGGCGACGAGTGTTGGGGCCGGTGCGGCCGGTGTACCAGCCCAGTGGGCGTTCACCGGTGAGTTCAGTGAGGATGCGGATCGCTTCGAGCATGTGCTCACGTTCCTGCGCTTCGTCCATGTACTGGTAGTCGATCCAGCGATAGCCGTGGCTGCAGATCTCGTGGCCGGCCTCGACCATGGCGCGGATCACATCGGGGTGGCGCTGGGCGGCCATGGCCACGGCGAAGACGGTCAGCGGGATATCGAATGCCTTGAACAGTTTCAGGATCCGCCAGACGCCGGCACGGCTGCCATACTCGTACAGCGATTCCATGCTCATGTTGCGCGCGCCTTGCAGCGGTTGCGCCGAGACCATTTCCGAGAGGAAGGCTTCAGACTCTTTATCGCCGTGCAGGATATTGCGCTCGCCACCTTCCTCGTAATTGAGCACGAAGGACAGGGCGATACGGGCATTGCCCGGCCAGTGTGGGTGTGGAGGGTTACTGCCGTAACCGACCAGGTCGCGTGGGTAGTCAGCGCTCACTGCAGTGTTCCTTCTTGTTCGTAGTTGCCTGTTAGTGCGGCGGCCTGGCGATGGATGACAGGCTGGCGTCACAGCGATGGGCTGATTGTATACAACTTTATATTCACTTTGTAAGCCTGATTTTTTGCATTTTTCACCGACTGTCATCAAAGGATGCTACTGCAAGAAACCTGCCTGAGTGGTCAGCTAATGGATGGAAGGTCCTCTGTTCGCAAGGTTTGATGGCAGATTGGCGGCAAAGACCCGGATGGCGGGGATCGCTGCAAAAATGTCGTTTTTATTGTGTACAATTTTTTTGAAAAGTGTCTTAATCAGTCGCTCGCCGCAGCTTTTCGTGCTCCGAAACGGTGCGGTCTCCTTTTCACCTGACTTCGGGAGGCGCGAGGTCTGACTGCTCCACGCAGGCAGGCGCGCAGAATCAATGGGACGTTTGACAACACACGTTTTGGACGCTGCACATGGTTGCCCTGGCAGCTCGATCAAGGTCGAGTTGTACCGCGTTGAAGGCTCGCAGCTGGAATTGGTCGCCAGCGCGATAACCAACAGCGACGGTCGCGTCGATGCACCGCTGCTGCAAGGCGATGACTACCGTACCGGGGTTTATCAGGTCCAGTTTCATGCGGGCGATTACTACCGCGCCCGTGGCGTCCAGTTGCCGGAACCGGCGTTTCTGGATGTGGTGGTGCTGCGGTTCGGCATCTCTGCCGAGCAGGATCACTACCACGTACCGTTGCTGATTTCGCCGTACAGCTATTCCACGTACCGGGGCAGCTGACCCCAAGCGGCTGCCTCCTCCGAGAAGCGACTGCGCATATAGCTTCTTTGGTCTTTCGCCCGCTCACACGGCGGGCTTTTTTTTGTCTTCAGGAAAGTGGTGTTGCTAAGGACGCCTTCGCGAGCAAGCTCGCTCCCACACTGATCTGTGTCGTTCACAAATCCCCTGTGGGAGCGAGCTTGCTCGCGATGCTTTTGCTCTTAGCGGCTCAACAACGAAGCCGCCCCAGCCCCACTGAACAACCCCGCACTCACCCGGTTAAACCAGCTCTGCCCCTTGCCGCTGCGCAGATACCGCGCCGCGCCATGCGCCCCAAGGCCATAAGCCAATTTGCACAGCAGGTCCAGCACTGTCCAGGTGGCAATCATCACCAGCAACTGCGGCAGGAACGGCTGGTTTGCATTTAAAAACTGCGGCAGGAACGCGGCAAAGAACAGAATGTCTTTCGGGTTGCTGGCGCCGAGCACAAACGCGCGCCCGAACAGTGCGCGAAAGCGTGGCACTGGCGCGGCCTGGGGCACTTGTGCGCCCACCGATGGCCGCCGCGATTGCTGCCAGCTCTGCCAGGCAAGGTAGAACAGGTACAGCGCACCAACGATTTTCAATGCACTGAACAACTGCTCCGACGCCAACAGCAGAGCGCCAAGTCCCAGCGCCGAGGCACTGAGCAAACAGATCGAGGCAATCACCCCGCCGAGAAATGCCGGGTAGGAACGGCGCAAGCCGTAATTCAAACTGTTGCTGATCATCAGCAAAGACAATGGCCCCGGGATCAGGATCACCACCAGCGCGGCGCCGCTGAACAGCAGCCAGGTTTCCAGACTCATCACTTTCCTCCTAATGTGCAAAAGCCCCACCCGATGGGGTGAGGCTGTTTGAAGCTATGACCGCTTACAGGAAAATGAACTTGGCGATAAAGATCGCGCAAAGCACCCACAAGCTGACGGAAATTTCCTTGTACCTGCCGGTGCCGGCCTTCAGCACCACAAACGTGATAAAACCCAGCGCGATGCCGTCGGCGACCGAGAAGGTCAGCGGCATCATGATCGCGGTAACGATCGCCGGAATGCTGTCGGTCGCTTCGTCCCAGTTGATGTGCGCCATACCGCCCATCATCAGCATCGCGACATAAATCAGCGCACCGGCGGTGGCGTAAGCAGGGATCATGCCGGCCAGCGGTGCGAAAAACATCGCTGCAATAAATAGCACACCTACGGTCACGGCGGTAAGACCAGTCCGACCACCTGCGGCGACACCCGCGGCACTTTCCACATAGCTGGTGACCGGTGGCACACCGACCATTGCTCCGAATACGCTGGAGGCGCTGTCGGCTTTCATGGCGCGGGACAGGTTTTCAATCCGGCCATCGGCATTCACCAGGTTGGCGCGCTGGGCAACGCCCATCAACGTGCCGGCGGTGTCGAACATGTGCACAAAGAGGAAGGCCAGCACCACACTGATCATGCTGACGTTGAACACGCCGGCAATGTTCATGGCCATCCAGGTCGGGGCCAGACTCGGCGGGGCGGACATGATGCCCGCGTAGTGCACCAGGCCCAGACCCCAACCGGCGAGGGTGACGGTGATGATGCTGATGAGGATCGCGCCGAAGACCTTGTGGTAGCTGAGTACCGCGATCATCAGGAAGCAGATGGCGGCCAGCAGCGGGCCGGGTTCACGCAGCGAGCCGAGCTTGATCAGGGTTGCCGGGCTGGCGACGATGATCCCGGCGGTTTTCAGGCCGATGATCCCCAGGAACAGCCCCACACCCGCGCCCATGGCGAAGCGCAGGCTCACCGGGATGCTGTTGAGCAGCCATTCGCGAATCCGCGAGAACGTCAGGATCATGAACAACACACCGGAGACGAACACCGCGCCCAGGGCGGTTTCCCAGTTGTAGCCCATGGTGCCGACCACGGTATAGGTGAAGAACGCGTTCAGGCCCATGCCCGGCGCCAGACCGACCGGCCAGTTGGCGTACAGGCCCATCAACAGGCAACCCAGTGCCGCGGCGATACAGGTGGCCACGAACGCCGCGCCGTGATCGATGCCGGCATCGGCCATGATGTTGGGGTTGACGAAGATGATGTAGGCCATGGTGATGAAGGTTGTCAGACCGGCAATCAGCTCGGTCTTCACCGTGGTGCCATGCAAGGTGAGTTTGAAGATGCGCTCCAGCCAGCCGTTTTGTAACGGCGGCGAGAGTTCCAGCGACGGGGCTTCGGATTTGCGGCTTTCCACAGCGAATACTCCTCAAGAGTTTTATTGTTATTTCCAGGGCCGGACCCATGAGGGTGGCAGCGGCCCTTTGAGGCTCTGGCGAATTTGTTGACCGTATGGTCAGGAACTCGCACGCAGTGGATTATGCTTTTGTATACAAATAAAGCAAATAATGTTTTTTGTTTTGTTGACTGAAAGATTGGCGATTGGGGTATATCGGCTGGCTGGGGGATTTTTAGAGGAGGGTAGAAACAGAGAAACCGGCTTGAGGGCCGGTTTCTTTTTGTCTGGAATTTGTAGTGGCTGTACTGACGCTATCGCGAGCAAGCTCGCTCCCACAGGGGGCCATGTTCAAATCTAGAGGTCCAATTCTCCACAAGACCAATGTGGGAGCGAGCTTGCTCGCGATGAGGTCATCAGTTACACCACAAAACCATCAGGCTGCCGCAAACCGCTTATCCAGATAATCAATGATCACCTTGGACTCATACATCCAGGTGGTCTGGCCATTTTCTTCAATGCGCAGGCATGGCACTTTGATCTTTCCGCCTTGCTCCAGCAGCGTCTGGCGATCCTGTTCGTTGTTTTTCGCATCACGCAATGCCACCGGCACATTCAGGCGGCGCAGGTTGCGGCGGGTTTTCACGCAGAACGGGCAGGCGTGGAACTGATACAGGGTCAGGTCCCTGGCGGCGGCATCGACCTGGGCCTGAGCGGCGGCAGGGCGCTGCTTCTTGCCCGGACGGGTGAGGAAGTCGATGAAGATGATCAGCTGGCCGAGACCAACACGAAGCGCTTTGACGAACACGATGTAAGCCTCAAAGGACAGCAAAGGGGCGCGCAGCTTACCTGATTTTTCACGGGCGAAAAAAAACCGGCGATGAGCGCCGGTTTCTTCGTGCCGCCAATTACTTGATCAGGCTGAGAAACTCGCTGCGCGTTGCCGCGTTCTCGCGGAATTCACCGAGCATCACCGACGTGATCATCGAGGAATTCTGTTTCTCCACACCGCGCATCATCATGCACATGTGCTTGGCCTCGATCACCACTGCAACGCCCAGGGCGCCGGTGACCTGCTGGACCGCATCGGCGATCTGGCGGCTGAGGTTTTCCTGGATCTGCAGGCGGCGGGCGTACATATCGACGATTCGCGCGACTTTCGACAGCCCCAATACCTTGCCGCTCGGAATGTAGGCGACGTGGGCCTTGCCGATGAACGGCAGCAGGTGATGCTCGCACAACGAGTAGAGCTCGATGTCCTTGACCAGCACCATTTCGCTGTTATCGGAGCTGAACAAGGCACCGTTGGTGACTTCTTCGAGTGTCTGTTCATAGCCGCGGCAGAGGTACTGCATGGCTTTGGCGGCACGCTTTGGCGTGTCGAGCAGGCCCTCGCGGGACACGTCCTCGCCCAGTTGGCCGAGAATCGCGGTGTAATTCTGTTCCAGGGACATGAAACTACCTGTGGGGATTTTCGCAAAGGACAAGGGTACGGTGGCGGACACGGCGCTGCAAGTTTGGTGTAACAGCTTTACTCGTCGCGACCTTCCATCATGGTGCGTTTGAGCATCACGTAGACCGCTCCGGCGCCACCATGCCGGGGCTGGCACGAGGTGAACCCCAGTACCTGAGAGTGCTGTCGCAGCCAGGTATTGACGTGGCTCTTGATCATCGGCCGCTTGCCGTCCAGCCGCACGGCCTTGCCGTGGGTGACGCGCACGCAACGAATTTCGAATTTGGTCGCCTCGGCCAGGAATGCCCAAAGGGTTTCCCGGGCTTTTTCCACGTTCATGCCATGCAGGTCGAGGCTGCCTTCGAACGGAATCTGGCCGATCTTGAGCTTGCGTATCTGGCTTTCCTGCACGCCGTCGCGAGCCCACATCAACTCGTCTTCCGGTCCGACGTCGATCACGAACTGATCGGACAGACCATCGACAGTAGTGGCATCGGTGCGCACGGTGGCGGCCTGGCGGAGCTTGGCGATTTGCGCGCGGTCGGCCTTGGGTTTGCCGGTTTCGGCGCGATCATGCTTGATCGGCTTGACGCCTTGGATCGCACTTTTGAACAGGGAAAAATCGTCGTCTTGCATGTCAGCCTCCGCGAAGGTCGGCCAGTTTACCCAAGTCGAGGCGCTATCCATAACAATTGGGCCCGGCAAAGTGCCGGGCCATTGATTCAGTCGTGTTTTTTCATCAGGTGTGGCGACATGTTCAGCTCTCGCGACTGACGCGAACGACGTCGGCAGCGACGCCACAGCCAGACCCCGATATACAACACCAGCAGGCCGATCGCCAGAATGATTGCCGAGCCCAGCGGGCTGGCATTCAATTCGCCGAGCGCGGGCGGGCGCCCCAGCAGGCTGGCTGCACCGGCCATCGCCAGCAACACACCGCACATTGCCAGCAAGGCCGCAAAGGCGGCACCGAAGCGAAAACGCCAGTTGCTTCGGCCTTTGGGCCGCAAGCGGCGTGCGTCAAAACCATCGGATAACTTCATTCCGACCTTCCTCAATGGGTATCGGCCCTTCGACCGGGAGTTGACCGGGATGTTCCTGAGGCTAAGACAATTGCAGCAAACGAGAGGCTTTTGCGGATGAGCGGCGGCATGGACCGCTCATCGAGAGCCGATCAGATCAGATCGTGGGTCAGGGCGAGGGTGGCGAAGTTGTCCGCCATGATTGCCATTTCGGTCTGCTGAACATGCTCGGCGCTCAGCACGCCGCCCTTGTAAGGCAGGTCGCGCGTGGCGCACGCGTCTTCCACGAGGGTGCAACGAAAGCCCAGGTTTTTTGCGGCGCGCACCGTGGTGCTGACGCTGGAATGGCTCATGAAGCCGCAGACGATCAGGTCGAGCGAGCCGAGGTCCTGCAGACGGTCGTACAGCTCGGTGCCATGGAACGCGCTCGGCAGCAGTTTGCCGATGATGGTCTCGTCGGCGTGCGGCTCCAGCCCCGGGATGAACTCACCGCGCTCGCCCTGCGGATCGAACAGGCCACCCACGGTGCCCAGGTGGCGCACATGCACGATGGGCCGGCCGGCTGCACGGGCAGCGGCTACCAGTTGCTTGATGTTCGCGACCGCAGCATCCATGCCGCTCAGGGCCAGCGGACCACTGAGGTATTCTTTCTGGGCATCGATGATGACAAGGGTCGCATGGCTCAGATTGGCCGCTGCGTAACCGCGACCGCTGAGTTGAAACATCGTTTTTGGAACGGACATTCTGGGGCTCCTTTGAGTGGGGCTTTTGCGACATTGTCCTCTGGCTGAGCGGTTCTGTGAATCGCTACCATCGCAGGCACCGTCGTTGCTGGCTTACAGCCTTGTCAAGATACTCATTCTGTTCAATAGGCAGATGAAAAAACGGATAACTCCTACATCTGATCCGTTGTTTTCCCGCGTCGTCGAGATGCGATTAGGCTGTTAGAATCGCCAGTCGTTTTTTCAGGAGTTTGCCCCCGTGATCACTTCCCGACTTCGTACCCTGCGCGACCACATCCGTTGGGCCGTCAGCCGCTTCCATGGGGAGGATCTTTTTTTCGGCCATGGCACCGACAACGCCTGGGACGAAGCCCGGCAATTGGTGTTGGGTGCGCTGCACCTGCCGTGGGAAATTGCTGACAGCTATCTGGACTGCAATCTGGAAGACGATGAGCTGGTCAACCTGCAGCGCATGCTCAAGCGTCGCATCGAAGAGCGCATTCCGACCGCTTACCTGCTGGGCGAGGCGTGGTTCTGTGGCATGTCGTTCATTGTCGATGAGCGCGTGCTGATCCCGCGCTCACCGATTGGCGAGCTGATCGAAAAACGTTTCGAACCCTGGCTGGGCGCCGAGCCTGGGCGAATTCTTGACCTGTGCACCGGTTCCGGCTGCATCGGCATTGCCTGTGCGTTCGAGTTCCAGAACGCCGAAGTGGTGCTGGCCGACCTGTCGTTCGAAGCGCTGGAAGTGGCCAACCAGAATATCGAGCGTCATGGCGTCGATGAGCGCGTCTATACCGTCCAGGGTGACGGCTTCGACGGTTTGCCGGGTCAGCGTTTTGACCTGATCGTGTCGAACCCGCCTTACGTGGATGCAGAAGATTTCGCCGACATGCCGGACGAATACCAGCACGAGCCGGAACTGGGCCTGGCCTGCGGCGACGACGGTTTGAACCTGGTACGCCGGATGCTCGCCGAAGCGGCGAATCACCTGACCGAGAAGGGCTTGTTGATTGTCGAAGTGGGCAACAGCCAGGTGCACGTCGAAGCGCTGTACCCGGAAGTCGATTTCGCCTGGCTCGATTTCGAGCGTGGCGGGCATGGTGTGTTCATGCTGACCGCCGAACAGTGCCGCGATCATCAGGCGCTGTTCGCGTCCCGCGTCTGACAGGGCAGGTTCCTGTGGTGAGGGGATCAATCCCCTCACCACAAAAAGAGTTGCCGCCTCATTGAGGCACGACATAAAACCTGTGGGAGCGTGGCTTGCCCGCGATGGCCGCGCCGCGGTTTCAAACGGTCAACGGTGTGTGGCAATCCAGATCAACAACCCCGCCTGAAACACCGCAAACGCCACCAGGCACGTAATCGTAAAGCGCAGCCCCGCGTCTTCGCGCTTGTACTTGCTGACCTTCTCTTCGTGCTTCTTGAGTTTGACTTCCTGCTCGGCCAGGTTCTGCTCCGCCTGCTGCAGCATCTGCGCGGCTTCGAGAATCTCGACGATTTGCAGTTTTTCGCTGTTCCAGTCGGTCAGCAGATCGCCCACCTGAACCTCTTTGACACTGCCCTTCAAATGCTGGGCGTCGGCATACACCACGTCAAACCCGTGTACCCGCAAGAAGTGATCGCGGCGCAGTCGCGTGTCTTCGTTCAGAGCGTCCTTGTTATTCAGGTCGCTGCCGTCGACGGTGTAAGCGGGCCAGCGTTTTTTCGCCCAGGTGATGCCCTGGGCGGCCATGAAGCGGCCAATGCCACGGTTCATCGGTTCTATCTGCAAGCCGCTGTCCGGGCCGAAACGCACGCGCTTTTCGCCATGGTCGACCCACACGTCGAGGATGTTCTGCTCCTTGCGCACGCGCTGGCCCGGCAGTTTGATGCTCATGCGCATCAGGCTGTGGGCCTTGTCGTTGCGTTCGGCGTAACCAAATTCGACAAAGCGCAATGGCCGGCCACCGGTATTGCGGTCGGTCTGCAATGGCGCCAGGCGAAGCATCTTGTGGTGCTCGGCGTGGACGTCCGCCCATGGCAGCTCGACCGCTGGCGGTGTGTCTTTTTCAGCGGTGGTGTCGGGTGAAGTCTGGGTATCAGTCATAACGGCGAGATCCTGTCCAAGCGCTTATCGCCAGTCCTGCGCTGGCAACAAACGGCTTATCGGCCGTTTTTTTCAAGACTGGAGGGCAACAGCGCTTAACGGGTGTGAAGTCCGTCAATAAATCCGATTATTTTCTCTCCCAGCTCCGCCGCCAGCGGCAGCTTTGGATCTTTATAAGAGGCCAACTGCTGCTTCAGATCCATGGGCACGATGCGCATGACATGATTCATACCCTCGACTACGGCCAGTTCAGCGTCGGGTTTCGCCGCTTTGAGTGTTTGTGCGTCACCGACGCTGACCTGAATGTCGTGGCTGCCCTGAACAATCAGCGCCGGTATGTTCAATCGGGAAAAAGCGGCCGCTGGGTCCTGACGGAACAGTGAGATCAGATACGGCTGCACGCTTGGGCGGAAAATGACTTCCAGCGGTTGTGGCACGTTGTCATCAACCTGGCCGGCCTTGAGGCTGTCCAGCAATTGGTTGCTGCGCAGCATCAGTTGCGGCGGCAGTTGATTGCTCAGTTGCTGGCGCAGTACCTGATCGATAGGCCGGCCGCTACCGGACACCGAGATCAGTGCATCAGCACCACTTTTCGGCGCAGCCAGCGTCGCAATCAGCGCGCCTTCACTGTGGCCCAGCAGAATCAGCTTGCCCATTCGCGGGTCAGCCTTGAGCTTTTGACTCCAGGCCACGGCGTCGGCGACATAGGCGTCCACCGACAGATTGCGCTCGTCCGGCGTCGCCGCAAGGCTGGCTGCCACGCCGCGTTTGTCGTAGCGCACACTGGCAATGTTGTGGTTGGCCAGCAACAAGGCCAGCCGTTTGAGGCTGTCAGTGCGCCCGCCATCGGTGTTGTTGCCGTCACGGTCTGTAGGACCGGAGCCTGAAATGATCAGGACAACCGGCACCGGTTTGTCGGATTTTGGCAGCAACAACGAGCCGAAAAGCTCGCCGCTGCCGGTGTCCAAAGTGATCGGTTGTTGCAGGACTGTCGCCTGGACTACGTTAGACAACAGGCCGGTCATCAGGGTAAGGCTCAAGACAAGAACTCGCAGCATCATCACGCCATCATTCGCAAAGGTGCCGATTGGACTCGCAGGCACCCATAAGGTTCGAGGATGAACTAGTTCGGTTGCCTGCGTATACTGGCGCGCATTACGTATTCAGGTTCGATTACACGGAGCGTCCCGCATGTCCGGCAATACCTACGGCAAGCTGTTCACTGTCACCACCGCAGGCGAAAGCCATGGTCCGGCGTTGGTCGCCATTGTCGACGGCTGCCCACCGGGCCTGGAGATCTCCCTTGAGGATCTGCAGCGCGACCTCGACCGGCGCAAGCCCGGCACCAGCCGCCACACCACCCAGCGCCAGGAAGCCGACGAAGTCGAAATCCTTTCCGGCGTGTTCGAGGGCCGCACCACCGGTTGCGCCATCGGCCTGCTGATCCGCAACACCGACCAGAAGTCCAAAGACTACTCGGCGATCAAGGACTTGTTCCGCCCGGCTCATGCCGACTACACCTATCACCACAAATACGGCGAGCGCGATTACCGCGGCGGCGGTCGCAGCTCGGCCCGTGAAACCGCCATGCGTGTCGCGGCGGGGGCGATTGCGAAGAAATACCTGGCCAGCCAGGGCATCGTCATTCGCGGTTACATGAGCCAGCTCGGGCCGATTGAAATCCCGTTCAAGACCTGGGATTCGGTCGAAGAGAATGCGTTCTTCAGCCCCGACCCGGACAAAGTGCCAGAGCTGGAAGCCTATATGGACCAGCTGCGCCGCGACCAGGATTCGGTCGGCGCCAAGATCACGGTCGTCGCCGAAGGCGTGATGCCGGGCCTCGGCGAGCCGATCTTCGACCGCCTGGACGCCGAACTGGCCCATGCACTGATGAGCATCAACGCAGTCAAGGGCGTGGAAATCGGTGCCGGTTTCGCCAGCGTGGCCCAGCGCGGCACTGAACATCGCGATGAAATGACCCCCGAAGGTTTTCTCAGCAACAACGCGGGCGGCATTCTCGGCGGCATCTCCTCCGGTCAGCCGATCGTTGCGCACCTGGCCTTGAAGCCGACGTCGAGCATCACCACGCCGGGCCGTTCGATTGATGTGCATGGCAACCCGGTAGACGTGATCACCAAGGGCCGTCATGACCCGTGCGTCGGCATCCGTGCCACGCCGATTGCCGAAGCGATGATGGCCATCGTGCTGATGGACCACCTGCTGCGTCATCGCGGGCAGAACGCCGAGGTGCGGGTGAGCACCCCGGTGCTGGGTCAGCTTTGATGGCTGACTTAAACGCCGCTGCGGTCTGAAAGACTTTGGCGGCGCTCCCGTACTGGCGGCTTTCCAGTTTCTATCTGTTCTATTTCGCCTTGCTCGGGTCGACAGCGCCGTTTCTGGCGCTGTACTTCGATCACTTGGGTTTTTCCAGCGCGCGCATTGGCGAACTGGTGGCTATTCCGATGCTGATGCGCTGCGTGGCGCCGAACATCTGGGGCTGGCTCGGTGACTACACCGGCCGGCGCCTGGCCATCGTGCGCTTTGGCGCGATCTGCACACTGCTGTCGTTCTCGCTGATTTTCGTCAGCAAGACCTACGCCTGGCTGGCGATGGTCATGGCCTTGCACGCGTTCTTCTGGCACGCGGTGTTGCCGCAGTTCGAAGTCATCACCCTTGCGCATTTGAAGGGGCAGACCTCGCGCTACAGCCAGATTCGCCTGTGGGGCTCCATTGGTTTCATCATCACCGTGGTCGCGCTGGGGCGGGTCTTCGAATGGCTGAGCCTGGACGTGTACCCGGTGGCGCTGGTGCTGATCATGGCCGGGATCATCGTCAGCAGCCTGTGGGTGCCCAACGCGCAGCCGGTGCAGAGCGAGCGGGTGGCGGGAGAGGGTTTTCTCAGGCAATTGCGCAGCCCTGGCGTGCTGGCGTTCTATGGATGCGTGGCGCTGATGCAGATGAGCCACGGACCGTATTACACCTTTCTGACGTTGCACCTTGAACGACTCGGTTACAGCCGTGGCGTGATCGGCATGCTCTGGGCGGTGGGCGTGGTGGCCGAAGTGCTGATGTTCCTGGCCATGAGCAAGATCCTCGCGCGTTTTTCCGTGCGCCGGGTGTTGCTGGCGAGTTTCCTGCTGGCCGCCCTGCGCTGGCTTCTGCTGGGCTCCTTTGCCGAATACCTGTGGGTGCTGCTGTTCGCGCAGGTGCTGCACGCGGCGACCTTCGGCAGCTTTCACGCCTCTGCCATCCAGTTCGTGCAACGTAGCTTCGGTGCGCGCCAGCAAGGGCAGGGCCAGGCGCTTTATGCGGCACTGGCCGGCACCGGCGGCGCCTTGGGCGCGTTATATTCCGGTTACAGCTGGAATGCCCTCGGCCCCACATTGACCTTTAGTATTGCCAGCGTCGCAGCCTTCGCCGCTGCCGTTATCATTGCCACCCGCATGCAAGAGGACAGGCCATGAGCCTTACCCGTGAACACCTCGCCCAGGAAATCATCGACGCCGGGCGTTTCCTGTATGGCCGCGGCTGGTCGCCGGCCACCAGCAGCAACTATTCGGCACGTCTGTCGCCGAGCGAAGCGCTGCTGACGGTCTCCGGCAAGCACAAGGGCCAGCTGGGCCCGGACGATGTGCTGGCCACCGACCTGTCGGGCAATAGCCTGGAACCGGGCAAAAAGCCGTCCGCCGAAACCCTGCTGCACACCCAGCTGTACAGCTGGCGCCCGGAGATCGGCGCGGTGCTGCACACGCACTCGGTGAATGCTACGGTGCTGTCTCGCCTGACGCCGCAAGATTTCATCGAATTCGAAGACTACGAGCTGCAAAAAGCCTTCAGCGGCATTTCGACCCATGAGTCCCGCGTGCGCGTGCCGATTTTCGACAACGATCAGGACATTGCGCGCCTCGCCGCCAAGGTGCAGCCTTGGCTGGACGCTAATCCCGATTGCGTCGGTTATCTGATTCGCGGCCACGGCCTCTATACCTGGGGCGCGCGCATGAGTGATGCCCTGCGGCAAATCGAGGCGTTTGAATTTTTGTTCGAATGCGAGTTGAAGACTCGCAGCGTGTTGAACCGTTAACGGCTTACTTCCACAGAAGTCGCCTCTCGCCTGATACAGCGTCACGCCCGACCGGTAGCCAAAAGCCGGACGGCGGGGCCGATACCGAGGAATTGCCCCATGAGCAGCCTGTCCGTTTATCACGTTTCCAGCCCTGACATCCCCAACAAGGTGTTGACCCACTTTGAAGACATCGCCTCGACCCTGGCCGAGCAGGGCGTGCGTTTCGACCGCTGGCAAGCTGCGGCGAAGATCCAGCCCGGCGCGAGCCAGGAAGAAGTGATTGCCGCCTACCAGGTGCAAATCGACCAACTGATGACCGAACGTGGCTACATCACGGTCGATGTCATCAGCCTGAACAGCGATCACCCGCAAAAAGCTGAATTGCGCGCCAAGTTCCTCGATGAACACCGCCATGGCGAAGACGAAGTACGATTTTTCGTCGCTGGCCGTGGGCTGTTTACCCTGCACATCGACGATTACGTCTACGCCGTGCTCTGCGAGAAAAACGACCTGATCTCGGTCCCGGCCGGCACCGCGCACTGGTTTGACATGGGCGAGCATCCGCACTTCGTGGCGATCCGCCTGTTCAACAACCCCGAAGGCTGGGTCGCCAAGTTCACCGGCGAAGACATCGCCAGTCGCTTCCCGCGCCTGGAGGACTGAGCCGATGCCGATTAAAGCGATTCTCACCGACATCGAAGGCACCACCAGCGCGGTGAGTTTTGTGTTCGACGTGTTGTTTCCCTATGCCGCCAGACACCTGCCGGATTTCGTCCGCCAGCACGCCGGGCGCACCGATGTCGCCGAACAACTGGACGCTGTACGCCGGGACAGTGATGAGCCAGGTGCCGATGTCGAGCGGGTGATCGAAATCCTCTTGGGCTGGATCGCCGAAGACCGCAAGGCCACGCCGCTCAAGGCATTGCAAGGCATGGTCTGGGAGCAGGGCTATCAGGCAGGGCAGTTGAAAGGGCACGTTTACCCGGACGCCGTTGAAGCGCTCAAGCGCTGGCATCAGGCGGGTTATCAACTGTTTGTTTATTCGTCCGGGTCGATCCAGGCGCAGAAACTGATCTTCGGCTGCTCGGAGGCGGGGGACTTGTCGCAGTTGTTCAGCGGTTATTTCGACACGACTTCGGGGCCCAAGCGGGAAGCGCAGTCTTATGAGCGCATTACTCAAGGCATCGGCGTTGAGGCTGGGCAGATTCTGTTTCTGTCGGACATCGTTGAAGAGCTTGAGGCGGCGCGTGCTGCAGGGATGGCCACTTGCGGGCTGGCTCGCGAAGGCGGGGAGTTGGCAGGGCATGTGACGGTGGACAGTTTTGCGGGGATTGATCCTGCGGCGTTTTAACCCAAACCAGATTTAAACACATACCCCTGTGGGAGCGAGCTTGCTCGCGATGGCGTCGGATCACTCAACAGTGATGTTGAATATGACCCCGCTATCGCGAGCAAGCTCGCTCCCACAGTTGTTTTGTGGTGTATCTGAAATACAGAACACCTTACGCCGAATGATAAGTCGGCAACGCAAATCGCTGCTGGCTTTGCAGCATCGAAATCTGTGGCAGTTCGCTGGCTTGTTCAGCCAGGTCGCGGCGGATGGCGCTGATTACCCACGACAGCTGATCACCCGCATGCAATTGCTGATAAGAAATCGAGCGCTTGAAGACTTTACCTTCGTTGCTGCGCAGGGTCAGCAAGATGCCACCGTCAGGACGAGCCTGGGTGGTCACGTCGAAGTTGGAGAACAGGGAAGTAAATTTTTCTTGGATCAGGCTCATGTCTATCAGCTCCGTTAGTACTTGTTGGCAAGCATGCGGAGGTAGTTGCAGCGATTGTGCCAGCACTGAGATTATAAAAAACCGTTATAAATCAGTAAGTTGAATTTATGTCTGTTTTTTGGTTTCGTGCAATCTGCATGAATGGCCATCGTGCATCCTGCATTTTGCGAGATTGGCAGCGATTCGATGGAACCAATGCATGGGCCGGCGTTCGCGTTTGCGGATGTGTCGGCAGCGGATACAAAACATTGCAAAAACCGCGTGTACAGCGTTGCAAGCGCTGACGTATTTTCGGCTCACGCAGCGCTTTGGCGCTGCTCGCACCCCATGTTCGCCCGACAATAAAAAACCGATCCGCCAGACCGGGTCGACGGGAGCAACCATGAGCCGCACGCCGAGCGACACGATCACCTGGGGCATGATGCTCCGCAAACTGCCGACCATCGCCAAAGCCATACCCCGTGTGGTCAAGGGCATGAAGGCCGCCAACGTCAAGGACCCGACCCAACCGTGTGGCCTTGGCTGGACGTTCGAGCAGGCGACCTTGCGCAATCCTGATGGTCTGGCGTTGTTGCAGGACGAGGTGGCGCTGACCTACACACAGGCCAACCAATGGGCCAACCGTATCGCTCATCACTTGACTGCCCAGGGCATTCGCAAGGGCGATGTGGTGGCAGTGTTCATCGAGAACCGCCCCGAACTGCTGGTGACCATACTGGCTGTGGCCAAGGCCGGTGCCGTCAGTGCGCTGCTCAATACCGCACAAACCCGCGACACTCTGGCCCACAGCCTGAATCTGGTGGCACCCGCGGCGATCGTTGTCGGCGAAGAACTGCTGGCGGTGTATTCGGCGGTTCGCGAGCGAGTCTCCATCGACGCCTCGCGCACCTGGTTTATCGCCGATCAGCACACCTTCAGCCAGCCGGGCATTTCGCCCGAAGGCTTTATCAACCTGATGACGGCCAGCCTCGACAGCCCCGTCGAGAACCCTGCCAGCAGCCAGCAGGTGTTTTTCGACGACACCTGCTTTTACATCTACACCTCGGGCACCACCGGGTTGCCCAAGGCCGGGGTGTTCAAGCACGGGCGCTGGATGCGCAGCTCCGCCAGTTTCGGCCTGATCGCCCTGAATATGCGCCCCGATGACGTGGTCTATTGCACCTTGCCGCTGTACCACGCCACCGGGCTCTGTGTGTGCTGGGGCTCGGCCATTCGCGGCGCTTCGGCGTTCGCCATTCGGCGCAAGTTCAGCGCCAGTCAATTCTGGCGCGACGTGCGCAAGTACCGCGCCACTACCCTCGGGTACGTTGGCGAATTGTGCCGCTATCTGGTCGACCAACCGGCCAGTTCCGATGACCGCATGCACAGCGTGACAAAAATGATTGGCAACGGTCTGCGGCCCGGCGCCTGGGGTGAGTTCAAAACGCGCTTTGGGGTGGTGCATATCTGCGAGTTGTACGCCGCCAGTGACGGCAACATCGGCTTCAGCAACATCCTCAACTTCGATAACACCATCGGTTTTTCCCTGATGAAGTGGGAGTTGGTGGCCTACGACCATGACACCGGCACGCCGACGCGCAACGCCCAAGGCTGGATGACTAAAGTCGGCAAGCGCGTGCAAGGGTTGTTGCTGGCCAAAATCGACGACAAGGCACCGCTGGACGGCTACACCGATCCGCAGAAAACCGCAAAAGTCGTGCTGCACGACGTGTTTGAAAAGGGCGACCGTTACTTCAATACCGGCGATCTGCTGCGCAATATCGGCTTCGGCCATGCCCAGTTCGTTGACCGGCTGGGGGATACGTATCGCTGGAAAGGCGAAAATGTTTCCACCACCGAGGTCGAGAACATCCTGCTGCAACACCCGCATATCGCCGAGGCCGTGGCTTATGGCGTGGAGATTTGCAACACCAACGGCCGTGCCGGCATGGCTGCGATCACTCCGGCCGAATCGTTGGCGACCCTGGATTTCAGTGAACTGTTGGCCTTTGCCCGTCAGCAGATGCCGGCGTACGCAGTACCGTTGTTCCTGCGGGTGAAGGTGAAGATGGAAACCACCGGGACTTTCAAATACCAGAAAACCCGACTCAAGGACGAAGCCTTCGACCCTGGTAAGACGGGGGATGATCCGGTCTACGCCTGGCTGCCAGGCACCCAGACGTACGTGCGGGTCTGCGAGCAGGTGTTGGCGGATATTCATGCGGGTAAGTACCGCTATTGAATCTGGCTATGGCGGCCCATGAGAAAAAAGGAGTGACAGGCGCCGGAGCCGTCGGGAAACTGTCGGCTTTCCGATTGACCGAGTATGGAGTTCCCATGTCAGACCAAAGCCGCCAGATGACCCCCGAAGAAGCTGCTGAATTTGCCGAACAGGTGTTCAACAAAGCGCGCGAGGGCGATGCGGCCATGATGGCGGCGCTGTTGGCCAAAGGCTTGCCGCCAAATCTGCGCAACCACAAGGGCGACACCTTGCTGATGCTGGCCGCCTACCATGGCCATATCGACACGGTAAAAGTGTTGCTGGAACACAAAGCCGACCCGGAAATCCGCAACGACAACGGCCAGAGCCCGATTGCCGGCGCCGCGTTCAAGGGCGACCTGGCGGTGGTCAAGGCGCTCGTCGAGGGTGGCGCCGAAGTTGAAGGCTCGTCTTTCGATGGCCGTACCGCGCTGATGATGGCGGCGATGTTCAACCGCGTTGAAATCATCGACTACCTGATCAGCAAAGGCGCCGACCCGAAAGCCAAGGACGCCAACGGCGTGTCCGCGCTGGACGCGGCCAAGACCATGGGCGCGGTGGACACCACGGCGCAGTTGCAGAAACTCATCGGCTGATCCGATGCCATTCCCTGTGGCGAGGGGGCTTGCCCCCGTTGGGTCGCCCAGCGGCCCCAATCAGCGATCGCGGTCTTTCAGGTAAACAGCGTTTGCCGGGTTTACGACTGCTTCACAGCCGAACGGGGGCAAGCCCCCTCGCCACAGATGCGCTATCCTACGCGGCCTCAAATTTCCCTCGCTACAGGACCCGCCCCATGAAAGCCGCACTCGTCGAACTCATCAGCAAAATCAGCTCCGGGTGCATGGGCGAAGACGAAATCCTGAAAGTCGCCGACGAGGCCGCTCAGGCTTACGCCGACCCCGAGGCTTTTCTGACGGCCAACCCGGACATCCTCTACGACGAGACTTTCCCGATCCCGTTGGGCGAGTGGGTAGTGGTGGGCAGTCTGCCGGAGACCGTGTTGTTCCAGGCCGACACCTATATGGACCTGTTCGCGCAGATCGTCGCCTCCTTCGGCCCGGGCGTTGATTTCAATATCAAGCCCAAGCAACTGGCCAAGACCGAAGCCCTGACCGCGCTCAATCGCATCCAGGTGCAGATGGGCAGCATGAACAAGGAAAACGGCGGCTACGTGCTGATGAACTTCAGCCAATTGCTCGACGATGAGCTGCAAGTGGTACTGGTCTACGGCAACGACGTACCGCGCGTGCTGGAGCTGTGCGCCGAGGTCGGCATCGCGGCGGCGCCGTCCCTGGAAGCGCTGAAAGTGGCGATCCACGTTTAACGCAATAATACGGAACCCTTGTCAGGGCCGACTATCCTAAGAGTGCATGCCACTATCTTGGGAGCGACACCATGGGTTCCACGTTCAACGGCCTGATTGGCCTGATCATCCTTGCCCTGGACATCTGGGCAATCATCAACGTGCTGAAAAGTGGCGCCGAAACCGGGATGAAAATCCTCTGGGTGCTGTTGATCATCCTCCTGCCAGTGCTGGGCCTGATCATCTGGGCGATTGCCGGGCCACGGGGCAATGTGCGGATCTGATCCCTCACAAACAGCACAAAACCCCTGTGGGAGCGAGCCTGCTCGCGAAGGCGCCGGCACATTCGACACCAATGTGGCTGACAGACCGCTTTCGCAGCAGGCTCGCTCCCACAGGGTGGATTGTGGCGGGCCGGCAACTGACGTTCGACCTGTCATGCTCCGCAACGTAGAATGCGCGCCATCCCGGCCAATCGAGCCGAGCGATTGACTATCATGGGCGGGTAACCGTCCGTTGCCAGCCGCATTCACCGGAGCACTTCCCATGAGCACCACCAAGACCAGCGAATACCTGGAAACCCTCTACGAAGGCTACGGCCAGCGTTTTCGCATGGAAAAACTGCTGCACGAAGTGCGCACCGAACACCAGCACCTGGTGATTTTCGAAAACCCGCGCATGGGTCGGGTGATGGCGCTGGACGGTGTGATCCAGACCACCGAAGCCGACGAATTCATCTACCACGAAATGCTCACTCACGTGCCGATCCTCGCCCATGGCAGTGCCAAGCGCGTGTTGATCATCGGCGGCGGTGACGGTGGCATGTTGCGTGAAGTGGCCAAGCACGGCAGCGTCGAGCACATCACCATGGTCGAGATCGACGGCACCGTGGTCGACATGTGCAAAGAATTCCTGCCAAACCACTCCAAGGGTGCATATGACGATCCACGCCTGAACCTGGTGATCGATGACGGCATGCGTTTCGTCGCCACCACCACCGAAAAATTCGACGTGATCATCTCCGATTCCACCGATCCGATCGGTCCGGGCGAAGTGCTGTTCTCCGAGAACTTCTACCAGGCCTGCCACCGCTGCCTGAACGAGGGCGGCATCCTGGTGACCCAGAACGGCACGCCATTCATGCAACTGGGCGAAGTGCAGACCACCGCTGGCCGCCTGCGCAGCCTGTTCCCGGACTGGCATTTCTATCAGGCTGCCGTGCCGACCTACATCGGCGGCGCGATGACCTTCGCCTGGGGTGCAACCAACACCGCCTATCGCAAACTGTCGCGTGAAACCCTGCAACAGCGTTTTGCCGGCAGCGGCATCGTCACCCGTTACTACAACTCGGAAATCCACATCGGCGCGTTCGCCATGCCGCAATACGTGCTGAACGCAATCAACAAGCCGAGTAACGACTAACAATCCCTGATTCAAACTCAATACCCTGTGGGAGCGAGCAAGCTCGCTCCCACAGGTGTTTTTCCATGTCTGAATGTCTGTACGCCGCAATCCGTTTGAACGATCAGTCAGGGCAAAAGTCCAGATAGATGTAAGCCCATTTGCGGGTTTGATCGAGGAGGCACTGATGCAAAAGTGGAAAATCACTTTCCTGGATGATCATGGCGAAACCGTCAATGAAATCTTTGAGTGCGACGAGTGCCCGGATCACGAGCACGCCGCCAAACTCATCAAGGCCCGGTTTCTTCCTGTCGCTGCCGAACTGGATCTGAATGATCTGGAAGGGCGAACGGATGATGCGAGCGTCAAAGACCTGAAAACCCAATACAGCATCCAGATCCTCGGCATTACTCCCATCTGATCCATCATCTGTCACATTTATAACCAGGCCTTGGCAGCAGCGCTTTATTGGCGCTACTCTGCAAACGAGATCAGCGAATGACTCGCTAAGGTCTGGTCTTGTCAGCTACATGCTTGCTTCCCACCGGCAACGTTGTTGCCGCGTCGCTCTCACCATTCGGTTGCGGGCGCTGGGATCGGAAAGTCTATCCATCAATTTGAGGGGGACGTTTCATGAGCACAGCCTATCAAGAAGACATCAGCACCAGCGTGCTGCGCCGCATGAAAGAGGGCGGTTTCGATTTTTCCCGATTCCATCCCATCGAGTTCTACGCCATTTTCCCGGACGAGGAGCGGGCCCGCAGGGCGGCAGGTCATTACCGTTACCGTGGTGAATCATTGAATGCGCAAATCAGTGTGCGCGACGACGGCGCATGGGCGCTCGAACTGAGCAAGGTCATGTACGCGACCTACGATGACATTGGCGATTTCGAGCAGGGTTTCGAGGCGGTGGTCGAGCCTCTGGGCGGCATCATTGAAGGATGGGGCGTCAAGCAGGAGGTACGCGGGTTACTCGCCTAACGCTTCTGTAACACTCGGCAACGGCTGACCCATGGGTTGGCCGTTTTTGTTGGTGGGTTTTAGAAAGGTCTTTTGATCCATAACGTTTCAAAAACCCAAAAAAAACCGCCTGAGCAGGCGGCCAAAGGGAAGTTCGAGAGGTTTTTCAGCAGATGCGCCGATTATCCGCATCGCCGCCCGGGCAGTGAAATCAACTCTGACTATGCTGGTGATAGGCGCCACCATGCGTCGCAATGAAGCGGGGGCGATCAGGCTGGGGCATTTGCTGCACAGGATTGGTGCGAAGGAACGCGGGCAATTATCCAACTGATTGATATAAAAGCGTTTATGCCGATGGCACGGGCCTTGCGAAGCCTAGATGTCCGGGTGACAAGGAGTACGGCATGATCCGCACCTATTTTGATGAGATGTACGATGCCGGTGGCCATGTCCGCCCGCATTATCGGGAGTTTGCCCGTTGGCTGGCCGAAACGCCTGACGAGCTTTTGGCACAACGGCGACGCGAGGCCGATCTGCTGTTCCATCGTGCCGGGATTACCTTCACACTTTATGGTGATGAGCAGGGGACAGAGCGCCTGATTCCTTTCGACACCATTCCCCGCAGCATCCCCGCCAGCGAATGGCGGATCGTCGAACGTGGCTGCATCCAGCGGGTCAAGGCGTTAAACATGTTCCTCGCCGACCTTTATCACGAGCAGCGCATCATCAAGGCCGGCATCATTCCGGCCGAGCAGGTGCTGGCCAACGAGCAATACCAGTTGGCGATGCAAGGGCTGGATCTGCACCGCGATATCTATTCGCACATTTCCGGCGTCGATCTGGTGCGCGATGGCGACGGCACGTACTACGTGCTTGAAGACAACCTGCGTACCCCCAGCGGCGTGAGCTACATGCTCGAAGACCGCAAGATGATGATGCGCCTGTTCCCCGAGTTGTTCGCCGCGCAGCGCATAGCCCCTATCGACCATTACCCGAACCTGTTGCTCGACACCCTGAAAAGCTCCAGCCCGATCGACAACCCGAGCGTGGTAGTACTGACGCCGGGTCGCTTCAACAGCGCGTTTTTCGAGCATGCGTTTCTGGCGCGTGAAATGGGCGTGGAACTGGTGGAAGGCGCGGACTTGTTCGTGCGCGACGACAAGGTGTTCATGCGCACCACAGACGGGCCGAAAGCCGTTGATGTGATCTACCGTCGCCTGGACGATGCGTTCCTTGATCCGCTGGCCTTCAACCCGGACTCGATGCTGGGCGTGCCCGGGCTGTTGTCGTCCTATCGCTCCGGCAACGTGGTGCTGGCCAATGCCATTGGCACCGGCGTTGCGGACGACAAGTCGGTGTACCCGTTCGTGACGGACATGATCCGTTTTTACCTGGATGAAGAACCGATCCTGAAGAATGTGCCGACGTGGCAGTGTCGTAATCCCTCTGAACTGTCCCACGTGCTGGCCCACCTTCCAGAGCTGGTGGTCAAGGAAACCCAGGGCTCAGGCGGTTACGGAATGCTGGTGGGGCCGGCGGCGACCGTAGCGGAAATCGAGTCGTTCCGCGCACGAATCAAAGCCAAGCCCCACGCGTATATCGCGCAACCGACGCTGTCGCTGTCGACCTGTCCGACCTTTGTCGAGAACGGTATTGCGCCACGCCACATCGACCTGCGTCCGTTTGTATTGTCTGGCCGCGAAACCCGGGTTGTGCCCGGCGGTTTGACCCGTGTGGCCCTGCGCGAAGGCTCTCTGGTGGTGAACTCATCCCAGGGCGGCGGAACCAAGGACACCTGGGTGGTCGAGGATTGAAGGAAGCCTGCCATGCTAAGTAGAACTGCCTCGGATTTGTATTGGATGTCGCGTTACCTGGAGCGGGCGGAAAACCTCGCACGGATGCTCGACGTCAGTTATTCGCTGTCGCTGATGCCGCAAGACGGTCGCGGTGACGGTCTGCACGAACTGGCCATGCCGTTGCTGATTACCGGCACGCTGGATGATTATCTGGAGCGCCACGGCGAGTTGCATGCCGAACGGCTGCTGCATTTCTTCGCCCTGGATGCGGCCAACCCGGCGAGCATCTACAGCTGCCTGGGTTCGGCGCGGGCCAGTGCCCATGCAGTTCGTGGGCGAATCACCGCCGACATGTGGGAAAACATCAACGCCACCTGGCTGGAAATTCGCGGCATTGCCGAACAGGGCCTGAGTCGCTACGGCATGAGCCGTTTCTGCGAGTGGATCAAGGAGCGTTCGCACCTGTTTCGCGGCGCGTCCTACGGCACCATCATGCGTAACGATGCGTTCCGCTTCATTCGTCTGGGCACCTTTATCGAAAGGGCGGACAACACCTTGCGCCTGCTCGATGCCCGCTACGAAATGGCCGGCGATCAGGCCGAAGCGGTCAGCGACGGCACGGCGCACGCGTATTACCAGTGGAGTGCACTGCTGCGCGCCTTGTCTTCGTTCGAGGCCTACACCGAGATTTACCGCGATGCGCCCGGTGCCCGGCATGTCGCCGAATTGCTGTTGTTGCGCGCCGACGTCCCGCGTTCATTGCGGGCTTGCACCGAAGAAATCGACCAGATTCTCGCCAGCCTGCCGGGGGCCAATGGCCGTCCGGCGCAGCGTCTGGCGGCGGAAATGGACGCACGCCTGCGCTACACCGGTATCAACGAAATTCTCGACGAAGGCCTGCACGCCTGGCTGACCGAGTTCATCCCGCTGGTGCGCCAGCTGGGCAACGCCATTCACAGTTCCTACCTGGAGGCTGCATGAGACTTTCCATTAGCCACGAAACCACCTATCACTACGAAGATCAGGTGCGGGCGAGCATCCAGTATCTGCGGCTGACCCCCCACGACAGCGAGCGCCAGCATGTGCTCAGTTGGCAGCTCGACCTACCGCGCCCGGTGCGTGCGCAACTCGATCCGTTCGGCAACATCCTGCATGTGCTGACCATGGACGAACCCCATGAAGCGATCATCATCGGCGCCCGTGGCCAGGTCGATATCGACGAGTTGTCCGAGGCCGAACATGAAAGCCAGTCGGCGCTGCCGTTCCTGCGCTTTACGCGCCTGACCGAACCGGACGAAGCCTTGCGCGCGTTCGCGGAAAAGGAATGCAAAAAGCGCCGGGATCGCACGGCGCTGATTGATTTGATGCACGGCTTGAACTCGCACATGACCTACACGCCGGGCTCCACCGAAGTGGACACCAGCGCCGCCCAGGCTTTTGCCGGACGTTCCGGTGTATGCCAGGACCACGCCCATGCGTTTCTCGCCTGCGCTCGCAGCCTGGGGATTCCGGCGCGGTATGTGTCGGGGTATTTGTATAGCGAGAACAGCGAGCATCTGGCCAGTCATGCCTGGGCGGAAGCCTGGCTGGATGACGCCTGGTACAGCTTCGATGTCACCAACGAACTGGCCCGACCCGAGCGCCACCTGAAGCTGGCAGTGGGCCTGGATTATCTGGACGCCTGCCCGGTACGCGGCATGCGCCGGGGCGGTGGCAGTGAGCAGATGCATGCAAAGGTGTTCGTGTCACCGATGCCTGCTCCGGTGATCTCGGTGCAACAGCAGTAATCCGGGACACCGCTTCGCGAGCAGGCTCGCTCCCACATGGGGTCTTCATTGAACACAGGGTGTGGGTTCGACACCGAACCAATGCGGAAGCGGGCTTGCTCGCGAAAGCGGTATGTCAGTAAAAGCTGTACTGATTGAAAAGACGCCATCGCGAGCAGGGGCATTGTGGTCAGGGCTTAACTTTGCGCCCTGCCATATGCTTCAAATACCCCACCAGCATCTCCAGATCCCCATCCGGCAAGACCACCGCTGAAAACCCCGGCATCTTGGCCTGCGGCCACTGGCGCAAACTCTGCGGGTCGCGAATGTAGCGCCTGAGGAAATCGGCCCCAAAGTATTCGGTCGGGTTATACGGGATATTCAAATCCGGCCCGAACTGCGCATCGCCCGCGCCATTGAGTCGATGGCACGCCAGGCAGTTTTTCTGAAATAACGCGAAGCCTTTGTTGATCGGATCGTCCCCCTTCAGGGCCGGGTCCGGCAGCAGCGCAGGAAAGCGTTCCGCCACCGGCGCCAGACGCTTGATGCTGGCAACTTCGAATGGCCATTGTTCAGGGCTGATATGGCCGGCCTGCGGATCGGTCCACACCAGGTAGAACGGCCCGGCACTGGGCTTGCCCTGCGACAGTGGCGGCCATGGGTTGGCCGGGTCCTCAATCGCCAGCCAGGCGCGAGCGCCCTTGGCATCAAGCAACGGCGCGGCCGACAACTCCGCCGCAAAACCGTCCAGTGCCACGGCCTGCAGGTGATCATCAGGCTTGATGCCCGTCAGCAACGCCGCCAATGGCACGGCGCGATAGCTCATGTCCCGTTTGTAGGAAACGTCGTCAGTGATGGTGATGGTCTGTACCAGAGGATGCTTGAGCAGCTCCTCGGTCTGCCAGGTGCGGCTGTTCGCGCCCAGCTCCAGGTTGAGCTGTGCGGCATGGAGGGGCATGCCGAACAGCAGGGCCCCAAGCACAATGAGCGTTTTCAAATGATCGCCGTCCATGTCGTGGAAGTACCAAAGGTTGGCACACCCACGTCAGGCCGGGTAGCAAGCCCGTCCTGTTTTTTTAAAGACGATGTAAATTCGTGGCGCTTGAATCAGCCGATCACCTTGGTCAGGTTCGGCAAAATCAACAACAGCGTGGTGGCGAAAAGAATGAGACCTGCTTGACGTACTTTCGAATGTTTGAACATGGCTGACCGCCTTTTTTGTTATTTCCTGATGCCTGCCTGCATTTCTCCATGACGGCAAGCGCATAACTTCCTGTAGTCCGAGTGCCCCGGCAAAACCCGACGACAACTTCGTACAGCTTCACATTAGGGCCCGCGGCGGGCTTGGCTTAGATCCATTTCGTATGTATATGTCATTAATCGTGATTAAAAAGGCATGAGGCTTATTGCCAGCTGCTTTGGCGCCCGTTTGCTAGACAGCTTGCTGACCTGAAACGGTTAATCTGAGCGTTGACGACCGTCCGTCTGAGCGTGACCGTCAACGTCTGTGAGCACTGTGGTCATTGAATCCGTCGCCGCTCGGCTTAAGGTATGACTCTGCAATCACGCATCGCACAGGTTCGAGGACGTCATGACCCAAGCTTTGATTTTCGACGCGCTACGCACGCCCCGCGGCAAAGGCAAGGCCGATGGCGCGCTGCACAGCGTCAAACCGGTGAATCTGGTGGCCGGCCTGCTCAGGGCGTTGCAGCAGCGTACGTCGCTGGACACCAGCCAGGTCGATGACGTGGTGCTCGGTTGCGTCACGCCGATTGGCGATCAGGGCTCGGACATTGCCAAGTCCGCCACTCAGGTCGCGGACTGGGATGTCAGTGTGGCGGGCGTGCAAATCAACCGCTTTTGCGCCTCGGGACTGGAAGCGGTGAACCTGGGTGCGATGAAAATCCGTTCCGGCTTCGAAGACCTGGTAGTAGTTGGCGGTGTCGAGTCCATGTCCCGCGTGCCAATGGGCAGCGACGGTGGCGCCTGGGCGCTGGACCCGGAAACCAATCTGCACAGCCATTTCACCCCGCAGGGCGTGGGCGCCGATCTGATTGCCACGATTGAAGGCTTTAGCCGTCAGGACGTCGATGCCTACGCGCTGCACTCGCAGCAGAAGGCCGCACGGGCGCGAGCCGACGGTTCGTTCAACAAGTCGTTGGTGCCGGTGCAGGACCAGAACGGCATCATCCTGCTCGATCACGATGAATTCATCCGCGCCGAATCCACCCTGGAAGGCCTGGGCAAGCTCAAACCCAGCTTCGAGATGATGGGGCAGATGGGTTTTGACGCCACGGCGTTGCGGGTCTACAGCCATGTGGAACGGATCAACCACGTTCATACACCCGGCAACAGTTCCGGGATTGTCGATGGTGCGGCGCTGATGCTGATCGGTTCCGAAGCCTGTGGCCGGGCGCTGGGGTTGCAGCCACGGGCACGGATCGTCGCCACGGCGGTCACCAGCACCGACCCGACCATCATGCTCACCGGTCCGGGGCCGGCCACGCGCAAGGCATTGGCCAAGGCCGGGTTGCGGGTTGAAGACATCGACCTGTTCGAGGTCAACGAAGCGTTTGCCTCGGTGGTGCTGAAATTCATCAAGGACATGGCCATCGACCCGGACAAGGTCAACGTCAACGGCGGCTCCATCGCCATGGGCCACCCGCTGGGCGCCACAGGGTGCGCGATCCTCGGCACGCTGCTCGATGAACTGGAAACCCGGCGCTTGCGCTATGGCCTGGCAACATTGTGTGTCGGCGGCGGCATGGGCATTGCCACCATCATCGAACGCCTCTGAGCCCCGACTTCAAGGAAATGTGACATGACCGAAGCCATTCGTTACGAAAAAGGGCAGGACCGGATCGTCGTCCTGACCATCGACATGCCGGGCCAGAGCGCCAACACCATGAATGCGGTGTATCGCGAGGCCATGGCCACGTGTGTGGCTCGTTTGCAGGCCGACAAGGAGTCGATTGCTGGCGTGATCATTACCTCGGCCAAGAAAACCTTCTTTGCCGGTGGCGATCTCAACGAGCTGATCAAGGTCGGCAAGCCCGAAGCCAAAGCCTTCTACGACATGGTACTGACGCTCAAAGGGCAACTGCGCGCCCTGGAAACCCTGGGCAAACCAGTGGTCGCGGCGATCAATGGCGCGGCGTTGGGCGGCGGTTGGGAAATCTGCCTGGCCTGTCATCACCGTGTGGCGCTGGACGATTCGTCGGTGCAGCTCGGCTTGCCGGAAGTGACCCTCGGCCTGCTGCCGGGCGGCGGCGGGGTGGTGCGCATGGTGCGCATGCTCGGGTTGGAAAAAGCCCTGCCGTATTTGCTCGAAGGCAAGAAAGTGCGGCCGCAACAGGCGTTGCAGGCTGGCTTGATCGATGAGCTGGCGGCGGATCGTGATGAGCTGCTGACCAAGGCGCGGGCGTGGATTATCGCCAACCCGAACGCGGTGCAGCGCTGGGATGTGAAGGGCTATCAGATCCCGGGCGGCACGCCGTCGAATCCGAAAGTCGCGCAGATGCTGGCTATTGCACCGTCGATCCTGCGCAGCAAAACCCAGGGCTGCATGCCCGCACCGGAGAAAATTCTTTGCGCGGCGGTTGAAGGCGCCCAGGTGGATTTCGACACTGCACACCTGATTGAAACCCGCTACTTCACCGAGCTGACCACCGGCCAGATCTCGAAAAACCTGATCGGTACGTTCTGGTTTCAACTCAACGAAATCAACGCCGGCGGCTCGCGGCCTCAGGGTTTTGCACCCTATGTCACACGCAAAGTCGGCGTGCTGGGCGCGGGCATGATGGGCGCCGGCATTGCGTTTGTCAGCGCCAGCGCCGGCATCGATGTGGTGCTCAAGGACGTTAATCTGGCCGCCGCCGAGAAGGGCAAGGCGCACTCGGCATCGCTGCTGGACAAGAAAGTCACTCGTGGTCAGCTGAACGCGCAGCAACGCGACGCGGTGTTGGCGCGTATCCACACCAGCGAAAGCGATGCCGACCTGGCCGGTTGCGACCTGATCATCGAAGCGGTGTTTGAAGACCGTGAGCTGAAAGCCAAAGTGTCAGCGGCTGCGCAGGCGGTCGTCGGCGCGGATGCGGTAATCGCCTCCAACACCTCGACCTTGCCGATCAGCGGCCTGGCCAATGCGGTGCCGGATCAGAGCAAGTTCATCGGTCTGCATTTTTTCAGCCCCGTTGAAAAAATGCCCTTGGTGGAAATCATCAAAGGCGCCTGCACCAGCGACGAAACGTTGGCTCGTGGTTTCGATTTCGTCCTGCAAATCAAGAAAACCCCGATTGTGGTCAACGACAGTCGCGGCTTCTTCACCTCGCGGGTATTCGGCACCTTCACCAATGAAGGCATTGCCATGCTCGGCGAAGGCGTTAGCGCGCCGATGATCGAGACTGAAGCGCGCAAGGCCGGGATGCCGGTCGGGCCGCTGGCGATTTCCGACGAAGTGTCCCTCAGCCTCATGAGCCATATCCGCCAGCAAGCGGCCAAAGACCTGCAAGCCGAAGGGAAATCGCTGATTGAACACCCGGCCTTTGCCGTGATCGACCTGTTGCTCAACGAGTACAAGCGTCCGGGCAAAGCCGCGGGCGGCGGCTTCTATGAGTATCCGGCGGGTGGTCAGAAGCACCTGTGGCCCGAATTGAAAACCCGCTTCGAGAAAGCTGACGGGCAGATTTCGCCCAAGGACGTGCGCGACCGCTTGCTGTTTGTACAAGCCATCGAAACCGTGCGTTGCGTGGAGGAGGGCGTGCTGACTTCGACGGCGGACGCCAACGTCGGCTCGATTTTCGGCATCGGCTTCGCCGCCTGGACCGGTGGCGCGCTGCAATTCATCAATCAGTACGGCGTGAAAGACTTCGTCGCCCGGGCCCAATACCTGGTCGAGCAATATGGCGAGCGCTTTACGCCACCGGCTTTGCTGCTGGACAAAGCCGCCAAAGGGGAGGCGTTCTAAGCGCGAGATGATGCCTTTCGGGCTTGCCTTGTCACAGTGTTTCAAGGCAGGCTCTGGGGTGTTCATTATTCCCATCACGTGTCAGGTATTTTTTATGTCGTTACGCATCTGCATTCTGGAAACCGACATCCTGCGTCCGGAACTGGTCGATCAATATCAGGGTTACGGACAGATGTTCCAGCGCCTGTTCTCGCAGCAGCCCATCGCCGCCGAGTTCAGCGTCTACAACGTGATGCAGGGCGACTACCCCAGTGACGAGCTGAACTTCGACGCCTACCTGATCACCGGCAGCAAAGCCGACTCCTTCGGTACCGACCCTTGGATTGAAACCCTGCGGGCCTATCTGCTGAACCGTTACGAGCGCGGTGACAAACTGTTGGGCGTGTGCTTCGGCCATCAACTGCTGGCACTGCTGCTGGGCGGCAAGAGCGAGCGGGCGACGCAGGGTTGGGGCGTGGGCACTCACAACTACAAGTTGGCCGCCAAGGCACCATGGATGAGCCCGGTGCGCGAGGAGCTGACGTTGTTGATCAGCCACCAGGACCAGGTCACGGCGCTGCCGGAAAATGCCACGGTCATTGCCTCGAGTGATTTCTGCCCGTTCGCTGCGTATCACATCAACGATCAGGTGCTGTGCTTCCAGGGGCACCCGGAATTCATTCACGACTATTCCCGGGCGTTGCTGGAGATTCGCCAGCAGGCGTTGGGTGAGCAGGTGTATCAGAAGGGCGTTGCGAGCCTGGAGCATCAGCACCATGGCGCTACGGTGGCCGAGTGGATGATGCGGTTTGTGGCGCATAAGCCTGAGGCGGCTTGAACTAAAGGCATCGCGAGCAAGCTCGCTTCCACATTGGATCGTCGGCGTTCACGCAATAGGTGACACGCTGGAGATCATTGTGGGAGCGAGCTTGCTCGCGATTTTTTCAGGCGCCTCGGTCTTGACTACAGCCACCCCGACCTTTTGAAACTCGCCCACAAACTCACACAACCCACACTGATAAAACCCAACACCGCAAAATACCCGTAGTGCCAACTCAGCTCCGGCATGTTCTGAAAGTTCATCCCGTAGATCCCGGCCACCGCCGTCGGGAATGCCAGAATCGCCGCCCACGCTGCAAACTTGCGCTGCACCACGCTCTGGCGTGACGCCTCCAGCAACACCCCCACCTCGATCGTCTGGCTCGCGATATCCGCCAGAGTGGTCAGGTCTTCCATCTGCCGTGTGACATGAATCTGCACATCGCGAAAGTACGGGCGCATGTTCTTGTCGATGAACGGGAAGCTCAGCTTCTGCAGTTCTTCACCGATTTCCACCATCGGCCCGGCATAACGGCGCAAGCGCAAAACGTCCCGGCGCAGACCGTGGAGTTTCTGGATATCGCGCTCATTCAACGCACTGCACAGCACGTTGCGCTCCAGGTCATCGATCTCGGCATGAATCGCCTCGCCCACGGGCTGGTAGTTTTCGATCACAAAGTCGAGGAGGGCATAGAGTACGAAATCTTCCCCATGCTCTAGCAACAGCGGACGCGCCTCACAGCGCTGGCGGACATGGGCGTAGGACGCCGAATGGCCGTTGCGCGCGGTAATGATGTAGCCCTTGCCGGCAAAAATGTGAGTCTCGATGAACTCCAGCTTGCCCTCATGGCGGATCGGCGAATAGGTGACGATAAACAGCGCATCGCCGAAGGTTTCAAGTTTGGGGCGACTGTGTTTTTCCAGGGCGTCTTCGATGGCCAGTTCGTGCAGGTTGAACTGGCGTTGCAGGTTGCTCAGCTCCTGGGCGTTCGGCTCTTCGAGGCCGATCCAGACAAAGTGACCCGGCTTGGCCGCCCAGGCGGCGCCTTCGTCGAGGGTGATATTGGTGACTTTCTTACCGGCGCTGTAAACCGCAGCAGCAACAACTCTACCCATGATGTTGGTTCACTTCTTATGAGCGTTTTAGATGAAAAGATGGCAGTGCCAGGCAGTGCTCAGCTTAGCCTTGTCTGCTGCTTGAGAGTCAGCAAACTGTGCAGAGTTTGCCGGCAAAAGAAAACCCGCACTGGGCGGGTTTTTTTCAGGCGGCTTGCAGTTGCCGATCCATCGTGGCGATGCATTCGCGCATCTGTTCACGGCATTGGGCTATCAGCATCGGCATGTCGTCCATGGTCAGTCCGGCTGTAGGAATGGCCGGCAATGAGCGAATCAGGATCTTCCCGCTGCGCCAGCGATTCAAGCGCATGTGCTTGACGTAACTGCTGACGCACACCGGGACAATCGGTACACCGGCGGCAATCGCCATCTGGAACGCGCCTTTCTTGAAGGGCAGCAACTCCTCGCCCATGTTGCGCGTGCCTTCGGGGAAGACCCAGATCGACGTGTCCTTGTGTTGCAGGGTATGAGTAGTCGTCAGCATCGACTTGCGCGCCTTGAGCGCGTTGCCCCGGTCGATCAGCACATTGCCAGCCAGCCAAAACAGCTGTCCGAACAGTGGCACCCATTTCAGGCTCTTTTTACCGATGCAAACGGTGCGGTAGGGCACCACATTGCCGAACACAAAGAGATCGTAGTTGGACTGATGGTTGGCGACGATCACACAGCTCTCGGGTTTATCCCTCAACCCCCGAACGTCGGCTTTCACGCGCAAACGCAAGATACACATCGCCGGCCACGCATACAGCCGCGCGCACAAACGACTGTTGTCCGGGTTGAACGGGCGGCACAGCCCGAGAATGACCCCCAGCACTCCAGCCAGAACAAAGTGCAGGCCCATCAATAACATACGAAACACAAACAGCATTTACAGGCCCCACCGGGACAAAAGGTGGCGCAGTGTACGGATGTGCACTGTTTTCGGCAATTGCCGCTATAGAGCGGGGAGATAGGCGATGTTTAAGCGCATGTTTCAGGTCTGCGGGTCAGACCCGGCCTAGAGCGGTTACAGACTTTTAAACACGGCGCGTAAGAAAAAGCCCAACACGACGGTCGGGCTTTTCGTTGTAGCTGTTTTCGGGCTCAGCCCATGTGTTCCTGATCCTGGATGATCGCGTTGTCCAGCGTCTCCAGCAGCGCCTTGCGCACTTTCAGCTTGGTGTTCTTGTGGGCGGTCATGTTGATCTTCTTCAACTGACGCGCCGCCGCCAACGCAGCACCTTGCAACTCTTCAGCCGACACCACCAGATCCAGGAAGCCGGCAGCCACGGCGCTCTGCGGGTTGAACATCTCGCCATTGATCACCGAGCGATGTAGCGCCGAATTGCTCAGGCGATCACGCGCCAGCTCGATACCGGCGTGGTGCATGGTCATGCCGATCTGCACTTCGTTCAAACCGATGCTGAACGGGCCATCGACACCGATGCGGTAATCCGCCGACAACAACAGAAACGCACCCTTGGCCACCGCGTGCCCAGGGCACGCGACGATCACCGGGAACGGGTGCGACAACAGACGACGGGCCAGGGTCGAACCCGCCGTCACCAGCGCCACCGCTTCTTTAGGACCGGCCGTCATCACCTTCAAATCGTAACCGCCCGACAAAATGCCCGGCTGACCGGTAATGATCACTACCGCACGATCAGTTACCGCCTGATCCAGCGCCGCATTGAACGCAGCAATCACGTCCGGGGAAATGGCATTCACCTTGCCATTGCTCAACGTCAGGGTCGCGATACCGTCTTCGAGGTGGTAGGAAATCAACTCACTCATGACGCTATTCCTTGTATGAAAGTTGAAGCAGACGTTACCCACCGCCGCAGGCCAGGTAAAGCGCCGTGACTGACCCGCCAGTCACCCTTTTCCGGTCCGCCCAGCGTAGCCCGCCGCACCGGCCATGCATTCCCTTCTATATAGAAGAGGGCGCGAAGCCAGAGATTGGCGGGTTTGCCATGGTCTGCCGCCACTCGAAAGACCGAACCGCGTTAACCGCATGAAAATTCTCAAAAAAATGTTTGCCATAAGAAAAGCTTTCGACTACATTAGCGCGCCTCGACAGACAGAACTTGTTTGAAGAGATACGGTGAAGTGTCCGAGTGGCTTAAGGAGCACGCCTGGAAAGTGTGTATACAGGAAACTGTATCGAGAGTTCGAATCTCTCCTTCACCGCCACATTCAGTAAACACAAACCCCTGATTTTCCTAGAGAAAGTCGGGGGTTTGTGGTTTCTGGCGTCTGGAAAAAGGCGATATGGAAGGAATATGGGCTGATGTTTTGGTCAGCGTTTGCTCATTCGCATAGGCAAGAATCGAGGACGGAACGTCAATAGACTTTTTCGGTCAGGCGCATTTTATAAAGGCCCCAACCGATCTCCGATGAGAAAGGTCTTCATTTTTCTACGCCCTTTGCTCCGCAATCCAGTCAATCGACACCAATCCCGTGGTCAACAACTGACTGCTGTAGGTATGCCGACACTGTCCTGCCCCGCGATACCGAATCCCGGCTGCATTCAAGTGAGCCTTGAAAAATCGGACCCGCACGACGAAGTCACTGACATGTGGCAAACCGCTTTTTGTTCAGTCAGACGAAGTGCAATTTGTATTGCCGCACGGTGTTGTTATCCCGTTCAGCGATATTTCGCAGGTTTCATGCGTGATGCTGTCTGCCGTGGTGGTGTCGATCAGGGCTCTGTTGGTTTGCGCTTCGGCGGCGCCTTCCTTGACCCGCATGCCGTGGAGATAATCGGCCATGGTTTTGCCTACGCAGTAAATGAGATGACAGTGCACAGACTGCCGCGCGCCCCCCGGATGGGCTAGAGCAGAGGTTTGTATGGGAAACTGCTACAGGGAGTCGGCTTCATCAATTTTATCGTCTTTGGTGGGACGACGCACCTTCTCCCAAACAACTTTGGCGTTGTTGTAATCAAGGTAGATATATCCATTTTTGGCGGGGCCCTCTGCTTGTAAAACAATCGGGTTTTCAGCCCTTTGGCCCATTACGATCTGCGGTTTTTGCCCGAATTTCGGAAGGCCAACAAGGGGGTTTTCGCTACCATGTTTGGGAGAGTATCCTTGCTGTTTGGTATTGCCACTTCCAACGCTCATGAATCTTCTTCCCAAATGATCAAGAGCCTTGGTGTGTATATTTTTAATAAGGTCTATGTCACCTGCTATGAAATTTTTTGCGTATTTGCTTTCCTTCAGTTCGCTTGCATCTATTCCTGTGGTTCGGATATCAGCTCCTTCGTCCCACCAAATTCCGGTGTCGTTATCTGCGAATCGTGTATTGATGAATGTAGTGATTTCTTGTTCGCCTCCGTTGGTGTTGTCTTTTATGTCTGCACGAAACTTTGTTTGCAAATTTTGATACCATTTTGAATGAGTATTAGCTTTTGTGGCTTCTGAATCTTTTAATTTTTTATGGTTGTTCCACTCGATATCTGTTTTTTTGCCTTTTGACCCATATGGGTCGAAAAGCTTAAAATTTCTTGGACTCAAAATCGTCATTGCACCGCTGTACATAACAATTTTTTGAACATTTATCTCAGAGAGGGCATCAAGAACATTGTTGATGCTGATCTCATATTGATCTTCAACCGCTAAATGACATGCTAGAAATACAATTTTCTTGAATTTTTTTTTCGAAAGCCCAAGGCATTTTATCACCCAAGCCGCCACATCTCCTGGAGAGTAACCTCCAATTCCAGTGCTTCTGTTTCCATGAGCATTTATATAAAGGCATATCTCACTGTCATCATCGGGCGCCTCTACGTTTACTCCGATAGGGGGGGATGAAGAACTTACACCAATATTTGGGGCAATGTTTTGGATGTCTGGTTTGTTTGTGCTCAGTAATAACGCTGGGGCCGAAAGCGCTTGGGGGGTTACGGCCCCATGAAATCTGTAGACTTTGGCGTTTTTGCCACCTTTTGCAAGTTTGTAAAATAGAGAGCCAGAGGATTCATGTATATCATTATCGCCGCTATCTTTAATTATCATGCAGATGATGTAGTGCATGTTTAGACTCCTTTCTACTATTTATGGAAGGTTAGGGTAGGGTGTAGGGGAGTTTGTCATTGGGTTGAAAATCCAAGACTTATTACTCAGCTAAGCATGCAATTCCTGTTTCTTCCACAATCTAATGAACTAGAGCATCAATTGAACGTATACCGGGTCATGCTATATGTATTTTTTGTTCAGGTAGGGATCGTGCAACCGTCAGGGCTTAGTCAGCCTTCAGTCAGCATGTCGTCGTGAAATTCACCTGCCTCAATGGCGCGCAGCAGATCCAACTGGGTAGTGGCAGCGAAACCCCGCCGGGTCCTCAAGGCCCACGACATGATCCACAAGGGTAGATGCCGGCTGGACCGACATGGCTCAGTCGCTGATGGCGATTCGCAAGACGATCACCGCCGGCGGACGCCAGTACACCTACACCGCAGGGCGCAACGACAACACCGGTCACGCCGATTTGGCGTGGGCGCTCTTTCACGCATTGCACAACGAACCGCTTGAGGGGTAGACCGCGGCCAATACCGGGCGTATGGAGATTTACTGATGACCGAACAACTCACCAACCAGACGTTGCCCGCGACCATACCCGTCACCGGCGCCGGGACTCAGGTGTTTTCCTTCGGCGAACCGACGCCGGTTCTGGGTGGATGGGAGGTTTTCGATTACTTGGGGTGCTGGTTCAACGGGCGATGGTATGAGCCGCCGTTGTCGCTGGACGGGCTGGCCCGCTCGGCGGGGGCGAGCGGGCATCTGAATTCGGGGCTGATGTTCAAACGCAATCTGTTGAGCAAGACGTTTATCCCGCATCCGCTGCTGTCGCGGGCTTCGTTTGAGCAGTTTGCTTTGGACTTTCTGTGTCTGGGCAATGGCTACCTTGAGGGGCGCCGCTCGCGGTTGGGCGGGGTGCGCAAATTGGAAACGCCGTTGGCCAAGTACATGCGCGCCGGACCGGAAGGGCAATTCTACCAGGTGCGTGGGTGGAAGGACGAACATGCCTTTGGCCCGGACAGCATTTTTCATCTGCGTGAGGCGGATTTGCACCAGGAGATTTATGGACTGCCGGAGTGGATCAGTGCTTTTGCAGTCGGCGCTGCTGAACGAGTCGGCGACGTTGTTTCGGCGCAAGTATTACGAGAACGGCAGTCATGCCGGGTTCATCTTGTACATGACGGACGTGGCGCAGACCGAGGCGGATATTGATGCGTTGCGCAAGGCATTGAAGGAATCGAAGGGGCCAGGCAATTTCCGGAATTTGTTCGTCTATCCGTCGACCGGCAAGAAGGACGGAATTCAGCTGATCCCCTTCAGTGAGGTGGCGGCTAAGGATGAATTCAATTCGATCAAGAATCAGACGCGAGATGACGTGTTGGCCCGCCTGCGAATTCCACCGCAGTTGATGGGGATTGTTCCGCAGAATGCGGGCGGGTTTGGGTCAATCAGAGATGCGGCGCTTATTTATGTCAGTAACGAGCTGGAACCGCTTCAGACGCGAATGTTGCAACTAAATGATTGGCTCGGAGAAGAGGTAATACGATTCAAAAAAACGAGTTAGCCCCGATTAACATGGGCTTGCATTATACTGGCGCACTTTCGGGATCGCAGATACATAAATAGCACTATATTATAACTGAAGTCGGGGTCGGCTATAGTGACATATTTGTAAATTCTTTTGTTTTTTGCTTTCGGTCAAGTGTGCACGCTACATTGAATACTGTACCCAATAGATGATTGTGGGGACCATGCCCCTGAAGGCCAAGCCTTCTTCCAAATGCCTCTGAGTTTTCGTTGGTGCACTCCATCCCGATTTTACTGTAGCCAAGAGTTGACGCGCATTCGACTAGAAACTCCATAAAGTTCCTGCCATAGCCCCTACGACGGTCTTTGAAACCAATTCGGGCAATTACCAAGGTTTCTGAGTCCCAAATGCCGCCCGGAGGTGGTGTAACACGCAGGTAAAATTCGTAATCTTCTCCATGTGCATTCACGGTATGTCCCATCACTGATTCGCCAAAGCTTTTTGAGTTGGAGAATTCCCGAGAAAGATAAACGGTGAGAAGAGCCAAAATTTTGTTGGCATTCTCCTCGGCCATCTTTCGTGCGGTGTTATTCTCATCGAAAGTATTAAGGCTATGTTTTAAAATGAAGTTTTCTATTTTCTATTTTCTTTTCGGTTTTCTGGTATAGGTTGTTTTTAGTTGTAGGTAGTTTCTTTCGTAGTTGTCAAGTAGTGAAAACATTAATCTATCGATTGCATCATGTTTTTCGGGGTTTCTAAGTTTTTGTAAAAGTTTGCATAAGTAGCGGGCTGGAAGTTTGATAATTAAGGTGGAATGGGACTTGTGCATTTCACGGACCCAGTCTAGCTCGGTTCCCGTCATGTGCTCGTCTTCGTCCCTTGTTATTATGAAACCTAATTTTCCGTATGGTCCGGTCAAGTAGGATTGAAGTTGCCGATATTCATCAGGGCCGAGGCCAGAGTAGTTTTTCGAATCAAATACAACATGGCGAACTTTATAGTCCTCATGGACGCGCTTCCAAAAGTCCGAGCCGGAGCGATTGGTGCCAACAATGTCCCTGCGTTGAACTGCTTGACCATTTGGTGCTAATTCAAGATTGATGAGGTGAGAAGCGAATATGATGCGCAATGTATCAAGGCACCAGTGTTCGAACTCTCTCGCACCCTCTCGGCCTAAAGGTATTTTATCTAGCTGTGAAACAGTTTGTCCTATTTTAATCTTTCGAATTTCTGGTGTTACAGATTGTACTATGATGTCGTATTCGTCATTAATTTCCTCTGCTTCTTCGGGAGCAAGTGCATTGCGGGAGAGGTTTAAACCCAGCCAATAACAAGGGTGAATTAATATTTTATCTCGACTCTCGAACCCTTTGTCTGGGGTCCTTCCATCGTGACAAAATGAAAAGGCCGAAGTGTTGCTGTCGTGGGTGCCAATGAAACCTACACTGTACAGAGACTGAAGAAGCCCGCTCGCTTGTAGAATTCTTGTTTCCGCTAAAGACTCATGGTTGCTAGTGTCCTCACTTGAGTCTATGTGATGTTCCATTGCCTCAATAGCGCTTCCTACCAGTAATTCAGGCTCTCCATCTTTGAATGAGCTGGTGACCAGTTGTATTGATGGAAATATTTTTGAGTATTCTTTCCAAAGATCCTCGAGGCGTGCTACGGATATGGATTGTGCGGCATGATCAAGATCTTTTATGATTGCAGTTTCTCTTGAATGCCGCGCAGCACAAAAAAATGTCTCATTTAATAGCGATAATAGGTCGCGAGGTCTATATAAGGTGAACTGTAAGCACTTTTTAAAGCCGTCGCGTCCTTGAAGTTCACCAGCAGTGACTCTATCCCAAACCTTTTGATCTTTTTCAACGGCTATGTTGAAAGATAGCTTCATGCGTGCTGTAACTAATGTAAGAAGCTGTGCCCAATCCCAATGGAGGCGTATTACTTGTCCTTCGATATTTCTTGAGTAATCGGGGTCTTCTTTTGCAAGTGTCCGATATATGTTGTCACGAAGGAAAACTATAGGTCTAATTAGGTGGGATCTTTTGTTTAGTTCAATCGCTGCGTAGGTCAGGCCCGCGATCATTCCTATTCCCACGGCATCGGATTCATATCCTTCGTCTAGTCGATCCATCAGCACAACAACTCGCCGATCCGCCTTATCGAAAAGTCCCAAAACTTTTTCTTCTACCTGGCTTAATTCAAGGTTGCCTGGAAGATCTCCAACCGCTTCTTCTTGGTGAATTGAGGTTAAGAATAATTTCGCGATGTTTCGGCACTTGGTTAGATAACCGCTTTTCGTTTCGTTCCATCGTGTGAGGTGTGAGCTAAGAAGGCTGTCTCGTTCTATTAAGGAGCTTAGCTTGTAGTTTGAGGAGACGTAATTCGCCATCTCCATAAGTATTGTGTATTTCCACAATAATTTTGTAACTGCTCTGGAAAGATTAAATGATTCTGCAAAGGGCTTAAGTAATGATCGAAATCCAATTATTTCTGTGTCTTCTGGAGAGAAGCATATAACGATTACTTTTTTATCTTTTTTCCAATGTTTCTGTAGTTCAATATATAAAGCGCTCTTACCTGTTCCTCTGCGTCCGACTACGACGGTCCTATCATCTGACTCAATTAGTGAGCGAAAGTCGGCGGTGGCGACGAAAGCATCTGACAACATCCGACTATCATTTTCTGCTGTTGTATCTCCTAGAGAGTTAGCTCTTATTGGTTGAGTAATACTATTCATTATCTCGCTCTCCTTAGCTTGGGTTGGCGGCTGGCTTTTTATGATGACTTTTGATCGCAACATATTGTCTCTCTGCCCAATCAAGACGCACCTTCATTGGCGGCCTACATTTCAGCATTGCCAATTTTCTGAAATATATCCTGAAAATAGACATGAAAAGGCCTTTCGAAAGAATTTTTTCAAAGTAACCATCTGTTGGCGGCGCGCGCCGTCGTCCCCCACCTCGCCTGCGGGCTAAATAGGTCTTTTTTCCGCAGTCCTACACGAGGCCGAACGCGGGCAGGGCTGGCTGGTGCCATGGTGATCGAGTGAGGCAAAAAGCCCGCGAATCCCTGCGAAGGGTAGGGCACCTGATGCGTCTTCCCATGCTCGTTTGTTCGCCAGGCATGAGTCAGCGTTCGGCGCCGATTTTCAGGAACGCAGTCTGAAAAAAGTAATGTGGTAATTCGGATATCGGAGCACTGCTGAAAGCCCCGTATTCATTGGCTTTCTGGATTACTTTAGAAAATAATTTCGAGTAATGAAAAAGGTAATGTAATCGTAAGCGACTGTTTTATAAGGGATACAGAAAAATAAAAATTACTTCCTTAAAAGGTAATTGTCTTACCTCTACGTTACTTAAAAATTACCTTCTGCCGATCCTTTGCAGGCCAGTTAAATCAAGGCTCTCAGGCAGATCAGCGGATCAAGTTACCAAAGTTGCTTTTTTCGGTGCCGCTCCTGAAAAACGGATAACCCCTGTAGCCCGGCTCTCCTTCACCGCCACATTCAGTAAACACAAACCCCTGATTTTCCTAGAGAAAGTCGGGGGTTTGTGGTTTTTGGCGTCTGGAAAAGAGGGTATGGGAACAATATGGGAATACCGGTCAATTCTTTCAGCCGTTTTTAGAGTTGAAAACTGAGACGTCTGAAGAATGTTTCCGTACAAATCCAGGGCGATGGTGATCAGCGACCATAATCTGATTTTCCCTTTTGCCGATTTCATACAACTGCAGCATTGTATGGCGTCTGTTACACGCCTCCATTTCCGTCTTTCACCATCCCTGATGTAAGCTCGCTGCTCGTGATAAGCACGGCTGGATGAGAAAACCATGGATTGCTTTGAAAGCCCTGCTTCAGGAATTGTTCTCAATGAACTCTCCTGAACCCAAACCCCTGCTAGCTCTTAATCCAGACAGTAAATACAAAAGCCTTGGGACATTGTCCAAAACGGTTATCGCGACTGCCTTGTTAGTGGCAGCCGTTTCGGGTGCTGCTCTTTTCATGTCCGGCTCGGGTTTCTTTGCCGCGCCTCAAGGCGACTCCGTCAGCAGTGCCGAGCAACAGGCGCGCATCGCCGCCCTCAACGCGCTGGGCGCATTGTCGCTGGCCATCGTTCCTGCCGCTGATGTGCCCGCCGCACTGCAGAGCATGCATCTCGACCCGTCGGCAACGGCGGCTCTGGTCACGGAGCTTGCCCCGCATTTGCCAGTGGCTCCTGGAAACACGCCCTCGGCCGATGTCCAGCAAGTACCTGGCGGCGCAGTCCCCGACAGCAGTGCACTGCCGTCTCCCGCCACCGAGCCATCCATCCGTTTTGCCTGGGTCACCTTATGGGACTCTGATGTGGAGGACGGTGATGCCGTGCGTATCCAGAGCGGTGGTTATTTGAGGACTGTCATGCTGACCAAACAGGGCATAACCTTTGCCATACCCGTTCCCGCCGATGGAAAAATAGCCCTGACAGGTGTCCAGGATGGCGACGGTGGTGGTATCACCGTCGGCTTGGGATCAGGTGGCGTCAAGGCCGTCCTGCCGATCATGAGCGTTGGTCAGATACTCACCTTGAACGTCAAGGCCAACTGATGCGTTGGCTGAGTTCGCTGGCGATACGGCTGGGGCCGATCGCATTTGTCGTGATGACGCTTGTGGTTGTCGCGCAATTCTGGATGCAACATCACCCCAACAGTACCGATATCGGTCAGTACGGGCAGGATGTCGCTGATTTTCTGCATGCGCATGCCTGGACCCTGCTCGCGTTTGCGGGTGTTTTCTGGCTGGTCACGTTTGCAGGGCTATTCCATGAGCAAGAACGCCGCAAAAGCCCTAATGTCAGCAAAGGAAATCGGATCATGGATGCACTGGACAGGCTCACAAATCGCCAATCGCTGGAACAGAAGCTGGCTCGGGAACCCGAGTCCGTGGTCATCGACTCGGAAAAGCTGGCTGCAGCGCTCAAGAGCAAGGTCATTGGCCAGGACGCGGTCTGTGACGACATGGCCGCTCAGATCAGGCGGCGCCTCGCGCTCAAACAGCGCAACAAGCCTGTCGGCGTTTTCATCCTGGCCGGGCCACCGGGGACCGGTAAAACCTACCTCGCCAAATGCCTGGCAACCGAGTTGCAACGCAATCTGTTGCACTTCGACATGACCCAGTTTTCCAGTGGTGCGCATGCCGCCACGCAACTGTTTGGTGCATCCAAAGGCTATGTCGGCTCCAATACCTACGGCAAATTGACTGCTGCGTTGCGCGATACGCCGGATGCCGTGGTGCTGCTGGATGAAATAGAGAAGGCGCACCCGGATATTCACAAGAATTTCCTGACGGCCTGGAACGATGGGTTCGTGACCGAGGCCTCCGACGGTCGACAGATTTCGACGGCCAACGCCATTTTCATCATGACCACGAATGCCGCTACCGATGCCCTGCAGTCGCTGGGTGTCACTTTCGCCAACGATGCCGATGAGTTGCGTCGCGCCTCGACCAATGCGCTGCGCGAAGTGGGTTTTGCGCCGGAAGTGTTGAACCGTATCGACCGGATCTTTGTGTTCAGGTCGCTTTGCGGTCTGGATGTCGCTCGTGTCACCGCGCTTGCAATCGAAGCCATGATCCAGAGCTATGGACTGGAGGTCGCAGCCGGTGGTATCGACTCGGATATCCTTGTCGACATGATGCGTCGCCAGCAACGGCTGGGGAGTGGTGCATCGTCACGCGATCTGCTGCGAGCGGTTGAAGAGTCGATTGCCGACACGCTGATCGACGCTCGAGAACAAGGCCACACGAAAGTGGTGTTGCTCTCGGTTGATGGTTACGTTATCGCCAAACCCGAACTATGAATCCAGTGTTGAATGATGGCAAAGCTGTGTTCAAGTCGCTGTGGGCTCGTGCTCCCTGGTGGCGTACTTGCCTGATGGCTGCGACGTTACTGTCGACGGCGGTGGTGCTTTTTCCTCCGTCCATGGGCACGACGAATCGAAATGCGTCGCGCGCGCTACCCGAACAGGTGGCTTATCAACCGCAGCGCAACCCGACAAGCCCGCATTCTCAACAGGGCAGGGCTACGCCATCCACCGCCAATATTTCTCTCGCGACTCCCGGCGCTGCGTCCCCCCAGGATCCATCAGGCCTGGACAGAGCCTTGATTGGCCGTACCTATACCGGGACGGTCAAGGTGGATGGGTATGAAGTGCCGCTTCCGGCCGGGCAGTGGGCCATGCTTGCCAATAGCTCTGTTCGTACACTCAAGGCATCCGGCATGGCTTACTTTTTTGGACGCATCGAGAAAAAGCGCCTGGTCGGTGTTGTTCAGATCATCGGGTTGAAAAGCAATGAGCGTCCCGGTGATGGGTTCAAGCAAGCCAATGGATGTGTGGCTGGCAATCCGGACCTGAATTATGTGTTCATCGAATCGATAACGCCTTTTGAACATCAAGGGTGCTGGAGCATGACGAACATCTATACCCCGCCCTATCTGCAATGGGCTGATCCGGCAATCAAGATTTCCTTCCTGGATCGCGCAGCAGCGGGGGACATGGCTGCGAAGGGGGTGACCTATCCGCAGGACTTTATGGTGCTGAGATTCTTTCGTGCGGAAAAGTGGGGGCTGCTTGAGGCCAGCTATTGGTTCAGTCCGGAACTGGAGGGAATTGCCTCCAGCAGTGTGCTGTCTTTTCGCGAAGCTGACTGGCAGGTGAGGAATATTTCCCGCTTTCCCGAAAAGCTGGCCTACGCAGGCAAGCTGAAAAAATGGGGCGCCGCGTTTTGGCCAACATTTCAGCAAGCTTTTGCAACAGGCGGCCCGTTGTAACTTGCAGGCTGAGCCCCGAGTCGCTCCGGATTTACGGAGTGGCCCCGTGTAGTCATGCCTCAGACCTCTCTTCCCTTACCTGTTTTATCTCGTTTTTCTTGAAGTCATGCCATACGTCATGTTCGAACCTGGTCATTGAGCAAATATTTTTTTGCAAGAGGCTAACGGAAAACAAGCTGCCGATGTCGTCAGCTTTGTCGCCGTTTTGAATTCTGGCGTCCTCGCTTCCGTTAGCGATTGCCGAAGTGCGTGAACGAATGCTTTTGAATTCTTTATAAACTTTTTCGTAGGGAGTGGTTAGCTCCACCGTTAGCGTGTCTTTATTCCTGTAACCGCTATAAATCGGAATGATGGAAAACCCTTCATCAACATTTGAGTCGTGATCCTGCAGGCTGCCGATGCTTTGTACGCAGCCGATGTAAACTTTGCGATCTTCCATGCTGAACATGTAAAGGTGCTTTTCTGAAAGAGAGTGAAGCAGGAGCGCCTGATTAGTGCTGGTGGGGAGCATTGTTTCCAATATGAAAAATCGGGTCAGGTAGTCGTTTTTCAGGTTGTATTTGAATTGGATTAATTTGAATCTGGCTTTCGCAATATAATAGGTGAAAAAAGGCGCGGTAAAAATGCAGAAAATCAGTATGGAGAAGATATGTCGTTCTTTCGCCCCCGTTAGCTCTTGCTCGACAAATAAGTCGGCGAGACCAAAGTACCCATTGGTGAGGTATTCAATAATGAATGAAAAAAGCAGGCATGGGAGTGTGACCAGGAAACCTCTCAGCGCAATGTGAAAGTACAGGGTCTGCCCTTCGTATTTGGAGGTCAGGGTTTTGTCGTAAAAATTATATCTGCAATAGATGAAACCGCAGATCAGGATAGGCAGTACAAGAAGGAAACCCATTGTTGTCCTTAACTGGATTTTGATATTACTTTTTTCGCTTCTTCACACGCATTTAAAAAATTGGCGTCATGGAGAATCGTTGAGGGGGGAATAGAGACGCCTCCTTTCGTGGTAACACGAACTTCACCCTCCATACGATTGATGCGCTCGGCGATAGCCAGCAGTTCCTTCGATGGGGGCGATACGCGATCCAGAAAAGATATCCAAAATCCTTTTTTCCTCATTATGTTTCTCCCTGATCCTTTGGGTGAGGTTCTTCCCAAAGGATAGCAGCAATCCACCCTCCCAGCGCTTCAAGTCGGTTGGTCGTTATTCGCGATAGGGTGGCCGGCACATGGGGATTTTTCGAGGGTGTTCTCAAACGTTGGGCCGTGCATTGAGGGAGACACCTGTTCAGGTGACCAAAGCGCACAAGGAACGGGCGGATGTGATGGTGGCGCTTGAATACGGGATCAGCGTGCCATCGGGCAAGGGAGCGCTTGTCTGGTAAATAAGCGGTTCACAGGCCCATTCGTGGGAATGGACCCGTTTCGCTCGGCTTCAACCCTGCTTTGTGAGTACGACGGTGCCGTTGGGGGTGTAGGTCAATGGCGTGTCGACGACCGGGGTGTCCGGTGTGACGCCAATCGATGGCTCTGTTTCTGTTGGGCGACTTGGGTGGTAAATGACCCCAGGCTCCAGCGGTTTGTCCGGGTATTTGATGGTGATTTCGCCCGACGCGACCTTCTCTTTGAATTTGGCCGCGGCCTCCTTGCTGGCTGCGATCTGCTCAGGGGTGAGCTTGACGGGTGTCATGTCTTTCAGTGACGGCAATCCGTTGAGTTCCATGTTCTCTCCGTGAAATTTTTTGGTCAGGAACAAGGGCAACGGCGTGTGGAAGAAAATCTTTAGCGTTTCAGACGAGTGGGTTTCGTTGGCGGGTACGCCTTGCAGAGCTGGTGATGAGCCACTCGTCGGGCGTGCAGGAATCTGAACCGCAAGTCCATAAATGACCGGCTAGTCTGAAAAGCCTTGGTGGTCGATATTTTTCAGGCAAAGGACTTGCCGGTATCGACCCTTTTGAAAGGGGCGAAAAAATGGCTGATCCGTACAACGAAGACGACGGGGCTGAGTTTCCGATCAACAATTGCGTTAAATGTGGCCAGACTGAATACGTGGCTGGCTTTGGTGAAGATCAGGTCAAGAATGGCAAGATGAAGTCGGCGGCACCCCGAGGACCGAAGGCGAAATTCATGCCCAAGGTGGCAGTGCCCTCCAGGAAGTAACCGAACATCCAGCAGACCCCGCCATCGAGCGGGGTTTTGATTTTTTACAGGGCGAGATTCAGGTCAAAATGCGTGTTGTCCTCGGGTAATATCCTTCGAAAATGGCGACTTTCCTTTCACATTCTTTTCACACCCTTCTACGTAGTCTCAGCTCATCCGTTAGAAAGCAGTACTCCAGCCCGTTTCCCCAGCGGGCTTTTTTTTGCCTGCGATAAAACCTTTTCCATAAACGCTGTCCAACCGTCGCGATCCGCGGTGGCGGGCCTGTTCGGCTGGACTTTCACCGCGCTAAAGCATTCAATCTCCGCCCTTTCGGTTCCCCCCCATTTTTGAGGTTTTCGTCATGCGTTTAACACTGCCCGCTCTGGTTCTGGGCCTTTTGGTTGCTCAAGGTGCAATGGCCGGTGAAGGTTCTTCCGCGCTGGGTGGCGGTCTGGGTGGCGCGCTGGGTAATGTGGTCGGCCAGAAAATGGGCGGCAGCACCGGCGCGGCTATTGGTGCCGGCGTTGCGGGTGCAGCGGGCAGCGCCATTGCTGCGCCAAAGGGCAGTCGTACCAAAGCAGCGCTTGGCGGTGGTGTTGGCGCAGCGGGCGGTTCGGTGATCGGCAACAAGCTGGGTGGCAAGAGTGGCGCTACCATCGGCGCAGGCTTGGGCGGTGCCGCAGGCGGCGCGGTAGGCACCAGCCTGTCCAAAGGCCACAAGCGTCACTGATCCGCATCGATCAGCACAAGAGCCCGGCGAAATGCCGGGCTTTTTCGTTTCTGTAGGCAGGACTTCGGAACGTTCGGCTGTGGGCCGCCTCGAACGTCATACACTCCCTGAGTTTTGCGAGGCACGCCATGACGCCGGAAACCGAAGGCACGCAAGAGAACGGCCCGGATGGACTGCCGTTTATCAACGATCCTGGCAATGAGGATCCAGGGTCGCTGATGGATGATGCGACGGTGCCGCTTAACGATTCTGATGATGCGGGGGATGTGGGAGGGGTTGAGGATGATGAAGAGGACGAAACGCCCGAGTATCCGCTGCCGTCGCCGACTGATTCGCTGAGTCGTGATGAGCGGCCGCCTGAGGATGATGGGGTGGAGGAGGCGAGCTGAGGCGTGCCGCTATTGCCGCTCGTTGAGCGAGCGGCAAACTTTTCGATTTCTTCGGGCAGTTTATTGAGCCAAATCTATAAAAAATTCACATCTATTCTATCTACTTCAAGTTGTATGAAGGCGCCATTCAACTCGGGATGGTCATAATGTATGTCTTCGTCATACAGGTCTGTAAAAGACTTAAAGATATCGCCTATAAGTGTTCCGTATAAAAAATAGGAGTAGCCTCTTGCTTTTTTTTCAGCAAGCACAGCGACTGCAGGTGACGTCGAGACATGGTATGAATCAGGTAGGTTCATCGTCAGCTCAACGCTATAGCTTTCCCCTGCTTTTATTGCATGCGGGCATGAATTTATGAAACACTCAATAGTGTATCCTTCAATCAGTAATGTTGCGTGTTCTTCGTTCTCTTCGCTAATGTGAAGAAGTTTGGCTGTTTTTATATTATTCATGATAAGGCCTGATGGTTTTGTCGTGAGCATCATTGTTGATTGCCTTCCAGAAATCTTTACCAGTCTTGGTGTGAAGTGTGGTTATTTCCTGCTGGTTGTTTGTGCCGACAAATGAAAATTTCGCTTTTCCTTTGCTGTTGTTGCTCAAAAACATTACAAATCCTGTTCGGTATTCATTTTTGTAAGGGTATTGGACTCTTACCCCGCTATTTATGACATAACGTGCAGTGTCCAGGTACTCATCGGTATTTTTTGCGCCAAATTCGTACCCGTGTTTCTCGAAGTGATCATTGAGTTTATCCTGTGTTCTGAAATCAGTAGGCCTTTTGTTCGGAGTCGGTGTGGTTGGTATTCCTTCATCAATTTTGAAATTTCCTGCCAGTTCCCCATCCCCACCCAACGCCCCCTTACACCCAACCCCACCCGGACAATCATTCAATCCCAGCGGATCAACCCACCCCGTTGGATTCACCCCATACCGATACCCGTTCAGCCCGCCCGCCAGCTTCACCGGATCGGGCGTCAGATACCGTCCAAGGTCCGGGCTGTAATACCGATGCCGGTTGTAATGCAGCCCCGTTTCCGCGTCGAAATACTGCCCTTGGAATCGCAGCGGCTGATCCAGTGTCTGCCGTGTATCCGATTCGAGGTGCGCCAATTGCCCGTAGGCGGTGTACCGGGCGGACCAGGCGATCTCGCCGCTGTAATCGGTTAGTTCCTGCGGGGTGCCGAGGTGGTCGAGTTGGTAGTAGAACGGGCAGGCCTGGCGAGGGCCTTCGCCGTCGAGCATCGCCAGCGGGCGGAAGCTGCCGGGTTCATAAACATAACTGCGATAGTGTTCAGGACTGTTCTCGGCGACGATCTGGTCGCCTTGCCAGAAAAACTCGGTGGTTCTGCCGTCGACGGTTTTGGCGATGCGTCGACCAAAGGCGTCGTAGCGGTAACTCGCACAACGGCCCTCCGGCAACGTGACGCCCACTAACCGGTGCTGGCAGTCGTAACGGTATTCGGTAACAAGGGTTTGCCCGGTGCCGCGTCGCTCACGAATCAGGTTGCCGAATGCGTCATGGTCATAGTGGCGATCGCCTTGCATCAGCAGGCGGTTGCCGCTGACGCTCGTCGGCCCCGGACGATGCTGCATCAGCAGATTGCCTGCCGGGTCGTGGGCATAACTTTCCGGCAGTTGATCCCGGGAGTGACGGACGCGGATCAAGCGGTCGAGAGTGTCGTACTGATAACTGCGCTGGCCGTGGCGGGTGTCGGCGATGTGGTCGAGATTGCCGTTGGCGCTGTAGGCATAGTCGCGGCGGTACAGGGCAAATTGCTGTTGGCCTACAGCATGGGCTATCAGGCGGCCCTGATCGTCGTGCTGGTATTCGCTGAGCAACAGGCCTTGTTGGCGCTGTTGCTCGCGCCCCGCGATAAAAGTGTGGGACGTCAGCCGTGCGCCATTAAGGTCGATGGCTGCCAGTGCGCCGCCCTTGGCGTAGTGGTAATCGAGTGTGCTGTTGTCTGGCAGGCGCAGGTGGTTGAGCCGGCCACAGGCATCGTAGCCATAACGCAAGGTGGCCCAGCCCTGATGCTCGGTAACCAGGCGGTCTTGGCGGTCGTATTCGAACGCCAGCGGATGATCGTGACCGTCGGTGACACTGATCAGCCGGCCAAGGCTGTCATAGTGGTATTCGACCGTTTTCCCGTCGGGCAACGACTTGACCAGCAGCCTTCCCGCCGCATCCCGCTGATAGCCGGTAATCAGCTGTGAGCCGTCGTCGCCGAACTCGATTTTTTCCAGCAGGTGGCCGTTGAGGTCGTAGGCATAAGCGGTACGACGACCGTCGAATCCGGTTTCTTGTCGGATCAAGCCGTTGGTGGTGTAGTCCAGCCGATAGTGTTCGCCGGACTCGTTTTCGATCCCGGTCAGCAGCAGTCGCGCGCTGTCATAGCGGTACTTGAGCTCAGTACCGTCGGCATTGATCCGGCGGCTGACCAGGTGCAAATCGTCGGCGTATTCATAACGGGTGACCCGGCCCAGTTCATCCCGTTCGGCGGTGATCTTGCCGTACGCGTTATAGCTGAATGCGCGGGTGGCGCCTGTCGGCAGGATGATCTGGATCAGTCGGCCGATGGCGTCCCATTGGTACCGGCTGACGGCACCGTGTTCATCCTCGGTGGTCGTCCGGTTACCGAGTACGTCGTAGCAATAGCGTCGTTGGGTGCCATCGGGCCGGGTTTCCTCGACCAGATGCCCGGCGGCATTCCAGGCCAACAGATGTCGGCTGTTGTCCGGATAGCGGGTCGACAGCAACCGGCCTTGTTTGTCGTAGTGGTAATGAGTGACATGGCCGTCAGGGTCGGTTGCCTCGGTGATGTCACCTTGAGCATTGCGTTGGTACTTCCATACCGTTTTGCCCCGACAACGGGCATGCAGAAAACCGTCGCGATACTCGTAGGACGTTGGCTCGTCTTCCGGTGGAATAACGGCAACAAGTCGTCCGACTTCGTCATATTGATACCGGGTAACCGCGCCGAGCGGGTCCTGTTCGGCAATCAGCCTCCCGCTGTCGTCGTAGCGTTTGTGATGCTCGCCGCCGTTGGCTTCAACCCGGCGTACCAACCTTGCCTGGTCATCGTGAACATAGGTTTCTTCGCTGCCATCGACGTTTTTGACCACCACGCCGCCGTGGTCATCCCAGATGTAAGCGGTGTCTATCTGCGCAAATGTCGCCCAATGCCGTGCACATCGCGCAGCCTTGCCGGACTTTTCCCACTCCCAAAAGAAACTCGCCCCACCGGCCAGTTGCCGTTGCAGGATCACGTGTTGGTCGTCGTAGTCGTAGCGCTCGGTTTCGCCGGCGGCGTTGGTTGCTTCGATCAGTCGATGACGGGCGTCGTAGCGGTAGGAAACCAGCGTTTGTGCTGTGCGCCAGGAGTTGGCCAACGTGTCGGCGGGGTGAAACGTCTGATACTCGATGGCGATCAGATGCCGTCGCTCGTAACTCAACAACAGCGAACGTCCGGCACCGTTGTCGAGGCGTTGAATGCGATCCTGATTATCGCGGGTGATGCGCAACCGGTTGCCGTATGCATCACTGATGGCGGTCAGTCGCCCGCCGCGAAAGTGATAAAAACGCGCGGCTTCCCCGGCCAAAGCGAGGATCAGTTCCTCCGGCTCGTTGCCGAGGTAGATCGCTGCGCGTGACAGGCTGTTATGAATCGTCGGGCGCTCGACACTCGGCAGCGGAAATGGCGTGCGCCGGTTTTCGTGATCGGTCCAGATGACGTGTGCGCCGTCGATGTCCAGTCGATGGGAGAGGGAATGACTCCAGCCCCAGCCGAGGCCAACATCCATTTCCACGGCGCTGGTGCGGTACAGTCGGGTGAAGTCGAACGGCAACACACCTTTGAGCGTGCCGTCGTGCAGGGTCAGCAATTCTTCGCCCGTGACCATCGACACCGGACAGCCGTTGGTGCAGGTCAATGCCGCGCAATCAGCGCTCTTTCCGTCAGGGTTTTTTGCCTGATCGGGTGCGTCGTCGTGATGTTGCTGTTTGTTCAGGCGGGTCTGGTTTTCGGATTTGTTGCGGGCAATGGCTACCGGGTTGTTGACCTTTACAGCTGGCGCATTTCTGGTCGAAATCTGCAATGGAAGCGCCGGTGCAGGCCGGATTGGCGCGTTCCGGGCATGCAGCATCAATGGCTTCAGAGCCCCCGCGTGAGCTGAAAGATCAGATCTGGCGGTGAGCCCGGCCATACGCAGGCTGGCGGCGGCCAGCCATTGTCGGGCCCGTGGCGATTTGACCTTGGCCAGTACCTTGGCGCTCATGCCGAGCTGCAGGCCGGCAGGCCCGGTAAAACGCGCCAGCAAAAAGCCGATCAGTACGCTGGCGCGAATTTCCGCGACCACCTCGGCAATGTATTGCGGCGGCAGCATCTTCAGCCAGCTGGTGAAGGCCGCCAGATGGACGAACATCAACGGCTCGTCGCTCAGCACCAGCAAAATGTTGGCGATGGCTTCGGTCGAGGCGTTCAGCAGCGCTTCAAGTTCGACTTCGCTCAGGTATTCAAGGAGTTTTTCGCTGTTGGCTTGCAGGTCCGCCAACAGCGCGTAGATCTGCTTCACGTCATCCCACGAGCCGTGCATGGATTTTTCGAAACCCTGCCAGTCTGCTTGTTGCAACTGGCCATAACGCTCGGTGAAACCGGCCGCGGAAAACTCGGCCCACAGCGGCTGGAATTCAGCGGTCCATTCGCTGCGCAACCAGCCTTGCAGTTCATCGATGACGCTCTGGTAGGAGGCGTAAAGCGCTTTGACCTGTTCGGGGGAAACATCAGGAAAGAAGGTGATGCGATAGCGGTGGCCCCGCCAGCAGTCGGGAACTTCGAGAATACCGGTGGGGCCGATGGTGGAGTGGACGGGCTCATCGAACGTCAGCTCGCCGTTGTGCCCGACGATGACCCGCTCAAGCATGACCGGTGTGTTGCCAATCGGTACAAACCCTGCGGTGTCGAACATATGCACCAGGGTTAACGGGCCGCTGGCCGGGCACATGGCGAGGGTTGAGCTGACGGGGGCAGTGGATTTTTTCGGCGCGCTGAGGCGAACCTCATGGCCTACGTTGAAGACCTGTTTGACGTCCAGGGCCCAGCCGGTCCAGAAGCTTTCTGCCCAGGCTTCGTAATCATTGAGACAAAACCGGAAATCGCCGATCAGCGCCTCAAAGTCAGGCTGTTCGGGGTTCATGGCGGCGACCACCAGCAGGCCGATGCTATTGTTCAAGGCCAGCAGCCTATCGGGTTTGAACATTCGCACTCCCTCGCGCGGGTCAATTAGGTGCGCGAGACTTTGCGGGGGATCAACGAGGAAATAAGTCGGGAAAGTAGGCGTTTGATGTAGGGCAAATCGCTAAATCATGGCGAGTCATTCGGTGCGGAGTTTTTATTGGCGGGAATTGACCGTTGCCCTGGGCCGGTTGCGATCGTTATGCTGCTGAAACCTTTAATCGATCACGGATCCGGCCGTACCTCAGCCGCCTGGGATGTCATTAAAAACGGATCAGATGCGATGAATGCACCGCTTAAAGAGTTGGGCCCGATCAAAGCCGTGATTTTCGATATGGACGGCTTGCTGCTGGACACCGAGGGCATCTACACCGAGGTCACCTCGATCATCGCCAAGCGTTATGGCCGTACGTTCGACTGGAGCATCAAACAGAACATCATCGGTCGTGGCGCGGGTGATCTGGCGCGCTATGTGGTCGAGGCACTGGATTTGCCTATCACGGCCGAAGAGTTTCTGGTGATTCGAGAGCCGCTGATGCGCGAGCGATTTCCCTCGGCGCTGGCGATGCCGGGCGCGGAGCAACTGGTTCGGCATTTGAAGGCCAATAACATCCCGATTGCGGTGGGTACCAGTTCTTCGCGTCAGTCCTTCGGCCAGAAAACCACCTTGCACCGTGACTGGTTTGCGCTGTTCGACTTTATCGTCACGGCTGACGACCCCGAGGTTGGCGCGGCGAAACCGGCGCCGGATATTTTCCTGACGGCGGCCCGGCGTCTCGGTGTTGCACCTGAAGATTGCCTGGTGTTCGAGGATTCGCCGTTCGGCGTCACCGCTGCGAAAGCGGCCGGGATGACCGCCATTGCAATCCCGGACGCGGCCATGGCCGATGAAAAATACGCCCATGCCGACAGCATTCTGCGTACGCTGAAAGCGTTTGAACCAGGCGCCTGCGGCTTGCCGGCGCTGGATTGGGCCTGATAGCTCGGTACAAAAAAAACGCCGGCAACCTGTCAAGGGTTGCCGGCGTTTTTGTTTGCGCGTTCAGTGCATCAGGCGCCAAAGCCGCCATCGATGGTCAGGCTGGCGCCGGTGATGTAGCCGGCTTCCGGGCCGACCAGGTAGGCCACGAAACTGGCTATTTCTTCCACATGGCCATAACGACCCACTGCCATCAACGGGATCAGGCTGTCGGCAAAATCGCCGTCGGCCGGGTTCATGTCGGTGTCGACCGGGCCGGGCTGCACGTTGTTGATGGTGATGCCGCGTGGGCCGAGGTCACGAGCCAGGCCTTTGGTCAGGCCGACCAGTGCCGACTTGCTCATGGCGTACGGACCACCACCGGCAAAGGGCATGCGGTCGGCGTTGGTGCTGCCGATGTTGATGACGCGACCGCCTTCGGTCATGTGTTTGGCGGCGGCCTGGGTGGCGATAAACACGCTGCGTACGTTGATCGCCAACGTCCGGTCGAAGTCTTCGAGCTTGAAATCTTCCAGCGGTCCGACGGCCAGCACGCCAGCGTTGTTGACCAGAATGTCCAGGCGACCGAAGGCGTCGACGGTTGCGGCGACAGCATTGCGAATGGCGTCGGCATCAGCGCTGTCGGCCTTGATGGCCAGGGCTTTGCCACCGTTGGCGATGATGCTGTTTTGCAGGTCTTCAGCCTTGGTGGTGGAACTGACGTAGGTGAAGGCAACGCTCGCGCCTTCGGCGGCCAGGCGTTTGACGATGGCAGCGCCGATGCCGCGGGAGCCGCCTTGAATCAGAGCTACTTTGCCAGTGAGCTGTTGAGTGGTCATGTCGATCTCCAGAAGTGCAAGGCCGGATGCCTTGTGGTTGGCGTCGAGTATCGACTTCGCATTACCCTCTGTGTAGACCCTAATTACGATAGTCTGTGTAAACCAGAAGTTTATAGTGGCGGTTATGGAAACCTTCAGCAGTATCGAATGCTTCGTGCGCAGTGCCGAAGTCGGAAGCTTCGCCGAGGCAGCCCGGCGTCTGAGCCTGACCCCGGCCGCCGTCGGCAAGAGCGTCGCCAAGCTGGAGGCGCGACTGGGTGTTCGGCTGTTCCAGCGCAGCACGCGCAGCCTGACGCTGACGGAAGCCGGGCAGCTGTTTTTGGGTGAGGTCAGCACCAGCCTCTACACCATTCAAAACGCCGTGGCGAATCTGGCCAGCGCCGAAGGGCGCCCGGCGGGGACGCTGAAAGTCAGCATGGGCACGGTGTTCGGGCGTCTGTACATCGTGCCGTTGCTGGCTGAGTTTGTGCAGCGTTTTCCAGCGATCAGCCCGGACTGGCACTTCGATAACCGTCAGGTCGACCTGATTGCCCAAGGCTTTGATGCGGCGATTGGCGGTGGCTTCGAGCTGCCTCAAGGTGTGGTGGCGCGCAAGTTGACGCCGGCGCACCGGGTGCTGGTGGCTTCGCACGATTACCTGGCGGGACGTAAGGCGATTATCGAGCCGGACGATCTGGGGCACTGTGGCGGTATCCTGATTCGCTCACCGCAGACCGGTCGCGTGCGCTCGTGGCAGTTGACCAGTCGCACCGGAGACCATCGTCCCCTGGAACTCAAGGCGCGAATGACCATGAGCGATTCGGAAGCGGCCTGCGCCTGCGCGGCGCAGAATCTGGGCGTTGCGCTGGTGAGCATGCCGTTTGCCGTGGGCTACCTGGAGGCCGGCACCTTGCAGCGTGTGTTGCCGGACTGGTATGTCGACGATGGCAATATTTCAATCTATTACGCCGAACACAAGCTGTTGCCGGGCAAGACGCGGGCGTTTGTGGATTTTGTGATCGAGCAGTTTGCGAAGCAGGGGTTGGCCGCGCGGTTCAGTGCAATTTGAGTTCGGCTTTAGACCGAGGCGCGGCTTGCTCGCGAAGGCTGCCTGTCAGCCAACATTCATGTAGCTGACACACCGCTTTCGCGAGCAGGCTCACTCCCACAGGGGATATACAGGGCAGGGGGATTATGCCTTTGACTTGCCGATGATATTCCCCGCATGCAGCCCACACTCTTTCTGCGTCGCCTCTTCCCACCACCAGCGGCCTTCGCGTTCATGCTGGTTTGGCAACACGGGGCGGGTGCAGGGCTCGCAGCCGATGCTGATGAACCCGCGCTCATGCAGACTGTTGTACGGCAGTTCGAGCATGCGGATGTAGCCCCAGATCTCTTCGCTGGTCATTTGCGCCAGCGGGTTGAATTTGTACAGGGTGCGTTCCGGGGTTGAGAACGCGGTGTCGATTTCCAGCACCGCGACGGCGCTGCGGGTGCCGGGGCTCTGGTCCCGGCGCTGGCCGGTGGCCCATGCCGTCACGCCGGACAGCTTGCGGCGCAGTGGCTCTATCTTGCGGATGCCGCAGCATTCGCCATGGCCATCCTTGTAGAAGCTGAACAGGCCTTTTTCCTTCACGAACGGTTCAAGTTTCGTGTAGTCCGGCGACACCAGTTCAATGTCGATCTTGTAGTGCTCGCGCACCTGATCGATGAAACGATAGGTTTCCGGGTGCAGCCGGCCAGTGTCCAGGCTGAACACCTTGACGTTCTTGTTCAGCTTCCAGGCCATGTCCACGAGCACCACGTCCTCGGCGCCGCTGAAGGATATCCACAGGTCATCGCCAAACTCGGCGAATGCGAGTTTCAGAATGTCCTGGGCGGATTTGTTGGCATAGGTCGTGGCGAGTTCCACGACATCGAACGATGGGCTCATCAGGGCGGCTTCCTACAGGTCAATGGCGCTGGGCGCTCTATATGGAGCAGATGGTAACAAAATCCTGCCACCGCTGGCGCGCCCTCCGCGTTGCGCAGGTGGGGCTGAATCGCTAGAGTTCGGCAGTCCTTTTGCTCGCTCGACTCAATAATCAATACAAATGGGAGTGTCTTGTGGAAATTGCCTGTCTGGATCTTGAAGGTGTGTTGGTCCCGGAAATCTGGATCGCCTTCGCTGAAAAAACCGGTATCGAATCCCTCAGGGCTACCACCCGCGATATTCCCGATTACGATGTGCTGATGAAGCAGCGCCTGCGGATCCTCGACGAGCATGGCCTCAAGCTGTCAGACATCCAGGAAGTGATCGCCACGCTCAAGCCGCTGGACGGCGCCATCGAGTTCGTCGACTGGCTGCGCGAGCGCTTTCAGGTGGTGATTCTGTCGGACACCTTCTATGAGTTTTCCCAGCCGCTGATGCGTCAACTGGGTTTCCCGACCTTGCTTTGCCATCGTCTGATCACTGACGACGCCGGACGGGTGACCAGTTATCAGTTGCGCCAGAAAGACCCCAAGCGGCAGTCGGTCCTGGCCTTCAAGAGCCTGTACTACCGGGTGATTGCGGCGGGCGATTCCTATAACGACACCACGATGCTGGGCGAGGCGGATGCCGGGATTCTGTTCCATGCGCCGGATAATGTGATTCGCGAGTTTCCGCAGTTTCCGGCGGTGCACAGTTTTGCCGATTTGAAGCAAGAGTTCATCAAGGCTTCCAACCGGGCCTTGAGTCTGTAGTTGTCTGCTCGGACGCCTTCGCGGGCAAGCCCGCTCTCACAGAAGAACGCATTCCAATGTGGGAGCGGGCTTGCCCGCGATGCTTTTAAAGATTCTGCAAGGTTTCCAGCAATACTTTCACCTTGGTAATCGACTCCTGATACTCGGCTTCCCAGTCCGAGTCCGCGACAATCCCGCCGCCGCCCCAGCAGCACACCTGGCCGTCCTTGACCAGCAAGCTGCGAATGGCGATCGAGCTGTCCATCTCTCCGCGCACGTCCAGGTACATCAAAGAGCCACAGTACAAACCGCGGCGGGTCGGCTCCAGTTCGTCGATGATCTGCATGGCGCGGATTTTTGGCGCGCCGGTAATCGAGCCGCCGGGGAAGCTGCCGGCAATCAGGTCCAGTGCGTCGCGATCCGCCGCCAGCTCCCCGGTGACACTGCTCACCAGATGGTGCACGTTCGGGTAACTTTCCAGTCTGAACAACTCGGGTACGCGCACCGAGCCGATGCGGCAGGTGCGGCCCAGATCGTTGCGCAGCAGGTCGACGATCATCAGGTTTTCCGCGCGGTCCTTGGGGCTGGCCAGCAGTTCGGCGGCGTTTGCCGCGTCTTCGGCAGGCGTCAGGCCGCGGGGGCGGGTGCCTTTGATTGGGCGGGTTTCTACCTGCCGCTCGCTGACTTTGACAAAACGCTCCGGCGACAGACTCAGCACCGCGCCGCCGTCCGGCAGGCTTTGAAAGCCGGAAAAGGGCGTCGGGCAGGCGGCCCGTAGCGCGCAATAGGCGACCCAAGGATCCCCTTGGCACTGGGCCCGAAAGCGTTGGGCGAAGTTGACCTGATAGCAGTCGCCGGCCTGGATGTACTGCTGGATGCGTTCGAATGCCTGGCGGTAGTCGTCGGCGCTCAGGTCGGGGCGCATCGGGGCTTGCACCTGGAACGGCTCGACCGGTTCAGTCATCGGCTGACTGAACACATCGATCAACCGCTGCCGCCCACTGTCGCTGATGGACGGGTGGAATACCAATTGACTGGTCATGCGTTGGTGATCGCTGATCAAGGCCCAGTCATACAGGCCGAAGCGTGCATCCGGTAGATTCAGGTCATCCAGTGCCTGGCTTGGCATTTGCTCCAGATGACGGCCGAAATCGTAGCTCAGATAACCGATCAGACCGCCGGCGAACGGTAACTCATCCGCGACGGATGCTTCGCCGAGTCGTGTCAGATTATCGCGAAGACGTTGCAGGAAATCGCTGCCGCTTTCGTCAGGCAGAACCGCCAGTTGCTCCAGCGGCCAGGCGCTGAGTACATCAAAGCGCCCGCGATCGGCGCTGGGCCGGCCGCTGTCGAGCAGCACGGCACCGGGAGCATGATGGATTGCCGCGAAATAGTCGGCGGGGTTGGCGCGGTAGGGCAGCGGGTGTACGGAGCAGGTCAACATGGGCAGGGCAGATCGGCCATTGAGGCGGGGTGGCGATTGTAGTCCTCTGTGGGAATTGCTCCTAGAGGGGATGTCGGTGTCAGGTAGATTGGAGGCAGGGCCAAGGCGGTGGTGGCCAGAAATAAGCCATCGCGAGCAAGCTCGCTCCCACATTTGATCTTTGTCGCGACGTGTGGGAGCGAGCTTGCTCGCGATGGGAGGCAACTCGGTCCCGGCTCAGCCCTCGATCAGCGGAATATGCCCAAACATCTCTTGTACAAACTCAACCCGCTGCTGCGGTGTCTCGGTTATTCCGCGCGCCTTCAGCTCTTCCAGTCGCGCTTCGACGGCATGGGTACGCAGGGTCAGCCCACAATCGTTGGCAATCTGGATGTTCAAGCCTGGCCGGGCGTTCAGTTCAAGAATCAGCGGGCCTTTTTCCTGGTCCAGCACCATGTCCACCCCGATGTAACCCAGCCCACACAGCTCATAACAGCCGGCAGCGAGTTTCATGAAGCCGTCCCAATAGGGCAGTTGCACGCCATCCACCGCGTTGGTGGTGTCGGGGTGTTTGGTGATGATGTTGTTCAGCCAGGTGCCGCGCAGGGTCAGGCCGGTGGCCAGGTCCACACCCACGCCGATGGCACCCTGGTGCAGGTTGGCCTTGCCGCCGGACTGCCGGGTCGGCAGGCGCAACATGGCCATGACCGGGTAGCCCATCAGCACGATGATGCGGATGTCCGGCACACCTTCGTAGCTGATGCTCTTGAAGATCTGGTCCGGCGTGACGCGGTATTCGATCAGCGCCCGGTCACGGTGGCCGCCCAGGGAGTACAAGCCGGTGAGAATGCTGGAGATATGGTGCTCGAGTTCCTCGTGGCTGAGGATCTTGCCGGACACTGTGCGATAACGGCCCTCGAAACGGTCGGCAACAACAATAATCCCGTCACCCCCGGCACCTTGTGCCGGTTTGATCACGAAGTCGCTGCGCCCGCCGATGATCTCGCCGAGTTTGTCGATTTCCTTTTCCGTGGAAATCACCCCGTACATTTCCGGCACATTGATGCCGGCGGCGAGGGCGCGTTCCTTGGTGATGATCTTGTCATCGACAATCGGGTACAGGCTGCGCTTGTTGTACTTGAGCACGTAGTCGGCGTTACGCCGATTGATCCCCATGATGCCCCGGGCTTCCAGGGCCTTCCAGGTTTTCCAGAAGCCGAACATTACGAATCAGCCTTGAGGAAGGCTTTGAAACGGATCAGCTCGGTCAGGCGGTAGCCGCGATAGCGACCCATGGCCAGCATGAAACCCACCAGGATCAGCAGGATCGCCGGGAAGGTGAACACGAAGTACACCAGTTCCGGCACGCTCATGATCAGGTGCGCCAGGGACGCGGCGAACAGCGTGCCGATCGCCACTTTCAGCGCATGGCCGGAGCCGCGTTCTTCCCAGGTGATCGACAGTCGCTCGATGGTCATGGTCAGAATCACCATCGGGAACAGCGCCACCGACAACCCGCGTTCCAGGCCCAGCTTGTGGCTGAACAGACTGATGGCCGCAATCAGCACCACCACGAACGTCAGCACCACCGACAGCCTCGGCAGCATTTGCAGTTTCAGGTGTTCAAGGTAGGAGCGCAGCGACAGTCCCAGCGCCGTAATCACGGTAAATAGCGCGATGCCGAACCCCAGCTGGGTTTCGCGGAAGGCCAGGGCGATCAGCACCGGGGTAAAGGTGCCGAGGGTCTGCAGGCCGATCAGGTTGCGCAGGATCAGGATCACCAGCACGCCAATCGGGATCATCACCATGATCATGAAGGTCTGCTGGGTTTGCAGCGGCAAGCCGTACAGCGAATATTCGAGGAAGTTGGCGTCGGTGTTCTCGTCGGTCAGCTTGGCCAGGCGGATGGCGTTCATTTCGCTGTTGTTCAGGCTGAAGGTGACGTTGGCTTTTTTGCCGCCATCGACGGTAATCAGGTTGTCGTCGCCGGTCCACCACAGCAGGCGGTCGGTGGGCAGGCCCTGTTCGCCGGTTTCCGGGTTGAAGTACAGCCAGTCATTGCCGTTGAAGCTGCGCAGCCACAATTCCGGCGTCTGTGGCTGGTCGGCCACCAGGCGGATGGTGTGGACTTTTTCCACCGGCACATGGGCAATGGACAGCAGCAGCTCGACGATCTTGGCCTTGTGCGACGTCGACGGATCACCGCCCAGCAGCAGCTTGACGTTGTCGTCGTTGAGATTGTTGACCCGTTTGATCGCTTCGCCGATGAAGGTCTCGACGTCGGCCGAATGCTGGCGGATTGGCGCGAGCAAGGCTTCGGCGGCGATTTTTTCCGGGCCGTCCACAGCGATGCTGTCGCGGAAGGTCGGGCCTTTGATCTTGGATTTTTCACCGGTGTAGCGCTTGGTCAGCACCAGACGGTAATAAAGGGTCTGCTTGCCCTTGGCCCGGCGCGCCGACCAGGTCACCTTGCGGTTGCCATCGATGCGGTTCACCGCAACGCCGTAGTTATTGGAAATGAAACTCTCGTTCAGGCTCACGAAGTCGCGGCTCAGGGGCGGCACGAACATCTGGATCTTGACCGGGTCCTTGGCACTGGCGACGAACTCGACCTTGGCGTCGATGTTCCACAAGTCGTCGGTGGCGTCTTCGGTGACGGGAATGCCGAGCACGAAGATCTGATAGGCCGTAACTGAAATGCCCAGCACCACCAGGATGGCGATCAGGATTTTCAGGTGGAGGGTAAGAGAGCGCATTGGAATTACTCTGCGGTATGAGCGTCGGTGGCGCAGGCGGGTTTGCCAGCAGCGTATTTAAGACTGGGGTCGACCAGCGCATCGAAGCGTTTCAGCGCCTCGGAGCCGATCAAAAGCGGGTACTGGAAGGCGCTGCGGTCGGTCAGGTTGACTTCGATGCTGCGCAAGGCCGAGCCCATGCAGACGTCCAGCTCGATCACCGGGCGGGCGGTGAAGAGTTTGCCTTCTTCCGGGTCGTAGTCACCGGCGCGGCGCTTGATCTTGCTGACCCGGGCCAGCGGCCGTTCGATCGGGTGCGAGTGCGCGGCGTCGATGGCCAGGTAGAAGCGGACCCAGGATTCGCCATTGCGTTTGAAGCGTTTGATGTCGCGGGCACTCAGGGAGGCGGTTTTGGCCCCGGTGTCGAGCTTGGCCGCGACTTCCAGGTTGATGCCGTCCAGCGAGGCGTACTCGTTGAGGCCGTACACAGTCTTTTCCCCCGCCGCGGCGAAGCCGGGCAGGCAAAGCAGATAAAGGAAGGTGGGGAAGGGCTTGAGTCTCATAAATCCTGGTGCGCAGCAGTCCGTACTTCGATTCAAGGCCCTGGCATCACTGCGCAAGCTCCCTCGTAGGCCTGTCAGTTCTTCATGACACGCCGTGCAGATGCGACATCCAAATGCGGGCGGCATTCTAGCACGGTGGTTTTATGGCGCCAGCGCTGGCAGGGGGCTATAAGTTGTCATGCTGCGTCGTTATGGTGCGGGCGGTTATTAGACGATTGTCGACAATATCTATTTATCCTTTGACTGTTATATCTGTTTTCGCTAGTTTTTGCCGCATCAGCTTTAAAGGTGTCGACAATATGTTGGATCAACTCGATCCCCCGGTCATGGCGCAGGATGATTCGGAAACACTTTCCGAGAACGTCTTCCGGCGCATCCAGGCGGCCATCGTCAAAGGCGAGATCGCCCCCGGCAGCAAAATCTCCGAACCGGAGCTGGCGCGCACCTACGGCATCAGCCGCGGCCCGTTGCGTGAAGCGATCCATCGTCTCGAAGGCCAGCGCCTGCTGGTGCGCGTGCCGCATGTCGGCGCGCGGGTGGTGTCGCTGAGCCACGCCGAACTGCTGGAACTCTATGAAATCCGCGAATCCCTCGAAGGCATGGCCTGCCGCCTCGCCGCCGAGCGCATGACCGTCGAGGAAATCGACGAACTGCGCCGGGTGCTGGAAACCCATGAACGCGATGCGGCGTTTCAGGCCGGCGTCGGTTATTACCAGCAGGAAGGCGATTTCGACTTTCATTACCGGATTATCCAGGGCAGCGGCAACCGTACCCTGACCCAGATGCTCTGCGGCGAGCTCTATCAACTGGTGCGCATGTACCGCATCCAGTTTTCCACCACGCCCAATCGGCCGCGCCAGGCCTTTGCCGAGCACCACCGGATTCTCGATGCCATCGCCGACCGTGACGGTGAACTGGCCGAGTTGTTGATGCGCCGCCACATCGGCGCCTCCAAACGCAATATCGCCCGTCACTACCAGGACGGCGCCAACCATAAGACAGCCACTGAACGAGGTGAGTCATGAGTTCCAACAAGAGCACTCCAGGCCAGCGTTTCCGCGATGCGGTCGCCAGCGAGCATCCGCTGCAAGTGGTCGGTGCGATCAACGCCAACCACGCCCTGCTGGCCAAGCGCGCCGGTTTCAAGGCGATTTATCTTTCGGGTGGCGGGGTGGCTGCCGGCTCTCTCGGTGTGCCGGACCTGGGCATTACCGGGCTGGATGACGTGCTGACCGACGTACGCCGTATCACCGATGTCTGCGATTTGCCGCTGCTGGTGGACGTGGACACCGGTTTCGGCTCCTCGGCGTTCAACGTGGCGCGTACCGTGAAGTCGATGATCAAGTTCGGCGCGGCGGCGATTCACATCGAAGACCAGGTCGGCGCCAAGCGCTGCGGTCACCGGCCTAATAAAGAGATCGTGTCGCAGCAGGAAATGGTCGACCGCATCAAGGCCGCCGTCGATGCCCGCACCGACGACAGCTTCGTGATCATGGCGCGCACTGACGCCCTGGCGGTTGAAGGTCTGGAATCGGCACTGGATCGCGCTGCCGCGTGCATCGAGGCCGGCGCCGACATGATCTTCCCGGAAGCGATCACCGAGCTGGAAATGTACAAGCTGTTCGCCAATCGCGTGAAAGCGCCGATCCTGGCCAACATCACCGAATTCGGCTCGACGCCGCTGTACACCACCGAGCAGCTTGCCGGGGCGGATGTGTCGCTGGTGCTGTACCCGCTGTCGGCGTTCCGCGCCATGAACAAGGCGGCCGAGAACGTCTACACCGCGATCCGTCGCGACGGCACGCAACAGAACGTCATCGACACCATGCAGACTCGCATGGAGCTCTACGACCGCATCGACTATCACACTTTCGAGCAGAAGCTCGACGCGTTGTTTGCGGCGAAGAAGTAAAGATCTTTCGCGCACTCATGCATCAATTGCAGATTCCCTAAAAAATTCAAGATTGGAGACAGCAATGGCCGAAGCAAAAGTACTCAGTGGCGCCGGGCTCCGTGGCCAGGTAGCCGGGCAAACCGCACTGTCCACTGTGGGGCAGTCGGGCGCCGGCCTGACGTATCGTGGCTACGACGTTCGCGAACTGGCGGCTGACGCGCAATTCGAAGAAGTGGCGTACCTGCTGCTGTACGGCGAACTGCCAACCAAGACGCAATTGGCGGCCTACACCAGCAAGCTGAGCAAACTGCGCGACCTGCCACAGGCACTCAAAGAAGTGCTGGAACGCATCCCCGCCGACGCCCACCCGATGGACGTGATGCGCACCGGTTGCTCGTTCCTGGGCAATATCGAGCCGGAGAAAGATTTCTCCGTGCAACACGACGTGACCGACCGCCTGCTGGCGGCGTTCCCGGCGATCATGTGCTACTGGTATCGCTTCAGTCACGACGGCAAACGCATCAACTGCGTGAGCGACGAGCCGTCCATCGGCGGCCATTTCCTGCACCTGCTGCACGATAAAAAGCCGAGCGAGTTGCACGTCAAAGTGATGAACGTGTCGTTGATTCTGTACGCCGAACACGAGTTCAACGCCTCGACGTTCACCGCCCGTGTGTGCGCCTCGACCCTGTCCGATCTGTATTCCTGCGTGACGGCGGCCATCGGCTCCCTGCGTGGTCCGCTGCACGGCGGCGCCAACGAAGCGGCGATGGAAATGATCGAGCGCTTTTCGTCGCCCGAAGAGGCGATCAAAGGCACCCTCGGCATGCTCGAGCGCAAGGACAAGATCATGGGCTTCGGCCACGCGATCTATAAGGACAACGACCCGCGCAACGAGGTGATCAAGGGCTGGTCGAAAAAGCTCGCGGACGAAGTGGGCGACAAGGTCTTGTTCCCGGTCTCCGAAGCCATCGACAAGACTATGTGGGAACAGAAGAAACTGTTCCCCAACGCCGATTTCTACCATGCCTCGGCGTACCACTTCATGGGCATCCCGACCAAGCTGTTCACACCGATTTTCGTCTGCTCGCGCCTGACCGGCTGGGCGGCGCATGTGTTTGAGCAACGTGCCAACAACCGCATCATCCGCCCGAGCGCCGAGTACATCGGCGTCGAACAGCGCAAGTTCGTGCCAATCGAACAACGCTGAATGGTGAGGGCCGACACCGGGATCTGAGGTCAGCGCAGATCCCTGTGGGAGCGAGCTTGCTCGCGATAGCGGCGGGTCAGTCGACATCAATGTCGAATGTGACTCAGTCATCGCGAGCAAGCTCGCTCCCACAGTGGATTGTGTTCAGTTCAAGTCCTGTGCCAGGCCCCCCTTTTGAAATTACCGTGACCGAGTCCTGACGATGAACACAGAATTTCGCAAACCGCTGCCCGGCAGCCATCTGGATTATTTCGACGTCCGTGCGGCGATCGAAGCCATCCAGCCTGGCGCCTACGACACCCTGCCATACACCTCCCGGGTGCTGGCGGAGAACCTGGTGCGTCGCTGCGATCCGGCCACGCTGACCGATTCGCTGAAGCAGTTCATCGAGCGCAAGCGCGATCTCGATTTCCCGTGGTTCCCGGCCCGCGTGGTCTGCCATGACATCCTTGGTCAGACCGCATTGGTGGACCTCGCCGGCCTGCGTGACGCCATCGCGCTGCAAGGCGGCGATCCGGCGCAAGTCAACCCGGTGGTGCCGACCCAATTGATCGTCGACCACTCGCTGGCCGTCGAACGCGGTGGCTTCGATCCCGAGGCGTTCGAAAAGAACCGCGCCATCGAAGACCGTCGCAACGAAGACCGTTTCCACTTCATCAACTGGACCAAAAAGGCCTTCAAGAACGTCGATGTGATCCCGCCGGGCAACGGCATCATGCACCAGATCAACCTGGAGAAAATGTCCCCGGTGATCCAGGTGCGTGACGGCGTCGCGTTCCCCGACACCTGCGTCGGCACCGACAGCCACACCCCGCATGTCGATGCGCTGGGGGTGATCGCCATCGGTGTCGGTGGCCTGGAAGCGGAAAGCGTGATGCTCGGCCGCGCCTCGTGGATGCGCCTGCCGGAAAGCGTCGGCGTCGAACTGACTGGCAAGCTGCAGCCGGGCATCACCGCCACCGACATGGTGCTGGCGCTGACCGAGTTCCTGCGCAAGCAGAAAGTCGTCGGTGCCTGGCTGGAATTCTTTGGCGAAGGCGCGTCGAAGCTGACCCTCGGCGACCGTGCGACCATTTCCAACATGGCCCCGGAATACGGTGCCACGGCGGCGATGTTCTACATCGACCAGCAGACCATCGACTACCTCAAACTCACTGGCCGTGAAGACGAGCAGGTGCAGCTGGTCGAGAGCTATGCCAAGACCACCGGCCTGTGGGCCGACAGCCTGAAGAACGCGCAATACGAGCGTGGCTTGACCTTCAACCTGTCCTCGGTGGTGCGCAACATGGCCGGGCCAAGCAACCCGCACGCTCGCGTCGCGACCTCGGATCTGGCCGCGCAAGGCATTTCCGGTCATTGGGACGATGTGCCCGGCCAGATGCCGGACGGTGCGGTGATCATCGCCGCCATCACCAGCTGCACCAACACCAGCAATCCGCGCAACGTGATCGCTGCCGGCCTGCTGGCGCGCAATGCCAACCAGCTCGGGCTGACCCGCAAGCCATGGGTCAAGTCATCGCTGGCGCCGGGCTCGAAAACCGTGGCGTTGTACCTGGATGAAGCCGGTTTGACCGATGAGCTGGAGCAGCTCGGTTTCGGCGTGGTGGCCTTCGCTTGCACCACCTGCAACGGCATGTCTGGCGCACTGGATCCGGTGATCCAGCAAGAAATCATCGACCGCGATTTGTATGCGACCGCCGTGTTGTCCGGCAATCGCAATTTCGACGGGCGGATTCACCCGTACGCCAAGCAGGCGTTCCTCGCTTCGCCGCCGTTGGTGGTCGCCTATGCCATCGCCGGGACCATTCGTTTCGACATCGAAAAAGACGTGTTGGGCCTCGATGCCGAGGGCAAGGAAATCCGCCTGAAAGACATCTGGCCGAGCGACGAAGAGATCGACGCCGTGGTCAAGGCCTCGGTCAAGCCGGAGCAGTTCCGTCAGGTCTACATTCCGATGTTCGCCATCCATGAGGACACCGGCCCGAAAGTCACGCCGCTGTACGACTGGCGCGAGATGAGCACCTACATCCGCCGTCCGCCGTACTGGGAAGGCGCCCTGGCCGGCGCGCGTCCGCTCAAGGGCATGCGTCCCCTGGCGGTGCTGCCGGACAACATCACCACTGATCACCTGTCGCCGTCGAACGCGATCATGCTCGACAGCGCTGCCGGTGAGTACCTGGCGAAAATGGGCTTGCCGGAAGAGGACTTCAACTCTTACGCAACCCACCGTGGCGACCACTTGACCGCGCAACGCGCGACCTTCGCCAACCCGAAACTGTTTAATGAAATGGTTCAGGAAAACGGCAAGGTCAAGCAGGGTTCGCTGGCCCGCGTCGAGCCGGAAGGCCAGGTGATGCGCATGTGGGAAGCCATCGAAACCTATATGGAGCGCAAGCAGCCGCTGATCATCATTGCCGGCGCCGACTACGGTCAGGGTTCGTCCCGCGACTGGGCGGCCAAGGGCGTGCGTCTGGCGGGTGTGGAAGCGATTGCCGCCGAAGGCTTCGAGCGCATTCACCGCACCAACCTGGTGGGCATGGGCGTGTTGCCGCTGGAGTTCAAACCGGGCACCGACCGTCACACCCTGGCCATCGACGGCAGCGAAACCTATGACGTGCTCGGCGAGCGCACACCGCGTGCCGAACTGACGCTGGTGATCAACCGCAAGAACGGCGAGCGCGTCGAAGTGCCGGTGACCTGCCGCCTCGACACCGCCGAAGAAGTGTCGATCTACGAGGCCGGTGGCGTGTTGCAACGCTTCGCCCAGGACTTCCTCGAAGAATCGGCGGTTGCCGTTTAAATCACTGGGCGCGGGCAGGGGATTTCAGGTCCCCTGCCTGCTTTCAAGGTAAGGAGTAAAGAGCACCATGGCTCACGCACCTCAGATCAAGATTCCTGCCACCTACATGCGCGGCGGCACCAGCAAAGGCGTGTTCTTCAGCCTGCAGGATTTGCCCGAGGCGGCGCAGATTCCAGGCCCGGCCCGCGACGCCCTGTTGCTGCGGGTCATCGGCAGCCCCGACCCGTACGACAAGCAAATCGACGGCATGGGCGGTGCGACCTCAAGCACCAGCAAAACCGTGATCCTGTCGAAAAGCATCAAGGCCGATCACGATGTCGATTACCTGTTCGGTCAGGTGTCCATCGACAAGCCGTTCGTCGACTGGAGCGGCAACTGCGGCAACCTGTCGGCGGCGGTCGGTTCGTTCGCCATCAGCAACGGTCTGGTGGACGCCAGCCGCATCCCGCGCAACGGTGTGGCGGTGGTGCGCGTGTGGCAGGCCAACATCGCCAAGACCATCATCGCCCATGTGCCGATCACCGACGGTGCGGTGCAGGAAACCGGCGACTTCGAACTCGACGGTGTGACGTTCCCAGCCGCCGAAGTGCAACTCGAATTCATGGACCCGGCCGCCGAAGAAGAGGGCGCCGGGGGCTCGATGTTCCCCACCGGCAACCTGGTGGACGACCTGGAAGTGCCCGGCATCGGCACTTTCAAGGCGACCATGATCAATGCCGGCATCCCGACCATTTTCATCAATGCCCAGGACATCGGCTACACCGGCACCGAGTTGCAAAGCGCGATCAACAGCGACCCGAAAGCCTTGGCGATGTTCGAAACCATTCGGGCTTACGGCGCGTTGCGCATGGGCTTGATCAAGGATCTGGACGAAGCGGCCAAGCGTCAGCACACGCCGAAAGTGGCATTCGTGGCCAAGCCAGCCGATTACACGGCTTCCAGCGGCAAAGTGATTGCCGCCGGTGACGTCGACCTGCTGGTGCGCGCACTGTCGATGGGCAAACTGCACCACGCGATGATGGGCACGGCGGCAGTGGCTATCGGCACGGCAGCGGCGATTTCCGGGACGCTGGTCAATCTGGCGGCGGGCGGGACCGAGCGCAATGCGGTGCGCTTCGGCCATCCGTCCGGAACCTTGCGCGTGGGCGCGGAGGCCAGCCTGGTCAATGGCGAATGGAAAGTGAACAAAGCCATCATGAGCCGCAGTGCGCGGGTGTTGATGGAAGGGTTTGTGCGGGTGCCGGGCGACGCTTTCTGAGCCGGACACGGAACCCATGTGGGAGCGAGCCTGCTCGCGAAGACGGGCTGACATTCAACATTAATGTCGATTGAGACACCGCTTTCGCGAGCAGGCTCGCTCCCACAGTTTGATCGCATTTCAAAATAAGAACGTAGTAACCAACTGAGATTTGACTTGAACCGAGGTCCCATCAACGAACCACTTCAAGAGTGATCGAACATGAGCGCCAACGTCGACCTGAACAACCGCCCGGACTACGACCGTGTCTTGCAAGACATCGCCGATTACGTCCTGCACTTCAAAATCGAATCACAAGAAGCGCTGGACACCGCCCGCAACTGCCTGATGGACACCCTCGGCTGCGGCCTGCTGGCCCTGCGTTTTCCCGAATGCACCAAGCACCTCGGCCCTATCGTCGAAGGCACCGTCGTGCCGTTCGGTGCCCGTGTGCCCGGCACCAGCTATCGCCTCGATCCGGTCAAAGCCGCCTGGGACATTGGCTGCATCGTGCGCTGGCTCGACTACAACGACACCTGGCTCGCCGCTGAATGGGGGCATCCGTCGGACAACCTCGGCGGCATTCTCGCGGTGGCCGATCACCTGTCGCAAAAGCGCGTGGCCAATGGCGAGGCGCCGTTGACGATCCGTGTGGTGCTGGAAGCGATGATCATGGCCCACGAGATTCAGGGCGTGATTGCCCTGGAAAACTCCTTCAACCGTGTCGGCCTCGATCACGTCATCCTGGTGAAAGTGGCCTCGACGGCCGTCACCGCCAAGCTGATGGGCGCCAACCGCGAGCAACTGTTGTCGGCGCTGTCCCATGCCTTTGCCGATGGTCAGGCGCTGCGCACTTACCGCCATGCGCCGAACGCCGGTTCGCGAAAATCCTGGGCGGCGGGGGACGCGTCTAGCCGTGGCGTGCGTCTGGCCGATATCGCCATGCGCGGCGAAATGGGCATTCCCGGCGTCCTCAGTGCCAGACAGTGGGGCTTCTACGACGTGTTGTTCAGCCACACCAATAACGATCTGGCGCTCAAGCCTGAGGGTAAACGCGAGTTCAGCTTCTCCCGGCCATATGGCAGTTACGTGATGGAGAACGTGCTGTTCAAGATCAGCTTCCCCGCCGAATTCCATGCGCAAACCGCCTGCGAAGCCGCCGTCACCTTGCACCCGCAAGTGCGCAATCGCCTGCACGAGATCGACCGAATCGTCATCACCACCCACGAATCGGCGATCCGCATCATTTCCAAGGTCGGCCCGCTGGCCAACGCCGCCGACCGTGATCACTGCATTCAATACATGACCGCCGTGCCGCTGGCGTTCGGCAATCTGGTGGCGGAGCAGTACGAAGACGATTTCCATGCGGCGCACCCGATCATCGACGTGCTGCGGGACAAAATGGTCATCGTCGAAGACCCGCGTTTCACTCGCGAGTATCTGGAGCCGAACAAACGCTCTATCGCCAACGCGGTGCAGGTATTTTTCAAGGACGGCTCCAGCACCGAGAACGTGGTGGTGGAATACCCGATTGGCCATCGTCGGCGCCGGGTCGACGGCATTCCGTTGCTGGAAGACAAGTTCAAGGCCAACCTGGCGACCCGCTTCACCGCGCAACGCAGCGCCGAGATTTTTGCGCTGTGCAAGGATCAGGCAACGCTTGAGGCGACGCCAGTGAACCGGTTTGTCGACTTGTTCGTGATCTGACGCTGAACCCCTGTGGGAGCGGCCTTTGGCTGCTCCTCAGGCCTTGAGCCATTTCTCGACCGGCAATTTGGTAATGGCGAAACCGGTCAGCAAAATCGCGGAGTACAGCATCAATTCCCGCGACACACTCTGTCCCTCATACCAAGCCCCAATCACCACCGCGAACACCGGAAAAATGATGAACACAAACGACAGGATGATCGGACTCAGACGTTTGAGCAGCAGGAAATAAACAATGAATCCACCCACCGACGCCACCAGTCCCAGGTAGAGCAGGGCGCCCCACGAGCGTGTGCTGATGTCGCCCAGTACCGGGGCTTCAACCCACCATCCGGCCACGAACAGCATCAAGCCCGCCAGGCCGATGGGCAGCGTGTTGTAGGTGATCACGCTGATCGCCGTGCCGTGCTTCTTGGTCACCACGTAACACAGCGCATGCATCACCGCCGCCGCGAGAATCGCCAGCACCCCGAACAGCTCGGCATGATCCAGATGCAGTCCCTGGCTGCGGATAATCATGAACAGACTGGCGAAGCCGATGGCGATGCCGATCACTTGCGAAGGGTAGATTTTCTCCCGCAGAAACAACGCCGAAAAAATCAGGATGAACACCGGCATACAGCTGAACAGCAGCGCCGTGAGGCCGGACGACACGTGCATTTCGCCATAGTTGAGCAAGTAGTACGGCAGGCTGAAATACGACAGCGTGACGAACACGAAGAACCAGCGGCTTTGGCGTGGAAACAGCAGCGGTTCGCGACGCAGCAAGGCGAAGCTCAGGAACAGCGGAAAGGCGATCAGAAACCGCAGACCGGCGGCGGTCAGTGGCGGCACGCTTTCGACGGCAATCTTGATGCCCAGCCAGGTGGTGCCCCAACTCATGCACACAATCAGGAACAACAGGCTGGTAATCACCCCCGCCAGCCAGGGGCGGCGCAGGTTGGCGGTGGCGCTGAGGGCGATGGGCATGGTCGAGCTCCTTTCGTCGTCGGAATTGACCTGGTGGGTGAAAAGGTCTATCCCTGATTGAACCTGTTTTCAACACGCTATTCGGGCCGACAATGACTGTCAAAACAAGTATTGCCACGGTGTCAATCCTGCGAGAGGGCTTGGCCCATGGGCGCGGCGTCAAGTACAAGCGTCTGGCCGAGGCGATTGAAAAAAGCATTGGCGAGGGCTTGATCGAAACCGGCAGCAAGTTGCCGCCCCATCGGTTATTGGCCGACAGCCTGGGCGTGACCATCGGCACCATCAGCCGCGCCTATGGCGAACTGGAGCGGGTGGGGCTGGTGGTGGCGCGTGTGGGCGATGGCACGTATGTGCGTCAGCGCGGCATGGAACGACCGCGCGATGGTGGTTTTCGCAATGTCAGCGATGAGCCGCAGCCGTTCTTCGACATGAGCCGCAACCAGCCGATTCCGGGCCAGGAGTCGGAGTTTCTGCGTCAGAGCCTGCAAGCCCTGAGCAGCGATGCGCAAACCCTGCAATCGATCAGCGGTTACACCGCCGACAGCGGTTTGCTGCGTCATCGTGCGGCGGGCGCCCACTGGTTGAGGCATCAGGACTTTGTGCCGAACGCCGAGCAAATTGTCTGCGTCAACGGCGGCCAGCACGGTTTGCTATGTGTACTGATGGGCCTGCTCAAGGCGGGCGACACGCTGGTAACCGAGCATCTGACCTACCCCGGACTGATCAGCGTCGCCCGCATGCTGGGGATAAAACTCATCGGAATCGCCATGGACGATGAAGGATTGCGCCCGGATGAGCTGAATGACATTTGCCAGCAGCATCGTGTATCGGCGCTGTACTGCACGCCCACGATCCAGAATCCCACGGCGGCAGTGATGTCGGTGGCGCGCCGCGAAGCCATCGCTGAAATCTGTCGCCAGCACAATCTGCTGGTCGTCGAGGACGAAGCCCATGCCGTACTGGCGCGGCAGCGGCCCTTGCCCCTGAGCCACTTTGCCCCTGAACGATCGGTGTTGATCGGCAGCCTGAGCAAAGCGGTTTCGGCCGGGTTGCGGGTCGGTTATCTGCATGCGCCGCTGCTTTTGATCGGTCGCCTGAGTGCGGCTGTGCGCGGCACCTGCTGGATGGCCAGTCCGTTGACGATGACGTTGGCGAGCGAGTGGATCGAACGCGGCATCGCCGAGCAGTTGTTGGGACAGCAGATTGCCGAGATTGCCCGGCGCAAGGCGATGGTCAGCGGGTTGCTGGAAGGGCTGGCGTATAAGACCCACGCGAACAGCCCGCACTTCTGGATCGAGGTGCCGCAGCCGTGGCGGGCATCGCAGATCGCGGCGGAGCTCAAGCAGCGGGGTTATCTGGTGGCGACCGCTGAAGCCTTTGCGGTGGGGCATGGGGCGGTGGCGCAGTTTGTTCGGGCGAGTGTGTGTAATGCGGTGGCGGATGACCGGTTGTTGATTCGAGGGTTTGAAACATTGGTGGGGGCATTGGCTGAAACCGTGTAATCGTTCTTCGCGAGCAAGCCCACTCCCCCATTGGAATTGCCTCGTGCACCCATCCCCTGTGGGAGCGAGCCTGCTCGCGAAGCCTTTGGCAAGGCCTTGTTGCAGCGCCTGAAATAATTGTGGCGAGGGAGCTTGCTCCCGCTGGGCCGCGCAGCGGCCCCAATATCTGAAACCTCATTTGCTGAAGCGTACCGTGCTCACCGGTTTTGCGGCTGCTGCGCAGCCGAGCGGGAGCAAGCTCCCTCGCCACAGGGGGGGGATTACTTGAACCGCCGTTCCACCCCTTTCTCCACCAGAATCTTCGCCGAAATCTCTTCCACGGAAAAATGCGTGGAGTTGATGTGTGGAATATTCTCGCGTCGAAACAGATTCTCCACCTCACGCACTTCAAACTCGCACTGGGCGTAGCTCGAATAGCGGCTGTTGGGCTTGCGCTCGTTGCGGATCGCGGTCAGGCGGTCCGGGTCGATGGTCAGGCCGAACAGCTTGTGTTGATGGGCGCGCAGGGCGCTTGGCAGGGTCAGGCGCTCCATGTCGTCTTCGGTCAGCGGGTAGTTGGCCGCGCGAATGCCGAATTGCATGGCCATGTACAGGCAGGTCGGGGTCTTGCCGCAGCGCGAGACGCCTACCAGAATCAGGTCGGCCTTGTCGTAATAATGGGTGCGGGCGCCGTCGTCGTTGTCGAGGGCGAAGTTGACCGCCTCGATGCGTTCCATGTAATTGGAGTTGGTGCCAATCGAATGGGATTTGCCGACGGTGTAGGAAGAATGCTCGGTCAGTTCCTGTTCAAGAGGTGCCAGGAAGGTCGAGAAAATGTCGATCATGAAACCATTGGAGGTCGCGAGGATCTCACGAATGTCCTGATTGACGATGGTGTCGAAGATGATCGGCCGGAAACCGTCGGTTTCGGCGGCCTTGTTGATTTGTTGTACCATGGCCCGCGCTTTGTCCACGTTGTCGATATACGGGCGCGTGAATTTGCTGAAGGTGATGTTTTCGAACTGCGCCAACAGGCTTTGACCGAGGGTTTCGGCGGTAATACCCGTGCCATCGGAGATGAAAAAAGCAGATCGTTTCATTTGCACCTTTGGCCTTAAGCTAATGATCATTCTTGGATATGATAGGCGCGATTTGCCGGCCGCCAGTGGTCAGCATTCTCACTTATTTTCCAGGTCCAGGCCATACAGCCGGCAAAGGCTCCCCCGAGTCGTCGGCTTCTGAGCTTTTCCAACACAGTTAGTGGAGAGATCACCTTGGTAGAGTACGTAGTTTCCCTCGATAAGCTCGGCGTCCACGATGTAGAGCATGTGGGGGGCAAGAACGCATCCCTGGGCGAGATGATCAGTAACCTTGCAGGTGCCGGTGTATCGGTGCCCGGTGGCTTCGCCACGACAGCTCAGGCTTATCGTGATTTCCTGGAACTGAGCGGCCTGAATCAGCAGATTCATGACGCCCTCGATGCCCTCGACGTCGATGACGTGAATGCCCTGGCCAAGACCGGCGCCCAGATCCGCAAATGGATCATGGAAGCCGAGTTCCCCGAGAAGCTCAACGCCGAGATCCGCACCGCGTTCGCCACGCTGTCGGCCGGCAACCCTGACATGGCCGTGGCCGTGCGCTCTTCCGCTACCGCTGAAGACCTGCCGGACGCCTCCTTTGCCGGTCAGCAGGAAACATTCCTGAACATCCGTGGTGTCGAAAACGTCATTCGCGCCGCCAAAGAGGTGTTCGCTTCACTGTTTAACGACCGTGCCATCTCCTACCGCGTGCACCAGGGCTTCGACCACAAGCTGGTCGCCCTGTCGGCTGGCGTGCAGCGCATGGTCCGTTCCGAAACCGGCACCGCCGGCGTGATGTTCACCCTCGATACCGAATCGGGCTTCCGTGACGTGGTGTTCATCACCGGCGCCTACGGCCTGGGTGAAACCGTCGTACAAGGCGCGGTGAACCCGGATGAGTTCTACGTCCACAAAGGCACGCTGGAAGCCGGTCGCCCGGCCATCCTGCGTCGCAACCTGGGCAGCAAGGCCATCAAGATGATCTACGGCGAAGTGGCCACCGCCGGCAAGTCGGTCAAGACCATCGACGTCGACAAGGCTGATCGTGCGCGTTTCTGCCTCAGCGACGCTGAAGTCAGCGAGCTGGCCAAGCAGGCGATGATCATCGAGAAGCACTACAAGTGCCCGATGGACATCGAGTGGGCCAAAGACGGCGACGACGGCAAGCTCTACATCGTGCAGGCGCGTCCTGAAACCGTGAAGAGCCGCACCCAGGCCAATGTCATGGAACGTTACCTGTTGAAAGAAACCGGCACCGTGCTGGTTGAAGGTCGCGCCATCGGTCAGCGCATCGGCGCCGGCAAGGTCCGTATTATCAAGGACGTGTCCGAGATGGACAAAGTCCAGCCGGGCGACGTGCTGGTCTCCGACATGACCGACCCGGACTGGGAACCGGTCATGAAGCGCGCCAGCGCCATCGTCACCAACCGTGGCGGTCGTACCTGCCACGCGGCGATCATCGCTCGCGAGCTGGGCATTCCGGCCGTGGTCGGTTGCGGTAATGCCACCCAGCTGTTGAAAGATGGCCAGGGCGTCACCGTTTCCTGCGCCGAAGGCGACACCGGTTACATCTTCGAAGGCGAACTGGGCTTCGACATCAAGAAAAACTCCGTGGACGCGATGCCTGATCTGCCATTCAAGATCATGATGAACGTCGGCAACCCGGACCGTGCTTTCGACTTTGCGCAGTTGCCGAACGCCGGTGTGGGCCTGGCCCGTCTGGAGTTCATCATCAACCGCATGATCGGCGTGCACCCCAAGGCGCTGCTGAACTACGACGGCCTGCCGCAGGAAATCAAGGACAGCGTCGACAAGCGCATCGCTGGCTACAACGACCCGGTCGGCTTTTATGTCGAGAAACTGGTCGAAGGCATCAGCACCCTGGCCGCGGCGTTCTGGCCGAAAAAGGTCATCGTGCGTCTGTCGGACTTCAAGTCCAACGAATACGCGAACCTGATCGGCGGCAAGCTCTACGAGCCGGAAGAAGAAAACCCGATGCTGGGCTTCCGTGGGGCGTCGCGTTACATCAGCGAATCGTTCCGTGACTGCTTCGAACTCGAATGCCGTGCGCTCAAACGTGTGCGCAACGAGATGGGCCTGACCAACGTCGAAATCATGGTGCCGTTTGTGCGTACCCTGGGTGAAGCGAGCCAGGTGGTCGACTTGCTGGCCGAAAATGGTCTGGCACGTGGCGACAACGGTCTGCGCGTGATCATGATGTGCGAGCTGCCGTCCAACGCGATCCTGGCCGAAGAATTCCTCGAGTTCTTCGACGGCTTCTCCATCGGATCCAACGACCTGACCCAGCTGACGCTCGGTCTGGACCGTGACTCGGGGATCATCGCGCACCTGTTCGATGAGCGTAATCCGGCGGTCAAGAAGCTGCTGGCCAACGCGATTCAGGCGTGCAACAAGGCTGGCAAATACATCGGTATTTGCGGTCAGGGCCCCTCGGACCACCCTGATCTGGCCAAGTGGTTGATGGAGCAGGGCATTGAAAGCGTTTCGTTGAACCCCGATTCCGTGCTGGAAACCTGGTTCTTCCTGGCTGAAGGTCAGGCCCCGGCCTGATCAGTGAGTGAAGAGGCCGGTCGCTGACCGGCCTTTTTAAGATTCAAGTAGGGCGGGCTCCTCCGGATGCCGCCCTTTTTTGTGCAAGAGCATTATGCAAAGCAGCAGCAACCTATTTCCTGTCGCCCTGATCAGCGCCGAGCGGCGCGGCGATCTGAGCGAAGACGTTTATCGATTGAAACCCGCCAACAGCCCTGACGGCACCGTCGAGCTGGCGGTGACACGCCTGGGCATGGCCGATGGCTCGCACGTGCGCGGCGTTCCCGTGATTTTGCTGCACGGCAGCTTTTCCAATCGCCGCTTCTGGTTTTCGCCCAAGGGCCTGGGCCTGGGCGCCTATCTCACGCGTTTGGGGTTCGACGTGTGGATCCCGGAAATGCGTGGTCACGGCCTCTCCCAGCGCAACCAGAACTACCGCAAGAACCGCGTCGCGGACTACGCCCGTTACGATCTGCCAGCCATTGGCGCCTTCGTGCGCGAGCAGAGCGGCCAGGTCCCGCACTGGATCGGCCACTCGCTGGGCGGCATCACCCTGGCGGCAGCGCTGGGTGGGCAGTACATCGGCGAGCCGGTGGTGGCCTCGGCGGCGTTCTTTGGTACCCAGGTCAGTCGCACCTACTGGCCGCTTAAAATTCCGCCGGTTGAGTGGAGTGGTCGCTTTATTCTCAAGCGTTTTGCCCAGCTGTCCGGTTCACGGCTCAAGCGCGGCCCGGAGGACGAACCCATTGGCCTGGCCCTGGAAAGCATGCGTTGGTACGGCCTGTTCGGGCGTTTTGGCGATGCCGACAAGGATTGGTGGGCCGGTCTGGCCGAGGTTCAGGTGCCGACGTTGACGGTGAGCGCGGCCGGTGACCATCAGGACCCGGCCTGGGCTTGCCGCAAGCTGTTCGACCAGATCGGTTCCGAGCACAAGCAGTTCATCAATCTTGGACGCGAGCAGGGCTTTGCCGACAATTTCGGGCACGTTGAAATGCTGGTCAGCAAGGCGGCCCAGGCTGAAGTATGGCCGTTGGTGGCTCGCTGGCTGGCTGATCAGCAGGCGCCGCTGCTGGGCGACCGAGCGGATCCGGCTGCGGCGGTCAGAGCCTGATGCTCTGACAAGGGCATTTCGCTCTGGTTGGCTTGCGGCTAAGATATGACGCATTGCGCTTTTTCGGTCACTTTGCGACATCCTCGATTGTCTTCCTCTTTATAGGAGTTTCTCGATGAACCATTACCTCACGCCTGACCTGTGCGACGCCTATCCGGAGCTGGTCCAGGTGCTGGAACCGATGTTCAGCAATTTCGGCGGCCGTGATTCCTTCGGCGGCCAAATCGTGACCATCAAATGTTTCGAAGACAACTCGCTGGTCAAAGAACAAGTCGAGCTCAAGGGTGATGGCAAGGTGCTGGTAGTCGATGGCGGTGGTTCACTGCGTCGCGCGCTGCTGGGCGACCTGCTGGCCGAGAAAGCGGCGAAAAACGGTTGGGAAGGGCTGGTGATCTACGGTTGCATTCGCGATGTCGATGTCATTGCACAAACTGATCTCGGCGTGCAGGCGCTGGCCAGTCACCCGATGAAAACCGAAAAACGCGGGATTGGCGACCTCAACGTCGCAGTGACCTTCGCCGGTGTCACGTTTCATCCGGGGCACTACATTTATGCGGACAACAATGGCGTGATCATCTCGCCAAGCCCGCTGTCGATGCCTGAATAAGGCCCTGGCGGCTTTTTGTTTCAATAATAGGGGTGAGGATGTTCGAGGAAGAAAACGCGCAGTGGGGGCTGGTACATGCCCTGGTGCTGGACGGTAAAGGCGGTGCGCGTTCGTTAGCCCGGACTGAACTCGATGACTTGCAGCTGCAGGCCCATGAAAGCCTGTGGTTGCACTGGGATCGCAGTCATCCGCAGACCCAGACCTGGCTGCGCACATCCAGCGGCCTGAGCGAATTCAGCTGTGACCTGCTGCTGGAAGAGAACACCCGGCCGCGCCTTTTACAGCTTTCAGACAGCGAACTGCTGCTATTTTTGCGCGGAATAAACATGAATCCCGGCGCGGAGCCGGAAGACATGGTGTCAGTGCGGATTTTCGCCTCGGCCCAGCGCGTCATTTCCCTGCGTTTGCGCCCGTTGCGCGCCACTGACGAGTTACTGGTGCAGCTCGCCGAAGGCAAGGGACCGAAAACTGCGTCCGAAGTCATCCTGTACATGGCTCAGTACCTCACCAACAAGGTGCAGGATCTGGTCACCTGTCTCTCGGAAATCGTCGATGAGGAGGAAGAAAAACTGGATGCCGACGAACGGTATACTCCCGAGCACGGTGCCGTTTTGCAAATCCGTCGCAGGGCGGCCGGACTGAAGCGGTTTCTCGCGCCACAACGGGATATTTTCGGGCAACTGACGAGGATAAAACTGCCATGGTTCGTTGAAGACGATGGCGATTACTGGAACGAATTGAACAACAGCCTGACCCGTTATCTGGAAGAGCTGGAATTGACCCGCGAGCGCGTGGGGCTGGTCCTGGAGACTGAAGACCGGCGTTTGAGCGTGCGAATGAACCGCACCATGTATCGCTTCGGGATCATCACCGGGATCTTTTTGCCGATGAGTTTTCTGACCGGCCTGCTGGGGATCAATGTCGGTGGGATTCCGTTCTCCGCCAACCCTTATGGGTTCCTGATCGCGTGCCTGATGATGGTCACGGTGGCGCTCGGACAGTGGTGGTTATTCCGACGTTTGCGCTGGGTCTGATGATGAGCCATGTGACCTGTGCAATTTTGATCGCGTCTTTCACAGACATCACGAGAGGTGCGTATGCACGATCCGTTTGAACAGTCTTTACGTGACATGCTGAATGCTTCGCCGTCCGCCCGTGACGACGACGCCTGCCTGGGTCGCGTGCTGAAAACCGCCAACCGCCAGGTCGGCGCGGGCGATCTGTTCAGCCTGCTGGGCCGCTGGTTGCCCGCGCTGATGATTGCCGTGAACAACGGATCGGCCCACGTCTCGCCGGTTTCCCGCCTTCGTAAAACTACTGTTCGCACTGCTGATAAGGCTGATTGAATATGGAACTTGATCTCTGGACTCAGAGCCTCGTCACTGCCATGACCGCGTTGTGGACCAAGGTCGCCAACTTCATCCCGAACCTGTTCGGCGCACTGGTTGTGCTGCTGTTGGGCTTTGTGGTGGCCAAGTTGCTGGACACTTTGCTGTCCAAATTGCTCGCCAAATTGGGCCTTGATCGCCTGATGGGCGGCACCGGTCTGACCAAATTATTATCCCGCGCCGGGCTGCAGGTGCCGATATCGACCCTGATCGGCAAGATCGTCTATTGGTTCGTTCTGCTGATTTTTCTGGTTTCCGCCGCTGAATCACTTGGACTTGAGAGAGTTTCAGCTACTCTTGACATGCTAGCGCTGTATTTGCCGAAAGTATTTGGCGCCGCGCTGGTGTTGCTGGTGGGTGTTTTGCTGGCGCAATTGGCCAACGGGCTGGTGCGCGGCGCGGCAGAGGGCGTAGGGCTGGATTACGCCGCTGGCCTGGGACGGATTGCCCAAGGCCTGGTCATCATCATCAGTATTTCGGTTGCGATCAGCCAGTTGGAGGTCAAAACCGACCTGCTGAACCATGTGATTGTGATTGTTTTGATTACCGTTGGTCTGGCTGTTGCACTGGCCATGGGTTTGGGAAGCCGGGAAATTGCCGGTCAGATTCTTGCGGGAATCTATGTGCGTGAGTTGTATCAGGTTGGGCAACAAGTGCGTGTTGGCGAGGTCGAAGGTCAGATCGAGGAGATCGGCACGGTTAAAACCACATTGCTGACCGACGAGGGTGAGCTAGTCTCTCTCTCCAATCGGATCCTGCTGGAACAGCATGTGAGTAGCCGCTAATCCGGCAAACCCTGCTAATGTATGCCGCCGCAAAATGCCCTGTAAGGGCTGCGGCGGACATTGACCTGACTGTCGGCCCGACTTGTTTTGAATAAAGCTCAATCGCTCACCACGCGCTACGACCCCCGCGAGCTCTCTGATGAGGAGTTGGTCGCGCGCTCGCATACCGAGCTGTTTCACGTGACCCGCGCCTATGAAGAGCTGATGCGGCGTTACCAACGAACATTATTTAACGTTTGTGCACGATATCTTGGGAACGATCGCGACGCAGACGATGTCTGTCAGGAAGTGATGCTGAAGGTGCTGTACGGCTTGAAGAACTTTGAGGGCAAATCGAAGTTCAAAACCTGGCTATACAGCATCACGTACAACGAGTGCATCACGCAGTATCGGAAGGAACGGCGAAAGCGTCGCTTGATGGATGCTTTGAGTCTGGACCCCCTTGAGGAAGCGTCTGAGGAAAAGGCGCCGAAACCTGAGGAAAAGGGTGGACTCGATCGCTGGCTGGTGTATGTGAACCCGATCGACCGGGAAATTCTGGTGCTACGATTTGTCGCAGAGCTAGAGTTTCAGGAGATCGCAGACATCATGCACATGGGTTTGAGTGCGACAAAAATGCGGTACAAACGTGCTCTAGATAAATTGCGTGAGAAATTTGCGGGCGTTGCTGAAACTTAGTTCAGCGCAAATATCTCTTACGTGTAGGCAAGTTCTGTTAGACTTGCCGCCGAGTTGTCCCCCGGTTTGAGGGACTGCTTTAACATCACCAGATGGGGATTTAACGGATGAAACTGAAAAACACCTTGGGCTTGGCCATTGGTTCTCTTATTGCCGCTACTTCGTTCGGCGCACTGGCACAAGGCCAAGGCGCAGTTGAAGGCGAGCTCTTCTACCAGAAGCAGTACAACGACAGCGTTAAGCACGTCGAAGACGGCTTCAACCCTGGCGCCTCCATCGGTTACTTCTTGACCGACGACGTTTCGATCAACGCCAAGTGGGACCGTAACAACTACACCCGCTCGAACGATGGCACTGGTAGCCAGAAACTGCGCGGCGACAACTTCGGTCTGAACGCTCAGTACCACTTCAACAACGCTGGCGACATGTTCCGTCCGTACGTTGAAGGCGGCGTTAAATACGGCACCCTGACCAACGTAGCTGCTGACGGCCACAGCGGTCGCGACCAGTCCACCTACCTGACTGCTGGTGGCGGCGCCAAGCTGTACTTCGCAGAAAACTTCTTCGTCCGTGCTGGCGTTGAAGCTGACTACAAGCTGGACAACGGCAAGTGGAACTACATGCCAGTTGTTGGTGTGGGCGTGAACTTCGGTGGCGGCAACAAGCCGGCTCCAGCTCCAGTAGAAGCACCGGCTCCAGCTCCAGAGCCAGTTGCTGAAGCTCCAGCTCCTGAAGTTGTTCGCGTTCAACTGGACGTGAAATTCGACTTCGACAAATCTGTTGTTAAGCCAAACAGCCTGAGCGATGTTCGCAACCTGGCTGATTTCATGAAGCAGTACCCACAGACCACCACCGTTGTGGAAGGTCACACCGACAGCGTTGGTCCTGACGCTTACAACCAGAAACTGTCCCAGCGTCGTGCAAACGCCGTTAAAGAAGTTCTGGTCAAAGACGGTATCGCACCAAACCGTGTTAACTCGATCGGCTACGGCAAAACCCGTCCAATCGCTGATAACAAAACCGAAGCTGGTCGCGCTGCTAACCGCCGCGTAGAAGCTGAAGTTGAAGCTACTGCTAAGTAATTAGCCTGCAGCTCTGAAAAGCCCGGCTTAGGCCGGGCTTTTCTTTGCCTGCGATTTGGTAAATTCGCGTTGATGCAGGGCAGGGGGTGGCTGATTTTCCCGCATGTCTCGCCCTTGCACGCGATGCCCGGCTATAATCGGCGCCTCATTTCGCCGTCAATCGAGTCAAGCCTGCCCATGTACACCCTGGCCCGTCAGCTGTTGTTCAAACTTTCCCCGGAAACCTCCCACGATCTGTCCCTGGACCTGATCGGTGCGGGCGGGCGTTTGGGCCTCAACGGCTTGCTGTGCAAGGCTGCGGCGAAAATGCCGGTGAACGTTATGGGCCTGGAATTTGCGAACCCTGTGGGGCTGGCGGCCGGCCTGGACAAGAATGGCGCGGCTATCGACGGTTTTGCCCAATTGGGTTTTGGGTTTGTCGAAATTGGTACCATTACGCCACGTCCGCAGCCGGGCAACCCGAAACCCCGGATTTTCCGTTTGCCGGAAGCTGAAGCGATCATCAACCGCATGGGCTTCAACAACCTCGGTGTCGATCACCTGCTGGCCCGTGTTGCGGCGGCCAAATACAAGGGCGTGCTGGGCATCAACATCGGCAAGAACTTCGATACCCCGGTCGAGCGGGCAGTGGACGACTACCTGATCTGCCTGGACAAGGTCTACGCCCATGCCAGCTATATCACCGTCAACGTCAGCTCGCCGAACACCCCGGGCCTGCGCAGCCTGCAGTTCGGCGACTCGCTCAAGCAGTTGCTCGCCGACCTGGCCACGCGCCGCGCAGAACTGGCCCTGCGCCACGGCAAGCATGTACCGCTGGCGATCAAGATTGCACCCGACATGACCGACGAAGAAACCGCTCAAGTGGCCCAGGCGCTGATTGAAACCGGTATGGACGCGGTGATCGCCACCAACACCACCCTGAGCCGCGTCGGCGTTGAAGGGATGGAGCATGGCGACGAAGCAGGCGGTTTGTCTGGCGCCCCGGTTCGTGACAAGAGCACCCACACCGTCAAGGTCCTGGCCGCAGAATTGGCTGGCCGTCTGCCGATCATTGCCGTGGGCGGGATCACCGAAGGCAAACACGCCGCCGAGAAAATCGCCGCGGGTGCGAGCCTGGTGCAGATCTATTCGGGCTTCATCTACAAGGGCCCGGCGTTGATTCGTGAGTCGGTAGACGCCATCGCCGCCCTGCGCTAATCCCACAGGTGGTGTATTTACAGCTCAGGATGGGTTTTTCCGGGCAATAAAAAGGGCTCCTCGAAGGAGCCCCTGGGCCGAAGCCCGCCGTCCGGATGGGACGTGCGTGGTTAAGGTGTTACGTGTTCAAATTGTCGTGTCGCAGTGATTGGCCCTGTAAAATTAGCCGACGGCGTGAAGTTCGTTGAGTCTGTGGATTCCCGCAGTGCCGGTCATACCGTCCCAGTTGTCGCCGCGTCCTTCTCGCCAGCCGTTGATCCAGGCTTGGCGTACCGACGGTAGAGTAAATGGGCAAAGCTCACGGGATTTGCCACCAACGCCATATTGATATCCGCGCAAAAATGCTCTTTCCAACGGATCACGCTTAAGTCTTCTCATAGGGTGTTTCCCTCACTTGTTGACTGTATTTGTCGCGTCGACCTCTATCGAGGTCAGGCAGAAAATATTTCTGCCGTTGGTAGCTCGCTGCCGGCGTCGCGAGCCAAGGTGTTGACGTCATTGCGGCGTCAACCTGAGATGAGTTCTAACCAATGCGTCACATCGAGGGAATGACCGTTTTGTCATAAGGACGTAACCATTAAGGTGCTATGGCCATAAGTAACACGGCATTTGTAACGGGTTTGTTGCGCAAACCCCGGTATGATCAGCGTTGCGCTGTATGACAGGCTTAATCCTTTAGTGAGAATGCCCCACCGTTGCACTGGGGTACTATTCGACGAAGGGTCGAGTTATGACATTTTGTTACATCGACTTTTTTCTCTGCCCCTGCATCTAAGCTCCTTTGACCGAGCGAGCAGGGGTGGAACGGCACACCTTCGTGCCACGCGGGCGCTCTTTTAGAAAAGCGCCTGATTGAAAACCGGGCCGGCAATGCGTTGTCGGTTCACTTAGCCAAAGGCTCTGAAATTCCAATGTCCGATCAATTCGAAATCTTCCTCACTTGCCCCAAAGGCCTTGAAGGCCTGCTCATCGAGGAAGCCGTCGGGCTTGGCCTTGAAGAAGCCCGTGAGCACACCTCTGCCGTGCGCGGCATGGCCACCATGGAAACCGCTTACCGCCTGTGCCTGTGGTCGCGTCTGGCGAACCGGGTGCTGCTGGTACTCAAGCGCTTCCCGATGAAAGACGCCGAAGACCTGTACCACGGCGTGCTGGATATCGAGTGGCAAGACCACATGCTCAACGACGGTACCCTGGCCGTCGAATTCAGCGGGCATGGTTCGGGTATCGACAACACCCACTTCGGCGCCTTGAAGGTCAAGGACGCCATCGTCGACAAACTGCGCACGCCGCAGGGTGATCGTCCGTCCATCGACAAGCTCAATCCGGACCTGCGCATTCACCTGCGCCTGGACCGTGGCGAAGCCATTCTGTCGCTCGACCTGTCCGGCCACAGCCTGCATCAGCGTGGCTATCGCTTGCAGCAGGGCGCGGCGCCGCTGAAGGAAAACCTCGCGGCAGCCATCCTGATCCGTTCCGGCTGGCCACGTATTGCCGCCGAAGGCGGCGCGCTGGCTGACCCGATGTGCGGTGTCGGCACGTTCCTGGTCGAAGCGGCGATGATTGCCGCCGACATGGCGCCGAACCTGCGTCGCGAACAGTGGGGCTTTACCGCCTGGCTGGGTCACGTCCCGGCGCTGTGGAAAAAACTGCACGAAGAAGCCACCGAGCGTGCTGCGGCCGGCCTGGCCAAGCCGCCGCTGTGGATTCGCGGTTACGAAGCCGATCCACGCCTGATTCAGCCCGGCCGCAACAACGTCGAACGTGCCGGTCTGAGCGAATGGATCAAGATCTACCAGGGCGAAGTCGGTACGTTCGAGCCGCGTCCGGATCAGAACCAGAAAGGCCTGGTCATCTGCAACCCGCCATACGGCGAGCGTCTGGGTGATGAAGCAAGCCTGCTCTATCTCTACCAGAACCTCGGCGAGCGTCTGCGCCAGGCTTGCCTGAACTGGGAGGCGGCGGTCTTCACCGGCGCCCCGGATCTGGGCAAGCGCATGGGCATCCGCAGCCACAAACAGTATTCGTTCTGGAACGGCGCATTGCCGTGCAAGTTGTTGCTGATCAAGGTCACACCGGATCAGTTCGTCACGGGCGAGCGCCGTACGCCGGAGCAACGTCAGGTCGAGCGTGAGCAGGCCGAAGTCGAAATCGCCGACAACGACGTAGCGCCGGGCAAGTACGAGAAATACAACAAGAACGGCAACCCGATCAAACCGGCACCGGTGGTGATCGAACAGCCGCGCTTGAGCGAAGGCGGGCAGATGTTTGCCAACCGTCTGCAAAAGAACCTCAAGGCGCTGGGCAAGTGGGTCAAGCGTGAAGGCATTGACTGCTATCGCGTCTACGATGCCGACATGCCGGAATACTCGATGGCCATCGATCTCTATCAGGATTGGGTCCACGTTCAGGAATACGTCGCACCAAAATCCATTGATCCGGAAAAAGCCTCGGCACGGATGTTCGATGCCCTGGCTGCGATTCCCCAGGCACTGAACATCGACAAGAGCCGCGTGGTGGTCAAGCGCCGCGAACGTCAGAGCGGCACCAAGCAGTACGAGCGCCAGGCGGCCCAGGGCAAGTTCGTCGAGGTCAATGAAGGCGGCGTGAAGCTGCTGGTCAACCTCACCGACTACCTCGACACCGGTCTGTTCCTCGACCACCGCCCGATGCGCATGCGCATTCAGAAAGAAGCGGCCGGCAAGCGCTTCCTCAATCTGTATTGCTACACCGCGACCGCCAGTGTTCATGCGGCCAAGGGCGGCGCGCGCAGCACTACCAGCGTCGACCTGTCGAAAACCTATCTGGACTGGGCGCGTCGCAACCTGTCGCTGAACGGCTTCTCCGACAAGAATCGCCTGGAGCAGGGTGACGTGATGGCCTGGCTCGACACTTGCCGTGACGAGTTCGACCTGATCTTCATCGACCCGCCGACCTTCTCCAACTCCAAGCGCATGGAAGGGATTTTTGACGTGCAGCGTGATCAGGTGCAGTTGATTGACCTGGCCATGGCGCGGCTGGCACCGGGTGGGGTGTTGTACTTCTCCAACAACTTCCGCAAGTTCGAGCTCGAAGAGAACCTCACCGTGCGTTATGCGGTCGAGGAAATCACCGCCCAGACCATCGACCCGGACTTTGCCCGTAACGGCAAGATCCACCGTGCCTGGAAAATCACAGCCCGCTGATATCTGGCTGAACCGGATCCACAGGGCCTTGATTTTCAAAGGCTCGTGGATTTTCAGGGCTGGTCAAATTAATGGCTAATAGCTATAACTCAACTCAAGGCAACAGGGCTGTCCCGGCACCTGGCGTTTTGAGTTGCATTTATGTCGTTGCACGCCGTGCGCCCCAGGATCCTGGGCTTCATCAGCGAAGATGTTTCGGCCTGGCTGGTCGCGGCGCTGGTATTGCTCGCCGGTGGGGTGCTGACGGGGTTGCTGGCCTGGGCCACGCTGGATCTTTTTCAACATCAATTGCGGCAACGCTTCCAACTGCTTGCCAGTGAGCGTTACAGCCGTATCGAAGAACGCTTTGAAGATCAGGAGCAGCGCCTCGATGGCCTGCGCCGGTTCTTCGTCAATTCCGAGTCGGTGTCCCGTAGCGAATTTGACGGGTATGCCAAACCCCTTTTACGTCGCACCCAGGCCTATTCCTGGGCGCCGCGCGTTACCCGCGCCGAACGGCCGATCCTGGAACAGGCGGTACGCGACGAAGGCCTGAGCGGCTTCGGTTTTCGCGAGCTCAACGACGCCGGTGAGTTGGTGCCGGCAGCGGAGCGAGACCTCTATGTGCCGGTTCTCTATACACAGACCCAAAGTCACCTGCCCTCACCGCTAGGCTACGACCTGCTGGCCCAGCCACTGCGCCGAGCGACGATTGAGCGTGCTGATCGGTTGGGCAGCATGGCGGTGTCGCAGCCGCTGCATCTGGTCGGTATCGAGCCGTCCTACTCCCGTGGGGTATTGCTGGTCGCGCCGGTCCGGCGTCAGCAAACGCCGGACGCTGTCACGTTGGGGTATGTGATGGCGGTGGTCAGCATGCAACAACTGCTGGCAGACGGATTGCCGGAAGAAAGTCACGATTATCTGTCGGTGCGCATCCTCGACTTGTCCACTGAAGATCAGCATGAAGTGCTGTACGAATCGAGCAACCCGGCCGCGCCCAGCGAGCTGTCCTCGACGCGTCTGTTGCGCCTGGCTGACCACGATTACGAAGTGGACATGCTGCCCAGCGCCGTTTTCCTGCAAGCCAACCATTCTTCGGTCGGCAGCCTGGTGGTGTTGGGCGGCCTGCTCAGTCTGCTGCTCAGCGCCTTGCTGTATGTGTTGGTGAGCCAGCGTCAACGGGCGTTGAAAATGGTCGAGCAACGCACCCAGGAACTGCGCCAGCGCGAGCAAGAGTTGCGCGGCACCCATGGCCAGTTGCGTGGGGTATTGAACGCGGCGACTCAGGTGGCAATCATCGCCACCGATTTACGCGGTGTTATCAGCACCTTCAACGCCGGCGCCGAGCTAATGCTCGGTTACCCCGCTAATGAGGTAGTGGGCCACATGACCCTGGAAAACCTGCACCTGCCCCGTGAACTGGAAACGCGCTCGGCCGAGTTGAGTGCGCGCTATGGCAAGTCGATCCCAACCTGTCAGGCCATGCTCGTCGAGGGCGGCGAAGAGGGGGGGCATGAAGCCCGGGAATGGACGCTGGTGCGCCAGGATGGCAGTCATCTGGCGGTGAACATGCTGGCAACGCCAGTGCTGGATGATCAGGGTTTGTGGGTCGGCCACCTGGCGATCTGCATCGACATCACCGAGCGCAAGCGGGTGTACGAAGCCCTGGCGGCGCGGGACGTGTTGCTGAAGAAACTCAGCGCTCATGTGCCGGGCGGTATCTACCAGTTCAAGATGGAGTTCGACGGGCGCTTCAGCGTGATTTACGCCAGCGACGGTATCCGCGAAATCTACGAGCTTGAGCCTGATGTGTTGTTGCTCAATGCCGAGGCGATCTTCAGTCGCATTCATGCCCTGGACTCGACGCGTGTCCGCGCCTCGATCCGCGACTCGGCGGATACGTTGAGTCCCTGGCGCGAAGAGTACCGCGTGCAATTGCCCCTGCGAGGTCTGCGCTGGGTGCGCGGCGAGGCGACGCCGGAAGAGCTGCCCGGCGGGGGCGTGCTCTGGCATGGCTACATCTCGGACATCTCTGACCTTAAGCGGGTAGAGGAAGAGTTACGGGCGCTGTCGGTGACCGACGCCCTGACCGGCATTCACAACCGCCGTTATTTCCAGGAGCGGCTGACCAACGAAATGGCACGGGTCGAACGCGGTGGCGGTGAGTTGTCGGTGATCATGCTGGACATCGACCACTTCAAGCGCATCAATGACCAGCACGGCCATGCGGTGGGTGATCGGGTGTTGCAGGCGGTGTGCGAGCGGATAGGCCATCGTTTACGGCGCACGGATGTGTTCTGCCGTCTGGGTGGCGAGGAGTTCATGGTGTTGTGCCCGGACATCAACGTCCAGCACGCGCACATCCTGGCGGTGGAGCTGTGGCAGGGGTTGCGCTGCTCACCGTTCAATGAGGTCGGAACGGTGACCGCCAGTTTCGGTGTCGCCAGCTGGCGGGTGGGCGAGGGCGCGGATGCGTTGTTGCTGCGGGCTGACTCGGGTGTGTATGCGGCGAAGCAGGCGGGGCGGGATCGGGTTGAGGCGCCGGTGAATTGAGCGGTTATATGCCAACCCTGTGGGAGCGAGCCTGCTCGCGATTGCGGTCTTTCAGTCACATTGATGTCGCATGTGCCGCCGTCATCGCGAGCAAGCTCGCTCCCACATGTTGATCTCCAGTGTCTGGATGATCGGGTTACAACACCGAAGGCTCAGCCGCCAGTCTCGGCTGGCGATAAAGGTCCAGCATCACCTGATCCAGCACCGAGGACGCGCCAAACGGGGCCTTGTCGTTGATGATCGCCACCACCACCCAGGTGTTGCCATTGATATCGCGGCTGAAGCCTGAGATGGCGCGCACGGTGTTCAGGGTGCCGGTCTTGACGTGGGCTTCGCCCTGCATCGCGGTGCGTTTCAGGCGTTTGCGCATGGTACCGTCGGTGCCGGCAATCGGCAGCGAACTGATGTACTCGGCGGCATAAGGGCTACGCCAGGCGGCTTGCAGCATCGCGGCCATTTCCCGGGCGCTGACACGTTCGGCGCGGGACAGGCCGGAGCCGTTCTCCATCACCAGATGCGGCGCGGTGATGCCTTTTTTCGCCAGCCACTGACGCACGACGCGCTGAGCCGCCTTGGCGTCGTCACCGTCGGCCTCATTGCGGTATTTCTGGCCCAGGCTCAGGAACAGTTGCTGAGCCATGGTGTTGTTACTGTATTTGTTGATGTCGCGGATGATCTCCGCCAGATCCGGCGAGTAGGCCCGGGCCAGCACCTTGGCGCTGGACGGCGTCGGCGCCAGGCGGTCCTTGCCTTGAATGCTGCCGCCCAGCTCCTTCCAGATGGCCCGTACGGCGCCTGCGGTGTAGGTCGCATGGTCGAGTAGCGAAAGGTAGGTCTGGGAGCTGCAACCGTCGCCCAGCTGACCGCCCACGGTCACCGTCACGCTGCCGTCGGCCTGGGTCACCGGGTTGTAACGCACATCACCGGCACACTGTTTGGAGTTGACGGCTTTGACCTGGTTTTCGATGTGAATGCTGGCAATCGGTGGCTCCACCGAAATCAACACCCGGCCCGAATCGTTGCGAGCGACAAAGCGCAGGGCCTTGAGGTTGACCATCAGAGAGTCGGGCTTGACCAGGAATGGCTTGTTCTCGTCGTTGCCGTCGTCGTTGAACTCGGGCAATTGCGGTTGCACGAAGAAACTGCGGTCCAGCACCAGATCGCCAGTCACCTGAGTCACGCCGTTGGCGCGCAGGTCGCGCATCAGCAGCCAGAGTTTTTCCATGTTCAGCTTCGGATCACCGCCACCCTTGAGGTAGAGGTTGCCGTTGAGGATGCCGCCACTCAGGGTGCCGTCGGTGTAGAACTCGGTTTTCCACTGGTGATTGGGACCGAGCATCTCCAGGGCCGCATAAGTGGTGACCAGCTTCATGGTCGAGGCCGGATTGACTGAAACGTCGGCGTTGAAGATGGTCGGTGTGCCTGGGCCGTTGAGCGGAACCATCACCAGGGACAGGGCGTTGTCCTGCAACTTGCTGGCCTTGAGGGCTTTTTCAACGTTGGGCGACAGCGAAGTATTGATCGTGGCGGCAGTAACAGGGAGGGCCAGGGGAAGAAGAAAACCGGCCAGCAGCAAGGGACGCAAAGATTTGATCATATGAAGTGAAACCCTACAGTCGAGGGGAATAAAGACGAGGGCATGAAGATAAAATCCCTCAGTGGTCATGAAAGTGTCGGCATTATGCCCCAAGGTATAGCCGCTTGTGCCGTGCCCTGAGTGTCTAATCCGCTATTTTTTTACCGGCGGTAGGCTCGCGGCGACCGCAAGACGGGCAATTGGCGGCTTAAACTGCTAAAGTGCCGCCCGTTATTACTTATGAGGATTGTTCCAATGGCGACTAACCGTTCCCAGCGTCTGCGCAAAAAACTGTGCGTCGATGAATTTCAAGAGCTGGGTTTCGAACTGAACCTGGATTTCAAAGAAGATTTGGCTGATGAAGCCATTGATGCTTTCCTCGACGCGTTCCTGAAAGAAGCCATGGAAGCCAACGGTCTGGGCTACGTGGGCGGCGATGACTTCGGTCTGGTTTGCCTGCAGAAGCGTGGCTCGGTGTCCGAAGAGCAGCGCGCTGCTGTTGAAGCCTGGCTCAAAGGCCGCAGCGAACTGACCGAAGCAACCGTCAGCCCGCTGCTGGACGTCTGGTACCCGGAAAAGCCGATCAATCCGGTAGCTTGATGTTTCTGTTCTGAAAAAACGGCGGCCCAAGGGTCGCCGTTTTTTTGTGTGGATCTTTCGCTTTCAGGCCTTGCGCCAGTTCAGGATCAGCAGCGTCAAAACCCCTGCCACAATCCCCCAGAACGCCGAACCGATGGAAAACAGCGTCAGCCCCGATGCCGTGACCATAAAGGTGACCAGCGCCGCTTCACGTTCCTTGACCTCACTCATGGCAATGCTCAAGCCATTGATGATCGAGCCGAACAGCGCCAGCGCCGCGATCGACAGCACCAGTTCTTTGGGCAGCGCGGCAAACAGCGCCGCCAGCGTCGCGCCGAACACACCGGCAATCCCGTAGAAAATCCCGCACCAGACCGCTGCCGTGTAACGCTTGTTGCGATCTTCGTGGGCGTGCGGCCCGGTGCAAATCGCTGCGCTGATGGCCGCCAGGTTGATCCCGTGAGAGCCGAACGGCGCCAGCAACAGCGAGGCGATGCCGGTGGTGGTGATCAGTGGTGAAGCTGGCACGTTATAGCCATCGGCACGCAGCACGGCGATGCCGGGCATGTTCTGTGAGGTCATTGCCACCACGAACAGCGGAATGCCGATGCTGATGGTCGCGGCCAGGGAGAAATGCGGCGTGGTCCAGATCGGTGTCGCCAGTTCCAGATGAAAACCGCTGAAGTCCAGCAGCCCCATCGACCCCGACAGCGCGGTGCCGATCAACAGCGCAGCCAGCACGGCGTAGCGGGGCGACAGACGCTTGACCAGCAGATACGTGAAGAACATCCCCAGCACCAGCGCAGTGCGATGCTGCGCCGCGACGAAGATCTCGCTGCCGATCTTGAATAGAATCCCCGCCAGCAATGCAGCAGCCAACGATGCCGGGATCTTTTTCACCAGGCGCTCGAAGCTGCCGGTCAGGCCACAGATCGTTACCAGCACCGCACAGGTGATGTAGGCGCCGATGGCTTCGCCGTAGCTCACACCGCCAAGGCTGGTGATCAGCAACGCCGCACCCGGCGTTGACCAGGCGATGGTGATCGGCGTGCGGTAACGCAGCGACAAGCCAATCGAACACACCGCCATGCCGATGGAGATCGCCCAGATCCACGACGAAATCTGCCCGCTGCTCAGGCCCGCCGCTTGCCCGGCCTGGAACATCAGGACCAGTGAGCTGGTATAGCCGGTCATCATCGCAATAAAACCGGCGACGATGGCGGAGGGGGACGTGTCGGCCAATGGTCGGAGCTGCGTATGCGTGGCGTCGTTCATGACGGGGGGTGTTCCTTGTTCTGAAAAAGATGTCCGAAATGCCGCTGAACCCTGTGGGAGCGAGCTTGCTCGCGATAGCGGTTTATCAGTCACACAAATGTCGGATGTGCTGCCGTCATCGCGAGCAAGCTCGTTCCCACAGGAGAATTGTGTTCAGGCGGCGGATTACGGGTTCAAGCCTAAACTCAAATGTAACGGACCGTTGCAATACAGCCGGGGCAACAAACAGCCATACAGTCGTGTTGCCACCCTCCATTGTGTACAATCACCGTGTTATTTACGCGATACTTGCCAGCGACCCACTGTGCCGTATTACAGTCACGGTCAATTCGCCGCAGTTCTCCCGACTCGAGTGCCCATGAACGAACAGTTGCAGCCCCTCAAGAAACAACCGCGAGCAGGCAAAGCCGGCCGCAGCGGTACCCAGGACGATATTGTCTACGCGCATATCTTCGAGGCGATCCTCGAACAGCGTCTGGCGCCCGGTACCAAGTTGAGCGAAGAAGCACTGGGGGAGATTTTCGGGGTCAGTCGCACCATCATTCGCCGTGCGCTGTCGCGTCTGGCCCATGAAGGCGTGGTGCTGTTGCGTCCCAACCGTGGCGCCGTGGTTGCCAGCCCGAGCGTCGAAGAGGCCCGTCAGGTGTTCCTGGCGCGGCGTCTGGTGGAGCGGGCGATTACGGAACTCGCGGTCGAACACGCCACCGCCGAGCAGATCGCCGAATTGCGCCAGATGGTCAACGACGAGCGCGACAGCTTCTCCCGTGGCGATCGCGGTGCCGGTATCCGTCTGTCGGGAGAATTCCACCTGAAACTGGCCGAAGCGGCGAAGAATGCCCCGCTGATCAGCTTCCAGCGCAGCCTGGTGTCGCAGACTTCGCTGATCATCGCCCAGTACGAAAGCGGCAACCGTTCGCACTGTTCATACGATGAACACACCCAGTTGATCGATGCGATCGAGGCGCGGGACGGTGAGTTGGCGGTCAACCTGATGATGCATCACATGGATCACATCGACAGCAAACTCAACCTCGACGAAGAAAGCGCGTCGGATGATTTGCATGCGGTTTTCTCGCACTTGTTGCAGACCAGGAAGCCGGGGCGGTCGACCGCCAAGCTTTAAGTAAAACCGAGGCGGCCTGACAGGCGATAAAAAAATCCCCCGCAACCATCGATTGCGGGGGATTTTTTTATGTGCTGAGAAACCTCAGCGCTGATGCACCAGATTCCCCGCCGCATACGTCTGCAACACGGTCCGGTCATCCCCCAGCGTCATCAGCACAAACAACGTCTCGGCAATGTTGTTGGCCTGCTTCAGGCGATAACTCAATAACGGCGTGGCGTTGTAGTCCAGCACTAGGAAGTCAGCGTCAGTGCCCGGCAACAGAGTGCCGATCTTCTCTTCCAGACGCAGCGCCCGCGCGCCGCCCAGCGTCGCCAGGTACAGTGACTTGAACGGGCTCAGCCGCGCACCTTGCAACTGCATGACCTTATAGGCCTCGTTCAATGTCTGCAGCAGCGAGAAGCTGGTGCCACCGCCCACGTCCGTGCCCAGGCCGACATTGAGCTTGTGCTTCTCGGCCATCGGCAGATTGAACAGGCCACTGCCGAGGAAGAAGTTCGAGGTCGGGCAGAAGGCGATCGCCGAACCGGTCTCGGCCAGCCGCGCACATTCGTCGTCGCACAGGTGCACGCCATGGGCAAACACCGAGCGCTCGCCCAGCAGTTGATAGTGGTCGTAGACGTCGAGGTAGCCCTTGCGCTCCGGGAACAGTTCCTTGACCCACTCGACTTCCTTGAGGTTCTCGCTGATGTGGGTCTGCATATACAGATCAGGGTATTCGCCGAGCAACTGGCCGGCGAGGGTCAGCTGTTCCGGGGTGCTGGTCGGGGCGAAGCGCGGAGTAACCGCATAATGCAGGCGGCCCTTGCCGTGCCAGCGCTCGATCAGCGCCTTGCTTTCGACGTAGCTCGATTCAGCGGTGTCGGTCAGGTAGTCCGGGGCGTTGCGGTCCATCATCACCTTGCCGGCGATCATCCGCAGGTCCAGCTGCTGCGCAGCTTCGAAGAACGAGTTCACCGATTGCGGATGCACGCTGCCGAACACCAGCGCGGTGGTGGTGCCGTTGCGCAGCAGTTCCTTGATGAAAATGTCCGCCACTTCATCGGCGTGGGCCTTGTCGGCGAACTGGCTTTCGCACGGGAATGTATAAGTGTTGAGCCAGTCCAGCAGTTGCTCGCCGTAGGCACCGACCATGCCGGTTTGCGGCAGGTGGATGTGGGTGTCAATGAAGCCCGGCGTGATCAGCGCGTCTTTGTGGTGGGTGATCTCGATGTCGGCAGGCAGGGTCGGCAGCAGTTCGCTGGCATGGCCCAGGGCGCTGATCTGGCCGTTTTCGACCACCAGCAGGCCGTCTTCGAAATACTCGTACGAGGCTTCGATGCCAACTTCGGCAGGGTCGGCGATGCTGTGCAGGATGGCGGCGCGATAGGCTTTACGAGTCAGAGGCATTGGGGTTCTCATTTTCAAGTCTTGTCAGTTCGAAGCATGGCTGCGGCGTGAAACGGGCAGCAGTTTGGCAATCGGTTCGGCGCTGGCGGTCTGCTGGCCGAAATTGGCGTTGTAGGTGGCGATGATTTCGCCGGCGATGGAGATGGCGATTTCCACAGGCAACTTGCCTTTGACTTCGCCGATGCCCATCGGGCAGCGCATGCGTTGCAGCAACGCGCTGTCGAAACCACGATCGCGCAGGCGATGTTCGAATTTCACCCGTTTGGTCTTCGAGCCGATCAGGCCGAAGTAGGCGAAGTCATTGCGCTTGAGGATCGCGGCGGTGAGTTCGAGGTCGAGCTGGTGATTGTGGGTCATGACGATGCAGTAACTGCCGGCGGGCAGCTCATCGACTTCATCGACCGGTTCTTCGGCGACGATTTTACGCACGCCGTGGGGGATCTGCTCCGGGAATTCCGCTTCCCGGGAATCGATCCAGCGGACCCGGCAGGGCAGGCTGGCCAGCAACGGCACCAGCGCCCGACCGACATGGCCGGCGCCGAACACGGCGATCTGCGCCTGGACCTGGCCCATCGGTTCGAACAGCAGCACGGTGGCGCCGCCGCAGCATTGGCCGAGGCTGGCGCCAAGGCTGAAGCGCTCCAGATGGGTGTCCTGTTTGCCGCTGGCAAGCATCTGCCGGGCAATTTCCATGGCCTTGAATTCCAGGTGCCCGCCGCCGATGGTGTCGAAGGTGCGGGCGGCGCTGACGACCATTTTCGAGCCGGCATTGCGCGGCGTCGAGCCGAGCTCTTCGATGATGGTCACCAGCACACAGGGTTCACCCTGGGCTTGCAGGTCGGCGAGGGCGTCGATCCAGTTGTACATGTTTCACCTCGACATCTGTGTTGTCTGTTCCGGCCTCTTCGCGGGCAAGTCCGGCTCCCACATTGGAGTTGTATGGGTCCATGAATCACCCAATAACCCTGTGGGAGCGTGGCTTGCCCGCGAAGGCCGCGCCTGGGTTTAGAGCGGAGCCAACTCCGGCTCGGCTGCCACGGCTTTCGCCACCTTCAACTGGCGCATCTGCTCACACCCCCACAACACCCGTTCCGGGGTTGCCGGTGCATCGATGTTCGGTTGATGTTTGTAATCACCCAGACTCGCCACCGCATCCTTGATCGCACACCACGCCGCGATGCCGAGCATGAACGGCGGCTCGCCGACCGCCTTGGAATGGAACACCGTGTCTTCCGGGTTCTTGCGGTTTTCCACCAGCTTCACCCGCAGGTCCAGCGGCATGTCCGCCACTGCCGGGATCTTGTAGCTGGCCGGGCCGTTGGTCATCAGTTTGCCCTTGTTGTTCCAGACCAGCTCTTCCATGGTCAGCCAGCCCATGCCCTGGACGAAGCCGCCCTCGACCTGGCCAATGTCGATAGCCGGGTTCAGTGAGGCGCCGACGTCGTGCAGGATGTCGGTACGCAGCATCTTGTATTCGCCGGTCAGGGTGTCGACGATCACCTCGCAGCAGGCCGCACCGAAAGCGAAGTAGTAGAACGGCCGACCACGGGCCTGGCTACGGTCGTAGAAGATTTTCGGGGTCTTGTAGAAGCCGGTGCTGGACAACGAAACCTGATTGAAATACGCCTGCTGAATCAGCGCTTCAAAGGTCAGGATATGATCGCGAACCCGCACGTGGCCGTTGTGGAATTCCACGTCTTCTTCGCTGACTTTGTAGTGCCGTGCAGCGAATTCCACCAGGCGCTTCTTGATGATTTCAGCGGCGTTCTGCGCGGCTTTGCCATTGAGGTCGGCGCCACTGGAGGCAGCGGTCGGCGAGGTGTTTGGCACCTTGTCGGTGTTGGTCGCGGTGATCTGCACGCGATCGATTTCGACCTGGAACACCTCCGCCACCACTTGTGCGACCTTGATGTTCAGACCCTGGCCCATTTCCGTGCCGCCATGGTTCAGGTGGATGCTGCCATCGGTGTAGATGTGGATCAGGGCACCGGCCTGATTGAGGAAGCTGGCGGTAAAGGAAATGCCGAATTTCACCGGGGTCAGCGCCAGGCCTTTCTTCAGGATCGGACTATTGGCGTTGTAGCGCCGGATCGTTTCGCGGCGCTCCACGTACTGGCTGCTTTCTTCCAGTTCGGCAGTCATTTCCTCGAGCATGTTGTGCTCGACGGTCTGGTAGTAGTGAGTGACGTTGCGCTCGGTCTTGCCGTAGTAGTTGGCCTTGCGCACGGCCAGCGGGTCGAGGGCCAGATGCCGGGCGATGGCGTCCATCACTTCTTCGATGGCGACCATGCCTTGTGGGCCGCCGAAGCCACGGTAAGCGGTGTTCGAGGCGGTGTTGGTCTTGCAACGGTGGCCGTTGATGGTCGCATCGCCCAGGTAGTACGAGTTGTCGGCGTGGAACATCGCCCGGTCGACAATCGACGCCGACAGGTCCGGCGAGCAGCCGCAGTTGCCGGCCAGTTCCAGGGCAATCCCGTGCAGGCGTCCGGTGCTGTCGAAACCAACGTCGTACTCGACGTAGAACGGATGGCGCTTGCCGGTCATCAGCATGTCTTCGACACGCGGCAGGCGCATCTTGGTCGGCTGGCCGGTGAGGTGCGCAATCACCGCGCACAGGCAGGCGGGGCTCGCGGCCTGGGTTTCCTTGCCGCCGAAACCACCGCCCATGCGGCGCATGTCGACGACGATCTTGTTCATCGACACGTCGAGCACTTCGGCCACCAGCTTCTGCACTTCGGTGGGGTTTTGCGTGGAGCAGTAGACGATCATCCCGCCATCTTCCGTCGGCATCACCGAGGAGATCTGGGTTTCGAGATAGAAGTGTTCCTGGCCGCCGATGTGCAGGGTGCCTTGAATACGGTGTTCTGCCGTGGCCAGGGCGCCAGCAGAATCGCCGCGCTGGTGAGTATGGCTGTCGAGGACGAAATGGCGTTTGCGCAAGGCTTCGACCACGTCCAGCACCGGTTCCAGATCTTCGTATTCGATGATCGCCGCCATCGCGGCTTTGCGTGCTGTTTCCAGGTCTTTGGCGGCAACCGCGAGCACCGGTTGACCGACAAATTGCACGTCATCAATCGCCAGCAGCGGATCGCCCGGCAGCAGCGGGCCGATGTCTTTCAGGCCCGGTACGTCTTCGTGGGTGATCGCAATGCGCACGCCTTCGAAGGCGTAGCACGGCTTGGTGTCGATGCTGATGATTTTTGCGTGGGCACGGTCCGACAGGCGCGCATAAACGTGCAGCTGATTCGGAAACTCCAGGCGGTCGTCGATGTATTGCGCTTCACCGGACACATGCTTGGCGGCGCTGTCGTGCCTGACGCTGCGGCCGACACCGGTGGTCAGGTCCTGGGCGAACAACTCAGCCAGTTCGGCCTGGGTCTTCTCTACGGCATGATGATTAGACATAAGCGGTCACCCGAGTCTCGATGTGCGGCGTTTGCAGTTCGATGAAGTATTTACGCAGCAGGTTCTGCGCGCTGAGCAGGCGATATTCCTTGCTGGCGCGGAAGTCCGAGAGCGGCGTGAAATCGTCGGCCAGGGCAGCGCAGGCGCGTTCGACGGTAGCGTCGTTCCACTGGGCGCCGAGCAACACGGCTTCGCAGCTCTTGGCGCGTTTTGGTGTGGCCGCCATGCCGCCGAAGGCAACGCGGGCGTCGGCGATCACACCGTTTTCGATGCGCAGGTTGAACGCGGCGCAGACGGCGGAAATGTCATCGTCCAGACGCTTCGACACTTTATAGGCACGGAACAGTTGTTCCGCGCTGGCACGAGGAATGATGATCTTCTCGATGAACTCGCTTTCCTGACGCGCAGTGACCCGGTAATCGATGAAATAATCTTCCAGCGCCATGGTGCGGCGGGTTTCTCCCTTGCACAGCACGATCCGCGCACCAAGGGCGATCAGCAGTGGTGGCGAATCACCGATAGGCGAGGCATTACCGATGTTGCCGCCCAACGTGCCCTGATTGCGGATCTGTAACGAGGCGAAGCGTTGCAACAATTCGCCGAAATCCGGGTACTCGGTTTTCAAGGCGTCATAGCAGTCGGAGAGGGCAGTGGCGGCGCCGATTTCCAGGCGATCGTCGAAGCGTTCGATGCGCTTCATCTCGGCGACGTTGCCGACGTAAATCATCACCGGCAGTGTGCGGTGAAATTGCGTGACTTCCAGCGCCAGGTCGGTACCGCCGGCCAGCAGTCGGGCTTGCGGATAAGCGTCATAGAGGTCGGCCAGATCGGCCACGGTCAGCGGCACCAGGCAACGTTTGTCGCCGCTGTTGAGTTCGCCGATGTCGGTGGGAGCGATGGCTTTCAGGCGCGCAATGGTGTCGGCCTCACGCGCATCGAACTGATCCGGTTGTTTGGCGCAGCAGGACTGCTCGGCCGCTTGCAGGATCGGGCGATAGCCGGTGCAGCGGCAGAGGTTGCCGGCCAGCGCTTCGTGGGCCTTGTGCGAGTCCGGTTGATCGCTGTTCTTTTGCAGCGCGAACAGCGACATCACGAAACCCGGCGTGCAGAAACCGCATTGCGAGCCGTGGCACTCGACCATGGCTTTCTGCACGCTGTGCAGTTCGCCTTTGTGTTTGAGGTCTTCGACGCTGATCAGTTGTTTGCCGTGTAATGACGAAACGAACGTCAGGCACGAGTTGAGGCTGCGATAGCGAATGTGTTCGCGGCCATCGTCATCCGTTTGCAGTTCGCCGACTACCACTGTGCAAGCGCCACAGTCACCGCTGGCGCAGCCTTCTTTGGTGCCGGGTTTGCCCACATGTTCGCGCAGGTAATTGAGCACGGTCAGGTTCGGGTCCAGGGCGTGCTCGCTACGGAGTTCCTGGTTTAGTAAAAACTGGATCACGGAAGGCCTCGCAGACTCATTATTGTTGTTAACCCACTTGAGCCGAATTTATCAGGTCTGACTTTTCGGTCAATGATTTTCTGACTTAAAGGTCAGGAAAGTCGGTTTTGTCGATCAACAACACGCTCCATCAGTATTGACCCTCACGGGATAGCCTGCTTTTTGCTTGAATCGTGCCAAAAACCGCTGGGTGGGCACTCCGCCATGACGTACCAATTGCGCTACACTGCGCCGCTTGTGCAGATCGAAGAGTTTGAAGGACAACCATGACGTTCAAGGCGCCGGACAGCCTCGCCGAGCAAATTGCTCACCACCTCGCCGAACGTATCATTCGTGGCGAAATGAAGCCGGGAGAGCGCATCCAGGAACAGAAGGTCACGCTGGCGCTCAATGTCAGCCGCGGTTCGGTCCGTGAGGCCTTGCTGATCCTCGAGCGCCGCCATCTGGTCGCGATCCTGCCGCGACGTGGCGCTCATGTCACCGAGCTCACCGCGCACAAGGTGCAGAGCCTGTGCACGCTGATGAGCGAGCTGTACATCTTGCTCGGCAATGCGGTGGCCAATGGCTGGGAAGTTCAGGCCGACATGGCGCCATTCGTGCAGATCCAGCAGCGCCTGAGCGCCAGTTTCGAGCGTCAGGACATTCGCACCTTCGTCGACGACAGCTTCAATGTGATGCGCGCCGCGTATCCGTTTGCCAACAATCCGTACTTGCAGGAAACCGTCGAGAATCTGCAGCCGGCCATGAGCCGTGCTTACTTTCTTGCCCTGGAACAGCGCAAGGCCGAGATGAGCGAATTCATTGAGTTGTTCGAACGCCTGCTCGCCGCCGTATTGGCCCGTGACTTGCCGCAGATCCGCGTGGTGCTGACGGCCTATGCCCGGCGCAGCTGCGATCTGGTGGTTTCTGCCCTGACGGTCGCTTAAGCGTGCGGCTCAAGTGCATCAAGCTGGCGGGGTTCAAATCCTTCGTCGACCCGACCACGGTGAACTTCCCCAGTAACATGGCGGCAGTGGTCGGGCCCAATGGTTGCGGCAAGTCGAACATCATCGACGCCGTGCGTTGGGTGATGGGCGAGAGTTCGGCCAAGAACTTGCGCGGCGAGTCGATGACCGACGTCATCTTCAACGGCTCGACCAGCCGCAAACCGGTGAGCCAGGCGAGCATCGAGCTGGTGTTCGACAACTCCGACGGTACGCTGCTCGGTGAGTACGCCGCCTATGCGGAAATTTCCATTCGCCGCAAAGTGACCCGCGACAGCCAGACCACTTATTACCTCAACGGCACCAAATGCCGGCGTCGCGACATCACCGACATCTTCCTCGGCACCGGCCTTGGCCCGCGCAGCTACTCGATTATCGAGCAGGGGATGATCTCCAAGCTGATCGAGTCCAAGCCCGAAGACCTGCGCAACTTCATTGAAGAAGCCGCCGGCATCTCCAAGTACAAGGAGCGCCGCCGCGAGACGGAAAACCGCATCCGCCGTACCCACGAGAACCTGGCGCGCCTGACCGACCTGCGTGAAGAGCTCGAACGCCAGCTCGAACGCTTGCACCGTCAGGCCGAGGCGGCCAAGAAGTATCAGGAATACAAAGGCGAAGAGCGTCAGCTCAAGGCCCAGTTGTCGGCCCTGCGCTGGCAGGAACTGAACGAGCAGGTCGGTCAGCGCGAAGCGATCATCGGCAACCAGGAAATCAGCTTCGAAGCGCTGGTCGCCGAGCAACGCAATGCGGATGCCGCCATCGAACGCCTGCGCGACGGGCACCACGATCTGTCGGAGCGCTTCAATCTGGTGCAAGGGCGCTTCTATTCGGTTGGCGGTGACATTGCCCGGGTCGAACAGAGCATCCAGCACGGACAGCAGCGATTGCGCCAACTGCAGGACGACCTGAAAGAAGCCGAGCGCGCGCGTCTGGAAACCGAGTCGCACCTGGGCCATGACCGCACCTTGCTGCTGACCCTGGGCGAAGAGTTGGACATGCTCACCCCGGAGCAGGAAGTCACCAGCGCCGCCGCCGAAGAGGCCGCCGCCGCGCTGGAAGAATCGGAAACCACCATGCACGGCTGGCAGGAGCAGTGGGACGCGTTCAACCTCACTGCCGCCGAGCCGCGTCGCCAGTCCGAGGTGCAGCAGTCACGCATCCAGCAGTTGGAAACCAGCATGGAGCGTCTGGCTGACCGCCAGAAGCGCCTCGGCGAAGAACGCGCCTTGCTCTCGGCCGACCCGGAAGACGCGGCAATCCTGGAACTCAGCGAGCAGCTTGCCGCGAGTGAGGCCACGCTCGAAGACTTGCAAGCCAGCGAAGAGGCGCAGGTCGAACGCCTTGACCAGTTGCGTCAGGAACTGCAATTGGCGCTGCAAAATCAGCAGCAGGCGCAGGGCGATTTGCAGCGGCTCAACGGTCGTCTCGCGTCCCTTGAAGCCTTGCAACAAGCCGCGCTTGATCCGGGCACCGGCACCGCCGAATGGCTGCGTGAGCAACATCTGGCAGACCGCCCACGTCTGGCCGAAGGCCTGAAAGTCGAGGCGGGTTGGGAGCTGGCGGTGGAAACCGTGCTCGGCGCCGACCTGCAAGCGGTGCTGGTGGATGACTTCGGCGATTTCGATCTGGCCGGTTTCGCCCAAGGCGATTTGCGTTTGCTCAGCCCGGCCAGCGATGGCGTGCGCGTGCCAGGCAGCCTGCTCGACAAGGTCGAGGCGCAGATCGATCTGGCACCGTGGTTGGGGCAGGTCAAGCCGGTGGACAGCCTCGAACAGGCCTTGGCCTTGCGCAGTCAGCTGGCGGCGGGCGAAAGCCTGATCAGCCGTGACGGGTATTGGGTCGGTCGGCATTTTCTGCGGGTGCGGCGCGCCAGCGAAGCGGAAAGCGGCGTGCTTGCCCGTGGTCAGGAAATCCAGCAGTTGGGTCTTGAGCGCGACGAGCGCGAAGCCACGGTCGAAACCCTGGAAACCCAGCTGCAAAATCTCAGGGCGCAGCAGCGTCAGCAGGAAAACGGTCGCGAACATCTGCGCCGTCTGCTGCAAGACGAAGCACGTCAGCAAGGTGAGCTGAAGGCTCAACTGTCTGCCGGCAAAGCCAAGGCCGAACAGTTGACGTTGCGCCGTACGCGTCTCGACGAAGAGCTGACAGAGCTTGCCGAGCAGCGGGCGCTGGAGCACGAGAACATCGGCGAGGCACGCCTGCAATTGCAGGAAGCCCTCGACAGCATGGAGCTGGACACCGAGCAGCGCGAGTTACTGCTGGCCCAGCGCGACAGCCTGCGCGAGCGCCTCGACCGGGTGCGTCAGGAAGCCCGGCAGCACAAGGATCATGCGCATCAGTTGGCGGTGCGCCTGGGCTCGCTCAAGGCGCAACATGATTCGACTCGCCAGGCGCTGGAGCGGCTGGAAATGCAGTCCGAGCGCCTGACGGAAAAGCGCGAGCAGTTGAACCTCAATCTGGAGGAGGGCGAGGCGCCGCTGGAAGAGCTGCGGCTCAAGCTTGAAGAATTGCTCGACAAGCGCATGAGCGTCGACGAAGAACTCAAGACCGCGCAAATCGCCATGGAAGACGCCGACCGCGAATTGCGCGACGCCGAGAAACGCCGGACCCAGGCCGAGCAGCAGTCGCAGTTGATCCGTGGTCAGCTCGAACAGCAGCGCATGGAATGGCAGGCACTGACCGTGCGACGCAAGACCTTGCAGGATCAATTGCTCGAAGACGGCTACGATCTTCATGGGGTGCTTGCCACACTCGTGGCTGAAGCCAATGAGAAGGACGCCGAAGAGGAACTGGAGCGCATTGCTGCACGGATTCAGCGCCTGGGCGCGATCAACCTCGCGGCCATCGACGAATACACGCAACAATCGGAACGTAAACGTTATCTGGATGCGCAGAACGACGATCTGGTCGAAGCGCTGGATACGCTGGAAAACGTGATTCGCAAGATCGACAAGGAAACCCGTAACCGCTTCAAAGATACCTTTGATCAGATCAATGGCGGTTTACAGGCACTTTTCCCAAAAGTTTTCGGTGGTGGCAGCGCGTATTTGGAACTGACGGGCGAAGATCTACTCGATACAGGGGTGACGATCATGGCGCGGCCGCCAGGAAAGAAGAACAGCACCATCCATTTGCTCTCTGGTGGCGAAAAAGCCCTGACTGCTCTGGCCCTGGTATTTGCCATCTTCAAGTTGAATCCGGCGCCGTTCTGCATGCTCGATGAAGTTGACGCGCCACTGGATGACGCTAACGTTGGACGTTACGCACGACTGGTAAAGGAAATGTCGCAGACGGTGCAGTTCATCTATATCACTCACAACAAGATCGCCATGGAAATGGCCGATCAATTGATGGGTGTAACGATGCATGAACCCGGTTGTTCGCGTCTGGTAGCAGTGGATGTCGAGGAGGCGATGGCGATGGTGGATGCCTGAGTCGGCAGCGACAGGACGGGTATTCAAGTGCCGTAGACTTGATTACGCTGCCTTTACTTGCTGGCCAATCGACATATTCGCGCTAGCCATTGTGACAGACGGTGTAAAGTTGCCTTTGGTCGTGCTAGTTTAATGTCAATTTTTCGTATACGTGGGCAAAACGCCTGTCAGAACATAGAGTTGGCGCCACGTTTTAAAGCGGTTTGCGAGTTGTAAACCCCTTATTTTTCAGCATTTTTTATAGAGGCACGGGATTACATGGAAATCGGTCTGCGCGAGTGGCTGATCGTCATCGGCATTATTGTCATTGCCGGTATTCTTTTCGATGGCTGGCGTCGCATGCGCGGCGGCAAGGGAAAACTGAAATTCCGTCTTGACCGGAGCCTGTCCAACCTGCCGGACGAGGATACCAGCGCCGAGCTGTTGGGCCCGCCACGCGTGCTCGACACCCATAAAGAGCCGCAGCTGGACGAGCACGATCTGCCGTCGGTGAGCATGCCGGCCCGTGAGCCTCGCGAGTCGGGCTCCAAGCGCGGCAAGCGTGGCCATGGCGAGCCATCCCAGGGTGACCTGAACCTCAATCTGGACCTGGACGGCGGCCCGAGCTTCAGCAGCCGCGACGACGATTTCCCGGAGGCCAAGGTGTCGCTCAAGGCTTCGAGCCCGTCGGTGGCCGACAAGGATCAACCGCAAGCCGAAGAAGTACTGGTGATCAGTGTGATCTGCCGCGACGCCGCCGGCTTCAAGGGCCCGGCGCTGTTGCAGAACATTCTGGAAAGCGGTCTGCGTTTTGGCGAGATGGATATTTTCCATCGCCACGAAAGCATGGCCGGCAACGGTGAAGTGCTGTTCTCCATGGCCAATGCGGTCAAGCCGGGCATTTTTGACCTGGACGATATCGACCACTTCAGCACCCCGGCAGTGAGCTTCTTCCTCGGCCTGCCAGGCCCGCGTCATCCCAAGCAGGCCTTCGACGTGATGGTGGCGGCGGCACGCAAGCTGTCCCAGGAGCTGAACGGCGAACTGAAAGACGATCAGCGCAGCGTGCTGACCGCCCAGACGATCGAGCACTACCGTCAGCGTATCGTCGAATTCGAACGTCGCGCGTTGACCCAGAAACGATAAATCGAATGAATGGGGCGGGCTCTTGTGGCGAGGGAGCTTGCTCCCGCTGGGCTGCGCAGCGGCCCCATTCAAGCAACAACCTTAAATATTCAGACACTCCGTATTCGCTGGTTTTACGGCTGCTTCGCTGCCGAGCGGGAGCAAGCTCCCTCGCCACAGTGTCCATATCTTTAAGCTACTGTATCTAGAAGATTGAGCAGCCTCGGCTGCTCTTTTGCTTTATGAGAGAACACCCATGACCGCCGCCAAAACCCGCATTCTAGAGCTGCGCGCTGAGCTGGATCAGCACAACTACCGTTACCACGTACTCGACGAGCCGAGCATCCCGGACGTCGAATACGACCGCTTGTTCCACGAGCTCAAGGCGCTGGAAGCGGCCAATCCGGAACTGATCACCAGCGATTCCCCAACCCAGCGCGTGGGCAGCGCGGCACTCTCGGCCTTCACCCAGGTACGTCACGAAGTGCCGATGCTCAGCCTCGGCAACGCCTTTGAAGAAACCGACATGCGCGAGTTCGATCGTCGGGTGACCGAAGGCCTGGACCTGCCGGCCGGTGATCTGTTCGGCGGCGGCGCGGCGGTGGAATACAGCTGCGAGCCGAAACTCGATGGCCTGGCGGTCAGCCTGCTGTATCAGGACGGCGTGCTGGTGCGCGGCGCCACTCGCGGCGACGGTACCACCGGCGAGGACATCAGCATCAACGTGCGCACCGTGCGCAACATCCCGCTCAAGTTGCACGGCGAGGGCTGGCCGGCGACGCTTGAAGTGCGCGGCGAAGTGTTCATGTCCAAGGCCGGTTTCGAACGGCTGAACGCAACGCAACTGGAAGTCGGCGGCAAGACCTTCGCCAACCCGCGTAACGCGGCGGCTGGCAGCCTGCGTCAGCTCGATTCGAAAATCACCGCCAACCGTCCACTGGAATTCTGCTGCTACGGCATCGGCCAGATTTCGGCGGACATCGCCGACACCCACATCGGCAATCTCAAGCAATTGCAGAAGTGGGGCATGCCGATCAGTCATGAGCTGAAACTGGCCCATGGCATCGATGAGTGCCTGGATTACTACCGGGATATCGGTGAACGCCGTAACGGGCTGTCCTATGAAATCGACGGCGTGGTGTTCAAGGTCAACAGCATTGCGTCCCAGCGTGAACTGGGTTTCCGTGCGCGCGAACCGCGTTGGGCCATCGCCCATAAATTCCCGGCCATGGAAGAACTCACCGAGTTGCTCGATGTGGAATTTCAGGTCGGCCGCACCGGCGCCGTGACGCCGGTAGCGCGCTTGAAGCCGGTCAAGGTCGCGGGCGTGACCGTGGCCAACGCCACGCTGCACAACATGGACGAAGTGGCGCGCCTGGGCCTGATGATCGGCGACACCGTGATCATCCGCCGCGCCGGCGATGTGATTCCGCAAGTGGTGCAAGTGGTGCTTGAGCGGCGTCCGGATAATGCCAGGGCCGTGCAGATTCCCGAGCAGTGCCCAGTGTGCGGCTCCCATGTCGAGCGCACGCAACTGATCAAGCGCAGCAAGGGCCGTGAGACCGTCAGCGAAGGCGCGGTGTATCGCTGCGTCGGTCGCCTGGCCTGCGGCGCACAGCTGAAGCAGGCAATCATCCACTTCGTCTCCCGGCGCGCCATGGACATTGAAGGCCTGGGTGAGAAGAGCGTCGAACAGCTGGTGGACGAAGGGCTGGTGAATTCGCCGGCCGATCTGTATGCGCTGACGTTCGAGCAGATCGTCGACCTGGAAGGCTTTGCCGAGCTGTCGAGCAAGAACCTGCTGAGCGCCATCGAAGACAGCAAGAAACCGAGCCTGGCGCGCTTCATCTATGCCCTCGGCATTCCTGATGTCGGCGAAGAGACGGCCAAGGTCCTGGCGCGTTCTCTCGGCTCGCTGGAGCGGGTTCAGCAGGCGTTGCCGCAAGTGCTGACGTACCTGCCGGATGTCGGCCTGGAAGTGGCACACGAGATCCACAGCTTCTTTGAAGATGATCACAACCAGCAGGTAATTGCTGATCTGCTCAGGCACGGGATGCAGATTCAGGATCAGGGCGAGTTGGGCGCCGAGTTTGCCGCCAGCTCCACCTTGGGCGGCTTCCTCGACAAGCTGCACATCCCTTCGGTGGGGCCGGGCGGGGCGCAGAAACTGGCTGACAAATTCGGCTCGCTGGAAGGTGTGTTCCAGGCTGACTGGCTGGACATGCGCCAGGCGCTGCCGGAGAAACAGGCCAACTCGGTGCGCGAGTTTTTCGCCGTCGAAGCAAATCGCCAGATTGCCGAGGCCGCCGAAAAACAACTGCGCGATTTCGGCATGCACTGGCAGAGCGAGAAGAAAGTCGTCGAGGGTTTGCCGCTGGCCGGGCAGACCTGGGTGCTGACCGGCTCGCTCGAATTGATGAGTCGTGACGTCGCCAAGGACAAGCTGGAAAGCCTTGGCGCGAAAGTCGCCGGCTCCGTGTCGGCCAAGACCCATTGCGTGGTGGCCGGGCCGGGTGCAGGCTCGAAGCTGGCCAAGGCCAATGAGCTGGGGTTGAAGGTGCTGGATGAAGAGGCGTTTGTCGCTCGCTTGAAGGAATACAACATCACGATCTGATTCGATACCTGTGGGAGCGAGCCTGCTCGCGATTGCGGTGGGCCAGTCAACATTGATGTGGATGTAAGGCCGCATTCGCGAGCAGGCTCGCTCCCGCATTGAACGATCCCTGCCCGAGAATGATCTAGTCTTGGCACCCCTCAGGGAGAGATCGCCATGTACCGTTTCTTCGAACAGCTCAGCTCACGCATCGCTGCGCCCTTCATCGGCGAGAGCTCGCGCAACAGTAAGGTCTGGCAATGTCGCTGTGGGCAGTCACTGTTCTTTCGCAACAGCCAGTGCCTGGCCTGTTCGGCGGCGCTGGGTTATCAGCCGCAAGAAAGCCGACTGTCCTCGCTGCAACCCGGTCCCCATGCGGACACTTGGCTGCTGGACGCCGACCCTGAGGCCGGCGTGTTCCGCCGCTGCGCCAATCTCGATTCTCCCGCCGCCTGCAACTGGTTGCTGCCGGCCAACGATCACGACGCACTGTGCATCGCCTGCAGCCTGAACCACACCATTCCCGATCTCTCCATCCCTGAAAACCACGAACGCTGGCGCAAGGTCGAAACCGCCAAGCGGCGTCTGGTGGCGCAGTTGATCAGCCTCGGTCTGCCGGTGATTCCCAAGACCGTCGATGAGCAAACCGGCCTGGCGTTCGATTTCATTGGCGTTGACTTGGAAGGCAATCCGCCAACCACCGGTCACGCCAACGGTCTGATCACCCTTGACATCAAAGAGGCCGACGACGCCCACCGTGAACAGATCCGGGTGCAGATGCACGAGCCGTATCGCACGCTGCTGGGGCATTTTCGGCACGAGGTCGGCCATTATTATTGGGATCGACTGATCGCCAACAGTCAGTGGCTGGAACCGTTTCGCGGCCTGTTCGGCGACGAACGCGCCAGCTACGCCGAAGCGCTCGACCGGCACTATCAACAAGGCGCGCCGCTGGACTGGCAGCCACGCTACGTCAGTGCCTACGCCACCATGCACCCCTGGGAAGACTGGGCCGAAACCTGGGCGCACTACCTGCACATGATGGACGCCGTGGACACGGCGTTGGGCTTCGGCATGAGTGCCCGGGAAATGGATTTCGACTACCAGCCATTCCCGCTCAGCACGCTCTACGACCCGCAACATCCCGGCGGCGCGGCGTTCCTGTCATTCGTCAATGCATGGATCGAGCTGGCCGGCATGCTCAATGAGTTGTCGCGCAGCATGGGACAGCCGGATTTCTATCCGTTCGTGCTGCCGTCGGCGGTGATTGCCAAACTGCACTTCATCCATCTGGTGATTCAGCAGGAGGGCGGCCGGGCAGACGAGGTGTTGGCGCAATGAAATCCGCTGGTGCGCATGTCCTTGAACGGGCTCATGTTTTTTTATCCGCCCGAACGGTTGTAACTTCGTCTCAGACAGGTACAATGGCGCCGTTCGCCGCAAGGTGAACGTCGTTATGGTGACCCCATCGGTCCCCCCGCAACGATTACCCGTGAACCTGGTCAGAGCCGGAAGGCAGCAGCCACAGCGGGAACATTGTGTGCCGGGGTGTGGCTGATGGGGTTGCCTCCATAACGCCACGCGAAAGCTCTTTCGCGTTTTCTGCCCGAAAAACTGATTGTTCTGTCTGCCAATGGATATCGTCCATAAGCGGATTTTTGTCGTTTCCGGCTTTTGACGTCGAATCAAAAAAAGGAGGCCGACCCGTCGTATCAGGCGGGTCAGCCTCCTTTTTCACTTTCTGGCACTAAGGCTTGGACAAGGCCTGGTCAACCGCAGCGATCAGCTTTCCCAGATCCTTTGAGGTGGCTTTGTGTATGACGCTGAACAGGTACGCCCGCTGTTCGTCTTCATCGCCCAAATCGGCGAAAAACGCTTTCAGCTTCACGCCCAGCACGTCGGCAAGCAGGAAGAGGGCTTCCACGCTGGGGGTATAGGTGCCGGTTTCGAAGCGGCTGATGGTTTTGGGGTCAAAACCGGTTTTTTCGCCGAGTTCAGCCTGAGTAAGCCCCGCGACCTTGCGATAGCGTCGGATGGCCGGACCCAAACTTGAAATTTGCATCGCTCAATTCCCATTTAGAATCAAGAACTTAACGATAGATTTTTGCATTAGACAACTGCATGATCCATCACCTTGCTTTGCAAAATGTGATGCATTTCGTAGAATCTCCGCTCTGAGGGGACATTTGGTGACCTGTTTTCCGAAGTTCAGATGATGTGATGCTGCCAGCATTGCGTTCCCTGGATAGGTGTGGACCAGATCGCCGGCAACGCCGAACCCTTGCAAAATGTTACCTGGATCATGGTTTGCGCCGTGTTCGAGGTCATTCAGCCTAGTTGATTGGCGGCTGTCCCGGGGCCATCAACTGCTGTTCATGGAGTGATCACGTGTCTCTGCGCCGTACGTCTCAAAACATCTCTTCCGGGCATTGTGCGCTGGTCGAGCGGTACCACCGCTAGCGACAGTGAGCCTGACTCATGGAAGAGAAATACCGCAGGGCCGTAGATGCAGCCGCCTTATTTTCCGAAACCGACCTGAATGGCCGGATCACCCACGTCAACGACCGGTTTTGCGCCGTCTCCGGCTACCGCCGCGAGGAGCTGATCGGCCAGGACCATCGACTGCTCAATTCCGGTCTGCACGCCGCCGAGTTTTTTGCCGTGCTGTGGCGCACCATCGCCCTGGGCGATGTGTGGAAGGGCGAACTGTGCAATCGGACCCGCCAGGGTGCCCTGTACTGGGTCGATTGCACCATGGTGCCCGTGCTGGATGAGGTCACCGGCCGTGTGCACCGTTATCTGTCGATTGGTTTTGATGTCAGCGAAAAGCGTCAACTCCTGCATTCGCTGCAATGGCGAGTCGGGCATGACGTGCTGACCGGGCTGCCCAATCGCGCTTTCCTCTCTGATCTGCTGGATCAGGCGCTGGACTTCTCGCGCCAGGAAGACATCCCGCTGGCCGTGTGCATGCTCGACCTCGATGGCTTCAAGGCGGTCAATGACGGCTACGGTCACGCCAGTGGCGACCTGCTGCTGGTGGAAGTGGCCAGCCGTTTGCGATCCATCGTACGCGGCGAAGACGTGGTGGCGCGGCTGGCCGGGGACGAGTTTGTGCTGGTGCTGCGTTACGTTCGGGATTTGCAGGAATTGCGAGCAGCGCTGAACCGGGTGCTGGGCGCGATTTCTGCGCCGTATTCGCTGCATGGCAAGGCGATCAACGTGTTTGCCAGCATCGGTGTGACCCTGTTTCCGCATGACAACGAGGATGCCGAAACCCTGCTGCGTCACGCGGATCAGGCGATGTACGTGGCCAAGCAGAGTGGGCGTAATCGTTTTCACCTGTTCGATGTATCCCGGGACCAGGAAGTCAAAGCCACGCACCAGACCGTGGCGCGAGTGCGTCAGGCACTGGCGGCCGGTGAGTTGCGCCTGCATTTTCAACCCAAGGTCAATATGCGCCTTGGCGAGGTGGTCGGGTTCGAGGCGCTGTTGCGCTGGGAGCACCCGCAAAACGGGCTGGTGCCGCCACGGGAATTTCTGCCCCTGGTCGAGGAGACGGACCTGATCGTCGATATCGGCGAGTGGGTGATGGATCAGGTGTTGACGCAGTTGCACCGCTGGCAACAGGCGGGGCAGGGCTGGCCGGTGAGTATCAATATCGCGGCGCGGCATTTTCAGCGGGCGGATTTTGTCGACCGGCTTCGGCATGTACTTGCCCGTCACGGTCAAGTGGCGCCGCAGTTGCTTGACCTGGAAATTGTCGAGTCGGTGGCCATCGAGAATATCCAGCACGTCAGTACCTGTTTACAGGCGTGTCAGGCGCTGGGGGTGCAGTTTTCGCTGGGGGATTTTGGCACCGGTTATTCGTCCCTGAGCTACCTCAAGCGCTTGCGCACGCAAACCATCAAGATCGATAAATCCTTCGTGCGCGACATCCTGCACGACCACGACGATCTGGCCCTGACCACGGCAGTGATCGGCCTGGCCCGTGCGTTTGGTCGACAGGTGATTGCCGAGGGGCTGGAAAGTATCGAGCATGGCGAGTTGTTGATGCGCCTGGGGTGCGATGTTGCCCAAGGCTATTTCATCGCCCGGCCCATGCCGCCGGCCGAAGTGCCGGGCTGGGTCGCGGGGTTTGTCGCGCCGCCGCAGTGGCAGGTGCTGGACGAGGTGGGCTGAGTCTTGTGATCAACACCAATCCCCTGTGGGGGCGGGATTGGTGTTGATCAAGGCATGCGGGGCTCGGCGCCAATATACAACCCGATAATGTCATCAATCTCCCCCGACATTTGCATTCGCAGCAACGTGCGCAAGATCCGCTGCACCGGCACCTGCGGGTCGTTGCGCACGTAACAGCCGACACGTTGCTCCTGCAATACGGCAACGGCCTGCAACTGTTGCTCGGCCGGCAGGCGTTGATTGAACCAGTCCAGCGTCCACTGGTTGCTCACGGCGTAGCGATAGCGGCCGGCCACCAGCTTGTCCAGCACCTGATCCTGATTGCGCGCGTCTTCGCGCTGCAGGCGGTCGGCATCGAACAGCGGTTGCAGGGTGGGATAAACGTAGCCAAGTACCGTGCCCAGCGTTTGGCGCGGCAGATTTTCCGGCGCGATTGAGGTGGGCAAATCCCGACGGCTGATCAACAGGTCGCGTTGGGTAAATAGCGGGATGCTCCAGATATAGTCACCGGACTGGTTCGGCAACCAGGACTGCGAGACAAAACAGCGGACATCGACTTCGCCATGCTCCATCGCGCTTTGCACCCGTGCCCGAGGCAAGACATGAAACTCGGCCGGTACGCCGACCTGAGTCGCCAGGCTGAGCATGATGTCGTACAGGATGCCCTGGACCGGTCGTCCGCGATCGAGCTCCACCATCGGCATGGCCCAACTGTCGGCCATGACAAAGCGCAACGGCGTTTCAGCCGCCCCGACATTCAGGCATATCAACAGCAGTGCCCCCAAGGCCAGCCGCATAAACACTCCACCACAGATCAAACCCGAGCCGGAAAAAACCCTCGAAAGTGCAGCTTAGCCAGATAAGACGAGCGCACCGGATGCAATTTTGGCCTTGCTCCGCTAGCATTAGCCGCTTGTGTTCCTTCGTTGCGACGGTTTTCCATGAGTTATCAGGTTCTTGCACGTAAATGGCGTCCGCGCTCGTTCCGCGAAATGGTCGGCCAGACCCATGTGCTCAAGGCTCTGATCAATGCCTTGGACAGCCAGCGGTTGCACCACGCCTACCTGTTCACCGGCACGCGCGGGGTCGGCAAGACCACCATCGCACGGATCATCGCCAAATGCCTGAATTGTGAAACCGGCATCACTTCGACGCCCTGCGGCGAGTGCTCGGTGTGCCGCGAAATCGACGAAGGCCGTTTTGTCGACCTGATCGAAATCGACGCCGCGAGCCGGACCAAGGTCGAAGACACCCGCGAACTGCTCGACAACGTCCAGTACGCCCCGAGCCGTGGGCGCTTCAAGGTCTACCTGATCGACGAAGTGCACATGCTCTCCAGCCATTCCTTCAATGCGCTGCTGAAAACCCTCGAAGAGCCGCCGCCCTACGTCAAGTTCATCCTGGCAACCACCGATCCGCAGAAACTTCCTGCAACCATTCTGTCGCGGTGCTTGCAGTTCTCCCTCAAGAACATGACGCCTGAGCGCGTGGTCGAGCATTTGACCCATGTGCTGGGCGTCGAACAGGTGCCGTTCGAAGACGATGCACTGTGGCTGCTGGGTCGCGCCGCCGATGGCTCGATGCGTGACGCCATGAGCCTGACCGACCAGGCCATCGCCTTCGGTGAAGGCAAGGTCATGGCCGCCGACGTGCGGGCGATGCTCGGCACGCTGGATCACGGCCAGGTCTTCGACGTTCTGCATTCGCTGATCGAAGGCGACGCCAAGGCGTTGCTCGAAGCCGTGCGCCACCTCGCCGAACAAGGCCCGGACTGGAACGGTGTACTCTCGGAAATTCTCAACGTGTTGCACCGTGTCGCCATCGCCCAGGCCCTGCCTGAAGGCGTCGACAACGGCCACGGCGACCGGGATCGGGTACTGGCGCTGGCCCAGGCACTGCCGGCCGAAGATGTGCAGTTCTACTACCAGATGGGCCTGATTGGTCGCCGCGATTTGCCGCTGGCGCCAGACCCCCGTGGTGGCTTCGAAATGGTGCTGCTGCGCATGCTCGCGTTCCGACCGGCAGACACCACGGATGCGCCGAGGCAACCGCTAAAGCCAGTGGGGATCAGCCAGGCCACAGTTGATTCCGCAAACTCAGTGGCTGCCGCGCCGGTTGTTGCGCCGGTAGTCGCTGCGCCAGTTGCACCCGTTGCACCGGTGGTGACTGCGCCGGTTATTGCTCCGGTTGCAGAGCGTCAGCCCGAGCCGGTCGCCGCTGTGGTCGTGCCTGAGCCTGTGGTCGAAGCGCCGATTGCCGAGGACGTCGTCGACCTGCCATGGAACGATCCGGTCGAGCCTGAAGTGGCTCAGCAACCTGCGGTCGAGCCCGTGCTGGAAACCACTGGCGAGCAACCCGAGTTGCCGCCAATGCCGATGCCGACACCCGACAGCGTGGTGCCGGACGCGCCGCAATGGGCCGCTGCGCCGATTCCGGAGCCTTCCGTGGCCCAGGTCGATGCCGCCACGCCGGGCATGGACCAGGACGACGAGCCGCCGCTGGACGAGGACTACATCGAGCCGGACATGGATTCGGCCTACAGTTACCTGGACGAACTGGCCAGCGAGCACACCGCCGAACCCGCGCCGGAACCTGAACCCGAGCCGGCCGCCATGCCGGCCACCGGTCTGGCCCTGCAATGGCTGGAGCTGTTCCCGAAACTGCCGATTTCCGGCATGACTGGCAGCATCGCCGCCAACTGCACGCTGATCGCTATCGAGGGTGATAACTGGCTGTTGCACCTGGACCCGGCCCACAGCGCCCTGTTCAACGCGACCCAGCAGCGCCGTCTCAACGATGCATTGAACCAGTTTCACGGGCGTACGCTGAACCTGAGCATGGAGCTGATCAAGCCCGAGCAGGAAACCCCGGCCCAGGCCGCGTCCCGCCGCCGTGTAAACCGTCAGCGCGAGGCCGAGGAGTCGATCCACGGTGATCCGTTCATCCAGCAAATGATGCAGCAGTTCGGTGCCGTGGTCCGTCACGATACTATTGAACCTGTCGAAGCCCTGGTCAGTCAGGGCTAATAACTGAGGCGTTCGGCCAGCGGGGCGGGCGCCGTTTTTATCCAAGTACTTTGAGGTGATTACCATGATGAAAGGTGGCATGGCCGGCCTGATGAAGCAGGCGCAGCAGATGCAGGAAAAAATGGCCAAGATGCAGGAAGAACTGGCCAACGCCGAAGTCACCGGTAAAGCCGGTGGCGATATGGTCACCGTGGTGATGACCGGTCGTCACGACGTCAAGCGCGTGACCATCGACCCAAGCCTGGTGGAAGGTTTGAGCGAAGACGACAAAGAGATGCTGGAGGCCGTGTTTGCCGCTGCCGTCAACGATGCCGTGCGCAAGATCGAAGCCAACAGCCAGGACAAAATGTCCGGCGTGACCGCTGGCATGCAACTGCCGCCGGGTATGAAACTGCCATTCTGATTCGCCAGCGCTTCGGATGGGCTAAAAAAATGCCAGGCATAGCGCCTGGCATTTTTGTTTCTGGCTCAGAAATATGGGATGTCCATGAGAATGCCTTCGCGAGCAAGCCCGATCCCACATTGGGTCTGCGCCGCGCACAAATCCCCTGTGGGAGCGGGCTTGCTCGCGAAGGGATCGACTCGGTCCAACTGAATAAACATCGAACCCACCACCTCCATCAGGGTCTTCTCCCCTATACCACCGACATTCATCGATCAAGGAGACGCTCACATGCCACAAGCATTGATCCTCAACCAACGTATCGTCCTGGTGTCCCGCCCGGTGGGCGCGCCGACACCTGAGAATTTCCGCCTGGAACGCGTTGCCTTGCCGGAGCTGGCGGACGGTCAGGTGTTGCTCAAGACCCTCTATCTGTCGCTGGACCCTTATATGCGCGGGCGCATGAGTGATGCGCCGTCCTACGCGGCACCGGTAGAAATCGACGAGGTGATGACCGGGGGCGCAGTCAGCCGGGTGGAACACTCGTTGAACCCGAAATTTCAGGAAGGTGATCTGGTGGTCGGCTTGACCGGTTGGCAGAGCCACAGCATCAGCGATGGTCGCAATATCATCCCTGTTCCGTCCGGGTTGCCGAGCCCGTCGATGGCCCTGGGTGTATTGGGCATGCCGGGCATGACCGCTTACATGGGCCTGATGGACATCGGCCAGCCCAAGGCCGGCGAGACGCTGGTGGTCGCGGCGGCATCCGGGGCGGTGGGTTCGGTGGTCGGTCAGGTGGGCAAACTCAAGGGCTTGCGTGTGGTGGGTGTCGCCGGCGGTGCGGAAAAATGCCGCTACGTGGTCGAGGAGCTGGGTTTTGATGCCTGCATCGACCACAAGAGCTCGGGTTTCGCCAATGAGCTGGCCCAAGCCTGCCCCAAAGGTATCGACATTTACTACGAAAACGTCGGCGGCAAGGTGTTCGATGCGGTCGTGCCGCTGCTGAATGCCAAGGCGCGGATTCCCCTGTGTGGCCTGATCGCCGGCTACAACGCCCATGAAGCGCCCGCTGGCCCGGATCGCTTGCCGGCCTTTCAGCGAACCATGCTGACCAAGCGGGTGCGGATGCAGGGCTTTATCGTGTTCGACGACTATGGCGATCGTCAGCCGGAATTCATCAGCGCCATGACGCCCTGGGTACGTGAGGGCAAGGTGAAATTCCGCGAGGACGTGGTCGAAGGCCTGGAGCAGGCGCCCGAGGCGTTCATCGGGCTGCTGGAGGGGCGTAACTTCGGCAAACTGGTGGTGCGGGTCGCCCAGGACTGAGTATTTGACGCTGGCCGGAGGCGCGGGTATAAACCGCGTCTCGTTGTTTTTGTCGGACTTTCCCCCATGAGCTTCAGCCCTTTGATTCGCCAACTGATCGATGCCCTGCGCACGTTGCCGGGTGTCGGTCAGAAAACCGCCCAGCGCATGGCGTTACAACTGCTTGAGCGTGATCGCAGTGGTGGCTCGCGACTGGCCTTGGCGCTGAGCCAGGCCATGGAAGGTGTCGGCCATTGCCGTCTGTGCCGCACGCTGACCGAAGACGATCTGTGCCCGCAGTGTGCCGATACACGCCGCGACGACACGTTGCTATGCGTGGTCGAAGGCCCGATGGACGTCTATGCAGTGGAGCAGACCGGCTTCCGTGGTCGCTACTTCGTGCTCAAGGGTCATTTGTCGCCCCTCGACGGACTTGGGCCGGAAGCCATCGGCATTCCGCAATTGCTCGCCCGGATAGAAGAGGCGGGCACGTTCACCGAAGTCATTCTCGCCACCAACCCGACGGTGGAAGGCGAGGCCACGGCGCATTACATCGCCCAGTTGCTCAGCAACAAAGGCCTGATCGCTTCGCGCATCGCTCATGGTGTGCCATTGGGTGGGGAGCTGGAACTGGTGGATGGCGGGACACTGGCGCATTCGTTTGCAGGGCGTAAGCCGATCGCCTTGTAGTGCCTGTACTGGCGCCTTCGCGAGCAGGCTCGCTCCCACAGTTGAAATGCGACCCTTTGTGGGAGCGAGCCTGCTCGCGAAGGGCGCGCCTCGGTCTATCTGATTCATACAATCGTGTTGAAAACCAAGCAAGCGCTCGGTTAACGTCGCTGAACCCTTCAGTGGAGTTCGCCGATGCCTGCCTTCCAGCAATACTTCGATCCCAGCCATCAACTGGTCCGCGACAGCGTCCGGCGCTTCGTCGAACGCGAGATCCTGCCGGACATCGACCAGTGGGAAGAGGCCGAAAATTTCCCCCGCGAGCTCTACCTCAAGGCCGGCGCGGCGGGGATTCTGGGTATCGGCTACCCCGAAGCGCTGGGCGGCAGCCACGAAGGTGATCTGTTCGCCAAGGTCGCCGCCAGCGAAGAGCTGATGCGCTGCGGCTCTGGCGGTCTGGTGGCGGGCCTGGGTTCGCTGGACATCGGCCTGCCGCCCATTCTGAAATGGGCCCGGCCCGACGTCCGCGACCGCGTGGTGCCGCCGGTATTGGCCGGCGAAAAGATCAGCGCCCTGGCCATCACCGAGCCCAGCGGCGGCTCCGATGTGGCCAACCTGCAAACCCGCGCTGTGCGAGATGGCGACTTTTACCGGGTCAGCGGCAGCAAAACCTTTATCACCAGCGGCGTACGGGCGGATTTCTACACCGTGGCCGTGCGCACGGGGGAGCCGGGTTTCGGCGGCATCAGCCTGTTGCTGATCGAAAAGGGCACGCCCGGTTTCACCGTTGGCCGTCAACTGAAGAAAATGGGTTGGTGGGCGTCGGATACCGCCCAATTGTTCTTCGACGATTGCCGCGTGCCGGTCGGCCATCTGATCGGCGTCGAAAACATGGGCTTCGCCTGCATCATGGGCAACTTCCAGAGCGAGCGTCTGGCGTTGGCATTAATGGCCAACATGACGGCGCAGTTGGCGCTGGAAGAAAGCCTGAAATGGGCGCGACAGCGTGAAGCGTTTGGTAAACCGATTGGCAAGTTCCAGGTGCTCAAGCATCGCCTGGCCGAGATGGCCACGGCGTTGGAGGTGTCGCGCGAATTCACCTATCGCCAGGCAGCGAAAATGGCGGCGGGGCAGAGCGTGATCAAGGAAATTTCCATGGCCAAGAATTTTGCCACCGACACGGCGGATCGCATCACCACCGATGCGGTGCAGATCCTGGGTGGGCTGGGTTACATGCGCGAGAGTCTGGTGGAGCGGTTGTATCGGGATAACCGGATCCTGTCGATCGGCGGCGGGACACGGGAAGTGATGAACGAGATCATCAGCAAGCAGATGGGGCTTTGAGTTCTGCTGTGTTGCAGCTGCCGCCTTCGCGAGCAGGCTCGCGAAGGCGTCGGTGAGGGCGCCGCCTACTGCTCGCTCAACGCAAACTGCGTCAGGCAGAACGTCGGAATCCCCATGTCTTCCAGACGCTGCGAACCACCCAGCTCTGGCAAGTCAATGATCGCCGCCGCTTCGTGAATCCTCGCCCCCATGCGCCGAATCAGGTTGGCCGCCGCAATCAGCGTCCCGCCGGTGGCGATCAGGTCGTCGAACATCACCACACAATCACCCTCGCACAGGCTGTCGGCATGCACTTCCAGGAACGCCTCGCCGTACTCGGTGGCGTAACCCTCGGCCAGTACGTCCGCCGGCAGTTTGCCCTGCTTGCGAAACAGCACCAGCGGCTTGTTCAGTTGATAGGCCAGTACCGAACCGATCAGAAAACCGCGAGCGTCCATGGCGCCGATGTGGGTGAAGTCGGCCTCCACGTAGCGGTGGGCGAAGCTGTCCATCACCAGGCGCAGGGCCGTGGGCGACTGGAACAACGGGGTGATGTCGCGAAAGATCACGCCCGGCTTGGGAAAGTCGATCACGGGGCGGATCAGGGATTTGATGTCGAAGGAGTCGAAGACCATCGTCGAGGTGTCCTGGCAGGGATGCAAACGCCGCAGTATACCCGCGGCTGAATCGATTCGCTCAGCCGCGGTTGCAGATCAGCCTTCGAGCGAGCCACCGGCCAGGGCGCAGAGCTGGATCGGGTCGAGGATGTGCACTTCCTTGCCTTCGGCAGAAATCAGTTCGTTCTGCTGGAAGCGGGTGAACACCCGGGACACGGTTTCCACCGCCAGGCCCAGGTAATTGCCGATTTCGTTGCGCGACATGCTCAGGCGGAACTGGTTGGCCGAGAAACCGCGAGCGCGAAAGCGCGCCGACAGGTTGACCAGGAACGTGGCGATGCGCTCGTCGGCGGTTTTCTTCGACAGCAGCAACATCATTTGCTGATCGTCACGAATCTCGCGGCTCATCACTCGCATCAGCTGACGACGCAGTTGCGGCAGTTGCAGCGCCAGTTCGTCGAGGCGTTCGAAAGGGATTTCGCAAACCGAGGTGGTTTCCAGCGCCTGGGCCGACACCGGATGTTTTTCGGTGTCCATGCCCGACAGGCCGACCAGTTCACTCGGCAGGTGGAAGCCGGTGAGCTGTTCTTCGCCGCCATCGCTGAGGCTGAAGGTCTTGAGGGCGCCGGAGCGTACTGCATAAACGGAATCGAAGGTGTCGCCCTGGCGGAACAGGAATTCGCCTTTTTTCAACGGGCGACCACGTTTAACGATTTCGTCCAGCGCATCCATGTCTTCCAGATTCAACGAAAGTGGCAGGCACAGAGGGGCCAGGCTGCAATCCTTGCAATGAGCCTGGTTATGAGCGCGCAGTTTAACTGGCTCGGACATTTCTTTAATCCTTGTGGGAAAAACACACATTAGCCGTAAGGGTAACTCACGGGAGGACGTTGAAGCCAGCGTGTGGCTATTTTGCCCCAGGGTTATCAAGCAAGCGGCGGAGCAGCCGATAACCTGTCATCTGATTGCTTGCAAGGAGCCGTATTCATGTCCGCTATCGGTACGCTAAGCCCCGGTAACGCCGGCCTGTCGCCGTTGATCGATAACTCGAAGGTGGCGGTGGTCGACGATGCGGACATGACGCAGGCGCCGTTTGAAAACCCGGCGATGGTCGAAGGCGTCAAAGTGACGCTGTCCGGTGCGGGAATCGATAAAGCCACTGGGGGCAAGGACGAAAACAGCGACATCGAAGAAAGCGGGTTGCCGGAAAACATTCAGCAGATCCTGAAAATGATTCGCAGGCTGCAGCAGATCGCCGAAAAAATGGCCGACATGCAGGCAGTGATGAAAGATAAACGGCTGAGCCTTGAAGAAATAAAGGCCAGGCTCGGCACCCTCCAGGCCTTCATCACCAACCTCAATGGCGGCATGATCGTCGCCAACACCGCGCTCAGCAAAGCCATGAAGCAGGCCGGCCTGGGCCCGGACCAAATCCTCAAGGCGGCATCGCTGCTGCTCAAGTCCTAGATCACTCGGGAAAACCGCTGACGGTTGTGCTGTTCCAGATACGCGTCGAAGACCATGCACACCGAACGTACCAGCAATCGGCCGGCGGGCAGGACGCCGATGTGTTCGTTATCGAGTTCGATCAACCCGTCCTCTGCCATGGCCTGCAATTGCGGCCACAGTTCGCCAAAGTAGCCGCGAAAATCGATGTTGAACGCCTGTTCGATGAGCGCGAACTCCAGGCTGAACGTGCAGATCAGTTGCTGAATCACTTCCCGGCGCAATCGATCATCGGCGTTGCACAGCAGGCCACGGCTGGTGGCCAATTGCGCTGAGGCAAGGGCGTTCTGATACTGGTTCAGGTCGCTGCTGTTCTGGCAGTACAAGTCGCCGATCTGGCTGATGGCCGACACTCCCAGACCAATCAGATCGCAATGCCCATGGGTGGTGTAGCCCTGGAAGTTGCGTTGCAGGGTTGATTCTTCCTGGGCAATCGCCAGTTCGTCGTCGGGGAGGGCGAAGTGGTCCATGCCGATGTAGCGGTAGCCGGCAGCGGTCAGTTGTTCGATGGTGCGTTGCAGCATTTCCAGTTTTTGGGCAGGCAGAGGCAGCTCGTTGCCATTGATTCGACGTTGCGGCATGAAACGTTCCGGCAGGTGGGCGTAGTTGAACACCGAAAGCCGGTCCGGTTGCAGGCTGATGACTTCGTCGACCGTGCGGGCGAAATTTTCCGGGGTCTGCTTGGGCAGGCCGTAGATCAGGTCGATGTTGATCGAGCGAAACTGCAGGGTTCGCGCAGCGTCGATCACGGCGCGCGTTTCTTCCAGGCTCTGCAGGCGATTGACCGCCCGTTGCACCGCTGGGTCGAGGTCTTGCAGGCCGATGCTGACCCGATTGAAGCCCAGCTCACGCAGCAGGCCCATGGTCGACCAGTCGGCTTCCCGGGGGTCGATCTCGATGCTGTAGTCGCCGGAATCGTCGTCCAGCAGGTTGAAGTGCTTGCGCAACTGAGCCATCAACTGGCGCAGCTCGTCATGGCTGAGAAAGGTCGGGGTACCGCCGCCGAAGTGCAGCTGTTCGACTTTTTGCGCGGGGTCGAGGTGGCAGGCGATCAGTTGGATCTCCTGCTCCAGGCGCTGCAAATAGGGCAGGGCGCGGCCCCGGTCCTTGGTGATGACTTTGTTGCAGGCGCAGTAATAGCAAATGTTCGCGCAGAACGGCACATGCACATACAAGGACAGCGGTCGCAGTGCTTTGCGGCTTTCGCGCAGGGCGTGGAACAGGTCGAAGGTGCCGACCTGGCTGTTGAATTGCACGGCGGTCGGATACGAGGTGTAGCGCGGTCCCGCCAGGTCGTAACGGCGGATCAGTTCTGAGTCCCAACGAATGGCGTCGAGCATGCGGGCATTCCCCCGGATAGGCTGGCAGTGTGAGCGAGTCTATGGGGTGCGGCGTTGGGGCATCTTGATTTGCATCAACGGTGGTTGGTGGCTTTGATCGGTTTTTGTGGGTCAGTGCCCCATGAGCCAATGCTGATGCGGCCCCGGCAATGTCCAGATGCCAAACAGAATCACCAACAACCCGCCACTCATGCGCACACTGCGCTTGCGCAACAACGCCGTGACCCGTTCCGCCGCCAGCCCCGTGGCCAATAAAATCGGCCACGTTCCCAGCCCGAACGCCAGCATCAACAGCGCACTGTCGAGCGCATTGCCCTGACTCGCCGCCCACAACAACGTGCTGTAAACCAGCCCGCACGGTAGCCAGCCCCAGAGCGCGCCCAGCAGCAGGGCGCGGGGCAGGCTTGAGACCGGCAGCAGTTTGTTGGCAACCGGCTGGATATGCCGCCACAGGCCGCGACCGAGGCTTTCGATGCGGGTCAGGCCGCTCCACCAGCCGGCCAGGTACAGGCCCATGGAAATCAGCAGCAACCCGGCGAGGATGCGCATGAACATCGCCGCCGGGCTATTGGCCACCGCCCAACCGGCCAGGCCGATCAACAGGCCGGCCGTCGCATAGCTGAGAATCCGCCCCAGGTTGTAGGCCAGCAGCAGGCGAAAGCGTCGGCTGCGTTGTTCCTTGGGAATGGCCAGGGTCAGCGCGCCCATCAGGCCGCCGCACATGCCCAGGCAATGGCCGCCGCCGAGCAGGCCGAGAATCAGCGCGGACACCAGCAAGGGCGCCAATTCAAGCATGGGGTGGCGCCTTGTCGTCCAGTTTGGCTGGCTGGCCGCTGGCTTCATCGACGGCGGCAGTGTGGTTCGGGTCCTGATCGTCGAACAGGATGCTGTGCGCCGGGCCGTCGAGGTCGTCGTACTGACCGCTGTCGACCGCCCAGAAAAAGATGTAGACGGCGATGGCCACGATCAGCAACGCGGCCGGGATCATCACATAAAGAGCTGGCATCTGGACTCCATGCCCGTGCGGCTCAGGCCGGTAGCGGGCGGGTAACGGGCGTTGGGTCGGCCTGAGGCGTGCGCGGCATGCGCGTCAGGCGCAAGGCGTTCAACACGACGGTCAACGAACTGATGGACATGCCGACCGCCGCCCAGATCGGCGTGATCCAGCCGAGGGCAGCGAACGGCAACATCAGGCCATTGTACAGCCCGGCCCACAGCAGATTCTCGATGATTACCCGGCGGGTACGCCGCGCCAGGGTGAAGGCCTGTACCAGCGCGTCGAGGCGATTGGACAGCAGCACGGCATCGGCGCTGGTTTTCGCCAGGTCGGTGGCCGAGCCCATGGCGACGCTGATGTCAGCCGCAGCCAGTACCGGCACGTCATTGACCCCGTCACCGAGCATCAACACTTTGCGGCCTTGCTTGTGCAGCTGTTGCAGCACCTGCAATTTATCATCGGGACGCAAGCCGCCACGGGCTTCGTCGATGCCCAGCTCGGCGGCGACACTGGCGACCATCGGCGAGCTGTCGCCAGACAGCAGCAGCGTACGCCAGCCACGCGCCTTGCACGCGGCGAGCAGGGCCGGGGCATCGGCGCGCAGGCGGTCGTCGAGGACGAACCAGGCCAGCGGTCCATTCTGATCGCCCAGCAATAACCATTGGCCAGCGTCCTGCGGGATCGGCGGCAGCGTGGCACCGCTGAGTTCACAGACAAACCCCGGCTGGCCGATACGCAGGCGTTGCTCGCCCACCAGGCCTTCAAGGCCCAGTCCCGGTGTGCCGTGAACGTCTTCGGCAGCCACCGGCGCCCGGCCAAACGCGCGGGCGATCGGGTGTTCGGAGCGGTTTTCCAGCGCGGCGGCGAGGCCCAGGCATTGATCGCTGTTCAGCGCGCCGAGGGGGCGGATCAGACGCAGGGCCAGACGCCCTTCGGTCAAGGTGCCGGTCTTGTCGAAAATCACCGTGTCGATCTGGTTCAGACCTTCGAGGACATGACCGCGAGTCAGCAACAGGCCGAGTTTGTGCAGCGTCCCGGTGGCGGCGGTCAATGCCGTCGGCGTAGCCAGGGACAGCGCGCACGGGCAGGTCGCGACCAGCATTGCCAGGACAATCCAGAACGCGCGAGACGAATCCAGTTCCCACCACAGCAGGCCGATAGCCGCAGCGGCGATCAGCGACAACAACAAAAACCACTGCGCAGCGCGGTCGGCGATTTCCGCCAGGCGCGGCTTTTCCGCCTGGGCGCGGTCCAGCAGGCGGACGATGGCGGACAGGCGCGTGTCCTGGCCCAGCGCCAGCACCTCCACGGTCAACGCGCCTTCGACGTTCAGGGTGCCGGCGGTGACGGCGTCACCCAGGGTGCGCGGTTGCGGCAGGTATTCGCCCGTGAGCAGGGATTCGTCGATGCTCGACTGGCCATCGAGGATCTTGCCATCAGCCGGAAGGATCGCGCCGGGATGCACCAGCACCTGATCGCCGACACGCAATTCGGTCAGCAAAATCCGTTCGCTCTGACCGTCGCCGCTCAAGCGCAGGCAAGAAGCGGGCAGCAGATTGACCAGTTGCGCGGTGGCGGCGGCGGTGCGTTCTCGGGCGCGGCGTTCCAGATAGCGCCCGGCCAGCAGGAACAGCGCAAACATGCCCACGGCGTCGAAATACAGCTCGCCCACGCCGGTAACTGCTGTCCAGATCCCGGCGAGATAGGCACTGCCAATGGCCAGCGACACCGAAACGTCCATGGTCAGGTGGCGGGTGCGCAGATCGCGCAGGGCGCCCCTGAAGAACGGTGCACAGCTGTAAAAGACGATCGGCGTTGTCAGAAACATCGCCACCCAACGCAGGATGGTGTGCAGTTCCGGGCTCAGGTCGATATTGAATTCCGGCCATGTGGCCATGGTTGCCATCATCGCCTGAAACCACAGCAACCCGGCGACGCCGAGCTGGCGCAGGGCCAGACGGTTTTCGCTGGCCAGTTGTTCGCTGGCGCGATCCGCCTGATAGGGGTGGGCGGCGTAACCGATGTGGCGCAGTTCGCTGAGCACCTGGCTCAGGGGCAGTTGCGCATCGGCCCAGCGCACATGCAGGCGATGGTTGGACAGGTTCAGCCTGGCCTCGGCCACGGCGGGCAAGCCACGCAGGTGTTTCTCGATCAACCAGCCACAGGCGGCGCAGCTGATGCCTTCCATCAACAGGGTGGTTTCAGCCAGTTCGCCTTCGTGGCGTACAAAGGGTTTTTGCACGTCGGCGCGGTCGTACAGGGCCAACTCGTCCACCAGTTGCACCGGCAGGGCTTCGGGGTTGGCCGAGGCTTCGCTGCGGTGCTGGTAATAGCTTTCCAGGCCACCGGCCACGATGGCTTCTGCCACGGCCTGACAGCCGGGGCAGCAGAACTCGCGGATTTGCCCCAGGACGGTGGCAGTGAAGCGGCTGCCGGCCGGGACGGGGAGGGCGCAGTGGTAGCAGGGGGTTGGGGTGGTCATGTGTGTCGCCATGCAAAACAATGGTGTGGCTGGTACAGCTCAGGCCCCTGTGGCGAGGGGCTTGCCCCCTCGTCACCGGGATCGCGGTGACTTATTTCATGTCTTCCGCGCCCTGCAGCGGCTCATCACCCAGCAGCAGATTCTTGTCATGGCTGACCTGTTCTTCCTCGAACATCCGCCAGATTTTCTCATCCTGCACGCCCAGCAGTTCGACAAAGCGGCGACCTTCAACCTTGTCGGTCAACTGGCCGATGTAGCGGCCTTGTTCGGTATCGCTGCGGGTCAGGGTGACCTTGCGGTCCTTCTCCGGCTGGGTCGGGGAAATCAGGTTCAGCTCCAGCGTCTGCGGCTGGCTGTTGCCGGTCAGGCGCAGGTCGACTTCGCCGGTCACCTCGTCCAGGTGCACATTGGCGTGCATTTGCAGGGTCTGGGCCAGCAGTTCGCGGTCCAGCGAACGGTTGATGCCTTTGCCGGCCTCGTAGTAATTGTCGTTGACCAGGTTGTCCGGGTTTTTCACCGCAATGGTCACCATGGACAGGGTCAGCGTGACCGAGCAGGTCAGGATGCCGATGATGATCCACGGCCATAGATGCTTGTACCAGGGGCTTGCGGCGTTTGCTGCGGGCATGTTCAGTTCTCTCAACGAATTTGTGGGCCGATGAATCGGCTCTTGGCTTCAACGTGGACGCTGTCGTCATCGGCATCCTTGAGGGTGAATTTCACCTCGTTGGTGCTTGATGGCAATTGCTCCGGTGCGCTGGACAGCTCCACCGGCTGGCTGAAAATTTCCCCGGCGGCGACCTTGATCTCGCGCTTGCCTTGTAGCTTGAGGTCCGGCAGGCCGCTGGCTTCCAGCACATAGGTATGGTCGCGCTGGTCCTTGTTCATGATCTTCAGGCTGTAGACGTTTTCGATCCGCCCTTCGGCGTTCTCGCGGTACAGCACGCGGTCCTTGCTGACATCGAAACCCACCAGTGAACGCATGAAGAACGCGGTTACCAGCAAGCCGATCATCGCCAGTAATACCAGCGCATAGCCGATCAGGCGTGGTCGCAGCTTATGGGTTTTCTGCCCGGACAAGTTGTGTTCGGTGGTGTAGCTGATCAACCCGCGAGGGTAGTTCATCTTGTCCATGATGCTGTCGCAGGCGTCGATGCACGCGGCGCAACCGATGCACTCGATTTGCAGGCCGTCGCGGATGTCGATGCCGGTCGGGCAGACCTGCACGCACATGGTGCAATCGATGCAGTCCCCCAGGCCCTGAGCCTTGTAGTCGACGCCTTTTTTGCGCGGGCCGCGGGATTCGCCACGACGCGGATCGTAGGAAACAATCAAGGTGTCCTTGTCGAACATCACGCTCTGGAAGCGCGCATACGGGCACATGTAGATGCACACCTGCTCGCGCAACCAGCCGGCGTTGCCGTAGGTGGCGAGGGTGAAGAAGCCGACCCAGAAATACGACCAGCCATCAGCTTGCCCGCTGAAAAAGTCGATCATCAATTCGCGGATGGGCGAGAAGTAACCGACGAAGGTCATGCCGGTGACGAAACCGATCAACAGCCACAGGCTGTGCTTGCCGAGTTTGCGCAGGAGTTTGTTGGCGCTCATTGGCGCCTTGTCGAGCTTGATGCGTTGGTTGCGGTCGCCTTCGGTGACTTTCTCGCACCACATGAAAATCCAGGTCCAGACGCTTTGTGGGCAGGTATAGCCGCACCACACGCGCCCGGCGTACACGGTAATGAAGAACAGGCCAAAGGCGCTGATGATCAGAAGGCCAGAGAGCAGAATGAAATCCTGCGGCCAGAAGGTCGCGCCAAAAATGAAGAATTTACGTTCCGGCAAGTTCCACCAGACGGCCTGATGGCCACCCCAGTTCAGCCATACCGTGCCGAAATACAGCAGAAACAAAGCAGCGCCGCCCATCATCCGCAGGTTGCGGAACAGACCAGTGAAAGCGCGGGTGTAGATTTTTTCTCGTGAGGCGTAAAGGTCGACGCTGTTATTCGCGTTTTTGGCAGGTGGGGTAACGTCGTGTACCGGAATCTGGTTGCTCATCATTGCATCCCACGGCAGTGGAAAAATGCCTCGGTCAGTACATGCCGACCGCGGTCAGAAAGAGGTGTTGCAGTGGCGCAATGATACGCCTGTCGCTCTATCTCAAGGGTGCGACCTTTGGTCGCGTTGGGTAAAAATTACCAATGGTGTAGCGAATGTAACAAAACATGATGCAGGTCAATTGACTATAGACGAACCGTTGTTCTCCCTGGCACTCCCTGCGCCCTACATCAGTGAAGTGAAGTGCAGTGCAGATGCGCTGCACTTCACGATTGCGAGGGTTAGTCCGGCTTCAAGGCAGTTTGCCGCTTCCCAGATTGTCCAGTCCGCCGCTGCCGCGTTTGTTATCCGTGTTGTTTTTGATATTCACGCCCTTGGAACGAGTTGTTGGATGAGGTGCCTTATTGGCAATTTCTTTCAGCGGCACATCTCCATCCTTTGCGGAATGTTGATGAGTATCGCTGTTGTCGTCGGTATTCTTGTTTGTCATGCCGTAACTTCCTTGTTTGTTGGGTAATATTTTGATTATTTCAGTGTGGTGCGTCAGGCCTTTATGTGTTTGCCATGTGCTGTGAATGAAACTATCACCGGGTGGAAGTTTGCGCTACCCGATACAAGTTTCAAGTTGTTAGGTGGGTTGGGTGGCAATAAAGTTTGCCAAGAGTGTCTTTGTGTTGTTTCGGATGATTGTCCAGTTTATATATTATTTAAGAAGGAGCTGTTTTTGGTTTGAACATCAATTTACATTGAGGATGGAGTTTTACGGCGTTTGGCGTTCGCAGGATATTCGGTTGTCTTGCCCTGCTGTCGCGGGTGTCAGCGACACGCAGCGGCTGATTCATCCCGGCACAGGCTCTTTGCTTCTGGTCCATGGTCCCCCTGTTTCCGAACACGCTTATATTCGGTCCGTTCTGTTTAAAGAGGGATTGTCTGTATGGGTTGGGTAGCCAGAATTGCGCCAACAATAGGGGGGCTGGTGTTCCGAAGTTGCGCGGCAGGCAGTGTTGTTGATTATAAAGAGTGCCACGGGGATAGCGTCGATCACCTTGATTTGCGCATCGGCGACGGTGCGCGGATTCATACGCGTTACAGTGGCAGCCTGCCTATTCAATCCGGGCCGGGGACGTCAATCTGGTGAAGAACAACAATGGCAGAAACACCCGCTGTTACAGGCAGTACCGGTGAAGTCCCTCTTAGTCAGTCGTCCATAAAAAAGGCCCTGCCAGTCAATGGCGGGGCCTTTTTTGTTGCTTCAAGCGTTTGCCTTACTGAGTGTCCGCTGCCTTCTCGCCATGAGACAGGCTGTAGACGTATGCGGCCAGCAGGTGAACCTTGTCGTTGCCTTGCAGTTGCTCCTGGGCAGGCATCTGGCCCTGACGGCCGTAACGGATGGTCTGCTGCAGTTGCGCGAAGCTCGAACCGTAGATGAACGCCGCCGGGTGAGTCAGGTTAGGCGCGCCCATCGCCGGGGTGCCTTTGCCTTCCGGACCGTGGCAGGCCACGCAGTTGCCGGCGAAGATCTTCTGGCCGGCAATCGGGTCAGCCTTGGTGCCTTCCGGCAGTTTGCGGCCGTCGAGGTTGGTCAGTACGAACGCAGCCACGTCCGCAACGCCTTGCTCACCGATCACTTCAGCCCAGGCCGGCATCACTGCGTGACGACCGCCCATGATCGTGGTCTTGATGGTTTCCGGCTCGCCGCCCCAGCGCCAGTCTTCGTCGGTCAGGTTAGGGAAGCCATACGCGCCCTTGGCGTCGGAGCCATGGCAGACCGAGCAGTTGGAGGCGAACAGGCGACCGCCCATCTTCAGGGCTTGCGGGTCCTTGGCGACCTCTTCGATCGGCATGGAGGCGAACTTGGCGAAGATCGGGCCGAACTTGGCGTCCGACCTGGCCATTTCCTTTTCCCACTCGTGAACACCGGTCCAGCCGGTCTGGCCGTTGGCGAACGCGGTCTGCTTGTCGTTATCGAGGTAGTTGTAACCCGGCAGCAGGCCTTTCCAGTTACCCAGGCCCGGGTACAGGACCAGGTAGCCAAGCGCGAAGATGATGGTGCCCACGAACAGCATGAACCACCATTTCGGCAGTGGGTTGTCGTACTCTTCGATCCCGTCGAAGGAGTGGCCAACCGTCTCTTCAGTCTGTTCGCTGCGCTGGCCCTTGCGGGTGGACAGCAGCAGCCAGGTCAGGGCGAAGATGGTGCCCAGACTGAGGACTGTGACGTACAGACTCCAGAACGTAGTCATTCTTTGTTACTCCTAGAAGCTTGCTCGACGTGCTTGATGGCTTCGGGATCATCCGCGAAGGGCAGCAAGGTCGCGTCTTCAAACTCCGACTTGCGCTTGGGGCTGAACACCCACAGCGCCAGACCGATGAAGGCCACCATCACAACAACGGTGCCCAGGCCACGAATCATCCCGATATCCATCCAGATCACCGTTTGCTTTTGATGATGGTGCCCAGGCCTTGCAGATAGGCCACCAGCGCGTCCATTTCGGTTTTGCCCTTCACGGCGTCCTTGGCTCCGGCGATGTCTTCGTCGGTGTAAGGGACGCCGAGCGTGCGCAAGACTTCCAGTTTCTTGGCGGTGTCTTTGCCGTCGAGCTTGTTTTCCACGAGGAACGGGTAGGCCGGCATTTTCGACTCAGGCACTACGTTGCGCGGGTTGTACAAGTGCGCACGCTGCCAGTCATCGGAGTAACGACCGCCGACACGGGCCAGGTCCGGACCGGTACGCTTGGAGCCCCACAGGAACGGGTGGTCCCAGACGCTTTCACCGGCAACCGAGTAGTGGCCATAGCGTTCGGTTTCAGCACGGAATGGACGGATCATCTGCGAGTGGCAGCCGACACAGCCGTTGGCGATGTAGACGTCGCGTCCTTCGACTTCAAGGGCGGGGCGCGGCTTCATGCCTTCGACCGGCTTGTTGGTGACGTCCTGGAAAAACAGTGGAACGATCTGGGTCAGGCCGCCGATGCTGACGGCGATAACCATGAAGAAGGCCAGCAGGCCGATATTCTTCTCGACTACTTCATGCTTCATCAGTGAGCTCCAACGACAGCGATCTGAGCGGCGGCTTCAGCTTCAGCCGGGTTCGAGGCACGTACGGTGCGGAACACGTTGTAAGCCATGAACAGCATGCCGCTGGCGAAGAACGCACCACCGATGGCGCGAACGATGTAGCCCGGGTGGCTGGCTTGCAGCGCTTCGACGAACGAGTAGGTGAGGGTGCCGTCATCGTTGATTGCACGCCACATCAGGCCCTGGGTGATGCCGTTGACCCACATCGAGGCGATGTACAGGACGGTACCGATGGTCGCGAGCCAGAAGTGCGTGTTGATCAGGCCGATGCTGTGCATCTGCGGACGACCAAATACCTTCGGAATCATGTGGTACAGCGCGCCGATGGAAATCATCGCCACCCAGCCCAGAGCGCCGGCGTGTACGTGGCCGATGGTCCAGTCGGTGTAGTGCGAGAGCGAGTTGACGGTCTTGATGGCCATCATCGGGCCTTCGAAGGTCGACATGCCGTAGAACGCCAGGGAGACGACCAGGAAGCGCAGGATCGGGTCGGTGCGCAGCTTATGCCAGGCGCCCGACAGGGTCATCATGCCGTTGATCATGCCGCCCCAGCTCGGAGCCAGCAGGATGATCGACATCGCCATGCCCAGCGACTGAGCCCAGTCCGGCAGCGCGGTGTAGTGCAGGTGGTGCGGACCGGCCCAGATGTACAGGGTGATCAGCGCCCAGAAGTGCACGATCGACAGGCGATAGGAGTAGATCGGACGCTCGGCCTGTTTCGGCACGAAGTAGTACATCATCCCCAGGAAGCCGGTGGTCAGGAAGAAACCCACGGCGTTGTGGCCGTACCACCACTGGATCATCGCATCAGTCGCACCGGCGTACGCCGAATAGGACTTGAAGAAGCTGACCGGCAGCGAGGCGTGGTTGACGATGTGCAGCATCGCCGTCACGACGATGAAGGCGCCGTAGAACCAGTTGCCGACATAGATGTGTTTGGTTTTGCGCTTGGTGATGGTGCCGAAGAACACCAGGCCGTAGGTGACCCAGACAATCGCCAGCAGAATAGCCAGGGGCCATTCCAGTTCAGCGTATTCCTTGGTGGTGGTGTAACCCAGCGGCAAGGTCACGATGGCGCCGACGATCACCGCTTGCCAACCCCAGAAGGTGAAGGCGGCGAGGCTGTCGGAAATCAGTCGCGTTTGGCAGGTTCGCTGCACGACGTAATAAGAAGTGGCAAACAATGCACATCCACCGAAGGCGAAAATCACCAGGTTTGTGTGCAGCGGGCGCAGGCGTCCAAAGCTCGTCCAGGGCAGACCGAAGTTCAATTCCGGCCAGACCAGTTGTGAGGCGATGAAGACACCGAGCCCCATGCCAAGGATCCCCCAGACCACCGTCATGATGGCGAACTGGCGGACTACCTTATAGTTATAAGCAGTCGGACTGATTGCTGTGCTCATTCTAAGGTTCCACGGTTTGGGTATTTTATTAGGAGTAAAAATCGGTCGCAAGTATGGAGAAAGCAGGGGGTCATTGCAACGCGCCATGACCTGGGTCAATGCTTTCCAGCGCTGATTCTGCGGCCTTTCCATGCGCCGCGTAAGGACAAAATTGCCCATGGACAAAATGTCGCAGCAGACGAAAAAGGTGAGGGGTTCAGGTCAGTTGTAACGGGGTGTGTTAAAACGCAACGATAAGGTGACCGATGGCAATTGGCACGACAGCCGGTATCTACCAGCCTTTGCGGCCTGTCATCGAGCAGATTCGTCGAACACATCGGCTAGGGTCGACCTGGAACCGGTACTTTGCCAGTCCGCATCGGGCAAGCGTAGACCCGATTCCGGGGAACCGAAAGGGAGAGTGATTGAGGGTGCGACAATGGGTCGCAAAGAAGCGGGAAACTGCCGCATCCCGAAGAATGCGGCAGCAGAGCGGTGAGTGATTATTCGTTTTTGCCTTCAGCCTGCAAGCGCTCGGTGCCGACACCGTGCGACAGGCTGTACACGTAGGCGGCCAGCAGTTGCACCTTGTCGTTGCCGAGCAATTCGTTCTGCGCCGGCATGTGGCCCTGACGGCCATGGCGAATGGTCTGTTGCAGTTGCGCCAGGCTTGTACCGTAGATGAAGCCGGCCGGGTGCGTCAGGTTCGGCGCGCCCATGGCTTCAGTGCCGTGGCCGTTCGGCCCGTGGCAGGCGATACACATTGTGCTGAAGGTTTGCTGTCCGGCTTGCAGGTCGGCGCTGCTGTCGGCTGGCAACGGCAGGCCGGCCAGTTCGTGACGCACATAAGCGGCGACGTTTTTCACCCCGGCGTCACCGAGCATTTCACCCCAGGCCGGCATCGCCGCCATACGACCACCCATGATGGTGGTCTTGATGGTGTCGGCATCGCCGCCCCAGCGCCAATCACTGTCCGCCAGGTTGGGGAAGCCGAAGGCGCCCTTGGCGTCGGAGCCGTGACACACTGCGCAGTTGGAGGCGAACAGCCGGCCGCCCATTTTCAACGCCTGCGGATCCTTGGCCACGTCTTCCACCGGCATGGCGGCGAACTTGGCGAAGATCGGCCCGAATCTGGCGTCGGCCTTGTCCATTTCCTTTTCCCATTCGTGGACGCCGGTCCAGCCGTCCTCGTAGCCCGGCAAGATGCCTTTCCAGTTGCCCAGGCCCGGGTAAAGGATCAGGTAACCCACGGCGAACACCAAGGTGCCGGCGAACAGCATGAACCACCATTGCGGCAGCGGGTTGTCGTACTCCTCGATGCCGTCGAAGCTGTGGCCCATGGTCTGGTCGACGCTGCCCTTGGTTTCGCCCTTGCGGGTGCCGATCAGCAGCCAGGTCAGGCCGATCAGGCTGCCGATGGTCAGGACACAGATCCAGGTACTCCAGAAGGTGGTCATGGCCGGGTACTCCTTGTTTCAGGTTCTTGGGTGTTGGCGTCCTCGGGTTGCGGTTCATCGGCGAACGGCAGCAGGCGCGCCTCGGCGAATGCCGTGCTGCGCTTGCCGTTGAACACCCAGATTGCCAGGCCGACGAAGGCCACGAACACCACGACCGTGCCGAGGCCGCGAATCATTCCACTGCTCATTTCAAAGACCATGGCTCACCTCTTGCTCTTGATGGCAGTGCCGAGCACTTGCAGGTAGGCGACCAGCGCGTCCATTTCGGTCTTGCCCTTGAGCGACTCGACCGAACCGGCGATATCGTCGTCGGTGTACGGCACGCCCAGGGTGCGCATCGCTCGCAGCTTGGTTTCGGTGTGGCTGCTGTCGAGCTGATTGGCGACCAGCCACGGGTAACCGGGCATTTTCGATTCCGGCACCACGTTGCGCGGGTTGTACAAGTGCGCGCGGTGCCAGTCTTCGGAGTAGCGACCGCCGACCCGTGCCAGGTCCGGCCCGGTGCGTTTCGAGCCCCAGAGGAACGGGTGATCCCAGACGCTTTCACCGGCGACCGAGTAGTGGCCATAGCGTTCGGTTTCGGCGCGAAATGGCCGGATCATCTGCGAGTGGCAGCCCACGCAGCCTTCGCGGATGTAGAGGTCACGACCTTCCAGTTGCAGCGCGGTGTAGGGCTTCATGCCTTCCACCGGTTTGTTGGTCACGTCCTGGAAGAACAGCGGGACGATCTGCGTCAGGCCGCCGATGCTCACGGCCAGAACCATCAGTAGCATCAACAGGCCGACGTTTTTCTCGATTGTTTCGTGTTTCATGGCGGACTCCTCAGGCCATCTGCGCGGCAGCGGCGGCTTCGGCAGGCTGCGAGGCCCGCACGGTGCGCCAAGTGTTGTAGGCCATCAGCAGCATGCCGCTGAAGAAGATCGCCCCGCCCACCAGTCGCACGACGAAGCCGGGGTGGCTGGCCACCAGGGTTTCGACGAAGGAGTAGGTCAGCGTGCCGTCTTCGTTGACTGCCCGCCACATCAGGCCCTGGGCGATGCCATTGACCCACATCGAGGCGATGTAGAGCACGGTGCCGATGGTGGCGAGCCAGAAGTGCGCGTTGATCAGGCCGATGCTGTGCATCTGCGGGCGACCGAAGATTTTCGGGATCATGTGGTACAGCGCGCCGATGGAAATCATCGCCACCCAGCCGAGTGCGCCGGCGTGTACGTGGCCGATGGTCCAGTCGGTGTAGTGGGAGAGGGCGTTGACGGTCTTGATCGCCATCATCGGGCCTTCGAAGGTCGACATGCCGTAGAACGCCAGCGACACCACCAGAAAGCGCAGGATCGGGTCGCTGCGCAACTTATGCCAGGCGCCCGAGAGCGTCATCATGCCGTTGATCATCCCGCCCCAACTCGGCGCCAGCAGGATCAGCGACATCACCATGCCCAGCGACTGAGCCCAGTCCGGCAGCGCGGTGTAGTGCAGGTGGTGCGGACCGGCCCAGATGTACAGGGTGATCAGCGCCCAGAAATGCACGATGGACAAGCGATAGGAATACACCGGACGCTCGGCCTGTTTCGGCACGAAGTAGTACATCATTCCGAGGAAGCCGGCGGTGAGAAAAAAGCCCACGGCGTTGTGGCCGTACCACCATTGCACCATGGCGTCGGTGGCGCCGCCGTACAGCGAGTAGGATTTGTTCCAGCTGACCGGGATTTCCAGGTTATTGACGATGTGCAGGATCGCCACGGTGATGATGAACGCACCGAAGAACCAGTTGCCGACGTAGATGTGCTTGGTGTTGCGCTTGGCTAGCGTGCCGAAGAACACGATGGCGTAGGCGACCCAGACAATGGTGATCAGGATGTCGATCGGCCATTCCAGTTCGGCGTATTCCTTGGAACTGGTGTAGCCCAGTGGCAGGCTGATGGCCGCCAGCACGATCACCAACTGCCAGCCCCAGAAGCAGAACTGCGCGATTTTTGGCGCGAACAATTGCGTCTGGCAGGTGCGTTGCACCGAATAGAACGAACTGGCGAACAGGGCGCAACCGCCGAACGCGAAAATCACCGCGTTGGTGTGCAACGGGCGCAGACGGCCGAAGCTGGTCCACGGCAGATTGAAATTGAGTTCGGGCCAGACCAACTGGGCAGCGAGAAAAACCCCGAGCCCCATGCCGACGATGCCCCACACCACCGTCATAATGGCGAATTGGCGGACCACCTTGTAGTTGTAGGCGGTACTGATAGAAGTGTTCATGGTTCCCCATCCACGGTTCAGCCGAAGTGAAGGCCTGTCTTTGCGAGTAAGCCGCAAGGCAGACGCTCCCTTCGCCTGGAGTTATAGGCAGACTAAAAGCGAGGCAAGCATGGACAAACAGCACAAGGCCAGTATTGACGGGGATCAATGGGCGCAGTGCGTACGCGATCATGGATGGCTGTGGGACGCCGCTTCAGCGCCGGCTTCGGCGACCCTGATCCTGGCGCACGGTGCCGGCGCGCCGATGGACAGTGCCTGGATGAACGACATGGCTGCGCGCCTCGTGGCACAAGGCGTCAACGTGTTGCGTTTCGAGTTTCCGTACATGGCTCAGCGGCGGATCGACGGAGTCAAGCGCCCGCCCAACCCGGCGCCGAAACTGCTCGAATGCTGGCGCGAGGTACATGCCGTGGTGCGACGTCATGTCACTGGGCCGTTGGCCATTGGCGGCAAGTCCATGGGCGGGCGAATGGCCAGTTCGCTGGCGGACGAGTTGGGGGCGGATGCGCTGGTGTGCCTGGGGTATCCGTTTTATGCGGTGGGCAAACCGGAAAAGCCGCGGGTCGAACATCTGGCGGCGCTGACAACCCGGACGCTGATTGTGCAGGGTGAGCGCGATGCGTTGGGCAATCGCGATGCGGTCGAGGCGTATGCGTTGTCGCCGAGCATCGAAGTGTTCTGGCTGGTGGCGGGGGATCATGATTTGAAGCCGTTGAAGGCTTCGGGGTTTACGCATGAGCAGCATCTGGCGGCTGCGGCAGGCAAGGTCGCGGCGTTTCTGCAATAAGTTTTGTAGCCGCAGTCAGGGCCTCATCGCGAGCAAGCTCGCTCCCACAGTTGATTGGGGGTGATGCAGAGATCCCTATGAGAGCGAGCCTGCTCGCGAAAGCAATCTACCAGGCAACATCAGGTTCAGAATGACCATAAAAAACCCGGAAGTTTTCACTGTCCGGGTTTTTGTCTTTCAACAGCTATCAGCGGTTAAACCGCTCCACCAACGAATACTGGGTATTCGCGGTCTTGGTCAGCTCTTCACTCAACAATGCCGAGTTATGCGCCTGTTCCGAGGTCTGATCGGCCAGTTGCGAGATGTTGCTGATGTTGCGGCTGATCTCCTCGGCCACCGAGCTTTGCTCCTCGGTCGCTGCGGCGATCTGCGTGGTCATGTCGGTGATGTGCGCCACCGCTTCGCTGATGCCGATCAGTGCCTGATCCGCCTCCAGCACTCGCGCCACACCTTCTTCCGCCTGGCGGTGCCCGGCGTCCATGGTTTGCACGGCGGTATTGGCCGTCTGTTGCAGCTTGGCGATCAGGGCATGGATCTGCCCGGTGGACTCGCTGGTGCGTTGGGCCAGTTGCCGCACTTCATCGGCCACCACCGCAAAACCACGCCCCATCTCGCCGGCACGGGCCGCTTCGATGGCGGCGTTCAAGGCCAGCAGGTTGGTCTGGTCGGCGATGCCTTTGATCACATCGACCACGCCACCGATTTCGTCGCTGTCCTTGGCCAGTTGCGTCACGGTCAGGCCGGTTTCACCGACCACCACCGACAGACGCTGAATGGCTTCACGGGTTTCACCGGCAATGTCACGACCGCGACCGGTCAGGCGATTGGCTTCCTGAGTCGCGTCGGCGGTGCGCTGCACGTGGCTGGCGACTTCCTGCGTGGTAGCGGCCATCTGGTTGACGGCCGTGGCCACTTGTTCGGTTTCGACGCGCTGACGTTCCAGGCCACTGGAGCTGTTGTGGGCCAGGGTGTCGGACTGCCGCGCTTGCTCGGTCAGGTGCTCGGCGGTGTCCTGCAGACGGGTCAGGCAGGTTTTCAGGCGGGCTTCCTGGCTGAGAATCGACATCTCCAGTCGCGCCTGGGCGCCACGGCTGTCGGTGTACATCTGCGCGATCAGCGGGTCGGAGGTGGTTTGTCCGGCCAACACCAGCAGGCGCTTGAGGCCGCGCTGTTGCCAGCTCAAACCCATCAGGCCCAGCGGCACCGACAGACCGGCCGCCAATGCAAACCCCCAATGGGAGTTCAGCGAAGCGCCGATCATGAAGCTCAGTTGGCTGACCAGAATGAACGGCAGCCAGTCCTGCAGCACCGGCAGCCATTTATCGGTTGAAGGAATCGCCGACTTGCCCTGGTTGATGCGTTGGTAGAGCGCTTCGGCACGGCGGATCTGTTCGGCGGTGGGTTTGATCCGCACCGACTCGTAACCGATGACCTGATTGCCTTCGAAAACCGGTGTGACATAGGCGTTGACCCAGTAGTGATCACCGGTCTTGCAGCGATTCTTGACAATGCCCATCCATGGCAAGCCTTGTTTCAATGTGCCCCACATATGCGCGAACACCGCCGCCGGGACGTCAGGGTGACGAACCAGGTTGTGCGGCGCACGGATCAACTCTTCACGGGAAAACCCACTGATTTCAACAAACGCGTCGTTGCAGTAAGTGATCACGCCTTTGGCGTCGGTTGTGGAAATCAACCGTTGCTGAGCCGGGAAGGTCCGTTCGCGTTGTGTAATGGGCTGGTTATTACGCATGGCTTTTTCAATCCGCAAGGCTTTGAGAGGTTGTCGGCGTCGTCAGGAATAAATTGAAATAATTTTTCAATAAATCAGCGGTCCGTCGCAAAACGGCCGTTGCCTCAGCTGGCAAGCATCGGGTAGGTGAACAGGGCGAAGTGCAGCAGATTCAGGCCGAAATGGGTGGCAATGGCCGCCCCCAGCCCGCCGAAACGGTAGGCCAGACCATAGCCGACACCTGCCAGCCCTGCCAGCAACGTCCATTGCCATCCAGCGCCCATGTGCACCAGGCCGAACAACAGCGAGGCCAGCAACAGTGCGAGGTTTTCGCCGTAGGGCAGGTGCTTGAAATACCGGCTCAGGCCGCCCTGGACATAGCCGCGAAACAGCGCTTCCTCGACCAGGGTCACCAGCAGCAAGTTGTTCAGCACCCATAGCCAGGTCTGATCCGGCCATTTCGGTGCCCAACTGATCATGCCCAGCAGCAATGCGCCGCCCAGGGCCAGTACCGAACTGACGGCCAGGGCCATGGCCGTGGCATAAACCGACAGCCGCAGTGAGCGCCGGGCGACAATCCAGGGGCAGACCAGCAGCAGCCAGAAGCCGATCAGGGGCTTGTCGAGGTTCAGGTACATCGCGAACGGTACGGCGTCGGCAGTGAAGCGTTGCGCGGCGATGGCCCGGCCGTTGTGGAAACCGGGAAGCCAGTGCATGGCCAGGGCCAGCGCCAGGAAAATGAACAGGCCGTGACCGAGGTAGCGACCGAGCTGCACCTGTTGTTGGCGTACGGCATAGCCGGCAAACAGCAACAGCCCGATAGAAATGGCGGCCAGCCAGCCGAGATGGCCGTAGATCAGCGCCAGGGCATAGCCGATGGAGAGAAGTGCCAGGTGGATCCATGGCAGAGCGAGCATAAAAGAGTCCTTTGAGGCTGAAGTGCTTTTGTGGCGAGGGAGCTTGCTCCCGCTGGGTTGCGAAGCGGCCCAAAACCCTGTGATGACAGTGATTTGCATTGGCTGGATTTGCGCCTGCTTCGCAGTCGAGCGGGAGCAAGCGCCCTCGCCACAGAGGTATGCGATGTTCAAGGGGCGCGATTATAGACAGACACAAACAAAAACACCGCCCGAAGGCGGTGTCTGTGTCAGCACGCGTTTATGAGGCAATCAGCTGCCGCAGCACGTAATGCAAAATCCCCCCTGACTTGAAGTACTCAACCTCATTGAGCGTATCAATGCGGCACAACACCTCGACCTTCTCGCTGCTGCCGTCTTCACGGGTGATGACCAGCGTCAGGTTCATCCGTGGCGTCACCTCGACGCCGGTCAGGCCGAGAATGTCCACGGTTTCCTTGCCGGTCAGGTTCAAGCTCTTGCGGTTCTGATCCAGCTTGAACTGCAACGGCAGCACGCCCATGCCCACCAGGTTGGAGCGGTGAATCCGCTCGAAACTCTCGGCAATGACCGCTTTCACACCCAGCAGATTGGTGCCCTTGGCCGCCCAGTCGCGGCTCGACCCGGTGCCATATTCCTGCCCGGCAATCACCACCAGTGGCGTGCCCGCCGCTTGATAACGCATGGCGGCATCGTAGATCGGCAGCTTCTCGCCGGTAGGAATGTAGATCGTGTTGCCACCTTCTTCGCCACCGAGCATCTCGTTGCGAATGCGGATGTTGGCGAACGTGCCGCGCATCATCACTTCATGATTGCCGCGACGCGAACCATAAGAGTTGAAGTCGCGCGGCTCGACGCCTTTCTCACGCAGGTAATGGCCGGCCGGGCTGTCGACCTTGATATTGCCGGCAGGGGAGATATGGTCGGTGGTCACCGAGTCGCCGAGCAGCGCCAGCACGTTGGCTTTTTTCACGTCCTGAATCACCGGCAGCGGGCCGCTGATGTCATCAAAAAACGGCGGATGCTGGATGTACGTCGAATCTTCCTGCCACACATAAGTCGCCGCTTGCGGCACTTCGATGGCTTGCCACTGTTCATCACCGGCAAACACTTCGGCGTATTCCTTGTGGAACATCGACGTGTTGACCTGATTCACCGCCTCGGCAATTTCCTGGGTGCTGGGCCAGATGTCGCGCAGGTAAACCGGATGGCCGTCCTTGTCATCGCCCAGGGATTCGCTACTGATGTCGATGCGCACCGTACCGGCCAACGCGTAAGCGACCACCAGCGGCGGGGAGGCCAGCCAGTTGGTTTTCACCAGCGGATGCACCCGGCCTTCAAAGTTACGGTTGCCGGACAGCACCGAGGCCACGGCCAGGTCGGCTTTCTGAATGGCTTTCTCGATCGGCTCCGGCAGCGGCCCGGAATTGCCGATGCAGGTGGTGCAGCCGTAACCGACCAGCGCGAAACCGAGTTCATCAAGGTATTGCGTCAGACCCGCTGCCTTGTAGTAATCGGTGACCACTTTCGAGCCGGGCGCCAGCGAACTCTTGACCCACGGTTTGCGCTTGAGGCCTTTTTCCACGGCTTTCTTCGCCACCAGACCCGCCGCCATCATCACACTCGGGTTGGAGGTGTTGGTGCAGGAGGTGATTGCCGCGATCACCACGGCGCCGTTTTTCAGGCGATAGGTGTGGCCTTCGGCCTCGTAGTCCGCTTCGCCCACCAGATCGGCGTTGCCCACGGCGACGCCACCGCCGCCTTCGCTTTCCAGGCGGCCTTCTTCCTTGCTGGTGGGTTTGAGTTGCAGGCCGAGGAAGTCACTGAAGGCCTGGGCCACATTCGGCAGCGAGACACGGTCCTGCGGGCGTTTCGGCCCGGCGAGGCTGGCTTCGACGCTGGCCATGTCCAGCGCCAGGCTGTCGGTGAAGATCGGCTCTTTGCCCGGCAGCCGCCACAGGCCCTGAGCCTTGGTATACGCCTCGACCAGTTTCACGACTTCGGTCGGGCGACCGGAGAGGCGCAGGTATTCCAGGGTCACGTCGTCCACCGGGAAGAAGCCGCAGGTCGCGCCGTATTCCGGTGCCATGTTGGCGATGGTCGCGCGGTCGGCCAGCGGCAGGTCGGCGAGGCCATCGCCATAGAACTCGACGAATTTGCCCACCACGCCTTTTTTGCGCAGCATCTGGGTGACGGTCAGCACCAGGTCGGTAGCGGTGATGCCTTCCTTGAGCTTGCCGGTCAGTTTGAAACCGATCACTTCCGGGATCAGCATCGACACCGGTTGGCCGAGCATCGCCGCTTCCGCTTCGATGCCGCCCACGCCCCAGCCGAGCACGCCCAGGCCGTTGATCATGGTGGTGTGGGAGTCGGTGCCGACCAGCGTGTCGGGGAAGGCGTAGGTGCGGCCGTCCTCGTCCTTGGTCCAGACCGTGCGCCCCAGGTATTCCAGGTTCACCTGATGGCAGATGCCGGTGCCCGGTGGCACCACGCTGAAGTTGTCGAAGGCGCTCTGGCCCCAGCGCAGGAACGCGTAACGCTCGCCATTGCGCTGCATTTCGATGTCGACGTTCTGTTCAAAGGCGCTTGGGCTGGCGAATTTATCGACCATTACCGAGTGGTCGATGACCAGGTCCACAGGTGACAGCGGATTGATGCGCTGCGGGTCGCCACCGGCCTTGGCCATGGCGGCGCGCATGGCGGCCAGGTCGACCACGGCGGGCACCCCGGTAAAGTCTTGCATCAGCACGCGGGCAGGGCGGTACTGGATTTCACGGTCGGAGCGGCGCTCCTTGAGCCAGGCGGCAATGGCTTTGAGGTCGGCGCCGGTGACGGTTTTTTCGTCCTCCCAGCGCAGCAGGTTTTCCAGCAGGACTTTCAAGGACATCGGCAGTTTGTCGAGATCACCGAGGCTTTTGGCGGCCTCGGGCAGGCTGAAATAATGGTAGGCCTTGTTGTCGACTTGTAGTGTTTTAAGGGTTTTCAGGCTATCGAGGGACGGCATTGAAATGACTCCTTTAAGTCCGCACGGCTACGAACTGGGGGGAAGGACAGAGCTTTCAACCTAGCCCTGTTTGAACGTTAAAGCTAATAACTGGACTCTATGGACAGCTCCGAGGTTCCGAACTCGGCTATCATGCGCCGGTTTTCGTGACAGGCTTTGCTTCAACGCAAGTCTGGGCATCGCGCAGTGGCGCAATTTCTTCGCCATCTGCCCAGGAGTAAAAATGAACACCCTCTTTATGCATTGCCGGCCAGGCTTCGAAGGCGAAGTCTGTTCCGAGATTTCCGAACATGCCGCGCGGCTGAACGTGGCCGGTTATGCCAAGGCGAAAACCGCCAGCGCCTGCGCCGAGTTTGTCTGCACCGAAGAAGACGGCGCCGAGCGCCTGATGCGTGGCCAGCGTTTCGCCGAGCTGATCTTCCCGCGCCAGTGGGCGCGTGGCATCTTCATCGATCTGCCGGAAACCGACCGCATCAGCGTGATCCTCGCGCACATGGCCGACTTCCCGCTGTGCGGCAGCCTGTGGCTGGAAATGGTCGACACCAACGATGGCAAGGAACTGTCGAACTTCTGCAAGAAATTCGAAGTCCACCTGCGCAAGGCGTTGCTGGCGGCCGGCAAGCTGGTGGACGACGCCAGCAAGCCGCGCCTGCTGCTGACCTTCAAGAGCGGTCGCGAAGTGTTCATGGGCCTGGCCGAGTCCAACAACTCGGCGATGTGGCCGATGGGCATTCCGCGCCTGAAGTTCCCGCGTGACGCGCCAAGCCGCTCGACGCTGAAGCTGGAAGAGGCGTGGCACCACTTCATTCCTCGCGATCAGTGGGATGAGCGCCTGCACAGCGACATGACCGGTGTCGACCTGGGCGCCGCGCCTGGCGGCTGGACCTGGCAGTTGGTCAACCGTGGCATGATCGTCACCGCCATCGACAACGGCCCGATGGCTGAAAGCCTGATGGACACCGGGCTGGTGCAACACTTGATGGCCGACGGTTTTACCTTCAAGCCTAAGCAGCCGGTGGACTGGATGGTCTGCGACATCGTTGAGAAACCGGCGCGCAACGCCGCGATGCTCGAAGAGTGGATTGGCGAGGGGCATTGCCGCGAAGCGGTGGTCAACTTGAAGTTGCCGATGAAGCAGCGCTACGCCGAGGTGAAACGCCTGCTGGAACGTATTGCCGAAGGCTTCAAGGAGCGCGGTATTCGGGTCGAGGTTGGCTGCAAGCAGCTGTATCACGACCGCGAAGAAGTGACCTGCCATTTGCGTCGGATTGATGTGAAGAAGCCCAAGTCCCGCTAAAACGCTGGTATCCCTGTGGGGAGAGCTTTTGTGTGGGAGCTGGCTTGCCTGCGATGGCATCTACTCGGTTCGACGCTTTTGTGGGAGCCGGGCTTGCCCGCGATGCAGGCGACTCGGTTTGACGTCGAACTGAGGCGACGCCATCGCAGGCAAGCCAGCTCCCACAGGGGCGGTGTACGCCTCACATGACATTGCCCCCGGCATTGCGCGACAATGCCGGCCAGTTTCAGGAGTGAATCATGAGTGACATGCTTGATACGCCGGTAGACGGCACCCTTGACGCCACCGGCCTCAACTGCCCGGAACCGGTGATGATGCTGCACCAGCACATCCGTGACCTGGTGCCCGGCGGCCTGCTCAAGGTGATCGCCACCGACCCGTCGACCCGCCGCGACATTCCCAAGTTCTGTGTGTTTCTGGACCACGAACTGGTGGCACAGCACGAAGAGGCAGGTACCTACCTCTACTGGATTCGCAAGAAACTCGCTTAACCCGCCGACCGGCTGATACGGATCTGCTTGCGTGCACTGCGCGTCAGGCGGATCGACAGCATCAAGGCTGCGCAACTCAAACCGACGATCAGACCCTGCCACAGCCCGCTCGGGCCGCTTGGCGCGCCCAGCCAGTCGGTCAGGCCCAGTGCGTAGCCCACCGGCAAGCCGATTCCCCAGTAAGCGAACAGCGTCAGAATCATCGTCACCCGCGTGTCCTGATAACCGCGCAGTGCGCCGGCCGCCGTGACCTGGATCGCATCGGAAAACTGGAACAACGCCGAATACACAATCAACATGGCCGCCACATGAATCACCGTCGGGTCGGTGGTGTAAATGGTCGCAATGTGTTCACGCAGCAACAGCATCATGCTCGCCGACAGGCAGGCATAGGCCAGCGCGCTGCCCATGCCGACACCGGCGGCGAAGCGGGCTTCGCGGGGCTCGTTACGGCCCAGGGCCTGCCCGACCCGCACGGTCACGGCCATCCCCAGCGAGTAGGGGATCATGAACACCAGCGAGCTGACGTTCAGGGCAATCTGGTGCCCGGCCACCACCGTGGCGCCGAGGCTGCCGATCAACAGTGCGATCACGGCGAAGATGCTCGACTCGGCAAACACGGCGATGCCGATCGGCAATCCGATGCTCAGCAAGCGCTTGATCACCGCCCATTGCGGCCAGTCGAAACGGCGAAACAACTCGCTTTTCTGATAGGCGGGAGCCCAGCGTGTATAGGCGACCATGCCGAGCGCCATGAACCACATCACGATTCCCGTCGCCCAACCGCAGCCAGCGCCGCCCATGGCCGGGACGCCCAGGTGGCCATAAATGAACACGTAGTTCAGCGGGATATTCAGCGCCAGCGCACACAAGCCGAGGATCATTGCCGGGCGGGTGCGACCCATGCCGTCGCTGAAGCAGCGCAGCACGTGATAGAACGCGACCGCTGGCAAACCGGCGGCAATGCCGTGCAGGTATTGCATGCACGGCGCGATCAGTTCCGGGTCGACCTTCATGATGTGCAGGACCGGCTCGGCAGCGATCAGCATGCCGGTGGCCATCAGGCCGACCACCAGCGCCAGCCACAACGCCTGACGCACAATCGGTCCGATTTCGCTGTGAGTGCCGGCGCCGAAGCGCTGGGCCACTTTTGGCGTGGTCGCCAGCAAGGTGCCGGTCATCAGCAGAAACACCGGCACCCAGATCGAATTGCCCAGCGCCACGGCGGCGAGGTCTCGCGGCCCGACGCGGCCGGCCATCACGGCATCGACGAAGCCCATGGCGGTGGTCGCCAGTTGCGCGATCATGATCGGCAACGCCAGGGCAAACAGGTTTTTCAGCTCCAGGCGAACCCGGGCAGGGCGGTTGAGCGGGCGTGTGGCGGCGGTGTCAGTTACGGAATTCACAAGCGGAGCGTCCAGAGATGTTTGTTGCGCAAGGCGACGCATTCTACGCGTTGACGCGATGGTCAGGAAAAATCCCGTGTTAGGGATTTGTAATCGATCGTCAGGTTCTTCGAGATCTTCTGTGGCGAGGGAGCTTGCTCGCGCAGGGCGGCGAAGCAGCCCCGAATCATTCGGCCCGATTTTATCATGCCCACCGCGAGCAAAGGTTTTACGACTGCTGCGCAGCCGAGCGGGAGCAAGTTCCCTCGCCACAAAGGCAATGCAGTGTCACAAAGGCGATGCCGCCCTGGCTGTGCAATGCCTGCTGGCCCATCACCGTCAACTCCGCCTACACTGCCGATCCCCCAAAGGAGCCCCGCCATGTTGATTGTTGCCGACGAAAATATCCCGCTGCTTGATGCCTTCTTCGCAGGTTTTGGCGAAATCCGCCGGGTGCCGGGACGCTCCATTGACCGCGCCACGGTAGAACAGGCCGATGTGCTGCTGGTGCGCTCGGTGACCAACGTCAATCGTTCCCTGCTCGAAGGCAGCAAGGTGCGCTTTGTCGGCACCTGCACCATTGGTACCGATCATCTGGACCTTGATTACTTTCAGCAGGCCGGCATTACCTGGTCCAGCGCTCCCGGTTGCAACGCCCGGGGCGTGGTCGATTATGTGCTGGGCAGCCTGCTGACCCTGGCCGAGATCGAGGGTGCCGACCTGACGCAACGCACTTATGGCGTGGTCGGTGCCGGTGAAGTCGGCGGGCGTCTAGTCAAGGTACTGCAAGGGCTGGGCTGGAACGTACTGGTGTGCGATCCGCCTCGCCAGGCAGATGAGGGTGGCGACTACGTCAGCCTCGAACAGATCATCGAGCAATGCGATGTCATCAGCTTGCACACCCCGTTGAAGAAGCACGGCGCTCAATCAACCTGGCACCTGTTCGACAAAAGCCGTTTGAACCAGCTCAAGCCCGGCGCCTGGCTGATCAACGCCAGCCGTGGCCCGGTGGTGGATAACACGGCCTTGCGTCAGGTGTTGCTGCAGCGCGAAGACCTGCAAGCAGTGCTGGATGTCTGGGAGGGCGAGCCTGAAGTGGACGTGGCGCTGGCCGATCTTTGCGTGCTGGCAACGCCGCACATCGCCGGTTACAGCCTCGACGGCAAACAGCGTGGGACGGCGCAGATTTATCAGGCGTTTTGCGATTTTCTCGGCCAGCCTGCCGTTGTCAGTCTGAGCGACTTGCTGCCCAAGCCGTGGTTGTCGCAAGTGACCTTGAGCGCGGACAGCGATCCAGCCTGGGCGCTGGCAATGTTGTGCCGTGGGGTGTATGACCCGCGCCGTGATGACGCGGATTTTCGGCGTAGCCTGGTGGGCAGTGTGAGCGAGCAGCGCACGGCGTTCGATGCGTTGCGCAAGCATTATCCGGCGCGGCGCGAGATTGACGGGTTGCAGGTGCGGGTTGAAGGGGATTCTCCAGCATTGCAGCAAATCGTGGCGGCGTTGGGCGCTTCGGCGGTCTGAAAACCAGGTAGGCCCATTCGCGAGCAAGCTCGCTCCCACAGGTTGATCGCAATCGATTGTGGGAGCGAGCCTGTTCGCGAAGGCAGCACCACAGATTCTGGATAATCACCCATAAAAAACCCGGCCAACCAGGGCCGGGTCAAGAAGACGGTGGCTATATCACTTTTGTTCGGCAGGCTTGACCAATCGCTGTTCCAGTTCGCGGCAAGCGTTCTGGATCATGTCTTCAGTGATCGGTACTTCGCGGCCTTGGGCATCGATAAACGAGCAACCCAGAGACTGGTGTGGCTGCGTGCGGATCACTTGAATCTTGTCATCGCTGCTGTGTTGCAAGGACATGGCCTGTCTCCTCATCAGGTTGTATTGACATTAAAACCGCCAGGTGACCGGTCTGTTACAACGCGTGCGATCTGTATCCATGTCGGTACCTTTACTCAATCAGAAATAGCGCAGTGGTGCCACTGGGACATTAGACCATTAGCGTCTAGCGGCTAGTCTTGGCGGTCATATTTAACCTGACTCATTGTGATTTACAGAGTTCCACCCCATTGAAAGGGGTAGGCTGGCCCGATTCCTTGCGTACCTGGAAACCCCGATGCTCTCTTCCCGTCACCGCCGCGCCCTTCGCCTGACCAGTCGCTTTCTCGCGCCGTACCGTTGGCAAGCGTTCGGCGCCTTGCTGGCGCTGATCATCACGGCGGGCATCACTTTGTCCATGGGGCAGGGGATTCGCCTGCTGGTCGACAAGGGTTTCATGACGCAATCCCCGCATTTGCTCAATGAGTCCATCGGGCTGTTCATGGTGCTGGTGCTCGGTCTGGCGGCCGGTACATTCGCCCGTTTTTACCTGGTGTCGTGGATTGGCGAGCGCGTGGTGGCGGATATTCGGCGTCAGGTATTCAACCATCTGGTCTACCTGCATCCGGGTTTTTATGAAGACAACCGCAGCTCGGAGATCCAGTCGCGACTGACCGCCGATACCACGTTGCTGCAATCGGTGATCGGCTCGTCGCTGTCGCTTTTTCTGCGCAATCTGTTGATGGTGATCGGCGGGATTGTCCTGCTGTTTATCACCAACCCCAAGCTCACCAGCATCGTGGTCGTGGCGTTGCCACTGGTGGTCGCGCCGATCCTGATTTTCGGTCGCCGGGTGCGCAGCCTCTCGCGCCTGAGCCAGGACCGGATTGCCGACATCGGCAGCTACGTGTCCGAAACGCTCGGCCAGATCAAGACCGTGCAGGCCTACAACCATCAGGTGCAGGACGAACAACGTTTTGCCGTGACGGTGGAAGAAGCGTTTGACACCGCACGCAAGCGCATCTTCCAGCGGGCCTGGCTGATCACGCTGGTCATCGCGCTGGTGCTGGGCGCGGTTGGCGTGATGCTGTGGGTGGGCGGCATGGACGTGATTGCCGGTCGCATCTCGGGCGGTGAACTGGCAGCGTTTGTCTTCTATAGCCTGATCGTCGGCAGTGCCTTTGGCACCTTGAGCGAAGTGATTGGCGAGTTGCAACGCGCCGCCGGCGCCGCCGAACGGATTGCCGAGTTGCTGCGTTCGGAAAATATTATCCAGCCACCGACCACCGGGCTGCAGACATTGCCGGCAAGGGTGAAGGGCGATCTGGCGCTGCAAGAGGTGCGCTTTTCCTACCCCTCGCGTCCCGAAAGTTATGCCGTCGATGGCTTGAGTCTGACGATCAACGCGGGCGAGACGCTGGCGTTGGTCGGACCTTCTGGCGCGGGCAAATCGACGGTGTATGACCTGTTATTGCGTTTCTACGACCCGACGCAGGGCCGTATCCTGATCGATGGCGTGCCGCTGACCGAACTCGATCCGCTGGACCTGCGCCGCTGCTTTGCCCTGGTCTCGCAGAACCCGGCGCTGTTTTTCGGCAGCATCGAGGAGAACATCCGCTATGGCAACCCGACGGCGACTCTGGCTCAGGTCCAGGACGCCGCGAAAATCGCCTACGCCCACGACTTCATCGAGCAAATGCCCAACGGCTACCAGACCCACCTGGGCGACGGCGGCCTCGGTTTGTCCGGTGGCCAGCGCCAACGCCTGGCCATCGCCCGGGCGCTGCTGGTGGATGCACCGATCCTGTTGCTGGACGAAGCCACCAGCGCCCTCGATGCCCAGAGCGAACACCTGATCCAGCAAGCCCTGCCCAGCCTGATGAAAAACCGCACCACCCTGGTCATCGCCCATCGCCTGGCCACGGTGAAAAACGCCGACCGGATCGCGGTGATGGACAAGGGCAAGCTGGTGGCCGTGGGCACGCATCAAGAGCTGGTGGCGGGTAATGCGCTGTATGCACGGCTGGCGGCGTTGCAGTTTAGTGATGGCCCAGATGTCCTGACCGATCCGGTAACCGACTAAGTAACCGACCAAGTAGAGCCTCATAAAAAATGCCCGCATCAATCGATGCGGGCATTTTTTGTCAGCGGCTAAACACCACGGTCATTGATCATCAAAATACCGCTCATGCCAATCCACCAGCGGTTGTGGCGAGTTCAGCTTCTGCCCGTAGATCACCGAGTACGACAGCACGTTTTGCACATATTGGCGCGTTTCGTCGAACGGGATGCTTTCCACCCACACGTCGAAGCTCAGGTGGTCGGCGCCGCGCAGCCATTGACGCACGCGACCGGGGCCGGCGTTGTAGGCGGCGGAGGCGAGGACGCGGTTGCCGTTGAACTGGCTGTGCACCTGGCTCAGGTAAGCGGCGCCGAGCTGGATGTTCTTGTCCGGGTCCAGCACCTGTTGTGGCGACGCCAGGGGAATGCTGAACTTGCGGGCGGTTTCCTTGGCGGTGCCTGGCATCAATTGCATCAGGCCGCTGGCGCCGACACCGGAACGAGCGTCATCCATGAAGGCGCTTTCCTGGCGCGTGATGGCAAACACCCAGCTCGAATGCAGGCCACGCACCTTGGCTTCGCGCACCAGTGTGTCGCGGTGGGCCATCGGGAAACGGATGTCCAGGTCGTCCCAGTACTGCGCCTGGCTGATGGTGCGGATTGCCGGGAAATACCATTTCAGGTCGTAAGCCAGTTTCGCCTGAGCGACCATTTCGTCACGGTTGAAGTGCCGGCTGACGTAATACCATTCGCGACGACCATCGACCACTTGCCCGCGGGCGTGGAATTCCAGTGCGCGGCGTATGCCTGGGGTATTACGCACCTTGTTGATGGTGGCCTGGCTCAGCACCAGCGGTTTGTTCACCAGCGAATACGGCGCCTGTGAGCGATCGGCGGCGAGGAAGCCATAGAAGTCGCGCTCCTTGGCGAGGGTCTTGTACAGCACTTGTGCTTGCGGGTTCTGCGGTTGCGCCAGTTCCAGGCTGCGGGCCTGCCAGTAGCGCCAGCGGTTGGTGGTGGCCAGGTCTTGCGGCAGGCGACGGACCAGTTGATAGGCATCGTCCCAGCGTGCCAGGCGCAGCAATAGGCGCATGCGCCATTCGGACACCGTGTTGTCGCGCAGTTCCGGATCGTACTTGGTCATCACGTCCAGGGCCCGCGGATCATAGCGGCGCGCAAGCGTCAGGCCGATTTCCCGGGCGATTGCCACTTTTTCGTCACGGGAGAAGTGCATGCTGCTGGCGTAACCGTCGAGCAGGTCCATGGCCTTGTCCGGGTCCTGCCTGGCCAGGCGGCGCAAGCCGAGGCTGACGATGTCGGACATCGCTTCGTCGGCCGGGATGAAGCGCGAAGGCTGGTTCAGCAGTTCCGGTTTCTGCGCCACATCCACCAGCAGGCGACCGCGTGGGGCGAGGGTGGTCAGGCCGTTCACCAGGCTATTGGCCAGCGGATAGTTGCGCGCCTGTGCGGCGAGCTTGGTGCGTTCCCAGCGTTTCTGTTCGGTCAATTGGCCTTCGGAGGCCCACATGCCGAACAGCGCGTCGCAGGAGGCGGGTTGCGATTTACCGGTCAGCCAGAGTTTTTCGGCGTTGGCATAGCCTTCGGCCTTCTTGTCATGACTGATCTGGTACTGCGCATTGAGGCAGTCCAGCTCGGTAAAATTCATATCGGGATCGTAATACTTGACGAAGGTCGCCCAGTCGGCACGATCGGCCAGCCAGCGCAACCAGCGCAGTTTCATCCAGTTGGCTTGCGGCAGGTCACCGTGTTCGGCGAGGAACTTTTCGATTTCCTCGTTGCTCGCGGTTTTCAGGCGCGCGGTCAGTTCGTCATAGGCCAGGTACGGTTCCAGCGGATAATCGCTGAGGGCCTGGCTGTATTGAAAGTACGGGCCAGTATCACCCTTGGCCAGGGCGCGCTTGGCCTCATCGTAATACTGGCGCTGGGTGGACAGGTCCACCGCCTGGGCGGATTGAACGGCAGTGGCCGAAAGAAGCAAACATGAAAAAAGACTGAAAAGGCGACTGCGCATGAGACATCCGGGCAGAGAAATCATGACAAGTGCCGACAATATCGACACTGATTGCCCGTAGCTTAGCCTTTTGCCAGCAACGGGTGAAAGCTTTGCCGACCTACAGGCATAAGTTCGCAACATTTGTTATGCAGAGTGCTTCGAAGGTGAAATTGCCGGCCTTCTGAGGGCTCAAGTCAGGTAGAATGCGCGCCCGGTTTTTGGAGAAGCTCATGACCCTGCTCAAATTCAGCGATGTGTCCCTTGCGTTCGGCGCTATGCCGTTGTTGGACAAGGTGTCCTGGCAGATCGCCCGTGGCGAGCGGGTGTGCATCATCGGCCGTAATGGCACTGGCAAGTCCAGCATGATGAAGCTCGTCAAGGGCGACCAGAAGCCCGATGACGGCTCGGTTTGGCGCGCACCTGGCCTCAAGATAGGCGAATTGCCGCAAGAATTGCCGGTGGCCGACGAGCGGACGGTGTTCGACGTGGTCGCCGAAGGCCTGGACGGTGTTGGCGAGTTGCTCGCGCAGTATCACCACCTGAGCCAGAACATCGTCACCGACGCCGATCTGGACAAGCTGATGCATGTCCAGCACGACCTCGAAGCCCGCGACGGCTGGCGTTTGCAGCAACTGGTAGACAGCACGCTGAGCCGTCTGCAACTGCCGGCCGACAAGACCCTCGCCGAATTGTCCGGCGGCTGGCGTCGTCGCGTCCTGCTGGCCCAGGCTCTGGTTTCCGAGCCGGACCTGCTGCTGCTCGACGAACCGACCAACCACCTGGACATCGGCGCCATTGCCTGGCTTGAAGAGGCGCTGAAGGATTTCCAGGGCGCCGTGCTGTTCATCACGCACGACCGTTCTTTCCTGCAGAACCTGGCCACCCGCATCCTCGAACTGGATCGTGGCGGCCTGATCGACTGGAACGGCGACTACGCCAGTTTCCTCGTCCACAAAGAGGCCACCCTGGCCGCTGAAGAAACCGCCAACGCGCTGTTCGACAAGAAACTCGCCCAGGAAGAAGTCTGGATTCGCCAGGGCATCAAGGCGCGCCGTACCCGTAACGAAGGTCGTGTTCGCGCTTTGAAAGCCCTGCGCGTCGAGCGCAGCGAACGTCGTGAGCGCACTGGCAAGGCCAACATCCAGCTGGACACCGCCGACAAGTCCGGCAAGCAGGTCATGGTCCTCGAGAACGTGAGTTTCGCGCATCCGGGCGGCCCGTTCCTGATCAAGGATTTCTCGATGGTCCTGACGCGAGGCGACCGTATCGGTCTGCTCGGCGCCAACGGTACCGGCAAGACCACGTTGCTGAAACTGATGCTCAGCGGTCTGCAACCTACCAGCGGCAAAGTGGAAGAGGGCACACGCATCGATGTGGCGTACTTCGACCAGTTGCGTCACCAGCTGGATCTGGAAAAAACCGTGATCGATAACGTGGCCGAAGGTCGCGACTTTATTGATATCGACGGTCAGAGCCGTCACGTGCTGAGCTACCTCGGCGACTTCCTGTTCAGCCCGCAGCGTGCTCGCACGCCGGTCAAGGCGCTGTCGGGTGGCGAGCGTGCCCGTCTGTTGCTGGCCAAGTTGTTCAGCAAGCCGGCCAACCTGCTGGTACTCGACGAACCGACCAACGACCTCGACGTGGAAACACTCGAACTGCTGGAAGAGGTCTTGCTGACCTTCAACGGCACCGTGCTGATGGTCAGCCACGACCGGGCATTCCTCGACAACGTGGTGACGAGCACCCTGGTCTTCGAAGGTGAAGGCAAGGTTCGCGAATACGTCGGTGGTTATCAGGACTGGCTGCGTCAGGGCGGCTCGCCGCGCCTGTTGGGCGTGACCGAGAGCAAGTCCGGCAAGGCCGACCTGACCTCGGCGGTCGTGACCGCCGAGCCGGCCCCGGTGGTCGCGGCAGCCGCTGCACCGGCTGCCAGGAAGAAGCTGAGCTACAAGCTGCAGCGTGAGCTGGAAGCCTTGCCAGGCGACATCGATGCCAAGGAAAAGCAGATTGCAGCCGTGGAAGCCGAGATGGCGGATGGCGGTTTCTATCAGCGTCCTGCGGCTGACACCGCCAAAGTGATTGCTCAGCTTGAGCAGTTGCAGGCTGAGCTGGACGTGTTGGTGGAGCGTTGGGCCGAGCTGGATGCCTGACTGATCCTGCAATAAAAAAAGCCCGGCGCTCAGTGATGAGCGCCGGGCTTTTCGTATGCAATGCGATTGACTGGCTGTCGCAGATCCAATGTGGGAGTGGGTTGTCAGTTTTTGATCAGGCGTACCGCCAGCACATCGCAAGGTGCACCATGCAGCACGTCGTTGGCGGTGGAGCCCAGCAAGAGCGCCAGGCCATGCCGACCATGACTGCCCACCACGATCAGGTCGCAGGTCTGTTCCTTGGCCAGGTGATGAATCTCCTGGCGCGGCTGGCCATAGGTCAGGTGGCTGTACTCCTTGGTGAGCTCCGGGTACTTGAGGATCAACCGCTCAAGACGCTCCTTGGCCTGGTCGAACTGTTGCTGCTGCAACTGGGACAGGTCCATCGGCACATCGCCACCAAAGGCCATGGCCATCGGTTCGACGATATGCACCAGTGACAATTTGGCGCCATTGCTGACCGACAGCTCGCGAGCGCGGTGGATAACAGGATCGCACTCTTCGGTTAGATCTACGGCGACCAGAATATGGTGGTAGGGCATGAGGTGCTCCTCCTGAGGATTGCAATATTGGTAAGTATGGCTGGTTTCAAGCGCATTGGTTCCAAAGTGACTCAAAGCGCTCATCAAGAATCGGGAGTACAGATATGACGGTCTGGATAGTGGTGTCAATCCTGTTGGTGGTCTTGAGTCCGCTGGCCTGGTTGCGGCCGTCCCGCCACCAGAGCGGACGCATGGCCCTGCGCATGGAGGCGCGGCGCATCGGGCTGGCCATGCAGCTGGCGCCCCAGGAATGGCCGCACTGGCTGAGCCAGGAGCCACCGAGCCCCTGCGCCCAGTACCATCGCCCGCGCCGAGGCAATCAGCCGGCGTGCTGGAGTTACTGGCAAAAGTCGCCTGGCGTCTGGGTCAACCAGTGGCAGGAAGTCTGCGAGGATCCCGTGTTGCTGATTCATTTCGAAAAGTTGCCAGACAACGTTTACAAGATCGAAGCGGACAAGCAGATGATCACCCTGTACTGGGGCGAGAAAGGCGAGGCCGAGGTTTTGCAACAGATTGATGCCACGCTCAAGGCGCTGGCATAGTTTGCTGAAATTTCGCGCCGCAATGGTGCGAAACGCCTGACAGACAGGCAATAAAAAGCCCGACATCATCATCGGGCCGGGGTTGGCCAGGCAGGCCGGTAATTCTACAAGGCGTTGATCTTGCTCCGGGTGTTCACCCAAGGCGTGTAAATTTTTCCTTCCCTGTCCGGCCAGCGTAGCTGCTTAAACAAAGGCTGCCGCTAATTAGGGCGACTTTTCTAACTATTGATTCTATGAATGGGCTCACATGCTTTGGCGTGTTGCAGGTCCTGGCGGTACGGAAGTGACCGGAAAGTCGCGTTTAAACCCGCATTTCGGGCGATTGACAATTGTCGGAAATTCCGTGAAGGTGACGTACCCAAATCAAACGGGCGTATGAATTGAGCGTTTGTATTGCAGACCGCTCCTACAGAATCCCGACTATCGCGTTGGCGGGTGTGCCGGGTGGATTGGCGTTAGCATCGACGATAAACGTCCCTGCCGCGTCATTTGCCTGCGTCCGACGTGTACTGTTCAGCTTCCATATCGTGGAGATCAGTTGATGATTTACGAAGGTAAAGCCATCACGGTTAAGGCTCTTGAAAGTGGCATCGTCGAACTGAAATTCGACCTCAAGGGTGAGTCCGTCAACAAGTTCAACCGTCTTACCCTGAACGAACTGCGTCAGGCTGTAGACACTATCAAGGCAGATGCTTCGATCAAGGGTGTGATCGTCAGCAGTGGCAAGGACGTGTTCATCGTCGGCGCCGACATCACCGAATTTGTCGAGAACTTCAAGCTGCCTGATGCAGAGCTTGTCGCTGGCAACCTCGAAGCCAACAAGATTTTCAGCGATTTCGAAGACCTCAACGTTCCAACCGTAGCCGCGATCAACGGCATCGCTTTGGGCGGCGGTCTGGAAATGTGCCTGGCGGCGGACTACCGCGTCATGTCCACCAAGGCCAAGATCGGTCTGCCGGAAGTCAAACTGGGCATCTACCCGGGCTTCGGCGGTACTGTGCGTCTGCCGCGCCTGATCGGTGCCGACAACGCCATCGAGTGGATCGCAGCCGGCAAGGAAAACCGTCCTGAAGACGCGCTGAAAGTCGGCGCCGTCGATGCGGTGGTTGCGCCTGAGAAACTGCAGGAAGCGGCGCTTGAGCTGATCAAGCGCGCCATCTCTGGCGAGTTCGACTACAAGGCCAAGCGCCAGCCGAAGCTGGAAAAGCTCAAGCTGAACGCGATCGAACAAATGATGGCTTTCGAAACCGCCAAAGGTTTTGTAGCCGGTCAGGCTGGTCCGAACTACCCGGCGCCGGTTGAAGCGATCAAGACCATCCAGAAAGCGGCGAACTTCGGTCGCGACAAGGCGCTGGAAGTCGAAGCAGCAGGTTTCGTCAAACTGGCCAAGACCTCTGCCGCGCAGAGCTTGATCGGTCTGTTCCTGAACGATCAGGAATTGAAGAAAAAGGCCAAGGCCTACGACGAGATCGCCAAGGACGTGAAGCAGGCTGCCGTATTGGGCGCCGGCATCATGGGCGGCGGTATCGCTTATCAGTCGGCCTCCAAAGGCACGCCGATCCTGATGAAGGACATCAACGAACACGGTATCGAGCAGGGTCTGGCTGAAGCCGCCAAGCTGCTGGTCGGCCGCGTTGATAAAGGTCGCATGACCCCGGCGAAAATGGCTGAAGTGCTCAACGGCATTCGTCCGACCCTGTCCTACGGCGACTTCGGTCACGTGGACCTGGTGGTTGAAGCCGTTGTCGAGAACCCGAAGGTCAAGCAGGCTGTGCTGGCTGAAGTCGAAGGTCATGTCAAAGAGGACACCATCCTCGCGTCCAACACCTCGACCATTTCCATCACCTTGCTGGCCAAGGCCCTCAAGCGTCCGGAAAACTTCGTCGGCATGCACTTCTTCAACCCGGTGCACATGATGCCGCTGGTTGAAGTGATTCGCGGCGAGAAGTCCAGTGAGCTGGCCGTTGCCACCACCGTTGCCTACGCCAAGAAAATGGGCAAGAACCCGATCGTCGTCAATGACTGCCCGGGCTTCCTGGTCAACCGCGTGCTGTTCCCGTACTTCGGTGGTTTCGCGAAATTGGTCAGCGCCGGTGTGGACTTCGTCCGTATCGACAAGATCATGGAAAAATTCGGCTGGCCAATGGGCCCGGCATACCTGATGGACGTGGTCGGCATCGACACCGGTCACCACGGTCGTGACGTGATGGCTGAAGGCTTCCCGGATCGCATGAAAGACGATCGCCGCTCGGCCATTGATGTGCTCTACGAAGCCAAGCGCCTGGGCCAGAAGAATGGCAAGGGTTTCTACGCTTACGAGGCCGACAAGCGCGGCAAGCAGAAGAAAGTGGCCGACCCTTCGGTGCTCGAACTGCTCAAGCCGATCGTTTACGAACAGCGCGAAGTCACTGATGAAGACATTATCAACTGGATGATGATCCCGCTGTGCCTGGAAACCGTGCGTTGCCTGGAAGACGGCATTGTCGAGACCGCCGCCGAAGCCGACATGGGTCTGGTCTACGGTATTGGTTTCCCTCCATTCCGTGGCGGTGCGCTGCGCTACATCGATTCGATCGGTGTTGCCGAGTTCGTTGCCCTGGCTGACCAGTACGCTGATTTGGGCGCGCTGTACCACCCGACCGCAAAACTGCGTGAAATGGCCAAGACTGGCCAACGGTTCTTCGGTTAAGCGTCCAAACACTTGAGCGAGAGTGAAATTTTATGAGCTTGAATCCAAGAGACGTCGTGATTGTCGACTTCGGTCGTACTCCGATGGGCCGCTCCAAGGGCGGCATGCACCGCAACACCCGCGCCGAAGACATGTCGGCGCACCTGATCAGCAAATTGCTGGAACGCAACGTCAAGGTTGACCCGAACGAAGTCGAAGACGTGATCTGGGGCTGCGTGAACCAGACCCTGGAGCAGGGCTGGAACATCGCGCGCATGGCGTCCCTGATGACCCAGATCCCGCACACCGCTGCCGGCCAGACCGTCAGCCGCCTGTGTGGCTCCTCGATGAGCGCGCTGCACACCGCTGCGCAAGCGATCATGACCGGTAACGGTGACGTGTTCGTGGTTGGCGGCGTCGAGCATATGGGGCACGTGAGCATGATGCACGGTGTCGATCCGAACCCGCACATGTCCCTGTACGCGGCGAAAGCCTCGGGCATGATGGGCCTGACCGCTGAAATGCTGGGCAAAATGCACGGCATCACTCGCGAACAGCAGGACGCCTTTGGCGTGCGTTCCCACCAACTCGCCCACAAGGCGACCGTGGAAGGCAAGTTCAAGGACGAAATCATCCCGATGCAGGGCTACGACGAGAACGGTTTCCTGAAACTGTTCGACTACGACGAAACCATTCGTCCGGAAACCACCCTGGAAAGCCTGGCGGCGTTGAAGCCAGCGTTTAACCCGAAGGGCGGCACCGTGACAGCCGGTACGTCGTCGCAGATCACCGACGGTGCTTCGTGCATGATCGTGATGTCGGCGCAGCGTGCACAGGACCTGGGCATTACGCCGATGGCAGTGATTCGTTCGATGGCCGTGGCGGGTGTGGATCCGGCGATCATGGGCTATGGTCCAGTACCGGCCACCCAGAAAGCACTGAAGCGTGCGGGCCTGGGCATCAACGATATCGACTTCTTCGAGCTCAACGAAGCTTTCGCCGCACAGGCCCTGCCAGTGCTGAAAGATTTGAAAGTGCTCGACAAGATGAACGAGAAGGTTAACCTGCACGGCGGCGCGATCGCCCTGGGTCACCCGTTCGGTTGCTCCGGTGCCCGTATCTCCGGCACTTTGCTGAACGTGATGAAGCAGAATGGCGGCACCTTCGGGGTAGCCACCATGTGCATTGGCCTCGGCCAAGGCATCTCCACCGTCTTCGAACGCGTCTAAGCGTCTCGTTGATGGAAGCCGGGGCCAAGTGCCCCGGTTTTTGTTTTTCTGAATTTATTTTTGTTTTTATTTTGAAAAGATTTGAGCGAGGGCCAAACCATGCCGATACAACCTGGGCTCTACCAACATTACAAAGGTCCGCAGTACCGTGTATTCAACGTTGCGCGGCATTCGGAAACTGAAGAAGAAGTGGTCTTCTACCAAGCCCTGTATGGCGATTACGGCTTTTGGGTGCGTCCCTTGAGCATGTTTCTGGAGTCGGTCGAGGTTGACGGCGAACAGGTCCCGCGCTTTGCTTTGGTGCAGGCTGAACCAAGCCTTTTTTCGAGGCCATAAGCCGAGAGCGCGCAGAACCCTGCGCTTGACCTCACCTTGTAGCCACTATATATAGCGGTGCCGCGTCAGGCGCCAATCGCCTTTCACTTCTAGAATTCAGGAATTTTCTGATCCATGGGCAAATCGCTGGTCATTGTGGAATCCCCGGCTAAGGCCAAGACCATCAACAAGTATCTGGGTAACCAATACGTGGTGAAGTCGAGTATCGGCCATATCCGAGACCTGCCCACCAGCGGTTCGGCTAGCGCCAGCAAAGAGCCAGCCGCCAAGCGCGGCAAGGCCGCCGCAGGTGAAGGTCCGGTGCTCACGCCGAAAGAGAAAGCGCGCAAGCAGCTGGTCTCGCGTATGGGTGTCGATCCCGATCATGGCTGGAAAGCCAAGTACGAGATCCTCCCGGGCAAGGAAAAGGTCATCGAAGAGCTGCGCCGGCTCGCCAAGGATGCTGACACCATCTATCTCGCAACCGACTTGGATCGCGAGGGGGAAGCCATTGCCTGGCACCTGCGCGAAGCCATCGGTGGTGACGACAGCCGCTACAAGCGCGTGGTGTTCAACGAAATCACCAAGAAGGCGATTCAGGAGGCCTTCTCCAAGCCAGGCGAGCTGGACATCGACCGTGTCAACGCCCAGCAGGCGCGTCGCTTCCTCGACCGCGTGGTGGGTTACATGGTTTCGCCGCTGCTGTGGGCGAAGATCGCCCGTGGCTTGTCGGCTGGTCGTGTGCAATCGGTTGCCGTGAAGCTGGTGGTCGAGCGTGAGCGTGAAATTCGCGCGTTCAATCCTGAAGAGTACTGGGAAGTCCACGCTGACCTCGGCACCGCCAAGGGCGCGACCGTGCGTTTCGACGTCGCTCGCGAAAAAGGCGAAGCCTTCAAGCCGCTCAACGAAACCCAGGCGATGGCTGCGCTGGAGAAGCTCAAGGCTTCCAGCTACAGCATCGTCAAGCGCGAAGACAAACCGACCAGCAGCAAACCGTCGGCACCGTTCATCACGTCCACCCTGCAACAGGCTGCGAGCAACCGCCTGGGCTTCGGCGTGAAGAAAACCATGATGATGGCCCAGCGTTTGTACGAAGCGGGTTACATCACCTATATGCGTACCGACTCCACCAACCTCTCGGCCGATGCCGTGACGATGGCGCGCACTTATATTGAGGGCGAGTTCGGCAAGCAGTACCTGCCGGAAAACCCGAACGTGTACAGCAGCAAGGAAGGCGCACAAGAGGCTCACGAAGCGATTCGTCCTTCTGATGCCAATACCGAGCCAAGCAAGCTGACGGGTATGGAGCGCGACGCTGAGCGCCTCTACGAGCTGATCTGGCGCCAGTTCCTGGCCTGCCAGATGCTGCCGGCGCAATACCTGTCGACCACCGTCACTGTCGGTGCCGGTGATTTCGAGCTGCGTGCCAAGGGCCGTATCCTGAAATTCGACGGATATACCCGCGTCATGCCGCAAATCGCCAAGCCAGGCGACGACGACGTGCTGCCGGACATGGCCCAGGGCGACGCGATGAAGCTGATCAAGCTTGATCCGACCCAACACTTCACCAAGCCACCGGCCCGTTATTCGGAAGCCAGCCTGGTTAAAGAGATGGAAAAACGCGGGATTGGTCGTCCTTCGACCTACGCAGCGATCATCTCGACCATCCAGGACCGTGGCTACGTAGCGCTGCACAACCGTCGTTTCTATTCGGAAAAGATGGGCGACATCGTCACCGAGCGTCTGTCCGAGAGCTTCTCCAATCTCATGGACTACGGCTTCACCGCCGGCATGGAAGAGAACCTCGATGATGTGGCTCAAGGCGAGCGTGACTGGAAAAACGTGCTGGACGAGTTCTACGGCGACTTCAAGAAGAAACTCGAAGTAGCCGAGAGCGCGGAAAACGGCATGCGCGCCAACCAGCCGGTCATGACCGATATTCCGTGCCTGACCTGCGGCCGGCCGATGCAGATTCGCACCGCCTCGACGGGCGTGTTCCTCGGTTGCTCGGGTTACAGCCTGCCGCCGAAAGAGCGCTGCAAGGCGACCGTGAACCTGGTGCCGGGTGACGAAATTGCTGCGGATGACGAGGGTGAATCGGAATCCCTGGTACTGCGCGGCAAGCACCGTTGCCCGATTTGCAGCACGGCGATGGACGCTTACCTGCTGGATGAGAAGCGCAAGCTGCACATCTGCGGTAACAATCCGGATTGCTCGGGTTATGAAATCGAAGAGGGCACCTACCGCATCAAGGGCTACGAAGGTCCGAGCCTGGAGTGCGACAAGTGCGGCAGCGAGATGCAGCTCAAGACCGGCCGTTTCGGCAAGTTCTTCGGTTGCACCAACCCGACCTGCAAGAACACCCGCAAGCTGCTCAAAAGCGGTGATGCGGCGCCGCCGAAGATGGATCCGGTGAAGATGCCTGAGCTCAAATGCGAAAAGGTCAACGACACCTACATTCTGCGTGACGGTGCTTCCGGCCTGTTTTTGGCGGCCAGTCAGTTCCCGAAAAACCGCGAGACCCGTGCACCGCTGGTCATGGAAATCGTGCCGCACAAGGATGAGATCGATCCCAAGTACCACTTCCTCTGCGAAGCGCCGAAGAAAGATCCGGACGGTCTGCCAGCCGTGATCCGCTACAGCCGCAAGACCAAAGAGCAGTACGTGCAAACAGAAGTCGACGGTAAGCCGACTGGCTGGAAGGCGTACTACGACGGCGGCAAGTGGACGGTAGAAGACAAGCGCCCTGCTAAAGTGGCGAAGGCTTAACAAGCGTTAACAGTGGGGCCGGCTTCGTCGGCCAGCGGGAGCAAGCTCCCTCGCCACAATAAAAGGCCGCATGACAACCCGAGGGTTTTCATGCGGCCTTTTTGTTTTGGGCTTGCGGTGGGATCGGCTGATCCCCGACACTGTGCGGCCTATGTGAAGCAATTATTTCGTTGTGGAGACTGCCGTCATGGCCCACGAACTGTACACCCGCACCAATCAGAAGATTTATTTCGCCGGGCTGTCTCTGGAAGCGCTTGCCAGGGCCGAAGAGGGGCGGGCAATGAATTCTCTGGCGTTGATTCAGGCCGGGCGCGAATCGGCCCTGTTTCATCTCTATGGTGCATTGCTCGGGTTGTGCCATGAAATCGCCGGTTTCTACCGTTTGCCTCAGGCCAATGCGCCCCGGGCAGAGATGCTGTTGACGCGTGAAGTGCTTGAAGCCATCGCGATTCCTGAAATGGCTGAAATGGTCGAGTTGGCGCAGAACCCTGAAACCTGGCTGGCCAAGCTGTTGGCGGCCCACACCGCATTGTTCCAGCCGCCTCGTGCGCCGCATAAGCCCAAGGGCGATGTCACACAGCCGTTGATCCTGGCTGTCAACCTCGACGAGGAAGAGGCTCCTCAAGAGTTGAGCCGGGAAGAGCTGGAGAGTTGGCGTCAGAACCTCAAGGGACTGGCAATTCGTTTTCGCGAAGGTCTGAACGAGTGTTGATGGATTTTCTGTCGTAACGACTTCTGGTCAAGATCCCGAGCGAAGCCTGGCCGATGCCTATATAATCCCCGCCTTTCGTGGAGAACAGACCTATATGCCAACGTCCTTTCTAGAAATTGTCGAGTTACCAGACGGCCGAATCGAGCTGCGCAGGGCTGAGGACGAGGGTTCTCTGGTTACTTTGGATTTCTCCGAGGATGCCAAAGTGTTCCTGCAAGGCCAGCACGTGGAAGTCGCCAAGGCGATGTTGAGCGTGGGAGTGCAGATGGCAGGGCGCCTGGTTGAAGGCGACTTCGACAAGGAAGAGGGGCCGCGGATTCTTCATTGATCCCGCCCGTCGGTTTCTGCCGATACCGCTATAGATCGGCTTCTCTGTCCCTGGAGAAGCCCTGCGCTGTTCAGGCGCGTCTCGTTTACAGTTAGCCCAGACGAATATTCAGGCTTTGAGCGTCCCCGGTGCGGGCGGCGCTGATCAGCTGTTGCCTTGATGTTGTATTCAGCGGGTTGAGCCAGCTGACAACCGTGTGACTGCGGCCCAGTCGCAACGCTTCGCAGGTCAATTGCTGAGCGCTTTGCGTGCCACGCGGTTGCAGCAGCAGAATACGTTCGCGGTTCAGTCCCGCGTCTCGCAACCACGTCTGAGTAAGGCTGGCGGGCGGGGCGATCAGCGTCAGCCAGCGTGCATCCTGGTCCTGGCTCAACTCCCTGAGAATCGGCGCCAGCAGGTTCAGGCAGTTCCCGGCCGCACCACGCAATGACAGCTCGCTGAATACCTCGGGATCGGCACTCCAGGGCGACGACTCGACCACGTCTTTCAGAATCGGCGTCAGTGGCTGTGCCATAAACGCTTCGAACAACGGCAGTTGGGCTTGCTGTGAGGTATGTGGGAACTGCATAAAGCCTCCTTTAGCGGCGGATCACGCCAACGCTCAAGCCTTCGATCACCAGTTCCTGATCTTTCAGGTTGACTTCGATAGGGGCGAATTCAGGGTTTTCGGCAAGCAGCCAGACTTTGCTGCCGTCACGCTTGAAGCGCTTGACGGTGACTTCGTCGCCGATGCGCGCTACCACGATCTGGCCGTTACGGGCTTCACGGGTGGTGTGCACAGCCAGCAGGTCGCCATCGAAAATGCCGACGTCTTTCATGCTCATCCCGTGAACGCGCAGCAGGTAATCGGCGCGAGGATGGAAGAAGGTCGGATTGATGTTGCAGGACTCTTCGACATGTTGCTGGGCCAGGATCGGCGCGCCGGCCGCTACTCGACCAATGATCGGCAGCGTGGAGTCGTCGGCCTTGGCTTCGAAGCCCGGAATGCGGATGCCACGGGATGCGCCCGGTGTCATCTCGATTGCGCCCTTGCGGGCCAGTGCCTTGAGGTGTTCTTCCGCTGCATTGGGCGATTTGAAACCCAGTTCCTGAGCGATTTCCGCTCGGGTCGGCGGGTAGCCGTTGTCTTCGAGGCAGCGTTTGATGAAGGCCAGAATCTCTGCTTGGCGTGGCGTCAGCTTTAGCATATTGATCGCTCTGTCTTTTTATACAGTGACTGGGATTATATACAGTGAACTGCGCTTGGCAATGCCCCTTTTTTTGCTCGCCGCTGGACGGTCGGTCTGTCCGTTGATTGAAGCCTCGCTGTTGTATGGTTAAATATCTGACCGGCCATTCCCAAAATGAACCGGCAAGCTTGACAATGCATGGACTGAAACGTATGTTTCAAACAAGTGTTTGTCAGGCGGAGTAGCCATGGCCCAGTCGGAAACCGTTGAACGCATTCTCGATGCTGCCGAGCAATTGTTCGCGGAAAAAGGGTTTGCCGAAACCTCGTTGCGTCTGATCACCAGCAAGGCCGGTGTCAATCTGGCGGCGGTGAACTACCACTTCGGTTCCAAGAAGGCGCTGATTCAAGCGGTCTTCTCGCGGTTCCTCGGTCCTTTCTGCATCAGCCTCGATAAAGAGCTGGAGCGGCGTCAGGCCAAGCCGGAGAACAGGCCTACGCTCGAAGAGCTGCTGGAAATCCTCGTCGAGCAAGCCCTCGTGGTCCAGCCACGCAGCGGCAATGACCTCTCTATATTCATGCGGTTGCTGGGGCTGGCGTTCAGTCAGAGCCAGGGCCACTTGCGTCGCTATCTGGAAGACATGTACGGCAAGGTGTTTCGCCGCTACATGACACTGGTTAATGAAGCTGCGCCGCGTATCCCGCCGATCGAGCTGTTCTGGCGCGTGCACTTCATGCTCGGTGCTGCCGCGTTCAGCATGTCCGGGATCAAGGCCTTGCGCGCCATCGCCGAGACCGATTTCGGCGTCAACACGTCAATCGAGCAGGTGATGCGTCTGATGGTGCCGTTCCTGGCGGCTGGCATGCGCGCCGAAACCGGCGTCACCGACACGGCCATGGCCACCGCGCAATTGCGTCCGCGCAGCAAATCGGCGCCGGTTGCGGCCAAGGTTTAACCGCACACCGGTGGGCGCGGCAGCTGACATCCGTTAAGCTAGCCGCCCATGCCGACTCTCGTTTTTAACCCGATTCCAAAATATATTGCCGACCTGCCGGGCACCGCCCACGGCAGCGAATGCGTGTGCGCCGGGTTTCTCGTTCTCAAGGAATTTCTATGACTGCTGGCCTGCAAGGCTCGTTGATGGTGGACGTCGCCGGTACCTGGCTGACGGCTGAAGATCGCCAATTGTTGCGTCAGCCCGAAGTGGGCGGCCTGATCATTTTTGCCCGCAACATCGAACACCCGCGCCAGGTGCGCGAGTTGAGCGCGGCGATTCGCGCTGTCCGTCCCGATCTGTTGCTGGCAGTGGACCAGGAGGGCGGCCGGGTGCAGCGTCTGCGTCAAGGTTTCGTGCGCCTGCCGGCCATGCGCGCCATCGCTGATAATCCGAACGCTGAATATCTCGCCGAACAGTGCGGCTGGATCATGGCGACCGAAGTGCTGGCGGTTGGCCTCGACCTGAGCTTCGCCCCCGTGCTGGACCTGGATTACCAGCGCAGCGCGGTGGTTGGCACCCGTTCGTTCGAAGGTAATCCACAGCGCGCCGCATTGCTGGCGGGGGCATTCATCCGTGGCATGAACAGCGCCGGCATGGCTGCCACCGGCAAGCATTTCCCCGGTCACGGCTGGGCCGAGGCGGATTCCCACGTCGCGATCCCCAACGACGAACGCAGCCTTGACGAAATCCGTGCCAAGGACCTGGTGCCGTTCGCCCGCTTGAGCAAACAACTCGCCGCAGTGATGCCGGCCCACGTTATCTATCCGCAAGTCGACGCCCAGCCTGCCGGCTTTTCCCGTCGCTGGTTGCAGGACATCCTGCGTGGCGAGCTGCAATTCGACGGTGTTATTTTCAGTGACGATTTGTCGATGGCCGGCGCCCATGTAGTGGGTGATGCTGCCAGTCGTATCGAGGCGGCACTGAGCGCCGGTTGCGACATGGGTCTGGTGTGCAATGATCGGGCGGCTGCCGAATTGGCGCTGACGGCCGCCCAGCGTATGAAGGTCACGCCTTCGCCGCGTATCGCACGCATGCGTGGCCAGTCGTTCGCGGGCACCGAATATCGCCAGGACCCACGCTGGCTCACGGCCGTCGGTGCGCTCAAAGACGCTCAACTGATTGATTAAGGACGTTTCGTTATGACGGTTTACGCGATTATCGGTGGTACCGGGCTGACTCAGCTTGAAGGTTTGAGCATTCGTCAGTCCCTGGCAGTGGACACTCCTTATGGTCCACCTTCGGCTGAGGTGCAGATTGGCGAGTACGCAGGCAAGGAAGTGCTGTTCCTCGCTCGCCACGGCCATCCGCATCGTTTCCCGCCGCATCAGGTGAACTACCGGGCCAATCTTTGGGCGCTGAAGCAGGCCGGCGCCGAAGCCATTCTGGCGGTCAACGCCGTGGGCGGGATTCACGCCGCCATGGGCACCGGGCATTTCTGCGTACCGCATCAATTGATCGACTACACCAGTGGCCGCGAACACACCTATTTCGCCGACGACCTGGAACAGGTTACCCACATCGATTTCAGCTATCCCTACAGCGAGTCTTTGCGTCAGCAGTTGATCAAGGCGCTGGCGGCTGAAGGCGTGAGTTACAGCAGTCATGGCGTTTACGCCTGCACGCAGGGGCCGCGTCTGGAAACCGTTGCTGAGGTGGCGAAACTGGAGCGTGACGGCTGCGACATCATTGGCATGACCGGCATGCCGGAAGCGGCGCTGGCTCGCGAGCTTGCGCTGGATTACGCCTGTCTGGCGCTGGTGGTGAACCCTGCAGCGGGCAAGTCCACGGCGGTGATTACCATGGCCGAGATCGAGCAGGCGTTGCATGACGGCATGGGCAAGGTGAAGTCGACGTTGGCGCGGGTGCTTAAGGGTTGAATTAGGCTCTACACCGAGTTGACTTCATCGCGGGCAAGCCACGCTCCCACAGGATTGATGTGAACCTTGTGGGAGCGTGGCTTGCCCGCGATGGCGATCTATAATCAGCGTTTATCCAGCTTCTCCGGCAACGGCGCAAACAACGCTTCAATATCATCACTCTGCAATTTCCAGTCCCCAGCCTTGCGCCCATCCAGCACGCCTGCCGCCAAGTCGGATTTTTCCTTCTGCAGGTGCTGGATTTTCTCTTCCACCGTGCCCCTGGCAATCATCTTGTAGACGAATACCGGCTTTTCCTGGCCGATACGATAGGCCCGGTCAGTCGCCTGGTTTTCCGTCGCCGGGTTCCACCACGGGTCGTAGTGAATTACCGTATCCGCTTCAGTCAGGTTCAAGCCCACACCACCAGCTTTCAGGCTGATCAGGAAAATCTGACGCTTGCCGCTCTGGAAATCCTTCACGGGCGCGCGTCGATCACGGGTCTGTCCGGTCAGTAGCGCGTATTCGATGCCGCGTTTTTTCAATTCGTCTTCGATCAATGACAACATCGAGGTGAACTGCGAAAACAGCAGGATCCGCCGGCCTTCGTCGAACAGTTCTTCAAGCATTTCCATCAGGCTGTCGAGCTTGCCGGAGGTGCTGCCACGAGTGGGCAGGGCGGCGTCGTTGACCAGGCGCAGATCGCAGCACACCTGGCGCAGCTTCAGTAGGGCCTCAAGGATGATGATTTGACTGCGGGCCACGCCTTTGCGGGTGATTTCGTCACGGACTTTCTTGTCCATGGCCAGGCGCATGGTTTCGTACACATCGCGTTGGGCTTCATTGAGTTCAACCCAATGGATGATCTCGGTTTTAGGCGGCAGCTCGGTGGCCACCTGTTCCTTGGTCCGGCGCAGCAGAAACGGTTTGATTCGGCCGTTGAGGTGCTGGAGCCTGACTTCGCTGCCGCGTTTTTCAATCGGCACACGGTAATCACGGTTGAAGCTTTTCACATCACCGAGCCAGCCGGGCAGCAGAAAGTGAAACAGCGACCATAACTCGCCCAGGTGGTTTTCTAGCGGTGTGCCACTCAGGCACAGACGCTGGCGGGCATTCAGCTCGCGGGCGGCCTGAGCGGCCTTGCTGTTGGGGTTTTTGATGTACTGCGCTTCGTCCAGTACCAACACGTGCAACGGTTGCGCGGCCAGGCGTTCGACGTCCTTTGGCAGCAGCGCATAAGTGGTCAGGATCAGGTCGTAGTCGGCCAGGTGCTCGAAATGCTTTTTACGGCCGGCCCCATAAAGGGCCAGTACCTTGAGTTGCGGCGCAAAGTGCGCGGCTTCGTCGAGCCAGTTGGGGATCAGGCTGGTGGGCATCACCACCATGCTCGGCCGATCGAGGCGTCCGGCGTTTTTTTCACAGAGAATATGCGCCAGGGTCTGTAGGGTTTTGCCCAGGCCCATGTCATCCGCGAGAATTCCGCCGACTTCCAGTTGCCGCAACGACTGCATCCAGCTCAGGCCTTCATGTTGATAAGGCCGAAGCGTGGCGTTAAGGCCTTCGGGCGCGGCGGCGCTGAAGTCCTTGATATCGCGCAGGCGCTGGGCAAAGGTGCGGATCTGATCGCCGCCCTCCCAGAGTAGAGGCAGGCCTTCCAGTGGATTCAGGCGTGTGGCGTCGGCCTTGCTCAGGCGTAGCGTGGTTTCGCCGGGTTCTTGCAGGTAAAACTCACCAAGCGTTGCCAGCACCGGTTTGAGACGACCGAAGGGCAGGGCGACCTGCAGGGCGCCGTGTTCGCTGTTATGGCGCTGGGGGATGTTGACCAGAATCAGCTCGTCGTCCCGGCGTCGGGCGAGGCGCTCCGGGTTGAGGATTTCAGTGTGGGAGCGCATCAGGTTCAACAGGATCGGCAGCAGGCTCAGCCGTTCACCATTGACGATGATCCCCAGTTCCAGATCGAACCAGTCCCGCTCCGGCACTTGCTCGACAGTGGCGTACCAGTCGTCCACGGCAGTCAGGTCGAAGCCGAATTCCTCGTCGATCTGCAACTCCCAGCCCTGGGTGCGCAGCTTTGGCAATTCATTAAGAGTGAACGTCAGCCAGGCGCTGTCATTGACCATCTCATAGAGCTCGCCAGCACTTTCCGGCAAGGCTTTGCTTTGTCGGGTGGCGATCCTGAAACCGAGGATTCGCAGCTGTTCCCTGTAGGCCTGTTCGACTTCCGGGTGGCGTTTTATCCGCAGCGTCTGTGTCTCCTGACGAATCAGGATGTCGGAGTTTTTCTGCCCGGCAACGTATTCGTCCAGATAGCTGAACGACAGCGCCGCACGATGCTGGATGTAGCGCTGCATCTTGCCGTTGCGCGGTTCGAAGGCGCTGAACTCGACACTCGCCAGCCACAGTCGCGGCATCGGTTGCACGTTATCCACCAGGACTTGGGGTGGCGCTTTGGGGCTACGGTTTTCCAGCACGGCTTGCAGTTTTTCCAACAGTTCGGCGTCTTGTGCGGCCGCGGGGTAGGCGAGGGTTTCCTGCACTTGCAGCAGCACCGCCGCGCAATGTTTGCAGTTGCTGTGGACCGGGCAAGTGCACGAGGCGTCAACCATCAGCAAGGTGCCTTTGGCTGACTCGCGCAGGCGAATGGTCTGACGGTAGACGTTGCCGCCCGAGCCTTCGCACGCGGCGACAATCGTGGCGTCACCGACTTCAACAAACCTGACTCGATTTTCCAGTGCGTACCGGCGGCCACGCTCCAGGCTTTGTTCCTTGAATCGGCTGACCCAGGAAGGTGCCAGGGGTTTGCTCAGGGTCGGGGGCATAGGGGGCGTTCTCAATTGGTTTTCCCGTCGCGTTGTTGCCTTAAAGCGGGCCAGGCAAGGCGCAGGCCGCTGGGAATGGTTGTTCCCTTTCCAAGGCCTGCAACGCAGCCTGGCCCGCTTTAAGGCACAACCCGAAGGGCCGGGCCTGCTGTTGTGCAGGGCGGCGTTGCTCGAAGCTTATTTGGAATGACCCAACCACGCTTCTCGCGCCTTGCCCTACACAACAGCAGGCGTGGCGTGGCGTGAAAACTAATTGAGAACGCCCCCTACCATCAGTCCGGGATTTCTTCAGGGGCCGGCCGAGGCGCAGGGGCGGTCAACGAAGTGATCTTGATCAACAGGCCGAGGTGGCCGTTATCAAGAAAATTCAGTTGGCCATTTTTGGTGTGGCTTTCCTGCTTCAGGCGCTCGCTGGCGGTGACCATGCCATTGCCATCGATCTGGTTGACCCAGAAGTCGGCGTCGACGTCGGTGAAGCGTCCCAGTTTGAGGCTCAACGTGCCCTCGATCGGGAACTGCCCGTATTGTTCGGCGCCCTCGCTGACCGCGATTTTGCTCCCGGCTTCGCCGAGGTTCTGCTGCCAGGCCTTGTGCATCAGCACGGTGTAGTCGGTGCTGGCGCCGAGTTTCGCCACTTCGCCATTCAGGCTTGGGCTGCGCAGGCTGTCGGGGCTGATGCGCTGGGCGCCGGCAGCCCAGTCTTCCGGTGCAGCGCGGCTGATGATGGCCGGGACGGCGTTTTGCCGGACCAGAATCATTTCAATCTGATACAGATCGTCGGCAAATGCCGTGGGCATGACCAGCGTTGTTACCAAAATGGTCAGCAAGGTCAGTGGGCGAAACAGGCGCATGCGGCGTCCTTCAAGCAGTTTTCGGGAGGAGGCGTTCAAGCAGTGCCTCTACAGTATTAAAGCGCTCTTCCGGGCGCTCCATCGGCACCATGAACTTGAATACGGTGGCGCCTTCGAATTTGTAACGTTTTGGCTGGCTCTGGATCAGCTTGATCAGTGTCAGCGGGTCGACCGGGGTTTGCGCTGCGAACTCGATGCGACCGCCTTGCGGGCCGCCGTCGACTTTCTTTATACCCAGCAATTCGGCCTGCAACTTCAGCGCCGTGATGCGGATCAGGTTCTTGGTCGGCTCCGGCAACAGGCCGAAGCGGTCGATCATCTCAACCTGCAGGTCCTTGAGGCCTTCCTCGTCGGTGGCCGAGGCGATGCGCTTGTACAGAATCAAGCGTGCATGCACGTCCGGCAGATAGTCCTCGGGAATCAACGCTGGTACTCGCAGATTGACTTCCGGACCACCGCCCAGCGGCTGGTCGAGGTTCGGTTGTTCGCCTTTGCGGATCGACTTCACCGCACGTTCGAGCATCTCCATGTACAAGGTGAAACCGACTGCCTGGATCTGCCCGCTCTGACCATCGCCCAGCAGCTCGCCGGCGCCGCGGATTTCCAGGTCGTTGGTGGCGAGCACGAAGCCCGCGCCGAGGTCCTGGGTATTGGCAATCGCTTCCAGACGCTTTTCCGCATCCGTGGTGATTTGCTGGCGCGGCGGCGTCAGCAGGTAGGCATAAGCCTGGTGGTGACTGCGTCCGACCCGGCCACGCAACTGGTGCAACTGCGCCAGGCCGAATTTGTCGGCGCGCTCGATGATGATGGTGTTGGCGCTCGGCACGTCGATGCCGGTCTCGATGATGGTCGAGGCGATCAGCACGTTGAAGCGCTTGTGGTAGAAGTCGCTCATCACCTGTTCGAGTTCGCGCTCGCGCATCTGCCCGTGGCCGATGCCGATTCGCGCTTCCGGCACCAGTTCGGCGAGGTCGGCGGCACATTTCTCGATGGTCTTCACATCGTTGTGCAGGTAATAGACCTGGCCGCCACGCAGCAACTCACGGAGCAAGGCCTCTTTGACCGTGCTCTTGTTCTGTTCCATGACAAAAGTGCGTACCGAGAGGCGACGGGCCGGTGGTGTGGCAATGATCGACAGGTCGCGCATGCCCGACACCGCCATGTTCAGCGTGCGCGGGATGGGCGTCGCGGTCAGGGTAAGAATGTCGACTTCGCTACGCAGGGCCTTGAGCTGTTCTTTCTGACGCACACCAAAACGGTGTTCTTCGTCGATGATCACCAGGCCCAGGTTCTTGATCTTCACGTCGTCCTGCAGCAGCTTGTGCGTGCCAATGACGATGTCGATCTTGCCTTCGGCGAGGTCCGCAACGGCAGCGTTCACTTCCTTGGTCGACTTGAAGCGGCTCATCACCTCCACGGTCACCGGCCAGTCGGCGAAGCGGTCGCGGAAGCTGTTGTAGTGCTGCTGGGCGAGCAGGGTGGTCGGCACCAGGATCGCCACCTGACGGCCTCCGTGTACCGCAATGAACGCGGCGCGCATCGCCACTTCGGTCTTGCCGAAACCAACGTCGCCACACACCAGGCGGTCCATCGGTTTGGGGGCGAGCATGTCCGCGCGCACGGCGTCGATGGTGGTTTGCTGGTCCGGGGTTTCTTCGAACGGGAAGCCGGCGCTGAAGGTGGCGTAATCGGCTTTCGGGTCGGCGAAGGCATAGCCTTCGCGCGCGGCGCGGCGGGCATAGATGTCGAGCAATTCGGCGGCCACGTCGCGCACCTGTTCGGCGGCTTTGCGCTTGGCTTTCTGCCAGGTTTCGGAGCCGAGGCGATGCAGCGGGGCCAGGGCATCGTCACTGCCGGTGTAGCGCGCGATCAGATGCAGGTTGGCCACCGGCACATACAGCTTGGCGCCTTCGGCGTATTGCAGGGTCAGGAATTCGGCAGCCTGATCGTCGATCTCCAGCGTCGCCAGGCCCAGGTAACGACCGACACCGTGATCGATGTGCACCACCGGCGCGCCTTCGCGCAGCTCGGTTAGGTTCTTGATCACGGCATCATTATTACCGTCGGCGCGTTTTTCCCGACGACGGCGCTGCATGACTCGCTGACCGAACAACGGGCTTTCGGCGATCAACGCCAGCGCCGGATCGTCCAGCAACAAGCCTTCATCCAGCGGCGCGATGGTGATCGCCAGGCGATCCTTGCCCGCGACGAAGTCCGGCCAGCTGTCGACGGTTTTCGGTCGCAGCTTCAGGCGTTCGAGCAGCTCCAGCAGCACTTCGCGACGGCCCGCAGACTCGGCGGTAAACAGCACGCGACCGGGGAATTCATCAAGGAAGCCGGCCAGTGCGGCCAATGGCTGAGTGGCCTTGGCTTCGATGGCCAGGTTGGGCAGGGTCTGCGCCGGAAAGCGTTCGCGGCCAACGCCGGTTTCCACGTCTTGCTGACTGGCGACCACTCGGGGCCAGCTCTTCAGACGGGCGAAGCAATCTTCCACCGGCAGGAACAATTCGGCGGGTGGCAATAAAGGACGGGATGGATCGACGCGACGCTCTTCATAACGATTGCGCACGTCGTTCCAGAAGTTCTCCGCCGCCTGTTCGATGCCCGGCAGCGAGAACACCTGAGTGTCCTGGGGCAGGTAATCGAACAGGGTCGAGGTTTCGTCGAAGAACAACGGCAGGTAGTACTCGATACCGGCCGGGGTGATCCCGCTGCTCAGGTCCTGGAAGATCGGGCAGCGACGGAAGTCCACGTCGAAGCGCTCACGGAAGCGCGCCTTGAAACGGGTTACCGCATCCTTTTGCAACGGAAACTCGCGTGCCGGCAGCAGGCGAACCGATTCGACCTTGTCGATGGAGCGCTGGTTGTCCGGATCGAAGGTGCGCAGGGTCTCGATTTCGTCGTCGAACAGGTCGATACGAAAGGGCAGTTTGCTGCCCATTGGGAACAGGTCGATCAGCGACCCACGCACGGTGAATTCACCGTGCTCGTACACCGTGTCGACATATCGATAGCCGCTGGCCTCAAGCCGGGTGCGCATCTGCTCGACGTCGAGCTTCTGGCCGATGTCCAGCACCAGGCTGCTGCCGAGCAGGAACTTGGTCGGCGCCAGGCGATGCAGCGCGGTGGTGATCGGCACCACCAGCACGCCATGTTCCAGTTCCGGCAACCGATAAAGGCTGGCGATGCGCTGGGAAATGATGTCCTGGTGTGGCGAAAACAGGTCGTAGGGCAGGGTTTCCCAGTCCGGGAAATGCAACACCGGCAAATCCGGGGCGAAGAAACCCAGCTCCTGCTCCAGTCGCTCGGCACTTTGACTGTCGGCGGTCAGTAGCAGGGTAAAGCGCTTGGCAGCGCTGGCAGCCTCGGCAATGGCCAGGCTCAGGGCGGCACCGGGCAGATTGCCCCAGTGCTGTTTACCTGCCGCGGCAGGGAGAAGCGGTAGACGCAGAACGGGCACGGAAGGTTGAGCTCCAAGCGTTGCGACAAAGTCGGTAATTGTAGCGGCCCAAAGCGTTGGCTGTCAGTTACAGATGTGTCTATTACGCCGGTTTGGTGAAATGTAGTGGTAAAGACAAAATCGGCCGCTTTTTTCGGGTTTTTTGGCGATTATGTAGTGCCAAAACGGTAGGGTGTTACGGATGGTTACGGACAAGGCAGCGCTGTCTCCAAAAAAATGACGTCGCTGGAGGCCCCGGTTTTATTGGGCTTCAGCGAGGCGTATTTTTTTGGGGCGCAAAATTGTTACGTCTCGCACGACAGGCGCGCATTGCTACGGGAGGGACTCGGCGGCATAATGTAGCCCCTTTTTTCTGCCCCTACATGTGGAAGGTTCCCGTGACTCAGAAGCCCGACCAGTGTCTTGGTGAATGGATCGACCGTGAAGCACTCGCAGAAGCGATGATTCCGCTTATCGGTCAGCTTTACCGCAATAACAATGTGGTGAGCTCGATCTATGGCCGCAGCCTGATCAATCGTTCAGTCATCGCGATTCTCAAAGCTCACCGCTTTGCCCGTCATCGTCAGTCCGATGACAGCGAATTGTCCGTCCACGAAACATTCCCGCTGCTCAAAGCAATGAGCGAGCTCAAGCTCGGCGCCGCTTCGGTAGACCTGGGCAAGCTTGCGGTCAAGTTCAAGGCCGAAGGCAATGGCCGTACCGCCGAGCAGTTCGTGCGTGAAGAACTGGCCGATGTGGTTGGCCAGCAAAACGTCGCCGCTCGCAAGGGCACTGATGTTGTCCTGTACGGCTTCGGTCGTATCGGCCGTCTGCTGGCGCGCATCCTGATCGAGAAAACCGGTGGTGGCGACGGTCTGCGTCTGCGTGCCATCGTTGTGCGCAAAGGCGCCGAGAACGATCTGGTCAAGCGTGCCAGCCTGCTGCGTCGCGACTCGGTTCATGGCCCGTTCGATGGCACCATCACCATTGATGAAGCCAACAACACCATCACCGCCAACGGCAACCTGATCCAGGTTATCTACGCGAAGAACCCGACTGAAGTGGATTACACCCAGTACGGCATCAAGAACGCACTGCTGGTGGACAACACCGGTGTATGGCGTGACGCCGACGGCCTGGGCCAGCACCTGTCCTGCCCGGGTATCGACCGCGTTGTTTTGACCGCTCCGGGTAAAGGCAAGCTGAAGAACATCGTTCACGGCATCAACCACGGTGAAATCACCGCTGATGACAAGATCGTATCCGCCGCTTCCTGCACCACCAACGCCATCGTGCCGGTGCTGAAAGCAGTCAACGACAAGTTCGGCATCGTCAACGGTCACGTTGAAACGGTTCACTCGTACACCAACGACCAGAACCTGATCGACAACTTCCACAAGGGCGATCGCCGTGGCCGTAGCGCCGCGCTGAACATGGTTATCACCGAGACCGGTGCTGCCACCGCTGCTGCCAAGGCCCTGCCTGAGCTGGCCGGCAAGCTGACCGGTAACGCGATCCGCGTTCCGACGCCAAACGTGTCGATGGCCATTCTCAACCTGAACCTTGAGAAAGCCGCCACCCGTGAAGAGATGAACGAGTACCTGCGCTACATGGCGCTGCACTCCGATCTGCACAAGCAAATCGATTTCGTCAATTCGCAGGAAGTGGTGTCCACCGACTTCGTTGGCTCGCGCCACGCAGGCGTTGTCGATGCTGAAGCGACCATCTGCCAGGAAAACCGCGTTGTTCTGTACGTCTGGTACGACAACGAGTTCGGTTACAGCTGCCAGGTTGTTCGCGTGATGGAAGACATGGCTGGTGTAAACCCGCCAGCGTTCCCGCGCTAAGCCTTAGCTGCAAATGAAAACGCCCCGACTTTGGTCGGGGCGTTTTTGTTTGTGCGGTTGCTCAGTTCCAGATGGCGGGCTTCTTCGTCGGATCGCCGCCCGGAGCAGGCCCGCTCCCACATTGGATCTGTGGCGTTCACAAATCCCTGTGGGAGCCGGCTTGCCCGCGAAGGCGGTTTACCGGGTGCCGCCTACGACCGATGCTTGCGCGGTCCGCAGCTCATGACGATTACCTTTGAACAACACCAGCGTCGCAATCAACCCCAGCACTGCCGCACCACTGAGCCAGATCCCCGGCGCAGCCTTGTTGTCCAGCACGTGAATCAGGTAGGTGCAGGCCGCTGGCGTGAAGCCGCCAAAGGTCGCCGTCGCCAGGCTATAGGCCAGAGAGAAACCGGTGGTGCGCACTTCAACCGGCATGATCTCGGTCAGCGCCACGACCATCGCGCCGTTGTACGAGCCATACAGGAACGACAGCCACAACTCGACGATCAGCAGATGGCTGAAGCTCGGGTTTGCCACCAGCCACGACAGCGCAGGATAGGCTGTGAGGATGGCCAGAATGGTCGCGCCCAGCAGCAGGGGTTTACGACCGATCCTGTCGGATAGCGCGCCCATGACCGGCAGCCAGAAGAAGTTCGACAGGCCGATGCACACGGTGACCAGCAATGCGTCCAGGTCCGACAAGTGCAGCTCGGCTTTGCCGAAGGTCGGGGTGTAGGCGGTGATCAGGTAGAAGGACACGGTGGTCATGACCACCAGCGCCATGCCGGCGATGACGACTCCAAAGTTCTGACCGATCGAACGGACGATTTCCTGCAGGGTAGGGCGGTGTTTGCGCGCCTGGAACTCAGGCGTTTCTTCCAGCGAACGGCGAATCACGAAGATCACCGGCACGATCATGCAGCCGATCAGAAACGGCACACGCCAGCCCCAGTCACCCATTTGTTCCGGGCTGAGCCAGTGGTTCAGGCCCACGCCCAGCAAACCGGCGAACACCACGGCGGCTTGTTGGCTGGCGGACTGCCAACTGACGAAGAAACCCTTGCGGCCCGGGGTGGCGATCTCGGCCAGATAGACCGAGACACCGCCCAGCTCCACGCCTGCCGAGAAGCCCTGCAAGAGGCGTCCGAACAGCACGATCAGCGGCGCGGCGACACCCAGCGTGGCATAACCCGGCACACAGGCAATCAACACGGTGCCGGCGGCCATCAACGCAAGGGTGATGATCAGCCCTTTGCGGCGGCCATGACGGTCGATGTAGGCGCCGAGGAAAATCGCACCCAGCGGACGCATCAGGAAGCCGGCACCAAAGGTGGCCAGCGACAGCATCAGAGAGGCGAAAGCGCTGTCGGCCGGGAAGAAGGTCTTCGCAATGGCCGTGGCGTAAAAGCCATAGACCATGAAGTCGAACATCTCGAGAAAGTTACCGCTGACAACGCGAAATATCGCCTTGCCTTTGCCCGTATTCGAGGACATTTGTACGCACTCACTTTGGCTGTCTTATTGGAATTCCCTGCTCATCACGCTTCCTCGCTGTCGGCCTCAAGCACGCAGGCACGCGCCGAACAGTTTTGTAACGATATGTGTATGGGTTAGCGTAGGCAACAATTAGTTGGCTGGCTGCTTAAACGTTATAGCCATTAGCCAGTGCGAATTGCGGTTTGGAGTGAATTAGAAGGGCTGACACGGTGATCTCATGTGGGGCTTGCTCGCGAAAGCGGTGCATCAGGCGACATTGATGTTGAATGGCACGCCGCTTCTGTGAGCAAGCCCACTCCCACATTTGTATCGCATAATGGCCAGCCCTGGCGCTTTGCCAGGGGATTTTCAGGGGATGGACGATTGTTGAACGGGCGGTTGATGAGTCTCGCAATATTGGCCAGCGCCTTGCTTGGCTGCGGCAACGGCGACTCGATGGAGAGCTTCGGCGGCCCGACCATGGGCAGCACCTATTCGATCAAGTACGTGCGCAACAAGGGCCTGCCGGGGCCGAAAGAAGTACAAGTCGAGGTCGAAAAAATCCTCGCCGACGTTGACCGGCAAATGTCCACCTACCGCAGTGACTCGGACATCGAGCATTTCAACGATTTACCCGCCAACCGCTGTCAGACCCTGCCTGCGCCGGTCCTCGAACTGGTTCGCCTCGGTGAGCAGTTGTCAGAACAAAGCGAAGGCTCCTACGACCTGACGGTGGAACCGCTGATGAACCTGTGGGGCTTCGGTCCACAAGGTCGCGAGGAAAAAGTCCCCACCGCTCAGGCTCTGGCCGAGGTGATGCGGCGAGTCGGTTACCACCACTTGCGCATCGACGGCGATCAACTGTGCAAGGACGCCGCCGTCGAAGTTGATTTCAATAGCATCGCCGCCGGCTACACCGTGGACACGATTGCCGCAAAACTGGAAGCCATGGGCATCCACAACTACCTCGCCGAAGCAACCGGCGAGCTCAAGGCTGCCGGCAAAAAACTTGATGGCTCAGCCTGGAAAATCGCTCTGGAAGAACCGCGCGACGACCAGCAAGTCGCCCAGCGCATCATTGATGTCGACGGCTACGGCGTGTCCACTTCCGGCGATTACCGGAATTATTTCGAGCAGGGCGGTCAGCGGTATTCCCACACCTTCGATGCCCGCACCGGCGCGCCGATTACCCACAACCTGGCGTCGGTCACGGTGATTCATCCTTCAACGCTGATGGCCGATGGCTTATCGACGCTGTTACTGATTCTCGGCCCGGAACGGGGTTGGGACTACGCCGAAAAACACGGCATCGGTGCATTCTTCGTGATTCGTGCCGATACAGGTTTCGTCACACGGACCAATCAGGCTTTTGAGCGCCTCAGTGGCGGCAAAACCGAATGATTACGGCGATTCGAGCATAGAAGACTGGCGTTGTAGCGCAGGCAAAAGTAGCCTGTGACGCGACCAAGGGTTAATGTGCGCGACGTTGACGCTTCTATAGACTGTGTCCGGGCGCTGCACTGGCCCAAAATTGTTCCTTCACGCCGCCAATCGACGTGATTTAGCCGCAGGTGCCGAGGGCGCCGCGGCCTGTTCTGAGGAGTATGCATGGCTGTCTACAACTACGACGTGGTGGTACTGGGTTCCGGCCCGGCGGGAGAAGGCGCGGCAATGAACGCCGCCAAGGCAGGACGCAAAGTGGCAATGGTCGACAGCCGTCGCCAGGTCGGCGGCAACTGCACCCACTTGGGCACCATCCCGTCCAAGGCACTGCGTCACTCGGTCCGGCAGATCATGCAGTTCAACACCAACCCGATGTTTCGGGCCATTGGTGAGCCGCGCTGGTTCTCGTTTCCGGACGTGCTGAAAAGCGCGGAAAAAGTCATCTCCAAACAAGTTGCTTCGCGTACCGGCTACTACGCCCGTAACCGCGTCGACGTGTTCTTCGGCACCGGCAGCTTCGCCGACGAACAAACCATCGAAGTGGTCTGCGCCAACGGCGTGGTCGAAAAACTGGTGGCCAAGCACATCATCATTGCCACCGGTTCGCGTCCTTATCGCCCGGCGGACATCGATTTCCATCACCCGCGTATCTACGATAGCGACACCATCCTCAGCCTCGGCCACACCCCGCGCAAACTCATCGTTTACGGTGCCGGCGTGATCGGTTGCGAATACGCGTCGATCTTCAGTGGCCTGGGTGTATTGGTCGAGCTGGTGGATAACCGCGGTCAGTTGCTGAGCTTCCTGGACTCGGAAATTTCCCAGGCGCTGAGTTACCACTTCAGCAACAACAACATCACGGTTCGTCACAACGAAGACTATGACCGCGTCGAAGGCGTGGACAACGGGGTGATCCTGCACCTGAAGTCCGGCAAGAAGATCAAGGCCGACGCCTTGCTCTGGTGCAACGGCCGTACTGGCAACACTGACGCACTGGGTCTGGAAAACATCGGGGTCAAAGTCAACAGCCGTGGCCAGATCGAAGTCGACGAGAACTACCGCACCTGTGTGCCGAACATCTACGGTGCCGGTGATGTGATCGGCTGGCCAAGCCTGGCCAGCGCTGCTCATGACCAGGGTCGTTCGGCCGCTGGCAGCATTGTCGACAACGGCAGTTGGCGTTTCGTCAATGACGTGCCAACCGGTATCTACACGATTCCGGAGATCAGCTCGATCGGCAAGAACGAGCAGGAGCTGACCCAGGCCAAGGTGCCGTACGAAGTGGGCAAGGCGTTTTTCAAGAGCATGGCGCGGGCGCAGATTGCCGGCGAGCCGCAGGGCATGCTGAAGATTCTGTTCCACCGCGAGACGCTGGAAGTGCTGGGCGTTCACTGCTTCGGTTATCAAGCGTCGGAGATCGTGCACATCGGTCAGGCGATCATGAGCCAGCCGGGCGAACTGAACACCCTGAAGTACTTCGTCAACACCACGTTCAACTACCCGACCATGGCTGAAGCCTATCGGGTAGCGGCGTACGATGGCCTCAACCGGCTTTTTTGAGCGGCTCCGGCCGGTGGCCTGAGCCGGCCGGGGAGACCGATTTCAGCAATTCTCGAGGGTGGCAGTGGCCAAACCGGGAAAGTCTGTAATCAGGCTGTCAACGCCGAAGTCGGCGAGTCTGCGCATCAGCGCGGGCTCGTTGACTGTCCACACCGACACATGCAGCCCCTGACGCTGCGCCTTCTGCAGGCGTTCCGGCGTACACAGGGTCCAGTTCAGCGCCAGAATCTCACAGCCATAGCTTTGCGCGACTTTCAGCGGGTCGAGCCAGGCGTATTCGGCCACCAGTCCGCGAGACACGTCCGGCACCAGGTCCAGCGCCGCTTTCAGCACTTCCCGTGAGCTTGAGGTGATGGTCACTTTGTCGAGCAGGCCGAAACGCTGAGCCATTTCACGAATCGCCAGCACGGTGGTCGCGGCGCGGGTGCGTGAAGCGCTTTTGACTTCCAGCTGCCAGTGCTCGAAATCACATTTCTCGAACAATTCTTCCAGCGTCGGAATCGGGCACGGCTTGATCCAGCCCGGGCCGCCCTTGCGTGCGTCGTAGGTCACCAGGTCCCTGGCGGCGTGTTCGACCACCTTGCCGCGCCGGTCGGTGGTGCGCTTGAGGGTCGGGTCGTGAATGACCATCAACTCGCCGTCCATGGACAGGTGCAGGTCCAGTTCGCAGCGGCGAACGCCGTGCTTGAGGCACTCCTGGAAGCTGGTCAGGGTGTTTTCCGGTGCTTCGCCTTTCGCGCCGCGGTGGCCGTAGATAAGGGTCACGGTTCTTCCTTAATTAAATGCCTGATTCGTTTTGTTCGCGGGCCAGGCGTCGTTCCTGGGCCTGCTTCTGCAAGATGTAGCGAGCCAGCAACTGACGCTGGGCGTCGGTCGGGTATTCGAATTCGGTACCGACGTCATAGCCATCGCCCTTGCGGTCGCAATGGGTGACTCTTGCCCGCAGCAGCAAGCCCAGGGCCTGCGGCATCAATACCATTTTGACTGACAGGTGCGCGCCCGGCGAAAAGGCGGTCTGCGACTGGAAATCGATACCCCCCTCGGAAATGATCACCGGTTGCGGCTCGCCAATATGTCCCAGCACCGTCAGCGCGATCACCTGGCTGAGCAGGTCGATGCGTTTGTTCTGGGATTTCAGGAACGCGGCAATGCTGCGGTCGCGCTCACTGATCTGGCGCAGCAAGTGTTGCGACTCGAATTCGCTCAGGTGCAGTTCGCTGAGCAGGTTGAACAGCGGGGAAGCATCCTGCAACACTTCCTGGCCAGCGGCTTCGGGAGCGGACAGGGGCCGAATTTCCAGTGCGATCGTGTCCTCGATACGGTAGTATTCGCGGCGATCTTCTTCATCTAATGTCGACATGGCGAACCCATGGTAGCGGCGGTGGTCTGAGTGTAAAGCTGGTTATCGACCCCCGCCACAAGGACGTTCCTTTTCCCTCCGAACAAGCCCCGACATGTTCAGACCTCTCTTCGTATTTATTGGCACGCGTTATACCCGTGCAAAGCGTCGCAATCATTTTGTGTCGTTCATTTCCCTGACTTCGATGATCGGGCTCGCCTTGGGCGTGGTCGTGATGATCGTGGTGTTGTCGGTGATGAACGGCTTCGATCATGAGATGCGCACCCGCGTGCTGGGCATGGTGCCCCACGCGACCATCGAGTCCGGTGAAGCGATCAGTGACTGGCAAAGCCTGGCCGCCAAGGTCAAGCAGAACCCGCAGGTGATGGCGGTTGCGCCGTTCACCCAGATGCAGGGGCTGCTGACCAACAACGGCAAGGTGTCCAAGGTGCTGCTCAATGGCATCGACCCTGCGCTGGAGCGCAAGGTATCGATCATTGATAACTTCATGCTGCAGGGCAAACTCGACGACCTGGCCCCGGGCAGTTTCGGCATCGTCATTGGCGACAAGGCGGCGGCCAAGCTCGGCGCGGCCATCGGCGACAAGCTGACCTTCGTCGCGCCGGAAGTCACCGTGACCCCGGCCGGGATGTTCCCGCGCATGAAACGCTTCACCGTGGTTGGCATCTTCCATGTCGGCGCCGGCGAGATCGACGGTTACCTGGGCGTCACCAACCTGCAGGATCTGGCTCGGCTGCACCGCTGGAAACCGGATCAGGTGCAGGGCCTGCGCCTGAAGTTCGACGACCTGTTCCAGGCGCCGCGCACCGCGTGGAATATCGCCCAGCAGCTCGGCGAAGACCATTACTACGCCCGCGACTGGACCCGGACCCACGGCAACCTGTATCAGGCCATCCGCATGGAGAAAGCCATGATCGGCCTGCTGTTGTTGCTGATCGTTGCCGTTGCGGCCTTCAACATCATCTCCACACTGGTGATGGTGGTGAACGACAAGAAGGGCGACATCGCGATCCTGCGCACCCTTGGTGCCACGCCGCGCACGATCATGGCGATCTTCATGGTCCAGGGCACGGTCATCGGCGTGGTCGGGACACTGATCGGCGCCGTGGTCGGGATTTTCGCCGCGCTGAACGTCAGCGCCGCGATCTCGGCCCTCGAAGGCGTAATCGGGCATAAATTCCTGAACGCCGACGTATATTTCATCGATTACCTGCCGTCGCAGGTGCAGAGCCAGGACGTGATCATGGTCTGCGCCGCGGCGTTGGTTCTGAGTTTTCTCGCCACCCTGTATCCAGCCTGGCGTGCCGCGCGCACCCAGCCTGCGGAGGCGCTACGTTATGAGTGAGTCGGGCATGAGTGAACAAGCAATCTTGAGCTGCCGTAACCTGGGCAAATCCTACGAGGAAGGCCCGGAGTCGGTAGAAGTGCTGGCCGGTCTGCAACTGGAGTTGCATCCGGGTGAGCGCGTGGCCATCGTCGGCACTTCGGGTTCGGGCAAAAGTACCTTGCTCAACCTGCTGGGCGGCCTCGATACGCCGACCAAGGGCAGCGTCTGGCTGGCCGGTGAAGAGCTGTCGGCACTGAACGAAAAAGCCCGCGGCCAACTGCGTAACCGTTCCCTCGGGTTCGTGTACCAGTTCCACCACTTGCTGGCGGAGTTTACCGCGCTGGAAAACGTCTGCATGCCGCTGTTGATCGGCAAGACCTCCATCCCGGAGGCGCGCCAGCGTGCCACTGCATTGCTGGAGCGGGTCGGGCTGGGCCATCGCCTGGAGCACAAGCCGGCCGAGCTGTCCGGTGGCGAACGTCAGCGCGTGGCCATTGCCCGTGCGCTGGTGAACAAGCCGGGCCTGGTGATGCTCGACGAGCCGACCGGCAACCTCGACTCCCACACCGCGCAAGGCATTCAGGACTTGATGCTGGAACTCAGCACCTCGATGCGCACCGCGTTCCTGGTGGTGACCCACGACATGAACCTGGCTCGCCAGATGGATCGCGTCCTGCACTTGCAGGAAGGTCGCCTGACGCCCATCTGATTGGCCGAAACCCGGTGCCTGAAAAGGCGCCGGGCTTTTTATTTTTTTACGGTGCCCCAGCGAATGTTCAGACCGTTATCGATCTTTATCGGCACGCGCTATACCCGCGCCAAGCGCCGCAATCGCTTTGTTTCCTTCATCTCGATGACCTCGATGATCGGCCTCGCCCTGGGCGTATTGGCGATGATCGTGGTGCTGTCGGTGATGAACGGCTTCCAGCGCGAAATGAGCTCGCGCATCCTCGGCATGGTGCCCCACGCGACTATCGTCGGCGTCAAGCCGATCGACGATTGGCAGCCAGTGGCTGCTGCCGCGTTGAAAAATCCGGAAGTGACCGCCGCCGTGCCGTTCACCGAGATGGAAGGCATGCTGTCTTATAAAGGCGCCATGCAGCCGATCCAGATCAGCGGTATCGATCCGGCTCAGGAGGGCAAAGTCTCCATCGTCGCCCAGCATATCGTTCAGGGCAAACTCGAGGATCTGAAACCCGGCGAGTTCGGCGTGGTGGTCGGCGAGATCACCGCGCGGCGCTTCCGTCTGAACGTTGGCGACAAGATCACCCTGATCGTGCCGGAAGTCAGCACCGCGCCGGGCGGCATCACCCCGCGCATGCAGCGGCTGAACGTGGTGGGCGTGTTCAAGGTCGGTGCCGAGCTGGACGGTTCGATGGCGCTGATTCACATGGCCGATGCGGCGCAGATGCAGCACTGGCAGCCCAATCAGGTGCAGAGCGTGCGTCTGGCGGTGAAGGACTTGTATGCCGCGCCAAAGGTGTCGAACGACATTGCTACCGGGTTGGGCGCCGCTTATACGGCTGACGACTGGACCCACACCCAGGGCAGCCTGTTCAGCGCGATGAAAATGGAAAAAACCATGATCGGCCTGCTGTTGCTGATGATCGTCGCGGTAGCGGCGTTCAACATCATCGCAACCTTGATCATGGTGGTGAACGACAAGGGCGCGGACATCGCGATCCTGCGTACCATCGGCGCTACGCCCCGGCAGATCATGGCGATCTTCATGGTCCAGGGCACCGTGATCGGTATTGTCGGCACCTTGATTGGCGGTGTGCTTGGCGTGATTGCCGCGCTGAATGTCAGTGAACTGGTCGGTTGGCTGGAGCGGGTTACCGGCCAGCATATCTTCAGTTCCGATGTGTATTTTGTCAGCAACCTGCCCTCCGAGTTGCAGGGCGGGGATGTGCTGTTGATCTGCTCCGCCGGATTCATCCTGAGCTTCCTGGCGACGGTGTACCCGGCGTGGCGGGCGGCGAAGATCGAACCGGCGCATGCGTTGCGCTATTCGTAACCGGGTAGACCGCGTTCGCTAGCAGGCTCGCTCCCACAGTTGATTGAGTTGAATCACACATTTGTGAACGACTACGAACCCTGTGGGAGCGGGCTTGCTCGCGAAGAGGCCGCTACTGCTGGCCCCCATCTCCCTGAGGCAACTCGATCACAAACCGCGTCCACCCATCACTCGATTCGCAACGAATCTGCCCGCCATGGGCCCGAATGATCGACTGGGTAATCGCCAGCCCCAACCCCGCATGCTCACTGCTGCCTTCTTGCCGTGCCGGGTCCGCCCGGTAGAAACGGTCGAATAATCGAGGCAGCAAGCCCTCGGCAATCCCGTTCCCTGTATTTTCCACGATCACTTTCAGTCCTTTGGACTGCTCGACAATGCGCACCCGAACCTCGCCATCGACCGGCGCAAAACGCAGCGCATTGTCCAGCAAGTTGGAAAGTGCCCGCCGCAACATGTTGCGATCGCCCTCCATCCGAGCGTTGCCCTCGCGGGTCAATGTCACCTGCGCGTCTTCAGCCAGCGGCGCGAAGAACTCCAGCAACAGATCCACTTCCTCCGCCAGTTCCAGGCGTTCGCGCTTGGGCATCAGCAAGCCGTGATCAGCCTTGGCCAGGTACAGCATGTCGTTGACCAGTTGCGCCATCCATTGCAGCTCTTCGAGGTTGCTGTGCAGCGCCTCGCGATAATCCTCGATGGGCCGTGGCCGGGTGAGGGTGACCTGGGTGTGGGTCAGCAGGTTCGACAGCGGTGTGCGCAGTTCATGGGCGATGTCGGCGGAGAACGCCGAAAGCCGTTGAAAAGAGTCGTCGAGCCGTCCGAGCATGGCATTGAAGCTGTGGGCCAATTCCGCAAGTTCTGGAGGCATTTTCTCTTCAGGCAGCCGCGCATTAAGCGATTGTGCCGACACCCCACGGGCCACCGCGCTCATGCGCCGTAACGGGCGCAAACCACTGCGCGCCGCCCAGGCACCGAGCAGGGCGGTGGCCAGAGCGGACAGGCCGACGGTCAGCCAGATCAGGTGCTGCATGCGTTGCAGAAAGTGTTGGTGATGGGTGATGTCCAGCAGCAAGGTCAGTTGTGGTGAATCGGGTTTATCGGCAAACAGCGGGGCGTTCAGCACGCGGTAGTCCGTGCCGTTCTCGCTGATCGTCGACAGGCCCGGCGCACGAGGTAAATCACTGGGCAGGCGAGTGGCGCTGTCAAACCAGCGCACGCCATCGCTGCCGCTGATGCGCAAAGACAGATCGGCCTGACGGCTCAGCTCATCCTGCAGTTTGACCTCGCTGCCACTGGACTGAATGTCATGCAGGGCCCGGCGCAAACCGATCAGCTTGCTGTCCAGCAATTGCTGATCCAGTTCAATGAAGTGCGCTTCACTGGCGCGGTTGAACAACACCCCGGCGAACAGCGAAACCACGGCGGTGCAGGCTGCAAACAGCAATGCCAGACGATTGCTTAAAGAAAGTCGGCGCATCAGGCGGGGCGCTCTTCGAGGACGTAGCCCATGCCGCGCACCGTATGGATCAATTTGTTGGGGAAATCATCGTCGACTTTCAGGCGCAATCGGCGAATCGCCACTTCGATGACATTGGTGTCGCTGTCGAAATTCATGTCCCAGACCTGGGAGGCGATGAGCGACTTGGGCAGCACTTCACCTTGCCTGCGCAGAAACATTTCCAGCAGGGCGAACTCCTTGGCGGTCAGGTCGATACGTTGACCATCACGCTCGACCCGGCGGCGAATGAGGTCCAGGCGCAGGTCCGCCAGTTGCAGGCTGGTTTCCTGTGGTGAAGTGCTGCCGCGACGTAACAGGCTGCGGACCCTGGCCAGCAGTTCGGAAAAGGCGAATGGCTTGACCAGGTAGTCGTCGGCGCCCAGTTCCAGGCCGTGGACTCTGTCCTCCACCGCGTCGCGCGCGGTCAGAAAAAGTACCGGCACAGTAAGCCCTGCACTGCGCACCGCTTGCAGGATTTGCCAGCCGTCCCGGCCGGGCAACATGACGTCGAGGATCAGCAGCGAGTAATCGCCACTCAGTGCCAGTTGTTGTCCGGTGCTGCCATCGGCCACCAGTTCGGTGTTAAAGCCGGCCTCAGTCAAGCCCTGGCGCAGGTAGTGGCCGGTTTTGGCCTGGTCTTCGACAATCAACAGTTTCATGGATGACTCTGGGTAAATGGAGCGAACGCTTTATACCGTGGCCAGCTGTGGTGCAGGCCAACCTGACAAAGTTGTAATCTGACTGTCAGGTTAAGGGCAGGGATGTCAGTTTAGAGTTTTCCACAGGCTGAACCTCATCTTGTTGGAGTGCGACTATGTTTTTGCGAAATCGTCTGGTATTGGCGGCCTGTTTGCTGGCGCTGAACTCGTCTGTGTGGGCGTCCCCGGCGCAAACCTACAACTTCGGTCAACCTGCTCCGGCAGCGAAGGCAAGCCGCAGCGTTGAAGTGGTGATGGGCGACATGTCCTTCACGCCCAAGGCGATTGATATCAAGGCCGGTGAGACGATTCGTTTTGTGCTGGTGAACAAGGGACAGCTGCTGCACGAATTCAACCTCGGCGACGCGGCGATGCATGCCGAGCATCAGCAGGAAATGTTGAAGATGCAGCAAAGCGGGATGCTGACGCCTACAGCCATGAAGGAAATGGACCACGGTTCGATGGCGGGTATGGAGGACTCATCACAAGGGCATGGCATGAAGCACGATGACCCCAACAGCGTGTTGGTGCCACCGGGCAAAACCGCCGAGCTGACCTGGACTTTCACCAAGGCCGCCAATCTGGAATTTGCCTGCAACATTCCAGGGCACTATGAGGCTGGTATGGTTGGCAAATTGACAGTCAGTCAGTAAGCATTCAAAGGCAGGCGCAAAGGCTGATAGAATCCGCTGATTATTCAGTCAGGTTTCCGCCATGCATCCCGCAGCCGAACACTCGCCGCTGGGCAAATCCAGCGAATACATCGCCACTTACACGCCGTCCTTGCTGTTCCCGATCCCGCGCACCGCGAAATGGGCCGAACTGGGCCTTACAGCGGACACGCTGCCGTACAAGGGCGTGGACTTCTGGAATTGCTTCGAGCTGTCGTGGTTGCTGCCTTCGGGCAAGCCAGTGGTGGCGATCGGTGAGTTCTGCATCCCGGCGGACTCGCCGAACATCATCGAGTCCAAGTCGTTCAAGCTGTACCTCAACTCTTTGAACCAGACGGCATTTGTCGATACGGCAAGCCTCGAAGCGACGCTGGTCAAAGACCTGTCGGCGGCAGCCGGCAAGCCGGTGGGCGTGCGGGTTCGCAGCCTTAAAGATGTGGAAGCCGAAGGCGTCGTGGCCTTGCCGGGTGTGTGCATCGATGATCTGGAGATCAGTGTCAGCAACTACGAGCATCCGCGCCCGGAACTGCTGCGTTGCGATGATTCGCGCATTGTCGAAGAGAGCGTGCACAGCCATTTGCTCAAATCCAATTGCCCGGTGACCAGCCAGCCGGACTGGGGCAGCGTGACGGTCCAATACCGTGGCGCGGCGCTCGATCACGCGAGTTTGCTGGCGTACATCGTCAGCTTCCGCCAGCACTCGGACTTTCATGAACAGTGCGTGGAGCGGATCTTCCTCGACCTGCAACGGTTGCTGAAACCCGAGAAGTTGACCGTGTTTGCGCGGTATGTACGGCGGGGTGGGTTGGATATCAACCCGTATCGCAGTACCGAAGACGCTCAACTGCCGAACCACCGCTTGGTCCGTCAATAAAAATCCAATGTGGAAGCGGGCTTGCTCGCGAAGAGGCCAGCACATTCAATATCAATGCTGACTGACACACCGCTTTCGCGAGCAAGCCCGCTCCCACAGTGGAATGCATTTCAAATCGAAGCTATTAAAAAGCCCCGCTATCACGAGCAGGGCTTTTTTGTATCTGGCTGATTCAGATCCCGATGTTGCCCAGCGTCTGCACAATGTTGCGCAAAGTGCCGGCAATGGCGGGGTGTTCGAGTTCGAAGCGTTCGACGGCCAGGTTTACACCGTCGGCGAGGTTGGAGTCTTTGGTTTTGGTTTCCAGTTCAAGCTCAAGTTCGATCTGTTGCATCAGCGTATGCAGATCGGCGCGCTCGGCTTCGGACAGCGGCGGATTCTGATCCAATTGCTCGCGCAGGGTGTTGAGCTGTTCTTGCAGTTCGCGGGCAGGCATGGCGTTCTTCCTTTTATCGATAGGCACTGGCATAGACCGCAGCAGCACGCCAAAGGTCTATGGCTGACCTCTAGATTAATCCACTCCCGGGTAACCTGCATGATCTCGATCAGGGCTTTTCGCCCTTGAGCCGGCGCAGGCTGATGTCTGCCAGGCAGGTGTCGAGTTCCCCCAGATGATCAATTACCGAATGCACCCCAAGGCCGAACAACTGCACTGTGGCCTTGCCACGCAGATGTTCACGTTCCTTTTGGCTCAAGGCGTGCCATTCACCAGGCGCAAGCCCGCAAAGTGAGCCGCAGGAGGCCAGGCCGATGGTCCACAATCCGGCGTTAAGTCCGGCTTGCAGCAGGCGTGGTTCGCCACTGACCAGCACGCAGCCATCCAGACGCTCGACATTCAGCGCCATCAACGCTTGCCAGCAGGCATTCGGCGCGGGCCATGGATTGTTGGCAGCGGGGCTTTGTGAGGGCTTGATCCAGTCGGGCAGATCGGTCGCCAGTGCATGGCTGAGCGCAGTGGGAAGTTCATCGAGCCAGGCGCAGGGAATTTGTTGGCGCTGCAAGCTGCGCAGGCTATCCAGCGCACCGGGAGTGACTTGCGCATGCTCGGCGTTGGGTATGCCATGCGTGCGCGTGCGGGCACCGAAATCCACCAGGCAACCACTGAGACCGAAGAGCACGGCGGTCAGGCCTGGAGCAGCAATGGGCAAGGCTTCGGCACGCGTCATTTCTACATCCCTGAAATAGTCGCAAGCCTATGGAACGAGAGTGACAATTACGTGACACGAATATGAAATGCCCGGTGACACTACCGTCGACTGTCAGCCGATTCGCAGGATGCTGCCTAAACCTCTCTTTCCGTCTTATACTAGCCAACTTAACGCTTGGGCCGCGCGCCCGCGCCAGTACAATCCAAGGAGTTTTTATATGCGCTGGAGCAATCATCTCGCTCAGCTTTGTGTGTGTGCCAGTGTGTTGCTGGTCCCGTTCGCCGCTCAGGCGGCCTCGGAAGACGATCCTTGGGAAAGCGTTAACCGCCCAATCTACCAGTTCAACGACTTCGTCGACACCTATGCCCTGAAGCCAATTGCTCAGGGTTATGACTATGTGACGCCGCAATTCCTGGAAGACGGCATCCACAACATGTTCCGTAACGTCGGTGACGTGACCAACCTGTTCAACAACGTGTTGCAAGCCAAGCCGCATGCCGCTGGCGTCGACACTGCCCGTATCCTGCTCAACACCACGTTCGGCGTGGCAGGTTTCTTCGACGTGGGCACTAAAATGGGCCTGCAACGCAGCGACGAAGATTTCGGCCAGACCCTCGGCCACTGGGGCGTCGGCAGCGGTCCTTACGTGATGCTGCCGCTGTTGGGCCCAAGCACACTGCGTGATGCGCCCTCCAAGGTGGTTGACAGCTACACCGGCCCGTATCCCTACATCAACGATATTCCGGTACGTAACTCGGTGTTTGGCCTGAACATCGTCGATACGCGCGCCAGCCTGTTGTCTGCCGAGAAGCTGATCAACGGTGACAAATACATCTTCATCCGCAATGCGTATTTGCAGAACCGCGAATTCAAGGTCAAAGACGGCCACGTCGTAGACGATTTTTGATTTAGAACGGTAAAAAACGAAGAAGGCGGCCAATTGGCCGCCTTCTTTCGTTGTGGATTCGTGTTTATTTCATTTTCAGGATTGTAAGCCCGAGTTTTTGGCTGCCAGCGTCCTGTTCCTTCACCCAGACTACTTCGGTGTCGGCCTCAAGCCCTTTGAGTGCCGTGTGCTCGGAGTCGATTCGTACGCTGAGCCGGTCGCCGACCTTGAACAAACGCGGCGCCTCAACCTGCATGCCACTGCTGGAAAGGTCGATACAGACGGCTGGCACCTCATCGCCTTCGTGAATCAGCGAGACATCGGCATCGACCCGCATACGGATGAAATCGCGCTTTTCGCTGTAGTCCCGATCGGTTTGACTCATGCGCTCCATCCTTCCATTGGGTTACGGTTTTGTCTGTTCTTATAACTCCCGGTGATTTGAGAAGTAAAGACGTCAGGCGACCATCGGCGTGAGCTTGAAACGCCCCGCGGATGGGAGTACCGTCTGCGCCTTAGAAGGGCACCTCTGATGTGAATGTGTGTCGGGCAAATGCTCGAAAACAGTGCATCAGAGAGGCTAGAAAGCGAATCCAGTAGTGTGAGTCGGGTCAAAACCCCAGCCTGCTACGCCAACCTAATTCTGGCGCCGTTTGCCCACATGCCAAAAACCAGTGCCACGCTGCTGATAATCGATGATGACGAAGTAGTGCGCGCGAGCCTCGCCGCCTATTTGGAAGACAGTGGTTTCAGCGTCCTGCAGGCCAGCAATGGCCAGCAAGGTCTTCAGGTATTCGAGCAAGACAAGCCCGACTTGGTCATCTGCGATCTGCGCATGCCGCAGATGGGCGGACTCGAGCTCATTCGCCAGGTCACCGAGCTGTCGCCGCAAATCCCGGTCATCGTGGTTTCGGGCGCTGGCGTGATGAACGATGCGGTCGAGGCCCTGCGCCTGGGAGCAGCGGATTACCTGATCAAGCCACTTGAAGATCTGGCTGTGCTCGAGCACTCCGTGCGCCGGGCCCTGGATCGTGCGCGCCTGTTGCTGGAAAACCAGCGCTACCGCGACAAGCTGGAAAAGGCCAATCGCGAGCTCGAAGCCAGCCTGAACCTGCTCCAGGAAGACCAGAACGCTGGTCGCCAGGTGCAGATGAACATGCTGCCGGTCAGTCCGTGGACGATCGACGAGTTCCAGTTTGCGCACCAGATCATCCCGTCGCTGTACCTGTCGGGTGATTTCGTCGACTACTTTCGGGTCGACGAGCGTCGGGTAGCGTTCTACCTGGCGGACGTTTCCGGGCATGGCGCCTCTTCAGCCTTCGTTACGGTACTGTTGAAGTTCATGACCACGCGCTTGCTGTTCGAGTCCAAGCGCAACGGCACCTTGCCCGAATTCAAGCCTTCAGAGGTTCTTGGTCATATCAACCGGGGCCTGATCAGTTGTAAGCTGGGTAAACACGTCACAATGGTCGGTGGAGTCATCGACGAGGAGACAGGTTTGTTGACCTATAGCATCGGTGGCCATCTACCGTTGCCAGTGTTGTACACCCCAGACAGTGTTCGTTATCTGGAAGGGCGCGGTCTGCCGGTGGGCCTCTTCAATGAAGCCACCTACGAAGATCACGTACTGGAATTGCCACCGACGTTCAGCCTGACGCTGATGTCTGATGGCATTTTGGACCTTTTGCCAGAACAGACACTCAAAGAGAAAGAAGCGGCGTTGCCCCAACGGGTCAAGGCTGCGGGCGGCACCCTGGATGGGCTGCGGCAGGTTTTTGGATTGGCCACGCTAGGGGAGATGCCGGATGATATCGCCCTGTTGGTGTTGAGCAGGAATCTTTAATGAGTACCGGTAGAATCCAGTTCGCCGAGCAGGACGGCACCTTCGTCCTCAAGTTCGTCGGTGAAGTTCGCCTGACCCTGTGTTCGGCGTTGGATGCGACTATTGAGCGGATCTTCACGGCGTTGAATTTCAACACGATCGTGATCGACCTGACCGAAACCCGCAGCATCGACAGCACTACCCTTGGCCTGCTGGCCAAACTGTCCATCCTGTCGCGGCAAAAGGTCGGCCTGCTGCCGACCGTCGTGACCACCCACGAAGACATCACCCGGCTGCTGCAGTCCATGGGTTTCGAACAGGTGTTCAACATCGTCAACAAGCCGGTGCCATGCCCGGAATGCCTTGATGACCTGCCAGACCAGGACCAGTCCGAAGAAGTGGTGCGGATCAAGGTGCTCGAAGCGCACAAGATCCTCATGGGCCTGAACGATTCCAATCGTGAAGCGTTCCACGACCTGGTGAATGCACTGGAGCGGCATTGATCCGCTGATCAGGTGGCACCAATCCCCTTGTGGGAGCCGGACTTGCCCGCAATGGCTGTCTGATAGCCACCGAATAAGCCGGGCGAAGCCACAGCGTCCACCGCCGCCAACGCACAAAAAAGGGCGAACCCATTCAGGTTCGCCCTTTTTGCATTGCGCTAAATCAAATCACAGCTTGGCCTGCAACAGCGCCTCAAGCTTCTCCTGATCCCGGGCAAACTGACGAATGCCTTCGGCCAGCTTCTCGGTCGCCATCGCATCTTCGTTGGACAACCAGCGGAACTGCGCTTCATTGAGGTTCAAGCGTGCTTCGCCGGCATGCCCTGGCGCCAGTTTGCGCTCCAGCTTGCCATTATCGGCCGCCAGCTTCTCCAACAGATCCGGGCTGATGGTCAGGCGATCACACCCGGCCAGTTGCTCGATCTGATTCAGGTTACGGAAGCTCGCGCCCATGACCACAGTCTTGTAGTCATTGGCCTTGTAGTAGTTGTAGATGCGGGTCACCGACTGCACGCCCGGATCATCCGCGCCGGTGTAGTCGTTGCCGTTGGCTTTCTTGTACCAGTCGTAGATACGGCCCACGAATGGCGAAATCAGGAACACGCCGGCATCGGCACAGGCCGCTGCCTGAGCGAAGGAGAACAGCAGGGTCAGGTTGCACTGAATGCCTTCCTTTTCCAGTTTCTCGGCAGCGCGGATGCCTTCCCAGGTGGAGGCGATCTTGATCAGTACACGGTCGCGGCCAATACCGGCCTTGTCGTACAGCTCGATCAGACGGTGCGCACGCTTCAATACGGCGTCAGTGTCGAACGACAGGCGCGCATCCACTTCAGTGGAAATACGACCCGGTACAACCTTGAGAATCTCTTGCCCTACAGCAACGCCAAAACGGTCGCTGGCCAGGCCCACATCGCCCTTGCAGTCGTGAACGCAAGCGTTCAGCAACTCGGCGTAACCGGGAATCGCAGCGGCTTTGAGCAGCAGGGAAGGGTTGGTGGTGGCGTCTACCGGCTTGACGCGCGCGATAGCTTCGAAGTCGCCAGTATCGGCAACGACGGTGGTGATCTGTTTGAGTTGTTCCAGCTTGGAAGTCATGAGCGTGCTCTGTCCTATGGGTCTGATGACATTACCCGAGCGCTGACAGCCACTCAAGGGCGGGTGTGCGTATCGATGGCCCCAGGGGCAACATCCTTCAGAACAGGTGTTTGAAAGGTGGGGCGGGTATCGGTAAATAGGATGCTGAAATGGGGTGCAGGTTCAATGCAAGTGATGGTTGACCCGACTTGGCGTTAGGGCACCGAGATTATGTGGCTTTCTTGAAATGCAATGCGATGGAGCTGAGCGTATCAATTCAACTCAGGCGACGCATGCCTGCCGTCTTGGCGGCCTTGCTATCGAAGGTGGCGATGTACTCACAGCCAGCCGCGTTGGCGCTGCGCTCAATAAGGCAATCTGCGAAGTCGGCATTAGCCTGTGAGTAACTGCGCAATGCCTGCCAAACAGTTTCGGAATTTTCCACAGTCAACTCACGTGTTCGTAAAAGCGTTTCGAGCACCGTAAGTATCTCGCTTTTTGCGCTCTCGTAGCAGGACTGCAGTACCCAGACCAGCTCGACTATTGAAACCATCGTGATGAAGCCTGGCGAGGCAATGGTCAATGACTCAATCAGTTCGGAGGCTCTAGCTGACTGCTTCGGATCATCTTGAGCGATATACCTGACCAATACGTTGGTATCCAGACCTATCATATGGCTTTGGATCCTTGTGCTGCGATAGCCAGGTTCATGTCCTCAATGCTTACCGATTTTGATGGTTTGCGAATAAGGCCTTTGAGGTCGCGAGCCGAATGAGTCGCGGCCATGATTGCGAATTTACCGTCACCCAAGGCTACAAATTCAATGCGATCCCCGGTGTCGAGTCCGAGCGAGGCCCTAACCTGTGCCGGAATGGTGATTTGCCCCTTCGAGGTGAGTGTGGCGGTTGCCATTGCGGATGCTCCGTTAAGTCAATATTCCTTACATTATGGTAAGGAATTCTAAAGATCAACGTTCATTGGGACGCAGCGATGTGTGGTAGTCGCGGATAAATCTGAGTGTTCTATACCCGCGCTTTTGAGCTGACCACCTTTAAACGGTCAAACCATCGCTTCAGCCTCCTCCTGATCTTCAAACTCCAGCTGATGGCGTGTCCATTGCTGTTCAATGACAGGATTCTCCAGAATCTGCTGCTCAATACGTATTGTCTCCCGATATTCACGGGCTTCAGCGGCCATGGTCCAGAGTGTTTCGACACCTAGGCTTTCAAGTTCAGTTCGAATCTCAGTCAACTCGAGGCGGAAAAACTCCTTGCGTGGGTTGACCTTATTCATTTGGCGACGGAGGAAATGCTTATGCAGGTTTTTTTCAAGCCCCGGTGTGTCGTCGCTGAAGATCATCGCATGTACATCAAATTCAAATGGAACGCTGGCGTCACCTAGCTCACGGATTCGGTCTTTCGGTTCAAGGCGGCGCGTCATACCGATTTTGAAGACCTCTTCACCGAACGATCCGACATTGGAGATGACGTAGACGTGACCTGCACGAGTCTGTTGAGCCATGGAAAGCGCTCGCTGATTTTTCTCTTCGGCAGCCTCAAGCTTGCCCTCCAGTTCGCGAAGTTTGGCTTCGTATTCTGCACGTTGGGCGTCATTGGCAGTGGCGACTTGTTGCAGCACCTTATCCATCGCTTTTTTGATGGATTCTTCTTCCTTGGCGGCGTCTTTTATCGCGCGCTCGAACTCTCGTCGGGCTTTTTCCTCTTCTCGAATTTGGTCGCGTAGTTGACGTTGCTCTTCACGCTCCTGTTCTTTCAGGGCCCGAGCGATGGCCGCCCATTTGAGTTCTTCCAAGCGTGATGCAAGGTATTGCTCGGTAATACGAGCATTTCTGAATGCGCTGCCATTGTGATTGACCATGGCAAACGCGTCGCAAATTTCTTGCTCCAGTTTTCCATGATTGTCAGCTTTGTTTCTTGAAAGGATCGAGTCGACTTTTCCGTTGAAAGCGTCGATCACGAATCGGATGGCAGTACTTTTGCGGTTGGCTTCGGCGTAATCACAGGTGGCGGCTCTACCGACTTTGACCATGCTTCGAGTCGTATCGCGTGCAGATTTGAGTTTTTGCCCTGCGTCGGTAAACGAAAATTCTTCGGCGAGATCATCAAGCAGGTTATAGGTCGGAACAATGTAAGCGTCACCGTAACCATCGATGATGTTCTTCATTGCTCGAGCAGTATCAGCAAACTCTTTCGCTCGACTCATGGCGGCGTAGGCCTCGCCAGCAATTTCTTCGGCGCGCTTGTTTGCTTGCAGAATGATTTTGTCAGCGTTGGCTCGCGCCTCCTCCAGATTTCGCTCTGATTGCTCAATCCTGGCTTTTGCGGCCTGACTGGCATCCTGGCGCTCGCGGGCTGCATCCTGTTTGGCCCCGAGTAATTCGGCTTCAGCTTCCTCGATCAGCTTTTTTGCCCATCCTTCAGCGTCGATGATGCTTTGATATTTTGCCAACGCGGTGATCCGTTTCAACAGGTCAGCGTGCTCCTGGTTTTGTAGGGAGATAGCCTCGTCTCGCTGACGAAGATCCGCCGCCAGCCTGCTTATGGTTTTTGCAGCTTTGAACCGGAAAATCAAAAGAGCAAGAATGCAAACAGCAGAAACAATGAGCAATAGCTCCATGTGATCCCTCACAGATGTTCGTTTGGTGTACGGGGGCGGAAGCTATCTTTTGGCTACTACGCTGTCCACCTTCATTCTGATGCCACATTTTTCTGTGGTGACTGTCCAGCCCCCTGGCTACCAATCCACGCAACCACAGTTAAGCGCTACCCCAGCAAAAAGAGGCGATTTTCCGAATTCAGCGGTTTCACAGCAGATAGCCGATTACGGCGGGGCGCAGAGATGATCCATCTATGACGCCGCCTTAACAACAGGAAGGACGGCGTCCATCAGCAAAAGAGAAGAGTCCTACAATCAGCGCCCCTCCAACAACTCCGCCGCCTGATCCAGCAAGGCCAAAGGCTCTTTGGCCTTGTGAATATCCACCGACAATAACTGCCGAAACTTGCGAGCCCCCGGAAATCCGGTGCCCAGCCCCAGCACATGCCGGGTGATGTGGTGCATCGAACCACCCGACTCAATGTGCGCAGCGATATAAGGCCGCAACTGCGCCAACGCCTCAGCCCGAGTGATCACCGGCGCCGTGCTGCCGAATAGCTGTTGATCCACCTCGGCCATTACATACGGGTTGTGATACGCCTCGCGGCCCAGCATCACACCGTCGAACGTCTGCAGATGCTCGTGACAGGCTTCCAGCGTCTTGATCCCGCCGTTGAGAATGATCTCCAGCTCCGGGAAATCCTTTTTCAGCTGTGCCGCCACGTCATAACGCAGGGGCGGAATGTCGCGGTTTTCCTTCGGCGACAAGCCCTCCAGAATCGCAATCCGCGCATGCACGGTGAAACTGGTACACCCGGCATCCCGCACCGTGCCGACGAAATCACACAGCTGCTCATAACTGTCGCGCCCATTGATCCCGATACGGTGCTTGACCGTCACCGGAATCGACACCGCATCACGCATCGCCTTCACACAATCGGCCACCAACTGCGGATGCCCCATCAACACCGCGCCGATCATATTGTTCTGCACCCGGTCACTCGGGCAGCCGACGTTCAGATTGACCTCGTCGTAACCGTGCTCCTGCGCCATGCGTGCGCAGGCAGCCAGGTCCAGCGGGACGCTGCCACCGAGTTGCAGGGCGAGTGGGTGCTCGGCCTCGTTGTGACGCAGGAAACGGTCGTGATCGCCGTTGAGCAGCGCGCCGGTGGTGACCATCTCGGTATAGAGAAGGGCGTGCTTGGAGAGCAGGCGCAGGAAGAACCGGCAGTGGCGGTCTGTCCAATCCATCATCGGCGCAACACTGAAGCGACGGGAAAGGGTTTGGGCGGTGAAGGAGGCTTTTGAATAGGGCATGGGTGTCTGAATAAGAAGCGGTGGGGCGAATGCGTGAGTTTATCAGTAATGGGTGGTGGAGGGCTGCGATGATCACGACGTTGGAGGCTAAGACTTGTCCAGACTTTCGTGGGGCGTAACTGGATCAAGCTGCTTTAAGGCAATGGCTTCGCTAAAACCCGCGCTTATGGCTCCAGTATGTTGTTGTCTAAGTCGTAGTCTGTGTCGTCGCCCCATAGAACATCGCAGTTGTAGTTTTTATAGTCAGGTTTGTATTGGGCGTTATTTTCGTTTGCAGCCATTGAGTGAGGTGCTCGTGATGCGTTACTCAGCCCCAGGCACCGCCAGCCACTCCCCCTGAATCTTCTTCAATCCCCCCGTCACCTTCGCCAAATGCAGCCACTGATCCACATACAACTTCCACGTCATATCATCCCGAGGCAGCAAGTAAGCCTTCTCCCCGTACTGCATGAACTGCTTGGGATTGACCGCACACAACTCCGGTTTCAGCTTCTGCTGATACATCGCCTCCGACGCATCGGTGATCATCACGTCGGCCTTTTTATCCAGCAGTTCCTGAAAGATGGTCACGTTGTCATGCAGGCGCAGTTGCGCCTTGGGCAGGAAGGCATGGACAAACATCTCGTTAGTCCCACCGGCCGGTTCAATCAGGCGAACGGAAGGCTGGTTGATGTGTTCGAGGGTCTGGTACTTCGCCTGGTTTTCGCAGCGTACGAGGGGGATTTTGCCGTCGACGTTGAGCATGTTGCTGAAGAAGGCTTTTTTCTGGCGCTCAAGGGTGACGGTGATACCGCCGACGCCAATGTCGCATTTGCCGGCGAGCATGTCGGGCATCAGGGTTTTCCAGGTGGTGGGCACCCATTGCACGTTGACGCCGAGGCTGTCGGCCAGGGAGCGGGCCATGGCGATGTCGATGCCTGAGTATTCGCCGTCTGCGGATTTGTAGGTATAGGGTTTGTAGTCGCCGGTCGTGCAAACGCGCAGTTGGCCTTGTTGCTGGACGCTGTCCAGGTGTGACGGTTCTGCCTGGACGCTGAACGAAAAGGCGAGCAGGCCGCCGAGCATGAGGGTGCTTTTTGTGTTTTTCATGGTGACCGGGCTTTGTTGGAATGGGGGCAATGGCGGTCAGTGTAATGGTAAAAGTTGGACAGGTTTAACCGTCGATGTGTAACGAAAAAAGGGCGCCTGTTGCCGGGCGCCCTTTTTAATCTTCGCGTTTCCAACTGGCAGCGATTACAGATGTTGGCTGAAAAACGCCTCCATCTTCTGTTCCTTGACGCCGCCAAACGGGTGGCTGATCACGATAGCCGGGCGCTGTTCGCCGGGTTGCAGGTCGGCGGGGGTATAGAGGTGGCCGGCGACTTTGAGGCCGTTGCTTTGGAAGCTGACGCTGGTCTTCATGGGGATACTCCACAGGTTCGCTGCAAAGCCGCTGGCTGCGGCTGACGAAGTGAAGATTGAGCCCAAAGGGGGGTGGCAAAAAGAGAGGACGGTTCCCGGGAAAATTGTTCGTATGATAAAGAGGGCCTTCCCCGCCGGACGCGATCGCGCAATGATTCGCCCATGAATACAGACATCGGAAAAAACGACCTCGGCGAGTTTCTCAGGGCCCGTCGTGCAGAACTTGAGCCCACCCAGGTCGGCCTTCCGGCAGCGGTTGGGCGGCCACGCCGGGTGCCCGGTTTGCGTCGCGAAGAAGTCGCGTTGCTGGCCGGCATCAGCGTCGATTACTACACGCGCCTGGAGCAAGGGCGGCTGTCCCCGTCAAAATCCGCGCTGGCCGCGGTCGCCCGAAGCCTGCGGCTGCAAGAGGACGACTCGAATTATCTCTACCGTCTGGCGCGGTTGGGCAGAACCGTTCCCGATGAACAGCGGCGGCAACAGGTCGGCCCGCAAACCCGGCGTTTGCTGGACAGTCTGCAAGGGGTGCCAGCGGTTGTCATTGGTCGGTATATGGATGTGCTGGCGTGGAATCCATTGGCGGCGGCACTTTATACGGATTTTTCCACGGTACCGATCGAGCAGCGCAACCTGATTCGCCTGTCGTTCGTCGACCCTGTGTTTCGCGGTTTGTATGCCGATTGGGAAAGCAACGGCCGCAGCTGCGTGGCGTTTTTGCGCATGGACACCGCTCGCCATCCAGATGACCCAAGACTGGCGTCACTGATCGGCGAGCTGTCCATGCGCGACGCAGATTTTCGGCGTTGGTGGGCAACCCATCTGGTGGCGAGTCCCACCTGCGGCAGCAAGACATTCCTGCATGCCGAGGTGGGGCGCATGACCCTCGACTGGCAGATGCTGTCTTGCACCGAGGAGGCCGAACAGTTCCTGCTGGTCTACACCGCCGAGCCGGACAGTGAAGCCTGGCAACGCTTGAAAGGCCTGGAGGCGAAGAAGTAGTCAGCGCTTGATTTTCGGTTTCGCCGCATCCGCCATGGTGGCGGCGCCGCAGTTGATAAATGCCGATGACTTCAACCAGCGCCGATCCGGGTAGTAGGAAAACAGCAACTGCCCATCCTTCATTGAATCGATCAGCTTGTGCGCAATCGCCGGGCGCACCGCCGGGCAACCCAGGCTGCGACCGATCCGGCCATTGGCCCGGGCCAGCACTGGACTCACGTACGGCGCACCGTGAATCACGATGGCGCGGTCAAACGCGTTGTCGTTGAAACCCGGTTCCAGGCCTTCCATGCGTAGCGAATAACCGTTGTGCCCGAGGTAGCTCGACCGCGTCCGGTACAGCCCCAGGCTTGAGGCGTTGCTTTCATTCTTGTTGGAAAACTGGCTGGCCATGTTTTCGCCACTGTTGCGACCGTGGGCGACCAGTTCGTGAAACAACAATTTGCGTTTCTTTAAATCGAACACCCAGAGCCGTTGTTCGGTCGAAGGTAGGGAATAGTCGATGACGGCAAGGCGTTGGACAGGTTCTGCGCCTTGGGCCAATCTGCATTGAGAGGCGCGGACGGCCAGTGAAATGACCTCGGCGTTGGCGTTGGGGGCCGCTTTGACCAGCGCGGCTTCAAGTGAATCGGCGTAGGCTGCAGGGACGCAAAGTGAACTCAGCAGCAAGGTGACAAGGAGAAAGCCGAAGCGATGTAGCGCCATAAAGTTGTCTCATCATGAATTGATCGAGCCTGGCAATGCGCAGGGTGCCAAGCTTTTTGAATGCGGGAATTAAGGATTATCCATGGGGCAACTATCAAGGTTATTCGTCATAAGCCACGTCTTTATTATGGGCTTTCTGATCAGCGGCACAGTGCTTGCGGAAAATTCGCCGATTGAGCCGACAACGTCAGCCATCAGCGTAGTTGAAGCGGCACCTGACGATAACGTCGCTCAGGCCATCCATGGCGTGCTTGAACCGCTGGTTTCTGCATTTCCACCCCTGATCACTTCGCCGCGCCATCAGCGCGTGGATGTCAGCCGGGTAGTGCTGGACTTTTATGCGCATCGCGGCTTTCGCGCTGCCTGGGCTGACGACAACGATGTCGCCCAACTCCTGAAAAGCCTTGGCGACACCCAGATCGACGGTCTGGACCCTGCGGACTTCCGTATCAATGACCTGGCCGCTGCTCACACTTCGATGCAGACCAGCGAGCCGACGCCGGCGCAACGGGCAAGCTTCGACCTTGCCGCCACCCGTACTTACATCACCGCGCTGTTGCAGTTGCGCCGGGGCAAGGTTGATCCGTCGCGGCTGGACATGCACTGGAATTTCGATCCGTCTGGTGTCGATCCCCGTGAAGACGTGAATGTCTTTTTTGCAGCCCTCGATGATCACGACGTCGCACGCGCTTTCGCCCAGGCACCGCCGCAAGAGGCCGTGTATGGCGGCTTGCGCGCAGCGTTGGCGCACCTGCGTGCGGTGCGCGGTCGTGGCGGTTGGCCGAGAGTGGCGGACAGTCAGTCGCTCAAGCCGGGCATGGACAACGTGGCCATTGGTCAACTGCGCGCTCGTTTGGCGGCCGGTGGTTATCTTGATCCGCGCCTGGTCAAGCGCACCGACTACGATGGCGCGTTGATTGCTGCGGTGAAGAAATATCAAACCGAACAGTATCTGGGCGCAGACGGTGTCGCCGGTGCCACGACGCTGGCGGCGCTGAACGTGCCGGTTCAGGCGCGTATCGATCAGGTGCGGGTCAACATGGAGCGGGCGCGTTGGCTGCTGTACAAACTCAAGGGCACGTTCGTCATCGTTGACATTGCCGGGTACAAAGTCGCGATGTACCGCGACGGCAGTCCGATCTGGCGTTCTCGGGTACAGGTCGGCAAGCCGTTTCGCAGCACGCCGATTTTCCAGTCGGAGATCACCTACATCACGTTCAATCCGACCTGGACGGTGCCGCCGACGATTCTCAAGCAGGATATGTTGCCGAAGATTTTGAGCAATCCGGGCTACCTCAGTGCCAATCGGATTCGCGCGCTGGATCGCGAAGGCAAGACGCTGAACCCGTCGACCATTGACTGGAATAACCCGCGTGGCATTACCTTGCGTCAGGACGCAGGGCCGGAGAATTCGCTGGGGCAGGTGGTGATTCGCTTCCCCAACGACTACGCGATTTACCTGCACGACACGCCGCACCGCGATTTGTTTGCCAAGAATAACCGGGCGACCAGTTCCGGCTGCATCCGGGTGGAGAATCCATTGCAGTTGGTTGAGTTGCTGTTCAACGATCCGGTTCGTTGGAGCAATGCCGGGATTCAAAGACAGCTGGCCAATGGCCGAACCGAGAACATCCGGCTGCCGGTGAAGGTGCCGGTGTTGCTGGCCTACTGGACGGTGGACATGAGCAGTGACGGGCGGGTGGTATTTAAACCGGATGTGTATGGGTATGACGATCCGGTGTTGAAGGCGTTGAATCGGCCTTCGCCGGTGCCGGTGATGGATTTGCAGGCAAAGGCACTGTAGGCGCTGTCGGAGGCTCGGGCCGCGCTCGGATGATCAAGATCAAAAGATCGCCGCGTTCGGCAGCTCCTGTGGGGAACCTTTGTTGAGCAATTGACTAAACGCCTCCAACTCACCTTTCTCCAGATCGGAGACCAGCACGAACCGCATGTGATTTTCCTGCCAGTACACCACGTTGAACCCGCGTATCGACTGACTCTGCCGGGCCTTGTCCGCGTCGGGGGTGGGCAGGATAAACACGTTGATCACATGCTTGGCCCGCCCATACGCCAGTGCCGCGGTGGTCTGGTGTTGCAGATAATCCAGGCGTCCGCCCAGCAATGGAAAGCCCTGCGCCGAGTAGTCGAACACCGGAGGGGCGAAGTCGAGTTTGCCAGTGAACCAGGGTTTGACGGTGTGGCGGTCGGACGACACCACGTCATTCAGATGTTCGCCCATCAACGAGCGCACATGGCTCGACACGGCTTCTTCAAGTAATGGCTGTTCGCTGGATGGCGTCGCGATATACAGCACCGCTGCCAGCGCCAGCGCCGTTGCGGAAAAGGCCGGTGCCAGCCATTGGCGCACGCGCTCGAAAGTGCTGCTGCGAGGTGTTGCGTGACGGATCAGCGATGCCGGTGCCGGGTAGTAAAGCACATGCCGCTTCACGGCTGTTTTCATTAGCCGGATCTCATCGTGCAGTCGCGCGCACTCGGCACACCCGGCCAGGTGCTCGGTCACGGTTCTGGCCTGGGCCGAATCCAGTTCCTGGTCCAGATAGCCGTGAATCAGCGTCTGGCAAATGGTGCAGTCGTGGTCATTCATGGCGGTGCAACTTCAGTAGTTCCAGCTTGAGCATGGCCCGGGCGCGGGCCAGTCGCGACATCACCGTGCCGATGGGAATATCGACCACCAGGGCGATGTCCTTGTAGGGCATGTCTTCCAGCTCCTTGAGAATAATCACCTCGCGAAACGCCGGGGGCAGGGCGGCCAGGGCTTGCTGGATCAGCGCGGCATCTTCGGTGTGGATGGCCAGCAGTTCCGGGGTCTGGCTGTGGCTCAGGGCAATGTCGTCTTCGGCCAGTTCATCGCCGATAGCGACCCAATGCTGGCCGCCCGAAGCCTTGAGCCAGGTGTAGCTTTCGTTACGCACGATGGTCAGGAACCAGGCCTTGGGGTTGCCATCGGTGAAACGGTGCAAAAATCTGAAGGCGCGCAGGGCGCTTTCCTGCACGACATCACGGGCGGCGCTGTCGTTACCGGTCAGCCAACGTGCGAGGTTGTAGGCCGCGTCCATGTGGGGCGCAAACAATTCCTCAAATCGCTTCATCGTGATTTCCGCATCGTGTCACCCGTATAACTGCGATCCGTCGGGTTTTATTCCCGGGAAAAAACTTCTTTTTCGCTGTGGAATAAAGCGGCGTCCTGTCCGGTTGTACTCGTGTCAGCTACTTCACTGTAGTCCGCCAGCGAGGGCACACCGATGGACATTCACACCCAACAGCAACGCCGTACCGATGGCCCGTTGAATCCTGATCGCCGAACGTTGCTCAAGTGCTCCGCATGGGCCGGCGCCGGGGTTATCTGGGCCTTGAGTGGCGGCATTCCCCGGGCTTTTGCGCTGGATGATGACGGCAAGGTGTCTGATCCCAAGGCGCTGGCCAGCAGCTTCCACTTCGTGCAGATCAGCGACTCGCACATCGGCTTCAACAAGGAGGCTAACCCGGACCCGGTGAAGACCTTGCAGGTGGCCATCGACAAGGTCATCGCGCTGCCGAAACCGCCTTCGCTGATTCTCCATACCGGCGACATCACTCACCTGTCGAAACCGGAAGAGTTCGACACCGCTGCGCAACTGCTCAAAGGCCTGCCGTCGACCATTCACTACATACCGGGGGAACACGACACGCTCGACGAGGGCGGCGGCCAGCTCTATTTGCAGCGTTACGGCAAGGGCACCAAGGGCAATGGCTGGTACAGCTTCGACGACCATGGCGTGCACTTCATCGCTTTGGTCAATGTCTTCAACTTTCAGGCCGGGCACGAGGCCACGTTGGGCGCCGATCAACTGGCATGGCTGGCCGATGACCTGCGTGCGGTGGCAACCAGCACGCCGGTGGTGGTGTTTACCCATATTCCGCTGTGGACGATTTATCAGCCTTGGGGCTGGGGCACCGAGGACGGCGATCAGGCCATCGCCCTGTTGCGCAAGTACGGCTCGGTGACGGTACTCAATGGCCATATTCATCAGGTCATTCAAAAGGTCGAAGGCAACATCACTTTCCATACCGCACGCGGTACGGCGTATCCGCAGCCTGCACCGGGAGCGGCACCCGCTCCGGGACCCATGACGGTGGCTGCCGATCAACTGCGTAATTACCTGGGAATTACCGACGTGAAGGCGACACAGGGCGATCATCCATTGGCGCTGATTGATTCGACGCTGGTCTAGGGGAGGGCATTGAGATGAACAGGCTGCTGATGATGACTGGCTGTTTGATGCTGTCGGTGCCGGTGTGGGCCCAGGACGTGAACGTCGACATCAAGGAATTCATGTTCGGCCCCAAGGACCTGACGGTGGCGGTGGGGACCAAGGTGACGTGGGTCAATGATGACCAGATCCCCCACACCGTGTCGGAAACCCACAAGGTGTTCCGCTCCGGGGCACTGGACACCCATGACAGCTTTTCCTATGTATTCAATACGCCGGGGGAATATGAGTATTTTTGCGTGCTGCATCCGCAGATGATTGGCCGGATTGTGGTCACGCAGTGAACTGATCAACACCGATAACCTGTGGGAGCGAGCCTGCTCGCGAAGGGGTCGTCAGCTTCGACATCAATGTTGACTGACACACCGCTATCGCGAGCAGGCTCGCTCCCACAATGGATCCATTCGGGTCCGGGAATAGGATCAGAGCTCCAACCCATCCTGAATCACCGACAGCAGATTCACCTCTGTCAGCGCCACCGCATCCGGTTGTTGCCCCGACTGCTCGATCGATTGCAGCCACCATTGCGATTCGCCGTGTGCATTCACGGTGCGTAGTAGTGGGATCTCCTTGTCCTTGAGGCGGATCTCGATGCGTCCCTGGCCATCGCTGGTGAAGCGGGCTATCGGGTCGAAGGTGATGCTGTGATGATTGCCTTCGATCTGCAACTGATCGATGGCGTAGTCATAGGCCACACCTTCCGGGTGGCTTTCAATGACATGGGTGGCAATGCGCTTGAGGGTCAGCCCCGCCTCCGTCAGCGGGTGCAGCCACGCTTCAATGCGGTGATACAGTTCGTAAACCTGTCCTGGCCAGCTGTCGATCGCCTGCTCGGCGCCAATGTGCCGGGTCTGTTTCAATTTAGCGGCGAGCTCGTCTGCCTTACTCATGTCGGTTCCTTCTCGTGATGTAAGAATGATCGTAGCCCTTTCAAGGTACTGCACGTTTTGTCTCGCGTCATGTGCTTGCAACACAAGCGTGGCAAAACCATCCCTTGGCCAATCACGGGCCATCACCATCATCCCCAAGGAGTGGGTTATGAAAAAGCTTTACACAGTGGTCGCGCTCATCGCGCTGACATTCGGCAGTATCGGTCTGAGCACGGCTCGTCAATCCCAGAGCGCCAAACCCCAGGCCGAATCGGTGGCCGGCGTATTCGACTACTACCTGCTGACGCTGTCCTGGTCGCCAACGTTCTGCCTCACTCACAAAGACGATGCCCAGTGTTCCGCCAAGGGCTACGGCTTTGTGCTTCACGGTCTGTGGCCGCAGTACGCCGGTGGCGGCTGGCCGGAATCGTGCCCGCCGATCACAACCCTGTCCCCGGCGGAAAATGCCAAGGGCCTGACGCTGTTTCCGACCCAGAAACTGCTGGACCACGAATGGGCCAAACACGGCACCTGCAGCGGTCTTGGCGCGATGGGTTATATGGACGCAGCGGACAAGGCCGTCGGTGCGGTCAACATTCCGCAGAAGTTGCAGCCGTTCAGCAACTCGTATTACTTCGAGGCACAGGAAATCGCCAACATGTTTCGCCAGGCTAACCCCGGTATTCCGGCTGACGGGATTGCGATTATCTGCAGCGGCCCGGAACTGTCGGAGGTGCGGGTGTGCATGGGCAAGGACCTGGGGTTCGGGGCTTGCGGCAAGGGCGTGAAAACCCAGTGTCGCACGGGTGATATCCGGGTTCCGCCTTCGCGCTGATTTCGGGGCGCATACGTTATGCTCGCGATAGCGCAGTTGCATTCAACACTGGGGTTGAATGGGCGACCGTTATCGCGAGCAGTCTCGATCCCACAAGGGGCTTTGGTGTTCAGACGGTTACATCACTGGCATCGATCAAGCCGAATTTCGACAGATCCTCGCGTAATTGCCCCGCATTGAAAAACTGAATGGCATGAAAGCCCATCCGCCGTGCTCCTTCGATGTTCGGTAAATGGTCATCGATGAACACCGCCCGACGGCTGTCCACGTCGTAGCGTGACTGAAGCAACTGGAAGATTTCCGGTGAAGGCTTGATCAGCCCCTCGACACCCGATACCACAATCCCTTCGAACCGTTGCAGGAACTCGAACCGCTCAAGCGCAATCGGGAACGTTTCGGCGGACCAGTTGGTCAGTGCCAGCAGCCGGACACCCTTGCCGTGCAGTTCGTCGAGAATCTCCACGGTTTCCTCGATGGCACCGTCGAGCGTTTCTTCCCAACGCTCCTGATAGGCGCGGATAAAGGTCTCCTGAGCCGGGTGGCGGGCAATGGCTTCTGCAACCCCGGCCTGCCACGTCCGACCCCGGTCCTGCTCTTCGTTCCAGGCGCTGTTACACACCTCACTGAGGAACGTTTCCATGGCCCTTACGTCGGCGCCAAACAATTTTCGGTAAAGGTTTCTGGGGTTCCAGCGGATAAGTACATTGCCGAGATCAAATACCACGGTGTCGACAGGGGGTTGATGATGCTGAGTACGCATGTGTTTCCTCCATGGGTAAACCGGTTGTACAAGGCTTGAGGTCGATGAGACTAGCAGAGAGGCTTTTCCCTTTAGTCATGAACTTGCCCGTAGACTTGGGGGCGTTCTCAATTAGTTTCGCGGCGTGAAAACTAATTGAGAACGCCCCCTAGGCTCACAAAAATAAGGGTTTTGGGTTTTCGCCCACGACTGACCCTCCAGGACGCGCCTTTGCCTATCCCCATTTACGACCCGTTGCACGCCCCCGGTGGCGCTTTGAAACGCTTGCCACTGCTCAAGGCAGCGGTGCTGTTTATCGCGACGGTGTGCCTGTGCCTCTGTGGTTTGTTGTACCTGCAACTGGAGCAGTCGCGCCGTCATGATCTGGAGCTGGCTGAAGCGGCGTCGTCAAACCTGACCCGGGCGATGGCCCAGCAGGCTGAAGACACCTTCATGAAGGCCGATCTGGTGCTGACGAGCCTGGCGGACTGGATCCAGGTCGAAGGATTTGGCCCGACCCAACTGGCGCGCCTGCAAAAAACCTTTGCCCGACGGGTGCTGACGCTGGATCAATTGCACGGGATTTTTCTGTTCGACAAGCAGGGGCAGTGGGTCATTACGTCTTACTCGGACCTGCCCCGTGGTTTGGGTGTGTCGGATCGCGAGTACTTCAAGTTTCACCAGCAAAACGTATCGTCCTTAGCGCATATCGGCCCGGCGATTCGTAGTCGGGAAAATGGTGACTGGATCATTCCGGTGTCCAAGCGGGTCAATGACAAGAACGGCAATTTCCAGGGCGTCTTGATGGCCGGTATCAAGATGTCGTACTTCGATCAGTTCTTCAAAAGCTTCAGCATCGATGGCAATGGCTCAATGTTTCTGGCTTTGACCGACGGCACTTTGCTGGCGCGGCGGCCGTTCGTTGAATCACAGATCGGCACGTCGCTGGCTCAAGGAACGATTTTCCAGAAGCACCTGCCGAGTGCACGCTCCGGCAACGCGATGATCGGCTCGGTAGTCGACGGCACCGTGCGTTTGTATGGCTATCGGCAACTCGACGCCTATCCGCTGGTGGTCTCGGCGGCGTCGTCCAGGGATGCGATTCTCAAGAGCTGGTACGCGACGGCGTTTCAATCCAGTGTGATCGTGGCCATGGTGGTACTCGGGGTGGGGTTGTTTGGCTGGGTGTTCATTCATCAGGTGCGCGATGGCGAGCGGATCGAGGCCGATTTGCGCAAGGCCCAGGAGGCCCTGGAACTGATCGCGACGCACGACAGCCTGACCGGACTGGCGAACCGGCGGCTGTTCGAGCGGGCACTGGAAATCGAGTTCGGGCGGGGTGCCAGGCAGTCCAGCCCGCTGAGTCTGGTGATGCTCGACATTGATTTTTTCAAGCGTTACAACGATACGTATGGCCATGTGGCAGGGGATCACTGCCTGGCCGAAGTCGCGAAAGCGTTGAAAAGTTGCTGTCATCGCAAGTCCGATCTGGCGGTTCGCTATGGCGGCGAGGAGTTTGCGGTGCTGCTGCCCGACACGGATATTCATGGCGCGCTGGCGATTGCCGAGCAGGTCCGGCGCGCTGTCATGGACAAGAACATCACCCACAGCGGTTCACCGACCGGTTATGTCACGGTCAGCCTTGGTTGCTATTCGTTTGTACCCACGGGTCGTGACGACATCGAAGTGTTCATTCAGCGCGCCGACGCAGCGCTGTATCAGGCCAAACATTCGGGGCGAAACCGTTCGGCTGTGCTCTCGCTGGAAGGTGGTGTCGAGGCCTTGATGCGTTCGGACCGGTAATACGGCAGGCGATCAGGCCAAGACTTGTGTCATGGCCCGATGCGAGAGGGTCAACCGCCCGAAGGGCCTGTGCCGATCGGTGTACCGGATCCACCAGTGGTGCCGGCCCCGGAGCCGGTGCTGCCACCATTGACCCCCGTGCCGGGGCTGTCGTTGTCTGACGCGGGGCCGCCAGTCGGTGTGCTGGGAGTGTTGGTGTTATCGGGGGCCATGGTCGAGCCGCCGTTGGGGCCAGTCTGGCCGGTCTGGGCGCCTCCGTTTCCGCTGCCGCTGCCACTTCCACCGCTGCCACTGCCACTGCCGCCACCGGCCGCGAAAGACGCCGCAGATGTGGCAGACAACAGGCCGGCCAGCAATAGCGCGGCAATTCTGGTATTCATCATGTTGAGTCTCCAAAGATGAGTGGTTACATGATGTTGGTGGGACATGGGGGCGGCTTGGTGCCGTTTAGATGACGAGCGGTAGGTAATCAGTGTGCGCGGCCGGCTGCCAGCGTTTTATTGAACACCCGGTATTCACGGGCATTGCGGCCGAATTCCTGGCAGGTAGGCGAATTCGTCAACGCGGGCGCGTATTGCGCCAGTTTGCTTTCCAGGTGTTGCCGCACCTGACGCAACCCTCTGCGCGCGCGGCAGTCACATATCAAGTCCCTCGCTATCCGGAGTCGGCTCGATGAAAAATCTGCGAATCGCGACCTTCAATGTCAACGGCATGCGTGCCCGGTTGCCGAACCTGCTGGCCTGGCTGGCGCGGGAAAAACCGGACATCGTCTGCCTGCAGGAACTCAAGTCAGCGGACAGCGCCTTTCCGGCCGGCGAACTGGAGGCTGCTGGCTACGGCGCGCTCTGGCAAGGCCAGGCATCGTGGAATGGCGTGGCGATTCTGGCCCGGGATGCGCAACCGCTGGAGAGTCGGCGCGGCTTGCCCGGTGACGACTCCGATACCCAGAGTCGCTATCTGGAAGCGGCAGTCCACGGGGTGCTGGTGGGATGTCTGTACCTGCCCAACGGCAACCCGCAGCCAGGGCCGAAGTTCGATTACAAACTGGCATGGTTCGAGCGGCTGATCAGCTACGCACAGGCGCTCCAGAGCAGTGAACACCCTGTGGTGCTGGCAGGGGATTTCAATGTGGTGCCGACTGACCTGGACATCTACAACCCGCGATCCTGGCTCAAGGATGCGCTGCTGCAACCCGAGAGTCGCGAGTGCTATCAGCGGCTTCTGGATCAGGGCTGGACCGATTCGCTGCGACACCTTTACCCGCAAGACCGGCTCTACACGTTCTGGGATTACTTCCGTCAGCATTGGCAGAAAAACTCCGGGTTGCGCATCGATCATCTGCTGCTCAATCCGGCGCTGAGTCCTTATCTGCATGAGGCCGGCGTCGATGCCTGGGTGCGTAACGAGCCCCATGCCAGCGATCACGCACCCACCTGGATTCGCCTGGGCTCACGCAAGCGGCGTTGATTTTTTTGGGGCGTCGATTGGCTAAATCAATTGTCGGTCAACGCGCGTTATCCCTTATACATGGCGGCCATTAGCGGATTGATCCGCGAGCCCGTGCATAAGGACCGAGCGATGAGTGAACCACGTCTGACGAATACCGCGATCTATCTCCAGCGTCTTGGGTTCGACACGCCCCCAGCGCCCACTTTGGCGACCCTGCAACACCTTCAACTGCACCATACCGGGGCATTCGCGTTCGAAAACCTGACCACGTTATCGGGTGAGCCCGTGTTCATCGACTTGCCTTCGGTAGAGCGCAAAATCCTGCACGAGGGGCGGGGCGGCTACTGCTATGAACTCAATGCGATGTTTCTGGCGCTGCTTCAAGCGTTGGGGTTCGATGCTCGGGCCATCAGCGGTCGTGTGGTGCTGGGGCAACCTGAAGGTGCGTGGACCGCCCGCACGCACCGCTTGAGCCTGGTGACGCTGGACGGTGTGCGCTATATCACCGACGTCGGCTTCGGCGGCATGGTGCCCACCGCGCCGCTGCTGCTCGATACGACGGCCGAGCAGCTCACGCCTCATGAACCGTATCGCATCGAGCAACACGAAGATGGCTACACCTTGCGGGCCAACGTCGGCGGTGAATGGCGAGCGATGTACATCTTCGATTTGCAGCGCCAGGAAGACATCGATTTCGCCCTTGGCAACTGGTATGTCTCGACACACCCCGAATCGCCGTTTCTCCAGCGTTTGATGGTGGCGCGCACCGGGCAGGGCGTGCGCCGCACCTTGAATAACGGCAGCTTTGCGATTCATCACCTGGGTCAGGAGAGCGAGCGGCGCGAGGTCGTTGATGTGGATGAACTGCTGGCGTTGCTGCACAGTGAGTTCGCCATTCAGGTGCCCGTGCATGCCGGTTTGAGGCGCACGCTCGCAGCGTTGATCAGTACTGCCGCACCTTGACGGCCTAGGGTCGGGCATCGGGCTCCATCATTCGATGGATATCACTGGCCAGCTCTGACAGTTTCTTTTCCAGGTTTTTCAGCTCGCTGGCGGACAGGCCTTTTTTCAACTGGCCGTGTCCGCTGGCCGTCGCTTTGCCCTTCTTTGCCAGCAGGACCTGCCGCAGGGTGTTGTTGATCACGGTCTGATAACCAAATCCCTCATTCTCGGCGAGGTCGCGTGCGGCTTCGATCACGGCATCATCGAGCATGATGGTGATGCGGGTTTTACCTTTGCCTGCAGCCACTGCCCCACGCTCGGCGTTGGTGAAGTCATATTCGTCTTTCATCGGTTAAATCTCCAGATACTGGCGACGCTCGTTTTTTGTGGCGAGACGCGCGGAAATAATTCGAACGAAATTCGGATCACGCCAGGTGTAGGCCACCACCAGCAAGCGATCTTTGGCATCGCGCCCCATGATGATCCACCGCTGCTCGTCATGGTCGTTGTCGTGCAGCCGCAACGCCTGCTCGTCGTCAAACACCGGTTCCGTGTCGGCCAGGCTGATACCCCGGTGCTTGAGTTTGTTGGCCGCATTCTTTGCCTTGTCGTACTGAATTTCGAATGGCTTCATTATGCATACTTTATATGTATAAAAAAGAGAACGACCGTACCGATGGTCGCCTGGAAAACAAAAGACTAGCGGGGTAGGGGCAAGGCACTCGGCGCATGTATTGCAAGGTTTTTAGTGCGGCAGCAGGCGCACGCCATCGGCCGGAATGGATATGTGTCCAGAATATGACCGGTGAGTTGTATACAACTCTATAGACATTTGTACCGAGTCTTGAATACAGTGTGCGCATAACAAAAACCAGGGAACCCCCCAACCATGAAAACGCCCCATGTTTCACACCCACGGCCTGAGGATGAAAACCTCGGGGTCGGCGCGAATATGGCTTATGGCCTGCAACATGTTCTGACCATGTACGGCGGCATCGTCGCGGTGCCCTTGATCATCGGCCAGGCGGCCGGGTTGTCGCCGGCAGATATCGGTTTGTTGATTGCTGCTTCATTGTTTGCAGGTGGTTTGGCGACGTTGTTGCAAACGCTGGGCCTGCCGTTTTTCGGCTGTCAGTTGCCGCTGGTTCAGGGTGTATCGTTTTCCGGTGTCGCGACCATGGTGGCGATTGTCACCAGTGGCGGGGAGGGCGGCTTCCAGTCGATTCTCGGCGCGGTGATTGCGGCGTCACTGATCGGTTTGCTGATCACGCCAGTGTTCTCGCGCATCACCAAATTTTTCCCGCCGCTGGTCACCGGCATTGTCATCACCACCATTGGCCTGACGCTGATGCCGGTGGCCGCCCGTTGGGCCATGGGTGGCAACAGTCATGCCCCGGACTTTGGCAGCATGGCGAATATCGGTCTGGCGGCGCTGACCCTGGTGCTGGTGTTGTTGCTGAGCAAGGTTGGCAGCGCAACCATCTCTCGCCTGTCGATCCTGCTGGCCATGGTCATCGGCACTGTCATCGCCGTGTTCCTCGGCATGGCGGACTTCTCGTCTGTCACCCAAGGGCCGATGTTTGGCTTCCCGACGCCGTTTCACTTCGGCATGCCGATCTTCCATTTCGCCGCGATCCTGTCGATGTGCATCGTGGTCATGGTGACGCTGGTGGAAACCTCGGCCGATATTCTCGCCGTCGGTGAAATCATCGGCACCAAGGTCGACTCAAAGCGTCTGGGCAACGGCCTGCGTGCAGACATGCTGTCGAGCATGATCGCGCCGATCTTTGGTTCCTTTACCCAGAGTGCCTTTGCCCAGAACGTCGGTCTGGTGGCGGTCACCGGGATCAAGAGCCGCTTTGTGGTGGCAACCGGTGGTGTGTTTCTGGTGATCCTCGGCCTGCTGCCGTTCATGGGCCGGGTGATTGCCGCCGTGCCAACGTCGGTCCTCGGTGGTGCGGGCATTGTGTTGTTCGGCACCGTAGCGGCCAGCGGCATTCGTACGCTGTCCAAGGTCGACTACCGCAATAACGTCAACCTGATCATCGTCGCCACCTCCATAGGCTTCGGCATGATCCCCATCGCCGCGCCGAACTTCTATGATCACTTCCCGAGCTGGTTCGCGACCATCTTCCATTCGGGCATCAGTTCCTCGGCAATCATGGCTATTTTGCTGAACCTGACCTTCAACCACTTCACTGCCGGCAACTCGGATCAGCAGTCGGTGTTTGCCGCTGCCGCTGAACGCGTGCTGCGCTATCAGGATCTGGCGGCGTTGCGTGAAGGGGATTATTTCAGCGACGGTAAACTGCATGACTGCGACGGGAACGAGATCCCGGTGGTCGAGGCGGCGCATGGGGCGGCCGAGCCGCGGGCGGTGCAGGTGAAAAGCAGTGAGCATGTCTGAGGGCTAAAAGGCGGTTGAATCAAAAGATCGCAGCCTGCGATCTTTTGACTTTCCAAGGCCCACAAAAAAGCCCCTGGATCTTTCGATTCAGGGGCTTTTTCAATATTGCTGTCTGGCTCCACGACCTGGACTCGAACCAGGGACCCAGTGATTAACAGTCACTTGCTCTACCAACTGAGCTATCGCGGAATGGCGTGTATGTTACTGATTCGAAAAGAGAAGTCAAGCATCAATTGGCAATTTCATGGATTTGCCACGTCGGGCATTGGTTTAACACGCATTGGCGGTTACCAGAAGTGCCTCAGGGGTCTACCATGGCGGCCCGGAAGTGGTTTCACGCGCTACCGGCCATTCGCCGAAAAGGTATGTGCCATGAATCACCCAGTTTCTACACTGCAAAACAGCGGGGTGTTCGCATGAGCATCGCCCAGATCAGCCTGCCAAAAGGCGTAGGTCCTCACGCCGAGAAACTGTTCGACGCCATTACCCAGGCCAGCACCGCCGACGATCTGAATCGCGCCGGTGGCAAGGCCGAGGGTTTTGTTCTGGGCCTGGAAAGCGCCAAGGCGATCAAGAGCCAGGTTGCCGAATCGCTGTACGTCGCCTATGACGATGCAGCCAGTCAACGTGCATCCGAACTGGCCTAACCGCCGAACGTGAAAGTGCCGAGCATCAGCTTGGCATACAACGAGGTGGCAGCCAGTTGCACCAGCCACAAGGCGAGGCCGCCGAGAAACACGCCTGCCGCTATCTGCAGCACCAGGCTGTTGCCACGTTTGGCCGGGGTGCGCGGGACGAAGTGGTCCAGATCGTTGGGATCGGCGCGTAGGTCATCGTTTTTCATGTGGGTTCTCGCAGTCTCAAGGTGTACACAAAAACCTGTGGGGGCGGGCTTGCTCGTGAAAGCATCCGGGCAGTGACATCAATGCCGTCTGGCACACCGCTTTCGCGAGCAAGCCCGCTCCCACCGTTTGATTGGTGTGCAGTCTAGAGGTTGCGCAGGCTTTTCCAGCACAAATAAAAACGGGAAGCCCTATGGCTTCCCGTTTTTCGTATCACACAGTGACTCAGATCACCGCAACGATGGCCTTGGTTACCGCGTCGATGTTGCTCTGGTTCAACGCAGCCACGCAGATGCGGCCGGTGTCCAGGGCGTAGATGCCGAACTCGTTGCGCAGACGGGTGACTTGCTCAACCGTCAGGCCGGAGTACGAGAACATGCCACGCTGACGACCAACGAAGCTGAAATCGCGCTGCGGAGCGTTTTTCGCCAGCAGATCGACCATTTGCGTGCGCATGCCGCGAATCCGCAGGCGCATTTCGGCCAGCTCGGTTTCCCACTGGGCGCGCAGTTCCGGGCTGTTCAGCACGGCGGCGACGATGCTTGCACCGTGGGTCGGCGGGTTGGAGTAGTTGGTGCGGATCACGCGTTTGACTTGCGACAGCACGCGCGCGCTTTCTTCTTTCGATTCGCTGACGATCGACAGGGCGCCAACGCGCTCGCCGTACAGCGAGAAGGATTTGGAGAACGAGCTGGAGACAAAGAACGTCAGGCCCGATTCTGCGAACAGGCGCACAGCCGCGGCGTCTTCGTCGATGCCATCGCCAAAACCCTGGTAGGCCATGTCGAGGAACGGCACGTGGCCCTTGGCTTTGACCACTTGCAGCACGTCGTTCCAGTCCGCCGGGCTCAGGTCCACGCCGGTCGGGTTGTGGCAGCAGGCGTGCAGCACGACGATGGAACCGGACGGCAGCGCGTTCAGGTCTTCGAGCAGGCCGGCGCGGTTGACGTCGTGGGTGGCGGCGTCGTAGTAGCGATAGTTCTGCACCGGGAAACCGGCGGTTTCGAACAGCGCGCGGTGGTTTTCCCAGCTCGGGTCGCTGATGGCGACGACGGCGTTCGGCAGCAGTTGCTTGAGGAAGTCGGCACCGATTTTCAGCGCGCCCGTACCGCCAACGGCTTGTGTGGTGATGACGCGGCCAGCGGCGATCAGTGGCGAGTCATTGCCAAACAATAGTTTTTGCACGGCCTGATCGTAGGCGGCGATGCCGTCGATCGGCAGGTAGCCACGGGACGCGTGCTGAGCGACGCGAATCGTCTCGGCTTCGACAACGGCGCGCAGGAGTGGAATTCGCCCCTCCTCGTTGCAATAAACACCGACCCCCAGGTTGACCTTGGTGGTTCGAGTATCGGCGTTGAATGCTTCGTTGAGGCCCAGGATTGGATCGCGTGGTGCCATTTCGACAGCGGAGAACAGGCTCATTTTTGCGGCGGCTCTGAATGGAGTGTGGAGGGACGTGTGGCGCTCCAGCCGAATGCACTAGAGCGGTGCACAAACGGGGAGCTAGTATAGAGGCCATCTGCAATCGATGGCGACAGACGATTCGGGATTTTTCCCAGATTTTTCCGATTATTTTTCGACCGTTAGTCGAATGCCGTCGTCAAAGACTTCGAGGGATGTAGGACGTTTGCCTTGAAAGCGCGGGCAATCGGCTCCACATTGAGCACAATCCAGTTTTTTCCCTCGGGCGACATCGGTCGTTTGCGGTCTTTCTCGTTCGTGTCGGTTCGCCCGGCAAGAGTGATCCCAGAGGTAGTTCATGTCTGAATTCCAGCTAGTTACCCGCTTCGAGCCCGCCGGCGACCAGCCGGAAGCCATCCGCCTGATGGTCGAGGGCATCGACGCCGGGCTGGCGCACCAGACGTTGCTCGGTGTGACCGGTTCGGGCAAGACCTTCAGCATTGCCAATGTGATCGCCCAGGTGCAGCGCCCGACATTGGTGCTGGCGCCGAACAAGACCCTGGCGGCGCAGTTGTACGGCGAGTTCAAGGCGTTTTTTCCGAACAATGCCGTTGAGTATTTCGTTTCCTACTACGACTACTACCAGCCCGAAGCCTATGTGCCGTCGTCCGACACCTTCATCGAGAAGGACGCCTCGATCAACGATCACATCGAACAGATGCGGCTCTCGGCGACCAAGGCCTTGCTGGAGCGCAAGGACGCGATCATCGTCACCACGGTGTCATGCATCTACGGTCTGGGCAGCCCGGAAACCTATCTGAAAATGGTGTTGCATGTGGATCGCGGCGACAAGCTCGACCAGCGTGCGTTGCTGCGTCGTCTCGCCGATCTGCAATACACCCGCAACGACATGGATTTCGCCCGTGCCACCTTCCGCGTGCGCGGCGATGTGATCGACATCTACCCGGCGGAATCCGACCTCGAAGCGATCCGCATCGAGTTGTTCGACGATGAAGTCGAGAGCCTGTCGGCCTTCGACCCGCTGACCGGCGAAGTCATCCGCAAGCTGCCGCGCTTCACCTTCTACCCGAAAAGCCACTACGTGACGCCGCGAGAAACCCTGCTCGGTGCCATCGACGGAATCAAGGCCGAGTTGCAGGAACGCCTGGACTATCTGCGCTCCAACAACAAACTGGTGGAAGCGCAGCGACTGGAGCAGCGCACCCGTTTCGACCTGGAGATGATCCTCGAACTGGGTTACTGCAACGGTATCGAAAACTACTCGCGCTACTTGTCGGGCCGTGAATCCGGCCAGGCGCCGCCTACCTTGTTTGACTACCTGCCGGCCGATGCCTTGCTGGTGATCGACGAATCCCACGTCAGCGTGCCGCAGGTCGGCGCGATGTATAAGGGCGACCGCTCCCGTAAAGAGACGCTGGTGGAATACGGTTTCCGCCTGCCATCGGCGCTGGACAACCGGCCGATGCGCTTCGACGAGTTCGAAAACATCAGTCCGCAGACGATTTTTGTCTCGGCCACACCGGGCAATTACGAAGCCGAGCACGCCGGTCGCGTGGTCGAGCAACTGGTGCGCCCGACCGGTCTGGTGGACCCGCAAATCGAAATCCGTCCGGCGCTGACGCAGGTTGACGATTTGCTGTCGGAAATCGGCAAGCGCGTTGCTCTCGAAGAGCGGGTGCTGGTCACCACGCTGACCAAGCGTATGTCCGAAGACCTGACTGATTACCTGGCCGACCACGGCGTGCGGGTGCGTTATCTGCACTCGGACATCGACACGGTGGAGCGGGTCGAGATCATTCGCGACTTGCGCCTCGGCACGTTCGACGTGCTGGTGGGGATCAACCTGTTGCGTGAAGGTCTGGACATGCCCGAGGTGTCGCTGGTGGCGATCCTTGATGCGGACAAGGAAGGCTTTTTGCGTTCCGAGCGCTCGCTGATCCAGACCATTGGCCGGGCGGCGCGTAACCTCAATGGTCGGGCGATTTTGTACGCCGACCGGATTACCGGCTCGATGGAGCGGGCGATTGGCGAGACCGAACGCCGTCGCGACAAGCAGATTGCGTTCAACCTGGCCAACGGCATCACGCCAAAAGGCGTGTTCAAGGATGTCGCCGACATCATGGAAGGCGCCACCGTGCCGGGTTCGCGCAGCAAGAAGCGCAAAGGCATGGCCAAGGCCGCCGAGGAAAACGCCAGGTACGAAGCCGAACTGCGCTCACCGAGCGAGATCACCAAACGCATTCGTCAGTTGGAAGAGAAGATGTACCAGCTCGCTCGCGACCTGGAATTCGAAGCGGCGGCGCAGATGCGCGACGAGATTGGCAAGTTGCGGGAGCGGTTGTTGGCTGTTTGATTCTTGGGCTGAATGTGCCGGCCTCTTCGCGAGCAGGCTCGCTCCCGCCATTGACCGAGTTGTCTGGACTGACGCGGTCCAATGTGGGAGCGAGCCTGCTCGCGAAGGCGTCTGGAGGAGCGCTGCAATAAATTGCTAGTGCGCCTCCCCAGCCTTGATCCCCGCCGGCAGCGCCTTGGTCAGCAAAATCGCCACCATGCTGATCCCCAGCGCAATCCCGACAAAATGAAACGCATCGTTGTAGGCCATGATCGACGCCTGCTGATGCACAATTTCGCTCATCTTGCCCAGCGCCGCCGTGTCGCTGCCAAACCGGTCCGTCATCGATGCCATGCGTTCGGCCACTTGCGGATTGCCCGGCACAATCGACTCGCGCAAATAATCGAAGTAGGTCTTGGTCCGTGCGTCCAGCAGGGTGGCGAGGAGGGCGATGCCGATTGCGCCGCCCAGGTTACGCAGGATATTGAACAGACTCGATGCCGAGCCCGCGTCCTGCGGCAGGATGTAGGCGGTGGCGATCAGCGAAATAGTGACCATGATCAGCGGCTGGCCCAGTGCGCGGATGATCTGGATCTGATTGAACTGCGGTCCGGCAAAGTCCGGGTTCAGCACCCCCGATGAAAAGCTCGCCAGCCCGAACAGGCCGAACCCCAGCGTGCACAGCCACTTCGGCGAGACAATTTTCATCAGTTTCGGCACCAGCGGAATCAGGAACAGTTGGGGCACGCCCATCCACATGATCACTTCGCCGATCTGCAACGCGTTGTAGTTCTGGATCTGCGCCAGGTACAACGGCAGCAGATAGATCGAACCGTACAGCCCGACCCCCATGCCCAGACTGGCAATGCTTGATAAGCCGAAGTTTCGATTGCGCAGGATGCCGAGGTTGATCAGAGGATTGGGTTTGGAAACCTGCACAATGACAAAGGTGATCAGACTGATCAGCGCAATGCTGCCCAGGGTCACGATCAGGTCCGATTCCAGCCAGTCCTTGCGATGGCCTTCCTCAAGAAACACCTGCAAACAGCCGAGGCCCAGGGCCATGGTGAGAATCCCGGCGTAGTCGGTGCTCTTGAGCAGTTCCCAGTGTGCTTCCTTCTTCTCCAGGCCGTAGAGCAGGCCGGCGATCATGATCAGGCCCGGCGGGATGTTGATATAGAAGATGTACTGCCAGCCCCAGTTTTCCGTGAGCCAGCCGCCAATGGTCGGGCCGATGGACGGGGCGAACGTTGCGGTCATGGCGAACATGGCCATGCCTTTGGCGCGGTGGTGATCGGGCAGTTTGATCAGCGTCAGGGTGAACGCCAGCGGGATCAGCGCGCCACCGGTAAAGCCCTGCATGGCGCGGAACACGATCATGCTTTCCAGGCTCCAGGCCATGGAGCAGAGCAGGGACGAGGCGAGAAACCCCAGCGATACCCACACCGCCAGCCGGCGTGCTGACAGTAGCTGCACCAGCCACGCGGTCAGCGGAATCATGATGATTTCCGCTACCAGGTACGAAGTGGAAATCCACGAGCCTTCTTCCAGGGTCGCCGACAGCGCGCCCTGGATGTCCTTGAGTGAAGAGTTGGTGATCTGGATGTCGAGCACTGCCATGAAGGCGCCGAGCATCACACTCATCACCGCAATCCAGTCGCGCCGGGTCGGTTCGCCGACCGGGCGGATCAGTTGATCACCGGCCATCGCCAGGGGCGTCTTTGATGTTCACGGTAACGGTGACGGACATGCCGGGGCGGATCTTGCCATGCAAGGGGTTGTCCGCCGCGATGGTCAGCTTGACCGGAATCCGTTGCACGACCTTGGTGAAGTTGCCCGTGGCATTGTCCGGGGGCAGCAGGCTGAACTGCGCGCCGGACGCCGCGAACAGACTGTCGACCCGGGCTTCGATGGGCGTGTCGCCATAGGCGTCAAAAGTCACCTCGGCTTTTTGGCCGGGTTGCATGTGGCCGATCTGGGTTTCCTTGAAGTTAGCCTGAATCCAGATGTCCTGGTCCGGGACGATCGACAACAGATAGGCGCCAGCCTGCACGTACTGGCCGTTGCGAGCGGCGCGTTGGCCGATCAGGCCGCTGATGGGCGCGTGGATTTCGCTGCGGGTCAGGTTCAGTTCGGCTTGGGCGAGGTCGGTTCTGGCGTTGGCGATCATCGCGTCGAGGCGTTTGATCTCGGCGCTCAGGGCATTGACCTGCTGGCGCTGACTTTGCGCATCGGCCTGGGCCTTGGTCACTTGCGAGCGCGCGATGTGATTGTCGGCGGAGAGGGTGGTCACCCGTTCTTCCGAGATATAGCCGGGCTTGCGCAGGGTTTCGGCGCGGGACAAGTCGATCTGCGAGCGGCTCAGGCTGGCCTGACTGGAAGCGACTTGCGCATCGCTGGCGGCGATCAGGCTGGCCTGCTGAGTGAGTTTGCTCTGGGCTTGCAGGCGTTCGGCTTCGCGGGTGGCGAGGGCGGCATTGGCGCGCTCCACGGCGAGATGAAAGTCGTCGCCTTCGAGCTTGATCAGCAACTGGCCCTTCTCGACGTGCTGGTTGTCCTGCACCAAAACCTGATCGATGCGCGCGCCCAGTTGACTGGAGACACGGGTGATCTCGCCCTGCACGTAGGCGTTGTCGGTGCTTTCATAAAACCGTCCCTTGAAAAACCAGTGGGCGAAAAAGCCCCCGGCAATCAGCAGGACGATCACAAGGAAGATGAACAGGCGACGCTTGAGTTGGGCAGGCATGGGGCAAACTTTAGTTGAGAAAGTGTAAGAAAAATTATCAGTAGCAGAATCTGGCACACAGCCGATGAACGGTAAATGGCATCCGCTATTCATCGAGGCTTACAGGCGTTGTAGGCGCAACCTTGGCTTAAATGCCCTGCTCACTGGAGCCGGGCGGGCAACGCCTGTTACCATTCGCCCTTTGTTTTATCTTCATTTCGAGACTTGCCATGACCACCGTCCGCACTCGCATCGCGCCATCGCCTACCGGGGACCCCCACGTAGGTACCGCTTACATCGCTTTGTTCAACTACTGCTTTGCCAAGCAGCATGGCGGTGAGTTCATCCTGCGGATCGAAGACACCGACCAGTTGCGTTCGACCCGCGAGTCCGAACAGCAGATTTTCGACGCCCTGCGCTGGTTGGGTATCGACTGGAGCGAAGGCCCGGATGTCGGCGGCCCGCACGGTCCTTATCGTCAGAGCGAGCGTGGCGAGATTTATCAGAAGTACTGCCAGCAACTGGTCGAAATGGGCCATGCCTTCCCGTGCTTCTGCACCGCCGAAGAGCTGGACCAGATGCGCGCCGAGCAAATGGCCCGCGGCGAAACCCCGCGTTACGACGGCCGTGCGCTATTGCTGTCCAAGGAAGAAGTCGCTGCCCGTCTGGCCGCTGGCGAACCGCACGTGATCCGCATGAAGGTGCCGAGCGAAGGCGTGTGCGTGGTGCCGGACATGCTGCGTGGCGACGTCGAGATCCCGTGGGATCGCATGGACATGCAAGTACTGATGAAGACCGACGGCCTGCCGACCTACTTCCTGGCCAACGTGGTCGATGACCATCTGATGGGCATCACCCACGTGCTGCGTGGCGAAGAGTGGCTGCCATCGGCGCCGAAACTGATCCTGCTGTACGAGTACTTCGGCTGGGAACAACCGGAGCTGTGCTACATGCCGCTGCTGCGTAACCCGGACAAGAGCAAGCTGTCCAAGCGCAAGAACCCGACGTCGGTGACGTTCTACGAGCGCATGGGCTTCATGCCCGAAGCGATGCTCAACTACCTGGGTCGCATGGGCTGGTCGATGCCGGACGAGCGCGAGAAGTTCTCGTTGCAGGAAATGGTCGATCACTTCGATCTCAAGCGCGTGTCCCTCGGCGGGCCGATTTTCGACATTGAGAAACTGTCGTGGCTCAACGGCCAGTGGCTGCGTGACCTGCCGGTGGAAGAGTTCGCCAGCCGCTTGCAGACCTGGGCGCTGAACCCTGAATACATGATGAAGATCGCGCCTCACGTTCAGGGCCGGGTCGAGACGTTCAGCCAGGTTGCACCGCTGGCCGGGTTCTTCTTTGCCGGTGGCGTGAATCCGGATGCCAAGCTGTTCGAATCGAAGAAGCTGTCGGGTGATCAGGTGCGTCAGTTGATGCAGTTGATCCTGTGGAAGCTGGAAAGCCTGCGTCAGTGGGAGAAGGACAGCATCACCGCGACCATCCAGGCCGTGGTCGAATCCCTGGAGTTGAAGCTGCGTGACGCCATGCCGCTGATGTTTGCCGCGATCACCGGGCAGGCGAGCTCGGTATCGGTGCTTGATGCGATGGAAATCCTCGGTCCGGACCTGACGCGCTTCCGTCTGCGCCAGGCCATCGACCTGCTGGGTGGCGTGTCGAAGAAGGAAAACAAGGAGTGGGAAAAACTCCTGGGCAACATCGCCTGATCGAGTTTGACCCTGCAGGAGCTGCCAAAGGCTGTGATCTTTTGATCTCGCTCTTTGGCGGTTTCCCCCGAATTTACGGGGGAAGGGCGGTAAGTGATTGTTATGTCGGCAAAAAATTTTAATTTATTTGCAAAATAAGTTTGACAGACTTTCGAAGCGCCATTAAGATTCGCCCCGTCCTCAGCGATGAGGGGCTATAGCTCAGCTGGGAGAGCGCTTGCATGGCATGCAAGAGGTCGACGGTTCGATCCCGTCTAGCTCCACCAATTTACACTTCAAGGTCTGGCCACACCGGCCTTGAAGCGATCAGCACTCAGCGTTGATCTGTTGTATAGAAGGGTTTGCGTCCCCTTCGTCTAGTGGCCTAGGACACCGCCCTTTCACGGCGGTAACAGGGGTTCGAGTCCCCTAGGGGACGCCAGTTTTACAGAAGTAGTGTCGCAAGATGCTACTCCGCCGCCAGGCGATAAATCGGGGCTATAGCTCAGCTGGGAGAGCGCTTGCATGGCATGCAAGAGGTCAACGGTTCGATCCCGTTTAGCTCCACCAATTTTACACGTTCAAGGTCTGGCCACACCGGCCTTGAATCGATCAGCTCTCAGCACTGATCAGTTGTATAGAAGGGTTTGTGTCCCCTTCGTCTAGTGGCCTAGGACACCGCCCTTTCACGGCGGTAACAGGGGTTCGAGTCCCCTAGGGGACGCCACGATTACCCGCACTGCGGGATTTATAAGGGTCATTCAATTATTGAATGGCCCTTTTGTTTGTCTGGCGTTTGGCCAACTCTCCTTTTTCTCCAACTCTGTTCTTCAGACCAGCGGTCACACCCTTGACTTGCGGAATATTATTATGAGAATAATATTCTACTCGTAATATTCGGAGGCAACGATGAACGATAAAAAAGCTCAAACCCGCGAACGCATCCTCAAGGCTGCCAGCAGCGCACTGATTCAGCGTGGCCCGGCTGAGCCGAGCGTGGGTGAAGTCATGGGGGCGGCTGGCCTGACGGTCGGCGGCTTCTATGCACACTTCGAAAGCAAAGACGCGTTGATGCTCGAAGCGTTCAAGCAACTGCTTGGCCAGCGCCGGGGCTTGATCGCTGACATGGATGCCGAATTGACCGGCGAAGAGCGCCGCGCGCTGGTCGCTGCGTTCTACCTGTCGCGTAAACACCGTGATTCCACCGACCACGCTTGCCCGATCCCGGCGTCCATCGGTGAGTTGGGGCGCCTGCCGGACGAGTTTCGCCAAGCGTTGAATGAGCACGTGGAACTGATGGTCGCGCAACTGGCGGCCAGCCCTGAAGACACCGACAAAGCCTTGGCCGACATGGCCTTGATGATTGGTGGCCTGGCAATGGCACGGGCGCTGGGGCCGGGCGAGTTATCCGATCGATTGCTGCGCGCTGCCAAGTCGGCAGTGCTGTGACCTGAAGGCGTAAGCCTGGGGAGATGAGCGATGAACGCGTTGAGCTGGGTACGAGGTGTCAACGGTACGTTGGGCTGGTTTGCACCGAAACTGGTGGCCAGCAAAATGCGTGTGTTGTTCATGACGCCCCGCGAGCTTCCCCCTCGGGATTGGGAATTGCCGCTGCTGGCGAAAGCCGAGCGGATCACGTTGCGCTTCGGCCTCTCGGCGTTGCGTTGGGGGCAGGGGCCGGCCGTTCTGCTGATGCACGGTTGGGAAGGCCGTCCAACCCAGTTCGCCAGTTTGATCACTGCGCTCGTTGCAGGCGGGTACACCGTGGTCGCGCTCGACGGGCCGGCGCACGGCCGCTCTCCCGGCAGCGAGGCCAATCTGGTGCTGTTCGCCCGCGCCATGCTCGAAGCGGCTGCCGAGTTGCCGCCGCTGCAAGCGGTCATCGGTCACTCCATGGGCGGCGCCAGCGCGATGCTCGCGGTGCAACTGGGCCTGCGCACCGAAACCCTGGTGACCATCGCCGCCCCGGCACGCATTCTCGGTGTATTGCGTGGTTTTGCGCGAAGGGTGAAATTGCCGCCCAGAGCGCGCTCCGCGTTTATCCGTCAGGTCGAGCAAGATGTCGGCATGCGTGCCGCGACCCTCGATGTCGCACACTATCAACTCGACATGCCTGGCCTGATTGTCCATGCCGAAGACGACACCTTTGTCTCGGTCAAGGAATCACAACTGATCCATGAGGCCTGGTTCGACAGCTGCCTGCTGCGCCTGGAAGAGGGCGGTCATCAGCGAGTGCTGGCAGACCCAAGGGTCATTGATGGCGTGCTATCACTGCTGGCCGGCCGCAGCCTTCGGGCACGGCAATCGGCCTGAGCATCCGTTACACTGCCTCGGTTGAAATTATCTGACCGGGAGTGGGGCATGGGCTGGGATCGGGCAACGCCATTTATCATTGATCTGGAAGTGGGTGCCGAGGACATCGACGGCCTGGGTCACGCGAACAACGCGGTGTACGTCACCTGGCTTGAGCGTTGTGCCTGGCGCCACTCTCAGCGCCTGGGTCTGGACCTGGTCGAGTACCGGCGGCTGGATCGGGCGATGGCGGTGGTGCGGCACGAGATCGACTATCTGGCGGCGGCTTACGAAGGCGATGAGTTGCAACTGGCGACCTGGATCGTCGATTGGGACCAGCGTTTGAAGATGACCCGGCATTTTCAGCTGATCCGTCCCAGCGACAACACCACGCTGCTGCGAGCGCAGACCACCTTTGTCTGTATCGAACTGTCCACCGGCAAGCCCAAGCGCATGCCGACGGAGTTCATCGAAGGCTATGGCCCGGCGTTGCAACTCCCGGTTTGACACCATCCTGTGGCGAGGGAGCTTGCTCCCGCTGGACGGCGCAGCAGGCCTGTTTTTTTGGCGGGAGAGGGTCGTTGCGCGACCTAGCGGGAGCAAGCTCCCTCGCCACAAAAGCATGCGCAAGTCTTCAGATCAATAATCCAGTAAACTGCCGCACGTTTTTCGTTGAGTGTGTTTTTCATGCAAATTGCCTTGGCACCCATGGAGGGGTTGGTCGACAACATCCTGCGGGACGTGCTTACCCGCGTCGGCGGTATCGATTGGTGCGTTACCGAGTTCATCCGGATCAACGACCAGTTGCTCACGCCTGCCTATTATCACAAGTTCGGCCCTGAACTGCTGACCGGCGCCCGCACCGCCTCGGGCGTGCCACTGCGCGTGCAACTGCTGGGTTCCGATCCGGTGTGCCTGGCGGAAAACGCCGCGCTGGCCTGCGAACTGGGCTCCGAGGTCATCGACCTGAACTTCGGTTGCCCGGCCAAGACCGTCAACAAGTCGCGCGGCGGCGCCGTCCTGCTTAAAGAGCCTGAACTGCTCAACGAAATCGTCGAACATGTCCGTCGCGCTGTGCCTGCGCATATCCCGGTCACCGCCAAGATGCGCCTGGGCTTCGACAGCCCGGACGGCGCGCTGGTCTGCGCCACGGCCTTGGCCGAAGGTGGCGCGGCGCACATCGTGGTCCATGCACGCACCAAGACCGATGGCTACAAGCCGCCAGCGCACTGGGAATGGATTCCGCGCGTGCAGGAGGTGGTCAAGGTCCCGGTATTCGCCAATGGCGACATCTGGAGCGTCGAAGACTGGCGTCGCTGCCGCGAAATCAGCGGCGTGGAAGACATCATGCTCGGTCGCGGCCTGGTCTCGCGCCCGGATCTGGCGCGACAAATCGCGGCGGCAAGGGCTGGCGAGGAAGTCGTCGAGATGACCTGGACCGAGCTGCTGCCGCTGATTCAGGACTTCTGGCTGCAAGCCAAGGCACAAATGACGGCGCGCCAATCGCCGGGCCGCTTGAAGCAGTGGCTGGCGATGCTGACCCGAAATTACCCGCAAGCGGTGGAGCTGTTTACCGTGCTGCGCAGGGAGACCGAGCTGGATCAGGTTTCGCGGTTGCTGGGTTTGCAGGTGGCTGAAGCAGCCTGAAAAAAATCTGAAAAAAGTCTCTTGAAATGCAATCAGCGGTCCCTATCTAAGGGATACGCGATGCCGAATTCGGGTCGCGGAGATAAAAAAACTTGCTGATTGTTTTCAGGAGATTTGAACCATGAGTACTGCATTTTCCCTCGCACCCCTGTTCCGTTCCTCGGTAGGTTTCGACCGTTTCAACGACCTGTTCGAAACCGCCCTGCGCAACGAACCAGGCAGCACCTACCCACCTTACAACGTCGAAAAACACGGTGACGATCAATACCGCATCGTTGTGGCGGCAGCCGGTTTCCAGGAAGAAGACCTGGACCTGCAAGTGGAGAAGGGTGTACTGACCGTCAGTGGCGGCAAGCGCGACACCAGCGAAGGCGTGACGTTCCTGCATCAAGGCATCGCCCAGCGCGCGTTCAAACTGTCATTCCGCTTGGCCGATCACATTGAGATCAAAGCCGCTGATTTGCGCAACGGCTTGCTCAGCATCGACCTGCTGCGTGTGGTGCCGGAAGAGGCAAAAGCCAAACGCATCCCGATCAACGGGGCGCAGAAGCCGGCTTTGCAACATTGAGTCATGTATGAAAAAAGCGCCACTCCAACTGGCTGTAGAGCGCTAAAACAGAGGCCCCGATCTGTCGGGGCCTTTTCATATGTGCTGTAAAATACGCCGCTCAGTTTGCCCGCCCAATCACGGCTCTTTACAATCCGCGCCAGCACGGCCAGCCCTCTCTTATTTCTGCTGGCCCCGGAGCCTTTTTCATGGACGAGATAGAACAGCGCTGGCTGTATGCGCTTTCTGCACCTTTGGTCGCGCTTAACCCCGATGCCGATTACACCGCCCCTACGTATTGCTTCGATCTCCAGCATGTCGATGTCGAGGACGGCTGGGGTATCACCACGCGGCCGCAACTGCTGGAGATGCTGCGCACTGCCGATAACGGCCACGCCAAGCAGTTGAACGAGGCCTACCGACAATGGGAGCGCTGCCTGCCGTCCGAATGGCAAGCGCTGGTCGAGACGCTCGATACCCGTCAGCGAGCTTTTCATGAGCTGGCCAGTCGCACCTTTGGTGAATGTGGCCCCGGCGGTATTCGTGCCTGGGACATAGGACGCATGGGCTTTCTATTGCGCGCCGCGGTGCTTCACGGCTGGATCGATCTGACTGAAAGCCTCTGGCTGCACGGCCGCATGGCGGCGCGCGCGCGGTATTACTACGACGACTGGACCACTTACCTCAACGCTTTCGTTATCGGCAAGGCGTTCTGGAGTTGCCTGGGCAACAGCGATGAACAACTGGCCCACGAATATGACCGCCAAGGCGCTTACGTGGGAAATACGGTCATCACCCGAAAAATTGACCGGGACGCCAAAGTGTTCTTCTCCGAGCTGCCATGGGACATGGCTCTGCACCTGCCGGAGCGTCCCGACACGTTAGGGGAGTTCGACTGGTCATGAGCTGCTGGATTCGCTTGGGCATCGAGCCCACCCAAGACAATGACGCCATTCGCAGCGCCTATCGTGCGCGTTTGCCGCAGCATCACCCCGAGACCGATCCGCAAGGCTTCCAGGCGCTGCGTGAAGCCTATGAAGTGGCGCTGCGCTACGCTCGCGAAGAGGACCTCGAAGAGACAGATGCCGGGGCAAGCGCCGCTGATCAGCTACTGGCTCATTTCGAAGCGCTGTTGCTCGACTCGACGCGACGCTTCAATCCAGATGCATGGCACGCTTTCAATCTGGAACTGGATCAGCAGTCGCTGGAAACACTGGATGAGGTGTGTTGGGCGCTGTTAAGGCAGTTGCTCGACGCCGGACCGGTTTCCCATACCTGCGTCCGGTTGCTGGCGCAGCGAATGGGCTGGGCGAACCGCATGCTCGATCTGGCGTTCGAGCATGCCCGGCAAGTCGATGAATTTCTTCAGCGAATCGCCGTGCCAGACCCGTTCGACACGTCGCTGATGACACATTGGCCGGTGGCCGCGCAACTGGAGTCGCTCTGGTACGTTCGCACGCTCGATTACCTGCATCGCAATGAACCGCTGGCTGATTTCCAGTACTTCGCCAGTCTTCATACCTGCGTGCCACTGCCCGCCGATGATGCGCTGCTACAACGGTTGGCCGTGCAGTTCACTCAGGCCTCAATTGCCAGCAAGTCCTTTCTCGAGCTGGTCTCCGAGCAGCATCGTCTGGCCCCTGACGACGTTGACTGGCTGTATCTGCTGGCGTGCCAGCGCAGCGCCTTGGGACTTGAAGAGCTGGCACTGCAAGCCTGGGTGCGACTGTGGCTGGAACACCAGCATCCGAAGGCCGCGACCTGGTTGCTGGAATTGTGTGCCCGTCATCAACCACTGCGTCTGCCTTTGTTGATTCAAGCTTTCGATCGTCTGGAAAATTTCCGGGCCTGGTCCGATGACCTCAATGATGTCTCTCAGGAATACGGCAGTCCATCACAACGTCCGGAAACCCTCGCCCGCTGGTTCAACGCCCGGCAACTCGATCTGGTGGGCATTGCCGACGCTTTTGTCGAGTGGCGCATCAATGGCGACGAATTGCCTTTGCTCGCGTGGCTGATGATCGAAGGTGAAGATCCGCAGCTGCAAACGCTGTATCAACATGCCTGGGCGCTGCACCGGGGCGACGTGCCGCTGTTGCAGCGTGTGATGGATGCGCCGCAAGCGTCTGATGTGCTCGATGAGTTGGTGCTGCAAGGGTTCAAATATCAGGCTGAACAGCAGCTCTGCTGGTTGACCCATGCGCCGATTCCATTGGCCCTGAAGGCCTTTCTCGACAGTCAAGCCGCGCAGCCGCTACTCGCACCCGAACTGCAAAAAGGTGAGCCCCGCGAACTTGCTCTGCTGTGGATGCGCCGTTTGCGGCCCTACGATGTGCTTGCGTTAACGCGGCTGGATGAGGCATTTGCGCCGGGCAAGCAGGGCGCGATGCTGGGTGGTGTACACCTGCAGGTCCAACTTGCTGAGCAAGGTTTGTTGTTACCGGCGATGACGGCGGACCTCGACGTCTGGGAATGGCATCGCCAAGCGTTGTATCTGTTGGCAACGCTTGCTGATCCGCAGCGTTGGCTCGGCGCGCAATCGGCCACCTGCGTGGATGCGATGAACATCCCGCGTGAACACCCACTGGCCCGCCTGCAACCACTGTTACGTCGCTTGAATCGTGAAGAGGGCTGCGCGAGTGGTTTGCTCGGTTGGTTGCAAGCCGAAGATCCGGTGCATGCGTTGCTTGCTCGCCAGTTGCTTGGCGTTCAGGAGGCGCTCGACAGTACCAAGCTGCTCGGCAATGACCGTTTGCTGGCGTGCATGCGCAGCGATATTCGTGCATTCGACGACGATTTGCTCGGGCGGATGTTGCTATGCGGCGTGCTCTATCAGGACCCTTTGATGGATGCCGAGCAACGTGGTTATTTGCTGGGGCGTATCAGCGGTGTCACTAACCCTGAAGACTGGTTCGACAAGTTTCGCGACAGCTTGATCAAAGGTGAACCCACACGTCCACCACGTTCGGCGCTGGAGGGCGAGGGAATCGACAGCGATGCGTTTTACCTTGCTCTCGATGCACTCAAGGGCCTGGCGCGTCATGGCGGTGCCGGCGTGCCACGCCGGAAAATGTTGCAGTGCATGCAGAAGGCCAAGGACTATCCGGCTCACGGGCTCGGCCTGCGCTTCGCACTGAGTGCCCTGCTGTCCTGGAGCGAGCGCCTGCTCCTGGCCAAAAGCGACACCCGCCCAGTGCCATCCTCGGCTTTCTGGCGCTTGGGCAGTCGATTGGGGCGCAAGGCCTTTATCGGCCAGGTGCTGGGATGTGTGCTGATCACTCCGGTCGTGGCACTGCTCAGCGGCACCGCGGTCTCCGGCTTCGCCATGTTGCTGTTGGGGGTCCTGTTGTTGCTCAGTGCGACCCTGCGTCGATTACACGACATGGGTCGGGGCATTCCCACGCTATTGATCATTGGATGCCTGACGCCGGTGTTGCCGTTTTTGCCGCTGCTGTTGTTCGGCTTCCCCGGTGACACACTGCCCAATCGCTATGGCGTGCCGCCGGACAGTGCTGATCAGGAAACGCTGCCCGGTGGTTTGCAGGCCACCTTGCGGCGGCTAAACGGCTAAAGGCGAAGTTGATCCAGCGCCTTGTTGAGCTCTGAGCGATGGCTGGCAATCTCCGCCGATTGCTGGCCAACGAGTACGGCAGTAAAGGCATCCAGCCATTCGGCAATTTGTTCACGGTCCCCACCCAGGCTTTGCATCCACGCCCGTTCCAGTCGCGCCAGCAAGGTGCGATTGGGCAATGCGTCGCGGGGGTGGATTTTCAGGGCAGTGAGCCGCTCATGACTGTTTTGCCGTGATTGCTGGTCGAGCCCGGTGGGGCTGCGATCAATGCTGTGGCTATGGCGTTCGCCACTGGCAAGCAGGGTCACATCGACTTCGAGCAAACCATTGATGTCGTAACTGAAGCGTACATCCAGGGCCTGGGTCTGGTCGCCGGGTGTCACGGGTACGTCAAAGGAGTCGATGAAAATGTTGTCCCGCACCCACGGTCGCTCACCTTGATAGACCGCTATGCGGATCATTGTCTGCTGGGGATGGGTGGTGAAAAATCGTTGCACCCGGGAGGTCGGGATGATGGTGTTACGCTCGATGATCGGCGAGAAGGCGCCACTGACATCTTCACCACGACTGGTCGAAATGCCCAATGTGTACGGGCAGACATCAGTCAGAATAAGTTCTTCAATTGCACTGTCCCGAGCCTTGCACGCAGCCTGAGTTGCGGCACCAAGCGCAACAATCGTGTCCGGGTCAAGGTGGCGGTAGGGCAGGCGGCCGAACAGCGTGGCCACCATTTGCTGCACGGCCGGCATACGCGTGGCGCCGCCAACCATGACCAGGCTGTCGAGGTCCCGGGGTTTCAACCGGGCATCGCGCAACGCTTGCTCGATGGGCGCGCGCAAGCGGGTCAGCAACGGTTCCCAGATTTTCAGCGCGCCCGCTTCATCCAGCGACCATTCGCGCAACGCGCCAGCACCGTTCCAGCTCAGGTGCTGCTTGCCTTCGCCGAGTTTGCATTTGAGTTGTTCCAACGCATCGCCAAGGCTGGCCAACCCCTGGGCGTCGATCATCTGCGGCGTGAGTTGCCAGTCTTTCAGGCAGGCTTGCAGCAACGCTTCAGTGAAGTCTTCGCCACCGAGGAAGTTGTCGCCGGTGGAGGCGTGCACCTCAATCAGCGGTAATGCGTATTCCAGCACCGTGACATCGAAGGTCCCGCCACCCAGGTCAAAAATCAGCGTGCGCTCGAACTTCTGCTCGTGCAGCCCGTATGCCATGGCGGCAGCGGTCGGTTCGTTGATCAGGCGCGACACCGTCAGCCCTGCCAGTTCGGCGGCAAACAGCGTGCGCTTGCGTTGTTCATCACTGAAGTAGGCCGGTACCGAAATGACTGCCTCGTGCACCGGATGGCCCAGCCAGACCTCGGCATCCTGCTTGAGAGAACCGATCACCAGCGCCGAGAGTTCTTCCGGGCTGAATGGCCGACCACCCAGTTCGAACAACTTGTCACTCCCCATGTATCGCTTGAACGCCGCTACCGTGCGCTCCGGATGAGTGGTCAGGCGGGCGCGTGCTGCCTTGCCCACCAAAATGCTGTCATCCTCGTCCAGGCTGACCACTGAAGGGGTCAGGACGTCGCCAAGTGCATTGGGAATCAACTGTGCCCGGCCTTCCTGCCAAACGGCAATCAGGCTGTTGGTAGTGCCAAGGTCGATACCCAGCAGGGCCGGGCGGGGGAGTTTTGCATCCTGCATGATTGATCTCTTTGAGACGGCGCAAAAAATCGCGACCCTACAGGCTGTAGAAAAAACTGGCAATTGGAGTGGCTGCTACCGGTCAGCTCTTGTGCTGTGTATTAGTTACAGGCTGTTGCATTGCCTATTTGAACAACTGCTCAAACGCCTCCACCGGCAACGGCCGGCTATGCAAATACCCCTGATACAAATGGCACCCCAGCCCCTGCAAAAACGCCAGCTGCTCAGGCGTTTCCACGCCTTCGGCAATCACTTCCAATTCCAGGCTGCGGGCCATGGCGACGATGGCGCGGATGATCTCGGCGTCGTTGGGGTCGGTGGTGGCGTCGCGCACGAACGACTGGTCGATTTTCAGGGTGTCCACCGGCAGGCGCTTGAGATAAGTCAGTGACGAATACCCGGTGCCGAAATCATCCATGGCGAAGCTCACGCCCAGGCGTTTGAGGCGGCGCATTTTGTTGATGGTGTCTTCCAGGTTCTGGATGACGATGCCTTCGGTGATTTCCAGTTTCAGCATCGAGCATGGCAGGCCGTGGCTGCTGAGGCTGTTTTCGATGCGCTCGACGAAGTCGTTCTGGCGGAACTGCCGTGGGCTGATGTTCACGCACAGGCTGAAGTGCTGCGGGTCCACCAGCTTCTTGGCGATCAGCTGTTTGAAGGCCTCGCAGGCTTCGTCGAGAATCCAGGTGCCGACCTCCAGAATCAGCCCGCTGTCTTCCAGCACCTTGATGAATTCGGTAGGCGATTGCGCGCCCAGTTCCGGGTGGTTCCAGCGCACCAGGGCTTCGGCGCCGATGATCCGGTTGCCGCGAGCGTCGATTTGCGGTTGGTAGTGCACGCTGAACTCACCACGGGACAGGGCCAGGCGCAGGTCGGTTTCCATGCGCAGCCGCTCGCTGGCGGCCTTTTGCATGGTGTTGTGGTACATCTGCGTGGTATTGCGTCCCGAATCCTTGGCCCGGTACAGCGCAATGTCGGCACGTTTGAGCAGGTCGGTGGGGGTCGAGCCGTGGTCGGGAATCAGCGCCACACCGATGCTCGGGGTGACTTGCAAGCGCTGGCCGTCGAGGAACATCGGCTCCGACAGCAGTTCGCGCAAAGTATCAGCGAGTTCGCGGACCTGAATGCTGACTTCATTGCGCGTGCCCTCCAGGCCGCTGAGCAACACCACGAACTCATCACCGCCCAGTCGCGCGACGGTGTCTTCCATGCGCACGCTGGCTTCGAGCCTGGCGGTAATGATCTTCAGCACCGTGTCGCCCACCGGGTGCCCGAGGGAGTCGTTGATGTGCTTGAAGTGATCGAGGTCGAGAAACAGCAGGGCGCCGCGCAGGTTGTGGCGTTTGAGCAGGGCGATCTGCTGGCTCAGGCGGTCCATCAGCAAGGCGCGGTTGGGCAGGTTGGTCAGTGGGTCGTGGTAGGCCAGGTGGCGAATCTGCGCCTCGGCATTTTTCAGCAGGCTGACGTCACGGGCGGTCATCAGCAGGCAGGCCGTTTCATTGAGGGTGATCGGTTCGATTGAGACTTCGACGGTCAACAGATCGCCGCGTTTGTTGCGCCCGAGCATTTCCTGATGGTGTACCCGGCCCTTGATCTGCAGTTCGGCCAGCAGTGCCGAACGCTGTTTTTCCTCGGCCCAGATGCCCACCTGATACACGGTGCGGCCAATCACTTCGTCGGCGCGGTAACCGGTCAGCCGGCAGAAACCGTCGTTGACCTCAAGGTAGCGCCCGGTATCGCGCTCGGTGATGGTGATGGCGTCAGGGCTGGAGTGAAACGCCTTGGCGAATTTCTCTTCGCTGGCCTTGAGCGCGGCTTCCGAGCGCTGTTGCTGGGTGATGTCGCGCAGGGTGGTGACGATGCACGGCTGGTTGCCGACGCTGATCTGCCGGCTGGAGATCACGCAGGTCAGCGATTGCCCGTTCTTGTGCTGGACGATGATCGCGACGTTGTTCAGGCCCTGTTCGCGAATGACCTGCTCGATGCGTTGCAGGCTTTTTGCCGACGCATCCCACAAGCCGATTTCATCAGCGCTATGGCCAATCACGTCGGCAGCGCTCCAGCCGAAGGTCTGGGTGAAGCTGGAATTGATCTCGATGAACTGGCCGCTGTCCTGGCGGGTGACACAGATCGGGTCCGGACTGACCTGGAACAGCGTGGCGAATTTCTCTTCCGACGCCACTAGCCGCTGCTCGCGCTCCACTTGATCGGTGATGTCCAGCAGCGTGCCGGCCATGCGCAACGGGTTGCCCTGTTCATCGCGGTAGAGCCGGGCGCGACTTTCCAGGTAGCGTGAGCTGCCATCGGACAATTGCACGCGGTACGTCAGCTGATAATTGCCCGCCGGGCCTTCACGCAGGCTGCGATAGGCGTTGCGCATGCTGTCGCGCTCTTCGCCTGGCACGCCTTCGAAGAATTCGTCGAATGACTCATGGAATGGCTTGGGTTCCAGCCCGTGCAGTTGCGCGGCCCGCGCCGAGCCATAGAGCATGCCGCTGGGAATGTGCCAGTCCCAGGTGCCCAATTGCGCCGAATCGAGGGCCAGGTCCAGGCGTTCCTGGCTGTCCTTGAGCGCATGTTCGGCGGCTTTGCGTTCGGTGGTGTCAAGAAAAGTGCTCAGCAGATACGGCTGGCCTTCGAGTTCAACCTTTTGTGCGCTGAGGATGCCGTCGTGCACCTGACCGTTGCTGGCGCGGAACTGCACCTCCATGCTGATCAGCTCACCCTTGGCCTTGGTCGCCTTGATCAACTGCGCCCGTTGCTCGGGATGCACCCAAAGCCCCAGTTCCAGGGTGGTGCGGCCAATAGCGCTTTGCACCGGCCAGCCGAACAGGCTTTCGAAATACTGATTGGCCTCGGTGATCAGGCCGTCTTCCTGGCGGGTCAGCAGCACCATGTTCGGGCTCAGGTGAAACAGCGTGGCGAAGCGTTTTTCCGAGCTGCTCAGCGCTTGTTCGCGCTGGCGCTGATGGGTGATTTCGCGAATCACCCCGATCATCCGCGGGCGGCCGTGTTTGTCCGGCAGCAGGCTGCCGTTGATTTCCAGCCAGTGCAGGCTACCGTCGGGCCAGCGAATGCGGTGGTGCATCGCCTGTTCCAGCGGCGCGCCGGCGATCACCTGATGGAAGGCGCGAATGGTTTTCGCCCGGTCTTCTGCGGGCAGCAGGTCGAGGTATTCCAGGTCCTCGGGCAGCGGTTGGCGCGGATCGAAGCCGAACAGGGCCTGCGTCCCCCGCGACCAACTGATCTGTCCGCGTTCAATGTCCCAGTACCACGCACCCAGGTGCGCGCCGTTCAAGGCCGCCAGCAACTGCGGAGCGCTTTCCCAGCTTTGCTCGGAGCGATGCGGGTCAGCGGCCTGAATGCGCGGCATGGGCGGAATTCGGTCAGCAGGTTTGGGCATTGGCAGCAGGCCTTGGGCTGAATAGGGCGTTAGGCACAGGTATTCACAGCTCTATAGGAGTAGCACAAGTTAGCCACGAGTCCCTGGCAGATCGAGTTGTGCATCCAGCAAAGCCATAAAGGCCCGTGCGGCATTCGACAGCGTCCGTTCGGTGTGCAAGATATAGCCTAGCTGGCGAGTGAGCTGTATGCCCGGCAAAGGGATGCGCGCCACCTGCTCATCCAGCATGGTGCGCGGCAGAACGCTCCAGGCCAGGCCGATCGAGACCATCATCTTTATGGTTTCCAGATAATTCGTACTCATGGCGATGTTCGGCGTCAGGCCCTGGGCCTCGAACAGACGCTGGACGATGTGGTGAGTAAAGGTATTGCCGCCGGGGAAAACCGCCGGGTGCGAGGCAATATCGGCCAGGCTGACCGCGCCGTTGCTGATCAATGCGTGTTCCGGCGCCACCACGAAATCCAGTGGGTCGTCCCACACCGGTGTGGCCTTGACCAGCGCATGCGGCTCCGGGGCCAGGGTGATGACCGCCAGTTCTGCGCGGCCATGGAGAATTTCTTCGTAGGCCACTTCCGAATCGAGGAACTGAATATCCAGCGCCACCTGTGGGTAACGGCGGGTGAACTCCCTTAATAAGGGTGGCAAGCGGTGCAGGCCGATGTGGTGACTGGTGGCCAGGGTCAGGCGGCCGCTGACTTCGCCGGTCAGATTGGTCAGGGCGCGGCGGGTGTCATCCAGCACGTTCAGAATCTGATAAGCCCGTGGCAGCAAGGCCCGGCCGGCTTCGGTCAGGCCGACTTCGCGACCGAGCCGATCAAACAGGCGCACCTTCAATTGCTGCTCCAGCCCGGCGATGCGCTTGCTGATCGCCGGCTGAGTCAGGTGCAGCCGTTCGCCCGCTCCGGAGAAGCTGCCGGTCTCGGCAATGGCGATAAACGCATTCAGGTTGGCCAGATCCATTTGTAGTATTCCAGTTGGTTATCCAAAGCATAAAAAATATGAATTTGAGTTATTTAATGTAACCCCCTAGGATCGACCTCACAAGCCAAGGGGTTATTGAATCGTTCAAAACCCACGGCATAGAAACAAGCTGATGAGGAACCGTCTGATGGCCGGTAAAACGCTTTACGACAAGCTCTGGGAATCTCACGAAGTAAAACGGCGCGACGATGGCTCGTCGCTGATTTACATCGACCGCCACATCATCCATGAAGTGACTTCGCCCCAAGCTTTCGAAGGCCTGCGCCTGGCCGGGCGCAAGCCTTGGCGTGTGGATTCGATCATCGCCACCCCGGACCACAACGTGCCGACCACCCCGGACCGCAAGGGCGGCATCGAAGCCATCACCGATCAGGTCTCGCGTCTGCAGGTTCAGACCCTCGATGACTACTGTGACGAATATGGCATCACTGAATTCAAGATGAATGACGTGCGTCAGGGCATCGTGCATGTGATCGGCCCTGAGCAGGGCGCGACCTTGCCGGGCATGACCGTGGTCTGCGGCGACTCGCACACCTCGACCCACGGCGCATTTGGCGCATTGGCCCACGGCATCGGCACTTCCGAGGTCGAACACGTGTTCGCCACGCAATGCCTGGTTGCCAAGAAAATGAAGAACATGCGGGTAGAAGTCGAAGGCCAATTGCCGTTCGGCGTGACCGCCAAGGACATCGTCCTCGCCGTCATCGGCAAGATCGGCACCGCCGGCGGTAACGGCCACGCCATCGAATTTGCCGGCAGCGCGATTCGCGATTTGTCGATCGAAGGCCGCATGACCATCTGCAACATGTCCATCGAGGCGGGCGCTCGCGTCGGTCTGGTGGCCGCCGATGAAAAAACCGTGGCCTACGTCAAGGGCCGTCCATTCGCCCCGAAAGGCGCGGACTGGGACAAAGCGGTCGAAGCCTGGAAAGACCTGGTTTCAGACGCCGACGCGGTGTTCGACACCGTGGTCAAGCTCGACGCGGCGCAAATCAAGCCACAAGTCAGCTGGGGCACGTCGCCCGAGATGGTGTTGGCTGTTGATCAGAACGTGCCGGACCCGGCGAAGGAAATGGACCTGGTCAAGCGGGGTTCCATCGAACGCGCCTTGAAATACATGGGGTTGAGCGCCAATCAGGCGATCACCGATATTCAGCTGGACCGCGTGTTCATCGGCTCCTGCACCAACTCGCGGATCGAAGACCTGCGCGCCGCGGCGGTGATCGCCAAGGGCCGCAAAGTGGCCTCGACCATCAAGCAGGCCATCGTGGTGCCGGGCTCGGGTCTGGTGAAGGCGCAAGCCGAGGCCGAAGGCCTGGACAAGATTTTCCTCGAAGCCGGTTTCGAGTGGCGTGAACCGGGCTGCTCGATGTGCCTGGCGATGAACCCGGACCGTTTGGAATCCGGCGAGCATTGCGCCTCGACCTCCAACCGCAACTTCGAAGGGCGTCAGGGCGCCGGTGGCCGTACGCACCTGGTGAGCCCGGCCATGGCCGCGGCGGCTGCCGTCAACGGTCGTTTCATCGACGTTCGCGAACTGATCTGAGGAACCGCACATGAGAGCTTTTACCCAACACACCGGTTTGGTCGCGCCATTGGACCGGGCCAACGTCGACACCGACCAGATCATTCCGAAGCAGTTTCTGAAGTCGATCAAACGCACCGGTTTTGGCCCGAACCTGTTTGACGAATGGCGTTACCTGGACGTGGGCTATGCCTATCAGGACAACTCCAAGCGTCCGCTGAACAAGGACTTCGTCCTCAACGCCGAGCGTTATCAGGGCGCCAGCGTGCTGTTGGCCCGCGAGAACTTCGGTTGCGGCTCCAGCCGTGAACATGCGCCGTGGGCGCTGGAAGAATATGGGTTTCGCAGCATCATCGCGCCGAGCTATGCCGACATCTTCTTCAACAACAGCTTCAAGAACGGTTTGCTGCCGATCATCCTCAGCGACGCCGAGGTGGATGAATTGTTCCAGCAGGTCGAAGCCAATCCGGGCTACGAGTTGAAAATCGACCTGCAAGCCCAGACCGTGACCCGGCCTGATGGCAAGGTCTACAACTTCGAACTGGACGAGTTCCGCAAGCATTGCCTGGTCAATGGTCTGGACGATATTGGTCTGACGTTGCAGGACGGCGATGCGATTGCGGCGTTTGAAACGAAGCACCGGGCGAGCCAGCCCTGGTTGTTTCGCGACGTTTGATTTGAGGTAGACAGGGCTGGCCTCATCGCAGGCAAGCCAGCGCCCACGTTTGAATTGCATTCTTCCATATGGATGCATTCCCCTGTGGGAGCCGGGCTTGCCCGCGATGGCGGCGGCACAGACAACACAGGTCTCAATAAGGAAGTCCCCCATGACCAGCACCGCCCAGCACACTCAGGTTGTCCAAAAGCAATTCGGTGAACAAGCGTCCGCTTATCTGAGCAGCGCCGTTCACGCCCAAGGCACCGAGTTCGCGCTGCTACAGGCCGAGCTGGCGGGGCAGGGTGGGGCGCGTGTGCTGGACCTGGGATGTGGCGCCGGTCACGTGAGTTTTCACGTTGCATCGCTGGTCAAGGAAGTGGTGGCTTACGACCTGTCGCAGCAGATGCTCGAAGTGGTCGCTGGCGCCGCCGTGGATCGCGGCCTGAGCAACGTCAGCACGGTACAGGGCGCTGCCGAGCGCCTGCCATTCGCCGATGGCGAATTCGATTTCGTCTTCAGCCGTTATTCGGCGCACCATTGGAGCGATCTCGGCGTGGCCTTGCGCGAAGTGCGCCGGGTACTCAAACCGGGCGGTGTGGCAGCGTTTATCGACGTATTGTCGCCGGGCAGTCCGCTGTTCGACACCTACTTGCAGAGCGTCGAAGTGCTGCGCGACACCAGTCACGTGCGAGATTATTCTGCCGGTGAGTGGTTGCGCCAGGTCAGCGAAGCGGGGCTGCATACCCGCAACACCACGCGCCAGCGCCTGCGTCTGGAGTACAACTCCTGGGTCGAGCGCATGCGTACGCCAGCAGTTATGCGCGCCGCGATCCGCGAGCTGCAGCAGTCGATGGGCAACGAAGTGCGCGAATATTTTGAGATTGAGGCCGATGGTTCGTTCAGTACAGATGTGCTGGTGCTGATGGCTGAACGATAAACGCCAATCGATAGACTTTTTCCGGGCGCGCCCCACGGGCGCACCGACTGATGACATGAGGAAAGCATGAGCAAGCAGATTCTGATTCTCCCAGGTGATGGTATTGGCCCGGAAATCATGGCCGAAGCCGTCAAGGTGCTGGAGCTGGCGAACGACAAGTACAGCCTGGGCTTTGAACTCAGCCATGACGTGATCGGCGGCGCTGCCATCGACAAGCACGGCGTGCCGCTGGCCGACGAAACCCTGGATCGTGCCCGCGCTGCCGACGCGGTGCTGCTGGGCGCCGTGGGCGGCCCGAAATGGGACACCATCGAGCGCGACATCCGCCCTGAGCGCGGCCTGCTGAAAATCCGTGCGCAACTGGGCCTGTTCGGCAACTTGCGCCCGGCGATCCTTTATCCACAACTGGCCGAGGCGTCGAGCCTGAAAGCCGAAATCGTCGCCGGCCTGGACATCCTGATCGTCCGCGAGCTGACCGGCGGCATCTACTTCGGCGCGCCACGCGGCGTGCGCGAGCTTGAAAACGGTGAACGTCAGGCCTACGACACCCTGCCGTACAGCGAAAGCGAAATCCGCCGCATCGCCCGTGTCGGTTTCGACATGGCCATGGTCCGCGGCAAGAAGCTCTGTTCGGTGGACAAGGCCAACGTGCTGGCGTCCAGCCAACTGTGGCGTGAAGTGGTCGAGCAGGTGGCCAAGGATTACCCTGAAGTCGAACTCAGCCACATGTACGTCGACAACGCCGCCATGCAGCTGGTGCGCGCACCGAAGCAGTTCGACGTGATCGTCACCGACAACCTGTTCGGCGACATCCTGTCCGACGAAGCGTCGATGCTCACCGGCTCCATCGGTATGCTGCCGTCGGCGTCCCTGGATGCCAACAACAAGGGTATGTACGAGCCGTGTCACGGTTCGGCGCCGGACATCGCGGGCAAGGGCATTGCCAACCCGCTGGCGACCATTTTGTCGGTGTCGATGATGTTGCGTTACAGCTTCAACCAGCAGGATGCGGCCGATGCCATCGAGAAGGCGGTGAGCCTGGTACTGGATCAGGGCTTGCGCACCGGCGACATCTGGTCGAGCGGTTGCACCAAAGTCGGTACGCAGCAAATGGGCGACGCAGTAGTCGCCGCGCTGCGGAATCTGTAATCTCTCGGGCCCGCTGCGACTTTCCCCCATGAAAGCAGCGGCCCACTTTTCAAAGAAGGTGTAGTTGCGATGAAACGTGTAGGTCTGATCGGTTGGCGCGGTATGGTCGGTTCCGTGCTCATGCAGCGGATGCTGGAAGAGCAGGATTTCGATCTTATCGAGCCGGTGTTTTTCACCACTTCCAATGTCGGTGGCCAAGGCCCGTCCGTGGGCAAGGACATTGCTCCGCTCAAGGACGCTTACAGCATTGAAGAGCTGAAAACCCTCGACGTGATTCTGACCTGCCAGGGCGGCGACTACACCAGCGAAGTTTTCCCGAAACTGCGCGAAGCCGGTTGGCAGGGTTACTGGATCGACGCCGCTTCCAGCCTGCGCATGCAGGATGATGCGGTGATCGTGCTGGACCCGGTGAACCGCAAGGTCATCGACCAGCAGCTCGACGCGGGCACCAAGAACTACATCGGCGGCAACTGCACCGTCAGCCTGATGCTGATGGGCCTGGGCGGTCTGTTCGAGGCCGGTCTGGTGGAGTGGATGAGCGCCATGACATATCAGGCGGCCTCCGGTGCCGGCGCGCAGAACATGCGTGAACTGATCAAGCAAATGGGCGCCACCCACGCCGCTGTCGCCGATCAACTGGCCGACCCGGCCAGCGCCATCCTCGACATCGACCGCCGTGTCGCCGAAGCCATGCGCAGCGACGCGTACCCGACCGAAAACTTCGGCGTACCGCTGGCCGGCAGCCTGATCCCGTGGATCGACAAGGAACTGCCAAACGGCCAGAGCCGCGAAGAGTGGAAGGCTCAGGCCGAAACCAACAAGATCCTCGGCCGCTTCAAGAACCCGATCCCGGTGGACGGTATCTGCGTGCGCATCGGCGCCATGCGCTGCCACAGCCAGGCGCTGACCATCAAGCTGAACAAAGACGTGCCGATCGCCGACATCGAAGGGCTGATCAGCCAGCACAACCCGTGGGTCAAGCTGGTGCCGAACCAGCGCGAAATCAGCATGCAGGAGCTGAGCCCGACGAAAGTCACCGGCACCCTGAACGTGCCGGTTGGTCGTCTGCGCAAGCTGAACATGGGCACGCAGTACGTCGGCGCGTTCACGGTTGGCGACCAACTGCTGTGGGGCGCGGCCGAACCGCTGCGTCGCATGCTGCGGATTCTGCTTGAGCGTTGATTGCCTGAAGCGCTGAAAGAGCCCGTGCCTTGAAAGAGGTGCGGGTTTTTTTATTCCTGCAGTCTGATATTAGTGGGGTGGCACAGGCGGCACAGATCCCGCCCGAATTGCCTCACCGCCAACCACCCGGTAAAGTGCCGCTCCCCCGTTTCGCCTGAGGTAGAACCATGAGCCAGTCCTTCGATATTGCCGTGATCGGCGCCACCGGTACTGTCGGCGAAACACTCGTCCAGATTCTCGAAGAGCGGGATTTTCCGGTCGCTAACCTGCACTTGCTGGCCAGCAGCGAGTCGGCGGGGCATTCGGTGCCGTTTCGCGGCAAGAACGTGCGCGTGCGTGAAGTCGACGAGTTTGATTTCAGCAAGGTGCAGCTGGTGTTTTTCGCCGCCGGTCCGGCCGTGACCCTGAGTTTCGCTTCCCGCGCCGTCGCTGCCGGTTGCTCGCTGATCGACTTGTCCGGCGCCTTGCCGGCTGATCAGGCGCCACAAGTAGTGCCTGAAGCCAATGCCAAGGTGTTGGCCGGCTTGAAAAAACCGTTCCAGGTCAGCAGCCCGAGTCCGTCGGCCACGACGTTGGCTGTGGTCCTGGCGCCATTGCTGTCAGTCATCGATTTGCAGCGTGTCAACGTGACCGCCAGCCTGGCCGTCTCCGCGCAGGGCCGCGAAGCCGTCACCGAACTGGCTCGCCAGACTGCCGAGTTGCTCAACGTGCGTCCGCTGGAACCGACTTTCTTCGATCGGCAGATGGCGTTCAACCTGCTGGCTCAGGTCGGCAAACCGGACGAGCAGGGGCATACGCTGCTGGAAAAGCGCTGCGTGCGTGAGCTGCGTCAGGTCATGGCCCTGCCTTTATTGAAGATTTCCGTCACTTGCATTCAAGCCCCGGTGTTTTTTGGCGATAGCTTTAGCGTGACCTTGCAGTCAGCGAGCGCCGTGGATCTGGCTAAAGTCAACGCGGCGCTGGAAGATGCACCGGGCATCGAGCTGGTGGAAGCGGGTGATTACCCGACGCCAGTGGGTGACGCGGTGGGGCAGGATGTTGTCTATGTCGGTCGGGTTCGCAGCGGTATTGATGACGTGTCGGAACTTAATGTGTGGTTGACGTCAGATAACGTACGCAAAGGCGCTGCGCTCAATGCTGTGCAGGTGGCTGAGTTGTTGATAAAAGACCTGCTGTAAAAGATACTTGGCAACAATTTGTCGAATGATTCTAGCTGAGCGCTATGCTTGGCCGGAGGGCTTGAAGGCAAGGCACCCTGTGGGGCTTTCCCGGGCATCAAAGAAAACATCGCGCGCGACGACTCTTCGCCGCCGCGCGCAATGCCTTACGGCAGCGGCTATTCAACACCTTCTCGCTGGCCGAGGAATGTTCAAACAAAGGATGAGGCTATGGTTCAAGTTCGCAAACTGGTGTTAGCAATAGCGGCCGCCTCGGCGCTGTCCTCCGGTATGGCGCATGCCCTCGGGCTCGGGGAACTGACCCTGAAATCGACGCAGAACCAGCCGCTGCTGGCGGAAATCGAGCTGCTCGACGTCAAGGACCTCACCGCTGCCGAAGTGGTGCCGAGCCTGGCCTCGCCTGAAGATTTCGCCAAGGCGGGTGTCGATCGCCAGGCCTTTCTCAATGACCTGACGTTTACGCCGGTGATCAACGCCAGCGGCAAAAGCATCCTGCGTGTGACTTCCAGCAAGCCGCTCTCCGAGCCGATGGTGAAATTCCTGGTTCAGGTGATGTGGCCGAGCGGTCGCTTGATGCGCGATTACAGCGTATTGCTCGATCCATCGAAATTCTCCCCGCAAACCGCTGACGCCGCCGCGCAACCCGCGCCGACGCCTGCGATTGCCGCACCGGTGACCGGTGCCACCAAGCCGAGCCAGTACACCACCACGCCGCGCGATACCCTGTGGGAAATCGCGGCGAAGGCCCGTAATGGCGGTTCGGTCCAGCAAACCATGCTGGCAATCCAGGCGCTGAACCCTGATGCCTTTATCGATGGCAACATCAACCGGCTCAAAACCGGCCAGGTGCTGCGCATGCCGGACCCGGTGCAAAGCACCAGCCTGCCGCAATCCAAAGCCATCGCCGAAGTCGCTGCGCAGAACACGGCATGGCGCCAGGGCCGTCGTTATGTGGCCAAGCCTGGCCCCGGCAAGCAGCAGTTGGATGCGACCAAGCGCGGTCGTGCTGACGCAGCGTCGACCCAGGCTGCCAAGGACAACCTGAGCCTGGTCTCGGCCGACACCGGCAAGGGCCGTGGCAAGGGCGCGGCGGGTGATGCCAAGGCCATCAGCAACAAGTTGGCGATCACTCAGGAAAGCCTGGACACGACCCGTCGTGACAACGCCGAACTGAAAAGCCGCATGACTGATCTGCAAAGTCAGCTGGACAAGCTGCAACGCCTGATCGAGCTGAAAAACAACCAATTGGCGAAGATGCAGGCTGAAGGCGTAGGGGGGGCTCCTGCAGCCACCGCCGCTGCTCCGGCGATGTCGGCGGAACTGGCGGCCAATCCTGCCGCGACGCCAACCGCTGCCGCTCCAGCGACGCCTGCGCCTGTGGTCACCGCGCCAGAGGCCACGCCGGCTCCGGCTGAAACACCGATTGAGCCGAAGCCTGCGGCCTCTGACGAGCAGACCTTCAACGAGCTGCTGACCAACCCGATCCTGTTGGGGCTGGTGGGTGGCGGCGCCGTGGTGCTGCTGCTCTTGCTGTTGTTGCTGGCGCGTCGCCGCAAGGCCCAGCAGGAAGCCGAAAAACACCTGCGCATGGCCCGTGCCCTGGCCGAGGAGCAAGAGTTTTCCCCGGAGCAGGACTTGCCGGAAAGCAGCTTCGAAGGCCTTGAAGTACCGCCCCCCGTCGTGAAACTGGCGACACCGCCGGCTCCTGCGCCAGCACCTGCTCCGGTTATTGCGCCTGTGGTGGTCACGCCGCCGATTGCTGCGCCGCTGGTCGCCCCGGCTGCCGAACGTTCTGATGACGTGTTGGGTCAGGCCCAGTCGCACATCAACGCTGGTCGCCTGAATCAGGCCGCCGCGTTGCTGGAAGAGGGCATCAAGCAAGAGCCACAGCGCAGCGATCTGCGTCTGAAGCTGATGGAGGTCTATGGCCAGCAGGGCGACCGTGATGCATTCGTCGGTCAGGAGCGTCAATTGGTGGCCAACGGTGAGAACTTCGCCCAGGTCGAACAGCTGAAAAGCCGCTTCCCGGCGATGGCTGTTGCCGCCGTGGCTGCGGGTGGTATTGCCGCTGCTGCCATTGCTGCCGAACTGGACGCTCAATACGTCAAGGACCTGCTGCTGGACGAGCCGCAAGCGCCTGCTCCTGTAGAAGCATCTGCTCCCGCCGTCGACGACCTCGACAGTGCCTTCGACCTGAGTCTGGATGACCTGGAAGCTGCTTCGCCGGCCGTGGTTGCACCTGCACCGGAGCCTGCCGCCGAGCTGGACGAGTTCCCGCTGGATGACGACCTTAGCTTCGAGTCGGTCTTGCAGCAGCAGACAGACGCCAAGGAAAGCCTCGACGACCTGTCGGATTTCGACCTGGACCTGGACCTCGGTGGCGAAACATCGCCAGCAACCCTGGCCGAGGACGACTTCTTGCTGGATCTGGATGAAGGCGTCAAGGACCTGCCGGGCGTTGAAGTCCCGACGGTGAACGAAGCGGCTCTGGATGACCTTGAACTGCCGGCGGATTTCGATTTGTCGCTGGCCGATGAAATGGCGGCTCCAGAAGCGCCGAACGCGTTCACCAGCGAACTCCACGACGTCAACGCCGAACTCGACCGTCTGTCCCAAAGCATCGGCGAGCCGACGTTCACCGCCGAAGATGCGGCGGCGACCGCTGCCGAGGAGCCTGAGTTCGACTTCCTCTCCGGCACTGATGAAGTTGCCACCAAACTCGACCTGGCTCAGGCCTACATCGACATGGGCGACAACGACGGTGCACGAGACATTCTCAAGGAAGTGGTGACCGAGGGCGATGCCGGGCAGAAGAGCGAAGCGAAGGAAATGCTTTCGCGTCTGGCTTGATGGCTGGGTAAGGTGCAAAAAAAAAACGGCAGCCTATTGAGGCTGCCGTTTTTATTTTGCCGGTAGTGCGAGGGTGCTTTACAGGCTGCCTTCGCGAGCATGCTCGCTCCCACAGGGGTTTTGCGAACGCCACACATCCATACATTCAACGCAAAATCAGCTGAAATGCTTAGGCCAGCAAATCCTCATAAAACGCCCCAAACGGCCGGGTAGGGTGGGCAAGCTGGATCTCCAGAATCCACAACCCCACATTCGGGCAATCCTCGAAACTCCCCAGATCACCCGCGCGATAGATCGCATGCGGAAAGTCACTGACCCGGTGGCCCTTGATCTCCAGGTTCAGCTTCCAGCCCATGGCTGTCGCTTGCTCGTCGGCATAACGGTACAGCTCGGGGCCGGCGACCTGATGGGTCCGCCAGTACGCCTCAACCCGATCAAACAGGGTTTTTGCCGCTGCCGCGCAAGCCTGCATTTCAGGATCATCGCCGACCGTGAAGGTGGCACCTGAATCACCTTCATGAAGGTCCCAGACCACGCCCAGGTCGATAAAGAAAATATCGTTTTCAGCCAGCACCGGATCGCCTTCAGATGGTTGCTTGAAGGTTTTCAGGGTGTTTTCGCCGAAGCGAATCTTCGATGGATGCCAGATGCGGTCCATGCCCAACTCGGTCAGTACTTCGACACTCATGCTCACTGCTTCGGATTCACGCATGCCGGGTTTGACGCGGCGTACCATTTCATCGATGGCTTCCCAGGTCTTGCGTTTGGCGTGGAGCATGCCGTTCAGGCTGTAGGTCGGGCCGACGGCTTCTTTGAGAGTGGCGGTCATCATCAGGTCTCGGTGGGTGGCTGTTTTTCGTTATGTGGGTAGCTATATAGCGAAGTCGACAGGGGCTACGCAATGGCACAAACAGCACGCGCTGCTGGCGTCGTGGTCTGGCGGCCTTATAATGCCTGCCTTTGCTTATATCAGCAGGCTGTTACCCCTTGGCAAATTTAGATAATCCGGCCGCCGAAATGGCGGCCGACGGCTTTTTCCGGATCGCGTTGGGCGTTGAATACAAAGGCTCGCGTTATCGCGGCTGGCAGCGCCAGGCCTCTGGTGTGCCCACGGTCCAGGAAATCCTGGAAAAGGCCTTGTCCAAAGTCGCGAACGCCCCGGTGTCGCTGCACTGCGCCGGGCGCACCGATGCCGGTGTGCATGCCTGTGGGCAAGTGGTGCATTTCGATACTCAGGTCGAGCGTTCGCTGAAAGCCTGGGTCATGGGCGCCAATATCAATTTGCCTCATGACATCAGCGTCAGTTGGGCGAAGGTCATGCCGGCGGATTTTCATGCGCGGTTCAAGGCGATTGCCCGGCGCTATCGCTATGTGATCTACAACGATCAGATTCGCCCGGCGCACCTGAACGAAGAAGTGACCTGGAACCACCGTCCACTGGACGTCGAGCGCATGGCCGAAGCGGCGCAGTACCTGGTTGGCACTCACGATTTCAGCGCTTTCCGCGCCGGACAGTGCCAGGCCAAGTCGCCGATCAAGCAATTGCATCACCTGCGCGTCACCCAGCACGGCAAGATGATCGTCCTGGACATCCGCGCCAACGCGTTCCTGCACCACATGGTGCGCAATATTGCCGGGGTACTGATGACCATCGGTGCCGGCGAGCGCCCGGTGGAATGGATGAAAGAGGTGCTGGAGAGTCGTGTGCGTCGCACCGGCGGGGTCACGGCGCACCCCTTTGGCCTGTATCTGGTGCAGGTTGAATACCGCGACGAGTTCCCGTTGCCCGAGCGTTACATCGGGCCGCACTTCTTGACCGGCTTCACGGAACTTGACGGCTGACGCCCTCGAACGCTTTTGTTACCATCCGGGACTTTCCCTGATTGGCCTTGGAGTTTCATCGACATGTCAGCCGTTCGCAGCAAGATTTGCGGGATTACCCGCATAGAAGACGCGTTGGCGGCGGTCGAGGCCGGGGCCGATGCGATCGGTTTTGTGTTTTACGCCAAAAGCCCCCGGGCGGTGACGTTTCAGCAGGCCAGGGCGATCATCAAGGCTTTGCCGCCGTTCGTGACCACTGTGGGGTTGTTCGTCAATGCCAGCCGTTGCGAGCTGGGGGAAATCCTCGACGCCGTGCCGCTGGACCTGTTGCAGTTCCACGGTGATGAAGCCGTCGCCGAGTGTGAAAGCTGGAACCGGCCGTACATCAAGGCGCTGCGAGTCAAGGCCGGTGATGACATTGCGGCGGCGTGCGATGCTTTTCCGAGTGCCAGCGGTATTTTGCTCGATGCCTATGTCGAGGGCGTCCCTGGCGGAACCGGCGAAGCGTTCGACTGGTCTCTGATACCGCAAGGCCTGAGCAAGCCGATCATCCTCGCGGGCGGTCTGAATCCGGAAAATGTCGCCGAGGCAATCGCCCGGGTCCGGCCTTATGCGGTGGACGTCAGCGGTGGGGTAGAAGCGAGCAAGGGCATCAAGGATCACGCAAAGATTCAGGCATTCATCAAAGCGGTGCGCTTACGTTGATGTGACGGCTGGCACACTGCCGCCGTCCACAGGCATGGCTGAGGGGTTTTGGGTTGTACGCAGGTCACGTTTCGTTGACCCGGCAGCCCGGCGATCATCGCCACACATATGAATTTAGCTCAAGGGCATACGCGGGGCCGCGAACCAAAGCGTTCGGGCCGCCGGTACTGGAGAAAGAAAGCATGAGCAACTGGTTAGTAGACAAACTGATCCCTTCGATCATGCGTTCCGAGGTCAAGAAGAGCTCGGTGCCTGAAGGTCTGTGGCACAAATGCCCGTCTTGCGAGGCTGTGCTGTATCGTCCGGAGCTGGAAAAGACCCTGGACGTTTGCCCCAAGTGCAACCACCACATGCGTATCGGCGCTCGCGCCCGTATCGACATTTTCCTCGACGCCGAAGGCCGTGCCGAACTGGGCGCGGACCTGGAGCCGGTTGACCGTCTGAAATTCCGCGACGGCAAGAAGTACAAGGATCGCCTGACCGCCGCGCAAAAGGCGACCGGCGAAAAAGACGCACTGATCTCCATGAGCGGCACCCTGCTGGGCATGCCGGTCGTCGTGTCGGCGTTCGAATTCTCCTTCATGGGCGGCTCGATGGGCGCCATCGTCGGTGAGCGCTTTGTTCGTGCCGCCAACTATGCGCTGGAAAACAAGTGCCCGATGATCTGCTTCGCCGCCTCCGGTGGTGCGCGGATGCAGGAAGCGCTGATCTCCCTGATGCAAATGGCCAAGACCTCTGCGGTGCTGGCGCGTCTGCGTGAAGAAGGCATTCCGTTCATCTCCGTGCTGACCGACCCGGTCTACGGTGGTGTTTCCGCCAGTCTGGCGATGCTGGGCGACGTGATCGTCGGCGAGCCAAAGGCCCTGATCGGCTTTGCCGGCCCGCGCGTGATCGAGCAAACCGTGCGTGAAAAACTGCCGGAAGGCTTCCAGCGCAGCGAATTCCTGCTGGAACACGGCGCGATCGACATGATCGTTCACCGTCAGGAGCTGCGTCCGCGTCTGGGTAACCTGCTGGCGCAAATGATGGGCCTGCCGACGCCGACTTTCGTCGCGGCACCTATCGAGCCGATCGTGGTTCCACCGGTACCTGCGAACATATGACCGAGCGCACCCTTGGCGAGTGGCTCGCCTACCTTGAACAGTTGCACCCTTCGGCCATCGACATGGGGCTGGAGCGTTCGCAACAGGTAGCGTCCCGCATGGGGCTGGGCAAGCCGGCACCGAGGGTGATTACGGTCACAGGCACCAACGGCAAGGGTTCTACCTGCGCATTCGTGGCTTCGTTGCTGCGGGCGCAGGGCCTGAGCGTTGGCGTCTACAATTCTCCGCACCTGCTGCGTTACAACGAGCGGGTGCAAGTCAATGGCGTCGAAGCCACTGACGCCGAGCTGTGCGAAGCCTTTGCCGCCGTTGAGGCGGGCCGTGGCGACACTTCCCTGACTTACTTCGAAATGGGCACCCTAGCGGCGTTCTGGCTGTTCACACAGGCCAATCTTGATGCAGTGGTACTGGAAGTCGGGCTGGGCGGGCGTCTGGATACCGTCAATGTGGTCGATGCCGATATTGCATTGGTCACCAGCATCGGTGTCGATCATGCGGATTACCTGGGCAATACCCGCGAATCCGTGGCCTTCGAGAAAGCCGGCATTTTCCGCCAGGGCGCACCTGCGCTCTGTGGCGATCTGAATCCTCCACAACCGTTGCTGGACAAGGTGCGCGAGCTCAGTTGCCCGTTTTTTCCTGCGCGGTCGCGATTTTGATCTCGGTATCACCGAACACAACTGGCAATGGCGCGGCGTTGACGCCAAGGGGCGTGTGGTCGAATTGCACGACCTGCCGTTGCTGGATCTGCCGATGGAAAACGCCGCACTGGCCTTGCAGGCGTATCTGTTGCTCGATTTGCCGTGGGTCGATGCGCAAATCATTGAAGCCTTGAGCGCCACTCGCGTGGTCGGTCGTCTCGACCGCCGTCAATTCGACTGGCAGGGCAAGCGCCTGAATTTGATGCTGGATGTGGGGCATAACCCGCATGCCGCCGAGTACCTGGCGCGCCGTCTGGCCAGTCGTCCGCCGGTCGGCAAGCGCCTGGCGGTGTTCGGCTTGCTGTCGGACAAGGATCTGGATGGTGTTGTCGGCGAATTGAATGCTAGTGTCCAGCACTGGGCTGTTGCGCCGCTGGATTCGCCGCGTTCGCGCCCGGTTGCCGAATTAGAGGCCGCCTTGCAGAACCTTGGCGCTTCAGTAACGTCCTATGCCAGCGTGGCTGCTGCTCTGGAAGGGCAGTGTGCGCAAGCAACCAGCGACGACGAAATTCTGTTGTTCGGATCATTTTATTGTGTCGCCGAGGCCCTTGAATGGCTGGCCCGGCGCTCCACGGAGGAAGCGGCAAATGGCTTTGCTGGATAAAGCGTACAAGCAGCGCATGGTCGGTGCCCTGGTGCTGGTGGCGCTGGCAGTGATTTTTCTGCCGATGCTGTTTTCCCGTCAGGATGAACAGCGTCAGGTGGTGGTCGAAGCGCCTGCCGCGCCGCATGCGCCTGCGTTGCCGCAAGTGCAGGTGCAGCCAGTGGTCGTGCCTGAGCCGCAAGCGTTGCCTCAGGAACCGGTGCCAAGCGATGATGACATTGCCGAACAGCAAGCGCCGTCGACACCGATTGCTCCGGCACCAGCGCCCGTTGCCAAGCCGGTAGCGCAAGCGCAAGCGCCAGCACCTGCGGCCAAGCCAGCGCCGGCACCGGCCCAGCCGATTGCCGCTGCGCCGGCAAAACCGGACACCACCCAGAGCCGCGTCGATGCCAATGGCCTGTCAATCAGCTGGTCGGTGCAACTGGCCAGCCTGTCGAGTCGTGACAGCGCCGAGTCCTTGCAGAAAACCCTGCGCAGCCAAGGCTATAACGCCTACATTCGTTCGGCTGACGGCAAGAATCGGGTGTTTGTCGGTCCGCTGATCGAGCGCGCCGAAGCCGATCGCCTGCGTGACTTGTTGGGCCGCCAGCAGAACCTCAAGGGTTTTGTGGTGCGTTTCCAGCCTGAGCGCGGTTAACGCTATCGCCTTGATTTGCAATGCACTGACAATCGCAGCTTACCGATAAGCATGGGCTCTGCTAAAATGCGCCGCCTTATCCGTCTGTAGGCTGCACTGTGCCATTTACCTGGGTTGACTGGGCGATCGTTGCAATCGTCGCCATCTCCGCATTGATCAGTTTGAGCCGCGGCTTCGTCAAGGAAGCGCTATCGCTGGTGACCTGGATCATCGCAGGAGTCGTCGCCTGGATGTTCGGTGGTTCATTGTCCGAGTACCTCGCCGGATACATCGAAACGCCGTCGGCTCGCGTGATCGCGGGCTGTGCCATCATGTTTGTCGCCACGTTAATCGTGGGCGCAATGATCAATTATCTTATCGGCGAACTGGTTCGCGTCACCGGACTCTCCGGGACCGACCGATTCCTCGGCATGGCCTTCGGCGCCGCGCGTGGCGTGTTGCTGGTGGTCGTGGCGGTCGGGCTCTTGAGCCTGGGGCCGGTACAGCAGGACGGGTGGTGGAAAGAATCACAACTCGTGCCAAAATTTTTATTGGTTGCAGACTGGTCCAAAAACCTGATCCTGGGGTGGAGCAGTCAGTGGCTTGCCAGCGGTATCAGCGTACCCGCTGAACTACCGTTCAAGGAGCATCTCTTGCCGACGGCCAAAACGCCTCAGTGAGTTGTGTTCAGTTCAGATCCATTAAGTAGGGGTTGCGTCGCATGTGTGGCATCGTCGGTATCGTCGGTAAGTCGAACGTCAATCAGGCGCTGTATGACGCGCTAACCGTCCTCCAGCACCGCGGCCAGGACGCTGCCGGTATTGTCACCAGCCATGATGGCCGGTTATTCCTGCGCAAGGACAATGGTCTGGTGCGTGACGTGTTTCATCAGCGTCATATGCAGCGCCTGGTCGGTCACATGGGTATCGGCCATGTGCGTTACCCGACCGCAGGCAGCTCGACGTCGGCCGAAGCTCAACCGTTTTACGTCAACTCGCCTTACGGCATCACCCTGGCGCACAACGGCAATCTGACCAACGTTGAACAACTGGCCAAGGAGATTTACGAATCTGACCTGCGCCACGTCAACACCAATTCCGATTCGGAAGTGCTGCTCAACGTGTTCGCACACGAGCTGGCCCAGCGCGGCAAATTGCAGCCGACCGAAGAAGACGTGTTTGCTGCCGTCACTGACGTGCACAACCGTTGCGTCGGTGGCTACGCCGTCGTGGCGATGGTGACCGGTTACGGTATCGTCGGCTTCCGCGACCCGCACGGCATCCGTCCGATCGTCTTCGGCCAGCGTCATACCGACGAAGGCGTCGAGTACATGATCGCCTCCGAAAGCGTGTCCCTGGACGTGCTCGGGTTCACCCTGATTCGCGACCTGGCACCGGGCGAAGCGGTCTACATCACTGAAGACGGCAAGCTGCACACCCGTCAGTGTGCGACCAACCCGTCCCTGACCCCGTGCATCTTCGAACACGTCTACCTGGCGCGTCCGGATTCGATCATCGACGGCGTGTCGGTCTACAAGGCCCGTCTGCGCATGGGTGAGAAACTCGCCGACAAGATCCTGCGCGAGCGTCCTGAGCACGATATCGACGTGGTCATCCCGATCCCGGACACCAGCCGCACTGCGGCCCTGGAGCTGGCGAACCACCTGGGCGTGAAATTCCGCGAAGGCTTCGTGAAGAACCGCTACATCGGCCGCACCTTCATCATGCCGGGCCAGGCTGCGCGGAAAAAATCCGTACGCCAGAAGCTCAACGCCATCGAGCTGGAATTTCGCGGCAAGAACGTGATGCTGGTGGACGACTCGATCGTTCGCGGCACGACGTGCAAGCAGATTATCCAGATGGCTCGCGAAGCCGGCGCCAAGAACGTCTACTTCTGTTCCGCCGCCCCGGCCGTTCGTTACCCGAACGTCTACGGCATCGACATGCCAAGCGCTCACGAGCTGATCGCGCACAACCGTTCGACCCAGGACGTGGCCGACCTGATCGGCGCCGACTGGCTGATCTATCAGGACTTGCCTGACTTGATCGAAGCGGTCGGTGGCGGCAAGATCAAGATCGAGAAGTTCGATTGCGCGGTGTTCGACGGCCAGTACGTCACCGGTGATATCGACGAGGCTTACCTGAATAAGATCGAGCAGGCACGCAACGATGCCTCCAAGGTCAAGACCCAGGCAGTCAGTGCGATCATTGATCTGTACAACAACTGAGTTTCTACCGGCCCTGAGGGGCCGGTTTTGTATCTACTGTTTGTATTTCCGAGAATAGGGCAAGGAGTGACAGCATGAGTCAGGATTGGGATGCCGGTCGGCTGGACAGCGACCTCGAAGGCGTAGCGTTCGATACCCTGGCCGTACGCGCCGGCCAGCACCGCACGCCGGAAGGCGAACACGGTGATCCGATGTTCTTCACTTCCAGCTACGTCTTCCGTACCGCTGCCGACGCCGCCGCACGGTTTGCCGGCGAAGTGCCGGGCAACGTCTACTCGCGCTACACCAACCCGACCGTGCGCTCGTTCGAGGAGCGTATTGCCGCGCTGGAAGGCGCCGAGCAGGCCGTGGCCACCGCCACCGGCATGGCCGCGATCATGGCAGTGGTGATGAGCCTGTGCAGTGCTGGCGATCATGTGCTGGTATCGCGCAGCGTGTTCGGTTCGACCATCAGCCTGTTCGAAAAGTACTTCAAGCGTTTTGGTGTCGAAGTCGACTACGTGCCGCTGGCTGAATTGTCCGGCTGGGAGGCGGCGATCAAGGCCAACACCAAATTGCTGTTCGTCGAATCGCCGTCCAACCCGCTGGCTGAGCTGGTGGACATTGCGGCGCTGTCGAAAATCGCTCACGCCAAAGGCGCGATGCTGGTGGTCGACAACTGCTTCTGTACCCCGGCCCTGCAACAGCCGCTGAAGATGGGCGCGGACATCGTCGTGCACTCGGCGACCAAGTTCATCGACGGCCAGGGCCGTTGCATGGGTGGCGTGGTGGCCGGTCGCAGCGAGCAGATGAAAGAAGTGGTCGGTTTCCTGCGCACTGCCGGGCCAACCCTGAGCCCGTTCAATGCCTGGATCTTCCTCAAGGGCCTGGAAACCCTGAACCTGCGGATGAAGGCGCACTGCGCCAACGCCCAGCAACTGGCCGAATGGCTGGAGCAGCAGGACGGCATCGAGAAAGTCCATTACGCCGGTCTCAAGAGCCATCCGCAGCATGAGCTGGCCCAGCGTCAGCAGAAAGGCTTCGGGGCGGTTGTGAGCTTTGAGGTCAAGGGCGGCAAAGAGGGCGCCTGGCGCTTTATCGATGCGACCCGTTTGATTTCCATTACCGCCAACCTCGGCGACAGCAAAACCACCATCACGCACCCAAGCACCACGTCCCATGGTCGTCTGGCGCCAGCCGAGCGTGAAGCGGCAGGTATTCGTGACAGCCTGATCCGCATCGCGGTCGGCCTGGAAGATGTTGCAGACCTGCAAGCCGATCTGGCGCGCGGGTTGGCGGCGTTGTGATCGAGTTGGCGACGCCGACGACCGGTACCAATGGCCGCGTTGCACTGGTCACCGGTGCTGCGCGTGGCATTGGTCTGGGTATCGCCGCCTGGCTGATCAGCGAAGGCTGGCAGGTGGTGCTGACGGATCTGGACCGCGTGCGGGGTTCGAAAGTGGCGAAGGTGCTGGGCGATAACGCCTGGTTCATCGCCATGGACGTGGCGGACGAGGCTCAGGTAAGGCTTGGTGTGGCCGAGGTGCTGGGGCAATTCGGGCGCCTGGATGCGCTGGTGTGCAATGCAGCCGTTGCTGATCCGCACAACATCACACTGGAGAGCCTGGACCTGGCGTACTGGAATCGGGTGTTGGCGGTGAATCTCAGCGGGCCGATGCTGTTGGCCAAGCATTGTGCGCCGTACCTGCGCGCTCACAACGGTGCCATCGTCAACCTGGCCTCGACCCGTGCTGCGCAGTCGGAGCCCGACAGCGAGGCTTACGCGGCGAGCAAGGGCGGGTTGTTGGCCCTGACTCACGCCTTGGCTATCAGCTTGGGGCCGGAGATTCGCGTCAACGCGGTCAGCCCTGGCTGGATCGATGCGCGAGACCCGGCAGTGCGTCGTGCCGAGCCGCTGACCGATGCCGATCATGCCCAGCATCCGGCGGGCAGGGTAGGGACGGTCGAAGACGTCGCGGCGATGGTTGCATGGCTGTTGTCGCGCAATGCCGGCTTCGTCACGGGCCAGGAGTTCGTGGTGGATGGCGGCATGACCAAGAAGATGATTTACAGCGAGTAATTTGGGTAGGGACTCTGTCTTCCTCAATGATGCTGATTGCGCCGTCCTCTTCGCGAGCAGGCTCGCTCCCACAGTAGAAAGCATGTTGCCTGAAGAAACGCGATCCATTGTGGGAGCGAGCCTGCTCGCGAAAGCGGTCTGACAGTTACCGGCCTCGTCCGGAATCACCTGATTTAGTCTTTTTCAGAAAAACTTCAATCCTGCTATTGACTTAGGTTCGCTACCTGCGTAAATTTCGCGGCCTCGGAGATGCAAACGGGTGATTAGCTCAGCTGGGAGAGCGTCTGCCTTACAAGCAGAATGTCGGCGGTTCGATCCCGTCATCACCCACCACTTCCGAGAGTCTTGCGAGAGCAAGATGGAAGCTTTTAAAAGCCTCCACCGACGCGCAGCGGTAGTTCAGTCGGTTAGAATACCGGCCTGTCACGCCGGGGGTCGCGGGTTCGAGTCCCGTCCGCTGCGCCATATTTTCCGAGTCAGGCTTGCTTGATTCGAGATTGAAAAGCTTCTGAGTTTTCAATCAGACGAGTTACTTGGATGAAAGTCCAAAGCGATACGCAGCGGTAGTTCAGTCGGTTAGAATACCGGCCTGTCACGCCGGGGGTCGCGGGTTCGAGTCCCGTCCGCTGCGCCATATCTGCTACAAGGCCCACTGAACGCCTTGGAGCTACGAAGAAAGTCTGCTGGTAATGCCAGCGCCTGCTTCGAGTCGATAGCAAAGACCCTGGTCGAAAGACCGGGGTTTTTTGTGTCTGAAATTTAGTATTTCCCTCCTTGTCCCTTCGCTCCCCCTCTGTCGAATGCACGACTCTGCCCTCTGCAATGCGATGGTGTTTCCCTGAGCCTCTAACAATTTTTGTAACTGGTTGTTTGCGGCAAGCGCAGAAACCTTTAAAGTTAACCTTTCGGTCAGCTTTGCACTGTCAATTCAGCCTTTTGCTTTGTCCAAAAGCGCTCCTGCAAGACTCGAGATCCTTAAGAACATAACCACAAGGGCGGACCCATAACCGCCCAGAGGATGATCCATGTCCAACCGTGATATATCCCGGCGCTCGTTCCTTCAGGGCGGGCTGGTAGCGGGTGTGAGCGTCACGCTCACGCCGCTCAGCACCCAGGCGCTGGCCGCCTTGATGGAAAACAGCGTGACCGTGCCGTCCGAGCAGTGGCTCGGCAACAACGGCAAGGCGCGCTCGCGTAACGATGCCTTGTCCAAGGTCTGCGGCAGCAAAGTCTTTGCGCGCGACATTCGTGCCAAGGACATGCCGGGCTGGCCCCAGCAGCAAGGCCACGCCATGCTGCTGAAAACCATCAAGGCCGACCATCTCTATGCAGGTTATGACCTGTCGTGGCTCGATGCCGATCTGCAGCCTGACCGCATCGTCACCGCCGCCGACCTGGATAAGGATGGCATCGTCTTCCCGGAAGACCATGCCCCCGATCCGCTGCTGCCGGAAGGCAAGGTGCCGATGTTCATCGGTCACCCAGTGGCGATCCTGATCTGGAACGATTTCGAGCGTTTCCGTCAGGCCAAGGCGAAACTCAAGTTCAATGACAAGGCGATTCGCTACGGCGCCAAGGTGCCGTTCTACGAGCGCGACCCTTATGGCAGCTTCCGCTACGTGCGGGTCGGCGGTGCGACGTCGGCGGACGAAGACGAATTCGCCAGCCTCAAGGATTCGATCCTGTTCCCGATGCTGCGCAATCGCCGTCCGGTGTGGAATTCGCAACCAAACCTGCACGGCAACCTGACCGAACGCGGACTGTTTTACGCCGACCGCATGAAGCAGCAAATCGAAACCCCGCCTGACAACTGGCTGGTGTTTGACGAGCGCTACAAGACCCCGTCGATCGAACCGGCCGCGATGGAGCCGGACAACGGCAACGGCTGGTACGACCCGGCGACCAAGACCCTGCATTTTGTCGTGGCCACCCAGTGCCCGCTGGAAGCGGCGACGGAAACCGCGAAGATGATCGCGCCGTCGCGCTTCGGCCTGGCCAACCTGAACATGCATCCGGGCTACACCGTCGGCTACGGCTCCAAGGACCACAACATCTTCGTCTACTACGCAGCGCTCGCGGCGTTGTACGGCGCTGGTGTGCCGGTGCGTCTGGCCAATGACCGCTACGAGCAGTTCCAGAGCGGCATCAAGCGCCACCCGTTCGACATTCGCTACCAGTTGGCGGTGGACAAGAACGATCACAGCTTCCAGATTTTCCGCGCCGAGATGAACGTCGATGGCGGCGGACGCATCAACTACAGCCCGTCGGTAGCCGCCGTTGGTGCTACCGCCGCGCAGTCGATCTACTACATGCCGCAGAACGATTTACAGGTCACCGCTTATCACTCTCGTGGTGTGGAAGCCGGGTCGATGCGTGGCTACGGCACGCTGCAAAGCATGGCTTCGACCGAGATGATGGTTGATGAGATTGCCGGTCGCCTGGGCATCGACGCCATCGACCTGCGCAAGAAAAACGCGATGCTCTCGGGCATGAAAAACACCCAGGGCGCAGTGCCTGCCGGTGCGTTGCGCCTGCACGAAATTCTCGACAAGGCCGCCGTCCACGACGTCTGGAAAAACCGCGAGACGATCAAGCAGCAGCGTGAAGCGGCGGACCCCGACAACTGGTACGGCGTCGGTTTCGCTATCTGCCAGAAAGACTTCGGCACCGGTTCCGAAGCGCCGATGGCCAGTATCGAGTTCACCGCGCAAGGGCACATCACCCTGCGCCATATCGGCATCGAAATCGGCACCGGCATGTCCACGTCCCAGGCGTTGGTCGTGGCTGACTTCCTTGGCACCGCTGCCACGGAAGTGAAGACCGGCGAAACCGAATGGAAAGAGTTGCAGCTGATCAGCGGCGGCAACCCGTACATCATGAGCCAGGCCGAACAGGATGCACTCCTGCGCAACCCGCGCTGGGTCGGAAAACTGGCTTCGGCTTCGTCAGCGACCAACTCCGCTTACTACTTCAGCCACGCCACCCGCGAAGCGGCACGTGTGCTGTTCAACCACGGCCTGTGGCCGGCGGCGCTGGAAATCTGGGGCCAGGGCCCTTACGGCGGGCAAGCCAACCCTTATGTGGTACGTCGCGAAGACGCGCATTGGGTCGATGGCAAACTCACCGCCAACGGCATGCAACCGCTGAGCTTCGAAGCGCTGGCCAGGCGCGCCCATGAGCGCGGTCTGGTGACCGGCGCCACCGTCCACGGTTTCAACCGCTGGAGCTGGGCCGAGGCCGAGTACAGCATCGACGGCGTGCGCGAGCGTCTGCCGCTCGATGGCCTGGCGGTCAAATACGGCGACGGTGCACCGAAGGCAAAACTGGCGCAAATGACCAGCGCCGGTTTCCACCTGCTGGACCGGCAGAACGTGCATTACCCCGACACCCAGTTGAACAACGCGGCGGTGACTTATTACAGCCCGGTGGCAACGCTGGTGGAATTGAAAGTGAACAAGGGGTCGCTGGACGTGCAAGTGCTCAATCACCATTCGTGGGTCGAGTGCGGTCGGGTGCTGGTAGAGGAATTGGTCAGGGGGCAGCTCGAAGGCGGGATCGCCATGGGCATCGGCCATGCGCTGCTTGAAGAGATGCCGTTGTACGAAGGCGGACCGGGGGAGGGTGACTGGAACTTCAACCGTTACCGTTTGCCAATGGCCCGGCACGTGGCGGTCTGGAACCAGACGGCGGAAATTTTGCCGCCGCTGTCGCCAAGCGATCCGTCCAAGGGCATTGCCGAAGTGGTGATGATCCCGATCGTCGGCGCCATCGGTAATGCCGTGGCTCACGCCATCGGTAAACGTGTCCGTGACCTGCCTATCACTTCTGCTCGCATCAAGGAGGCCCTCAATGGCTAACCGTCCGCTTCAACTGACCCTCAACGGTCAATCCGTCGGCCCGGTGGACATCCCTGATGACCTGCCGATGATCGACTACCTGCACGAATACAAGAATCTCACTGGCTCGCGCCTGGGCTGCGGCCAGGGTATCTGCCATGCCTGCGTGGTGATCGTCGACAATCCCGACGGCACCAGTGAAGAAGTGCGCACCTGCATCACCGGCGCGCATTATTTCGAAGGCAAGAAAGTGCGCACCATTGAAGGTCATGCGACCCGCGATGAGCAGGGCAAGGTCACCGAGCTGAACCCGATCCAGCAGCGTTTCGTCGATGAATTCGCCTTCCAGTGCAGCTACTGCGCGCCGGGTTTCGTCAACGCGGCCACCGTTCTGGTCGAGAAGCTGCAACGCCAGCCCATCGTCAAAAGCCAGCTGGAACAGGTCATCGAAGACAGTCTCGGCCACCATGTCTGCCGTTGTACTGGCTACGTGCGCTACTACAGCGCCACGCGTAACGTGCTCACCGATCTGGGCCTGGTCAGGGAGGGTTAAGCATGAAGCATCTACTTTCCCGCCTGGCACTGGCGGTTGGTCTGGCTGCACCGGTGTTATTGGTTCATGCGGATGATCAGGTCAAGCGTGGCGAATACCTTGCCCGCGCCGCCGATTGCATGGCTTGCCACACTGCACCGGGTGGCGCGCCGTTTGCCGGCGGGCTGCCGATTGTCTCGCCGTTCGGGACGATTTACGGCACCAACATCACCCCGAGCAAAGAACACGGTATCGGCCTGTACAGCGATGACGAGTTCTTCGCCGCCCTGACCGAAGGCAAGCGTCGCGACGGTGCAAACCTGTACCCGGCGATGCCCTACACCTCGTATCACCTGATGCCCCGTGACGACTCGGACGCGATTCACGCGTACCTGAAAACCATCGCGCCTATTGAGCGTGCGGCACCGGTGACCAGCCTCAGCTTTCCGTTCAACGTGCGTCTGGGCCTGATGGGCTGGAACATGCTCTACGGCAAGGACGTGAAGCTGGAGCCGGCCGAGGGTAAAAGCGAGGCCTGGAAGCGCGGCCAGTACATGGTCGATGTTCTCGGTCATTGCGGCGAATGCCACACGCCACGCGGCTTGCCCGGCGCGATGCAGCAGGACAAGCGCCTGACCGGTGGTCTGCTCAACGGCTATCTGGCACCGAGCCTGCTGGCCAATGACCTGGCCGCTCGCGGCTGGAATCATCAGGACCTGAGCTCGTTCCTCAAGCACGGCATGAGCGCGCAGGGCACGATGTTCAACGAAATGTTCCCGGTGTTTCACAACAGCACCCAGGGCCTGAATGATCCGGATCTGGCGGCGATGGCGACGTTCCTGCTTGGCGATCAGCCGCCAGTGGCCAACGCGCTGAACGACGTGGCGCTGGACAAGCTCAGCCCAAGTGCCCAGCGCGGTCGCCAGGATTACCTGAATGTCTGCGCCGGTTGCCATGCACCGAACGGCGAGGGCAAGCCGCACATCGCCGTCGCCATGCGCGGCAATACCACGCTGCGCCTGGAAGATCCGCGCAACCTGTTGCGGGTGATCGAAGACGGTATTGGCGAGCAGAAATTCGCCGGGTTCGAACGCATGCAACCGATGCCGGGCTTTGCCGACAAGCTCAATCATGAGCAACTGACGGACCTGCTCAATTACCTGCGTCAGGGTTGGGGCGGTCAGTCGGCTGAGCTGGCGGTCAGCGACGTGCAGAAGCTGCAAGCGGATGCGCCAGCAGCCGAGCACAAGGCGCACTGACATGCAGCATCTCGATCTGCAAGTGGTGCGTCGGGCGCTGGACTGGTCGGCTGCCGGTCAGCGTGTCTGGTTGTGCACAGTGCTTGCCACCTACGGCTCGGCGCCCCGTGCGCCGGGCTCGCTGCTGGCGGTCAACGCTGACGGGCAATGGATCGGTTCGCTGTCCGGTGGCTGCGTCGAGGAGGACTTTCTCGAACGCGTTGCCGAAGGCGCGTTTCTCGATGCCGTCGGCGTGGTTCGCTACGGCGAAGGTGATGATCCGCGCTCGCGTGTGAGCTTGCCTTGCGGCGGTGTGCTCGACGTGTTGGTGGAGAAGCTTGAGCCGGATTGCGAAGTGCAAGCGCATCTGCGCGAGCTGGAGTCGGCGTTGCTCGGGCAGCGCCGGTTGATCCGCGAGGTCGATCTGGCCAGTGGAGCGCGCAGTCTGTTTGCCGATCGCGAGCAGGGCGCGCGCATCGAGCGTGAGATTGATCGGGTCCGTGTGCGCATTGGCGCGGCGCAGCGTTTGCTGCTGGCCGGGTATTCCAGCGTGGCTCAGGCTTGTGCCGAGTTTGCCGTGGGGCTGGGCTTCGAAGTGATTCTGTGCGATCCCCGCGACGAAGTGCTTGACGGCGTGGTGCTGCCAAACGTCGACATTCGCCGCCAGCTGCCGTCAGTGTTCATCGCTGATGGCGGCTGCCACAGCGACACGGCGGTGGTGGCGTTGACCCATGACCCGCGCATTGACGATCTGGCGATGATGGAGGCGGTGCGCACCGAGGCCTTTTACATCGGTGTGATGGGCTCGATGCAGACGTCGCAAAAACGCTTTGAGCGGTTACGCCGGATTGGCGGTTTGGGGGACGCCGAGCTGGCGCGGATCCATGCCCCCATTGGTCTGAATCTGGGCAGCAAGACCCCGGCGGAAATCGCCTTGGCGGTGCTGGCCGACATTCTGCGAATTCGTAGCGGGATTGCGCGGGACAAGCTCTGAGGCTCTGTCGGCGTCGAGCAAGCTCGGCGCCGACAATTTTTAGAACGGCGGCTTCTTCGGCGAGTCCATACTCTGTGGCAATGCTCGCATGGGTGGGCAAACTCCCTGGAGGAAGATCCGCATGACTGCATCGACAGCAAAACCGGTCTGGTTCATCACCGGCTGTTCAACAGGTTTTGGCCGCCAACTGGCCCTCCACACCCTCAGCCTCGGCTATCCGACTGTGGTCACGGCGCGCAACCCGGCGCAGGTCGAAGACATCGTCAGCGGTCATGAGCACAACGCGCTGGTGTTGAAACTGGACGTGACCGATCCGGCGCAGATCGATGCCGCCGTGAAAGCTGCCCAGGCACGATTCGGTCGTATCGACGTATTGGTAAACAACGCCGGGATCGGCTACTTCGGCTCGTTTGAAGAAAGCGATCTGGAGCAAGTGCGCAACATGATGGAAATCAACGTCTGGGGCCTGGCGCAAATGACCCGCGCGGTGCTGCCGGGCATGCGCAAGCAGCGCAGTGGCACGGTGGTGAATATTTCTTCGGTGGGCGGGATTGTCGCGTTCCCGGCGGTGAGCTTCTATCACGCCACCAAGTTTGCGGTGGAGGGGATGTCCGAGTCGCTGGCCCAGGAAGTGGCGCCGCTGGGGATCAAGGTGCTGATCGTCGAACCGAGCGGTTTCCGCACCGATTGGGCAGGGCGCTCGGCCAACGAGGCGAGCCAGAGCATCGATGATTATCGTGAAACGGCCGGCAAGCGCATGGAGATGATCCGCGGCTACAACGGCAAACAGCCCGGTGATCCGGTGCGGGCGGCGGTCGCGATCGTCAATGCGGTCGAGGCCGAGAATCCGCCGTTGCGTCTGTTGCTCGGTAAAGCGGCACTGGCCGGTGGGCGCGGCAAGATCGTGTCCCTGCGCAAGGACTTCGAAGGGTGGGCCAGTGTCAGTGAAGGGGCTGATTTCCCAAGCTGATCGTCAAGCTGCAATACAGGTGGGAGCGAGCCTGCTCCCACAGTGGATTTCAGTGTCTGTCAGAACCCAAGCTTGTCCCGCAACCCGTAATACCAGGCTCCCAACGCCGCAAACGGTGTACGCAGCAGCTGCCCGCCCGGGAATGGATAATGCGGCAGATCGGCAAACGCGTCGAAACGCTCGGCCTGGCCGCGCAACGCCTCGGCCAGCACCTTGCCGGCCAGGTGGGTGTACGTTACGCCGTGCCCGCTGCAACCCTGGGAGTAGTAGATGTTGTCCCCCAGCCGTCCGACCTGCGGCAGGCGCGACAAGGTCAGCAGGAAGTTGCCGGTCCAGGCGTAATCGATCTTCACGTCCTTCAGTTGCGGGAACGCCTTGAGCATTTTCGGGCGGATGATCGCCTCAATGTTCGCCGGATCCCGAGCGCCATACACCACGCCACCGCCGAAGATCAGGCGTTTGTCGCCGGTCAGTCGGTAGTAGTCCAGCAGGTAATTGCAGTCTTCGACGCAGTAATCCCGAGGCAGCAAACTGTTGGCCAACGCATCGCCCAGCGGTTCGGTGGTGATCACCTGGGTGCCGCACGGCATCGACTTGGCCGCCAGTTCCGGCACTAGATTCCCCAGATAAGCGTTGCCGGCAACAATGATGAACTTGGCCCTGACCTTGCCCTGTGGCGTATGCACCACCGGATTCGCCCCGCGCTCGATACGCACGGCTGGCGATTGTTCATAGATTGTGCCGCCCAGCGACTCAACGGCCGCCGCTTCACCCAGTGCCAGGTTCAGCGGATGAATATGGCCGCCGCTCATGTCGAGCATGCCGCCGACATACTGATCACAACCCACCACTTCGCGGATGCGAGGTTGATCCATCAGCTCAAGCTGCGTGTGACCGAAACGTTCCCACAGGCGCTTCTGCGACTCCAGGTGACCCATCTGCTTGGCCGTGATGGCGGCGAACACGCCACCGTCCTTCAGGTCGCACTGGATATTATATTTGGCCACCCGCTCACGAATGATCCGCCCACCTTCGAACGCCATCTCACCCAGCAGTTGCGCCTGCTTGGGGCCGACGCTGCGCTCAATCACGTCGATGTCACGGCTGTAGCTGTTGACGATCTGCCCACCGTTACGCCCCGATGCACCAAACCCCACCTTGGCGGCTTCCAGCACTACCACCCGAAAACCGTTCTCCAGCAGAAACAGCGCGGATGACAAACCGGTATAGCCGGCGCCGATCACACAGACATCAGTCTCGACCTCGCCCTGCAAGGCCGGGCGCGGCGGTACCGCATTGGCCGACGCGGCGTAATAGGACTCTGGGTAGGGTGTGTTCGCCATCCTGCAGCCTCTGTTTAATATATTTTACGAGTGGGCCGATCCTACCTGAGTTAAAAATCGGCTGCCAGCCACCGGGAAAATCTTCTTTGCAGCGGCAAAATTAAATATTTTGCATATTCATAGGGTTAGCTCGAAAAAAGGTGTTGACACCCCTCCGGAATTCCGTAGAATGCCGCCTCACAGCAGGCACGTAGCTCAGTTGGTTAGAGCACCACCTTGACATGGTGGGGGTCGTTGGTTCGAGTCCAATCGCGCCTACCAAACAAAATCCGCTCTGCTGGGCGGTCTGGAAGGGCTCACCGAAAGGTGGGCCCTTTTTTGTTGTCTGCGATTTGCAAAACTTTTGCAAAGCCCTCGCTCAAACTGCACAACCGTGCCCGCCGGTTACCGATCCGCTCCCGTCAAGAAATCTCGAACTTATCGAAATCGCCACCTGTCTTCCTCAAAACGGCCCGCAGAAAATGTGGCCGTTACTCGGTACGGGGGGCGCAAAATGATTGGTGTGGTGATTCCAGCTCACAACGAAGAGAACCTGCTGGGCGGGTGTTTGTTATCAGTTATTACGGCGGCAGCGCACCCGCTGTTGAAGGAAGACGTTCAGATTCTGGTGGTGCTGGATAGCTGTACCGATGGTACGGCGCAGGTGGCGCAGAGCGCGGGAGTTGCGACGTTGGCCATCGAAGGGCAAAACGTCGGCGCGGCCAGGCGCGCGGGGGCCGCGGCGCTCATCGCCGCTGGCGCACGATGGCTGGCCTTTACCGACGCCGATACCATCGTTTCTACCGAATGGCTGTTCCGGCAGATAGGGTTTTGCGCGGACGCGGTCTGCGGCACGGTCAATGTCGACTCCTGGGAGGCTCATGGTCCGGCGGTGCAGGCCAGGTACGACAGCCTCTATCAGCACGTTGAGGGGCATCGACACATACACGGCGCAAACCTCGGCGTGTGTTCGATTGCTTATCAGCGTGCAGGCGGCTTCAAGAGCTTGCCGGCGCATGAGGACGTTCATCTGGTGCAGGATCTGGAGCTGGCTGGCGCGCGTATTGTGTGGACGGCGAGCAATAGCGTGATCACCAGCGCTCGCAAGGAGAGCAGGTGCCGAGAGGGGTTTGGTGATTATCTGGCTTCGCTGGCTTGAAGCGAGCAATGAAGCGTAACAGTTGGAAGCGCGTGACCATGAACTACGCTGGCATCAACATTCCAGAGAGTTGGATGTGAAATTAATGACAGTCCTCTGGCTCGCAGCCGTGCTCTGTGCAGGCTGCAAATACTTCAGCTATCAGGAAAGCTGTGAAGACAATCCCGACCAGGCAAGCTGTGCAGGGATGAACACTCAGGAGTCTGCGGGAACCACTCACAAGCGTTGATCGTCACTGGCTAGCGCTTTGGGCGGCATGCAAATCCGGACATTCTGAGCTACTACTGACAGGCCGGCTCACCATCGTACTGACAGGAGTGGATCAATGCTGACTCACTGGTTTCTTGCGGCTGTTCATCTCTTGGCCCTGGTCATCGGGTTCTGGGCGGTGCTCACGCGGGGCACGGCCTTGCGTCGTTTGTCGGCTGGGGCGGGGGAGGTCCGCAGCGTATTGATCGCGGACAATCTGTGGGGCCTGTCCGCGCTTGTGCTGTTGGTCAGCGGTGGGATGCGTGCTTTTGGCGGGTACGAAAAAGGCACCGATTATTACCTTCATCAGCCCCTGTTCCAGCTCAAGATGGCTTTGTTCGTCCTCATCTTGTTACTTGAAGTTGCGCCCATGCTGGCGTTGATCAAGTGGCGGATTGCGCAGTCACGCGGCGCGGCAATCGATACAACGCGCACGAAGTTGTTTGCCCGGTTCAGCCACATCGAAGCGCTATTGATGATGTTGATGGTCATTGCGGCAACGGGCATGGCCCGTGGTGTGACATTTGGCTAGGCGGCGCTGATCGCTCTCTTCCTCGGGCTTAAACGGAAACGTCTGATAGCCATGATACGGAGCGGGTGATTAGTATTGGCTGTGACCGCGAATGCCGCGAACATCCGGCGGCTGAAACCGGCCGGCATTGCACTGGGATTTGGGGCGGGGGGTAGAAGCGTGCGCCATGGCCATCGAGAAGGGTGAAAGCGAACAGGCAGATGGCGATGGCGTGCCTGAATCTTTAGCCAGCCATAGCGCTGAAGCGTACGGGCTGGCTACTGACAGCAGCAGGATTCAGGGTGTTTGTGGCTTGTCTGGGGCGGTCAGGCCGGCCTGGATACGCTGATAGATTTCTTCACGATGTACCGCAACGTCTTTCGGGGCGTTGATGCCAATTCTGACTTGCTGGCCGCTAACGCCCAGAATGGTGATCGTAATGTCATCACCGATGTTTATGCTTTCACCGACTTTGCGGGTGAGTATCAGCATGGTCTTCTCCTTGATTGCTTTGTAGGGCACCTGATTCAGACAGTGCAGAGGTCGGTGGTATGTATAGATTAGTGCGAAGTCTCACGGTTTGGGTGCCTCTTTCTGACGCGCAGATGCAGCATTAATTCCCAAGGCGTAACTATACAGAGGCCGCAACCATCATTCTCGTTGTTTTAAGCCCATTTTGCGGCTCTCGTGAAGTATTCATGAATGATAAAATCGCCGCTTTCAACATTCAGAGGGAAGCGTTGTGCGCAAAATGGCCTTGGTAATCGCAGTACTGGCACTGGCGGGATGTGGTGAAGGCAATCAGGCGGACGCTCGCAAGGCGCCAGCCACGGCTGTTTCTGCACCGGCTACGGCTGTCGCGCCGCAGTGGTATCTCGAAGTGCGGGGGGAAACTACTCAGGCGGTCAGTGACCTGAGCGGTTGGTTGATCGAGCACAGTTTTGTTTCCAACGTTGTCATGGAAAATGGCAAAGCGCGTATTTTGATCGGGCCGTTCAACTCCAAAGCCGACGCGCAGGCCAAGCAGGCCGAGGTAGATGCAGCGCTCGTCCGGGCTAAAAAGCAGAACATCGAATTGTTGGTCATCGAGCATCCGGTGGCGCAGTAATCCGGCCAATTGGCGGGTGTTTTGCGGCATGGGTGACGAGTCTGCGCACGTACCTGATCAGGGAGCGCAGCATTGCCAGGGGTTCGCTCAATCTGATGGGTTGCTGGCGCTGCAACAAAGCGGGTGGTGAGCAACCCAAAAGGCCCCGGGTTTAATGTCCGGGGCCTTTGTGTCTTCAAGCGGTATTCAGCCGCAGGCTTTCAGGTTGACCGGTCCGACGAAATCATTGCCTCGGCCCATCACACACGCCACGCTCTGATTGCGCTGGCGTTCCCAGGCTTGTACCGGATAAGTCTTGCTCCAGGCTTCATACAGTTGACGGTCCTGTCTGGACAGTTGCAAACCGTACTGCTTGCTCATGTAAAAATAAGTCCGGGCGATCATCCCGCGAATCGACGGGCGTGGCATGACCTTCTTGGCCTTGAAGTCGACCTGGGTCAGGCATGAGCCATATTGACCTGACTGCACCGGCAACCAGCCGAAGCTGAAATTGTTGCGATCGCCATTGACCTCGCCAATGCTCGGCACCAGGTTGTGCAGGTCGGCCTCGGCTTTCTGGTAGGTCGGGTCGTAACGCGTACAATTTTTGCGTCCGCCCGATTGCCAGCATTGGCGCAGATGACCAATTTGCCAGGCCGGAACGATGTGTTCCCATTCGATGCGCGAAGCGCGCTTGGCATTTTTGCGCGGGACATAACCGCACGCCGCCAGGTTGACCTTGTTGCCTGTGTATTTACAGCCGCAATAGAACTCGGTGGACTGCGGCGCGTAGAGCTTCCAGGCGACTTTCTTGGCTTCGTTGAACGTACGTGGCGCGTCGGCCTGGGCACTCATGGTTATGAACAGAAACAGCAAAGCAAAACAGCGGACACTCATTGACTCAATCTTCCTTCGGCACAACCCAGAAAATCTGCACACCACCGTCGTCGCGATAGGCGAGGGTGACGTTGTCGTTTTCGTCGATTTCTTCGAGCAATTGCTCCCATTCATTCACCGGTTCATCCGGCAGACGAAAAATCAGCGCAGCTTTGGCTTTTTGCGCTGTAGGGGAGTTGATGATTTTTTGCACGCGCATGCCCATGCGCTGATAGGTGTCAGGAGAGACAGGGGTCGTGGCCACGGAATTATCCTTATTAAGCTGTACGTGCATACAGTATTTAACTGTAAGCTTTTTCGCAACTGCTTAAAATTCAAGAAAATCCTCTGACAGCACTTTTTTCCATTTGGTGTAGGAAACTTGAGATTTTTTTGTCAGGTGAGTGCCAGGCCACTCGCCGGGACTGGCGAGTGGCGAAAGCAGTGCCCGGCCGGGACCGGTCGGGCGAGGGCGAATCAATATTCCCAGAACATCCGTTGCAACTCTTTGCTGTCGTTGGTCTTGGTCAGCGCGACCATTGCCAGGATCCGGGCTTTTTGCGGGTTCAGATCGTGAGCCACGACCCAGTCGTATTTGTCGTCTGGCTGTTCGGCATTACGCAGTACGAAACCGCCGGCGTTGACGTGGGACGAGCGGATGATTTGTACGCCGTCCTTGCGCAGGGCCTGCAGGGTAGGGACGACGCGCGAAGACACCGCACCATTGCCCGTGCCGGCGTGGATGATGGCTTTGGCGCCCGACTGGGCCAGGGCTTTGTAGGCCGTGTCGCTGACGTTGCCATAGGAATAGGCAATTTCTACGTCAGGCAGGCTCTTGATGGTCTTGATGTCGAATTCCGAATCCAGGGTATGACGCTTGGCCGGCAGGCGGAACCAGTAGGACTTGCCTTCAACCACCATGCCGAGCGGGCCCCAGGCACTTTTGAAGGCTTCGGTCTTGATGTTGATCATTTTGCTGACATCGCGACCGGACTGGATTTCATCGTTCATGGTTACCAGCACGCCTTTGCCGCGGGCTTCCTTGCTGCTGGCCACGGCCACCGCGTTATACAGATTGAGCATGCCATCAGCCGACATGGCGGTGCCTGGACGCATGGAGCCGACCACGATGATTGGCTTGTCGGTTTTTTCCACCAGGTTCAGAAAGTAAGCGGTTTCTTCCAGGGTGTCGGTGCCGTGGGTGATGACGATGCCATCGACGTCTTTGCTGTCGGCCAGTTCAGCGACGCGACGACCCAATTGCAGCAGGTTGTCGTTAGTGATGCTTTCGGATGCAATCTGCATGACTTGTTCGCCACGCACATTGGCCAGTTGGCTCAACTGCGGCACGTCGGCGATCAGTTGTTCAATGCCGACTTTGGCGGCTTGATAAGTGGCGCTATTGGCGGCGCTGGCGCCAGCGCCGGCAATGGTGCCACCGGTGGCCAGGATCACCACGTTGGCGAGTTTCTGTTGGGTTTGGACTTCTTTCGCCTGAAGGGCGGTGGGCAGGAGTAGCAGAAGGGCCAAGGCGCCCGGAATGAAAGTGTTAAGTGCAGATTTCATTATGTTCTCTCTAGTAGTGAGACGGTGCTGATGCAGGTTCATCTAGATCGCCCCTGGCTGATCTGAACGCCGGGGGTATCCAATAGGAGCATGGACTTGCCCCTTCAAAACCGGACACCAACTCCCCGTTAAATTGATGCCACTGCCAAGCGCCTGAACTCCCTCGGTGAACGGTAGTTCAAGGCGCTGTGCGGATGCTGCTCGTTGTAATGTTCGAAGGCAATTACCAAGTTACGCAGCGCCGTTTCTCGATCCGGCTTGGGCATGTGCGCCACGTAATCACGCTTGATCGTCTTCACGAAGCTCTCTGCCATGCCATTACTCTGTGGGCTACGCACCGGTGTGGTCACCGGCTGCAAGCCGATCTGTCGAGCAAACAGGCGCGTCTGTTCGGCGGTGTAGGCCGAACCGTTATCGCTGAGCCACTGCACCGGCGTTGCAGGCAGCTGATCACCGAAGCGCTTCTCCACGCTTTCCAGCATCAAGTCGCGGATGTCATCGCCGCTGTACCCGGTTGGGCTGGCGACCCAGCCGATGGCTTCGCGATCACAGCAGTCCAGGGCGAAGGTCACGCTCAGTTTAGCGCCGTCCTCGCAACGGAATTCAAAGCCGTCCGAGCACCAACGCGTATCGCTGGTTTGCACCGCAATACGGCCTTCGTGCCGACGCGGCACGCCGGGTTGTTTGATCCGGCGTTCAAGCAGCAGGTTGTGATCACGCATCACCCGGTAAACCCGCTTCACGTTGATCGCGGGTAGCAACTGGGTTTCACGGACGCGACGCAGCAATCCCCAGACTCGACGGTAGCCATAGCTGGGCAGTTCGCTGACCTGTTGCTGGATTTCGGCCACCAACTCAGCGTCGTTCACAGGCCTGCTTCGCCGTGTCTTGGGCGATACCGATTGCTTGATTCGAACCGTTAATTGCGAGCGCGCCACACCGAGACATTCGCTGACCAGCTTCACTGGTCGTCCCCCGGCAACAAGGGTGAGTGCGCAATCCATTTTCGCGACCGGGCGATCTCCACGGCTTCTTTGAGGATTTCCGCTTCCATCGTTTTTTTGCCCAGCATCCGTTGCAGCTCACGGATCTGCTTGAGCGCATCGCTCAGCTCGGAGGCCGGCACCACGGCTTCGCCCGCGCTGACCGCCGACAGGCTGCCGTCCTGATACAGCTTGCGCCACAGGAATAACTGGTTGGCATTGATGCCGTTGCGCCGAGCGACGACCGACACACTTTGCCCTGGCTCAAGGCTCTCGCGAACCATGGCCAGCTTTTGCTCTGGGCTCCAGCGGCGCCGCCGCTCCTGGCCCAAAAACTCCCCATTCTTATCGTTGCTGTTAGTCATAAACATAACCGTTTGCCTATCCCTTATCGTAAGGGGGAAACGGTGTCCTGTCTTTCATGGGGCTCGTTCAGAGCAGGATCTGTACCAGTCATACCTTCGCGGAAAACAACGTTTAACCTGATGATTTATATCAATATTGTTTCGTTTACCGAAGATCGCCAACGCTCTGGTGTCCGGTATTCCGAACATATGAGCTATTCGCGTTCGGCTCTCCGAAAGAGACTACAGACGCTGTTGTCTATTCGACTTGCCAGTGGGAAAAACACAACTAAAGAAATGCGTGCTCAGGCCGATGTTCAATGGAAGGATCTTTCTTTTTCAGGAGTTCACATGTCAATTTCAGTCGGTATTCCCAACGTCGCCGCCGTCACCATCGGTGGCAAGACAGCCGCGACGATTCGCGCATTGAATGAAGCGACCGAGGAAGCGTCGGCTCAAGCGCTGGGCGTAAAGGCAAGTGATGGCAAGGTCAAAACCGGCGCTGTCGGTCTTGATAAACCCGTGAGCGCCAGCGAGGCAGAAGATAATTCCACTGCCAGTGTGGCGCAGAAAGTATTGCAAAGACGTCTGAAAGAACTGCAAGAGCAACTGCGTCAGCAGCAGCAAGATCTGGTGGCCGCCCAGGCAGCGCCTTACCCGACCCCTGAAGCCAAGCTGACGGCCGTTTCGGCGATTCAAGGGCAAATTGCCCAGACCAATGCTGCATTGCTGGAAACAGCCAACGCCCTGTACAAGGAAATGACCAAGAGCGCCGGGTCCGGCGCGGTGGTCAATACCACGGCTTGAAGTGAATGCCGGTTTTTACCGGCGACTCTTCTCAACGGTCGTTTCTGATCGTTGACAAAACTCTGCAGGGTTCGCATAGTTCGATCTACGCAAACGTTTGCGCGACGACGTCGATGGCTCGATCCATCGGCGAACGCGATAAAGCCTACGCCAGCGCAAGCGTTGCTCACAATAATCATAAGATCGGAGTGAACCCATGAAGCTGCCATTCGCTGGACGTCTTCTCGCTGTCGCTATGCTGGCTGCCGCATCCGCCGCGTTGCCTCTCTCCTCGGCTTTCGCCGACACCCCGGAAAAACCCAAAGTCGCACTGGTCATGAAATCCCTGGCCAATGAATTCTTCCTGACCATGGAAGATGGCGCCAAGGCCTACCAGAAAGACCATTCCGCCGATTTCGACCTGATCTCCAATGGCATCAAGGACGAAACCGACACAGCAGGGCAAACCCGCATCGTCGAGCAAATGATCCTGGCCAAGGTCAACGCCCTGGTCATTGCGCCGGCTGACTCCAAGGCCATGGTCCCCGTGATCAAAAAGGCCATCGATGCCGGTATCACCGTGATCAACATCGATAACCAGCTGGACCCGGCTGTGGTCAAAAGCAAGAACATCACCGTACCGTTCGTAGGCCCGGATAACCGCAAAGGCGCGCGTCTGGTGGGCGAGTACCTGGCCAAGCAACTGAAGGCCGGTGACGAAGTCGGCATCATTGAAGGCGTCTCTACCACCACCAATGCCCAGCAGCGTACCGCGGGCTTCAAGGACGCGATGGAGACGGCGCAAATCAAAGTCATCTCGCTGCAATCCGGTGACTGGGAAATCGACAAAGGCAACAAGGTTGCCGCGTCCATCCTCAGTGAATACCCGGAAACCAAGGCGCTGCTGGCCGGCAACGACAGCATGGCAGTCGGTGCCGTATCGGCAGTGCGTGCTGCTGGCAAGGCCGGCAAGGTGCAAGTGGTCGGTTACGACAACATCAACGCCATCAAGCCAATGCTCAAGGACGGCCGAGTCCTGGCCACCGCTGACCAGTTTGCCGCCAAGCAAGCGGTGTTCGGCATCCAGACGGCGCTGAAAATCCTCAAGGGCGAGAAAGTCGACAGCGGTGCCAACGGCGTGATCGAAACGCCGGTAGAGCTGGTTACCAAGTAGTTTTCCGGCGACACAATGGCGCTCGTCCGTCCGGGCGAGCGCATGGAGAGTTTTTATGTCAGTTTCCGCCCCGAACGCTGTCCTCTCGGTCAGCGGTATCGGTAAGACCTATGCCCAACCGGTTCTGACCGGCATCGATCTGACGCTGATGCGCGGTGAAGTGCTGGCGCTGACTGGTGAGAATGGCGCCGGCAAAAGCACCCTGTCGAAAATCATCGGTGGGCTGGTCACGCCGACCACCGGCCAGATGCAATTCCAGGGGCGCGATTATCGTCCCGGCAGCCGCACCCAGGCAGAAGACCTGGGCGTGCGCATGGTCATGCAAGAACTCAATCTGCTGCCGACGCTGTCGGTGGCGGAAAATCTGTTTCTCGATAATCTGCCAAGCAATGGCGGCTGGATCAGCCGCAAGCAACTGCGCAAAGCGGCGATTGAAGCAATGGCCCAGGTCGGCCTCGACGCGATCGACCCTGACACTCTGGTGGGCGAGTTGGGCATCGGTCACCAGCAAATGGTGGAGATCGCCCGTAACCTGATCGGCGACTGCCATGTGCTGATTCTTGACGAACCGACCGCGATGCTGACGGCCCGTGAAGTCGAGATGTTGTTCGAACAGATCACTCGTCTGCAAGCTCGCGGCGTATCGATCATCTACATTTCCCACCGCCTCGAAGAGCTGGCGCGAGTGGCCCAGCGCATTGCGGTGCTGCGCGACGGCAACCTGGTCTGCGTCGAGCCGATGGCCAACTACAATAGCGAGCAACTGGTGACCCTGATGGTCGGTCGCGAGTTGGGTGAACACCTCGACATGGGCCCGCGCAACATCGGCGCTCCTGCCCTGACGGTCAAAGGCTTGAGCCGTTCCGACAAGGTTCGCGACGTGTCCTTCGAGGTGCGTGCCGGCGAGATTTACGGTATCTCCGGTCTGATCGGGGCAGGGCGCACCGAATTGTTGCGTTTGATCTTCGGCGCCGACATCGCCGACAGCGGCACCGTGGCGCTTGGGTCGCCTGCGCAGGTGGTGAGCATTCGCTCACCGTCTGACGCGGTCGGGCACGGTATTGCCTTGATCACCGAAGACCGCAAGGGGGAAGGCTTGCTGCTGACCCAGTCGATCAGCGCCAACATCGCCCTGGGCAATATGCCGGTGATTTCCAATGCCGGTGTGGTCAACAATGGCGACGAAATGGCCCTGGCCCAGCGCCAGATCAACGCCATGCGCATCCGCAGTTCCAGCCCGACACAATTGGTGTCCGAGCTGTCCGGCGGCAACCAGCAGAAGGTGGTGATTGGCCGCTGGCTGGAGCGTGATTGCTCGGTGCTGCTGTTCGATGAACCGACTCGCGGTATCGATGTGGGCGCCAAGTTCGACATCTATGCCTTGCTCGGCGAATTGACCCGTCAGGGCAAGGCGTTGGTGGTGGTGTCCAGTGACTTGCGAGAACTGATGCTGATCTGCGACCGGATCGGCGTGTTGTCGGCGGGGCGCATGATCGACACCTTCGAGCGCGACAGCTGGACCCAGGATGATTTGCTTGCCGCCGCGTTCGCCGGCTACCAAAAACGAGATGCGTTGCTCAACGAAGCAGCGCCTAGGGATCTTCCATGAAAACTGCAACATCTGCCGGTAAACGTAGTGGCAATTTTTACGGCCTCGGCACCTATCTGGGCCTGGCCGGGGCCTTGCTGGCGATGGTCGCGCTGTTCTCGGTGTTGAGCAGCCACTTTCTGTCTTACGACACCTTCAGCACCTTGGCCAACCAAATCCCGGACCTGATGGTGCTGGCCGTCGGCATGACCTTCGTGCTGATCATTGGTGGCATCGACTTGTCCGTCGGTTCGGTGCTGGCGCTGGCGGCATCGACCGTCAGCGTGGCGATTCTGGGTTGGGGCTGGGGCGTGTTGCCTGCAGCGCTGTTGGGCATGGCGGCGGCTGCGCTGGCCGGGACCGTCACCGGTTCCATCACGGTGGCGTGGCGGATACCGTCGTTCATCGTGTCCCTGGGCGTACTGGAAATGGCACGCGGCCTGGCCTACCAGATGACCGGTTCGCGCACCGCCTACATTGGCGATTCGTTTGCCTGGCTGTCCGATCCGATCGCCTTCGGTATTTCGCCATCGTTCATCATTGCCTTTCTGATCATCATCATTGCCCAGGCCGTGTTGACTCGTACCGTGTTCGGTCGTTACCTGATCGGCATCGGCACCAATGAAGAAGCCGTGCGTCTGGCGGGGATCAATCCAAAGCCCTACAAGATTCTGGTATTCAGTCTGATGGGGTTGCTGGCCGGTATCGCCGCGCTGTTTCAGATTTCACGTCTCGAAGCCGCTGATCCGAATGCCGGATCCGGTCTGGAGTTGCAGGTGATTGCTGCAGTGGTGATCGGCGGCACCAGCCTGATGGGTGGCCGCGGTTCGGTCGTCAGCACGTTCTTTGGTGTGCTGATCATTTCCGTGCTGGCGGCGGGTCTGGCGCAGATCGGCGCGACCGAGCCGACCAAGCGCATCATCACCGGCGCCGTCATCGTGGTCGCGGTGGTACTCGATACTTATCGCAGTCATCGCGCAAGCCGGCGGATCTGATACATGGCAACGATCAAGGATGTGGCGGCGCTCGCGGGGATTTCCTACACCACGGTGTCCCACGTGGTGAACAAGACGCGGCCTGTCAGTGAGCAGGTGCGGGTGAAAGTCGAGGCGGCCATCAAAAGCCTCGACTACGTGCCCAGTGCCGTGGCTCGCTCACTGAAAGCCAAAACCACGGCCACCATTGGTTTGCTGGTGCCCAACAGCCTTAACCCGTACTTTGCCGAGCTGGCCCGGGGCATTGAAGACTACTGCGAGCGTAATGGCTACTGCGTGATTCTCTGCAACTCCGATGATAACCCGGACAAGCAGCGCAGCTATCTGCGAGTGCTGCTGGAAAAGCGCATTGACGGCTTGATCGTGGCTTCTGCTGGTGGCGACATGGGGCTGGCTCAGGGTCTTGCAGGCGTGCGCACGCCGATGGTCATCGTCGACCGGGGGTTGGAGGGCGTCGATGCGGATCTGGTGCGTATCGATCACGAATACGGCGCCTATCTGGCGACCCGGCACCTGTTGGAGCTGGGCCATCGGGACATCGCAACCATCGGCGGGCCGGCCTCCACCAGCGTGGCGCAAATGCGTCTGGCCGGTTACTGCCGGGCCTTGAAAGAGGCCGGTGTCGACGTGCCGCGTGAGCGCATGCTGGAAAGCGATTTCACCAGCACCGGCGGTTACAACGCCGCCGCGACCTTGCTGGCGAACAACCCGCCTACGGCGATTTTCGCCGGTAATGACATGATCGGTATCGGTGTCCTGCGCGCCGCCGCCGAGCGCAATGTGCGTGTGCCCTCGCAGCTGTCGGTCATTGGTTTCGACGACATCCAGATGAGCCGTTACGTCTACCCGGCGCTGACGACTGTGGGCCAGTCAATCCTGCAGCTCGGGGAGATGGCCGCCGAAGTGCTTTTACGACGTATTGCCACCCCCGATATGGCGACTGATCAACGGATTGTGACCCCCAGCATTGTCTTGCGTGAATCGACTGCGCCGCTGGCCGGTGTGTTCGCCGAATACAGATGAACTAAAAGCACCGCTGAATTGAAAAGCCGCTGAAACCGAATTGATGAGTAGCAATGTATGCCAGCAAAAGTAGTGGTAATAGGCAGCCTGAACATGGACCTGGTCACCCGGGCGCCGCGGCTGCCCCGTGGCGGTGAAACGCTGATCGGCAATTCCTTTTCCACCGTCTCCGGCGGCAAGGGCGCGAATCAGGCTGTGGCTGCCGCGCGCCTGGGCGCCGACGTATCGATGGTCGGCTGCGTGGGGCACGACGCCTACGGCCAGCAACTGCGCGATGCGTTACTGGTCGAGCAGATTGATTGCCAGGCAGTCAGCACCGTTGAAGACTCCAGCGGCGTGGCGTTGATCGTGGTCGATGACAATAGCCAGAACGCCATCGTGATTGTCGCTGGCGCCAATGGTGCACTGACGCCTGAAGTGATCGACCGTTTTGATGCGGTGCTGCAATCGGCCGACGTGATCATCTGTCAGTTGGAAGTGCCGGACGCCACGGTGGGCCATGCACTCAAGCGTGGTCGTGCATTGGGCAAGACCGTGATCCTCAATCCGGCCCCTGCCAGCCGACCGCTGCCGGCAGACTGGTTTGTGTCCATCGACTACCTGATTCCCAATGAAAGTGAGGCCTCGGCGCTCAGTGGTTTGCCGGTCGATTCCCTGACAACGGCCGAAGTCGCGGCGACCCGTCTGATCGCCATGGGCGCCGGCAAGGTAATCATCACCCTGGGCGCCCAAGGCTCGCTGTTTGCCGATGGCGCGCGCTTTGAACATTTCCCGGCACCGACCGTGAAGGCCGTCGATACCACGGCTGCCGGCGACACCTTTGTTGGTGGTTTCGCGGCGGCCCTTGCATCCGGCAAGAGCGAAGCCGAGGCCATTCGGTTCGGTCAGGTTGCCGCGGCGCTGTCGGTCACCCGAGCGGGTGCGCAACCTTCGATCCCCAACTTGTCCGACGTACAGGCTTTTAAAACACCATGAAAAAGACACCGCTGCTCAACGTCGCGCTATCGCGGCTGATCGCTTCTCTGGGCCATGGCGACATGGTGGTGATCGGCGATGCCGGCCTGCCGGTGCCGCCAGGGGTAGAATTGATCGATCTGGCGCTGACTCACGGCGTGCCTGATTTCATCAGCACGCTGAAGGTCGTGCTCAGTGAAATGCAGGTCGAGAGCCATGTGCTGGCCCAGGAAATCCTCGACAAGCAACCGACGCCTTTGACCGTGCTCGATGAGCTGCTTGCAGAAGGCGAACTCGGTCAGCGCGAGCTGCTCAGCCATGATCAGTTTAAAGTGCTCAGCCGACAGGCCCGGGCGATTGTTCGTACAGGCGAATGTCAGCCTTACTGCAACATCGTGCTGGTGTCCGGGGTGACGTTCTAACTCGCTGTATCCCTATTTGCTTTCCCACGCACAAGGAGTGCTCTATGCACCGCTATGCCCAGAAACTGCACCACCTGCTCCGGAGTCTGCTGCTTTTGTCCCTGATTACCGCAACAAGCGCCCAAGCGGCGGAAAAAATCGACCTGATCATCGACACCGACCCGGGCGCCGACGACGTGGTTGCCTTGCTGTTTGCCCTGGCGTCGCCGGAAGAACTGCACATTCGCGCGCTGACCACCGTCGCCGGCAACGTGCGTCTGGACAAGACCTCACGCAATGCGCGCCTGGCTCGTGAGTGGGCAGGCCGTGAAGAGGTGCCGGTCTACGCTGGCGCACCTAAGCCGCTGATGCGCACTCCGATCTACGCCGAGAACATCCATGGCAAGGAAGGCCTGTCGGGTGTGACCGTGCATGAGCCCAAGGAAGGCCTGGCCAAGGGCAATGCGGTCAATTACCTGATCGATACCTTGAAAGCCGCCAAGCCCCACAGCATCACCATCGCCATGCTCGGTCCGCAGACCAACCTGGCGCTGGCGCTGATTCAGGAGCCGGAGATCGTTCAGGGCATCAAGGAAGTGGTGGTCATGGGGGGCGCGCACTTCAATGGTGGCAACATTACCCCTGTGGCCGAGTTCAATCTGTTCGCTGACCCACAGGCGGCGGAAGTCGTTCTCAAGAGCGGCGTGAAGCTGACCTACCTGCCGCTGGACGTGACCCACAAGATCCTGACCAGCGATGCGCGCCTGAAGCAGATTGCCGCGCTCAACAACAACGCTGGCAAGATCGTGGGCGATATTCTCAATGAATACGTCAAGGGCGACATGGAGCACTACGGCATTCCGGGTGGTCCGGTGCACGACGCTACGGTCATTGCTTACCTGCTCAAGCCTGAGCTGTTCACCGGGCGTTCGGTCAACGTGGTCATCGACAGCCGCGAAGGTCCGACCTTCGGCCAGACCATTGTCGACTGGTACGACGGCCTGAAGGCGCCGAAGAATGCCTTTTGGGTCGAGAATGGCGATGCCCAGGGTTTCTTCGACCTGCTGACCCAGCGTCTGGGTCGCCTGAAGTAAATCACACCCCCGCAGGTGCCAGCCTGCGGGGTTTTACTCCCGTTCTGAATCCACCACGCCAAGGTAGTCAGGCGGGTACTTCTCGAACACCTGCGTGATAAAGGACTGGGCAGCTTGCGTCCCCAACTCCTTGACCAACAAATCGATACCAATGATTGCCAACTCCTCCGGACTGCCGGGGCTGTACGAGCTGTGGCCTTGTGGCCACTTGGCTTTGATGTCGGCGTCGATGCTTACGGTGGTCATGGGGGCGCTCGTGAAGTCGGAAAAGTCTGAGTAGCGAGTTAACCATTTTGCGCGAGATTTGGCACTCCGACTTAGGCATGAGGGGAGGGCTATGCGACACTTGGCCTTCGAAATATTTTCAAGGACTGTGCTGTGCAGATCGATTTGAACACCCCTGACGGCTTGACGCTTGAGGCTGTGCGTCAGTTGCTGGCCTCTGCCAGCGATGACGAACACACCCAGTTGCGCGTGACCCAGGGCGGCATTGCCTACATTTCGTCGGGCGTTGTAGGCGGTACCGACATCGACGGGCTGCGATTTCGCCTGGAGACGTGGGCCAAGGGTTCTGGTTATGTCGGACTGGTCGCGGCCAGCGATGAAGTCTGGGTCATGCAGATCTTCAACGCGCTGAAAGAAAACTGGCCGAACCCGCTGTACGACTACATCGATGTCTATTGAGCGCCGTTCATATTCAGTCACGATTGATTGGTGAACGCCGCCGCGATGCTCAGGCAAACTCGGTGCTTCTTCAGATCCGAGGCGGGGTGTTCGCGCGCCTTGCGAAACCAAACACAGATTTGGCGGTCGCACGATCTCAGCTTAACTATCGATAAAAGGAGGCTTTCATGCCTTGGAAGCTCGCGTCATTGGGTACTTTGCTGGCCGCTGCCATGCTGGCCGGTTGCAATACGACCTCCACCGAGTCTGCAAAAGACCCTGTGATGACCGACACTGGCCACAGCCGCTGCGAAGCAAAGGCTGCTGAATTCGCCATTGGCAAAAAGGCATCGCCCGAATTGCTGGAGCAGGCGCGTACTCGCGCAGGCGCGCAGAATGCCCGGTTCCTCAAGCCCGACGACATGGTGACCCTGGAGTACCGCTCCGATCGCCTCAACCTGAACACGGATGACCAGTCGGTGATTACCCGCGTCAACTGCGGCTGATCGCATCAGGCTTTTGTTTCGCCCATAAAAAACCCCGTCACATGGACGGGGTTTTTTTAGTGCGCCAGAAACTTACTCTGGGCGAACTTGTGCAGCTTGCATACCCTTTTGGCCTTTCTCAGCCACGAAGGAAACGGTCTGGCCTTCTTTCAGGCTTTTGAAACCGTCGCTTTCGATAGCTTTGAAGTGTACGAACAGGTCGTCACCGCCACCTTGAGGAGTGATGAAGCCGAAGCCTTTTTCATCGTTGAACCATTTAACGGTGCCGGTTTGGCGATTAGACATGGTGTATCTCCAAGAAACATATATTTTCAGTAGTACTGTGCTGCTCAGGCCAACTGGGCACACCGGACTATCATAGTCGAAATGTTCGCTTTGGGAGCCCCCCGCAGGTGCAGTTTGCCAATTTGTCTGGTTTTCTTTATCGCTTGATATGGCTGGGAGCCCCGATTTCAAAGGGCTTGAGCGGAAATATGAGGCGATAAAAAAAGCTGTAAAAGCTGCGTAAATTGTATGAAAAAGCTGTTTTCACGCCCTTTTTGCTAGCCCTGCAGGTATAAAAGCGCCGCCGCCCGACTTATTTTTTGACGCCGTTCTCGGTCCGGCACAGGGCAATTTTCTGCATCGCCTTGTCTCCCAGCTCTTGACTGGCCGTACCGCTCATCAACGCCTTGAGATCACTGGCAGGGTAGGATTTGAGTTGATCTGCACCGCAACCACAGACAGCTTTTGCCGCTGCATCGCCAATCTTTTGTGCAGCCGCTGGAACGCACTGATCCATATATTGCTTGCGCAGGCCCGCCGGCCAGTCGGCGTGGGCAGTCAGCGGCAAGAGAAGGGCGACAGGCGCGAAGATTGCGAGTAAACGATTCAGACGCATGCTTGGATGCTCCTTTTGGGTCAAATGGCTGGAAATCTGATGGATGAAATAGGGTTCAAGTTCAGCACTCTGGCATAAAAAACGACGTTTTGCCTTGGCGTAAAGCGCCAGTGCGTCGATGACCGTTCATCTGTGCTAGCATGCCCGACTCGGGCTTTTGCAGGCTTCGGACGACTTTCGGTCCCGATGGCGGCAACTGCGCGAATAACCCTGATTTGAATCCCAGTCACTCTGGTTCGGTTTTCCGGTTGGCCGCAAGGCTCCTGCCGCTGTAAGGCAGGCGTTCGTCATTGAATGGCCTGGACCGGATCTTGTACTGGCTCATCCCAACCCACGTGACCTTTGGTAGGGGTCACCACTAGGAGAGGAGGCGCCATGCCAACTATTACTCTTCCCGACGGCAGTCAACGTTCATTCGATCACCCGGTTTCCGTAGCCGAGGTCGCCGCATCCATTGGTGCAGGTCTGGCCAAGGCAACCGTGGCCGGCAAGGTCAATGGCAAGCTGGTCGACGCCAGCGACATCATCGACAGCGACGTATCGCTGCAAATCATTACGCCAAAGGATGAAGAGGGGCTGGAGATCATTCGCCACTCTTGCGCCCACCTGGTTGGCCATGCGGTCAAGCAGTTGTACCCGACGGCCAAGATGGTCATCGGTCCGGTCATCGACGAAGGCTTCTATTACGACATCGCCTTCGAGCGTCCTTTCACGCCCGACGACCTGGCCGCCATCGAACAGCGCATGCAGCAGCTGATCGAAAAAGACTACGACGTGATCAAGAAAGTCACTCCGCGTGCCGAAGTGATCGAAGTGTTCAAGGCCCGCGGCGAAGACTACAAGTTGCGCCTGGTCGAGGACATGCCGAACGAGCAGGCCATGGGCCTGTACTATCACGAAGAATACGTCGACATGTGCCGTGGTCCGCACGTGCCGAACACGCGCTTCCTGAAGTCCTTCAAGCTGACCAAGTTGTCCGGCGCCTACTGGCGTGGCGATGCCAAGAACGAGCAATTGCAGCGCGTTTACGGCACTGCCTGGGCAGACAAGAAGCAGCTGGCGGCGTACATCCAGCGCATCGAAGAAGCTGAAAAGCGCGATCACCGCAAGATCGGCAAGCGTCTGGGTCTGTTCCACACCCAGGAAGAGTCGCCGGGCATGGTGTTCTGGCACCCGAACGGCTGGACCCTGTACCAGGTGCTCGAGCAGTACATGCGCAAGGTTCAGCGCGACAACGGCTACCTGGAGATCAAGACTCCGCAGGTCGTTGACCGCAGCCTGTGGGAAAAATCCGGGCACTGGGCCAACTACGCCGACAACATGTTCACCACCCAGTCGGAAAACCGCGACTACGCCATCAAGCCGATGAACTGCCCTTGCCACGTGCAAGTGTTCAATCAGGGCCTGAAGAGCTACCGCGAGCTGCCGATGCGTCTGGCTGAGTTTGGTGCCTGCCACCGTAACGAGCCATCGGGTGCGTTGCACGGCATCATGCGTGTTCGCGCGTTCACTCAGGACGACGCCCACATCTTCTGCACTGAAGAGCAGATGCAGGCTGAGTCCGCTGCGTTCATCAAGCTGACCATGGACGTCTATGCCGACTTCGGCTTCAAAGACGTCGAGATGAAACTGTCCACTCGTCCGGAAAAACGCGTTGGTTCCGACGAATTGTGGGACCGCGCCGAAGCCGCATTGGCTGCAGCCCTTGATAGCGCTGGCCTGCCGTACGATCTGCAGCCGGGCGAGGGTGCGTTCTACGGTCCGAAGATCGAGTTCTCGCTGAAAGATTGCCTTGGCCGCGTCTGGCAGTGTGGTACCCTGCAGCTCGATTTTAACCTGCCTGTCCGTCTGGGCGCGGAATACGTCTCCGAAGACAACAGCCGCAAGCATCCGGTGATGTTGCACCGGGCGATCCTCGGTTCCTTCGAACGGTTCGTCGGAATCCTGATCGAGCACTACGAGGGTGCTTTCCCTGCGTGGCTGGCGCCGACCCAGGCAGTGATCATGAACATCACTGATAAACAGGCTGATTTTGCCGCTGAAGTTGAAAAAACTCTCAATGAAAGCGGATTTCGTGCCAAGTCTGACTTGAGAAATGAAAAGATCGGCTTTAAAATCCGCGAGCATACTTTGCTCAAGGTTCCTTATCTCTTGGTTATCGGAGATCGGGAAGTCGAGATGCAGACTGTCGCTGTGCGTACTCGTGAAGGTGCTGACCTGGGCTCGATGCCCGTCGCCCAGTTCGCTGAGTTTCTCGCGCAAGCGGTTTCCCGGCGTGGTCGCCCAGATTCGGAGTAATTACTATTAAGCGTGAAATGAGACAAGATAAACGAGCTGCACCGAAAGCCCCGATCAACGAGAATATCTCGGCACGCGAGGTTCGGTTAATTGGGGCTGAGGGTGAGCAGCTTGGGATTGTGTCAATTGAAGACGCGCTTCTTAAGGCTGAAGAGGCCAAACTGGATCTGGTGGAAATTTCCGCCGATGCAGTACCCCCAGTTTGCAAGCTGATGGACTACGGCAAATCGATCTTCGAAAAGAAGAAACAGGTTGCCGCAGCCAAGAAAAACCAGAAGCAGATTCAGGTTAAAGAAATCAAGTTTCGTCCAGGGACGGAGGAAGGGGATTACCAGGTAAAACTGCGCAACCTGGTACGTTTCCTGAGTGATGGGGACAGGGCCAAGGTATCCTTGCGATTCCGCGGCCGTGAGATGGCCCACCAGGAGCTGGGGATGGAACTCCTCAAGCGAGTTGAAGGTGACTTGCTCGAGTACGGTTCGGTCGAACAGCATCCTAAGATGGAAGGACGCCAGCTGATCATGGTCATCGCCCCGAAAAAGAAGAAGTAATCAACAGGGCACGGCAGGCCTTCTGATTATGTTTATCAACTGAATGCGGAGTATCCGAACATGCCAAAAATGAAAACTAAAAGTGGTGCTGCTAAGCGGTTTCTGAAAACTGCTAACGGTATCAAGCACAAGCACGCTTTCAAGAGCCACATCCTGACTAAAATGTCGACCAAGCGTAAGCGTCAACTGCGCGGTAGCAGCTTGCTGGCACCGTGTGACGTGGCAAAAGTCGAGCGCATGCTGCGCCTTCGTTAATTTAGTCAAGAATAGAGGAAGTAACTCATGGCTCGTGTAAAGCGTGGCGTCATTGCCCGTAAACGTCACAAAAAAATTCTGAAACTTGCTAAAGGCTACTACGGCGCTCGCTCGCGCGTATTCCGTGTTGCCAAGCAAGCGGTAATCAAGGCAGGCCAATACGCCTACCGTGACCGTCGTCAGAAAAAACGTCAGTTCCGCGCTCTGTGGATCGCTCGTATCAACGCTGGTGCACGTATCAACGGTCTGTCCTACAGCCGTTTCATCGCCGGCCTGAAAAAAGCGTCCATCGAGATCGACCGTAAGGTTCTGGCTGATCTGGCAGTGAACGAAAAAGCGGCGTTTGCTGCGATTGTCGAGAAAGCTAAAGCCACCTTGGCTTAAGTACCCCCGACAGTCACCCGGCCTCACCTCTGTGGGGCCAGGTGTTAAACGTCATAAATAGGGGAAGAGCCTTCAAGCTCTTCCCCTATTTTGTATCTGGAGTCTGTACATGGAAAACCTGGATGCGCTGGTCTCTCAAGCACTAGAGGCTGTGCAAAGCGCTGAAGATATCAATGCCCTGGAGCAAATCCGGGTTCACTACCTTGGTAAAAAGGGCGAATTGACTCAGGTGATGAAGACCCTGGGGAATCTGCCGGCTGAAGAGCGTCCGCAAGTCGGTGCGCTGATCAACGTTGCCAAGGAGCGTGTCACAGAGGTTCTCAATGCCCGCAAGGCACTGTTTGAAGAGGCCGACCTGGCCGCCAAACTGTCTGCCGAGTCCATTGACGTGACCCTGCCTGGCCGTGGCCAGACCTCGGGTGGCCTGCATCCGGTTACCCGCACTCTGGAACGTATCGAACAGTTCTTCACTCACATTGGCTACGGCATCGCCGAAGGCCCTGAGGTCGAAGACGACTACCACAACTTCGAAGCGCTCAACATCCCAGGCCATCACCCGGCCCGGTCGATGCATGACACCTTCTACTTCAATGCCAACATGCTGTTGCGCACCCATACCTCGCCGGTACAGGTCCGCACCATGGAATCGAAGCAACCGCCGATCCGCATCGTCTGCCCAGGCCGTGTGTACCGTAGCGACTCCGATATCACCCACTCGCCGATGTTCCACCAGGTCGAAGGCCTGCTGGTTGATCGCGACATCAATTTCGCCGACCTCAAAGGCACCATCGAAGAGTTCCTGCGGGTGTTCTTCGAAAAAGAACTGGCCGTGCGTTTCCGTCCTTCGTACTTCCCGTTCACCGAGCCATCCGCCGAAGTCGACATGGAGTGCGTGATGTGCAGCGGTAAAGGCTGCCGTGTCTGCAAACAGACTGGCTGGCTGGAAGTCATGGGCTGCGGCATGGTTCACCCGAACGTGCTGCGTATGTCCGGGATCGACCCGGAAGAGTTCTCCGGCTTTGCCTTCGGCATGGGCGTTGAGCGTCTGGCCATGCTGCGTTACGGCGTGAACGACTTGCGTCTGTTCTTCGACAACGACTTGCGGTTCCTCGCGCAATTTCGCTAGTCGTAACTAATTCTTAGGAGAGCAGGATGAAATTCAGTGAACAATGGCTGCGTGGCTGGGTTAGCCCGCAGGTAAGTCGCGACGAGCTGGTTGCCCGTCTGTCGATGGCCGGTCTTGAGGTCGATAGCGTTACCCCGGCCGCCGGCGAATTCAGTGGCGTGGTAGTGGGCGAGGTGCTGAGCACCGAGCAACACCCGGACGCCGACAAATTGCGTGTTTGCCAGGTCAGCGACGGCTCGCAGACGTTCCAGGTCGTTTGCGGTGCGCCTAACGTGCGTCCGGGCCTGAAAATCCCGTTCGCCATGATCGGTGCCGAGCTGCCAGGCGACTTCAAGATCAAGAAAGCCAAGCTGCGTGGCGTTGAATCCAACGGCATGCTGTGTTCGCAAGCCGAACTGCAAGTGGGCGAAGGCAACGATGGCCTGATGGAACTGCCGGCCGATGCGCCGGTGGGTCAGGACATTCGTGAATACCTGAGCCTGGACGACGCGAGCATCGAGGTCGATCTGACCCCGAACCGTGGTGACTGCCTGTCCCTGGCCGGTATGGCCCGTGAAGTCGGCGCGCTGTACGCCGCTGAAGTTACCCGTCCGGTGGTGCCTGTCGTACCGGCCGTGCACGACGAAGTGCGTTCGGTTGAAGTGCTGGTCCCGGCCGCTTGCCCGCGCTATCTGGGCCGTGTGATCCGTAATGTCGACCTGTCCCGGCCTACGCCGCTGTGGATGGTCGAGCGCCTGCGTCGCGCCGACGTGCGCAGCATTGACGCCGCTGTCGACATCACCAACTACGTGATGCTGGAGCTGGGTCAGCCGCTGCACGCCTTCGATCTCGCCGAAATCAATGGCGGCATTCGCGTGCGCATGGCTGAAGAGGGCGAGAAGCTGGTTCTGCTCGACGGTCAGGAAGTCAGCCTGCGTAGCGATACGCTGGTGATTGCCGACCACTCCCGCGCCCTGGCGATTGCCGGTGTGATGGGGGGCGAGCACAGCGGTGTCTCCGCGACCACGCGTGACGTGTTCCTTGAAAGTGCGTTCTTCGACCAGATCGTGGTCGCTGGCAAGGCCCGTTCCTACGGTCTGCACACTGACGCCTCGCACCGCTACGAGCGTGGCGTGGACTGGCAACTGGCCCGTGAAGCCATGGAGCGCGCCACTGGCCTGCTGCTGGAAATCACTGGCGGCGAAGCCGGCCCGATCATCGAGACTGTCAGCGAACAACACCTGCCGAAGATTGCACCGGTCACCCTGCGTGCCCAACGCATCACCCAGATGCTGGGCATGGAAATGGATTCGGCCGAAGTCGAGCGTTTGCTCAGCGCTTTGGGCCTGACCATTTCCGCCGACGGAGCAGGGCAGTGGCGCGTAGAAGTGCCAAGCCATCGCTTCGACATCAGCCTGGAAGTCGACCTGATCGAAGAACTGGCGCGTCTGTATGGCTACAACCGTCTTCCGGTTCGTTACCCGCAAGCCCGTCTGGCACCGCAAGCCAAGGCTGAAGCGCGTAGCGAATTGCCTGAGCTGCGTCGTCTTCTGGTCGCTCGTGGCTATCAGGAAGCGATCACTTACAGTTTCATCGATCCGAAACAGTTCGAACTGTTTAATCCGGGTGTTGAACCGCTGTTGCTGGCCAACCCGATCTCGAACGACATGGCAGCCATGCGTTCGTCCCTGTGGCCAGGTCTGGTCAAGGCGCTTCAGCACAACCTGAACCGCCAACAGGATCGCGTCCGTCTGTTCGAAAGCGGTCTGCGCTTCGTCGGTCAACTGGAAGGCTTGAAGCAAGAGCCGATGCTGGCCGGTGTTGTTTGCGGCAGCCGTTTGCCGGAAGGCTGGGCACAGGGTCGCGACGTTGTCGATTTCTTCGACGTCAAGGCGGACGTCGAAGCGGTGCTGGGCTTCGCCGGTGCACTGGGTTCGTTCACTTTCGTACCGGGCAAACACCCGGCGCTGCACCCGGGTCAAACGGCGCGCATCGAACGTGAAGGGCGTCTGGTCGGTTTCGTCGGTGCCATTCACCCTGAGCTGTCGAAAACCCTGGGCCTCGACCGTCCGGTCTTCGTTTTCGAACTGGTTCTGGCCGAAGTGGCGTTGGGTAAAATGCCTAAATTCCACGAGTTGTCGCGTTTTCCTGAAGTGCGTCGTGACCTTGCATTGATCGCTGACACAGGCGTTGCGGCCAGTGCCGTACTGGACGTAATCCGTGAAAGTGCAGGCGAATGGCTGACAGACCTCAGGCTATTTGACGTGTATCAGGGTAAAGGCATTGATCCTGATAGAAAAAGCCTTGCAGTCGGCTTGACCTGGCAGCATCCATCGCGCACTCTTAATGACGATGAGGTGAATACCACGACGCAAAATATCCTCACCTCGCTCGAACAAAGGTTGAACGCCACGTTAAGGAAGTGACGTATGGGGGCTCTGACGAAAGCTGAGATGGCGGAACGTCTGTATGAAGAGCTGGGCCTGAATAAACGGGAGGCCAAGGAATTGGTCGAACTGTTTTTTGAGGAAATCAGGCACGCTCTTGAAGACAACGAACAAGTCAAATTGTCCGGTTTCGGCAATTTCGACCTTCGGGACAAACGCCAGCGGCCTGGCCGCAATCCGAAAACGGGGGAAGAAATCCCGATCACGGCTCGCCGTGTGGTCACCTTTCGTCCAGGGCAGAAGTTGAAGGCCCGAGTTGAGGCTTATGCTGGAACCAAGTCATAACGACGAACTCCCCGTCATCCCGGGCAAACGCTACTTCACCATTGGTGAAGTCAGCGAGCTCTGTGCCGTAAAACCGCACGTGCTGCGCTACTGGGAGCAGGAGTTTCCTCAACTCAACCCCGTCAAACGCCGTGGGAACCGCCGGTATTATCAGCGACAAGACGTGCTGATGATCCGGCAGATCCGCGCGCTTCTTTACGATCAGGGGTTCACCATCGGCGGCGCACGGCTGCGTTTGTCCGGCGATGAAGCCAAAGATGACACCACCCAATACAAGCAAATGATCCGCCAGATGATCGCCGAACTCGAAGATGTTCTGGTGGTACTCAAGAAATAAATTCATGCTTTTAAATACTTCCAGTTTTCAAAAGCTTGCGATATATTCTTGAGCGTTCTTCGAGATGAGGAACGAGTTTCACGCCTAGTCGGGGCGTAGCGCAGTCCGGTAGCGCACTAGCATGGGGTGCTAGGGGTCGAGTGTTCGAATCACTCCGTCCCGACCATATTTTTCAGTAACTTAGCCGAACTCTAACCAGTTCGGCTTTTTTATGTGTAGGGACTTTTGCGGGGGTTCATCCCGTTTTCCTCCTGAGTATGGTCAGGGCCGGTCCTCGCGAATCGGTGGCTGACACTTTGTTTGCCGCTTCGATCAGTTGCCCAAGCTCTGCGGTAGAATAGTGGCTCGTGATACTGCCGTTTTTATGCCCAAGCAAAATGTTTCGGTCCTCAAGTATTACACCTGCTGCACGCAACCTTCTGCCAAAGGTGTGCTTCAAGTCGTGAATCCGAAATGACCTGAACCCCGGATGCGCTGGCGACTGGTTGGCTTTCTCCCACTTGTCCGCCGCGCGCTTCCTGGCCTTTCTCCATGCCGAATCGTTCATTCGGTGCATGGCCGTGGCCCCCAACTGATCTGGCTGACCATATGGAAAGACCAGCTCCTTGTGCAAGCCGCGCTGCTTGTCGATGATGTTCATGGCCACCTTGTTCAGGATCACCAGGCGTTCATCGCCGTTCTTCACCCCTGCTTTTTCACTTCGCCCGCCGAATCCGGCAGGTATCAGAAACACGCTGGTGTTCAGTTCGGGCACGCGTATCTCCCAATCCCACCGCAACTTGCATACTTCCTGTTCCCGGCAACCGCTGTTCACCTTGTAGAGGGCCATCCTCAACAGGTGATCCGGTAGCTCGGGAAACAAGATCGCCTGCTCTTCCCACGACATCGGGTAGGGTTTTCGGGCGGACCTCTTTTCCTCCAGCATCGATATCATCGGCACGCTTTCAAGCCACGGCCGCTTCTCTGCGTCTCGCCACTTCCTGTGGCACAGGTTCAGTATCCGGACGACTCGCTGCAGGGCGATGTTGACCGTCCTGTTCGAAACGCCCGGCTTTATCTTCCCGGTAGCCGTTTTGGTAGGCTTTTGCCGATCTCGCTTGAAGGGGGCTAATGCCCCATCATCAATATGCGTGATCGGCAAGTCGCCAATGTACGGATCGAGCTGCTCGATGTGCGAGGCGGAGAGAGCGATTGATGCCTGGTCCTTGAACTCAATCAAAAATCGGGTGGCGGCCTCCCGCCAGGTTCGCACCTGGCGCACGCCGTAGACCTTTTGCTGCCTGAGCTTTTCGAGCCGGTGAATCAGGTACTGCTCCGCTTCTTCCCTTTCGCTTGTTCCAGTGCTTTCTTGAAGTCGGATACCTCGGACGACTTTGTCGATGTGCCAAATGCCGTTCCTCTCGTAGAGGCCAGACATGGTTTTTCGCGCCATTTATTGACTCCTTGGCGCCCACTGCGGGGCGGATTGTTGTCCTCATTGCTCGCTTTTTCAATTGCCATTGACTCGATATAGGCGTTCGCCCACGCATCCAGTTCAAGCCGGTCGAACGCAACACCCTGTTTCCCAATAGGGAATTCACGGATGTGGGGCCTGACGGTTTTCTTGAATTCAGCACGGCACATACCGAGATACGCAGGGGCTTCCATCGCCCGGATGAAGCGCGGCGGGGTATCTGAGACCGTCGCTGCTTTTGTGTTGGCCATAGGAAATCCTCGCCATGCCGTTTCTGGCTGGAATGTGTTGGAAGGTGTGAGGTTATTGTGGTGGGGTGGCGAGCGCGGAGCGGTCGAAGCGATCAATCTCGGCAAGGATCAGGGCCCCGGCGCGCACAAGATCGCGACGATAGTCCTTTGGTTTCCACCAATTAGGAGCCCACGGCCACATTGGAGGCGGCTGCCCCGCATTTGGATAGTCATCGCTGAACAGCAGGTAACAGCCGGCTGCCGTCGTCATGCCGCCGCTTTTTTGCCCGTCATCATGTACTTGCGTCCAGCCCTCGATATTAACTTGTCGCTGACGTTCGGAGCCGATATCACGAGCCGCCTGTGACGTGCTGCCCAGTTGCTCGTCGCGCTCGTTTAGGAGAAGTTGCAGGGCGTCACGCTCAGCGGTGACCCGGTCGAATTCGAACGCTCTGACACAGAGAATATTGGACGCTTCGTGACTCCAGAAGCTTTGAACATTACTCATCACAAAAACCTCAGCAAAAGAGTTGGGCCAGCGCCAGCAGGCACACGGCGTATTCAAGTAGTTGGTTGGTCACGGCGGTTCTCCCGCGCGGCATGCTCGCGCTGACGGGCTTTGCTGCATTTGTCGTGGTTGCCGACGTGGCGGGGCCTGTGGCACTTGTCGCAACGTGCGTTGAACTCCATTACGCCGGCGTTTAGCTTGCCGGTACTGGTCATCTCCACGGACCTCGGTAGATGTGCTGGAGCATGAACAGGCCGGCGCAAATTGGGATGATCATGGCTGCACCCTCTTGAACTCGATGACCCAGACCCACGGGTTGGCGGCCCAGCTGTCGGCGCCGTTGATGGATTCCCACAGTCGCTGAAACGAATCTTCATAAGAGATGCTGGCACAGTCGCAAGTCGGTGCGCCGTCCTGGTCGTAAGGCTCGCGACAATGAAACTCATGGTCACCGATGCCTTCGACCTGGGCTTGGTCCTCGTCGATGTCCTGTAATCGCTCGATCCGAACGGCTGTCACCTCCAGCAGGATGCGGCTGACCCAGCGCGGCATGTGGATGCTCGGGCGCCAACGGCCTTCTGTGCCGGCGATCAAATCTTCTGACCAGCAAGCGAATGGGTATGGCTTCGAACGCGGGTCGTCGTAGTTGAAGGCGCCGCGCTCATCGAGAAAGCTTTCGTCTTCCATCAGGTCGCGAATGTCGTCGTCTGCCCGGTAGGCAATGCCAGGTGCGCCTTGCAGGTTCACGTCAGACCAGGTCTCACGCACATACAACCGGTCGCCGGGTTTGCCGTAGGGGCAGTTGGCCGGGATCGGCACCAATTCGCCCGTGGCAGAGGTCTCCCACAAGCCGTGCGGCATCTTGAGTGTTCGCCTTGTGACCGTCTTCCGGCCTTCCAGGATGGCGCGCACCATCGGGGCCGAGAACAGGATCGGCCGTTCTTTGATAGCGGTCATTGGTTGGCCTCGGATGCTGCTGCTCTCGCGGCGGTGATTTCATCGATGAGCGATTGCGGGAGCTGCGCGGCGTGCTCGCCTTCCGACCACGAAAGGGGCTCGGACTGGCGGATCATCTCGTTCAGCAGATCGAACGCCGCAAGCAACTGGTCGTCGCGGATCTCGCCGTCCTCCGGCAAGTCATCGCAGAAGTGGTCTGAGGGATCGATTTGACTGGGGTAGTTCGGTTGGCAGATGCAGAGCTGCAGGTCGGCCAGCTCTATATCGCTGTCGATGAGGTAGTCGCGCAGGCTGTCTTCATCGAAGAAGTACTGGTCGCCATCGAAGATAACCAGTGGTTCGCCGGCCCATTCCTTGATCGGCATCGCTGCGAATTTTGCTTGGCGTCGTGCATGGCGACACTCATCGCAGGAACTGTTCACCTCATAGATTGGATGTTCAGGATTCACCTCGCAGCGGCGATGAGTTGCGCCGCAGTAGCGGGCAAGGTTCTCGTCGGCGCCGAAAAAACGGCCATCTGCGGAAATCCAGCCGGTGACCGTTTTGAGGCTTGCCGCTTCTGGTGCGTCGAACATGATGATTGGCTTTTGTGCGTTCATGACTTCACTCCGTCCCGGCCAGATAGGCCGGTTCAGTGGCTGCGGCAAGCCACTCGCGTAGCGTGCCCGCAATCTTGGTTCGGTCGTCCTCCTCACACCACGTCTTGTCGAGCCATTCATCGCTGACCCGCTCGACATCCCAGTCGTTGTAAGCGCCAGGCTCTTCGCCATTCATTTGCTCGAGCACTTTTCGCGCACCGGCTTCATCGACCGCCGCAACCCAATCGCAATCGCCAACCATGAAGGCAAGCAACGCAAGCGGTGCTGGCTGTCTACCGTTCAATTCGAATTCCTTGTTTTGAGTTTTCATGGGCAATACCTGTCCTTTGCCGCTATAGCGGCTGACTTTGAAGGGGGAGGGAGTTATTGGTATTGGTTGCTGATGCGCTCGGCGATGTCTTCGAGCTCTTCTGCCATTCCGTACATCTTGTTGTTGTCGCGGCGGGAGACGACCGGGGAGCGGTGGACGTTCCGGACTACGAGGATCTTCGCTGCCACCAGGATCAACCAGGCTTCGAATTTGCGGCGGATGAAGCGCTTCACGGCGTCACCTCTTTGAGCAGCTTGTCGCCGATTTTGGTGAAGGTTGCGCGGATACGAGCACCATCGCGCAGGATGTCGCGGCGCTCATCCATCAGACGTGCAGTCGCCCAATAGCCGCAGTCTTCGTTATATTCTTTGTCCGGCTCGCACTGCTCGACAGCGTGAACCCAGCCATGCCAGACGATCACCTCGCCCATCATCAGATCGTGGCATTCGCCAGACCAGTATTTGTCGCGGTATGGCTTCAGGTCGAAGTAAGCACCGTCGGCATCGTTCTGCACGCGCTTGATGGCAGCGCCGTTGTCGCGCAGGGCTTTGCGGTGGTTGGCGTAAGCGACAGCCAGTTCTGCCAGGCGCTCGGAAGTTGTCTTCATGGCATCACCTGCAACAGATCAATGATTTGCTTGATACCGCTGGCGTAGCTGGATGGCATCATAACGGCGGTCTGGGTGAGATTGGCGATGGCCTTGGCCGCAGTGTCCGGCCGGCGCAGGGAAGAACCGAAGGACCGGACCACCTCAAGGGCGTAGTTGAGGCCCTCCAACTCCATGACCCGGTTGATCGGACCAGTGATTTCTATCTGTGGGAGCGAGACTGCTGGAATCGGGGCCTGAACCTCGACGAAGTCCTTTATTTTCGGGGCTTTACCTGTGGGAGCGGACAAGGCTTTGCCCAGGGCGTTGGCGAGCGCCTGTTGTGCGAGTGAGTTCATGGGGAAATACCTCGCCGGGTCATGCCCGGGCGGTGGATGGTGGTGAGGTTATGCGGCGGCTTTCAACGCTTCGAGGATCCTCTGGCCGGCGAGGGGAGGAACAGCGTTGCCGGCCATATGCATGGTCAACCGGTGATTATCCGGTCGCTTCGTGTCGGACGGGAATGACATTGCGGCCAGCGCCTCATTTGCCGACAGCATTCGCATCTCGTCGCCACGGACGAGCGCCCAACGGTCAAGCGTGGTGATGGTGCCGATTGGCCTGTTGATGTCGCGACCAGTGAGTCCGGAGCCTTTGCCGTAGTAAGGCATGATGAATCGCTCTCCGAAGCGTTGACGTCCGTTGCGTACACGGTCAAGTGTTGCTTGGGCGCGCCCAGGCTTTTCGATTTGCGACCACTTTCCTGAGTAGAAGTCGAGGAAGCTGCTGGCAGGAACGTGCTCACATTGCTGGAGCTGCAGTTGAATCGGTGCCTTACTCTTCGTGCAGATCAGAAACAAGCGCACTCGGTGCTGTGGTACTCCAAGGTCTGCACAGTCCACGATATGCGGTGCGACCTGGTATCCGAGGCGCTGCATGGCGTCTACCCAGCTCGGGTAAAGCACCCAATCAACGAACTCAGGCACGTTTTCCACTACCCACGCCTCTTGCTCCAGTACCTCAGCGGCAGACGGTACAGCCCAGGCAGTAGACCTCGATGCATCGTGCTCGGGGTTTCCCTTTTTCTTGCCGCGTGCCTTTGCATGGCCTTGGCAGCATGGAGAAGCTATACCGATATCAGTCCGAGGCACGGCGCCCCAGTTTGCTTGGTGTAAGTCCTGGCAAACGTGGATAGCGCCCGGATGATTTGCTCTGTGCCACTCAACCGCCACCGGCCAGTGGTTCGCGGCCCAAAGGACATCGACGCCAGCTGCTTCGGCGCCCTCTGTCCATCCACCGAGGCCGGCGAACAAATCGATTGCTGTTGTCATGATGAATTTACCGTTTAGGAAAGATCTTGGTCAGCGCACCGTTGACTGCATGGCCGCGCCTTTGGACGACTCGGGCCAACTTCTCCCGGTCCTTCTCGCTGTGGCTGGCCTGACTTAGCAGGCCGAAATAGCTGTTGGCGGTTTCGCGTAGATCCTCGGCGGGCGCCGCGACTGTTCGCTTCAGTGCCTGGGCCAGGGATCGCTTGCGAGTGGTTCGCCGCCACGGCTTGATGACGTGGCCAACGAAGTCGACGCCGCGATCTACCGGCTGCAAGATGGTTTTCGTGGGGTTCAGCCTGGCGCCAAGGCTGGGCAGGAATGCTTCAACCTGTGCCAGCCAGGCGTTGAGCTGTTGCGGTGATTCATGCAGAAACAAGAAGTCATCGACGTAACGGACGTAATGCTTGGCGCCCAGCTTGTGCTTGGCGAACTGGTCCAGTGCGTCGAGGTAGACGTTCGCGAAAAACTGCGACGACAGGTTGCCGATCGGCAGGCCAAGGCGGGCAGGTTGCGCGGTGAGGCGCTTGTGTTGCGGTACCCGGTTGAACAGATGCGCCGGGCTGCGCACCTCGTAGTCTTCGCGAGGATCGTGCATCAGGATCTGTTCGGCGAGTGCCAGCCACCAGGGCTCGGTGATCTTGGCGGCCAACTGCCGGCGCAGAACCTCTTTGTCGATCGCGACGAAGAAGTTGGCCAAGTCGCACTTCAAATAGAAGATCGGCTTCGACCAGTTCTGGCTGGCGCTGCGGATCTTTGCCTCAAGCCTGGTCGCGGCGTACAGCGTGCCGCGCCCTGGAATGCAAGCGCAACTGTCCGCTATGAAGCTGGCGTAGAAGCGCGGTGCCACACGGTTGTACAGCAGGTGGTGGACGACGCGGTCCCGGAATGCTGCAGCCCAAACCTCGCGGGCTTTCGGTCGGGTAACCACGAAACATATCGAGCGGCCAGGCCGGTAGGTGCCGGCGAGCAGGTCGTCGTGCAGCGCCATCAGGTTGCGTTCCAGATCCATTTCGAAAGCCAGCGCGCTGGCGCTGTTGCGCTTTGAGCGTCGGCAGTCGTAATAGGCTTGGACAAGCTCGCTGAACGGGTATGGACCAACATTCGAATCTGCGGACGGGGCGGACGCGGAGCTCGTTGTTCTTGTCGTTGTTGTTCTGATTGCCATCATCGAAGTTCATGTTGAATGCGTTGTTGGCGGAGCGCTGCGACCTATCGTGCTATCTACGTCGCCAAGCCGAAGGCAGAGCCGATCAGCAAGGAAACTGCGCAAGACCTGCACGGACGCTTTAGACCGTCGGTATCTTTAATGCGCATGGCGGTGACCCAGAGGTCAGCGGCACGACCAGATTCAATTCGCACAGACCTGAAAGCCGTGACTCTCAGGTGGCGGGCGCGGTTGGGGTAGAGCGTTTCCAGGCGTTGGCCTGTTTTCCGATTGAGGTGGTTACCTCGATTGCGGTGGCGTGCTGAGTGATGCTGATGAACCGACTTTCCTTGAAAAGTCGCATCAGGAACTCAATCACCTGAACCTTTTCGACAAGTAACGTCAGATGTGGTCGCTTATCTGGCGTCGAGTTGGCCCGGGCAATCAACATAAGCACGTCGATGCACTCATCGATGACCCGTTTCCCGAGGGACTGCTTCAGGTCGCGGGGAATGTTGCGTGTGAGGTTCGTGGCCATCTGAAGCAGACCGAGGGAAGCCTTGTAGATCTGCAAGTCCGTATGCATCGCCATGGGCGCGCTCTCCAAGAGCAACCGGCCGCAAGCGGCCGGATTGAATAAGCAAATTAATCAATCAATTGACTGCGGACGGGGCGGACGCGGAGCTCGTCGTACTTGCCGACGTAGTCCTGAAAGCCATCATCGAAGCCCATGCTGAATGCGCCGTTGGCGGAGCGCTGCGTTGAGGACCAGTACCAAGTGTCGCCGAAGGCCTCAGCACCACCTTCCTGAAAGGCTGTCAGCGCGGTCTGTGCTGGCGATTCCTCGGTATGCAGCAGGCCGACAGGTTCGCTGTTCGGGTTATCACCGCTACGGCCGTACTGCCAGTTCTCTTCGGTGGTTGGCTTGAAGTGGCGATACTGCAACTCCTGCACATCGCGGGCCGGAATCGCCCAGTCAGCGAAGCCTCCGATATTCAGAGCCAGCACCTTCTGCGCGAGTTCGCTGCCAGCCGCTGCCATGGCCTCGGTATTGGCCCGGCTGTTTGTGAAGCTGTCGGCGCCTTCAATCTTCACGCCGTATTCACCCCAGACGCCGGCCAGTTCGTGCGCGGCGCCGGCGGTGATGTTCAGGTAGCGCTTGCCGGTGTCCGGGTCGCGGGTGATGCCGGAGAAGAAACCGCCACCGAAGGGTTGGCCGATTTCCGGGATGGCGGCTGCTGATGCTGCTTTCTCAACTGCGGACATGGTTTTTCCTCTTTTCGAAGGCAACAAAAAAGGCGCTGCTGCGCCCGGTGCCGATCAAGAACGAATGATTGAAGGATTAAATAAAGAATCTGCGGACGGGGCGGACGCGGAGCTCGTTGAGCTTGCAGAAGTTGCCCTGAAAGCCACCAACGAAGTGCATGAAGAATGCGTAGTCGGCGGAGCGCTGCGTTGAGGACCAGTAGTAGCAGTCTTTGGCGAACAGATCAGGAACGTTCACCCAGCAGTGATACAGCTCGGCGGCCGCCGGCAGGTAGAAGTCGGCGTGCCCATCAGCCTGGTAGGTGAAACAAGCTTTGGCCGCTGGATAGTTCTCTTTGCTGCCAGACAGGATTGCCGTATTGGCCCGGCCGTCAGTCTTGCTGGTAGCGACCGATTCCGTGGCGCGCGGACCCCATTCGAAATTGCCGATATCATCCTTGGAGATGATCAGGTAGTGCGCCGGGACACCGCCATGTTCGGCTACCAGACCGCCATTGATGCCGCCCTGGCCTGGCCAGTATTCGCCGATGGCCGGAACTTCATGAACGGTGATCGGTTGAATATTTGCCGCTGGCGGCAGTACCAGGGCAAAGGTGCTGGCCAACGCAAGTTGCGCTAGAGAAGACGCCGGCATCTTGATCGTGGTGTCGCCGTGTTTCAGCGTGATCATTTCTGATTTCATGGTGATGATCTCAATAAGAAGGCGCCCTGAGGCGCCTGTGGTGTTGCGATTGGATGGGTTAAACCACGTCTTCCAGGGTGGCGATGACCTTGTAACTGTGTTCCAAGGCGCTTTCGCCTTCGGTATCGAGCTGGATCACTTCGTTGTCGAGCAGACGCAGCAGCAGAACCATCACCTGGTCGCTATCAATGGCCAGGCGGCTTTGAACCCAGTGAGCCTTGAATGGCTTGGTGTTGGCCTTGAGCACGATCAGTTGGGCGGCGTCCTCGTAGGTGAAGTCGCCGAACTCTTTGTCGAATACCGCTGGGTTTTGGCCAACGTCGTGAACTTCGGCATCATCGTTGTGCGATTGATCCAGCACTGGGCGTAGCACCTCCCGAGCGCCGTTTGTGTTCATCGCCGTCACGATGCCGGTCTGCTCCATACCTTCAAGCATCCGCGCCGCACGGTTGTAGCCGATCTTCAGCTTGCGCTGGATGGCGGAAATGGTTGGTCGCCGCGTTTCCATGACGAAGGTAACGGCCTCCTGATACAGCGGGTCTTCGCCTTCCCCGGTGAAGTCTGGAAGCTCGTTGCCGTCCGGTTCATCTGGCCCGGTGCTGGCAGGGAACAGGCTGCCGGTCAGCTCACTGGCGTGCAGGGGCAGGTCGGGCTGGTCGCGGTCGGGCTGGATAAAATCCAGGCCCTCGGCGTAGTCGTCTGGCGCCATCACCAGCAGGCAGAGCCGGCCTGCGCTGTCGATCAGGTCGTGCCGGTTCGGGTCTTTCGCGTCCACGATCGACGTCAGGGTCAACTGCTTGGAGTTGAATTTTACCTCTTTCATCGTGACTTCTATGGTCGAGACGTTGCGAGAACTGATGATCGCAATGGCGTTGTGGGCCGCTTCCGTTGCCGACTCGGTTGCCCGGTCGATTACTTCTTGCTGGCAACCTTCGTTCAGCTTGCTCCAGGGCGAGTGCAAGTTTTTCAGTTCGAACAAAACCATGTTGACGAGGTCGTGCACCAACAGTTCGTGCGCGATGTAGGACGCCGGAACGTCCGCCAGCTTGGCGCGTTCAATGATTGCTTTGTGTTCGGGCTTCATCGGGATCCCTCAGTGCTTGGCGATGCGCTCAAGCTTCGATTGTTGAGCCGGGCTCAGGTTGGTGTGGGCGGCGTAGCGTTTGAAGCTGGCCCGGATGTTTTCTACGAACTCGATTTCCCAGGCTCCGCTGGCGTGAAGCTCGGCGGAGATCAGGATTGCGGCGAATTCCTCAAGGCTGTCGTAGATATCCAGAACGGATTGAGAAGCCATGACAGGTCCCCTTGATCAGGCTGCAGCCTGGTCGCTCTGCACTGACTGGATGTGTTGGACCAGCGCGGCGCAGATACGCGGGAAGTCACTGGCGCGGTACAGCTGCGCACCTTGCTTGCGTTCAACCGCTTCAAAGCCCATGGATCGCAGGAACTCAGCCGACAGCGTGAAGCCCAGGCGCGAGGTTATATCGCCCAGCTTGATGCGCTGGCCGTCGTCTGCTGGTGTCTGAGTAATCGGCGCGACAGCGGCGGTTGCAACAGCAACAACCGGCGTCGGCTCGGTCACCTGAGGGACGGCCTCTGGCTCAGTCACCGGCGTAACTGTTGCTGCCGCCGCCTTCTGGGCATCTTCCTGACGCTTGAGCTCAGCCTGCTGTTGCTCGTGCTCGTTGATCCTGACCTTGATCAGCGCCACCAGGTCGTCATTGGCCTTGAGCACCAGTTCCTGTGCATCGTGGAACAGGAAGCCGTGCTTGATCGCCAATTCATTCAGGCTTTTCAGGTTCGCGCGGATCCCATCAGCGATACGGCTGGCCTCGATCTTGGCGCGGGCCAGTTCAGCGTCGGCGGCTTCCTTCAGGCTGTCGATGGTGCGCTTGCCCTTGATGGCGCCGGCAAAATCCGCCATCACTTTCGGCATACGGATCCGGCTGTTGAGTGTTTCGTTGATTTGGTCGATGTGCACCTGCAGCGCTTTCGCCGCATCCATGACGATGTCGCTGCGGATGATCTCCTTGCGGGCCTTGATCAGCTTTTCCAACTCCAAACGCTTGCGCCGAGTCTCTGCCGTGATGTCATCAATCGCCTTGAACAGCACGTCAATGCTTTCGGTCTGGCTGAGTGCGTGCTCTTTGGCGGCCTTCAGCTTGTCTTCCACCTCGCTGCACCACTTCACCGTGGCATCTGCGTCGGCGAAGTCTTGGTCGTTCGCCAACTCGGTATTGATGTCGCCGATCACAGCCAGCGCATGGGCCTTAAACGCGTCCAGGTTGCTGGCAGTGACCATGCCGGTTACATCGATGCGTAGCGCCGGCAATTGGTCAGGGGCAGATCCGGTAGCCACGGCTTTGGCTTGCTGGGGAACAAATTCGCCAAGGTCCTGCTCGAACTGAGCCCAGCCTGCGATCAGCTCTTCACGGCGACCAGGCACCGGGCGGTATTCCATGCTGACGAACTTGTCGCGGGTACCATCCGAGCAGACGAAAATCACACGCTCTGCACCGCTCACCAGCAGCTGCTGTTCAAGCTGCCAGTAGTAGTGGGGCTCTAGCTCTCCGGTGCGGATCTGCGCGACCACCTTCTCGTTCCACAGTTTGTGCTCGAATAGAACGTCACCCAGCATCGTGGCACCGTCCATGGAGGCCAGCAGGTTGCCGCTGGTACCGACGATGGGGTAAAGCTCTTCGCCGATATCTTCCTCAACCAGGGGGCGCGCCATTTCCTCAGCGGCGTGGCCACGGTCGAACACTGCCTGTTGTTGCTGCGTGACGTCTGGAACAATGCCGGTCTTCTTCATGGACAACAGGTCGTTTCGGGTCTGGAACTTCGAAGCGCCCTTCATCGCGGGCGCTTCCGACGCGGTGAAATAGCTGGAACGAAGGGCGTGCCACTCAGGCGTGCCTTGCTGAACGTTATGCACTTGCATTGGTGGCATCTCCTTCGATGGGAGCCAAGGCGCGAATACGCTCTTCCTGCTCCTGGCTGATGGTGTATTTGCTTTTGATGTTGCTGATGATGTGGTCGGGATTGGTTCGGTTCTGAGCGATCATCCCGCGCCACTTCTCGGCGCTTTCGTCGAGCTTGCTGTCGGGATAGGGCGGCAATTGCTTCGGCTCGTCTGCCTTGCGCGCCTGATTGACTTCGCGTTCGGTGGGGATGTCCTGGACTTCCTCAGCCATAGGCATGCCGCGCAGCACGTCCGGGAACACGTCGCGCAGGGCGAAGGAGCGGGCACGCATCTGACGCATGCGTTTCGGGTATTGGCTCCACGGGCCTTGTTTTCCGGCCAAGCCCGCAGCTTTCGCGTCAGTCATGCTGAACGTGCGGAACTGCTCGTCTTCACCGACGCGCTTCACACGGCAGGTTGCCGTCTCGCCGTCGTCGGATTCGTAGACGTACTCACACAGCGGCGAGCTGCGTATCAGGGCTATGACTGCGTCACCCCAGAGCGACGGGCGACCGTTGATGACCGCGATGCTTTGCATGGCCTGCATGGGCTGCAAACCCAGTTCCATACCCCACTGAACAGCCACCAGAATGTTGGCCGGTTTGCGTTGGAAGTCCTTGGGGACGATGTCGGAAGCCGAGAGGAAATCGGCAAATTTCAATGCCTCTTCGATGTTCTGCGGCGCTAGGCTGAAAATGGGTTTGACCGTTAATTCGGACACAGAAGTTTCCTTGCCGCGATGTGCGCAGCTTTCAAGGTGATCGGTTACTGAGTGACGCGGTCAGCGAGCGCGCCGAGCAGCATTAGAAGGGTGAGAACGGTTATGGCGGTGAACGAGCCACGCCAGATCAGGACGCGGCGGGCGCGCTGGCGGGAGGTCATTTCGACACCGCTGCCGGTAGGCAGCGCTGTTGTTGCACTTCCCGAAGCTCCCCATAGAAGCCCAAGCAGATCACCATCACCACGACGAGAAACCACCATGAAGGCTTCATTTCGAAGGCCTCGCGATCAGCATTCCACGTGCAGTCACCTCGACGCTGATTCGCTTCGCCAGATCAGCGACCATAAAAAAGCCCTGATTCTTCAGGGCTTCGTACAAGGCTTTGTGGTTGGGGGCGAGAATCGCCACGCAGTTGCCGTTCATTGGCGTTGCTCCAGTAGCATCATCAGGTCCCGGTGCTGGCGATCAAGGATTCGATCCTGGCGTGTCACGTAATACCGGTGTTCGTCGATATCGATCGCACCCAGTGCATGGGCCATTTCGATGGCCATGCTCGTTTCGGCGTGCAGCTGCGCCGATGTGTTTCCAGCAATCAGCAGGGCGAACCGCGAGTCGATCATGCCCAGCGCTGTATCGTGTGCGCGGCTCATGCTGCCCACCGTACCCGCCGCAACCGGGCATCTATTTCAATCCACAGCGCCGTTTCTATATGCTTACCGTACTGATTGGTCAGAAGCGGTAATGCCAGGTGATCTACGTCCATCCGCACGCCGTCTTCGTCGTAGCAGATGCCCGAGAGCACCTTGAACTCAACCTCCCGGCTACCGTAGAAATCCCAGTCGCTGTTCCAGGCGTTGAACGCCGGCGGAATGTTCTCGCAGTGGGTCACCTCCACCTGGAGGACAAACCCCTCAACAATCACTTCGTAAGTCATGGTCGCCTCCAGATTCGGCGGTTGATTGAAGTCACTCGGCTGCCTTCGTTCCTGCCAGTTGCCGTTGGGCGCAGGGGAAGGCATGCGACTGAGTTCCAATAAAAAGGCCCGGTCGGAACCGGGCCTCTTTCTGAAAGAGCAATAAACGAATAATCAAATAGGCAATCTGCGGACGGGGCGGACGCGGAGCTCGTTGATCTTGACGACGTAGTACTGAGTGCCATCAACGAAGTACATGCCGAATGCGTAGTAGGCGGAGCGCTGCGAACTCGACCAGACCCAGCCCTCGATCTTGCCGTTGAGGTTCAGCCAGATTTCGTACAGTTCGGCGGCGGCCGGCAGATAAAAGTCAGCGTGGTCGTCGGCTTCATGCGATACAGCTGCTTTAGCGGCCGGGTAGTCGCCGCCGGATTCGATCAGCGCCAGGGTGTTGGCCTTCCCATCAATCAGGCTGGTGGCCGGCGACTCATCACCGTATTGGCCCCATTCGAAACGACCCAGCTCATCACCCAGGATCAGGTGGTAGGCAGCGGTATCGCCACGGGCCGGCATGACACCGGCGTAGATGCCGCCTTGACCTGGCCAAACTTCGCCAAGGGCTGGCGGCTGAATATTGGTTGCTGTGTTCATGGTGGTTTCTCGTTCGGTTGGTTTCCCAAATGGCCCGTCTCCAGGCCATTCAGTGAAAATTTCCGCGTCCCTTCGGCGCTACTGGCGCGGTACGGGCTCGTTCAAATTGTTTGTCCAGCCGCGACCCTGTCCGCTGGAAAACTGATTCGGGGCTTTACGCTGCGCACCCTGGGACAGTTGCCATCCCTCTGGACCATTCAGGCCGGTCCATCGCTTGCCTTTGCTGCTGGGCCGGTGGTGATCCGGCAAGGTGAGGCGGTAGATCTAAAGAGCGGTGGCTTTCGCCGGTAGGAATCTGCGTTGTGCGCAGAACTTGATTTGCATTATGCGCAGAAAATATTCTGCGTCAAGCGCAGATTATTTTTTTAGGACGAAAAAAAGCCCGCGCGCGGCGGGCTATTCCAACTGGGGGGTGGAGAAGGGTTAGAGGCCTGTCATTTTGGTATCAATCACACGGCCGATAAATCGGCAGTTTCCGAAAATTTCGACCGTCCGATAGCTTGGATTTAGTGGCCGAAGGTATTTGCTACCTGCATCCTCGATGTACTGGCGGAATGTTTGCTCGCCTCCTTCCGTGATGACGACATAATATTTTCCGCTGATAACCTCAGCCCCAGGCTGTACCAAGATCCGGGAACCCTCAGGAAAGCTAGGGTTTCCGTTGCAGGTCATAACATCCCCGCGAACTTCCATCCAAAATCCGTTTTCACCAGCATTTTCAAGTGAGGCAAGGAACATTTTATTATCACCCGATGTGAGTTTATCCGGTGATTCTGCCCAGCTCTCTGCCTTGTCCCACTCAACAAGTGGATACAACTTTAGTGTAAGGGATGGCTGGTCCGACAACTCTACATTGGTGATCAGGTGCTCAAGGGCGCTTGCCAGAAGCCCACCGGACCCCATCGAAGGGTCATAAACGCTATTAACTAGCTTTAGGTCGAGTACGGACATTATCCGTTTTAAAAGATCATGACTGGCGCCCTGCAACCCACGCTCAAGGCGAGATAAATTACCAGTGTCCGTATCAACCTGGTTAGCGAGCGTCTCAAGCGTTAGGCCCTTGGCCTTTCGCGCATCTCTGATTTGTTTTCCGATATCCATTTAACAATTTTCTTCTGTTGCTGCGCGCTACGCAAAGCGCGCTGCGCAGATTTGGCTTGCGTTAAATCTGCGCTGTGCGCAGAATCTCCTTGTCTTCCACTCAAGGCGTACCGCCATGACTCCTTTAAAGCGTGCCCGTATCACTCGCAAATGGACGCTTGCCGACGTTTCGGCCCGTCTCGCGCAGTTCGGTGACGCTGTCGATTCAGGCAACCTTTCCCGTGTTGAACGTGGTGTTCAGCGCGCATCGGTGCCCCTGGCTGAAAGTCTCAGCAAGGTGTTCGACGGTGAAATCACTGAGATCCATATCCTCTACCCGGAGCGGTTTCCCGACTCCGGAGAAGAGGCGGCCTAACCATGTCCACGACCCAATTAAGCCAAGAAGAGGTTGTAAGGGCTCGCAAGAACTATGCGGTTCTCATGCAGCGCCTTGCATCCGTCGGCAACGGACCTGTCGCCCTTGCAGTGGGTTGCGATGAAGCAACGATCAGCCGCATGAAGCCGGAGAAGTTCGAGCAGCTCTCCCAGATCCTGGCCGTCCTCAATTTGAAAATCGTCCCCGGTGAAATGCGCTGCTTCAACGAGCGCGACATCGAGATGTTCATCCACGGCTCGAAGCGCTGGATGGAGCACATCCAGGGCGTTGACCAGCTCGAGGAGGACTGACTGTGGTCAACAAGCCTGAGCCACCAATTTCCCCTGATGTTGATCTTCGCGGGATGCCGTTCATGCCCCTGGATGTCAACAGATTGCGCGATAGCGATCTTGCAATTGAGGCAACCGGTGAAGAATTTCGCGCCGCCGTGATGCTTTGGTGTGCGTCTTGGAACCAAGTTCCTGCCGGGTCTCTACCAAATTCTGATACCGCGCTGGCTGCGTATGCCGGATTCGGTCGCGATATTAAGGGCTGGAAGAAGGTAAAAGACGGCGCGCTCCGTGGTTTTATCGAGTGCTCAGATGATCGCCTATACCACTCAGTGGTGACCGAGAAGGCGATGTGCGCCTGGGCTGAACGCGTCGAGTATCGCGAGATAAAAGACAACGAAAAGTCCCGTAAACAAAGGGAGAGAGAGGATCGCAAGCGCATGTTCGAGGCGCTTAGAAGTGTTGGAATTGTCCTTCCTTATAACGTGACAACCTCTGAGCTCCGGTCCCAATACGACAGCATAAAGCCTGATGAAGAAGCCGTGACAGGTCACGAGCATGTCACTGTGACAGGTCACGCACTGGACACGGCTAAGAGAGGGACAGGGACAGGGACAGGGACAGGGATTAAAGATCAAGAACACACACACACCGCGCAGACGAAATTCTCGCTCCACGATGCCTGGGAACCCAACCCAACCACGTTCACCGCCGTCCTGTTCCGCAATGGCATGGCAAGCCAAACCTTCGAAGCCGACCAGCTTCTTGAATTCCGCTCGTACTGGATCAGCCGACCCGATGACCTGAAAACACAGGCCCAGTGGGAACACGCACTCGCCCAGCAACTGAAACGCCAAGCCCGCACCCAGCAAGCCAACGGGGGATCACCCAATGAAACCGGTAGACGAATTGCTCAAAGCCGCACGCGTAACGCTCACGACATCCTCACCGACGACACCTGGTGAACCGGTAGTCGAGAACGTCACCCCGCTGGAGCAACAGGAGCGCCGCGCAGTCCGTCGTGTGTTTGCAACGCTGAAAACCGCGTTCCCGGCTTGGTACGAAAAGCACTATGGCGACGTAAAAGCCGAATCCCTGGCCCGCCGCGTGTGGATGACCGCGATCCATGAACTGGGCGACGACGCCGTAAACCGTGGACTGCAACGCATGGTGCTGGAATGCAAGTTTCCACCATCGCCCAGCGATTTCATGGACCTGTGCAAGCGCGTTGATGACTTGCCATCCGAGGCACAGGCATGGGATGAGGCGCTGTGCGGCACGTACACGCACAAGGCCGTACGCATCGCTGCTGAGGCCACCAGCACGTTCGACCTGAAATCGGCGACCCACCACGACAAAGCGCTGAAGCAACGCTTCGAACGCAACTACGCGATCGTCACTCGCCGCGCACAGACCGGCCAGAACCTGGAAGGGCGAATCGCCAAGGGACTGAGCCACGACAGCATGCGTCCACGCGAACAAATCCAGCTCGAGCACTCGCGCAACGAGGTCGACCGAATCGTCGACACCCTCGAAATACCAAAAGATCCCAATGCCTGCCGCGCCATGCTGCTGGCCAAACTCGGCATCCGGAGAAGCGAGCATGTCTGATCTGAAACCCGTTTCCTTCGTCGTGCCAGGTGAGCCGCAAGGCAAGGGCAGGGCGCGCATCGGCAAGGTGGGTAACTTCGCACGCATGTACACCCCAGCCAAGACTGTCGCCTACGAAGGGCTGGTCGCGCTCGCAGCGCAGGACGTCATGCAGGGTCGAGAGCTTATCGACGGCCCGGTGCTGATCGAGCTGCGCATCGTCCACTCGGTGCCTCAATCCAAGTCGAAAAAGTGGAAGGCCCAGGCATTGGCTGGCGAAATCCCGTGCATGAAAAAACCGGATACGGACAACGTGCTGAAAGCCATCTGTGACGCCTGCAACGGCGTCGTTTTCAAGGATGACGTCCAGGCCACGGACGGGATGTTTAAACGGCGCTGGGGCGAAACGCCGGGCGTCCACGTACGAATTGTTCCGCTGTGCAGCTGATCCACCAGCACTACGCATAACTACGCTTCGAGGGGAAGGGGAGAATCATGAAACTTATCAGCGCGAGACAGGCCTGGCGGGACGCACTGCACGAAGGCCGCGATTCGGTACTGGCTGCCGCAGCAGAGCGGGCCAAGATGGGCAAGCAGGGGCGCGTCATCGGCGAGACGATGCCGTCAATGCTCGACAGCAACGGCCGGTGCGCCCACATGCTGGCCGCCGGGCTGGTGCAGTCGGCCATTGCCACGTTGCCCAAGCCCTTGCAGCACTTCGGGCACGCGCTGTATTCACCGGTTGCCACCGGCCAGGACCTGAACATTGCTCACGCGCTGGTGTGGTTCAACACCGAGCTGCCCGAGTGTTCCGACCGGCGCAAGGAAATTGCCTACTGGATGGCCTTGGCCGCGATCAAGAGCCACCAGGCGTTTGTGTCTGATCGCGAAGGCTGGGGCGCTGTCCGCGTCTGTGAGTTCGTGCGTGACTGGTACGGCGCGAAGATGGATGCGACCAACTGGGCCCGGGACTGGGCGGCGATCTGGAGCGCGATAGCGATCTCGGTCGACCGGCTCGACGCGAAGGCGCTGAAGCCTGTTGCTGCCGTCATCGTCCGCATGGATGGTCGCCGGCATGACGGCTGGTGCCGCTGGGACCGTCATGACCGTGACGCTGTTGCTGACGCCCGTGCAGCCAGCTACGCCGAGCGCCGCACCGGAACGGTCCTTGCCTTGCAAGTCCGCCTCAGCGCTATGACGCAGCAGCAGCTCAGCCGCTGGTTTCGACGCATGAGCGCATATTCCGCCGCCTACCGCGACGAATGGGACAAGGATGTGATCGAGAACTCCCACCGGCACCAGCGCTATCTTGACCGCGTCACCGAGTACTGGAATCAGCGCCAGCGCGTCGGTGACGTGAAGAAGCGTGTGGCGTAACATCCAACGGCATGAATTGGAGGGTTTTGCATGACTGATCAAGATTTGTTGGTGTTTGCGTCCAAGTCCGCACAGCTTGATTTTGTACCAAGCAAGGATGGCGGGGTTGGAATAATTGGGGGGATTTGGCATAAGCCGTGGAACCCCCTCAAGGACGATGGTGACGCTCTGCGCCTTGCGGTGACACTCGGCCTCGACCTGAAGCTCTCGAAATATCTCCCAGAGGCCTTTGATCTGGTCCCCGGGGCCGCACCCTCGCAGATTGATGCATTCGAAAAGGTCCGGCGCGCCATCGTTGAAGCCGCCGCCGAAATCGGGAGAGCAATGCCTCATGAAAAATCACCTCCAGATCACGCGAGGCGCACTATTACTGGTGTCACCGGAGGTAGCCCGAATAGTTTTTCATGCAGCGTCGCCTGCGCCTCTTGTGGCCGAGCCCTATCAGTTACGGCTATTACCAGTGAATATAGGCAGATCGTCTGCTCTGATTGTCTGGCCAAAGCCCGAATCGAACCAAAAACATGACCGCTTGACCATTTGACGAGTGTTCTGATACCTTTTTCGCAAGTTGCAAAGGTTCGCCCAGAGCGAAACCAACCCCAAAAACCCGGCCATTGAGTCGGGTTTTTTCGTTTCTGATGCGTGGTAGAGCAGCGGTCAGCTCGTTGGGCTCATAACCCGAAGGTCGGTGGTTCGAATCCATCCCTCGCAACCAATTTCACAGCACTGTTCCCCTTCATGGTGGTGCTTTGGCCGCTCTCACTGGCGGCCTTTTTTATTCCTCGGAGTTCACCATGGCTGAGCCAGCAAGCACTGCCGCCGGCGTCCTGCTCGTGAAATACGGCGTCGTCATTGCTGGCTTCGCCGGAGCGATCCTCTCGTTGACGTTCTTGCAGGGACTGACCCGCAAGCAGGCCGTATGGGCCTTCTTCACCGGCTTCAGTTCAGCGATTTTCTGCACGCCCCTGGCGGTGAGCTTCTTTCACCTTGAGCCAGGCGGTGAAACCCAGTACGGCGTTGCCTTCCTGATTGGCCTGCTGGCCATGAACATCATTCCGGGGCTGAAGGCCTTGGCGGGACGGTTCGGCGCCACAGGAGCTGCCGGATGAGTACGATTTTGATCCGTGCGTTAAGTGCGGCAGATGCGTTTCTGTGCGTCTTGGTCGTCATCGCCGCCTTCGACTACTTGCGCCGCGTGCGGCCGATTGATCAGCCAGTCCTGAGCATTTCGTTCTACCTGGTGGCCATCGGCGCGTTCGGTGCATTCGTCACCGCGATCCAAGGCCATTGGGTGAACCCGTTCGGCGTGATGATCCACGCCGGCATCGTGGTGTACGCCTGGGCACGGCGCGGCCACATCTTTGAGGCAGTCATCAAATGAACTTCTTCAAATCACTCCTCGCATGGATTGCGAAACCCTTCTATCCCGAGGATCCACTGATGAACATCACCACTCTTGCGTCCGTCCTGATCGTCGGCGCCACCATGCAACTGGTTGCAAGCGAAGCTGCCGTATTCGAATCCAGCGACACCGCAGTTGCAACCGTCGATGCGACCGGGCTCGTCACCGCTGTGGCCCCGGGGTCCGTGGCTATCACCGCGACGTCCCCGAACGACGTAAACAACACCAGTCTGGTCAACCTCTCGATCACTGCTGCGCCCGAGGCTGTTACAGCTTTGCCGGTGGCTTCCGCTGCTCCTGCTGTTGCGCCAGCCCCATCCCGTGATGTCATCCAGGTGCTGGAAGGCATCTTGATTGCGCTCGGTCATGAGCTGCCTGCGTGTTGGGCGGAAGCGGCCGCGCTCGCCAAGAAGGTCGTCTAAACGCGAGGTATCCCCATGGCGCTGACAGCCAAGCAGCGTCAATTCGTCGTCGAGTACCTGATTGACCTGAACGCCACGCAAGCGGCTATCCGCGCCGGGTACAGCGCCAGGGGGGCAAAAGACCAGGCATGGCAGCTCATGCAACGCCCCGAGATCACTGGAGCCATTGAACTGGCCAAGGAAGAGCGCAGTAAACGCGTCCAGGTTGATGCCGACTACGTGCTGCAGCGCCTCACCGATATCGACCAGATGGACTTTATCGACATCCTTGAAGACGACATGTCGTTCAAGCCCGTGCGGCAGTGGCCCAAGATTTGGCGCCAATACCTTTCGGGCTTCGATATCGCCGAGATGTTCGAGGGAGCCGGCAAGGACCGCGACATGGTTGGCGTCCTCAAGAAAATCAAATGGCCCGACAAGGTCAAGAATTTGGAGTTACTCGGCAAGCACGTGAGCGTGAACGCCTTCCGTGACCAGATCGGCCTGGGAGACCCGAGCGGTGGCCCGATAAAGGTCGCCACCGCCGACCTTGGGAAACTGACCGATGAACAGCTCGAACAGCTTGAGCATCTCGCCGCAGTTGCTCGACCTGACGTCGATTAGAAATGAGCGTGCTCGCCGTGGGCTGCTGCAGTTCACCCTCAGAACAAAGCCTGACTTCATTGAGGGCTGGTTTAACCGTGAGGTCGCCGCAGCCCTTCAGCAGTTCTACTACGACGTCGAGCGTGGCTTGCAACCACGCCTGATGATCTTCGCGCCACCCCGCAGCGGGAAATCTGAGTTGTTCAGCCGGAGATTCCCGGCTTGGGCGCTTGGGAAAAATCCTGACTTGCAGATGATCGCTTGTTCGTACGCCTCGGACCTGGCCAACCGGATGAACAGGGACGTGCAGCGCATCATCGATGACGACACATACCACAGCATTTTTCCGGACACCTGCCTGAACGGTAAGCGCGTGGTGACCGTCACCGGAACCGCGCTGCGCAACAGCGAGATTTTCGAGGTCGTCGGCCATTCAGGCGCCTACCGAAGCGCCGGTGTCGGTGCGGGCATCACCGGGATGGGCGCCGATATCGGCATCATCGACGACCCGGTCAAGGACGCCAAGGAGGCGAACAGCGAGACGGTCAGACAGGCGATTTGGGACTGGTACACCACCACGTTCTACACGCGACTGTCGCCGAAGAGCGGGATTTTGCTCGGCATGACCCGCTGGCACTCCGACGACCTGGCCGGGCGCCTGCTCCAACAGATGGAGGCCGGCGAGGGCGATAACTGGACAGTCGTGAGCTTCCCGGCCATTGCCGAAGAAGACGAAGCGTTCCGGAAAATCGGCGAGGCTCTTCACCCTGAGCGCTACCCGCTGGAGCGCTTGGCCAAGATCAAACAGGCAATCGGCTCACATGCCTGGAACGCGCTTTATCAGCAGCGGCCAAACACCCGGGGCGGCGGCCTGATCCATTCGGCATGGTTCATCCGGTACCGCGTACTTCCTCGCATCGAATATCGGGTTATCTACGCGGACACCGCGCAGAAGACCGCCGAACGCAACGACTACACCGTGTTCCAGTGCTGGGGCTATGGCGAAGACCGTCGGGTCTACCTGATCGACCAGTTGCGTGGGAAGTGGGAAGCCCCTGACCTGCGCAAGCGCGCCACCGAGTTCTGGAACAAGCACAGCGCAGAACGTGACGTTGGTTACCTCAGGTCATTCATGGTCGAGGACAAGGCCAGCGGCACCGGCCTTATCCAAGACCTGCGCAGCCTCGGTGGCATCCCGATAGCCGGCATCGAGCGGACCAAGGACAAGCTGACTCGCGTCATGGACGTCCTAGGCTACATCGAGTCCGGCAACGTCTGCATTCCTGAGGGGGCGCCATTCGTGTCCGACTTCATAACGGAGTGCGAATCCTTTACCGCTGATGACAGCCACCTTCACGACGACCAGATAGACCCAATGTGTGACGCAATCAACGACATGCTCGGCAGCCAAAGCAGCCTTGCCGTTTGGGGAAGACTATGAGCAAGCGGCACGAGATCAACACCCGGGCCGCCAAGGTCAACAAGCAAACCGATGCAGCCCGGAAGTCATTCATGACGGGCGACAGCTTCCAGAACTTCACCGCCAGGGTTGGTCTAGGTACCCAGAATCAGCATAGTGACAGCGGCTACGGTTTCAATTTCGTCAGCCGCAACCGCATCCAGATGGAGGCCGTGTATCGCTCCAGCTGGCTTGCTGGCCGTGCAGTGGACTGCCGTGCAAAGGACATGACCCGCGAGGGGATTGAATTCAACTCGATCATGCCGCCCGAGGAAAAGGACAAGCTCTCCCGTGCTTTTGAACGGTTGCAGATCTGGAAAGGGCTTGGCGACAACGAGAAATGGTCACGGCTCTACGGCGGTTCGATTGCCGTGATGCTGATCGATGGCCAGAAGCCTGAAACCCCGCTGCGCTTGGACACGATCGGACCTGGCCAATTCAAAGGCCTGCTGGTGCTCGACCGCTGGCTTGTTCAGCCGTCACTTGAAAACCTTGTCACCGAATACGGTCCCGACCTTGGCAAGCCGAAGTTCTACACCGTGGTGGCAGATGCCCAGGCACTGATCAACCAGAAGATCCACTACAGCCGTGTGATCCGCCGCGAAGGTGTTGAGCTGCCTTACTGGCAGCGCATCGCCGAAAACGGCTGGGGTCAATCGGTGCTTGAGCGCCTGTGGGATCGTCTTATCGCGTTCGATAGCGTCACATCGGGGACCGCTCAGTTGGTCTACAAGGCCCATTTACGCACCTATTCGGTTGAAGGCCTGCGCGACTTGATCGCACTGGGTGGTCGTTCGCTTGAGGCGCTCCTCAAGAACATTGACATGATCCGTCAGTTCCAGAGCAATGAGGGGTTAACCCTCATGGATGCCAAGGACAAGTTCGAGACGCATCAATACAGCTTCTCCGGCTTGTCGGACGTGATCGACAAGTTCGGCGAGCAGGTCTGCGGTGCCGTAGAGACGCCGGACATCATCCTGTTCGGCCAGTCCCCGGGCGGCATCAGCAATGGCGATGACACCTCGGTGCGCATCTACTACGACAGCGTTAAGAGCGACCAGGACACGTACCTGCGGCCAGGCGTGACGACCATCTGTGACGTGATCAGTCGTTCCGAGTTGGGCAAGCCATTGCCTGAGGGTTTTGCCTTCGACTTCGTGCCGCTCTGGCAACTCAGCGACACCGAGAAGGCCGAGATCGGCGCCAAGGACACGAATTCCGTGGTCACGGCGTACGACTCGCAGATCATCAGCCGGGCGACTGCCCTGAAAGAGCTTCGCCAGTCCAGCAACACCACGGGGCTTTGGTCGAACATCACCGACGAAGAAATCACCGAGGCTGAGGCTGAACCGCCTCCAAGCCTTGGCGAAGGGGATTTGACCAATGGGCCGCCTGAAAACCCTGGACAAAAAGAGAAGCCGGAATCCGGTCAGGACGAGTAGAGCTGAAAGGCAATACCAGTCCTCGCTGTCGCAAGTGGCCCGCCAGGTGGGAAGCATCATCAACGGCTTCCCACCTGGTGATCCGTCTGTTGAACCAACCATCTCGAACATGCTGAGCCGGTACGCGGACCTGTTAAATGATTGGGCTGTCTCGACGGCGAGCAAGATGCTCGTCGAGGTCAACCAGCAGGACCGCAAGGCCTGGGCAACGCTCACGGAACAGATGTCGCAGGCGCTCAGGCAGGAAATCCGCACGGCGCCAACTGGTCAAGTCATGCAGGGTTTATTGGCCGAGCAGGTCACGCTGATCAAAAGCATCCCGCTCGATGCTGCGAAGCGTGTGCACGACCTCACGCTGCAAGGAATTGAGGACGGTACTCGCTCCAACGAGATCGCGAAGGAAATCATGCGCTCGGGCGAAGTGTCCGAGAGCAAAGCCAAGGTGATCGCCCGTACCGAGGTGTCCCGCACTGCATCCACGCTGACTGAGGCTAGAGCCCGATCAGTGGGCAGCGAAGGCTACATCTGGCGAACCTCCGGTGACAGCGATGTGCGCCACTCCCACGCCGAAATGAACGGCAAGTTCGTTCGCTGGGACTCCCCGCCAACCCTGGACAAGATGACCGGCCATGCAGGGTGCTTCCCGAACTGCCGCTGTTACCCCGAACCCGTTATCCCTGAGTGAACCCCTATGCACGTGAGAACCCAAGACGAGGCCGGGCGCTGGTTCGCGCCTGAGCGCCTGAGTGCGCGGCAACGGATGACGCCTGAGGGCTTCCTGCTGTGTGAGGCGGTCCCAATTGCTCGCACTGGAACACTGCTCTACGACGAAAGCGAACTGGTCAACGATGACGGTCCTCTGGTCCAAGGCGGAAGCGGCGGCCTGGTGACCATCGAGCGCAACCCTGACCAGGTGTTCCGCGCCGAAACCATCGCCAGCTTTGAAGGAAAGCCGGTGACGCTCAGTCACCCCGACGACTTTGTAAACCCCAGCAACTGGCGCGAGCTGAGTGTCGGAATCACGCAGAACGTCCGACAGGGCGACGGCATCGAGAACGATTTGATGCTGGCCGACCTGCTCATCACCGACGCTGAGGCTATCAGCCTCGTGCGCGCCCCTGTCGATGCTGCAACCGGCCAACCAGTCTCACCGCTGCGGCAGGTCTCATGCGGTTACGACGCCGATTACGAACAACTGGCGGTCGGTCGCGGCCGCCAAATGAACATCGTGGGAAACCACGTAGCCCTGGTAGAGCGTGGCCGCTGTGGCCCGCGATGTGCAATTGGAGACTCCGACGATATGAGAACCACCGACGCAAAACCCCAAAAGCGCACTTGGATGGACCGCGTTCGCACGGCGTTCAAGGCGAAAGATGAAGCGGCACTGGAAGAAGCCTTGGAAGGGGCCGAAACCGGTGATGAGGAAGAAGAGGAAGAGGGCAAGAAGTCGGTAAAAACTGGCGACTCCAAGACCCTCGACGCCATCCTCAAGACCATGAAGTCCCTGGACAAGCGCATGGGCGACATGGAAGAGGAGGTGAAGAAAATCACCGAGGACGACGAAGTCGATGGTGACGGTAAAACCACCGACAACCTTCTTGATCCTGAGCCCGTCAGCAAGACTACCGAAGCGCTGGGTACTGCCTATACCGGCGATGCAGAGGTGATGACTGACCTGCGTTCCAGAGCTGAGGTGTTGGCACCTGGTGTCACCTTTGCCGCTCGCAGTTCCAAGGTGAAAACCTCCGACCACGTTTGCACTTGCCAGCGGTCGGCTCTGTCCGCCGCCATGCAGACCGCCGACGGCAAGTCTGTTGTCGAGCCATTCCTGATTGGCCGTGACCTGTCGAAGCTCACTGCTGATCAGGTATCGGCGGTGTTCGTCGGTGCATCCGAATTGGCCAAGGCCCGTAACAACGGCGCTGGCGCCCGCAGCTCGATTAGCACCAAGGACTTTGGTCGCGCCCCGCTGAGCGTGGACGAGATCAACAAACGCAACAGAGAGTTCTGGAATCCAAGCCAGAACCGCCACTGAGGAAAGACCCGATGAGCAACGCATTTTTGTACCGGATGCCTGCGGGCATTCCCGGCGACGTAACTCGTGCCAGCCAGGCAACGATTGAACCGGTTTTCCTGAACCCGTCTGTGCCGTTCGCAGGCTACGGCCTGTTCGGCAAGATCTCCGGCGGTCAGTTCGTGCCGTTCGGCGCTGGCGACGTGGACGGTGGCCAATACGGCCTGTTCGCACGGCCTTACCCGACTTCGGGTGGTTCTGGCTCTGATCCGCTGGGCACCTCTACACCACCGACCAAAGGGGTGGCTGACGTCCTGCGCCGTGGCTACATGACCGTGAAGCTGAACGCCGGTACCGCGTCGAAAGACAGCACCGTATACGTGCGTGTCGCTGCCGCTGCTACGGGCAAGCCCATTGGTGGCATCGAGGCAGCAGCCGATAGCACCAACACTGTCGCGATCAGCACCGCATCTTTCATGGGCGCCGCCGATGCCACTGGCGTCGTCGAAATCGCCTACAACATCTAAGGGGAATGCTCGATGAGCAACTTGATCCTGCCGCGCCATATCAAGCGCGCACAAACTCGCGACAGTCTCCAGACGTTCGACGCCCGGACTATCGATTCCACCGGTGCGTTCCTGGTCGGTGAACTTGAACGCCTTGATCAGACCATGCACGGGCCGCTGGCCAGTGTTACCTGGGGTCGCGACATCCAGCTGCGTGAAGACGTCAGCATTGCTGATGAAACCTCCAGCTTCACCAACAGCACCTTCGCTTCGGTCGGTGGCACCAGCACCACCGGCAAGGCCTGGATCGGCAAGGATTCGACCTCAATCGCCAGCATGGCGTTGGACATCGGCAAGACTCCGAAGCCATTGACCCTTTGGGGTATGGAGCTGTCGTGGACGCTGCCTGAATTGGCATCTGCCATGCAATTGGGGCGCCCTGTAGATAGCCAGAAGTTCACCGGCTTGCAGCTCAAGCACAACATGGACGTCGACGAGCAGGTCTATATCGGTGATACCGAGTTGGGCGAAACAGGCATGACCAACTCTTCGGTGGTGACCAACGTCAGCAATGCCATCACCGGCAACTGGGGCACCGCAACTGCTGACCAGATCCTGGCCGATGTTAACGATCTGCTCAACAGCGTGTGGTCTGCATCAGGCTTTGCAGTGTGCCCTGCTGAGCTCCGCCTGCCTCCGGTTCAGTTCAGTCAACTCGTCTCTCGAAAAGTGTCCGATGCCGGCAACATCTCGGTCATCGAGTACCTGCGCATCAACAGTCTGACAAACTCCCTGACGGGTCGCCCGCTGAACATTCAGCCGCTGAAATGGCTGACCGGCCGTGGCGCGTCCAGCACCAACCGCATGATGGCCTACACCAACGAGAAGGATCGCATCCGCTTCCCTCTGGTGCCGCTGCAACGCACCCCGCTGGAATATCGTGGTATTCGCCAGATCACCACCTACTACGGCCGCCTGGGCGTTGTGGAAGTGGTCTACCCAGAAACTATCGGCTACCGCGACGGTATCTAACTGGAGAGCGCCATGAAATTTCTCAACGTTCTCCAGGGGTTCAAGCTGAACCTTGCAGAAGGTGTCCGCGAGTTCGAAGCCGGCCTGCAAGAGGTCGAGGACGATATCGCGGAACACTGGTACGTGAAGGCCAACACCGAGGCTATGACGGCCAAACAAGCCAAGGCGTTGCAGGCTGACGCCGGCGACGATGACCAGGCCAAGGCTGACGCGGATGCCAAAGCGAAGGCCGACGCCGATGCGAAGGCAAAGGCAGATGCCGATGCAAAAGCCGATGCGGACGCGAAGGCCAAGGCTGACGCGGATGCCAAAGCGAAGGCGTGACCCATGGACGCCGCGCAGTTCCGCGCTGACTTCCCTGAGTTTTCCGACACAACGAAGTACCCGGATTCAGCCGTAAATCTGTGGCTGAATCTGGGCGCAAAGACCCTCGCTCCTGATCGTTGGTGCGACTACCTGGATATTGGTCTTGAGTTGTTCACAGCGCACAACTTGTCTATCGCCGCCGGCAACCAGCTTGCGGGGGCCGTCGGTGGCGCGCCGGGGCAGATCAAAGGGCCGGTCAATTCGAAGTCGGTCGACAAGGTCAGCGTCGGATACAACTCTGGCGCCGTCGCGCTGCAAGACGGCGGGTTCTTCAACCTGACGACCTACGGTATCCAGTTCCTGCAATTTGCCCGCATGGTCGGCACCGGGGGTATTCAGCTATGAGCATGAAGATCACCACCGACAATGTGGCCAAGGTTCTGGCGTCGATTCAAGAGCTCGCCAGCAAACAGGTGCTGGCGGGTATTCCTGCTTCGACAGCTGATCGTGATGACGGATCACCACTCAATAACGCACAGATTGGATACATCCAAAATTACGGATCTCCGGCGCAAAACATACCGGGTCGCGATTTTATGGAATCGGGTATTGAGCTGGTGCAGGAAAGCATCAATGACCACCTGAAGAAAGCAGCTACAGCCGCAGTGAACGGAAATTCTGAAAAAGTGGACGTTGAACTCAATGCGACAGGGTTGGTTGCTCAGGCTGGGTTGCGGGCAAGAATCAACAGCGGGGATTTTGCTCCGCTATCGAAAAGAACCTTGGCCGCGAGGCGCCGGCGCGGGAGAACGGGGATAAAGCCCCTGATCGACAAAGGTGAACTGCGTAACTCTCTCACCTACGTGATCCGCAAGAAGGACTGACCATGGCCCAGCTCGATGTAACAGATGTCCTGCTTGACCCAGACTTCATGGATACGGGCCTCGCGTGTAAGCGCCAGGTCCTAGCGGTCGGCGACAACGGTAGGGCAACCTCGACCGAAACCAACATCGCGTTCGCAGGTGTGGTCACCAGCGACAAGGGCGACATCCTTGAGCGCCTGGCGGGTGGTGAGCGCAAGAAAGGCTCCATCACCGTTCACACCATCTTCGCGCTGACTGCCGGCGACGGTGACACCACTGCCGATATCGTCACCTGGCGCGGCAAGACCTATACCGTGTCCAACGTCAACGACTACCAGCACTTCGGGCGCGGCTTCATCTGCGCCACCTGCGACCTTCTTCCTCTAGCGGGATAACCCATGGCAAATACCTCCGCAACCGGTGGCTACCTCGCACCGGCGGGGTCGCCTGCGCCCCCGGAAGACGATCAGCTTGAAGACGTGCTGCAGGCCATGGTGGTCGGCATCAGCGGGCTTGCCGGCCAGTTCGTCAGGCCTCGCTGGCAACCAACGACACCGAAGCAGCCCGAGCCGGGCGTGAACTGGTGCGCAGTTGGCGTCCACGACACGAAGACCATCGCCAACCCGGCCATCGATCATGACGGATCGGACGACGGCCACGACCAATACCAGATGCACGAAGAGCTTGAGGTGCTGTGTTCGTTCTACGGGCCTCAATCCCAGAGTTACGCGTCGATTCTTCGTGACGGCATCTTCATCACCCAGAACAGCGAAGCAATCAAGGCGCTCGGCATGGCGTTTTTTCGGCGCTTCAAATATTCGGCCCGCGCCTGAGCTGGTCAATCAGCAGTGGATCCGCCGCTACGACCTCTTCATCTACATGCGCCGCCAAGTGGTGCGCGTCTACCCCGTACTCAACATCCTGTCGGCAGATCCCGTGATCGTCGACTGATTCCACCCGGAGAAAGCAATGCAGACTCTTGCCATTTCGGACGTCGTGAACGTCCAGATCGTCATGTCTCCGAAGGCAGCTGCTACGCGCAATTTTGGCGCGTTGCTGGTCCTCGGCTCGTCCCCAGTCATCAATGTCAGTGAGGGACTGCGGCAGTACGCCGGCACTGACGGCATCGTCAGCGACTTCGGCACCTCGGCGCCTGAATATGTTGCAGGCAACCTGTTCTTCAGCCAGTCGCCACAGCCGTCGATCATGTATATCGGTCGGTGGGCCAAGACAGCAACAGCCGCCATTCTCAACGGTGCGGTATTGTCGACGGATGAGCAGGCCCTGGCCAACTTCACCGCAGTAACTGCTGGCGGTATGAAGATCACCATCGACGGCACGCTGAAAACACTTTCGGCTATCGACCTGTCGGGCGTCACCAACCTGAATGGTGTGGCCTCGGCCATCACCACCAAGCTCGCCTCGGCAGGCACCTGTGTTTGGGATGCGACTCAAAGCCGATTCGAAGTCACCAGCGCAACCACGGGCGCCAGCTCGACGATCAGCTATGCGGACGTTCCTGCTTCTGGCGTGGATGTTTCTGCACTGCTGGGTCTGCAATCCGGCCAAGCTTCGGCCCCCGTCAACGGCGTGATCGCCGAAGCGCTGGTGGACGCCGTGGCGCGCCTCGCGGGCATGTCGAACGACTGGTATGGGCTTCTGGTGGCAGACCCTTCGCTGGCATCCTCTGATGTGCTGGCAGTGGCTGCCTTCATTGAGGGCGCAGGCCAAAGCCGGGTTTTCGGCTACACGACGCAGAACTCACTGGCGCTCGATCCGACCAGCACTACCGATATCGCCAGCAAGTTGGATGCTGCCAACTACAAACGCACCTTCACTCAATTCTCCAGCTCCAGCCCGTATGCAGCGGCCTCAATCTTCGGCCGAGCCTTCACCGTTGATTTCCAAGGCAACAACACGACCATCACCCTGAAGTTCAAGCAGGAACCCGGAATTACTGCTGAGAGCCTGACCGAAACTCAGGCTGCAGCGCTGAAGGCAAAAAACTGCAACGTGTTCGTCAACTACAACAACGACACGGCGATCATCCAGGAAGGAGTGATGTGCAACGGTTACTTCTTCGATGAAGTGCATGGCCTGGATTGGTTGCAGAACGATATCCAAACCGCCGTGTTCAACCTGCTTTACACAAATCCAACGAAGGTTCCGCAAACCAACCCAGGTATCAATCGCATCGTCACCACCATCGATAGTCGATGCGACCAGGCCGTGAGCAACGGACTTGTGGCACCTGGTGTTTGGAATGGCCCAGATGTGGGCGCCATCACAACAGGACAGACGCTGACCAAGGGCTATTACGTGTTTGCTAGCCCTGTTGATACCCAGGCTCAGGCTGATCGTGAGGCACGCAAGGCTCCAGTCATTCAAGCAGTCATTAAGCTTGCGGGCGCCGTCCACTTCTCTGACGTAATCGTCAACGTCAATCGCTGATCGGAGTTGATCAATGGCCACTTATAGCTTTCTCGATGTAAACGCGACTCTGGTTGGCGCCGGTGCAGTAATTGACCTTGGTGCCGGGTCGGCGAACGCGGAAGAGGGGATTACGATTTCCCGGACAGATGACAAAAAACACCATGCTTACCGGTGCCGATGGCGAGGGTATGCACTCGTTGCACGCCGGAAAGTCCGGCACTGTGACCCTTCGATATCTGAAAACCTCTCCAACGAACGCCAAGCTGATGGCCCTTTACGACGCTCAAGGCCTCAGCTCTTCGCTGTGGGGACAGAACGTCATTTCAGTGACGAACAGTGCGAGCGGTGACGCTACCGGCTGCCGCAGTTGCGCATTCAAGAAGGCCCCAGACCTGAGCTACAAAAAAGACGGCGATATCGTGGAATGGGTTTTCGACGCCATTAAAATCGATACCATCCTGGGTACTTACTGATGAGCGAATTTGACCTCGGTACTGACACGTTCCGGATCGGCAAGCTGAACGCGTTTCAGCAGTTCCACCTGTCCCGCAAGGTGGCGCCGATGATCCCGATGCTGATCCCAGTGTTCTTGAAGCTTAAGCAATCCTCTGCACCTGTTGCGGGTGAGGACGGTGCCACGGTGAGCACAGAGACTCCGCTCAGCGGTGATCTAGGCGCATTGGCGGAACTGCTTCAGCCGTTCGCCGATGGCATCGCAGCCATGCCTGATGAAACAGCCGAGTTCATCCTTTCGACCTGCCTGGGCGTCGTACAGCGAAAGCAGGGCGCCTCATGGTTCCCCGTCTGGAACACAAGCCACAACGTCTGCATGTTCGACGACCTGGACCTGGGCCTCATGATGAAGCTGTCCGTGCGCGTGATCACCGAGTCGCTGGGCCCTTTTTTACGCGGGATGCTTACCGGCCAGAGCAATCCCAAGGCCTGACGGTCGAACTCGCGAAGCTGCCCGACGGCGAGGATTGGCTGCTCATTCCGGTTCATGAGGGAATGTGCCGGTATGAGTCCTTGCTGAACGGCACGCTTGATATTTCCGACATCGCAAAAATGAATGACTCGCTGCTGATCCGCGCCGTAAACAAGGATCGGGTGCGCAGATCCCTGGAGGATTAAATGGCTGATCAAGACGTCATTAAGGAGTTCTTGGTCGGCCTGGGTTTCAAGGTCGACCAGAAAGGCGCGAAGGACTTCACCACCGGAATCGACACCGCAACGAAAAGCGTCATCAAGTTGGTCACTGTGATCGCCGGTGCTTCGCTGACTGTCGCCGCCGGCGTCTCGGCTTTCGCCTCCAACCTCGAAGGCCTGTATTTCGCGTCCCAGCGGGTCGGATCCTCCGCCGAGAGCCTGAAGTCTGCTGAATATGCCGCGCGTGATCTGGGCGCATCGGCGGACGAGGCTCGCGGCTCAATCGAGGGAATCGCCAAGTTCTTGCGCGACAACCCGGGCGGTGAAGACTTTCTGAAGGGCATCGGCGTGCAGACGCGGGATGCCAATGGCAACCTGAAAGACACTGCCGATATGCTGGTCGACATTGGTCAGAAGCTGAAGGCGATGCCGTGGTATCAGGCGAACCAATACGCTGGCGTTCTCGGTATCGACGAGAAAATGCTGCGCGCCATCCAGGACGACAAGTTCGGCGCCAAGCTCGAACAGAACCGGAAAAAGCTGCGAGATAGCGGGCTCGACCAAGCCACCAAGGATGCTCACGCGTTCATGGAGGTGCTACGTGGTGTCGGTCTGCAATTCGACACGTTCGCGATCCAGGTCCAAGCCGCCCTGATGGGCAAGCTGGGCCCGGACCTGCAACGCTTCGCGCAGTGGTTCGAACAGAACGGCCCGATGATTGCGAACCGAATCGCCGATATCGCCGTCAAGCTGATCAACTTCGTTGAAAAGTCAGCGCCATATCTCCAAAAGATCTGGGATTTCTTCGTCAAGCTGGATGAGGCCACCGACGGCTGGAGCACGCGAATCATCGTGCTGCTCGGCCTGCTGAACGCACTCGGTGCACTGTCACTGGTGAGTGGTATCACTCGTTTGGCGGCGTCATTCGTTAGCCTTGGTGCGGGCATCGCCGGACTGTCCGGGGCCGCTGCCATCCTGACACCGTTGGCCGGGGCGACAGCTTTGCTGTACTCGCCAACCCTGAACGACGGTGAAGACGCAATCATCGACAAAATCAGGGAAAAGCAGGGGCTTCCGCCGCGAGAAGGTCAGACCGAAGACGGGACACCTACCCATGAGGGGCAGACGCCGGACCAGGCCGCACGTGAGCGGGCGCGCGCCGATGCCTGGCGCAAGAACCAGGACGTTGACAAGGACAAGTCGAACTTCGTCTCTGACTTCTTTGAAAGCGTGGGTTGGACCAAGGAACAGGCGGCGGGCATCACGGCGAATCTGGCAGCAGAAAGTAACTTTGATCCTAAGGCGAGGGGAGACTGGGGGCGTGCTCGCGGTGTTGCCCAGTGGCATGACGACCGCCAGCGAGAGTTCGAAAAGTGGTCTGGATTCGACATCAAGGACGACCGCGCCGACCTGGTAAAGCAGCTTGAGTTTGTTCACTACGAACTGACCCAGGGTGCCGAACAGAAGGCCGGCAATTTGCTCAAGGCTACGGAAAACGCGCAGGACGCGGGTGCCGTGGTGTCACGCTACTACGAGCGCCCAGGCACAACGGATGAAGCCAAGAATCGGGAAGCCACCACCCGTGGCGAGATGGCCGCCCAGCTCAATCAGACGACGAACATCACCATTCATGGCGCGACTGACCCAGGCGCGACAGCAACAGCGGTTGGTGGTGTGCAGAACCGGGTAAATCAGGAAATCACCCGAAACTTCAACACTGCGGTGAACTGATATGCCGAATTTTGCGGGATTCATTACCATCGACCCGAAGCGATCCATCGACACCATCGTCGCCCATGTGACGTTGGAAGAAGTGGGCACGGACGAACTGCAAATCACCGAACACCCTGTCGAACTGGGCGCGAACATCACCGATCACGCCTTCAAGAAACCGGCCGATCTCGTGATTCGATGCGGCTGGAGCAATGCCAGTCTCGCCGGGGTGCTCAATGGTGTTCAGGGGTTGATATCGGCGCTGAGCGGCGGTGATGCGTTCGGCTCCGACTACGTGTCCAGCGTCTACAACCAGCTGCTGGCATTGCAGGAGTCGCGAATCCCGTTTGATGTATCCACGGGGAAGCGCCTCTACAGCAACATGCTGATGCGCAGTCTGGGCGTGACAACGGACGAAAAGAGCGAATACACGCTGATGGTGACGGCTGTTTTCAAGCAGATCCTTATCGTTCAAACCCAGGCCACGACACTGCCGCCCCGCGATGACCAGGCGCAACCCGAAGCGACCGCCGAGACGGCCGACACAGGCACGAAGCAGGTAGTGGTCGGAGTTCCAGCACCAGGCGGCTGGCAGCCACCAAACGGATAAGCCCATGGCCAACTTTGAAATCCCGCTCACACCAGACCCGCAGACTTTCACCGTCTCATTGTCTGGTGTCGACTACCGGCTCACCGTGCAATGGCGCAATGCCGACGGCGCCGGCTGGATCCTCGACATCGCCGACACAAGCGCGAACCCCATCATTCAGGGCATTCCTCTGGTGACCGGGGTAAACCTGCTGGAGCAGTATGCCTACCTGGGCTTCACCGGCGCCCTATGGGTACAGACAACGGCCGATCCTGATGCGGTGCCGACCTTCGATAACCTCGGGGTCGGCTCGCATCTCTACTGGTACACCGCATAAAACCCAATTGAGGAAAAAGGCATGAACTCGATAGCGCTGGTTGCAACGCTCGACCCGATCAGTATTGAAAGCCGCAAGACGGTCATTGAGGCGTTCCAGATTCTTGAGCTGGCTGTCACAACGCCGCTGGGCAAGGATGAAATGGCCGCAGTAGATGCGGCCAAGGCCGTGCTGTTACAGGTAGATGTTTCGGTAAAAGTGGCTTAGCTAGGGATTATCGGCTCCGCATAGCACCGACAATGACCGTCATGGGAGCGGCAGCCTGACCCTGGGTGTCCGTGATGATGGGGATGATCCCATCTGAACTTTCGGCCGTTGTTCGTCGAGCACACAACGCATACAGCCTGGTCGCCACATGATCGCCAGACGTAGTGGGTGCCTCCAATAAAAGTTGCACGCTCTTTCGTCTCTTCAAATGACGCGACGGCGTTGTCTTTGAGTTTTTGCAGGTAGTCCGGATCGCCGAATGCGACTCTTTTTCTGACCTTTGGCTCTGTCAGTGATGGATTGTGAGCCTTTACAGCTTCGATTTTTGGCTTCCTACGCCTTGCAATGAGGGAGGCGATGGCTACAAACAGCAAAACCAGCGCGCCAACAATGATGATGGGTGTCCTATCCATTTTTCGATCCGTGAGCAGGGAACAAGAGCATGAGCGTACCCCAGTACTTGCGCCAAATCAGCCTCAAGGTGGGCGACGCCACTGACGCCCTTGACCTGTCAGACATGCGAATCAGATTTGCGGTTCGGAGGGGAGACATCGCCACGCCGAACACTGCTGACATCCGGGTCTACAACCTCAGCGACGATACGGTTAAAAAAATTCAAAAGGAATTTGAACGTGTTGTCTTGCAGGCCGGATACCCTGGTAATTACGGCACTATTTTTGATGGGACGATAAAGCAGGTCCGGCGAGGGCGTGAGAGTCAGACTGACACTTACATCGATATCACGGCGGCCGACGGCGACAGCGCCTACAATTTTGGGGTCATGAATGTAACTTTAGCCGGCGGGTCGACCGCTCAGGATCACCTAGATCAAGTATTAAAGTCTCTGGCTTCTCGCGGCATCACTATGGGGGAATCGCCGGAACTTTCCCCAAGCAAATTACCGCGCGGTAAAGTGTTCTACGGGATGACTCGAGACTTTCTCGACATCCTTGGAAAGACGCAGGATGTAAGCTGGAGTATTCAAGACAGAAAGTTGACGCTGATCCCGAACAACGCCTATTTGCCTGGTGATGCTGTTGTGGTTACTTCCGCTACCGGCATGATTGGTTTGCCCGAGCAAAACCAGAATGGCATAAACGTAAGAACGTTGCTGAATCCGGGGATTAGGGTCGGTAAACGTCTGAAGCTCGATAACACCAGCATACAAAAACTTAGACTTAATCCAGCCCCCCTAGGGCAGGCCTCAGTAGATCTCTCTCTTATCCAGATAAGGACAGACTCAGATGGGTTTTATAAGGTTCTCGTCGCGAACCATTACGGCGATAACCGTGGAAATGACTGGTATACGGATACCATATGCATTTCGATTGATGCCGCCGTAACTAATGGCTCAATGATCAAAGCAGGCACAGGAATTCCTGGTGCAATTGCGACACCTGGTCCAGTTAAGCCATTTGGTTAGTCTTGGCCCTTCAGGCACCATTGACCTCTCTGGTAGGCACGCTTGCATGGTTCGTAGTTTTTCCGGTCATACACTGACTTCATAACTACCGCAGCCCCAGTTTTATCTACCTGAGCAACTACATATGCGGCCTCAGTCGCCCGCATGGTCATGCCGTTTTCAAGAATCCGTATTACGCCCCCACCAAGCGTTCTTCCCCAGCACCCCTTCATTGGAACAGCGACTCCGGTGGTTGTGTATTCCCGCATGTTTTTCGCTTCAGTAATTGGAAGTTTGCATGGCCTGTCCTCATAAAGGACTTCGGTCGCAACTCGAGCATCGAATTGTTCACCAACAAACATGTGATTCGGACCTGGATCAACCAAGACTGTTTCTGCAAAAGCACTCGGTGCAGAAGCAATAAGCATGATGGCTAATAATTTTTTCAAGGTGACATCTCCATGAATGTACTTGAGCGGTTTGACGACTCTGTTGCTGCACAGAAGGTCGCCCTTGGCGGGTGGCAGTCCAAAATACAGACGGCAATCCCCGGGATAATTCAGTCCTTCAACACCGACAACCCTGATTCTATGACCTGCACGGTTCAACCGGCAATTAACGGCCAGGTGCGGGACGAGACTGGGACGCTTACCGGTGTTGAATTGCCGCTGCTGGTGGACTGTCCGGTGCAGTTCCCGGCCGGCGGCGGCTGCACGCTGACCTTTCCGGTGAAGGCCGGCGATGAATGCCTGGTGGTGTTCTCGTCGCGCTGCATTGACGCCTGGTGGCAGTCGGGAGGTATCCAGGTGCAGCCCGAGCTGCGCATGCATGATCTGTCTGATGGATTTGCGCTGTTGGGCTTTCGGTCGCTGCCCAGAGTTATTGGTGGGATCAGCACCACGGCGGCACAACTGCGCACTGACGACGGTGCTGCGTTCGTTGAGGTCGACGCGGTCAGCCATGTGATCAACATCACCACCACGGCCCCGATCAATGTGACGTCGACGGCCTCGGCAAATGTGACGGCCCCTGTCATCAATCTGGCGGCAGCGGGGCAGACCTTGCTGAAGTTCGTGACCGAGACGTTCCAAGCGCTCTTCAACAGCCACACCCATGCATCTGCTGGGGCCGGCGTACCAAATCAGTCAATGACGAACGCCCACATGACCACAACGGTGAAAGGGGGCTGACATGCGCTATCGAAAACTTGACGCCAACGGCGACTACACCTTTGGCAATCAGCAGGCCGACTTTCTAATCGACTCCCCCGAAGCCGTGGCACAGGCGGTGGGCACGCGCCTCAAGCTCGATCAGGGCGAGTGGTTTCTCGACAAGACCGAGGGCATGCCGTGGAGCACCGAAGTTCTGGGTGAGCGCACAGCAGCCACCCGCGATTCAGCCGTGCAAAAGCGAATCCTCGGCACCCAGGGCATGGTCCAGATCGATAACTACGACAGCAACTTCGATCCGGACACTCGACGATTCACGCCGACAGCCGAAGTCACTACGGCCTATGGCCAGACGACTATCAATGGGACTTCATAAATGGCCTCTCCAACAGCAGCGACCATCACGCCCACCGGTATTACCGCGCCGACGTACGCGCAGGTGCTGGCATACCTTCAGGCTCAATGCCGATCGATCTACGGCGCCGACGTCTACCTTGAGGCTGACTCGCAGGATGGCCAGTATCTCGCAGTGCAGGCGCTGGCAATCAGCGACGCGAACGCGGCCACGATAGCCGCCTACTTCTCTTACTCGCCCAGCACTGCGCAGAACGCGGCGCTGTCGATCAACGTGAAGATCAACGGGATAACCCGGGCGATTCCAACCAATTCGCAGGACGATCTGACAATCATCGGGCAGGCCGGCACCGTCATCAACAATGGCATCGCCCAGGACCAGGCCGGCAATAACTGGATGCTTCCTGCGACCGTAACCATTCCGCCGTCGGGCACAATAACGGTCACTGCCACCTGCGCGACTATCGGCGCGGTTACTGCCGGTGCCGGACAAATCAACAAGATCGTGACTGCCACGAGGGGCTGGCAGAGTGTAACTAATGCCAGTGATGCATCAGCAGGTGCACCTGTCGAAACTGACCCCGCGCTGCGCGCCCGCCAGAAGACTTCGACGGCGCTGCCATCCCGCACGGTGCTGGAAGGCACCGTCGGAGCTGTGGCGGGAGTGGCAGGGGTTACCCGATATGTTGCCTACGACAACGACAGCAAAGTCACAGATAGCAATGGCATCCCTGGCAACCACCTTGCAATGGTGGTAGAGGGCGGCGACGCGACGGCTATCGCGTCTGCCATTGCATCAAAGAAGGGCCCCGGTGGCGGGACATACGGGACAACCTCAATCACCGTGCTGAACGTCTATGGCATGCCGATCATCATCAGTTTTTTTCGGCCGACTTATCAGGCGATCACCGGTGCGATGTCTCTCAAGGCGCTCCCCGGATATACGACGGCAATTGGCGCAGCCGCTCAGCAAGCAGTTTCCGACTATGTGAACCAAGTCGCCATAGGTGGTGGTCCGAGCGGGACTGTGGAATGGGCTGATGCCCTGACCGCCGCCAACAGCGTTCCAGGCAGCACGACCTTCAAACTGACGGCGTTGACACTTTCAGGGCCATCCGGTGCTGGTGCTCCAGATGTGCCGCTGGCCTTCAACCAAGCAGCCTCCTGCACGCCCGCGAGCGTCGTCCTGACGGTGACCTGATATGCCCGACATCACGGACTACACCGGAAAGATCACGAGCGAGCATTCCGACAAGCCGAAGTACATGGCGATGGTTCAGGTGGTGGCGCAGTGCTTTCTGGATGCCGGCTTGGCGTCTTCAGCGCTGCCAGCCGTTTTCGACTTGGACAGTGCATTAGACGCGCAACTCGATAATGTCGGGGAGTGGATTGGAATCACGCGCAACGTCTCAACACCACTCAGCAATGTCTACTTCGCGCTTGATACTGCTGGTCTCGGATTTGATCAGGGTGCATGGAGAGGCCCGTTTGATCCTGACACGGGCATTACGACGCTCGACAACGATACCTACCGGACGTTGCTCAGGGCAAAAATCGGTGCAAACCAATGGGATGGCACGCTCGGGCAGTCGAAAGCAATTCTGGACTTGGTGTTCAGCGGTGACACGTTCGTGTTCATCCAAGACAACCAGGACATGACGATCACGATTGGGGTGGTTGGTCAGCAGCCAACTGCGCTGGAGTTGGCACTGCTCACCGGCGGACATATTCCAATCAAGCCGCAAAGCGTCGGCGTCAGCTATTACATCGTGCCAACCAACGACGGCCCACTTTTTGGGTTTGACGTCACCAACCAATATGTCGCCGGCTTCGACCAGGGAAGCTGGGGCAAAGTCTACTCATAAATCGGGGTTTTTATGCCAACGAATGACTTCTTGCCGTTCGGCAACGCCGTGGGCGCCAATGTGATGGCACAAGCAGATTATCTGGCTCTTGCCGCAAGGTCCGCGGGGTTCTCATCGGGGACCGCGAACTCTGCACAGCTCAACAAGGCCTGGCGCCAATCTTCAATCATGGCGGCCATGCTGGCCCAGTTCATCGTTGATCAATCTGGGCAAAATGCTGTTGATGACGGCACTACCGCTACCCTTGAGGCCAACTTTCTATCGGCAATCCGGGCCGTTTCAAAGCAATCGGTGATCCTGTCCGACACGGGCACTGCGGTAAACAATTACGCGGCTACAAACGTTGTCCCTTACACCTCTGGAACGCTCTTGCATGGGACTCGTCAAACAGTTCAATTCGCTCGGGCGAATACAGGATCTTCAATATATTCGCCTGATGGACTTGGCCCTTACCCTATTTACGGTTTGAATCTGCTTCCATTACAGGGCGGCGAGATCAGTCTGCGCGGCGTTGGCAATATGATTTTTATTGTTGATGCTGCCGTGAATAGTGGTAATGGCGCATTTATCTTGCTCGAGTGCACGGGCGGCGCACTCCAAATTGCTCCAAGCACAAAGCCTCTGCAAGCATTGCAGCGCGGACAGGCCTACAGCGCAGTGGGTGCTGCTGTACTTGCTGACACAGGATCTGCTGCAAACATTTACTCGGCCGTAAACGCCGTTCCTTACACTTCAGGGACAATTGCCCACGGCATAAGACAGTGCGTCCAGTTTGCCCATGCTAACACTGGGGCATCAAGTTATGGACCTGATGGTATTGGACCGTTCCCAATTTATAACTTGAACTTATTACCATTGCAGGGCGGTGAAATATCTCTGCGCGGCGTTGGCAATATGGTGTTCATTGTCGACTCAGCAGTAAACGGTGGTAATGGTGCGTTCATTCTCCTGAATTGCACAGGATCAGCGCCGACGGGCCGGCTTATCAATGTACAAACCTTCACCTCGTCAGGCACATACACGCCTACACCAGGTATGGTGAGTTGTGTCATTGAAGTTCAGGGCGGCGGTGCGGGTGGCGCTGGGGCTACTGTTCCTTCTGCTGGGAATGTCAGCCTTGGTGCGCCTGGACTTTCTGGGGCATACGGTCGCGGCAGGTTTTCGGCCGCTTCTGTTGGCTCAAGTCAAACTGTCACTGTCGGCGCTGGTGGAGCGGGCGGCGTCGGTGCGGCGGGTACGGTAGGCGGATCGAGTTCTGTTGGTGGGTTGATTTCTGCGCCTGGTGGCATTGCCGGAGGCGTTCTGAACAATCAAGTTCCTCCGCAATACAATGGTAACGGGACTACTACGGCTCAGCCTACTGGTGCGAACATATCGGGAAACTCAGGAACTGGATCGGGACTTTCTTACGCTCAATCATCCAGCTTTGGTTATGGTGGTTATGGTGGGGCTTCTAACTATGGAGGGGGCTTAAGTGTTACTGCAATAAATTCTGGCTCAGGTAGCGCGGCTAATAACTATGGGGCTGGAGGCGGGGGGGTATGCGCTGGTTCCGGTAGCGCAATATTGACTGGCGGCGGCGGAAAATCAGGCATTGTTACCATCTGGGAGTACGCATGATGAAGATTTATGCTCGGATTGAAGGCGGAGTTGTAGTTGAAATAATTCAACCATGGGCCGGAGCTGATGGCGTTCAAGTTGATATCCCAATAGAAGATAGATTTACTCCGGAATTTGTCGCCACGCTGGTTGATATAACCGATCTAAACCCAATGCCTTTAGAGCAATGGCTTTATGACGGATCTACCTTTGAAGCTCCTACGGAGCATCAGCCAACTCCAGAAGAAATAATCCAGAAAAATACGAGTCAACAAAATAGCCTTATCTATATGGCTTCGCTCGCGATGGCCCCAGTTCTTGTTTCGTTGCAACTCGGCGATCCTACTGACGACGAGACCGTAAAGGCTAAAGCATGGCAGTCTTACTATCGTGATCTAAAACTGGTTGATTTGACTGTTGCTGATCCCGCGTGGCCGATTGCGCCAGAGTGATCAAATAAAAAGCTGCATGCTGGAGGATTTAATGTGCATGTGATTTATATGCCGACCACTTAGCAGCAACTGTTTCAGAACCTACCGAACGCCGGCCTTAACGCCGGCGTTTTTTTTTGTTTCCGTTATTCGGAGTTAAATCATGGCGATAATTACCGCGCAGGATGCTGGAGGACAGAACGTGGTTGCGTACCTCGATATGCTCGGCTGGTCTGAGATTGGGACCGCAGGCTTGGCTGCCTCAGATGACGGCTACAACGTCGTAGTCACTGGCATTGACGGGAAGCTGGAGCTGTTTTCCAGCTACGCTGACCACCCGTTTGCCAACGGGCGCCCATCGAAGGTCATCAACAGCAAAGGGCTGACCTCGAATGCGGCTGGGCGTTATCAGCAGATGCTGAAGGACTGGCCACATTATCGCGACTTACTCCAGTTGCCGGACTTCGGACCGCTGAGCCAGGATCGCCTCGCCATCCAACATATCAAGGAGTGCCGCGCATTACCGGACGTGATCGCGGGCAACATCGCCTCCGCCATCGCCAAATGCTCAAACATCTGGGCGAGCCTCCCGGGGAATTCGTACGGGCAGCCGGTTCGGCCTACTGACGATTTGATCGCGCATTACCTGGCCGCGAGTGGGGTGATGCAATGACCTCCATCGGACTGCGAGTTCTGATTGTGCTCGCCTTGGTGTTTGGCGCGCTATTCGGCGCCTACCACTTCGGTGGCAGCGTTTGTGATGCGAAGTGGCAAGCGCGCTGGGATGAGCGAGACACCCAGGATGCAACCGCGAAGGCGAACAACGAAGCTGCTGAGCGCACCAAAGAGCAAGCCCAACAACAAGCGATCAATAAGGTGGTCCAAAATGGTCAAGCATTTATCGACACAGCAACTGCTGCCGTTACTGCTGCTAACCGTGAGTCTGATGGGTTGCGCAACAAAGCCGACGCCGCTGCCGCTGTCGTCGCAGCCAGTAAAGCCAGCGTCAATTCCTGCACTGCCGCCGCAGGCCAGGCAGCTACCCGCGCCGCAATGGTGCTTGCCGACGTGCTCAAGCGCGCTGACCAGCGAGCGGGTGATCTGGCAGCAGTTGCTGACCAAGCCAGAGCCCGGGGCATGACCTGTGAGCAGGCATATGACGGTATTTCGAAATAGGATTGTGTTCGGTCGGCAGGACGCCGGGGCAGGGACTTTCTCGTCGAAAACCTGTAGGGACTTTTGCGGGGAATCGTGAAACGTAGCTGAACAGCGTAGAGCGTCGATTGCAGTGGGCGCCTACGTAAAGGGTTGTTCTTTAAAGCATTTTAGCTCCCCAGCAAGCATGGGGTGCTAGGGGTCGAGTGTTCGAATCACTCCGTCCCGACCATATTTACTGAGTAAAATCAGACAAAAAAGCCGATCATCTAGATCGGCTTTTTTGTGCCTGCGCAAAACCTCAAAGTGGCCTTGTTCGACATCCACCCCGCAGGTTGCAGTAGTAGCAGGTGCCGAGGTGCTTGTTCCCTGGCGTGTTATCGGCGGGCGAAGCGGGGAATGGCGGGGGGGGGGGGAGAGCGCCACTATTGGCGGTAGAAGTGCGGCATTCTGCTAGGATTTAGACCGCATTGAATGACTATTTTAGGGAAAAGATATGTCGGTCTACTCAGTTACCGTCCCCTGTTTCGCGCAGATGCTGCGAGCGTTATCGTCTCTTTTATCCAAGGGTGAGGCCTCTGCTCTAGAGCGCGGTTACGACCCTCAAATTCTGCTTGAGTCTCGACTTGCACCGGATATGCACAATTTAGCCCGGCAAGTTCAGTACGTTTGCACTCAGGCGCAGGAGACGCTCCAGCGACTTACACAACAGCCAGTGCAATCGCTCACTCCCCCCGAAAACCTGGCGACAGCGAAGGTACTGATCGAACGTACTTTGGCGGTTCTTGATTCGGTGGACCGCGCTCAAATAGATGAAGGAGCAGATCGCAAAATCGCTATTGAGTTACCAAATGGCATGGCCTTCGATATGACCGGTGTTGAATACGTGGTGAATTGGGCCACGCCACAGTTCTACTTTCACCTAATCACGGCATACAACATTTTGCGTCATAACGGCGTACCCCTCGGCAAAGCCGATTACGTACAACACATGTTCGCTTACCTGCGACAGTAGCTTCTCGTCCGGTAAGGGCCGCAGGCCCGCGCTACAGTCGACTCAGCCTGCAAGAGCAGTTCAGAATGGATATGGATATGGATATGGATATGGATATGGATCGTTTCAGGTGACTTTTTGCTTTCTCTTTGAATAGGTGCATCAATGCAGACATCCCCTCCCGAAGGCTTGCCAATCTATCGGATACTGACAGGCAAAGACGACGCCTCTTTCTGTCATCGAGTATCTGAAGCGCTTGCGCTGGGCTACCAGCTGTATGGTTCGCCAGCTGCAACATTCAACGGCGAGTTTGTTGTAGTAGCCCAGGCGGTTATCTGGCGCCCGGACAAGTAGGACTCTTGCCATGTGAAATTTTTAAGTCCGCCAGACCAAGCAACCCGCCGCCTGCCCAAGGTGATTGTCCTGCGTTCCAGAAATGAGGTGCGGTGGAATGTGTTGTTGCGCATCACCGGATGGGATTTTGAAACTGCACACTATTTGAAGGTGTCGCTCACTCAGCCCGGTCGAATCCTGTTCTTTTGCCTTAGCCATTCTCGCGTGGTTCGCTGCGATTTCATTGAGAGTTGACACGGTACATCTCCCGGTGACTGACCAAGCGTATCGCTGGAGTCTTGATGCGTTGATTTGATGGCTGCCGCGTCAGAAATACGTCGTTCTGGGGCTGCTACGGTCGGCCTTTGCAAGCTGTAAGCCAGACACGGTCGTGTCTTAGGCGCCGCTTTTTATAGGCGACGAATGGTGCCGCAGAGCGATCTATGAGCAAGGGGCAGGGGGGCGAGTAGCGCAACACAGTGTCACCTAAACGCTATAGTTGTTTTTACACAACGCTCCCCCTGATGATGCGCGACAATTCCTAACTACAAAGTCAAAAACAGGACTCATCTCATGAAAGTCAGCGCACGCAACGTATTCAAAGGCCAGGTCAGTCAGGTGCAGGCCGGTGCCGTCAATGCCGAAGTGGTGTTGACCCTCGCAGGCGGTGAGCAACTGGTTGCCGTAGTCACCATGGAGAGCATCCGCAACTTGGGCATTGCCGTCGGTAAAGAAGCCGTTGCCTTGGTCAAGGCGCCTTGGGTGATGTTGATGACCGAGTCCAGCGACATTCGTCTGTCTGCCCGCAACTGCCTGGAAGGCAAGGTGTTGAGCGTGACCGATGGCGCGGTCAATGCCGAAGTGGTGATCGAATTGGCCGGTGGTGCCAAGGTGTATTCGATCGTGACACGTGATGCCGTCACCGAACTGGGTCTGGTGGCTGGCGTCAGCGCTACAGCGGTCATCAAGGCGTCCCACATCATCCTCGGTGTTCCGGCCTGATAAACTGCCGCCTCGATATGGCGTGTAATCAGGGGTAGAGGAATGCTGTTTGTGGTGATGCTGGGTGGTAAACACCCCAAGGCAAAAATAGAAGTCCACGATGTCGTGTTTGCCATCGCCGACAGCCTTGAAGCCACCTACCCGCAATTACGCCAAGGCTGGTTCGGCATCCCCGCCGGTTTGCACATTGATGCCTGGATGCAGGTCGACGGTGTAGAAGGGTGGAAAGTGGAGCTGAGCCCGCTGGCGCCTCTGCCCAATTCACTGCGCCTGTACTTCATCAACCTGGGTGGTTATGAATCGCAGGCGTTTGGCGAAGCCCATCATTATCTGCTGGTGGTTGCCCGGAACAGGAACGAAGCGAAAGCCAAAGGCAAACGGCACATGCTGGCGACCTGGAGCAAATCCCACACGGATGCGCTGCTGGACGTCGACGACTGCCTGCCGATTGATGAGGTCAGCGGGCGCTACATCCATCTGGTCGAAGGCGAACACCGTGGCGTGATTCAGCACAACGATTACATCGTGCTGCCCTAGCCAGAAGCGTTTGCGAGCCTATTCCCCCAGTCGCTGCAGCGTATGCTCCATCGGCGCCAGCGATACATTGATCAAACCGTCCAGCGGGCGATTGAGCTCTTCAACCAGCAGAATCGTCGCCGCGGCCGACAGCGCGCACAGCATCAACACCACCACAATCGTGCCATTACGCGGTGCAAACAAGCCGAACGAGCCGAAGATCACCGACAGCCAGGTCACCAGAATCACCAGCATCGCCGGCGGAATCGAATGATTGGCTTGCAGCAGTGTCAGCCAGCGCGCGGCGTAAACCGCTTCCATACCTTGCAGGGCGGCGCTCTTGAATGTGCGTTGGTTATCTGTGGCGGGGGACAGTGCTTCAACCTGTTGTCGCAGTGCTTCGGAGCGGCTGATGGCCTCAGGCCCGTCCAGCAAGGCCAGTTTCGCGCTGTCGCGTGAGGCGAGGACTTGCAGCACCTCGGCATAGTTGTGTTTGAGTTGGGTACGGATGGCCTGGGCATCCGGGCCGTAGCGGGCGAGCAGCCGGTCGAATTGCATGACCTTTGCGGCTGCGCCCTCCAGTTCGGCGTTGGTGGTGTCGAAGGTGGTTTTGGCCGAGGATACCAACAGGCCCAATACCAGTGCCGTCAGAGTGGCGATCAGGCCGGTCGCGAGTTTCACCACGCTGACCGACTCGTCGCTCAAATGATGATCGGGCAAGCGCTCGCGTATGTACGATCCGAACAGGGCGCTGCCAAACAGACAGATGAATACGATCAGTGCGACCACCAGATGATTCATCCTGCCTCCGTTGACATTATTGGTACTTGATCACAATCCCTTTGAGCTTGCGTCCCTCAACGGTCTGGAAATCGCGGTTCCACCGTGGCCCGCTGACGTAGGCGGCCACTGGCTGAATATGGTCGTAGACCACCACCACCGCGTTGCCGCCGAGCTTGGCGCCTTCTTCCCGCAATTTTTGTTCGACATCGGTAATCGGCGGCGCCGGGTCGAGGCTGGCGTCGACCAGTATTTCACCGAGCCGAATATGCGGGCGATCAGGTTCTCTGCGCAGCACTTCGACCTGGCTGGCCAGCGTCGGCGCAGGGTGCTCCACGCCGACGTAAGCGGTCGTTTGCGCATCCACCGTGGCACAGCCGCTGAGCGCCAGCAGGGCGCTGCAAAGTCCCGCTGCCAGCAGAGAGTATTTGAGACGAGCAGACCAACGGGAATGACGAACCGGCATAAGAAACTCCTCCTGAAAAATCGGCTGCCAAGGCTTGTTGACGTTAGCAGACGCTCTGCCAGTTGCCAGACAGCCCGACCTTTTCAGGTCGGGCTTTTTCATGGCCGCAAAGACCCCCGTCAGGCCTCTTTCTCACAGTTCACCATCCACGCCACGCCAAACCGGTCAACCAGCATGCCGAAGCGCGCCGCCCAGAACGTCGCCTCCAACGGCATCTGAATCGTGCCGCCATCCGCCAGGGCGCCGAACACCCGTTCAGCCTCGGCCACGGTGTCGACGTTCAACGAAATCGAACAACCGCTCATGCCATTCACCGGACGGTCGGGCGTGGTGTCGGAACCCATGATCGCCTGGTCGCCCACCAACAGGCGGGTGTGCATGATCAGGTCCAGGCAATGGGCAGGAACGTGCTCACGCGCCGGGCTTTCGCCGAAGGTCATCATCATTTCGATCTGACCGCCCAGGCTGGCGCTATAAAAAATGAAGGCCGCTTTGCAGTCGCCGTTGAAGATCAGATAGGGATTGATTTTCATGGTGTACTCCAGGGTGTATGGGAACCCATCGACTGCACTTCAGGCTGTGCAACTCATTCGATGGTATTGACCCCTTAGCAAAGCGCTAAAACCCAAAAAACGGCAGCTTTTTTAAGACGTGTTTCCTATAGATGAAGCGGGGTTTATTGCTTCATGGCTGCATGACTTCTGTAATCATCATGATTCGCCCCCTGCTGAAGTACCATGACAGACACCGCCCATTCGCTGCCGAGACCGTCATCCCATGCCATCCCTGTCCCGTTTCGCCCCTTTGCTCGACCAGGCGAGACGTGCCCTGCTATTGGTTTGGAGCACGTCAAGAGGCTTGTTCCTCGGCCTGGTGCTGGCCACGCTGATCGCGGGTGTCCTCCCGGCGCTGGCCGCCTGGCTGGGTCAGCGCATTGTCGATGCGGTGGTCACTGCCATGCAGTTGCATGCGCAGCAGGGCAGTGCGCCGTTATGGCCGGTGATTCGTTACGTGTTGTTCGAGGCCGGGGTGTTGGCGTTGTTGTCCGGCACGCAACGGGCGTTGTCGGTGCAGCAGTCGTTGTTGCGGGTGCAGTTGGGGCAGAAGGTCAATACGATGATTCTGGAAAAGGCCCAGACGCTGTCGCTGGTGCAGTTCGAGAATTCCGAGTTCTACGACAAGCTGGTACGCGTGCGGCGCGAGGCCTCGACCCGGCCCTTGGCGCTGGTGATGAAGTCGCTGGGGCTGATCCAGAACCTGATCGTGCTGATCAGCTTCGCTGTGTTGCTGGTGCATTTCTCGCCCTGGGCGCTGGTGCTGCTGGTGGTCGGCGCGTTGCCGGTGTTCTTCGCCGAGGCGCACTTTTCCGGGGACGCGTTTCGGCTGTTTACCCGCCGGGCGCCGGAGAGCCGGCAACAGAGTTACATCGAAACCCTGCTGTCCCACGAGGGCTATATCAAAGAGGTCAAGCTGTTCGGTTTCGCGCCTTTGCTGCTCAAGCGCTATCGCGAGACCTTTGCCCGACTCTATGCCGAAGACCGGCGCCTTACGCTACGCCGCGATGGCTGGGGCTTTGCCCTCGGCCTGCTGGGCACCGGGGCATTTTACCTGGCGTATGCGTGGGTGGTGGTCGATACCGTTCACGGCCAGATCAGCCTCGGGCAAATGACCATGTACCTGGTGTTGTTCAAGCAGGGGCAGACCGCCGTCAGCAGCAGCTTGAGCGCTATCAGCGGTTTGTATGAGGACGGCCTTTACCTGTCGAGTCTCTACGAGTATCTGGCCGAACCGGTGGTGACCCACGACGGCAGCCTCACCACCGGCGCGGTGCCCGGCGATGGCCTGCGCTTCGAGAACGTCGGTTTCTGCTATCCCGGCGCCAGCCGCGCCGCCCTTGAAGGTATCGACCTGCATCTGGTCCCCGGTCGTAGCGTGGCGCTGGTGGGGGAGAACGGATCGGGCAAGACCACGCTGATCAAGTTGCTGACCCGACTCTACCGCCCGGATCAGGGCCGAATCCTGCTCGATGGCAGCGATCTGCAAAGCTGGGAAGAGGACGCGCTGCGACGGCGCATCGGCGTGATTTTCCAGGACTACATTCGCTACCAGTTTTCCGTGGGCGAGAACATCGGCGTCGGCGATACACTGGCTTTCGACGATGAAACACGCTGGAAACAAGCCGCCGCCGAAGGCATGGCCGCGCCCTTCATCGAAGGACTGGATCGCGGCTATGCCACTCAGTTGGGGCGTTGGTTTGCCGGTGGTCAGGAGTTGTCGGGCGGACAGTGGCAGAAAATCGCCTTGTCCCGCGCCTACATGCGTCGGGACGCCGATATCCTGATTCTTGATGAGCCGACCTCCGCCCTCGACCCGGCGGCGGAAGCGGCGGTGTTCGAGCATTTCAGCCAGCACACCGAAGGGCGCATGACCTTGCTGATTTCCCACCGATTTTCCAGCGTGCGCAACGCCGATCACATCATCGTGCTGGACAAGGGTGCGATCCTCGAACGTGGCGATCACGCCAGCCTGCTGGCGGCGGGCGGGCGTTATGCGCAGTTGTTCGATTTGCAGGCCAAGGGCTATCGCTAGGAGTCCTGCGCGCCACGAACCGCAGCCGGCCCGGCGATCTGAGCTGGCGGTCTGGATTTCATCAGGCTGTCGATGGCTTGGCGATACTGCGTACCGCCCAGGCTCATGCTGTTGTTGTGCGTGCCACCGGGCACCAGCAACAGGTGTTTCGGTTCAAGCGCTGCGTTGAATAATTGCTGGCTGAAGCGCGACGGCATGAACGGATCGGCCAGCCCATGGACCACCAGCAACGGCATGTCGATGTCGGCAATCTTGTCGATGGAGTCGAATTTTTGTGACAGCAACCAGCGCACCGGGAGCCATTTCACCGGCAGGTTGCTATCAGCCACTTGTGCCACCGCATCGCCCAGCGAGGTGAAGGTGGACTCGATCACCAGCCCGCGCACTGGCACGGCGGCGTGGTCTTTTTTCGCCTGTGCGGCCAGATCGACGGCGAGGTCAATCGCCACCGCACCGCCCAGGGAGTGGCCGTAGATCAGGCGCTTGCTGGCATCCGGCTGCATCGCCGTGAAGCGTTCCCAGGCGACGCGGGCGTCTTCGTAGACACTGGCTTCTGACGGCAGATCACCCGTGCTCTGGCCGAACCCGCGATAGTCGATGGCCAGCACCGAGTACCCCATCGCCCGCAGTTGTTCGATGCGAAACGCCTGGCCGGTGAGGTTCCAGCGCACACCGTGCAGGTAAAGAATCGACGGTGCATCGCGGCGCGCTGCCGGCCACCACCAGGCGTGCAGATTTTGCCCGGCCTTGAAACTGGCCGGCTTGATGTCGAACTCTTGAACGTCCTGCGGCAAGCCGTGATACCAGCCCGCGGTGCCGGGTTCGATACGAAACAACAGCTCGCGCTCTTTGTACTTGAGCACGCCGCAGCCCACCGGCAAGCCGACAATCAGAGCGGCCATGCACAGCAGCGGCAGCCAGCGCCGGCCTAAACGGCTGATAAAGGAGGAGAACATGCAGCGATCCGGTTGATCAGGGAAAGGACGGGTTTTACCAGATGCGTGAGGGCGACGGGGATTAATTCGACAATCGAGCCGGCCAGACACGCAACCTGTGGGAGCGAGCCTGCTCGCGAACGCGTTGTGTCAGGTAATACATCTTCGACTGACACTCCATCTTCGCGAGCAGGCCCGCTCCCACGGGGGGGGGCGTGTGGCCAGGCAGAGATCGGGCGACGTTCGCCGATCAATCCACCCGCAACACAATCTTGCCAATATGATCGCCAGCTTCCATCCGCGTATGCGCCTGTGCCGCATCGTTGAGCGGATACACCTTGTCGATCATCGGCAAGCAGCGCCCGGCCGCCAGCACCGGCCACACATATTCGCGCAATTGATCGGCAATCGCGGCTTTCTCTTCCTTGGTGCGCGAGCGCATCAGCGAGCCGGTAATCGTTGCGCGTTTGCCCATGATCGCCAGCAGATCAACGTCCTTGGCATGGGCACCGCCGAGAAAGCCCAGCATCACCAACCGTCCCTCCATGCCGAGGGCGGCAATGTTCGGGTTCAGGTACGAACCGCCCATGATGTCGAGGATGACGTTGACGCCTTTGCCCGCGGTTTTCTCCTGAATCACCTGGGCGAAATCCTGATCGCGGTAGTTGATCGCCTCGGCGCCGAGCTTGCGGATCGCCGCGCACTTTTCCTCGCTGCCGGCCGTGGCAAACGCCCTGACGCCGAACTCGCGGCAGAGCATCAGTGCCGTGGTGCCGATGCCGCTGGTGCCGCCGTGAATCAGCGCCCGCTGGCCTTTGCTGGCACCGCCCATGTCGAACAGGTTGGCCCACACCGTAAAGAACGTTTCCGGCACCGCAGCCGCGTGCACCCAATCCATGTGCTCGGGGATCGGCAAGGTCTGGCCAACCGGCGCCACGCAATACTGCGCGTAACCGCCTCCATTGGTCAGCGCACAGACCCGGTCGCCCACCGTAAAGTCGCAAGGGCCGGGGCCAATGGCGACCACTTCACCCGCCACTTCCAGACCGGGGATCGGGCTCATGCCGGGCTTCATCGGGTATTTGCCGGCGCGCTGGATCACGTCCGGGCGATTGACGCCAGCGGCGTGTACGCGAATCAGCAGCTCACCGGTGCCCGCCGTCGGCATGGGCACCTGGCGTGGTTGCAGTACTTCGGGGCCGCCGGGGGCGGTGATTTCGATCAGGGTCATGGTCTGGGGCAGGTTCATGTCGGGCTCCGGTCAGGGAAGGGGTTAATAAGTGGGACCACATCAATGCACGAGTGATTCCTTGTAGTGCAGCCCGAGTGGGAGCGAATTCGCTCCCACGTTACCGGCAGGTTTGACGATCATGCCATCTCAGGCAGTTCCTGAGGACGCAGGTCGAATACCAGCACTTCGGCATCCACACCATTGCTCAAGGTCAGCAGCTGTTCCTGGCGAACCCGCACGCCATCGCCTTCGTGCAACGACTGGCCGTTGAGTTCAACGCTGCCACGGGCGACATGCACATAAGCGTAGCGGTTGGCGGCAAGCTCCAGCGTAGCGCGTTCCTGGCCGTCGATCAGCGCCGCGTAGACCCGGGCGTCCTGACGCACTTGCAGCGAACCACCGGCCCCGTCCGGGGAGATGATCAATTGCAGGCGCCCGCGTTTTTTCTGGGTGCTGAAGTGCTCTTGCTGGTAGCGCGGTTTGGCGCCGCTGACCTCTGGCACGATCCAGATTTGCAGGAAATGCACACCACGGCTGTCAGAGTGGTTGAACTCGCTGTGGGCCACGCCACTGCCGGCACTCATCAACTGCACATCGCCGGGTCGGATCACCGAACCGGTGCCCAGGGTGTCTTTGTGTTCCAGCGCGCCTTCGAGCACATAGGAGAAGATCTCCATGTCCCGGTGCGGGTGCTGGCCGAAGCCTTTGCCGGCGGCAACCCGGTCATCATTGATCACCAGCAGGTCGGAAAAACCCTGCTCTTTGGGGTTGCGATAGTTGGCGAAGGAAAAGGTGTGGAACGACTTCAACCAACCGTGATTGGCTGCGCCGCGATCCGAAGCTTTGCGAAGGGTCAGCATGATGAAATCTCCTGTCAGGACGTGAATTCGTCCGAGTGAGGAGAAGGTTAATGTTTATCAGATGGCGCAATAAGTAGATGAAAATTGAAAGACTGTCCTGTTCAGGTTGACAGTTTTGTGCGATCAGTCACGTATTCTTGGCCGACGTTTGCGCCGTGGTTGGCCATAATGCAGTGCATTTCCTGAAGCCTTACAGCCTACAGCCTTACATCAGATCCCTGTGGGAGCGAGCAAGCTCGGCTCCCACAGGGATTTGGTTGAGTCTTCCATTTTTATGACTTTCAGTGATTTCACCCATGAAAACCGTGGCAATGGTGTTGTTCCCCAATTTTCTGCTGCTCGACATGGCCGGGCCGATGGAGGTGTTTTCCATCGCCAATCGCTACCTCGCGCCTGCCGATCATTATGCGTTGACGATGATCGGCACCGAATGCGCGCCATTGCGTGCCTCCAACGGCGTCTGCGTTCAGGCCGACGTGCATATCGATCAGGCGAGCGGGGAGTATGACTTGTTGCTGGTGCCGGGCGGGCCGGGGGCCTACAACGAAAAACCGTTGGCGCTACTGGCCTGGCTCCGCGAGGCCACCGCCCGCGCCGGCGTGTACGGCTCGATCTGCACCGGCGCCTTCGTCCTCGGGCATGCCGGATTGCTCGACGGCTACCGCGTGACCACCCACTGGCACTACACCGAACGGCTGATCAAGGGCTTTCCCAGGGCCACGGTGCAAACCGATCAGATCTATGTGCAGGACCGCAACCTCATCACCTCCGGTGGCGTCACCGCCGGCATTGATCTCGCTTTGGCCGTGGTGGCCGGGGACCACGGCAAGAAAGTCGCCCAGGACGTCGCCAAAGTGCTGCTGGTGGTGATGAAGCGTCAGGGCGGGCAGGCACAATTCAGCCCGTTGATGGCGACAGTGGCGCCTCAGGAAACACCGATTACCCGCGTGCAAAACCATGTCCTCGAACACCTCGATGAAAACTGGACCATCGCCCGCATGGCCAGCCAGGCCAACCTCAGCGCGCGGCACTTCGCCCGGCTGTTTGTCCGCGAAGTGAACATGACGCCCTTGGACTTTGTGCAAAGCGCGCGCATCGACTGCGCCCGTAATCTGCTGGAAACCACAGAGCTGCCACTCAAGACCGTGGCCTACAAAAGCGGTTTCGGCAGCGTGCGGCACATGCGCTTTCTGTTCAGCGAAAAACTCGGCCTGACCCCCGCGCAGTACCGCGAACAGTTCAGCTAGAGCGCTCTTGTCCGTTTTGCGCACCGTGATGTCCGTGATGCTCCCTGTGCAGCGGTTGTGCCGCTGTCGACGCCTGCCAAGATAGCGTTCAACGCTTGAAAAGGGAGGCGCGGGAGCCAGCATGAACACGCAATGGATGATGCAGGACGTTGAGCCGAACCCGGTTTCGGCACGTATCCACGCATGAACAGCCTTCGAGATTTGAACAGCGAAGCGGTGCTGCGGTTCGGCCCGTACGCTTTTTATCCGAGCCAACGGTTGATCCTGGACGGTGATCGGCCATTGCGCATGGGCGGGCGGGCGCTGGACATTCTTCAGGTTCTGGTCGAACGGGCGGGCACGGTGGTCAGCAAAGACCTGCTGATTGCCCGCGTCTGGCCAACCTCGGTGGTCGAGGAAATCAACCTGCGGGTGCACATTGCCGCCCTGCGTCGCGCCCTCGGCGATGGGCAGAACGGCCAACGCTACATCGTCAACGTGCCGCAGCAGGGCTACAGCTTTATTGCGTCAGTGCAGCGCATGCACGAGCGCACGCCGATATCGATCGACCGCCCTCAACACAACCTGCCGGCACGCCTGACGCCGGTCACAGGGCGAGACTCGGTGGTCGGCAGCCTCTCTCGCCAACTGCCGGTGCGCCGCTTCATGACGCTGGTCGGGCCGGCGGGCATCGGTAAAAGCACGGTGGCGTTGCGCGTGGCCGAGTTGCTGTTGCAGCACTATGGCGACGGCGTGTGGCGGGTTGATCTGGCACTGATCGATAACCCGGCGCAGCTCGACGAACATCTGCTGCGTGCCCTGGAACTGAACGGCGGCCTGGCGGCCCTGGCGCACTGGCACGCCTTGTTGGTGCTCGATAACGGCGAGCATGTGCTTGAGCGGTGCCGCACCCTGACAGAGGACTTGATGGCCTCGGCGCCCCGATTGTCGATCCTGGTGACCAGCCGCGAGCCGCTTCGGGCCCGTGGCGAAACCGTGTTGCGCTTACCGCCATTGAGCGTGCCGCCGATCTCGGTGCACGGCGTGACCGAAGCCATGAGTTATTCGGCGGTGCAGTTGTTTGTCAGTCGTGCCCGCGCTCGCCAGCAAGGCTTTGTCCTGCGTGAACAGGACATCAAGGCCGTGCGCGAAGTCTGCCGTCGCCTCGACGGTTTGCCACTGGCCATCGAACTGGCCGCCGCGCAGATCGACGCACTGGCACTGGTGGGCCTGCAAGCGCAACTCGACAACTGCTTTGAACTGCTGACCCTCGGCCGGCGCACCGCCGTGCCACGGCATCAGAGCCTCAAGGCGGCGCTGGACTGGAGTTACGAACGCCTGAACGTGCGCGAGCAGACGCTGTTACACCGGCTGGCAGTGTTCAAAATGGCCTTCACCCTGCAAGCCGCTGTCGACGTGATCCAGTGTGCCGTGCTGCGGCCGCCAGTCGTGGCCGGGTTGATGCAGCGGCTGGTGGACAAGTCGCTGCTGTCGATGGACACGGTCCACGGTCAGCCTCGCTACCGCCTGCTCAACACCACACGACGCTATGCGCTGGAGAAACTCGAACACAATGCTCAGACCTTGATGGCCGTCGAATAACCCCTTTCGGCAGCGCCTACGCAGGCGTACCGAGTTCATTCAGCAATTGCCGCACCTGTTTCAGGTCCGGCGTGGCATGGCCCTCGGTAAAGCGCGCATGGATCGGCGCCAGCAGCTCATAAGCTTGCCGGCGCCGCCCCTGACGCTGCCAAAGCCGCGCCAGCGACATTGCACTGCGCAACTCCCACATCAGCGCCCCCTGACTTTTCGCCACCTCCAACGCGTTCAACAGCGCCACCTCAATCCTGTGGGAGCGATGGTGCGACGATTCGACCTGGTTGCGCAGCGGCCCACCCAGACAGTCCACCTCTAGCGCCAGGTCTTCAATCTGCAAGCCCTCGGCCCGAACCCGCAAGATCTCCGCGGTACTCCAGCCCGCCGCCCCTGTCTCAGCCCGCTCGAGCAGGGCGTCATCCAGAAAACGGCCATCCAGCGTCACCATGATTTCACGCACCAGACCGCTTCCCGGCAGCGCCGGCAAAGTCGCTTGCGATTCATCAATCACCTGAGCGTAATGCCGCGCCCAGTCATGGAACAACAACACCGAATGCTTCTGCGCCTGCTCCAGCAACAGGCGCAAGAGTTCGCGAGCGGTCGGTTCGTCGCCGTTGTACTGGGCGATCACACACCCTGCCAGCGCCAGGGTGTAGCAGACGGACATCCCGTGGTTGATTTGCAATGCAATGTCCAGCGCCTGCCGCGCAGTACGCCAGGCTTGTTCCGGCTGCCCCTGCAACCAGAGGATGCGCGCCAGAATCGTCAGCGCGGCGACGCTCTGGTCGTATTGCACGCCAAAGCCGTGGGTGAAGCGATTGAGATGGCCGCTCTGCGCCATGCGCTGGATCACTTGCTCGGCATCGGCCCGCGCCCGGTCCTGATCGCCTGCAAAATGCAGCGCCAGTACCCGCAGGCGTTGGGCGCTGAGGGACAGGGCGCCCAGGTCGTCGGCATACAGCCCCAAACGATCGAAATGTCGGCTCTGCGTCAGCGCCATTTGATAGTTGCCGCAACTGAGATTGACCGCCATGTGCCCGGACACTGCCCGCAATTGACCGGCCACATCATCGTGTTGTACGGCCAGGAGACGGGCACTGACGAACGCCTCGACGGTTTCCTCGGTGCCGCCCTGAATGTGGTAACACGAACTGCCCAGGGCGAGTTTGAGGCTGATGCTCAAGTGAGGGCAGGGCTCGGCGCTGGTCGTGAGTAACGCCAGGGCTTTACGCAGGTAGCCGCCATGCTCCTTGAGCAGCGACAACGCTTGCCACAATGGTGTCGAGGCGGCCGTCAGGCGGATCGCCAAGTCGTCAGGCCCTGATCCGTTCAAGCCCCAGTCGAGGGCGGTACGGATGTCTTCCAGACTGCGGGCATACCGCTCGATCCACAGCCCCGTGGGCGTTTGCTCCCAGTCGTCGCGGGCTTGCTGCATCAATGCCAGGCAACGTTCGGCGTGGCGCTTGCGGGTGTCGGGCCATTCGGCGGCCAGTTCGAGTTTTTCCAGCGCAAAGTGGCGGGTGGTGTCGAGCAGGCGATAAAACACGGCTTCATCACCGACCTCCACGTTCAACAACGACTTGGCCACCAATTGTGTGATCGACGCAAACACCGCGCCGGGCTCAAGGTGCTGGCCGCCGATCACCGCGGCGGCTGATTCCAGGGTGAAGCTGGCCTGAAATATCCCCAATCGGCGCAGGCAGGTCTGCTCGCAACGGGTGAGCAGATTGAAGCTCCAGTCCAGCGTTGCGCGCAGCGTCTGATGGCGACTCAGCGCCGTGTGATCGCCCTGGCTCAACAAGCGAAAACTGCCGTGCAGTTGCGCCAGCAAGCCGCTCAGGCCCAGGCTGGCGACTTGCGCCGCCGCCAGCTCGATGGCCAACGGGATGCCGTCCAGGCGTCGGCAGATTTCAATCGCCACCGGCACATCGTCCTCGCTCAGCTCGAAACTGTCTTGGCAAGCCATGGCGCGTTCGACGAACAGCTGCAACGCCGCAAACTCCAGGGCACGGCTCGGCACGGCCAGGGGCGGCGGACAGTCGAGGGGGGCCAGGCGTTGCACGAATTCGCCCTCGGCCCGCAGGCTCTCGCGACTGGTGGCCAGGATGTGCACCAGTGGCGCGCCTCTCAGGATGCTCTCGCTCAGCAGCGCCACGGCATCCGGCAGGTGTTCGCAGTTGTCGATCACCAGCAGCATTCGCCGATCGCGCAAGTAGGTCGTGAGCGCGGATGTCGGTTCGCTGTCTGGCAAAACCAGGCCGAGCAGGGTGGCCAGGTGCCGGGTAATCAGCAGCGGATCGTTGACCGGTGCCAGGTCCAGAAAACGAATGCCGTCGCGGTAATGGCCGATCAACTGTTCGGCCACTCGCAGGGCGACAGTGGTCTTGCCGATACCGCCGGGACCGACCAGCGTGATGAAGCGCTGGCGCGGCAGTTGCGCCATGACGTTGTCCAGCAGAGGCTGGCGACCGATCAGGCGCGTATGGCGCACCGGCAGGTTATGCCGACCCGGTTCAACGAAGGCATTGGCGTCGCATTTCACAACAGGTTGCAGGGTAATCGGAGCGACAAAACTGTAGCCGCGCTGGGCCACCGTGACGATGTAGCGCTGGCCGGCCTGACCGTCGCCCAATGCCTTGCGCAGCGCCGCCATGTGCACGCGCAAGTTGATGTCTTCGACCACACTGGTGGGCCAGACCCGGGCGATCAACTGTTGCTTGCTGACCACGCTCCCGGCGTGCTCCAGCAGCATCAACAGAATATCCATGGCGCGCCGACTCAGGCGCAGGGGCTGCTCGCCCTCCAGCACCAGGCGTTGCCCGGGATGGATTAGGTAAGGGCCGACATGCATGGCCAGTTCGGGGAAAAGAGACAACGGTTTGCTCCTGCTGCGTGTCGATTGAGTCTTGAGCTGACGCGGACCCCTGTGGGAGCGAGCCTGCTCGCGAAGGCGGCATTCCATTCAGCATCATTGTTGCCTGACCCACCGCTATCGCGAGCAGGTTCGCTCCCACAGGGACTTGCGTTGTAACCCCTCTACCTCAGGTTTTTCGCGCATGTTCCCCAGCTTCTTCCAGCAACGCAATGATCGGGGTACATGCCCGTTCATCGGATGTCATGCGCCTCGGCCTCCAGCCATCCGCAACAGGTGCTGTATTTACTGGCTGCGGTGCCGATGCGCGGGATCTGAGGCAGTGCCCGGAATTAACAACGATTAACTCGTGCTGCCTGCGGTCTACGCCCAAAAATCCAGTCCTTCAAGACTCACCCTCGTCAAGGAGTATGCCCATGAGTACCTTCACCACCCGCGATGGCACCGAAATCTATTACAAGGACTGGGGCAGCGGTCAGCCCATCGTCTTCAGCCACGGCTGGCCATTGAACGCCGACAGCTGGGAATCGCAGATGTTCTTCCTGGCCTCCAAAGGTTACCGGGTGATCGCCCATGACCGCCGTGGTCACGGCCGCTCCAGTCAGCCGTGGTCGGGCAATGAAATGGACACCTATGCCGACGACCTCGCGCAACTGATCGAGCTGCTGGACCTCAAGGACGCCGTGCTGTTCGGCTTCTCCACCGGGGGTGGCGAAGTGGCGCGTTATATCGGCCGCCATGGCACCGGTCGCGTCGCCAAGGCCGGGCTGATTTCGTCGGTGCCGCCGCTGATGCTCAAGACCGAAGCCAACCCCGGCGGCCTGCCGATCGAAGTGTTCGACGGCATCCGCCAGGCCTCGTTGGCAGACCGTTCGCAACTGTACATCGACCTCGCCAGCGGGCCGTTTTTCGGCTTCAACAAACCGGGTGCAAAACCGTCACAGGGCATGATCGACTGGTTCTGGATGCAAGGCATGACCGCCGGCCACAAGAACGCCTACGACTGCATCAAGGCATTCTCGGAAACCGATTTCACCGAGGACCTGAAGAAGTTCGACGTGCCGACCCTGGTGATCCACGGCGATGCGGATCAGGTGGTGCCGATCGAGGCCGCGGGTATAGCCTCGGCGAAACTGGTGAAGGGCTCGACACTGAAAGTCTATCCAGGCGCGCCCCATGGCTTGACCGACACGCACAAGGATCAGCTCAACGAAGATCTGCTGGCGTTCCTCAAAGCCTGATCAGAAACACCCCCCCCTGTGGGAGCGAGCCTGCTCGCGAAGGCGCCGGCACATTCGGCATCGCTGTTGATTGACCCAACGCTTTCGCGAGCAAGTCGAATCGTCGCACCGCCGCACCCACAAGGGGGGGCTGTGTTCAGCCCGCTGAGAGGCTGTTGTTGAATGGAATCGCACGCACAACCCGACACCGCCACGCAAACGGGTTGATCCCCTCGCTGCGGGTGAAGATGTGGCAGAAATGCGCCTGATCGCAAAACCCGCATTCCAGGCTGATTTGCGTCAGGCTCAGGTCAGTGGTCTGAATCAGTTGCTTGGCGCGGGCGATGCGTTGCTGGCGGATCCAGTCTTGCGGCGAGAGCCCGGTGCTGCACTTGAACGCCCGGGAAAAATGGCTGCGCGACAGCGCGCAAGCCTGTGCCAGTTCGCTGACTTCAACCGTTCCACCGAGCCGTTCGAGAATCAGCTGCTTGACCAGATTTTCGCGCCACGGGGCCAGGCCACCGGTGGTTCTGCCGGGTGCCGGGGTGATTGCCGCGCGGGCGGTGTTTTGCCGAGAAGGGGCCATGGCAGATATCCGTGTCGGAGCTTCATTCTTGGTCGCGGCGATCTGGGCGGCGAGTTAAACGTTGTTAATTGCGTGGGTACGAACAGCCGATCAAGCACCTGAACTCAGCACATTGCTGCAATTTTTCAAGGGATGGGCACGGGCAGAATGGGTGTCATGTGGCGGCCCCGTTCAGGGCCGTTTTTCAGACTCGATAAAGGATGGCTGCATGCAAAAATCCCAGGCTGAACCCACAACGGAACCGTGCTGATGAACCGAAACGATCTGCGCCGCGTCGACATGAACCTGCTGGTGATTTTCGAGGCCTTGATGTTCGAAAAGAACCTGACCCGGGTCGCCGAAAAACTCTTCATGGGCCAACCGGCAGTGAGTGCCGCGTTGGGGCGTTTGCGTGATCTGTTCGACGATCCGTTGCTGCTGCGCAACGGTCGCGGCATGGAGCCGACGGCGCGGGCGCTGACGATTCTCAAGGAGCTGCAACCGGCGATGGACACCATCTGCGGGGCAGTCAGCCGGGCCAAGGAATTCGATCCGACCACCAGTTTCGACGTGTTTCGCATCGGCTTGTCGGATGACGCTGAATTCGGCCTGTTTCCGCCCCTGTTGAGCCAACTGCGCGAAGAGGCGCCGGGCATCATCGTGGTTGTGCGTCGCGCCAATTATTTATTGATGCCGGCGCTGCTGGCGTCCGGGGAAATCTCTGTCGGCGTCAGTTACACCACCGACCTGCCGGCCAACGCCAAGCGCAAGAAACTGCGCGACATCACCTGCAAGGTCCTGCGCGGCGACAAACGGCCCGGCGCCCTGACGCTGGACGAATACTGCGAACGGCCGCATGCAATGGTGTCGTTCTCCGGCGACTTGAGCGGCAACATCGACCTCGACCTGGCCAAGGTCGGACGCAGTCGCCGCGTAGTGCTGGGCGTGCCGCAATTCAGCGGGTTGCGAGCCTTGCTCGCCGGCACCGAGATGATCGCCACCGTGCCGGATTACGCGGCCTGTGCGCTGGTCGAAGGCTGCGACCTAAGGGCTGAAGACCCACCGTTTCCGATTGATGCCGCGCAACTGTCGATGGCCTGGAGCGGGGTGCACGACAACGACCCGGCGGAGCGCTGGCTGAGGTCACGGATCAGCGAATACATGTCCGTCCCGATCCCATGATTCCTGCCAGGACACAGTTCCCCTGTGGGAGCGAGCAGGCTCGCTCCCACACGGATTTTGCGGTGGGTTCGGGATCTCAGTCCCAGCAAAGTCAGCACGTACATCCAATTTTTCCCGACCTTGCCCCGGCACTATCGTTTCAAGTGCCGGCGAAGCCATGCGGGCGATTTTCATTTGTGCGGGTAGGGCCATGGACGCAACAAGATGGGATGAACGGGATCTGGGGCTGTTGTTCCTGCGGATCAGCGGCGGGCTGTTTCTGTTGTGGGTGCACGGTCTGCCAAAACTGCTTCACTACAGTGCGCAACTGCACGTCATCGAAGACCCGTTTCACCTGAGCCCGAGCCTGACCCTGATGCTGGCGATTTTCGCCGAGGTGCTGTGCCCGCTGCTGATCGTCGCCGGGCTGCTGGTGCGATTGGCCTGTTTGCCTATTCTGTTTGTGCTGCTGGTGGCGTTGCTGGTCGTGCACCCGCAATGGAGCCTTGAAGAGGGCCAGTTCGGCTGGCTGCTGTTGATCGTCTTCACCAGCATCTTCCTCGCCGGGCCGGGACGGCTGGCGCTCAATCACCGTTTCGCCGGAGTCTTGAGTCATGCCTGATACCCACCGTGTCGAGCCTGCAAAACCGGGTTTCGATGAAGTCGTGACACTGATCGTCAAACACCGGGTCAAGGCCGGTTTTGAAGTGCCGTATGAAGCCTGGCTGCGCAACATCGTCAGCGTGGCGGGGCAGCGCAATGGGCACTTGGGCGTGGACGTGGTCCGCGGCAAGAACGCCGGCCTCGACACCTACACCTGCGTGCTGCGTTTTTGTTCCACCGAGGCCATGCAGCAATGGCTCGATTCCCCGGTGCGCCAGGAACTGGTCGATAAAGCTGCGCCGATGCTGGCCGACGGCGACCAGACCGAAGTCAACCCGGTCAACGAGTTCTGGTTCTCGCCACTGGCCGATGCGGCCTCGCCGCCGCCACGCTGGAAGCAGGCGCTCATCACCTTGCTGGTGATTCTGCCGCACACCTTGCTGGTGCCGCTGCTCTGGGGGCCGTTGCTCAAGCTCAACGGCTTTTTGTCCAACTACGTGGTCGCCACGTTCCTGATCACCCTGACCATCGTGGTCTCGGTGGTGTACCTGTTCATGCCCCGAGCCACGCGCCTGTTTGCGCCGTGGCTGACCGCCGATACGGCTCATTCCACCCTGCGTGAGGAAACGCGATGAACGCCGATCTGATTCTGTTCAATGGCCAGTTTCACACTGTTGACCGCACCAAACCCCTCGCCAGCGCCGTGGCCATCAGTGACGGCCGGTTTGTCGTGGTCGGCTCCGATGCCCAGGCCATGGCCCTGCGCGGTGCCGGCACGCAGGTCGTCGACCTCAAGGGCCGCTGCGTCATCCCCGGCCTCAACGACTCGCACTTGCACCTGATCCGGGGCGGCCTGAACTACAACCTCGAACTGCGCTGGGAAGGCGTCCCGTCCCTGGCCGATGCCCTGCGCATGCTCAAGGATCAGGCCGACCGCACGCCGACACCGCAGTGGGTGCGCGTGGTCGGTGGCTGGAACGAATTCCAGTTCGCCGAAAAGCGCATGCCGACCATCGAAGAACTCAATCAGGCCGCGCCGGACACCCCGGTATTCGTGCTGCACCTGTACGACCGCGCCTTGCTCAACCGCGCGGCACTGCGAGTCGCCGGCTACACCCGCAACACGCCGAACCCGCCGGGCGGCGAGATTGTCCGTGATGCCAATGGCGACCCGACCGGCATGCTGGTGGCGCGCCCCAACGCGATGATTCTGTACTCGACCCTGGCCAAGGGACCGAAGCTGCCGCTGGAATATCAGGTCAACTCGACCCGCCAATTCATGCGCGAACTCAATCGTCTCGGCCTGACCAGCGCCATCGACGCCGGTGGCGGCTTCCAGAATTACCCGGACGATTATGCGGTGATCGAGCAGTTGGCCAAGGACCAGCAACTGACCGTGCGCATTGCCTACAACCTGTTCACCCAGAAGCCCAAGGAAGAACTCAGCGACTTCAAGAACTGGACCAGCAGCGTGACCCTGCACCAGGGCGACGACTACCTGCGCCACAACGGCGCCGGGGAAATGCTGGTGTTCTCGGCGGCGGATTTCGAGGACTTCCTCGAACCGCGTCCGGACCTGCCGCAAACCATGGAAGAGGAGCTGGAGCCGGTGGTGCGCCACCTGGTCGAGCAGCGCTGGCCGTTCCGTCTGCACGCTACCTACAACGAATCCATCAGCCGCATGCTCGACGTGTTCGAGAAGGTCAATCGCGACATTCCGTTCAACGGCTTGCCGTGGTTCTTCGACCATTGCGAAACCATTACCCCGCAGAACATCGAGCGAGTGAAGGCATTGGGTGGCGGTATCGCGATTCAGGACCGCATGGCGTTCCAGGGCGAGTACTTCGTCGAGCGCTACGGCGCCAAAGCCGCCGAAGCCACGCCGCCGATCAAACGCATGCTCGCCGAAGGGGTGCCGGTCGGCGCGGGCACCGACGCCACGCGCGTTTCCAGCTACAACCCGTGGACCTCGCTGTACTGGATGGTCAGCGGACGCACCGTCGGCGGTCTGGAATTGCACGCCGAAGGCCTGTCGCGCCAGACCGCGTTGGAACTGTTCACCCACGGCAGCGCCTGGTTCTCGTCCGAGCAGGGCAAGAAAGGCCAGATCAAGGTCGGGCAACTGGCCGACCTTGCGGCCCTGAGCGCGGACTTCTTTCATTGCGATGAAGAAGCCATCAAATGGATCGAATCGGTACTGACCGTGGTCGGCGGCAAGGTGGTGTACGCCGCCGGTGATTTCGAAAAACTCGGGCCCGCCAGCGTGCCGGTGCTGCCGGACTGGTCGCCGGTGGTGAAAGTCCCAGGCCACTGGCGCCCGACGTCGCCGATGCAGGCCCTGGTCCACCATTGCAGTGGACCGTGCGGGGTGCATTCCCACAGCCATGAGCGGGCGCGCCTGTCGAATGCGCCAGTCAGTGATTTCGCCGGTTTCTGGGGCGCCTTCGGCTGCTCGTGCTTTGCCTTCTGAGCAGCAAAAAATAAAGCGCCGGCCAACGAGCCGGCGCTATCAAAAAAACAACCACCCCCAAGGAGTTTCACATGAGCAATGTTCCCTACAAACGTCTGAACAAAGATGACGCCGTGGTGCTGCTGGTCGATCACCAGACCGGCCTGATCTCGCTGGTCCAGGATTTCTCGCCCAACGAATTCAAGAACAACGTGCTGGCGCTGGGCGACGTGGCCAAGTTTTTCAAACTGCCGACCATCCTCACCACCAGTTTCGAAAACGGCCCCAACGGCCCGATGGTGCCGGAGCTCAAAGAGCAGCTCCCGGACGCGCCGTACATCCCGCGCCCCGGCCAGATCAATGCCTGGGACAACGAAGACTTCGTCAAGGCGGTCAAGGCCACCGGGCGCAGACAACTGATCATCGCCGGTGTCGTGACCGATGTGTGTGTGACGTTCCCGACCCTGTCGGCGCTGGCCGAAGGCTTTGACGTGTTCGTGGTCACCGACGCCTCGGGCACCTTCAACGAAACCGTGCAACAAGCCGCCTGGGCACGCATGACGGCCGCCGGTGCACAACTGGTCAACTGGTTCTCGGTGGCGTGTGAGCTGCAGGGCGATTGGCGCAACGACATGGAAGGCCTGGCCAACCTGCTGTCGCCGCGTATTCCGAACTACCGCAATCTGATGAACAGCTATTCGGTACTGTCCTCCCGATAAGCCCCGCCTCAATCCTTGCTCGCGATGGCTGCTGCACATTCAACACCTCTGCTGACTGTCAGTCCGCTATCGCGAGCAAGCACGCTCCCACAGGGGCAACAATCAGCTGTCGAAAGCGCAGAAAAAAGCTATAAAGGGATCGACTGTCAACCAGGGCATGACAATGAACCCGTTCGAAGATATGCGTATTTTTTGCCAGGTCATGGACTCCGGCAGCTTCACCGCTGCCGCCGATCAACTGGGCCTGTCGAAGCAGTTCATCAGCCGTCGCCTGATGCAACTCGAAGAGCGCCTCGGTGTGCGTCTGCTCAATCGCTCCACCCGGCGCCTGGACGTCACGCCGCTGGGCCAAAGTTATTACGAATCGGCCCTGCGCCTGCTCAGCGAAGTGGAACAGGTGGAGCAGGGCATTGCCGGCCAGACCACCGAGCCCCGTGGCACCCTGCGCATCAGCGCGCCGCTGTCGTTTGCCCTGGCGCATCTGGGCTGCCTGCTGCCGGCGTTTTTGCAGCGCTACCGCGACGTCACCGTTGAGGTGGATCTGAGCGACCGGCCGGTTGATCTGCTCGGCGAGGGCTATGACCTGGCGCTGCGCATCGGCGTGCTGGAAGACTCGACCCTGATCGCCCGCCGCATCGCCTCCATCGAACGCGTGTACTGCGCCAGTCCAGCGTACCTGGCCGAACGCGGCACGCCACTCAAACCCGAGGACCTGCACAGCCATGACTGCCTGCCCTACGGTCACGGGCGGCAGGTGCAGTGGCGTTTCGAAGGGCCGGGCAAGCCGCTGACGATCAATGTCACCGGGCGTATGCGGGTCAACAACGGCGAGTTGCTCAAGGACGCGGCGATTGCCGGCATGGGCGTGACGTACTTGCCGACGTTCATCGTCGGTGCGGCGCTCAAGGATGGGTGGTTGTTGCCGGTGCTGGAAGATGTTCGGCCCAGGCCGCTGACGTTGTCGGCGGTGTATCCGCAGCATCGCCAGTCGTCACGACCGGTGCAGGCGTTGATCGAATTCCTGCGTGAGCGACTGGATCAGAGCAACTGATTACAACATCACAACAAAGCGCGGATGTGGTTTTCGCAGGCGCTGTTCTAGACGTTGTTTTGCTCGTCTGATATCAGCGCTTTGCGAGGCCTTGTCACCGCTGGGCGATAGCACGATGACCACTCCATTACGCTGGATGAAATAAATTCGATAGCCGGCACCGACGTCCACGCGCATTTGCGAAACGCCTCCACCCACGGGTTTGATATCCCCCAGATTGCCAGAGCCTGCGCGGTCGATATGACGGGCGATTGCAATCTTCGCCCGTATATCCCTCACTGAGGCATGCCATTTCACGAAAGTGCTGGTTTGCCGAACAAGACAGTTCATTGCTCAACTGTATCCAGGTGGATACGGATGAGTAGTCAGGCCACTCCCTTGATGTGTGTGGTTTCTTGCGTGGTTTGTGCAGGAAATATGATTTTGAGAAAAACGGGGGATGTTGGCTGGCAGGGATGCTTAAAGAGTCGAAGTATGGGTGCTCTGGCCGACGCCTTCGCGAGCAGGCTCGCTCCCACATGGGGCCGGTGTGAAGCACATTTTTGTGATCGACATTGAACCCCTGTGGGAGCGAGCTTGCTCGCGAAGGCGGCCTGTGTGGCGCGAAAATTTCGAGGCGGCACGGGATGTCGGTTATTCCTGCGCCGCAGTATCGCCGGGCAAGCCGCCCAGAAGCATGCCGTAAGACACCCGTGGCACGCCCGCCAGACGCTGTTCCAGCAACCGGCTCAGTGATTCGCCGGGGTGCAGATAGGCATCGCCGAAATCGGCGCCGAGCTGATTGGGGTGCGCGACGATTTCCAGCACACCGTCGGTGGGCGGCGGTGCGTCGCGCAGGTCCACCGGGGTGCAGACGTAGTCCGCGGTGGCACCGGCCAGTTGGTTCAAACGCCAGTTGAGTAAGCCCTTGAATACGCGTTTCGGCAGGCTCAGGTTGTGCCCCAGATTGCGCGCCAGGCGCACGGCCACGCCTTGTCGGGCAGCGAAGCGCGCGACGATCTCGCCGATGGGCCAGATGTTGTGCACATGCTGGTGAGAATCCAGATGACTGGGACGCACGCCATGGTCCAGGCAGCGTTGCCACTGCGCGTGCAGTTCGTCCATCACCGCCTCCCGGTCTGAGGCGCTGAGCCAGAGACGGTGACGGGGCAGGTCGAGATCGAACACGCCATTGCTGTCGCAGAAGGTCGGGCGCGTCAGAATGCCCTGGCTCAAGGGGCGCCCGTAGGTCAGGTTGAAGTGCAGGCCGATCCGGTCCTTGAGCAGCGGGTGCTGCGCCATCACACACGCGGCGTCAAACGCCGGCATGTTGGCCATGGCCGTGGCGCAACTGATGACCCCGGCCTGAAAGGCATTGAAGATCACGGCGTTCTCGTTGTTGCTGAGGCCGAAATCGTCAGCGTTGACTATGACTTGGCGAGGCATGTTCGCCCTCCATGGTTTTTTCGACAGGCGCGGCGGCCTTGGGCGCGGGCGCATCAAGCGGTCGTTTGCTGCGCCAGCGTTGCACGGTTGGTTTGATTCGGTGCCAGAGGCGCAACGCCAGTCCCAATACCAGGCCGCCGGGCCGCCAGGAATAGAAACTCCAGCGCCAGTGCTCCAGTTGCCCGGTCATGCGCTCGTGGAGTTGATGGCTGGAGTTTTCCAGGCTGACCCGCGAGGCATCGATCCAGCGCCAGTTGTCGTCCAGGCCCCAGCGAATCCATTCTTCAAGCAGTACCCGACCGCTGCCCAGATCGGCGTATTGCGGCAGGAATGCCAGGTTGTAATCGTACAGCCGACCCTGTTCCAGCAAGCCGAGGCGGTAACTGATGCAGCGCCCGTTCAGCTCCAGTATCACCAGCCGCACCAGCCCTTGGGCGGCGAGGCCGGTAAAGGCGCGATCCATCCACAGTCGATGTTGCTCGCCGGTGAAAATCCCCACGCCTTCATCACCTTTCCAACTCACCGCTTCCACTTCACTGATGGCTTGTAACCAGGCCGGCATGCTCGTCGCATCGGGGGTGATGCGCCGTACTTCGGCGCCGCAGGCGGCGATGCGTTTGCGCGCCCGGCGCAGTTTGTAGCGCGGGTCGCCAGACACTTCCTGGCGGTCGGCGTCGCTGATCAGGTGCACCGGCACTTTGCAGCTCAGGCGGCGTTCGGCGGTCGAGCTGCGGCCCATCCATTCGGTCAGGGCGCTTTCTTCACCGGTGGGTTCGGACAATTCGTTGAGTTGCAGCAGCGCGTGGGGCAGGTGTCGACGGATGCCCTTCAGCGCCCGGCGCGTGTCCTCGGCGTCGAGGCAAGACAGCAAGGCCAGACGATCGGCCATCGGATAGCCCAGGTGATGCAACACCCGAAACGGCACCCCGCCAAAACGCTGCCTGCCTGCCACCAGTGGCAGGCACAGCATCAGTTCAGCGCCAGACCAGGCAAGCAGAATGTGCAAGCGCTGGCCATCGATCAGTGCCTGTTCCGAGGCGCACAGCCAGGCCAGGCTGTTGAACGGCGTGTGGTCCGTCACCCGCAGGCGCAAGGCCTCGAAGGCCTGCGCCGGAAAGTCCGGGGCGCACAACGAGGTGCGCCATTCGAATCGCGCCGCCATCGACTCAGGTCGCCTGTGCGGTGACAGGTGGCCGAGACGGTTTGCGCAGCGCATCCAGACGTGAGCCGGTGTAGCGGGTTTCACGGTAGAAGCGCCAGCGGCCGAACAGGCCATAGACGTTCATGATCCGCCCTTGCTCGGTGTAGCCCATGCGCAGGTGCAGCTTGAGCGCCGGGATGTTGTGGAACTCGCAGACGTCCACCACCTTGTCGCAGCCCTGGGCCTGCATGGCTTTCCACAGCTCCAGTTGCAGGTCCACCGACAGCGTGGTGCCCCAGTAGGCGCGCGTCAGTTCGCCGCCGAACTCGAAAAACTCGCCGGGTTTTACCGGGAACCAGCAGCCGTAGTAGTGCTTGTCGAAGTAGTTGCGGTTGGCGCCCCAGATGAACGCCACGGCATCGCCCTGATCGTCCAGGTGCATGTGCCCGGTGTAGCCTTCGCGGGCGAGTTCGGCCATGGTCTCCACACGGTCGCCGAAGTAGCGGGCGAAGGCCTTGGTGTTGTGCGGCGTGATGGTCTCCAGGCGCAATGGCGGATATGGCTTGAGCGAATGCGGCGGCACCGGGCTGACCAGGTCACGCTCCATCCACAACAGTTCCCAGTGATAAAACACGTAATGGCGCCACAGCGTCTTGACGGTGGCGCGCAAGCCTTTTTGTTTGATGCGATCGCGTAATTTCTGCAAGGCACTCATTGGATCGTCTCCTGAGTTCTGGCTGGGTGAAAACACTGCGTTGGCGGGGTCAGCCCCAATGCCAGTGAGTTAAGCGCAATCCCTTGTGGGAGCGGGCTTGCTCGCGAAGGGGCCATCACCTGCGACATCAGTGTTGACTGAGCCACCGCATTCGCGAGCAAGCCCGCTCCCACAGGTGATTCGTCGATGGTTCGGTATTCGGGTTCATGACGCACTCCAGCTCAATGCAAACAAGGTTTGCCCCGGCAGCTCGAAGCTGACGCGTCCGTTGCGGCAATCGAAGGGCGCGTCGCGGCTGCGGTTGTCGGCGCCGAAATAACGCAAGGCGCCTTTGCTCAACGGGCAGCCCGCGCCAGCCAGATCGACACGTTGCAAACGCGTGCCCTTGTTCACTCCCAGCAGGCTGCGCTGGTGATCGGTGGCCATCGCCAGGGCGTCGACTTCGAAGGCGTCGTTGTCCAGTTTCAGCACGCTGCCCAACCAATGCCCGGCGATGAATTGCTGCGCCAGGCCCACCGGCTTGAGTTCAAAGCGGTCATTGCCCAGCACCCGCAACATGCCTTTGGGGTAGTCCGGCTCATCGGCGGCCTGGAACCAGTTGAGCATGCTCAGCAAACCGTCCTGCGCCGAATTGATTACCACCGACGCCCACCACAACGAAGCGTAGTGGGTTTCCTGATCGTAGGGGCTCAGGCTGCTGCCACTGGACAGATTGGTCTGGTCGAGCAGCAAGGCCTTGCGCGGCTGGCCCTTGGCATCGAGGCCTACCAGTTCGGCGGCGCGGCGCACGCTGTCGCGGTAGACCCGGGTCGCCAGCAGGTCGCGGATCATCCATTCGTGCCAGGCCAGGGCATCGACCAGTTCGCCGGATTCGGCCAGCAGGCGCCGCGCCCACTCGATGCCGCGCTTGTCGGCGGCGTTGTCGGCGAACGGACCGTTGACCAGCCGCGAACTGGCGGGCATGGCAATACGGATTCCCGCCCTGGCATTGGCCGGATCACTGCGCACTTGCCGGGCCATGCTGTTGAAGATCGCCTGATAGTTGGCGTAGCTCGGGTAGTTGAGGTTCGGCTCGTCGGCGAACCCGATGTAGTGGGTGCCGTTGCCGCCCAGCGCCCGGGTGCTGGCGAGCCAGGCGTCGAGGCCGCTGTTGCTGATCGTGTCGGCGCGCAGGTCGGCCTGGCGCTGGCTGCCGGCGAGCAGCGTGATGTCTTGGCGGATGCCGAAACGGTCCTGATAAACCTGGCGGAACGCGTCTTCGAAATGGCGGTTCTTCGCCGTAATGTCGACGAAGCTGTAGTAACTGCCCGCCTGCGGTTTCAGCGCATCGAGCACGGCATAACTGGCGGGCGGCGGCAGGGTATAGGGCAGGGCGATGCCGAGCTTGGGTGTGGGGCCGAGCACGTCTTGGTAAAGCGTCAGCCGGGTCCGGCCATCGTCCTGACGCAATGGTTTGAGCTGCTGCGGATTCTGCGCGAACAGGTTGGCGGTGCCGTCGAGCCAGAACGCGACTTTGCCGCTGCCTTGCAGGCGCAGGCGCCAGACTTGTTCCGACGTGGCCACGGGCAGTTCAACCTGATCAAACTGCCAGTAGGCGCGATACGGTTTCAGCGCCAGGGACAGGCTTTTACCGTCGCTCATTCGTTGCGCTTGCAGGGCGCCGACGCCGCCGTGGAACTTGCCGGCCAGCACCGCGTGCTCGCCCGGCGCGACCTTGAAAAACAACTCGTCGCCGTCACGGGTTTCGGCACTGAAATGCACCTTGGCCGGGGCGAACAGCGCCACCGTGCGTTCGTCGTGTTCGACCTTGTAGCGACGGAAACTGTAGCCCGGAATATCCAGCTGATAACTGGCCGCGCCGGGAGCCAGCGGCCAGCTCTGCGTGCCACGACTTTCACTGGCGGTGATCAGGCGGTCGCCCTGAAGTTTGCCCTGGCCGTCGAGCAGGTAGATATGTTCTTCATTGGCATCGGCCTGCCACGCCGCAGTCCAGCGAATCGTCAGCGTATCGGGCCGATCCGCTTGCAGGTACAGGCTGCCGTCGCGGATATCGGCCCAGCGCATGGGCGCGCCGTGGGCACCGAGGGTCAGGCCCAGGCTCAACAGCAGCACGACGCGTTTCATGCCGACTTCCGTTGCAGCATGTGCAGCATCGGCACGACATCGCCGGGCAGGATGATCAGGGTTTGCCAGACCGATACACCACTCAGGCGGCAATACAGCACCAGCAGCGCGAGGGTCACCGCCAGATAAGCGATGGACGAAGCCGCGGCCGCGCCGACGATGCCATAGTGGGGAATCAGTAAAACGTTCAGGGCCAGGTTGAGCAGGGCACCAAGGCCCATCAACAGCGAGATGCTGCCGGGGCGGTTCTTGCCCAGCAGGTCCAGGCGCAAAATGGAGGCGTAGCACAGGCCCAGCAGCCCCGGCAGCAGGGCCAGCAACGCCGGGTATGCCGGTTGGTAGGCAATGCCGAACAGGGTGATGATCAACCATTCACCGATCACCGCCATCACCAGGCAGGCGCCGAGCATCACCGTGCCCGTCAGGCGCAAGGCCAGGGGCGTCACCTGGTCGATGCCTTCTTCCTGTTGCAACAGGCGCTTCATCAGCGGCGTGGTCACCGCTTCGGGGACGATCAGCAGCAACTCGGCGGCGGTGCTGGCCATGGCGTAATGACCCAGCGCGGTGCTGCCGAGCAGGGCGCCGATAAACAGATAATCGGAACGCAGAATCACTTGCTGAAACAGCAGGTCGGGATGGCTGCGTGCGCTGTAGCGCAGCAGCTCGTTCTGACTGGCGCGGTCCCATTGCAGGCGCAGCGGCTGATCACGCTTGAGCCACACCCAGCCGGCCACCACCACCAGGCTGATGCCCGCCAGCCAACTGATCAGCGCCGCTTCCAGGGCGGCGGTTTTCCACATCCAGAACAACGCGAGAAACAGCAACAGCGGTGTCAGGGATTCCACCAGCCGCAAGGCGTTGAACGCCACCACGCCACCGGACGCGTTGTGCAAGGTCAGCAAACCACTTTTGAGTACCGTCAGCGGCACTGCCAGCAGCAACAACCAGGCCAGCAGGCCCAGTTGGAGGGTGATGTCCAGCTCGTCGCCAAACGCCCGGGTCAAGGCTACTACCAGCAAGGTCAGCAGCGCCGCGAGCAGGCAACCGAACACCAGCACTTGACTCAACAGCAAGCCCATCGGCCGTTGCTTGGCGGCCTGATAACCCACCGCCGAATTCAGCCCGCCGCTGGTGGCCGCGCTGATCAGGTCAGGCAATGTGCTGAGCAGGGCAAACAGGCCCCGCTCGCTGGGCCCGAGAATCCGTGCCAGCAACACGTTGCGCAGCAAGCGCAAAGCGATCATCGCCAGCTTGGTGCCCATGCTCAGGGCCAGGTGTTTGAGGTAGTGGCTGCGACTCATGGTTGACCGCCGCGAAAGATGCGCCAGGACAGCAACTCGGGGTTGCGTGCAGTGCGTTGGCTGACACCGAAACGCGGCAGGGCCAGCGGGTCGCTGTTGCCGCGATAAATGCCGGTGCCGGTGCCCAGCGCGAACGGAAAATCGTGGGCGGCCACCTGTCGCCGGACGCGCGCATCATGGTCGCCATTGGGGTAGCAGTAGACCGGCAGTGGCCGGTTGCAGCCGTTGAGCAGCGCGTCGCGGCTGCGGCTCAGTTCTTCGTCCAGGCGTTGATCGTCCAGGCTGGTGAGGATCGCGTGACTGGCACCGTGAGGGCCGAAACGCACCAGCCCGGACGACTCCAGCGCGCGTACCTGTTGCCAGTCCAGTGCCTGGGGCATCGACTCTTGCGGGCATTCATCGGTCAGCCGGCTAAGCTCCCGCGCATCCAGGCTTTTCAGGCTTTGCAGGTAATGCAGCAGCGTCACGCTGCGCCGGTTCTCATCCAGATCGTCCATCAGTACCGGCACCGGGTGACCGCGCTTGTACAGGCATTCGATCAGGTGCCGCCGGGCCTGCTCGCCATGGCTTTCCCACAGGGTTTCACCCAGGCTTTCCCACCAGAAGCGCTGGCGGCTGCCAATGAAATCGGTGGAGAGAAAAATACTCGCCGGTACCTGGTGTTTCTGGAGCAGCGCGAAGGCGTTCACGGCGTTGTCGCGCCAGCCGTCGTCGAACGTCAGCGCCACTTTCGGGCGGTCCGAGCGCAACGTACCAGGTTGCAGAATGTCCATCAGCGGCACGCAGTCGAAGTGTCTGCGCAACCAGATCAGCAAGTGTTCGAAGGCCTTGGGTCCGACGCACAACTCGTTGCGGTGCGGCAGGTTGGCCGTGTGGTCGCTGGCGAGCACCCGGTGCAGCATCAGGATCACCCCGGCGCCCTGCAACTGGCTGCGCCCGACCGCCGAGTTCAGGTAGAGCCATCCGCTGGTGCGTTTGATCAGTTGCTTGATGACCATGGCGCAGTCCTCTCAACGGTTTTGTTCCGGATTCCACTGGCTGTAACGCTGTCCCCGCAAGAACTGCCACAGGCCGATGCTCATCCCGGCCAGGGTCACCAGCAAGAACGCGGCGAGGCGAAAGGGCTTGGGCAAGCGGTGCTGCACGTCCAGCAGCCCGGCGACGGCCACGGCGTAACCCAGCAATTGCGCCACCAGGCTCAGTTGATAGAACGAGTGTTCGTCCCACAGCCAGAAGTTGCTCAGCAGCAACGGCACCAGCAGGACCGGTGCCAGGCGGCGGATCAGTTTGTGGCTGATCAACGCCAGCGCATACAGGCCGTGGCGCAGCGGGTTAAGCAGTTCCCGGCGCTGGGCCAGGCTTTGCAAACCGCCGACGGTGACGCGCTGACGGCGCCGAAACTGCTTGTCGGCTTCATCCACGCCGTGGTCGATCACCTGGGCTTCGGGCACATAGACGATGCGTTTGAAGGCCACCGGCGCGCAGGTGCTGATGAAGAAGTCATCGTTGACCTCGGCCGGTACGCTTTGGAACAACTCGCGGCGCAGGGCGAGCAGGGCGCCGTCGGCGGAGACCATGCAACCGGTGCGATTCTCGACCCGGCGTACCCAGCCTTCGTAATGCCGATAGAGGCTGTCGCCGACGCTCAGGCCGGCGCCGGTCACCGGGATCACCATGTGCCCGGCGCAGGCGCCGACGTCGGGATCGGCCAGTGGTGCAAGCAGGTAACCGAGGGTCTCGCGGGACCATTGATTGTCGGCGTCGGTGAACACCAGAATCTCGCCGGTGCTCACGGCGACGCCGGCATTGAGGGTGGCGGCCTTGCCCTGGCGTGGCAGGTCGAGTACTTGGATGCGTGGGTCGATGACGTTGTGCGCGCAGGCCACGGTGTCATCGCTCGAACCGTCACTGGCCAGAATGATTTGCAAGGAGGCGGGCTGATAATCCTGGGCCAGCAGGGTACGCAGCTTGTGTTCGATGTGCCGCGCCTCGTTGTGTGCGGCGATCACGATGCTCACGTTCAGCGGTGGCGTCGCTTCCCGCCGCAGTGGCCGGAACAGCGGCGTCAACAGGGTCAGCAGTAACGGGTAGCCCAGCCAGGCGTACACCGGCAGTAACAGGCACAACCAGAAAATGAGTTCAGCCACGGGCAGGCCTCCTGGCATTCCAATGACACAGGCTGAGCACTAGCGCGGCGCCGGCCAGGTGTAGACGCAACCAGTGCAAGCCCCAGAGTTGCAGGGTCAAGCGAATATCGTGGTGCTTCAGACTCTGGCGCAGACTGAGGAACAGCGCCGGCAGCGACGTGACGAAGATCATCAGCAACGCGTGGTGCGGGAAGCCATTGAGCAGCGCCGAGATCGCCAGGAAATCCAGGAGCCAGACCACAATCGACAACAGTGGGAAACGCAACAGACGCAGGCTCATGCCGTGGGTGCGGAGCAATTGCAGGTGACTGCCCTGACGCCACATTTCCTTGCCCATCCACTCGCGCCAGCTGCGCTCGTAACCCCAATGCAGGGCGACCGTTTCGTTGACTGTCAGCAAGCGTGCGTCGGCTTCGCGCAAGCGCATGGTGAATTCCTTGTCTTCTCCGGTACGCAGATTTTCATCGAAGCCACCGACCTGTTCACACCAACTGCGACGCATCAGCAGATTGGAACTGGGCAGCCATTGCACCGGGTGCAGGGTGTGAGTGACGGGGCGCAAGGTGCGGCGTTGCCAGGCATCGGCAAACCAGGGCGCTTCGGCCGGGGTGTGCAGATCGAGGCCAAAGACGTCGGCGTGCTCGGCGGATTCGAGTTCGAACAGCAGCGTCAACCAGTCCTCGGGCATCTCGACATCGGCATCGATAAAGGCCAGCCATTCTCCGCTGGCGACGGCGGTCCCGCGATTGCGCAGGGCGCCGATCAACAGACCGGGCAACACCAGCACCTGAGCGCCGAACTGGCGGGCGATCTGCGGGCCCTGATCTTCGGAGCCGTTGTCGACCACGATCAGTTCGCATTCGATATCGGCGGCATCGGCGGCCCGTTGCGCAGCCAGCAACGTGCGGCCGATGTGCCGGGCTTCGTTGAACATCGGGATGACGATACTGATCCGACTCATGCCCTGACCTCCAGCAACGGCGCTTCTTCGGCCTGGGTGCGCAGCACGCTGCTGAGCGCGAGCATGATCCACACGTACTTCTGGTTCGGCGCGCTGAGGAACATCAGAAACAGCGTCAGCGACAGAAAACTGATGGACAGGTGCGTCAACAGGTCGGCCTGTTCCCAGTTGCGCCGCAGCATCCAGGCGCGGCGGGCGCGGATCAGGTTGTACAGGCCCAGCCCCAGCATGGCGACGAACAACAGGCCGGCGGGGATCCCCAGTTCGCTGAAAATCTCCAGATAGGTGTTATGGGCGCGGCGGTACAAGTCGCCGATCTTGCGGTTGGCGGAAAACGCGGCGGCGTAACCGCTGGGGGCGTAGTGCAGGGGGAACGTGCCGGGGCCGGAACCGAGCAGCGGATTCTCCCTGATCATCTGGCCACCGACCACGATGTACGAAGCGCGGCGGCCCAGGGATTCATCGTCATGGCCCTTGGCGCCGGCGCTGAGCACGCTCAGGGATTGAATGCGCGCGATGTAGCCCGCCGGCATCGCATAGATCGCCAGCGGAATGACGATGGCCGCGCCGAGCATGGCAAACCCCAGATGCCGGGGGCGGATACGCGGCAGTTGGGCGCGGTAGTGCAAGGTGCCGATGACCAGGCTCAGGAACAGCACCACCAGCCCCGAACGGGATTCGGTCTTGGTCATGCCGCCCAACAGCAACAGGCAGCAACCGCCCCAGAACAAACGGTGCAGCAGGTTCGGGCTGCGAAGCACCAGCAACAGAGCCATGGGCACGGCGAAGGCGATCAGCAGGGCGAAGGCGTTCGGGTCTTCCAGCAAGCCGGAGGCGCGGCCCTGATCCTGATACTTGGCGGAAAACATCGCCATCACGCACGTCACCGCCACGCTGAGGGTGACCAGCCGGGCGAACAGATCGAGGTTGAGTTCACGGCCAATCAGCAGGGTGATCACAAACAGAATCAGACCGACGCTCAGTTCCCGCAGGTGCCCGGCAGACATGCCGAGGTCGTCGCTGGTGATGAAACTGAGCCCGTACAGAATCAGAAACCAGATCAGGAAGCGCCAGATGTTGCTGCGCAGCCGTTCACCGGGCAGTTGATGAATTGCCAGTTGCAGCAGCAGGATCAGGATCAGCGAGACACCGAGGAATTTGCTGCCCGACAGCGCGTTGCCCTTGAAGAAACCTTCGAATGGCACCAGCGCGGTGATGCCCAGCAAGCCCCAGGTCGGCTTGCGGTACAGCACGGCAACGCCGACCAGGCCCAGCACCGCGCCCGGCGCCAGATACGGATAAGGACTGGCCAGCAGACCGAGACATGCCAGGCCGAGCAGGCTGACGATCGAGAGCGGAAAAATCATGCGCGTGCCTCCCGTGCCGTTTGGATGTACAGCTGCGACCAGCGTTCGGCCAGGGCCTTGAGGTCGTAGCGGTCACGTTGTGTACGTTTCGCGTTGTCGCTCAGTTCCCGGGCCATGGCCGGTTGCGTCAGCAGCGCGTCGATCTGCCGGGCGAGGGCGGCGCTGTCGGTGGGCGCGGCCAGCAAGCCGTTGACCCGGTCCTGCAGCACATCCGGAATGCCGCCGACGCTGAACGCCACCACTGGCACCCCGGCCTGCATCGCTTCGAGCAGGATCATCGGCGTGCCTTCGGTGCGCGAGCTGATCACCAGCGCATCGAGCTGTTGCCACCACGGCGCCATGTCGGTCTGATAGCCGGGCAGGGTGATGCGGCTATGCAAGCCTGCCGCCTCGATACGCGCCAGCAGGCCGTCGCGCTCTGGGCCGTCGCCGAGCATCACGGCATCCAGCTGCGGGTGCTGCTGGCACAGCGGGATCAAGGCATCGAGAAACAGGTCCGGGCCTTTTTCACTGCTCAACCGCCCGACAAAACCGGCCAGCCAGCGCGAAGTTTTGACGCTGGCACCCCTTTTAAAAACTGACAAAGCACCGGTGGCGAGCGAGCTTGCTCGCGCCGGGCCGCGAAGCGGACCCAAAGCCGGCCCCGCGTTCTGTCTGAAACCCTGCGCTGCTGTTGTTGGGGCTGCTGCGCAACCCAGCGGGAGCGAACTCCCTCGCCACGGTTTTGTGCCGCCGGTATCTGTGCTTTGTGCGGGCAGGCCGTTGGGGATCACTTGCAGCTTCTCGGCCTGCACACTGGCTGCGCGGTGCAGCACGGCAATGCTTTCGGCCACGCACACCACCCGATCCACCGAAGCGGTGCGGCACAGTTGCAGGCTCAGCCAAGTGTAGAAGCGTTGTTTGCGACTGCGCGGCGTGAAGCCGTGCTGGGTAATCACCAGTGGCAAACGCCACAGCGTCGCGCCGATCCAGCCAAACAGCAGGCCCTTGAAATTATGCGTATTGATCAGCGGATGGTCGGCGCGGCGCTGGCGCAAATGCCCCAGCAATGCCCCGAGGCTGGCGCAGCCCTGGCTATCAACACCGGCTGCGCGAAACCGTGCAATCAGTTCTGGCGGCGCATCGAGGAACAGCACCTGGTGCTGCCCCGGCGTCGCCAGGCAATGGTCCAGCAGCATCCGCTCAGCCCCATAGAAGCCGCCGCTGCCGAGCAAATGAATGATTGGCAGGGCGCTGGCAGGGCTGAGCGGCGCGTTCAATTGCGCACCCAATGCATGAAACTTGGCACGGTCCAGTTCTTGTACGGGTTGAGCGGTTGCGCGTTTTGATCGTTGATCACCAACAGCACCGGCAGGCCCAGCTCGTGGCTGATTTGCGCCGGGTGTTTGAAGCGGTGATCGAAGAACTCACGCACGTAGACCAGGGCAATCGCCAGCAGCAGGCCGGTGAACAGTCCGAATGGAATGATCAGCATGGGTTTGGGGAACGCCGGATCGGTTGGTTCATACGGTGGGCTGAGGATCCGGGCGTTGGACAGGTCGTTGTCCAGCGAACGGGTGGTGCTGCTTTCGGCAAAGCGTTGGGCGTAGGTGGAGAATGCCGCGTGCAACGCGTCGATCTCGGTGTCCATCTGCCGCAACTTGCTCTGGGTTTCCTGCAACTGGTGGATGCGATTCTTGAACGTGGCGATGCGCGCGGTTTTCTGATCGATCACCTGGCTGACCACTGCCAGGTCGTTGGTGCGCTCCTGAATCCGGTTATTGACGATTTTCAGGAATTGCTGACGGGTGCGACCGATTTGCTCGCGGGTCAGCAGCATGGGTTCACTGCTTGGCTGGAACACCGCCAGGTCGTTGTTGTAACGCGTCACCTGAGTGGTCAGCTCTTCGCCCAGCTGTTTGATTTCCCGGTCCTCGAACGCCACGTTGTCGACGGTGGTGGTGAAGGTGTAGGGGAAGGTGTAGTCGGTCAGCTTGTTGTTGGTGGCATTGGCCAGGGCGGTTTTCAGGTATTCGAGCCAGCGCTGGCTTTGCAGCAGCCGGTCCTGATACAGGTTCAGCGCCTGTTCCTCGGTGTTGATGGCGTTAAGCCGAAACGTGATCTCTTCCTTGGGATCGGAGGAGGCGACACTTTCCAGCAGCGTCAGGCGCGTGCCTTCGAGCCCGTCAAGGCGCACCTGGTATTGGTGCTTCTTGGTTTCGTAGAAACTCTGCGGCAGGTCAATGGATTGCAGGGCCTGACGACTGATCAGGTAGTTTTGCAGCAGCGCCGCGACAAACTCGGTGCCTTGATGCGGATTGCCAAAGCTGTAGATGATGGAGATCACGTTGGAGCCCGGCAGCGTCTCGACTTTCAGGCTGTCGATGGCCTGTTGGGTCAGCGCATCCAGCGCCGTGTCGCGCACCGGATCGGTTTCCAGTCCCAGCACCTTGCGCACCGGGTTGATCACGTATTCACGCAGCGGCGTGGTCACGAAACGCCGGAATGGCTGGGCCACCAGTGTGTAGAACACGCCGGGGCTGGGTGTGTACTCGCCCTTGTCCCGCAGCTCGCTGATGGTTTGGCGGATCAGCGCCGGTGAACGCAGGATATTGCTCTCGGTTTCCATGTCCGCCAGCGATGGCGGAATGAACGTGGCGTTGTCCACGGTCAGTGAGGTGGTGGCATCGCCCTGCGAGAGTTTCTTCGACTGGACGATCACCTGCGCGGTGATGTCGAAGCTCTGTTTGAGCACCAGCGGCAACAGCAGAACGATCACTGCAAAGACCAGGAACACGCGCTTCACCAATTGCTTGTTGGCGAAGAAGATCCTGAAGAACTCGTGCAGGTAGTTTTCCTTTGGATTCATGTCAGGTCACCCACGCATCAGTTGCTGCTGTTGTCGTTTTTGTTATCCAGGCGGTAGCTGAAACTCATGCCCACGCCTTGAAACAACACCACGTCCGCCAGTTGCCGGGCGAGTTCACCGGCGCTGGCCAGTTTGGTCTTGGGTACGTAGAGCATGTCGTCGGGTTGCAGGTAGGCGATTTGCGAGGCATCGCCCGCCAGGGCTTTTTCGACGTCGTAGTGCACCGCCTGTACCTGGTTGCCATTGCGCCGCATGATCACCACCGAATCGAGCCGCGCCTTGATGCTGGTGCCTCGGGCCAGGGTCAGCGCTTCCAGCACCGACACCGGACGGCGGATCGGGTACGAACCCGGCTGGCCGACTTCACCCAGCACATAGATTTCGTTGCCGGCGGTGGACTTGAGCATCACGTCCACGCTCATTTTTCCCGGCAGGCTGGCGTAGCGCTGGTTGAGGAAAGTCTCCAGCTGATTGATGGTCATGCCTTGCAGCGGCACCGCGCCGATTTCCGGGAAGCTGGCATAGCCGTCGTTGCCCACGGTGATCTCCCGGCTCATGCCGGTGGCCGGGTGGTTCAGCGCACTCTTGAGGTTCTGTTCATTGGTCAACGGGCTGATGACTTGCACGGTCAGCTGGTTGCGGTTGGGCTGGAACAGCTGTTTGCGCTGATAGGCGCGCTGGATTTCATCGCGCGCCTGATCACTGGTCAGCCCGGCGATTTTCACCGAAGTGTTGGCGCCCGGCAGGTTGATGGTGCCGTCAGGCAGCACCAGCTGATTGCCGTTGAGCTGGCTGGCGGCGGTGAAGTTCAGGCCGATCTGGTCACCGGATTGCACCCGGTACGCATCCGAGCCGCTGGTGCTGATGTGGAAGATCACGTCCAGCACGTCCTGGGGCCGCAGGGTCTGTTCGACCTTGGCCATGTCGGTGGCCTGGGCGTTGGCGGGCGTGGCGGTCATGATCTGCACCGGCATGCTGGAGGGGTTGTTGCTGGAGCAACCTGCAAGTGGCAACAGAAGCAGGACAAGCATTTTGGCGTTCATGGCGTCATCCTTTGGCAGTCACTTACAGGTTTTTGTAGAGCCACTTGGGCATGTAGTACTTGCGGCGATTGAACACGCTGCCTACCAGTTTTGCGCCGGCCTGGGTCAGGCGTTGCACGGCGGCCTGGCCGACTTCCCAGCGGGTATCTTCGGCGCGCACGACCATGATCACGCCGTCCACCTGGGTGCTCAGCACCAGGGTGTCGGCGGCCGAATACACGGCGTCGCCGTCGATCACCACAAAGCGGTACTGGCCGGCGAGTTGCGCCAGCAGTGGGCTCAGGCGCTCGGCGGTCAGGTGTTCGGCACCGCGAATGTGGCGGCCGTTGGGCAGGATGTGAAAGGGCAGGCTGGAGACCTGCACCACGCAGTCCTGCAACAGCGGCGGGTTATCGGCGTTGAACAGCAGGTCACGAAAACCGCGTTCCTTGGTCAAGCCCAACTGCTGACTGAGATTGGTCGCCGACTGGCTGGCGTCCACCAGCAACACCTGGCCGCTGCTCATTTGCGCCAGTTGGCTGGCCAGCGCCAGCGCGCTGGTGGTGGTGCCTGCACCGGGATTGGCGGCGGTCAGGAAGAGGGTCCGCAGACCTTGATCGAGCACGGTCGAAGTCAGATTGGACTCGCTCGGGTTGGCAATGGTCAGGCTTTTGGTCGATGAACCGTCCATTTAACTCGCTCCGTGGCCGCTGAATACTTTGAAGGGGGTTTTCAACAGGATCTTCAGATCAAGCAGCAGGCTCTGCTCGGCGATGTAGTTGAGGTCCAACTCAACGCGCTGGTCGAAGTCGATATTGCTGCGCCCGGAGATCTGCCACAGGCCGGTCATGCCGGGGTAGATGCTCAGGCGGGCAAGGTGATTGTCCTTGTAGCGGTAGGCGCTGAACGAGGTTGGCCGGGGGCCTACCAGGCGCATGTCACCGGTAAACACGTTGATCAGGTTGGGCAGCTCGTCGAGGCTGCTGCGCCGCAGGAAACCGCCAATGCGGGTGATGCGCGGGTCCTTGTCGATCTTGAAATCGATGGCGTCGGCGCCATGCTTGTTGAGGTGGCGCAGCGACTCCTTGAGCTCCTCGGCGTTGGCCACCATGGTGCGAAACTTGTACATGCCAAACGAACGGCCGCGATAGCCGGTGCGTTTTTGCACGAACAGAATCGGACCAGGGCTGGTGTATTTGATCGTCAGTGCCAGACCCAGCAGCAACGGCGAAACCAGCACCAGAATCATCAGCGCGCCGATGCACGCCACCACGCGGTTGGTGCGCGACAGCGTCCAGGGCCGGCCACCATCGCGCCCGGTGATCCAGCCGCGACCCTGCATGTGGATCGCGCTGTCGAGGCGCATTCGGTGCTCGGGGTCCAGACGATTGTCGCGTCGCAGATTGTTGAGCGGGACTCCTTTCTCATGACCAGTCATAGACTCCTCCGCTTTAACGCTGCCGCGTGCGAAGCCAGGGGGATCGGCAGCAGGTAGTAATCGCAGAACCAGGCGACGAAGCGGCGCAAGCCTTCATCGAGTTCAATGCGCGGGTGAAAGCCGGTGTCATCTTCCAGTTCATGCACATCGGCACAGGTGTTGAGCACGTCTCCAGGTTGCAGAGGCAGCAGCTCGACGTTGGCCTTGCGGCCCAGGTGCTTCTCCATCAGCGCCAGATAATCCTTGAGTTCCACCGGGTGCTCGCCACCGATGTTGTAGATGCGCCACGGCGCCATGCTGCTGGAGGCGTCCGGTTGTTCACGGTCCCAGTTGGGCGAGAGGTGCGGCGGGTGGTCGATCAGACGGGCAATGCTTTCGATGATGTCGTCGATGTAGGTGAAGTCGCGTTGATGCTGACCGTAGTTGAACAGCTTCAACGGACTGCCTTCGATGATCGCCTTGGCAAAGCGGATCGGCGACATGTCGGGCCGGCCCCACGGGCCGTACACGGTGAAAAAACGCAGACCGGTGCTGGGAATGCCGAACAGGTGGCTGTAACTGTGGGCCATCAATTCGTTGGCTTTTTTGGTCGCGGCGTACAGCGACAACGGGTGATTGACACCGTCGTGCGTCGAGTAGGGCGTGTGCTGGTTAGCGCCGTACACCGAACTGGACGAGGCGTAGATCAAGTGTTCCACCGGATGGTGCCGGCACGCTTCGAGGATGTTCAGGAAGCCGCAGAGGTTGCTGTCCAGATATGCCTTGGGATTGTCCAGCGAGTAACGTACCCCGGCTTGCGCCGCAAGGTTGATCACCACCTGCGGTTGTTCACGGGCAAACAAATGTTCGACGGCCGCAGCGTCGGCGAGGTCGATGGTGGCGAGGGGAAATTCACCGACCTGGTCCTGCACCCAGCGCACGCGATCGCGCTTGAGTTGCGGGTCGTAGTAGTCGTTGAAATTGTCCAGCCCGCAGACCCGATGCCCGTCGCGCAGCAGCCGCAATACGCAATGGGCACCAATGAACCCCGCCGCTCCGGTCACCAGGATATTCATGGGCGCAGTCCCTTCGACGCGGTGCCCATAGACCGCACGCGTTGTTCGATATTGGCCGGTGCTGCAGTTTGAATAAGGCCGACGTAGCCCATACCAAATACGTTCACGTCCATAGTGGCGTGCCTCGTAAGTCGGTGGAAAGATCGAATAGAGACTGTCAAAAGGGGTATAGCCCAGCCTTGGCAAACCGTGTCAGCAAAATGACATGTTGCACGGCTATAACACCGGGCTTTTTTCCGGCGATTGGCCATCAAGTACTTGGTGGGGCTGGATTTGCCGCGGTTTTGACGGGTTCCTGACAATTCCGAGAAAGCGATAAACGGTCGTAAGCCGCGAAATACAAGGGCTGCGGCGATTCGAGTGTGTCAGTTTTGAGTCAACGTTTTTTTGACGCTTAATCGAAAAAGCCGACATTTCTTGCGGTTTGATGGCCCGCTGCTAGTGTCAGAAAATGGCCGACAAACTATTGGCTCGACACCTTTTTGATCAGCATCGGAATCGCCATGATTCGCTACCTCAAAGAACTGTTGCTGGTCCTCTATCTGCTCAAGAATTACGACTATTACCTTGAGCGTCTGAACGCGATGGGCATCGGTTTTCCGATGCTGCTGTTCGGTGCGATGTTTGTGGCGCTGACCGTGGCGTTGTTCATGACCGCCTACATTCGTCAGACCTTGGTGCGCCATGTGTTTGCCTTGGCGATGTTCGTTTCGGCGGTGTTTTTTGATGTGTATACGCGGGTCACCGCCGACTACCTGACCTACAGCAGTTTTGTCTCACTGGTGTATTCCGGCGGGTTCATACAGGAAGCGGCTTATCAGTACCGCGCGCCGCTGATCAGTGGTCTGCTCAGCGGTGTGTTGCTGTTGTTGGGGATCGGGCTCAAGCCGCGTCGGCGTTGGCCGGTGCCAGGTGCATTGCTGATAGCGGCGCCGTTGCTGGGCGTGCTGTTGCTCAGCGCGGTGCTGTTTGTACGGGCCGGCGAGGGCGCCCGGGGCCTGCCGATCATGTACACGCCACTGGCTTACCTCAACCTGTTTGCCTATGAGTCATTGCACAACACGGTCGGCCCGCGCGAGCCGATCAAACTGGCGCGCATCGACACGCCCGTGGACCACGACATCGTGTTGATCATCGACGAGAGCATCTCCGGCAATTATCTGGACATCAACGCGCAGTACGGTGTGCACAGCCAGCTCAAGGAAGCGCGTCCGGGGGTGGCGATTTTCAACTACGGCTATGCGGCATCCATCGCCAATTGCAGTGCCGACACCAATGTCACCCTGCGTTACGGCGGCACTCGCGCCGACTACATGCGTATCAACACGACGATGCCGTCGATCTGGCAGTACGCAAAAAAGGCCGGGCTGCGCACCGTCTACATCGACGCCCAACGCACTGGCGGCAACCTGCAGAACCTGATGAGCGACACCGAGAAAAAGGACATCGACGAGTTTGTGCAATTCGACCAGACCAGCGTGCGTGACCGCGACATGGCGGCGGCCAGCAAGCTGATCGAACTGCTTGATGACGGCACCCCGGAGCTGGTGGTGATCAACAAGGTCGGCGCGCATTTTCCGGTGCACGACAAGTACCCGGATGCGTTTATGGCCTACCGTCCGACGTTACCCCGCGGGCAGTTTGTGGAAGTGGCGGACACCGGCAAGCGCGATGGTTTCAACGGCCAGCCGGATGACTGGGTGCTGTATCGCAATGCTTATAAAAACACCGTGCTGTGGAATGTCGGCGAGTTTTTTTCACGGATATTTGCCCAGGCCGACCTCAGTCATGCGCTGCTGATCTACACCTCGGATCATGGTCAGGATTTGCATGAACGTGGCAACCCTGGCCTCAACACGCACTGCGGTGGCGACCCGGTGGAGGAAGAAGGATTGGTGCCGCTGGTGGTGATTCAGGGCGATCAATTGCATACCCTGGACTGGCAACAGGCGCTGGCGCAGAACAAGGACCGCTCCAGTCACTACAACATCTTCCCGACTTTGCTGGAGCTGATGGGCTATGACGCGGCTACAGTCGAGGCGACCTACGGCAAACCGCTGAGCGTGCCGACGGTGGACGACTTCACCTTCAACTACCGCTTCAATGCGCGGCTGGGGGCCAAGCCTGCGTGGCGGCATATTGATCTGAAAACCATCGTGACGCCTGGTGAGGCGACGCCGAATGTGGTGGTTGAGCCGTGAGAGGTGGGTTGATTGTGCCGGCCTCTTCGCGGGCAAGCCCGGCTCCCACAGGGGATCTGTGGTGGGTAGGGAGTTTGCGGGCACTGCGGTTCAAAGGTGGGAGCGAGCTTCAGTGAATGAATGACGTGTACACGACACAAAACAGTGTGGGAGCCGGGCTTGCCCGCGAAAAGGTAGGCCCATTCAAAGCAACGGCAACAGACCCCCCACGTTCCTGAGGAAACCACTCAATCCAGCGCCACCACCCACACCGTATCCCCCGACGCATCACACACGTACAGCCGACTGCCATCGGCGCTGAATGCCGGGCCCTGCGGGTACTCGCCGGCCTGGAAGCGGCTGACCACCTGCCACGTTGCCGTGTCGATGATCGTCAGGCGCCGTTCACTCGCGCTGCAACAGCACGCCAGGTCGCCATGGGGGTTGATGATCAAACCATGGGGCAACGCCGGGGCGGGCAGCAGGTCGAGTACGTCGTAGCTTGTCAGATCGATCTTCGCCACGATGCCGTCGCTCGTTCGATATGGCAGATAGCCGACATCCTGTGCAGCAACGATAGCGATCTCTTCAAGGGGAGCGGGCAGTGACAGGGCCGTGGTGATTTCACCCGTGTCGGTGTCCAACACTTTCAGGGCGTGGTGAATGTAGTCGCAGTAGAACAGACGACCGTGCGCGGCAAGTACGGCAGCACTGGTAAATGATCCGGTTTCGATGCTGTCGATCATGCTGGCGCTCGCCGTGTCGATCACACAGATCCGGCATTTCGCCGGGCTGTTGGCGTTGACATAAACCCGCGTGCCCTCGGCGTTGATGGCCAGCGCATGTCCTTCGCCCGAGATGATTCTGCCAATGACCCGCCGCGCCGCAATATCGATCACCATCAGCAGCGGTTTGCCCAGCCCGGTCACATAACCACGGCGGCCTGACCGGTCGATGACCATGGCCAGTGGTTGAATCGGCAGGCGAATGACGGCAACTACTTGATGGGCCGTGGTGTCGATCACTGACAGCGTGCTGTCCAGCGCATTGCAGACCCAGACAGTTGAATCGCGGTCGGACAGCGCCAGGCTGTTCGGCTCGCAACCGACTTCGATGACGGCAATGACCACAGCCTTGCGCTGGCGTTTGCCGAGGATGTTCGACGGGTGACGGAAAGAGTTGCCTGGTGAGATTTTCACGAGCCGTGCGCCTTCTGTGCGCTACGCCATTGAACCAATGGATTGACCGTCCTCGGTATCAGCACTCCCTGTGAGGGTATTAGATACCTGCGCCCGACCGGCCGCTACTGTAAGAACTAACAGGTAGTCCGCTATCCTTGGTCCACACTCCTCAATCGGGTTTGCCCATGCTTCAGGTCCACGACGTCTTTAAAAGCTATGCTACCGCGCAAGGCCCATTGCCGGTGCTGCAAGGCATCGACCTGACCCTCAGACCCGGCAGCAGCCTGGCGTTGATGGGCGAGTCGGGCAGCGGTAAAAGCACGCTGTTGCACCTGATTGCCGGGCTGGACAAGGTCGATCACGGCAGCATCAGCAGCGGTGACTATCGCCTCGAACAGATGAACGAGGCTCAACTGGCGCACTGGCGGCGTACCGAAATCGGCCTGGTGTTCCAGCAGTTCAACCTGATCGGCAGCCTGCGGGTGGAAGACAATCTGGCGTTCCAGGCGCGGCTGGCCGGGCGTCACGACGCGCAGTGGCAGGCACATCTGGTACAGCGGCTGGGGCTGGCGGATTTGCTGCGGCGTTACCCGGAGCAGCTATCGGGCGGGCAGCAACAACGGGTCGCGTTGGGCCGCGCGCTGGCGTCGCAACCGAAACTGCTGCTGGCGGACGAGCCTACTGGCAGCCTCGATGAAGCCACCAGCGACGAGGTGCTCAAGCTGTTGCTGGAGTTGCTCGACGACAGCCCCACCACCTTGTTGATGGTCACTCACAGCCACCGGGTGGCGGCGCGACTGGCGCAAACGGTGACCTTGCACGGTGGCCGGCTGGCCGACGCGCAAGCACGCTGAAGTGCGAGTTTTTCGGCAAACCTTGCGGGCACTGCTCAGCCATTGGCGGCGGCACCCGGTGCAGTTTTTCAGTGTGCTGACCGGGTTGTGGCTGGCTACCAGTCTGCTGACCGGTGTGCAGGCGCTGAACAGCCAGGCGCGAGACAGCTACGCCAGGGCCAGCCAGATGATCGGCGGCGAGCCTCAGGCCAGCCTCGCGGCGCCCGGCGGCGGGGTATTTTCCCAGCAACTGTTTGTGGACCTGCGCAAGGCGGGTTGGCCGGTGTCCCCGGTGCTGGAGGGACGCCTGGTCCTCAAGGGCCATGAGGACCAGCGCTTGCAGTTGACGGGTATCGAGCCGGTGTCGTTGCCGGCGGGTGTCGCGGTAGCGGGGCAGGCCATGGCGATGGCGCGCATCGTCGATTTTTTCAGCCCGCCGGGGCGTACCTGGATTTCGCCGCAGACCTTGCAGGCTCTGGGTTTGCGCGAAGGCGATACGCCGCTTTCCGAGGGTGGAGAAACCTTGCCGCCCTTGCAGGCTCAGCGCGACATGGCCCCCGGTGTGCTGCTGGTGGACATCGGCTTTGCCCAGCAGTTGCTCGGCCTGCCGCAGCAACTGTCGCGCTTGCTGCTGCCCAAGGATTTCACCGCACCGTTGCCGGCTCCCTTCAAGCACCGGCTGCAACTCAAGACCGCAGGTGAAGAAAACAATCTGTCGCGTCTCACTGAAAGTTTTCACTTGAACCTCGATGCCCTGGGTTTTCTGTCGTTCGTGGTCGGCCTGTTCATCGTTCACGCCGCCATCGGCCTGGCGCTGGAGCAACGCCGAAGCTTGCTGCGAACGCTGCGCGCCTGCGGTGTCAGTGCTCGGATGTTGATCGCCGGACTTGCCGTCGAGTTGATGGGCCTGGCGTTGATCGGCGGGATCGCCGGGGTCGTCAGCGGTTACTGGCTGGCCAGCGTGTTGTTGCCGGACGTCGCTGCCAGCCTGCGCGGGTTGTATGGCGCGCAGGTGCCGGGGCAGTTGAGCCTCAGCCCGTGGTGGTGGTTCAGCGGCGTTGGCCTGAGCCTGCTCGGCGCCTTGCTGGCCGGTATCAACAGTCTGCTGCGGGCGGCACGCTTGCCATTGCTGGCCCTGGCCAACCCGCAAGCCTGGCATCAGGCCCATACCCGTTGGTTACGACGTCAGGGTTGGGTCGCCACGCTGGCGGCGGTGATCGCGGTTGTCGCGCTGCTTTTCGGCAACAGCCTGGCCAGCGGTTTTGTACTGATGGCGGCATTGTTGATCGGCGCGGCGCTGGCCTTGCCGGTACTGCTCAATACGTTGCTCAATCTGCTTCTGCGCCGCCGTCGCTCAGTGCTCGGTCAATGGTTTCTCGCCGATTGCCGGCAGCAGCTGCCGGCCCTGAGCCTGGCCTTGATGGCGCTGCTGTTGGCGCTGGCGGCGAACATCGGCGCCGGTAGCATGACCGCCGGTTTCCGCCAGACCTTCAGCGACTGGCTCGAGCAGCGCCTGACCGCCGAGCTGTACATCAATCCGCAAAACCCGTCCCAGGCCCGCGACATGCAAACCTGGCTGGCACAGCAGCCGCAGGTCCGCGCCGTGCTGCCCAACTGGCAGGTGTCGGTGCAGTTGCAGGGCTGGCCGGCGGACGTCTATGGCGTGATCGATCACCCAACGTATCGCCAGCACTGGCCGCTGCTGGAGTCCCTGGGTGCGAACCCCTGGGATCGCCTGGCCAAGGACGATGCGGTGATGCTCAGCGAACAGATGGCCCGCCGCCTGAAGGTGCATCTGGGCGATCACCTGACGATCCCTGCGCCGAACGGTCCATGGTCGCCGCGTATCGTCGGGATCTACGCCGACTACGGTAATCCCAAGGGCCATGTGCTGGTCAACGCCGAGCATTTGCTGCGAGGCTGGCCGGACTTGACGCCGAACCGGTTCAACTTGCGCATCGACCCGGCCCGGATCCCGGCTTTCCTGAAAATCCTGCAAACGCGCTTCACGCTGGACGACAGCCATATCGTCGATCAGGCCCGGCTCAAGGGCTGGTCGACCCAGGTGTTCGAACGTACCTTCGCCGCCACCGCCGCGCTCAACAGCCTGACCCTGGGCGTTGCCGGTGTGGCGTTGTTCATCAGCCTGCTGACCCAGAGCCAGAGCCGTCTCGGGCAGCTTGCACCGCTATGGGCGCTGGGCGTGACGCGGCGGCAATTGATGCTGCTCAACCTTGGCCAGACCTGGTTGCTGGCGGTGTTGACGCTGGTGCTGGCGTTGCCGTTGGGTATTGCGCTGGCCTGGTGCCTGGACGCGGTAATCAACGTTCAGGCATTCGGCTGGCGCCTGCCGTTGCGAGTGTTCCCGTGGCAGTTGGCGCAGTTGATGGGGCTGGCGTTGTTGGCGACGTTACTGGCGTCGGCCTGGCCGCTGTATTCGTTGTACCGCACGCAACCAGCGGACTTGCTGAGGACCTTTGCCCATGAAGATTAAGGTCGCCGTGCTGCTGTTGGCGTTGCTCAGTGGTTGCGACAACTCGGCGCCGGTGGAAAAGGGCTTCGCCGGGCTAGGCGGTGAGGCGTCGGCCTTCACGCCGGTGGTGCCGGGGCGGGTGTTCAGCTTTCCGGCCGATCACGGGCCGCATCAGGGTTTTCGCATCGAATGGTGGTATGTCACCGCCAACCTCAAGGACGATCAGGGCCGTGAGTTTGGCGTGCAGTGGACGTTGTTTCGCAGCGCCCTGAAAGCGGCGCCCGAGGTGGCGGGCTGGGGCAACCAGACAATCTGGCTCGGCCATGCCGCTGTCACTTCGGCGACGGCTCATCACGCCGCCGAGCGCTACGCTCGTGGCGGTGTGGGGCAGGCCGGGGCGAACACCGCGCCGTTCAATGCATGGATCGACGACTGGCGTTTCAGCAGCGAGGCGACTGACCCGTTGACGGATTTGCAGCTCAGCGCCCGTGACAAGCATTTCGGCTATCAACTGCGGCTGGTGTCGTCGCGTCCACTGGTGCTTCAGGGCGATAAAGGCTTCAGCCAGAAATCCGAGCAGGGGCAGGCGTCTTACTACTACAGCCAGCCATTTTTCCAGGCCAGTGGCACGCTTGAAATCGACGGCAAAGCCTACACGGTCAGCGGTCCGGCGTGGCTTGACCGCGAGTGGAGCAGCCAGCCATTGACCGCTGATCAAACCGGCTGGGACTGGTTCTCGCTGCACCTGAACAGCGGTGCGCAGGTGATGCTCTATCGCATGCGGCAAAAGGACGGCGCGCCGTACCTCACCGGCACCTGGATTGATGCGCAAGGCGGGACGCAATTGCTGCATGGCGATGATATTCGCCTGACGCCCGAGGACACCGCCGATGTCGCCGGGCGTTCAATGCCCGTGCGCTGGTCGATCCAGATACCGGGCAAGCACCTCGATATCACCACCACGGCGCTCAACCCCAAGGCCTGGATGGATTTGCGCATTCCGTATTGGGAAGGGCCGGTGCGGATCAGCGGCAGCCAGGGCGGGCAGGGGTATCTGGAGATGACCGGGTATTAAGATCAAAAGATCGCAGCCTGCGTCAGCTCCTACACTGACACGTACATCCGTAGTGGGTGGCCGCGATCTTTTGCTCTTGAAACCTGCCGGAACTCCCGCCGCCATCGGCCTCTCTACCCTAGGAACACCTCACAGGAGCCCGCCCATGAGTGACGACCTCAAACCGCCAGACCTTGCCACCTGGCAACGTCTGTATGACGACCGAGCCTACTGGCAACAATCCCCGGACGCCCACTACCTGGAACTGCAACGCGTGGCTGACGACTTGCTGGGGCAGGGCGCCATTGACCTCGACCAGTGGCAAGACCTCAAGGACAAGGCCGAGCAGATTCACCGTGAATCACCGGCCATCAACGTCGCCCAGGAAGTGGACGACCCGAAAGCCTGAAGGAGAAGAGCATGACATCCGCCTGCGAAGACAAACACCCGGACGAGCCCCGGCCACCCGGTGAAACCGAGCGCGACAATGATGCCCTGCGCCCCACCGACCCGACCCGTCGCAAGGACAGCGGCAAAGGCACCGACAGCGGCGAATCCACCGCGCAAGAAACTGCCAAGACTCCCTGAACAGCGTCTATGCTCATGGGCACGCGCGGCGAAGAACCTTGTTCCAGAGCCGCGTGCTGCCATTAATCACAGGGAATGTAATGCTTATGAAGCTCCACGCACTGGCTAAAGCCATCACCCTCGCCACGCTCCTTTCCTCCGCCAGCCTCAGCGCCTTTGCCGCTGATATTCCGCTGTCCGCTACCGTGGAAGCCGATCAGGTCGTGGCCAAAGTCCTGTCGGTCGATGCCGTCAAGCACCAGGTCGTGCTGCAAAATGCCGACGGCCGTCAGGTGCATATTCAACTGAGCGACCAAGCCAAGGACTTGGGCAACCTGAAAGTCGGCGATCAGGTGCAGGTCGATGTGACCCACTCCGTGGCCGCCTACCTCGACACCGATGTCGATAAAGGTCTGCCCGGCGCCACCGAACGTACCGGCGACATCCGCGCCACCAAAGACAACCCCAACCCGGGCGGAGAGGCTTATCGTCAGGTGCAGGTCGAGCTGAAAATCACCCACATCGACGTCAAGAAAAACCAGGTCACCTTCGAAAACCCGGCTGGCCAGTCGAAAGTCCTCAACGTCGAAAAGCCTGAAGTCCAGGCCAAGTTGAAGGATCTGAAAGTAGGACAGAGTGTTGTAGTGACCTACACCGACATTCTGAAAGTCACCAGCCAGCACGAAAGCTGAGTATTAGCTCTATATATAGTGATTACTCTTGTACAGCTTCTTGTATAAGAGTAATTGGCTTTAATGTTCTAGCTGGTGAGTTCTGGCGTTTTATCGGTTTGTAGTTCGATAAATATCGTGAGATGTTGTATCCATAAATACCTTGTTTATGTATACGGATATATTTTTGAACTTCCTTTAAAATGCCTCCCGTTCGCCCAGTGTCAAGGCTCTTTACCAGTGCAAGGATTGCCGAGGCCATTACACTGGGCGAACACCTTTTTGGTGTTACCGGTTGGATGTTGCAAGCAAAAAAATGGGCGACTGCAGAAGTCGCCCTTTTTTATTGGGCCCGTTTCAATATCGTCAAGCCAACGCCGCCCCTATGGTGAGGGGGGTTACCCCCGTTGGGTTGCGCAGCAGCCCCAAAACCAGCGCCCACGACCTGTCAGACACAACCAGGCCCCCCTGTGGGAGCGAGCTTGCTCGCGATGGCGTTGTGATGCCGTTGTCGCAAGCAGGCTCGCTTCCACAGGGGGTAGGTTCGGGTCAGAGTTCTAATTTTTTTAAAGCGCTGGTGACTGCTTCGTCCAATTCAGGCCAGCTTTTTGCGGTATCGATGAAAGCCGGGTGTTCCCAATCGTAGGCCATAATCAAGGAGATTCTAAATGAGCCACTCTCGCAAAACTCTGGATACCAGCCTATGTCAATAATCTGATCATGAGGGAAGGCGGCTTGGAATAGGTCTTCCTTGAGGTCGTCCACAATCAGCGCTATGTCAGTAAATTGGTTGAGGTGGGATATGTCATCAAGCGTGATCGTTCCACCTAGCGCAATTATTTTTTTCAATATTCATCTAGCTTTTCGCTTTCGTGAGCTTTCTAAAGGAGTCTTCGGAAATAGGATGGCCATGGATAGTGCCTGCGCTTAGTTCGATTCTCACGAATTGCGTTTCCTAACCATTGTTGGCGCCGATGGTCTTACCCATATCAATAACCTTCCAGGGCTTTCCATTAGTAACCTCCTGCCCGTTTTGAAATGCATGCCGTTCAAGTGCTTCTATATTTGTGCCAGGTAGATACTTTGCGGAACCACCATTGGCTGTTGATTTCACAATGTTTGGCCAGGGAGCTTTGGGCGCGACGTGCTTGTTACCGTGACTTATCCATTGAACACCGGGCGGTGCTGATGTCCCCTCATTTATCTTGGCGTTGTTCGCCGGGTTCTCAGCTGTTCCAGGTTTGCTATTTGCTCCTCCCGGACAATCGCAGCTCAACCCCAACGGATCCACCCACCCCGTCGGGTTGGGCACGTACTGGTAGTTATTCAACCCACCCGCAAGCTTGATCGGGTCCGGCGTCAGAAACCGTCCAGTCCCCGGATTGTAGTAGCGATGCCGGTTGTAGTGTAAGCCTGTTTCCGCGTCGAAATACTGGCCCTGAAAACGCAGCGGGTTGTCGATTTCGGCGATGTCCAGCGCTGCGAGGTCAACGGCCCTTCGAGCGGGCAGCGGGCGACGTTGGAGGTATAGTCAGCGTCGGTCATGCTCACCGTTTTGGGGGTGTCGCCGACTTTGATCGTTCGGTCCATGCCCATCAGCGAGGGCAGGTCTGCGGCGTGGCTGATTGTGTCGGCGGCCTGCGCGTACCAGGCTTTGGTTTGCTGTTGATACAGCGTCAGGCTGTCTTTGAACGTGTTCAGCTGGTTTTCGACATAGGCAACGCGGTCCATCAGCCTTGTTCCAGAATCAGGTAGTTGAGCAGTGCTTCATGTCGGTTTTTTTCAACCGTGGGACGGCGTACGAAATGCGTGACTTTCAGCTTCAGATTGCTCTCGGGGCAGGTGTTGTAGATCTGCGGGTGTTCGTCCTCCAGCCATTGCAGCAGGTTGTCGATCAGGGGCGCCGGGTTCTGCGTGGTCAGGCTGTCCAGCAGCTCTTGTGGCACTTCCCACCAGGGCCAGTCTTTGGCCTTTGGCACCGCTCGTGGACCGACGTCCAGACACTGGCCATTGATCAGATACCGATTGAAGACCGGCAGGATTTCCCCGGCGCTATCGCCCAGCTGTTCAAGAATCGGATGGATGAATCGCCCGTCCCAGAAGCGGAAAAACACCTCGCTTGTGTTCGGCATTCGTACTTGGGTCAGGCTACGCAGATGCTCGAGTACCACCTCCGGCGAGCTGGTGGACACGGCCAGCCAACCCCAGTCCCGAGCATCGGTTGCGGTGATCCATGGCAGGAAGTCCGAGTTGGATTTGATCTCGGCGAGGTAGGGCATTACCGCTTCCCAGCTGGCGTAGGGTGTTTCGCTCCACAGGGGTGTCAGTTGGGGGGCAGGGTGTGTTTCGTGCAGTGTCTTGATGGCTTGAGCGTCGCTGGCGGCGCTGATGATCAAGTAGAGGCGTTCGCCAGCCTGCAAGGGCCGTTCGGTCAGCCAGGCGTGGGGAGTCAAAGGATCAGGTTGCAAAATTAGGCGCCCTTGAGGAATTGAACGACATCGACCAGCAGGGCTGGTCGATGCTTGAGACCGGTTGGCCAACTCAGGCGGTTTTCGGGGCGTCCCAGTTATAGACGCTGCTAGTGCCGCAGGCTTCATGGGTCCAGGTTATTTTCCGGAAGCCAAGATGCACCTCCTGCATATGGGTGGAGTGCGAGTGCACCGGGTCCTGGCAGTCGAGCATGTAGTCCTTGACTGTGAGGACGATTGCCTCTTCAAGGGTGGTGGTGAAGTAGTGCTCCTGGCCTATGGGCGAGTCGCGGTACCACTTGATTTCAACCCAAAGGCGCTCGCCTGATGACAGCGCTTCCTGGAGCAGAGGCGAAGTCTTGTCAAATACCTTGCTGATCACCACAGGGTGGTTCAAACGCTTGCCAGTCGACTGGCCGGATTGGGGGTCCGTAGCGATGATCACGTCGTGTTTGAAAGACTGAACCATGATTTCGTCTAAACGGTCACCCTGGCGGGTTGTGCCGACCGATTTCTCGGAAGAAGCTCCCGCAGTGATATGGTTTTGAGTTGCGCCAATGATGGTCATGTACGCTGGTATGGCCATGGGTGTTTCCTATCGAATCAAGTGATGAAATCCGAAAGGCGATATCGCCATTCGGGTATCCAACCTCTAATCAATGTGCGTGCCAAAACAATAAAATCTATATAAATCAAATATATATGTAATCTGATTGAAACATGTAGAAACACCAACGGAAAACCGGCACCTGATGTGCGCAACATCTTGCGCACTGCTGCGCCACTTGTTGCGCAGTGCTCTACAGGCGTTACCGGGCAGGGCGTGCAACGCAATGGGCGTTAATTTTTCGCCTATCACTGCGCAACCTGTTGCGCATCAAGGCCATGAGCCACCAACGGCTTAATGTGTCGCTGAACGAACCGCCGAACAAGACGGTCCATCACACAGGTCCCTCCGCGCCGTCGGGTGGGCGACAACCCTGAAATCAAGTGAGAACACCATGAAGATCCTGATGGTTCTAACGTCCCACGATCAGTTGGGTGATACCGGCAAGAAAACCGGTTTCTGGCTCGAAGAATTCGCCGCGCCGTATTACACGTTCAAGGATGCAGGCGCGCAGTTGACCCTGGCGTCGCCCAAGGGCGGTCAGCCGCCGCTGGACCCGAAAAGCGACGAGCCCGACGCGCAAACCGCCGCTACCGAGCGCTTTCGCAAGGACTCTGCCGCGCAGTCCGCACTGGCTTCCACGGTGCTTTTGAGCAGCCTCAAGGCTGAAGATTTCGACGCCGTGTTTTACCCCGGTGGCCATGGCCCGCTCTGGGACCTGGCCGAAGACCAGCATTCAATCGCGTTGATCGAGGCGTTCTACCGCGCCGGCAAACCTGTCGCCACCGTCTGCCATGCGCCGGGTGTGCTGCGTCACGTCAAGGGCAGCGACGGGCAGTCGTTGGTCAAGGGCAAGCGGGTGACGGGGTTCAGCAATAGCGAAGAAGCGGCGGTGCAACTCACCGATGTGGTGCCGTTTCTGGTGGAGGACGTGCTCAAGGCCAATGGCGGGACTTACTCGAAGGCCGATGACTGGGCGAGCTACGTGATTGCCGATGGTCTGTTGCTGACGGGGCAGAACCCGGCGTCCTCGGAGGCGACGGCTGAGGCGTTGCTGGCGAAGCTGGCTGAATAAAGCTCGGCCGAACACGTTCATGTGGCGAGGGAGCTTGCTCCCGCCGGGCAGCGCAGCGGCCCCAAAATTCTGCGAACGGGCACGGATTTTGTCAGCGCTGCGCACTCAAGCGGGAGCAAGCTCCCTCGCCACAATGAGCTGTCGCACGTCAGACGACGTTCGACAACCCAAGCGTCTTGCAGCACTCATCAATCGAGCGCCGTTGTGTCTCGGCATACAACCCCAGCTCATCGATGGTTGAACGCCCCAGCGCCTGTTCAAATGCGTGCTGATTGGAGTGCGCGCCATAATGGGTTTGCGCCGCATCCCCCAGGTTCGACTGGAAAATCCCCGCCGCGCTGACCGGCAAGAAATCCTCATACACCAGCGGCTCTACCCGTACATGACCGTCGCTGAGCAAGCCCTCCAGCGACGCACCCCCGAGCCCGTCCGCCGCCAGGCCTTTGTCCGTCACGAAATACCGAAAGTACGCCAGTTCCTGTAGGTGCATGCCTTCAATGCTGTCAGGAAATTCTGCGAAGTGTTGGGCCATCAGCGCGTTGTAGCGTGCGGCATTGGCTTCGTTGGGGAAGTCCTTGAGCTCCTCTCGGGCGGCATTGAGCAGACGGTCGTAGAGCGCCCGGCCTTTGGGCGTGAGCGCCGCGCCGCGTTGCTCGATTTCACCGAAGCGGGCGCTGTGGCTACCGCGGTTGTCGGCCTGATCGGTGAAGGCAATCGGTTCATCCAGCGCCTTGAAACTGGTCTGGCGCAACAGGATCGGGCACTGGCGGCGGGGCGGGCCTTCGATGACGGCCTTGGGGGTGATGCCGTGAGCGGGCATTTGCGCCTGGACGATGTCGATGTCCAGGGTGCGCGGCGTCAGGTGGTTGATGTGCGGGCCTTTGAACGCCACGACGTCGGCGATCAGTCGATGCTGGGCGCTGAGTTGTTGGTACTGCGCGGCGGTGACGGTGGCGCTGTGGTGCCAGCGGAACGTCTCCAGCGCCTGTTCGACGAAGTCAGTGGCCTGGGTTTCGGTAAGGCCACCCTGGGTTTCAGCCTGCTCGATCAGGATCAACGCGGCAGGGGTGAAGATCGAGCGTTTATCCAGCACCGACTGCGCGAAGGCCCGCAGTTCAAGGTCCTCGATCAGCTCCAGGCGCAGCAGTGATGTGAATACCCGGAACGGGCTGACCTGCAACGCTTGTTCATGCACCGCACGAAATGCCGTGGAATGCACCGGCACCCCGGCCGGCGTCAGGTCGTAGTAGCCCACCGGTTGCATGCCCATGACCGCAAACAGCCGGGCCAGGGTTGCCAGTTCCGCTGCGGTGCCGACGCGGATGGCGCCATGGCGCTCCAGGTCAAGGCGCTGGATTTCCCCGGTGCTGTGCAGTTGCCGGGCGATCTGCGGTTCGTTGTCGAGCACCTTGCGGTTGGTCTGTTCAACCAATTCCATCAGCGCACCGTACAGCGGCACCTCTTCGCGATACATGTCGGACATCGCTTTGGAGAAGCGTTGGCGGATCAGGTCGGGGCTGATGAGGCTCGGCTGGCTCATGAAAAGTGTTCCTGGCGCTAAGACGGATGGATGGAGCAAAAGATCGCAGCCTTCGGCGGTGCCGACAAACGAAGAATCCTACGGACTTCATTCTGTCAGGGACTGGTCCAGCAGTTCGATCCAGTGCCTGACCGGCGTCCGCCCGGCGCTGGCGAGGTGGCTCTGGCAGCCGATGTTGGCGGTGACGATCAATTGCGGGTGGCCGCTTTCCAGCGCGTTGAGACGGTTATCGCGCAGTTGCCGGGCCAGCTCCGGTTGGGTCAGCGAATAGGTGCCGGCCGACCCGCAGCACAAATGCCCGTCTGGCACCGTGGTCAGGTTGAAGCCGAGGCGGGTCAGCACCGCCTCCACCGCGCCGCCGAGTTTCTGTGCGTGTTGCAGGGTGCAGGGGCAATGCACGGCAATGCGCTGATCGCTGGCGGCGCAGATCCGCTCCAGAGGCAGTTCGGCCAACACTTGCACCAGGTCCAATGCCAGCGCGCTGACGCGTCGGGCCTTGGCCGCGTAGGCCGGATCGTCCTGCAACAGGTGCCCGTAATCCTGGATGAACGCGCCGCAGCCGCTGGCCGTTTGCACAATGGCTTCGGCGCCGTTTACCAGGTATGGCCACCAGGCATCGATGTTGTGGCGGGCGCGATCCAGGCCTTTGGGTTGGGCGTCGAGGTGATAATCCAGGGCACCGCAACATCCGGCTTCAGGCACCGCAATCACGCTGATTCCGAGTCGATCCAGCACCCGCGCCGCTGCCGCGTTGGTGTTGGGCGACAGTCCCGGTTGTACGCAGCCTTCGAGCATCAGCACCCGACGGGCATGGCGCGGGGCAGGGCGCTGGCCGGTGGCGGGCAGGTCACGGGGTAACTTCGCTTCGACGCTGCGCGCCAGCCACGGCCGAAATGTCGTGCCGATACGCAGCAAGGATTTGAACAGGTTCGGGTTCGGCGCCAGCGCCCGCAAGCCTTCGCGCAGCAAACGCTGGCTTGCCGGGCGCGGCACCGCCTGATCGACCACGGCACGGCCGATGTCCAGCAGGTTGTGATAGTCGACCCCGGAGGGGCAGGTGGTTTCGCAGTTACGGCATGACAGGCAACGGTCCAGATGCAGCTGGGTGTTCGCGGTGGCGGGGGCGCCTTCGAGCACTTGCTTGATCAGGTAAATGCGCCCACGGGGACCGTCCAGCTCGTCGCCCAGCAGTTGGTAGGTCGGGCAGGTGGCGTTGCAAAAGCCGCAGTGCACGCAGGTACGGAGGATTTTTTCTGCTTCGGCGGCGCGTGGCAGTTGTCGGGATTGTTCGCTTAATGTGGTTTGCATCGGCGGGCCTGGGCAACTGTGGGTGGAAGAACGCAATCCCTGTGGGAGCGAGTGGGCACTAAAACTCCGCGTACATCCGGCCAGGATTGAACAGCCCTTGCGGGTCCAGTTGTGCCTTGAGCTGGCGGTGGTAGCGCAGCAGCGCCGGGGCCAGTGGCTGGAACGGTGCCTCAGTGACGCCATGGCTGTAACAGGTGGCATGGCCGCCCAGTTCATGGGCGAGGGTCTGGACATCGAGTGCGTCGGATTTGAGCCAGCGTTGCGCGCCGGCCCAGTCGATCAGCTGCTCACCGGGCAACGGCAAGGCCCCGAGATTGTTGGGCAGTGACAACCGCCACAAGGGCAGGCCTTCATCGAAAAATGCCAGTCTGTGCTCATTCAACGCCGACCAGTAACCCGCGTCCAGCGGTTCGCCCCCCAGCCGTTGCCGGGCCGCCGTTACAGAGCCTTCACCGCCCTCCAGGCGCAGAAACAAACGCTGGCCGTCGTGGCTCGCGGCGCTGATCGGCAGCGGCTGCTGGCCCCACTCGGCGAGTCGGGCAAGGGCCAGGGCGCTGTCGATTTCAAGGCCGATACTCAGGGAGTGCCGGGGTTTTGGCAGCACCTTGAATGAGACTTCGGTCAGCACGCCGAGGCATCCGTAGCTGCCCACCAGCAAACGCGAAAGATCGTAACCGGCGACGTTTTTCATCACCTCGCCACCAAAGCGCAGGTGTTTACCCAGGCCGGTGATCAGCCGCGTGCCGAGGACAAAATCTCGCACCGAACCGGCCCAGGGACGTCGAGGCCCGGACAGCCCGGCAGCGACCATCCCGCCCACTGTCGCGCCTTCGCCGAACGACGGCGGTTCGCAGGGCAGCATCTGCCCGTGAGCGTCGAGTGTGGCGAGCAATTCGCTCAGTGGCGTACCGGCGCGAACGCTGACCACCAGCTCTGTCGGGTCATAACTGACAATGCCGCAATGGGCGCGCGTGTCGAGCACTTCGCCGGCCACCTCGCGACCCAGGAACGCCTTGCTGTTGGCGCCCTGAATTCGCAGTGGCGTGGCATTTTCACGGGCCAGGTTGACCTGGTCGAGCAAGTCCCGGCTGGCGTCGAACTCGCCCATCAGAAGCGCTCCAGCTCGGGAAATGGCAGTTGGCCTGCGTGGATGTGCATCGCGCCGAACTCGGCGCAGCGATGCAGGGTCGGGATGTTCTTGCCGGGGTTGAGCAGGCCTTGTGGGTCAAAGGCACTTTTCAGGCTGTGGAACAGGGTCAGTTCGTCGCTGTTGAACTGCGCGCACATCTGATTGATCTTCTCGCGGCCGACCCCGTGTTCGCCGGTGATACTGCCACCGACCTTGACGCACAGTTCGAGGATCTGGCCGCCCAGCGATTCTGCCCGTTGCAGTTCGCCGGGCTGGTTGGCGTCGAACAGGATCAGCGGGTGCATGTTGCCGTCGCCGGCGTGAAACACGTTGGCGACGCGCAAACCGTGCTCGGCGGCCAGCCGGGTGATGTCCCGAAGCACGCCGGGCAGTTCGCGGCGGGGAATGGTGCCGTCCATGCAGTAGTAGTCCGGTGAGAGCCGGCCAATGGCCGGGAAAGCGTTTTTGCGTCCGGCCCAGAAACGCACGCGTTCAGCTTCGTCCCTGGCCAGCCGCACGTCACTGGCGCCGGCTTGTTGCATCACCTCGCGCACCCGCTGGCAGTCGTCGTGGACGTCGGCTTCGACGCCGTCCAGTTCGCACAGCAGAATGGCCTCGGCGTCCATCGGATAGCCGGCGTGGATGAAGTCCTCGGCGGCGCAAATGGCCAGGTTGTCCATCATTTCCAGGCCTGCCGGAATGACCCCGACGGCGATGATGTCGGCCACGGCGCGCCCGGCTTTTTCCACCGAATCGAAACTGGCCAGCAAGACCTTGGCGACCTGGGGTTTGGGCAGCAGTTTGACCGTGACTTCGGTGATGATCCCCAGCAGGCCTTCGGAGCCGGTGAACAGCGCCAGCAGGTCGAATCCCGGCGAATCCAGTGCGTCAGAACCCAGGGTCAGGTGCTCGCCTTCGATCGTCAGCACTTCCAGTTTCAGCAGGTTGTGTACCGTCAGCCCGTATTTGAGGCAATGCACACCACCGGCGTTTTCCGCGACGTTGCCGCCGATGGAGCAGGCGATTTGTGACGACGGATCGGGCGCGTAGTACAGGCCAAACGGTGCGGCAGCCTGGGAAATCGCCAGGTTGCGCACGCCGGGCTGCACGCGCGCCGTACGGGCGGCGGGGTCGATGTGCAGGATGTTGTTGAAGCGGGCCATCACCAGCAGCAGACCTTTTTCCAGCGGCAAAGCACCGCCGGACAACCCGGTGCCGGCGCCTCGGGCAACCACGGGCACCTGCTGTGCGTGGCAGATTTGCAGCAGTTGTTGAACCTGATCCAGCCGCCGGGGCAGGGCGACCAGCATCGGAGTGGTGCGGTAGGCGGATAGCCCGTCGCACTCGTAGGCCTTGAGTTCTTCTTCACGCCAGAGCAGGTCAAGCCCGGGGATGTGTTGGTGCAGGTGTTTGATCAAGACGTCCTTGTCCGTGTCGGGAAGGGCGCCGTCGATGCGTTCGTCATACAAAATGTTCATCGTCGCACCCTGTTTATTCGAGGAAACCGTGCGATCCCTGCAGGCGCTGCGGGTTGCTGTTAGTGCTTCTTGCCCAGGAACTCCCGATACAACTGCGCCGTCCGCGCCGGTTGCTCGACCATCGGCATATGCCCGATGCCGTCCCAGATTTCCACACGCAAATTGGCGATGCCCTTGCTCCAGGCCGGTACGCTGCTGACGTCGATCAGCCGGTCCAGCCGGCCCCACAGCAACAGCGCCGGGCACTGGATGTCGGGCAGCTTTGGCTCCATCGGCGCGCTGGCGTGGAAGTCGGTGAAGATCTCCGCCAGTTCATCCCGACGTTGTTCGTAGCGCTGGCCGACAGCGTCCAGCACCAGACCAGGCACCCAGGGCGGCGCGGCCATGGTCATGGCGTAGAAGCGGCGAAACTCCTCGCGCGAATGAATCAGGAACGGGTTGTGCCCCTGGGCCAGTTGTCGGGCCATGTCACTGAGCTGCGGCGCGGTGACGCCCGCCGGGTCGATCAACGCCACCGAGGCGATCCGCTCCGGGTAGGTGGCTGCCAGCCACGCCGCGATGTAGCCGCCCATGGAGTTGCCGATCACATGCACTTTCTCGACACCGCAGACGTCGAGCAATTGGATCATGCGCTTGGCCTGCAAGCCGATGTCATAACCGCCGCCGGTCTTGAAGCCGGTTTCGCCATGGCCGGCGAGGTCGGGGATGATGACCCGGTAATCATGGACAAAATGCCGGGCAAAGCGCAGCCAGATGTTCTTGTCGGCACTATAGCCATGCAGCATCAACACACTGCTGGAGGCCTCGTAGGGCCCGCCTTGCCAGGTCGAGACGGTCATTTCGCTGATCGGCACGACGATTTTGTGCAGCCGATACAGCTTGGCTTCGATGGCCATGTTCAAGTCATACAGCCAATGACCGATGGCCGGGTAACTCAACCAGCTCCAGGCCACGAAAACGGCGATAGCGACAACCAGCACAAGCATCAGGTATTTCCTTTTACGTGATCAGGACAGAATGTGGTCAGCGGGTTTTAGTGTACGGGTCAAGCGGTAGTAGCTGAAGCTGAACCCCGGAAACATGGCAATCACATGGCCGCTCTTGCTTTGATACCAGCTGTGACAGCCTCCGGACTTCCATACCGTGCGCTCCATCTCGCGATGGATCATATCAGTGTAGGTACGTTCCGCTTCGGGGCGAACTTCGATGCTGCGCAGGTCTTTTTCCTTGAGTGTGCGGATGCAGTCGAGAATGTAGTTCATCTGCGATTCTATGATGAACAGCGCCGAGGTATGGCCGATACCGGTGTTGGGGCCGGTGACGATAAACAGGTTGGGGAAGCCCGGCAGGCTGGTGCCGAGGTAGGCGCGGGGGTATTGGGCCCAGACATCTCGGAGTTGTACGCCGTTTTTTCCGCTGACCGGGTAGGAAATAACGCCATCGGTGGCGTCGTAGCCGGTGGACCAGATGATCAGGTCGAGGTCCAGATGTTCGCCGTCCAGCGTGTTGATGCCGCTGGCATCGATGGATGCGATGCCTTGTTCACGACTGTGCAGGCTCACGTTGGGACGCTGTAGCGCCGGATAATAGGTGCTGGAGACAATCACCCGTTTGCAGCCGATGGTGAAGTCCGGTGTCAGTTTGCGCTGCAGTTTGGGGTCCGGCACTTGCCGTTGCAGAAAGTGCAGGGCGTGGCGCTGCACCATGCGGATCGCCGGTTTCGAGTATTTGAAGGCAATGACGCGGGTTTCGAACTGCCAGTAGATCAGCCAGCGCAGCAGTTTGTAGGCCGGTTTCAGCCCCAGCAACCAGCGCTGGAAACGGCCAAAGGTACGGTCGGCGCGGGGCAGGACCCAGTGCGCTGTGCGTTGGAAGACATGCAAGTGCTGCACATCCGGGGCAATCGCCGGGATGACCTGGGCGGCGCTGGCGCCGCTGCCGACGATGGCGACACGTTTGCCCTTGTAGTCGTAAGAGTGATCCCAGTTATTGGTGTGAAAAGTCTTGCCCTGAAAACGTTCCTGGCCCTCGAAGTGCGGGATCACCGGTTGGCTCAACGGTCCCGTCGCATTGATCAGGAACTGCGCGTAAAACGTGCCTTCACTGCCTGTGTGTACTGCCCAGTGTTTGGCGATGTCATCCCATTCAATGCGCTCGACGTTCGCCTCCAGTCGCACCTTGTCACGCAGGCCGAAGTGTTCCACGACATGGCGGGTGTAGCGGTGCAGTTCGGCCTGGTCGGCGTACATCTGCGTCCAGCGGTAAGGGGCGAAGGACAGCGAATAAAGCGGCGAAGGCACATCCACCGCTGCGCCGGGGTAGGTGTTCTGGCACCAGGTGCCGCCGAAAAAGCTGCGTCGTTCCAACAGGCAAAAGTCACGGATGCCGGCTTTGAGCAAATTGACCGCCGCGCACTGGCCGCCAAAGCCGCTGCCGATGATCAGCACCTGAAAAGTCTGCATGGGTCTCCTGTCGGTATCGTTGTTTTTTGATCGTTCCCATCATGTATAGCCAAACCGTGGCGGTGTGCAGCGCTTTCTATGGGCCAGCAAATAACGCCGCCAACCGGTGATGGCTATTTAACGTTGCCCTGATAGACTCCCAACACACCTGCAGCCCCGGTGTGTTCAGGTTCGGTCAAGTGTGGCAGAGGCCTTTATGGCAAAAACAGGAGGAAAGGGACTTTCATTGGCCAGGAGGCTCTATACGTCGCGAACCCTGGGGTTGGCGCTGGGGTTGTTGTGCGTGAGCGCGGCGATGTACTCGCTCAACCCGTCGCCTTGGGTCTGGGGTTTGATGGTGATCAACGGCGTGTTGTGGCCGCACCTGGCCTATCAATGGGCGCGTCGTTCGAAAGTCCCTTACCACGCCGAACACCGCAACCTGCTGGTGGATGCATTTCTCGGCGGCTTCTGGGTCGCGGCCATGCAGTTCAATCCACTGCCCACCGCGACCACGATTTCGATGATGGCGATGAACAACGTGGCCATCGGCGGAATGCGCTTCTTGCTCGCCGGCAGCGCGGCGCAAATCCTCGGGATCGGCGTCGGGCTGGTGATCTTCACCCCGGCCTTCATCCCGCAAACCAGCCCGTTGCAGCTCTATGCCTGCCTGCCGCTGCTGACTCTGTACCCGCTGGCATTGGGTTGGATCTGCTTTCGCCAGGCCCACACCCTCGGGCGCCATAAACGCGAATTGCTGGCCCTGAGCCGTACTGACAGCCTGACCGGCTTGCTCAATCACGGGACCTGGAAAGACCAGCTGGAAATCGAATTCCAGCGTTGCCAGCGCCAGGAGCAGGGTGGAGCGATTGCGCTGATCGACATCGATCACTTCAAGACCATCAACGATACCTATGGCCATGTCGCCGGCGACATCGTGTTGCGTCAACTCAGCAAAATGCTCAAACAAAACCTGCGTACTGCTGACGTTGCCGGGCGATACGGCGGCGATGAGTTTTGCGTGATTCTCCCGGATTTGCCCCTGCACAATGCCGCCGTCGTGATGGATGCACTGCGTGATCGTTTTGCCACCCTCGGCTATGAACAGAATCCGGCGCTAAAAGTCAGCCTGAGCATCGGTCTGGCTGCTTTCGACCCTGCGCATACCGATGCGACCCTGTGGCTCAACGATGCCGATCAGGCACTTTACGAAGCCAAGACCACGGGGCGTAATCGTGTTATCTGCGGCGGCGCCGACAAGCCTCGGCGTGAGTTGCTGGACTCCGTTTAACCAGACACCGCCTATTTCCCGTAGGCCCGCACCTGCGGCAGCGCCTACCTGGAATCGGGTGTTTTTGAGTCAGCATTCCTGATCAGGCAGTTCAGTGTCGCATCCGGTATAGAGCCCTACGCCTCACTCAGGTAGGGTTCGGCTACCCCCGACACGAAACAAGGACTGATTCATGACGTTCAAACACGCCCTCCTGCCCTCCAGCCTCGCCCTCGTTTTTACCCTTGCAGCCTTCTCCCAAACGGCGTTCGCCGAACTCCACAAACAGGTCCTGGCTGATGCCGAGCAGTACCAGGCCGAAGCGCTGAAATTGCTGGAACGCCTGGTGAATATCGACTCCGGTTCCGGCTATGAGCCGGGCCTGACCCAGGTTGGTGACATCGCTATCGACGAGCTGAAAAAACTCGGCGCCAGCATCGAACGGGTGCCCAACACCCCGGACAAAAGCAGCCATGTGCTGGCCACGTTCAAAGGCACCGGCAAGGCGAAAATTCTGCTGATGGCGCACATGGACACGGTGTTCAAGGAGGGCTCTGCCGCCGAGCGTCCGTTTCACATCAAGGACGGTCGCGCCTACGGGCCGGGTGTGATGGATGACAAGGGCGGCATTGTTGCCGGGATCTACGCACTGAAAGTCCTGAAAAATCTCGACTTCAAGGATTACGCGCAAATCACCTTCCTGCTCGACGCCAGCGAAGAGACCGGCTCGCCGGTGGCCACCGACCTGATCAAGAAAACCGCCAAGGCCCACGACGTGACCCTCAACCTCGAACCGGGGCGCCCCGCGGATGGGTTGGTGGTGTGGCGCAAGGGCAGCGCCACGGCGGTGGTCGAAGTCAAAGGCAAGGCCGCTCATGCCGGCGTCGCCCCGGAACTGGGGCGCAATGCCGCGATGGAAGTGGCGCATCAGATTCTGCAACTGGGCAAACTGGGGGACGAGGCGAAGAAAACCACCATCAATTTCACCGTGCTCAAGGCCGGCGACCGCACCAATGTGATCCCGGATCAGGCCACAGCCAGGGCCGATGTGCGGGCGGCGGTGCCGGAGGAGTTTGACCGGATCGAGAAAGACCTGGCGCGGGTGTCGCAAGACAAATTGATTGCCGACACCGAAGTGACCACCAGCCTCCAGCGCGGCTTGCCACCGATGCCGCAGACGGCGGAGTCGGACCGTTTGATGGCCATGGCTCAGGGGATTTACGGCGAGATTGGCCGCAAGCTGACTGAAGAAGGCAGCGGCGGGGCCGCGGATGCCAGCCTGTCGGCGGGGGTGGGGACACCGACCCTGGACGGGTTCGGGATTGTCGGTGGCAATATTCATACGCCAGAGGAATACGCCGAGGTCGCGAGCGTGACGCCGCGGATTTATCTGCTGTCGCGGATGATCATGGAATTGGCCAAACGCTGACACTGCTACAGATGATCGTCCCGCGCAGGCGCGTGGGAACGATCAATCATCTGACCCAGGGGAGCGAAGACTTCAAGTCAGTCGTGCGCAACGGTCACTCTTTGACGCTCATGAATTCCTTCGCCCAACGAATGTATTCCTCAGGCTGCGTATAAGTGTGCGTCAGCTCGGTGGCATTCAAATCCGAGGCCTGGGTGAAGATCTGGCGTTGTTCGCGCAGGCTGTCGTAGGTGGCCTTGATTGCCGCAAAGTAGGCGCCGTGACCATCGATGGTGACGCGCACGCCCAGTTCCGCCAGACGCTTGTCGTCGCGCAACGCCGGGTTGCCGTAGGTGACCAGCATCAGCGGCACGCTCAGGTGCTCGGCAATTTGCTCCAGTTGATCGAAGTCTTGCACGCCGACCATGCAGATCCCGTCTGCCCCGGCGGCTTGATAGTGCTTGGTGCGGCTGATGATTTCCTGGATTGGCAGGATGCCGGCATTGGTGCGGGCGATGATCGCCATGTCCTTGTCGACCCGGGCTTCCAGCGCCGCGCGGATCTTGCCGACGCCTTCGGCGACGGTGATCAGGTCAGTGGATTTGCGGCCGAACTGGGCCGGCAGCAGGGTGTCTTCGATGGTCAGCGCGGCGACGCCGGCGCGTTCGAGTTCGACGATGGTGCGCATCACGTTGAGTGCGTTGCCGTAGCCGTGGTCGGCATCGGCGATAACCGGCAACTGGGCGACACGGCCGATGCGGGTGGCTTGCTCGGCGAACTCGCTGAGGGTGATCAAGGCAAAGTCCGGGGCGCCCAGCACCTGCAAGGACGCCACCGAGCCACCGAGGATGCCCACTTCAAAACCCAGGTCAGCGGCGATACGCGCCGACATCGGGTCGAACACCGAGGCGGTGTGATAGCAGGTCCGGGAAGCCAGCAGCTGGCGAAAGTTACGGCGCAAATCTTGATGGGAAAGCCTGGACATATGAGTTCCACCACTGCAATGGGAATGGAAGGGCTTGAGCAAAAGTGTCAACGCCGAAGGAATAAAAGGCTATCACGGGGAAGGCTTATAGAGGGTGACGATTTTGTGAGGTGGCGGTTGCCGTGGCTCAGGCGCCTGTGGGAAGCGGATTGTCCATGGTTGAGCCGGCTTGAGTGGCGAGGGAGCTTGCTCCCGTTCGTGTGCGCAGCAGACGCTACTGGGTGTACGCGTTGTCCCTGGAGAAAACAGGGTGGCTGGTTTTGGGGCTGCTTTGCAACCCAGCGGGAGCAAGCTCCCTCGTCACAGGCTTGCTGGAGGGCTCAGGGCAAGATCAGGCAGCAACCGCCTGTTGCTGCTGATTCAGCATCGGCACCGCCCGTACCGAGTTGCCCGGCTGCAATTGCAGGCGTTTGGCGGTCATGCGGTCGACGATCAGACTGTTGCCCACCAGACGGCCCCTGGCGGTGGTGATACGGCAGTTTTCCAGGCGGCGGTTGTGGATCAGCCATATGGGCGCCTGATCGTCCGGCGTGCCGATGGCCAGCATCAGCGGCTGGCTGTCACGCACGGTACGGATTCTCGAGACCTGAGCCTCGATCACCGGTCCGCCGTCAAAGATATCGATATAGCCCTTGTGGGCAAAGCCTTCGGCGTTGAGGATTTTCAGCGCCGGCTCAGTGTTTGGGTGAGCCTTGCCGATGACGGCCTGTGCCTGTTCGGTGAGCAGGCAGGTGTACAGGGGTTGACGGGGCATCAGTTCGGCGATGAAGGATTTGTTGCCCAGGCCCGACAAGTGATCGGCGTGGCTGAAGTCCATCTGGAAAAAATGTCGGCCCAGACTGTCCCAGAACGGTGAACAGCCTTGCTCATCGGCGCTGCCGCGCAATTCGGCGATGAGTTTTTCGCCGAACAGGTGCGGGAACTCGGCGACAAACAACAGCCGCCCTAACGACAGCAGGCGACCGTTGTTGCCCTGGCGCTGATCGTGGCGCAGAAACAGCGAGCAGAGCTCGGATTGCCCGGTCATTTCGTTGTTCAGGAACAACGTCTGGATCTGTTTCTGGATCCCCAGGTCCGGCGACGAGCTGACAGTCAGCCCCACGCGATAGTTGTACCAGGGCTCGCGCACGCCGACGGCTCCCGTCAGGGCGCTGACGCCGACCACCCGCTGATCGTCGTCCTCCAGCACGAACAGATAGTCGGCGTCGGCTCGCTCGACCTGTTCGGCAAACGTGCGCTGTGCCCAGCGCACGCGGTGGCCCAGGCGCTCCTCGTTGGCCGGCAGCGAGGTAAACCCGGGGCCGGCCTGTTGCACCAGTGCCAGCAAGGCGGGCAGGTCGGTGACTTGAACCGGACGAACAATCATCATGCAACTCCTTTTGCGCGCCTGCTCGGGCGCTGTCGTTGGGCGTGGCTCACAGGGCGATCAGCCGCACGGGGCTGCCATCGGTCACATTCAGGGCCGCGCACATCCCTGCGCTCAGGCCCACCGGTTGCCCGGCGCTGTAATCCAGATCGGCGACGACGGCCCGGAAATCCGTGAGCGAATCATTGCTCACCAGGTAACTACCGCGGGCGTCGAGGGACGTGGTCTGTTTTACCGTACCTGTGTGGCTATGGGCGATGGAGCGAATCTGGGCGGTGCGGGCATACAAGGTCGGACCGCCGTCGAACAGGTCGATGTAACTGTTGGTTTCAAAACCTTCGCGCTCAAGGATGTCGAACGCTTCCTGCCCGTCGGGGTGGACCCGGCCGATGCACGCTTGTGCCGCCGGTGGCAGCATTGGCACGTAGATCGGGTATTGCGGCATCAGTTCGGCGAGAAAGCTGCGGCTTTCCAGCCCGCAGAGGCGTTCGGCCTCGGCGTAGGGCAGGTCGAAAAAGTGTTTGCCCAGCGCGTCCCAGAAAGGCGACTCACCCTGTTCGTCGCTGTAACCGACTATCTCGGTGATCACCGCTTCGGCAAAGCGTTCGCTGTGGGCGGCGATGAACAACAGCCGTGCCCGCGACAGCAGTTCGGCAAACGGCGTGCGCACCAGCGCGGCATCGATGTGAAAACCCCGCAACAGTGTGTGACCATTGAGGTCGTGGCACAACGACAGGGCCGGTACGCCATGCTCGATGTTCAGCTCCCGCGAGGCGCTGGTGAAGTGGCGGTTGCGCAGGCTGTAGAACGGCTCGCTGAAACCGGCGGTGGCGAGTACCTCCGAGCAGCCGGCCAGGCGCCCGGCGTCACAATCCTCCAGCACGAAAAAATAGTTTTCCGGGCCGTTGCCTTGCACGTCCTTGTCGAACGAGGCGCGGGAATCGAGGATTCTCTCGCGCAGGTGTTCGGTGTCGTCCGGCAGCGACGTGACGCCTATCAGGCTGTCGTGCGCCAGTTGCTGCAACTGGGGCAGGTCGGTTATCTCGACTGGGCGTAAGACCAGCATGGATGTACTCCTGTATCAAAGGGTTCGGCGTGATTGCCGTCGAACCTGACTATCACTGTCGGTTTCCACGCGCGAAAGCAGCGCCCGCCTGTTCTTTTGTCAGACGCCGCTCTTTTTCTTGTCAGCCGTTGCTCGGGTCGGGTAAAGCAGTGCTGGCACCCAGTTTGTTGAGGAAAAACAGGTAGATCAGGCCAAGGGCGATCCAGATCAGCCCCAGTTTTTGTGCAGCCACGCCCATGTTGTACATGATGGCTGCAACAATGATGAAGCCGATCACCGGGCAGATCAGGTGACGAATCACCTGGCCGGATTTCTGCCGGCGCCAGTAGTAATTGATGACGGTCAGGTGCAGCAGCATGAAGCCGCTCAAGGCGCCGAAGTTGACCAGCGAGGTCAGGGTGTCTACCGAATTGATGAACAGGTAGCAGATCACCAGCGACAGGACGGCCACCAGATAGATGCTCAGGTAGGGCGTGTTGTGTTTCGGGTGGACCCTGGCCAGCACTTTCGGCAGCTTGCCGTCACGGGCCATGCCGAACAGCAGACGCGAGACCGCCGCTTGCGAAGTGATTGCCACTGCGACACCCCAGGCCAACGCCGTGGCGACAGCGGTGAGGGTGGCGAGCCAGCTGCCAGCGGCGATTTCGGCGATTTCATAGAAGGCGGTGTCGGCAGATTTGAAGCCCATGCCGGCGGCCAGGTCGGTGGCGATCCAGGTCTGCACCACGAAAATAACGCCCATGACCACCAGGGTGATCAGTGCGGCCTTGCCAACGCTGCGGCCCGGATCGCCCTTGATCTCTTCGGCGAGGGTGGAAATCGCGTCGAAACCCAGGAACGACAGCACCGCAATCGACACCGCTTGCATGAGCAGGGCGAAGTTGAACGTAGCCGGGTTGTACAGCGGCGTCAGGGTCAGCTCGCCGTTACCGCCGCCACTGTGCAGGGCATTCCAGGCGTAGAACAGGAAGATCCCCAACACCACCAGTTGCGCCAACAGGAAAATGATATTCATGCGCGCGGTGAAGGTGATGCCGCGCAGGTTCACAAAGGTTGCACTGACCAGAAACGCCAGAATGAAACCGACTTTCGGGATATCCGGGTACAGGTGGTTGAGCGCCATGGCCGCATACACGTACAGCAGCGGCGGAATCAATAGGTAATCGAGCAACATCAACCAGCCGGCGATGAAGCCGACATGTGGGTTAAGGCCGCGTTGTGCGTAGGAATAAACCGAACCCGCGATAGGAAAAGCTCGTGCCATGCTGCCGTAGCTCAATGCCGTGAAGAGCATCGCCACCATGCCGATGATGTACGCCAGCGGCACGAGCCCTGGTGCCTCGGCGTTCACGTAGCCATAAACGCCGAAGGGCGCGATGGGGATCATGAAGATCATCCCGTACACCACCAGGTCCGTCAGGGACAGGCTACGTTTTAGCTCTTGCTTGTAGCCGAATTCTTCTATTTCCATGAAGCCGTTCTCCTTGTCAGCCAATCGGGCAGTTTTCTGGTTTTTATACCGCTACAACAGACAGCGTTTCCTGTAACTACGTGTTCCTACAGCAACGGGGCGAGGTAGCCTGCCCAGCGAGCGACGGCCTCGGGCGTACGCAGCAGATCGTTGCGTACCTCGATCAACACCGCCTCCAGGCCACGGGCATCACCGTGCACCGGCACGGTCATGTCGCCCAAGGGGTCGATCTTGTACGGCTGATTGCCGGCCACTTTCAGTGGGTGCCGCCCGAGTCCGTCGAGCAGACGTTGCGCGTAATCGTTCGCTTGGCCATACAGCACGCCGACATCCAGCAGCCGAGGCTGGCCGTAGTAAATCGGGGTGAAACTGTGAATGCCCACCACCCGCACTGGCCGCCCTTGGGCGATACGTTGGTCGATGAGCGTTTGCAGCCGGGTATGAAACGGCTTGAACAGGCACTGGCGACGGTACTCGCGTGTGGTCTCGTCCAGGTCACGGTTGCCCGGCACCTGGTAAATCTCGCTCTGCCCCGGAATGCTGTCCGGGGCATGGCGTGGGCGGTTGAGGTCGACCAGCAGTCGCGAATAATTGGCGGCCAACAGGGTGACGCCCAGGGTGTCGGACAAACGCTGGGCCAGCGCCAGGGCGCCAATGTCCCAGGCAATGTGTTCGCGAGCGGCTTCGGCGCTCAGGCCGAGGTCGTTCAGTTGCGCCGGGATAAAACGACTGGCGTGTTCGCACACCAGAATCAACGGGTGTTCGGAGTCTTCCCGGCTCAGGGTGTACGGCGGGCGAGTGTAGAGGCCCTGTTCAACGGTTTCAGTACAGGCGCGCATAGTGCTCACAGAGATGGGCGGGCGAGAGCTGTTCCGTCAGCGTCAGTTCCTCGGTCTTGAGGGCGAAATAAGTGTCCAGCAGCGCAGTCGGCAAGGCTTCGACCAGCGCTTCGTTCTGGCGCAGACATTCCAGTGCCTGCGTCAGTGAAGCGGGCAGGGCGACGATGCCGCGTGCCTGGCGTTGTTCTTCATTCAATGAGTCGGGGACTTCGTCGGTGATTGCGTTCAGCGCCAGACGCTGCTCGATGCCCAGGCGGCCCGCAATCAGTACGGCGGCCATTGCCAGGTGCGGCGAGGCGGTGGCGTCCATCGCGCGAAATTCCAGGTTGTATTGCTCCGCCACCGACTTGCCGCCCACGCTCACGGTCGGGCAGATGCGCAACGCCGCTTCGCGGTTGCGCTGGCCGAGGCAGGCATAGGAGGCGCTCCAGTGATGGGGCTGCAAACGCTCGTAGGACACTGGCGTCGGCGCGGTCAGGGCGCAGAGCGCGGGCAGATAATGCAGCACGCCGGCCGCCCAATGCTGACCGACGGTGGACAAGCCATTGGTGGTGCCGGCGTCGTAGAACATCGGTTGGCCTGCCATGTTTTGCAGGCTCACATGCAGATGCACACCGTTGCACACCGCGTGTTCAGCGGTCTTGGGCGCGAAGCTCAGGCCCAGCCCCATTTGCCGGGCGATCTCGCGGGTAATCTCGCGCACGTTCACCGCGCGGTCAGCCGCCGCCACACCGAGCGCCGGGCGGCAGGTGATTTCGTATTGGTGCTTGCCGTATTCGGGCAGAAACATTTCCGGCTCGACGCCACCAGCCCGCAGGGCGCTCAGTAGCCAGCCACCAAACTCGGCGCCCTGGCGCTGGGCTTCAAGGGAGAACGCCAAGTGTTCGGCGTCACCGCAGGCCAGGTTGAACTCATGTTCGAACGCCGCGTTGACCTGTAATCCCAGCTCGGTCTGATAGCGCTCCACTTCGTTGCGCAGCAGCGTGCGCGGGCAGGCGCCCCACGGTCGGCCATCGGTTTCGCAAATGTCGGCGTGAATGAAATCCAGGGCCGGTGCGCTGGCGTGCGGGCCGTTGCCGACCGTCACCCGGCTGCTCATGTCCGGAATCAGCCGCAGGTCGCCATAGGCGCCCCACGGGTTGCGGCTGGCGATGATGTCCTGTGGGGTGAGGGCGCTGTTGGCCGGCACCCAGCCACAGCCAGCAGTCTGGTAGTGCGCCAGTTCATCGGTGGGAAACGAGCGGCCACGCGTCACGCCAATCAGGTCGGTGGTGACCAGGGTGGTCATGGCCACGGGCAACAGGCGCTCGCTCATGGCTGCATCTCCTGCAATCGGTTGATCACCGTCTGGGTGTCGGTGATCCAGCAATAGCCCTTGATCGCGTTCAGGCAGGCCTGGTGCCGTTCCGGGGTGTAGGTGGCGCAGGCGTCTTCCACCAGCGTCACCAGATAACCACGGTCGGCGGCGTCGCGCACGGCCATGTCCACGCACTGGTCGGTGACGATGCCGGCGATGATCAGGTGACGGGTTTCGAGGTTGCGCAGCACGTAGTCGATGCTGGTGGAGTTGAAGACCCCGGAAGAGGTCTTGGGCAGCACGATTTCGTTTTCCGTCGGGGTCAGGTCGTCGATGATCCGTGCCTGGCGGCTACCCGGCGGCAGGTGCATGTCGGACAGCTTGTGGTCCAGCGAGCGGTCGCGACCATCGGCGGTGAGGCTTTGAATCAGTGTGTGCAAGACGTTTTGCCGGGCGCTGCGAAAGGCGCTGAGCAGTCGTCGCTGATTGGGCACTACCTGCATGTGAGTGCGGTTCAGGAAATACTCGGCGTCCGGCCCGTTGAGGTGCGGATCGAACTGTGGTTCGAGCCAGGCGCGCTGCATGTCGACCAGCAACAGGGCGGTGTGGTCCGTGACAAACGGCAGATCCCGGGGCGAACGATGGGGGAGCGTGAACATCCTTATTTTTCCTCCAGCAGGTGTGTGTCGAAGTCGCTGCGCAGGGCATCGATGCCTTCCAGGCGATCGGCCAGACCGGGACTGCGCAGGGTCAGGCAGGCGATCAGCGCTTCAATCTGGGCCAGCGCCGGGACCATGGTGTCGAAGGCCGACACGGATTCCACCGGCGCACTGATGATCAGATCGGCCATTTCCCTCAGCGGCGATGCGTAGATATCAGTGAAGAGCACCACCCGGGCATAGCGGTCTTTCGCGGCCTGGGCGACTCGCAACGCCTGGGACTGATAGCGGCGATAGTCGAACACCAGCACCACGTCCTGACGTTGTACGTCGAACAGGCGGTCCGGCAACTGGGCGTTGTCTTCCAGGACAAAACAGCCCGATCGCAGCAGGCGTAAATGATTGAGCAGATAATTGGCGAGGAAACAGCTGAAACGGCCGCCGAAGCAATGCACTTGATGGCGGGGGTCGAGCAACCACTCGACGAGGATGCGCACGTCTTCGGGTTGGGTCAGGGCCTGGGTGTCCAGCAGCGTGCGATGGCTGTTCGCCAGGTAGTGGCTCCAGGGATCGTCTTTTTGCAGGTGGGCGCGAGGCTGCAACAGGGTGCTGGGGGAGCGTAGACGGTGGTCCATGTCGCTGAGCAGCTTGTCCTGGAATTCGGCATAACCGCCAAAACCGAGTTTTTTCACCAGCCGGACAATGGTCGGATCGCTGACACCCGCATGTTCGGCCAGGCGTGACATCGGACCCAACCCGTTACGCGGATATTGGTCGAGCAAGGCACGAATGACTTTGCGTTCCGACGGCGTGAGGTCCAGGCCGGGATCGGTGATCAGGTCTCTTAAAGGGGGCATCCGGGCTCCTGCTGGATGGGTGTGTCGGTTTCATTTCACAATTCGCCAAAACAGTATTTATGTAACTCACACTACATGTCTAGTGAATTTTTTTGGGCCCCAAAATGGGGCGTAAGCCCCGAGGCGCTTGGCCTACACCGATGTTGATGGCTGTTGTAGGCAATTGCCCATAGCTGTGTCGGATATTGCCGTTTTATTTGTCGGCATGGTTACCGGGTGCCGTCCTGTCCATCAAAACGAAACGCCCCGGAGCCCGCCAGTTACGGCACAATTGGCCGATTATGTGCAGCTTGCTGCCGTTTTTCAGTGCCCATGAGTGAGTGAACATCCGTGAAGGCGACCCGATTGACCCTGATGTGCCACGGGCGAACCGTCGCACAAAAACTGGCGTGTTTTCCGACTGACGAGTCATTGGAAATGGATTGGCAGTCAGCCAAGGGATCGCTCAGCCGCTCATTCAAGGAGTCACCGCGCCTGCTTTGTGGGCCGGAAGCCCGAACCCGACAGACCGCCGAGCTGTTTGGCAGTGATATAGAGGTGGTCGAGGCATTGCGCGATTGCGACTTTGGTCGTTGGAAGGGCGTGCGGATCGGCGATCTGCAAAAAAAACCATCCCGAGGCCCTGGCGGCCTGGCTTGAAGACCCCCTGGCCGCCCCACACGGCGGCGAGTCGGTGAGGCAGCTTGGCGAGCGAGTAGCCGCCTGGCTGAAGACGTTGGAGGCGACGTCGGGCCATGTGGTCGCGATCACCCACCCCTTTGTTGTGCGAGCAGCGTTGACCCAGGTGCTGCAGGGCGCGGCGTTCAACCTGATCGATGTCGAACCCTTGTCCGCTGTCGAACTGCGCTATTTTGGACGTTGGCGGTTGCGTTTGACGGCCTTGGACGCTGAAGGAGTTTTTTGATGAAAACACTGCTGGTCATCGGCATCGGTGCCGGTAATCCGGACTACATCACGATGCAGGCGGTGAAGGCGCTGAACCGCGCTGACGTGTTTTTCCTCATGGACAAAGGCCAGAGCAAGGACAAGCTGATCGAGCTGCGGCGCGAGATCTGCGAGCGCTACATTACCGATCACGCCTACCGCTTCGTCGAGGCCCACAGCCCTGAGCGCGAGCGTGGCGACGTGGACTATGCCACCAGCGTCGAAGATCTCAACCTGGCCAAGCAGCAGGCCTTCGAACGCCTGATCAACGAGGAAATGACTGACGGCCAGTGCGGCGGTTTCCTGGTGTGGGGCGACCCGGCGTTGTACGACAGCACGATTCGTATCTTGCGGGCGATTCTGGCGTCAGGCCGTTGCGCGTTCGAATTCGAGGTAATTCCCGGCATTACCAGCGTCCAGGCGTTGGCAGCGCAGCACAAAGTGGCGCTGAACCAGATTGGCCGCTCGGTGGAAATCACCACCGGCCGGCGCCTGGCGGCGGGGCAGGTGAGCGATGCCGACAGTGTGGTGGTGATGCTCGATGCGCAAGATGCCTACCAGCAGGTGGCGGATAAGCAGACGCAGATTTACTGGGGCGCTTATCTGGGCACCCCCGACGAGATTCTGATCAGCGGCAAGCTTGAAGACGTGGCGGATGAGATTGAACGGGTGCGCCAGGCGGCGCGAGTGGCGAATGGGTGGATCATGGATACTTATCTGCTGCGTAGGCCTTGAAGTTGTGTTGTCAGGGCCGGCCCCTTCGCGAGCAGGCTCGCGCCCACATTGGATTTGTGAACGACACAGCCCCCCTGTGGGAGCGAGCCTGCTCGCGAAGAGGCCCTCAAACACACCTCAAAAATCAGCTTTGATCCCACCCCCAAACCGCTCCCGATACACCGACGGCGGCACTCCGACCATCCCACGAAACGCCACGCGGAAACTTTCCACCGACCTATAACCGCAGCGTTCGGCTATCTGCTCGGTATTGTGGCGGGTGCTCTCCAGCAGTTCCCGCGCCCGGGCCAGCCGTTGATGTTGCAGCCAGGTCTTGGGCGATTGCCCGCAGGCTTCGGTGAAACGGCGCAAAAACGTGCGTTCGCTCATCGCCGCTTCACTGGCCAGGTCACGCACCTCCAGCGGCTGGTGCAAGCGCTCCCGCGCCCATTGCATGACACGCGACAGATCGCTGCGCGGCGTCGGGCTGACGGGCGCGGGAATGAACTGTGCCTGGCCGCCGCTGCGCTGCGGTGCCATGACCAATCGCTGTGCCACCGAGTTAGCCACCTGAGTACCGAAATCCCGTGCCACCAGATGCAGGCAGGCATCGATGCCAGCAGCGCTGCCAGCCGAGGTGATCAACTGGCCCGCATCGACATAGAGCACGTCCGGGTCCACCGCGATGTTCGAGAAGCGCTCGGCCAGTTCAGTGCTGTAGCGCCAATGGGTGGTGGCGCGGTGGCCGTCCAGCAAGCCGCTGGCCGCCAGCACAAAGACCCCGGAACAGATCGACAGCAACCGTGCGCCTCGGGCGTGGGCCTGGCGCAGGGCGTGGAGTAACGCTTCAGGCACCGGTGCGCTGCGATCACGCCAGCCGGGGACGATGATGGTCCGGGCGCTGTCGAGCAGTTCCATGCCACCGTCGGCCAGCACCTGAATGCCACCCATGGCGCGCATCGGGCCCTGATCCACAGCGACAATCCGGTGCTCGTACCAGGGGAAGTCGAATTCCGGCCGTGCCAGGCCGAAAATCTCCACGGCGATGCCGAACTCGAACGTGCAAAGACCGTCGTAGGCCAGAATCGCGACCAGGCCAGGGGTAGGCTGCATTTGGCGGAAAACTCCCGATGAGTGTCTTGTGCGCCACTGTAGCGGCAAGTGATGGCTCGATAAAGTCTGTTCATACCCACCGACACTCTGGAGCAAGGCCCATGACCAGCCTGGTTTGCGAAATTCCTGCCGCCCCGTCCGCGATTGCCCTGGTGCACTTCAGCAATCGGCTGACATTCGAAACCGACTGTTCCGACGTCCACGGCAGTTATGAGGCCGGTGAAGTGGATTTTGTGTTGCTGGACGTGCGTGGCCCATTGGCCTTTGAGCGCGGCCATGTGCCCGGAGCACTCAATATGCCGGGGCGTTTGATCACGGCAGAGACGTTGGCGGCCTACCCGAAAACCACCTTGTTCGTGGTCTATTGCGCCGGGCCGCACTGCAATGGCGCGAACAAGGCGGCGGTGAAACTGGCGGTGCTGGGTTACCCGGTCAAGGAGATGATCGGCGGGGTGACCGGTTGGCTGGATGAGGGATTCGAGTTAAGTGTTGCAGTGGCCCGGACGGCCAATACCGCCATCGGTTGCGAATGCTGAAATCACCAAAAAAATCGCAGGCTGCCACCAGCCCCCTGTAGGAGCTGGCGCCGCCTGCGATCTTTTGATCCTGCTCTAGACCTGCGCCCACCACCCATCCAGCGTCCCCCGCAACCACTCGAACACCGCAGCATGACCGGCACCGTCGTCCTGATCCCTTGGCAGCGGCGACTCCTCGGCAAAATGCTGGTTAAGCGTCACCACCGATTGCGCATTCCACTCAGGATGAAACTGCAAGCCGATCCGCGCCCCCCCGACCCGATACATCTGTTGCTCACAGCCGTCACTGCTGGCCAATAACACCGCACCGGGCGGCAGGTCGATGGCGTCCTCATGCCACTCCAGCACTTTCAGAACTTGCCCATCAGTGAACGTCACCGTGGTCCAGCCGGTTTCAGGCACGGCCATGCGCCGCACATTCCCGCCCAGGCTCAATGCCAGAAGTTGTGCCCCCAGACAAATGGCAAATACTGCCGCACCCTGATTCAGACTGGCCGCCAGCCACTGGCGCTCCGCCTCCAGCCAGGCCGGCCCGGCGTTGGACTCATACGGCCCGCCCAGCATGATCACCGGCTCACCACTTGCCGCAGGCAAATGGCCGAGGTCGGCGCGATGGACGTTCAGCACAACGCCTCGGGAAGCGGCCCATTCGGCAATCGCGCCAGGCCCTTCGGCGGGGTGATGCTGGATCAGATTCAATGTGGGCATCAGAAGTCTCTTGCAGTTTTTGCCTGAAAAAAGGACTTGTCCTACAGCCTTTGCACCACCTTGGCGCACGCTTCAAGGGGGGCGAAACGGTTCGCTACTTTTTTATAAGTATTTGTCGCTTATACACAATTTGCCCGTTTGAAGCCGCTCTAGACTGCCGGCCACTTCGGTTTTCCCAAGCCAAAAGCTGCCGACCGAACGCTGACAATCGAAAGCTGCCAATAAAAGCCTCCGCACACAGGAGTAATAAATGAAGAAGCTAGTGATGTTTGGTGCCCTGGCACTGTCGATGTTGTCCCTGACCGCCGTGGCCGATGACGCCAAGCCGATCCGCATCGGTATCGAAGCCGGTTACCCGCCATTCTCGATGAAAACCCCCGACGGCAAACTCACCGGTTTCGACGTGGACATCGGCGACGCGCTGTGCGAGCAGATGAAAGTCAAGTGCACCTGGGTTGAACAAGAGTTCGACGGCCTGATTCCGGCGCTGAAAGTGAAGAAGATCGACGCCATCCTGTCGTCCATGACCATCACCGATGATCGCAAGAAAAACGTCGATTTCACCATCAAGTACTACCACACCCCGGCGCGCTTCGTGATGAAGGAAGGCTCCGACGTCAAAGACCCGCTGACCGACCTCAAGGGCAAGAAAGTCGGCGTGCTGCGTGCCAGTACCCACGACCGCTTCGCCACCGAAGTGCTGGTGCCGGCCGGTATCCAGCTGGTGCGTTACGGCTCCCAGCAGGAAGCCAACCTGGACATGGTCTCGGGCCGCATTGACGCGCTGCTGGCCGACTCGGTCAACCTGGACGACGGTTTCCTGAAAACCGACGCCGGTAAAGGCTTTGCTTTCGTAGGCCCTGAGTACAACGATCCGAAGTACTTCGGTGGCGGCGCCGGCATTGCCGTACGCAAGGGCGATACCGCCCTGGCCGACAAATTCAACACCGCGATCACCGAAATTCGCGCCAACGGCAAGTACAAGCAAGTGCAAGACAAGTACTTCAAGTTTGACGTATACGGCGAGTAATCCGCCGGCCAAAAAAAGTGGCTACCGTTGACGCGGTGGCCACTTTTTTTATGCTCTCATTCCACCCAGACGAAAAACCCACAGGTGATTTTGCCGTTCTGTCATGCAGGAGTTCCCCCATGCAACGCATTGACTACCCACTGCCCTGGAGCCACCTGGGCACCGAGCGCACCCTCAGTGTGTTTCGTTTTGGCGCCGGTGCGCGCAAGGTCTATATCCAGGCCAGCCTGCACGCTGATGAATTGCCGGGCATGCGCACGGCCTGGGAACTGAAGAAACGCCTGGCCGAACTCGAAGCCCAAGGCCAGTTGCAAGGCGTCATCGAGCTGGTGCCGGTGGCCAACCCGATTGGTCTGGACCAACATCTGCAAAGCGCCCACATGGGCCGTTTCGAGCTGGGCAGCGGCAAGAACTTCAACCGCTCGTTTGTCGAACTCAGCACCCCGGTGGCGCAGCTGATCGGTGCGCAGTTGGGAGCTGACGCCGAGGCCAACATTGCCTTGATCCGCAAAACCATGGGCCAGGTCCTTGACGCTCTGCCGGCCCCGGCTTCGCAACTGCAAGCCATGCACCGCCTGTTGCTGCGTCACGCCTGCGACGCTGACATTACCCTGGACTTGCACTGCGACTTCGACGCAGCGATTCACCTCTACGCCTTGCCGCAACACTGGCCCCGGTGGCAGTCGCTGGCTGCGCGTTTGAAGGCCGGTGTGGCCTTGCTGTGCGAAGATTCTGGCGGCAGTTCGTTTGACGAATCCTGCTCGTCGCCGTGGTTGCGTCTGGCTAGCGCGTTTCCCGAGGCCACCATCCCGCCGGCGAACCTGGCGACCACCCTGGAGCTGGGCAGCATGGGCGATACCCGTGTCGAGCAGGCTCAGGCCAATTGCGAAGCGATTCTGGGTTTCCTCGCTGAACAGGGTTTTATCAGCGGCACCTGGCCGGCCGCGCCGAGCGAGTGCTGTGAAGGCATGCCGTTCGAGGGCACGGAGTATCTGTTCGCGCCACACCATGGGGTGGTCAGTTTCCTGCGCGATTCCGGTGAGTGGGTAGAGAAGGGTGATGCGCTGTTTGAAGTGGTCGATCCGTTGAGCGACCGCATCAGCACCGTCTGCGCCGGCACCAGCGGTGTGCTGTTTGCGATTGATCGCGGCCGTTATACCGAGCCGGGGATATGGCAGGCGAAAGTGGCAGGACGTGATCCGATTCGGGTTGGGAAGCTGGTTAACGACTGATCGGAGATTTTGATGAGGCATCCGGCCTCTTCGCGAGCCTGCTTGCGAAGAGGGCATCAGCCACGGCAAAAATGCCGAGAAGTGCCTCACGATGTTAGGGTAACCCTCAATCCTGCCCCCAGTGAAGGAAGGCTTATGCTCAAGTATCTCGCCCTGTTCATGCTGCTGGCGTCTACCGCCGCCCACGCACAAACCTCGTTGCAAACCGACTTGCCGCTCAAGTACCTGGAACAGGCCAGCCCTGACACCAACGATCAGCCGCTGGTGATTTTCCTCCACGGCTACGGCAGCAACGAGCAGGATCTGTTTGGTATCAAGGACGAGTTGCCGGCCAATTACACCTACCTGTCGGTGCAGGCGCCGGTGACGCTGGAACCGGGCAGTTATCAGTGGTTTCGCAAGAAGGGTGAAGGCCCTTACAACGGTGAGACCGATGACCTGAAGTCCAGCGGCAAGCTGCTGTTGACGTTCATTGCCCAGGCGGCGAAGAAGTACCACACCGAGGCGAACAAGGTGTACCTGGTGGGTTTCAGCCAGGGCGCGATCATGTCCTATGAAGTGGGATTGCGTCATCCCGAGGCAGTGTGCGGGATTGCGGCGCTGAGCGGGCGGATTCTGCCGGTGCTCAAGTCCGAATTGAAGCCCGATGAAAAACGCCAGTCACTGGCAATCTTCATCGGTCACGGCACCGTCGACAAGCGCTTGCCACTCAAAGACGGCACCGATGCCGACAGCCTTCTGCAAAGCCTGTCACTCAAGCCCCAGTTCCACGCCTATGAAGGGCTGGGCCACAGCATCAGTGCCGATGAGATTCAGGATCTCAACGCCTGGTTGCAGCGCCTCAATCCCTGACGCTTATTTACCGGCCACGATCTGTTTGACCAGCGCGTCGTGGCCGGTCTTGTTGTCTGGGCGGGAGATCACTTGCACCACGGCCATGTGATCGCCGGAACCGGCCATCAGCGTGGTGTTGAGGGTCTGGCCGCCGCCCTGGGTGGCGGTACTGTCGACCTGGCGCAGGCCCAGGCCAGTGCCTTTCTGGGTCAGGCTTTTCTCACTCAGTTTATTGAAGTCCGGCAGCGCTTTGCGCTGTGCCGCATCGAAATCGCTGACCGTACCGTCGAGAAACGCTGCATCGTTGTCCTTGACGGTGGCGCCGTCGGGCAGGCGGTTTTCAGCGGTGATCAACACCGTTTTGGTGGTTTCGTTGGTGTACATGGTACCGACAGCGCCGGTCGGGCCGGGCGGCAGCGGGTTGGCGACGAAGCCCTTGGGCAGGGTGAAGCTGAACTTGCCGCCGAGCATCGACACCTTCTGTGCCGGCGCGTCGGTGGCCTTGGCCGCCTGGGCATTCAATACGCTCAGGCCGGCTACCGCCGCCAGCAGCAGGACAGCGGCTTTCTTACTCAACAATGACATGGGACTCTCCGGTGATGATCGCGCTATGGCCGCGATCATCCCACGACGGTCGGGGCGCCAGCCAGTCAAGAATAGGGTTGCCGAGGGAATGTAAGCCGGACACAAAATCTTTTGCTCCGGCTTGAGCGCGCAGCACTCACAGGGTTGGCAGTGACGGTGAACATCGCGAGGTGGCTTCGCAACCCGGCGCGAGCCAGCTCCCTTGCTACGGGTTGTGCTGCCATTAATCCTTGATGGTTGCGCCAGAGGGTGGCTGTATCTGAGTTGCCGCTGTCGCCAGCAGCTTTCGGGTCACCCCCAGCATCCCCACCGACACCGCAACGCTCCAGGCAAACGCGCTCATCCCCAACGTTGGCAACGTCAGCGTCAGCACCAGGCAAAACGCTGCAAACGCGTACATGCCCGTGGCGGTGGCCCGCAACAAGGCGGCCGTAAAGGCCGGGCCACGGGTTTGCTGGGAGAACACCGCCATCACGCTGCCCAATACCGGGAACACCGCCAGCAAGCCGCTCCAGCGTTCGCCCACGGTGCTGGCGAGCAAGGTCACGGTTAACGTCAAGAGAGCGCCGGCCAGCATGCGCAGGATCAGTCTGTCGGATTTCGGCACCGGGCCCGCGACAATCGGTTTCACCGCCGGAAACAGATAAGGCGCAGCGAGCAGGGCACTGGCGGCGGCGATCAGCGACACGGTCAGTGACGGCGGAATCAGCGACAGCACAAAGGCGATGCTGGCCCACACCAGCATCGACACCGCCAGCGCACAAGGCCATGCGGTCCTTTGTGCCATTTGGGCGTAGCTCACACAGAAGGCAATCATCGCGAACATGGCCGACAGCGCGGCGGTCGCCGCCTGTGCGGCAAACACCTGACCTTGTTCCAGCGCCAGGAAAAACAGAATCGGCCCCACCACCACCGGCAATCCCGACAGCCACCCGGCGACGCTCGGCCCCCAGCGCTTGCCTGCCAGGGAAATCAGCAACAGAAAACCGGGAATCACCAGCAGTTTGAGCACCAGCACGTATGCATCTCCGATCTGCAGAAGGCGACAAATTAGCACCGTGGATTGTGGATTGCTTCATGGATCTCTGAATGTTGTATACAAAATATCTGATTCTGCTGTTTGTTGTACAAAAAGCCGGTTTGCGTATAAGCCTGTAGAAAGCCCTCGGTGAAACATCTTCATGAACAGCCCTCGCTCACGACTGCGTCACGGTCTATGGCTGCTGGCATGGCTTGCGGCACAAGCCCTGGCCAGCTGGCAAGACGCCTTGCCCAATGCGCAAATCATCGGCGCCGGGGAGTTTCGCGTCTTCGGTTTTGATGTTTACAACGCCAGGCTCTGGAGTACGACGCGGCCGCTGTCGGTGGATCAGCCGTTTGCTCTGGAGCTGATCTACAAGCGCGAGATTTCCCGCGATGATCTGGTGAAAGCCAGCGTCGATGAAATCAGGCGATTGTCCGGTGCTTCGGTGAGCGCCGAGCAATTGGCCGGGTGGCGAGTACAGATGCAGCAGTCGTTCGTCGATGTGCAGGACGGCACGCGGATTACCGGTGTCTACCTGCCGGGACAGGGCGCACGGTTTTTTGTCGGCCAGCAGTTGCAACACGAAGTGAAAGACCCGCAGTTCGCCCGGGCGTTTTTCGATATCTGGCTGGATCCACGTACCCGAAACCCCGAGTTGCGCGAACAATTGCTGGGCACGACCCGATGACAGCCCAAACACGCCCTGTGCAGGAGCAGCCTCCGGCAGCTTCTACACAGGGCGGCGTATAGCCCGCAGGCCAGTGAAGCGTTTAAGCTGCCCCTTCCAACTTGTTACCGGATGTTTGCGTGAAATTCAGTTTTTTGCCGAAAGTCGCCACCGCACCGTTTTGTCCGCCCGAGGTGGCCGGCAGCGTGGTCGTCGACCCAACTGCCTCGTTCTTCAAGCGGATGCTGCGTTTCGCCGGCCCTGGCCTGCTGGTTTCCATCGGTTACATGGACCCCGGCAACTGGGCCACCGCCATCGAAGCCGGTTCGAAATTCGGTTACAGCCTGCTGTTCGTGGTGTTGCTGGCGAGTCTGGCGGGGATGGTGGTGCAGTGCCTGTGTTCGCGGCTGGGCATCGCCACCGGGCGGGACCTGGCGCAACTGTCCCGCGAGCGCTACAGCACTCGCGCCGCCCGAACCCAATGGGTGCTGGCAGAGATTTCGATCATTGCCACCGACCTTGCCGAAGTCCTCGGTTGCGCGCTGGCATTCCACCTGCTGCTGGGGTGTTCGCTGACGTTCGGCATCGCCCTGACGGCGTTTGACACGTTGCTGGTGCTGGCCTTGCAGAACCGTGGTTTTCGCCGACTCGAAGCGATCATGCTGGCCCTGGTCGCGACCATCGGCGTGTGTTTCTTCATCGAGCTGGTGCTGATCAAACCGTACTGGCCAGACGTCGCCCGAGGCTTCGTGCCGTCGCTGTCGGCGATCAGCGATACCGCGCCGCTGTACATCGCCATCGGTATTGTCGGGGCCACGGTGATGCCGCATAACCTGTACCTGCATACCTCGATCGTGCAGACCCGGATGATCGGCCAGGACCTGGCCGGCAAGCAGGATGCGGTGAAACTGGCGCGCATCGACACCATCGGTTCACTGGCGCTGGCGTTGCTGGTCAATGCGGCGATTCTGATTCTGGCGGCGGCCGCATTCCACACTACCGGTCACAGCGATGTGGTGGACATTCAGGACGCCTATCACCTGCTCGACCCGCTGGTGGGCGGCGCCCTGGCCAGCGTGTTGTTTGGCGTGGCGTTGCTGGCCTCGGGACAGAGCTCGACCTTCACCGGCACCATCGCTGGCCAGGTGATCATGGAGGGCTATCTGAACTTGCGCATTCCTTGCTGGCAACGGCGGTTGATCACCCGTGGGCTGGCGTTGATCCCGGCGTTCATCGGCGTGTGGCTGATGGGTGATAACGCGATTGGCAAGTTGTTGGTGCTGAGTCAGGTGGTGTTGAGTCTGCAACTGCCGTTTGCGTTGTATCCGCTGATTCGGATGACCAGCGATAAGACGCTGATGGGACCGTTTGCCAATCGGCTGCCGACGCGGGTGTTGGCGTGGGGGTTGTTTGCGGTGATCAGTGGGGCGAATGCGTGGTTGATAGCGCAGTGGGTGGTTTGATCCGAGAGGTGTGTTGTTCGGGCCGGCGCCTTCGCGGGCAAGCCCGCTCCCACAGTTGATCTTCAGTGAATGCACCATCTGTGCATTACTCCAATCCCCGGTGGGTGGGGTGTGTGGCTGGGCCGGCGCCTTCGCGGGCAAGCCCGCTCCCACAGTTGATCTTCAGTGAATGCAACATCTGTGCATTGGCCCAATCCCCGGTGGGGGTGGTGTGTGGCTGGGCCGGCGCCTTCGCGGGCAAGCCCGCTCCCACAGTTGATCTTCAGTGAATGCAACATCTGTGCATTGGCCCAATCCCCGGTGGGGGGTGGTGTGTGGCTGGGCCGGCCCCTTCGCGGGCAAGCCCGCTCCCACAGTTGATCTTCAGTGAATGCGCCATCTGTGCATTACTCCAATCCCCGGTGGGTGGGGTGTGTGGCTGGTCCGGCGCCTTCGCGGGCAAGCCCGCTCCCACAGTTGATCTTCAGTGAATGCACCATCTGTGCATTACTCCAATCCCCGGTGGGTGGGGTGTGTGGCTGGGCCGGCGCCTTCGCGGGCAAGCCCGCTCCCACAGTTGATCTTCAGTGAATGCACCATCTGTGCATTGGCCCAATCCCCGGTGGGGGGTGGTGTGTGGCTGGGCCGGCGCCTTCGCGGGCAAGCCCGCTCCCACAGTTGATCTTCAGTGAATGCACCATCTGTGCATTGGCCCAATCCCCGGTGGGGGTGGTGTGTGGCTGGGCCGGCGCCTTCGCGGGCAAGCCCACACACAGTTGATCTTCAGTGAATGCACCATCTGTGCATTACTCCAATCCCCGGTGGGAGCGGGCTTGCCCGCGAAGGGGCCGGTCCGGCCACCACACATTTCAGGGCATAAAAAACCCGGTGCAAGGTTAATCGCACCGGGTGTATTACCAGTCCGCGCCCGGATTTTCGTGGATCCGTGTGCGTGCTGTTAAACGCTTAAGCTCGTTCGATGGCCAATGCCACGCCCTGGCCACCGCCAATGCACAAGGTCGCCAGACCTTTCTTGGCATCGCGCTTGATCATTTCGTGCAGCAAGGTCACCAGCACCCGGCAACCTGACGCACCGATCGGGTGGCCCAGGGCAATTGCGCCGCCATTGACGTTGACCTTTTCCAGGTCCCATTCCAGGTCTTTGGCCACCGCCAGCGATTGCGCGGCGAAGGCTTCGTTGGCTTCGATCAGGTCCAGTTGCTCGATGGACCAGCCGGCCTTGTCCAGGCAGCGGCGGGTGGCCGACACCGGGCCGATGCCCATGATCGCCGGGTCCACGCCCGCGTTGGCATAAGCAGCGATTCTCGCCAGTACCGGCAGGCCCAGGGCCTTGGCTTTCTCGGCGCTCATCAGAATCACTGCCGCCGCGCCGTCGTTCAGCGACGAAGCGTTGCCGGCAGTGACGCTGCCGTCTTTCTTGAAGGCAGCGCGCAGTTTGCCCAGGGAAGCCGCCGTGGTGTCGCCGCGAGGCTGTTCATCGGTGGCGAAGGACAGCGGATCGCCCTTGCGCTGCGGGATCAGGATCGGCGTGATTTCATCGACAAAACGCCCGGCCTCGATGGCCGCCGAGGCTTTCTGTTGCGAGGCGGCGGCGAAGGCGTCCTGCTGTTCGCGGGTCAGGTTGTATTTTTCGGCCAGGTTCTCGGCGGTGATGCCCATGTGGTAGTCGTTGAACGCATCCCACAGGCCGTCGCTGATCATGGTGTCGACGATTTGCGCGTGCCCCATGCGCAAGCCGGTGCGGGCGCCGGGCATCACGTAATTGGACAGGCTCATGTTTTCCTGGCCCCCGGCAATGATCACCTCGGCGTCGCCGCAGCGAATCGCCTGGGTTGCCAGGTGCAGCGCCTTGAGGCCCGAGCCGCAGACCTTGTTCAAGGTCATGGCCGGCACGGTGAACGGCAGGCCGGCCTTGACTGCCGACTGCCGCGCCGGGTTCTGCCCGGCACCGGCGGTGAGCACCTGGCCCATGATCACTTCATCGACCTGGGCCGGGTCCAGCCCGGTTTGCGCCAGCAACTGGCGGATCACCGCTGCACCGAGGTCAACGGCAGAAACGTTCGCCAGCGAACCCTGGAAACTGCCAATGGCGGTACGGGTGGCGGCAACAATAACGACGTCTTGCATGGACTGATTCCTCACTGCGCATCGAACTGCATTTGCGGTACGTGGTCCGGCACGATCAGCTTGCCGGCGGTCTTGGCGACGATCTCTTCAACGCTGACACCCGGTGCCCGCTCCTTGAGAATGAACGCGCCATTTTCGATTTCCAGGTAGGCGAGGTCGGTCAGCACGCGCTTGATGCATCCGGCGCCGGTCAGCGGCAGGCTGCAACGCGACAGCAGTTTCGACTCGCCGTCCTTGGAGGCGTGGGTCATGGTGACGATGATGTTTTCCGCACCGGCCACCAGGTCCATCGCGCCACCCATGCCCTTGACCAGTTTGCCGGGGATCATCCAGGAGGCGATGTTGCCTTCGACGTCCACTTCAAACGCGCCGAGCACGGTCAGGTCGATATGGCCGCCGCGAATCATTGCAAAGGATTCGGCGGAGGAGAAGATCGAGGCGCCGATGCGCGCGGTCACGGTTTGCTTGCCGGCGTTGATCATGTCGGCGTCGACTTCGGCGTCGGTCGGGAACGCGCCCATGCCGAGCAAGCCGTTTTCCGATTGCAGCATGACTTCCATGCCTTCGGGTATGTAGTTGGCGACCAGGGTCGGGATGCCGATGCCGAGGTTCACGTAGAAGCCGTCCTGCATTTCGCGGGCGACGCGCTGAGCCATTTGTTCGCGGGAAAGTGCCATTGTTGTTATTCCTTCATTCGGTCCGGGGGCAGGGGATCACTTACGCACGGTGCGCTGTTCGATGCGCTTCTCGAACGTGCCGCAAATGACCCGGTCGACGTAGATGCCAGGGGTGTGGATCTGCGCCGGGTCCAGTTCGCCGGGTTCGACGATTTCTTCGACTTCGACCACGGTGATCTTGCCGGCGGTGGCGGCCAGCGGGTTGAAGTTCTGGGCGGTGTTGCGATAGATGACGTTGCCGAAGTGGTCGGCTTTCCAGCCTTTGACGATGGCGAAGTCACCGGTGATGGACTCTTCCATCAGGTACTTGCGGCCATGGAATTCACGCACTTCCTTGCCGTCGGCGACCGGGGTGCCGACGCCGGTCGCGGTGAAGAAAGCGGGGATGCCGGCACCGCCAGCGCGCATTTTTTCCGCGAGGGTACCTTGGGGAGTCAGGTCGACTTCGATTTCGCCGCTGAGCAGTTGCTTCTCGAACAGGGCGTTTTCGCCGACGTACGAGGCGACCACTTTGCGGATCTGCCGGTCTTCGAGCAACACGCCCAAGCCGAAGCCATCAACGCCGCAGTTGTTGGAGACCACGGTAAGTTCGCGGGTGCCTTTGCGCTTGATCTCCGCGATCAGGTTTTCCGGAATCCCGCACAGGCCGAAGCCACCGGAGATCACGGTCATGCCGTCTTCAAGGCCTGCCAGGGCTTCCTCGTAGGAACTCACGCGCTTGTCGAAACCTGCCATATGCACCTCTTTTATTCTTTGTGGGCGGCTGGCTAGCCGAATGGAGAGAAGTGTCTCGCTGAAGGATTGATTTGTTAAGTTGTTTTTTAGGTAAGATTGATTGATAAAACTCACCAATAGCCACCGAATATCCACCCATGTAGGAGCACAGCAAGCATGACCGTCAAGCAGATCCGTGCCTTTCTGGCCGTGGCCCAGAGTCTGAGCTTTGCCGTCGCCTGCGAGCGCTTGCACCTGTCGCAATCGGCGCTGAGCCTGACCATCAAGGCCCTCGAAGAAGGCTTGGGTGGGCGTTTGTTCAGTCGCAACACACGAAACGTGGCGCTTACCCCGGAAGGTGAATCGCTGCTGCCCCTGGCTCGGCGGCTGATTGCCGACTGGGACAACGCCGAGGATGAACTGCGCCAGCGCTTCACCCTGCAACGCGGGCGTGTGACGCTGGCGGCGATGCCATCGTTTGCCGGCAATTTGTTGCCGCCGATCCTCAAGACGTTTCGCGCGCGTTATCCCAAGGTCAATGTCACGGTGAACGACGTGATCAATGAACAGGTGCTGGAAATGGTGCGCGACCGGCAGGTGGAGCTGGGTGTATCGTTCGAGCCGTCCCACAGTTCGTCATTGGCCTTCACACCGTTGTACATCGACCGCTTTGTTGCGGTGGTGCCGCAGGATTCGCCATTGGCCAGGCTTGACGATATCGACTGGCAAACCCTGTTGCAGCAGCCGTTTATCACCTTGCAACGACCGTCCACGGTGCGGGTGATGCTTGAAGAACACTTGCAGTCGCGCGGTATGAAACTGCCGGTGGAGTTTGAAAGCCATCAGTTGGCGACAGTCGGGCGAATGGTTGCCAGTGGCCTGGGGGTGAGCGCTGTACCGGCCCTGTGCGCCGGGCAGATGCGCGAACTGGGCGCGCATTGCATCACCCTGCGTGACCCGGTGGTGGAGCGGGCGATTGGCGTGCTGACCAAACCGGGGCATGAGTTGTCGGCGGCGGCGCAGGCGTTGTTCGATATTCTCAAGGAAGAAAACCTTGGAGCGCGCATGACTGGGTCATGATCACCGTAACCTGTGGGAGCGAGCTTGCTCGCGATGGCGGTGTGTCAGTCAAAGACAATGTTGAATGTACTGCCCCCATCGCGAGCAAGCCCGCTCCCACAGGATTTGGTTCGTCAGATGGCCAGTTGTTGGGCCAACAGTGGCAGCAACAACTCGCAAGAACCCTCAATCTTCATCTCCAGCAGCTCATCCGCCCGCGTCTGGCCCAGATTGATCGCGATCACCGGTTTGCCCTGATCCTGCATCGCCTTGCACAACCGAAATGCCGAATACGCCATCAACGAAGACCCGACCACCAGCAGCCCGGCTGAATTCCCAACCAGCTCCATGGCTTTGGCAGCAGTAGGCTGCGCCACGTTCTCGCCAAAAAACACCACGTCCGGCTTCATCCGCTCACCCGCGCAATGCGGGCAATGCGGCACCTGAAATCGCGCCTCGAACGCCGGGTCGAGCAGAGTATCGCCATCCGGTGCCTGCACCGCATCGACGCCGGCGAGGTAGGGATTCTGTGCCTCCATCAACTGCTGCATCGCATCGCGCTCGCTGCGCTGGCAACAATCAAGGCACAGCACCCGGTGCAGGCTGCCATGCAGTTCGATCACATCCTGACTGCCTGCCTGATCATGCAGTGTGTCGACATTCTGGGTCATCAAACCGCTGATCTTCTGCGCGCCTTGCAGACTGGCCAACGCCTCATGCGCCACATTCGGCCGCGCCTGGCGCACCCGTGGCCAGCCGAGCATCGCCCGAGCCCAGTAACGGCGCCGGGCCTCGTGGGAGGCAAGGAACTCCTGATACATCATCGGTTGCCGACCCCGGCGCACACCTGCTTTATCGCGGTAATCCGGGATGCCTGACGGGGTGCTGATACCGGCGCCGGTCAGGACTGCGAACGGTTGTTCGGCCATCAATAGCTGGAGGTGGTCGAGTTGTTCGAGGAGAAGGCGATCAAGCATGCATCACGCTCCGCTGTGCCATGAATAAATGCTGGTCGGTCAAATGCGATCCCAGCGGGATCGAGCTTTCAGCCAAGAATATCTCGCCTGACACGCAGTCATCGCGAGCAGGCTCGCTCCCACAGGGAATGGAGAGCGACTGGATTATCTCGACGAACCCTCAAACCATTCCAGCCCAGTCCTCCAGATGCAGATCCCCAGAAAGTAGGCCGACATCAGCAACCACAACCCCATCACCAGCGGATTGATCACTGGGTGGTTGATCACCAGTGACAGGCTGCACAGCAGCCAGATGGCGGTGACGGCGATGTTGATCGGCATGAAGCGGCGGACGCGGAACGGGTGGAGGAATTTCATGCGGGTCACGGTCAGCAGCGCCAGGCCGATGACGGTGAGCAGGGTGATCCACGGCGAGGGCGCGATGATGTACAGGCATAACGCGACGACGTTCCAGGCAGCGGGGAAGCCCTGGAAGTAGTTGTCTTTGCTTTTCATGTTGACGTTGCAGAAGCAGAACAGCGACGACACCAGAATCAGCGACACGGTCAGCAGCAGGGTGTAGTCCGGCAGCGGGATATAGCGGTAGATGAACAGCGCGGGGATGAACACGTAGGTCAGGTAGTCGATGACCAGGTCGAGGATCGAGCCGTCGAAGCTCGGCAGCACCGATTGCACATTGACCTTGCGCGCCAGCGCGCCGTCGAGGCCATCGACGATCAGCGCCACGCCCAGCCACAACAGGCAATGAGTGGGCTGGTTTTCCAGCAGGGCCAGGGTGGCGAGGAAGGCGGTGACGACGCCGGTGGCGGTAAAACCATGGGCGCCCCAGGCTTTGAGTCTGGCAATGTGTAAGGTCGAAATCACGGGGGCGTTCTCCAGAAGATGAAGCAAGCCAGTCATCAGCCTTTCAAAGGCTGTCGGCAAACCGGGTCGGGGTGCAGGTATCGACCGGGAATCGGCAACTAAGGTTCACCATGCATGTGTATTGGTTCGGCAGCCCGTTACAACGCCTTGCTCATGAACACCCGGCTGGAGCCCTCAGGGATGCAGGGGATTTCGCCGAATCGCTGCCAGCCGTTTTTTTCATAGAACCCCGGGGCCTGAAAACTCAAGGTGTAAAGCACCGCCGACGTGCAACCCCGGCGACGGCCTTCGTCCTCATACGCTTTCAAAAGCCTGGAACCCAGCCCCGACCCGCGCAGGGAGTCGGGCAAATAAAACAGCTCCAGAAACAATAGCCCAAGAAAATTGCGTCCGGTAATGCCGCCGAGCACTTGTCCACTGGCAGGGTCCTGAACGGTCACCGCCAGGGCTTGGCGATCGTTGATCCCCGTGACCTGATCATTGAAGGCGCTGAGCCCGGCGCTGATGACCTGGCTGACTGAAGGTTCGATGACGTCGCTGATGACAATCTGTAGCGGGTCCATGGGTTCATTGATCCTGATTAGCGAGGGAAGAACACTCGCAGCCGATGGTCATCCGGGTCAAGGGCGACGAAGGTGCGACCGAAATCCAGCTCCGTTGGCGTTTGCACGAAGCTCAGGCCCAGGCTGGACCATTTGCGGTACAGCGCGTCCACTTCTTCGCCAGAGTCCACCGCAAACGCCAGTTCCATGCCGCCGCCGGTAACACTCACGGCAGGCTTGGCGGAGTGCCGTGACCAGAGCCCCAATTTGTAGCCGTCTTCGAGGACAAACAGGGCGAAAGTCGGCGATTGTTCGAGCGGGGCAAGGTCCAACAGGAATTCATAAAACCGGGCGCTGAGAGCCGGGTCTTCGACGAAAAGCAAAATGTAGCGAGGTGTGATCATGGGGCTGCTCCGCAAATGATCCAGGCAGCATAAAAGAAGGCGCTGTCAGTTTCTGTCAGCAGCGAGCCCCTATGCCCCAACCGCAGCAGCCGGACGGTGCTGGCGCAATGGCCGGTGAGAACTATTGTTGCCTGACGCAATGTCACGCCTGATAACGAGGACGACGTCATGAATACCAGCGATTTGCTCGAACAACTGCTGCGGGGCGGCCAGGGATCGACGGCACAACAGGGCGGCGCATCGGCGCCGGGTGGTCTTGGTGGATTGCTTGGCGGCCTGTTGGGTGGTGGCAGTGGCGCCGCCGCCAGTGCGGGCGGCGGCGGGCTGGGAGGGTTGCTCGGCGGTTTGCTGGGCGGCGGTTCAGCCTTGGGCGGCGCCCCTCAGACCCGTTCTACCGGTGGCACCAACTATGCGGCGCTGGCGTCTCTCGGGATGATGGCATTGCAGGCGTACCAGACCTGGCAGCGCAACCAGGCTCAAGCCCCGCAAGAAGCCCCGCGAACGGCAAACCTGTTGGCCGGCCCGGAAATCGAGGAACACAGCCGCGCCGTGTTATGCGCATTGATCGCCGCCGCCAAGGCCGACGGTCATATCGATGATAAAGAGCAGCAGATGATCAGCGCCGAGATCGGTCGCTACACCGACGATCCACAATTGCAACAGTGGATCAACGACGAAGTCGCCCGCCCGCTGGATGCCACTGAGGTAGCGAAGTTGGCCACCGACCCGGCGATCGCGGCGCAAATGTATCTGGCCAGTGTGATGGTGGTGGACGATCAGCAGGATGCCGAACGCAATTACCTGGATGAACTGGCGGCGGCGTTGAAGATTGATCCTGAGTTGCAGGTGCATCTGGAGCAGCAGGTGAAGGGTGGGGCGGCTTAGTTCACTCAAGGGTGGTGGCTGTATTGACAGACAGATTGCCTTCGCGAGCAGGCTCGCTCCCACAGTAGATCAGTGGTGGTTACTAAATCCGAGATAGACACCAATCACTGTGGGAGCGGGCTTGCCCGCGAAGAGGCCAGCACATCCAGCCTCCCTCTGCCAGGCAAACCCCCGTCCCCGGCAAACGCTCACATCCACAACTCAGGCATCCCTCAACAAATCATTGGCATTAAGCAGCGCATAAGCAATCTCCGGCCGCTTCTCCAGCCCCCGACGAATCGCTGCAGGAATCGACGCCCGAGTCTTGCGACACAACCCCGGCCGTTCTTCAATAGTGATGGCAATACCGCGCATGGTCCGCACTTCATTGAAGCTTGGGACCAGCTCCACCCGAATGCCCAACTGCTCATGCATGCGCTGCTGGAGGCGCTCAAGATCAGCCAGGCTTTGCAGGTTTTCCAGGCGATCCAGCAGGCGCTTTTCTTCCTGACGCGTAAGCAAAAGGATGCGCACATCCGCACCGGGTGTTTCCAGCAGCGGGTCGCGCCCGCAATTGCAGGCGCCGGGCGGGCAGGGTGAGCGCAGTGAGGCAATGGTCGTCATGGACCCCATCATAGTGGTCCCTGAGCGGATTTGCCCATAGCGTTCGAGCGCCAACCCGAGGCAGGCTTGAAACCGCGCCTGCCTCGGTCAACCTGCCACTTTAATGGCTGGCAGGCCCCTCGTACTGTACAAGGATGGCGTTGGCCAGGTCGGCATCGCTGGCGTTGAGCCCGGGATTGTCCTGGCGGATCTGTTGCAGTACCGCCTCCATGTACACGCCACGAATCGCGCCATCGCTGGCGACAAACGCGGACACATCGTCCCTGGCCGGAATCACCATTTTGTGATCCTTGAAGGTCGAATACAGGGATGCGGAAACACCCGCAGAGGTCGCGACGTGCTCACCACTGACGGCAAGGGCCGACCCGGCGGGCAGACACAGAAGCAAAGAAGAAATGACTAACATGCGGCGCATGACGGCGTCCTCCAACAGCGTAAAGCAAAAAGGAAGTACCTCTAAGTGTAGGAGGTGCGCAGATGCGCGGGAGTTCCGTTGTTTCGCAATTTGCTTTCAGACGTCTTTTCTGACTGTCCGAATTCCGACCTTGTGGCACGCAATCCCGCCACGTTGCGGATGACCAGGTCCAGGCTCAAACGTTATTTCCCTTGGCAATTTGGCAAGCATGTTCAATGCCCGGCAAATCCTTGAACCTGTCACGCCGGGCCGATGGATCAACGAACCTGCCGGGCGCTGGCAGTCGTAGCCTGGCGGTATTCAACGTCAGAGCGCCACTTGTCGGACGCTGTGAACGGCGGCTCATCTGAGCGCTTCCAAGCCAGATAACCTGCCGGAGCCCGACCATGAGTGACGATCAAAAGCAGCAAGCGTTGGCGGCCTGGTACAAGCTGCTGCGCGAGCCCGAAATCCGTATGGACAGCGAGGAACAGTACGATGAGCTGCTCAAAGCCGCCGATGAGATGGAGCGTGCCGGGTTGATCAACGGTGTTGAATGGCGCGGGCTGGTGCGCGAGGCGGGCGCTGCTTTTGCCAAGGCGATTGAAGGCACCGGCGGTGGAACCTAGGTGATGGGCCCGCTGTACATCGGCTGCGCCGGGTGGAGCCTGCCCCGTGAACACTGGCCGCTGTTTCCCGAGCACGGCACGCATTTGCAGCGCTATGCGACGCAGCTGTCGGCGGTTGAAATCAACAGCTCGTTCTACCGTCCCCATAAGCCGCAAACCTATGCACGCTGGGCGCAGTCGGTGCCGATGGGGTTTCGATTCTCGGTCAAGGCCCCCAGGCTGCTGACGCATGTTCAGCGGTTGAAGGATTGTGAGCGGTTGCTCGACGAGTTCCTCGGTCAATGCACGGCGCTGGGCGACACGCTGGGCTGCCTGTTGGTACAACTACCGCCCTCGCTGGTTTACGACGCGCTGATCGCCAGGGCTTTTTTCATCGGGTTGCGCGAGCGTTATGCCGGCGCTGTAGTGCTCGAACCCCGGCATGAAAGCTGGGGGGCGGCAGAGGCGTTGTTGGTCGAGCAGAAAATCGGGCGTGTGGCAGCTGACCCGTCGCCTATGACCGATGGCCAGGTGCCGCGTGGCTGGGCGGGTATACGCTATTGGCGATTGCACGGTTCACCGCGGATTTATCACAGTGATTATGATGCGCTGCGACTACAGGCCTTGGCCGGGCAGATACTCGGCGCGGTGCAGGCAGGCGCTGAGGCGTGGTGCATTTTTGACAACACCGCCAGCGGGTTTGCGCTGGGCAATGCGTTACAGCTGAGCGGGCTGTTGGGTCAGGAGATCCAGCGTTCGGGCTCACGCCCTGGCGAGCAGGTTCACTCTTTCAGTTAGCCCGAAAACACAAACCCCGGCACAGGGCCGGGGTTTGTGATGTTCCCTTACAACCTTAAACCAGCGCAGCAATCGCCGCGTTGAAGGTGTTGCTCGGGCGCATGGCCTTGCTGATCAGCTCGGCATTGGCGTGGTAGTAACCGCCGATGTCCACTGGCTTGCCTTGAACGGCGTTGAGTTCGGCGACGATGGTCGCTTCGTTCTCGGCCAGGGTCTTGGCCAGCTGGCCGAACTGCGCCTGCAATGCAGCGTCTTCGGTCTGGGCGGCCAGGGCCTGAGCCCAGTACAGCGCCAGGTAGAAGTGGCTGCCGCGGTTGTCGATGTTGCCGACTTTGCGCGATGGCGACTTGTTGTTGTCCAGGAACTGGCCGGTGGCCTGATCCAGGGTCTTGGCCAGCACCAGGGCTTTAGGGTTGTTGTACGTCACACCCAGGTGCTCAAGGGAAGCGGCCAGGGCCAGGAACTCGCCCAGCGAATCCCAGCGCAGGAAGTTTTCTTCCAGCAGCTGTTGGACGTGCTTGGGTGCCGAACCGCCTGCGCCGGTTTCGAACAGGCCGCCGCCGTTCATCAGTGGCACGATCGACAGCATCTTGGCGCTGGTGCCCAGTTCCATGATCGGGAACAGGTCGGTCAGGTAGTCGCGCAGTACGTTGCCGGTCACCGAGATGGTGTCCAGGCCTTCACGAGTGCGGCCCAGGGTGAACGCCATGGCGTCAACCGGGGACATGATGCGAATGTCCAGGCCGGACGTGTCGTGATCCTTCAGGTAAGCCTGAACTTTCTCGATCACCACGCCGTCATGGGCGCGCATCGGGTCCAGCCAGAAAATCGCTGGAGTCGCGCTGGCACGAGCGCGGTTGACGGCCAGTTTGACCCAGTCCTGGATCGGCGCGTCTTTGGTCTGGCACATGCGGAAGATGTCGCCGGCTTCAACCGACTGTTCCAGCAGCAGGGCGCCTTTGCTGTCGGTGACGCGAACGACACCGTTGGCCTTGATCTGGAACGTCTTGTCGTGCGAGCCGTACTCTTCGGCTTTTTTCGCCATCAGGCCAACGTTTGGCACGCTGCCCATGGTGGTCGGATCGAAAGCGCCGTTTACCTTGCAGTCTTCGATCACCGCCTGGTAGATGGTGGCGTAGCAGCGATCCGGGATCACCGCCTTGGTGTCGTGCAACTGACCGTCAGTGCCCCACATTTTGCCGGAGTCACGGATCATCGCCGGCATCGAGGCGTCGACGATCACGTCGCTCGGTACGTGCAGGTTGGTGATGCCTTTGTCGGAGTTGACCATCGCCAACGACGGACGAACGGCGTAGACCGCCTGGATGTCCGCTTCGATCTGGGCTTGCTGTTCGGCAGGCAAAGCCTTGATGCGAGCGTACAGGTCGCCGATGCCGTTGTTCAGGTTGAAGCCGATCTGCGCCAGCACGTCAGCGTGCTTGGCCAGTGCATCTTTATAGAACTCGGCAACAATCTGGCCGAACATGATCGGGTCGGAGACCTTCATCATGGTGGCTTTGAGGTGAACCGACAGCAGCACGCCCTTGGCCTTGGCGTCTTCGATCTCGGCAGCGATGAAGCTGCGCAGGGCGTTTTTGCTCAGTACGGCGCAATCGAGGATCTCACCGGCTTGCACGGTGGTCTTTTCTTTCAGGACGGTGGTGGTGCCGTCTTGAGCGATCAGTTCGATTTTGACAGCGTCAGCGGCGTCGATCAGGGCTGCTTTTTCGCTGCCGTAGAAATCGCCGGTGCTCATGTGTGCGACGTGGGACTTGGAGTCTGCAGCCCAGGCGCCCATTTTGTGCGGGTGCTTGCGCGCATAGTTCTTGACCGACAACGGTGCGCGACGATCGGAGTTGCCTTCGCGCAGAACCGGGTTCACGGCGCTGCCCTTGATTTTGTCGTAACGCGACTTGGCTTCTTTATCCGCTTCGGTGGTCACGGTTTCCGGGTAGTCCGGCAGCGCGAAGCCCTGGGCTTGCAGCTCTTTGATCGCAGCCTGCAGTTGTGGAACCGAAGCGCTGATGTTCGGCAGCTTGATGATGTTGGCTTCAGGCGTAACGGCCAGGTCGCCCAGTTCGGCGAGGTGGTCGGCTACGGCTTTGTCACCCAATTGCTCGGGGAAGCTGGCCAGAATGCGCCCTGCAAGAGAGATATCGCGGGTTTCCACGGCGATATCAGCGGAGGCGGTGAAGGCCTCTACGATAGGCAACAGTGAATAGGTGGCGAGGGCTGGGGCTTCGTCGGTGAAGGTATAGATGATCTTCGAGCGGGTGGGCATATTCGGATTAACTCTCTCTTCTTTGCTAAAGCGTGCGCAGAAACTCGAGGGGCGCCGGGTAAGCGCGTTCGTTCAAAGTCGTCCATGAACCGAATGTCGAGGTTTCTTCGCGGTGATGTTGGGTGCATCAGTAGAGCGTCAAGCGGTCGGGCTGCGATAACAGTCTGACCTGTCGGCTGGAAAGTCTCGTAATAGAGAGGTCGGCCTGTGTGACCCTGTGGTCAGCGGCGGCATTATACATAGGTAGCTGGCAATCTGCCGATGGTTCATATGCAACGATTCTCGTCCATTGGTCTAAAGGTCGCAGGGCCGTACCGGGCGTAGAGTCATTCGCCGTGCTTGAGTTTGGCGCTTTTCCCTTTGCTTTCAGGCTTGTAGAACACGAACTGCGCGGCTTTGCGGCAGATGGGCGGAACAGAGGGTTTGCGCGCCGATTTAACTGGGGTACGCTCGAACGAGGCCAGATGTTTAATCAAACAATGGAGTTCAGCATGGGATACAAGAAGATTCAGGTTCCAGCCGTCGGCGACAAAATCACCGTCAACGCGGACCATTCTCTCAATGTTCCTAACAACCCGATCATCCCCTTCATTGAAGGTGACGGCATCGGTGTTGATATCAGCCCGGTCATGATCAAGGTTGTCGATGCTGCTGTGAAGAAGGCTTACGGCGGCGAGCGCAAAATTTCCTGGATGGAAGTCTACGCCGGGGAGAAAGCGACTCAGGTTTACGATCAGGACACCTGGCTACCCCAGGAAACCCTGGACGCAGTCAAGGATTACGTGGTTTCCATCAAGGGCCCCCTGACCACCCCGGTCGGCGGCGGCATCCGTTCGCTGAACGTGGCCCTGCGTCAGCAACTCGACCTTTATGTGTGCCTGCGCCCGGTGCGCTGGTTCGAAGGCGTGCCCAGCCCGGTGAAAAAACCAGGCGACGTCGACATGACGATTTTCCGTGAGAACTCGGAAGACATCTACGCCGGTATCGAGTGGAAAGCCGGCTCGCCGGAAGCGACCAAGGTCATCAAGTTCCTTAAAGATGAAATGGGCGTCACCAAGATCCGTTTCGACGAAAACTGCGGTATCGGCATCAAGCCGGTGTCCTTGCAAGGTACCAAGCGCCTGGCGCGCAAGGCCCTGCAATATGTGGTCGACAACGATCGCGACTCGCTGACCATCGTGCACAAAGGCAACATCATGAAGTTCACCGAAGGTGCCTTCAAGGAATGGGCCTACGAAGTGGCGGCTGAAGAGTTCGGTGCGACCCTGCTCGACGGCGGTCCGTGGATGCAGTTCAAGAACCCGAAAACCGGCAAGAACGTCATCGTCAAGGATGCCATCGCCGACGCCATGCTCCAGCAGATCCTGCTGCGCCCGGCCGAATACGATGTGATCGCGACCCTGAACCTGAACGGCGACTACCTCTCCGACGCCCTGGCGGCGGAAGTGGGCGGTATTGGTATCGCGCCGGGGGCGAACCTGTCCGACACCATCGCGATGTTCGAGGCAACCCACGGTACCGCGCCCAAGTACGCCGGCAAGGACCAGGTCAATCCGGGTTCGCTGATCCTGTCCGCCGAGATGATGTTGCGTCACATGGGCTGGACCGAAGCGGCTGACCTGATCATCAAGGGCACCAACGGTGCGATTTCGGCCAAGACCGTGACCTATGACTTCGAGCGTCTGATGGACGGCGCGAAGCTGGTATCGTCTTCCGGCTTTGGTGATGCGCTGATTTCGCACATGTAAGCGAACTCAGGAAAGATAAAAACCGCCGACTCATCGAGTTCGGCGGTTTTTTTATGACTGGATGATAAGTGGTGTCAGCTCGATACCGTCTCTTGATGCGGCGTTGTGACGGTAGGGGTGGCACGGGCCAGCGCATCCTTGATTTCGACTGCGTGCAGCCCCTTGGGGCCCTGGATAATGTCGAAGCTCACGGCTTGCCCTGCCTTCAGGGTTTTATAGCCTTCCATTGTGATCGCCGAGTAGTGGGCAAACAGATCTTCCGTCTTGCCTTCCTCATTGATGAAGCCATACCCCTTGGCATTGTTGAACCACTTGACCTTGCCGACTGCCATGTTCATATCCCTCTGCAACAGACTCCATCACTGGAGTATCATCCAGTTCATCCGCAGTCAGTCCTGATAAATAAGATTGACTCCGCGGACCTTTTTTACCCACTGTGGGCTCTATTGGTTGTAACACCGATTTTCCGATAGTCAAGGTGACTGGGCAGTCGGAGTTGAAATCGTTGAGAGCCGCCCCCACCACTGTATTTGCACAACTGACGAACCTTTCTTTCCATGCATGCAATCAGCCAGATTCGACTAACATTCAATCAGGATCGCCCGACTCTCCAAAACGATCATCCGGAGGAACACGACGACGATTCCGCAGGCATTGCTGTTCAGGAGGCGAAGCCTGCTCTACAGGCGCCGCCGATGTACAAGGTGGTTTTGTTCAATGATGACTACACACCGATGGATTTCGTCGTCGAAGTGCTCGAGGTGTTTTTTAACCTGAATCGCGAGCTGGCGACCAAGGTCATGCTGGCCGTCCACACAGAAGGACGGGCAGTATGTGGAGTGTTTACCCGCGACATCGCCGAGACCAAGGCCATGCAGGTCAACCAATACGCCAGGGAAAGCCAGCATCCGCTACTCTGTGAAATCGAGAAGGACGGTTAATCGCCGACCACTTGGGTATGAGGTGAAGCTATGTTAAACCGCGAGCTCGAAGTCACCCTCAATCTTGCCTTCAAGGAGGCCCGTTCGAAGCGTCATGAATTCATGACCGTCGAGCACCTCCTGCTGGCCCTATTGGACAATGAGGCTGCCGCCACCGTTTTGCGTGCCTGCGGCGCAAACCTCGACAAACTCAAGCATGACCTGCAGGAGTTCATCGACTCCACCACGCCGTTGATCCCCGTGCATGACGAGGATCGCGAGACCCAACCCACCCTGGGCTTCCAGCGTGTCCTGCAACGTGCTGTGTTTCATGTACAGAGCTCGGGCAAGCGCGAAGTGACCGGCGCCAACGTGCTGGTTGCCATTTTCAGTGAGCAAGAGAGTCAGGCGGTATTCCTGCTGAAACAGCAGAGCGTTGCGCGCATTGATGTCGTCAACTACATCGCTCATGGCATTTCCAAAGTGCCGGGGCATGGCGATCACTCTGAAGGTGAGCAAGATATGCAGGACGACGAGGGCGGTGAGTCTTCTTCTTCAAGCAATCCTCTGGATGCCTATGCCAGCAACCTCAACGAGCTTGCACGCCAGGGTCGTATCGATCCGCTGGTTGGCCGTGAGCTGGAAGTTGAGCGTGTTGCGCAGATTCTGGCGCGTCGTCGCAAGAACAACCCGCTGCTGGTCGGCGAGGCAGGCGTGGGTAAAACCGCGATTGCCGAAGGCCTGGCCAAGCGCATCGTTGATAACCAGGTGCCAGACCTGCTGGCCAACAGCGTCGTCTACTCACTTGACCTGGGTGCTCTGCTGGCCGGGACCAAGTACCGTGGCGACTTCGAGAAGCGCTTCAAGGCGTTGCTCGGCGAGCTGAAAAAACGTCCGCAGGCGATCCTGTTCATCGACGAAATCCACACCATTATCGGTGCGGGCGCTGCGTCCGGTGGCGTCATGGATGCCTCGAACCTGCTCAAGCCACTGTTGTCGTCCGGCGACATTCGCTGCATCGGCTCGACCACGTTCCAGGAATTTCGCGGAATCTTCGAGAAGGACCGTGCCTTGGCCCGGCGCTTCCAGAAGGTCGATGTCTCGGAACCGTCGGTGGAAGACACCATTGGTATCCTGCGCGGGCTCAAAGGTCGTTTCGAAGCGCATCACGGCATCGAGTACAGCGATGAAGCCTTGCGTGCTGCTGCCGAGCTGGCGTCGCGCTATATCAATGACCGGCATATGCCGGACAAGGCCATCGACGTCATTGACGAAGCGGGCGCCTATCAGCGGCTGCAACCGGTCGAGAAACGTGTGAAGCGCATCGAAGTGCCGCAGGTCGAGGATATCGTGGCGAAAATCGCCCGGATTCCGCCTAAGCACGTCACCAGCTCCGACAAAGAGCTGCTGCGTAACCTTGAGCGCGACCTCAAGCTGACGGTGTTTGGTCAGGATGCCGCCATCGACTCGTTGTCGACGGCGATCAAACTGTCCCGTGCCGGCCTCAAGTCGCCTGACAAGCCTGTCGGTTCGTTCCTGTTCGCAGGGCCGACCGGTGTCGGTAAAACCGAAGCGGCGCGTCAGTTGGCCAAGGCGTTGGGGATCGAGCTGGTTCGCTTCGACATGTCCGAGTACATGGAGCGTCACACCGTATCGCGTCTGATCGGTGCACCTCCAGGTTATGTCGGGTTCGATCAGGGCGGTCTGCTGACCGAAGCCATCACCAAGCAGCCTCACTGCGTGCTGTTGCTCGATGAGATCGAGAAGGCGCATCCGGAAGTCTTCAACCTGCTGTTGCAGGTCATGGACCACGGTACGCTGACCGATAACAACGGGCGCAAGGCGGACTTCCGAAACGTGATCGTCATCATGACGACCAACGCCGGTGCCGAAACCGCAGCCCGTGCTTCGATCGGTTTCACCCATCAGGACCACTCGTCCGATGCGATGGAAGTGATCAAGAAGAGCTTCACGCCGGAGTTCCGCAACCGTCTGGACACCATTATCCAGTTTGGTCGCCTCAGCCATGAGGTCATCAAGAGCGTGGTGGACAAGTTCCTTACCGAGCTTCAGGCGCAGCTGGAAGACAAGCGCGTGCAGCTGGAAGTGACGGACGCTGCTCGCAGCTGGCTGGCAGCGGGTGGTTACGACGCGGCGATGGGTGCTCGACCAATGGCGCGCCTGATCCAGGACAAGATCAAGCGTCCACTGGCCGAAGAGATACTCTTTGGCGAACTGGCCGACCATGGCGGTGTGGTTCACATCGACCTCAAGGACGGCGAGCTGACCTTCGAGTTCGAAACCACGGCCGAAATGGCCTGACGTTAACCGTAACAAAGCAAAAAGGCGCCGAAAGGCGCCTTTTTGCTGTCCGGGAAGCACCGGAATCAAATGTGGGAGCTGGCTTGCCTGCTATGCCGTCGGCATGGTCAGTATTGAGGCTGCCTGATGTACCACCATCGCAGGCGAGCCAGCTCCCGCATTGCTCGGGGGTGCTGCCTGAATCGCAGACAAACAAAAACGCCCGGCATAGCCGGGCGTTCTGTATTGACTTGATTAGCGAGCGCGGTAAGTGATGCGCCCTTTGCTCAAGTCATAGGGCGTCAGCTCGACGCGCACTTTGTCACCGGTAAGAATACGAATGTAGTTCTTGCGCATCTTGCCGGAAATATGCGCGGTTACGACGTGCCCATTTTCCAACTCCACACGAAACATGGTGTTGGGCAGGGTGTCGACGACAGTGCCTTCCATTTCGAAGCTGTCTTCTTTCGACATGCAGTAAAGCCCTCGGTATCCAATGAATGGCCCGGTGCAACTGCGCCAGGCAAAAGCGGCGTGCATTGTGCCCGAAAAATGGGGTTTAAGCCAAGTGGTTTAAGGCTTGCACTAGTTCAGGACGACCCAGCGCTGATTAATCAGCAGTTCGATGGGGCGATATTGCGTCTTGTAGTTCATCTTTTTGCAGTTCTTGATCCAGTAGCCGAGGTAGACGGCCTCCAGTCCCAGGCGCCGGGCTTCGCCAATCTGCCAGAGAATAGCGTACCGGCCCAGGCTGCGACGCTCCTCGGCGGGCTCGTAGAAGGTGTAGACGGCCGACAGGCCGTTGGGCAGCAGGTCGGTCACTGCCACCGCCAACAACCGTCCGTCGAGACGAAATTCGTAGAAGCGCGAAAAGGGCAGGTCGCGGACCAGAAAGGTCGAAAACTGATCGCGGCTCGGCGGGTACATATCGCCATCGGCGTGGCGCTGTTCGATGTAGCGTTGATAGAGATCGAAATACTCTTCACTGAATTGCGGCTTGGCGGGCCGTACCTGCAAATCGGTGTTGCGCTTGAAAATACGTTTCTGCTGACGGTTCGCAAGAAACTGCGCCACAGGAATGCGCGCCGGGACGCACGCGTTGCAATTCTGGCAATGGGGCCGGTAAAGATGATCGCCGCTGCGACGAAAACCCATTTCCGACAGGTCTGCGTAGACGTGCACATCCATGGGCTGGCTGGGGTCGAGGAACAGCGTTGTCGCCTGCTCCTCGGGCAGATAGCTGCAAGAGTGGGGCTGAGTGGCATAGAACTTCAAACGCGCCAACTCGGTCATGATCAACCCTCGGGATAAGCTTTTGATAAGTGTAAGCCACGCGCACGAAAGTCGCTCAGCAAACCCATGTCGCGCGGTTGGGTTGGTCCAGATGTCCGGCCAGGTAGCCGGCAAACTCGCGACGGGGGATTGCCCGGGCGCCCAGGCTGTGCAGATGGTCGGTGGGCATCTGGCAGTCGATCAGCACAAAACCGGCGTCCTTGAGGTGTCGCACCAAGGTCGCGAAGCCGTATTTTGAGGCATTGTCGGCGCGACTGAACATGGATTCGCCGAAAAACAGCTGACCCATCGCCAGCCCATACAAACCACCGACCAGCTCACCCTGATCCCAGACTTCCACCGAATGGGCGTAGCCGCGCTTGTGCAGCTCCAGATAGGCGTCTTGCATCGCTTCGGTGATCCAGGTGCCGTCGGCGTAATCCCGTGGCGCGGCGCAGGCGCGGATGACGGCGGAAAAATCCTGATCGAAGGTCACCTGGTAGCGTTGCTGGCGCAGCAACTTGTTGAGGCTGCGAGACACGTGCAGTTCGTCGGGAAACAACACGGTGCGCGGGTCCGGCGACCACCACAGAATCGGCTGGCCTTCGGAGAACCACGGAAAACAGCCATGGCGATAAGCCTGAATCAGCCGGTCCGCAGACAGATCGCCGCCGGCCGCCAGCAGCCCGTTGGGGTCGCGCATGGCTTTTTCCAGCGGCGGAAATATCAGGGTATTGCGTTGTAACCAGGTCAGCATGGCAGTCGGGCTTGTAGAAGGGGAGGGCGGTGGCGGGCAGGTTCGCCCATCGTGAGGACAATCGTCAAACCGGTGCTGCTGCAACTTGGCGATGTAAATGTGGTCGTAAACGAACGCCGTGGCAAAGACCTCGCTTCGCTCATAAAAACACCTCATAAGCCTTTGTCACAAAAGAGAATGCATGCTCAAATTGAACGGCGACACAGGTGCCGTTGGCTATGCTACACCTTGGGCCCGCAAGCATGGCATCAGGCGAACAAATCCGTACAATGCCTGAGCGTTACATAATATTCAGTGCGTGCCGGTTTATAACTGTGTTTATAAAAGCAGGGGCGCAATGTTAAAAGTAGTCCCGGTTACACCTGTTCACTTTTTTACCTGCCTGGATCGGGCAGTTTTTATAGTCATTCAACAGATGGACGCGCCCAGGGCGCAGGAAAAGTAGCGTTTTGAAGAAATCCACCGCAGCACCTAAAACAGTCGTTCCGCTTTGGCGCCAGCACTTGCACTACCGACTCAAGGAAGGTGCATTGATCGCTATTGGCGCCTTGTGCCTGTTCCTGATGATGGCCTTGTTGACCTATGGCAAGGACGATCCGGGCTGGAGCCACAACAGCAAGATCGACGATGTACAAAACTTCGGCGGACCGGCCGGCTCCTACAGCGCCGATATCCTGTTCATGGTGCTGGGTTACTTCGCCTACATCTTTCCGTTGCTGCTGGCGATCAAGGCCTACCAGATCTTCCGCCAGCGCCACGAGCCGTGGCAGTGGAGCGGCTGGCTGTTTTCCTGGCGCCTGATCGGCCTGGTGTTCCTGGTGCTGTCGGGCGCTGCGTTGGCGCATATCCATTTCCACGCGGCTACCGGTCTGCCGGCTGGCGCCGGTGGTGCGCTGGGTGAAAGCCTGGGCGACCTGGCCCGCAACGCCCTGAACATTCAGGGCAGCACGCTGTTGTTCATCGCGCTGTTCCTGTTCGGCCTGACGGTGTTCACCGACCTGTCGTGGTTCAAGGTGATGGACGTCACCGGCAAGATCACCCTCGACCTGTTCGAACTGTTCCAGGGCGCGGCCAATCGCTGGTGGGCGGCCCGTACCGAACGCAAGCAACTGGTTGCGCAACTGCGTGAAGTCGACGACCGCGTCCACGACGTGGTCGCGCCGACCGTCACCGACAAGCGCGAGCAGGCCAAGGTCAAGGAGCGCCTGATCGAGCGCGAGCAGGCGCTGACCAAGCACATGTCCGAGCGCGAGAAGCAGGTGCCGCCGGTGATTGCCCCGGCGCCACCCAAGCCGGCCGCCCCGAGCAAGCGCGTGGAAAAAGAGAAACAGGCGCCGTTGTTCGTCGACAGCGCCGTGGAAGGCACCTTGCCGCCGATCTCGATTCTCGACCCGGCCGAAAAGAAACAACTCAACTATTCCCCGGAGTCGCTGGCAGCCGTCGGCCACTTGCTGGAAATCAAACTCAAGGAATTCGGCGTCGAAGTCTCGGTGGATTCGATTCACCCAGGCCCGGTCATTACCCGTTACGAAATCCAGCCGGCTGCTGGCGTCAAAGTCAGCCGCATCTCCAACCTGGCAAAAGACTTGGCGCGTTCCCTGGCCGTGACCAGCGTGCGCGTGGTCGAAGTGATTCCGGGCAAGACCACGGTCGGTATCGAAATCCCGAACGAAGACCGGCAGATTGTGCGTTTCTCCGAAGTGCTGTCGACCCCTGAGTACGACAACTTCAAATCGCCGGTCACTCTGGCCCTGGGGCATGACATCGGCGGCAAGCCGGTCATCACCGACCTCGCCAAGATGCCGCACCTGCTGGTGGCCGGTACGACCGGTTCCGGTAAGTCGGTGGGCGTGAACGCAATGATCCTGTCGATCCTGTTCAAGTCCGGCCCGGAAGACGCCAAGCTGATCATGATCGACCCGAAAATGCTTGAGCTGTCGATCTACGAAGGCATTCCGCACCTGCTGTGCCCGGTCGTCACCGACATGAAGGACGCGGCCAACGCCCTGCGCTGGAGCGTGGCGGAGATGGAGCGTCGCTACAAACTGATGGCGAAGATGGGCGTGCGTAACCTGTCCGGCTTCAATGCCAAGGTCAAGGAAGCCCAGGACGCCGGCGAGCCGTTGAGCGATCCGCTGTACAAGCGCGAAAGCATTCACGACGAAGCGCCATTGCTGACCAAGCTGCCGACCATCGTGGTGGTGGTGGACGAGTTTGCCGACATGATGATGATCGTCGGCAAGAAGGTTGAAGAGCTGATCGCCCGTATCGCCCAGAAAGCCCGTGCGGCCGGTATTCACTTGATCCTCGCGACCCAGCGGCCCTCGGTGGACGTGATCACCGGTCTGATCAAGGCCAACATTCCGACCCGTATGGCGTTCCAGGTGTCGAGCAAGATCGACTCGCGGACCATTATCGACCAAGGCGGCGCCGAACAATTGCTGGGTCACGGTGACATGCTCTACATGCCGCCGGGCACCAGTCTGCCAATTCGTGTGCACGGCGCGTTTGTTTCCGATGACGAGGTTCACCGGGTGGTCGAAGCCTGGAAACTGCGCGGCGCGCCGGAGTACAACGACGAGATTCTGGCCGGTGTCGAAGAGGCCGGCAGTGGCTTCGAAAATGGCGGTGGTGGCGGTGACGACGATGCTGAAACCGATGCGCTCTACGACGAAGCCGTGCAGTTCGTGCTGGAAAGCCGTCGCGCTTCCATCTCGGCGGTGCAGCGCAAGCTGAAGATCGGCTACAACCGCGCGGCGCGCATGATCGAAGCCATGGAAATGGCCGGGGTCGTGACGTCCATGAACACCAACGGTTCGCGAGAAGTCCTGGCCCCTGGCCCGGTGCGCGACTGATTTGATTTGAAGGGCGGTGCATGCCGCCCGTTTCCCCACGAATGTTAAAGAGGACTCCCATGCGTCTTATCCGCATGCTGTTGCTGCCGGTACTGGCTTTGACCACGCTCTCGGCCCACGCCGACGACAAGGACGTGGCGCGTCTGACTCAATTGCTGGAAAAATCCCAGACCCTGACCGCGCGTTTCTCGCAGTTGACCCTCGACGGCGGCGGCACCCAGTTGCAGGAAACTGCCGGTGAGATGTCGTTGCAGCGTCCGGGCCTGTTCTACTGGCACACCAATGCGCCGGCCGAGCAGACCATGGTCTCCGACGGCAAGAAAGTCACCTTGTGGGACCCGGACCTGGAACAGGTCACCATCAAGAACCTTGACCTGCGCCTGACCCAGACCCCGGCGCTGCTGCTGTCCGGTGACGTGTCCAAGATCAGCCAGAGCTTCGACATCAGCTCCAAGGAAGCCGGCGGCGTGATCGACTTCACCTTGAAGCCGAAAACCAAGGACACCCTGTTCGACAGCCTGCGCCTGTCGTTCCGCAACGGCCTGGTCAATGACATGCAGCTGATCGACAGCGTCGGTCAGCGCACCAACATCCTGTTCACCGGCGTGAAGGCCAACGAGCCGATCCCGGCGTCGAAGTTCAAGTTCGACATCCCGAAGGGTGCCGACGTGATCCAGGAATAACAACGCTGGAATAAGAGGCAATGCCTGCCAGTCAATCGAATAACTGATGAATCACTTGTGGCGAGGGAGCTTGCTCCCACTGGGCTGCGCAGCAGACCCTTTTTTGTGAGCGCTGCGCACTCAAGCGCGAGCAAGCTCGCTCGCCACAGGTTCAGTGTCACGCTTGACTGACTGGCATCTGGAATAAGAGGTTTTAGAAAAGTAGTGATGGACCTGTTTCGCAGCGCCCCGATAGCTCAACCCCTGGCCGCCCGTTTGCGCGCAGCCAATCTGGACGAGTACGTCGGTCAGGAACACCTGCTCGCTCGCGGCAAGCCATTGCGCGAAGCGCTGGAGCAGGGCGCCCTGCATTCGATGATTTTCTGGGGCCCGCCGGGTGTGGGTAAAACCACCCTGGCTCGACTGCTGGCCGAAGTCTCGGATGCGCACTTCGAAACGGTGTCGGCGGTGTTGGCCGGGGTCAAGGAAATCCGTCAGGCGGTAGAAATCGCCAAGCAGCAGGCCGGCCAGTACGGCAAGCGCACCATCCTGTTTGTCGATGAAGTGCACCGCTTCAACAAGTCCCAGCAGGATGCGTTCCTGCCTTACGTTGAAGACGGCACGCTGATCTTCATCGGCGCGACCACCGAAAACCCGTCTTTCGAACTCAACAACGCATTGCTCTCCCGGGCCCGCGTCTACGTGCTCAAAAGCCTCGACGAAGCGGCCCTGCGCAAGCTGGTACATCGCGCCCTGACCGAAGAGCGGGGCTTGGGTAAACGGCAGTTGACCCTCAGCGACGAGGGATTCCAGATGCTGCTGTCCGCCGCCGATGGCGATGGCCGGCGTTTGCTCAATCTGCTGGAAAACGCCTCGGACCTGGCCGAAGACAACAGCGAGATCGGCGTCGATCTGCTGCAAAGGCTGCTCGGCGACACCCGTCGGCGCTTCGACAAGGGCGGCGAGGCGTTCTACGACCAGATTTCCGCGCTGCACAAATCGGTTCGCGGCTCCAACCCGGACGGCGCGCTCTACTGGTTTGCACGGATGATCGACGGCGGCTGTGATCCGCTGTACCTGGCCCGGCGCGTGGTGCGCATGGCCAGCGAAGACATCGGCAACGCCGACCCGCGCGCCCTGAGCCTGTGCCTGGCGGCGTGGGAAGTGCAGGAGCGCCTAGGCAGTCCCGAAGGCGAACTGGCGGTGGCCCAGGCCATTACTTATCTGGCTTGTGCGCCGAAAAGCAATGCGGTGTACATGGGCTTCAAAGCGGCCATGCGCAGCGCCACCGAACACGGCTCGCTCGAAGTGCCGCTGCACCTGCGTAATGCGCCGACCAAATTGATGAAGCAACTGGGTTACGGCGATGAATACCGCTACGCCCACGACGAACCGGACGCCTACGCCGCAGGCGAAGATTATTTCCCTGAAGAACTCGCACCGCAGCCGTTCTACCAGCCGGTGCCTCGTGGCCTGGAGTTGAAGATCGGCGAGAAGCTCAACCACCTCGCACAACTTGACCGACTCAGCCCCCGGCAGCGGAGAAAATAGTGATTCGAACGATTCTTGCGGTGTCCGTAGCCGGTATCGCTGGTACATTACTGCGTTTCGCCACCAGCACGTGGGTCAGCGCCAACTGGCCGCGGCATTTCTACGTGGCGACACTGGCGGTCAATCTGGTGGGTTGCCTGATCATCGGTTTGCTGTACGGGCTGTTTCTGACGCGCCCGGAAGTACCCATCGAAATTCGCGCCGGCCTGATCGTCGGTTTTGTAGGCGGTCTGACGACCTTTTCATCCTTTTCACTGGATACGCTGCGTTTGCTGGAAAGCGGGCAGGCGCCAATAGCCTTCGGTTATCTGGCCATCAGCGTATTCGGCGGGCTGCTCGCCACTTGGGCTGGCCTGTCCCTGACCAAACTTTGATAAACGAGAGACCGACATGCTCGATTCCAAACTGTTACGTAGCAACCTTCAGGACGTAGCGGACCGCCTGGCATCCCGTGGCTTTGCCCTGGATGTTGCGCGCATCGAAGCGCTGGAAGAACAGCGCAAGACCGTCCAGACCCGCACCGAAGCACTGCAGGCTGAACGCAATGCGCGCTCCAAATCCATCGGCCAGGCCAAGCAGCGCGGTGAAGACATCGCGCCGCTGATGGCCGATGTCGAGCGCATGGCGGGCGAATTGAGTGCCGGTAAAGTCGAGCTGGACGCGATCCAGACCGAGCTGGATTCGATCCTGTTGGGCATCCCCAACCTGCCGCACGAATCCGTGCCGGTCGGCGCCGATGAAGACGGCAATGTCGAAGTGCGCCGCTGGGGCACCCCGACCGCTTTCGATTTCCCGGTTCAGGACCACGTGGCCCTGGGCGAAAAATTCGGCTGGTTGGATTTTGAAACCGCCGCCAAGCTGTCCGGCGCCCGTTTTGCCTTGCTGCGCGGCCCGATTGCCCGTCTGCATCGCGCCCTGGCGCAGTTCATGATCAACCTGCACACCAGCGAACACGGCTACGAAGAGGCCTACACCCCTTACCTGGTTCAGGCGCCTGCTCTGCAAGGTACCGGCCAGTTGCCGAAATTCGAAGAAGACCTGTTCAAGATCACCCGCGAAGGCGAAGCCGATCTGTACCTGATTCCGACGGCTGAAGTGTCGTTGACCAACATCGTGGCCGGCGAGATAGTCGATGCCAAGTTGCTGCCGATCAAGTTCGTCGCTCACACGCCTTGCTTCCGCAGTGAAGCCGGCGCGTCGGGTCGCGACACGCGCGGCATGATCCGCCAGCACCAGTTCGACAAGGTCGAAATGGTCCAGATCGTTGAGCCGTCGACCTCGATGGAAGCGCTGGAAGGCCTGACCGCCAACGCCGAGAAAGTCCTGCAACTGCTGGAACTGCCTTACCGCACCCTGGCGCTGTGCACCGGCGACATGGGCTTCAGCGCGGTCAAGACCTACGACCTGGAAGTGTGGATTCCGAGCCAGGACAAGTACCGCGAAATTTCGTCGTGCTCCAACTGCGGCGACTTCCAGGCTCGCCGCATGCAGGCGCGTTTCCGTAACCCGGAAACCGGCAAGCCTGAGCTGGTACACACCCTGAACGGTTCCGGCCTGGCGGTCGGTCGTACGCTGGTGGCGGTGCTGGAAAACTACCAGCAGGCCGACGGTTCGATCCGTGTGCCAGCCGTGCTGAAGCCGTACATGGGTGGCCTTGAGGTCATCGGCTAAATGAACTATCTGCCGCTGTTTCATAACCTGCGCGGCAGTCGTGTGTTGGTCGTCGGCGGCGGGGAGATTGCCTTGCGCAAGTCCCGCCTGCTGGCGGATGCCGGTGCGCTGCTGCGGGTGGTTGCGCCTGAAATCGAACCGCAACTGCGCGAGCTGGTCACCGGCAGCGGTGGTGAATGCCTGTTGCGCGGCTACGTCGAAGCGGATCTGGACGGTTGCGGGCTGATCATTGCCGCCACCGACGACGAACCGCTGAACGCGCAAGTTTCCGCCGACGCTCATCGGCGTTGCGTGCCGGTCAACGTGGTGGATGCGCCTGCGTTGTGCAGCGTGATCTTCCCGGCGATCGTCGATCGTTCTCCCTTGATTATTGCAGTGTCCAGCGGCGGCGATGCGCCGGTGCTGGCGCGCTTGATCCGCGCCAAGCTGGAAACCTGGATTCCCTCCACTTACGGGCAACTGGCTGGTCTGGCGGCGCGTTTTCGCAGTCAGGTCAAAAGTCTGTTCCCGGACGTGCAGCAGCGTCGGGCGTTCTGGGAAGAGGTGTTCCAGGGCCCGATTGCCGACCGGCAACTGGCCGGGCAGGGCGCCGAAGCCGAGCGTCTGCTCCAGGCGAAAATCGACGGTGAAGCGCCGGTTGCAACGGGCGAGGTTTATCTGGTGGGTGCAGGGCCGGGTGATCCCGACTTGCTGACCTTCCGTGCCTTGCGCCTGATGCAGCAAGCCGACGTGGTGCTGTATGACCGCTTGGTGGCGCCGGCGATTCTGGAACTGTGCCGTCGCGATGCCGAGCGCATCTATGTCGGCAAGCGCCGCGCCGATCACGCTGTGCCGCAAGATCAGATCAACCAGCAACTGGTCGATCTGGCCAAGGCCGGCAAGCGAGTGGTGCGTCTGAAGGGCGGCGATCCGTTTATCTTCGGTCGTGGCGGGGAAGAGATCGAGGAACTGGCGGCCCATGGCATACCGTTCCAGGTGGTGCCGGGTATCACAGCGGCCAGCGGTTGCGCGGCGTACGCGGGGATACCGCTGACGCACCGCGATTATGCGCAGTCGGTGCGGTTCGTCACCGGGCATCTCAAGGACGGCTCCACTGATTTGCCTTGGTCTGACCTTGTTGCACCGGCACAGACGCTGGTCTTCTACATGGGCCTGGTGGGTTTGCCGATCATCTGCGAACAATTGATCAAGCACGGCCGTGGCGCCGACACCCCGGCAGCGTTGATTCAGCAGGGCACTACGGTCAATCAGCGGGTGTTTACCGGCACCTTGGCCGATCTTCCACGGCTGGTGGCGGAGCATGAAGTGCATGCGCCGACCCTGGTCATCGTCGGGGAAGTGGTGCAACTGCGCGAGAAGCTGGCGTGGTTTGAAGGGGCTCAGGCGCAGGTCTAGAGACCGCGTCGTCGCCTTCGCGAGCAGGCTCGCTCCCACAGGGGATTTGTGAACGGCACAAATCAAATGTGGGCGCGAGCCTGCTCGCGAAGGGGCCCTCAAGACTTACATAAACCTCAAGCCCTGCGCCAAACCCCTTTCCCGCTCAGCCGCTCCCGATCATGCGGTGCCGTAAAATCCTGCGCCGGCCCTTTCGGCACAATCCCGGTCGGGTTGATGGTCTTGTGACTGCCGTAATAGTGATTCTTGATGTGCTGAAAATTAACCGTCTCGGCAATCCCCGGCCACTGGTAAATCTCGCGCAACCAGTTCGACAGGTTCGGATAATCGGCAATCCGCCGCAAATTGCATTTGAAGTGCCCGTGGTACACCGCATCAAAACGAATCATCGTGGTGAACAGCCGGATATCGGCCTCGGTCAGGTATTCGCCGGCCAGGTAACGCTTTTCGCCGAGCAGTGCTTCCAGCCGGTCCAGCTCGGTAAACAACTGATCAAACGCTTCTTCATACGCTTGCTGCGACGTGGCAAAGCCTGCGCGGTAAACGCCATTGTTCACGGCCGGGTAGATCCGCTCGTTCAGCGCATCGATTTCACCGCGCAACGGCTCCGGGTAAAAGTCCAGATCATTGCCGGTCAACTCATCGAACGCACTGTTGAACATGCGGATGATCTCCGCCGATTCATTGTTGACGATGCGATTCTGCTGTTTATCCCACAGCACCGGCACGGTGACGCGGCCCGTGTAGTTGGCGGTGTCGGCGGTGTAGCGCTGGTGCATGAAATCGAAGTGGTCGAGCTTGTCGCCGGTCGAGCCGTGGCTCTGGTCGAAGGTCCAGCCGTTTTCCAGCATCAGCCAACCGACGACCGAAACGTCGATCAGGCTTTCAAGGCCTTTGAGTTTGCGCAGGATCAGCGTGCGGTGTGCCCATGGGCAGGCGAGGGCGACGTAGAGGTGATAGCGCCCGGCTTCGGCCGCAAAGCCACCGACACCGGTCGGGCCGGGTTGGCCGTCAACAGTCAGCCAGTTGCGCCGTTGCGCCTGTTCGCGCTCGAATTCGCCACCCTTGCCGCTCTCATACCACTGGTCATGCCAGTGTCCTTGCACTAACAAACCCATGTTCAAGACTCCTCAACCAATAAGCGTTGGAGAGGAGTCTATTCGGATAGGTTCGAACAAATAGCGCAAAGGATTGGGGCTAATGATCGGTTAAATCGATCTGTCCCGAGCGTCCCAATACTGGTGGGCGGTTTCGAAGGCTTGTTCGCGGTTCTGACCGAGGCCACGCAAGGCCAGGGCCATGGTCGAAATCAACGCCATTTGCGGATAACTGTCGACCACGTCGCCGCGCCAGACGGCTTTCAGATGCTCAGGATCCAGCGACGCCGGTTTGACGTGGCGCTGGGCCGACAACTGCGGCCATTCCTCGTCCCAGCGCTCGCCGCCGGTGGTGCCGTACAGGTGACTGTCGGCGTCCGGATTGATCTCGATTTCGCCGCCGTCGCCCTTGACCACAATCGCGGTGTCGCCGAGCAAACCGCTGGCATCGCGATGTACCGCCTGATAGCCAGGATGGAAAATACTTTGCAGGCCGCAGCGAGCGCCCAGTGGATTGAGAATCCGCGTCAGCGAATGAATCGGCGAGCGCAGGCCCAAGGTGTTGCGCAGGTCGATCATGCGTTGCAGCTGCGGCGCCCAATCCACCAGCGGCATAAATGCCAGGCCGCCGTTATCCAACGCCGCGCCGACTTGCTGCCAGTTGCGGCACAGCGGGATTTTCAACGCTTCCAGTAACTGCTCGCTGTACAGCCGCCCGGCCGTATGCGCGCCGGCGCCGTGCATGAAAATGCGCACGCCGTTTTGCGCCAGGCACTTGGCGGCCAGCAGATACCACGGCAGATGGCGTTTCTTGCCAGCGTAGGTGGGCCAGTCCAGGTCGATCTTCAGCGCGGGCGCTTTCAGGCGCTCGCGCAGCGCTTCGGTGAATCCGGCCATTTCCTCGGCGCTTTCTTCCTTGTGCCGCAGCAGCATCAGGAACGCGCCGAGCTGGGTGTCCTCAACCTTGTTGTCGAGCACCATGCCCATCGCTTCACGGGCTTCCTCGCGCGTCAGGTCGCGGGCGCCGCGTTTGCCCTTGCCGAGAATGCGCACGAACTGGGCGAACGGATGTTCGGCAGGTGTTTCCAGGGTCAGGGCCGGGTAGTCGGTCATAAGCAATTCGTCGGTTTGGGCAGGCCCGCCAGCTTGGCGGCGAGTTTGGCAGGGGTGCCTTTGAACAGTCGGTTCAGGTGCAGGCTGTTGCCCTTGTCCGGGCCGAGCTTCAATGCGGTGTATTTGATCAGCGGGCGAGTGGCCGGTGACAGCTGGTATTGGGCGTAGAAGCTGCGCAGCAGTTCGAGGATTTCCCAGTGCTCGGGGCTCAACTCGATCGCTTCGGCGGCGGCCAATGCGGTGGCGACCTCGGCCGACCAGTCGCTCAGGTCAACCAGGAACCCGTCCTTGTCCAGTTCGATGGCGCGGGCGCCGACGGTCAGTGCGTTCATAGCCAACTGTTGACCTTGTCGTGGTTGATCGAGAGTTCGACGAAGGCCGGATAGTCGATGGTTTTGGCCCAGTCCGGGACAATGATCGCTCGGGCGCGGGCGTCTTCGTCCAGCACGAACAGGTTCAGGCGGCGAGCGTCCAGCGCATTGAACGGCGCGCTGCCTGGCTGCAACGCATACACCGCGTCGCCGCTGAGCAGCAACGCATCGTCAGTGCCGATCAGGCGCAGGCAACTGGTCAGGCGATCGTCGCCGAACGGTGAATGAGACAACACATGCAAAGTCGACATCAGAGCGTGATCACCTGGTCGTAGCGGTCAATAAGGGCGGTGATTTCAGTGGCCGTCAGCGCCCGGGCTTCTTCGAGCGCCAAACCGCTCGGGTCCAGGCCACGTTGGGCGGCGCTGTCAGCGCAGACAAACAGTTCTTCGACACCGAACATCGGCAGCGCTTGCAGGTTGGCGCTCAGGTCTTTCTGCTGCAAGGCCCTGGCATCCTGCTTCGCGGCCAACTGAAATACACCGTCATCGAGAAACAGCAGGCCAATCGGCAAATCGAAGGCGCCGCCGGCCAGCACGATGTCCAGCGCTTCCCGGGCACCCGGCCCGGACCATGGGGATTGGCGAGTGATGATCAACAGGGACTTGGCCATCTCAAGCGCCTCCGAAGCAGATCAGACGGTCGGCGTCCTGCACCGCGTCATGCAACTGACCGAGACCGGATAATTCCCAAGGCGCGCTGACCGCAACGGCTTGGCGCTGATAGCGCCCGGCTTCTTCCTCGTTCAACACCCCGCGACGCAGGGCGGCGGCGATGCACACCACGCCGTCCAGCTGATGCTCGCTGACGAAGGCGCGCCATTGCTTGGGCAGGTCCAGCTCATCCTGCGGCGTAACCACGCTGTCGGATGCGTTGTAGACGCCGTCCTGATAGAAAAACAGCCGGACAATCTCATGCCCGCCCGCCAATGCCGCTTGGGCAAACAGCAAGGCACGGCGCGAGGAGGGCGCATGGGCGGCGGAAAACAGCGCGATGGCGAACTTCATGGTGCACTCGATCAGCAAAACTGCGGCCATGATAAAGCTTTATCGGCGGGCGGCGAAGGGCGTTTGACGGGAACCGCGTCGCGGCCTTCGCGAGCAAGCTCGCTCCCACAGGGGGGCGTTGCATTGGGTCGAATGTGTCAGCGCGGCATGTACCCCAACTGCCAGCGCCTGGGGATCAGCAATGACGCCAACCCCAGCGCGCCGGCCAGCAAACCACTGGCATACAAGGCGCTGAGCCCCAGATGGTGCTCCAGCACGGCGCCGATGACCGCGCCGGCAAACATCCCGGTCCACGGGATCAACTGCACGCGCCAGCCATTGCGCCGTTCACCGAGCATCCAGCGTCCCAGCCCACGCCCAAAACGCGACAGCGCGCCGGTGACGTAGGTCAGGCCGACCGGCAGGCCGTTCACTTCTTCCACCGCTGCATTGAGCATGCCCATGCCAATGATCGCCGCCAGCAGGGCCGGCAACTGTTGCTCATAAGGCCAGGCGGCGGCGCCGCACAGCAGGGTGGCGATGCACATCAGCAAGGGCAGCGCCCGGCGCCCGCCCATGCGGCTGACGACGATGCCCAAGGCATTGCCGACGATGAACGTGGCCACGAGGATCAACAGGCGCACGGTCAGGCCGAGATCACCGTCACTGATGGCGACGGCGAGACGCGTGGTGTTGCCGCTCATGAACGAGACAAAGTCGCCGCTCGCCATGAAGCCAATGGCGTCGGTCATGCCGGCCAGCACCGACAGGCTGGCCACCAGGCTCAGGCCGATGCGCCCGCGCCATTTCTGGACATGCAGATGGCCCGGCGTTGCCCGGGTGCTTGAAGGTGAAGGCAACATCAGCGGCGGCTTCCTTGGGCGATGACGATTACTGGCTCAACCCATATAACTCGCAATACTCCAGCCAGTCCATGCCGGCCATTTGCGCCACTTCCCTGTGCACTTCCAGACGCTGGTTCTGATAGTCCTCAGCCGTGGCGGCGGTCAGTTGCAGCGTCAGCTCCCAGGCAAACAACCCCAGGCGTTCGGCCTCGGCTTCGAAGGCTTCGTGCAAGCGCTCTTCGCGAAACTGGGCGGGCGTCTCGCCCTTGGCCTGGGCCAGCAGCGGGTTGAGGTTGTCGAGTTCATGGCGCAATTCGGGCCGCTGATCGAGAAACAGCTTCAACGCCTGTTCGTGTTGCTGGTCGTTTGTTGCCATGGTCGCTCCTTGAAGATCAGGTTACGAAGATTGCTTCTTGCTGGCCTTGGCCGCAGCCGCCAGGCATTCGAGGGCGAACTGTTCGGGGTAGGTCATCTGGATCGGGGTGGTTTCGCCTTTGACGGTTCTTTCGCCTTCGAGGATGTAGCGAATCCGCTTGTCGGTGACGCCAATTCGCTTGGCAATCCAGGACGGCGTCTGACCAATCTGGCTGATCAACTTGTCGGCGTATTCGGCGGTCGGTTTGTAAAATTCGGCGTTGGGGGTCATGGGCGTTCCAGAAATAGGGGCGATGCGACGTTTATGGCGCGACAGGGTGCGCGAATCGTTGCCCGGTGTCGCGCTATAAATGAAGTAAAGCAGAACGATTGGCGGCGCCACGGTGATACAGTCCGCTTTTTCCTGATGAGCGAACGCAATGCGAATTCTGATGGTGACGCTGGCCGCGACCTTGCTGGCCGGCTGTGCAGGTTCGGCGATGAACGACGCCCGCACCCAAACCCCGTACAAGACCCTGACCTCGGACAAACCGGAAAAAGTCGTTGCCCAGTGCGTGCAATTCGCCTGGCAGGATGAAGCGGTGTTTGGCGTGGACGCCGGGGCTTATCTGCAACCGGGCAAGAAGGGCGGTTCGACGGTTTACACGCGTTCGGCGGAATCGTTTGTGGACGTGACCAGCAATGCTGGCGGTACAGCACTGAGCTACTACGCCAAGCACGATGACTTCGTGGCCAAGCGCCGGTTGGCGGCGTTGGCAACCTGTCTCTAAGGCAATGCCAAATTCCCCTTGTGGGAGCGGGCTGGCTCCCACCGTTGATCGGGGCGAACACAATGTTCGCCTGACAACGAAACCCCGTGGGAGCGAGCCTGCTCGCGAAGGCAATCTGTCAGTCGACATTGAGGTTGAACGTACAATCCCTTTCGTCGGAACGTCGCCCGGAGCAAGCCCGCGCCCACAAGGGGGATTTGTGTTTAAAGGGTTTGGATCAGGCGTTTCTGGAAGAAATAACGTTTATGCCCGGGGGGATAATCGGCGATTTGCCCGAACTCGCTGAACCCCAGCTTCTTGTAGAACGCCGGTGCCTGAAAGCTGAAGGTGTCGAGCCAGATGCCCACACATTCCTTCTCGTTGGCCAGTTCTTCGGCCATGTTCATCAGTGTCGAGCCTAGCCCCAGGCCACGGCCCTGTTCCGGCACCGACAGTAACTCGATGAACAACCAACGGTAAAACACCCGCCCATACAGCCCGCCGAGGATCGCACCCGCCTCGTCGCGCACCAGCAGCGCCACTTTCTCGGCCTCTGAATCGCCGGCCTGGGCCGCGTTGTAGGCAATCAACGGCGTCAGAATGGCCAGGCGTTCTTCATCCGTGGGGGTTGGTGAGCGCTCGATACGCAGTGTCATTGGCGACATCCTTATGGCTTCAAACCCCCGAGATTATCCCGCTCCTTGCCATTGTTCCAGCCGCAAACAACGTTGGAACCGTCGTTGATAGCCGGAGGTCTAGCCCATAGAGCGTCTTTTCAGAACGCAGCCATGAGGACCGTCCATGAACATTTTCGAAGCCCTGCGCGAAAGCCACGAACGTCAGCGCGGTTATGCCGATGCGTTGATCCGTACCAGCGGCGACACGCCGGAGCGGGTCGAGGCCTATCAGCGGCTCAAATCCGAACTCCAGGCCCATGAAACCGCCGAGGAGCGGCATTTCTACATTCCGCTGATGGAATTCGACAACGGCGTCGACCTGAGTCGCCATGCCATCTCTGAACACCATGAAATGGACGAGATGATGGAGGAACTGGACGAGACCGACATGTCCAGCCCGACTTGGCTGGTGACGGCGAAAAAGCTGGCGGAAAAGGTCCATCACCATCTCAAGGAAGAAGAGCAGAAGTTCTTCCAGATGGCCGGCAAATTGCTCGACGAAAAACAGAAGGAACAGCTCGCTGGCCAGTACGAGAAGGAATACAAGGCACAACTTTCCTGAGGTCGGCAATGCCGTCGATTGTTACCTTGGCGTGTAGGACTTTTACTACAGCCAAGGTAGGAATCGGCTCAAACAACTGTTTATCCATCCAGTGTTTATTGGCGAAACGTAACGCAGCCGCGTTGACGAGGGAAAATAGTGCCGTGGACAAAAAAACCAGCTCCGTTAGGTTGGAGGCCTCTCCTCAAGGCAGGAGAGTTCTTAAATCAATGGAGTGAAGAAAATGAACAAACCAGAAACTCAGGCACAACTTCGACACGGTCGTGTCACGTCCCCTTCCAGCCGTGGCGCAGTCGCCGTGGATCTTGGCCTGCTGGCTACCTGGCAGGTCAATGAAATGGAAGGCGGCAAGAACTTCCCGGCACTGATTGCCGGTCCGTTCCCGGCTCCGTATCAAACCGACAGTGACAGTGTCACGCCACCGGCCGACGGCTTCATCCTCAGCGGCGGCAAGACCGATGCGCGTGACTGCATCAACTTCACCAACGAGGAAATGGCCAAGAAACTCAACCGTGCCTTCACCTGGCCGCTGCTTAACGTCGACCCTGGCCAGACCTTCAAGGTCACCTGGGAATACACCGCGCCGCACACCACCCGAGGCTACCGCTGGTTGATCACCAAGGACGGCTGGGACCCGAAACAGCGCATCACCCGCGCACAACTGGAAGCCAAACCGTTTGCCGAGGACTTCTACACCCAGGTGCCGTACTACAGCCATGCAGGCGAGCTGAAGGCCAAGGTCAATCACGAAGTGAAACTGCCGGCCAATAAAAAAGGCCAGCACGTGATCGTACTGATGTGGATCGTCGCCAACACCGGCAACGCCTTCTATCAAGCCTTCGACGTGGACTTCAAATAAGCCTGCGCCGTTAACCCACACGTTCTGAAGGATTAGAACATGTCAAAGATTGACTTCACCTTACTGAAATCGCCGCTGAGCGATGCCGCTTCGCTGATGCCCAGCATTGCCGGCAAAAAGATCCTCATGGGCTTCTGGCACAACTGGCCGGCCGGCCCGAGCGACGGCTACCAGCGTGGCCAGTTCGCCAACATGAACCTGGCGGATGTGCCAAGGGATTACAACGTGGTGGCCGTGGCCTTCATGAAAGGCAACGGCATCCCGACCTTCAAGCCGTATAACCTGTCCGACGCCGAGTTCCGGCGCCAGGTGGGCGTGCTGAACAGCCAGGGCAGGGCGGTGCTGATTTCCCTGGGCGGCGCCGATGCGCACATCGAGCTGCACAAAGGCAACGAACAGCCACTGGCCAACGAGATCATTCGCCTGGTGGAAACCTATGGCTTTGATGGCCTGGACATTGATCTTGAACAGAGCGCGATTGATTTCGCCGACAACAAGACCGTCCTGCCCGCCGCGCTGAAACTGGTCAAGGACCATTACGCCGGTGAAGGTAAACACTTCATCATCAGCATGGCGCCAGAGTTTCCGTACCTGACCACCGCAGGCAAATACGTCGGTTACATCCAGGCCCTTGAAGGCTATTACGACTTCATCGCCCCGCAGTATTACAACCAGGGCGGCGACGGGATCTGGGTGCAGGAGGTCAACAACGGCAATGGTGCCTGGATTGCCCAGAACAACGACGCGATGAAAGAAGACTTCCTGTATTACCTGACCGAAAGTCTGGTGAGCGGTACGCGCGGGTTTACCAAAATCCCGGCGGACAAGTTCGTCATTGGCCTGCCTGCCAACGTCGACGCTGCCGCTACCGGTTACGTGATCAACCCGATTGCGGTGACCAATGCCTTCAAGCGTTTGTACGACAAAGGATTGTCGATCAAAGGCCTGATGACCTGGTCGGTGAATTGGGATAACGGGGTCAACAAGAACCACGTGCCCTACAATTGGGAATTCAGCCGTCGTTATGGGCCGATGATCAACGGCACCAAACTTTCTGCCCACGGGCAGGATGAGACGGATGTCGAAGTCGCCAGTCAGCAGTAAACCAGAGCAACAATGAAAAGCCCGGCAGACGTGCCGGGCTTTTTCATTTCTGCAAACACGGTAAAACCCTGTGGGAGCGAGCCTGCTCGCGAAGGCGATGCATCAGTCAGCATCACATTGACTGATATTCCCTCTTCGCGAGCAGGCTCGCTTCCACAGGCGGGTTGTGATCGCCTACTATCAGCCTCTTTTTGCGAAGTGAAGGAATGGATTCTCATGCTCAAAACAGTCGAGCGGGTCAAGATCGTCGCAACCAAAGTGCTATCGGAAAACTGGTACGTACTGAAGAAATACACCTTCGACTACCTGCGCAATAACGGCGAATGGCAGCGGCAGGACCGCGAAGTCTATGACCGGGGCAACGGCGCGGCGATTCTGTTGTTCAATCGTGAAAAACGCACCGTGGTGCTGACCCGCCAGTTCCGTTTACCGGTGTTTATCAATGGCCATGACGGCCTGTTGATTGAGGTGGCGGCCGGCTTGCTCGAAGGCGCTGACCCCGAAGAGCGCATCCGCGCCGAGGCTGAAGAGGAAACCGGCTACCGCGTGCACCATGTGCAGAAAATCTTCGAGTCCTACATGAGCCCCGGTTCGGTCACCGAGAAGCTGCACTTCTTCATTGCCGAATACGATGCGACGTCAAAAGTCAGCGACGGCGGCGGCCTGGAGGAAGAGACCGAAGAACTGGAAGTGCTGGAGTGGAAATTCGACGCTGCGCTTGAAGCGTTTTATCGAGGCGAGATCTGCGACGCGAAGACCATCATGCTGTTGCAGTATGCGGCAATGAAAAACCTCTTTACCCCTGTTTGAATGTTGCCTTGGTAGCGAGGGAGCTTGCTCCCGCTGGGCTGCGAAGCGGCCCCGGAACGCTTGTCTGACCAGAGCTGTTTGCCAGTGTTGCGCACTGGAGCGCGAGCAAGCTCCCTCGCCACAAAAGCGCGTGTTCAATCAAAACAAATCCCCCGTCCTGCCGACCCCGGCCCAACCGGCCCCCTCCAGCGTCAACAACAACTCCTTCGCCTCAAGCCCTCCGGCAAACCCGGTCAACTTCCCCGATGCGCCAATCACCCGGTGACACGGCGCAACAATCGAAATCGGGTTCTTGCCATTTGCCGCGCCCACCGCCCGCACCGCGCTCGGGTTGCCGATCTGTTGGGCTATCTGGCTGTAGCTGCGGGTCTCGCCAAACGGGATGGTCAGCAGCGCTTGCCAGACTTTTTTCTGAAAGTCCGTCCCGGCAAAATCCAGCTCCAGATCGAAGTGCTGACGCGTGCCGGCAAAATATTCCTGCAGCTGTTGCGCGGTGCGAATCAGGATCGGATTGTCGGGTGCTTCACTCATCGGACCGAGGCGTACCCGGTTCGGTTTGTCGTTTTCCCAGAGGATGGCTGCCAGTCGTGCGCCGTTCGCGACCAGCTTCAACTCGCCGACCGGCGAGGCCATGGTGATGCAGGTGTAGCGCATGCCGACAGGCTCCAAAAAGAGGGAGGAAGAGGCCCAGCATACTGCTTGAGCGGGGAGGCGCAATACGCAATCCCGACCATACTGGCTACTGTTCTTGAAGCGCTTTCCTGATTAATAACAAGAAGAGACCGACTCATGAAGTTCGAACCTTTTGCCAAATCGCTGATAGCGACCTCGCTGGCGCTCAGCTGTCTGATGGCCCATGCGGCCTCCGTGGCCCCGGTGGCGGCCGAAAACGGCATGGTGGTCACCGCCCAGCATCTGGCCAGCCATGTCGGCGTCGATGTACTCAAAAGTGGCGGTAATGCCGTGGATGCGGCAGTCGCCGTCGGTTATGCGCTGGCGGTGGTGTACCCCGCAGCGGGCAACCTGGGCGGCGGTGGCTTCATGACCATTCAACTCGCGGACGGGCGCAAGACCTTCCTCGACTTCCGCGAAAAAGCCCCGCTGGCGGCCACCGCCGACATGTACCTCGACAAGCAGGGCAACGTCATTCCCGACCTGAGCACCCGTGGCCACCTGGCGGTCGGCGTGCCGGGCACTGTCTCCGGCATGGAACTGGCGCTGACGAAATATGGCACCAAGCCCCGGGCCGAAGTGATCGCCCCGGCGATCAAGTTCGCCGAAGAAGGCTTTGTGCTGGAGCAGGGCGATATCGATCTGTTGCACACCGCCACTGACGTGTTCAAGAAGGACGCGCGCGATTCCGGTTCGATCTTCCTCAGCAACGGCGAGCCGATGCAGGTCGGGCAGACGCTGGTGCAAAAAGACCTGGGCAAGACCCTGCGGGAAATTTCCGCGAAGGGCGCCGATGGCTTCTATAAGGGCTGGGTGGCCGATGCCATCGTCACCTCCAGCCAGGCCAACAAGGGCATCATCACCCAGGCCGACCTCGACAAATACAAGACCCGCGAACTGGCTCCGGTGGAGTGCGATTACCGTGGCTACCATGTGGTTTCGGCGCCGCCGCCAAGCTCCGGCGGGGTGGTGATCTGCGAGATCATGAACATCCTCGACGGCTACCCGATGAAGGACCTGGGCTACCATTCGGCCCAGGGCATGCATTATCAGATCGAAGCGATGCGCCACGCCTACGTAGACCGCAACAGCTATCTGGGTGACCCGGATTTCGTCAAGAACCCGATCAGCCACCTGCTGGACAAAAACTACGCCACCAAACTGCGCGCCGCCATCGACCCGCAGAAGGCCGGTGTGTCGCGTGAGATCAAACCCGGCGTAGCGCCTCACGAAGGCAGCAACACCACGCATTACTCCATCGTCGACAAATGGGGCAACGCGGTGTCGGTGACCTACACCCTCAACGACTGGTTCGGCGCCGGGGTCATGGCCAGCAAGACCGGGGTCATTCTCAACGACGAAATGGACGACTTCACCTCCAAGATCGGCGTGCCGAACATGTACGGCCTGGTGCAGGGCGAAGCCAACGCCATTGCCCCCGGCAAGGCGCCGCTGTCGTCCATGAGCCCGACCATCGTCACCAAGGATGGCAAAGTGGTGATGGTGGTCGGCACCCCAGGCGGCAGCCGGATCATCACCGCCACCTTGCTGACAATCTTGAATGTGATCGACTACGGCATGAACATCCAGGAAGCGGTCGATGCACCGCGTTTCCACCAGCAATGGCTGCCGGAAGAAACCAACCTGGAGAACTTCGCCGTCAGCCCGGACACGAAGAAGATCCTCGAAAGCTGGGGCCATAAATTCACTGGCCCGCAGGACGCCAACCACATTGCGGCGATTCTGGTGGGTGCGCCGTCGCTGGAGGGCAAACCGGTGGGCAACAACCGCTTCTATGGGGCGAATGACCCACGCCGCAATACCGGGTTATCGCTGGGCTACTGACGGGTAATCGGAAAGTTAAATGCCCCCCTGTGGGAGCGAGCCTGCTCGCGAATGCAATCTGTCAGTCAACATCAGTGCTGACTGAGACACCGCGTTTTCGAGCAGGCTCACTCCCAAGGGTCGGGTGTTGATGGGTCATCGTCTTTCACGTCGCAAACAATAAAGTCCTGCCCGCGCTCACTCCCTGTGACGCCACGCCACCCAGTACCAACCGCGTAATCGTCGCCGCCGCCTGCTGATAATCCTCGTCCTGCGGCGTTTGCCGCCCGGTGATGTGCGCCATCTGCCAGCCGAGCGTGGTGTAGGTGCGTGTCGCCGACCAGATGAACAACATCAGATGCTCCGGGTCGACCGGTGCCAGCAGGCCGCGATTGATCCAGCTGCGCAGGCATTCGACATTTCGCTGGGCCTCGGCGTACAGCAGGTCGCGGCATTCGGCGGGCAATTGCCGGCCGCCCAGCAGCAGTTCACCGCTGAACACCTTGGCGATATGCGGGTGTTCGCGCGCGATGCGGATTCGCGCGGCAATGTAGGCCTGCAAGCCCTGCGTGGGGTCGTCGCTTTCGCGCAGCACTGCCGATGCCTCCAGCAAGGGTTCGACAAACCCCAGCAGTACGCGGGCGTAGAGGTTTTCCTTGGTCTGGAAGTAGTAATAGAGGTTGGCTTTGGGCACGCCGGCACGAGCGGCGATGTCACGGGTCTGGGTGGCGTCGAAGCCCCGGGCGGCAAACTCGGCGCTGGCCGCTTGCAGAATGAGCTGTTGATTGTGCTGGCGAATGCGGGTCATGGGGGTGTCTTGGGAAATACGAGCTCGCAATATACAAAACTACATAGCGGTAGGGCCAGAACTGTGGAAAGCAATCAGATAAGGGGAGAAGTGATCAATAACCTGTGGCGAGGACGCTTGCTCCCGCTGGGCCGCGCAGCGGCCCCGTGCTTTGCCCGACAAAAGGGGACTGCTGCGCACTCCAGCGGCAGCGAGCTCCCTCGCCACAGGGTCGATGCGCTCAACCAACTGGCCGCGGCGCTCTCAATTCCGTAACATCCGCCCCCCTAATTTTCGCCCGTCACCTCAGGTACCCCATGAAAGCCAACCGTCTGCGCGCCGATGTCCTGGCCGGGCTCACCACGTCGTTCGCCCTGTTGCCCGAATGCATTGCTTTCGCGCTGGTGGCGCACCTCAATCCGCTGATGGGGCTCTACGGCGCGTTCATCATTTGCACCTTGACCGCGCTGTTCGGCGGGCGGCCGGGCATGGTCTCCGGCGCCGCCGGGTCGATGGCGGTGGTGATTGTCGCGCTGGTGGTACAGCACGGCGTGCAATACCTGCTGGCGACGGTGCTGCTGGGCGGGCTGATCATGATGGCGTTCGGGCTGTTGCGCCTGGGCAAGCTGGTGCGCATGGTGCCGTACCCGGTGATGCTCGGTTTCGTGAACGGCCTGGCAATCATCATTGCCCTGGCGCAACTGGAGCATTTCAAAAGCGGCGACACCTGGCTCAGCGGTACGCCGCTGTACCTGATGACAGGCCTGGTGGTGTTGACCATGGCCATCGTCTACCTGCTGCCACGCCTGACCCGCGCTGTGCCCCCGGCGCTGGTGGCGATTCTCGGTGTCGGCCTGGCGGTGTACCTGCTCGGCTTGCCGACCCGCACCCTCGGGGACATGGCGCACATCGCCGGTGGCCTGCCCAATCTTGCCCTGCCGAACATCCCCTGGAACCTGGAAACCCTGCGCATCATCGCCCCCTACGCGATCCTGATGGCGCTGGTCGGCCTGCTGGAAACCCTGCTGACCCTGAACCTCACCGACGAAATCACCGAGACCCGTGGCGACCCGGATCGTGAATGCGTGGCCCTCGGCGCGGCGAACATGGTGTCGGGCGCATTTGGCGGCATGGGCGGCTGCGCGATGATCGGCCAGACGGTGATCAACCTCAGTTCCGGCGGCCGCGGACGAGTGTCCGGCGTCGTAGCCGGGTTGCTGATCTTGCTGTTCATACTGTTTCTGTCACCGCTGATCGAGCGCATTCCGCTGGCGGCGCTGGTGGGCGTGATGTTCGTTGTGTCCCAGCAAACGTTCGCCTGGGCCTCGCTGCGGGTGCTGAACAAGGTGCCGCTAAACGACGTGCTGGTGATCATCGCCGTGACCACCATCACCGTGTTCACCGACCTGGCCACCGCCGTGCTCTGCGGCATCATCATTGCCGCGCTCAATTTCGCCTGGCAGCAGGCCCGCGAGCTGTACGCCGACACTCACCTGGAACCGGACGGCAGCAAGCTCTATCGCCTGCACGGCATACTGTTCTTCGCCTCGACCACGCCGTTTCTCAATCAGTTCGACCCGGCCAACGACCCGGCGCAGGTGACTCTGGATTGCCGTCATTTGAGCTTTGTCGATTACTCGGCGATCGCCGCCTTGAAGACCTTGCGCGAACGCTATGAAAAAGCGGGCAAGCATCTGCGGGTGTTTCACTTGTCGCAGCGCTGCAAGCAACTGCTCAAGCGAGAGGGCGGCGATTACTGCTGATGAGGCCGGGCTTTTGGCTGGCGTATCGGCAATGGCATTGCTGAGCCCAACACACCAGCGCCTTAAGCGCTGGTTCCCGGCAACCGCCTGTCATCGACGGGCCTCATCCTGGAGAGATCGCCATTGCTGCCAGGCCTGGGGCACCTGTCGTTCACATCTTGTGGTCGGCCATGTTCAATGCCCGCACCTGGGCCTGGACCTCGATCGACTCTTTTTCGCCTTTGGCATTTTCTACCGTGAGCGTCAGCGGCACTGTGGTGCCTTCTTTGACCTGCGCGCTCAGGTCGATCAGCATCACATGATAGCCGTGAGGATCGAGGGTGACGGCCTTGCCGGCAGGCAGGGCAACGGAGTCGACCGGCTGCATGCTCATCACGTCGTTTTTCATGGACGATTGGTGAATCTGCACGGTTTTAGCCACCGGTGACTGAACACTGAGCAGCTTGCTGTCGCTGCTGGCGGTGAGGGTCATGAACGCCCCGGTCGCTTGTTGACCGGCGACGGTGGCGCGTACCCAGGCGTCGTCCACCTGCGTCTGGGCCGACACCTGGTACGCCAGGCCCAGCAGCGAGAGCCCGAGAAAGGCTTGTTTGATGCGTCGGGCGACGCCGGTTTGATTGAGTGTTGAGTTCATTAGCAGACCTCCATGACAGTGAGCAGATCTTCCGTACACTCTTGTGCCGAAAGCGATTGAGACAATCCAAGACGCAGCGTTCCCCTGGAATCAAACACATAGCTGGTCGCCGTGTGGGACAGGGTGTAGGTCGAGCCGCTGGGTATTTTTTCGTAGAACACATCGAACTCTTTAGCCGTGGCGGCTGTTTGTTCCAGTGTTCCGTACAGGGCGACAAAAGACGGGTCGAAGGTTTTGACGTAGGCGTCCAGCACCTGCGGCGTATCGCGCTCGGGGTCCAGGGTGATGAAAATGACCTGGAGACGGTCGCCGTCGCGCCCCATCAGCTTCTTGATTTTTACGGCGCGGGCCAGCGTCGTGGGGCAGATCGCCGGGCACTGGGTGAAACCGAAGAACACCATCGGCATCAACCCGCGATAGCTCGACAGCATTCTGACCTCGCCATCCGTGTCCATGAGCTTGAACGTGCGGCCCATGATCTTGTCGCTCAGATCCTTGCCGTATTTGTAAGACAGTTCGCCTCGGCTATCGCAACCGCTCAGGATGCCCAGACCGAACAGTCCCATACCTGCAATCACCTGGCGGCGGTTCAACAAAACGCTCATTCATTACTGCCCTTTGGGGAGCCTGCCAGTCGCAGGAAACGAAAGGCAGATCAGTCGTAAAGCGGCGCATGGTATCAAAATGCTGCCGATCGTTTGCGGCCAATGAGTGAACGGGCAGGGAGAGGGGACGCAACGCGCTCGGAATTTTCGCTGTTTTCGGCCCGATAGCCCCGATTGAGATAGCGCTTTCGGCGATGACACTCGTTACACTTTGAAACATGTTCACTCCCTGAAGATTGAAATCCATGTCTGAAGAGTTCGAAGTTCCCAGCCCCCACGAACAACATGTCGAACACGCCACGCACCACGCCCATGGCCAAGGCGATCGCTTCGCCAGCAAAATCGCCGTCATGACGGCGATCATGGCGACCCTCGGCGCGTTGCTCAGCTATCAGGCGGGCTCCACCGAGAGCGAGGCGGCGATGGACAAGAACAACGCCGCCATCCAGAAAACCGAAGCCTCGAACCAGTGGAATTATTACCAGGCCAAATCCAGCCGGCAGAACCTGTCGGAACTGGCCGCGCACATTCCCGGCCTTGATGCGGGGCATTACCTTGCAGAAGCCGAGCGCTACAAAAATCAGAAGGAAGTGGTGCGCGTGAAGGCCGAAGAGTTGGAAGCCAAGGCGCGGGAATGGGACGAGCAGTCGGAGCGGGTGTTGCATCAGCATCATCGCTGGGCGCAGGCAATGACGGCGATTCAGATTGCGATTTCACTGGCGGCGATCACCTTGTTGACGCGCCGGGAGTGGCTGAAGAAGCTGGCTTATACGGCAGCGGGGGGCAGCGTGGTATTGGGGACGTTGGCGTGGTTGCACATCTGACAACACTGCTCTAGTGGCGAGCGCACTCCTGTGGCGAGCGAGCTTGCTCGCGCTGGGTGGCGAAGCCGCCCCAAACCAGTGATTGCGGTTTATCAGATAAATTGCATTGGTCCTTTTTGGGAGTGCTTCGCCCTCCAGCGCGAGCAAGCTCGCTCGCCACAAAAGCGGTGCAGTTGCAGAGATACCCAATCCCCGTCCCCAGATGCCGGGGTTGGGACGGAGTGGCTGAAGAAGCTGGCTTATACGGCAGCGGGGGGCAGCGTGGTATTGGGGACGTTGGCGTGGTTGCACATCTGACAACACTGCTCTAGAGGCGAGCGCACTCCCGTGGCGAGCGAGCTACCGTCGAGAGTGCACTCCCGTGGCGAGCGAGCTTGCTCGCGCTGGGTGGCGAAGCCGCCCCAAATCGGTGATTGCGGTTTATCAGATAAATTGCATTAATCCTTTTTGGGAGTGCTTCGCCCTCCAGCGCGAGCAAGCTCGCTCGCCACACAAGCGGTGCAGTTGCAGAGATACCCAATCCCCGTCTCCGTCACCAGATGCCGGGGTTGGGGCGGAGTGGCTGAAGAAGCTGGCTTATACGGCAGCGGGGGGCAGCGTGGTATTAGGGACGTTGGCGTGGTTGCACATCTGACCACACTGCTCTAGGGGCGAGCGGACTCCCGTGGCGAGCAAGCTACAGTCGAGAGTGCACTCCCGTGGCGAGCAAGCTACAGTCGAGAGCGGACTCCTGTGGCGAGCGAGCTTGCTCGCGCTGGGTGGCGAAGCCGCCCCAAACCGGTGATTGCGGTTTATCAGATAAATTGCATTGGTCCTTTTTGGGAGTGCTTCGCCCTCCAGCGCGAGCAAGCTCGCTCGCCACACAAGCGGCGCAGCTGCAGAGATACCCAATCCCCGTCCCCGTCCCCAGATGCCGGGGGTTGGGACGGAGTGGCTGAAGAAGCTGGCTTATACGGCAGCGGGGGGGCAGCGTGGTATTGGGGACGTTGGCGTGGTTGCACATCTGACAACACTGCTCTAGTGGCGAGCGGACTCCCGTGGCGAGCAAGCTACCGTCGAGAGCGCACTCCCGTGGCGAGCGAGCTTGCTCGCGCTGGGTGGCGAAGCCGCCCCAAACCGGTGATTGCGGTTTATCAGATAAATTGCATTGGTCCTTTTTGGGAGTGCTTCGCCCTCCAGCGCGAGCAAGCTCGCTCGCCACAAAAGCGGTGCAGTTGCAGAGATACCCAATCCCCGTCCCCAGATGCCGGGGTTGGGGCGGAGTGGCTGAAGAAGCTGGCTTATACGGCAGCGGGGGGCAGCGTGGTATTGGGGACGTTGGCGTGGTTGCACATCTGACCACACTGCTCTAGGGGCGAGCGGACTCCCGTGGCGAGCGAGCTACAGTCGAGAGTGCACTCCTGTGGCGAGCGAGCTTGCTCGCGCTGGGTGGCGAAGCCGCCCCAAACCGGTGATTGCGGTTTATCAGATAAATTGCATTGGTCCTATTTGGGAGTGCTTCGCCCTCCAGCGCGAGCAAGCTCGCTCGCCACAAAAGCGGCGCAGTTGCAGAGATACCCAATCCCCGTCCCCAGATGCCGGGGTTGGGGCGGAGTGGCTGAAGAAGCTGGCTTATACGGCAGCGGGGGGCAGCGTGGTATTGGGGACGTTGGTGTGGTTGCACATCTGACCACACTGCTCTAGTGGCGAGCGGACTCCCGTGGCGAGCAAGCTACAGTCGAGAGCGGACTCCCGTGGCGAGCGAGCTTGCTCGCGCTGGGTGGCGAAGCCGCCCCAAACCGGTGATTGCGGTTTATCAGATAAATTGCATTGGTCCTTTTTGGGAGTGCTTCGCCCTCCAGCGCGAGCAAGCTCGCTCGCCACAAAAGCGGCGCAGTTGCAGAGACTCATGGAATAAACCGATACCCAATCCCCGTCTCCGTCACCAGATGCCGGGGTTGGGACGGGTCGGCCTCGACTTTTTTACGCAGCCCCCCCATGAACACGCGCAAGTAAGGCGTGTCGGTGGTGTGCGACGGTCCCCAGACCGCTTTGAGCAATTGCAGGTGCGTCAGCACCCGGTTCGGGTGCGAGCACAAGTGCACCAGCAAGCGGTATTCCAGTGGCGTCAGGTGCAAGGGCGCACCCGCGCGCTCCGCTACTCGTCGTTCGATATCGATGCGTACGTCACCAAAGCTCAACACCGCATTGTTGTCGGCGTCTTTGGTTTGCCGGCGTAGCAGGGCGCGGACCCGTGCCAGCAGTTCTCCAGTGCCGAACGGTTTCACCAGATAGTCATCGGCGCCGGTGTCCAGCGCCAGGATCTTGTCCGATTCCGCACCCCGGGCCGACAGCACGATAATCGGCACAGACGACCAGCTGCGCACATCGCGGATCAGGTCGATGCCGTCACCGTCGGGTAGTCCCAGATCCAGCACGATCAGGTCCGGACGGCGCGTGCCGGAGTCGATCAGGCCACGGTTGAACGTCTCGGCCTCGTGCACCTCGAGGCCTTCGGCTTGCAGGGCCATGCGCACGAAACGACGGATTTCTTTTTCATCTTCAATGATCAGCACGCGGGCCGCAGATTCGCTCATGGCGCGTCCTCCTCAGGCTGTTGCGTAAAGGGTTCCAGCGGCGGTTCTTCGCGGGGCAGACGCAAGGTGAAGCAGGCGCCGCCGTTCGGGTCGGTGCTGCCGACGATGGTGCCGCCGTGGGCCAGGGCAATTGCCCGACAGATCGCCAGACCCAGGCCGACGCCGGGAATCGCACTTTCTTTCTTGCCGCGCATGAATTTGCTGAAGATCGCTTCTTCCTGACCGGGCGGCAAGCCGGGGCCGTTATCGGCGACCCACAGTTCCAGGGTCTCTGGCGTGACCCTGGCGCCCAGGCGAATCGCCGTGTCTGGCGGGGTGTACTTGATCGCGTTTTCCAGCAGGTTGATCAGGATGCGTTCGATCAGCACCGCATCGATGCGCACCGGCGGCACATCGTTATCCAGTACGACGTCGACATGCCGTGCCCCAAGAATTGGCTGCACGGCGCGCAAGGCGCTGCCCACCACGTCTTCTACCGGTTGCCACTGGCAGTTCAGCACCACTTTGCCGGACTCCAGGCGCGCCATGTCCAGCAGGTTGTTGACCAGCGTGTTCATGCGCATCGCCGATTCACCCACCGCCGTGGCGATCTCGGCGGCGTCGCCGGTCAGCGGCGGCTGGGTCAGTTGCAGCGCTTCAGCAAGCCCGACCATCACCGACAGCGGCGTGCGCAGGTCATGAGAAATCGCCGACAGCAACGAGTTGCGCAGGCGTTCGGACTCCATTTGCAAGGTGGTGTCCTGCGCGACGTTGATGTAGTGGATCCGCTCCAGCGAAATGGCCAGCAGGGACGCGCAAGTGTCGAGCAGGCGCCGCTGCTCCGGCACCACTAGCCGGGTGGTATCGCGAGGCTGCACCGCCAGCACCCCGCGTACCCGCATCGGCGCCGACAGGGGCAGGTACAGCGTGGAACTGGAGGGCAGCGTATCGGTGCCGTATCCGGCCGGTTCGGTCTTGTCGTAGGACCACTGGGCAATGGCCGTATCGACGTGCGGGGCGTCGCCGGTGACCATCGGTGCCAGCAGTTTGTTGTGATCATCGGCCACCAGCAGCGCCGAGCGCGCACCAAATTCGGCGGACAGAAAGCGCGAGGCAATCTCGGCGATCTGTTCGGTCAGCAAGGCAGCGGACAACAGCCGCGACATCTCGTACAACGCGCGCATGCGGTCTTCACGCCGCTGCGCCACGCGGGCCTGATACGTCAGGCCGGCGGTCATCTGCCCGATCACCAGTGCGACCACCAGCATCACAATGAACGTCACCAGGTACTGGGCATCGGCGAAGGCGAAGGAAAAGCGCGGCGAGACGAAAAAGAAGTCGAACGCCGCCACCGACACAAATGCAGCCAGCACGGCCGGACCGCGCCCGAAACGCACGGCCACGGCCACCACCGCCAGCAGGAACAGCATGACGATGTTGGCTTGTTCAAGCAGGCCGGCCAGGGGCAGGGCGATCAGCGTGGTGGCGGCACACAGCGCGACGCTCCACAGATAGGCTGACCACGGGATCGGGCTTTCGTCGTGGCTGGACGCGGGCTCGGTGGCAGGACGGCCGGCCGGCAGCGACACCTGAATCACATCCAGATCGGCGCCCAGCACGCCGATGCGGTCGGCCAGGCGCTGGCGCCAGAACCGCCGCCGCGGTTGTTCGTCACGGCCCAGCACCACCTTGGATAAATTGTGCTGGCGGGCGTATTTGACCAGCGCATCGGCAACGTTCTGACCGGACAGGGTCGAGATCTGCGCGCCCATGTCCTGCGCCAGTTTCAGCGTTGCCAGCACCCGACGGCGCTTGGCCTCGGGCAAACGCTGCAACGCCGGGGTTTCGACAAATACCGCGTGCCACGGCACGTTGAGCTGAGCCGCCAGGCGGGCAGTGGAGCGCACGGTTTTTTGTGCCTGCTCATCGGGACCGATGCAGGCCAGCAGCGAATCGCGGGTACTCCATACCGGTTTTACCGCGCTGCTTTGACGGTACTGCAACATGTCGCTGTCGACCCGGTCGGCGGTGCGTCGCAGGGCCAGTTCGCGCAGGGCGATCAGGTTGCCCTTGCGAAAGAAATTCTGCACCGCCCGTTCGGCCTGTTGCGCCAGATAGACCTTGCCCTCCTTGAGCCGCTGCAACAGATCATCGGGGGGCAAGTCGACGATGACCACCTCGTCGGCGGTGTCGAACACATGGTCGGGTACGGTTTCCCAGACGCGGATGCCGGTGATGCCGCCGACAATGTCGTTGAGGCTTTCCAGGTGCTGTACGTTCATCGTTGACCAGACGTCGATGCCGGCGCTGAGCAATTCCTCCACGTCCTGCCAGCGTTTGGGGTGACGGCAGCCCACGGCGTTGGAGTGCGCCAGTTCGTCGATCAGGATCAGCCCCGGATGACGGGCGAGGGCGGCATCGAGGTCGAACTCGGTGAAGGTGCGCTGCTTGTCGACAACCTGTTTGAGGGGCAGAGATTCAAGGCCGGCAATCAGCGCCTGGGTTTCGGCACGGCCATGGGTTTCGATCACGCCGGTCAGCACGTCGATGTTTTGCAGTTTCGCGGCATGGGCGGCGGCCAGCATCGCGTACGTCTTGCCGACACCGGCGCTGGCGCCGAAGAAAATCTTCAGCCGACCGCGTTTGGCTTGCGCTTCCTGTTCTTGAATCCGGGCCAGTAGCTGGTCCGGGTCAGGACGTTGTTCGGCCATCGGGTCCACCTTGTTTCAGTACTGTCCACCCCTGGACAAAAAACTGTGGCGAGGGCGCTTGCTCCCTCGCCACAGATCAATCGCTCACCACAGTTTCAGTGTGGCCCATCCCCTCAATGTGCAGCATCAAGTGCCAGGTTCAGCGCCAGCACATTCACCCTCGGTTCACCGACAAACCCCAGCAGTGTGCCTTGCGACTGTGCATCTATCAGTTGCCGAACCTGCTCCACCGGCAAACCCCGTACTCGCGCCACGCGCCCGGCCTGGTACAACGCCGCCGCGATGCTGATGTGCGGATCAAGGCCACTGGCGGAACTGTAGACCAGGTCGGCGGGCACCGTGGCGCTGTTGCCGGGATCGGCGGCGTGCAGGGCCTCGACCCGGTCCTTGATGGCCTGCGCCAGCGCCGGGTTCATCGGGCCCAGGTTCGAGCCGCCCGACGCCAGCGGGTTGTAAGGCATGGGGCTGGTGGCGGAAGGGCGACTCCAGAAATACTTCGGTTCGCTGAAGCCCTGGCCGATCAACAACGAGCCGACCGCTTTGCCGTCGCGCTCGATCAGGCTGCCCGCCGCCTGCGACGGGAACACCAGCCGGGCGATGCCGGTGGTGATCAGCGGATAGGCCAGCCCGGTGATCAGTGAAAGGGCAATCAACAGGGTCAACGCCGGACGCAATAAAGAGATCATGACAGTGCTCCCTTAAACCAGACCGACGACGGTCAATGCCATGTCGATCAACTTGATGCCAATGAATGGAACGATCACCCCGCCCAACCCGTAGATCAGCAGGTTGCGCCGCAACAGCAGTGCCGCGCCGACCGGGCGATATTTCACGCCCCTGAGGGCCAGTGGAATCAGGAAAATGATAATCAGCGCATTGAAAATCACCGCCGACAGCACCGCCGAATTCGGGCTGGTCAGGCCCATGATGTTCAGCGCCGCAAGCGACGGATACGTGGTGACAAACGCCGCCGGCACGATGGCGAAATACTTGGCGATGTCGTTGGCAATCGAGAACGTGGTCAGCGAACCGCGGGTCATCAGCATCTGTTTGCCGGTTTCCACCACCTCGATCAGCTTGGTCGGGTTGCTGTCCAGGTCGACCATGTTGCCGGCTTCCTTGGCCGCTTGTGTCCCGGAGTTCATGGCCACCGCGACATCCGCCTGCGCCAGTGCCGGAGCATCGTTGGTGCCGTCGCCGGTCATTGCCACCAGGCGGCCTTGTGCCTGGTAGCTGCGGATCAGTTCGAGTTTCTGCTCCGGTGTGGCTTCGGCCAGAAAGTCATCGACACCGGCCTCGGCAGCGATGGCCGCCGCCGTGACGCGGTTGTCACCGGTCACCATGACGGTCTTGATGCCCATGCGCCGCAGTTCGACAAAACGCTCCTTGATCCCGCCCTTGACGATGTCTTTGAGTTCGATCACCCCCAGTACTTTGGTGCCATCGGCCACCACCAGCGGTGTGCTGCCCCGGCGTGCGACTTCTTCGACGAGGGTTTGCACCGCCTCGGGAAAGTGTCCGCCCAGACTTTGCACATGGCGCACGATCGCCTCGCCTGCGCCTTTGCGCAGCTGGCGAGTGCCCATGTCGACGCCACTCATGCGGGTCAGTGCGGAGAAGTGCACGAAGTGTGCATCGAGCGCGGCGATGTCGCGTTCGCGCAGGTTGAAGCGTTGTTTGGCCAGCACCACGATGCTGCGGCCTTCCGGCGTTTCGTCGGCCAGGGAGGCGAGTTGTGCCACGTCCACCAGCTCCGCTTCCTTGACCCCCGGCGCCGGCAGGAAAGCCGAGGCGTGGCGGTTGCCGAGGGTGATGGTGCCGGTCTTGTCCAGCAGCAACACATCGACATCGCCCGCCGCTTCCACGGCGCGGCCCGAGGTGGCGATGACATTGGCTTCCATCATGCGGCTCATGCCCGCTACACCGACGGCCGAGAGCAGGCCGGCAATGGTGGTGGGAATCAGGCACACCAGCAGTGAGATCAGCACGGTGATCGACACCGGCGTGCCGGCGCCGGCCACGGAAACGCCGAACAGCGAGAAGGGCAGCAGCGTCACGGTCACGCCGAGAAACACCACGGTCAGCGCCACCAGCAGGATCGACAGGGCGATCTCGTTCGGGGTTTTCTGCCGCTTGGCGTTCTCGACCATGGCGATCATGCGATCGACAAAGGTTTCGCCGGGGTTGGTGGTCACGCGGATGACGATCCAGTCCGACAGCACCCGAGTGCCACCGGTGACCGCCGAGAAGTCGCCGCCGGATTCGCGAATCACTGGCGCCGATTCGCCGGTAATTGCCGACTCGTCCACCGAGGCGGCGCCTTCGACGACTTCGCCGTCGGCGGGGATCACCGAGTCGGCGAGATCGCCGGCTTCAACCACCACGTAATCGCCTTTGCACAGGCCGCTCGATTGCGCCAGTTGCCACTGCGCACCGTAGTGCGGTTCGAGCAGTTTTTTCGCCCAGGTTTCTTTCTTCAGATTGCGCAGCGAGGCGGCCTGAGCCTTGCTGCGGCCTTCGGCCAGGGCCTCGGCGAAGTTGGCGAACAGCACGGTGAACCACAGCCACAAGGCAATCGCGAGGATGAAAGCCTGGCTGGCTTCGCCCTTGCCACTGAGTGCCTGGACCCAGAGGCCGGTGGTGATGATCGCGCCGATGTAGACGACGAACATCACCGGGTTGCGCCACTGGATACGTGGGTCGAGTTTGCGCACGGAGTCGGCCATGGCCGGTGTTATCAGTGCCGGGTCGAGCAAGGAGAACGCTTTACGAGTCATGTTCGTGGCCTCACTTGATCATATTGAGGTGTTCGACGACCGGCCCGAGGGCCAACGCCGGCACATAGTTGAGCAATCCCACCAGCAACACCGTGCCGATCAGCAGCACCACGAACAGCATGCCGTGGGTCGGCATGGTGCCGCCGGTGACCGCCAGGCGTTTCTTCGCCGCCAGGCTGCCGGCGATGGCCAGCACCGGGACGATGACGCCAAACCGGCCGAACCAGCAGGCAATCGCCAGCAACGTGTTGTAGAACGGCGTGTTGGCCGACAGCCCGGCGAAGGCGCTGCCGTTGTTGTTGGCCGCCGAGGTGAAGGCATAGAGAATTTCCGAGAAACCGTGAGCGCCAGGGTTGGCAATACCCAGCTTGCCGGCCTCGACCATGACCGCGATGGCGGTGCCGAACAGCACCAGCAACGGGGTCATCAGGATGGCGATAGCGACCATTTTCATCTCGAAGGCTTCGATCTTCTTGCCCAGGTATTCCGGCGTGCGGCCGATCATCAGCCCGGCGATGAACACCGCGAGCAGGGCAAAGACGAGCATGCCGTACAGCCCGGAGCCGGTGCCGCCGAACACCACTTCACCCAGCTGCATCAGGATCAGCGGCACCGCGCCACCCAGTGGGGTGAACGAGTCGTGCATCGCGTTGACCGCGCCGCAGGACGCCGCCGTGGTCACCGCTGCGAACAGGCTGGAGGCGCTGATGCCGAAGCGCAGTTCCTTGCCCTCCATGTTGCCCGCCGCCGTATCGATGCCCATGGCGGAAAACTGCGGGTTACCGAGTTGTTCGTAGTGGGTGACCGCGATCACCGCGATGACGAAGATGATCGTCATCGTTGCCAGCAGCGCCCAGCCCTGGCGGATGTCGCCGACGACGTGGCCGAAGACGAAGCACAGCGCGGTCGGGATCAGGAAAATCGCGATCAGCTGCATGAAGTTGGTGAACGCGGTCGGGTTCTCATAAGGGTGCGCCGAGTTGGCATTGAAGAAGCCGCCACCGTTGGTGCCGAGCATCTTGATCGCCTCTTGCGAGGCCACAGGGCCCATGGCGAGGGTCTGTTTGTCGGTGGTGGCGGCGACCGTGACCGGGTTGCCCTGGGCATCCAGGGTCGGCAGGCCGGCGGCATTGAGCACCGGTGCCTGGTAGTGCATGACTTCCAGGGTCGAGACGTCTTTATAGGGCTCCAGATTCTGGATCGCGCCCTGGCTGACAAAGCCCAGTGCAAAGATCAGCGACAGCGGCAGCAACACCCAGAGGGTGATGCGGGTCAGGTCGACCCAGGCGTTGCCGATGCTGTTGGCGCTGTGCCGGGCGAATCCGCGAATCAATGCCACCGCGACCACGATGCCGGTGGCAGCGGACAGGAAGTTCTGCACCGTCAGGGCGAGCATCTGCGTCAGGTAACTCATGGTCGATTCACCGCTGTAGCCTTGCCAGTCGGTGTTGGTGACGAAGCTGACGGCGGTGTTGAACGATGAGTCGGCAGTCACGGCGCCGAAGCCCTGCGGGTTGAACGGCAGTACACCCTGCAAGCGTTGCAGGGCGTAGACCGCGAGCATCCCGAGCGCGTTGAACAGGATCAGGGCCAGGGCATATTGCAGCCAGCCCATCGCCTGTTCCGGCTTGACCCCGGCCAGGCGATACAACGGCGATTCGATGCGCGCACCCAAGGCAAAACGGCCCTCCATCACGCGAGTCAGCCACCGTCCCAGCGGCCAGGCCAGCAAGCCGAGAACCAGCAGGAAAGTGCCAAGAAGCACCCAGGCTTGAGTGGTCATAGGAAGTCCTCCGGAAACAGCAGCGCGGCAACCAGATACACCAGCAAGCCGGCGGCGATAATGCCGCCGAACAGATAGAAGCCTGTCATGACCGTCTCCTGTTGAGCGCCGCGCAGCCGTGTGCCAGGCCGATCAGGCTGAGAAAGAACAGTGCACCGAGTACCAGAAATGTGATGTCCATGGCGTTTCCTCCCGTCAATGAGCAAAGCCTAGAGGGACGCCTGGTAAGTTGTTGACAGGATTGGGGGCCGGATCATAAAGATCGTATAAAGGCCCCCGGATTCAGCGGGCGGGCAGCTTCCAGCGGGTGCGCAACTGCTCGTATTGTGCGGCCGGCATTTGCACCAGCAGCGGCGACTGGCGCGGGTCCAGCCATCGCAACAGCCGGGCGATGCTGGCCGGCTCCATGGCGGTACAGCCCAATGTCGGCGAGACAGGACTGCGCCAGATGTGGAAGAAGATGCACGAGCCGGCACCGGCGGTGGCGGGGGTATTGTGGTCGATGAAAATGCCGCTTTTGTACATGTCGTCCTTGCGGCGCATCTGTTCGGAGCTGTTCCAGTCCTTGCTGATGGCCGCGCCGTCGACCAGCTGGTTGTAGTGAGCGGAGGCGCCGTCATCGACGCATTCGCTGCTGGCGGTCAGCGCCAGGTAGGGCAGGCGGGTGTCGGCGCTGGTGGCGTAACCAAAGGCCGTGCCCAGTTTGAAGATGCCGGCGGGGGCCTTGCCGTCGCCTTCGCGTTTGACCGGGCCTTCGACGGGTTCGACCGGGTCAAGGCCCTTGCCCCAGGCCAGGCCGCTTTTGCCGACCACCACGGCAAAGGGTTCGCCGAACTTTTGAAATGAATCACCGTGGCGTTCATAGCGCTGGGCGCTGCCGTGGATGTCGCTCCAGTTTTCTGTGGTGACGACGATGAGCTGGTTGCTGCTGGCGGGGATTTGCGCCAGGGCGGTCAGTGGGAAAAGCAGCGCCAGCAGGGTGAGCAGTTTTTTCATGAGTGAATCGGTCCTTGACAGGATGTTCATCCAGCCTGGGTTTTTTTGTTCAACACAGCCTCCTGCGGGAGCGAGCTTGCTCGCGATGGCGGCGTGTCAGGCAACATCAATGCTGGCTGTCATGGCCTCATCGCGAGCAAGCTCGCTCCCACAGGGGATCTTGGTCAGCCGGGCATTACGGTGCTGTGATGGGAAAATCCATCACTGCCTTCTGTGCACCATCCCCGGCATAAGTGAAATGCCACCACTCCTTTGAATACCCGACAAACCCCTCTTTCTTCAACGCCTCGGTCAACCGCTCGCGGTTCTGCTGAGCGGTGGCAGTGATCGCCTGGCTATCGGTATGCGCACGCTCATCAAAGCAATCAAACCCGGTGCCCATGTCCACCGCGCCATCGTGCCAGCGCTGCCCATACGGTGCCGCGCAATCGGCCTGGCTGGCGGCTGGGCTCCAGGTATCGGCAGGCAGGCCCTGGGGGCCGATCAGGGTCAGGTCCACGGTGTTGCCCCTTGAGTGATTCGACACTTTGGCCACATACCCCAAATGCCAGAAATCCTGTTTGTCTACCCGTGGATAGAACTCGGCCTTACGCGGGTCTCCCGGCTGCGTGGCAAAGCGCCCCATGTCGGCGACGGCGCGGGCAGGGCGGTAGCAATCGAACACCTTCAACCCATAGCCCTGCGCTTTCAACGACGCTTGCACCCGAGCCAGCGCCTGGGCGGCGTCCAGCGACAACAGGCACTGCGGCGCTTCATAGCCGTCCAGCGGGTGGCCGGTGAAGTTGTGTGCGGTGGCGTAGCGGATGTCCTGTTCGATGGTCGGGTCAACCGTGCGCAGATAAACCATGTTCGCCGGCCGTGGCTCGGCCTGGCTCAGGCTCGGTACGATGAGGCTCATGCACAGCAGGGTGGCGGTGGATAAAGGGCGCATGGGTCCTTCCAGAAAATGTGCGAATGAACCGACACAATATCAAGCCGTGCCGACAATATCTGCCGTGTCTTCTGGCAACAGCTAAGCTTGGTCGGATTGTATGGACGCTGGCTCTTGGCCGGCTGTCGGACGATGCAAGTCAACCAGCATGGAGCAGGGCGATGGTGATCAAGCATCTTGGCGCGACCAGTGGGGATGCGGCGCTCAAGCCGTTGGCGCGGGAAGACGTGGAGCAAATACTGACGCGGTTGTTGGCCAGTCCGTTGTTCGCCAAGTCCCGGCGGATGGGCAGTCTGTTGCGTTTTATGGCTGAGCACGACCTGCAATTTTCCGATATTCCCCTCACCGAGTACGCCATTGGCATTGCCGTGTTTGGCCGAGACCCGCTGATCTACAACACGGGGGACGATCCGGTGGTGCGCGTGCAGGTGGGACGTCTGAGACGCAAACTCCTCAGCCATTACGCCACGGTGGGCCAGCAGGATCCGGTGCAATTGAGTGTGCCTGCCGGCAGTTACCGGTTGGCTTATGAGCTGGACAAACCCAAGGCGCTCGCCACGCGTCATTCTGTTTTGCATATTCAGCCGTTTACCTGCATCACCCGCGACGGTGACGACTTCACACTGGGTTTGTGCGAAGAGTTGAGTTGTCGGCTGTTTGATTCGTTCGAGCGCAGCGACAGCTGTACCCGTCATGTTCAGATGAATGTGCCAGGCAAAAGCATCAATGCGCAAACACGCGGCGGCTATTCGCTGGAAGGCAGTGTGCGGGTGGAGGCAACCCGGGTGCGGGCTTCGGTGCGCCTGGTCGATGTCGCTCGTGGGCGGATTCGCTGGTCAGGGCAGTTTGATCGCCATCGACCCTACGGTATCGCCACCCAGCAGGATCTGGCCGAGTCGATCTGTCGGTCGTTGACGGGGTATTTCACGCGTGATGGCAGTGAGGAGCGGTAAACAGACGGGGCAACCGTGAGGCTGCCCCGGACGTGACAGTTAAATGGTTTTCCAGATACCACCAATGTAGAGGCGGCTTGCATCGTTACTGTTGGTCAGATCGATTTCGACGGCGTTGGAGCGCGAGGTGCTGAACATGGTGCTGGTCTGCACATTCTGCTCGAACCAGACGAGGATCTTCTCGACGGGCGTCAGCGTGGTCTGGCCGAGGACCACTTGATTGATGGCCACATAGATCGAGGTGCTGGACTGGACACCGTCGATACCGGTGGACAGCTGGTTGATGCCGGGATGGATCGGCCCGTAGTTGTTGATCAGGGTGATGGCGGTATCAGGGCCACCGGATACAGCTGGGCCCATCAGGCCAGCGTTGTTGAGGGTCGATTGTTGCCCCAGGCTGATGTCGACCGTGTTGGTGGAGGCTTTGACGGTCACGTCGGCCTTGAACGTGTTGGTACCGAATATCTGGTACTGGGGCGTCCAGCTGAAGTCGTTGAAGCTCAGATACTTGTCATAGGATTGCCAGACCACGTTATAGGCTTCGTTACCGACCTTTTTGGCAAAGCACAAGCGGTAGCCTGAGTTCTTGAGCTGGGTCAGGTCAGCGGCGTCGATCTGGATCGAGACGGTTTTCTGCGTGGCCGCCAGAGTGGCCGCCAGCACCTTGTTGTAGTCGGAAGGTTTGAGTGCCGTGGTGGCGTTCAGGATTGACTTGACCGCAGCCTGCACGTCGCTTTGCAGTTGTTGGCTGTTTTTTTTGACTACGTTTGACTGACTCATGGTATCCCTCTGTCTTGAGTTGTGTAGCAGGCAATCAATGGGCAGCGGGTATCGAATCGGACCAGCGATCGGGCGGCACCCGTAACGTTCTTCCATGCCTGCGCTTGAGCTCAAACGCAGGCGGGTGGCGCCGATGATGTGTCACAACCCTGTAAGCACATTGACGGGTCCAAGGTAGCCGTGGGGGGCCGCGCGGCGAAGTGTCTTGGCGTTACATTTGTGTGCCTTGAAGGGGCGATCAGGTAACAGCCGGGTATCAGCAGCGAAGACACGTCATTGAGGTGCGGCGCTGCACAATTCCCCGGTGGCGCGGATCAGCGCCAGGTCATGCAGACGGTCCCGGGCCAGGCCGGCGCGGGCCTGGGCCAGCCAGCTGCGGCAGTTGGGGTCATGGCGGAAGGGGGCGAAGTCAGCGTACTGCAGCAACAGCCGGTCTTGCAGTTCATCCAGGTGTGGCCGGATCTGTTTGGCGAGGTCCGGGCGTGCGGTGTCCGGCGCCTTGCCGACGGCTTGCCAGTGCGCCAGCAGGCCGTATTGCACCAGTTTGTTGGCTTCCATTTGTGCGGCGAGCAGTTGGGCGACGTCGTCTGGATTGAGCTTGCGCGCCTCGGCCAGTTTTCGGGCATTGGCGATGACTTGTGCTTCACGCGGGCTGTCCTGCACCGGTTTGCCGCTGTCCCATTTGGTCAGCGCCACCAGATCGCCGATGTTCAGGCGTTCATTCAAAGTTTCCAGCAGTGGCCGGACTGTGTCGGCACCCGAGACGGTCGTGGCGGCCTGTGCGTGACAGAGAAACAAGCCGAGGGCGATGCCGCTCAGCCGTTGAGTTAAACGTGGGGCGTTGAACATGATCAGCGTTCTTTTGTGAGGGTTGTTGCGGTCGAGTAAAGCATTGTTTATCCAGCACAGACAAAAGCTTGCGTCAGGTCATTCGACTTGAATCAACGTTTGTTCAACAATGTTGCTTCAACGCCTGACCCGGAACAGAACATGAAAAACACCGCACTGACCCTCGCGCTCCTGCTCACCACCGGCCTGTTCGGCCTCCAGGCCCAGGCAGACGGCGATGCGCAGGCCGGCGAGAAACTGTTCAAGCGTCTGTGCGGCGGCTGCCATCAGGTCGGGAGCGATGCGCGGGGCGGTTTTGGCCCGCAGCTCAACGGTGTGATCGGGCGCAAGGCCGGGACGACCACGGGTTATCAGTACTCCGATGCGATGAAGACGTCCGGCGTGGTCTGGAGTCGGGAAACGCTGGCCAAATACGTGGCTGATCCCAAGTCGGTGGTGGCGGGTACGCGGATGATTTTCTGGGGCATCAGTGATCAGGAGAAGATCGAGAATTTGCTGGCGTATCTTCAGACATTCCCCGCACAACCCTGAACAGGCCCGCTCCCACAGGGGTGTGATCATGAGAGATTCTCGTGATCATCAATATTAAAATGAGTTTGTTTCACTAATCCATGCTGCCGACAATGACTCCCATCAACCACATCGGAGTTTATTGCCATGGCTTTGGCCCATTCCCCAGGATTTCCGCGCATTGGCCGCGATCGCGAACTGAAGAAAGCTCAAGAGGCCTTCTGGAAGGGCGAACTGAACGAAGCAGGCCTGCGCGCCGTCGGCCGCGAGCTGCGCAAGACCCACTGGGACTTGCAGAAAAAGGCCGGTATCGAACTGCTGCCGGTGGGCGATTTCGCCTGGTACGACCAGGTCCTGACTCACTCGCTGATGTTCGGTGTGATCCCTGAGCGTTTCCGTCCGCAAGACGGCCAGGCGAGCCTGCAAACCCTGTTCGGCATGGCCCGCGGCGTCAGCGACAACTGTTGCGGTGGTGCCCACGCCCAGGAAATGACCAAGTGGTTCGACACCAACTATCACTACCTCGTCCCTGAATTCAGCGCCGATCAGCAATTCCAGCTCGGCTGGGATCAGTTGTTCGAAGAAGTCCAAGAGGCCCGCGAACTGGGCCACACCGTCAAGCCTGTGGTCATCGGGCCGCTGACTTATCTGTGGCTGGGCAAGGCCAAGGGCGCCGAGTTCGACAAGCTCGACCTGCTGGACCGGCTGCTGCCCTTGTACGGCCAGATCTTCCAGCGTCTGGCCGCGCAAGGCGTGGAGTGGGTGCAGATCGACGAGCCGATCCTGGTGCTCGACCTGCCACAGGACTGGAAAAACGCCTTCGAGCGTGCCTACAACCAGATTCAGCGCGAGCCACTGAAAAAGCTGGTTGCCACCTACTTTGGCGGTCTGGAAGAAAACCTCGGTCTGGCCGCCAACCTGCCAGTGGACGGGCTGCACATCGATCTGGTCCGTGCTCCCGACCAGTACCCGACCATTCTTGATCGCCTGCCGGCTTACAAAGTGCTGTCGCTGGGTGTGGTCAACGGCCGCAACGTCTGGCGCTGCGATCTGGAAAAAGCCCTGGAAACCTTGCAACACGCTCATGAGCGTCTGGGCGATCGGCTGTGGGTCGCGCCATCCTGTTCGCTGCTGCACAGCCCGGTCGACCTGAACCGTGAAGACAAGCTCGATCCCGAGCTGAAAAGCTGGCTGGCCTTTGCCGTGCAGAAGTGCGAAGAAGTGGCCGTGCTGGCTCAAGCCATCAACCAGCCTGAAGCCCCGGCGGTACTCCAGGCGCTGGCGCAAAGCCGTTCCGTTCAGGCCAGTCGTGCCGCTTCGCCACGCATCCACAAGCCCGCCGTCCAGGCTCGTGTTGCCGCCATCAGCGCCAGAGACAGCCAGCGTCAGTCGCTGTTTGCCCAGCGCATCGCCAAGCAACGGGCATGCCTGGGCTTGCCGTTGTTCCCGACCACCACCATTGGGTCGTTCCCGCAAACCTCGTCCATTCGCCTGGCGCGTCAATCGTTCAAGCAAGGCAAGCTGACCGAGGCCGACTACACCGACGCCATGCACAGCGAAATCCGCCATGCCGTGCAAGTGCAGGAGCGCCTGGGCCTGGACGTGCTGGTGCACGGTGAAGCCGAACGTAACGACATGGTCGAGTACTTCGCCGAGCAACTGGACGGCTACATGTTCACCCGTTTTGGCTGGGTCCAGAGCTACGGTTCGCGCTGCGTGAAACCGGCGGTGATTTTCGGCGACCTGAGCCGTCCGAAAGCCATGACCGTGGAATGGATCCGCTACGCCCAGGGCCTGACTGACAAGGTCATGAAAGGCATGCTGACCGGCCCGGTGACCATGTTGATGTGGTCGTTCCCGCGTGAAGACGTGTCACGCAAAGTCCAGGCCCAACAGCTGGCCCTGGCCCTGCGCGATGAAGTGGTCGACCTGGAAACTGCCGGCATCAAGATCGTACAGATTGACGAAGCGGCGTTCCGTGAAGGACTGCCTCTGCGCCGGGCACAATGGCAGGCGTACCTGGACTGGGCCGTGGAAGCGTTCCGTCTGACCGCCAGCGGTGTGCGCGACGAAACGCAGATCCATACCCATATGTGCTACAGCGAATTCAATGACGTCATCACATCCATCGCGGCCATGGACGCCGATGTCATTACCATCGAAACCTCGCGCTCGGACATGGAACTGCTCGACGCCTTTGAAGCGTTTGAATACCCGAACGACATCGGCCCGGGTGTCTATGACATCCACTCGCCACGGGTGCCGGACGCCTCGCAAATGGCCAACCTGTTGCGCAAGGCAGCCAAGCGTATTCCCGCCGAGCGCCTGTGGGTCAATCCGGACTGCGGCCTGAAAACCCGTGGCTGGCCGGAAACCGAAGCGGCGCTGGTGCACATGGTCAGCGCTGCCCGTCACCTGCGTAAAGAACTGGCCTGATTCGCGGCCTGCCGGACCGAACCGGAGCACTTCACGGTGCTCCGGTTTTTTTATGCACAGTGAGGCGCAATCCCTGTGGGAGCGAGCCTCTGCCAGCACCACAGTTTGCGTGGCAGCACCACAAATCCCACTGGCTTTGGCCGCCTGAACGCGTACACTTCGCGAAGTTGTATCATTTTGTAACTTCAAAATTCTACAACCCTTCAGAAACAGGCAGCCGGTGTAAATCCGGCGCGGTCGCGCCACTGTATTCGGTTTCTTGCCGTCAGCCAGACCCTGTTTCCCCATCCTGCAAATCCGTACCGGGACGCGTCATCCCTGGAGGTTCACATGGCCTATAACGCCGCAACGCAAACCGATGTTTCCCTGCCCACCATTCCCCTCGGTGAAATCCTGCCGTGGGCGATCTTTGTCGGCCTGTTGCTGATGCTGGCGATTTATTTCGTTGGCGCGGAGCAGGGCGCTACTGCGCTGATCAAGGGCATGTATGTCCATGAATTCGTGCACGACGGACGCCACTTGCTTGGCTTCCCTTGCCACTGACTTCAAGGAACATGACATGACAGGCCAATTACTGGTTCGCGGCATGCTGGTGGGTTTACTCGCCGGGATTCTTGCCTTCGGCTTCGCCAAGGTGTTTGGTGAACCACAAATCGACAGGGCAATCGCCTTCGAAGAACACATGGCGCAGATGCACGGTGATGCGCCGGAAGAAGAACTGGTGAGCCGAGAAGTGCAGAGCACCTTCGGGCTGTTCACTGGGGTGGTGGTGTACAGCGTGTCCCTGGGCGGCATTTTTGCCCTGGTGTTCGCCTACTCCCTGGGCCGCGTTGGCAAGGTTGGCCCACGCGGGCTGGCGGCGTTGCTGGCGTTGGCGGCGTTCGTCACGCTGATCCTGGTGCCTGGCCTGAAATACCCGGCCAATCCGCCCTCGATTGGCGACCCGCAAACCATCTCCCAGCGCACCAGACTGTTCTTCCTGATGCTGCTGGTGTCGGTGATTGCCGCGGTGCTGGCAATCAATGCCACGCGCAAGCTGATCCCGAAACTGGGCGTGTGGAGCGGTTCTCTGTTGGCGGTGGCGCTGTACGTCGTGGTCATGGCCGTGGCGGGCGCGTTGTTCCCGACCATCAATGAAGTGCCGACCGATTTCTCGGCGGTGTTGCTGTGGAAATTCCGCGTGGCCTCGCTGGGCATCCAGCTGGTGCTGTGGACCACGGTCGGCCTGACGTTCGGCTGGCTGGCCGAGCGCAAGCTGAACCTGCCCGGGTACTCCACCCACGCCTGAGTCACCTACAAAACCAAATGTGGGGGCGGGCTTGCTCGCGAAGGCGTCGTATCAGTCGATATCAATACTGACTGACACTGCGCCTTCGTGAGCAAGCCCGCTCCCACATGGGTGATACCAATCGGCCACCTCATCCGTTAGAGTGTGCGCCGCCCGAGAAACGGATCCCGGGCTTTCTCATGGAGTTTTAAATTGAAGTACCTCAGCAAAGTAGTCGCCGTCGCCACCCTCGGTCTGGTTCTGGCAGGTTGCACCGGCACCCCGATGAAGACCCAGCAGTACGACGCCAGCCAGTACACCGTTCTGGGCCACAGTGAAGCGACCGCCACCGGCCTGCTGGTGCTCGGCGTGATCCCGATCAAACAGAACAGCCGTTTCGTGCGTGCACAGGAAGCCGCGATCAAGGCCAAGGGCGGCGACGCGATGATCAACACCCAAGTGCAGGAAAACTGGTTCTGGGCCTGGGTCCTGACCGGCTACACCACCAAGGTTTCCGGTGACGTGGTCAAGCTGAAAAACGTTCAGTAAGCCCTACGCACTGTCCCGTGTGAACGGGATTTCTGTGGTGAGGGACCTTGGTCCCGCTGGGCTGCGTAGCGGCCCCAGAATGCTGGCAACGACTGCCATTTTTGTGAGTGTTGCGCACTCAAGCGCGAGCAAGCTCGCTCGCCACAGATGCCATTTTCCACCGTGGTTTTCGGGTGCAACGCCCGATTTGCTGAACGCAAGCTGTCACCCTTCGATGTTTCATTATGTTTCAGACAGCGTCCAGGCATAGGATGATGCCTTCGGTCGTGCGTCCCAAGGGAACTGAAAATAATGAAAACGAGCCTCGTTGTTAAAGTCGTGTTGATCGCCGCTACTCTGTTACTCGGCGCCTGTTCGGGCACAGGCTCAAGCCTGTCCAGCAGCAGCTGTTTCTCCGACGGTTGCCAGCAGTTCGACGGCCGTAGCGCCAACAAGGTGAATTTCGGCGGCAGTGCGATCGGTAGCAACTTCAACCAATACAGTTCGGGCTTGCTGCACGACGACTGATTCAAGTACCAGGTGTCGTTTCTGCAGTGGCCGGGATCGACCCTGCATCAGCACCCAACTCGCTATCTCTCCCTTTTTTACAAAAGGCAGGGCCTGCTGCGCGGTCCAGCGCGAGCCAGCTCCCCGCCGCAGGTCCAGTGTCGGGCTTGGCTGATGGGCATCAGGTGATTGGCGCGTTTGCGCCTCGAGCAAACTTGGATAAGCTTGGCGACATCTTTTCAGCCAAGAATCCGAGCACATGATCCAAGTCACCGAAGTGTCCATCGCCGAACTGCGTGCCGCGCTCGAATCCGGCCAGACCACGGCGGTCGAGCTGGTCCAGGCCTATCTCGCCCGGATCGCCGCCTACGACGGCGCCGACACGCCCACCGCCCTCAACGCGGTGGTGGTGCGTAACCCCGAGGCGCTCAACGAAGCGCAGGCATCCGATGAGCGTCGCGCCAAGGGTCAATTGCTGGGTCCGCTCGATGGCATTCCTTATACGGCCAAGGACAGTTATCTGGTCAAGGGGCTCACCGCTGCGTCGGGCAGCCCGGCCTTTGCCAACCTGATTGCCCATCGCGATGCGTTCACCATCGAACGGCTGCGCGCCGCCGGGGCGATCTGCCTGGGCAAGACCAACATGCCACCGATGGCCAATGGCGGCATGCAGCGCGGGGTCTATGGGCGTGCCGAGAGCCCGTACAACGCCGACTATCTCACCGCGCCTTTCGCTTCCGGCTCATCGAACGGCGCCGGCACCGCAACCGCTGCGAGCTTCGCGGCGTTCGGCCTGGCTGAAGAAACCTGGTCGAGCGGGCGCGGGCCGGCATCCAACAATGGCTTGTGTGCCTACACGCCGTCGCGTGGGGTGATTTCGGTGCGCGGCAACTGGCCGTTGACGCCGACCATGGACGTGGTGGTGCCCTATGCCAGAACCATGGCCGACCTGCTCGAAGTGCTCGATGTGGTGGTCGCCGACGACCCCGACACACGCGGCGACCTGTGGCGGATGCAGCCCTGGGTGCCGATTCCGAGCGCCGCGTCGGTGCGTCCCGACGCTTATCCGCAGCTTGCCGCGAAGGGCGATGCATTGGCGGGCAAGCGTTTCGGCGTTCCGCGCATGTTCATCAATGCCGACCCGGACGCGGGCACCAGCGAAAAACCGGGCATCGGTGGGCCGACTGGCCAGCGCATCAACACTCGCGCCTCGGTGATCGAGCTGTGGGACGCGGCGCGCAAGGCACTCGAGGCTGCGGGTGCCGACGTGATTGAAGTCGATTTCCCGCTGGTGTCCAACTGCGAAGGCGATCGCCCCGGCGCGCCGACGGTGTTCACCCGCGGCCTGGTGTCGAAAGCGTTCATGCATGACGAGTTGTGGGAGCTGTCGGCCTGGGCATTCGATGATTTCCTGCGGGCCAACGGCGATCCGGCGCTGAACCGCTTGGCGGACGTGAACGGCTCGTTGATTTTTCCTCACGACCCCGGCACGTTGCCCAATCGCGAAGACGATCTGGCAGCGGGCATGGACGAATATGTGCGGATGGCCGAGCGCGGCATCACGCCGTGGGACCAGATCGCGACCGTGCCTGATGGCTTGCGCGGTCTTGAGCAGACGCGCCGGATCGATCTTGAACTCTGGATGGACCGGTTGGGGCTGGACGCGGTGCTGTTTCCGACGGTGGCGGATGTGGGACCGGCGAATGCCGATGTTGATCTGGCGTCGGCGGACATTGCCTGGAGCAACGGCGTGTGGGTAGCCAACGGCAATCTGGCGATCCGGCATTTGGGTGTGCCGACGGTCACGGTGCCGATGGGAGTGATGTCGGACATTGGCATGCCGGTGGGGCTGACGTTCGCCGGGCGGGCCTATGATGATTCGAATCTGCTGCGATTTGCGTCGGCGTTTGAGTCGACCGGGAGCAAACGGATGATCCCGCCGCGTACGCCAGCGTTGCCAATCGGCAAAGAATAGAAGGGAAGCACAAAACCTGTGGGAGCGAGCAAGCTCGCTCCCACAATGGTTATTCGTATGAGCTGAAGCTCAATGCCATGTCGAACAGCGTTGCCTCACAGGTGTTCCCTGAAGAACGGAACCAGTTTGGCCAGCGCCTGGCCCACTGGCTCTGGCTTGTCATACAGGTCGTAGTGCGACCAGCCCGCAACGACCACGATTTCCTTTTTCTGCGAGGCTGCGCGACCGAAAACTTCGTGGCCGTCCCGGTAAGCGCCGAACGCCCCGACCCGATCGCCCACGATCACCATCAGCGGTTGCGTCAGCAAAATCTCGGCGTAGTGGAAGGCGTCCCAGCTGGCGGCGTTGCTCTGGTGAGACAGCAGCGAGCGATTGACGCCATGGGGCTGCTGGCCGCGTGAGGTTCGGTAGTATTCGGTCGCTTCGTACAGATCAGTCTCGGTCAGGCCGAGTTTTTCCGCCTCGGCAGGCGAGGAGGGCAGTACGTCGTCCACGCGCAACTCGGCGCCACGGACTTCGGCAGTTCGTTGCTTGGCCATGGCTTCCAGCAGGGCGAGGGGGTTGTATCCGCTAAAACCTTCGCGCATCAGCCGGCCATAGTTCACGCCGGTCACGCTGCCCACTGCCTTGATTCGGCGTTCGGTCATGGCCGCATTGATCGCGTAACCGCCGCCGCCACAGATGCCGAGTACACCGATACGCTCTTCGTCGACATAGGGCAGGCTCACCAGATAGTCGGCGACCACGCGAAAGTCTTCGACGCGATGGCTTGGGTCCTCGATGTAGCGTGGCTCACCGCCGCTCGCACCCTGGAAGCTCGCGTCGAAGGCGATAACCACAAAGCCTTCTTTGGCCAGGGCCGCACCGTAGACATTGCCGGAGGTCTGTTCCTTGCAACTGCCGATCGGGTGCGCGCTGATGATCGCGGGGTATTTTTTCCCGGCGTTGAAATCAGTTGGAAAATAAATATCGGCGGCGATATTCCAGTACAGGTTCTTGATGCTGACGGTTTCCATCGTATTCACCTCGTTTGATTGGGTCGATCAAGTCGTTCGCCGTTGCGCTGTGCTGCCACGCAATCGGGCTGACGAGATGAAGATTGAACCTGTTGCGGGGGGGCAAAAAGAGAGCGCTTATCCTGGGAAAAAGTTTCCCGGGATAAGCTGCAGCGGCCGGTCTCGACCCGGGAAATACAAGCCGTCATGTCCTCGGCGCGCTGCTGCCTTCGAGCGCGCGGGTGATGACCGCTCAACGGCTATTAATGAAAGCACAAGACTTCCGGCTGAAAGACCGGATAATAGCGGCCAAATTTTTAGCTTGTCATTTTGGTAATCCCGCATGGAAATCAAGGTCAATTTTCTCGACAACCTTCGGCTCGAAGCCAAGTTCGATGACTTCACGGTGGTGGCTGATCAACCCATCCGCTACAAGGGCGATGGTTCGGCCCCGGGTCCATTCGATTACTTTCTGGCTTCGTCGGCCCTGTGCGCGGCTTACTTTGTGAAGTTGTATTGCAGCACTCGCAATATCCCCACCGACAACATCCGCCTGTCGCAGAACAACATTGTCGACCCGGAAAACCGCTACAACCAGATTTTCAAGATTCAGGTCGAATTGCCGGCCGATATTTCCGACAAGGACCGCCAGGGCATCTTGCGCTCCATTGACCGTTGCACGGTCAAGAAGGTGGTGCAGGCCGGGCCTGAGTTCGTGATCGAGGAAGTGGAAAATCTGGATGCCGATGCCCAGGCATTGCTGATGCCTGTTTCTCATTCAGAAGGGGGCACCTACATTGCCGGCAAGGATCTGCCGCTGGAGCAGACCATCGCCAACATGTCGGCGATTCTGGCGGACCTGGGCATGAAGATTGAAATCGCTTCGTGGCGCAATATCGTTCCCCACGTGTGGTCGTTGCATACCCGTGACGCGCACTCGCCGATGTGTTTCACCAATGGCAAGGGCGCGACCAAGGAAGGCGCATTGGCGTCGGCGTTGGGCGAGTTTATCGAGCGGCTCAACTGCAACTTTTTCTACAACGATCAGTTCTGGGGCGAAGACATCGCCAACGCGGCGTTCGTGCATTACCCGAACGAACGCTGGTTCAAGCCTGGCCCCGAAGATGCGCTGCCGGCTGAAATCCTCGACGCGTACTGCCTGAAGATCTACAACCGCGATGGCGAGCTGCGGGGCTCGCACCTGACCGACACCAACTCCGGCAACGTACAGCGCGGCATCTGCTCGCTGCCGTACGTGCGTCAGTCGGACGGCGAGGTGGTGTATTTCCCGTCCAACCTGATCGAGAACCTGTTCCTCAGCAACGGCATGAGTGCCGGTAACACGCTGGCCGAGGCGCAGGTGCAATGCCTGTCGGAAATCTTCGAGCGCGCGGTAAAGCGCGAAATCATCGAAGGTGAAATGGCGCTGCCGGATGTGCCGCAGGACGTGCTGGCGAAATACCCCGCCATTCTGGCGGGTATTCAGGGGCTGGAAGAGCAGGGCTTTCCGGTGCTGGTGAAGGATGCTTCGCTGGGCGGCGAGTTCCCGGTGATGTGCGTGACCTTGATGAATCCGCGTACTGGCGGTGTGTTTGCCTCGTTCGGCGCGCACCCAAGCCTGGAGGTGGCGCTGGAGCGCAGCCTCACTGAATTGCTCCAGGGCCGCAGTTTCGAAGGCCTCAACGACTTGCCGCAGCCGACCTTTCAAGGTCACGCTGTGACTGAGCCGAACAACTTTGTTGAACACTTCATCGATTCCAGCGGTGTGGTGTCATGGCGCTTCTTCAGTGCACAGTCCGATTTCGAATTTGTCGAATGGGATTTCTCCGGCCAGGGTGAAAACTCCAATGCCGAGGAAGCCGCGACCTTGTTCGGCATTCTCGAAGACATGGGCAAAGAAGCGTACATGGCGGTGTATGACGACCTGGGCGCAACGGCCTGTCGCATTCTGGTGCCGGATTACTCGGAAATTTATCCGGTGGAGGACCTGATCTGGGATAACACCAACAAGGCGCTGTTGTTCCGTGCCGATATCCTCAACCTGCACAGCCTGAGCAAAGTCGGCCTGAGAACGCTGGCCCAGCGTCTGGAAGACAGTGATCTGGATGATTACACCGACATCACCACGTTGATCGGCATCGAGTTTGACGACAATACCGCCTGGGGTCAGCTGACGATCCTGGAGTTGAAGCTGCTGATCTATCTCGCCCTGAAGAAGTTTGACCAGGCCAAGGATCTGGTGGAAGCGTTCCTGCAATACAACGACAACACGGTCGAGCGCGGCTTGTTTTACCAGGCCGTGAACGTGGTGTTGGAGATGCAGCTGGACGAGGATCTGGAACTGGGCGACTACGAGGTGAATTTCCGCCGGATGTTTGGCAACGAGCGGATGGACGCAGCGATTGGCTCGGTGGACGGTAGCGTGCGTTTCTACGGCTTGACGCCTACCAGCATGAAGCTGGAAGGGCTCGACCGGCACCAGCGCTTGATCGACAGCTACAAAAAACTGCACACCGCGCGGGCCACTGCGGCGGCGGGTCGGCTGCCATAGAATCGGTCGCCGGGCCTCGTGTGCTCATGAGGCCCGGCTCCCGCTTTTTAGCGTTTGATCAGGGAAATCTTCGTGCCTTCGATGCTGACGCCAGCCATCAAGCCCTGCTGGTCGAAGATGAACGCATAGGCGTCGTCTTTCAGTGTCGAGCTGGACAGGTTCTTCGCAGCCCCTTCATCCACCACGACCACGGTCGGGCCTACGCCGATCTCCCAGCCTTTGGTTTTACTGACGTAGTTCACCGCTTTGTCGGTCATCAGGAACACCACATAGCCGTACGACTGGGCGCCTGCCTGCAACCCCCACGAACCCGTGACGGAGTTGTAATAGTTCTGTACTTGCTTGCCCTTCATTAACACGCCTTCACCATAGCCACCGCCGAACACCAGACCCGCCTTGATGATTTTCGGGAAGACCAGGATGGCTTTGGCTTTATGCGCGATGGTTTCGGAGAATGGGTTGGCCTTGTACAGACTTTGCAAGGCTTGCCGGGAATCGGCATTGAGATCCTCGGCGGTGGCCGCGCCTGCCGTGTTCAGAAGGCTCGTCGATGCCAATGATGCTGCCGCGAGGAAGATCGAGAGAAAGAACCGCATTGATTGAGTCATTTCCGTACTCCGATACGGGAGCGTGGGATGAGAGCAGCAGTCAACACCTGCGCTTATCCGATGCACCCTAAGTGTGTGAATCGCCAGCATCGCTCTTGAGTAAAACAGGCCACAGGCCACTGATCCGTCGTGATGCCATCACTGGTTGTGACCACTGTTTAACAGCCGGGTTCGTCGTCGGCGGCGGATTTTGGCCGTTTTCTCACGACGGTTTGGCAAACCCGTGCAGCAGGTGCTGTTTGCGCGTCATGAAGTAGATCGCGACGCCCGCGGCGGCGATGCCCGAGGCCGCGCCGACACCGAGTGCCCAGCGCGGGCCCAGGTGGTCGGCCACGTAACCCACGATCGGCGCACCAATCGGGGTGCAGCCGAGCGCAATGCCTACACGCAATGCCATCACTCGTCCGCGCATGACGGGCTCGGTCGTGAGCTGCATCAAGCTGTTGCTGGTGTTGCTGAAGGTGATGGCGCCCACGCCGATGATCACCAGTGCGGCGGCGAACAACCAGTAGTTCGGGGCGAAGGCGGCCAGCGTACAACCGAGCCCGAACACGGCGGCGCCGATCAGCAGCGACTGGAACCGTGGTCGCTCACGGCCGGCGGCAAGCAAGGCCCCTGCGAGGGTGCCGATGGCCAGGGTTGACGACAGCAGGCCGTAACCACGGGCGTCGGTGTGGAACACGCTGGCGGCCATGGTCGAGATGAAGATCGGGAAATTCATGCCGAAGGTGCCGATCAGGAACAGCATGACCAGGATTGCCATGAGGTCCGGTCGGGCCCAGACATAACGCAAACCCTCGGTGAGACTGCCCTTGGTGCGCAATGCGCGTGCCTTGGTGTGCAGCGTGGAAACACGCAGCAGAAACAGCGAGGCCAGCACTGCGAAAAAACTCGCACCGTTGAGCAGGAACGCCCAGCCGGTGCCCACCGAAGCAATGGTCAGGCCGGCCACCGCCGGGCCGATCATTCGCGCCGCGTTGAACGAGGTCGAGTTGAGCGCGACGGCGTTTGACAGATCCTTCTCGCCAACCAGGTCCGCGACGAATATCTGCCGCACCGGCGCGTCGAAGGACGACGCGCAGCCGGACAGAAAGGCAAACACATAGACCTGCCAGAGCTGGACGATGCCGGTGACCGTCAGCAGCCCCAGCGCCAACGCCAGCAGGCCCATCACGCCTTGGGTCGCCATCAGCATCTTGCGCTTGTTGTAGTGGTCGGCGGCGAAGCCGGTCCACGGCAGCAGCAGAAGCTGCGGCCCGAACTGCAACGCCATGACCGTGCCGACAGCGGCGGCATTGTGTGGCGTGAGTTGGGTCAGCACCAACCAGTCCTGGGCCGTGCGTTGCATCCACGTCCCGATATTGGAGACCAGTGCGCCAGCTGCCCAGATGCGATAGTTGGGGCTCTTCAGCGAGCGAAAGATGCCCCTCGCCACGCCACTCACGACGGCTCCGACGTATTGCCACCGTGGAAGCGGCCGAAATGTCGCGCCACATACAGGCTCAGTGCCAGGGCCCCGAGCCCGAAGGCGAGGGCATCACTCGTGCTTTTGAGGTCAAAGTCACCGACCCGACAGACCAGCCCATAGCCGATGAGCAGATTGAAAAACCCCCAAAGCACGTTCACGGTCGAGGAGGACAGCCCTTGCCCGGGCGGATTGGCGAACGGGGTCTGGAACGCTTCGCCACGTACGCCGCTGACGATGTGCGGCAGGGCGTTGGTGAGAAAGGCGCCGCCGAAGAAATAAGCCAGCAGATCCAGCCATTGCATGTTCAGGCGCCCCTTGTGTCGAGCCGGTTGATGATGTCTTGCGCGGTGCCCGTTTCGCCCAGCCTCGGGAAGACATGATTGACGCTGTAGGCATGCGCCTCGGGATTTGCATCCGTCATGGCATCGACAGACAGGGTGACGTTGAAGCCGTGCTCGTACGCCTGGCGGGCCGTCGATTCGACGCCGGTGCCGGTGGCGACGCCCGTGACGACCACCTGAGTAACGCCCAGTGCCTTCAGCCGCTGCTCAAGATCGGTGTTGGCGAACGCGCCCCAGCTGCGCTTCGTCACCAGGAGGTCGCCGGGTTGCTGATCGACTTCGGGGATCAGCTCAGCCCAGTCTTCAGGCAACGCTTCGCTGCGGCGCGGTCGCTCGGTGCGGCCGGGAGCAAAGCCTGTGACGTTGACCAGCACCACGGGCAAACCGCGTTGGCGGAACGCGTCGAGCAGCGCCCGCGAGCGTTCCACAATCGCCTCGATGGGATGGATGAAGGGGTAGCCGACGATGCCTTTTTGCAGGTCCACGACGATGAGGGCGGTGTTCGGGTCAAGCGCGGTAATGGCCATGTTACTTCCTCGAACGAGCCGGCAATGGCTCAGAAATCGGCAAGGCGTTGCAGCAGTTTCACCGCTGCGGCGAGTTCGCTTTGTTCCTGGGGGGACAGTTGCACTTGCAGGGCACGTAACAGCCAGTCGTCTTTGGCGGCGCGGCTTTCCTTGAGTTTCTTTCGAAAAGCAGCGGTCAGGTCGATCAGGGTTTGTCGACCGTCAGTGGGATGGGGTTTGCCGCTGACGGCTTTCATCGCCTCCAGCCCGGCCACGGTGATGCGCATGGACTGCGGGCGCACGCTTTCTGCTCGGGCAAGGGCGGACACGGTTGCCGGCCCGTCACGGTCAAGGCGCAGCAGCACCGACTTCTGGGCGGACGTGAGGTCATTCGGATGGGTTTGCTCGCGCAACCGCCGGATCAGTTTGCCCAGGGAAATGCGCAGTTCAGCGGCCAAGGGGGCCGCTGATTGAGGGTCGGATTGGGGAGATAAGTCAGTCATGGGCTGACCCTAACATAAGAACAGTTAAACTGTACAGTTTTGCTGTATTGAATGCTTTTGACCTCGGCACCGCACCCGGATCAGAAAAGGTTTTTCGCCATCTCCGAAGTCGCCTTCCACCCCAGCTGTTGATACACAGGCTTGCCAACCTCGGTGGCGTGCAGCACGGCAAAACTCACGCCGCGTCGGGCAAATTCGGCTTCGGCGAGTTGCATCAGGCTCGACGCCAGACCCCGGCGGCGGTAGGCGGGGTCGACGAAAACGTTGAGCACGTAGCCGCGTTGATCGAGGGTTGGATGGGCAGGGTGTGGCGGCCATTCAATGCTCATCAGGCCTATCGCGGCGGCAGGTCGGTCGGCGTCCATCAGCGCGAAACCGTAATAGCGGCCATCTTCCAGCCGCTGCTGCAGCCAGGGCCGGAAATGCTCGGTCATCACCCGCAGCGTCGCCGGGTCGCCACCGGCTTCAAGGAACATCGTTTCTCGTTGTTCGCAGATCATTTCAAGATCGCCTGGCGCAAGGTGGCGGGGCGTCAATCCGGAAAAATCGAGGTTGCCGGGTATCTCGTTCATGGCCTGTACCTGGGCGGAGCGAACGATAGTAGGGCAGTCAACGGCAGGTGCGTCAGGCACAGATTGATGGAGAAAACGCCATACAGCCTGACGGTGAGACGAGTAAACTGGCCGGCCCTGATTCCAGTCAGTGAAATCCCTTGGGGGAGCCGAGCTCAACTGGCTGGTATTCGCCCCTACCCACTCAACCAAGAGACCCTCATGGCAAACCACGACATCACCTTCACCCCCGATCCTGATGCGGACTCCATCTCTTCTGACGTCGCCGGTTTCGGCGGTCTGCTGGTGTCCACGCAGATCCCGACCCGTGCCGACGGCAGCCTGGAACTGGGCGACATCACCCTGCAAAGCGAATGCACCTTGCAGGCGCTGAAGGCGGCGCTGGAACGCGCCGGCAGTTCCATGGACCGCGTCTTGCACCTGACCATCTACCTCACCGACATGGCCGACCGCGCCGCCTTCAACGAGGTTTATAAACACTTCTTCGCCAAACCGTGGCCAGTGCGCGCCGCTGTTGGCGTGGCCGCCCTGGCGGTTGAAGGCATGCGTGTTGAAGTGACGGCGATGGCAGCCAAAGGCTGATAACGTTTACGGCTGGCGATCGGCAAGGTCTTCCAGCAGATCGGCTGACGGCACGAAAAACAGGCCCCCGGTGACCGCCGTGCTGAAATCCAGCAGGTGGTCATAGTTGCCCGCGGGCCTGCCGTCGAACATGTTCTCGAGCATCTGCTCCAGCGGCTGCGGCGAACGCGCATAGCCGATGAAGAACGTGCCGAACTCCTTCGCGCCTGGCCGACCGAACGGCATGTTGTCGCGCAGGATTTTCACTTCCTTGCCGTCCTGGGTGATGGTCGTCAGGGCGCTGTGGGAATTGGTCGGCTTGACCTCGTCACCCAGTTCGATATCGGATAATTTCTTGCGCCCGATCACCCGTTCCTGTGCCTCGACGGACAATGCGTTCCAGGCGTCCATTTTGTGCAGGTACTTTTGCACCAGCACGTAGCTGCCGCCGCTGAATGACGGGTCTTCATCACCGATGATGGTGAAGTCGACCGCATGGCGCCCGACCGGGTTTTCGGTGCCGTCGACAAAACCGATGATGCTGCGCATGTCGAAATAGCGAAAGCCCTGGACCTCATCGACAACCGCCACTGCATCGCCCAGCGCCGACAGTAATTGCGTCGCCAGTTCGAAACACAGGTCCATCTGGTCGGCACGAATGTGCAGCAAAATGTCCCCCGGCGTCGCAACGGCTCGACGACCCGCTGGACCGAACTCGCGAAACGGGTGCAGCGATGCCGGGCGCGGGCTGCCGAACAACGTGTCCCAGGCGCTGGAGCCAAAGCCACAGACACACGACAAATTGCCCAAGGGCACGCGCTTGCCGACTGATCGCACCAGGGCGGCGACGTCTGCGCACCAGCCCCGCACGGTGTTGGCGGCATCATCGCCGGGGGCCAGGGTGGCGACGATGAAAATCGCGCTGCTGGTGATCGGCTGGCAGACGGATTGCGGATCGAATACCGGGTTGGTCATGGGCGTTGTCATTGATCATCATTCCACAAGGGCAGAGCGGGGTTGCAAGACAGTAGCAGACAACGGCTGGGCGACTGAAGCCAGTCACCCCAGCTGCTTGAGCCGGACATGCGCCACCAGATAATCCAGAAACACCCGGACCCGCAACGGCATCGGCGCGCCCTGGCCGAGAAACACCGCAGCTTTCTGGCCACCAACCGCGAACTGTCCAGCGGTCCGTGACGGATCGCCACGTCCGTGCGTTCCTGCACCAGATTGACCACCTGATCGGTCAGCGCAATGTCGATTTCGATACCGCTGTAGCGGGCCAGAAATTCCGGGATCAGCGGCAACAGCTGCCGCTGACGCTGGCCCGGCACATGCCCGATAAAGCCGCGCTATGGCGTGAAATCGCCGAACGGCATCAACTGGTTCAGCCGGATCTGGCCAAACTGGTGGGTTGGGGCTTTGGCGACTTCATCTTCCATACCGAGTCGGACGTCATCTCGGACCTGAACAAAATCTACCGCTACGGCTTTACCGAGCGAGTCGGTTCGAAAGCGTCACTGTTTGCGGCACTCGACAGCCTCAAACAGCAACGGGTGATCCCTTGGGTCGCCGTCAGTCAGCGCCGCTCTGACGGCGCTTGCCCGCCAACTATCATCAAAGCCACTTTCATGAAGACGGCGGGCACTGCCATGAAGACTGAAGCAAAGGACGACCAGCAGAGCGCCTCTGCCACGGCGCTCATCGACGCAAAAATCACCGAACTGAACGACTGGCGCGGCGAGACCCTGGCCCGGGTCCGCGCACTGGTCAGAAAGGCGGACCCCGAGGTGATCGAGGAGGTGAAGTGGCGGGGCGTGCCGGTGTGGTCGCACGGCGGCATCATCTGTACCGGCGAAACTTACAAGCAGGTGGTGAAGATGACCTTCGCCAAGGGCGCTGCGCTGGACGACCCGACGGGTTTGTTCAACTCCAGCCTGGAAGGCAATACCCGGCGCGCCATTGATATTCATGAAGGCGAGGACATTGACGAGCAGGCGTTGCTGGCGCTGGTTCGCGCCGCCATCGCGCTCAACACGTCGCGGCGGCGCGGCTGAGTGCTCGCTGCTGGCTATTGGCGGACTTGACGTTTCACGGGGTTAAATGGGACAAGGTGTTCGGCCCGGATGGAAACATTGGGTAACAAATAGGACAAAGGACGACCTGCCGAACATGAAAACCCTACTGTGTCTGCTGATCGCCATCGGTGTCGGCTCTGCGCTGCAATATGTCGGCGTGCCCCATGGCCTGTTGCTGGGCTCGATACTCAGCACTGCGTTGATCGTCAGCAACCTGCCTGTGGCGCCCTCGGTGCGTTATGGGCTTGGCTACGTGCAAATCGTCCTGGGCATCGCCACCGGTCTGATGTTCGAGGCGTGGGACAGCCGTACCGTCGCCGCGCTGTTGCCCAGTCTGGGGTTTTTGCTGGTCTGCCTGACCGCGCAGATGGCCATGGCCGGTTTCTGGCTGTTCCGGGTCTCGGGCTGGAATGGCAAGGATGCGCTGCTGGCCGTCTACCCCGGTGCACTGGCAGCGGTATTCGATTTGCTGGAATCGGAGCAGGCGTCCAGCAAGGTGATTGTCGTGCACCTGGTGCGCTTGCTGTCGATCACCTTGCTGGTCAGCTTTTGCATTGCCGGGCCGGCCGATGTGGCGCTGGTCGAGAGCAGCCCGCTGGCGCTCGACATCGGGCTGACGGTGTTGGCGTTGATGGTCTTTTGCATTGTCGTCGGCCGCTTGCTGTTGCGGGTCGGCGTGCCGGCACCGTTCATGTTGACCGCCATCGTGGCCACGGGCATCTGCGTCAAGTCGGGTTATCTCCACGGTTTTCACATGCCGCCATGGAGCGTCGATTTTGCCTCGGTCATTCTCGGCGTGCTGATCGGCTCGAAATTCAAGGACATTTCCCTGGCCGAGCTGTGGCGCCATGGGCGAGCAGGGGTGATGGCCGTCGGCGTGATGTTGCTGATTGCCGCCGCGTTTGCCGCCGTCGCCAGCCGGGTGCTGGGCAGCGATGCCCTGACGTTGTGGATGGCGTACATGCCCGGCGCCATCGAGACCATTGCCATTGTTGCCTTCGGCGGCGGGCTGAACGTGGTGTTTATCCTGTCTCATCACCTGGTGCGGATGGTGGTGTTGCACTTTGCCCCGGCCTTTCTGGTTCAGGCGCGACGCTGGCGGGAAAGTGCCTGAGTTCATCGCCTCCTTCAATAACGCCTGGTAGTCGCTCGCACCATGACTCATCTGAACAGCGAAATCCCCTTTCAAGACGCGCCGCCCGCCGAAGCGTCTGTGCGCCGCCGCTCGCTGATAGCGGCCTGCAGTGCCCACGCCGTGCACGACGGTTTGACCGACTTGATCTACGTGTTGCTGCCGATCTGGCAGCTGCAGTTCGGCCTGAGCTACGCACAGATCGGGCTGCTGCGCGGCGCCTATTCCGGGACGATGGCCAGCTTCCAGCTGCTGGCCAGTCGCGCCGCCAAACGCTGGGGGCGCACGCGCATGCTGATCGGCGGCACGCTGCTGACGGGGGTGGCGTATCTGCTGGCGGGCCAGGCTGGCGGGTTAGTCATGCTGTTGCTGGCGCTGATGCTCGGTGGGTTGGGCGCCAGTACCCAGCATCCGCTGGCATCGTCGATGGTCAGCGATACGTTTGAGGCGGGCGGCGGGGCCAAGGAGGCGTTGTCGCAATACAACTTTGCCGGCGACATCGGCAAGACGCTTGTCCCGGCCATGGTCGGCTTGTTGCTGACCGTCGTCAGCTGGCGCGCCAGTGTGTCGCTGATGGGCTTGCTCGGTTTGGCAGCGGCGGGGTTGCTGTGGTGGCTGATGCCGGCGCGCAATGGGTCGGCGGTTCATCTGAAAAAGTCCGCCAACGTGAGCGCACATGATTCTGTTGGTGGCCTGCGTGCGTTGCTGCTGACCGGGGTGCTGGACAGCGCAGTGCGCATGGGCTTTCTCACGTTCCTGCCGTTTTTGTTGACCAACAAAGGCGCGGGCACGGCGGGTATCGGCCTGGCGTTGGCGCTGCTGTTTGTCGGCGGCGCATTCGGCAAGTTGCTGTGCGGCTATCTGGGCGCGCGCATCGGCATGATGAAGACGGTGTGGCTGACCGAGTCGATGACGGCGCTGCTGATCGTGTCGGCGGTGTACCTGCCGCTGACCGGGGTGATGGTGATGTTGCCGCTGTTGGGGCTGGCGTTGAATGGCACCTCGTCGGTGCTGTATGGCGTGGTGCCGGATTTATCCAGTGCTGAAAAACGCGAGCATGCTTTTGCACTGTTCTATACGGGCACGATCGGCGGTGGCGCGCTGGCGCCGGTGGTGTTTGGACGGCTGGGGGATGCGACCGGGATTGCGCTGGCGGTGATGACGCTGGCGGCGATTTTATTGCTGACGTTGCCGTTGTCGTGGTGGGTGCAGCGGGCGCTGGATCGTCCGGCCCATCTTGCTGGGTAAACACCAAACCTGTGGGAGCGAGCCTGCTCGCGAAGACGGTGTGTCAGCCGACATCGATGGTGTCTGATACTCCGCTTTCGCGAGCAAGCTCACTCCCACAGGGTTCTTCGGTGTATGCAAATGCTGTGTATGGCGCTGAACCATTGTGGGAGCGAGCTTGCTCGCGAAGACGGTGTGTCAGTCAACATTGATGGTGTCTGACACTCTGCTATCGCGAGCAGGCTCACTCCCACAGGTTTTTTTGGTGTATGCAAATGTTGTGTATGGCGCTGAACCATTGTGGGAGCGAGCTTGCTCGCGAAGACGGTGTGTCAGCCGACATTGATGGTGTCTGACACTCCGCTATCGCGAGCAAGCTCACTCCCACAGGGTTCTTCGGTGTATGCAAAGGTTGTGTATGGCGCTGAATCATTGTGGGAGCGAGCTTGCTCGCGAAGACGGTGTGTCAGCCGACATTGGTGGTGTCTGACACTCCGCTATCGCGAGCAAGCTCGCTCCCACAGGTTTTTTTGGTGTATGCAGATGCTGTGTATGGCGCTGAATCATTGTGGGAGCGAGCTTGCTCGCGAAGACGGAGTGTCAGCCGACATTGGTGGCGTCTGACACTCCGCTATCGCGAGCAGGCTCACTCCCACAGGGTTTATGGTGGGTTCACGTTACGCGTTCAGCATCAAATCTTCGCCAACGCCTGCGCCAGATCTGCGCGCAGATCCTCCACGTCCTCAACCCCCACCGACAACCGCACCAGTGCATCACCGATGCCCAGTTGTGCACGGGTGTCTGCCGGGATGGTGGCGTGGGTCATGATTGCCGGGTGCTCGATCAGGCTTTCCACGCCGCCCAGACTCTCGGCCAGGGCAAAGATCTGCACGTTTTCGAGGAAGCGCCGGGCGCCGGCCAGGTCGCTGTTTAGGTCCAGCGAAATCATCCCGCCGAAACCGCGCATCTGCCGTTTTGCCAGCTCATGCTGCGGGTGCGATTGCAGGCCCGGGTAGTAGACGCGTGCCACTTGCGGCTGCTGTTCCAGCCACTGCGCCAATTCCAGCGCGTTGCTGCAATGACGTTCCATGCGCAGCGCCAGGGTCTTCACGCCACGCAAGGTCAGGAAGGCGTCGAACGGCCCGGAAATCGCGCCGACGGCGTTTTGCAGGAAGCCCAGGCGTTCGGCCAGATCGGCGTTTTGCCCGACCACTGCGATACCGCCGATCACGTCAGAGTGACCGTTCAGGTACTTGGTGGTCGAGTGCAACACGATGTCGAAACCGAGCTCCAGCGGACGCTGGATCCACGGGCTGGCGAAGGTGTTGTCGGCCACGCAGATGATCCCGCGATCACGGCAGATACGGGCGATGGCGGCGAGGTCGGACAGGCTCAGCAGGGGATTGGTCGGTGTTTCGACCATGACCATGCGCGTGTCGTCCTGCAACGCGGCTTCGAACGCGTTCAGGTCCGTCAGGTCGACGAAGCTGAAACGGTGCCCGGCGCTGCGTCGGCGTACTTTGTCGAACAGGCGGAACGAGCCGCCATACAAATCGTTGCCGGAAACGATATGCGAGCCGGCATCGAGCAGTTCGAGCACGGTGGAGATCGTCGCCAGACCCGAGGCGAACGCAAACGCCTGGGTGCCGCCTTCAAGGTCGGCCACGCAGCGCTCCAGGGCGAAACGCGTCGGGTTATGCGAGCGTCCGTAGTCGAAGCCTTTATGCACGCCGGGGCTCTGCTGCAAATAGGTGGAGTTGGCGTAGATGGGTGGCATCAGCGCACCGGTCGTCGGGTCTGGCACCTGGCCTGCGTGGATCACCCGTGTGGCAAAGGCTTGTGGGGCGCCGGTTTTATTGTGCTGACTCATCCAAGGGATCTCCGTAAGTGATTGAGCAGGTCGAAGCGGGTAATCAAACCGTGGAAGCCTGAGGCGTCGGCGATGAACGCCACCAGTCCTCGGTCGAGTTCCGCTTGCAGTGTCGCCAGGCTGGCGCTCGGCGGCAGGGTTTGCAACTTGTCGGTCATGACGCTGGCCACGTTCGAGCGAAAATGCGAAGCGTCTTTATGCACGCCCAGCAGGATATCGGATTCGTCGATAACCCCGACCAGTGTCTGCCCGTCTACCAGCACTGGCAATTGTGATACGTCCGCCAGGCGCATGCGCTGGAAGGCGGTGAGCAGGGTATCCTCGGGGCCGACGCTGATCACCCGGCCGTCCTCGAAGCGGCGCGAGATCAGGTCGCGCAGGTCGCCGTAGCGCTTGTATTGCAGCAGGCCCTGATCGTTCATCCACTGGTCGTTATAGACCTTGGACAGGTAGCGGGTGCCGGTGTCGCAGACGAAGGTGACCACGCGTTTGGGCTCGGTCTGTTCGCGGCAATAACGCAGCGCCGCCGCCAGCAGGGTGCCGGTGGACGAGCCGCCGAGAATGCCTTCGGCGCGCAGCAGTTGGCGGGCGTGATCGAAGCTTTCTTGATCGCTGATCGAATAGGCGTGGCGCACGCTGGACAGGTCGGCAATGGAAGGAATGAAGTCCTCGCCGATGCCTTCCACTGCCCAGGAACCGGCGCTGCCGACGGTGCCGCTGCGGCTGTACTCGGCCATCACCGAACCGATCGGGTCGGCCAGCACCATTTCCAGTTCCGGCTGCACGCGTTTGAAAAAGCGGGTCAGGCCGGTGAGGGTGCCGGCCGAACCGACGCCGACGACAATGGCGTCCAGATCGTGATGGGTCTGGGCCCAGATTTCAGGCGCGGTGCTGGTTTCGTGGGCTAGCGGGTTGGCCGGGTTGTTGAACTGATCGGCGAAGAACGCGCCGGGAATTTCTGCGGCCAGGCGTGCGGCCACGTCCTGATAATAATCGGGATGGCCCTTGCCGACGTCGGAGCGGGTGATGTGCACCTCGGCGCCCATGGCCTTGAGGTGCAGGACTTTTTCGGTGGACATCTTGTCCGGTACGACCAGCACCACCCGATAGCCCTTGGCCCGGCCAACCAGCGCCAGACCCAGACCGGTGTTGCCGGCAGTGGCTTCAACAATGGTGCCACCGGGTTGCAGGCGGCCATCGCGTTCGGCGGCGTCGATCATCGCCAGACCGATGCGGTCCTTGATCGAGCCGCCGGGGTTCTGTGATTCGAGCTTGAGAAACAGCGTGCAGGGGCCGGTATCAAAGCGGCTGACGCGCACCAGTGGCGTATTGCCGATCAGTTCGAGCACCGCCGGGCGGGTAGCGTTATTCATGTCGTGTCCTTACTATGAAAAATCGTCGCTTCGACCATAGGCCTTGATTGCGTTGGCTGCAACTTGTGGAACCAGACGGTCAAGGATTGAACATCATAGAACCCTGTGGGAGCGAGCTTGTAGTGTTTGGTCCGCTGGGCTAGCGAAAAAACTCCCCCGGCGTATCACCAAACTGCTGCCGAAACGCTGCGATGAACGCCGACGTCGAATCATAACCACACGCCAGCGCCACATCGGTCACGCGCTCGCCCTGTTCCAGCGGCGTCAGCGCCCCCAGCAACCGCGAGCGTTGCCGCCACGCACGAAAAGTCAGGCCGGTGTCACGCAGGAACAAGCGGCTGAGGGTCTTCTCCGTCACGCCGAATTTGTCACTCCAGTGACCCAGTGTGGTCTGCTGTTCCGGGTGCTGTTGCAGGCTCTGATAAATCTGCAGCAACCGGCTGTCCTGAGGCAGCGGCAGCATCAGGTCAATCGGTGGCGCGTCGGCCAGTTGATCCAGCAGCACCTGGACCAGCCGCCCATGGGCGCTGTCGACGTCATACTCCACCGGAATTTCACTGAACGTGCGAATCAGTTCGCGCAGCAGGTCGCTGACACCCAGCACATGACAACGCGGCGCCGCCCAGGCCGTGACGCTGACATCCAGATACAGGCTGCGCATTTCGGTGCGCGGCGAGCTGAACACCTCGTGGGGCATGCCGGCCGGTATCCACACCGCCCGTTCCGGTGGCGCGACGAAGCGACCGACGGCGGTCTGCACTTCGAGCACGCCCTGGATGGCGTAGGACAGCTGTACCCACGGGTGGCTGTGGCGGCGGGTCAGGGCGCGGTTGGGCAATGATTCGGTGCGGCCGTACACCGGTCTTGGCAGGCTGGGCAGCCCGGGAATGCTGCGTCTGAAACCTTTCTCATGTCCTTTAGGCGGCATCGGCTGGCTCATTGGCGTTAGTCGGTAATCAGCCGTCACGTTAGAGTCTGCATAACGTTCTTGGCAACCCCCGGTGATCCCGATGACCCGCCCTCGCTTTTTGCCCGACAACTTCACCCTGACCCTGGTCTGTGTGGTGACGCTCGCCAGCCTGCTGCCCGCCACCGGCCAGGTCGCGGCGGGCTTCGGCTGGCTGACCAACATCGCCATCGCACTGTTGTTTTTCCTGCATGGCGCCAAGCTGTCGCGTGACTCGATCATTGCCGGAGCCGGCCACTGGCGTCTGCACCTGTTGGTGTTCGGCCTGACCTTCGTGCTGTTTCCGCTGATCGGCCTGGCGCTCAAGCCAGTGCTGTCGCCGCTGATCGGCAACGATCTGTACATGGGCATGCTCTATCTCTGCGCGCTGCCCGCGACGGTGCAATCGGCGATTGCCTTCACCTCGCTGGCGCGGGGCAACGTGCCGGCGGCGATTTGCAGCGCGGCGGCGTCCAGCCTGTTCGGCATCTTCCTCACGCCATTGCTGGTGGCGTTGCTGTTGAATGTGCACGGCGACGGCGGCTCGACCGTCGATGCCATCGTCAAGATCAGCATCCAGCTGTTGCTGCCGTTCATCCTCGGGCAGATCGCCAGTCGCTGGATCGGCGGCTGGGTAGGGCGCAACAAGACCTGGCTGAAATTCGTCGATCAAGGCTCGATTCTGCTGGTGGTCTACGGCGCATTCAGCGAAGCGGTGAATGAAGGTCTTTGGCATCAGATTCCGCTGTGGGAGCTGGGCGGTCTGGTGGTGGTCTGCTGCATCTTTCTGGCGCTGGTGTTGGTCGCATCCACGGTGCTGGGCAAAGCCTTTGGTTTCAGTCAGGAAGACCGGATCACCATCCTGTTCTGCGGCTCGAAGAAAAGCCTGGCCACCGGCGTGCCGATGGCCCAGGTGTTGTTTGCCGGCAGCACCATTGGCGTGTTGATCCTGCCGTTGATGCTGTTCCATCAGATTCAGTTGATGGTGTGTGCGGTGCTGGCGCAGAAGTATGCGCAGCGCAAGGAGTCGGTGCCGGAGTTGATGGGGCAGGTTGATCCTTGATTGCAGGATTTCAGCGGCTGACCCGGTGGGCCTGTGGTTCAGGCCCACCGGGTTGGTAGCGCTAGCGCAACGGGTAGATGGACCCGCCGCGTTTTTTCTTCTTGCGTTTAAACAGATTCAAGATTTTTCGAATGATGCTCATGGTGCTGCTCCCGATTGAGGCCGAGTTCGGCGATGATGAGTTGGGCAAGCTGTTCGTTGCCCAGGTCGTTGAAGTGGACGCGGTCGACAAACAGCGTTTCGTTGAATACCGGCGATTTCTTCAGCAGCACGTTCATGTCCAGGCAGGGAATACCCTGCGCCTTGGCCTGAATATGCTTGAAAAACGGTGCATGGACTTCCTGGCCCAGCACGCCGCTGAACAGCCGGTAGAAGTTGTTGGGGCAACTGTCGATGGCATGAAACACCGCCTCCTCGGCAGGCGTCAGTTGTTCACGGCACCAGTGCGAGAGCGGCTGCAGAACAAAGCTCAAGGTCGCGCCACTGCCCGACAACAGCAGTTGCCACTGCTTCAACGCGCCGGTAATGGATTCGGCGGCGCGTTCGAGTCGTTCATCGAGGGAGATTCCATCATCGGTGATCACCTCATCGGCGGGGTTCTGATAGAACAGCGCGTTCTTGCATCGTTGCAGCCAGGAGTCGCCGCCCTTCGATCCGAATGAGTTTTTCTTGCGCTGCATGTCCTCGTTGAACTTGTTCATGTAGTGCTGGAATTCAAAGGAGTAGTAGTAACGCCCGTGTTCGCTGGCGAACTCGTCCGGAATGCCTTCCAGTGCCAGGGTATTGATGCCGCTGAACACCACCACGTGACCGATATCCCCCAGGCGCCGTTGGTGCATCAGGAACATCAACAGCTCCTGGGTGGAGTTGTAGCCGCGACCGGAAAAATTCAGCCACACCTCGCCAGTCAACTCGCTGAGCCGGGAGGCGACGGTGAATTCATCCCGGGTGGCACCCACTCCGAGGGCGGTAGAGCCGCCTACGAGCAAATTGACCTTGCCGCCGTTCGGGCGCTCGGCGACCGAATAGCGCTTGCCGTGAAGCTCGCTGTAGCGAAAGCCGAAGGCGTCAGTGTTGATCGTTGGCGAGCGGAAATTCTTTTCATGGAAGTACATGGTGTAGGGCACCCAGCGCGCCCCAATGTGCATGAAACTGTCGTAATCACGAATTTGCGGGGTCCACTTATAGACCTCCTGTACCGCCTGGTGATGGTCCAGAACGGGTTTATCAGTCGAGTGCATAGTGTTTTCTCCAGTCAGTATCTTCGTGCCATTGAGGCTGCTCGGGCTTGGTCAGCAAGAACTGGCCAATGATCAGGCAATCCATTTCCGTGCGCATGAAGCAGCGGTACGCGTCTTCCGGGCTCTCGACGATGGGTTCGCCACGTACGTTGAACGACGTATTGATGAGCACCGGGCAACCCGTGCGCTGGGCGAATTCGCCGATCAACTGGCGAAACAGCGGGTTGTGGCGACCATCCACGGTTTGCACCCTGGCGGAGCAGTCCACATGGGTCACGGCGGGAATTTGCGAACGTTTGAGCTTGAGTTTTTCGATGCCGACAAAACCGTGTTCATCAGGTGCCGGCTCGCGTTTGTCCGCCTGCACCGGCGCCACGATCAACATGTAGGGAGACGGTTGCTCCAGATCGAACCACTTGTGCGCCTCTTCCAGCAAAACCACTGGAGCGAAGGGCCGAAACGATTCACGGTTCTTGATCTTGAGGTTCATCACACTTTGCATTGATTCGGATTGCGCATTCCCCAGGATCGAGCGCGCACCCAACGAGCGTGGGCCGAACTCCATGCGCCCCTGGAACCAGCCGACCACTTTGTTCTCGGTCAATTGAGTGGCAGTCGCCTGAATCAACGCCGGTAACTCGAGCTTTTGATAGTGGGCACCCAGACGCAGCAAATCCTGTTCGATTTGAGCGGTGCTGTATTCGTTGCCCAGGTAAGCGCCCTGCATGGCGTCCTGAATTCCGTCCGGCTCGCGCGGCGCGTCGGTGTTGTCGTAGTGGCACTGCAAGGCGGCGCCTAGAGAACCGCCGCAATCCCCGGAAGCCGGCTGGATAAACAGGCTTTTGAAAATCCCCGAACGCGCCAGCTTGCCGTTGGCGACACAATTGAGGGCCACACCGCCGGCCAAACACAGATGCTCCGCCTGAGTCATCTCCTTGACCTTGCGGGCCAGCCCGTCCATGACGCGCTCGGTCACCACCTGAATGGAGGCGGCCAGGTTCATTTCCCGCTGGGTGATAAGACTCTCGGGTTCGCGAGCCGGACCGCCGAACAAGGTCTCGAATGCCTCGCTGATCATGCGTTCACCCACTTCATAATCGAAGTACTGGCGATTCAGGGTAAAACTTCCGTCTTCCTTGATATCGATGAGGTGTTCAACGATGGTCTCGACAAACTCAGGCTCGCCATAAGGCGCCAGGCCCATGAGTTTGTATTCACCGGAATCGACCTTGAACCCGCAGTAATAGGTGAACGCCGAATACAGCAGACCCAGTGAATGGGGAAACCGAATCTCGAACAAAGGTTTGAGACGGTTACCAACACCATGCCAGGCGGTGGTGGTCGACCATTCGCCTACGCCGTCGACGCACAGCACGGCGGCATTCTGGAACGGCGATGGATAAAAAGCCGACGCTGCATGGCTCTTGTGGTGTTGGCAGACGTAGAGCGGCGGCAGGGTGACGCCCGGGTATATCGCCTCCAGCTCTCGGGCGATGATGCTCTTTACATCCTTGCGCGCCGCGAACTTTGTGTATTGCTGGGCAAACGCCAGGGCACCCCGCGGAAAGTTGTTCTTGTAGGTTTTGCAAATTCGTTCGAACTTGATTTCCGGGTCTTCGTAGTAGGCCAGCCAGGTGATGTCCGCCAGGCTGATTCCCGCTTGATCGAGGCAGGCGCGTAACGCCTTGGCGGGAAAACCCTTGTCCTGTTTGATGCGCGAGAAACGTTCTTCCTGCAGGGCACAGACGATATTTCCGTCCTTGATCAATGTCACTGCACTGTCATGGTAGAACGCCGAGATTCCAAGGATGTAGCTCATGCCAGCCCCCGGATGAAAGCGAATACGGCGATGGCCGCAAACAGGACAGGGGGCACATAGTCGAACCAGGTAGAGCGTTGAATGGCGTCTCTCAACGAATGAGCGGTGAGGCCCACGGTCATGTTCACCAGAATCCCGCTGATGTTGAAAATCAGCCCGTAAATCAGGAAATACAGCCAGGCCGGGCTCGCGTCTGAGGGGACGAACTGCGGCAACAGACTAATGAAGAACAGACCAATCTTGGGGTTCGATAAATTGATCAACATGCCTTTGCTGAATGCGTATCTGGCGGGTTCAGGCGAACGGTCACTGGTAGCGGATCCATCGCCGCCCTTTCGGCGAGGCCAGGAAAGATAAGCCAGGTACACCAGATAAAATGCACCGGCCACCTGCACGGTGCGATACAGCAGTGGCACCTCCTTGAAAATCAGCATCAGGCCAAATGCAGCCAACAGCACGTAGAAGAACACCCCGAACTCAACCCCCGCTGCCGCCTTCAGACCAGTACGCACGCCATGGCGTAGCGACTGATTCATGACGTAAAGCATGGCCGGCCCCGGGGAGAGGTTGATGACCAGCACCGCCAATAGAAAAGATAGAAATCCGTAGCTCATGATGCGTCCTGTCGTTGAATGATTGTATTGAGGGTCCGTCGGGTAAATGCGCGCAGGGCACTCAGGAAGGGCTCTGCGGGTGGACTCAGCGCTCGGTAGCCGACCCAGACCCGCTGCCAGTGGCGAGCAAGTTCGGTGGTTCCGCCGTTTTGCGCGATATCGTCCAGATGTTGCTTGATTGCTTCGATAGCCCAGGCCGTATGGCCGCTGACGACGTTGTCGATGGTGTTGTGCAGATCTGTGAACAGCGAGTTGAAGCCGTAATGGCGCAATACGTCCGCAGAGCGGCGGTACTCGCCCCCCACACCCGACAGCTCCATGGCGAGATTCAGGCCCAGGATCTCCGGCTGAAAGCTTTGCGGGAATAGAGAAACAGCCAGCCAGAACACCGGCACTTGCAGCGAGTCGTTATCGAACAGGGCAGAGGCGGCAAAGGGTTGCTCGGTAAAATCACCGACCGTGACGCCCATGCTGGCCAGCAGATCCTGATAGATATTGCCGTGATGCAACGCGGTGTCGCCCTGCCCGAGCTCATCGATGAGGGTGCGGTACAGCAATGCGCCGATGGGGCGGGTGACGCTGGCCGGCGCGACCACGCTTCTCAGCCAGGCGCCGTCGATCAGGGTCAGGGGCGCCAGCCGGGTGGCATCGGCAATGATGTCTTCGCGCGTTTCTTCCGGGGCCTCGGTTAACGGCCGATAGCTCTCAACCTGGCGCGCATGTTGGGTTGCCAGCCACTGATCAAGTTTTTGATGGCTGTAGGGGCTGAACGGCAACCCGTCTTGCTGCACTGCCCGCTGGTGCAGGGTCAGCCAGCGTTCGGCGAAGTGCCTGGCTACCGGCAAGGCGTCCGGTGCCTGGTCAATATGCAGAAACAGCGGATAGAGCTGTTGCAGCGACAGACCTGAATACGTGTTCAATGCCTGCTGCCTGGCCTTGCTCAGGGCTTTTTCGCACAGCGCGACGCAGGGCGATGGTTGATTGACCGGCATCCGCGGCGCAGCGGGCTTGTTGTCTTGGCCATCCAGCTCGGCGATCCAGGTCCTGACTACCTGGATGTCCGGCTCCGAGAATATGCCGAACATCTTGCCTTTGGGCTCGCTGATGAGCCTCATGAACGCGCTCTTGCCCGGCTGGCCAGCCCTGACGTAGCGCGAGTCAGCCAGCGCGCTGACTGTTGCCTGCGGGCAAAAAGTTTCAGGTTTGAGCCAGTGATCGATGGGTTGCTCTGCCAACTGCCCACGCTTGTGATAACCGCAGCCATGAGGGCCCAGTTTGTTGATCAGTGCTTGCATGGCGGCCAGGTTGCCAAAGCGCGTTTCATCCATGAGCTCGACGCGCAGCCGCTCTTCAGCGGCCTTGATCAGTTCCAGTGCGCAAGCGTGGCCTGCTGCAATGGACGCCCCGGCTTCGGGGTCAGTCTGAAGAAGGTAATGTTCGATAGCCGCCAGCGCCAGCGGTCGGTACTGCTCTGTACCGGGCTGTCCAAAAAGCGGACCGTCGGCCTCGTGCAGGCTGTTGAGTTGATCGATGTAACCGCACATGGCCAGGTTGATGCCCAGCGTCTCGCCGTACAAGGCTGACGGAAAGCAGGCAATACCCAGCAAAAACACCGGCAACTCGAAAGCCTCGTCCTGAATGCCAGGGTCGTGGCTGAAGTGGCTGGTAAAGACATCGCTGGTATGGACCCCGGCCCGCTGGGCCATTTGATCGAACAGACAGCTTTGACTACGCGCCGGATAACCGTGTCCGACCATTTTCGCGTGAGTCTGTAGCAGCAGCCCACCTACACGGCGCCAGGCGTACGCGATGGAGGTCACGCCCGTGAGCCAGCCCCCGAGCATCTTGAACAGCGGGGCATGTTGGTAATAGAAGTGTTGCCGCTGTGGCGCACCCTTCAGCAGGCCGACCAGGTCCAGACGGATTCGCGACCCAAGGGCTTCGATAGCCTGGTTGCCCGTTGTCAGCAGTGCGCCAACATCGTGCGTGTCCGTTGCATTTTTAAACGGGGCCAGGCGTTGGTTGATGTGCTTCCACACACCTTCCAGCAGGTCATGGCTCTCTTCCGGATTGATCAGTTTGAAGAACCAGTCGCGAGCGCTGAGTTGCAGCTTCGCAAGCTCCGCGGGAGCGATTGCGAGAAAACGTGGTTCGTCACTGTCAGACAGACTTGCGATGGGTTCGCCCATTATCGTTTCTCCCTGTTGCATGGTGTGGCCATTCCTGGTGCCACAGCGGCCGTGTCAGATCACGGCTTTGAAGCGTTCACGCACATTGCAGTGTTCAAGCAATACTCGCCTTGGCGGCCGTCGGGTTGAGGTTCATATGAAACGGGCATTGCGCATGACTCAGCGAACCGGGTTCTTCGAGTTGGTATTGCTTGATCTCCAGATTGCCGTGTTCACCGAAAGCGCCCAGCGTGCCGGATACCCGGCCTGCGTTATAAGCCTCTGACCGGGACCGGATACGCGCGCGAATACGTTGGCCTTTTTGAGAGCCGCCGCTGGCCACGTAATCAAAGTTCTCACGCGGGTTGATCACGAATACGATATGCGTTCCCAGGTTCCGGCTTTTCATCAGTTGATGTCCCGGGAAACTCATATTGATAAACAGTGGCATCCCCATGAAGGAGAATGACCAATACTCGTTATAGATATCGAGCGGAATTGATTCGGGCCAGGGGGCAGGGTCTTTATCGTGGAGTTGCTGTAAAAGACGCCAGGCATAGCGTTGCTCTTCGGCAAGTGAAGAGAAATTATTTCTTTCGAAAAGAATAATTAAAGGTTTTCTGATCCTGAGTTTCATGGACCATGATGTTGTCTGCTCTATATAATTGCCGAGGCCGGCTATAAAGTCCGTGACAGGCGCCTGTTCGCTGATGAACAGGAATTCAAAGCTGCCGGAGCGCACTGATCTTGTTCCAAAAAAACACGGAAAACATTCTTGCCTTACGGCGGCTTCAAATGCTTCAAGCGCTGCAGTTGCCCACAACTTTTTTAATTGATGGAAATCACAATGCTCTTTGAAGGCGACTTTGCCGAAACATCTTCCATGAATAGGCAGCATTGAATCTCCGTGCAACGCTTCAAAAAAGTCATATGCTTATAACTTTTTTATTCGGGCGTATTCTGAGAGCGGGGGCCGGCGTTGTAAAGCGCGTTAAGTTATGGCCTACTATTAGTTGTACTCATGGTAGAGGCATTTATGACTGAAAGGATTCCTGGGCTTTACTCACTGCGGGCCTTTGAAGTGGCTGCGCGTTTTTGCTCGTTCAGCAAGGCCGCCAACGAGCTATCGGTCACCCAAAGCGCGGTTAGCCACCATGTCAAGTCGCTCGAGGAGCTCTTTGGCTGCAGCCTGTTTGAGCGACGGGGGCCCAAGCTCAATCTCACCGATCAGGGGCGCCTGTTGTCGAGGGAGTTGAAAACCGGCTTCAAGATCATTGAAAGCGCGTGCGAGCTATTGAAGGTCGACCGCAATCGTATTCGCCTGAAGGCACCTTCAACGTTAACGATCCGTTGGTTGCTGAAAGCACTTGATAACTTCAAGAAAGCCAATACTCATTGTTCTGTTCAGGTATCAAGCGTCTGGATGGATATTGATGAGGTCGATTTCTATTCTGAACCTTATGATTGTGCCATTCTCCTGGGAACTGGCAACTTCGGTCCGGACATGGTGAGTTTCAAACTATTTGATGAGTGGTTGATTCCGGTCTGTAGTCCCGACTATATGAAGTGCAATAATCCGACGTTGGCATTTCTCAACGACTGCGAACTGTTGCATCCTTCCACGGATCGCCGAGACTGGCGGCGCTGGTTGAGGAAGGTGAATGGCCTGGACAATACCAGTCTTGAGGGCGGCCAATTATTTGATACGCTGGATCAAGGTATTGCGGCGGCATTGCAAGGGCTGGGTGTTTCCGTGGCGGATCTGGTGCTTGTCAGCCAAGAGGTCGAACACGGTCGGTTGCAACTTCCGTTCAATAGCGCGGTGGCCACAGGCGATGGTTATTATATGACGTGGTTGAAAGGCAATCCCAAAGCGAAACAGATGAATCAGTTGCGAGAATATCTGCTGACGCAGATTCCCTCGTTATCAATTCATGACGTTGATTATCTGGAATAGCGAGAAGTGGCTGAAAGCAGCCGGACATGAGGCTGGCTTTTGGCTCGACGCCGCTGGCGCTGCGTCCTGGATTTGCGAACCTCGGTCATCATCGGATAGTATATGATCCATATACATTCCATATCGGATCATGCCCATGGGTATCGTGAAAATTTCAGAACACATGCACGAGAATCTGCGCATCGCCAGCGATGCGTTGAGCCGTTCGATCAACGCCCAGGCCGAGCACTGGATGCGCATCGGTATGTTGGCGGAGTTGCATCCCGGCCTGAACCACAACGACATCAGCCGCTTGCTGATTCGCGCCGAACTGGCCGGTGGCCTGGATTTGAAACAGCTGTCTGAACTGGCGGATCTTTCCCAGGGCTTCAAGCCTCATGCAGTCGCGGGAGCCAAATCATGAAAGCGAACACCCCGATCAATACGCCGGCGCAAATAGCGCAATCTAGCGTTGCTGGCAAACTGGCTGCCGAGGTGCTGGCGATGATTACGCCGCACGTCAAGGCGGGGGTCACCACCGACGACCTCGACAAGCTCTGCCACGACTACATCGTCAATGTGCAGAAGGCCATTCCCGGTAACGTCGGTTATCACGGCTTCCCGAAAACCGTGTGTGCTTCGGTCAACGAAGTGGTCTGCCACGGCATCCCGTCTGGCCGGGTGCTTGAGGATGGCGACATCGTGAATATCGACATCGCCGTCGTCAAAGACGGCTGGTTTGGCGACACCAGCCGCATGTACTTTGTCGGCGAGCCGAGCGCGGAGGCGCGGCGGCTGGTCAAGACCACTTACGAGGCCATGTGCGCCGGCATCCGTACGGTGCGTCCCGGCGCCACGTTGGGCGACATTGGTCATGCGATTCAGACCGTTGCCGAACGCGACGGCTTCAGCGTGGTTCGCGAGTACTGCGGGCACGGCATCGGCAAGGTGTATCACGATGAGCCGCAGGTCCTGCACTACGGTTATCCGGGCCAGGGCCTGAAGTTGAAAACCGGCATGATCTTCACCATCGAGCCCATGCTGAACGCGGGCAAACGCCATGTGAAAACCCTGGCCGATGACTGGACAGTGGTCACCAAGGATCAATCACTCTCGGCTCAGTGGGAGCACATGGTGGCGGTCACCGACGATGGTTTCCAGGTGTTGAGCCCTTGGCCCGACACGTCTGAAGAGTTTCCAGCCATCGTTTGAACGCCTTACAGCCCTTTCAACGCCAACCCCGCCAGCACCAGTAGCAGCACCGCGCAAACGGCATGACTGACGCGGTGCCAAGCCGGTGAGCTGGCGCGTTTGAGCCAGTCACCAGTGCCGCCGTGATAAAGCAGCACAGCACGCAAGCGCTCATCACGCCGACAAAGAACACGCCGGTTTGCTGGGCGCTGGGGGTGGCGCCGACGATGCCCGACAAGGCGCTGCCCAAGGCGCCCCAGAACACGATGTTTTTCGGATTGGTCAGCGAGATGGCGGCGCCTGAGATCAGCGCATTGCGCGAGTCGCTGCTGTGCAGTGCCTCTGCTTGCGGCAACGTCCAGGCATCCTTGAAACTCTGCACGCTGAGCCAGACCAGGTACAGCGCGCACACCAGCGTCAGCGGCCCCTGGACCGATTCGTGGGCCAGCAGCAACGACAAACTGGTCAGCCCGATGACGGCCCACACCGCATCACCCAGCAGTGATCCCACCTGAACGAGGAGGGCGGGCTTGAACCCATGGGTGAGTCCGCGTCGCAGTGTTTCCGCTAGCACAGGGCCTGGCGAAAAACAGAATACAAAACCGAAGAGAAATGCCGAGAAAAAAACCGCGTACATGCTGCGTCCCCTGAACCAATAGTGACGCCAGTTTGCCTGGTCAACCGGTTGAGAAACTTGTATCAGATTGCAGGTTTCAGGATTTTGCAAGGCGCTGGAACGTGCCAGGCGTGACACCGTACGCCGCGCGAAAATGCCGATTGAGATGACTTTGATCGACAAAGCCGACGGCATGCGCCACCTCGGTTGCACACAGGCCCATGCGCAATAATCCTTGAGCGCGGCGGGTGCGAAGTTGCATGCTCCATTGCCGTGGGCTGAGCCCGGTGTCTTTTTGAAAGGCGCGCAGCAGGTGGAATTTTGACAGCTGCAACTCGCCGGCCAGTTCATCCAGGCTGACGGTCTGGTCCAGCCTTTGCGCGAGCAGTTCCTTGATGCGCCCGGTCAAACCCGAGCCGAGGGATGGGCTGCTGCTCAGTCGAGCACCACTCAACGCGACGATGTCGCCCAGCGCCAGGGTCAGTGCTTCTTCGGCGCGCTGTTGAATCAACACATCGTCGACCGCGGCGTGCTGGATGGCCCACGCCAGTTTTTGTGCAAGCTCAGGCTGATGACAGACGGCTCGATCAAACTGTGAGCTCCGAACCCTCCGCTTGCGTCATGGCCAACTCAATGGCGCCACCCACTCATGCATCGACTGATGACTTTTCACAATTTTTCAGAATGGCCCTACAGACACGCAAAACCAGCATGGAGTAGCGTCCTGCCGTATTCAAATGGACAAGTACGGACACACAATGAGTGACGGTTATTTCATTGGTCAAGGTGACAAAACCACCTGCGGCGGCATGGTTCTGGATGGTGATCCAAGAGTCGACATATTAGGCCTCCTTCATGCGTGTGAAGGTGATCGAGTCTCTTGTGGGGTAGACGGGAAAACCTATCAAATCTACGGCGGCATTTCGCATATGGAGAGCCATGGTCGGCTTATGGCGGGCACGCTGGACAGCTTTAGCGGTTGCCCTTGTAGAGCCCAACTGATCCCCTCGGTTTTTACAGCCAGCTATCAAAACCAAAACGAGGCACGCCCTGTACCACAAGCAGCAAGGGCATCGGCTCAACCGGCAAGCTATTCTGATAGATCAACGACGACAAGCTCCCAACAGACTACTCCAAAGCCAGCGGCGAACTATGCTGCTTCTCCAAGCATACCTAAAGCGAATTCCACCACGTGCAATCATCCCGACCAGATGGAAGCACTGGCCACATATATCGCTGGTGAGATGAACACCAACATCCATGATCCTGCTGTGTTGAAGATGAAGGAACTGATCAACTACGACACAAACAAGGCAGCAGCGGAGTTTTTGAAACTGCCATGGTACGCTCGACTGGCTGGACCACCGGATTTCAACACCATTGCATGGACGAATAAGCTTGAGGCAATGGTGATCTGGACCCAGAAAGTGGGTCAGGATATGGAGTGGGATCACAAGCCAAAACTTCGTAAGCTGTTCCCCGGTGTAAGGCACAAACAGGGGCAATACGATTACTACTACGACATCTGGTCGAACATCCACTACGGATACGTGGGAATCATAGGCGGGTTATCAGAGAGCGTTCTTCTGGACGGCGCCGGGGCGGAACAAATCGTCTCCGATTCTGGGAGGAAGGCCGAGGAGATGTGGAAGAAGCCCAAGGAGGAGTGGGAACTTCCCGGCCCACATCTGACTACGAGTTTATCTGACGGACTACGAGCATTTGACGATGCTCCAGATAGGGTTTCGGTCAGTATCGGTGTGAAGCTTGCCAATCATCATCCCCATGGTGGAATAACGGCGAAGATGGTGATGGATGAAGTGCTTGCCGTTGCACCGGAAAATTGGGGAGATGGAATACGTGTCCACGAATGTAATTAAAACCCGACTAAGACACTTGCCATGGCTATGGATTCCGCTTCTGCCACTGTTGGCGTTTGTCCTCTGGCGTAGTGCGCTACCAACTGCGACTGTTCACTACCCCAAAGATGGACGGGAAAAACTATGGTATGTCTGGAACGTCAACGATCAGATATACAGGGGACAATTTTCTCCCGGTGGCAGTGTTAGCGACAACGGACTCCTATCCCCCGATGGCGAGTTCTTCATGGAATTCTCATGGCATAGCGAGAAAGGCCGATGGCACTGCATCAGCATCACCCCGAAGTGGCCCAACACCGATATCTACCTCGACGCAGACGGCAACATCGATATGCGAAAAGGGAGCGGCACTGATGTAGATCGACTGAAAGAATGTCAGTGGGATTTAGCCAAGCCTTGAAAGTGGCCCGCCCACACCGAATGGCTGTCATCCTGCACGGCGGTAAACGGAGGTGTGAGCGAGCCATGGGATTCTACCGTAATCGTTCCAGCCAGTTCCTGGCCCCCGCCAAAATTTCTCAGTTCAGGGCAGTTGAGCTTGGTCCCACTGATGTTCTCGGCATACACACCAACGATGTTCAAACCCTTCTCGACAGCGAACAACTCCAGAGCCACTTTTGCACGGTTGGCGTCTTGATCTTTGGTCGTTTGCTTCAAAGCCGGGGACTGGAGCGACATGGTGGAGGCTTCAATCGATCAGGATCGGGACGCCGATACACGTTTGGTGGAGTCTGGAAAGTGTCGAACGATTTCAAGTCCTACCAAGGTGAGCGTCATCGAACCCAGCATCAATGACAAGTCTTCAATGATCCAGCTTCCAAGCGGAAAGACTGCCCACACACCTGCCCGGGGTTATAGAGGGTGAGGGCGCCGGGGGCCGCAGAGAAATTTCGCCCATCCAGCCAGATGTGTTCTTCGCCCACCAGATTGGCGCCGATGACGAACTCGTCGTGGCTGTGTTTGGCAAAACAATGGCCAGTGCCATCAACCGCGGTCACTTCCACTTGGCCCAGCCAGCATTGTTGTAGGGAGATCATGGGTGATGGTCGAGGGTCTGGTGGGGCGGCAACGGCTGGCCGCCAACGGGGAGAAAACTAGCAAATAGGCGCGCTGGTCGTCTATCCAGGCATGGCACTGCGCCAGCCAGTCGTCGATAACTGGTTGTTTTAAGAATAATTTTTTTGTTTTTGATCTTCCCCGATGAAATGAAAGCTGATAAATTTCCACACATTGTTACAGGGGCGTCGCCAAGCGGTAAGGCAGCAGGTTTTGATCCTGCCATGCGTTGGTTCAAATCCAGCCGCCCCTGCCATTCTTTCCATACATCCAGGCTCAGTTCAGGATGTGCATCTCACGGGAGCGCCCACTGCGCCCCGGTCCTCAGTTCCCGTCTGCAACCTTTCTTTCTATCTCCGCTTCTTTTCGCTCAAGCTCCTCGATGTCCTGTTCTTTGACGCGCGTTGAAGAGGGGGTAATGACTTCGTCGACCCCTTTGGTGTCACTGTCGCTGTCCTCAAGATCCCGTTCGACCACATTGACCGGATGGCCCGACGCATCGGTGGGTGGGGCGTTTGATTCACGGTTAACACTGTCATCGTTGTTCATGTCACTTACCTCTGTTGGCCTGTACGTTGGATACAGCGGCAAGGAGGGAGTTCGAGATATTTTTGGGTCGGCCCCTTTATTCACCTCGGGGCACAGGCGTCAGCACGGCGCCGTCCGCAAAATAGGCCTTCAGATTATCAATCACCAGACCCACCGTAGCGGCAACGGCTTCCGGTGATCGCCCGCCGATATGGGGCGTCAGGATCAGGTTGGTCAGATTGATCAACGCCTTTGGCACCTCAGGTTCGCCCTCAAGCACATCCAGCGCCGCCCCGGCGATGTAGTGATTGTTCAGCGCCTCGATCAGCGCTGCTGTGTCCACCACGCTGCCTCGGGCGATATTCACCAGATAGCCGTCTGGGCCCAGCGCCCTCAGTACATTGGTATCGACCAGATGAAACGTGCCGGCTCCGCCCGGAGTGGCCACGATCAAGAAGTCGGCCCACGCGGCTAATGCTGTCGGCGTATCAAAATAGGTGAATGAAGAGTTCTCTCGTGAATGACGGCTGTGATAACCCACCGTCATCTCGAATCCGCCAACGGCCCTTCGGGCAATCTGTTGTCCGATATTGCCCAGCCCCAGGATCCCCAGTTTCTTTTTCGACAGCGTTGGACGTGGTTGCCTGGACTGAGCCCATTGACCGCGGCGCGCGGCTGCATCCACTTGGGGTATCGCCCTGACAATCGACATCAACAGGGCAATCGCATGATCGGCTACCGAGCTGTCGTTGGTGCCCGGGCCATGTGTCACCACAATGCCTCGCGCATGCGCCGCGCCAAGATCGATTTTTTCGTAGCCGGCGCCGAGGGCGCAAATGAGCTTCAACTCGGGCAGCGCCGCGATCTGCGCCGCCGAGAGCCCGGTCGAGCCGTTTGTCAGCACCACCTCAAGATGAGCGCCGAGGCTTTTTATCGCAGCGGTCCGGTCTTGGGCTGACAATGCGACCTGCGCCTTGAAGCCCGCGGCTTCAATTCGGGAAAGGCTTTCGGGGGACACCTCGATGAGGATCAGAATATCTCGAACCATCGCCAGCTACTCCTGAAGTGGGCCGCGCCCGGAGGTGACAAGCCTGAATGCCTGTCTGTGGAGGGCAGCTAACAGCATAATCGCGTAGCGGAAATCGACCACTAACCATTCAGCTCTGCCACGTTGCATGGGGGGCTTATATCCCGTGCACGTCTGACGCCAATTCCATAGGTCGGCTTTCTGCCGGCCAACGCGCTTCCAGGCATTCGTTCAGATAATTCATGAACGCCCTGACCTTGGTCGTCATCGCATCGCGTTCCTGAATACAGACATAGATATCGAGTGGTTCCGCATAGGCATAGGCGGCGCCGTCGCGCGGTTCAAACAGCGGGACGAGTTGGCCGCTTTCGATGTAGGGCGCCACCACGAATTGCGCCACGCGGATAATTCCGGCGCCGTGGCTCGCCATTTGGGCGAGTGCGTCAATATCGTCGCTGATGGTGGTCGCATTGATCGGCGCGTCGTAACGCTGTCCGTCCCGAATAAAACCCCAGCGTAGAAACCGCCCATCCAGCGGGTAACGGAAGGCCAGGCAGGCATGCTGCTGGAGCTCTTCAGGCGAACGTGGCCAGCCTGCGCGCTGCAGATAGGCGGGTGAGGCGCAGATGACAAAAGGCACTGACGCAATCTTGCGCGCGACGATGCCGTCTTCCAGCTGGGGTTTGGTCCGCAGGCTCAGATCGATGCCGTCTTGAATGTGATTGATTTTGCGATCGGTGGTCGAGAGTTCCAGAATCAATTGCGGGTGTCGCGCCGCGAAATCTGCAATCAACGGCGCCAGCACATGGCGGCCAAAAGCAGAGGTAGAGGCGATGCACAGGCGTCCCTGAAGCGGGGTCTGGTCGGTGCTGATCGCACTCTGTGCCGATTCGAGATCCTGAGCGATGCGTTGCACTTTTTCGTAGTAGACCGCACCGCTTTCGGTCAACGCCATGCTGCGCGTGGTGCGCTGCAAAAGGCGTGTGCCCAGGTGGGCTTCCAGGCGATTGACCGCTTGGCTGACGGCTGCCGCACTGACGCCCAGGGTTTTGGCTGCGCCGACGATGGAGCCCGCTTCAACCACTTTTATAAAGCTGGCAATCGCGCCTAACAGGTTCATTTTCAGGTCCGCTGAAGAGATCTATTCATAAGTTTTTATTTATAAAGCACTCACCGATAGCCGTCTAGTTACTGATTTTTGATGTTGTTATGGTGCTCGTCACCCATCAAACGACGATAAAAAAGGTCTGAAATGAATCAAAAGGCATCCTCCAGAACACTGTTCTTCCATCAGCGCAAGCTATCTGCCCGCGCAACGCCTTATGTTTTCGCGCTGTACATGGCGAGCATCATGGCGTTCTTGATGTCTTTCGTGATCACGGCGGCAAACTCCGGCATTAATGCGAATTACCTAAGCAATTCGCTGCACGCCTACACGCTGGCGATGCCGGTGGCGTTCCTTTGCATACTGGTGGTTCGTCCCATCGTGCTCAAGCTGGTGTCTTTGACTGTGCACCCACATCATTGAAAAGGGGCCTCATGGTTAAGCTGAATGCTACGATTGTGGCGTCCTCACTTTTCAGCCAGGCACAATCCGCCCATGAAGCCCAGTTTCGAGCAGGTTCCACCTTCGACGAACGCTTCGTGGACACTGCTGAACAGACGGTTGGCGGATGCGATTCCCTTTGAATGGCATCACCATCCGGAATACGAACTGACCCTGACGTTGAACAGTCGCGGGCACCGCTACATCAGCAACGATGTCGTGCCATACGATGACGGCGACCTGGTGCTGGTGGGCCCGAACGTTCCCCACAGCTGGTCTTCCGTTGAACGTATTGACCCTGCCAAACCGCACATTGCCCTGGTCATCTGGTTCTCCGAGGCCTGGGCGGATTCGCTGGTCCGGCTGTTCCCCGAAATGGGGCCGATTGCTCCGCTGCTGGCTGCCGCGCAACACGCGCTGAGTTTCAGCGATGCGGTGTCGCAGGCGCTGCGCCCGATGATCGAATCAATGGTGGAGCAGGACGCGGCACAACGCCTGATCTCGCTGCTGGCGGTGCTCAACACGTTATCGCGGGACACCACTGCGCAGCGCATTGCCGTGCAAAAAGCCACTCATGCAGCGCCACAGATCATGGATGACGTGCGTCTGCGTCGGGTTCTGGATCACATGCACGGGCACTACGCAGGTCCTTTGAGCATTCCCGAGTTGGCGCAGATGGCCTGCGTCAGCGTTTCGGCATTCCATCGAATGTTTCGCCGGCACACCCGGTGCACGGCGCTGGACTACATCGTCCGTCTGCGCGTCGGCCACGCCTGCGCGCTGTTGATGCAAGGCAACCTGGCCGTTGCCGTTATCGCCGGGCAAGTGGGCTACTCGTCCCAGGCGCTGTTCAATCGCCAGTTCAAGGCGCAGAAGGGCATGACGCCGTCGCAGTTTCGTCGCCAGCATGGGCATCGTTTCCAGTCAGCCTGATGCTGTCTTGTCTGCCGGAACTATCGCCATAATCGTACTACTGAACGCGCCAAATGAGGCTGCCGCCCTGGCAGCCTCAAGTGTTTTCATACCTGCATGAACAACAAGAATCAGCAGGTCAACCGATGAGCAAATATCAAACCTTTGAAAGCGCCGTACTGCCGGAAAACCATCAAGACAGCATCGTCAAAATGAAGAAGGCGCTGCGTGCGCAGATCGGTGATGTGGCGTCACTGTTCGCCGAGGTCAGCGACTTCATCGCCACTGAAATCGAGTCGATCAAAGTGCAGCAAGCCCTGACCGGCTCGGGTTGGCCAGTACTCGAATACGACGTCATCGCCAACGGGCAGGTGACTGAAGCGCAGCGGGTTGCCATCAAGCGGCGAGGGTGTCTGGTGATCAAAAACCATTTCCCGAGGGATCAGGTACTGGCGTGGGACAAAGGCCTTCTGGACTATCTGGACAACAACGATTTCGATGCGGTTTATCGTGGTCCAGCGGATCAGTTTTTCGGCAATCTTGAGGCTTCGCGCCCGGAAATTTTCCCCATCTATTGGTCGCCATCCCAAATGCAATTGCGTCAGCACGAACGTATGGGCACCGCCCAATCGTTCCTGAACCGGTTGTGGAAAAACCGTTCCCACGGGCAGGAGTGGTTCAACCCCGACGTGAACGCGCTGTACCCGGACCGTGTTCGCCGTCGTCCTCCCGGAACGACCTCCAGAGGGCTTGGCGCGCATACCGATTCCGGCGCATTGGAGCGCTGGCTTCATCCTGCGTACTTGAAGGTTTTCGACAAGATCTACAACAACGATTTCAAATCCTATGATCCCTGGGATGCGGCCTTTCGCACCGAGGTCGACGAATACGCCTACAAGGACACGGTGAAATGTTCGGCCTTCAGGACTTTTCAGGGCTGGACGGCGCTGTCCGACATGCTGGCCGACCAAGGCGTGCTGCACACGTTGCCGATCCCCAAGGCCATGGCCTACCTGCTGCTGCGACCGCTGCTGGACGATGTGCCCGAAGATGAGTTGTGCGGCGTTGCGCCGGGCAAGGTGCTGCCCGTGTCTGAAAAGTGGCACCCACTGCTGCTTCAGGGCATGACGCCGATTCCGGAGGTACAGGCAGGTGATTCGGTGTGGTGGCACTGCGACGTGGTCCACAGCGTGGCACCGGTGGAAAATCAGCAGGGCTGGGGCAACGTCATGTACGTACCGGCGGCGCCCATGTGCGCGAAAAACCGGCGTTATGCCGGGGACGTACTGAGGGCGTTCGAGCAGGGTGTTTCGCCGGATGATTTCCCTCGTGAAGATTATGAACAGTGCTGGACGGGGCGATTTACGGCGCCGCAATTGAATGCGCTCGGTCGTCGTGGGTTGGGGCTGGAGTAAAGGCGGATTGCTCAAAGTCCGTAGGCCAAAGGGAGCGCAAGCACGTCGTCCATGACTTCCCCGCCATACAAACGTAATCTCGTCAGTTCGCATGCCAAAACAAGAAAAAGTCAGGAGTCATTGATGCAACCGATCCGTCTCGGTCTGGTGGGCTACGGCAAGATCGCCCAGGATCAACACGTCCCCGCTATCAACGCCAACCCCGCGTTCCGGTTGGTGTCTGTCGCAACCCAAGGGCAGCCCTGCGCCGGGGTGGAGAATTTCCGGTCCCTGGGCGAGCTGCTCGAAAATGGCCCGCAGGTCGATGCCATTGCGTTCTGCACCCCGCCCCAAGGACGATTCGCCCTGGTGCAACTAGCGCTTGCCGCCGGCAAACACGTACTGGTCGAAAAACCGCCGTGCGCCACGTTGGGCGAAGCGATGGCGTTGGTGGATCAGGCGGGGGAGCAAGGCGTCAGCGGTTTGTTCGCCTGGCATTCACGCTACGCGCCGGGCATCGAAGCGGCCCGTGCCTGGCTGGCCACGCGCACCCCGCAAAGCGTACAGATCGACTGGAAGGAGGACGTGCGCAAGTGGCACCCCGGCCAGGCCTGGATTTGGCAACCCGGAGGCCTGGGCGTGTTCGACCCCGGCATCAATGCCTTGTCGATTGCCACCCATCTGCTGGCGTTGCCGCTGTTTGTCGAATCTGCCGAATTGCGAGTCCCCAGTAACTGCCAGTCGCCGATTGCCGCTTCCATCAAGATGTCTGACGCGCGCGAGCTGGATGTGCGCGCGGAGTTCGATTTCGACCACGGTCATGACGAACTCTGGAGCATCGAGATTCGCTGCACCGAAGGCACCCTGCGCCTGGACAGCGGTGGCGCACTGTTGAGTATCGACGGCGTGCGCCAAGCCGTCTCGGAGGAGGGCGAGTACGCGGCGCTGTATCGACATTTTCAACAACTGATTGCCGACAAGACCCGCGACCTGGACCTCCAGCCGCTGCGACTGGTTGCCGACAGTTTTTTTGTCGGCAGCCGGACGTCGGTTGAACCGTTCTACGAGTAACCGCGATCAGCCAAGGCGGGCGGTAAAATCCGCAGGATTGAACCGCTCGCTGGTGTCCATCCGAATGCTTCGCAGGCTCACCGTTTCCAGGTGTGAGGCGTATAGAGATTCCGAAAAATAACTGATCAGGATGGAACGGCGGCGCGTGCCAATCGAGTTCAGGCTGCCTGCGTGCACCAGGTCGACATCAAACACCAGGATGTCACCCGCGCAGCCTGTAAGCTGCACCGACCGCGACTCGTCATTGCAGTCCAATGGCGGCGCTCCCGGCTCAGGGCGATGGCTGCCGGGGACGATTCGGGTCGCGCCATTGTCGGGGCCATAATCGTCGAAAAAAGCGATGGCGTTGACGATGTCGCCCGGCCGCTGTGCCGACAAGTCGCGGTGCAGCGGTTGATGACCGCCACCGGCAAGGGGCTCACGACCTTCCACCTGCGAGAGAAAGAACCGTTCTGCGATCAACTCGCCCACCACTGCCAGCAACTGTGGCAGACGACACACCGCCTGAACCGTCGAATCAGCATCCAGCAGCGAATGCCGCCAATCCATGCCACGCGGCACGGGCCATTGGTCCGACGGCTTCACCCCGGCATCGAACACGGCACGCAGGTCACTCAGCCACTGGGCCGGGATCGCCCGACGGAGCAGCGCATAGCCATCTTGATGGAGTTGTTGGCGTTCAGTCATGGTTGGCTCAATTCCCTTTGGTACTCAGCCAATGTAGACGAAAAAGCCTCTCTCCTCCCTGCAATGGGGCGGAGTCCGCAAGGCACCTGGGTAGCTTTTCAGGGCAAATCTGTACATTGAATCCTTTTGCGTTCAACCAATAATCGGGCACTCCAAACCTCTGGGTATTGAGTGCTGGATGGAAGAGCGTTCGACGATTTCGCCCATCCGTACCTTGAGGTGACCACCCCCAGGAAGACACCTATGAGCATCCATACCCGTACCAAACGATTGACCGTTCCGCAGTTGGTCGCAATGAAAGGCCAACAGAAAATCGTATCCCTGACGGCGTACTCCAGTTCAATAGCCAAGCTGATCGACCCCTTCGTCGATTTCATTCTGGTCGGTGACTCTACGGCCATGGTTGGTTATGGTCGGGCCTCGACACTGAGCATGCAGCTCGAAGAAATCATCGGCCACACCCGGGCCGTGGTCGACAGCTCGCGGCTGTCCTGCGTCATCGCCGACATGCCTTTCGGCAGTTATCAGGAGTCCAGTGAACAGGCCTTTCGCAATTGCGCCCAGGTCTTGGCGCGCACCGGTTGCGATGCGGTCAAGCTGGAAGCCAATAAGGCGCTGGCAGGTACTGTCGAATTTCTGGTGGCGCGCGGTATTCCGGTCATGGCTCACGTCGGGCTGATGCCGCAGTTCGTCAATGTCATGGGCGGGTTCAAGGCTCAGGGCCTGACCACCGAAACGGCTGCGCTGATTGCCGGGGACGCCCGGGCCAACCTCGAAGCAGGCGCCTTTAGCCTGTTACTCGAAGGTGTGGCCGAAGGCGTCGCCCGGCAGATCACCCTGGACGCCAAAATGCCCACCATCGGCATTGGCGCCTCACCGGCCTGCGACGGCCAGGTGCTGGTCACCGAAGACGTGCTGGGTCTGAGCGATGGGCAGATGCCGCGCTTCGTCCAACAATACGCCGAGGTCGGCGCGGTGATTCGCGACGCCTGCGAGCGTTTTGCCGAAGACGTGCGTCATGGCCGTTTCCCGGAAGCGCGGCACTGCTACGGTCTCTAGTTATGGCGAGCGCTCTTCGCCAATCGCCTGGGCCAGCGACTTCAGGGCCTGGGCAATATCCTTGCTCCAGTCGAGGGTGTAGCTCAGGCGCACGTGCTGACTCCACGCTCCTTGCAGGCTGAAGATTTCCCCAGGAGCGATGACGATGCGCCGGGCCAGCAAGCGTTCGAACACCCGGCGCATGTCTATCGGGCGCGTGGTCTTGAGCCAGAAGGCCGCGCCGCCTTGCGGGACCACCACCTGCCATTGGCCGTTGCCGTGTGCCTCCAGCAAGGCCTTCATGCGCTGCATTCGGTCCAGCAACAGGGCACGCAACGTGGTCAGATGCTGGTCGATGCGCCGGGAGTTGAAGAGTTTGGCGATGGCTTTTTGCCGGATCGGCGAAAGGCGAAACGCCCGTTCCAGGAACAGCCGATGCAACTGCGGCCCATGCTGGCGGCACAGTAGATAACCGTAGGGCGCTTCCGGGCCGATGATCTTGTCGAAGGTCGAGAACACCAGCAGTTTTTCCGGATCGGCAAAGTCGCGATAGCGGGTGGGCTTTACCGGAAAAGACAACTCGCCATAAGTGTCGTTTTCCAACAGCCAGATATCCCGCTCCGCCAGCCAGCGACAGATCTGCTGTTTATCCTGCGCCGGCATCAGCTGGCCCTGGGGTATGTTCACGGTCGACGACAACACCGCCAGCCGGATCGGTTCACGACTGAGCAGTCCACTGAGCGCGGGCAGGTTGAAGCGTCCGTCCTCGCCGAGAGGCACTTCGATCACGCGGATCTGCGCCGCCTGCAACTGACGCAGGATCGCCCATGAGCACGGCGATTCCACTAGCGCCACAGTGCCCCGCAGACTCAGGGCGTTGAGCGACAACTCCAGCACACTGTGCAGGTCCGAGCCGATATAGACGTGCTCGGCCTGCCAGTGGCGGTCAGTGGCATGGGTGTAGCGATCAGCCAACGCTGCGCGCAACTCGGGCTCGCCGAACGGCTGATAGAGCGGCGCGGGGGCACGCGGGTATTGGCGGGCCAGTTCGCGCTCGAGCATCAACAGCGGGTTTTCCAGCGACAACAACATCGCCGGTGCATCGCTGCTCAGGGCCAGCATCCCCGGCTGGCGTGCGTTGAAGAACACGGCGTCCAGCAGGTTGGACGAACGTTCACTCAAAGGAGGGGCGGGTATCGCCCTGGTGTAATAACCGAACCTGGGTCTGGCATGGATCCGCCCCTCGTCCTCGAGCAGCGCATAGGCGTACTTGGTCGTCGACACCGACACGCCGAGGCGCAGGGCCAGTTGCCGCAAGGACGGCAGTTTCTGCTCACGTCCCGAATGGGCGGCGGTTTCGATCAGCTCGACGAGATAGCGGTACACCGCCTGATAGGCGAAGCAAGCGTCTTTGTTGGTATCCATACGCACTGGCTGTCATTCCTGTGTGTCCGCCTCACGGCAACGTCGCCGGATGTTCAGGTGCGGCGATTAATCCTGGCCTCATGCCAATCACATCAAGCCTCTCACATCAGCAGCCGCAAGGTATCAAACAGTGCACGGTCTTCCTTTTTCGCCGAACGCGCATGGCGCCGAATCACCTGCAACAGGCACTCGGTGAAGCACACCGCGGGATTGCTCAGGGCTCCATTGCGGCGTGTGACGATGCTCAGCTGTCGCGGTTCGAACTGTTCAGCCAGCTTCAGGGAAACCAGTCGGCCGAGGAAAGGCGGGGCAATGCTGACGATGGACGGGCCCCAGGTGCACATGTCCGCGCGCTCGACCATCATCTGCAAAATCGCCAGTGAGTGGGCACGCACGATGCGGTTTTCGTCGATCTGCGCGCCGTGCTGCCAGAACAACTCCTGCATCAGCCCGTCGTGCCCGTCCGGTGCATAGTTCAACGTCCAGTTCTGCTCCAGCAGTTCATGGATTGATCGCGCATCCTGTCGGGCGTGGCCCTGGCGGACCAGCACCGAGGTCTGGTAATCGAGCAGGGTTTCGCAGGCAAATTCCTGGGTTGATTGCGCCGGGTGCAACTGGCCGATGGCAAAGTCCATGCTGCCGTCGCGCAACAGCGGCTGGGCCACGGCCATCAGGCTTTCGAACAACTCCAGGCGGATTTGCGGCATGCGCTCGCGAAAGGCCAGCACGACTTCGGGCAGGAAGGTCAGGGCGATCCACGGTGTGACCCCGACACAGAGCCGGCCCTGGGCTTTGCCACGCATGTGATCGAGTTCAGTCTGTGCGTGCTCCAGTTGCTTGATCACCAGCCGGGCGTGGGTCAGCAGCACTTTGCCGTACTCGGTGAAGCTCAGGCCGTTGGGGGTTCGGGTGAACAGCGGCAGCTGTTGGCTGGTTTCCAGTTCGCGCAGGGCCTTGGTCACGGCGGCCTGGGAAATCTCCAGCGAACGTGCGGCGGCCCGGATGCTACCGGTTTCGGCGCTGGCAATCAGCGCTTGTAATTGATGCAGTTTCATCTGCTCACCCTGGTGACAACTGATGGTTGTCATCATAACCAAACTGCGTCTCCCCAGCCCAGAGGCCATTGCCTAAGATCCACCCCATCAACGGCTCAACGCTTGTCGAAGGGGAACCACAATGAATGCCGGCCATGTCCTGCCTGGTATTGCCGCGATCCAGGATGAAATGATCGCAGTGCGTCACAGCATTCACGCGCACCCTGAATTGGGTTTTGCAGAGTTCGTCACCAGCGAGCGGGTTGCGCAATGTTTGACCCGGTGGGGTTATGAGGTCAGCACCGGCGTCGGCAAGACCGGCGTCGTCGGTACGCTGAAAAATGGCGAGGGCCGCTCCATCGGCTTACGCGCCGACATGGACGCACTGCCGATACAGGAAACCAGCGGTTTGCCTTATGCCAGCCAGATCGACGGGGTGATGCATGCCTGCGGTCACGACGGGCATACGGCAACGCTGTTGACGGCAGCCAGGCATCTGGCGCACACCCGGGCGTTCAACGGCACGCTGCAACTGATCTTCCAGCCGGCCGAAGAAGGGCTGGGCGGCGCGAGGAAAATGTTGGAGGACGGCCTGCTTGAGCGCTTTCCGTGTGATGCGATTTTCGCCATGCACAACGTGCCGGGCTACCCGGTCGGGCACCTGGGTTTCTACAGCGGGCCGTTCATGGCCTCTGCCGACACGGTGACGATCAACATCATTGGCAACGGTGGCCATGGCGCGGTGCCGCACAAAGCGGTCGACCCGGTGGTGGTGTGCTCCTCGATCGTGATCGCACTGCAAAGCATCGTCTCGCGCAACGTCAATCCGCAGGACGTGGCCATTATCACGGTGGGCTCCATCCATGCCGGAAGCGCCTCGAATGTGATTCCGTCCAGCGCACAGATGAGCCTGAGCGTGCGCGCCCTGACCCCCGAGATTCGCCAGTTGCTCGAAGTCAGAATTACCGAGCTGGTAACCGCTCAGGCGGCGAGTTTTGGCGCCAGGGCCGAGATCGATTATCAGCATTGCCACCCGGTATTGATCAACCACCCCGAGTCCACCGCGTTTGCCCGAAAGGTTGCCCTGGACTGGCTGGGTGAAGCACAGCTGATCGACGACCTGCGGCCCTTTACCGCGAGTGAAGACTTTGCCTTCATCCTGGAAAAATGCCCCGGCAGTTACCTGGTGATCGGCAATGGCGACGGCGAGAGCGGTTGCCTGCTGCACAACCCCGGCTATGACTTCAATGATGCCTGCCTGCCCATCGGGGCGAGTTACTGGGTCAAGTTGGTCGAGCATTTCCTGAGTTAAGGCGCCGTTTTTTTTCGAGCGTCAGTCTGTACACCTATCGTCTGCGGTCTGGAGAGGAAAATAACAATGAACAAGATGATTGCGGCTGTTTCACTGCTTTGCCTGACGGCATCCAGCCTGGCTGGGGCGGCGGACTGGTCTGGCAAAGAGTTGAGGCTGGGCGTCGATCCCACGTACCCGCCGCTGGAATACAAGAATCAGGACGGCACGCTGACCGGTTTTGGGGTCGACATCGCCGAAGCGCTCTGCGCCGAACTGAAAGCGCGTTGCGTCTGGGTTGAAAGCAGCTGGGACGGGATGATCCCGGCGTTGTTGGCGCGCAAGTTCGACGCGGTGGCGTCATCGATGACCGTGACGCCCAAGCGTCAGGAGCAGATTGCCTTCACTGACAAAGTCTCCAATGCGCCGGCGCGGCTGGTGGTCAAGCGTGGATCGGGCCTGTTGCCGACCCTCGAATCGCTCAAGGGCAAACGCATTGGCGTGGAACAGGGCTCGACCCAGGAAGCGTATGCCAAGGCGGTCTGGGGCTCGAAAGGCGTGGACGTCTTGTCGTATCAGAATCAGGACCAGGTGTACGCGGACCTGGTGGTGGGGCGACTCGATGCCTCGCTGCAGGGCGCGATTCAAGCCAGCTACGGCTTCCTGGGCACGGCAGCGGGCAAGGACTTCGAGTTTGCCGGCGCGACCCTGGATGACCCGGTCTTTTTCGGCGTCGGCGATGGCATTGGCCTGCGCAAGAGCGATGTCGCGTTGCGCGAAGACCTGAACAAGGCGCTGGCGACCATCCTCGCCAATGGCACGTATGCGCGGATCAACAAAAAGTACTTCGATTTCGACGTCTACGGCGCGAAATAACCCCCTCGCAACCTTCAGCAGGGCAGTCGACCGACCGCCCTGTTTCAGCATCCCATCACCTCAACCTACAAGAACAAGGAGAGTGAAATGCTTCTGGAAGGCTTTGGCCCGCAAATCCTGCTGGGCACCCTGGCCACCCTCAAACTGGCGTTATGGTCATTGTTGATCGCCGTGCTGGCAGGACTGCTCGGCGCCAGTTCCAAGTTGTCCTCCAACCGTTTATTGCGGGCGCTGGCCACCGGATACACCACGCTGATCCGCAGCATGCCGGACCTGGTGATCATGTTGCTGTTGTTCTTCAGCCTGCAGATGCTGCTCAACCGGATCACCGATTGGCTCGGCGTCAGGCAGGTCGACATCGACCCGTTGCTGGCCGGTGTCTTGACCCTGGCCTTCATTTACGGCGCCTACTTTACCGAGACGTTTCGCGGTGCCTTCCAGGCCGTTCCGGCGGGTCAGCTCGAAGCGGCGCGGGCGTATGGCATGAGCCGCAGCAAAGTCTTTCGCAAGGTTCTGTTCCCGCAAATGCTGCGTCATGCCTTGCCGGGTATCGGCAATAACTGGCAAGTGTTGATCAAGTCCACGGCGCTGGTGTCGATCATCGGCCTGACCGATGTGGTCAAGGCCACGCAGGACGCGGGCAAGGGTTCAATGCAGTTCTTTTATTTCACGCTGGTGGGCGGCCTCATTTATCTGGCCATCACCACGCTGTCCAACGGGGTGTTGCTGTGGCTTGAGCGCCGTTACTCGGTGGGCGTCAGGAAGGCCGAGCTATGACCGGTATTCTCGAAGACTACTGGCAGGCTTACCTGTGGCGTGACGGGCTACATTTTTCCGGCTTGGCGGTGACCCTGTGGCTGCTGATTCTGGCGGTGGTGATCGGCTTCTTGCTCGCGGTGCCGCTGTCGATTGCCCGCGTCAGCCGCAATCCGCTGCTGCGTCTGCCGGTCTGGGGCTACACCTATGTGTTTCGCGGCACCCCGTTGTACATCCAACTGCTGTTTTTCTACACCGGGGTGTACAGCCTGCACGTGGTTCAGTCCCAGGATTTTCTCAACGCGTTTTTCCGTGACGGCTTCAACTGCACGGTACTGGCGTTCGGGCTCAATACCTGTGCCTACATGACCGAGATCTTTGCCGGCTCGATCCGCGCGACGCCCTACGGCGAAATCGAGGCCGCTCGCGCTTACGGGATGAGTCCGTTCACCCTCTATCGCCGGATCATCCTGCCGTCGGCGTTGCGCCGGGCCCTGCCGTTTTTCAGCAATGAAGTGATTCTGATGCTGCATTCCACCTCGGTGGCCTTTACCGCCACGGTGCCCGACCTGCTGAAAATCGCCCGGGACGTCAATTCGGCCACCTACGCCTCGTTCAGCGCCTTTGGCATTGCCGGGGTGTTGTATGCCGCCAGCGCGTTTTTCCTGATCTGGCTGTTCCGGCGCGGCGAGCTGCATTGGCTGGCCTACCTCAACCCCCGGACGCACTGAACCCCATGGGACTTGCCCGAATGTATAAATTGATCGTTGAAGATGTGCATAAAAACTACGGCAGCCATGAAGTCTTGAAGGGTGTTTCGCTCAGGGCCAAAGCGGGCGATGTGATCAGCATCATCGGCTCCTCGGGTTCCGGGAAAAGCACCTTCTTGCGCTGCATCAACCATCTGGAACAACCGTCGGCGGGGCGGATCGTCGTCAATTCCCAAGAGCTGCTGACCCGCAAGAATTCACGGGGCGAGTTGTGCGCCGTCGATCCCCGGCAGCTTCAAACGGTGCGCAGCCAACTGTCGATGGTGTTCCAGCATTTCAACTTGTGGAGCCACATGACGGTGCTGGAAAACCTTGTCGAGTGCCCGATGAGCGTGCTGGGCATTGGCCGACGGGAGGCGCTGGAACGGGCGCGGCATTACCTCGCCAAGGTCGGCCTGCCGTCGAAGGTCGAGGGCCAGTATCCGGTCCAGCTGTCCGGCGGCCAGCAGCAGCGAGTCGCCATTGCTCGTGCGCTGGCCATGGAGCCCCAGGTGATGCTGTTCGATGAGCCCACCTCCGCCCTGGACCCGGAACTGGTGGGCGAGGTGCTCAAGGTCATGCAGCAACTGGCAGAGGAAGGCCGGACGATGGTGGTGGTCACCCATGAAATGGCCTTCGCCAGGCAGGTGTCCAGCCACGTCATGTTTTTGCATCAGGGACGGGTGGAAGAGCAGGGCGCGCCGAGCGCGATCCTGGCGCAGCCCCGAAGCGAGCGGTTGCAGCAGTTCCTGGCCGGGAGCCTCAAGTAATCACATCCGATGCGCGGCGCCGGCCGGTTTTGCTGGCGCGACGCCCAGCCACCGGGCTCATCCCCAGCAACGGCAACCCCAGCAGGGTCAATCCGACGCCGACTGTCGCACTGACGGTCAGCGGGTCGTCGAACTGCAGCCAGGCCCAGATCATCGTTACCGGTGGCGTCAGGAAAAGCGCAGCGCTGATGCGTTGAATGCTGAAGCGTTGCAGGCACAGCCAATAAAATCCATAGCCGCCGAAGGTCGAGAAGACCACCAGCCACAGAACGCCCGTTGCAAATCCTGTGCGGGTCGGTGGCTGTATTTCCCCTTCGCACCAGGCCAGCAGCGCAAACACCGGGACCACGGCACACACCTGAATGAACAGTGCGGTCGAGGCCGGCATCGACTTTCCGGGCGCCGCTTTCTGGTACAGCGTGGCCGCCGCCAGCGAGAGCACCGCCAACACCGGCAAGCTGTAGACCCAGAGGCTGGCCGCCCCCCAATCGACGCTGGCGCCGCTGGCCACCAGCATGCCGGTCAGGCACAGCGCCAGCCCCAACCATTGCCAGCCGCGTGTGCGCTGACCGGGCACGCTAGCAGCCAGCAGCACGATCGTCAGCGGCAGCAGATTGGCGATGACCGAAGCCGTGCCCGGCGCGACGCCCAGCTGAATGGAGGCGGCAATCGGCCCGATGTAACCGCCAATCGCGAACAACCCCAGCAGCCCTTGATGCACGACATCGCGCCTGCGCACTTCACGCAAACCCGCCCAGGCGAAGGGCAACAACACCGCCGCCGCCAGGATGAAGCGCCATAAAGAGGCCAGGTAGACGCTGCCCTGATCGGCCACATAGCGATAGCCGATGAAGCCGGAACTCCAGCTGACGACCATCGCCAGCAGCAATGCGCCGCTGGTCAACAGTGATAAGCGAGTCTGTTTGACGTTCATCGAATGGCACCTGACGCGGGATGAGTTCGATGGTATGAATGAAGTGCTGATGCAATCAAACGATACGATCAGCACCATTGATGCAGGATTTATCAATCATGGCCGAGACGCTGGATATCGAACTGCTGCGAACGTTTCACGCGATTGTGCGCTTTGGGCAATTCCTCGCGGCTGCGAGCTTTTTGAACAAAAGCCCGTCGGCGGTCAGTCTGCATGTTCGCCGCCTGGAAGCCGTGGCGGGTGGGCGCTTGCTGGAGCGCGACAATCAGACCGTCAGCCTGACGCCACTGGGCCGCCGCTTTGCGCTGCAAAGTGCCGAACTGCTGCGCCTCCACGACCGACTGCTGGACAGCTTCACCACGCCGGTGGCCAGTGGCCGAATCAGACTAGGCATTTCCGAGGAGTATGCGGGCGGGGTACTGGGTTGTACGCTGCCGCACCTGGCGGCGGATTTTCCTCACATCGAGCTGGAAGTTGAAACCGGTGCCAGCGGCCGCTTGAACAACCGCCTGCAGCGCGGGCAACTGGACATGGCGCTGATCGTGGCGCCGGTTGATGCAGCTTCGCCGATGCGCTGCCTCAAGACCTTCGGCCTCACCCAACCGGTGTGGGTCGCCGCCCACGACTACCGGCCAGACCTCGACAAACCGGTGCCCCTTGCCTTGCACGGCAAGGATTGTCCGTACCGCAGCGTGGCGGTGGACGCGCTGAGCCAGCAAGGCCGGCGCTGGCGGGCGGTGATCATGAGCGCCGGGGTCACCGCACTGGAAACCGCCATCGAAGCCGGGCTGGCCATCGGCATCGTCGACCGTGCCCAGGTGCGCCAAGGCATGCGCGTACTGAACGCTGCCGACGGCTTCCCGGAACTGCCGGTGCATGAATTAAGACTGATGCTGGCGCCAGGGGAGCTGAGTGCGGCGGGGGAGGTGTTGGCGGGATTGATCAGCCATGGGTTCGAGCGTTAAGGCATCCAGGCACTTGCCGGTCTCGCTGCGCAACAAGACAAAGATGATTTATCAGGGCCGATGCGATTCGCCGGGCACTATGGCCGGCCTCGCGGGTCTTTGGCTTATGAAACAACAGGAAAAATCCAAGGGAGACGCCTGTGAGCATCAGAGACAACCCGCAGGACTATCAGGACCTGAAGCGGGCCGTGGGTTTACTGGAATCACCCTCGCTGACGGCAAGGCTGTCCGGCCTGATTGGCTCACCCATCGAAAGCGCGGTAAAGGCATTGCCGGGTGTGGTGTCGAAGCGGATCAACGGCGCCGTGGCGGCGGCGCTGCATTCGTCCGCTGACGCGGCGCTCTGGAGCCTGGAGAACAACCCGAAAAAACCAGCTTCGACCCGGCTGCACAAGATCTACGCCGCCACCTCGGGCGCCATCGGCGGGGCCTTCGGCATTGCGGCGCTGTTTATCGAACTGCCGATCTCCACCACTATCATGATGCGCTCGGTCGCCGACGTGGCCCGCAGCGAAGGCTTTGACCTGGGTGACTTTGCCACCAAGCAGGCGTGCATCGAGGTGTTCGCCATGGGCGGCAACAGCCAGGCCGACGATGCGACCGAGACGGGCTACTACATGACCCGCAGTTTCACCACTCAGGCGATGCAACAGCTGTCCAAGGAACTGACGGGCATAGCCGCCAAGCAGGGCTCCAAGGCCATCAGCAGCCTTTCCCCGGGGCAGGCCGGGAAATGGCTGGCGATACTGATCGATAAAGTCGCGACACGATTTGGCTTTACCATCTCCAGCAAATTCGCGGCACAGGCCGTTCCCGTGATGGGCGCCTTTACCGGCGCGACGATCAACGCACTGTTTACCCATTTCTATCAGGACATGGCCCGAGGGCACTTCATCGTTAAAAGGCTTGAGGACAAATATGGCTTCGAGCAGATCAAGAGTGAGTACACGGCTATCAAGGACGCGCATGGGGTGAGTTGAGCCCCCTGTTCCGCGACCGTCTTGCACACCCTCCGGGTTGCTCCCTCGACACGCTTGTGAGACGTTGAGGTATTGCTTGTTTTTCAGGAAGATCATGGACATTCGACCGACGGAAACAAAAGACTGGATGCTTTTGAAGCAAATCCGACTCGCCGCACTTTTGGACACACCCACGGCGTTTGGTGTGAGTTACCAAACAGCCGCCCAGTACACCGACGAACAGTGGAAAGAGCGAGCCTCATCAACCGGAACAGAATTCTGGCTGGCCTTCGACGCAGACACACCGGTCGCCATGATCGGTGCCGCCGTCAGCAGCGCGAATCGCTATAACTTGATCGGCATGTGGGTTGAACCTGCCGCACGGGGCTCCGGCGCGGCAGCCCGGCTGGTGGAGGCAGTAAAAGCTCGCGCGGTGGGTAAAGGCGTTGATCGCGTTTTTCTCGACGTTTCTCCGGAGAATGCGAGAGCTTCGAACTTTTATCTGAAGCAGGGGTTTGTGTTCCTGGATGAATGGGAAGCGTTGGAAAGTCATCCGTATATTGAGGTTCAGACGATGCTTTGGGTTGCAGGTTGATTTGCTGGGCGCACTGCCAGCCGGATATTCGCGATGGGTCGATAACGGCCTTTTGTGAGAGGCAGCAATCCGCCAGAAGCGGACAGTTACGTAGGGCGTAGCAGGCCTTAGTTGTGGTTTGGAGGATTTACAAAGCTGGGGTAGATTCATCCATGGGTATTCATCGATATCGGCGATGAGGTGAATTCAAGTCTAATCCGATATTTCATATTTTGTGTGTGAGCGCATTACAGATAATTAACCGTGAAAGTGGCTGAGGCATTAGCAGTGCCTGCTTCTAATTTGTCCGCCAGACGGTAATAAGCAGCAGATAACGGTATCTTGAAGTTCGTCCCGTTGGCATTGAACCCGTTTAAAGAGTAGGTTGTTCCTAAGTCGATAGGTTGTCCAGCATCATTCATCAATTTCAAGCCGATTCCCTTTGCTGTTGAGGTGGTGTTTAGGGCCATAACTCCATTCTTCTGATCTATGACTTGAGAAGTAGCTCTGAGCGAATAGGTAACCTTTTGAATGCCTGTCTGACATTCATTGAGCTCGATGTTGAACTTGATTGTACGGGGCGCATCACCAACTTTACTGAAATCCTGTAATTGGTAGTCTTCCCCCATTTGAACTGTCACATCGGGGGTTTGGCAGGAAGCGGAATTTAAAATAATTGGATTTGTTAGATTGATACTTACAAGGTCTAGATCTCCAAACATATGTGTTCCCAAGTGACCAGCAGGAACGATGTTTTTCATCGGCTGTTCAGTTGATTTGATTATTTCGATAGTGTAGCTCCTGGCGGGGTCACGATAGGAAGTTCCTGGTAGAGTGCCGTTCGCAAAAAGGTAACCGAAGTATTGGTAATTTATTTTGAGAGATAGTCCTGTTTTCCCTAACGGGAAAACATTTCCAGTGGTAACGCTACCTAGTGCAGGGTTCAAAGCGAAAATAAAGGGTGTGTTTGTACCGCATGTGAACCCCTTCGCAGGCGCTGTGATTGATTCTTGGTACACGATCGTTCCGATAGGAGCATCCCTAGGTACCGTCAAGTTAATTGGCGCACTCCCAAAATTTGCAGTGAATTTACTCCCGCTACTGAAAACACATTTTGCAGCTAATGTGCCTGGTGAATAAACGAATGCTATTGCGGCCGCTATAGCAAACAGTGAGCGCCGTTGTTTTGAATTTTCTGAATCGTTGATGTCGATCATAGTAGTTTTACAAAAAAATTGGGGGGCGATGATGACGTAAAAGTTCGCTGCAAAACATAAGACGTTTCTTAAATTGTGTACTGCTGGGGTTCTATTCATCTTGTGTTCGATTGGCAGAACGCTGGGAGGGTGCCAAAAGGCTCAGTGACTTCTCGAGCGACTTTGTAAAACACGGTTCACCACTGATATCGATTCAGCGAGCAGCCGGCGCGAGGAGAGGGGCCTGCGCACGGGAGATGTCGCGATTGAAGCAATACCGGCTAGATTCTAGAACAGCTTGAATGTCTGTCTTTGGCCGAAAGCTGCCAATTGCATAGGGCAGCAATTATTTCACTGCAGTCTCTCAAGCATCGCACCATCTTTGCGGATAAGCGGTCCTTGAGCTGGTTGCGTATGTTCTGAAAGGGCGTGATGACGGCAATGCTGTCGAGCGCACGCCATCGGCATCTAGCAAGGCCAACAGACGCTAGAGGGCCTTCCCTTCACTCTCTCCCCAGTTGCCAGAGTGAGTGTGTAATTCTCTTTCAGATCGCTGTCTTCGTCGCGGCTTGCGCTCAGAAATGGCCACTGGCAAACCTGTCCATGTATTTTTAATGATCTTTCCAGTACCCGCTCCACCCCCTAAGGACAGGCAGGTACTGGACAAGTAAATGACCAACCCAACTACGCCAACTGCACCCGCCCTCGACGGCCCAAGCCTGCCTGCAAGGCAAACGCTGCAATCACCGTAGACGGCGCGGACAGGCTGCCAAGGCCGCCGCCGGAAAACATCAGCGCCAACCCCAGCGCGGTGGCGCCGAACCAGGCGGTCAAGCCTACGGAATTGAACGCTGGCGCCTGATCGATGAGCGCCACCTCGCTGCGCCCATAGATGATCTGGGCCAACGCCACGCCGACCCAGGCCACCACGAAAATCCCTTGATAGGCCAACGCCTTGAGGATGTAGCTGAACACGTCCGCGAGCATCAGGCTGTAGACGATCACCCCGACCGCCAATGCCCACATCACGTACGAACCACGGAGGCCAAATCGGCCAAAGAACGCCTGCATGTTCAGCGTGGCCAGGTAGTAGTTGGCGGTGTTGATCCGGGTTTGCGTGGCCCAGACAAACAGCAATCCCCACAAGCCCATCAACTGCAAGATCGCCATCACCACCGAGACTTCGTTCAGCGCGCCTTGGTGGGGAATGCTGCTGACCAGGTAGATGCCGGCCGCACCGTTGAGCAAAAAGGTGACTGCGTAGAACGGCATGCCGAAGTTTCAGCGACCGTGGTACTCGGCGTCTTCAGGTTTGCCGAAGCGCGCATAGTCGAAGGTGAACAGCATCAATACCCAGACGCCCATGTAGGCGACGAAGCAGTCCCAGCAGCCGAACGCGCTGGGTGTTGCCGGGCCGAAATCCAGCCATTGCGGCTGATAGCCATAACGACTGATCGACAGGCCCACGGCTACCAGCAAACCGACCAGGTACACCGGCAGCAACACGCCGTTGAGCTTGTCCAGCCAGTGCTGAACGCTGCCCAGAATCATCGGCACGCTGTAGAGCACCACCGCCAATGCGGCCAGCGGATAGAGCAGTTCCGGGTACAGGTGATGGAGCGCCACGGCGATCACCGAACCTTCGAACACGGCGTAATAGATCGCCGTGGAAAAGAAGATCAACGTCGCCAGACAGGCCCCGGTGCTGCCAAACAGCAGCCGTGAAAACAGCGCCACCGACAAGCCGCTGCGGATTGCGAAGCGGCTGAGCACGCTGTTGACCAGCCCATAACTGATCACTGACAGCACCATGCCGATCAGGGCATTGCGCGCGCCATAGGACAACGCCAGTGAAGCGCCGACCACGATATAAAACATCGCACTGCACACCGCCCACCAGGCCATGGTCAGGGACAATCGGCCCATGCGCGCTTCGGTTGGAACGGGGTGATGAGCCGGGTCTTGCCCGGTTTGACTCGATTGCGATAAAGCAGCCATATGCGTGAACTCCAGAACCAGTCAAAGGTTGAAGCGCGGGCAGCCGTCACCGCACCGAAGTGCGGCGTTGGCTTGCCGTTTGGCATGGCCCGCGCTAGACGGCGGGCAGAATCAGGAAGGGAACAGCTTGCTCAGGCAGCTGAGCTTTTTCTTGTAGGAACGTCGCGCTTGCAGCGCCTCTTCGAGGGTCACCGCGACAAAGCGGGCCTTCTGGTTGGGTTGCATCTGGCCGATCAAATCGAGGTCGGCGCTGATCACCGTGCCGATCATCGCGTAGCCGCCACCGGACACTGCGTCGCGGTGCAGCACGATGGGTTCGAGCCCGGCCGGCACCTGGATCGAGCCAATCGGATAGCAACTGTCGACGATATTCGACGGATCGGAACCGGCGCCGAACGGTTGCTCGCGGGGCTGGAAGCTCAGTGCGCTGCCGCCCTTGAAGCGATAGCCAATGCGGTCGGCCTCAGAACCGACGGTCCACGGCTCGGCGAAAAAGCTCTTCGCCGCCGATTCGGTCAAGCGGTGGTAGTACAAGCCGGGCACGACCCGCAGGCTGATTTCGCCACCCAGGGATTGCCGCAGCGCCATGGGCAAACTGGCCCCGGCGCGGCTCTTGCCGCTGGCGATGCCGACCGGCAGTTGATCACCGGCCACCAGCCTGCGCCCCTGAAAACCACCAAGCGCGCCCAACGCGTATGTCGAGCGACTGCCGAGTACCACCGGCACATCAATGCCACCGGCCACCGCGACATAGGCGCGAGCACCGGCCTTGGGAAAGTCAAACCGCAGCACTTGCCCGGCTTTCACCGTGAACGCCGTGTCGTGGTGCATTTCCACGCCATCGACCCGTGGCGTCATGTGCGCGCCGCAGACCGCCACCAGTGCGTCCTGCTGAAACTCCAGCTCCGGCCCGAGCAACGTGCATTCCAGCGCCGCCGAACCCGCGGGGTTGCCGACCAGTTGATTGGCGGCACTCAAGGCGTATTGATCGAGCGCGCCGGAAGGGGGAATGCCCAAGTGGTAATAACCTTCGCGGCCCAGGTCCTGTACCGAAGTGGCGAGACCGGGTTTGAGGACCTTGATCATGCCAGCACCTCCTGCAACGACTTGGGATAGCCAACGGGGTCGGCCAGAAACGCGTCCAGCGAGAACTCCACCGGGCGAATCCGCAGATCAAAGCGCCCGGACTTCACTTCGGCCACCGCATGGTCGTAGGCGTCGCGGTCCATCGGTTTGAATTGCACGATGTCGCCCGGACGGAAAAACACCATGTGCTCCTTGAGGTACGCAAGGCTCTGTTGCGGGTCGTAGATCGGCGCTGGCGTGACGCCAAACATCTGATAACCACCGGCACCGCGCACCGAGTAAATGCAGCCAAAGCAACCGCCGTGACCCAGCGTCAATTTCGGCGTGTCGGTGCGCGGTCGCAGGTACTTGGGCACCTGCAACTGACGCTCGCGCTCGACCATCTGGAACATGAACGGCAGCCCCGCAACGAAGCCGACCATCGAGACAAACCACGGCGCGCCGCTGTGGGCAGCGATGAACGCCTCGACGTCGGCCAGACCGTTGATGCGTGCGGCGTATTCCAGGTCCGTGGCGCTCGGGTCTTGATGCCGATCGCGAAAGCGCATCAGGGTTTCGTGGGTCCAGGGGTCGTTGTAGAGCACCGGAATCTCGATGATCCGCGTCTGCAACGTGCGTTCGGCGACAGCCCCGGCCTCGGCGATTTTTACCGCTTCGAGCAAGGTATGAGGGGCGATGCGATCCGGGTCGAAACGGATCTGGAACGAGGCGTTGGCCAGGCAAATATCGAGCACGCCATCCAGCGCCAGTCGTTCCACCGCACGGGTGACGGCCAGGCCCTTGAAGAACGCGTCCAGGGACATGCTGTCGCTGACTTCGGCAAACAAATGCTCGTCGGCGCCAAAGCTGTAGCGGATCGCAGTGCTCATGCTTCACCTCCGCTACGGCGCTCGGCCAGCCAGGTTTCCAGGGTGCCGGTGTGGAAGTCGGCGCTGTGCAGCCACGGTTGTTCGAGCAATTCGCCGTGCAAGGGCAGGGTGCTGGCCATGCCGGTGAGCGTGGTGTGCGCGACGGCGACCCGTGCACGGGCCAAGGCCTCGGCGCGATTGGCTCCGTGAACAATCAGCTTGGCCAGCAGCGAATCATAGTACGGCGGCACGCGGTAGCCCTGATACAGGTGCGTATCGACGCGGATGCCCTCGCCGTGAGGCCAGATCAGTTCCTCGACCAGGCCTGGGCTGGGGAAGAAATCCCGCGCCGGGTCTTCGGCGTTAAGGCGCATCTGCAGGGCGGCACCGTTGAGTTGAATGTCACTTTGCCTGAAGCCAAGCGGCTCGCCGCCCGCGATGCGCAACATGGCCTGGACCAGGTCGATGCCGGTGATCAATTCACTGACCGGGTGTTCCACCTGAATCCGCGTGTTCATCTCGATAAAGAAGAATTCGCCGGTCGTGTCGTCATACAGGTATTCCAGGGTGCCGGCGCCCTTGTAGCCCAGGGATTCGGTCAGCCGCACGGCGCTGGCGCAAAGAGTTTCGCGTTGCTGTTGGCTGAGGACGGGTGACGGCGCTTCTTCGAAGATTTTCTGCCGGCGACGTTGCAACGAACACTCGCGCTCAAACAAATGCACTGCGCGCTGACCGTCCCCCAATACCTGCACTTCAATGTGCCGGGCCTTGCTGATAAACCGCTCCAGGTACACCGCGCCATTACCAAACGCCGCCTGGGCTTCGCGCTGGGAGCGGGGAAACTCTTCACTCAATTGCCGGGCGTTTTCCGCCAGCCGAATACCGCGCCCGCCACCGCCGGCAGAGGCTTTGATCAACAATGGGTAGCCAACGGATTCGGCGGCCTTGAGCGCCGACTCGACGTCGAACAATTCCCTCGGTGAGCCCGGCACCACCGGCACACCCGCCGCTTGTGCAGTGCGCCGCGCCTCGGCTTTATCGCCCATGCGCCGGATCGTCTGCGCGCTTGGGCCAACAAAAATCGCGCCGGCAGCAACAACCGCTTCGGCAAAATCGGCGTTTTCCGAGAGAAAGCCATAACCGGGGTGGACCGCGTTGGCACCGGTGGCCTTCAAGGCGCCAAGCAAGGCCTCGACGTTCAGGTAACTTTTATCGGCGCGGGCCGGGCCGAGGAGATGCACCTCATCGGCCATGCGCGCCGCCTGGGAATCGACGTCCGCCTCACTGCACGCGGCAATGGTGGGAATCCCCAGCGCTTTGGCGGCGTGGATAATCCGCACGGCGATCTCGCCCCGGTTGGCGATGAGTAATTTATCAATGGCTTGCGTCATGATCGCGCCCTCACTCGTCGTCGAGTGTTGCGACGACTTGACCCGGCTCCACCGGATCACCGTCTTCTACCAGAAAAGCACTGAGGCGACCGGCCGTCCCGGCGGTCAGTTCGGAAAACTGCTTCATGACCTCGATCAGGCCAATCACCGTGTAGGCGTTGACGTGCGCGCCGACCTCGACGAAGTTCGCCGAGTCCGGGGTGGCTTTGCGGTAGAAGGTCCCCGGCAACGGGGTGATGACAGTGTGTTCGGCCATGTCTGTTCCTCTTGGAATAGTTGTAGAAAGGCAGGCAAAAAGTGAATCGGTGGGCAAACCCGGGCGTCTGTGTGCCCGGTGTTTTCGTGTGGCCTCAGCGCGGTGCGCGCACCGTGATACCGGCGCCATCAAGCGCCTGACGCGTGGCGTGGACCAAGGCCAGGGCGCCCGGTGTGTCGCTGTGCAAACAGATGGAATCGAATTCAATCGCCAGGTCTTCGCCCTCGACGGTGCGCACCACGCCTTGCTGACAGGCGCGCAGCACTCGCGCGGCGACTCGGGCCGGGTCGTAGGCACGCACGTTGCGGGTGAAGACGATGGAGCCGGTGAGGTCATATTCGCGGTCGGCATAGAACTCGCGGATCACCGGTTGGCCGAGTTCCGTGGCGACACGCCAGATCACCGAATCGGGCATGCAATACAGCAGCAACTCCGGTTCCAGACGCTGCAGGTTTTCCACCAGCAAACGGGCGGCTTCCTCGTCTCGGGCCAGGTGCATGTAGAGCGCGCCATGGGGTTTGATGTGTTGCAGGGCCACGCCTTGAACCCGGGCGAGTTCACGCAGGGCGCCCAACTGATAGAGCATGTCGTCGACCAGTTCCTGGGCCGGCGCGTTGATGTGCCGGCGGCCGAAACCGACCAGGTCGCGAAACCCCGGATGTGCGCCGATGGCCACGCCCAGGCGTTTGGCCTGCTCGACGGTGCGGCGCATGGTGCCGGGGTCGCCGGCATGAAAACCGGTGGCGATGTTGGCCGAACTGATGAAGCCCATCAGCTCATTGTCGACCCCGTCGCCGATGGTCCATGGGCCAAAACCTTCGCCCATGTCCGAGTTGAAATCTACTGCCTGCATAACGCTTGCTCCCGACGCTTGTGACTTCATGCAGGCCACGTTAGATTTCTGCCAACCCCTTGGGAAGATCTATTAACAGATAGAGTATCTTCTGAAAAACAGATACCTCGTCGACCGGAGTGCCCATGTCCCTGACCCTGCGCCAAGTCCGTTATTTCGTCGCCACCGCCGAGATCGGGCAAATATCCCAGGCGGCGATTCACTTGAATATTTCCCAGTCGGCGGTGACCACAGCGATCAAGGAACTGGAAAGCATCCTCGGCACGCTGTTGTTCCAGCGCTCGGCGCAGGGCATGAGCCTGACCGACGCCGGGCGGCATTTTCTGAATCGGGCCTATGTGATTTTGCGCAGCGTCGATGACGCATTGAACAGCCCGTTGCCGGACATCCGCGCCAGTGGCGTGTTGCGGTTGGCGGCGAGCTACACGGTGATCGGTTACTTCCTGCCGCACCATTTGCAGCGCCTGGAACACTGGCATCCGGACGTGGCCATCGAGGTCCACGAACAGGAGCGGCAAGCCATCGAACAAGGCCTGCTGGAAGGTCGTTTTGACATGGCCGTGGTGCTCACCGCGAACCTCACGCACCCGGACATCGTTTCGGAGATTCTCTTCAACTCCGAACGCCGGTTATGGCTGCCCAGCCACCATCCATTGTGCGAACGCTCGGCGGTCAGCCTCGCCGACGTTGCGAAAGAACCCTACATCCTGCTGACCGTCGACGAAGCCGAACAAAGCGCCATGCGTTACTGGGAACGTGCTCACCAACAACCCAACGTGCGAGTGCGCACCAGTTCCGTGGAAGCGGTGCGCAGCATGGTCGCCAACGGCAGTGGCGTGGCGATTCTCTCGGACCTGGTGCACCGTCCCTGGTCACTGGAAGGCAAGCGTATCGAGACCGTGACGATCACCGATAAAGTGACGCCAATGAGCGTCGGCCTGGCCTGGCATCGCGAACGGGAATTCAGCCCGGCGATGCAGGCCTTTCGAAATTATTTCCACGATGCATTTTTGGCGCCGCAACAACATTCTGCACGGCGTTGAAAGCAGCCAATGCGGTGTGAAAACCGGGCCGCCGGAACGTAAACGTTGTGCCACTGGGGCGGATCGCGAAAGCGTGCGCCCCGGGTCTGCGCGTTATTGCGCCGCCTTGAGCGTGTTGACCTGGACCATGAGCATGGACGTATCAGCGATTTCCACGAACAGGTCATAAGCCTCCAGGTAGAGGTAGACGTTGCTGGTATTCATCCCGTTGTTTGCTGAGCAAGTTACAGAGCGCGCCGTCCCTTGCAGCGAGGCGACTTTTTGTGTGGCCGCAAAGGATTCACCCACCGAGCACGCAAATTTTTGCACGAACGGTTTGCCAGTGCTGTCGGTAAAATTTTTGCTGTAGGCGATAGCACTGCCAGGCTTGAGGGCTTGCCAATCGCCATCCAGATTGATGCTGGTGAGAACACTTTGCTTGTCGGTTTTGCCAGCGAGCGGATTGCTGCTCGTCGCGGCCAGTTCGATCAGCCCGCGCCAACGGATGGTCACACGCTCGCTGCCCAAGGCACCGGTGGCCTGCTGACGCCAGAGGCCGGGGGCCGGGCCCGGTTGCAGATACAGGTCCATGGGGCTGTTGCGAATCACGGCCAGCGGCACCATTGGCGAGGAGGCGTTGTACGTGAACTGCAAATGGCTCAGCGTGTGGGTCGATTGTCCCTGAGGCAGTGCGTTTACCTGTGCGAGCAAGGGTGCCGGAATCTCTGGCGTCGGCATGTTCGGCGGCAATTTTTCCCGCAGGACGGGCGCGGCGAGTTGCGCCAGGTTGGCAGGGGAGGCGCACACAGCCGTCGTCAGCCGGGCGCGTTGTTCGGTGTCCAATGCACTGTCAAGCGGCTGAGTGGGCGGCGGCAGCAGGGTCTGGCCGTTTAAACGATAAGCCAGGCGGATGCTGGTCTGGTGGGTAGCGCAGTCGAACTCGACACGCTCCAACTGACGGTCGTAGGGCGTCCCTGCGGTTTCGTCCAGGCGGGTGCGGCCGTAGTCGATGCCCACCCATATCGCACGCCGAGCGTTCGCCGTGCCCAGGGTGCCCGGATCGAGTAATAAAGTGTCCTCACTGTCGCCCGCAAGCTGCTTCCAACTGCTGTCCCGGACCGCTTGGCACAACTGCTGGGCCGTGTTCCGCGCTGGGTCTGCGGGCAGGGCATAAGGGCTGGTCCAGTCCTTGGCGCGACGATATTCCATGGCCAATTTCATCGAATTGCAACCAGCGAATAGACGAGCCAGGGTGGCTGGCGCGGCGCCTTCTGCCGGTAGATTCACCGTCACCACGGCCGTCTGGCCGAGCTTGATCGTGGTATCCAACGGTAACGGCTGGGCTTGTAGTCGGGCCGTCATGGCCTGATTCTGTACCTGGCGCTCGGCGGCGACGCGCTTATGGTATTCGGCCATTCCGTTACCTTGCAGGGCACAACCCGTCAGGCTCACAGCGAGGACGGCGCCCGCCAGGCGAAAAAGTAGACTCACAGCAAACAGCTCCTTGGCGCACCCGTAATTCATCGCGAACAGCGGGCGCGTAATTTGTTGGGTTATCGACGTTTTGACGTTAATGCGGGGTGACCGAGAGCGTGTTCCGTTGTGCTCGGACGCCAGGGAAAATCGAGGGAACTGCGTGGGGGAGTGCAGGAGGGGAATGCATGGACAGTCCTTCGTCGATTTGAGTATCAAGCCCGTTTGAATCGGCTTGATGGCTGAAATCTTTAGGGGAGGGCGTGTCAGTAGTGGGGGAGGAGGGCTAGCCTTACTTCCACCTCAAGTCCTGAGCGTCGGTTTTGATGGCTGGTTTTGTGTCATGGCTGGAGGGTATTCCAATGGTCGCTGTCGGCCGGAAGTGGCCGTTCACGAAGCGACCGCTTTCGACCCACAGCAGCCTGTCAGTTGTGTAAGGATTCAGAGAGGATTTTATTGAGAGTGCTTTTTAAAAAATGATTTTAATTAAACTAATAATTCATCCTGTCGACATAGTTTTTTATGTCATGAACGCGACATTTAACTATTTCATTTCTTGAGCTGGTGAAATTATGGTTTCTGAAAAATGTATACTAATAATTCAAGTTTTCGCTTCGTTTTTCATGGGGCTTGACTATTTCTTAACAGAAACACAAAGAGATAGATTTAATCGGTTTTTAAAATCTCACCTCCATCCTTTGCTAGACAGTGAGGAGCTATATTTAGCGGCTAAACTTGAGCAAGCAAAAAGGAGCTGGGCTAGTATTATCTTGGTTTTATTGCTCTTCTTTGGGAGTCTTCTGGTAATACGCTATATTACCCCTGCTATGGAACAGTGGGTAAATCTATGGTTTTTATTGGCAGTAATTACCCTGGTATTCCTAACGTTGTTAGCAAATTCAATAAAAATATTTGACGTTGCTTTTAAGGAAGGGGTGCCTATCGTTTTTTCACTTTTAAAGTCATTGGTTGCACGGTTTCTAATTAACTGTCCTAAAGGTACTGGTTTTGGAGTTGGATTCGTGCTCTTGGTAATCTCATTTATTTGCCGTGGAACCAATATATCTTGGTAACTCAACACCTACTTTACTGTGACGTGTCAATGTGCAGGCACTATAGCCGACTCATCTATACGCAATAGTGATCGGTCAGAAACAGCCTTTGGCGTGAAGCAAAACAACCCTGTTCCCTTTTCCCTAAAGGGCAGTCACCAGGGTTCTCCCTGACCGACCAGTTGCGCCGCTCAGACCAGCCTGGCGCCGCCGTCGATATTCAATGTGGCGCCGTTCATGAACCCGTTGCTCATCAGGAAAACAATCGCAGCGCCTGCCTCTGTTGGGGTGCCTAGACGGTGCAGCGGCAGCGACTGTTCCAGTGCCGCCACGAACGCATCACGCCCATCGCCCAGCGCTTTAGTGAAAATCGGGGTATCGATCGGACCGGGTGACAGTGTGTTGACCCGAATCGGCGCCAATTCCAGGACCAGGCCTCGCGCCAGCGCTTCCATGGCAGCTGACGCCGCAGCCAACACCGCGGAGCCATGGGCGTTGGGGCGGTCGGACAACATCCCGGAGATAAAAGTGATGGAGCCGTCTTTCGCCAGGCGTTCGCCAAGGGCGCGTATGGCATGCACCGAAGCCCACATACGCTCCTCAAATGCCTGGCGCAGGTAGGCGATCTCGGCCTCCAGGACTTTGCCTGCCACGTACGTGCCGGCAAGGAGCACCAAGTGGTCCACTGTCGGGATGTCCGCCAAGGCGGCGTAGATGGCCTGGCTATCGGTGACATCGGCTGCGCGCCAGGCGTCCAGGCCGTTGTTGCGGGCGGCCTGCTCGGCACGAGTGGCATCGGAACCAATGACGGTCACGTGTGCGCCGCCGGCCTTGGCTTGAATGGCTGCGGCCAGGCCGATGCCGGACGTTCCGCCGAAAATCACCACGGTACGGCCATGCAAATTCGCGGACAAAGCTTGATTGAGAGCAGGTGTAGCGGTCATGGTCCATCTCCTTGAACGCCAGGATGGCGTCGATGGGAGAAAGGCTAAAGCCTTGGGTCGAGATTGATAATCAGGGCATAAGTCGCTTTACTAATGCCATGAAGGAACAAATAGGGTTGGACCGCCTTACCGGTCTCATTGCCTTTGCCCGCGCCGCTTCCCTGGGCAGCTATACCGCCGCGGCCCGCGACTTGTCGGTCTCACCGTCAGCCATCAGCAAAAGCGTGCAACGCCTTGAACAGCACTTCGAACTGAAGCTGTTTAGCCGGACCACCCGCTCGCTCACCCTGACCCCTGAAGGGCGGGATTTGTACGAGCGGGCATTGCGCATTTTGCGCGAGGTGGAAGAGATCGATCAGGCCGCCGTTGCCTCTCGGGCCGAGCCTTCGGGCATATTGAAGATCACCGCGCCGCCGCCTATCGGCCTGAACATCCTGGCGCCAGCCATTCCCGCATTTCGCGAGCGTTACCCCAAACTCACCATCGACCTGCGCCTGGGCGACCAGTATTCGGACATCATCGAGCAAGGCATCGACGTAGCGGTACGCGTAGGCAACCTGGCGGACTCGCGGCTGATCTCGAAAACCCTGGGGCCTCATCGGCTAGCCGCTTTTGCGTCACCGGCCTACCTGGCCAGACATGGCACGCCGCTGGAACTCAGCGACCTGGCGCACCACGACTGCGTGAACTTTCGTTATCAGCGCTCCGGCCAGGCATTGCGCTGGCCGTTCAATGCGGACGGGAAAGTGGTCGAGTGGGCGCCGGATTCGGCCATCGTCATAGATTCGAGCGATGCCGTTGCAGCCGTGGTTGCAGCGGGTGGCGGAATCAGTATGTCGCCTACTTATGTAGCGGCTCCCTACGTGGCGCGTGGGGAATTGAAGCCTCTGTTTCCCGAGTTCGCGGTGAGCAGGGCCTCCATCACCGCGCTATGGCCGGAAAGTCGACGAGGCAGCCCCAACGTCAAAGCGTTTGTGGGGTTGCTCGGGGAGCTTTTCTCGAGCCCCACAGTGTGGGATGAGATCGTTCGAAAGGGTTGAGTGTTTGCTGACTGGCCGGTAGACATGGACGTGGCGGCTACTTTTTGGCTGAAAGCAGCCGTTCACGTCCGTCTAAAGCGGCCAAAAGCGACCTTCGTCCAGAGAAATTAATGTACTTAGGTAAGAGGCAAATCATAGCCCTCATCCACGTCAAGTCGGATGTAATAAGGGCGTAGGTAGTAGCTGTAGAGTGAGATTCGTGGCAGGTGTCGCAGTGCGTCGCCCGATCAGTAAAAAAGACCGGGCGTCTTTCAGGGAAACTCGATCGCCACTTCGCTGTGGCGGGCTATGTTACCGATGTTGTGGGCTTGTTCATTTCGGATTCGCAAGCATGTGTTCTTTGGTGTCTTGGTCGATGATATTGCGAAGTGCCTCAAATAGAGGGGCGGCATCTGTGTATTTTTTGCCATAGGCAAGATTGAATTCGTAATCGAAGTCCGGTGGGTTCTTGCCTTGGTTGTGCTGAAGCATTGTTTCCAGCTTATCTAACGCCTTGACGGCTACTGCCTCTGGCGACAAAGCATTTTCGTAGTCATCCCAAAGTGCCAATATCTCGGTTTTCAACGGTTCATCCAGGGCTTTGGTCAAGAGCACGAGATCGCTTCTCTCTCGCTCGCTCTTGTTAGGAAACAAATCTTTATTGACGGCGGGAATGTCTCCGCTGATGGCTTCTCCCAAGTCGTGGATGACACACATCTTGAGCATTTTCAGCCTATCGAGACCCGTCAGATAGTCCCCGAAGACAATCGCCATCAGGCAAAGGCGCCAACTATGCTCTGCCGTGCTTTCGGTGCGTCCGGAAGATGTGTGCGCGCTTCTAAGTACATCCTTGAGCTTTTCCGCCTCGCGTAGAAATTCGAGACGCCCTTTGATTTTTTCGATGTCCATAAACCCCTCTGACTCAGTCGGCGCCCAGTATGCCGCTCACCTTGTTGAAGTCAGACTAGATCTCAAAATGTTCAGCGTCCACGCATAAAATATGCGCGCCGACGCAAGTGCGGTCAGTCAGAGCGTCTCTACCAGGCGTGCTGCAGTTCCGTCCGAGAGGGGGATACGTGTCCACCGACACAGGCTCTGGCTGATCGGAACGAGGAGAGAGTCATTGTTACCAGTTCTAAATTCCAGCGCGGGCGGTGCGAAAACTTCCCGCCATCCCGATTCATTCAGCGCGAACTCCTTGCCAATGATCTCTGGCGTTGCGAATCTCCATAGCGAACGCCCCAACAGCTCACTGATCGGACTTGCGAACTGAGCCGCGCGTGAGGGGGAGCTGGCTAATAAACGGTGTGTCAGATCGCAAATGAGATGAACAGGGCGCGAGCTTTCCCTGACCAGTCGAGCCAACGCTTGATCGGCGGCGGCATCGAGGCGAGCGTTCAGCAATTTCTCAAGCTTTTTGTATGCGAGGGTATCCAACTCCAGCAAGCCACTTTCCCAGCGTGAGATAGTCGATTGAGTGACGCTAAACAACTCCGCTGCATGGGATTGTTTGACCCGGTGTAGCTGACGCCATCGCCTGAGCATAACACCGGGCAATTCAGGGTTTAGCAACATTTCAGACATTTCGTATTACGGGAAAGTGGAAGGGCATAGCAAGTCTGAACTACGCGAGACCTGCCTGCAAATTAGCTAGATAGCTTCAGCTGGATCGACGTGTCAGCAGTGCAATGATTTTGCGGGAGCTGCTTGTAAATTCCATTTGAATGACTGCTCCTGGCCGGAAGCGGCCTTTTGTGGGCGACCGCTTTCGGCCAGAAGCAGTCAGTAGGATATGTCCACGAGACCATAGGCGATTCAGTGATTTCCAACTTGGTGTGACCGAGAGGGATTTGTACTGCTCTGGTGTTTTTCGTTCTCCGATAGATCAATGAAGCCTTGGTCCGACGCATCGTATGAACTCCAATGCCTTAGCAATTACTTAGACATTCAGGTGAAGAAGGCTTAGTGGCTTTGCTCTCAAGCTTTGAGTGCTCAAAATCGTCGCAATTCGCTCCTGATGCGTATCCGGAAAGTAGATTTTACCAGACGATCTTGTGATCGCGGTGTACAGCAATGCCAGCTTTTTTGAAAGCTCGGTTTTACTTCGCAGGTCAGCAAAATAGTACAGGTCCTCAGAAACTGCCATTCTCGAAAACTCGTAGTTTTTCACTGTAAATACTGTGGCCAACAACGGACGTGACGGTTTTCCATCAGCGAGCTCAGCCAATTTTGCGCATTGGTAAAGCCCGGAAACACCAAATTTGGTACCCACAACTTCAAGCCATTGCTCAACCCTGAGAAAGGCGTCGTTCCACCTCATTTCCGCATGCAATTGTTCCCAGCTTCGGAAACGAGCAATCGCCCCGTGGCTCGGACGCTTGTCATGCATATAAAAATCAAGACACCCCTCTAGGAATGGTTCGAACTGATTGGTCCAGTCAATGACCGCAGCACCTTGGCTCAAATCGCGATTGCGAATTAACCAGTCGAAAATACCCCATTCATCTGCCACCAGAATTACTGAGGGTTCAGGAGGGAATGAGTCCGCTCGGTATTCAGCCACAACCGTGTCTTTCGCCTTATCAGCTACAAACGGTAACGCGCTTACGTCTGGGAACTCAGCTAAAAGTGGGTTGATGTAATCGACCAATGCTGGGCCTGCTCGTAACGAAATAGCCATTTCGCGATGGCGAATCCTCGCGGTATGGGGCATGTATCGTCCTTGCAGATTTTGGAACTGGTCCCCCAAAGTAATTACAGTTTGAGGTGACCTGTCGAGGATATCGACCATTGGCCCGCTCAAGTCATGGCCTTCGTCGACGATTACCGTATCAATAGATTCAGGTAAATGAAGCCTCGACAACGCCAGTTGTTTCACGCGGTGGTAGCCACGGACCGGAAGGGGATCCGCCTCTTCCTCAAAGCTTGTCATCTTGAACCAAAGCTTTCCGGCCGCGGCCGCTACTATTTCTTGTTCCGAAGTCGAGAGCCAGCGGACCTGGTCGGAAGGTATATGACTGATGGTGATCCGGGCATCGTTTGAAAAGCAAAATTTGGCGATTACCGACCAGCAAAGAGCCGCCACACGGGCAGCATTACGATTACCGATGGGATTGATCCCTGCCTTTTCTGCGATCGCTGAATACGAGAGTGGCAATCTCGAAATCGCGTCCAACCTTGTCTCAAGAGCCCTGTTCCCACCCGCCAGAAGTCTCGTAGCCATCCACCTGAATGTTACCGCCCAAACCTGATCCTCGGAAAATCGAGCCCGTATGGGTTTGAGCTTCGGTTCCACATCGGCGAGAAACAGGATTCTACGCTCTGGCATAAGAGCCAATATCTCATTCAGCACAAAGGATTTCCCAGTGCCCGCGTGAGCTTGGGCATCGATGGAATCCTCCATGTTTGCCCTAATGTTCTGAACCAACCGAAGCTGGTGATCGCTTAGCTTTACTACCAAACCACTGAGGCGAACATGCTCATGTTTGATGGCACTTAATGAAGCCGTGTGCTGCTTCGCATAATCGAAATTCCAGGTGCCCTCGGGATGAATGTACTGACGGCGAGCAACCGATTCTTTGTCCATCAGACCAATCTCGACTGCTGATGCTTGGAGAAGTCCCGCTTCAAAATCAACTTGGCTGTAGGCCCCGGCCAAAGCCGATCTCAGCTTATCGGAGTGATGAGTCAGCAGATTTGCAAACACCCGCTCCATCTCCAAAGGCGAGCGCACGGGCAGCTTGGGCAGTTGGAGCACGTAGAGAATCGCCGCTACCTCATAGCGAGACAGACGAACCACATCTGGAGCAGTCCCGATTGAAAGCGCAGCGCTGAGGTTTTCACTGAGAGGCAGGTACCAGCGAGGTTTCTTCATGAAAATCATATATCCCTAAAATTTAGCGCCGAACTTACCAGAGCTTTAGGCTACCCAAGACGCGTGCGATATAGCAATAATCAACTCGAACAAATGCTTTCGGAGCTGGATGAACGCTCATGGTCCGCTCAAGCGTACCTATTATCTCCGGGTCACCTGACTGTTTCGATGCGATTGCTCCAGAAGAGTCGCTGCAAAGTATTGCGGAAAATTCTACGGCGTTCGTATCGCTGATAGGGCCGCATGGCTGAGCATGGGCGGCCCAAACTGGAGCCTCCCTTTCACGCCCGATTACTGCCTTCCCTGAAGGGCTGCAACCGGCCAATAGTAGCCGGTCACAACCGACGGAGAACAGCCAAAAGCGCATACTCATGACCGTCCGCCATTCTCTCTAAGCAGACGCGTAAGTGAACGGCTCCAGCAAAATTTGAGGTTCGACCCACAACCTTAAACCGTAGGGAATTACCGAATACCCGTCGTATCGCCCAGTGAAAGTATTCGAAGCTGCAAACTCCAAGAATTTACCGCGCTTGTCATCAACAACGCGGATACCGGGACATCCAAGCATTGTGTATTTGATAATGGGGTTTGGTAGTGAAGCCTCACTCACCTGAATTTCCACATCAGAATCATATTGCCAAATTGTCAATTTCAGTCTGACAGTACCTTGCTCGATAACGTAACAGTGTGATGTTTCGAACTCATCCAGGGAGGGGAAGACGCCGAGTACGGCGATTAAATCAAAAGGATCCCACGTTAAAAGGGGCATAAAGCATCCTTTGCTGACATCACGGTGAATTTGATCCCATTCTAATCATCAGCCAATCTGTAACGCAGTTTTTCTCCAAGACTTCTTGGCCATAGGCAGGGCGATTTTTCGCAATCCATCACCAAACGAACATTCACGATCTGGAGGACTCTACGGTTTTTTCCCTCCGTCAGCTTTGGGTCGCAAGCAGTCCTCAGTGAGCGGCTGCTATTGGCCGTTTTTTGCCTGTCGCGAAGGACGGCAACCGACCCAAAGCTACCAATCATTTGTATCTACAGAGTCCGCCGCAATTCACTGTCAATGAAGCGCCTCCTCGTCCAAGCAGTGGCTGAGGCACTCGATGAAAGCCTGGTGCTTGCGTGTAGGCGCTGTGGACTGGATAGATTACATGGACTTTCGATCCGAATTGGTCCGGCTCCGGGATTAGGTCGGGTAGCACCTGCACCAGTTCACCTCGCCTGAAGTAGGGAGCTACGCTCCACTGCGGACAGAACTGCAGACCCTTGCCGGCCAAAAGCGCGAAGAGCAGGACGTGGTAATTGACGCTCGCCAACCGAGGTGTTGCCTGCGATATGCGCTGGCGCTCTGCCTGACATCCGGTAAGGGTATAGTTCAACTTGACGCCGCCCAAGGGAAGATAAGCCCGGGCCCATAAAACCTCCATAATGATTGGACACTACATGCTGACCGCTTTTTTGCAGTATCCCGTTTCATTTGGCGACCCAGCAGCAAATTTCAATAAAATTCGCGATGCCGTTGACTTGGCACAATTTGATCTCTTGGTAATGCCCGAACTTTGCACCATCGGTTATTTTCACGACTCGCGTGAGGCATTGTTTCTTCATGCTGAATCGGCGCTCGATGGGCCAACGGCGCAGTTCTTACTGCAACTGTCGGCAGACAAGAATGCAACGCTAATTGCGGGCATCGCCGAGCGTGACGGCGATCAAATCTACAACACGGCGATTGTCGTATCGCGAGGGCGCTGGCTGGGAAAACAACGCAAGTGTCACCTGTCACGTATAGAAAAGCTCCTCTTCACCCCTGGCGATTCATTAGCGTGTTTCGATGACGGAATCTGTCGTTTTGGCGTTCTTACCTGTTTCGACCTCTGGATGCCTGAAGCCGCGCGGTTGCTGGTGCGCCAAGGTGCGCAGTTACTGTGTTGTCCAGCCAACTATGGTGGGCCTTGGACAACCCAGCTTGCGCGCATTCGCGCAATGGAAAACGCCACTCCGCTTATCTGTGCCAATCGTACCGGAGTGGAAATGTATGCAGGCGCGGAGGCGACATTCAGAGGTGAAAGCCAAATTGTCGGGCCTATGGGAGAAGTTTGGACATCCGCCACAGAAGAGACCTCGCTTGGCTTGTCGATAATCGACCCAGCAGCGCACGTTCTCAAGGCGAATCCTATGTGCGATGACTTGATGGAAGAGGCAAGTCGCTATGCTTTATCAGGCCCACACCTAAAATGAACAAGCCACGTCTGGCGGCAAAGCCAGCAACCTGAAAAAGGCGACTTAAACAGCGGATCGGAAGAGGCCGTTGAAGCGGATGAGGGTATGAAGCTGCACCTGAGCGCGAGACAAGGCGACCCATCGACCCAACAGTACAGTCGTCGGAGTCGTAAGTCAGTTGCGGTGTTGAAAGCCGTTCGTGAACGGCCCCGGATGGGTGCGACGCACTTCCTGACGCGGAAACTGGCCGGGGTGAGTGCGGAGATGAGCTTGAATGTGCTCGCCTACAACTTGAAACGGGTTATGACATCATCGGTGTCAACGGTTTGATGAAGGCGCTGACGGCCTGAAAAGGCTGATTTTGGCCCATCCAAGAGGCTGTAGAAACAGCATTGACGTGCTCCAGAACGCTACCGATGCAATCCATGGCATCGACCGTGCGATAGCCCCGTCAACGAACGTCGATGCTTGAGGAATCCCAAGCCCATGAGCGTTTTTACACACTCTGGGCCGTAAGCAGACATTTTCATCAAAGGCCGATTTTGTCGGTTTTCGTTGATTCAACCCGGCCGCATGAGAAAGAAAATCTCCGTCGTTTTATTCAGGCTCACAACTTTTATATGAGCGCGCTTTAGAACTTTACGATTCCCTCGATTTCTATCAGTTCAATGCTACATCAACGTACTAGGTGCTCCGTCGCCGGCAGTGATTGCATATAAGGTTTGAGTATAAGCATAAAATTTTTTGCTCCTTGAGGGTTTTTACCATTCTGTGGAATAGTTCGCTGCGCCTCACCACGAAAACTGGAAGGCTCGATAACACGTTCACGGCGTTTCGATATGAACATAACGGATGAGTAGTTTCTAAAAAAACCAACTGGTTCGTGAGCGCTTTAGACCCCATCAAAGGATAAGTTTTTCCCGAACAGCGTGGTTCCTGCCCGTTGCCAAGTCGTGAGCATATCAGGATATAAAACACCAACGATATTTTGGAGAGACAGAATGGAATCTCAACGATGCGAAGTGGTAATTAGTGGCGAGCGCGAAATTGTTAAACCCGTAGTTGCATTAACTAACTGCGAGGTTGTCTTTTCAAGCAGGGATGAGCTAGATAGGTGTATTGTTGCAGTCAAGGAATCTGACGAAAGGCTGGCCGCTCGCCCGCTGGAGTCGGTTTTCTATGATTGGCAAATGATGACGGTTGTAAGAGGCCTGACCATGTTTTTTGGAGTCAGATGGTACGATCGAGAATATTTTGAGAAAAATCGCGACATCTATAAAAACAAAATGCATGGACACCTATTTTCAAAGTTTGGCGTTAATGCGGACAGCTTTAATGTCAATCACTTCATAGCGGGATAGTTGAGGGCATGAGGTCTGTAACGGAAAATAGCCGTTGCCGATCTCATCCGGCAAAAGGATATATGGCTTGAGTATTTTTCAAAAGCATCTTTGCCTTGAAGTCTTGATATGGATATATCTCGGCTGCTGGAATGCGACTGTGCCCCTTATTATAGTGCAGCGAGGAAGCCTGCTTGAACTAGCGACCTACGAAACAGGGCTCGCACTCGCCGCCGTCATCTCCATGCTATTTTTAGCTCCGCGCGTCGAAGCCATGCGGCGCGGCACCGCGCTTAAAGCAGGTTGCATTATAATTTTATTGACGGGCATCCTTCGTTACGTTTCTGTTTCTGTTTCATATTCGATCGACGCTCTAATTATAATTGACGTCCTTGCAGTATCGGCCTTTGGTGTTATCCACTCTCTTTTCGGTGTATATCCGGCTGAAACAGTAGAGAAACATCGCATAGAACATGCATTTCGCATCCGTCGCATAATCATAACCATAAGTCGCGTAATGGGCCCCTTGCTGGCTGGGGCTGTTATTGGCGTGTTTTCGCCGCAAGCTGCCCTTCTTTTTGCTGCAATGGTGAGTATGGCGGCGCTGGTTTTCGCATTCGCATTACCGCTTGGCGTGAAACCGAATAAGACACAAGTGAAATCACCTGTTGAACGCGTTCAGGATATGTTTTTGGGGATCAAACTAAAACTCATTCTTCCACCAGAGCGGTTCCTGACCGTGTCTGGATTTTTACTCTGCCTAGCTATGACCGCTACGGTGCCTATGCTGGTTCCGAACCAGGTTCATGCACATAATCTTGCTGATAGCAGCGTAGGTCTGTTCAACGCTATATTTGCGGGAGGAGCTGTCGCGGGGTTGTTTTTTCTCAGTCCTTATGTTGCTAAAAGAGAAAACCAGCGCAATAAATACCTTGCACTCTGGGCGCTACTAACTGCTTCCCTCAGTGCTTCAGCTCTCTCGGTAGACATTTGGCAACTGGCTTCGTGCCTCTTTGTTGCAGGGGCTAGCAGCGCCTCTCTTTCGCTTGTCGGGATAGATAGAAGGACTGTTTCAGTGCCTTCTGGAGTTCGGATTCGATTAATGGCCGCTACTCTCGTTGTCAGTCAGCTTGCAAACTCGGCTTCCTACATGCTGATGGGGGCTACGATAACGCAGTTTGGCATTGGAGGTTTGCTATGGGTATATTTGGCGATTTTCATAATTGTCTTGTTATATTCAGCACTTTCAACGTCTGTGTGGGACTTTTTAGAAGATGCAGCAGATGCGGAGCAATACTATAAAGAGAACTATCCAAAGTTAGAGTCTGTTATACGTGCCTGAAAAACACTCGCAAGTAAAGTCAGCGCTTGTTGTTAGTTCGTATAACTTGCACTGCGCGTGGGGCCATGCAGCCGATTTCGGTAGTAACACGGTTAATCACCAACGGCCCCTTCTGGCCGAAAGCCACCAATCATAAAAGGCACCAGCCCCCCACGCAGCCATCCACTTTCCCTGCAAAGCCCCAATACCAACCGACCCCAACGCGCAGACGCTTTACCCAACCGCCCTCACCAAGCATCATGTTCGGCCCGCACGCATGCCAACGGTGCCGGGCATTCGTGGTGAAAAGGAACTGCAGTTGAACGAACAGACATTGTCCATGCGCCTGGAGTGTGTGGCCGCGCATATGCCAGCGGGTGCTCGCCTGGCTGATATCGGCTCGGATCACGGCTACCTGCCGGTGGCGTTGATGCGCCGTGGTGCTATCGCGGCGGCGGTGGCGGGCGAGGTGGCGTTGACGCCGTTCCACTCGGCTGTTCGCACGGTGCGCGAGAACGGTCTGGAGCAACGGATCACTGTGCGCCTGGCCAATGGCCTGGCGGCGATCGAGCCGGGAGACGGGATCACGGTGATCAGCATCTGCGGCATGGGCGGCGAGACGATCCGCGACATCCTCGACAGTGGCAAGGCGCACTTGAGCGGCCAGGAACGGTTGATCCTGCAGCCCAACGGCGGCGAGCAACCACTGCGCCAATGGCTGATGGAAAATGGCTACTGCATCCTCTGCGAGGAATTGCTGCGGGAAAACCGTTTCTACTACGAAATCATCGTCGCCGAACGCGCCGGGCCGGTGATGTACACCGCCGAAGAGTTGTACTTCGGCCCGCTGCAGATGCGGACACGCAGCCCGGCATTCCTCGACAAGTGGCAGCGCATTCTGCGTGAGAAGCACAAGACCCTGGCCAACTTCGCCCGGGCGCGGCAGGCCGTGCCGGAGGAGAAGCTGCAAGAGATCGCGTGTCAGGCCCGGTGGATCAGCGAACTGCTGGCTTGAACGGTGTACGAAAAGCCGCCGGGCAACGAGCCCCCCGGAGCGCACATCAACCAGAGCCCTTGAGGCATCAGCGATAAATGCGGTCTGCCAATCCCCGGGCCTGCTGATTCGCAGCCTCTCGCGCACGGGTATCGACGTCTTCCTCCAGGATGGTTTTCTCCACGATCACCGAATGCACATCCGTCACGCCGACAAACCCCAGCCAGGCTTCAACATAGGGTTTCTGAAAGTCGAAGCGCGCTGCCGGCGTGACTGACTGCGCCGAATAATCCAGGCCACGGGCGTAGATCACCACCGCAGTTTTGTTGAACAACATGCCTTGCAGGCCGTGTTCCGGGTCGAAGCTGAACAGGATGTCTTTCTGCGACACCAGGTCGATGAAGTGCTTGAGTTTGTACGGGATGCTGAAATTCCACAGCGGCACGGACATCACCAGCACATCCGCGCGGTGCAGGTGAGCTGCCAGATCTTTCAACGTGTTCCAGGCGTCCTGCTGGGCGGGGGTCAAGGGCGTGCCATTGAGCCCCGCGTATTTGGCTTCCATTGCCAGGTCATCGAATTCCGGCAACGCCATGTTCCATAAATCGAGCGTGATGATTTCGGTGTCCGGGGTGTTTTCCTGATAACGCGCAATAAAGCTGCGGGCGACTTCAAGGGAGGCCGAACGCTGTTTGCGTGGCGAACATTCAATATGCACAAGAGTAGTCATGGCGCGCCTTGAGTGGTTGAGGGACGGGGCAGGTGAGGGCATTGCAACATAGTTATAATTGAAATATAAATCGTAAATTAATACGCCATTGATCACGAAAATAACTATGTTCGATTCCCTGTTGCTGAAAACATTTGTCACGGTCGTCGATGAAGAAGGCTTCAGCCGGGCAGCCCAGAAGCTGCACCTCACGCAGTCGGCGGTCAGTGGCCATGTGCGGCGTCTGGAAGAACAGATTGGTAAACCGCTGTTGACGCGCACCACCCGTTCCCAGCAACTGACCCTCGACGGCGCACGCCTGGTTTCTTATGCGCGCACGATCCTTGGGTTGAACCGTGATGCCTGGGCAGAGCTGACGCGCACGCCGTTTCACGGACGGCTGCGGATCGGGGTTTCCGAGGATTTTGTCGAGCCGCGGCTGCTGCGCACTTTTCAGGATTTCGCGGCGCAGTACCCGGGCATGGAGATCGATGTGCAGGTGGGCATACCCGGCACGTTGCTGAACCTGATGAAGCAAGGCCATCTGGAACTGGTCATCGGTTCTGTGTGCGAAACCGGCGAAGCGGGGTTGCTGCTGTGGCAAGAACCGCTGGTGTGGGCCTGGTCGGCGCAAGCCGTCGCCCGATTACCGACGCCGTTGCCGCTGGCCCTGTTTCCCGAGCCGTGCCCCTATCGCGAGGTCGCGCTGACGAAGCTGGCTCAGGCCGGGATCGCCCAGCGCACGGCAATGTCATGCAGCAGCACGGCCGGGTTGCGGGCGGCGGCGCTGGCAGGCTTTGCGCTAGCGCCGATGCCATTCAGTCAGCTGGGGCAGGGGCTGGTGGTGCTTGGGGCAGAACAAGGGCTGCCGGATTTGCCGGATGCGCAATGTCGCTTGTTCACCTCGCCTGAAGCGGACCCGGCGATGGCGGCGGCGGTCACTCAACTGATCGTGGAATATTGCTCCACGCGCAGGGTTTGATCGTCATCAACCGGGCTTTCACCGCTGCTTCGGCGCGGTGGAACGCCTGACCGGCGCCTTGGCGCTCAAGCTGCGTCGAGCCGCATGCACGGCGCGCTCGGACAACGCTTCCATGCGCGGCGATTGCAAAGCCCAGGCGTGCCAATAGAGTGCTACATCGGTAAATTCGCCGGGAGCCACATCCACCAGATCCCGGCTTTTCAGCAGATCGCTCACTTGCATGTGCGGCACCATGCCGTAGCCGAGGCCGCGGCGAATGGCTTTCAGGCGTGCCTCCGGAAGTGACAGGTAGTGAATCGGATAGGCGTCCGCGTGCAGGCCAAAGCGCGACTGCATGAAATCAGACTGCAAGGTGTCCTTGCGCGAATAGGCAAACACAGGCGCCTTGCGCGCAGCGTCTCGCGTCAGCCCCTTTGGAAACCAGCGCGCCTGAAAGGCCGGCGATGCCACCAATTGGTAGCGAACCGAGCCCAATGGTTCTGCAAAGCAACCCCGCATCGGCTGTGATCGCGTGCCGATGCAACCGATGACCTGCCCACTTTCCAGCAACGTATAGGTGTGATCCTGATCGTCGACCATAAGGTCGAGCAGGATATTTTCGCTGACGAACATCTCGGCCAGTGCAGGAAAAAACCAAGTGGCCAGGGTGTCACCATTGACCGCAATGACCACGCGCAGGTGAGCCTTTTCGTCGGCGGACAGTTCGTTGAGGAGTTCTTCCTCGAGCACGGTTGCGCGGCGAAGGTAGAGCATCAATTTTCTGCCCGCCTGGGTCGGCTCGCAGGGTCGCCCGCGCACCACCATCGAGTTGCCCAGACGCGCTTCCAGAGCGTGAATCCGTTGCGAGACCGCAGACGGCGTAATGCTCAGGCGCTCCGCGGCCTTTTCAAAACTGCCGCTTTCGACAATAGCCAGGAACGCCTGCATCTGCTTTGCGTCGAGTTGCATGGTTGCGGTCCTCATTAAGTATTTCTAATCAAGACTGAAACATACTTCGTTTTTCTTCACTTGAAAACGGATCTGCCTAATCATTCCCCCACGGCGATACCCAGCGGCTTTGACCGACGCGACGCGCTGCCCAAGGCGTCATCCGGATTCACCGGGTGACGGAGTCAACCGTGTTATTTGCCATGCAGGGGAGAGTGTTATGAGCGATATCCAGGGTTTGTCCCTGATGGCCATCGGCCCGGGCCTGGCTGCCCGGACGACTGGCGCGGGTGACTTGTCATGAAGCTCAACATGCTGGTTGCCGTCAGTGCGTTCGCATTGATCGGCGATTACGCCTGGCAGTCTCACGCAGTGAGACTTGGCCCCTACGAAGCCCAGGCCTCGGCGAATACATTGCTTGCACAAGATCATCACACCCGTGCCCGTCAATTGGCCCTGGACAACGCCAACAGGAAATGCGCATCGCTCGGTAAGCAGATCGGCGTCTTCGATGTGCAATCGCACTGGCCGTTTCCGACCAACGAGGTGGCCAACGTGACGTTCGTTTGCAAGTGATCTCGTCCACATCCTCCATTCAAATCACGCGGTGAACGTTATGAAATTCATTCTTGTCATGTTGCTCGCCATCACCCTGTGCGCCTGTGCGACACCGGTTCGTAACTGGTCCAGGCCCGGCACGAACGCATCTGATCTGGCGCAAGATAAAGCGCTATGCCAGTACCAGGCCAAAGCAGCGACCGCGAGCTATCACTCCACGCCCGAGGCCCACGATAAGACCCACGGCATGGGCAGTGCAGTCGGCGACGGCATCGTTATCGCGCAAAAGCAGATTGACCTGACGAATGACTGCATGCGCGTCAAAGGCTATGTCGGTCAATGAGCCATTGAACAATTTTTGTATAGACATAAAGTGCGCCCTGTAGACGTTAAATTGCTCCGGGATATTCAGTCATACCAACCAACGTGAATATTTTGATGAGTCGTGAGAGACGATTCTTCGAATGACTCAATCATTCAGTCTGTTGTTTTGCATTAAAAGGCATCATTAAATATTTAACTAGAGTCGCGCGCGTGGTTTGGATCAGACTTATTGTCAACGTCTGATCTTCATACATTAGGTGCTATTTTAGGCATGCACATACGAAGATGTTTTTTGTAACTTAATGTTATGAGGGTTTTAAGATGAACGATGACAAAGTTTTGGTCTTGCGCACCTGTGCCAATAATATGTCCGATCACTGTGGCCAGATATGGCCTGTTTCCGGTGTTGTCGAATGTAAATATTGGGAACCCACCCGAAAGCTCGAGAATGGGCTGGCCGGGCTGCTATGGGGCAAAGGGGCGAGCACGCATTTGAATATGCAGGCTGACGCCCGGTGGGTTATTTGTGAAGTTGCGGTGAGCGATATCATCTTTCTGGATGCGCAGGGCGGGGTCAAGTTTCCGCGTGCTGAAGTTGTTCACGTCGGCACAAGAAACAGCGCGGCGGGCTATATTTCGGCGAATATTGCCAGTTATGCGTCTTCCACAGTTGCGTTGAATGAAACATTTGTTTTTCCTGAAGTTCGCACAGAAACGAAGGGGGATTTCCCCGCTTCGCCCGCGACCGCTGATAGCACTTTTGATATTGATCGACACGCAACTATTCAAGGCCCACAAACGCTGGAGACAGCGGTGTATGGCAGTACGCTCACGGGTGCAAATCAGAGTCAGCTCATCGCCGGCTATGGCAGTACCGAAACCGCTGGCGATCGCAGCACGCTGATTGCGGGATACGGCAGCACCGGAACGTCAGGCTCTGATAGTTCGATCATTGCCGGCTATGGCAGCACGCAAACCGCCGGCGAAGAAAGCTCGCTGACGGCGGGTTATGGCAGTACGCAAACGGCGCAGGAAGGCAGCGATCTCACCGCCGGCTATGGCAGCACGGGCACCGCTGGATCCGACAGCTCGCTGATCGCCGGCTATGGCAGCACCCAAACCGCCGGCGAAGAAAGCTCGCTGACGGCGGGTTATGGCAGTACGCAAACGGCGCAGGAGGGCAGTGATCTCACTGCGGGCTACGGCAGCACGGGCACCGCTGGATCCGACAGCTCGCTGATCGCCGGCTACGGCAGCACCCAAACCGCCGGCGAAGAAAGCTCGCTGACGGCGGGTTATGGCAGTACGCAAACGGCGCAGGAGGGCAGTGACCTCACTGCCGGCTACGGCAGCACCGGCACCGCTGGATCCGACAGCTCGCTGATCGCCGGCTATGGCAGCACCCAAACCGCCGGCGAAGAAAGCTCGCTGACGGCGGGTTATGGCAGTACGCAAACGGCGCAGGAAGGCAGTGACCTCACTGCCGGCTACGGCAGCACGGGCACCGCTGGATCCGACAGCTCACTGATCGCCGGCTATGGCAGCACGCAAACCGCCGGCGAAGAAAGCTCGCTGACAGCGGGTTATGGCAGTACGCAAACGGCACAGGAAGGCAGTGACCTCACTGCCGGCTACGGCAGCACCGGCACCGCTGGATCCGACAGCTCACTGATCGCCGGTTATGGCAGCACCCAGACCGCCGGAGGAGAAAGCTCGCTGACGGCGGGTTATGGCAGCACGCAAACGGCGCAGGAGGGCAGTGATCTCACCGCCGGCTATGGCAGCACGGGCACCGCTGGACCGGAAAGCTCGCTGACCTCCGGTTACGGCAGTACGCAAACCGCCGGGCACGAAAGCGCGTTGATTGCAGGCTACGGCAGCACCCAGACCGCCGGCTATCAAAGCATTCTGACCTCGGGTTATGGCAGTTCCCAAACCGCTCAGGAAAGCAGCACGCTCATTGCCGGTTACGGCAGTACCGGAACGAGTGGCTACGACAGCTCGCTGATCGCAGGGTACGGCAGCACCCAGACCGCCGGTCATGGCAGCATCCTGACAGCGGGGTATGGCAGCACCCAGACTGCCCAGGAAGGCAGCTCACTCACCGCCGGTTATGGCAGTACCGGGACTGCCGGCCCTGACAGTTCGCTCATCGCCGGCTACGGCAGCACGCAAACTGCCGGTCACGAAAGCACCCTGACAGCTGGTTATGGCAGCACCCAAACCGCTCAGGAGGACAGCTCACTCACGGCGGGCTATGGCAGCACCTCGACAGCGGGCTACGACAGTTCGTTGATTGCCGGTTACGGCAGTACGCAAACCGCCGGCTACCGAAGTGCCCTCACCGCAGGCTATGGCAGCACCCAGACCGCTCAGGAAAGCAGTTCGCTCACTGCCGGCTATGGCAGCACCTCAACCGCCGGCCACAGCAGTTCGTTGATCGCGGGCTACGGCAGTACGCAGACAACGGGTTATGAAAGCACTCTGACCGCCGGCTATGGCAGTACGCAAACCGCCCAGGACAACAGCTCCCTGACCACCGGCTACGGCAGCACGTCCACGGCTGGCTTCCAAAGCTCGCTGATCGCAGGCTACGGCAGTACTCAAACCACGGGTTATGAAAGCACCCTGACCGCTGGCTACGGCAGTACGCAAACCGCTCAGGACAACAGCTCGCTGACCACGGGTTACGGCAGTACGTCCACGGCAGGCTTCCAAAGCACATTGATTGCCGGTTATGGCAGTACCCAGACAGCGGGTCACGAAAGTACGCTGACGGCGGGCTATGGCAGCACCCAAACGGCGCAGGAAATCAGCTCGCTCACGACCGGCTACGGCAGCACATCAACCGCCGGCTTTGAAAGCTCACTGATTGCCGGATACGGAAGCACTCAAACGGCAGGCTACAAAAGCACCCTGACCGCAGGCTACGGCAGCACCCAGACTGCCCAGGAAGAAAGCTCACTCACCACCGGTTATGGCAGTACCTCAACCGCTGGCTACAGCAGTACCTTGATCGCCGGATACGGCAGTACTCAAACCGCTGGCTACAAAAGCAGCCTGACCACCGGTTATGGCAGCACGTCGACCGCCGGCTACGAAAGCTCACTGGTCGCAGGTTATGGAAGTACGCAGACCGCTGGCTACGAAAGCACGCTCACGGCGGGCTATGGCAGTACGCTGACCGCTCAAGACAGCAGCACGCTCACCGCGGGCTACGGCAGTACTGAAACGGCTGGCTTTGCCAGCTCATTGATCGCCGGTTACGGCAGCACCCAGACCGCCGGCTACGAGAGTACGTTGACGGCCGGCTATGGCAGTACGCAGACGGCCGAGCGCGACAGCACGCTCACCGCCGGTTACGGCAGCACCGGAACGGCAGGGCAGGACAGCTCGCTGATTGCCGGTTATGGCAGCACCTTGACCAGTGGCATTCGCAGCTTCCTGACGGCGGGTTACGGCAGCACCCTGATCAGCGGACTTCGCAGCGTGCTGACGGCAGGCTATGGCAGCAGCCTGACGTCCGGCATGCACAGCAGCCTGACCGCCGGATACGGCAGCAATCAGATTGCGAGTCATCGAAGTTCACTGATTGCGGGCCATGACAGCACCCAGATTGCCGGGCATAAAAGCATGTTGATCGCCGGCAAGGGCAGCTCGCAAACCGCCGGTTACCGCAGCACGCTGATATCCGGCGCCGACAGCATCCAGATGGCCGGCGAACGCAGCAAGCTGATTGCCGGTAAAGACAGCACCCAGACAGCGGGCGACCGAAGCAAACTATTGGCTGGCAGCAACAGCTACCTCACCGCAGGCGATCGCAGCAAACTGACTGCCGGCAACGATTGTGTGCTCATGGCCGGCGACCGAAGCACGCTCACTGCCGGCAAGAACAGCGTGCTGACAGCGGGTGCCCGCAGCAGGCTCATCGGCAGCCTTGGCTCAACGCTGACGGGCGGCGAGAACTCGACGCTGATTTTCAGGTGCTGGGACGGCAAGCGCTACACCAACGTGGTCGCCAGGACCGGCAAAAACGGCGTAGAGGCGGATACGCCGTATCAGGTCGATGAAGATCAAAATATCGTGAATAAATCCGAGGAATAACCGCGATATTGCGTACCGTCTGGCATTCGCCCGGCCAGATTCTGGTCGCGCTGTCAGGGATGGGCTGGACGGTATTTTCAACGCCAGGCAAATAAAGAAATACACACTCCAAAGCAAACTATAGTTCTGTCTCCTTCTCCATGGACAGGACAAAAACATGACCCTCATCAGTGATCAGCAATCCCCCGTTCAAGCTCTGATTCCGTTTACAGGCTTCTACATGCTGGACGTGAAGATCGGCTCTTTCATCATGGTTGACACGGAGCAACTTACCGTTCTCGGTTCAGGCGGCAAGCCGGTGAGCACCTACTCTGCCACGGTCACACTGTGTGCCGATGGGGTAACGTCGAAGCAGTTTTCCCTGGGGAGCCATTGCACCTTCAACGACAATAATCTCGTCATTACCAACACGGTCATAGGCGGCACAACCGCGAACCTGCGCTTTAGCAACGCATCGGGTAACAGTTCGGTATCAGGTACGTTCAACGATAAGCACGTGGCAGGTTCGTCGCCATTTGCACCCATCAACCTGTCGCTGTGGAGCGGCACGTATTACACCCAGGGTCCGGTGGACAACAAGGTGTACCCGTACGCACCGACGTTGAAGATCGATCCAGATGGCACCGTGTTTTTCGCGGCGGATGGCGCAGCCCTGAAGCCGGTTCAGCAGTATTCGTATGACTACGCAATGTTCGTTATCGGCCTGGTGCTCGGCCCCGATCCGACCAAGGCCACCCTGTTCGAAATGGGGACCGCCTCGGGCTGGGGACGCGTCGCGGGCAATGCTGAACACGGCCAGATGTTGGTCAGCATCCAGCTTCAGCAGCCAGTGCCCAATCTCTGATTTTCGGCGGTGATACAGAGTCTGCAGGCGGTCACGTTGGTCTAGCCATCGGACCGCTTTCTCCCCGCCGACTCAGGCGGACATTGCAAAGTACCCACCCGGCAGACAGACTTGCGGACAAACCAAGGAGTATGTCGGTGTCGAACATCAAAGCGGATTTTACCGAGCGTCTGTTCATCGAGGCAGGCCTCTGTAAAGGCATGCGCGTCCTTGACGTTGGTTGCGGCACGGGAGACGTGACGTTCCTGCTGGCCGCTCTGGTTGGAAACACGGGAGCTGTCGTGGGCGCCGATCGTGATGCCAATGCGCTTGCCATCGCACGCCAGCGGATCAACCCTGAAGACCAGGCCGCGCCGGATTTCATCGAAAGCGACCTGCTTGATATTTCCGAGTCGCTGGGCGAATTTGACGCGATCGTTGGCCGTCGAGTGCTGATGTATCAGGCCGATACCGTGGCGACTGTACGCGCACTGACACAGCGTTTGCGCCCCGGCGGCCTCTTTGTATTCCAGGAGCATGACACCACCATGGTCCCCGCCAGCCGTGGTGCATTTCCCCTGCACACGCAGGCTCAGGGTTGGATAAAACGCATGATTGAACATGAAGGGGCAGACCTGCATATCGGTTTCAACCTTTATCGAATCTTCACGCAAGCCGGCTTGAGCGTCGAAAATGTCCGGGCAGAATGTCTGGTGCAAACGCCCGACAGCCCAAGCAGCCTGGGCTATATCGTGCGAGCCTGCTTGCCGCGAATCCTCGCCCATGGCGTCGCAACGGCAGGTGAAATCGAGATTGAAACCCTGCAGCAACGGTTGGACGAAGAGCGTACGCACACGCAGAACATCTTTATTGGCGACATGATTTTTGGTGCTTGGGCGCGCAAGCCGAAGTAAAAAACCTTGTCACGCCGCTCAGCACTAATCCGACTTTGGCTGGTCAATAAGCCCCGCACGATCTCCAGCGTTCGTGCTGCTCGGACCCGATCGGGTCCGCATCGGTATTTTTGATCAAGGACAGTGAAAGCATGCTCGCCGCACATTAATCAGCAACCGCCGCCATCTGGTTCCGTGAATCGGCACTCGCCGTACGTTTATCCCCCCTCCAATTCGAAGATTTAACGCATGCACCTACGCAAAATTGCAGTTGGGCTGTCAGCCCTTGTTTTGCTCTCGACCGGGGCACAAGCCCGCAGTCTGCTGGATCTCCTCAAGCCGCCCACTCAGCATCAGGAACAAACCTCCCGCTCGGGCTCGATCAGCCAGAGCGCGGCCCTGGACCTTTATTCAAACCAACAGAAACAGGCCTCGTTTGACGGCTGCGCAGAGCTGTTCCCCGCCGCGAAACCGATCAACGTGGCCACCGTGCCGGCAACCATGAACCCGATGGCCCTGTGTTCCGATAACTTCGCGGTGCTGTACTCGCAAACCAGCAAGACGCCGCTGATCGTGGTCGAACGCCTTAACGCCTCCCAGCTGCAGGACGCCAAAGGGGAGGAGCGCACCAACCAGTTCTACCCCGACCCACGCATTCCCAAGAGTGGGCGGGCAGAGTTGAGCGACTACCGTGGCCAACATCCAGCGGTCGACCGTGGGCATCAATCCCCGGCAGCCGATGCGCCGAACCCCAATGCCATGGCGCAATCCTTTGCGCTGTCGAACATGGTGCCGCAAGACCCGACCAACAACCGCAAGATCTGGAGCAAGGTCGAGTCTGATGTCAGGAAATTTGCCAAGCGCGCCGATGGCAATGTGTTTGTCTTTACCGGCCCGCTGTTTGACTCGGGCCACAGCACCATTGGCGAGAACAAGGTCTGGGTGCCGACCCGCCTGTTCAAGCTGGTTTACGACGCATCGTCCAAGCGGGCCTGGGCCTACGTACTGCCCAATGCTGAAACCCGTATCGAGAAACCGATGGACTATGACGCTTTCGTCAAAAGCACCGGCCTGAAGCTGCTGGGCAATCTGCCCATCTCCGGTTCGGTAGGGCGTACTTGATCGCCTGACGAGTCGCACCCCAACGGTTGGAGGCAAGCGATGGGGTGCTTCATTCATGGATCAAGCGAGCATTCAGATCGACCGCTGATTCACCCGTTCAGTCAGTTCCTGCGCCGATTCCTTGCGCTCTGAATAACGGTCAACCAGTTCCGGGTGACCGCGTAGCAACAGGGTGAATTTCACCAGTTCCTCCATCACATCCACCACCCGGTCATACAGCGCCGACGGCTTCATGCGGTTCTCTTGGTCAAACTCCAGATAGGCCTTCGGCACCGACGATTGATTGGGGATGGTGAACATGCGCATCCAGCGTCCCAGCACACGAAGCTGATTCACCGCGTTGAACGACTGCGAGCCGCCGCTGACTTGCATGACCGCAAGGGTTTTGCCCTGAGTCGGGCGCACGGCACCCAGCGCCAGCGGCACCCAGTCAATCTGGGCCTTGAACACCGCCGACATGGCACCGTGGCGCTCGGGCGAGCACCAGACCTGGCCTTCGGACCATTGCATCAGTTCCAGCAATTCCTGAACTTTCGGGTGATCGTTGGGGGCGTCATCCGGCAGTGGAAGACCTGAAGGATTGAAGATCCGCGTCTCGGCACCGAAGTGCTGCAGCAGTCGTGCGGCTTCTTCGACCAGCAGCCGACTGAACGAACGTTCGCGCGTCGATCCGTACAGCAGCAGGATTCGCGGCGGGTGCTGGCCGTCGCGATCACTGGCATTGGGTTGAATCAGTGAGACGTCGAGATTGGGCATCGAGTCGGTCATGGGGGCTCCGGTTACAGGTCGCTGATGCGGTCGAGTTCGCGCTTGAGTGCGGCGCGATCAAGTTGCGCGAAGGGCAGGGCGAAGAACGCCCGGCAGCGGGTTTCGATGCGCGCCAGGGTGGCGTGGAAGGCGGCGCCAACCACGGCTTCGTCGCCCTTCACATCCGAGGGGTCTTCCAGCCCCCAATGGGCCTTCAACGCGGGCCCGAAGTAGACGGGGCAGGCTTCACCGGCGGCCTTGTCGCAGACGGTGATGACAATGTCCGGTGGATTGCTTTCGAAGGTGTCATTGCCTTTGCTGCTCAGACCGTCCGTGGCAATGGCGGCCTCGTGCAACGTGGTCAGGGTGCGCGGCAGAACCTGTCCTTTGGGAAAACTGCCGGCACTGACGGCCTCGAAACCCTGCGGTGCAAGATGATTGAACATGGCTTCGGACAGAATGCTGCGACAGCTATTGGCAGTGCACATGAACAAAACGCGCATGGTGGCTCCTGGTATCGGACGAACAATGAGCAATCTCGACAGGCAACGATCAGCAGCAGGCAGTCGCGTTGACAGGGCGGTCGCCCATCGCTGTAAGCCGGGCGCTGTTGTGCTCAAGCCAGTCGGCGTTGGCGGTCAGCGTGGTCTTAAGAACGGTGCGTACCCACGTCGGCAAGTCAGGATTGAGCCGGTAGTACACCCATTGCCCCTGGCGGCGATCCAGAAGCAGCCCGCAAGTACGAAGCTGGGCGAGATGGCGGGAGATTTTTGGCTGACTGTCGTCCAGCGCGCAGACCAGTTCGCACACGCACAACTCACCCTCACGCGTGATGAGCAGGGTGGCCCGTGCGCGGGTTTCATCGGACAGGCATTTGAATACTTCGGCAGGATTCAGCATGGGCGCGGCTCAATACATATGGTTTTCCGAATATACGGTTTCCCATATGTATTGCGCAAGCTCGAATCAGAGCCACTTGACCGGCTCAAGCCTTGAGAAAGACCGGCAGGTCTGTCACGGGAGGGGCAATGTCGAGGTGATACAGCATGTCGGCGATGTGGCCCCGGTGATAAGTGGTGTGATTGACCACATGCAGCAGAATGTTTTCGCGGGACATGGCGCCAGCGCCACCGCCGATGAACTGAAACTCGATCACCTCAGCCAGCTGATCCTCGCTCAGCGAATCGGCGTAGTCGACGTACCAGGTGTCGATTTCCCGTTGCGCGGCGACCAGCTCCTGGATCGACGGATGATCGGCTGGATTGCGCGTGGCCAGGCCATGCGGTTTGCCAAGCAAGTGACACTGCCACACGAAGTCCATGGAGTAGGAGTGATTTTGCGTGCGGATGAGGCTACCGAAAAAAATCGGACGGGGCGCAATCAGTTGGGATTCAGGCAGCTTTTCCAGCACCGATAAAAAAGTGTCGTCTGCCCAGGCCTTGTAGCGTGTAAGCGTTTGTACCGAGTTCACAATGTCGTCCTTTTGATATCGAACCAAGGGGTATCCGCAACGTCACGTCGATCAATTCCTTGAGTGCGTGGGGGCGTTCACAGCGCATTCGATCGACGCGAAGGCTCAGCGCGGTGCAGGTACACGGCAAATGTATCCCATGGCAACTCAATCGACAGCTGCTTCATGATCTGGCCCACCTCACCACGGTGATAACCGGCGTGCGTGACGACGTGGGTCAGCATTTCTTCACGGGACATGCAGCCATGGTCCCCATCGGTAAAAACGAAGGCCACGGATTCGCACAGTTGTTGCGGCGTCACGCTCTCCACGTATTCGATATACCACCGGTCAGTGGCCGCTACGGTGACACTCAGCTCCGCCAGCGACGGGGTTTGTGTCGGGTTGTCCACGGCAAATCCGTGCGCCTTGCCAGTCAGGTGCGCCACAAATATCCGACTGACCAGGTGGGCGTGATTGACCAGTCGTAATGCGCTGTGGAGTTCGTCCTTGTGGCGCACTGGATCAAAGCCTTCCATCTTCTTCAACAGTTCGCGATTGGCCCAGGCGTGATAGCCAAACAGTGTGCCGAGCAAGGGTGAAGCGCTCATGATCAGTTCCTTCTGCCATTGGGGAATGTGAGTAAGATATTTATATATTGATTTGCAGGAGCGACCTACGCCACTCGACGGGGAACGTTGAAATCCCGGGAGCTGAGAGACGAACTTGTGCACCTGGTCTGTGCGTATCTGGAGCCAAACGGTTAGAACGTAAAAAGCCCGGCTGATAAGGTTAATGCCGGTCAGTTATGGCGTTGAACACTGCAAACCTTGTGGGAGCGAGCTTGCTCGCGATAGCGGTCCGTCATTGAACATTGATGTCGGCTGACCCACCGCCATCGCGAGCAAGCTCGCTCCCACAGGTTTTGTGTCTTAGCTGATCGGCACCAGGCTGGTAAGGCCGGGCTTCGGGGGTATGTGTTGGGTATGGAGCGGTGCCTCAGGAAATACGCCGCCCGCAGGCCCGGTCCCAACAGAGCGGCGATTGATTGTTCAGTTGGAAATAACCGTCCGGTTCCTCCCACTCGACTTGGCGATATACAGCGCCTTGTCTGCAACATCGATCAGGTTCTCGGGCGTCTCAGTCTTCGATCCCGACAACGAGCTGATGCCAACACTGATCGTCACTACCCCCATAGGCGACTCACTGTGCGGTATCGCACTTTTCTCCAGTTCGGTGCGAATTCTTTCGGCTATCAGAAAAGCCCCAACGTAATCTGTGTCTGGAAGGATAATGGCAAACTCTTCGCCTCCATACCTTGCAGCAAGATCCCCGGTGCGGGTGACATTGTTTCTGATAATGGCGCTTACAGATTTCAGGCATTCATCGCCTTGTACATGACCGTAGTGATCGTTGTACTTCTTGAACAAATCCACATCAATCATGATCAGCGCAACATTGTCTGATCTGCGTTTTATTCTGCTGGTTTCAGTCTCAAGGAAAAAATCAAATTGACGGCGATTTGAAAGCCCCGTCAGTCCATCTTCGAGCGCAAGCAGGCCGAGCGCCTTGTTCGCTTCAATGTAGGTTTTCTGAGCAAGTTGCAGTTCTTTTTGAACTTGTATTTGCTGGCTCATCAGCGTGATGAGTCGATAACCGAGGAAGCTCAGAACCATTAACAGGACCGATGAGATGACCAGGCTGGCGAGGGACTCACTGCGCCAGTCCGCCAGTACCTCGTCTTTTTCAAACGCGGCGATGACCACCAGCGGATAGCCATCGATACGGTGAAAGCTGGTGACCCGCTCTACACTGTCGATAAACGATTTTATGATGGCTGTTCCCGAATTTACCCCGGGCGTTAACAGGGCAAACGCTTGCCCGCTGGATATGTCAGTGCCGACGTCGGATTCGTTGAAGGGTTTGCGTACTACAATCCGCCCTGATGACGATGCAAGGGTGATAGCGCCGTTTTCACCAATGTCTATATCATCGTAAAGCCCGAGGAAATATTTCAGGTAAATGGTGGCAATCGTTACCCCGGCAAAACTGCCATCTGGATGATTGATGCGCCTTGACACTGTAATGATCCAGTCGTTTGTCGAGCGACTGTGTATCGCCGGGCCAATAAAGGAAGCCGCATCGGTGTGATCACGGTGATAAATGAAATAGTCGCGGTCCGAATTGTTTGCGCCTGCCGGAATGGGGCCATTCGAATTAAGCAGCCAGCGCCCGTTTTCATCATAAATAAAGAAACCATGTATTTGCGGCAGGTGTTTTTGCTGGACTTTCAGCATCTCGCCTAGATTCTTTATGTTCTCCGGATCAGGTCCTTCAGCCTCAAGCCGTTGTTTAACCCCCAGGATCACCGTGTCCGCTTGAGTGAGCGTGGCCGAGATACTGGAAGACAAGGTCTTGGAGAGGTTCGACATCTCCGTTTCCTTGTCGTGCAAGTGGTACTCCAGAGAGTTGAACACCCCCCAGATACTGATCGCGATCAACGAAACACACACTGCCGCGACAAACAGAACGACATGACCGACCTTGAGCTTGGCATCCACCCACTCAACGTCAAAAATTGAGGCCATTTTTGTAAGCATAAAACCCGTCCATGTGGCTCGCATAATGGCATTAAGCGTATGCCATATTTTCCAATGAGGATTTTTTTCTGAGAGGGGCAGGAGGGCTGATGAAACGATCGCCTGATTTGTGGATGAGTCCGGGCCGTCGCTGTTGGCCTCCAATGGCTTTGCGGCAAACGTAACGGGCCTTCACGGCGCCCGTTTTCATTGACTCCGTGAGCGTGCGAATGCGGTATTCAGCGAGGGTGCTCACGCCATCGATCAGCCCTCAGAGGAGATGATTGCGCCTTCAGCGGATTCAGCCGCCAGCTTCAATCGGTCAGCTTTACTAATGTATTTAGACTTGCTTGGCGGTGCCAGTTTGGCACTGGCCTTTTTCGCGTGAGCCTTTAATAGCTGCTTTATTTTTTTACGACGATTCATTTTTTCTACTCGGTTTGCAATTTCTTGAATGATACCAGCCAAAATTGGGCCGGCGCGCACGAACGCAGGTGCTGCGCGGCCGAATGTCTGTTCACGGGGACTGGGCCGATAGCGGCCAGGATCAATCTTGCCCGCTTCGCCAATCACCACCTCCCGATCCCACTTCCCCTGGCGTAGAATCCCCAAACCCCGCCCCACCCCGAGACGCACGCTCAATGCAAACCGCGACCAGCCCGAACCCCCTCTGGAAAACCTACCTCCTGTTCCTCGCGCCCATGGTCCTGTCGAACTTCCTGCAGTCCATGTCCGGCACGGTCAACAGTATCTACATCGGCCAGATGCTCGGCACTCAGGCGCTGGCGGCCGTGTCCGGGATGTTCCCCATCGTTTTCTTCTTCATCGCCCTGGTCATCGGCCTCGGTGCCGGCGCTGGCGTGTTGATCGGGCAAGCCTGGGGCGCTCGCGAGCCGCATATGGTCAAGGCCATTGCCGCGACCACGTTGCTGCTGGGGGCAATGATCGGGTTGGTGGCGGCGGTGTTGGGCAGTGTGTTTGCGCGGCCGGCGTTGCAGGGGTTGGGGACGCCGGCGGATGTGCTGGATGACGCGGTGGCGTATGCCCATGTGATGATGTGGATCATGCCGTCGTTGCTGGTGTATGTGCTGTTCACCCAGTTGTTGCGTGGGGTGAGTGATACGGTTTCGCCGTTGATTGCCTTGCTGGTCTCGACCGCCGTGGGTCTGGCGCTGACGCCGGCATTGATTCGCGGCTGGCTGGGGTTGCCGCCGATGGGGATTCAGAGTGCGGCGTATGCCGGGTTGGCGGGCAACCTGACGGCGATGGGTTGGCTGGCGTGGCGGTTGATTCGCAAGGGGCATCCGTTGGCGCCAGATCGCGAGATGTTTGCGGCGATGCGTCTGGACAGGGACATTCTCGGCAAGGTGTTGCGCATCGGCTTGCCGACCGGGTTGCAGATGGTGGTGTTGTCGGCCTCGGAGCTGGTGATTCTGGCGCTGGTGAATCAGCACGGTTCCCAGGCGACGGCGGCCTATGGCGCAGTGACGCAGATCGTCAATTATGTGCAGTTTCCGGCGTTGTCGATTGCGATCACCGCGTCGATTCTTGGCGCGCAGGCGATCGGGGCCGGGCGGCTGGAGCGCATGGCGCCGATTCTGCGTACCGGGCTGTTGATCAACGTGTGCCTGACCGGTGGGTTGGTGCTGTTGGGTTATCTGTTGTCGCACTGGTTGCTGGGGTTGTTCCTGACCGATCCTTCGACGCGGGCCATGGCTGAGCATCTGTTGCATATCATGCTCTGGAGTCTGTTGGTGTTCGGCTTCCAGGCGATCATCGGCGGCATCATGCGTGCCAGCGGCACGGTGCTGGTGCCGATGGCGGTATCGATCTTCTGTGTGCTGTGCGTGCAGTTGCCGGTGGCGTACTGGCTGGACGGGCAGTTCGGTTTGCAGGGTGTGTGGATGGCGTTTCCGGTGGCCTATCTGGGGATGCTGGTGTTGCAGACGCTGTATTACAAGCTGGTGTGGCAGCATCAGAAGATCGAACGATTGGTGTAGGCGAGGGTGGATGGATGGCCGATCCCCGTCATCCACCGCTCCCACAGGGGGGGGTGTTTGGGTTCAGGGCGTGGCAATCGCGCCGACATAGGGGTAGGGCAGGTCCAACTCAATCACCGGTGCCGCCATCGTCGGCGCCAAGGCCCATTCAACCAGTCGGTGTCCGTGGCATTTCAGCCGCGCTTCCTGCTTACACCAGGCCAGGGCAAACGCCCATGGCCGCTGGTACTCAGGCGTCGCCAGCAACCGCGCAGTGACCTCGGGTCCCAGATAATCCCGGGCCACCGGCTGCCAGTCCGTCCCGGCCTGCATCCGCATCAGATCAACCCCGACCGGCCCGTGCAAATTGATCGCCGCCAGGGAAAATCCGAGCTCATGGCTGATCGACAACCCCGGCTGCGACAATCCTCGAATCAGCAACAGAGGCGCCTGTCCGGGCTGGCTGACAACGCTGATTGCCTCCACCGACAGCCCAAGTTCATCCGCCAAGACTGCCCGCACGCGGTCACGAATCCGCAACCGGGCCTCCTCGCGGCGCGTCCCCGGTGGATGCTCGGTGCTGACCAGCCACACGCCATCGGACAGCCGCTTCAGCATCTCGTGTTTCACGCCCGCCCCGGTGCCGCCGGGCAACCTGCCCAGCGGCTGGCCGGCGGAATGTGTTCGCCTTTCATCACCAGCGTCAGCGGCCCGAGGTGCGCGTCGTTGCCGACTACGGCGCTGTACAGCACCGAGCTGCGTGGCCCCATGTACACCCGTTCGCCGATCATGACCTGGTCGATTTTCATCACCCGGTCTTCGAACAGGTGGGTTTGCGGGCAGGCGCCGGCGTTCAGCTCGCTGTCGGCGCCGATGGTCACGCAGTCGAATTCGGTGATGTCGGTGGTGTCCATGTACACGCCTCGACCGATCTTGCAGCCCAGCAGATTGAACGCCAGTGGCAGCCACGGTGTGCCTCGCAGGTAGCGCAGGAAGTTCGGCGCGGCCATGCCTTCATAGAGGCTGGTAATGCCTTCGGACAGCCAGACAAAGGGCGTCCACATCGGGTCGGCGCGTTTGTGATAGCGGCCCATGACCAGCCACTTCAACGCCACCACGAACAGGAAATTGCCCAGGCTGTAGGCGAGGCCGATCAGCGCCAGATAACCGAGTACCGCGCCCCAGCGATCTTCAGTGGCCATCGGCATCAGGTCGAGCATCACCGTGTAACCCACGGCAATCACCGTCGCATGCGGGGTGACGATGCGCACGCCTTCGATCAGGCCTCGGGCCAGACGGCGCAGCGGAGAAGGGCGGAAGGTCAGGGATTCGGGGTAGCCGCTGACTTGCTCGCGGGCCGGCAGGTTGATCGGTGGCGAGCCAAGCCAGGTGTCGCCGTCGGCCATTTCGCTGTTGAGCGGAACGCTGGAGTGGACGCCGATCAGGACGTTTTCCGGCAGCACGGTGCCGTCCGGAATGTAGCTGCCGTTGCCGACAAAACTGCGGTGCGACACCACGGTCGGTTGCAGGCTCATCCAGCCGCCATCGATGCGTTCGTCGCCCAGCATGACGGCGTCGGCGATAAAGGTTTCATCGCCCAGGGTCAGCATGTCCGGAATCACCCCTTGGGCGGTGGAGATCTCCGCATCTCGCCCGACCCTGGCGCCCAGCAGGCGATACCAGAACGGTGCATAGACCGTGGCATAAATGCCGGACAGCACGTTCAGGCTGGCTTCCTGGATGTGGCTGACCAGCCATTTGGCGCAATAGGTGTTGCTGTGCACCGGGTAATGCCCGGGTTTGAGCCGTGGCAGGGCGATCCAGCGCAGGGCGGCGCAGGCCAGTGCAGTGACGACGATCAGCACGGCGCTGGCCGGGAACGCGAGGACAAAATAACGCGCCAGTTGCAGCGCCACGCTATCGCCTTGCAGCCCCGACAGGATCTGCTGGCTGTCGAACCAGTCGAGCAGGAAAAAGGTCGGGAACACCGGGATGAAAAACAGCGTGGCGATCAGCAGGATGCCGAACACGAAGTACAGTTTTTCCGCGAGCAAACGGCGTGCGCTGACCACCGGGCGGGCCGGCTGGTTCTGGATGTCGAAGGTACCGGTGTCGCGGGCCGGCGAGCCTTGCCAGATGTGTCCGGCCGGCACGCTGTGACCGTCGGCCAACGCTGACTGGCCTTCCAGATGAGCGAAGTGGCCGACGCTGGTATTGCCTTCCATGATCACGTAGGAGCCGACGCAGGCGTTGCCTTGCAGGGTGATTTGCCCCAGGTGCAACTGGCCGCGTTCGACGCGGGCGTTTTCGAAGCTGACACCGTTGCCGACGCTGACTCCGTGGCCGATCTCCAGCAGGTCGGGTGCACGCACCACGGCGGCGCCGATGATCACCTCCTGGCCGATTTTAGCCCCGAGCGCACGCAACCAGAGCGGGTACAGCGACGAGCCGCTCAACAGGTAGACCGGCGCCGATTCGACCATGCGATCAGCCGCCCACCAACGGAAGTAGGTCAGGCCCCACAGTGGGTAGACGCCGGGTTTCAGGCGTCCGGCGATCAGCCATTTGCCCGCCAGCGCGATGGCGAACTGCAGCACTGTGGCCAGCAGGAATACCGCGATGGAGGCGACGGTCGCCACTGGGACCGAGTCGCCGGGTGCGCCGGTGAGGTAGTGATAGGTGAAGAATGGCGCCAGCCATTGGGTCATGCGCAGGCCGACCATCACCGGCAAGGCAACAGCCTGTGCCAGACCGCAGCGCCAGCGACGCCAGGCCGATGGCGGGGTCCATTGCACCGGGGCCTCAGCCGCTTCTGGCGTTTGTGCAAGCACGACGGCGATGGCGCCAATGCGCCGTTGTTGATAGATGTCACGCACAGTGATGTGGGTGAACCGCGGGTCGGCGCGCAACGCCGACGCCAGGCGCGCGGCGAAGAACGAGTGGCCGCCCAGGTCGGTAAAGAAATCGGCGTCGCGGCGAATCGGCTGTCCCGGGAACAGACTCGCCAACGCGGCGAATAACACCGTTTCGGCGGCATTTTGCGCGGCATCGGATTCCGAGCTTGCGCCATGGGTATCGACGCTCAATGGCCTGGCCTTGAGGGCTTTGCGATCGATTTTGCCGGAGGTCAGGCGTGGCATGCTTTCGAGCCATTCAAAACGCCCCGGCACCATGTAGGACGGCAGTTGCGTTTGCAGGGCCTTGCGCAGCCCTGCGGTGAGGTTCGCAGGCGGTGCGTCGTCGCACACCAGATAGGCGATCAACTGGTCGATGCCATCTTCATTGCGCAACAGCACGGCCACGGTGCCGACGCCCGGTTGTTGCGCGAGCAGGGCTTCGATTTCCCCCAGCTCGACACGGAAGCCGCGAATTTTCACCTGATCGTCGGCACGGCCCAGGCACTGCACCTGACCGTCAACGTCAATGCGCGCCAGGTCACCGGTGCGGTACAGGCGAGCATCGTGCAAACCAGTGGCCCAAGGGTTGCCCAGGAATTTTTCCGCTGTCAGGTCCGGGCGCCCCAGATAACCGTCAGCCAAACCGGGGCCGATGATGCACAGCTCACCGGTTTCGCCCCGGGGCAACAGGGTCGGCGCCCGACCGTTGCCGACCTCGGCTTCATTGGCAATCACCAGCAAGCCGTAGTTGGGCAGCGGCGTACCGATGGTGACCGGCCGCCCCGGCGACAATCGCGCCAGACTCGCCGAGACGGTGGCTTCGGTGGGGCCATAGGTGTTGAAGATTTGTCGGCCGGGTTTGCTCCAGCGCTCGACCAGTGATTCGGGGCACATCTCGCCGCCGAGGTTGATCAGGCGCAGCCCCGGCACGTCTTCGCTGAACAGCGCCAGCAGGGTCGGCACGGCGTGCAGCACGCTGATGCGCTGTTGGTTGAGCAGGCGCGGCAAGACTTCCGGGTCGCCACTGGCTTCCTTGGGGCCGATCCACAGCGTGGCGCCCACCAGGTAAGCGATCCAGATTTCCTCGAACGACATGTCGAAGGCCACGGAAAAACCCTGGTAGATCCGGTCGCTGGCGCGGATGCCGAGGATCGCGTTTTCGCTGCGCAAAAAGTGGCAGATGCTGCGCTGCGAAATCAGGATGCCCTTGGGTTTGCCGGTCGAGCCGGAGGTGTAGATCACGTAGGCCGCGTGGTCGGGCAGGGCGCCGCAACGGCGCACCAGCGGCGCGTCGGTCGGCGCCAGCAGCGCTTCGGCGGTCCACAGTGTCAGGCCTGTTTCGCCAAGGGCCGGCGCCAGTGCATCACAGCTCACGATGCCCACGGCGCTGGCGTCTTCCATGCAAATCTGCAGGCGCTCCACGGGCGTGTCCTGATCCAGCGGCAACCACGCCGCGCCGGCCTTGGCGATACCGGCTTGCATCACCAGCAAGTCGAGCCCCCGTGGCAACCACAGGCCGACAATCTGCCCCGGCTGCACCCCGGCCTGAATCAGCTTCGAGGCCACCTCGCCGGCTTGCCGGTCGAGTTCGCCATAGCTGAGCTGGCGCTCGCCGCAGATCAGCGCGATCTGCTCCGGATGGCGACGGGCACTGGCTTCGAGCAAGTCGGCGAGTACTTCCTCGCGCAGCAGTTCAGGTTGAATCGGACCGTACAGCACGTCCGACAACTGTTCGGTCTGACTAGGCTCCAGCAGGGTCACGTTATTCATGGGGGCAGGATTCGCTGTGTTTAAAAAGGGGGAGTGCAGTGCCTGGTCAATCAAGGCGTGAACCCTGTGGGGGCGGGCTTGCTCGCGATAGCGGTGGGTCAGTCAACGTCGATGTTGAAGGTGCTGGCCTCATCGCGAGCAAGCTCGCTTCCACGGGGTTTTGCGGTGTTTTGGCCTTAACTGATCGGAACTTTGTGTCTCTAATATTTCAATCTGTTTCTATTTCGATACATTCGCCACGGTCCGACGCCGTAAATGCCAAGGCACAAGATCGCGCACAGCTCGCTCAAGGCGAGTGTGTGAGGAAATATGTCAGAGGTGAGCTGTACGGCAGTTGAACGACCGGACAAAGCAGGTAGGAGGTCGACGAACAACCCTGTGGGAGCGAGCTTGCTCCGGGCGGCGTTCCGACGAAAGCGCAGTGTCAGCCAGCCTGGATATCGACTGACACGGCCTCTTCGCGAGCAGGCTTGCTCCCACAGGGAATTGCAGTGTTTGCAGGTTAGTGGTTCGCGCCAGGTCGCCCACTCTGCTCGGCAAACCACTGCATCACCGGCTCACACGCCGGATGAAACGCCGCCCCCGGTTGCAGGAAAACCGCATACACCCCCCCGGTGTTCAGCGGCCGCCCCAACGGCGCAACGAGCACCCCGCGTTCAATGGATTCTTCGGCCAGCACCCTGTCCGTCATGGCCACACCCAGGCCGCGAGCCGCCGCGTCCAGCGCCAGCTCGTCGAGGTTGAAGGGGATGTGCCGGTACTCGCTCAGCGCTTTGCCGCCATTGGCCGCCAGCCATCGACGCCAGCCTTGCTGGTCCGCCGAGCCATGCAACAGCGCAAAGTGTTGCAGGTCATCGACCGAATCCAGCGTGCCCAACCCCGGCGCGCAGACCGCCACCAGCGCTTCCTCGAACAAGGTCAGGCTCGCCGGATCGCTGGACGGCTCGGGCAGATAAATGATGTACGCATCGCTGTCGCTGGCCGGTTCGACGATTTCGGTGGCGACCGTCTCGATGGACAGGGAAATCTGCGGATGCCGGCGATAGAAGTCGCTCAGCCTGGGCAGCAACCAGCGCACCGCCAGCGACACATGCATGCGGATGCGAAACGGGCGATTTTGAGGCGACAGTCGCTCTTCCAGGGTTTTCAGCTGTTCGAGGATGCTGCGGGCGCTGGCCAACACCTGCTCGCCTTCCGGGGTCAGGTGCACGCTGCGGCTGCTGCGCACAAACAGCGGCACACCGAAATGACTTTCCAGCTGCTGAACCTGTCGACTCACCGCGCTTTGGGTCAGGCACAGCCGTTGCGCCGCCTGGGTGAAGCTGCCCGACTCGGCGACTTCCATCAGTGCCTGCATGGCTTGCAGCGAAGGAACGTGACGAATCTTGTCCATGCGTTTTCCGAATGGCTCGATGAATTTATAACGTTGGTTATATCACCACAGACCCAATAAATTCTAGCGACAGCAAGCCGCCAACAAAGAACCTGCATGCGAAAAGCGCATGTCATTGGGCCGGGCGGAACAGTCGATGAGGTAAGCATGGAAAATGTATGTGGCTGGATTGCGCAAACGGCACAGTCGCCGGCGCGAGATCGCCTGCGCGGCACTCAGCAGGCGGACTGGCTGATCATCGGCGCCGGTATAACCGGCTTATCTGCCGCCCACTCGCTCGCCGCGATGCACCCGCAATCGCGCATCGTGGTCGTTGATCGGCAACGGGCGGCGCAGGGCGCTTCGGCGCGCAATTCCGGTTTTGTGGTGGCCCATGAAAACCCGGTCGGTGACGAGTTGATCGATCGTTCGGGGTTTGCCGACTATCAGGTCGACACGTCGATTTCCCGTGCCGCGAGTGAAGAAGTGCGCACGCTGATTGCCCGTCACCGCATTGACTGCGACTTTCGCGACAGCGGCTACTTTTTCGCCGTCAACGATCCCGACAAGCTCGACCATGTCGAAGCCAAGCTGCAAACACTCAACGCCGTCGGCGCTTCGGCGCAGTTTCTGGAAGGTGAACAACTGAGCCGGAAACTCGGCACCCGTCATTACCAGGCCGGCATCTGGTGCGGCAACGGCAATGGCCTGCTGCAACCGGCCAAGTACGTCAAAGGCCTGCTGGAGGCGCTGCCGGCCAACGTCAAGCTGTATGAAAACACCGACATCACCGGTCTGGAGCGCACGAGCAAAGGGCGCCTGCGTGCCAATGGCTTCGGCGGCAGCATCGAGGCCAAACGCGTGCTGGTGTGCCTCAACGCGTTCGTTGCCCGCAGCGGCATCCCGGACAGCGGCACATTCGCGATGGAACTCAGCGCCAGCCTCACCCGGCCTTTGACCGACGCCGAGTTTCGCGCCATCGGCAGCGTCGAGCCGTGGGGCGTGTTGTCCACCCGGCCGCTTGGCGCCACGGTGCGATTGACCCCGGACCGTCGGGTGATGATTCGCAACACCGCCGAATACCGCACCAAAGACTTGTCCCTCGGCGATCTGGCCGTGCGCCGACAACACCATGCGCTGGGCTTGCAGCGGCGCTTTCCCGGCTTGACCGAAGCCGACATCCGCTACACCTGGACCGGCCACCTGAGCGCCTCGCGCAGCGGGCAACCGTATTTTTCCCAGGTTGAACAGGGTCTGTTTGCCGTGGCCGGGTGCAACGGTTCGGGCGTGGCGCGGGGCAGCCTCTGGGGCCGCTTGCTCGCCGAGCTGGCCTCGGGTTCGAGCTCGCCATTACTCGATGCGGTCATGGAACGGGCCCAACCCGGTTGGCTGCCGCCCCGGCCGTTCTTCGACATCGGCGCACGGATTCGCATGCAACTGGAGGCGGTCAGGGCCAGGACAGAAATCTAGAACAGCAACAACCGACAACCGCACGACAATAACAACAGCGCTTCATTAAGAAGGTGATGAACATGCACGCCAGACAGCACTTGCTCGTGGCCGTACTCACAGCGTTTTCGGCGGCGACTTACGCGGATGAAGTCGTCAACATTTCCAACTGGAACGGCTACATCGCCGATGACACCCTGCCTGCGTTCACCAAGGAAACCGGGATCAAGGCCACTTACGACATTCACGACAGCAACGAAGTGCTCGAATCGAAACTGATGACGGGCAACACCGGTTATGACGTGGTCAGTCCGTCCAACCATTTCCTGTCGCGGCTGATCAAGGCCGGCGCGATCCAGAAACTCGACAAGAGCCAACTGCCGAACTGGAAGAACCTCGACCCGGCGCTGATGAAAAAGCTCGAGGTCAACGACCCGGGCAACCAGTATGGCTATCCCTACATGTGGGGCACGGTGGGCATCGGCTATAACGTCGAGAAGATCAAGGCGATCTTCGGCAACGTCGATGTCACCCATTCCTGGAGCCTGTTTTTCGATGAGAACAACATCAAGAAGTTGAGCCAGTGCGGCGTGGCGATCATCGACAATCCGACCCAGATCCTGCCGATCACCCTCAACTATCTGGGCTTGCCACACCACAGCCACGAGCCGGCGGACTATCAGAAAGCCGAGCAGGCGCTGATGAAAATCCGCCCGTACATTCAGTATTTCCATGCCTCCAAGTACGTCAGCGACCTGGCCAACGGCAATATCTGCGCGGTGATCGGTTTCAACGGCGACGTGGTGCAGGCCGCGACCAGCGCCAAGGAAGCGAAAAACGGCATCCAGATCGGCTACTCGATTCCCGACGAAGGTTCGACCCTGTGGCTGGACATGGTGGTCATGCCCAAGAGCGCACCGCACGAGAAGAACGGCTACACCTACATGAATTACCTGCTACGGCCCGAGGTGATTGCCAATATCACCAACAGCATCCACTACGCCAACCCCAACCTGGCGGCGGACGCACTGGTGGTGCCCGAGGTGAAGCAGGACCTGGCGATCTATCCGCCGAAAAGCGTGATGGACAAGCTGTTCACAGTCGAGGACCTGCCGGCCAACATCGCCCGGTTGACGACACGGTTGTGGACGAAGCTGAAGACCAATACGTAGTTCCCGCGATCCCTGGTATGACGCAAAACCCCTGTGGGAGCGAGCTTGCTCGCGATGGCGGGATTACATTCAGCATCATTGTTGATTGATCCACCGCTATCGCGAGCAAGCTCGCTCCCACAGGGGGGCATGTGTCTGCCTTTGAATCATCGGCATTGGCATAAGCAGCAATTCTTTGCTTTATTCCCTACAGTGATTGCTGGTGGAGCTCCTACAACGCGCCATCCGCCATCAGGTCTGGCTGCTCACGTCCCCGGAGTCCCCCCATGAAGCGTCGCCTGCCGTATTTCGCTCCATGGATGGCCGCTTTCATCTTCTGCACCGCCCCCTGCGCCCACGCCGTCGACTACACCCGCGTAAACCCCGCCGCCAGCCAGATCAGTTTCACCTTCAACCAGATGGGCTCGCGCACCTACGGCACGTTCGGTTCATTTCGCGGCACGCTCGATTTCGACACCGACAAACCCGCCGCCGCCCACGCCAGTTTGAGTATCGACATGGCCAGCATCGACGCCGGCAGCAGCGATGCCGACACCGAACTGCAAAAAGCCGCCTGGTTCGACCCGGTCACGTATCCGGTCGGCACGTTCGTGTCCACCCGCGTTCAGGATCTGGGCCACAACAGCTACCTGTTTACCGGCAATCTCACCCTCAAGACCATCACCCGCGAAGTGCAGGTGCAAGTACTGCTGAAACCGGAAAACGGCATTGGCGTGTTCGACGGGCAGTTCGTGCTCAACCGCGACGCCTTCGGTATCGGTGCGGGGGAGTGGGCGGACACGGTGGTCTCCAAAGACATCAACATCCGTTTTCGGATCGTGGCGCCGGAGCATTAGGTTTTGCGGGTTAGCACGCTACAATGCGCCAGCCCGCCAAAACAGCATCAACGCCCAACCCCGGAGTCCGTCCCGCAATGCCCCAGATTCACCACTTCAACAGCCCGTGTCCCGAATCGGTCAACAGCCAGATCCTGCAATTGGTGGTCGACAACCTGACCGACATCAGCGCCGTGGGATTGCCGCCGAGCAACCTGCTGTACAACGTCTATCAGTACGCCATCGGCTATGAAGTTCACCTGTATCTGGAGGCGTTGAACGCCAGCACAGGCGTTGCCGTGGAGTTGATCGTGGCGATGGACGATGACGACCCGCAGAAGGTCATCGGCTTCCTGCTGTACCTGCCGGTCAAGGGCGATGCCCAGGCGTGCGGCGTGGCCTATATGGCGGTGGAGGCCGGTCATCGACGTCAGGGCGTGGCGCGCTTGATGGTGCAGCAAATGCTGGCGCGCTATCCCCATGCCGAGCTGACGTGCGCGGTGGCCAAGGTGGCGTATTTCGAAGCAATGGACTTTCAAGTGGTGGGCGCACGCGCGACCCAGGTGCTGATGAGCACCCGCGACCATCGCAGCGGCGGCTTGATGGGGTTGCTGGATACGGCGCCCATCTACAGCTCGCTGGAAGTGCGGCAGATTCACACTTACCTCCTGCAAAAACACGGCAAACGAGCGATGATCGATGCTGAAAAACAGCGGGATCGGCATCTGGATCAGCTGACGCGCAAGGCCGGGGAGTTTGTGCGGGGGCGTTTGAGTCTGGACTGAGCACTATTCGGTGATTCCCACAGGGGTTTTTAGTGTCTGTGAGATTTTTGTTAGTGTCATTGCACCCACAAAACTGTGATCCGCCGCGCTCCCGTGGCGTCTAGCGTGAGTGTCCCCGCAATCCCATGGGGCGAGACTTCGGAACCCGGCATGCAAGCGCTGTTGAACGAGATCCTTGACGCAGTCCGGCCGTTGATCGGCCAGGGCAAGGTGGCTGACTACATTCCGGCCCTGGGCACGGTGCCGGCCAATCAATTGGGCATTGCCGTGTATGGCAACGACGGCGAACTGTATTGCGCCGGCGATGCGCACACGCTGTTCTCGGTGCAGAGTATTTCCAAGGTGTTCAGCCTGGTGCAGGCCATCGAACATTCCGGCGAAGCGATCTGGGAACGCCTGGGTCACGAGCCGTCCGGCCAGCCGTTCAACTCCCTGGTGCAGCTGGAATTCGAGCGCGGTCGTCCGCGCAATCCCTTCATCAATGCCGGCGCGCTGGTGATCTGCGACATCAACCAGTCGCGCTTTGCCGCACCGGCCTTGTCGATGCGCGATTTCGTGCGGCGCCTGTCGGGCAATCCGCAGGTGATGGTGGACGGCAAGGTCGCCGACTCCGAATACCAGCACCGTGCGCGCAACGCCGCCATGGCCTACCTGATGCAATCCTTCGGCAATTTTCACAACGACGTGGAAGCGGTTCTGCGCAGCTATTTCAGCCACTGCGCGTTACGCATGAGTTGCGTGGACCTGGCTCGGGCCTTCTGTTTCCTGGCCAACGATGGTTTCTGCAAGCACAGCGGCGAACAGATCCTGACCGCGCGTCAGACCCAGCAAGTCAATTCGATCATGGCCACCAGCGGTCTCTATGACGAGGCGGGCAACTTTGCCTACCGCGTCGGCCTGCCCGGCAAGAGCGGCGTGGGCGGCGGGATTGTCGCGGTGGTGCCGGGGCAGTTCACGGTGTGCGTCTGGTCGCCGGAACTGAACGCAGCCGGTAACTCGCTGGCGGGCATGGCGGCGCTGGAGTTGCTCAGTCAGCGGATCGGCTGGTCGGTCTTCTAAAGCCACTGTGGGAGCGGGGTGCCTGTACTTGATGTGTCCGGCAGTCATTACGCCAAGACGCCGCATGACGCTTCGGGAAATTTGCTATACATTTTCCGGCCGCCCTCTGCATGGTGAATCCGTTTCATGTCTCTTGCGCTCGAACGTCTTGTCGCTGGCACGCCAATCCCTTTCGCCGGTAATCGTGTCTCTGTGGTCAGCCCCGAATTGGCGGCACGTTTTGCGCCCGGCGACCATTTGCTGGTGGAACAGGTCAGTGGCGAGTTGCTGCTGATCCCGGTGGCTGACCAGCAAGCGGCAGCCGTGGCGATCGAGCGCGCACAAGCGGCTTTCAAGGCGATGTCGGCGGTGTCGGACGAGGCGATCAGTGCATTCTTCGACCTGTTTGCCGGGCGCCTGGAAACTCCGGATTGCTGGGCCTTGATCGAGGCCGCCAACCTGGCTGACATCGAACGGGCCAAGGCTCGCGGACGCTCCACCACCCGCCTGCTGGCCGACGAGCATATGCGCCGCGACATGATTGCCGGCCTGCGCGCCTGGCGCGACGCTGCGGCCACGCGCGGCAAAGTCATCAGTTGCGTCGAACATGACGGCTGGAAAGTCGAGCAAGTGGTGTCGCCGCTGGGCATCGTCGCCTTCGTCTTTGAAGGTCGGCCGAATGTGTTCGCCGACGCGGCCGGTGTCTTGCGCACTGGTAACACCGCTGTGCTGCGTATTGGCAGCGATGCGTTGGGCACCGCCCAAGCCATCGTCACGCATGCGTTGAATCCAGCGCTGGCCGCGGCCGGGTTGCCGGCGGGATCGGTTTCCCTCGTTGAAAGTGTCAATCACGCCGCCGGTTGGGCGATGTTTGCCGACCGCCGTCTGTCGTTGGCGGTGGCCCGTGGTTCGGGGCGAGCGGTCAGCCAGTTGGGTAGCATCGCGCAACAGGCCGGCACCGCCGTCAGCCTGCATGGCACCGGCGGTGCCTGGCTGATTGCCGATACCGGTGCGGATGCCCAGCGCTTTGCGGCGGTGGTGCGCAACTCGCTGGACCGCAAAGTTTGCAACACCTTGAACGTCTGCCTGATCCAGCGCGAACGTGCCGCTGAACTGGTGCCGCTGTTTCTGGATGCGCTGCAACAGGCCGGCAAGGCGCGGGGTCAGGGCTGCAAATTGCACATCGTCGAAGGCAGTGAATCGTATCTGCCAAACGATTGGCAGGGCGCCAGCGTCGAGGTTTATCGTGCTGAAGGCTATGTCACCGAAGTTCAGGCCGAGCCGCTGCCGGAAGACCAGTTGGGCCGTGAGTGGGAGTGGGAAGAAACCCCGGAAGTCAGCCTGAAGATCGTTGACGACCTGGACCAGGCGATTGCCTTGTTCAACCAGTACAGCCCGCAATTTACCGTGTCCTTGATCAGCGAAGAGGCCGAGGTTCAGGAGCGTTTCTACAACGCGGTCAACGCGCCGTTCGTGGGCAACGGGATTACCCGTTGGGTCGACGGCCAGTACGCGCTGAACAAGCCGGAGCTGGGGCTTTCGAACTGGGAGAGTGGCCGCCTGTTTGCCCGCAGCGCGATTCTGTCGGGGGATGGGGTGTTTACCGTTCGTAGCCGGATGACCCAGATTGATCTCGGCATAAAACGCTGATTTTTCATCCGCTGGAGCCCCCTGTGGGAGCGAGCTTGCTCGCGATGACGGTTGCACATTCAACACTTATGTTGCCTGTCAGACCGCTATCGCGAGCAAGCTCGCTCCCACAGGAATGTGTGCAATCACATTCCATATTTCTGCTCATGAATCAGGCCGCAGCATCCACCGCACGCCCCTGAACTGCACACGTCTCTGGGTGTTCGATCAAGGACACAAAACTACGGCTATCGGCATCCAGCGCATCGATCGAGCCGGTCTCGATGTCGTACACCCAGCCATGCAGGTTCAACAGGCCTTTTTCCTGGGCCAGGCGCACGCTTGGGTGGGTCTGGATATTGGCCAGTTGCGCGATCACGTTCTCGCGCACCATCGAACTGACCTTGGCCGCTTCATTGGCGTGCTGACGCGATTCGTTGATGACTTTGGCCGATTCGGCATGCTGCAACCAGCCGCTGACGGCGGGCAGGTGATCCATGCATTTGCACTTGGCAACAGCAGTCATGGCGCCGCAGTCCGAGTGCCCGCAAATCACGATGTCGGTGACGCCCAGTACCGCGACCGCATATTCCACCGTGGCCGACACACCGCCGGGATGCGGGCTGTAGGAGGGCACGATATTGCCCGCGTTGCGGATCACGAACAGTTCACCGGGCTCTTGCTGGGTCAACAGTTCCGGCACGACGCGGCTGTCGGAGCAGGTGATGAACAGCGTGCCGGGGTGCTGGGTGGTGGCCAGGTGTTTGAACAGGTCGGTGCGTTGTGGAAATGCTTCGTTCTGGAACTTCAAAAAACCGTCGATGAGCGCTTTCATGGTTGCTTCCTCATAAGTGATAAACAGTCGCGGCTCAGTTCGAGCAGCCGTTGCCGAACTCGCTGTATTGCAGAATGTGCGTGACGCCTTTGGAGTCCAGGTAAGTCATTTCCACCGGAGTCGGCCCGCACACGTCAGCGGCCGGTGTGATGTTCACGACGTGGGCTATGTCCAGTTCCATGCCGTAGCGGTAGGCGACGGCGTCGTCTGCGGCTTGAGCCTGGGTCGACAGGCCGGCGATCAGTGCCAGGGCCAATAGAATTTTGTTCATGGGGCATCCTCCAGATGAAAGTGGTGAATGAAAGAGGTTGGGTGGTTGGCCCGCACTGTGCGTGCGGGCCGGTACTGATTTAGAAAGGACGCAGTGGCAGGAACTTGCCGTCCAGGGTGATCACGGCGCGAGAGCCGCCTTCCGGATCTTCGACTTTCTTGATGTCCAGCTTGAAGTTGATCGCGCTGATGATGCCGTCGCCGAATTGCTCGTGAACCAGGGCTTTGAGGGTGGTGCCGTAGATCTGGATCATTTCGTAGAAGCGGTAGATGGTCGGGTCGGTCGGTACACCCGAGAGGCTGCCGCGCAGCGGGATGATTTGCAGTTGAGCGACGCTTGCGGCATCCAGCTCCAGTTTGTCGCCGACCACTTGGGCGGCGTCTGCCGGCAGCGGGTGCTGGCCGAGCAGGGCGGCGGTGACGTAGGCCAGGCTCAGGCCGGTGCCTTCGGTCAGGTCCTGCCACGACAGGTTTTTACGGGCCTTGGCATCAAGGATCGAGGTGGTCAGGGCCAGACTGGTGTCGTTGTAAGCGTGGGACTGTTGCATGGTGTGACTCCTTTCGGGTTTGGCTGTGGGTTGTTGCTGTGTGTGGAGCAATCTTCGGCCAATTTATCCATAGCGTCCAAGACTCATATACAATGCGGAGCATAAGTACAGCCTATAGATGGTGATCCCATGCTGCTCCGACATTTGCGCTACTTGCTGGCGGTCGCCGATCACGGCGGCTTCACCCGCGCCGCCGAGGCGTTGCACGTTTCCCAGCCGACCCTGTCCCAGCAGATCCGGCAACTGGAAGAAGCCCTGGGCGTGAACCTGTTCGACCGCACCTCGCGTACGGTCAAGCCCACGGACGCGGGCGAGGCTTATATCGAGTGCGCCCGGCGGGTACTGGTGGAGTTGGAGGCGGGCAAACGCGCCTTGCACGACGTGAAGGACTTGTCTCGCGGCAGCTTGCGCCTGGCCATGACGCCGACATTCATGGCGTATCTGGTGGGGCCGTTGGTACGCGACTACACGGCGCGGTTCCCCGGTATTCACCTGGAGATTTTCGAGTTGTCGATGGACGACATCGAGGCCGGGCTGGCGGATGACTCACTGGATATCGCGATTGCCTTTACGCCGGTACGCAACCCGGAGATCGAATGCATTCCAGCGTTTGTCGAGACATTGGGGCTGATGGTCGGACGCGATCATCCGCTATACCACAGCTCGCAAGTGCTGACGTCGGCAGAAGTGGCGCAGCTGGACTTCGCGTTGCTCAAGCCGGGGTTTATTACCCGGTCTTCTATTGATGAGTACTTTCGACAGCAAGGCATCACGCCCAAGGTCGCGATCGAGGTGAACTCGGTGAGCACCTTGCTGGAGGTGATTCGCCATGCGCCGATGGCGACGATCCTGCCCGAAGCGATTGCTACCGAAGATCGGGCACTGCGCAAGGTAGTCGTGCAGGGCGAGATCCCCCAGCGCGGTGCGGCGTTGTTGCGCAGGAAAAACAATTATCACAGTGCGGCGGCGCTGGCGTTTGTGGGGTTGGTGATGAGCGCTAAGCTGCCCTGAACATCATTGAGCCCTGCAAGCGAATTTTGTGGCGAGCGAGCCTGCTCGCGCTTGAGTGCGCAGCACTCACAAAAGGGCGCCGCTACGCAGCCCAGCGGGAGCAAGCTCCCTCGCCACAAAAGTCCTGTCCTGCAGGGATAAAGGGTGAATGGCGGGCATAAAAAAGGGCCTGCTCCCTGATAGGAGCAGGCCCTTTTTTGTGGATGTTTGTTAAACCAGCAACTCAGTAGAACCGATCAATCACCCGAACTTCATTCTGGTTCTGCAACGACGCCCACGCCTGTTTCAGCGTTTGCAGCACATTGGCGATGAAGTCCTTGTCGGCGGCGGCTTTCTTGCCGACATAACCCTGGCCGCGACGGTACATCTTCAGGCGGGCCAGCAGGTTCTGGTTGTTCTGGTCGAACTCGGCTTCGTGGGCATTGGGCGACAGGCAGTCGATATGCACCTGGCCCGATTTGCTGATCCACAGAATATGGCTGTCGAGGCTGTCTTTCTGTGCCGCGAACAGTTGAGCCAGTTCGTCGATAGTCGGTTGATTGTTCAGATTCATGGTAAGCCCCTTGACCATTTGGTGATCTTTCAAAGTTGATTCGCTAATACAGGTAGCCCATCGGTTAGTTGATCCCTGGCACCGAAACCAGGACGTCAGCGGTCAGCCGTCAATTGGACGGGGTCTCGCGTCTGCTGCATGTAGTCGTGTTGAATAACTGCTACGCAATAGCGTCACAACGAAGAGAAGCGGCGAAAACCTGGAGGCCACTGCCGACGTTTTCAGGGTCGGCCACAAGCATCATGAGATCGTTTCGCCAGCGCTTCTCGTCTTTGTACTGGACGTTCGGGCCAGGTCAGCTTCTTCAATCTGCCTTGTGGGCAGCGTGTATCCGGGAAAAACAGCTCGGCGGTCAGACGAGCTTGCTCAAACATGTTGCCGGTACTCCCGATCGGGGAGACGTCTGCATCATGCAAGGGCAAATCGGCGGCGTCAACGATTATGTAGTGATTATTTTTAGTCACTACATATTGTCGGACAAAGTGGTTTTGGTATTAGGAACGGGAGGGAAATCCCGTAGGCGCTGGCGCAGGCTGCGCTCTTTCAAAGCGGTAGAACGTGCACGGATAGCCGTCCACGTCCAGCTGGTGCGTGGTGAACAGCCCTTCGGTCAACACCGGGACAACACGGGCCCAGAACAGGCGTGCAGGCTGATTCGCATCGATATGGAAAATTTGCCATTGGCCGGGGATTCGGCTCAAGAGGGTGGACACGACAAACTTTGCGACGCCTTGGCCACGAAAGCGCCGACTGACAAAAAAGTAGCCGATGTTGTGTTCTGCGCCCGGGATATGGGTTTCATCATCCACGGTCACGAAGCCAGCCAGCTCGCCATCCACCTTGATCAGAAACGGGCGGGTGGCGGGCTGGCGCCAATAGTCCAGTTTGGGCTGGATGTTGAAAAAGCCATGCTCGCCCAGCTTCAGCGGCAGCCATTCGCTGAAGTCGTACAGGTAGAATTGCATCAGGTTTTCAATGCACTCCAGCTCGTCGCGTTGCGCGGCGTGCAGCTCGATTGAAGGCATCGCGAACTCCTGATGTTTCGGGCCGTCCCTGACCCGATGTATTGACTCAGTGCGGGGCGAAGTCGTATTTGCCGCCTTTTTTCAGGGCCGCGATGTAAGCGGGGCGTGCCTGAAACCGCTGGACCCAGGCGCCGATATGCGGATAGTCCACCAGCTTGCCCTGGGCCCTGGCAATCTCGCCGATAAAACTCATCTGGATATCCGCGCCACTGAGTTCATCGCCCAACAAGTAATCGGACTGACTCAGCGCGGTGTCGATGTAGCCCAGGTAGTTGGCCACTTCCGAGTTGATGCGTGGGTGCAGCGGCGCACCGGCTTCTCCCAGGCGACCGACATACAGGTTCAGCATCAACGGCAGCATCGCCGAGCCTTCGGCGAAGTGCAGCCATTGCACGTATTGATCGTAGGCTTCGGTGGCCGGATCCGGTTGCAGGCGGCCCTGGCCATAACGGCGGATCAGATAGTCGATGATGGCGCCCGACTCGATCAGTTTTTGCGAGCCGTCTTCGATAACCGGCGATTTACCCAAGGCGTTGATCGCCTTGAGTTCAGGCGGAGCCAGGTTGGTTTTCGGGTCGCGCTGATAGAGCTTCAGTTCGTAGGGGATGGCCAGCTCCTCCAGCAACCACAGGATGCGCTGGGAGCGGGAGTTGTTCAGGTGGTGGACGATGATCATGATCGATGCCTTTTTCAGAAGGTGGACGGTCGCTTGAGCAACACTAGACTATCGCTGACCGCTCGAAGTGCCGTCATGTTTTGGCCGCCGTTTTGGCGCCACGTCTGGGAGCCGTCGATGGCTTGCGTGGGCTGCTCTTGCGTTTGTTCTTCCACGGCGCGGCGCCTTTACCTGCGGGGCTGGCCGGGCCGCTGATGGTCAGGTTGAGGCCGGAGCAGCGAGCGACTTGCTTGCTCATCCAGGCGGCCTGTTTGGTGACAAATTCTTCCAGGCTCATTTCACCACTTTGCACCATGTCCAGCGCCTGTTCCCAGATCGCCGTGGTGCCCGGATCGGCGATGGCCCGAGGCACCGCGTCGATCAGGCTGAACGCCGCTGGCGTCGCCGCCAGGGCCTTGCCGTTTTTCACCAGATAACCCCGATCGAGCAAGCCCTGGATGATCGAGGCGCGGGTCGCTTCGGTGCCGATGCCGGTGGTGTCCTTGAGTTTCTGCTTGAGCAGCGGATCTTCCACCAGTTTGGCGACATTCTTCATCGCCTTGATCAGATCGCCCTCGGTGAATGGCTTGGGCGGTTGGGTCCAGAGGTCCTTGAGCCGCACGTCGTCGACTGCGCAGTCTCGTCCTTCGGCCAGCGCCGGCAAGGTTTGCGGCGCCGGGGCCTCGCGACCCTTGGCGGGGGCGAGGGCTTCGGGCAGGGCGCGTTTCCAGCCGGGTTCGACAATCTGCTTGCCCACCGCGCGCAAGGCTTCGCCGGCACAGTCGAAATCAGCCTGGGTGCGGTCGTATTCGTGGTTGGGCAGGAACTGCGCCAGATAACGGGCGCGAATCAGGGTGTAGACCGCGCGCTGCTTGCCCGCAAGGCGCTCAAGGTTTTTCGCCGCCGCCGTCGGGATGATGCCGTGGTGCGCGCTGACCTTGGCGTCGTTCCATGCCCGGGACTTGCGCTGTGGCTGCAGATAATCGTGCAGGGCGTTCAGGCCCGGATCGGCCTGACGCAGCGCCGCGAGAATGCTTGGGGCTTCGCTGTGCTGGCTGACAGGCAGGTAGCCGCAGTCGCTGCGCGGGTAGGTGATGACTTTGTGGGTCTCGTAGAGCGCCTGGGCGATGTCGAGGGTTTCCTGGGCGCCGAGGCCGAGTTTCTTCGAGCAGACTTCCTGCAAGGTGCCCAGGTCGAACGGCAGCGGGGCGATTTCGCGCATGCGCTCGGTGCGCAGCCTGATCACCCGAGCGCTGGACGCAGCCCCCATCGCGTCAGCCGCGTGTTGCGCCAGCGCCTGATTCAGGCAGCGGTCCTGATCGTCGCAGGCGTCGGCCGTCGCACGCCACTGGGCCATGAACGCGGTGCCATCGTGGAGCAGTTGCACATCGATGGCCCAATAAGCCACCGGCACGAAGTCGGCGATGCTGCGATCGCGGTCCACCACCAGCCGCAAGGTCGGCGTTTGCACCCGTCCCACCGGCAGCACGCCTTGATAACCGGATTGACGCCCCAGTAGCGTGAACAAACGGCTCATGTTCATGCCGATCAACCAGTCGGCCCGGGAACGGCCCAGCGCCGAATGATAAAGGCTGAAGGTTTCGGCCCCCGGCTTGAGGGCCGCCAGCGCCTTGCGAATGGAGGCATCGTCCAGTGCCGACAGCCACAGCCGGCGAATCGGCCCGCGATAGCGGCAATGCTCCACCAGCTCCCGGGCAATCATCTCGCCTTCACGGTCTGCGTCGGTGGCGATGATCAGTTCGCTGGCTTCGCCCAGCAGGCGTTTGACTGCCTTGTACTGGCTGGCCGTACGCGGTTTGACGGTCATTTTCCATTTGTCGGGAATGATTGGCAGGTCTGCCAGTACCCAGCGCTTGTAGCGCGCGTCATAGGCGTCAGGCGGCGCGGTTTCCAGCAGATGGCCGATGCACCAGGTCACCGTGACGTTCGTTCCCAGCCAGCAGCCGTCGCCCCGACGCTTGGCGCCAAGGACGGCCGCAATATCTTTGGCCTGGGAAGGTTTTTCACAGAGGTACAGCTGCATGAGCACCATCGTTCAAGTCGGTTTGAAGAAGGTGAACAGCATGCGCAGGGATTGCGACGGGAGCAACCTTTATCTGTATGGATATACAGATAAAGGATTGCCGGTGATGACGTCGACTCAGGTCGATGCTTCTGAACCGGCGACGGCTTTCCAGCCGGCCAGCGCTGCCTTGGCGATGCCCGCTCCGAGTCCGCTGGCGCCGGTCACGGCTGGAGGCCAGATTCGGTGTGCGGCTGTTTCACCGCAGTACCCGCAGCATTACGTTGACGGCGCAAGGCACCCAATGTGTCGAGCGCTGTCGCCGGGTACTGACGGAACTGGAGGTGGCTGGCGAAGAACTGTCGCAAAATGTGTCTCTGCCACAAGGGCCGTTGCGCATCAGTTTGCCGATGATTGCCAGGCTCTTTGTGGCGATCTTTGGCGAGTTTCAGTCGCGCTATCAGGACATCCAGCTGGACCTTGAATTTACCGACCGCCTGACCGATGTCATCACCGAGGGTTTTGATGCGGTCATTCGCAGTGGCGCGCCCAAGGACTCGGGGCTGTCGGCGCGGTCGCTGGGCACTTACCGGATGCTCACGGTTGCCTCGCCCGCGTATCTGGCGCGCCGTGGCGTCCCGCAATGCCCCGAAGATTTGCACCAGCAGGCGTGCATTCATTTCCGCTTCCCACAGTCCGGCAAGTTGCAGACGTGGTTGTTCAAACGCGACGATCAGCCCATGGGACTGGAATTGCCGCGGGCGATGATCTGCAACTCGGTGGAAGGGCGCATGGACCTTGCGGTGCAAGGCCTGGGGATCACTTACGCTGCCGATTTCGTCGTTCGTGAGGCGCTGGCCGATGGCCGTCTGGTGGAAGTGCTGGAGGCGTTCACCTGGGAGCGGGGGCAGTTCAACCTGCTCTGGCCTTCAGGTCGGCAGGTGCCGCCGAAACGGCGGGTGTTTATCGAGTTCTTTGTGACGCATATGCCGTTGACGCGATGACCTGCACGGGGGATCGCAGTCAGGTCTATCGAGAAAATCAATAGCACCACGTTTCCAGTTATGTCAGGTTCACCACGCCTTTTAAAAAGGCGAGTGACAGGACGATCTCGCCAAGGGATCGCCGCGGTCTGTCGTAAACCGACTACTTTGGAACAAGGACGTGAGCATGTCTCAAGCACTCTCCCAGACCAGTGACGCCTACACGAAAGTCGACACCTTCAGCCATTTGTACGACCGTGGCGGCAGCGCGCTGGTGAATGGCAAGCCATCGTTTACCGCCGATCAGGCGGCGGACCAGATCCTGCGCAAAGGCATGTCATGGCATGACAAGAATGGCGACAGCAAGATCGATCTCACTTACACCTTCCTGACCTCGAAGCCGTCGAACTACGACGCCAAGCTCGGCACCTTCAGCGAGTTCAGCGCCCAGCAGAAAGCCCAGGCGGTGCTGGCGATGCAGTCGTGGTCGGACGTGGCCAAGGTCACCTTCAGCGAAGGCAGCGGCGGCGACGGTCACATGACCTTCGGCAACTACAGCAACAACACCGGCGGTGCGGCGTTCGCCTATCTGCCACAAGGCAGCCAGTATGATGGCCAGTCCTGGTACATGATCAACGACCAATACCAGGTCAACAAAACCCCGGACATCAACAACTACGGTCGCCAGACCCTGACCCACGAAATCGGTCACACCCTGGGCCTGTCCCATCCGGGCGTGTACAACGCCGGCAATGGCAACCCGACCTACAACGACGTTACTTACGCCCAGGACACTCGTGGCTACAGCCTCATGAGCTACTGGAGCGAGAGCAATACCCAGCAGAACTTCAGCAAGGACGGCAGCGGCGCCTATGCCTCGGCACCGTTGCTGGATGACATCGCCGCCGTGCAGAAACTCTACGGTGCCAACCTTGAAACCCGTGCCAGCGACACCGTGTACGGCTTCAACTCCAACGCCGAACGCGACTTCTACAGCGCCACCTCCGCCGCGTCGAAAGTGGTGTTTTCGGTGTGGGACGGCGGCGGTAACGACACCCTGGATTTCTCCGGCTTCAACCAGAACCAGAAGATCAACCTCAACGAAGGTTCGTTCTCCGATGTCGGTGGCCTGGTCGGCAACGTGTCCATCGCCCACGGTGTGACCCTGGAAAACGCCATTGGCGGTTCGGGCAATGATTTGCTGATTGGCAACGCAGTCGCCAATGACCTGCAAGGCGGTGCCGGCAACGACATCATCTACGGTGCCGGCGGCGGTGATTCATTGTGGGGCGGTGCCGGAGCGGACACCTTTGTCTACGGCGCAGCCAGCGATTCGACCATGACCGCACCTGACTGGATCATGGATTTCACCACCGGCCAGGACAAGATCGACCTGTCGGGTATCGCTGGTTTTGCCACGGGCGCGGCCACGCTGAACTTCGTCAGCGGCTTCACCGGCCATGCCGGCGACGCGATCCTGACTTACTTTGCAGAAACCGATCAGACCAGCCTGATGGTCGACCTGACCGGTCACGGCGCGGTGGATTTTGCCGTCGGCATGGTGGGCCAGGCAGTGGCGAGCGATATCGTCGCGTGATGTGATTTGAGGTAAAGACCAAGAGATCGCGGCCAGCGACAGTTCCAGGCGGGTCGTATAACCGTAGGCGCTGCCGCCCGGCTGCGATCTTTTGTTTTTTAGAGGCGGGGCATCGCTTCCGTTCGGCTGCAAAGCCGACGCCCACACGAAACATGAGTTATACCTCAAAGTCTGCGGTCTCAGGTTTTGCGGCCGCTGTGCAGTGCATCGCGGGCAAGCCTTATGAGGAGAGCGCATTCCATGAACATCCCCGAACCCGGCCACCCCATCACCATCGCCCAGGAACCCGACTGTCTGCTGGTGAAGTTCCACGGCATTCAGGTGGCGGCGTCCTCACGCGCGCTGGTGCTGCTGGAAGCCAATTACCCGCCGGTGTATTACGTGCCGCGCGAGGACATCGACGAGCAGTACTACGCCCGCACCGATCACACCAGTTATTGCCCCTACAAGGGCGATGCGAGCTACTTCAGCTTGCAGATTCCGGGGCACGAAGGGGCCAATGCGGTATGGAGTTATGAGGAACCCAAGACGTCAGTGGAGCAAATACGCGGGCATGTGGCGTTTTATCCGAATCAGGTGACCTTTGAGGTCATCAAGGACGTTTGACCGAACTGTGGCGAGGGAGCTTGCCCCGGCGGGGCTGCGAAGCGGCCCTGGAAACGGGATTGCTGCTCAATCCCGCGGGAGCAAGCTCCCTCGCCACAAGTGGATATACCGTCAGTTTTTATCCAGGTCCACGTTCCGCGTCTCACGCAAACAGATCATCCCCACCACCAGGCTCACCCCGGTAATCACCACCGGATACCACAGCCCGTAGAAAATATCCCCGGTGTACACCACCAGCGCAAACGACACCGTCGGCAGGAACCCGCCGAACCAGCCGTTGCCGATGTGATAGGGCAGGGACATCGAGGTGTAGCGGATGCGTGTCGGGAACAGTTCGACCATCAGTGCCGCCAGCGGGCCGTAGCACATGGCTGAGATGATGATCAGCGCGACAATCAGCGCCACGATCATCGGCTTGTTGATCTGTTGCACATCCGCTTGCGACGGGTACCCGCCCAGCGTCACCGCGCCGCGCAGGGCCGATTCGTCATAGCCATCGATCTTCACGTCGCCGACACTCACCTGCACACCGCTGCCAGCCGGGGCTGCCGTACTGCTGTAGGGCAGGCCCTGCTTGACCAGGAACGTCTTGACCTTGTCACACGGGCTGTCGAAGCGTGCCTTGCCCACCGGGTCGAACTGGAAGGTGCAGGTGGCCGGGTCGGCCAACACGGTGATCGGCGCCTGACGGCTGGCCTGGTCGATGGCCGGGTTGGCGTAATGGGCCAGGGATTTGAAGATCGGGAAGTACAGGGCCGTGGCCAGCAGCAGGCCGATCATCAGTACCGGTTTGCGTCCGACCTTGTCCGACAGCCAGCCGAAGAAGATGAAGAATGGTGCGCCGATGATCACGCTGACAATCAGCAGGCTGTTGGCCAGCGCCGGGTCCATTTTCAGGAACTGGGTCAGGAAGAACAGCACGTAAAACTGCGCGGCATAGAAGGTCACTGCTTGTCCGGCGTTGATGCTGAACAGGGCGATCAGCACCACTTTGAGGTTTTCCCACTTACCGAAGGAGTCGCGGATCGGTTGCTTGCAGAGCTTGCCTTCCTCTTTCATTTTCACGAACGCGGGAGACTCGTGCAGGCTCAGGCGAATCCAGGTCGAGATGCCCAGCAACACGATGGAAAACAGGAACGGAATGCGCCAGCCCCAGACTTCGAACTGGTCACCGGTAAAATAGCGGCAGCCGAGCACCACCAGCAGCGACAGCAGCAGGCCGAGGGTCGCGGTGGATTGAATCCAGCTGGTGTGGAAGCCACGTTTGCCGATCGGTGCGTGTTCGGCCACGTAAGTCGCCGCGCCGCCGTATTCACCGCCCAACGCCAGGCCTTGCAGCATGCGCAACAGCACGAGAATGATCGGGGCGGCGATGCCGATGCTGGCGTAGGTCGGCAGCAAACCGACACAGAACGTCGCCAGGCCCATGAGAATGATGGTCGCCAGAAAGGTGTATTTGCGCCCGATCATGTCCCCCAACCGACCGAACACCAGCGCCCCGAACGGGCGCACGATAAACCCGGCGGCAAACGCCATGAGCGCGAAGATGAACGCCGTGGTGTCATTGACCCCGGCGAAGAACTGCTTGCTGATGACCGCCGCGAGGGCGCCGTAGAGAAAAAAGTCATACCACTCGAACACCGTCCCCAGGGACGAGGCGAAGATGACTTTTTGCGTGTCATGACGGATGCCGGCGCTGCGCGTCGTTTCCAGGGGCTGAACATGTTCCGACATAGCGATATCCCTTACAGTGATTGTTTTTGTTGTTCCACTGTCGGTGCCGGCCTGTCAGCTCAAGCGCTATCCTGTGGATCGAGCCTGCTCGCGAAAGTGGCGGCACATTCAACATCAATGCGCCTGATACACCGCTTTCGCGAGCAGGCTCGCCCCCACAGGGATTGCGTTGAACCGACGGGCCAGCGCCGCTGTTCCTTTGCTCAAGAGACGACGGTCAGTGCTTCTTCTTTCGCTGCAAAACGCCTCGTGGGTGCATCCAGGATCAACTGCGCCGCCTTCTCCGCAATCATCAGCGTAGGCGAACAGGTATTGCCCGAGGTAATACGCGGCATGATCGACGCATCAGCAACGCGCAAGCCGGGAACGCCATGCACCTTGAGCTGCGCATCGACCACCGCATCCGCATCGTTGCCCATCCGGCAGGTGCCCACCGGGTGGAAAATCGTCGTGCCGATGCGCGCGGCGGCTTCGTGCAATTGTTCTTCGCTTTGCAGGCTGTCGCCGGGCAGGTACTCCACCGGTTTGAACGCTTGCAGGGCCGGTGCGGCGACGATGCGCCGGGTCAGGCGAATGGCGTCTGCCGCGACGCGCAGGTCTTGCGGGTGGCTCAGATAGTTGGGCTGGATCAGCGGCGAGTCCTGTGGATCGGCGCTGCGAATGTCGATGCGGCCACGGCTTTGCGGACGCAGGTCGCAGACCGAGGCGGTGAAGGCGGGGAACGCGTGCAGCGGCTCGCCGAAACGCTCCAGCGACAGCGGCTGTACGTGGTATTCCAGATTGGCCGACGTCTGCTCCGGCCCCGAACGGGCAAAGGCGCCCAGCTGACTCGGCGCCATCGACAGCGGGCCGCTGCGGTCATACAGGTAACGCAGGCCCATGCCCATCTTGCCCCATAGACTGCCGGCGATCTGGTTCAGGGTGCGGGCGTTTTCCAGCGTGTAGATCAGCCGCAGTTGCAGGTGATCCTGCAAATTGCCGCCCACGCCGGGCAGTTCATGAGCGACGCCGATGCCAAGTTTTTCCAGCAGCGGGCGTGGGCCGATGCCGGAGCGTTGCAGGATGCCCGGCGAGCCGACGGAGCCGGCGCAGAGGACGATCTCCTTACGCGCCTTGAACGTCCTGACCTGGCCCTTCAAACGGGCATGCACGGCGCAGGCGCGGCCGTTTTCCAGCAGCACGCGGTCCACTTCAACGTCGGTCAATACGGTGAGATTGGCGCGCTGGCGGATCGGTTTGAGAAAGGCTTTGGCCGCATTCCAGCGCACCCCGGCCTTCTGGTTGACCTGGAAATAACCGCAGCCTTCGTTGTCGCCCTGATTGAAGTCGTCGATGCTGGCAATGCCGCTTTGTTCGGCGGCGTCGCGGAAGGCGTCGAGAATTGGCCACGACAGGCGCTGGCGTTCGATCCGCCATTCCCCGGAAGCGCCATGAAATTCGGAGTCGCCGGCAAAGTGGTTTTCGCTTTTTCGGAACAGCGGCAGCACGTCGTTCCAGGCCCAGCCGGGATTGCCCTCGGCCGCCCAGCCGTCGTAATCGCTGGCCTGACCGCGCATGTAGATCATGCCGTTGATCGAGGAACAGCCGCCCAGCACCTTGCCACGCGGGTAACTCAGGGCGCGGCCTTGCAGACCCGCTTGCGCTTCGGTCTTGAAGCACCAGTCGGTGCGCGGGTTGCCGATGCAGAACAGGTAGCCGACGGGGATGTGAATCCACGGGTAATTGTCGCGGCCACCGGCTTCGAGCAGCAGCACCCGGTGTTGCGGGTTGGCCGACAACCGATTGGCCAGCAAACATCCGGCCGGCCCGGCGCCGACCACGATGTAGTCGAACTCATCAAGGGCAGTGTCCATCCCTTACCTCATCATCTTGTTGTTCTTGTTGTCGGTCATCCTAGTTGTTAGCTTTCGTATAAAGAATGTTAGTTTTTGCGCAGCCGCTGTGCGTTTTTAAACAGCTTAGTCAACAAGGACGCGACATGTTCGACTGGAATGACCTGCGGTTTTTTCTCGAGTTGCAGCGCAGTGGCCGTCTGCTCACCGCCGCCCGCCGTTTGAACACCACTCACGCGACTGTCGCACGGCATATCGAGGCGATTGAAAAGAGCCTGGGCACCGCGTTGTTCGTCCAGCATGCCCAAGGCTACGAGCTGACGCCGGCCGGCGAAGCGTTGCTTAAACACGCCGAAGCCATGGAAAACGTCGCGCTGCTGGCCCAGGAGGAAATCACCCAGTCCACTGCGCCGCTGGGCAAAATCCGCGTCGGTGTGACCGAGGGCCTGGGCATCATGTTTCTCGCCAGTCGCATGAACGGCCTGTTCGAACGCTATCCGGGGCTGGAGGTGGAACTGGTCGCGGTGCCGCGCTTTGTCAGCATCCTCAACCGCGAGGCCGAGATCAGCATCCATCTGGAACGCCCGGCTGCCGACATGCTGGTCACCCGCAAACTCACCGACTATCGCCTGGCGCTGTACGCCAGCCAGGCCTACCTGGACCGCGCGCCACCGCTCGACAGCCGCGAAGACCTCGCTCGCCATGCCTGGATCGGTTACGTCGACGACTTGCTGTTCAGCCAGGAACTGATGTTCCTCAACAGCTTCTGCCGCAATCCGCGCGTGGTGTTTCACAGCACCAGCGTGATCGCCCAGCAACAGGCGGCGCGTTCGGGGCTGGGGATCGCGGTGTTGCCGTGCTACATGGCCGATGCGGACAAGGACCTGGTGCCATTGCTGCCGGATGAGAGCATTCAGCGCAGCTACTGGATCAGTACCCGGCGTGAGCTGCACAAGTCGGTACGGCTGCGGGTGTTGTGGGATTACGTGGTGGGGTTGTGTGAGGCGGAGCAGGGGTTGCTGCTAGGCCCTCATCCGTTGTAATAGAAAATCACCTGTGGCGAGGGGGCTTGCCCCTCGCCCCAGGGTTCTGCGATCAGACTTGATTTTCAGCGAGTATTTCGAATGAGCTACTGGCCAACCGTTCGCCATTGACCATGATGTGCACCGCATGCGCGCCCGCGTAATGCCGGCGTGTGGTCAGCTCCTTGATCTGCTGGCCTCGGCTGACAAATTCACTGGCGTGCCCCGGCAACGTCAACGCCTTGAGCTTGAACACCTTCGCCGACGTCCCGCCATTGGCCTTCACATAATCAATTGCATAATCGATCACTAGCCGCTGACTCGCCGCCACCGTGGATTTCACCGTGAACGACAGCGTGATCTTCTCCCCAAGCCGAATCACCGCCGGTTCCACCTTCACCCCGACAATCTCGACCTCGGCCTTGCCGCTGGCGCCGATGATCGCCAGCGCCCGCTGATTCCCCTGTTTGATCAAGCTGCGCAGCGCATGTTTGGCGATCCACGCCGTGTGTTTGTTGTCCAGTGACCAACCCTCGATCAGATCCAACACCCACTCGGGATGGTCCTTGGTGATGTCGTTGAGGTGGTTGGCCACGGACTTGCGCACATAAAGGCTTTCGTCGGCCTTGAGGTTGTCGAGGATCGCAGCCGCCAGTGTTGGATCCGCCTGAATCGCTTCCAGGCGAAACGACCACGGCAAACGCGGACGGCTGCCTTCGCTGGCCAGGCGGCGGACGTGCTCGTTGTCGTCCAGCGACCATTTACGCATCAGCTTCAATGAGCGCTGAAGATCGCTGCGCAGGAAATGCCGGATCGCAAACTCTGACGAGCCGAACGCGGTGAAATACTTGAGCGCGTCCATGGAACGCTCGAAGTCATGCGCGCCATACAGCGCCACGTACTGCGGCAGCGAAATGCTGACAAACGCGCTGTTCAGACGTGGGGCGAGGGCGCGCAGCACCTCAAGGGATTCTTCGTAGCCGAGCGGCAACACCGCCTGCAGGCTCTCGCTGACCCTGGCCATGCGCTGCATGATCGACAGGTCGGCGAGGCCGTTATTGGCCAGCTTCAGGAACGCCTTGGCATCGAACGCCGGGTAAACCGCCGTCATCTCGGTCGCAATGTGCTTGAGGCGTTCGGCGTTGAAGATCTCCTTCAACGCCGGGGCAGGAGTGTCAGCGGCGGTCATGGGGCGGGTCCGTGGGTGAGGGCGCTCAGGTTATCGGGGTAGCGATGAACGCCTCAAGCTTTTCCGCCTGTTCGGTGAACTCAGCGATTCGTGGGCAGCGTTTGGCATCGACTTGATCCGGCACCACCAGATTGGTGAAGCTCCAGGCCACCGCCACGGTAATGCCGTCCTGCGCTATCGAAGCGCCGCCCACGAGCGGCTGCTGTTCCAGCGCCTGTTCCAACGCCGAATACGCCGCCGCCAGTTGCCCCTCGACCCGCTCGATCCACGGCTGATATTGAATCTCCGCCGGCCGCAGGTTGCGCTCGTAGTAAAGCTGTACCGATTTTTCGCAGGCTGCCAAGGCCAGGCCGATCACCCGCAATGCACGCGCACGCTGCTTGAGGTCGTCGGGCATCAGGCTTTTGGCGGGGCCGGCCAGCGCTTCGAGGTAGTCGATGATCAGCGTTGAATCCATCAACACTTCACCGTCATCCAGCACCAGCGTCGGCGCCTTGACCACCGGGTTGATCTGCTGGAATTGCTCGAAGTGGCGAAACACCGAAACCGCGTCGTGTTGCAGGTCGATGCCCAGCTGTCTGGCGGAAATCGCCACACGCCGCACGTAAGGGGAGTCCAGCATGCCGATCAGTTTCATGACGCGTTCCTTCAAGTCGAATCGGGGAAGGGCATAACCTATCCGAGCCTGAAGAAATTGTCAGTCGTCGAAACCGACCTGTTCATGAATTTCATCCACTTTCAATTCCAGCCGATAGGCCACGGCAATGAACAGCGCCTGACACAAACACAACGTCGCACTCAACGAGCGAAACGCAAACGAGCTGCCTTCATTGACCAGCAACACCGTGCTGGCGCGCTTGGCCAGCGGCGAGAGGTTGCTGTCGGTGATGATCAGCGTCTTGGCCTGGTGGTGCTGGGCGATGCGCAGGCAGTGCTGGGTTTCCTTGCCATAGGGCGTGAAGCTGATGGCGATCACCAGGTCGTTGGCGCGCACGCTGCGCATCTGCTCGCGATAGCTACCACCCAGGCCAGAGACCAGGTGAATGCGTTTGTTGGTGTGTTGCAGGTTGTAAACCAGATAGTCCGCCACCGCGAACGAGCGGCGCACACCGACCACGTAGATGTTGTCGGCGTTGACCACCAGGTCCACGGCCTTGTCGAAAGCCGCATCGTCCAGTTCCAGCCCCAATCGTTCAATGCCCGACAGCGTGGCGTTGATGCATTCACGCGCCAGATCGCCGCCACTGGCCTTCTGCGACTTGTTGGCGATCATGCTGCGGATGCGTTGCTGGTAGTTCTGCACCGGCGTGGTCTTGTGCGTGTACGCCTCGCGAAACAGCGCCTGCATTTCGCTGAAACCGCTGAAACCGAAACGCTGGGAGAAACGCACGATGGCCGACGGATGCACTTCGCACTCGCGGGCGATGTCGCTGATGCGGTCGACCATGATCCGGTCGCTCTGCTGGCTCATGTAGCTGGCGATGCGTTTGAGCTGGCGCGGCAGGCTTTCGTATTCGTCGGTGATCAGCTGCAGTAAACGCTCGGCATTGATCGGTGGGCTCGGCAGGTCGCTCTCGGGCGTGCTCTCGGTCGTGGCCGGCTGATCGGTGCGGGACATAGAAAATCCTTCTGGCTTGTTCTTATAGGGACGACGGATGGGGCCGTCCCCTGACAATAAGTGGGCTGTGCGCAGTCTACAGGGTAGGCCGGAATAAAATCTTGAGCTTGCGCCCGGCATGGGCGTTGCTGAAACGATGCACTGCTTCTGGAGCGCTTGCACTGAAGTTTATTGGAAAAAATATTCCACGTAAAAAATTTATAGAATAAATATTGATTGTTCGGTCCTGCTCGTTTTAGTCTGCATTCACCAACAGTGTTCGGCGCCGTCATGGCCCCGGATGCAGGCTGATAAAAATAACAGGAGCCAGCATGGGCCAGACTCGTTTTGCCAGTGGGCGTCAATTGGATCTGATTTGCCTGGGGCGCCTTGGCGTCGATCTCTATGCGCAGCAAGTCGGGGCGCGATTGGAGGATGTGTCCAGTTTCGCCAAATACCTCGGTGGCTCGTCCGCCAACATCGCCTTTGGCACTGCGCGGCTGGGTCTGAAGTCGGCGATGCTGAGCCGGGTAGGCGATGACCACATGGGCCGTTTCCTGCTTGAGTCCCTGGCCCGTGAGGGCTGCGACGTCAGCGGCATCAAGGTCGATCCGGAGCGCCTGACCGCCATGGTCCTGCTGGGCCTCAAGGACCGCGAGACGTTCCCGCTGGTGTTCTACCGTGAAAATTGCGCCGACATGGCGCTGCGGGCCGAAGACATCAGCGAAGCCTTTATTGCCTCCAGCAAGGCACTGCTGATTACCGGCACCCATTTCTCCACCGACGGCGTGTACAAGGCGAGCATCCAGGCGCTGGACTACGCCGAAAAACACAACGTCAAACGCATTCTCGACATCGACTATCGCCCGGTACTGTGGGGGCTGGCGGGCAAGGCGGACGGCGAAACCCGTTTTGTCGCCGACCAGAACGTCAGCCAGCATGTGCAGAAAATCCTCCCGCGTTTTGACCTGATCGTCGGCACCGAAGAAGAGTTTCTGATTGCCGGCGGCGCCGAAGATCTGCTGACCGCACTGCGCAATGTGCGGCGCCTGAGCGCGGCGACGTTGGTGGTCAAGCTCGGCCCGCAAGGCTGCACGGTGATTCACGGGGTGATCCCGGTGCGTCTTGAAGACGGCGCGATCTACCCCGGCGTGCAAGTCGAGGTACTCAACGTGCTGGGCGCCGGCGATGCCTTCATGTCGGGCTTCCTCGCCGGGTGGCTGGAGGACGCCAGCGACGAACGCTGCTGCCAATTGGCCAATGCTTGCGGCGGCCTGGTGGTATCGCGCCATGCCTGTGCCCCGGCGATGCCGACCCGCGCCGAACTCGATTACCTGTTCAACAGCCCGGTGCCGATCACCCGTCCGGATCAGGACGCGACCCTGCAACGCCTGCATCAGGTCAGCGTGCCGCGCAAACAGTGGCGGCAGCTGTTCATCTTTGCCTTCGACCATCGCGGGCAATTGGTGGAACTGGCACAAAAGGGCGGTCGCGACCTGAGCGCCATCGGCGAACTCAAGCAACTGTTTATCAAGGCCGTGGAACGGGTCGAGGCCGATTTGCGCGAGCAGGGCGTCGACGCCGATGTCGGCCTGCTGGCCGATCAGCGCTTCGGCCAGGACTCGCTGAACGCCGCCACCGGTCGTGGCTGGTGGGTCGCGCGGCCGGTGGAAGTGCAAGGTTCGCGGCCCTTGGCGTTCGAACACGGGCGCTCCATCGGCAGCAACCTGATTGCCTGGCCGCAGGAGCAGATCATCAAGTGCCTGGTGCAATTTCACCCGGATGACGAGCCGATGCTGCGTCTGGAGCAGGAAGCCCAGATCAAGGGTTTGTATCAGGCTTCGCAAGTCAGCGGCCATGAACTGCTGCTGGAAATCATTCCACCCAAGGATCATCCCTCGACGCACCCGGACGTGCTCTATCGCGCACTGAAACGCCTCTACAACCTCGGTATTTACCCGGCGTGGTGGAAGATCGAAGCGCAGAGTAGCGAGGAATGGAAACGCCTGGATGAGCTGATTCAGGAACGCGATCCGTACTGCCGGGGCGTGGTGCTGCTGGGCCTGAATGCCCCGGCGGCAGCGTTGGCCGAGGGCTTTCAGCAAGCCAGTCAGAGCCGCACTTGCCGTGGTTTTGCCGTGGGCCGGACGATTTTCCAGGAACCGAGCCGGGCGTGGATGGCCGGGGAAATTGATGACAAGGCGTTGATTGCTCAGGTGCAGGGCACGTTTGTCGAGTTGATTGATGCCTGGCGCAGTGCTCGCGCCTGACAGCTATTGGTAGTTGCAATGGGATCAAGTGTGGGAGCTGGCTTGCCTGCGATGCAGGCAACTCGGTTTTTTCAGTTAGCCCGCGGTGATGCCATCGCAGGCAAGCCAGCTCCCACAGGAAAACCGACCACAGCGGTCTCAGGTTTATTTGAAAACAATAAAAGGTGCAGCCATGCCCGCTATCCGAATTGGCATCAACCCGATCTCCTGGAGCAACGACGACCTGCCGTCCCTTGGTGGCGAGACGCCGCTGAGTACCGCTTTGAGCGAAGGCAAGGACATCGGCTACGAAGGCTTCGAACTCAACGGAAAATTCCCCAAGGACGCCAAAGGCGTCGGTGATGTGCTGCGCCCCTATGACCTGGCGCTGGTCTCCGGCTGGTATTCCAGCCGTCTGGCCCGCCGCTCGGTCGCCGAGGAAATCGACGCCATCGGCAGCCATGTCGAACTGTTGGCGAAAAACGGCGCCACGGTGCTGGTGTACGGCGAAGTCGCCGATTCGATCCAGGGCCAGCGCATTCCATTGGTCGAACGTCCGCGATTCCACACTGAACAGGCCTGGCAGGCATACGCCGACAAACTCACCGAGCTTGCGCGCTTCACCCTGTCCCAGGGCGTACGACTGGCCTATCACCACCACATGGGCGCCTACGTCGAATCGCCCGCCGACATCGACAAGCTGATGGCGCTGACCGGCAGCGAAGTCGGCCTGCTGTTCGATTCGGGCCATTGCTACATGGGTGGCGGCGAACCGTTGCAGGTGCTGCGCAAACACATCGACCGCATCTGCCACGTGCACTTCAAGGACGTGCGCAAACCGGTGGTGCAACTGGCGCGCAACAACCTGTGGAGCTTCCCGGACTGCATCATCAACGGCACCTTCACCGTGCCCGGCGATGGCGACATCGATTTCGCCGCGCTGCTCGACGTCTTGCTGGCCAACGATTATCACGGCTGGCTGGTGGTCGAGGCCGAGCAGGATCCGGCGGTGGCGCCGAGCTATGTCTATGCGAAAAAGGGCTACGACACCCTGCGCGCCTTGCTCGACGAGAGGACCGCCCGATGAGCCTGCTAGTCAAAAGCCACGCCCGTGGCCGGACCATGGTCGAACTGGCCGAAGGTGAACTGCAATACGTCGGTTTTGCCGCTTACCGCTTGAGCCTCGGCGAAGTGCTGCCGGTCAGCGCCGGCGACAAGGAATTGTGCCTGGTGCTGCTCAGCGGCCGCATCAGCCTCAAGGGCGAAGCGCCGGGGCAGGGCGCGTTCGACTGGGACAACCTGGGTGACCGGCAGTCGGTGTTCGAAGACAAATCACCCTTCGCCGTCTACCTGCCACCCGGCAGCCAGGCGCAGGTCGTGGCCTTGAGCGATGTGCAGATTGCCGTCTGCGCCGCCCCCGGCGCGACCGCCGCCAACCTCGGCCCGCGCCTGATCAGGCCCGAAACCATGAAGCGCAGCGTACGCGGCAAGGGCGCCAACACCCGTTACGTCTGCGACATTCTGCCGGACACCGAACCCGCTCATTCGCTGCTGGTGGTGGAAGTGCGCACGCCGTCCGGGCACTCGTCGAGTTACCCGCCACACAAGCACGACACCGACGACCTGCCGCATCAGAGCTTTCTCGAAGAAACCTATTACCACCAGATCAATCCGCCCCAGGGCTTCATTTTCCAGCGGGTCTACACCGACGACCGCAGCATCGATCAGGCCATGGCCGTGGAAAACAGCGACCTGGTGGTGGTACCCAAGGGCTATCACCCGGTCAGCGTGCCGTACGGCTACGAGTCGTATTACCTGAACGTGATGGCCGGGCCCAAGCGCGTCTGGCAGTTCCACAACGATCCGCAGCACAGTTGGCTGCTCGATCTCTGAATTCGACCCTATGCATGGAGAACAAGAACAATGAGCGACGCCCCGATCATCGGCCATTACCTCGACGGCCGCGTGCGTGACACTGGCAGCGAACGGTTCAGCAATGTCTTCAACCCGGCCACCGGCAGCGTGCAGGCGCGGGTCGGGCTGGCCAGCCAGGCGACAGTGGACGAGGCGGTGGCCTCGGCGTTGAAGGCGTTCCCGGCCTGGTCCGAGCAATCGTCGCTGCGCCGCTCGCGGGTGATGTTCAAGTTCAAGGAATTGCTCGACCAGCATCACAACGAGCTGGCCGAGATCATCAGCCGTGAACACGGCAAGGTGTTCTCTGACGCCAAGGGCGAAGTCACCCGCGGCATCGAGATCGTCGAGTACGCCTGTGGCGCGCCCAACCTGCTGAAAACCGAATTCAGCGACAACATCGGCGGCGGCATCGACAACTGGAACCTGCGTCAGCCGCTGGGCGTCTGCGCCGGGGTCACGCCGTTCAACTTCCCGGTGATGGTGCCGCTGTGGATGATCCCGCTGGCGCTGGTCACCGGTAACTGCTTCATCCTCAAACCGTCCGAGCGTGATCCGTCGGCCAGTTTGCTCATGGCCCGTCTGCTGAGCGAAGCCGGGTTGCCAGACGGGGTGTTCAACGTGGTGCAGGGCGACAAGGCGGCAGTGGACGCATTGCTGCAGCACCCGGACATCGAAGCGATTTCCTTCGTGGGCTCGACGCCGATTGCCGAGTACATCCACCAGCAGGCTACTGCTCGCGGCAAGCGCGTGCAGGCGCTGGGCGGGGCGAAGAACCACATGATCGTCATGCCCGACGCAGACCTGGATCAAGCGGCCGACGCGCTGATCGGTGCGGCCTACGGCTCGGCCGGCGAGCGCTGCATGGCGATCTCGATTGCCGTGGCAGTGGGTGATGTGGGCGACAAGCTGATTGCCAAACTGCTGCCGCGTATCGATCAGCTCAAGGTTGGCAATGGCATGCAGAGCGACAGTGACATGGGCCCGCTGGTGACCGCCGAGCACAAGGCCAAGGTGCAAGGCTTTATCGATCAGGGCGTGGCGCAAGGTGCGCAGCTGATTGTCGATGGCCGTCATTTCACCGTGCCGGGCGCCGAGCAGGGCTTCTTTGTCGGCGCCACGCTGTTCGACAACGTCACTGCCGAGATGAGCATCTATCAGCAAGAGATTTTCGGCCCGGTGCTGGGCATCGTTCGCGTCGCCGATTTCGCCAGCGCCGTGGCGTTGATCAATGCCCACGAATTCGGCAACGGCGTGTCGTGTTTTACCAGCGACGGCGGCATTGCCCGTGCGTTTGCCCGCAGCATCAAGGTCGGCATGGTCGGCATTAACGTGCCGATCCCGGTGCCCATGGCCTGGCACTCGTTTGGCGGCTGGAAGCGCTCGTTGTTCGGCGACCACCACGCCTACGGTGAAGAAGGCATTCGCTTCTACAGCCGCTACAAAAGCGTGATGCAACGCTGGCCCGACAGCATTGCCAAGGGCCCTGAATTCAGCATGCCGACGGCCAAATAACTCACCTGTACGGAGAACAAAAACAATGAGCAAGCCCCTGCGTTTCGCCCTGAACCGTATGGTCGCCCCCCGTTTGTCGCTGCCAGCGTTCATCGACCTGGCCGTGGCGCTCAAGGCCGACGCCATCGAGATCCGCAATGACCTCAAAGGCGTCGAGATCGAAGACGGCACCGCGCCGCAGCGCGTGCGCGAATTGTGCGCGGCCAAAGGCATCGCCGTGCTGTCGATCAACGCCCTGTACCCCTTTGATGTGTGGAATGACGAGCGCCGGGCGCAAGCGCTGAAACTGGCGGCCTATGCCCGTGATTGCGGCGCGCAGGGGTTGGTGATGTGCCCGTTGAACGAACGCGGCGACCCGCGCAACGAAGCCGAACGTGCGTCGGGTTTGCGCACGGCATTGACTGAACTGGCGCCGATCCTGCGCGATCACGGCATCCTCGGTTTCATTGAGCCGCTGGGGTTTGAAGAGTGCTCGTTGCGCCGCAAACGTCCGGCGGTGGACGCGATCAAGGCGATTGGCGGGCTGGATGTATTCCGTCTGGTTCACGACACGTTTCACCATCACCTGGCCAGTGAGCATGAGTTCTTCCCCGAGCTGACCGGGCTGGTGCACATCTCCGGCGTCGAAGATGCCGAGGCGCCGCTGGCGAGCATCCGCGATGGCCACCGGGTGCTGGTGGGCGAGGGCGACATTCTTGGCAATGCGGCGCAGATCGAGACGTTGCTCAGCACCGGTTACAGCGGCTACCTGTCGTTCGAACCGTTTGCCGACAGCGTGCATGGGTTGGCGGACATCGAACAGGCGATCGGGGCGAGTATGGATCACCTGAAGAACGCTTTGGCCTGACACCGTTATCGAATTGATGGAGATCAACTGTGGGAGCGGGCTTGCCCGCGATGACGACGGCACATTCAATATCAATGTGTCAGGAGGATCGCAATCGCGGGCAAGCCCGCTCCCACGGTGATTGATGTTCACAGCCAACACCTGATTTGGCTTCAAAGGAAGGTGCAAGCATGACCACAACAAGACTGACCATGGCCCAGGCCCTGGTGAAATTCCTCGATAACCAGTACATCGAGGTCGATGGGGTTCAAAGCAAATTCGTCGCCGGGCTCTTCACTATTTTTGGCCACGGCAACGTGCTGGGTCTGGGCCAGGCGCTGGAACAGGACAGCGGCGACCTGATCGTCCACCAGGGCCGCAACGAGCAAGGCATGGCGCACGCGGCCATCGGTTTTGCCAAGCAACACCTGCGGCGCAAGATCTACGCCTGCTCTTCCTCGGTCGGACCCGGCGCGGCGAACATGCTCACGGCTGCCGCCACTGCCACGGCCAACCGCATTCCGCTGTTGCTGTTGCCTGGCGACGTCTACGCCTGCCGCCAACCCGACCCGGTATTGCAACAGATCGAACAGTTCCACGACCTGAGCATCAGCACCAACGATGCCTTCAAGGCCGTGAGCAAATACTGGGACCGCATCAACCGTCCCGAGCAGTTGATGACCGCCGCGATCCACGCCATGCGCGTGCTGACCGACCCCGCCGAGACCGGCGCCGTGACCCTGGCCTTGCCGCAAGACGTGCAGGCCGAGGCCTATGACTACCCCGATTATTTCCTGCAAAAACGCGTGCACCGCATCGAGCGGCGGCCGGCCACTGACGCCATGCTCGGCGATGCGCTGGCGCTGTTCAAAGGCAAGCGCAAGCCGCTGATCATTTGTGGTGGCGGGGTCAAATACTCTGGCGCCAACGCAGCGTTGCAGGCATTTGCCGAGCGCTTCGACATTCCTTTCGCCGAAACCCAGGCCGGCAAGAGCGCGGTGGTGTCCAGCCATCCGCTGAACGTCGGCGGCATTGGCGAAACCGGTTGTCTGGCGGCCAATCTGCTGGCCAGAGACGCGGACCTGATCATTGGAATCGGCACCCGCTACAGCGATTTCACTACGGCTTCGAAGTCCTTGTTCCAGCACCCCGAGGTGCAGTTTCTCAACCTGAATATCAGCCCCTGCGATGCCCTGAAACTCGACGGCGTGCAATTGCTGGCCGACGCGAAAACCGGTTTGCAGGCGCTCGCCGAAGCACTGGGCGATTACCGCGCCGCGTGGGGCGATCAACCCCGCCTGGCCAGGGCGCAGTTGGATGCCGAAGTCGACCGCATCTATCAGGCCGAATACCAGAGCGAGGACTTCGTTCCGGAAATCAACGACCACATGGACCCGGCCGTCCTGCGTGAATTCATCGAGCTGACCGGTTCCTGCCTGACCCAGAGCCGCGTGCTCGGCGTGCTCAATGAGACCCTGGCCGATGATGCGGTGATCGTTGCCGCCGCCGGCAGCCTGCCGGGTGATTTGCAACGCAGCTGGCGCAGCAAGGGCGTGAACACCTATCACGTCGAATACGGCTATTCGTGCATGGGCTACGAGGTGAATGCCGCACTCGGCGTGAAACTCGCCGAGCCTGAGCGCGAGGTCTATGCGCTGGTCGGCGATGGCTCGTACATGATGCTGCACTCGGAGCTGGCGACCTCGATTCAGGAGCGGCGCAAGATCAACGTGGTGCTGCTGGACAACATGACCTTCGGTTGCATCAACAACCTGCAAATGGAACACGGCATGGACAGCTTCGGCACCGAGTTCCGTTTCCGTAATCCGGAAACCGGCAAGCTCGATGGCGGTTTTGTGCCGGTGGACTTCGCGATGAGCGCGGCGGCCTATGGTTGCAAGACCTACAAAGTGAACACCGTTGAAGAGTTGCAGGCGGCGTTGGCCGATGCGCGCTTGCAGACGGTGTCGACGCTGATCGACATCAAGGTGCTGCCGAAAACCATGATTCACAAATACCTGTCGTGGTGGCGGGTCGGCGTGGCGCAAGTCTCCACCAGCGCCCGAACCGATGCGGTGGCCAAGACCCTGAACGAACGACTGGCCAAGGCCCGTCAGTACTGATTGCCCTGAAAACCAACAATCAATCTGGAGTCTCTCTTTATGTCATTGAAGCTAGGCGTCATCGGCACTGGGGCCATCGGCCAGGACCACATTCGTCGCTGCAGCCAGACCTTGCTCAACAGCCAGGTGGTGGCGGTCACCGACATCAATTTGCAGCAGGCCGCGAAAGTGGTTGCTGACCTGAAGCTGACCGCCGAGGTCTATCCGGACGGCCACGCGCTGATCAAGGCGGCGGATGTCGAGGCGATTCTGGTAACGTCCTGGGGCCCGAGCCATGAAGAGTTCGTGCTGGCCGCGATTGCCGCCGGCAAGCCGGTGTTCTGCGAAAAACCGCTGGCGGTCACTGCCGAAGGTTGCCGCCGGATCGTCGAGGCTGAAGTGGCCCATGGCAAGCGTCTGGTGCAGGTCGGTTTCATGCGCCCGTACGACCAAGGCTATCGCGCATTGAAAGCGGTGATCGACAGCGGCCAGATCGGCGAACCGCTGATGCTGCATTGCGCCCACCGTAACCCGACCGTGGGCGAAAACTACAAGACCGACATGGCCATCACCGACACCCTGATCCACGAACTGGATGTGCTGCGCTGGCTGCTGGCCGATGACTACGTCTCGGTGCAAGTGGTGTTCCCGCGCAAGTCCGGCAAGGCGCTGGCGCACCTGAAAGACCCGCAGATCGTGTTGCTGGAAACCGCCAAGGGCACACGCATCGACGTCGAGGTGTTCGTCAACTGCCAGTACGGCTATGACATCCAGTGCGAAGTGGTAGGGGAGACCGGCATCGCCAAACTTCCGGAACCGCAGCAAGTGCAAATGCGCAGCGGCGCCAAGCTGTCAAATGCGATCCTGATGGACTGGAAGGACCGGTTCATTGCCGCTTATGACGTCGAGTTGCAGGCGTTCATTGATGGCGTACGCGCAGGGCAGGTGGGTGGGCCGTCGGCGTGGGACGGGTTTGCGGCGGCGGTGGCGGCGGATGCGTGCATCGAGGCGCAGAACAACGGGCAGATCGTCAAAATCGCGTTGCCTGACCGCCCACACTTCTACGGCTAACGATGATTCCCTGTGGGAGCGAGCCCGCTCCCACAGTGGACGTGCGAAGGCTGAGAAATTGGTGAAGGAGTATCGAAAATGCGCATCGCACTAGACCCCTACATGTACCGCACCCTGTCGCTTGGCAAGATGGTCGACAAGGTGGCCGAGCTGGGCTACGAACACATCGAACTGTCCCCCCGCGAAGATTTCCTGCCGTTCTACAAGGCGCCGCGAGTCGACAAGGCGCGGATCAGGGAGTTTCGCAAAGCCCTGAGCGACACCGGGGTCAAGCTCTCCTCTTTATTACCCATGTACCACTGGGCCGCCGCCGACGAGAGCCTGCGGGTAGCGGCCGTGCGCAACTGGAAGCGAGCCATCCAGATTGCCGTGGAGATGGATTGCGAACTGGTGAACACCGAGTTCACCGGTCAGTCGGACAACCCGCTGGTCTGTGAGAACCAGTTCATGCGCTCCATGGACGAGCTGATGCCCGAGTTCGAGCGCGAGGGCATCAAGCTCGACATCCAGGCCCATCCTTATGATTTCTGCGAGCGCAACAACGAGTCGGTGGACATCATTCGCGGTCTGGATCGCGAATGGATCAACTATCTTTATGCCGCGCCGCACACGTTTTTCTATGACGACGGCGTGGGTGATATCGCCTCGATGCTCAAGTACGCCGGCTCGAAACTGACGCACCTGATCATCGCCGACACCTATAACCACAAGGCGTCCTCGGGGTTGCGCTACATCATCAACCCACCGGGTGTGGTCGCCACCGTGCATCAGCACCTGGACATCGGTCAGGGTGAGGTGGATTGGACGGCGTTTTTCGGCACGTTGCGCGAGATCGGGTTCGACGGCATCGCCACGGTGTCGGTGTTCGCGTGGGAAGACCGGCCGGACGCGTCCAACCGGATGATGCTTGAGCGAGTGACCCGCGAACTCTGCGGTTGAATCCTTGCACATGACCTGTGGGAGCGAGCCCGCTGCCACAGGGATCGCGTTCCATAAGGAGAATTTCATGCGTATCGGACTTGTCGGTTACGGCCATGGCGGCCGGTTTTTTCATGCACCGCTGCTCAGCAGTTTGCCCGGCGCAACTTTTGTCGGCGTGGTCACCCGTGACCCCGAGCGGCGCAAACTGCTGGCCGCCGAACACCCCGGCGTGCCGGCTTTCGACAGCATCGGCCAGCTGACGGAAGCGGGTGTCGATGTGCTGGTGATCTCCACGCCGCTCAAGGGCCGTCCGGCGCTGGTACTCGACGGCATCGAGCACGGGGTGGCGGTGGTCAGCGACAAGCCGTTCGCCGCCGATGAGCAACAGGCACAGACCCTGATCACCATGGCCGAACGCCAGGGCGTGCGGTTGAGCGTCTATCAGAACCGGCGCTGGGATTCGGATTTTCTCACGGTGCGCAAACTCATCGACTCCGGCGCACTGGGGCAGGTGACCCGCTTCGAATCCCGAGTTGAACGCTACTCGCCAAAGTCAGTGAACAACGGCAGTGGTGGCGGCTTTCTACGCGATTTGGGCAGTCATCTGGTGGACCAGGCGCTTCTATTATTCGGCCCGGTGACGCACGTCTATGCCGAGCTTGAGTACCAGGAAAAAGGCCAGGTCTTCGACAACGGCTTCTTCGTGTCCCTGACCCATGCCAACGGCGTGATTTCGCATTTGGGCGGCAGTTGCCTGCAAAGCGCCCCGGGTCCGCGGTTTCGGGTGACCGGTACCCAGGGCTGCTACAGCGTTGATGGCCTGGACGGTCAGGAGGCGCAGGCACTGGCCGGACTCTCGCCGAAAACCGAAGGCGAACGCTGGGGCGTGGAAGAGCATCGGCGCTGGGGCTGGTTCGAGCAGGGCGAGGTGCGCGAGCGAGTGCCCGCCGAGCGTGGGTGCTGGAATCAGTTCTATTCGCAGCTGCAAACCGCGTTACAGAGCGGTGGCCCACTGCCGGTGGAGGCCCGTGATGCACTGGCAACCACCCGTGTGCTGGACGCTGCGCGTCGCAGTTCGGAATGCCATCAGGTGGTGGAACTGGCACTGTTCGCGAGTCATGGAACAAAATCATAATAAAATTCTAAAATGAGTTGATATAGAAATTATTTTCCAATAAAGTCATTTTCAGGTTGCCGACTATCAAACGTCCGCTCTTGCTCAAGCCCGTCTTGAACACGCGCAGGACGAACCAAAAACAAGAAACAAAGTCAGGTGTCGTCGATGAAAACCATTCACTCAGCTCTGCCTGTTCCACGTCTTGTGCACCGCTTCATTCGCGATCTGCCTCGCGCCTCATTCCTTTTGCTTACCCGCTTGCTCTGTGTTGAACGCAACGGTGCCCTGGTCTGCTGTATTCCCGGTGCGCCGATTGTGCGCTTGCCTGTTCACTGAAATCGTCCCGCCTTATCCATAAAACCAACAAGAATGTGGAGAAAGACTTTTCATGAAGACCAAGATCCGTTTTGCCTCACTTGCCTTGTCCCTGATGTTCGCCAGCGGCGCGGCACTCGCCGACATGAAGATCGGCGTCAGCATGTCGCAGTTCGACGACACCTGGCTGACCTACCTGCGTGAATCCATGGACCAGAAAGCCAAGTCCTATCCCGATGGCGTCAAGCTGCAGTTCGAAGACGCCCGCAGCGATGTGGTCAAGCAGCTGAGCCAGGTTGAGAATTTCATCAGCCAGAAGGTCGATGCCATCGTGGTCAATCCGGTGGACACGGCCGCTACCCAGAAAATCACTCAGGCGGCGGTCAAGGCCGGCATTCCGCTGGTCTACGTCAACCGCCGTCCCGATGACCTGAACCTGCCCAAGGGTGTGGTCACCGTGGCCTCCAATGACGAGGAGGCCGGCAAAATGCAGATGCAGTACCTGGCCGACAAGATGGGCGGCAAGGGCGATATCGTGATTCTGCTCGGCGACCTGGCCAACAACTCCACCACCAACCGCACCAAGGGCGTCAAAGAGGTGCTGAGCCAGTACCCGAACATCAAGATCGAGCAAGAGCAGACCGGCATCTGGTTGCGGGATAAAGGCATGACGCTGGTCAACGACTGGCTGACCCAGGGTCGCAAGTTCGATGCGGTCGTGGCCAACAATGACGAAATGGCGATTGGTGCCGCGATGGCCCTGCAACAGGCCGGTGTGGACAAGGGCAGTGTGTTGATCGCCGGTGTCGACGGCACGCCTGACGGCTTGAACGCGATCAAGAAAGGCAACATGACGGTCTCGGTGTTCCAGGACGCCAAGGGCCAGGCTGATGGCTCTATCGACACGGCGGTGAAAATGGCGAAGAACCAACCGGTGGAACAGAACGTCTGGGTGCCGTACCGCCTGATCACGCCGCAAAACGTCGACACGTTCAAATAGCCCGTCCGTTCAATAACAACAATAAGCACGCAAGGTTGCACCTGCGACCTTGCTGATGGAGTACCTGATCATGTTCGCTTCAGCGACTGCTTCTAGCACCCCGTTGGTGGGTATCCAGCCAACCGCTACACCTGGCGATGAGCCGTACTTGCTGGAGATCGTCAACGTCAGCAAGGGCTTTCCCGGTGTGGTGGCCTTGTCCGATGTACAGCTGCGCGTGCGCCCCGGTTCCGTACTGGCCCTGATGGGCGAGAACGGCGCGGGCAAATCCACCCTGATGAAAATCATCGCCGGCATCTACCAGCCGGACGCCGGCGAACTGCGCCTGCGAGGCAAGAAAGTCACCTTCGACACGCCGCTGGCGGCCTTGCAGGCCGGTATCGCGATGATTCACCAGGAACTCAACCTGATGCCGCACATGAGCATCGCCGAGAACATCTGGATCGGCCGCGAACAGCTCAACGGCCTGCACATGATCGACCACCGGCAAATGCACCGCTGCACCGCCCAACTGCTGGAGCGTCTGCGGATCAACCTTGATCCGGAGGAGCTGGTGGGCAACCTGAGCATCGCCGAACGGCAGATGGTCGAGATCGCCAAGGCGGTGTCCTACGACTCCGACATCCTGATCATGGACGAACCGACCTCAGCGATTACCGACAAAGAAGTCGCCCACCTGTTTTCGATCATTGCCGACCTCAAGAGTCAGGGCAAAGGCATCATCTACATCACCCACAAAATGAACGAAGTGTTTGCCATCGCCGATGAAGTGGCGGTGTTCCGCGACGGCGCCTACATCGGCTTGCAACGGGCCGACAGCATGGACGGCGACAGTCTGATTTCGATGATGGTGGGGCGTGAACTGAGCCAGTTGTTCCCGGTGCGCGAAAAGCCGATCGGTGATTTGTTGCTGTCGGTGCGCGACCTGAAACTGGACGGTATTTTCAAAGGCGTGTCGTTCGACCTGCATGCCGGTGAGATTCTCGGGATTGCCGGGCTGATGGGCTCGGGGCGGACCAACGTCGCCGAAGCGATTTTCGGCATCACCCCCAGCGACGGCGGCGAGATTCGTCTCGACGGCCAGGTGGTGCGCATCAGCGATCCGCACATGGCCATTGAAAAGGGCTTCGCCCTGCTGACCGAGGATCGCAAGCTCAGCGGCCTGTTCCCGTGCCTGTCGGTGCTGGAGAACATGGAGATGGCCGTGCTGCCGCATTACGCCGGTCACGGTTTCATCCAGCAGAAAGCCCTGCGGGTGCTGTGTGAAGACATGTGCAAGAAGCTGCGGGTGAAAACCCCGTCGCTGGAGCAGTGCATCGACACCCTGTCCGGCGGCAATCAACAGAAAGCCCTGCTGGCGCGCTGGCTGATGACCAATCCGCGCATCCTGATCCTCGACGAACCGACCCGTGGCATCGACGTCGGCGCCAAGGCCGAGATCTACCGGCTCATTTCCTACCTGGCCAGCGAAGGCATGGCGGTGATCATGATTTCCTCGGAACTGCCGGAAGTGCTGGGCATGAGCGACCGGGTGATGGTCATGCACGAGGGCGACCTGATGGGCACCCTCGACCGCAGTGAAGCGACCCAGGAACGGGTGATGCAACTGGCCTCGGGCATGTCCGCGGTTCACTAATTGATGTCGGCGGTGGCTGCGGCCCTCGCCAGTGACGCAACAGAAGGGTGAGTGGTTATGAACGCGATACTGGAAAACAAGCCGGCAACGGCACCGGTCAAGCATCGTCGGCGCTTTCCGACCGAGTTGAGTATTTTCCTGGTGCTGATCGGCATCGGTCTGGTCTTTGAAGTGTTTGGCTGGATCGTCCGCGACCAGAGCTTCCTGATGAACTCCCAGCGTCTGGTGCTGATGATTTTGCAGGTGTCGATCATCGGCCTGCTGGCCATCGGCGTGACCCAGGTGATCATCACCACCGGCATCGACCTGTCGTCCGGTTCGGTGCTGGCGTTGTCGGCGATGATTGCCGCCAGCCTGGCGCAGACCTCGGACTTCGCTCGGGCGGTGTTTCCGTCGCTGACCGATTTGCCGGTGTGGATTCCGGTGATTGCCGGGCTTGGGATCGGGCTGCTGGCGGGGGCGATCAACGGCAGCATTATCGCGGTCACCGGCATCCCGCCGTTCATTGCCACCCTCGGCATGATGGTCTCGGCCCGTGGCCTGGCGCGCTATTACACCGAAGGCCAGCCAGTGAGCATGCTTTCCGATTCCTACACCGCCATCGGCCATGGCGCGATGCCGGTGGTGATTTTCCTGGTGGTGGCGGTGATTTTCCACATCGCCCTGCGCTACACCAAATACGGCAAGTACACCTATGCCATTGGCGGCAACATGCAGGCGGCGCGTACTTCGGGGATCAACGTCAAACGCCATCTGGTGATCGTCTACAGCATCGCCGGGTTGCTCGCAGGGCTGGCTGGGGTGGTGGCTTCGGCCCGTGCCGCGACCGGGCAGGCGGGGATGGGCATGTCCTATGAGCTGGACGCGATTGCCGCAGCGGTCATCGGCGGCACCAGCCTGGCAGGCGGAGTGGGGCGGATTACCGGAACAGTGATTGGCGCACTGATTCTCGGGGTGATGGCCAGCGGTTTCACCTTTGTCGGGGTCGATGCCTACATTCAGGACATCATCAAAGGGCTGATCATTGTAGTGGCGGTGGTCATCGACCAGTACCGCAACAAGCGCAAACTCAAGCGCTGAACCCGCTCGAAACCGTCGAATGCGCCACGCCTGATCTGCGTGGCGCAGCCGTTTGTCTTCTATATAAAGCCGCTGGATGGAATTCTTTGCTATAAACGCACTCCGATGACCGCCCCAAAGGCTGCCATGAAGCACTTTGCAGGCGTTGTCGGACAAATTCGCTGTCTTTTCAGTTGCTGAGGCCTCAAGTCGGCCTTAGACTGCCGCCCCTCGTAAATTGAGTGCCGGGTGGCGCTTGGAATAAATGGCGCCTTGCGACGGACGACCGAGGTCCGCCGGAACGCTCCCTAATTCGCCTTAATGCACGTTTTTTTATAGAGATATCAATGACAAAGGACAAGTTGCTGGCCATGCCGGCGGATGACTACATGAATGCCGAGCAACATGCTTTTTTCTCCGAGCTGTTGCAGAACATGAAAGTCGAAACCCACGAGCGCATCGAGCAGAACCGCATCGCCATCGAAAGCCTGGACACCCCGGCCGATCCGGCGGACGCGGCTTCTGTTGAAGAAGAGCGCACCTGGCTGGTCAACGCGATCGATCGCGACCAGCGCATGCTGCCTCAGCTGGAACAGGCTCTGGAACGCATCAAGGAAGACAGCTTTGGCTGGTGCGACGACAGTGGCGAGGCCATTGGCCTCAAGCGCCTGCTGATCAGCCCGACCACCAAGTACTGCATCGAAGCTCAAGAGCGTCACGAGCAGATCGACAAGCACCAGCGTCAGGCCTGATTCCGCGAGGCGCCCCACTGGATGTGGGTGCCTTGAAAAGATCGCAGCCTGCGCCAGCTCCTACACCGATCCCGTAGGAGCTGGCGCAGGCTGCGATCTTTGTTTTCTGCCGTCCGCGATTCCCCGGCACTTCCATTGACCTGCTTCATTGACCTGCTTCAACGTTCACGACCAACGGACCATGGATAATGGCGTTGTAGTGGCGTTTAATGCAGCCACAACAATGAGAAGTTGCATGGGATGACGAAGATGACAAGAGACGGATCTCTGGTCGGGCCAGTGCCTGCACCAGTGCTTATGCCGAAGAACATGTGGCTGACGCCGACCCTGCAAAGCATCGCCCTGATGCTCCTGCTCTGCGCCATGGCCGTGTGGGGCTGGTCGCTTTACCTTGGCCTGCCGCTGGCGGTACTGATTGTCTGGCTGCCGCGCCTGCGCTCCAGAGCACTTCCCGACACAACACCTGAGATTAACGGCAACGCCATTGCCGAGCTGACCCGCGATCTTTCCTACACCACCAGTCATAACGCACTGTCCGCCGCAGGCGTGGCGTTTGCCGTCAAGCAACTGGCCGAGAAGCTGCAATCGCAACTCGATGCTGCCAATCGCATTGTCAGTAATGCCGAAGTGATGATCACCACCGAGCGCGTCACGTCGAACCTCAGTCGCGAGGCCCTGAGTGCTGCCAGCGAAGCGCATCAAAGCAGCGCGGCGGGGCGTACCGAACTGGTCGAATCCATTACACGCATGCACCAGCTCAGCCAGCGCGCCAGTGCCAGTCGCCAATTGATCGAAGCCCTGAGCCTGCGCAGTGATGATATCCAGCGCGTGACGCTGGTGATCCAGTCCATCGCCAGCCAGACCAATCTGCTCGCGCTCAACGCCGCCATCGAAGCGGCCAGGGCAGGGGAATATGGGCGCGGTTTCGCGGTGGTGGCGGATGAAGTGCGGGGTCTGGCGGCCCGCACGGCGTCGGCCACCGGTGAGGTCGGCGAGATGGTCACCGATATCCAGCAACATACGGCGCAAGTGGTCGAGCAGATCCGCCAACTGTCCAGTGACCTGGACATCGGTGTGCGGCAGGTGGAACACACCGGCCAGCATCTGGACAACATCGCCCGGTTGGCGGCGGGCGTGGAAAACCAGGTCGGCGAAATCGCCCGGGGCGCGGACACCAATCGCGAGCAACTTGACGGCCTGTTCCACGCCATCGAACAGATGCGCAGCGATCTGGCGATCAGCGATCAACAGACCCAGCGCCTGGCCCAGACCGCCGTGCAGATGGAAGGCCAGGCCGAAACCATCAGCGAACGTCTGGCGCAAGTTGGCCTGGATGAGTATCACCAGCGGATTTACGACCTGGCCCGCGAAGGCGCGAGTCAGATAACGGCGCGCTTTGAAGCGGATATCGATCAGGGCCGAGTCAGCCTCGACGATCTGTTTGACCGTCATTACCAGGCGATACCCAATACCAGCCCGGCCAAATTCCAGACCCGCTTCGACCGCTACACCGATCAGGTCCTGCCGGCGATTCAGGAACCATTGCTGCAGCGTCATGAGGGGCTGGTATTCGCCATCGCCTGCACCCAGCAGGGTTATGTGCCAACGCATAACAACGCATTCAGCCAGCCGCTGACCGGCGATGTGCAGGTCGATACCGTGCACAGCCGCACCAAGCGCAAATTCGCCGACCGCACCGGCATCCGCTGTGGCAGCCACCAGCAACCGGTACTGTTGCAAACCTACACCCGCGATACCGGCGAATTGATGCACGACTTGTCGGTGCCGATCATGCTCAAGGGCCGGCATTGGGGTGGTTTACGCCTGGGTTACAAGCCGCAGGGGCCGCGTTGAGCCTCTGATTGTTACGTGTTGTGCAACAAAGCTGTGCACAGCGCTCGCTGTTTCCTCTCGAATCAACTCATTACTATGCCTAGATAGTTAGGCAGCTAATGAAGTTGGAGAGGTGAGCATGCAAGGCAAAGTCGATGTTGCGGTGATGATTGGCAGCGGCGTGCCCGCCAGTTTGCGGGTGATGGGGCGCAGTGTCTGCTGGGTAGTGCTGCTCAATGGCGAACGCCGGGGGACGGCGTTCGCCAGTCGTGATGAAGCCGAAGAATGCAGGGCTGCCTGGCTGGCGCAACTGAGTGTGCAAGAAACAGCGCAACCTTTGTGGGAGCGAGCTTGCTGGCGATAGCGCTCGGTCTGACAAGCGTTGATGTGAATGTCATGGCGCCTTCGCCAGCAGGCTCGCTCCCACAGTGGTCAATGAGCCTGGTGCATGCGCAGGTTCAACTCATCGACCACTCGCGCCCAGTCGGCATCTTCGCGCAGTTGTTCTTTCAGGAACGCAGACTGTTGCGGGGTCCAGAAATCGGCGTCGATCAGTTTCTTGTCGTCAGCCAGCGGGGAATGGCTGGCGATGAAATCGTCGATGGCTTTGTCGCTGGAGTCCAGGCCGAGCTGGTCGAACAGGCCTTTCAAATCGTGGGTGGGCGAATCCATCTTCATCTCCTTGCTGGTTGAGTCGCGGCAACTGCGCACGCGTCAGTGCAGTGTCATTGCATCTGAGAGGGCCGCGCGCCAAGAGTTCGATATGGGTTGGAGTGCGTTGCGGAATCGCGATAAATGATGGCAAAGGGCTATTGCCTATCGGCGCTCTGCGGATTACGATGCCGCCGCGTTTCTGGCGTCATCAAGCCGCCGCTCAAAGAGTCACTACACGGATGTCATCGATGTTCACTGCGCAGGTGCCCGGCCTGATGCTGATCCTCCCGTCCCTTGTGCGATTTCTTCGAGCCGACGCTCCCCCGATCCCGCATCAAAAGGATGTAAGCAGTGAAGCGTCTTGTTTATCTGGCTGTCATCGCCCTCGGCCTGTCGCTGACCGGTTGTGTATCGTTTACGCCGATCGGCCCCATCGGCGACCCTCTGAGTAGCGCTCCCACTACACTCCAGCGCAGTGCCGAGATCAGTGACGTGGTGATTTCCGCGCCGAATCTGGACAGCAATGTGCGCAGCAATGGCAGCAAGCAGTTGACCGAACAGATCAGCCGCTATGTCGATAAAAGCGACTATTTCAAGCGCACCGTGGTGTTCCCGGCGAAGGCCGGCGATGACGACGTGGTGCTCAAGTTCAACCTGACCTCGCTGGCCGGCAAACGCACCATGCACCCGGCTTACCTGCCAGGCGCCTTGCTGACGCTGACCATTTGGATCTGGGTTGACGGACCGATCTACATCGACAAGTACGATCTGGCCGGTGAGCTGATCATCGAAGACCGCCAGGGCAAACAACTGGCCCGTTCGGTCGAACAGGTCAAGCTCGACAAGAATGTCGGCATGTGGAACTCCGATTACCTCAACACCCGTCTTGGCTCGACCCAATTGCGCGACCTGGTTGCGCAACTGCTGGCCAGCGCCACCCCACAATTGCGTACTCCGTCAAAGGAACTGGCTGCTCATGAATAAATACCTTGTTGTGTTGCTGATGCTGTTCAGCAGCACCCTGACCGGCTGCATTTCCTACTCCCGGCACGATTTGCCACCGGTGGATCAGTGGCCACCGGCCCAGGCCCGTCAGGACAAGCCCAGCGCCTATCTGCACGTGAGCACCCTGTATCAGTTCAACGGTGAGTTGTCGGGCGGGCCTGGCAATACCGATGCGATACAAAAAAGCATGCTGGAAACGTTCAAGGAGTCCGGGCAGTTCAAAAATGTGACCACCGACAAGGTGGACTCCAGCCTTTACGTCACCAGCACCCTGACCAACAACGAACAGGGCAGCGTGGTCAGTGCGTGGCTGACCGGCTTTACCTTGTTTGTGATTCCGACCACGTTCAGCAACACTTTCACCCTGGAAACCGTGTTCAAGGACCATGATGGCAATGTGTTGGGCAAGATCGTCAAGAAAGAGAACACCCGCACCTGGATGCAGATCCTGCTGGTGGTTGGCGCGCCGTTCAGTGAGCGCGGCGACGGGCTGCTCAAGCACCTGACCCAGAGCACGCTGGATGAAGCGGTGAAGCGTAAGTTGATCTGACAGAATTTACCGTGCCATTGACGCGGTCCTTGTAGGCGCAGGTGCAGATTCGGTGACAGGTTCTGGCCGGATATTGCATCACGCCGACGTATCAACCATCCCCATCACACTGTTCTCGGCCAGAAACAGCGCGCTGCTGGCCATCGTCAATGCACTGCTGGCGGCCAGCACTTGCGCCCTGGCCGAGGCGATGGCGATGGCGCGCCCGGCTTCAGAGCGGGCGCGAGCATTCTTGACCTGCCCCAGGCGGGCATTGGCTCGCCGCAACTTCTGCTGAAGTTGCTGGATCTGCTGTTTCAATTGTTTGATGCGTTTCGCGCGGCTTTTCGCGACGCTGTCGGGTGGCTGCGCGCTCGCCAATCCGAAACCGGTATTCAGAGTGGTCGAGTCGTCATCGGTTGGTTGCGGGCTGTAACGTACGCTTTGCGGAGCCGGTGCCAGGGAGGCAGGTGGGTTCAAGTCGATCATCATGATGCTCTTAAACGGATTCTCACCTTTGTATCGGTCGCACTGGCTGTTCCTTGAAGGGGGCGAGTTTTGCTCAGGCTTTCAAGGCCCCGTCGTCCACGGCCAGCTTCAGGGCTTTGGCGGCTTCCTGGGCGGCGACTGTTGCCACGTCCGCGGTTTTGAACCAGCGGTCCTTTTCCACCTGGTGATAGGTTACGGTGGTCAGGGGCGGCTTGGCGCGCATCACGATGACAGCCTGGAATTCGCCTTCGACTTCTCTGGCTTCGCCGCGGATAAAAAATTCGCCAATATCAAATTCCGTCACGTAGCAGCCTTCCCTTGGTAATGGTTGGTTGTGGTGAAACCCGTCCCCCAGGGGACGGGTTTCATGGGGGCGGGCAGTATGGCAGTAGTTGCAGGCCGGCGGCTGAGATAAGTCGTCGGTGTGACGAAACGCACCTGTGGACGCGTGAGGTACAACGTGTCAGGCGCGTACCTCCAGTGAGCGAGCCAGCGCGCAGGCTTCGTTGTGGCTGCTGCGGAAACCTCTTACACGACCAGTAGACGTTTCCTTGACATGAAAGAAGGCAATGCCCGCCAGCACGACCCGGTAACGCGGCACGCAGAGTGCCTCACGGCTCATCACGTGGCGTTGAAACAGCGGCAAGGGGCGGTGGGCGCAAGGGTTGGGGTGGGACGCAAAGTGGGTCAGTGTGCACATAAGAAGTCCTTTTCATGGGTTTACCGACGTGCGTACGTCGTTTTGAGTAGTCTCTATGAGCATCGCTGCTCTAGAATCACCAACACGGGTTGGCGATTGCTCCCATCTAAAGCAATTTTTTGCGGGCAATATGTCGGAAAAGTGCTTTTCTTACGGCGGTTTTTCCCTAAAGTTAGTAGTCCGTCTTTTCTGGCCACCAGAAGGGCGTTTTCCTTCAACGTCTGACGACGTTCAGGAGGGACGGCGCGAGTGACAATCCAGTAATCTCACTCACCTCGCGCTTTGCTCAGTTCAGGTTTTCGACCCGGCTTATTCGGCAACGCCTTCGCCATGGCCGTTTTTTTGCTGTGCGTTTTTAGTGCGTGCAGCGTCATTTTCAGATGTGGGGATGTTTCCTTGGCAGTCAGTAATCTTGATATGCATGCGTTGTTTGTATTGGGTGATTTGCGTGCAAAGTTGGTTAAACAGTTTCAATCCCGTTTTGTCTATGTCACTGAACAGAACGCGGAAGGCATCTACATTGCCGAAATCGATACCGAAACGGCGTTGGTGGTGGATGACAAACCCGGCCTGAAACTCAAGGTCGGCGATCATTTCAGCGCCTCCGTACTGCCTAGCCGCGAAGGCGGCAAACTGGACATCAAGTTTCGTGACATCAAACTGACGGTTTATGGCCTGGGTGATTACGCCTTTGTCACAACCGCCGACGGTCACGCGATTGTGTTCAAGGAAGGCCATAGCGTGGTGACGGTGTTCGCTGCCCACCAGCAGTTGCAGGAAGGCCTGACCAAGACCCTCAAAGCCGTGACCGCCAAGGCGGCCAAGTGGCGCAAGGGCGAACTGGTGACGTTCAAGGCCAGCGAGTAATGACCCTGAGCCGCGCCGACTTTCATGAACAGCACCTTGCCAGCGCCCAAGCCGAGGCCCGGCGGTTGTTTGCGCAAAAGGCTGTTTTGCAGGGCGCCTGGCTGACCTGGGTGGCTTCGCAGCTCTACACGTTACAACCGGCGGAATACGCCAGCATGGTGCGAAGGGCGTTGCAGTGCTTGCAGCAACTTCCTGAAAAGTAATCCCTGCCCCTCGAAACTCCTCGAAAACAGGAACCTCTACTACAGTCAGTTGACTGAGTATTCAGAGGCTTGCGGTCTGTTCTGTCAGGCCATCCTGCTATTGCTGTGAACAGCACGAGGTGCAAAGGCATGAAAGGATTTCGACGGTTGCTGGCCGCTACCCTGGCCACGTTCGGTGTGTTGGCAACACCGGTGGCGGTTTTTGCGGCCCAGGTGCCAGCCCAGGCGCCGATACATTTCGCCGACCTGAACTGGGAAAGCGGCAGTCTGATCACCGATATCCTGCGGATCATCGTCGAGAAGGGGTACGGGTTGCCGACCGACACCTTGCCCGGCACCACCATCACCCTGGAGACCGCGCTGGCCAACAATGACATTCAGGTTATTGGCGAGGAATGGGCAGGGCGCAGTCCGGTATGGGTCAAGGCGGAAGCCGAAGGCAAGGTCGTCAGTCTGGGCGATACAGTCAAAGGTGCCACCGAGGGCTGGTGGGTGCCCGAATACGTGATCAAGGGCGATCCGGCCAAGGGCATCAAGCCACTGGCGCCGGACCTGCACAGTGTCAGCGACCTGCCGCGTTACAAGGACGTGTTCAGTGATCCGGAAAGCCCGGGCAAGGGGCGTTTCCTCAACAGCCCCATAGGCTGGACGTCTGAAGTGGTCAACAAGCAGAAACTGACGGCCTATGGCTTGAACGACAGTTTTGTGAATTTTCGCAGCGGCTCGGGTGCGGCGCTGGATGCGGAGATCAGTTCATCGATCCGTCGCGGCAAGCCGATCCTGTTCTATTACTGGTCACCCACACCATTGCTCGGTCGCTTCAAGCTGGTTCAACTGCAAGAGCCGCCATTTGATGCCGAGGCCTGGAAAACCCTGACCGATGCCGACAACCCCAATCCGAAACCGACCCGCTCGCTGGCGTCCAAGCTGTCGATTGGCGTGTCTGCGCCGTTTCAGAAGCAGTATCCGCAAATCGCCGATTTCTTCAGCAAGGTTGAGTTGCCGATCGGGCCGCTGAACAAGGCCCTGGCTGACATGAGCGAAAAACACACGGCACCACGCGAGGCCGCCGAGGCCTTCATGAAAGCGCATCCGGATGTGTGGCAGGCGTGGGTGGCGAAGGACGTGGCGGATAAGGTGTCTGCCAGTCTTCGGTAAACGTGGGGAGCCTGGTATTCCCTGTGGCGAGCAAGCTTGCTCGGCACAGGGCAGGTGTCAGCCAGTCGATGTTTTAAAACTTCGTCTGCACCGCCAGCTCAAACGTACGCGGCGTACCCAGGTAGTAAGCCGGCGATACATGGGCAAACTCGGCATACACCTCGTTGGTCAGGTTGCGCACCCGGCCAGTGACCGTGGTGTGCTGATCCACCTTATAGCTGAGAAACGAACCGAAGAGGGTGTATGACGGCACGGTCATGGTGTTGGCGCTGTCGGCATACACCGACGCCACGTAGCGCGCATCAACCCCGCCTTGCCACTGCGGTGCGAAATCATAGGTGAGCCACAGATTACCGACCCGGTCCGGCACGTTGGTGGGCGTGTTGCCCTTGCGCGATACCACTGCGCCTGCGGCATTTTTCTCGGTGAAATCGTCGTACTGCGCATCGACCCAGGCAACGTTGCCTTCGGCCAACAGTTTCTCGGTGATGCGCAACGACGTCGCCAGTTCGATGCCTTTTGACGTTTGCTGACCCACGGGAATGCTTTGGGTGGGGTCCAGTGGATCGGTCACCGCAAAATCCTTGCGCTCGATCCGGTACGCCGCCACCGTCGCTGAACCACGGCCATCAAGGTAGTTGAACTTGCTGCCGACCTCCCATTGCTTGCCGGTGGACACGTCGAAGTCTTGAGTACCGTTGGGCTGTTCGGCGGCCGTGCTGTACTGCACGTAGACGTTGGCATCAGGAATGATCTGGTAGGTCAGGCCCACCCGGCCGGTCACTGGCTCCCAGCTGCGTTTGAGGTGGCGCGGATTATCCGCGGTGATGGTGCGATGGTTGGTCACGTCCAGGTCGATGTCGTCATAGCGCAAGCCAGTGAGCAGCGCCAGTTTGTCGGTCAGGGCCAGACGGTTTTCTGCGAACAGTGCCTTGGTGGTCACTGAGTTGGTCTTGTCGCTGATGTAGCCTGGTTTTGTGCCGGGGATGTCGTAGAAGTCGCCCGGCTGATAGTGGTTCGGGTCGACGCTGCTGGTGCCTTTGACGTTCAGCGGTGAGTTGGTGGTCTGGTTGACCTTGTACTCGAAACCGCCCGACCAGGTGGTGTCGAGACCGAACAGGGTGTTGTCGTGACGCAGTTCGAACTGGTTGCCGTCCTGCTCGCCCTGGTGCCGTACCTGATACGCGGTGGAGCGGTTCACTGCGCTGTTGTCGGCGTTGTACTGATAGGTTTCGAGGTTGCGGTAATCGCGCTGACTGTCGAGGTGATACAGCGTATTGCGCAACGTGGTGCTGTCGTTGATTCGGTAATCGATGATCGAGCGCAGCCAGATCGTGCGCTGCTCATAGCGCCCGTCGGCGACGTTGTAATTGTTGAAGCGATTGTGCCGGTCGATCTTCAGTTCACCGGCCTTGGGGTTGAGCACGGGCGTGCCCCAGTACGGACTGTCCTCGTGTTCATCCTGATATTCGAGGGCCAGGGTGTGGGAAAGATTGGGCGTCAAATCGCTGAGCAATGAGAACGCCACGCTCCAGGCATCGCGTTCCTGGCGGTCAATGTAGCCGTTGCTGGTGTTGTGGCTCACGTCCAGTCGCGCATAGTGCTGCACATCGGCGCCGGCTTCGCTCAGGGCGTGGTTGAGGCCGAACGCGGTTTCGGTGGTGTCGTAGCTGCCATAGCTGACGCGACCCTCGGCAGCCTGCTCTTCGCGGGTGGCCAGTTTTGTTACGTAGTTCAATGAGCCGCCCACCGAGCCTGCACCGTTGATCAGCGATGACGGGCCGCCCACCAGTTCCACCCGGTCATAAATCCACGCATCTACCGGCCTCGCGAGGCCGCCGGAGACATTGATACCGTTAAACATCTGGGTGATCTGGCTGCTGGTGAAGCCGCGATAGGAGATGAATCCACCGAAGCCCGGTGGGGCGCTGGCATTCACCCCTGGCAAGGTATTGGCGGCATCCTGGAAGTTTTGCGCACCATGACGTTCGATATCGCTGCGGTTGGCCACGGCCACCGAGGCTGGCGTTTCCCGCATGCTCAAGCCCAGGCGCGAGGCCATGCCGCTGGATTGGTCCAGGCTCAGGCCGGGCTCGCTGACAGATTCGCCGTCGATGGTGATTGGCGCGAGCTCGACGCCGGATTGCGCCCAGGCGTTAAAAGACAGGCAGCCGCAAAGGCTCGCCAGCAAAGGAATACGTTTCATCGTTGTTGAATCCTGAATACTTGACTAGGAAACAGCGCACAGGCGAACGCCGCGCGTTGGCGCAGTGAGCTGGTCGATAGCGGCACAAATTCAGGCGAACGGCGGGGCGCGAGGGTTGGCGGTCGGCCAGGTATAACGGGCAGGGAGGTCGATATCGGCAACGACGGCCACGGGCGGGCTGTGTTGCTCGGGAAGAATGACCAGGGTCAGGCTGGAATTGAACGCCGGCCCCATGCCGCCTGTGGAGCACAGCGGGCAGCCGAAGGCCTTGGACAGGGTCGGCAGCTTTTCTTCGGAGGTGTTGGCGGCGGCGGGCGCCTGGGTGGTCGGGTCTAGCGTACAGAACTGGCCGCCGATACCGTTAAGTTGCTGGCCGACCATTTGCCCGTGACCGATGCTGCAGGCGAACACATTGAACAGGACGCAGCAGTAGAGCATCCAGGCAATGAGCGTGCGATCGGTTCGGGCGAATTTCATGGAGCGGCACTTTATCACCGTCGATACAATTTGCCCTTACAAAATTGTTCAAGGAAGTTCATCCTGCCGCAACATTTCACACTGGATGCTTGACGATGAATGTACTGGTCGCGCAATGGATTGCTGCAATCTTCCTGTTGATTAGCCTGGTGCACCTGTACTGGGCGGCGGGAGGCAAGTGGGGCAGCGAAGCGGCGGTGCCGCGGGTGCCCGCAGAAGAGGGTGGGGAATCCAGGCCGGCGTTCAAGCCGTCGGGGTTTGCCACGCTGCTGGTGGCGGTGGGGTTGTTGCTGATAGCGATGCTGGTGTGCCTGCGTGTCGGGCTGTATCTGCCGACGGTGCAGCACTGGTCACTGCAATGGGTCATCAGCGCCATCGCGATGCTGATGTTCGCCCGCGCCATCGGTGATTCGAATCTGGTGGGGTTTTTCAAGCAGGTCAAGAATTCGCGGTTTGCCCGGCTCGACACTTGGGCTTATTCGCCGTTGTGTGTGGTGTTGGGAGCGGGGCTGTTGGCAGTGGCCTGGATCTGAGGTGACTTGGCTATCGCCTTCGCGAGCAGGCTCGCTCCCACAGAAGTCGTGAGATCAATGAAGATCCAATGTGGGAGCGAGCCTGCTCGCGAAGAGGCCGGTACATTCAACATAAATGCTTGAAGTCAGCTTCCGTTCTCAGTCCGCCGGCTACTCACCTCAGCCGGCACATCATCCCCGGCCATGCGCTTGCGAAACAGTGCCGCCCGCGCCAGCAGCAACGTGGTTACCGGTACCGTGATCGCCAGCAGAATCGGAATCAGCCAGGCATGCAGCACCGGCGCGGATTTAAGCGCCGAAAAGTAAATGATCGACGCCAATGCCACACACCACGCACCCAGCGTTGAAGCCAATGCTGGCGGGTGCATGCGCTGAAAATAATCCTTCATCCGCAGCAACCCGACCGCGCCGATCAATGCAAACAGGCTGCTGAGCACCAGCAGGATCGCCACTGGTATTTCAACCCACAAAGACAGTCCGCCATTCATTCGATCACCTCGCCACGCAGCAGGAATTTGGCCAGGGCAAACGACCCGACGAAGCCGAACAACGCAATCAGCAGCGCCGCCTCGAAATAGGTGTCACTGGCATAACGGATGCCCAGTGTCAGCATCATCAGCATGGCGATGATGTACAAGTAATCCAGCGCCAGAACCCGGTCCTGTGCCGATGGCCCCCGGAACAGGCGAACCAGGGTCAGTACCATCGCCAATGAAAAGATGAAAAGGCTCAACAGGATCGCGTTCGACAGCAAGTCGCTCATTCGAAGATCTCCATCAGGGGACGCTCGTAGGTCGTCTTGAAGTGCTGGATAAACGTCAACTCGTCATCCAGATCGAAAACGTGCAGCAGCAGGATGCTGCGATCCAGCGCCAGTTCCGACCAGACGGTGCCGGGTACCACCGTGCAAATCATCGACAGCGCAGCCAGACCGTTGGCGTCGCGCAAGTCCAGCGGCACCTTGACGAAGTGCGAGCGAGGCGCCCGGCGCCCGGCATTGAGTACGCCCCAGGCCACGCTCAGGTTGGACACCACAACGTCGCGCCCGACCAGAAAGAACAACCGCAGAATCGTCCCCGGTCGGCGAATACGGATCGGCAGCGGTCGCAGCTTGCGCATCATCAGCGGTGCGCAGAAACCCAGCGCGGCGCCCAGCAGCAGGTTGCCGGGGCTGATCGACAGGTTCAGCACCAGCCACAGCAGCCACAACGCCAGCGACAACCAAGGTGCCGGAAACAGTCGCTTCATGGTTGCACCTCCAGCATCGCCGCACGGGCCTCGGGGCTCGGTACGGCGCGGGTGCCGAGTACCGCCATTACATAGCGTTCAGGGTTGTTCAGGGACTCGGCGGCAGCCTGGGTATAGCGTAACAGCGGCTCGGCCTTGAAGGTCAGCAGGATACTCAGGGCCAGCAGTGCGAAAATCGGCACACATTCCAGACGCCGCAGTGCAGGTGATGGCCGTTCCTGCGGGGTCCAGAAGCGCTGGATGCCCATGCGCGAGAAGGCAATCAACGACGCCAGCCCCGACAGGATCAGCAACGCCAGCAGCGCCCACGCCGCATTCGAGACGGGAATGTCGCCGCTGTTGCCCAGCCCCAGCGGGTTGAGCAAGGCGTGAAGCAAGCCGAGTTTGCCAATGAACCCCGACAGCGGCGGCATGCCGATGATCAACAACGCGCAGGCAATGAAACTCAAGCCGAGGAACGCCATGGTCCAGGGAATCACCTGACCGACCACGGCTTTCTGCTCGTCATCGAGGTTGATGCCCTTGGGCGGTTGCAGCGACTCCATCGGGCGTGGCATCAATTCTTCATCGTACAGCGGCATTTCGTTGGCCGAGCGCGAGCGCTCGATCAGTTCGGCCAGCAGGAACAGTGCGCTCAGGGCCAGGGTCGAGCTGACTAGATAGAACAGCGCCGCGCCGATCAGGTTCGGCTGGGCGAAACCGATGGCTGACAGCAGAATCCCCGCCGACACCAGGATGCTCAGGCTGGCCATGCGCTCCAGGCGTTGTGCGGCCAGGATCGCCACGGCTGCGCAGATGATGGTCGCCATGCCGCCGTAGATCAGCCAGTCACCCCCAAAGTAAGCCGACGCTCCGGCCTGGCCCGAGAACAGCAGTGTCCACAGGCGCAGCAAGGTGTAGATGCCAACCTTGGTCATGATCGCGAACATTGCCGCCACCGGCGCGCTGGCCGAAGAGTAGGCCGGCACCAACCAGAAGTTCAGCGGCCACATCCCGGCCTTGGCCAGGAACGCCACCGCCAGAATCGCCGCGCCGGCGTGCAACAAACCTCGGTCGGCCTCCGGCACCAGCGGGATCTTCAGCGCCAGGTCCGCCATGTTCAGCGTGCCCGTCACGCCATAGATCAGCGCCGCGCCGATCAGAAACAGCGACGAGGCCAGCAGGTTGATCGAGATGTAATGCAGCCCCGATGACACCCGCGCCCGCCCCGAACCGTGGAGCATCAAGCCATAGGAAGCGGCCAGCAACACTTCAAAGAACACGAACAGGTTGAACAGGTCGGCGGTCAGGAAGGCGCCGTACAGGCCCATCAGCTGAATCTGGAACAACGCGTGGAAGCTCGAACCGGCGCCGTCCCAGCGGGCCATGGCGAACAGCAGGGCGCTGACGCCAATGATCCCGGTCAGCACCAGCATCAGCGCCGACAGGCGATCGACCACCAGCACAATGCCGAATGGCACTTGCCAGTTGCCCGGCAGGTACACGCCGATGGAGCCGGGAACGCCGGTGGATTGCGTCCATTGCAACAACAGCACGGAAATGCCCAGCCCCAGCAGGCTGGAGAACAGGTTGATGCGGGCTTTCAGCGGGCGGTGTTTTTCGCCCAGCATCAACATGATCGCGGCGGTCAGCAGCGGCAGCAGGATCGGGGCGGCAATCAGGTGAGTCATGGCCATCATTCTTTAGGCTCCCGGCCGTCCACATGGTCAGTGCCGGTCAGGCCCCGGGACGCCAGCAGCACCACCAGAAACAGCGCGGTCATGGCAAAGCTGATCACGATGGCTGTCAGCACCAGTGCTTGCGGCAGTGGATCGGTGTAGTGCAGCAAATCCTGGGGCACGCTGTCCTTGATGATCGGTTCCTTGCCGATGAACAGGCTGCCCATGCTGAAGATGAACAGATTGACGCCGTAGGACAGCAGGCACAGGCCCATGACCACCTGGAACGTCCGTGGCCGCAGCACCAGCCACACGCCGGATGCGGCGAGGACGCCGATGGCGATTGCGATGACTTCTTCCATCAGACGGCTCCCTTGGCGGCAACGGATTTGGGCAGGGCCGCAGTTTTGTGACCACGAACCGATTGGTGGGCGAGGGCGGTGAGGATCAACAGCGTCGAACCGACCACCACAGCGTACACGCCGATGTCGAAGAACAGCGCGCTGGCAATGTGTATGTCGCCCAGTACCGGCATTGCAAAGTGCCAGGTATGGGTGGTCAGGAACGGATAACCGACCGCCATGGCGCCGAGCCCGGTGACGGTGGCAAACAGCAGGCCGGTACCCATCCAGCGCAGTGGCCGCAGGCTCATTTGCGCCTCGACCCACTGGGTGCCGGCGACCATGTATTGCAGGATGAACGCCACCGACATCACCAGCCCGGCGACGAAACCGCCACCCGGTTGGTTATGGCCGCGCATGAACAGGTAGAACGACACCACCAGCGCAATCGGCAGCAGCAAGCGCACCAGCACTGCCGGCACCATCATGAAGCCCAGCGCGGTGTCGCTGGCGTGACGCGGGTTGACCAGGTCGGTCACCACGTCCGGCGCGAGCAAGCGCTGCTGGGCTGGCAATTGCAGGCTTTCTTTCGGTGGGCGGAAGCGGCGCAACAGGGCGAATACGGTCAGGGCCACGGCCACCAGAACGGTGATTTCACCGAGGGTGTCGAAGCCACGAAAGTCCACCAGCATCACGTTGACCACGTTGCTGCCGCCGCCTTCGGGCAGGGCACGACTGAGGTAGAACGAGGAAATGTCGTTCGGCGTCTGACGCGTCAGCATCGCGTAGGACAGCAGCGCCATGCCGCCACCTACCGCACTCGACAGCAGCAAGTCGCGAAGACGACGAACCCGAGCCTTGCGTCGGCTGCTGGGCAGTGGCGAGACTTCTTCGATCCGCCGTGGCAACCAGCGCAGGCCCAGCAGGATCAGCACGGTGGTCACCACTTCGACCACCAACTGCGTCAATGCCAGGTCCGGCGCCGAGAACCAGACGAAGGTCACGCAGGTCATCAGGCCACAAACGCTGACCATGGTCAGGGCCGCGAGCCGGTGATACTTGGCCTGCCACGCCGCGCCGAGGGCACAGGCAATCGCCAGCAGCCACAGGGTGACGAATACGATGGAGCCCGGAATTTTCGGTCGGTCGCCCCAGCTCAGGCTGCTGTGCAGCATCGGGATCAAGCCGGCCAGAACGGCGGCAAGCACCATCAGGAACAATTGGGTTTGCAGGCGCCTGGTGCTGATTCGTCGCTCCAGACGTCGTGCCAGACGCATCATGATCACCAGGCTGCGCTCGAACAGGCGTTTGCCGTTGAACAGGCCAATGATCGGCGGGTACTTGAAGCGCCCGCGCTTGAGCTGCTTGCGCAACAGCAGGTAGAGCACAATGCCGCCGGACATGGCGATCAGGCTCATGATCATCGGCGCGTTCAGGCCGTGCCAGATTGCCAGGCTGTACTCGGGCAACGTGCCGCCCACCACCGGCAGGGCCGCCGCCGCGAGCAGCGGACCGACCACCTGGGCGGGGAAGATCCCGACAATCAGGCAGGTGAACACCAGCAACTCCACCGGTGCGCGCATCCAGCGTGGTGGTTCGTGCGGGGTGTGGGGAAGGTCGGTGGCGGTCGGGCCAAAAAACACATCAACCGTAAATCGCAGGGAGTAGGCCACGCTGAAGGTGCCAGCGATGGTGGCGATGATTGGCAGGCTCATCTCGACCCAGGCCGTGGCATTGATGAACACGGTTTCGGCGAAGAACATCTCTTTCGACAGGAAGCCGTTGAGCAACGGCACGCCCGCCATCGAGGCGCTGGCAACCATGGCCAGCGTCGCGGTGAATGGAATCAGCCGGATCAGGCCGCTGAGCTTGCGGATGTCCCGGGTGCCGCTTTCGTGGTCGATGATCCCGGCGGCCATGAACAGCGAGGCCTTGAAGGTGGCGTGGTTGAGAATGTGGAACACCGCGGCCACCGCGGCCAGGGGGCTGTTCAGGCCCAGCAGCAGTGTGATCAGGCCCAGGTGGCTGATGGTCGAATAGGCCAGCAGGCCCTTGAGGTCGTTCTGGAACATCGCGCAATACGCGCCGAGCAACAGCGTGCAAGCGCCGGCGCCGCTGACGATATAGAACCATTCTTCACTGCCGGACAGCGACGGCCATAGCCGCGCCAGCAGAAAGACCCCGGCCTTGACCATGGTCGCCGAGTGCAGATAAGCCGAAACCGGGGTCGGCGCCGCCATCGCGTGCGGCAGCCAGAAGTGAAAGGGGAACTGTGCGCTTTTGCTCAAGGCGCCGATCAGGATCACGGGTAACAGGATGGGGTAGAGGGCATGTGCACGAATCAGATCGCCGGCGGCCAGGACCTTGTCCAGGTCATAGCTGCCGACGACATGGCCGAGCAGCATGACCCCCGCCAGCAGGCACAGTCCGCCGGCCCCCGTGACCATCAGCGCCATATAGGCGCCCCGGCGTGCATCGGAGCGGTGGTGCCAGTAGCCGATCAACAGGAAGGAAAAGAGGCTGGTCAGCTCCCAGAAGAACACGATCTGGATCAGGTTGCCGGAAATCACCAGCCCGAGCATGGCGCCCATGAACGCCAGGAAAAATGCGAAGAAACGTGGCACCGGGTCATCCGGTGACATGTAGTAACGGGCGTACAGCGACACCAGCGTGCCGATACCCAGCACCAGCATCGAGAACAGCCAGGCGAAACCGTCCATGCGCAGGACAAAGTTCAGGCCCAGGCTGGGCAGCCAGAAAAATTCTTCGCGGATCACGCCGCCATGGGCGATTTGCGGGTACAGGAGGGCGACCTGGACAGTGCCGATCAAGGCGACCAGACCCGCCAGCAGCGATTCGGTGTTACGCGCGTTGTGAGGCAGCAAAGCCGCCAGACAGCTGCCGATAAAAGGCAGAAGCAGTAGAACTATCAGGGACATAGGCTTCTAATCTGCGGAAGTTTGTGATGCATCATACGTGCCGGAATCAGGATCACCAAACGGCAACCTGTGGCAGGATCCTACAAGGTAAGCAGGATTTGTTTGTTTATCATTGTTTCAGCGCGAATGATTTCAGCAGGGTCGGCCCCTTCGCGAGCAGGCTCGCTCCCACAAGGGATCATCGTGGTACACAACATTCGCGTACTCAGCCAATCCCCTGTGGGTGCGAGCCTGCTCGCTAATACGATTGTCCAGGCGCCGCAAAACTCGGGTTTCACTGCTGGATTTCGCGCTCCAGTTCTTCTTCAGTTGTCACCACTTTCCCCTTGGTCTTCAACTCACTGACAATCACCGCCGCCACAATCAACCCGGCCCCGAGCAATGCAATCGCTGGCAGCCGTTCCCCGGCCAGCCGCCCGGCGATCCCGGCCCAGACCGGTTCACCGGCATAAATCAACGTGGCCCGGGTCGGTGAAACACTTTTCTGCGCCCAGTTCATCGCCACCTGAATCGCTGCACTCGCTGCGCCCAGCCCCAAAGCGCTGCACAACAGCAACCATGAAAAGTCTGGAATCACTTCCTGTGTCGGCACCACCAGCAGGAACGACAACACGGAAGTGACGGCCAGTTGCACCACCGTCACCCGGCGCACATCGACCTGACCGGCATAGGTGCTGATCAAAATGATTTCCGCCGCAATCGCGATGGCGCTGATCAACGTGGCGATTTCTCCCGGACTGAAATCCAGCGAAGCCCCGGCAGGCCCGGACAGCAACATCAGTCCGGTAAACGCCAGCATGATGCCGATGCTCGGCATCAACCCCGGCCGGCGCCCTAATACCAGCCATTGCAGCAACGGCACAAAGGGCACGTACAGTGCGGTGATGAACGCCGACTGGCTGCTGGGAATGCTCTGCAAGCCCACGGTCTGCAAGCCGTAACCGAGCATGATTGCCACGCCGATGAAAGACCCGGCCTTGAGTTCGAACAGGGTCAGCTCCCGCAGATGCCGCCAGGAGAATAGCGCGACGATGCTGGCGGCAGCGGCAAAGCGCAGGCCGACGAAAAACATCGGGCCGCTGACGGTCATTGCATGCTGAACCAGCAGGAACGTCCCGCCCCAGACCATGGTGATAACCACCAGCACGCACTCGGCCTTGCTGAATCGCGAAAAACGGGAGGGGGAGTTCACCGACGTCATGACCTTGCGCACTACTTGAGGGGGCCGCACAATGCGCCCAATGTTGCGCAGTATACTGCCCAATCCCACCAAGTGAGCAATATAGTGCACAAAGATTCCAACCCGCGGGCTTCGGTTCTCCAGCACGTCAGCCAGAACGTTCGGCGCTTGCGCCATGCGGCGGACATGAGCCAGGCCGCCCTGGCGGAAAAGTCCGGGGTCAGCCGCCGCATGCTGGTGGCCATCGAGGCCGGCGAAAAGAACGTCAGCCTGACCACCCTCGACCGCGTCGCCGAAGCGCTGGATGTGGCGTTCAGTGACTTGATCCAGGCCCCGGACGCGCGTGATCCGAGCCGCATCAACGAATTGGCGTGGGCCGGGACGATCCCCGGCAGTAAAGCCGTGCTGCTCTCCAAAGCCACCGCCACCCGGGAAGTGGAGCAGTGGGAGTGGTGCCTGCAACCGGGGGAGATTTACCCCTCGCAAGCGGATGCCGACGGCTGGAGTGAGCAGTTGTATGTGTTCGAAGGCTGCCTGACGCTGATGCTGGGCGACACACCGCAGCTGATCGCTGCCGGCGAGTTCTTCATGTTCGCCAGCAACCAGCCCCACACTTATCGCAACGATGGGCCGGTGGCGACGCGGTTCGTGCGTAACGTGGTGATCTAACTGTTTGCCGGCCAACAGCAGATCGACATTTTGCTGCAATCAAGTGATCAGTAATTCTTTAAATATCTTTCAACTTGTTGAAATTAAAGAGATTTAATTTTAGGCACGACTCCTGCAAAAGTTCTGGGCATTCACCCGGAACCACGGAGTCGGCCCATGACAACCTCACCTGTTACCGCCCATGTAATCCGCTCGGACGCGGAAGCCATCGCCGTGGCACACAGACTCGCCGCGCGCTTTGCCGTCGAGGCCAGTGCCCGTGATCGCGAGCGGCGCTTGCCGGTCGTTGAGCTTGACGAGTTCTCCGCCAGCGGCCTGTGGGGCATCACCATACCCAAGGAATACGGCGGCGCCGGCGTGTCTTATGTGACGGTCGCCGAAGTGATCAAGATCATTTCCGCCGCCGATTCGTCCCTCGGCCAGATCCCGCAAAACCACCTCGGCGTGCTCGACATCCTGCTGCAAACCGCCACTGAAGCGCAGAAGCGCTACTACTTCGGCAAAGTCCTGCAAGGCCATCGTTTCGGCAACGCCTTCTCCGAATCGAAAAGCAAAAACGCCGGCGCCTTCGAAACCCGTATCCGCTTCGACAAAGACAGCGCGCAAATCGACGGCGAGAAGTTCTACTGCACCGGGGCGCTGTTCGCGCACATCGTGCCGGCGGTGGCGGTTGATGAAGACAACAAGGCCTTCATCGCTTTCATCGAACGCGACAATCCCGGCCTGACGGTGATCGACAGTTGGGACGGCTTCGGCCAGCGCACCACGGCCAGCGGCGGCGTGACACTCAAGGCCGTCAAGGTGCCGCTCAGCGCAGTGATCCCGGCGCATAGAGCGTTCGACGTACCCACCGCCGACGGCCCGATCTCGCAAATCATCCAGGCCGCCGTGGACACCGGCATCGCCCTCGGCGCCCTCGAAGAAACCAAGCGCTATGCCCGAGAGGCTCGACCGTGGATCGACAGCGGCCAGGATCACGGCTGGCAAGATCCGTTCAGCATTGCCGCGATTGGCGACCTTGAATGGCGCGTCCACGGCACCGAAGCGATCCTGAGGAAGGCCGGCCAGGCCATCGATGCCGCATTGCTCAATCCCGGCGAAGACACCGTGGCCCGCGCATCGGTGGTGGTCGCCCAGGCCAAGGTGCTGTCTGCCGAAATCGCCTTGCTCGCCAGCAGCAAACTGTTCGAACTGGCCGGCACGCGCTCGGTGCTCGGCAAATACAACCTCGACCGCCACTGGCGCAACGCTCGCACCCACACCCTGCACGACCCGGCGCGCTGGAAATATCACCTGATCGGCAACTACCTGCTCAACGGCGTCAAGCCCGCGCGCCACGCCTGGAACTGAGGAGCCCACCATGAACGCATTGACCCAACCGCCTGGCCAGCCATTGACCCAGGCGCAGCTCGACCTGCACAACGCCCGCAGCCTGTTCGACACGACCTTGCGTTTCGTTCGTCAGGCCAAGACTGCGAATGATCCCTTTGTCATCAGCCGTTTCGGCGACCTGCACATTCGCATCGAAGTTGCCGCCGCGTTGCTAGAACGCGCCGACGATTTTTTGAACAGCAGTGAAGACGCCACCGAGATCAGCATCGCAGTCGCCGAATCGCAGCTGGCCAGCGCCGATGCGTTGAACGCCGTGAGCAACGCTGAATTCGAACTCTCCGGCCAGCGCACCGTGTTGCCCGGCTCACTCCACGCCCCATTGCGCTGGAAACTCCATCTGATTGGCAATTTTCGCCTCAACGGCATTCACCCGTCAGCTATAGAGAGTGCCGTTTGATGGCCCGTGAAATTCGTCTCAACGCTTTTGACATGAACTGCGTCGGGCACCAGTCGCCGGGGCTCTGGGCCCATCCGCGTGATCGCTCGTGGCAATACAAGGACCTGGAATACTGGACCGATCTGGCGAAAATTCTTGAGCGCGGCAAGTTCGACGGTCTGTTCATTGCCGACGTGCTGGGCATCTACGACGTCTACAACGGCAATGGTGACGCGGCGATTCGTCAGGCGGCGCAGGTGCCGGTCAACGACCCGCTGCAACTGATCCCGCCGATGGCGCTGGTCACCGAGCACCTGGGTTTCGGCCTGACTGCGTCGCTGTCGTTCGAGCATCCGTATCCGTTCGCCCGTCGCCTGTCGACCCTCGATCACCTGACCAGGGGCCGCGCCGGCTGGAACATCGTCACTTCGTATCTGGAGAGCGGCGCGAAGAACCTCGGGCAGAAAAACCAGACGGAACACGACGCCCGTTATGACTTCGCCGAAGAGTATCTGGAGGTCTGCTACAAGCTCTGGGAAGGCAGCTGGGAAGAGGGCGCGGTCCTGCGCGATCGCGAGCGGCGAATCTTCAGCGACCCGAGCAAGATCCATGAGATTCGACACGTCGGAAAACATTTCCAGGTGCCGGGCATTCATCTCTGCGAACCGTCGCCGCAACGCACGCCCGTGCTGTATCAGGCCGGGGCATCGAGTCGCGGCAAGCAGTTCGCCGCCGAGCATGCCGAGTGCGTGTTCGTCGCTGCGCCCTCCAAAGTGCTGCTGAAGAAGACCGTGGCCGACATCCGCCGTCGTGCCGCCGAGGCCGGGCGCGATCCGTCGAAGATACTTGTCTTCAACCTGCAAACGGTGATCCTCGGCGAGACCGACGCCAAGGCCAAAGCCAAGTTCGAGGAATACAAGACCTGGGTCAGCTACGAAGGCGCGATGGCGCTGATCTCGGGCTGGACCGGTATCGACTTCAGCCAGTTCAAGCCTGATGAGCCGCTCAAGCATGTGCACACCAACGCCATTCAATCAGCGGTGGAAGCGTTCTCCACGGCTGACCCGAACAAGGTCTGGACGCCCAACGAACTGGCGGACTGGGTGGGGATTGGCGGCTTCGGCCCGTTGTTTGTCGGCAGTCCGGAAACGGTTGCGGATTTGTTGCAGGAGTGGGTCGAGGACACCGATGTTGACGGTTTCAACCTGGCCTATGCGCTGACCCATGAAACCTTTATCGACGCCGTGGAGCTGCTGGTGCCGGAGTTGCAGAAGCGCGGGGCGTACAAGACCGAATATGCGCCGGGGACCTTGCGCGAGAAGCTGTTTGGCGCGGGGGCACGGTTGCCGGACATTCATCCGGGGGCGGGGTATCGGGATCTGGCGGGGTTGCGGCAGCAGGAGAGGAAAGTGGTGTCTGCGTAGGCTGCTCGCGAAGAGGCCGGCACATTCAGCATCGATGTCGCCTGACAGACCGAATCGCGAGCAAGCTCGCTCCCACAGTTGATTGGGGCGTACACACATTTTGGTCTGACAACCATCCCCATGTGGGAACGGGCTTGCCCGCGAAGAGGCCGGCACATTCAGCATCGATGTCGCCTGTTACACCGCTTTCGCGAGCAAGCCCGCTCCCACAGTTGATTTGTGTCGAACACAAATCTGCGACCCGACAGCCATCCCCATGTGGCAGCGAGGCGAACAGTAGTCAACGGTATTAACCCTTCAGCCCGGCGGACCACCGCATGCTTTTGCCCATGACACCGAGGTAAAGCCCATGAGTGTGCACGAACTCAAACGTTCGCCAGTCGCGGACTCCAGCGAGTGGCAGGTCACCGCGGCCAGGGCGCTGGAGCAATTACGGCACTGGGCGCAGGTCAGCCCGTTGCAGGCGGCGCTGCGGCACAAGCGGCATGGCCAGTGGTTTGTCTGGCGTTGGATCGATGTGCTACGCGATGTCGAGCGTCTGGCTGACGGTCTGCGCCAACAGGGATTTACCGGGGATTCGCGGCTGGCCCTGAGCGGTGCCTTCGAACCGAACCTGTTGCTGCTGGCACTCGCGGCCCAGCAGATTGGCGGCACGTTGCTGACACTGCCAGACAACCTCGCGCCCGAAGCGCTGCACCAAGCCTTGTGGCGCAGCCGTCCAACTCACGCCTTCGTAGCCGGAAGGCAGACCCGGCAATTGTGGATCAATCAGCACCAGTCGCTGCTCGATTTCAGCGCCTTGCTCGGCCCCTCCGAATCCCCGGAACGCCTCAAACGCTGGAGCCAAAGCGCGCAACTGTGGTGCGAAGAAAGCACCCAATGGCAACATGGCCTGACGGTGTTACTGGAGCAGTGGCTGAACAGCGGCCACGCGCTGGCGTTCCCGGAAAGCCCCGGCAGTGCCAGTCGTGATCGCCGGGAAGTGGCGCCGTCCGGGCTATTGCTTTCCGCTGAGCGTCTGAAGCTGCTGGACGATGAAATCGAAAGCCGTCTCGCGCCATCAGGCACCTGGCGCCGACGGCTCTGCGACTGGGCCATCGCCCACCCGCAAAAGGGCCTGCAACGGCTGATCAAGCACCGCGTTCGCCGACTGCTGGGTTTTCACAACCTGCATTTCATCTGGCAAGCCACTCGCGCCGTCGATGCTCAACCCACGCCGACCTGGCTGACCGAATTCAAACGGGACATGGCATGAGCTCGACCGATTCCATCCTGCAAGTCAGTGGCATTTCCCTGTCGTTCAAAGGCGTCAAGGCGATCAACGAACTGTCGTTCGACGTTCGCCGGGGCGAGATCTGCGCGCTGATCGGGCCTAACGGTGTGGGCAATAGCGCCACGCTCAAGGCGATTTCCGGGTTGGTACGGGCCGGGCGGGCGCAGGTCAGTCGCGGCGTGATCGAGTTTCTGGGGCACGATACGGCGTGCGGGTGCGTCAGGGCATGGTCCATGTGCTGGAAGGGAGACATGTGTTCGCGCAATTGACGGTCGAGGACAACCTGCGCAGCGGCGGGTTTGTCCGGGGCTTGAGTCGTCAGGAGCTAGCATGGGACCTCGAGCAGGTCTACGCTTGGCTTGCGCGCCTGAAAACCAAACGCAAGACTCAGGCCGGGCTGACGTCGGGGGGCGAGCAGCAGATGGTCGCCATTGGCCGGGCGCTGATGACCCGGCCGACCCTGGTCTTGCTCGATGAGCCTTCGATGGGATTGGCGCCGATCATCGCGCAGGAGATTTTCGAAATCATTGCGCAACTCAATCGCGAAGAGCAGGTGAGTTTTCTGATTGCCGAGCAAAACATCAACGTAGCGCTGAAGTACGCCTCAACCGCCTATGTGCTCGACACCGGCCGTGTGGTGTTGTCCGGTAGCGCCGACGAGTTGCTGGCGCGGGGCGATCGTCATGATTTCTACCTGGGTAAAACTGATCAATGAGAACGGCATGAGCGAAACCTCAAGCGGACAGGCGACCGACGCCATCCGTCACGCAGATATTCTGATCGTCGGCGGCGGCCTCAGCGGCACGATGCTGGCGGCGCAGTTGTTACGCCTGCCAGGCAAACGCTCGATGCTGGTGATCGAGCCGCGCGCCGAACTGGGTCGTGGCGAAGCGTACAGCGCGGTGGAACTGGGCCATACGCTGAACGGCAATGCGGCGCGGATGAGCGTCGACCCGGACAACGCTGATGATCTGACCCAATGGCTCACCGACCACATCACGGCAGGCGGCTGGCCGGAATCGGATCAGCAGCATGTGCCAGTCAGTCAGCTGTTCCCGCCGCGTGGGCTGTTCGGCGTGTACGTGCAGCAACGTTTGGCCGAAGCGCAGGTGGCTGGCACCTTGCAAGGTTCGACGGTTGAACACGTTCGGGCCGAAGTGGTTGATCTGCAAACCCGAGACGATTCGGTGTTGCTGACGCTGAGCGACGGCCAGCGTTTGCAGGGGGCGTACGCGGTACTGGCCACGGGGCTGTTCCCGGCTGCGCGAACGCCGCAAACCGAGTCCAGCGGCTTGAACGCCGCAGCCCTCGACCCGTGGGATGTCGCTGCCATGCGCCAGCTCGACCCGCAATCGACGGTACTGATCATCGGCTCGGGGTTGACCATGGTCGATGCCGTAGTGTCGCTGGAACAGGCTGGGCATCGTGGGCCGATCGAAGTGTTTTCCCGTCACGGACTTTTGCCGCAGCGGCGTCGACAGCCGCCCGCCTGGGCGGACTTTCTCGATGCCGATCACAGCCTGCGCACACCGCGCCAGTTGGTCCGCGAGTTGCGCCGGCATTGCCGGGACGCCATCGCCCAGGGCGTCGATTGGCAGGCACCGCTGGACACCGTACGCGCGCATGTCGGCCGGTTGTGGAGCCAGGCAACCGATGCGCAGCGCCGCCAGTTCGTGCGCCACGTCCGACCTTGGTGGGAAAGTCATCACCACCGCTCGCCGCCGCTCAGTGCCGAGCTGATAGAGCTGTTGCACGGGGAGGGGCGATTGCGGATTCAGGCGGCCTCGTTCAAAGGGCTGGAGCCTGCTTCGAACGGCGCCGTACGCATTCGCATCCGTCGTCGTGGCGAGGTTGAAACGGTGGTGGTCAGCGGTGCGGCATTGATCAACTCCAGCGGCATCGAATACGACTGGCGCCGGGTCGCCCGGCCACTGCCGCAACAGCTGCTGGCCCGCGGCCTGATCAAACCGGGGCCGCTGGCGCTGGGCATTGCGGCGCAGGCGGATGGTGCCGTCTTGGCGGCGGATGGCCAGGCGGCTCAGCGCCTGTTCGCCATGGGCCCGCCGTTGCGCGGGATATGGTGGGAGAGTACGGCGGTGACTGAGGTTTGTAGTCAGGCGAAGGCGTTGGCGGCGAGGTTGGTGAGCTAGACGGGCTTGCGGTGATTCATGAAAATCATGCGTAATCCCTGTGGGAGCGGGCTTGCTCGCGAAGACGTCGTGTCAGGTGACATCTATGTTGACTGATCCACCGCTTTCGCGAGCAAGCCGGTTCCCACCCGGAAGGTGTTTCTCTCGAAATATCCTCAATTCGGCTTGCTATCCGCCAACCAGCGCTCCCGAATCTTCTCTAGCCGCCCGTCCTTGCTCATCTCCTCCAGCGCCTGCTGCCAACGTGCTACCTGGGCGACATCGGTGCGGGGTGAAAAGGCAATGTAGGTACCCTGTTTCATCAACGGCATCTGATAATGCAATTGGCTGGGCGACAGGCCTTCTTCCCGTGCCAGGGCGGCGTAGGACAAGGTGTCGGACACCACGAAGTCGGCGCGGCCCAGGCTTAACAGGCGCATCATTTGCTCCGGGGTTTCGACGCCGTACAGATTGTTGAAACCCTGCTTTTGCAGGTAGTCATAAGCCAGCCACTTGCGCGGTACCACGATGCGGCCCTGGCTTTCAGCCTGCTGCAAGTTGCTCACTGGCGGCTGTTTGTTGTCGGCGGCATACAGCGCGGTTTCCACTTCCAGCAGCGGGCCGACCCACTGATAGCGCTCATCGCGCTCGCGGTTGCGCAGTACGGTAAATACGGCGGTATCGGCTTCGGTGCTGGCCATGTGCAAGGCGCGCAGCAGGGGGACCTGTTGCAGTTGCACCGTGTCGCCGGTCTGTTGCGCCAACGCTCGCACCACGTCCACGCCAAATCCCACCAGCTCATTGCCTTGCTGAAAATGCAGGGGCGGATGATTGTCGGTGAGCATGCGCAGCTCACTGGCGAACGAATTGAAAGCCAGTAATGACAGCAGGCAAGCGGCGATGCGCTTCATGGATCGTCCTTGAACAATTGAGGCGCAGAGCTTAGTACGAGTGTGCTGCAAATGTCGTGGGAAATGTCGCGGCTTTTTCCGTCAGATTTCAGGACGCCCGGTCATGGTGGTGACGGCCATCAGCAACAAGCCATCGACCATGCGCTGCAGCTCTTCAAGGTTGTCGGTGGCGGCTTTGATTCCGCCGGAGGCCAGGCGCAGGATTCGCGCGATGTTCGCGGCTGGCAGCAACGATTGCTCGCTCACATGCGGTTGCAGTACTGCGATCAGTTGCTGCTCCAGCGCCTGATACAAATCGGCCAGCGCTTGCGGTGCGAATTCGGCGCAGTTAGCCAGCAGTTCGGTGGCGTTTTTTGAGTCGATGACCGTAGCCACCGGTTCGATCAGCCAGATGTCGAACACGCAACTCAACTGCGCCTGCAAGCCGCTGACATGGTGCAGTCGGGCGCTGGTTTCAGACAGGTTGCGTTCCTTTTGGCGACGCACCAGTTCGGCGAGGATCGCTTCCTTGTTGGCGAACGAGGCGTACAGCGACGGGCGCGACATCTGCGCCGCTTCGCTGATATCGCTCATGCTGACCTTGCGGTAACCGTGGCGCAGGAACAGCTCGAAGGCGGCTGCGACGATGCGGTCTTCCTTGGTGTCCATGATGGGCAGCATTCCTGATTGATATTTTACAGTTGACGATAAGTGTAAAGGTGTTAATGTCTTTACAGAATTACCAAATTGTAAAGCCGCAGATGAGGGTCAGGCAATGAGCAATATTCCAGCGGGTAACGGCGCACGCATCATCAAGGCTTACGCAGCACTGCAAAAGGGCGGCCCGATGGTGCCGTGGAGCTTCGAGCGGCGGGCGCCGCGACCCAAGGATGTGGCGGTGAAGATCCTGTTTTGCGGGGTTTGCCATTCCGATGTTCACTACATGAAGGCGTGGGGGCAGCAATACCCGCTGGTGCCGGGTCATGAGATCGTCGGTGAAGTGATCGAGACCGGTGCCGAGGTGAGCCGCTTCAAGGTCGGCGATAAGGTGATGATCGGCACCATTGTCGATTCGTGTCGGCATTGCGAACCGTGCCTGTCCGAGAACGAAATCTACTGCCGCGAATTTCCGACCGTGACCTTCGATGGTACTGACCGCGTGGACGGATCGAGGACTCGCGGCGGCTACTGCGAGCTGTACGTGGCAGACGAGCACTTCGTTCATCTGTTGCCCGAAGGGCTCGATCCTGCAGCGGCCGCACCGTTGTTGTGTGCCGGTGTCACCACTTATGCGCCGTTGCGTCACTGGAACATCGGTCCCGGAAAAACCGTAGGCATTGTCGGGATTGGCGGCCTTGGGCATCTGGCGGTCAAATTCGCACGGGCCATGGGCGCGCATGTGGTGGCGTTCACCACGTCACCGAAAAAGGCCGAGCAAGCCTTGAACCTCGGTGCCCATGAAGGGGTGCTGTCCACTGACGCCGAGCTGATGGCGGCGCAGGCTTATCGCTTTGATTTCATCCTCGACACCGTGTCTGTTCGTTATCCGATGGACCCGTTCCTGATCGCGCTCAAGCTCGACGCGACCCTGTGCTCCCTGGGCATTCCCGATCAGTTCGATTTCAGCCCGATGCTGCTGGCGATGGGTCGGCGCAGCATCGCCAGTTCCGGCGCCGCCGGTACACTGGATACCCGCGAGATGCTGGCGTTTTGTGCCGAGCACAACATCGTCGCCGACGTGGAAGTGATCGCCATGAGCCAGATCAACGAGGCGTTCGAGCGGGTGGAGAAGGGCGATGTGCATTACCGGTTTGTGGTGGATCTGCAAAAAGGGCTGTAGGCGAGTCGTTCTCTGAACCTCCTTCTATATTTCAATCAAGACGAGTCAGGAATCGAAACCCATGAGAGCACTGATCTTCGGCGCCACCGGCATGGTTGGCCAGGGCGTGTTGCGCGAGAGTCTGCTCGCGGCGGACGTCGAGCAGGTGACCGTTGTCGGCCGAACGCCAGTCGAGGCCACCGATCGCAAGCTGCAATCGCTGGTGGTGCCCGACTTGGCCCGACTGGGCGGGCTCGAAGCGCAGTTGCAGGGCTTCGACGCCTGCTTTTTCTGCCTGGGCGTTTCATCGTCCGGCCTGGATGAGGCGCACTATTCGCGGCTCACCTATGACCTGACCCTGGCGGTGGCCGAAGTGCTGGCGCGACTCAATCCGCAGATGACCTTCGTGTATGTCTCGGGCGCCGGAACCGACAGCACTGAAAAGGGCAAAAGCATGTGGGCGCGGGTCAAGGGGCGTACCGAGAATGCGCTGCTGCGATTACCGTTCAAGGCGGTCTACCTGTTTCGGCCGGGGGTGATCCAGCCGTTGAATGGGGCACGGTCGAAGACCACGGCGTATCGCTGGACGTATTGGGTGATGGGGCCGTTGTTGCCGGTTCTGCGCAAGTTGTTTCCGAAGTACGTGCTGAGTACCGTTTCGGTTGGGCAGGCGATGTTGAATGTCGTCCGCCATGGCGCCGCGAGTACCGTGCTGGAGACGCCTGATATTCAGGCGGCGGCGCTCAGGGGACAGTGAACCCATAGGGGGAGTTGTGGTGTTTTTGGGGGGGAAATCAGGCTTTGGTCAGCATTTCGATCAGGCGCTCTGGCCACACCGTTTCGCCGGTGTCCTGCAACTCGGCCACTGACCACCACTTGTGTTGCGTCATCACTCGGGCTTCCTCCGCTGTCCAGCCATCGCGCGATAGCGATTCAGTGTCGGTGCGAACCACGAAATAGCGCTCCACCGACAATACCGATTCACCGCTGGGCAGCATCATCTGAAAACTGCGCTCTGCCACGTGTTCGCCGACCTGCTCGACGTACAGGCCGGTTTCTTCAAGCAGTTCGCGAATCGCCGCAGCTTGGAAACTTTCACCGTCTTCCAGACCACCGCCAGGCGTTGCCCAATAGTCGCGACCGTCCAGGGCATCGCCCTTGTGCTGGAAGCGAAACAGCAGCACCTCGTTGGCGGGGTTGATGACGAGGAGCCTTGCTGCGTTGCGTTGGCGCATGACGGTTTTTCCATCCATAGAAGATACCAGACGGGCATTTGTGGCAAGGGACAGCCCCTCGCCACAGGGTTGAGCAGCCCGCTGCTATGCGACCACCTGATAACACGGCACATACGCTGCGCCACCCGGCAGTTTCATCCGGTGCTGGGCAACGAAGGCCTTGAGCAGTTGATCCAGCGGCTGCATCACCGCCGCATCGCCACGGATCTGGTACGGCCCGTGTTCTTCGATCAGGCGAATGCCCTTGTCCTTGACGTTGCCGGCGACGATGCCGGAGAACGCCCGGCGCAGGTTGGCGGCCAGTTCGTGGGGCGGCAGCTCACGGCTCAGCTTGAGGCCGGCCATGTTCTCGTGGGTGGGGTCGAACGGGCGCTGGAAGCCTTCGTCGATCTTCAGCAGCCAGTTGAAGTGGAAGGCGTCGTTGCGTTCGCGGCGGAACTGTTTGACCTCTTTGAGGCCCTCGGTCATCTGCCGCGCCACTTCGGCCGGGTCGTCGATGATAATGCTGTAGTGCTTTTTCGCCCCGTCACCCAATGTGGCCCCGACGAAGGCGTCCAGTTGCTCAAGGTACGGTGCGGCATGCTTGGGCCCGGTGAGAATGACCGGGAAGGGCAGGCCTTCGTTGTCCGGGTGCATCAGAATGCCCAGCAGGTAGAGGAATTCTTCGGCGGTGCCGGCACCACCCGGGAAAATGATGATGCCGTGGCCGACGCGAACGAAGGCTTCGAGGCGTTTTTCGATGTCCGGCAGGATCACCAGTTCGTTGACGATCGGGTTCGGCGCTTCAGCGGCGATGATGCCCGGCTCGGTCAGGCCCAGGTAGCGGCCGCCATGGATGCGTTGCTTGGCGTGGGCGATGGTGGCGCCTTTCATCGGGCCTTTCATCACGCCAGGGCCGCAACCGGTGCAGATGTCGAGGCTGCGCAGTCCGAGTTCGTGGCCGACTTTCTTGGTGTATTTGTATTCTTCGGTGTTGATCGAGTGGCCGCCCCAGCACACGACGATCTTCGGCTCGACACCGGGGCGCAGGGTGCGGGCGTTGCGCAGCAGGTGGAAAACGTAGTCGCTGATGCCTTGCGAGTTACTGAGGTCGATGCGCTGGCTGTCGAGTTCGTTTTCGGTGTAGACGATGTCGCGCAAGGCGCTGAAAAGCATTTCCCGGGTGCTGGCGATCATTTCGCCATCGACGAAGGCGTCGGCAGGGGCATTGAGCAATTCCAGGCGTACGCCACGGTCCTGCTGGTGAATACGGATTTCGAAGTCCTTGTAGGCTTCGAGGATGGTCTTGGCGTTATCAACGTGGGCGCCGGTGTTGAGAATGGCCAGGGCGCATTGGCGAAAGAGGGTATAGGTGCTGCCGGAACCGGCTTCGCTCAGTTGCTGGACTTCGCGTTGGGAGAGGGTTTCAAGGCTGCCTTTTGGACTGACCGAGGCGTTGATTACTTGTCGTTGGGTCATGCAATGATCCTTAAAACGATGTCGTTGACCCGATAAGGATGAACGGCATCCGAAGAGTGTGAATCCATGGATGAAGATGGCACGATCTGCGCGGTACTGCCATGGTCCTCGTTTGACGATGAAAAGATGAAAAGGAGCCCCAGCATAGCTAAATCCCTCGCAGAGGCGATAATGCCCCGCACTCTTTTTGCACACTGATCCTTTACCCGATGCAAGGAACCCCGTCGCGATGTTCGAAATCCAGCCGATGAATGTGCAAACCTATCGACGCCAGACCCGGCGCAGCACGGTGATCATCGCCCTGATGTTCCTGGCGCTGGCCATGGTGCTGTCCACGGCGGCGGTGGCGTTGTTCGGTGAACCGGGCGGCGACAACCTGCGTTTCAATATCGGCGGTGTGTTTGCCGCGTTGTTGCTGATGGCAGCGTTGATGCGTGGCAAGTTCTGGACCCAGGAATGGATGGCGCCGGCGGTCTATGGCTGGCAGCTCAAGCGCAGCCTGATGAGCGTCACCAATGTCATGCATCAGGTGACAGCGGCAGTGGAGGCGGGTGATCCGACGGCGATGAAGGTGCTGCGTTTTTATCATCTGGGCCTGGACCAGATGCATCAACTGGATGGCAATTCGAGTGATCACAGTCAGTTGATTCGTGAGGCCGATCAGCATAAGGCGCGGATGGAGGCGTTGGGTATCGAGACCGAGCAGACGCGTCTGGATCCTGCGTGGTTGGCGGCCCTCAAATCAACCCGTTAATACTCGTCAGTTAAATGCAGAACCTGTGGGAGCGAGCCTGCTCGCGAAAGTAGCGTGTCAGTCAACATTAATGTGGGGACTGATGGCCTCTTCGCGAGCAGGCTCGCTCCCACAGGTTAAGTGCACAAATGACGCAGCCGGATCAGTCGCCCATAAACCAGCACGTTGACCGCCAGTACCACGCTGCCCAGCACCCATTGAATCTCCGGCGTCAGCCCGGCCGGGTAAATCACCGGCCACACATAATGCTCGATGAACCCGCCGCCATAGCCAATCTGTCCGGCCGCTTCGCGCATCAGGTTCTCCCAATAGGTGAGCGGGCATGTCAGGTGAAAGACCTCGACGATGACGCCCCATGCAGCAGCGGGCAGGTGCAGCCAGGCCAGCGAGGGCCATCTGAGCACCAACAGGCCGCCAAACAGCACAAATAGAATGAACAACAGGTGAAACAGCACCAGCCCGTCGGCGGCGATTCGGTAAAGCATGTCGGCTCCCTGACGCTGTCAAGGTGGCGAGGGCGCGTGCTCCATCGCCACAGGTGTGTATCAATCGCGCAAATCAGCAAACTCGGCGCGCATTCGGCCATTGTGTTTGGCCTGGTACAACAATCTATCGACCTGTTCGACAAACGCCAGAGCGTTGACGTCTTGGCGAGCGATTGTAGTGCCGACACCCAGGCTCAAGCTGACCAGCGCTGACACCGCCGAAAATGCATGGGGAATATGCTGCTGGCGAATCAGATGCAGGCATTTGCGCGCCACCAGCCTGGCCGATTCGGCATCGGTTTCGGGTAGCAGCCAGACGAACTCTTCGCCGCCGATGCGGGCGATGAAATCCCGGGGCCGATTGGCTGCCAGCGACAGAGTCTGTGCCACTTGACGCAGGCATTCGTCGCCCTTGATGTGGCCGTAGTGATCGTTGTACTGCTTGAAGTAATCGATATCCAGCACCAGTAATGACAGCGGTAAGCCGCTGCGCTGGGCCTGGCCCCATTCACGTTCCAACACCGTGTCGAACATGCGGCGGTTGGCGATGCCGGTGAGGCCGTCCTGGAACGAATATTCTTCGAGCTGCTTTTGCAGGCGGGTCAGGTGTTCTTCGGTTTTCTTGCGTTCGCTGATGTCGAACATGAAGCCCACCAGCGCCTCCACTTCACCGTCCTTGCGCACGACGTGCACCACATCGCGAATCCACACATAGTCACCGTTGTGCGTCAGTGCCCGGTAGTCGGCTTCGTGGTCTACGCCGGCCCTGGATTGCGACACGCAAAACTCCACCACGTAGTCGCGATCATCCGGGTGCATGCGCTCGACCCAGTCATTGACCGAACCCCAACTGTCCTGTTTCCAGCCCAACAGACTTTCGATCTGCGGGCCGATGTAACTGAATGTCATGGTTTTCCAGTCGATCCGCCAAGGAATCGCCTGGGTCGATTCGAGCAAGGTTTTATAGACATCGCTGTCAGTATCGACGGAGCTCATGGGGCTGGGACCTCAAGGAGTGGAATGCCGCGCTAGCATGTTGCCAGCCTCTCGCCGAATCAAGCGTCTGGCAGATGAATGGCAAAACAGCCGGACTGTGGTCTGCAAGTGCGCAAGATTGTTCAAGCCAGGCGTCGTCGAGACTGGCACAGTCGGTGGTCTTTATCTGGTTGTAGAGCGTTATGTCCAACTCACTCATGCCACGCAGCGCGTTTCTTCGCGGTGCGGTCGCAATCATGCCGCTGTCCCTGGCCACCGCACCCTGGGGACTTTTGGCCGGTTCCATGGCCATCGAGGCCAATCTGACGCCTCTGCAAGGCCAGGGCTTGTCGAGCATCGTGTTTGCCGGCGCGGCGCAACTGGTGGCGATCGGCATGCTCAAGGGCGGGGCCGGGATCTTCTCGATCTTGTTGACCACGCTGCTGCTGACGTCTCAGCATCTGCTGTACGGGATGAGCATGCGCTCGGTGATATCACCGTTGCCGGGTCGCTGGCGCGTGGGCCTGGGTTTTCTGCTCACCGACGAATTGTTTGCCCTGACCAGTCAGCATGACAAGCAACAGTTCAATCGCTGGTACGCCCTGGGTGTGGGCCTGACGTTCTACATCGCCTGGAACCTGTTCACGCTGGCCGGCATCGTGTTGGGCAGCAGCATTCCGGGTCTGGAACATCTGGGACTGGATTTCTCCATCGCCGCAACGTTCATAGCCTTGATCACGCCGGTGGTGCGCAGCGTTCCGACGGTGGTGTGTGTGGCGGTTTCACTATTCTGCTCGGTGCTGTTCAGTTATTGGCAGTGGGGCTCGGCGCTGGTGCTGTCGGGCTTGGCAGGCATGACTGCCGGGTTTGTCTGCAACAAGTTTTATCGGGGGCGCACATGATGGTTTGGGCAGTGATTATCGGCATGGGGGTGTTGGTGTTTCTGAATCGTTACGTGTTTCTCGAACCTCGATTGCCGGTGCGGTTAAGCAGTAATGCCCGGCAGTTTCTCGGCTTTGCGGTGCCGGGCATGCTGACGGCGATCTGTGGGCCGATTGTGTTCATGCCCGACAAACAACTGAACCTGCAGTGGGACAATCCCTATCTGCTCAGCTCGCTGGTGGCGGTGGGGCTGGTGCTGTACACCCGCAATACGTTGCTCAGCATGTTGTTGAGCATGGCGTTCTTCTTTTTGCTGCGCTGGTGGCTCTGAGTTCGATTGAAGAAACTGTTCTACGCTTGATGCAGAGAACGAATCGCTTCAGGAGGAGAGACAGGCATGAGTACTGAACAAGAACACCCTGAGCCGGATGATGAGCTGGATGAACCGACCGAAGACGAAATCGAGCGCCAGAAGCGTTCGACACCGGACTGGAAGCACCCCGATGATGGCAAGACCTTGTCGGAGCGTGACCAAGAGTGGCCGCTTAAGCCGTGAATAATGTGGGGCGGGAGGGCGGGAAACAAAAGAGGCTCAAATGAGCCTCTTGAGCTGAGCATGTGTTTTGTGTGAGTCGTTCAGATCTTAGGCCGAATCGCCCACGAGTGTCGTATCAAACGTCTTCCAGCTGCGGGAAATCAGGATGGGAAGCCCGATATCCCAGGGTTTTGTCGATCCAGGCGTTCAACTCGTTGACCATGATCGGCGGTTTGCCTGGATAGCCTTCGAGGGCTGAACGCAGGACATCGCTGATGTCGGGGATTGAGCGCAAGTTTCGAGTCTTGACGTATTGTCGGATAAAACAGTCGAGTTGGTAGTGTTCTGTCTTCGATAGATAGACGCACTCCAGGCCGCTGACTTGATTCATGGAAAAATCGTCGCGCAACTTAGTTCTCTGCAAGGCTTGTGAAAGTTGTAGGGATTTCCTTGTTTTGCTGACTCTTCGGTCAACTGCCTCAGGCGTGAGGAAATGCGGCGCGCATGCTAGCTGGAGTGTTACAAAATGTATGTATGATGATTGAAATGTCAGACAGGCGGTTGATACAACACATACGTTGCGACTACAAGTGTTTCTGAATTGATACAGTTGCTGCGAAGTTCAACTTGCCAAATTGTATAGACACGTTATGCCTGAATGCCACTAATACGACGTCGTATAAATCAATGCATCTCAATCAATCAATGAGTCGGCGTGATTGAGTGCGCTGCCACCTAACACTGTGTACCCTTATAAAATCCCGCAGAGCAGCAGTCGGGTGGAATGGAGGAACAACGGGCGAGGGTTTTGCCATTAAACAGGATGACCACAACGGTCTGGCCCAAGGCAAACATGAAGCAGTTGTTCAAAGTACTCCTTACGCTGATTGTCGCCGTCGGACTGGTCGGCTGTATCGCCGCTCCCATCGAGCTGACGGCGCAGACCCGGCAGCGGTTACAGGCGCAAGCACCGGTTCGATTTCTCCTGACGTTTGACGATGGCCCCAGCGCTTCGAGTTTTTACAATCCGTCGCTGACCGTACTCGACAGCCTGGCCCGCAACCCGATACAGCCGGGCATCAAGGCGGTGTTCTTTGTGCAGACGGGCGCCCCACGAGCCGGTGACAGCGATATTGGTCGCCAGGTCATGCATCGCGAACAGGCTGAAGGCCATATCCTCGGTTTTCACACGGCCACCCACTGGCACACCAATCACCGCTCGCTAAGCCCGCAAGATCTGGAAGCTTCGCTGAGCAAGGGCAGCGCCGATATCGCCGCGATTACCGGAGCGCCGCCAGTGCTGGTGCGCCCGCCGTTCTGGAATTACGACAAGCGCACGTTCGCGGTCTATCAACGCCACGGCATGCACGTGTTGTTGACCGACCTGAGCGCCAATGACGGCAAGATATGGGGCTTCAACGCCAGCCCCAGGCGCCGGGCGAACCTGTTGCGGGAAGTCTCTGAAGTGCGCGAACGTATCGCCCGAGGTGAACTGCCAACCGTGGACGGGGTGATTCCGGTGGTGGTGACGTTTCACGATCTCAATCGCTACACGGCCCGGCACACACGCGAATACCTGCAAATCCTGCTCGACAGCGCCAGCGCCACGGGCGTGAGAATGGCGCCCAAACCTTTTTACGACAATCACGCCGAGTTGCTGACGGCGGCGATGGCGCGCACGGTCAGTGTCAGTTCCGAGCCGGTTCAGCTTCCAGGCATTTGGAACTGGTTTTGGGACGGTGACTCCCATTGAACCGATTCAGTGATTAAACAACTGTTGAAAGTGAGAGGCATGTAACATTTTAGACATAGTCAGGATGGGCAAAACGGCAAAGCTCAATCTATTCTCAGCAGGTCAATATTCTAAAACCGCCCCGCCGAGGCGCTTGCCATGGTTTCAGTTTCAGAACTCTGCTGCATTGTGGAATCCGGTTTTTTTCCGCTTTCCTGCGATTGCACGGTGAACGAAGACGGCTCATTGCGGATCAAGGTCTATGATTCTGCCAGTGGGCGTATTGAACTGTTAATCAACGGTGTCTCGCCGGAGCAACTCACCAGCGTTCGCGATATCTCAAATCTTATCGGCGAACTGCGTACCGAAATGCGCGCCGGGCGCCGGGCATTTGCCAGCGGCCTATAAACGTCGCTGGAAGGCTTTGACGATCCGCAGCGTCGCATCACTGGTTTTCAGGTTGTGGATGGCGTCCAGCGGATGCCACATGCAATCGACAATCTCGTTTTGCGGCCGGACCTCATCCAGGTTCACCACCGAGGCTTCATAGACATGATGTCGGGTGCTGCCGGACAGCAACTCCATCAGGTACAACACCTCGTCGGCCGCCAACCCGGTTTCTTCCTCAAGCTCGCGTATCGCCGCGCCGGCGTGGGTTTCGCCAGCTTCGACCTTGCCGCCGGGCAACGTCCAGCGACACCTGGGCTTGCGTACCAGGAGTACATGGCGGTCTTGCTCGCAAATTACAGTGGCGCGTATTTTCATGTGTTACCCATATCGCTGACTGTCACAAATGTGTAATTCAACTGCAATATCTGGACCGGCGCATACACGGGTTGACTGGCTCGTTTGAGTCCCTGCATGGGTCAAAAGTGCCGCCGATGGTGCCGCGCTGTTGCGACGTCTGGTCGGCACAGCGACAAAAGTCCGGTGTAAGGTAGGCAGGTGAGTCCTTGATCAGCTCTGCCGAAATGGAGGTGACTATGAGCATTGCGATGCTGACCAAAATGCATATGAACGGTTATGACGTCTTCAGTGTGAACCATGGCCCCTGGCGGGTGTGCACCAAAGGTGATCGGCTTGCGGCCTTCGCCAGCCGGGAAGAGGCGCTGGCATACGCGGCGTCGCTGCCCGCATGTCGAGCTCGGACACGCCAGCCGTCCCCCAACCAATAATTCACAAATATCGCTTTTCCAGCCTCGGATTGCCGGGGCTTTTTTGTAAGGTGAAATTGACACGTTTCCACTGGTCGGGAAGTCTGGGCGAATGTCCGGAGTTGATGTCGTATTGAAGGCGTAAGTTTTTCATCCGGGTGAGGCCATTGCACATGACTACGACCGATGACTTCAGGGTTCATGCCCATGAACTGATACGGGATCTGGACGCCGCCACCACGCAGATGATGTCGCTTGTTTCGGCTCATCAACTGAGCGGGCCGGAGTGGGAGCGCACGACTCGGTGGCAGCACGAGGCCTATGAGCGATGGATGAACTACCTCAATGAGCGCTCGTATGGCGACCCCGGTAATAACGATCAATCCCGATGAGTTGTGTTCTACAGATGGATGTCTGTGCAACGACGCGTTACATTCGCTTTTTTTCAGGATAGGGACGCATCATGCGGATGTTGATCGGGGGGATGGCATTGGCCGTTTTGGCAGGTTGTTCGTTGCCTGCCTCGCTGGTGCCGGGTGAACCCAATGTCAGTAAATACAGCAGCAAGTTACCGAAAGACTACGCGTCTTGCGTATTACCCGCCTGGCAGCAAGAAATCCCCAAAACCACGCAGACTGCGATTTCCAATGGTTACCGGATCAATGCACCGAGCATCATCACCGCCGACGAAATTCTGGACGTGGTGAAATGGAAGGATGGCAGCCGGATTTCGTTGTATCAGGGACCGCCTTGGGCGAAGTCAGGGGCATTGAGAAAGGCCGTCAAGGATTGCTTGTAGCAAGCGCTTGATAGGCGTGTGGATCCACAAGCCCTCATAAAAAGTGTTGTTATATAAGGGCTTAGGTGATTATTTAACTGATTGGTGAGCGGAAATATCTTGTTGCAAGTTATCGTCTTGGGGTAAGATCGCCCCGCGTTCACCACCACGGTTTATGCATTTTTAAATCCCAGGCGTCCATCAGCTGCCTGGGATTTTTTTTGCCTGAAATTCGGTGCCTGTGACAGGGTGCTACTGGGGCTTGGCTGCAGAGCGTCGTTCCGGGCCAGCCGGGTTACCGGTATTGACCAGTCTTCTTTCTACCAGAACGTTCTCCAGCGCCTGACGCGCTGCCGGTTCCAGTTGATGCTCGCGTGCTTTGAGTTCCAGCAGGATGGGGCTCGACCAGTTGCGATAGGTTTTCTCGGCGATACGTACGGGGGTCATCGATCTCTCCTTGATTAGGCGCCCGCCAGCAAACAGGGCGCGGCCCGATGAGGTAGAAACACTAGACGAGGAATCGGGTTGGTGCCAGCTTTCGGACGCTCACTTCAACATTCTGAAAGCTACTTTGCTTTCCATTCTCCGCCTCCCGTCACGCAATCAATCCTGGATTGGTTCAGGTTCTGCGCATCGTAATAATAAGTGATGCTGCGGGCATTATCGGGAATAGTGAGCGACTTGCTGCTCTTGTCCTTGCTCATGGCCTGAGGGTTGGCCAGCGATTCCGCGGTCAAGGTGCCAATACAGGTTGCCTGATAATGATTGGCACAGTGTTCGACTTTATTTTTGGTACTGGTCAGCATTTCCTTGCTCTGGTTGCTGCATGACCAATTGATAGCGTCGACCGGCATGCCGCTGTATTCATAGCAGGTATGAGATTCGATGACCGGGACGGATGCGCTTTGAGATCGGGTCTGCACATCACAGCCTTGAGCCATCGCCAGAGTGGGGCTCAAGGTTGCGATCAGAAGCAGCAGTCTACTGTTCATCAGAGAATCCTCTGGTATGGCACATACCCCGTCAAAAGACAGGGTCTATTCACAGGAGAGGGCAGGCGCCGGAAAAAATTCAGACTTTCGATGGTTGTTCACCTGCCTGAGCAAGCGTTGGGACGACTTCGCAGGGCCAGCGATTAAACGTGAGTCACCGACAACAGACTGATCACGCAGATAGAACCGTCGCTGGGTGAAGTGGTGTCCGTGTAGTCGATCTGGTTGTAGATACCGCCATGGAAATCGAAGGTCTGCGTACTCCAGGTGCTGCCAAGTTGCAACGACGGGGAAGAAGCCGACTTGCCATTGCAACTGGCGCTCACAACGACCACACCCGCAGACGTGCTATGAATATTTATCTGATATTTGGCACCCAGCGGTACATTGCCGAGTAGAAGCACAGGCGTAGGATCTGCACCGTTGTACTCCTTGCGAAAGGCGTAAGTGAGCGCGCCCTTTTCCCAAAATACCTTCATGGCAGGGTTGGTATCGTCCTGCACGTGCATCTGTGAAATCACCACTCGCTGCGCCGAGTTGACCTTCAACAGTGTCATCTCTTGCTTGTTCCAGTGGTTGGCGGCGCTGGTCAGTGGCCAGTAAATCGACTCTTTCCATTCACAGCGCGTTCGATGCGTGCTCTTGCTTGAAGCGCCTTTGGTCGGGGCTGTGAGCTGAATGGAGCCGTCGGCCAGTCGACTGATGACGGTGGGGCATTGCGCCAGTGCTTCAGTACCGTTCAGCTCCAGGGCTACCGGGTTTGTTGCTGAAGTGGGCAGTGGGGTGGCTATGTCGAATGTGCTGATATCTACGGTCATGCTTGGCATCCTTGTCGTAAAAGTTGTTGCTCCAGGATTGGGCAGTTTTCGTCAGGCTGACGTGGTGCTGTTTGTGCGTTTGTGCATGTCTAGTTCTCCAGAGCATAGCGGCGACAATGGTTCAGGTAGCCCTCTTCATGTTTTCCAACCAATTGAACGACGCTGGTCCAAAGCCAGGAGGGCGCGTCCAGCTGTTTTGAACGGCTCACTTGCAAATCGGCTATCCATTTTTTTCGGCTCGCACGATCCATCTGCCGGGCATGGGCAATGCCGACGACCCGCGCCAGATAACCCGCCGCGTGAACGGCATCGATTTCGCTGAGTTCATCCAGCTCCAGCTTCATGTCCTGAGGCAGTAACTCACGAATGAAAAAGCCGTGATCGAGCATGCGCGTCGCTATCATTCGCTCACCCAGCGCGGGTGACAGTTGAAGAGCGCCTTCCAGTACACGTTTCCCGTTATCACGCGGCATGCGCGCACGAGCGGATCGAGGCGCCGCCGCACCGGCAGCCTCTTTGATATCGATCAGGCAATATTCCTGGTCTGCTTTGTCACCCACCCCCAGCAGCACTGCATAACGCAGCAGCCCGAGCGAACTGCAACCCTTGACCCAGTAAGCCGAGTCCAGAAGCTCGACCTCGGCATCGTTCGACCGGCCCTTGAGTGATGTAACCAGTTGGTGAATTTCCGGGGATGCGCACAAGGTTTTAATCGCGGCGTTTTCTTTTCGCGACAACGGCCAGAAATGTTTCCCGAGCGGAATCGTGGGGCGAGCGTTTTCGATACGTTCGCGCGCCAGATTTTTCCAGGTCCGTTGCACGGCACTGCGCATGCTTGCTTTTACCTGGGCAGGGCGCGGCGGTGCTTCATCTGGCTTGTCTTCGAACGCTTGCTCATAACCACGCATCATTTCCTCAAGCATGCGGGCAGTGGTTACACCGGGCAAATCCGAACCCCTGGCAGCCGTCGCCAGGGACAGGGCCAGCCGCACCAGATCGTGCGCCGGATTACCAATGACCGCCTGATCCAGGTCGCGAATATGTATGTCGATGTGGCCCTTGGTGTTCGCGGTAGGCCCCAGATTGCCGGCATGACAGTCACCGCATATCCAGATGGAGGGGCCTTGAGGCAGCCGACGCCCCGGCTGACTGTGCAACCACTCGTAAAACTGCACCGTGCTGCCTCGAACATAAGCGTGGGCCGAGCGAGCCATTTTCACATTACGCAGGTGGGTCAAATGCGGGAGACGTGCCGAGGGATGGGGAGGTGTCATCGTAAAAGCTCTGGATGGGGCAACGGTTGACGCTTGGCCGGGGTGAATGTTTCAAAATGATTCGGTGTTTTCGTAGCGTACTCTGCCCTCGCACAAGCGATGACGGTCTGGTCAGCGATCGAAAGTTGCAATGCCTTGATGCAATAGCAGTCGGAGTTGTAGGCGTCGGCTCGGTTGGCGAGCTTTTTCACGTCTGGCAGGCAACAAAAAGCCCGGGCTTTGCCGGGCCTCTTTGGACGTTCGCTCAACGCGAATAAAGCTTCCTCACGTGCTCCGTGCGTTTGAGAGTGGCTCTACTCTTTCGCCTTTGAACCCAGCTCCAGAAGGCGTGTACAGGGTGAAGAAAAGCCGCGAGCACGCTAAGCAGCATGATGATGAAGAGTGAAATCAGCGGGATGCTTTCGTGCGAGAACATGGTGGATTACTCCTGTAGTCACTATGTCGGAACCTTGAGGGTAGTCAGCCAAGCCCATGTTTGCATGAACTTTTTTTAAAAGTATGTTCATTTGTTAAAGCTTGAAAATGACAGTTTTAGCTGTTATTCGCGCGCCCGTTTTTCAAACGCTTGCGACGTAAAACCGGAGATGATTGGGCAAATTGACTCGCTCCGCCGACAAGCCATTTGTAACCGTGCGGGCAAGGCACCTTCCTTTCATTGATGCAATCCTCCCTAACCTGGCGCACGAAGAGGATGGGAAGCCCGGTCGTTCAACATGGCTTGAGTCACCACAAACACGTTCCTGTCAGGAGCCTGCTGGCACTCATCCCCCATCGGCCATGACCTGAGCATCCTGGACGTCGCCCTTGATGTTGGAGGGTGGACGGGCCGGTGGACTTTGAGCTAACGCGGCGCGGGTAATTGTGCAATAACCTGGGCAAGCCAATCTCTGGATGCATTACCCGAAGTTCTTCTATGCCATCCCACAACCACATTGAAATTTAGGGAGGACATGTCTATATCGATCACTTGGAAACCCCCGGCGGCGGCAATGGCCGAGGGCACGAAGGCCACCGTGTCATTGACGTGCATAAACGCTTGCAGAGACGTGTAGCAGGGCAAAGTGGCAATCACGGTGCGGCTGACCCCCCGGGCGCTAAGAAAATCATCCACTCGGCTCCCCAGATTGCCTACGCCGCTGGCGAAATCCACATGAGGATGGGAAGACACGTCGCCCAGCGCCTGTATCTGCCCAGGCAGTGGCGAACCTTGCCGAGCGACGCAGCAGTAGTGGTCGCGTCTCAGTGTATTGCGTACCAGTCCCGGATCGACGTAGTCAGAAAAACCAATCACCAGGTCAGCCTCTCCTTGCGCCAGCGTCTTGGCATGCTGAGCGGGATTGAAGTCAATGACTTCAAGTTTCACCCCGGGCGCGCGTTCGCGCATGAGCAACGAAAGCGACGGGATGATAGACAGTTGCGCATATTCATTTGCGATGACCCTGAACACGTACTTACTGGTTGCCGGATCGAATGGGAATGAATTGAAGATGCCATCGACCTCTTCAACTATTTTCTCGAATTTAGCCGCCAGGTCGTACGCATAGTCGGTCGGCTGTAGGCCTGCACTCTGGCGCAGGAACAGCTCATTGGGAAACACTTCACGCATGCGCTTGAGGTAGTTGCTAACCGCCTGTTGTGATATTTCAAGCCGCTCGGCAACGCGAGAAACGTTTTTTTCGCGCACGAGATGCAGCAAAACCCGCATGTGCCTGATATCGATTTTCTCAATCATTTGAGTTGTATCTCATACAAGCCAGTCGTGATTTTCATTGTATCACTGGGCGCCTAGAGTACCGCCTCCCCAAGATTTAACGAGGCATTGCTATGAAAACCGTAATTTTGATTGGCGCCCAAGGGCACATGGGCCAAGCCGCTATGACCGGCCTCAAGAACCATAATGTCATCACCGCCAGCCGCTCCGGCACAGGCTGCGACCACACGGTCGATATCACCAGCAAGGCGTCGATCAAGGCGCTGTTCGTAAAGGTCGGGCCATTCGATGCCGTCGTTAATACAGTTGGCTACTGCGAATACGCCAATTTCAGCGAAATGACCGATGAGCAGTGGGATACGACTATCCAAAGCAAGATGGTCGGCCAGATCAATCTGGTAAATGTGGGCCTGAACTACATCAACGATGGCGGTTCGTTTACGCTTATTTCGGGAATTCTGAATGTCAAACCCATTCCCATGGCAATCGCGGACGCCACCACCAGCGGCGCCATCGACACCTTCGTGCAGTGCGTAGCGCACGAGCTTCCACGCCAGGTTCGCATCAACGTGGTCAACCCTACCGTTCTGGAGGAGGCATGGGACGTATATGGGGAAATGATGCCGGGCTTCCAGCCTGTCCCTGGCGCGCTGGTAGGCAAAGCCTTCGAGCGCTCGGTTGATGGCTTCATTACCGGAAAGGTTATATTCGTCGACGCCTGACGAAGAGTTCTTTCTCTACTGAAAACAGTCTGTGACAGGTTAAGAGGGCACCGACTTGAACATTAATCAGGTCGGATGAGCCCCCAGCGCTATCTCGATTCGCAGCTTGTTAATAGAGCTGGCTGGTGGCGCAGGCCCAGACAACGGCCCAGGCAGCCACCAGGCGGGCTAATGACGTGTCCGACGCATACCGTTAACGAAAAATCCGTTGGAACCGATAATCGCCTTCTACCACTGAAAGATTTTGATTCAGTGGAGATTAAGCGATGCAAGCAATTTCTAGACTTACCTGCGGGTGCATACCGAGCCAATATCAGGACAGCAACAACGTTTCCTCGGGTGTCGTTTCGGCCAGTAAATTGAAATCCAACATGGTCAAACGATTCAATCAGCTTGAAGAAACGGGCCAACAACCGCACATCTGCTACCAGATAGCGGTCCATGCAGGCAGGGCCGGGAATGCAATCAGTCAGCAAGCTGAGGAGCGACTGGCCCCCGAGTTGAATTATTCGCAGGGTTACAAGGACCTGATGGGCATTACCCCAACCAGTGGCCGCTCTGATTTTGATTCAAGGCAAATTCCAGAGTCCGGTATCTTGAATTTTCAGAGCCGGGAGACCGGGCGAATGGTTCATACAGCCTACCTGCACAAGGAGGGCAATAGTTTGCATTTGGTACACGCCAATGGGCTGGCACTGGATGTAGAGTTTCCGAAAAATCCGGAACTTCAGGGTGGTGCGGGTTTTCACGACATCAGCACCGGCAGCGATATGAATCTCCAGAGATACCTGAACAAAAACGGGCTGCAGTTTCACTACACGAAAGCCTCGGATTTGAATACCAACGCCGCTCGTTGAATTCAGCGTCGTCCGGCTTGGCCATCGGTGGTGTGGTCTTGGACCAAGTCGGGCTGCGCGCGAATGGCTGGCCGAAGGTCCGCTCGAATAGTCAGAACCCGTCCAATACCGCTTATCTCTAAAAAAGACGGGGTGAGGGTTTCGGTAGGGGCGACGCACTGGACGACGACAATGACTGGCCCCCCCCCCAAACTGATGCATACGCTGATTGGCATTTTCGAAAGGCGGGCATCTGCTTTTGGCTCAAAGGCCGGTAGCGAATGACGCTACCGGTCAAGATCATTCACCCCATTCCATAGAATCTACGGCCACTCAAGGCCGCCTCTACGCTCATCAAATGCCGCGGGGTCAGGCCCGAGTATTGTTCTGTACTGCCTGGGCTTCTTTTTCCTTCCTGTGATTCTTCATGTCTTGAATGGCACCCCAGGCGATGACGACAACTCCAAAAACGGCCAATAGAATCAACTGAGTAACAGGCATGACTGACTCCCTATTAAAAGACCTATTGGACCTGCCAGGGCTGCTCATGCCAAATTGAGGCTGTAACACGATATGTCTGAGACCTGCGGAGATGGCTCCCAGCAGACCCATAGTGGTTCTGATATTTCAGGCCGGAAAGCTCCAGAATCGCAGCCGTCACGGCGAGCCGGGTTTCGTATCTTGGAGAGCAGGGAAGAGCGGGGGGGAATACTGAAGTTTAACGGTGTAACCGGCTTGCGATAAGATTCTTGAAAGGTCGCCCTTCGCCGTCGGATGCAACCGTTAGCAAGAGCCACAGGCCTCTTGCCTTGCCTTACAGTGCCGCCGTTTGTACGGCAATGCTCATAACACCCCCGACAGCCGGAGTTACCACCAGATATTCAATCGTAATATTCGTGGCGTCCACCATAGAACAGCGCATGAAGCCAAGAACCAATGTTTTTATCGTCAATCCTGTCAGGGAGGGTTTGATATCCTGGCGCCTAGGCGTGTAAAGCAGGCCGTGGGGAATGACCATCGTCTTGATCCCGACAGTGTCCAGGTCGCCGGCGATGGATGACTGTTCTTTAGAAATACTGGTTGACTGGTTGCCACCACTCAAGCCGGTCCCTTCGATATTGAAGCGGTCCGAATTAACTATTGGCGAACTACCTGTCGTATAGGCACCGGAGGATGGGGATATGTCCAGGCTGATCCGGTTTCTACCTCCGTGCGAGTCAACGGGCGTGGTGTATTCAAAACCTGCCACCACGGTGTTCGCAATCCAGCCGCGGACTCTATTACGGCTTGAAGTAACTTTTAGGCCTGTCCTGGTCCCACGAATAAATAGATCAGCAATTGCGGTGCCCACGCCACTGATAAATACGCCATTGGAAAATGCAGCGGCGGCAGAGTTATCGTAAATCTGCATGACACCAATGCTGTTAAAGTCCCCTGCGATCCTGGCAATCCACGCGTCTGGTGTGGCTGTAGACGATGCCGCCCGAGCGAGTCCTCGCCATACGCCAATCATGTTGCGAGAACCCGAAATCGTGACCATATCGCCACCTTGGCCACCGAAGTACTGGTTCAAATTTGAAATCAAACACGATCCTGCATTAATTTCCAATGAGCCGCCATCCACGGTGATCTGGCCGAACGACCCATTGGTGCCGATATAGATGTTCTTGCGCTTGCGACCGCTTGCACTGGTCCAGCTCATGTCGCCCTGGAAACAGTGTAAAACTGTGCAGTAAGTGGGTGCCCCGTTGTACGTCCCGTCGAGAGCCTCACTGAAGTAGTTCCAGCCTTCATTTCGCATGCCCGTGATGTTGTCCATATGGACATTGTGCGGCCCACGGTTTATCCAGCCGTCGCCGTTGTTGTCTCGGACAATTAAATCGCGAACAAAGCCTTCCTCTTGATCGGCAACCGAAGCATTGCTGGATACATTCGTTGCGTACTCAGTGTATAGGCCGCCGCTGGCGCCCCACCCGATAACAACGTGGTCTATTATCGTGTAGGCGCCATAGAAGCAGCATGCCCGGCCGATACGGTTATGTTCTCTGTTGCCATGGACCTGCACATTTCTTAGCCCGAACCAGGAGGGCACTCGATTATCGGTTGCGACTGGCAAACCCGTGCCGGTCAACACCGGAAAATTTTCTGAGGTTACAAAGTCTACGTTTGATCCTGCCTGTTGCAGCAGGATAGATACCAAGGGGCTTTCGCCCTGAATAATAACCCCTCTTGGAATTACCATCGTGCTGGCTACGTATGTTCGAGCCCCAAGAAGTACCGTTCCGCCAAGAGAGCCGAGAGCAGCCACTGCTTTTGCCAAGCCATCGGTGTTGTCTACCAGTCCTGGCAGGCAGTAGTCATCAGCGTGGACGCTGCGACGCGGTGCCGAATCCAGCGTAGAAAGTACTGTGCTTTCGCTCCGAGGTGCGAAAGGAATTTGGGAGGCACTTTGGTTTGGATCAATCAGGACTTTCTCATGTGGTGTGGTTTCAGCTCGTTGAGTGGAATTGTCGGTCATATTTACCTCAAGTTATGTTGACCCCATATGCACGGGTTTTTTATCAGGGCTTCATTCGCCTGAATGAAATCACGTTGGAGCAGACGCTTTTCAGGAGACTGCTTTGCGGTAGTTGTTGAGTGATCCGCCGTTGAGGGCTCTACGGCTATTTGGCCATGGTCAGTCTCTGCAATGCCGCTGGCCGGCAACGCCAGCCAGGTTTGTCGTTTGCGTTGTTGGGGGCGGCGCTTCATCGGAACGCCGGCTCCATCTTCGGGTAATCGATGTCGTAATCTTCAATCAGGCGGTAAAGCAGCGTCGAGCTGATGCGCAGGTCTTCACAGCACCGCGTGCGGTTGACGCCTTTCGCGATGCAGTCCTTCACCTGGCTGACCAGCATTGCATCAGCCTCTGGCGCAGTTTTGTCCGGCGCGCAGTACTTCTTCGGAGGGGCTGTAAAATCGATTGCGTAGCGTTTGGCGAGCCCCCGAAGCACGCCGAGTGTTATGCCTTCCTTCTCGCAGATATCGCTGCGATTCAGGGTTTTAGCCAGCTCACGAATTCTCGCGATTTGCTGTGACGTTTCTGACCTCGCCGCCGAGCCTTGGAAGTTTGGCGTCTGCTGGCGCTGGGAGATGGATTTAAGCGGGGCGCCTGATTCAGGTTTGTCGATCATGCCGCCCATTGCCAGGTACTGCGCGACCTGGGTGGCAAGTTCGTTGGCAAATGTCTGGCGTTGATCGATCTGGTTGAGGTGGTTGCTGATCATGCGGACTCCTTCGCTCTGCTCAGTCCGGGTTGCTGGTTGTCATTCCAAAGCCCGCTCATTGAACGGGCTTAGGTGATGCGATGCGCCGTGACCCGCTACTGGCGTCGGTCACTGGCCTATCTCAAATTGTGCTTCCAGCCACGGGCCTTTCGGCGTGTTCTCCCGCTGGATAACTGCTTTCGACGTTTTACGCTGCACGCCCGGGTCAGTTGCCAACCCTCTGAACCGTTGAGGCCGGTTCATCGCTGCCTTGAATCCGGGCCGGTGGTGATCCGGCAAGGTGAAACAGGTATTGCTAAAGAGCGGCGCGGCTTGGGCTGCTGGGCCAGTGTTGCGTTGGCTTGTGGTAAATTTACCATCTGAAGGTCGCCTGTCAATGCATATTGGTAAATATTCAGGTAAGCAAATTACCGGTTTAGGTAATGCTTGAGACAAGTGGTTTTTCTTCGGGCACAAAAAAGCCCGCACTTGGCGGGCCATTTCTCAATCGCAGTATTTTCGCCAGCCAATCCTGACGGTCCCGTCGCTCAGGCGCTCAATACTCACGCCGCTCGTTTCTTCAATATCTCGAATGACCTGATGCCATGCTTCGGGGTTCTCGTCTTTGCGCCTGGATACGACAAGGGCCATTTTATTTTTGACGCCAGGCGCTGCAATCAGCTCTTTGATTCGCCGACCCACGAGCTCATAGGAGTTCTTTGGCTGCGATGCGGATGTAGGGTGAAACATAGGGCGCTCCTTGCGCATGCTGTATGCATGTACAGTAGTGCCCCTGACATATTTTGACAAGGGGGTAGGGGCAATATGCCATCTATGCTCGTTGAGCGCCCTCTGGCGCATACCGCTAGCCGCGCGTCTCGATAATCAGCGGGGACGTGGTGACACCGGCGAGCTTGACCAGCGCCCCATATCCCGCGCGTCCATCTCTGCCTGAGTGCAGCCCATGCGCTTGGCTCTTTCCAGGGTCGCCCAGACTTCTCCTCCCGAATCTTCTGGTCTGCCCTGCAGTGTGAGAACGTACTTTTGGCCTCCGATGACGTCGCTCGTTCCCGCGCATTCCCAAACACGCTGGCTTTCAGATGTCGGCATGGGGGCATCCAGGCTGGCCTGAGCAAACTCGGATAGCCGGGGAGGCGTGCTGGCACAACCTGACAGGGCAAACGCTAATAGGATTGGGGTGTATCGCATTTAAATTCCCTGTATCGGTCCCGAAAGAAGAAAGCCCAACGTCAACGTAACCAGCCTACAGCTCAATTGCCGGCTGGCTCGTAGATCGCTCAGTGGAGTGTTGCAGCTCTGCGACTTTCGCCAATTCTGATCCGGTCCAGCGCCCGGTTTAATGCATCCAAGGCATCGAGGAGGGCTTTGGCCTCGGATTCCCGGCCATCCCCCCAAAGGCGCTCTGCCATTTTGTTCAGGGCTTGGATAGAGCGCTCAATGTCAGCAGTGGACTTGCCCCTTCAAAACCGGACACCAACTCCCCGTTAAATTGATGCCACTGCCAAGCGCCTGAACTCCCTCGGTGAACGGTAGTTCAAGGCGCTGTGCGGATGCTGCTCGTTGTAATGTTCGAAGGCAATTACCAAGTTACGCAGCGCCGTTTCTCGATCCGGCTTGGGCATGTGCGCCACGTAATCACGCTTGATCGTCTTCACGAAGCTCTCTGCCATGCCATTACTCTGTGGGCTACGCACCGGTGTGGTCACCGGCTGCAAGCCGATCTGTCGAGCAAACAGGCGCGTCTGTTCGGCGGTGTAGGCCGAACCGTTATCGCTGAGCCACTGCACCGGCGTTGCAGGCAGCTGATCACCGAAGCGCTTCTCCACGCTTTCCAGCATCAAGTCGCGGATGTCATCGCCGCTGTACCCGGTTGGGCTGGCGACCCAGCCGATGGCTTCGCGATCACAGCAGTCCAGGGCGAAGGTCACGCTCAGTTTAGCGCCGTCCTCGCAACGGAATTCAAAGCCGTCCGAGCACCAACGCGTATCGCTGGTTTGCACCGCAATACGGCCTTCGTGCCGACGCGGCACGCCGGGTTGTTTGATCCGGCGTTCAAGCAGCAGGTTGTGATCACGCATCACCCGGTAAACCCGCTTCACGTTGATCGCGGGTAGCAACTGGGTTTCACGGACGCGACGCAGCAATCCCCAGACTCGACGGTAGCCATAGCTGGGCAGTTCGCTGACCTGTTGCTGGATTTCGGCCACCAACTCAGCGTCGTTCACAGGCCTGCTTCGCCGTGTCTTGGGCGATACCGATTGCTTGATTCGAACCGTTAATTGCGAGCGCGCCACACCGAGACATTCGCTGACCAGCTTCACTGGTCGTCCCCCGGCAACAAGGGTGAGTGCGCAATCCATTTTCGCGACCGGGCGATCTCCACGGCTTCTTTGAGGATTTCCGCTTCCATCGTTTTTTTGCCCAGCATCCGTTGCAGCTCACGGATCTGCTTGAGCGCATCGCTCAGCTCGGAGGCCGGCACCACGGCTTCGCCCGCGCTGACCGCCGACAGGCTGCCGTCCTGATACAGCTTGCGCCACAGGAATAACTGGTTGGCATTGATGCCGTTGCGCCGAGCGACGACCGACACACTTTGCCCTGGCTCAAGGCTCTCGCGAACCATGGCCAGCTTTTGCTCTGGGCTCCAGCGGCGCCGCCGCTCCTGGCCCAAAAACTCCCCATTCTTATCGTTGCTGTTAGTCATAAACATAACCGTTTGCCTATCCCTTATCGTAAGGGGGAAACGGTGTCCTGTCTTTCATGGGGCTCGTTCAAGCAGCAGTCACTGCTGCCTTACTTTCCGGCTGTTTCTTCGGCATTGGGTAACCCTTCTGCAGGGCATTGCTTGACTCGTGTTTTAGCGGGCAAACATTCCCCACCAGAACACATGCCCCAGGATCGAGATCTGTTGGTCCTGGATATCGGCAAAGGTGTAGTCCTCGTCCGGGTGCTCATCCCGGTTGAAGCTTCGCAGGCGAATACCGGACGGGAGGCGATAGAGTTGCTTCACACGGAGCTGACCGTGGTGAGCGATGGCATACATGTCGCCGTCGACGATGTCGCTCAAGGAGTTCTTGCCGACGTTGATGCCTACGGTCGCGCCATCGCGCAGCACCGGCAACATGCTGTTCCCACTGACGAGCACGCACTTTGCATTGACGAACTGCACATTGTTGCGTCGCAGGTCTGTTTTGAAGAAGCGCAGCTTGGCGCCTTCGTTTTCTTCGATTGCGAACCGTCCAGAGCCGGCGGCGAGCTCCACTTCGCGCAGGAACGGGACGTAAACCTCGTCATCGTCGAGAGGGGTGTCTTCGTCCCAGGGCTGAATGTCCGACATTGCGACGCTTGGTTGAATCCGTGGCGTTGCGGCCCCGGAGATCGCTGCTGACTTCAGATCGCCTTCGCTGAGTGGCCGGTCCAGTGAACCAGGTTCAAGTCCGCACCTCTTTTCGAAGTCGCGGGCCATCTTCTCCCCAATGTTGCGAAGGTGTTCGGCCTTATCGGTGAACAGCCGTGAGATGTAGGACGGCTGCTTGTCCACCCGCGCGGCGAAGTCAGCGTCTTTGCCGCCGAAATCACGATCAATGATTTGGCGGACCCGGGCTCTGCGTATGTCTTTGATTTCCATCGCCCAATTAAAACCTTTATTTCCCTTTGGGGAAATTACCTTTACTCGGTAAACCTTTGTGGTAAATTTGCGCATAAATTAACCATTAGGTAAATAAATATGGGGTGCCCACGTACACAAAGCAGCTTGCGCGGCCTTGAATCTGTTGAGTGGCTGCAAGGCCCTCACGAAGCCAAGCGTTACACCGCCCAGGATATGAAGCAAAAGAAGGCCTGTTATCGGGCAACGATCAGATATTTGAAGGGAGCAGCATGAAGATAAATTCCGCACGCCAAGCGTGGCACGACTGTAATTACAACCCGGCGCCGGGCCAGACTTCTGATGTAGCCGAGCTGGGGGTGGTGGTGCAGAAGACTGAGCGCGGCCCAACTGCCAACCTGGCGATCCATGGGGCACTGGCCGGTCATATTCAGTCAGCAATAGCGCGACTTCACTCGCAACTACGCGCCTTCGGCAATGCAATGTATGCAGCCGAGCCGACTGATGATGATCGCGAGGAAGCTGAAGAGGCTGTGTTCAATCTGGCTTGCTCATGGGTAGAGCGTATGACTGCCAGTAAGCGACACAGGGCCAGCTACGTCGCCAAGGGTGTATTTCGCCGCTACCGTTACATGCACCAGGGCGGACAGTCAGCCAGCGTTGATCCGCTGATCAAGCCCGAAGTTTTCCGGGCCTGGCTGGACGGTGAGTACAACATCAAGCTTGCGTCCGTGGCTTGGGGAAGGGATTGGGAGCCCTTTGTCCAGCTCTGCTTCAATGCATGCCACGACATTGATGCCCGCGCGTTGAGCCCAATTGGCAATGTGATTTACAAGATGAAAGAAGCTGCTTGACTTCCCGCACGGCTGAGGGCATTATTTCCCCATAGTTAGTATTTTGCCTACGGCAACTTACTAAAAAAAAGCCGGCCATCATGCCGGTTTTTTTATGCCCGCCGTTTGTCCAGTGTTCGGCACTCGACATAGGTTGCCGCCTCTGACGCTTAAGCCCGGAGTCACGCACGTTACGGACGACGCTGACGATAATCCCGAGCGGGAGCAAGTTCCGCTGCCTGCGGACGACGAAGGGCCCCTGGAGGAAGATATGTCGGATGTGGATGCCGCCGATTCAGTGGCGAGTGAGCATCCCGACAGTTGATAGCTACTTCAAAACGAACCCGGCCAGTGTGTCGGGTTTTTTATTGCCCGCGATAGGGCGCGACTTTGCAAAAGGAAGTTGCAGGTGTTGAAAGAATGCAGATGCGGTAAGTGCAATCGACTGCTTGCCCGGGTGGGTGAGTTTACCGAGCTCCAGATCAAATGTTCCCGATGCGGGACGTTGAATCATGTGAAGGCCACGAGCCTCGAGCCATCGCCTTTGAGCGACATGAAAGCTGAGTCCTGCGCGAACAATCATTCGATTTGACTGGTGAGAAATATGGACGCAGTACCGTTCGGCAAACACTACTACTTCACGAATGTCGGCACGGCTTACGAACAGGTTGTGAGTTCGCCTGCCAATACGGCCGGCGTGGTGATCAGAACCGCGTGTGCGGTTCGATCAAGGGTCTACACCGGTACCGTTAAACCGACGACGGCTGGCGAAATTCGCTTGCCACTTGTCCTTGCTGGCAACGAAAGCTTTACCAGCAATAGCTTTCCGATTTTACCTGCGCCAGGTAATGGTCTGTGGGCTTACACCGTTAATGGTCAAGTCCGCTTTTCGTACGACATCCTCTCGTAACCGTATAGGTGCGAGCCTTTGATATGGCCTCAGCATTCGCTGGGGCCTGTTTGTTTCAGTCATGCCCACGGAGCCGAGCATGGATATATTTCACCGCCTGTTCGACAGGATCGACTGGGTCATCGCGGGCCTCATTGGGGCTATCGTCGCCAGCTGGTGGCACAAGGATGACCTGACCGACTGGCGAGCTTGGACAATTTTTCTTCTGACTGGCGTTGCCTGCGCCTTGTACCTGACTGGAATGGTCAGTAACTACCTGGGCGTGACAGAGCCGAACATCGTCGCCGGTGTCGGCTTTTTGCTGGGCACCTTCGGAGGTTCACTCCTGGCAGCGATCAACCGCGCCATCAAGGCTGCTGACCTCTGGGCTCTCATTCGCCAGCGGTTCGGGGGAGGCAATCCGCCATGAACTACGAACTGATCAATTCCATCGCCTGCGGCCTGATATCGCTCTGGGCCACCTGGTGCGTTCTGAGCGGGAAGGTGAGGGACGGCATCCTCGGCAAACTGATGTATTCGACGATTGCCATCAGCGGGTTTGTGGTCATGGCCCGAAGCCAAAACATCTTCTTCGGCCCGACCACTGCAGGGCTCACGCTGCATGTGTCACTGGCACTCACCGGCGTGCGCCACATCTTCATGGTCGCGTTCTGGAAACCGGTGAAGGCATGGCTCTGCCGGACGCTGAACTGCGAGCACTGCCTGTCGTGTGACAAGCCCGGTCCGGGCGAGAACGATCGCCGCAAAGAGTAATCCGCGACACGTTTCGCGAATCATCAAAACATGTCGCGATATCGCAGAAGAGTTGGCCCGCACGCCGAGGGCATAGTCACCGGCCTATTTCGCTGGGGTAAGCAGCAGAAACTGGTTGATGTGATTCTGTGGGGTGGAGAGTAGATGTGTCGTGGATGAGTGCGCTACGGAGTGAGCATTGAGCGCAGCCTGGAGCCTGTCTTCGTAAAGTGCCAGCTGCGAGTAGTCCAGTTGATGAGTGATATCAAAACCCGTCGCGGACCTTGCAATCAGCGCTTCAAGAGCATTGGTCACAACATCCGCCGTGACTTGTAAAACGCTCAGGCCGAAGCCGCCGTCTGCAATGATGAGATTGGGTAAGTCGAGCATGCAGCATTCCAGTATCAGCCTTTTATCTAGTCTGATGTCAAATGGCCATCTCTGCAATGGCCATTTATCAAGCTGTCTATGAAACCAAGCAACTGAGCTGGAGTTTTTTCTTCTTTTCCTGGAGGAAGAACAAGGCCTATTGGCTTGCCCCGACAGGTGTGCTCATCCCGCAGCGCGTGACCCCGGCAGCGGGCAGGTTCGAACGTCCGCTGAAAGCAAAAAGCTTCGACAAGTTCGGGACTTTTTTTGGAAATGCAAACGACTTCTCGCCCGCATGGGTGAGTTTACCGAGCTCCAGATCAAATGTTCCCGGTGCGGGACGTTGAATCATGAGAAGGCCGCGATCCTCGAGCAATCGCCTGTGAGCGACATGAAACGCGGAACTTTCCGCACCCAGTGTTCAACTTAATAGGTGAATAACATGTCTTTTTCTTTGATCCCTTTTACAGCGAATGGCGGAACTGTTTTACCTCCGCGCAATGTCATGAGCGTTGGTCAGTTTCTGCAATCGCCCAATCAGCGATTCAGGCTGATTTTCCAGGAGGACAATAGTTGTGTCTTGTACGATGGCGGCTCGCCTGTTTGGGTCGCAGATGCAAGCAGCGCTTACGCAGGACAGATCTTCTACAAATGGAAGGCTGTCGATCAACCGTCGGTGTCGATGAACTATCAGTTCGTTGTTCAAGATTTTAAAAATCAGCGCATTTGGCAAACGCAAAATACGGATGTGCTGGGGGGTGACAAGTACCAGGCCAACGCCGCGGTACGCACACATCTGCAACTGCAAGATGATGGCAACCTGGTTGTCATCCAGGCGAATCCGATTTTCACCAGTAACGCGGCCATCCTAAGCGCTCCGGAACAGGCGGCGATCCTCATTCCCGCAGGCACCGACCTGGTAGTGGATAAACGCTATGTGGTCGGTGGCACAACAATGGTTTTCCAGTCGGATGGCAATTTCGTTGTGTCAAATGGCCCGCTGGGTGTGCTTTGGGCTACCTGGACCCAGAACAAAGGTGCAACACGCGCCGTCATGCAGGGTGATGGCAACTTCGTTATTTACGATGCCAGCATGAAGCCACTTTGGAACTCAGGTACTGCTGGTCACCCAGAGGCGTACCTGCGCCTCCAGGCAAATGGTAGTTTCTCTGTAATCTCTGACAGGGTTTGTTGGGCTCGATTTGGTTTCACGCCAACGATTCGTGGACGCAAAATCTATTACCCCGACAACTCGAGCCCGGAGCATAACGGTACTGCGCCATATCCAACCTATGGCCATATCGGTTGGGAATTCTGATTGCTACCTTCGCAACAGTAGCGTGGGCTCTTTGTCTTCGTGAAGAGCCTTTATCTGTATAGAGCCAAGGAGCTCCAACTTATCGCCTTTGAGCGACATGGAACCGGCAATTACTGCTTGTTCAAATCCATTTCGTTTAAGGGAAATAAAGCGTGAAGCTAATCACCAAACCAATCAACAGTGCAGATGAAAATATCTGTGGAGCGACCTTTTCCTATTCCGGTGTTCCGACGGGGGTAGAGGTCGCAATCGGAAGTCAGAATCTTACTTTCAGTGCCTTTCAGGACAGGAACTACGCCAGCAATATAAGTGGTGTATTTGCCTTGGGTAACAAAGTAGGCAATACCACGGTTCAGCTTGATGCTCGGACGGCCATCAACTTTTCGGTCTATGAGGTATCAGGCTCAAAGGGGCTGGAAAGCGATAACACAACCGTCTCTGTTGTTCTGCTCCAAGACGCGACACCTCTCTTCACCAAGTCGTATAGCCTGAGAGAGCAGGACTCATCAGGCGCCTATGTCGATACTCAGGAGACGGGTACGTACTCTGGCGGTGGGTTCTTTATCACGATGCCGACACGGCGCCAGGGTTCATACGTAGCCACGTTCAAGAGCCCGGCGACTCACAACCTTGAATGCCGAATCGAAATTGCAGTGCCGGCTTCAGGGGCGGGCTCTATCGTGGCAATGCTAAAAGTGGATTTTCCGCTGGAAGACAAGTCGGCAGGATTCACCACCGCTGAGCTTGAAAGCCTGTTACCTGCGCTGAAAAATCATGAAGGTGATAAAGACTTCATGTATGTGGACTCGGAAGGAAACGTCACCACTGGCGTGGGGTTTTTACTGCGTAACGAAGATGCCGCCGCCGAATACCCTTTCGTGGATTTAGACGACAATCCGGCTACCGAAGAGCAGAAGCGTGCCGAATGGCGCCTGATTGCCTCGAAATACGACAAGAACATCAAACACACAGCCGACTGGTACGAAGATTTCACCGAGCTCTATCTTCAGGGCGACTTCATCGACACCAAGCTCAAGGCGCTGGTTGTGGGTGACTTCGCCGGACTGAGCCGAAACTTTCCTGGCTTTGGCGGCTTCCCATCAGCAGCTCGGGTTGCTATCCACGACATGTATTACAACCTGGGCGCAAGCAAACTTCAGCAGAAGTTTCCTTCGCTGATGGCGGCGATCGCTCGGCGCGATTGGTCTGCTGCAGCTGTAGAGTCACATCGAACCAAGATCGGTGAAGATCGCAACGACTATGTTCGCGATCTCTTTTTGATCGCGGCAAGTATTCAATGAGCTGTTCAGGTTCTGATTAATTCATCAAAGAAGGTCTCTACTTTGTCGCCGCGTTAATGCTGTTCCGGGCGAAGGGCGAGGTTGCTCGGATCTTGAGAGTGAATTGAACCCGCGACACGTTTCTCGCATCAGCAAATCGTGTCGCGACATTGGAGAGCGACATGAGTTTCGTTCTACCGATGAGCCCGGATATCAACAAGGCCGACGTCACCGGCCTGGCCTTTGGAACCACCTATTCCCGACGACAAAGCGTCACCCATGGCGCGTGAAGAGATCTGACTCGATCACTACCCGATTTCCTGAAGTATCGGATTGGGCTATGTCATCTGCGTGATTTTTATCCGACGCATTTGATGTTTTTTTATCAGGAGGCTTGCTGGCATTTCTACAAGCGAAAAACTCGCGTAGGACATTGCCAGAATCAAAGTGCAAACGCCGACTATAAGGACAAAGTCGTTTACTTGATATCGTGCAGAGACCTGAAGTGCCAGGCAAAGAACAAGCACATGGCACAGGTAAGTTGAGTAGGACCAGTCGCCGAGGCGGGCAAAGAAATTGTGTTTAGGGAAGAAACGTTCCTGTGAAACGGCAGCGCATAAGATAATCGCGCAAGGGATTCCGCTTTTATAGGGGCTATGGGACACGGGTCCGGCGTAGACGACTGCGAGCAAAGCGGTCGCTGTCGCTAGAGCTGCGAGCGCGGGTGAGATTCTCGATAGCCACTCTCGCTGATAAGCAATTTGCAGTGCAACGCCAAGTAAAAACTCCCACACTATAGCGTTTCTGTAGAAGGAGAATGAACCACCAAATTTGCTTGAAATAAACTGGAGTAGTGCTATGCCAGCGAATAGGCTAGCTACTCTGTATTTGGCTGGCAGGAATAGCGAAACAAAAAATACGGCGTAGAAAGATGCTTCGTAATTCAGTGTCCATCCGACTGTCATCAACGGATAAAAACCGATACCAGATGGGTTTTGCGCCGGAATAAAAAACAGTCTCTTAAAAAAGAAGAGTGGTTCAAATGCTGTCAGCGGTATTGAGCCTGGAGCATAGAGCAGCACTGTCGCAGTGATCGATGTGAACAGCCAATAGGCCGGAACAATTCGCGCTAAACGATTTTGAATAAATGCTCCGGGAGTGCTCGGCTTTTTTGATGTCGAGGCGTATATAACGAATCCGCTTATGATGAAAAATAAATCGACACCGATTGCTCCATAGGCGTGGAGAGTTTCGGCGATGACACCTGAAACATTGTTGCTATAAAAAAGTTGGATGTAGTGGTGGCCTACTACTAACCATGCAGCCAGTGCTCTGAGAATTTGAACTGAGTTAAGCATCGCGGATGAATTCGAAAAAGAACGGAGTCTACATTTGTTTCGTTGGAACCACCACGATGACGAATACCCGCCATCGATCGGGATTTTTTTGCCTGGAGACATGTATGCCCGTTACGTACCAGCAGTCCTTGCAGATCCTCCCGAACGCCGGCGCCAAAGCCGGCGTTTTTGTACCTGTATTGAACACGGCGATGCAGCGTTACCAAATCGTCGGTATCCAGCGGATTGCCGCCTTCATTGCGCAGGTCGGCCATAAGTCTGGCCATCTGCGATATGGCCGTGAAATCTAGTGGCCGACCGCGCAGCAGCCGGGTACGAAGGGCGCAAGGACTTGGGCAACACCCTGGCCGATGCCGGGCGCTTCGACAAGATCACTGCGCGGATCAATGGCGGCAGAACGGCGCTTACGAGTCAAACGGTCCAAAAAACGCCTCGACTCATGGGGCGTTGATCGAGAAGCCATCAAAGAAATTACCCGCTAACCACTTAAAAAACATATAGCCGCGCCAAGTGCGGAGCTTTTTCCACAGAAAAGGAGTCATGTAAATGACAGTCAATACGACAAATAGTGTTCCCGAGTTTGATATCGCCGGGGTCAACACCCTTGCCGATCTGCGTGCTGTTGACTCGGCCAGGAACAAGAAGGCTGCAACGCTTGGATATGCCGCTCGAGGGGATGGGGGGCATGGTGAGTACGCCGTAGACGAAGCAGACACGACGAGCGCCGAGTCTATTCCGATGATCATCGTCGCGAACGATGGCGCCCGCTGGAAGCTGATCCACGACGGCAACGTCAGTGCAGCGCAGTGTGGATTCAAGCGAGATGGCACCGTAAATACCCAAGACACCTTGAATTCGGCAATCGTCGCAGTGACTGCCGCGGGGGCAAGAATCTCGTGGGGCTACGGTACCTACGTGTGCGAACACATCCAGCTCATTCCAAACATGTCCTGGAGGGGTAAGGGGCAGTTTTTCACTATTCTCAAGGCAAAAAACGGCCTAAACCTGGATTTCATTTCCTCGAACTTCACGATCAATACGAACAACGTTTCGATTGTCGGTATGCAGTTCGACGGCAACCGCGCCAATAACACCAGCGGGCACACGTTTGCACTCAAGGGGGCCAAGCAGAATCTCCGGCAAATCACCCTAACGCAGTCCGCGTACCACGGCCTGATCACTGACTTCGACATCGTCGACGGTGAGCGTCCGCTTGGCTTTGAAAGTACGTACGAAGACATCCTGATCGATACCACTGGCCGCCACGGCTGGAAGTATGACGGCCCGACAGACTCCTCAATGACCAACATCACGTTACTGGACTGCGGCGTATCTGCAGATAACTCCTGGTTCGGATTAGTTGCGAGCAGGAACTTCAGAGCGAATAACCTGCATCCCTGGAACCGTTCATCAACCAGCAACACCCCAGCTGCTTCTGTTTATATTTTGGCAAGCGCACCAGGGTGCACGGCCGTCAACTCGCACTTTGAGGGCGGCCACTGCCCGCTCAAGATACTCAGCAACCAAAACGCTTTCACCGACTGCGACTATTACGCACCCCGTGGTGCGTACTGCCTCGAAAACTACGGTACGGCGAACAAGATCAGTGGCGTGCTTGGCGCGACAGCCGCTTCAATCAACCCGAACTACAGAGGGATACTGATGGGAGGGACGGGCAATATGGTCGACTTGACGGATGGAGGGTGTGTGAATGGCGCTATTGACTTCACGACCAGCCAGGGTGGCAACCTTGTCCGAGTCTCCGGCTACAGGAGTTCTGGAGTTCCGTTTGTCGGGACTCCTCATCCAACAGATGACGTGCTTCTGGTTATTCGTGGGGCAGGTGGAGGGGAAATCTCCCAGGCATACTCGGCCCAGTTCTCCGTGTTCCCTACGACGGTCTCTGCTCAAGACGGTACCTTCACCAATGCAACGGTAACCCTGCGATTGCGCAAAGTTGGAACAATTGTGTTCGTCCAGTTGATGGTGACCATCGGGGCGAGCGGCGCTGGCACAGCAACCGGAAACATAAGCGTTGTATTGCCGTATCCCTGCGCTGCGTTCCCTTACCAATTGTCTGGCAGCGACAGCGTCTCCGGCCAGTCGATTCAGGGACGAATTATTGCCGGTGGCTCAAGCGTTCGAATTTTCAAGAACGACAACAGCAGTGCCATTGCAAACGCTACGACGCTTTCCCTGAACGGGTGGTACGAGGCTGCCTGACTCTGCAGCGCAGCGAGTTGTCAGTTCGGCGCCAACAGGTGCAGGCCGGGACACTGCGGGAGCGAGAGTCGGCTTTGGCACAGGCAAAAGCAAAAGCAAAAGCAAAAGCAAAAGCAAAAGCAAAAGCAAAAGCAAAAGCAAAAGCAAAAGCAAAAGCCAAGGAGCACTCCCGGCCAGACTACTCAGCAGCCAATCAACGGCTGCAGATGCCTTGCAGGGCTCCAGGTGTGGTAGCTGAAGAGAGTCGATAGTCTTGAGGTGAAGGTGCGGCGATGCTGGCTGAGCGCCCAGCAGCGGATGCGGTTTGAGCGGGAGCTGGCTGCCACTGTTGTGCCTGTCGTTGAGTGGAGATGCCAATTTTTGGAGGGTGCATTTCAATTCGAAAAAATTAGCATGACCTCAATTCATGTGATCGCTGCGTGCAGGGCAGGTTTGTGCGCGAGAAGTCTCGGCATTTGGTGACTTTTTCAATAACTTAGCTGTCATCAGTTCGCCTGAAAGCACGTCTTGTCGTGGCGGATTTTTATATGGTCGAGAATTTTTGCAAGTTTTTGAATGTGAGCTAAATTAAATACGGATATCACTTGATCTTACGTACGGTCACGGGTAGTGACAGAGTTTGGTGTGATGTCTGATACGGATTTAATTTATTGACTATATGCACGGAGGCAAAATGTTAAAGTACTTTTCACCTACCTCTACCTCGATTGAATCTGTCGTACCATCTGTAAATTTCAATGGGCTTTGGCGTAATGAGCTAAGTTCTGAGATGGAACTGACAGTAGACAAGGCAACCGGAAATGTTGCCGGGGTATATCGGACAGGAGTCGGCACCCCACAACCCACCGAAGATTTCGAGTTAGTCGGCTTTGCTGCTGGGGATTTGCTGTCATTTACAGTCAACTTTGGGAAGTACGGATCGCTTACAAGTTGGTCAGGGCAAAGCACTGCCGTCGGAGGTGTTACCGTTATAAAAACTATGTGGTTGATGGCCGAGAACGTCCCAGACGCTGACGAGCCAAGCAAATTGTGGAGTGCGATGCTAACGGGTGCCGACAACTTTCGGCGTTAAGGAATCGCTGATTTACTCGGTTTCTCGAACTCAAGGCATCCTGCGACTTTGATTTACCAAGGGGGGCAAAGCTGGATTCGAATGAATCAGCCCCCCAGCAGGTATCACTTGCGATATTCAAAACCAGCCGAGGCGTTCGCCAGCGCCGTCTTTGCGTGCCCGGGTCAAGCCATTTCCGGGCCAGTCCGGGCGAAAGCGTCACCGGCCGCCGGTCATGGATGTTCACCATGCCGCTGGCGCTGCCAGTGAGGTCGGCGTTCAGGTCATTCCTTCCTGATGGAAGAGGGTCCGCTGCGTCGTTGGCGCGTGGCGAAACGATCGCCGCCCCCTCTGCAGAGCTTCTTAATGTGCGGCAGACAACAAAAAAACCGGGCTTTCCCGGGCCTCTTTGGACATTCACTCAGCGCGAATAAGGCTTTTTCACTTGCTCCGTGCGTTCGAGAAATGCTCACATTTTCATCTGTGGTTTTCTCAGGCTAGAAATGTAATGTAGCCATTAAGTCATGTGCATGTGAAAAAGATGTCGACGAAAAAGCTTTTATAAATAAGCGATACTTTCAAATCTTTCAAATCTTTCAAATCTTTCAAATCTTTCACATCTTTTTCACCGGGTGGCTACCTGTCCAATGTTAGTTTGGGGTCGTGGAATGGGGTGATTGTTCACATTCATAGTGTCTTTGATGCCTCGGAATATACTTGTAACAGAATGGTTGCGTGCTGCAAGCCAGGCTTGATTATGTTTGGTTTAAATAAACTCTCAGGGGTTTTGCGTTGTACGGCGCGAGAATATCGTCTTGGGTGTGAGAAATACGTTTCCGTATTCAAAGGCTTTTTTCTGGCGGTCAGATAAAAACTCCGTCGATGGAACGAAGGGTCAATGCGTTCTATTGTCGAGGTTTGATTGTGAGCTCTTCTTTTTTTTCTGCGACTAACTTTAGTATTGTCCTTGTTAACTATAAGTCCCTCCAGCTGACCCAGACCTGCCTGAATTTGTTGCACGAAGGATTACAGGGGAGTGACGTTCCAGTTTATGTGGTGGACAACGATTCAAATGATGCGAGCAGCGAATACCTGCGCACCTTGAACTGGATCAGCTTGATCGAGCGAAAATCATGGGGGCCAGAAGCAGGGAGCGTGGCGCATGGTCGAGCGTTGGATATGGCGTTAGCCAAGATTGAAACCGAATATGTATTTCTACTGCATACCGATACATTTATTTATGATCAGGCTGTTTTTGCCATGATGATTGACTCTTGCGCCAGCGCACACGAAGTTGCGGCGGTTGGATGCATTGAACAGTTGAATCGAGGCAGGGCCAGGTCTGCCTGGCGCCTGGCTTCGCGATTTATCAAGCACTACACTCGGCGAGGCTTACGGGTGTTAGGGGTGCAAGCAAAAGCCCCTAAACCCTACAGAGAGACGTATTTAAAGAGCTTTTGCGCTCTGTGGAACGTACGATTAATTAAAAAACACGGGCTTCAATTTTTAATGGATGAACGAAATCCTGGTTATGAACTGCAAGACAAAATGGCTGCTTTGGGTTACGCGATAAATTTTATCTCTCCTCGTAAGATGTTTAGTTATCTTGATCACCTTCAAAGCGGAACGGTCGCTGCCATGGGTGGTTATGCGGCCACTCATCGAAGGGCCAAGATATACAATAGAGTGGTTGGAAGCTCCACGGGTGGAAACGGTGGAAAAAATTGATTGCGGCATCGTGAATTCATCACTGGAACCTCCCAGGCTGTACTGTTACCGCTCGTTGATCTTGCCGTGGCGGTTGAGTATTGCCGGTTTTGGAAGCGTGCGCATACAGCCGAGAATCCACACGTTGGACGTGTTCGGTTTTTGAAGAAGGTTGCAGTGGCGTCCACAGAAGGCGCGCCAGCTCACTAATTAATGGAGTGGATACGCAGGGTGCGATTGCTCGCGATTTCCGGAAGTATACGTGCGGCCTCTTCAAGCTCCGGGCTATTACGTGCAGCTGAGCTGCTCAGTCCTGAAGGCGTATCGATCAAGCACTATCTGGACATAGGTCAATTGCTCACTTCGCTCCAGACCTGACTGATGATCCGCCTCAGATCGTCGCACAGTTACGCGCTTTGGCAGGTGAGGCAGACGGCATCCTTATTTCACGAGCCAGGTGATGGCGAGTACCGGGATCATGGCGTCACCTCTTCCAGATCAAGGTCCTTGGCGGTGATCATGAACGTCTCGACGTTTTTGACGCGGTAGAACGTGCGGGTGCAGTTCTTGCGGGCCAGGCATCGAGAATTTCTTCAAGCTCGTGCTTGGCCTCGGAGCTGACGGTTGGAAAGTCATCGGCCCACTCGCCGAGATCGCTCGATGCCGCGTCGTCTGCCATGGCATCAATTACTGCGTCCGAATCGACGAACTCTGCAGGATCTGCGTAGCGGATTTCGCCACGCAGGCATTCATCCTCCGGCGCTAGCTCATCGTTGTGCGTGATGAACGAGCGCCAGTCGGCGGTCCAGTCCTCGGCGTTGGTGGAGTATGCCTATTCGATATTGGTCGGAGTTACTGGCAAAACAGTTTCTTCAGGTATGACTTCGTCCTTGCCGCTATAACGGCTGACTTAAAAGGGGCTATTAAGTATCGATGCGCGAGTAATGCGCGCGGTGATTGGCTGTGTTTATATACAGCTTTGTTGCTCGCAAGAGGTTCGCATCAATGTTCCACCACCTTTCAATTGGCGTGAAAGACCTGGACAAGTCCGGGCGCTTTTACGATGCAGCCATGGGGGCGCTTGGGCTTCGTAGGGTCTTCGAGGATGAGACCGCTATTGGGTATGGTGTCGAGGACGGGAAAGATAAGCTTTGCTTAAAGCTGCGCCCGGATGCGGTAGCTCCAGGTCCCGGTTTCCATTTGGCGTTCTCTGCTCAATCAAGAGGCGCCGTCGACTCGTTCCATCTAAGGGCTCTAAGCGCTGGCGGTACTGATAACGGAGCACCGGGGTTGCGCTCGCATTATGGTCCCCATTATTACGCTGCATTCTTGATCGATCCCGACGGTTATCGGGTTGAGGCTGTAATTAATAGAGCCGATACCGAAGCGTAATACAGCCTGGCGCTACGCTTCCTACTAGTCTTGGCGCGGGCCGCTGTAGCGGCTGACTTTGAAGGGGAGGGTGTTACAGTTCTTTGGCAGCTTCTGCTTCTTTCAACGCTTGCGTGCTCAGGCCGAACATGAGCGTCTGTGCAGCGTCCGCCTGCTGCCTTGGTCTCGCCTGAGGTTTTGACGATACCTGTGGCGAGGAAGCGTGCTCCCTTGCCACAGGCCTCACAACGGGTCTCGCATTCCCTCTCGAACGGGAACGCACGAGCGAGAAACTGGAGAAGAACAACCTGTTGTGATAACCACCAATGAGTGGAGTACTACCCGACGATGAACTCGATCATGGCGCTTGGATCAGAAGTCACACCGTTCACGACTTCCGTCGCCTTGACATGCTTGTCACCGGCCTCCCAAGCACGGTCGTAAGTCCAGCGAGTACCGTCTACCTTGGCCTTGCCTAAAAGACTACTGTCATGATTCAGCACATTAACGGCAGTCGTTCCCGACGCGCAGGTGCCCTCGATCTTCACGTTACCTACGGGGTGACGGCTTCCGTCTTTTGGTGAAGTAATGGTTGGTGCGGTGCGTGGCGCAGAGACGTAGAAAAGACGTTGTGCTGTGGGGTCGGACGCCACACCGTTTACAATCTGCCGGGCCTTGACATGCTTTGTGCCTGCATCCCAGTTGCGACTGTAGGACCAGATTTGACCCTTTACCTTGGCATCGCCCAACTTGCTGTTGTCATGGTTTAGTATCTCAACAGCCGCGCCATGGGAACAGCTCCCCTCAATCAACACACGACCCAGAGTATGTGTGCTGCCTTCTTTCGGATCCACAATCGTTGGCAGGGGAGGCTTGGTCTCAGCGGTATTTTTTGAACTTACTCGGGATTTCGTTTGGTCCGTCATGATTAATTCTCCTGAGCGCGGCACGATTGCCTGCGTCTTCAAGGTCTAGCACACCGAAAAAAAACTGCCTGTAAGAACTGACAGCTACGACGAACGGTATTTGTTATCAGAGCCACTTTTTGGGCTCCGCTCCAGCAACACCAGGCAAAATGCTTTGTGCTCCCAGCTTATAAATCGTGTCGAAATCCGATAACCGGTCCCACGCGATCCTGCAGTTGCCAGCATTGAGTCTAAGCTATCGGAGGAGTAAAAAAGCCTCACTGAGATTGTGAGCCTTACACAATCAGAGATGAGTCACGACATCGGTATATGGAGATCCGGTTCAATGACAACACTTATCCAAAGCACGGATGCAGCTTCCTTGGCAACTGCCAAAAGTCTCAATAACGACAATGACAACGTTCGCTTTCCTTGGACCCATTTGAGTCCGGCGGTCCTGCACGCCGAACCTTATGCCGGGTTTGTCTACGTCATCAGCGCAAGCACGCGTATCCTAATCGGCGATGAGAGCCTGAGACCTCTGGCTATTCGGTTGGCATTCGGCTTCACCGGTGCCGCAGGACTCGCAAAGCCGCCCGCCATTTTGCTCGTGTCAGGTGGTCACCCCCCGCGGGGTAGCGGCGATGTAGAGCTGATACTGTCCGCCCCGGATACCGCTGAGGTTTCGATCCCCGCCAAGGGTGAGCGCGAGACCTACCGAATAGATATCAGCAGTGCCATCCGCGTTACCGCGAAAACCCTTGAGGCCATGGCCCGGGCACTGACGACCTTGCATAAAGCGGCATTGGTTTCTACCTCGCTTGATCCAGGGGTTGTGATCGATGCGCCCGTCTATTCCGAACGCTCGCTGATGATCGATGTGGGGCGTAAGTATTACAGCCCTGAGTGGATGAAAAACCTGCTGCGTGAAATGGCCTGGAACCAGCTCAACACCCTGCATTTGCACCTCACCGACAATGAGGGGGTACGGGTTATCTTCCCCTCTGCTCCGGAAACTGCGAGCGACGATGCCTGGAGCGCAGCGCAACTCAAGGACATCCTCGACACCGCCGCGTCCTATCACATTGAGGTCATCCCGGAAATTGAAACACCTGGGCATATGAAATGGATCCTGAGCAAAAGGCCGGAGTTTCAACTTAAGCTCGCTGATAGCAATGGCACGGTGGTGGAGAAAGCACTCGACTTCAGCAAGTCTGCCGCTCGCGACTTTCTCAAGACGCTCTTCAGCGACCTCTGCGATATGTTCCCAGACAGCCACCATATCCACTTGGCGGCTGATGAGTATTTTCTTACTCCAATCACCCAGAGCAACACGCCACAACTGGCCCAGTACGTGCGCGAAGGCTCCGCAAAGCCCAACGCCACTTCCGAGGATGCCGTGAGGTACTTTATCAATGACCTGGCGAGGCTCGTTCAGGAGAGAGGCAAGATTGCGCGGGTCTGGAACGATGGTGCGGTTAACCGAAATGCAGTCATTAATCTGGACAAAAAAACAGAAATAGAGTGCTGGAGTATCTGGGGGAGCAAACGCAATGAGATGAATGTGCAAGAGTTGGTCGACGCTGGCTACACCGTGAAAAATGCTAACGGTGACTTTTACTTCGTCATTGATAGGGGGTGGGATCACCTGTTCCATCCCAAACACTCGCCTCGCGGTATCTACGATGTCTGGCGAGCCAACCATTTTATGGACAAAGCAGGAGATGCTGTGACGGATATTCCTGCGCACAGCCCCTATATGGTGGGGGCTGGCCTGCAGGTCTGGGCCGACCAACCGCACTACCGCACGCCTGAAGAGGTCTGGTCACAGCTGATTGTGTGGATGTTGCCATTGGGGCAACGCACCTGGGATTCGCCGAACGCAGAGCCCGATTATAAATCCCTCTCACTGATCGCCCGTGCTGTAGCCCATCCACCGCCTGTACCGTGGAAGGAATGAGGCGCCTATACGGCATGAGCACGCTCGATTGCTATGGCCGAAAGCGGTCATTCGGGAGCTACGCTCGAAACACTGAAGGTACCGATAGAGCCCTGATTAGTCAGGGCTAAAGCGAGTACAGGACCTGCCTTGTCTCGGATCGTTGGGGGGCGCGATTGGGAGCCGTTTGTTCAACGTTGCTTCAATGCTTGCCACGATATTGACGCCAAGGCGCTGAGCCCAATTGGCGGGGCGATTTACAAGATGAAAGCGGCCGCGTGACTTCCCGCGCGGCTGAGGGCATGATTTGCTCATGGTTAGTATTTTGCCTACGGCAACGTTCACTGATTATTCATCAAAACCCGGCCACAGCGTCGGGTTTTTTATTGCCCACGGAAAGGGCGATTCTGCAAAAGGAATTTGCAGATATTGAAAGAATTCAGATGCGGTAACTGCAAAAGATTTCTCGCCCGTACGGGTGGGCACACAGAGCTCCAGATCAAATGTTCCCCATGTGGGGCGTTGAATCATGAGAAGGCCATGAGCCTCGAGCAATCGCCTTTGAGCGACATGAAAGCGGAATTTTCCGTTATAAATCATTCGACTTAAAGGTGAAATACATGGCTCTCAAATTTCAGATTTTCCCGTTTACCCAAAATGGTAGCTCTGTCCTGCCTCCTCGTAACTTCATGCTCGCGGGTCAGTACCTCGAGTCTCCAAATAAGCAGTACAAGCTGGTTTTTGAAGCTGATGCCAACCTTGTGCTCTACAACAATGGAGTGAGGGAGTGGGTTTCGGATAACTCTGTACCTTATACGTACGTGGATTCCAATCCGAATAAGAACCTGGTCAGCTGTTTCTACATGCACAGTTCCGGGATCCTCATGGATCATGTGCATAACAGAATGTGGATCGCTACTACCAGCTGGATTCCGGTACCGGACCAGGCGGGGGCGCCGCTGCGTGCGTTCCTGCAGCTGCAAGACGATGGCAATATCGTCATCGTAGATGGCGTGCCTACCTGGGCTCGATTTGGTTTCACGCCAACGGCTGCTCCTCGGCCGCGCGTGATTTACCCGGATCATGGCACCGGTCCTCTGCCTACATTCAAGGAATGGACGTGGAATAACGTCTTCTAAGGCTGTAGGAGGCCCTGTGAATATACGGAGCTTCCTTGTTGTTCTTCACCTGTACAGGGCCCCGTCATAGTGCGGGGCTTTTTTATGTCCGCCGTTCGTCAAACACTTGGCACTTGTTATGTGATGCCCGTCTCTCATGTTTAAGCCCGGATATTCCGCGCCTCTGACTGGAGAGCCAGCATGAAAATCGACGAGAACGCTCCTGGCAACATATCTCAGCAGGAGGTAACGCGCGGCACGGACAATGAAACAGGCCACGATCCTCGGCGGGATGAGGCGGATGTTCCGCTGCCGCCTGATGACGAAGCGCCTCTGGAAGAGGACATGTCGGATGTAGACGCTGCCGATTCAGTGGCGAGCGAGCATCCCGACAACTGACAATCACGTCAAATCAAACCCGACCACCGTGTCGGGTTTTTTATTGCCCGCAGAAGGGCGCGGCTTTGCAAAAAGGAATTTGCAGATGTTGAAAGAATGCAGATGTGGGCATGGCAAACGACTTCTCGCCCGCGTGGGTGAGTTCACAGAGCTCCAGATCAAATGTTCCCGATGCGGGACGTTGAATCATGAGAAGGCCATGAGCCTCGAGCGATCGCCTTTGAGCGACATGAAAGCGGAATCCTCCGCGATAAAACATTCGACTCAATAGGTATACTTGTGGATCTTCCAGCAATTAATGTTACAGCTCCTGAGCCATTTTATCCGGGACTTAATCAAAGCGGCGGCGGCACGATGCAAAGCCCAGCTATAGTATTTAACCAAATGCAGCTAATTAGGAATAACTACTACGTTAAAGGAATGTGGCGGCAGGTTGTAGTTAAGCTCTGCTCAGAAGCAGAGTTTTACATGAATAAAAGTGGTGGGAAATTCGCGGCATGGATGGTCGGAGACGCATTCCAGCGTGATTTTAAGATTTTGCCTTTTGCTGACAATTATATGTGCGTTACGGGAGTATCTCCTGAGGCGGCGCTATGGTATGCGTATCAGAACCCTCTTCTTGTCACCCAAGCAAATGCTGTACAGCAATCCAAGCAACTGTCCGCTACAGATTTGGGGCCCGTATCTGCTTTGGGCCATTTCATCAATGGTAATGGTAGTAGTGTTGAGATGGATATTACGAAGCTGGGGTTGACGCCCTCGGTTACGAAAATCCCACTCTTGGAACAGCATCTCGCCTCTATGCCAGTCGGTACGTCCAGCGTTTTTATTGACAAAGTACCTTATGACACTTTTGCGGACTCGTTTAACACTGGCGTAGTTCTTGGGCATATTACTTTGAAAATTGAAGGTACTGCTACGAAGTCTGAGGCCGGAGCGGTCACATTCAACGGAGTGGCGCGCGCCTATAATGACAAATATGACGCTAACCAAGGCTCATTCAGAAACGCTCTTCCCGAGGCAGCCACGACCATCCTGCGAAAAATTCAAGAGGTGACGAACGCCAAGGAGTATGAAATTGAAATCAAAGGCTCTCTGCCGATCAATATTCAGCGGTAGTTGAGCGATAGATCGGGACAGTCTGTCACTGGCTTCCCTCTAGATATCGTCGTGCCGGTCGCAATCCGGCATGACTGATGTTGTCTGTGGATTTTTTGTGTTTTTTTTGTGTTTTTTTTTGATTTTGGAATGGATGGTTTGACGGAGGTGTTGTAGCGACTCTACTATCGTTGATCTCTTTTGGCTTGAATGATGTGGTAGTTATCTATATGCATACCTGGAAGCGGTTTCTAATACTCTTTGTGGTCTCCTTGTTAGCGTTGGTGTTATTTGTATGCTCGATTGCGGGGACGCCTGAAAATCCTAATGATTTAAGCGATACAAGCGGCGTGCCCGCAGCCTATATGTTTGCGACCTTTATTATGGCTTTTGGCGTTTTTTCTTGGGGTGTTTCATTGGTTGGATTATTGGTTCGTAGGCTCGTGAGCGATGAGCGCGCCAATTTCAAAAAATTTATTATCTTTATCTCAAGCCTTCCTTTATTCCTAACGTCGGCATTCGGGGCTTTCTCGGTTGCAGTATTTTCATACGACTCGATCATTGGCCTCTTGGGTGGTATTTTGTTTTTTTCAGTTATGGCCTGTCTCTGCCTGACGTCGCTGCCAGTTTCGAAGATTAAACGGGCGCAGGTATAGCAGCCACACCTCTGATTGTCGTTTCGATGTTGCACTGAGTGCGATATGGCGGTTAGCACGCAGCATTGGAAATGAATATTTTATTCAGAGTGTCGGAATTTAATGAGACCACATCGATTCCAAAGGGCTAAAGATGTTTTTGGCAGACAGAGTGGAAAGACACGTACACCAATTCAGAGCCCCAGCATTCGCTGGGGCTTTTTCGTTTTCAGCCCCGCCACCCGTCAATTGAGCGATCAATGCCGCTGACCTCTGGGCTCTCATTCGCCAGCGGTTTGGGGGAGGCGATCCACCATGAACTACGAACTGATAAATTCCGGCGCAGTTGGCCTGATCTCGCTATGGGCCACCTGGTGCGTACTGAGCGGGAAGGTGAGAGACGGCATACTCGGCAAGCTGATTGACTCGATCATCGCCATCAGCGGGTTTGTGGTCATGGCCCGAAGCCAGAACATCTTCTTCGGCCCGACTACTGCGGGTATGACGCTGCATGTTTCCTTGGCGCTGACCGGCGCCCGCCACAATTTCAGATATCGCGATTTCGTGGCGTGAAGTGAGGCGTGAGCAGTTCTGTCTTTCACGCCATGGCACCTCAACGCCCTGATCAGAGCTTTCGCGAGACTATTCAGATCATTATGCGAGCCACACCCTCCATCTTTATTTAGTTGGCGAATTACCGCGCCTAGAGGGGGGGGAGGGGAGCAGATCTGAGTTCAGCGTCGAGATTCCTCCGGGAAAGGGGATCATCGTGACAGCGGAAATGTTGTGACACACATAGGGAAATAGAGCGGTCGGCAGGACGCCGGAGGAGGGGCAAAAACAAAAAGTTTTGTTACGGTTGCCAAATAGTTTTGTAACGTAGCAAAAAAAGGGTCGAATTCTCAAACCCCAGAAACGAAAAAGCCCTGAATAATCAGGGCTCTATCGGTACAAATATGGCGGAGGCGATGGGATTCGAACTCATGGACCTGTTACAGTCGACGGTTTTCAAGACCGTTGCCTTAAACCACTCGGCCACACCTCCGTTTGTGTTGCGGGCGCCATAATACCTGAATGAAACACACTGTCAAACTCTCTGCATGGCTTGTTACAGAGCGTCTGTTATGATCTTTGCGACTGAACGTTTCAAACCAACAGGAGTGTCGCCATGCGCGAACAGGATTACGCAGTTAATAACAGCGTGCAGGCTGAGCAGCTAGAGGTTAGCCGCGTCCTGCGCAACACTTACGGCTTGCTCGCACTCACGCTCGCATTCAGCGGTGTGATGGCGTTTGTCGCTCAGCAGATGCGTGTCGGCTACCCGAACGTTTTCGTGGTGCTGATCGGCTTCTACGGCCTTTTCTTCCTTACCAACAAACTCCGTGATTCGGCCTGGGGCCTGGTGTCGGCCTTTGCGTTGACCGGTTTCATGGGCTTTTTGCTCGGCCCGATCCTCAACCGTTACCTGGGCATGCAGGGCGGTGCTGAAGTCGTCAGCTCGGCGTTCGCGATGACTGCACTGGTATTCGGTGGTCTGTCGGCTTACGTGCTGATCACCCGCAAGGACATGAGCTTCCTCGGTGGTTTCATCACCGCCGGTTTCTTCGTGCTGCTGGGTGCAACGCTGGCCAGCATCTTCTTCAAGATCAGCGGCCTGCAACTGGCGATCAGCGCAGGTTTCGTGCTGTTCTCCTCGGTCTGCATCTTGTTCCAGACCAGCGCCATCATTCAGGGCGGCGAGCGTAACTACATCATGGCGACCATCAGCCTGTATGTATCGATCTACAACCTGTTCATCAGCTTGTTGCAGATCTTCGGCATCATGAGTCGCGATGATTGATCGCAGGCCTTGAGTAAAAAACCCGCTTCGGCGGGTTTTTTTTTGCCTGAAAATTGGCATCACTCGGTCACGATAATGCTGCCATCCACCTGCTGACGGTAGATGGTATAGGGCAATAACAAGGTATCCAGTGCGCCGGAAATGACCGCGTCGATCAACACGATGGGGTTGGCATTGCTCATCGTCTGTTCATCGATTCCCGGCCCCGGCGCCGCATGCAGCGTGCAGAAGTCATAGGTCACGCCGCTGTAGATGCGCGGCACCGAGCCGCAATAACTGTTCTGCTTCTTGACGCTGTTCGCGGCTGCCTCGTCACTGCGCACAACTGTCTGGATGGTGCCACAACCCGCCAGCGTCAACGCTGCCAACACCATTGCCTGAACTCTCATTCTGCCAATCCCTAGCCGCAAAAAAACTCAATCTACGCTGATCTGGTGTGAACAGTACTCAGGCCATCGGCGGCAGCCGGCGCTTGACCGGGGTCTTCTTGACGATGGCGGTATTGGTTTCGGCATGGGTGTTGAGGCGGTCGAGCAGGGTGTCCAGTTGTTCCATTGAGCGCACATGCAGGCGTGCAATGAAGCAATCGTCGCCGGTGACTTTGTCGCACTCGGTAAATTCGGGAATCGCCTGGATCTGCCGCTCCACCTCCTGCAACTGTCCCGGCAGCGGGCGGATACGCACGATGGCCTGGAGTTGGTAGCCAAAGTGTTTCGGGTCGATTTCAACGGTGTAGCCCTTGAGCACACCACGCTCTTCAAGGCGACGCAGGCGCTCGGCGACGCTGGGCGCCGACAACCCGCTGATCTGCGCCAGGGCTTTGAGCGAGCGGCGCGAATCGTCCATCAACGCGCTGATCAGCATTTGGTCGATGTCGTCGGTCATGGCGCAGCCCCTGTAAGGCGAAGTGATGAGAGCGCCTTGATAAAAAAGGCAGATGCCGAGTTTAGCCTGCTTTTTGCGCTGGAGAAGCCCCCAGGCGGATTGGCATACTTTGTCCCTCTCAACAGGAGTCTGATGATGGACAAAACACTTCGTCGCGGGTCATTCGAAATGACCGCCGCCATGCTGATTTCCGGAACCATCGGCTGGTTCGTGCTGATCTGCGGCCAACCGGTGCTGGACGTGGTGTTCTGGCGCTGCGTGTTCGGCGCCGGCACGCTGCTGCTGATTTGCGCGGCGTTCGGCTTCCTGCGTCCCGGCATTCTGACCCGCACCACGTTCCTGCTGGCGGTCGTCAGCGGCATGGCGATTGTCGGCAACTGGGTGTTGTTGTTTGGCTCGTATTCGCGGGCGTCGATTGCCATCGGCACGGCGGTCTATAACGTGCAGCCGTTCATGCTGGTGGGGCTCGCCGCGCTGTTTCTTGGCGAGAAAATCACCCTGCAAAAACTGTTCTGGCTGGGCATTTCGTTCCTCGGCATGCTGGCAATTGTCAGTGCCCACGGCGGGCCAGGCGAGGGCGGTAGCGACTACCTGACGGGCATTGGCCTGGCGTTGGGGGCGGCGTTTCTGTATGCGATTGCGGCGTTGATCATCAAGCGTCTGACCGGCACGCCACCGCACTTGATCGCCTTGATCCAGGTCTGCACCGGGGTGCTGCTGCTCGCGCCTTTTGCGCACTTTTCGGCATTGCCGCAAGCGCCGGGCGAGTGGGCCAGCCTGCTGACCCTGGGCATCGTGCACACCGGTCTGATGTACGTGCTGCTGTACGGCGCCATCCAGAAATTGCCGACGGCTATCACCGGTGCACTGTCGTTCATTTACCCGATTGCGGCGATCTTCGTTGACTGGTTTGCCTTCGGCCATCGCCTCGTGCCCCTGCAATGGCTGGGCGTGGCGGCGATTTTGCTGGCCGCCGCCGGCATGCAACAGGGCTGGGGCCTGAAACTGCGCCGGGTGGCGGCGCAGTAAATCGTCAGATGTTCCAGCGCGGCGCGGTCTTGGCCAACCGCTGACGCATCTCGCCAATGTTGGCGGCCAGTTGCCGGGTCAACAACCGGTAACCGTCCAATGGGCTGTAGACCGGTGCATCGAGGCTGGCATCCAGCAGCTCCACTGGCCGGTTGAGCCGCTGCGTCGCGCCGGATTTCAAGGCGCGGGCCATGCCGACCAGTTGCACCCGAATCTGCCGATGTTCGGCTTTCAGCGCCGATTGCAAATGCGCCATGGCTTGCGGGTCATTGGCGTCCGGCCGGGTGTTGCCAAGGATCTCCAGGGTGCTGATGCACATCCGCAGGTTGCGTTGAATGGCATCCAGCTCGGTCATGGAAATTTTCACTTCCTTGGACACCGACGGCATCAGCGAGCGCAACTGCACCAACACCGCGTTCACCCGCCCCATGAGTTTCAGGTGCTCGTCAGCCGTGACCGGCTGGCCGCTGATGATGCGCCCGTAAAGGGTCGCGCAATCGCGCAAGGCATCGGCCAGGTTGTAGCGCCAGGAATAAACCGCGTACAGCGGCAGGGCGAAGGAAAACGCCAGCGCCAGGGCAATGCCGATCAGGATGTCCACCCCGCGCCACAAACCGTCCGTGACCGGGTTGTCGCCATGACCGGCGACAATAAACACCGTGATCGCCGACAGCAGCGCGGTGTAGCCGCCCTTGCCGATGGCGTGATACGAGAAGAACCCGCACACCACCGACATTGCAAAATAGGTCAGCCATGGCATGCCGAGCCAGGCCTGTTGTGCCACCAGCAGCAAACCGACACCGGCACCAATCAAGGTGCCGGTGGCGCGTTCGGCGGCTTTCTTGCCAATGTTGCCGTGATGCTGCAAACCGCCGATCACCACCAGCATGGTCACCGACGCCCACTCACCGTGGGGCAGGTTGATGCCGGTGGTCAGCAGGATGGTCGCCAGCAATCCCAGGGACACCCGCACCGCATGGATGACCCTGGCATGACGGTAGCGCCGATACGGGTCCAGCAACGGACGCAGCAGGCGTCGCGCCCAGTTTGGCAGTTGTAACGCGCTCAGATTCGCTCTCCTCAGAAAATGTAATCAGTGGTCAGGAAGCTCGAATCCCGGCCGCGAATGATTTCACTGATCAGCGCCTTGTTGCTGTCCTGGAACTTGGTCGCCACCAGCGTGCGGATCGAAAACACCCGCAGTGCATCATGCACCGACAGCGTGCCTTCGGCGGAGTTCTTGCGCCCGTTGAACGGGTACGTGTCCGGGCCGCGCTGGCACTGGGCGTTGAGGTTGATGCGCCCGACCTGATTGGCAAAGGTGTCGACCAGGCGGCCCACGGCCACCGGATTGGTGCCGAAAATACTCAGCTGCTGGCCGAAGTCCGACTCCAGCACGTAGTCGATCACGGTATCGAGATGGCGATACGGCACGATCGGCACCACAGGGCCGAACTGTTCCTCCTGGTAGACACGCATCTGCGGGGTGACCGGGTACAGCACCGCCGGGTAGAAGAACGACGCACGCGCCTCGCCGCCATGGGGGTTGACCACCTTCGCGCCTTTGCCGACCGCGTCCGCCACCAGCGAATGCAGGTAATCGACCTTGCTCGCTTCCGGCAGCGGCGTCAGCGCCACGCCGCTGTCCCACGGCATGCCGGGCTTGAGCGTTGCCAGCTTGGCGTTGAATTTCTCGATGAACGAATCGACCACGTCTTCATGCACGAAGAGGATTTTCAGTGCCGTACAACGCTGGCCATTGAACGACAGCGAGCCGGTGACCGCCTCGCTGACAGCGTTGTCCAGGTCCACTTCCGGCAGCACGATACCGGGGTTCTTCGCGTCCAGGCCCAGCGCGGCGCGCAAACGGTGTGGTTTCGGGTGCAGCTTTTTCAGGTCGCTGGCGGCCTTGTTGGTGCCGATGAAGGCGAAGATATCGATCTTGCCGCTGGCCATCAGCGCGCTGACCGTCTCGCGGCCACTGCCGTAGATCACGTTGATCACGCCGACAGGGAAGCTGTCGCGGAACGCTTCCAGCAGCGGGCGAATCAGCAGTACGCCGAGCTTGGCCGGTTTGAACACCACGGTGTTGCCCATGATCAGCGCCGGGATCAGCGTGGTGAACGTCTCGTTCAGCGGGTAGTTGTAAGGCCCCATGCACAAGGCGACGCCCAGTGGCACGCGGCGAATCTGGCCGAGCGTGTCCTGTTCCAGTTCGAAACGGCTGGAGCGGCGGTCGAGCTCCTTGAGCGCGTTGATGGTGTCGACGATGTAGTCGCAGGTGCGGTCGAACTCTTTTTCCGAGTCCTTGAGGTTCTTGCCGATTTCCCACATCAACAACTTGACCACGGCGTCGCGCTGCTGACGCATGCGCCCCAGAAAGGCCTCGACATGCTGGATGCGCTCGGCCACGCGCATGGTCGGCCACAGGCCCTGGCCACGGTCATAGGCACGCACGGCGGCGTCGAGGGCGGTCAGCGCGGTGTCGGCGTCCAGCAGCGGCGTGCTGCCCAGGATCACCTGTTCATCGCCATGCTCACCCTTCAGATACACCGGGCTGCGCACGGTGGCGAGCGGGCCGGACCAGGTACGCAGTTCGCCATCCACCAGGTACTCGCGCTGCTCGGTCTGGCCGTCGAGGCGGTATTTCTCGGGGATGTCGGCTGCAGAAGGGAACAGGTTGCCAAGGATGTGTGCTGTGGTCATGTCGCTACCCCGTCTGGATTGGTGGCTGATACCGGACAAGCCGGATCAAACTGGCTGAATCGTTTTATCAGACATCGTCATGGCTTGTCATGACCCATCTCAGTGAGGGTTTACGATAGTCGCTGTTCTTCCATCCGACACAACCCCCCTGGTGGGATTGGTGTGTTGATTGAAAGGACACATCACTGGCCCCAGATGCCCCCCTTGCTGTCCCGCATTGCCCTCAACTGCGCCATGCGCCTGCCTTAGTGTTGATCACTCCTGCCAACAACAAGAAGCACCGCCATGCGCTCAAGTCGCTTCATGCAAATGCTGCTGGCCGTCACGATGCTGCTCAGCGCCTGTGGTGAATCACACAGGCCGCCCGCCACCCGTAGCGAGGCCGCCACTGCCATGCCTGCCGACGCCGAGCTGGCGCAGATCTACGACAGCAGTTGCAAGCTCTGTCACGCCAACCCGGCCGCCGGCGCACCGCTGACCGGCGACCAGGGCGCCTGGGCGCCGCGCGTGCAGCAAGGCGCCGACACCCTGCTGGACCACGCCATCAACGGCTACAACGGCATGCCGCCGATGGGCTTGTGTGTGCAGTGCTCGCAAGAGCAGTTCCTGGCGCTGATTGCCTTCATGTCCGCTCAGTCGATCCCACAATAAAAACAAGGTGCACTTCATGACGATGGAGCTATCGCGACGCCAGTTGCTGCAACGGGCGAGTGTCATCGGCGCGCTGACCGCCCTCGGCTCAAACTCCGCGCTGGCTGAACTGCTGCGTGCCCCGCGCTTGATTCCGTGGCGCAACTGGTCGGGCGGCCAGAATTGCCTGCCGGCGGCGCGGCTGGCGCCGAAAAACCTTGATGAACTGATGCAGGTGGTGCGCCAGGCCCCCGGCAAAATCCGTGCGGTGGGCTCGGGGCATTCCTTCAGCGCACTGGTGCCGACCGATGGCACGCTGTTGTCCTTGAGTTTTTTCAGCGGGCTGCTGGATCACGACGCACAAACCCTGCAAGCGGAATTCGGCGCCGGCACGCCGATGTCCCGCATGGGCACGCCGCTCAAGGACATCGGCCAGGCCCTGCACAACATGGCCGACATCGATTACCAGACCCTCGCCGGGGCGATTTCCACCTCGACCCACGGCACCGGCAAGACCTTCCAGTCCTATTCGGCCCACGTCTGCGGCTTGCAACTGGTGACCGCCAGCGGCGAGGTGCTGGACTGCGACAGCACGCGTCACCCTGAGGTGTTCAGTGCCGCGCGGGTGTCCCTCGGCGCCTTGGGTGTCGCCAGCACCGTGCGCCTGCAAAATCGCCCGGCCTATCGATTGCGCGAACGCCAGTGGATCGCCCGGACCGAAGAGCTGCTGGAAGACATCGACAAGAACACCCGGGAAAACCAGCACTGGGAAATGCTCGTGGTCACTCATTCCGACTATGCCTTGTCGATTGCCCTGAATGAAACCAGCGACCCGGCCACGCCACCGATCCCGGCGGATGAGGAGGGCGGCAACGAGTTCGTGACCCTGATCGAGAAGATCGACAAATACGCCAGCGACTTCCCCGACCTGCGCCGCACGATGCTCAACAACCTGCGTCACCTGGCGAGTTTCGACGACCGGGTGGGCGACTCGTTCGACATCTACGCCAACGTGCGCACCGTGCGTTTCAACGAGATGGAGTACTCGGTGCCGGCCGAACACGGCCCGGCGTGCCTGCGCGAAATTCTCAAGCTGATCCAGGACAAGGACCTGCGCACCTGGTTTCCCATCGAGTACCGCTACGTCAAGGCCGACGACATTCCCCTGAGCATGTTCGAAGGCCGCGACAGCTGCTCGATTTCCGTGCATCAGCATTACCAGATGGACCACCACAACTTTTTCGCGGCGGTCGAGCCGATTTTCTGGAAGTACAACGGCCGCCCGCACTGGGGCAAGTTGCACACCCTCAACGCCCGGACCTTGCAGCCGCTGTACCCGCGCTGGCAGGAATTCATCGAGGTGCGGCAGGCCCTCGACCCCAGCGGCAAATTCCTCAATGCGCACCTGTCGTCGATTCTGGGGGTGAGTGGATGAGCGTCAATCGTCGAAACTTTCTGGTCGGCACCGCGGGTGTCGCGGCCTTGCTGGTGGGCGCTGGCGCCTGGTTGCGACCGGATGACCGGGGCGGGCCATACAGCGAATATTTCCGCGCCCTGAACCGCGAACTCAAGGACCACGGGCCAATGCGGCCGGTGATGCTGATCGACCTGGATCGCCTCGATCACAACATCGATGTGGTCGTGCAGTCGGTCAATCGTGCCGGCAAGCACCTGCGGCTGGTGGAGAAATCCCTGCCGTCGCCGGGGCTGCTGAACTACATCGCCCAGCGCGCCGGGACACAGCGCCTGATGTCGTTTCATCAACCGTTTCTCAATCATGACGCCGTGCAGTTTCCAGGCGTCGATATCCTGCTCGGCAAGCCGCTGCCGGTGCGGTCGGCGCAGCTGTTCTATGAGAATCACAAAGGCCCGTTCGACCCGGCGAAGCAGCTGCAGTGGCTGCTCGATACGCCGCAGCGCCTGCAACAGTATCTGGCGCTGGCCCAAGGCCTGGGCACGCGTTTGCAGGTCAATATCGAGCTGGACGTTGGCCTGCATCGCGGCGGCGTCAGCGAGCTGGCCGTGCTGGGGCAGATGCTCAGCCTGATCAGCGCAAACCCGCAACATCTGGCCTTCGCCGGGTTCATGGGCTACGACCCGTTCGTGGGCATGGGCGTGCCGGAAATACTCGGCTCGCCCGAGGCGCTGTTCGCCAAGGTGATGCTGATTTACCAGCGCTGCGTCGACTTCACCCGCCAGCAGTTTCCGGGGCTTTGGCACGATGGGCTGACACTCAATACCGCTGGCAGCCCCAGCTATCGTCTGCATGAAAATGAACGCTTGAGCACTGAGGTTTCGGTAGGTACGGCGATGCTCAAACCGACCCACTATGACTTGCCGTCCCTGACCGAGCACGTGCCTGCCGCGTACATCGCCACGCCGGTGTTGAAAAGCACCGGGGCGGTGAACATCCCGGCGCTGGACGGCAAGTCGGCGCTGTTTTCCTGGTGGGACACCAATCAGCGGCAGACCTTTTTCATCTATGGCGGCTACTGGATGGCCGAATTCGAATCGCCCCGGGGTTTGCAAAGTAACGGTGTGTATGGCCGCAGCTCCAATCAGGAGATGGTCAACGGCTCCGGGGCGGTGGGGTTGCAGGTGGAAGACCAGGTGTTCTTGCGCCCGACCCAGACGGAATCGGTGTTGCTGCAGTTTGGAGATCTGCTGGCGGTGCGGGGCGGGAAGATTGTCGAGCGTTGGGCGGTGTATAGCTGATTCCGACCCACAACAATGAACCCCTGTGGGAGCGAGGTCGGGCTCAAATTCCGTATCCACCTCAAGCCTCCTGTGGGAGCGAGCCTGCTCGCGAAGACGGTGTGTCAGGCAACATCCATGTTGAATGTGATGCCGCTATCGCGAGCAAGCTCGCTCCCACGGGGGGTGTGTTGTGACCAGGATCCATGTCCATCCCGTCAGTCCAACGGCCCCAACACCTGTCGATATTTCTCCACCCCCTGCGGCGTCTGCCGGGTCAGGCTGATCTCGATGCCTGCCGGGTTCTCCTTGCGATTGCCACTCAACTTGCGCCAGCCTTTATCCGGCTCCCATACCCGCAAGCTGGCGTCGCTGACCTCGCTCAATACCACAACCCCGGCCGTGGGCGCCGGCAGCGGATAACGACTGCGCGCCGGGGCAACCGCCCGGTACAACGAATCACCCTTGAGCCACCAACGCACCCGCTGCAACTCGCCATTGCCGTCAGCCGCGACCCGAATCAGCTCCAGGCGAAAACCCTTGCCTTCAGTACTGCGCACAGTCAACGACGGCAACGCCTCGGTCGGCTCGTCCTCGGTGCCGGGCTTCACCGGTTCCGCCAGCTCGACGCTGGCGCGCAACGCCACGTCCCGCTCCAGTTGATTGAGCGCCCGCAGCAGTGCTTCGGTCTGTTCGGTACTGGCTTGCAGGTGCTTATCGGCCCGGGTGACGCTGTTCAGACCGCGCCAGGCGATCAGGCTGACCACCGCCATCAGCATGATCGCCACCATCACTTCGATCAGAGTAAATCCCTGCTGGCGGCTCATTGCACGCTGACCTGGCCAGCGGCGCTGCGTTGCACGCTGATGCTGTTGAGGCCGTCCGACAATTTCAACAAGAGCGGCGGGTTGATCCATTCTGCGTTCAGCACGACTTTCTGTCTGGGCTGCACACGCACTTCGATGCCCGGTGTTTCCCACCGCCGGGGGCGCAGTTGCGGGTCGTTGCTGAAATGCTCGAAACCCTGACCGCTGTCACTGCGGCGGCTGAAGCGAAAACCCTTGGCGTCCGCCAGCCAGGTGATGGGCCGGCCATCGGCGCGGGCTTCGGCCTGGGCCACCTGCAGCAATTGGGCGACGCGGTCGGCGTCCTTGCGCAGCAGGTGCAGCGGGTCCGGCTTGATGCTCAGGCTGATCGCCGCACTGGCAATGCCGATGATCACCAGCACCACCATCAACTCGATCAGCGTGAAACCCTGTTGTCTGAAGCCATTCATCCGCTGCGCGCTCCTTTGCGTCGATTTTCATCCTGCACGGCGAAGATGATGACTGTGTGAAATAAAAACGTGAACTTTGCGCTGTACGCTCGGGGCAGGGACTAAAAAGGAGATTCAGCCCATGTCATTCACTGATCGGTTTGCCGCGCCACAACGGGTTCAGGCCTGCGCCTTGCTGGCGGCGCTGGCCGGCATCGTCATCTGGTCATCGTTGCTGCTGACCTCCGCTGAATCGCGCACCCCGGAGGTGGCGCCGCCCCTGAGCGCGGTGCGCAGCGATAATCCGGCGTTGCAATGGTTTTCCAATCAAACAGCACCCGTCGAGATCAAGGTCAGCGGCGTGGTGGCCGGCGGTCGCGGCGCGGTGGCGATCCTCAGCATTAATGGCGGTACGCCGCAGAGTTTTCTGCTCGGGGAGAACGTCAGTCACGGCGTGAAGTTGTTGGCGATCGAGGGCGATGCGGTGGTAATAGGGCAGGGCGGGGAGCGGACTCGTTTAGCCATCAGCAAACTGCCGGACTCGCCATTTCTGCCCGTATTGACACCACAATAAATCAGTAGACCACCACAACTCCTGTGGGAGCGAGCTTGCTCGCGATGGCGGTGGCTCAGTCAACATTGATGTTGAAAGGGATGACCTCATCGCGAGCAAGCTCGCTCCCACAGGGATTGCATCTTCGAAATTGTTATTTCATGGCCGCCCGGTTCAACAACGTCTCAACCCGCGCCAACGCCGGCGCTTCATGACTGCGGTCAAACACCTGCACCCCCACTGTCAACAACGGCCCGTTCCCGGCGCCGGCAATCACCTGTTCACAGCGCAACAACAACCGGCCCTGATCACATTCGACCGCCTTCATTCCCGACGGCAATCGCCCCTCAAGCCGCAGTTCCGCCAACCGGCTTTGCGCCGCCAGCAACGCGATCGAACGGTCGCGCAGCAGGCCGTTGCTCTGGGTCATCAACCCGGCCACGCGCACGGCAGCGGACATCGCCACGGCGATGATCGCCAGCGCCACCAACACTTCGATCAGGGTAAAACCGGCTTCTCGGGAACGGCGTGGCATCAGGCGCTCAGGCAGTCTGGACAGCGTCTGACCGTAACGTCCGGTGGTGACAGGCCGGCGACAAAAGCTCCCGAGGATTTTCAACATCACTGACATATCTTCTTGCAACACTGCGCGTCGAATCGAATCTAGCCAGGGAATGTCGAGATGGATATCGCACACTTCAAACCGCTCAACCACACGCCTCGCGCGCCACGCGGCCAGCAGGGCTTCACCCTGATCGAGATCATGGTCGTGGTGGTGATCCTCGGGATTCTGGCGGCGATGGTGGTGCCCAAGGTGCTGGACCGGCCGGATCAGGCCCGCGCCACTGCCGCCAAACAGGACATTGCCGGGTTGATGCAGGCCTTGAAGCTGTATCGCCTGGACCACGGCACGTACCCCAACATGACCCAGGGCCTGAAAGTACTGGTGGAACGCCCGGCGGATGCGAAGAACAGCAACTGGCGCTCTTATCTGGACCGCTTGCCCAACGATCCCTGGGGCCGTCCCTACAACTACCTGAACCCGGGTGCCAACGGTGAGGTGGATATTTTCTCCCTCGGTGCCGACGGCCAGCCTGACGGCGATGGCGTGAATGCCGATATTGGCTCCTGGCAGTTGTAAGCGCGGCCATGAAAGCCTGTTCGCACAAAGCGAAGGAACGCGGCATGGCGATCATCAGCGCCTTGCTGATTGCAGCGGTGGTGGCGGTGATTGCCGGTGGCATGCTGACCCGCCAGACCGTGTTCACCCGTGGCCTGGAAGCCGAGCAACAGCGGGTGCAGGGGGCCTGGGCGCTGCACGGCGGCCTGGAAATCAGCCGCCAGTTATTGTGGGACGCACGCCAGCGCGACCCGTTGACCCGTCTCGATCAACCATGGGCGCAGCCACTTGCCGGCATTGCAGTCAGTGGGTTTTCGGGACGGCTGGAAGACGAGCAGGGCAAGTTCAACCTGCGCAACCTGATCGCCAACGAAAGCATTGATGAGGAGCAGTTGCGCACGTTTCAGCGTCTGTGCGAGCTGATCGGCGTCAACAGCACCCTGAGCCAGCGCATCAGTGCGCGGGTGATCGCCTCCTACCCACGGGTGTTGGCGCACAAGGTTGCGAGCAAAACCAGCTTTGACAGTGGACGCGTCACGTCGCCCGATGCCGCCCGCAAACCACAACTGCCGACCCAGCCGATGCTGCGCAACCTTGATGATCTGCGCAGCGTCGAGGGCGTCAACGCGGCGTTGCTGGCGAAAATCGCGCCGTACATGACCATCATTCCGGCCAACACCTGGCTCAACGGCAATACCGCGACTGCCGCCGTACTGGCAGCCTATGTGCCGGGCTTGTCGCTGGAGCGTGCCCAGGCCTTGATTGCCGAGCGCGATGGTGGCCAGTGGTTCATCAATCGCGGGGATTTCGTCAACCGCCTGCGCATGCCGCAGTTGGAACTGACGACGATCAAGGTCGGCATCACCAGTGACTGGTTTCGCCTGCGCGGCCAGGCGCGCAACGATCAACGTCGGGTCAGCCTCGATGCCTTGTTGCACCGCAGTCAGGACCAATTGCCTCAGGTGATCTGGTCGCGGGTGGGCGTATGAGTCAAGTGCGCGTAGCGTTGCCTCCGTTGGCCGATCTGACCCTCGACACGCCCGTGACCGTGGCCTGGCTGGATCGGCAGGGCAAGGTGATCGGCGAAGAACAGAGCACGTTGTTGCAGTTGGGGCAGGGCGGCAAAAACGCGGCCGTGTGCTTTTTTCTGCACCCCCGGGACAGCCTGCTGGCAAGTCTGGAATTGCCCCTGCTGCCAGCGGCCAAAACAGCGGCGGCCGTGCAGTGCGCGGCGCAGGCACTGATTCTGGGCCGCAGCGATGACATGCACATCGCCCACAGCCCACGGGACGAACAGGGTCGTGTGCACATCGCCTGGCTGTCCCGCGAGTGGCTGAGCGAGTTCGGCAGACTGTTGCACCTGGCTCGGCTGACCCAGCGTGGCCTTTATCCGGCCGCTTATGGCTTGCCTGTCGGTGACGCGCCGGTGGCCTGCATGCAGGACGGCCATTTGCTGGTGCGCTACAGCCTGCAACACGCGGTGGTCCATCCGTATTTCGACGACGCCGTTGGCGATTTATTGCGGGAGGCCGGCCCCGGTGTGCAATGGGTCGGTGATTTAGCGCCGGACACGCCGCTCAACCGCTTGCCCGTTGAACAACGCTGGAGCGGCGCGTTGCCCGGTTGGGGGTTGCACGGTGGCGTCCAGCAAAACCCCTCCCAGACCGGCTGGGGCCGCGCCGCTGCCTGTTGCACGCTGGCCGTGGCGGTCTGGACCCTGGGCCTGAATCTTTACGCCAGCCGTGAAGCCGCCCAAGGGCAGCAGCTCAAGGCGCAGATGGTGCAGAGAGTGAAGCAGGCGTTCCCGCAACTGCCGGTGATCCTCAACCCACTGCAACAGGCTCGCCAGCAACTGGCCGCCCGCGAAACAGGCACCGCCGAAGACCCTGATCAAGCATTCACTCGCCTGATGCAGCAGGCGGGCAACGGCATACCGTTCATGGCCGGCAGTGTGCAGAGTCTGGTTTTCGATAACGGTGAGTTGCAGCTGAACCTGTTGAGCGATGCGCGCCGCAATGGCAGCGACAAACAATGGCAGGGCGCCTTGACCCAGGCGGGCATCGCCATCAGCGCCACCGATGACGGCTGGTTGTTGCGAACGGCCACCGAGTCTGCGGTCAACGAAACCGAAAACAGCAGTGGAGGCGAGGATGAATAAGCGTCTTCTGACGGCTTACCGCGTCCGCTGGCAAGGGTTCAACGCGCACGGGCAGCAGCTCTGGCAAGGCCTGGCCCTGCGCGAAAAACGCATGGTCGCAGCCACCGCACTGGGCCTTGGCGGATTGTTGATGTGGATGCTGTTGATCCAGCCACCACTGAAAAAAATCGATGCCTGGCAGGCCGAAATGCCGAAATTGCGCACCCAGCTCGAGACGCTCGAAGGCGTGTTGCGCGAGGTATCGCCGCCGTTTGCCGGGCAAGATCTCGCCCAGGCATTGCAGCAGACCCTCGATGCCGGCGGCCTGGCAGGGCATTACCGATTACAGGCGCCACAGGCCACCCCCGGCGCCTGGCAGTTGAGTTTTGAAGAGGCGCCAGCCGATGCCGTGATTGGCTGGTTGCTGGGCAATCCACGGCAATTTTCCCTGCGCGTCACCGAGGCTCGCCTGCAACGCGCAGGCGAGGCCAAGGCAGATGACGGCGCCGGAACGTTGTCAGGAACCGTTCGCATGGATCAGGCGCAGGGCGCTAAGGAAGCTTCATGAAGTGGTCAGGTTCCCGTTACGCACGTAACGCCGCACCGTTTTTGCTGCTGGCATTGGGCGCGTGCAGCAACACCGTTTCAAACCCGCCGCCATTGCTGGTGGACAGTGAGCTGGGTCGCCCGTTGGCCGACACCCAGCGCAACGGCGATGCACTGCTTGATCGGCAGCGGGCCCAGGTGCCAACGCCGCCCCGGCCGCAGCATAAAGTCACCAGCAGTGCCCGTAGCGCTCGCGCAGAACAGGGCAGTGCAGTGGCGAGCAATCCGCTGGGCAATCAACCGGTGACGCTGAACTTCGTCGACGCCGATATTCAGGCTGTGGTGCGCGCATTGTCCCGTTCCACCGGGCAGCAGTTTCTGGTCGACCCCCGGGTCAAGGGCAACCTGACGCTGGTCTCCGAAGGGCAAGTGCCGGCGCATCAGGCCTACGACATGCTGCTGGCGGCGTTACGCATGCAGGGCTTCAGCGTGGTCGACGTCGGCGGCGTGGCGCAGGTGGTGCCGGAGGCCGACGCCAAGCTGCTCGGCGGGCCGATCTACAGCGCCGACAAACCGGCGGGCAACGGCATGCTCACCCGCACGTTTAGACTGCAATACGAAAACGCGGTGAACCTGATCCCGGTACTGCGCCCGATCGTCTCGCCGAACAACCCGATCAACGCCTATCCCGGCAACAACACCATCGTCGTCACCGACTACGCCGAAAACCTGTCACGGGTGGCCAGGCTCATCGCCGGCATCGACACCCCGAGCGCCATCGACACCGACGTGGTGCAGATCCAGAACGGCATCGCCGTGGACATTGCCGGCATGGTCTCGGACTTGCTGGAGGCACCGGGCAACGACCCGACCCAGAAAATCGCGGTGATCGGCGACCCGCGCTCCAACTCGATCATCATCCGCGCCGGCAGCCCCGAGCGTACCGAGCTGGCGCGCAACCTGATCTACAAACTCGACAATGCGCAAAGCAATCCCAGCAACCTGCACGTGGTGTATTTGCGCAACGCCCAGGCCGGCAAACTGGCCCAGGCGCTGCGCGGTTTGCTCACCGGCGAAAGCGACAGCGGCAGCACCGACAAGGCTCGCTCGGTACTCAGCGCCATGGGCAGTAACAGCAATGGCGGGCAGAGTGCCCAAAGCGGCAGCTCGACCACCAGTGGCACGCAAACGTCCACCCCAGGCGGCGGGCAGGGCACGAGCCCTTCGGCCAGTCAGACGGGCGCTCAGCAGACTGACCAGAGCGTCGCCTTCAGCGCCGGTGGCGTGACCATCCAGGCCGACGCCACCACCAACACCTTGCTGATTTCCGCGCCGGACCCGCTGTACCGCAACCTGCGCGAAGTCATCGACATGCTCGACCAGCGCCGTGCGCAAGTGGTGATCGAAAGCCTGATCGTTGAAGTCAGTGAAGACGATGCCAATGAATTCGGTGTGCAATGGCAGACCGGCAACCTGGCCGGCAACGGCGTGATCGGCGGGGCGAATCTGGGTGGCAGCGGCTTCAAGGCGGGCGGCAAGACCAGCGTCGATGTCTTGCCCGGCGGTTTGAGCGTGGGTTTTCTCAACGGCACCGTGGACATTCCCGGCATCGGTAAAGTCATGGACCTGAAAGTGCTGGCCCATGCGCTCAAGAGCAAGGGCGGCACCAACGTCTTGTCGACGCCGAACCTGCTGACGCTGGACAACGAAGCGGCGAGCATTTTCGTCGGCCAGACCATCCCGTTTGTCAGCGGCAGTTATGTGACGGGCGGTGGCGGCACCAGCAACAACCCATTCCAGACCGTGACCCGTGAAGAGGTGGGATTGAAGCTCAACGTACGGCCACAGATTTCCGAGGGTGGCACGGTCAAGCTCGACATCTATCAGGAAGTCAGCAGCATCGATGAGCGCGCGTCCAACAGCGTGACCTCGGCGGGGATCGTCACCAACAAGCGTGCCATTGACACCAGCATTCTGCTCGACGACGGGCAGATCATGGTCCTCGGCGGGCTGTTGCAGGACGGCTATAGCCAGAGCAATGACGCGGTGCCGTGGCTGTCGAACATTCCCGGTGTCGGTGCGCTGTTTCGCAACGAGCGGCGGGCGGTCACCAAGACCAACCTGATGGTGTTCCTGCGTCCCTACATCATTCGAGACAGCGGCGCCGGACGCGCCATCACCCTTAACCGCTACGACTTCATGCGCCGCGCCCAGGGCGGGCTGCAACCGGAACACAGCTGGGCCATGCCGGACATGCAGGCACCGCAATTGCCGACGGCGGCGCAGGGGGTGCCGGTGTCGAATGTGCAGCCTCGGGCGACGATCCGGGCGGTGCCGATTGAAGGGAGTACACGCCAGTGATCACCTCACCATTGCCCTGTGGGAGCGAGCTTGCTCGCGATGGCATTGTGTCAGTCACCACCGTGCTGAATGGGCTACCGCCATCGCGAGCAAGCTCGCTCCCACAGGGGGTCTTTGGTGTATTGCAGATGAGGGGATTGCCATGAGCACCTTGCCCTACGCCTGGGCCAAGGCCCAACGCATCCTGCTGCGCAGTACCGACGACGGCGCGGTGCTGACGGTCTGCCCCTCAACCCCCGGCTGGTCGATCAGCGAAGCCCGCCGTCAGTTCGGCCCGGCACGCCTGGAACGGGTGCGCGATGAAGAACTCGACGGCCTGCTCGCCAGCGCCTACGCCGACACCGGCAGCGCGGCAGCAGTGGTCGGCGCGGCGGAAAACGAGGTCGACCTGGACCGGCTGATGCAGGACATCCCGCCAGTCACCGACCTGCTGGACACCCAGGACGGCGCCCCGGTCATCCGCATGATCAACGCCTTGCTCACCCAGGCAGCACGGGACGAGGCCAGCGACATTCACATAGAGCCCTATGAAAGCCACTCGGTGGTGCGCTACCGCGTCGACGGCACGCTGCGTGATGTGGTGTCGCCACGCAAGGCGCTGCACGGTGCATTGGTGTCGCGGATCAAGATCATGGCGCAGCTCGACATCGCCGAAAAACGTCTGCCTCAGGATGGGCGTATTGCCTTGCGCGTCGCGGGTCGGCCCATCGACATTCGGGTATCGACCGTGCCCACCGGCCATGGCGAACGGGTGGTCATGCGTCTGCTGGACAAACAGGCCGGGCGCCTGCAACTGGAAACCCTGGGCATGGACCCCCACGTACTGGCCAAACTCGACCAACTGATCCGCCAGCCCCATGGCATCGTCCTGGTCACCGGCCCCACCGGCAGCGGCAAGACCACCAGCCTCTACGCCGCGCTGGCGCGCCTGGACGCCAGCACCAGCAACATCCTCACCGTCGAAGACCCGGTGGAATACGATTTGCCAGGCATCAGCCAGATTCAGGTCAACGCCAAGATCGACATGACCTTTGCCCTGGCGCTTCGAGCGATTCTGCGTCAGGACCCGGACATCATCATGATCGGCGAAATCCGCGACCTGGAAACCGCGCAGATCGCCGTGCAGGCCTCGCTGACCGGGCACCTGGTACTGGCGACGCTGCACACCAATGATGCGGTGTCGGCGGTCAACCGCTTGATCGACATGGGCGTCGAACCGTTTCTGCTGGCGTCGTCGATGCTCGGTGTCTTGGCGCAAAGGTTGGTCCGAAGGCTCTGTAACCACTGCAAAGCGCAAGACCCAACGCTCCCCGGTACCTGGCGACCTGTCGGTTGCGCCGCCTGCAACCACACCGGCTACAGCGGCCGCACCGGCATTCATGAATTATTCTGCATCGACGACGACATTCGCACGTTGATCCACCAGGGCGCAGGCGAGCAAGCCTTGAGAGCCGCCGCTCGCAAGGCCGGGATGTTCAGTTTGCGTGAGGATGGCGAACGCTGGGTGCGCAGCGGCGCTACTGCGCCGGAAGAAATTCACCGCGTGACACGGGACGCCTGATGAATCGCTACCGTTTTGAAGCCGCCGATGCCCACGGCAAGATCGAGGCTGGGCACCTGGAGGCCGACAGCCAGAGCGCCGCGTTTGGCGTATTGCGCAGTCGTGGCCTGACCGCATTGCTGGTGCAGATAGAAAGCACTACGCCGTCCGGCAGCCGTGGTGGCTTGTTCAGCGCCAAACTCTCGGACAACGACCTGGCCTGGGCCACCCGGCAACTGGCGAGCCTGCTCGGCGCCAGTTTGCCGCTGGAAGCGGCGCTGAGCGCCACGGTGGAACAAGCCGAAAAAAAGCACATCGCCCAGACCCTGAGCGCGGTACGCGCCGATGTCCGCAGCGGCATGCGCCTGGCCGAAGCGCTGGCGGCGCGGCCACGGGATTTCCCCGACATTTATCGGGCGTTGATCGCGGCGGGCGAGGAGTCCGGCGACCTGGCGCAAGTCATGGAGCGGCTGGCCGACTACATCGAGGAACGCAACAATCTGCGCGGCAAGATTCTCACCGCGTTTATCTATCCCGGCGTGGTCGGGCTGGTGTCGATCGGCATCGTGATTTTCCTGCTCAGCTACGTGGTGCCACAGGTGGTCAGCGCGTTTTCCCAGGCGCGCCAGGATTTGCCGGGACTGACCCTGGCGATGCTCAATGCCAGTGATTTCATCCGTGGCTGGGGCTGGTTGTGTTTCAGCATCATGGCTGCCGGTTTCTGGGGCTGGCGGCTGTACCTGCGCAACCCGGTGGCGCGCTTGAGCTGGCACAGCCGCATCCTGCGCCTGCCCATGATCGGGCGCTTTGTGCTGGGGCTGAACACCGCACGTTTCGCCTCGACCCTGGCGATTCTTGGCGGTGCCGGGGTGCCGCTGTTGCGCGCGCTGGAGGCGGCGCGCCAGACCCTGTCCAACGACCGCTTGAGCCTGAGCGTCAGCGACGCCACGGCCAAGGTCCGTGAAGGCGTCAACCTCGCCGCCGCGCTGCGGGTGGAGAAAGTCTTCCCGCCGGTACTGATCCACCTGATCGCCAGTGGCGAGAAAACCGGATCGTTGCCGCCGATGCTTGATCGCGCCGCGCAGACGCTGTCTCGCGATATCGAACGTCGTGCGATGGGCATGACCGCGTTGCTGGAGCCGCTGATGATCGTGGTCATGGGCGGCGTGGTGCTGGTGATTGTCATGGCGGTGTTGTTGCCGATTATCGAGATCAATCAGTTGGTGAAATGAAGCTTGAAAGCATCGCGAGCAGGCTCTCTCCCACAGTTGATCGAGGTCGTGCACCCATTTCTGGCCTGACAACAAAACCCTGTGGGAGTGGGCTTTCTCGCGAAGACGGCCGCACAAACACCACTCATCTCAACTATTTTTCTCCCCCGTCTCAACCACCACCCGAGCGATCCTCGGGTTCTCCTTTCTGTCATCTGCAACGGCAAACCAACCCCTCCAGCCAAGCTTCATGAAAACCCGCAAAAGCCCCGCAGCAGAAGCCCGAAAAGCCCGCGCAAACACCCGAGAAATTTTCGTAGGAACCGTCTCTCGCTCCCGAGGTTTTTTCCTTTATCTGTCACCGGAAGCTGCGAACTTCTCAGTGCGACTTCACCCCCGGCCCCGGTTCGCAACGGTCAGTGGTGAGTCCTTGACCGAACCCAAATCCTGACGTTGATACAAGGAGATTCTTCATGTTCAAGCGCACTCTGATCGCAGCCTCACTGACTGTCGCCGCCCTGGCCTCTGCCCAGGCCATGGCCGTAACCGGTGGTGGCGCTTCACTGCCTGCCGCTCTGTACAAAGGCTCTGCCAACAGCATTCTGCCGGCCAACTTCAGCTACGCCGTGACCGGTAGCGGCATCGGCAAAAGCGCGTTCCTGACCAACACCGCTTCGCAGTTCGGCACCACCGGCACCGTGCACTTCGCGGGTAGCGACTCAATCCTCAGTGCCACCGAAATCAGCACCTACAACGCCAACTTCGGTGCATCGTTCGGTCCCCTGATCCAGCTGCCATCGGTGGCTACTTCGGTGGCCATCCCGTACAAGAAAGCCGGCAACACCACCCTGAACCTGACCAGTGCGCAACTGTGTGACGCCTTCTCGGGCACCGCCACCACCTGGGGCGCGCTGCTGGGCACCGCCGATGCCACACCGATCCGCATCGTCTATCGCAACGTTTCCAGCGGCACCTCGGAAATTCTCAGCCGCCACCTGAACTCGATCTGCCCGACCAAATTCGCAGTCAACTCCACCTTCACCAACGCACGTCTGCCCGCCGGTTCGACCCTGCCTTCGAACTGGGTTGGCGTTGCCGAAACGGCTGACGTGGCGCCGACCGTGAACCTGGTTGACGGCTCCATCGGTTACGTCGGTCCAGACGGTGTGAATGCCACCAGCAACGCGGTGGTTGCTCGCGTCAACGGCGTTCAACCAACCCCGGCCAACGTGACCGCGGCCTTGTCGTCGGCACCGCTGCCAACCGTGCCTTCCAACCCGACTCAGTGGGTTCCGGTCGTTGCCAACCCGGCGAGCGGCTACCCGATTGCGGCCTACACCAACTTCATCTTCGGTCAGTGCTACAAGGATGCAGCCGTGGCCAATGATGTTCGTGCGTTCCTGACCACTCACTACAGCGTTCCTGGCAACACCGTTGCCACCGTGGCCCACGGTTTCAGCGTGGTTCCAACCAACTGGAAAAACGCGGTCACCGCCAACTTCATCACCAACACCACCGGCAACAACCTGAACATCAACAACGCCAGCGTCTGCAACGCTATCGGTCGTCCGTTGTAAGACTGCCGATTCAAACTGCGATACGGATGGCAGCCCCTTTTGGGGGGCTGCCATTTTTTTTGTGGTGCGCCAGTACAACCCGTTTGGTTGTGGTGGCGGGGGGCGGCCTATGAAGTTTTTCCGTTATCCCGAGTCGGATGTGATCAGGCGGCGGTTGCGGGCAAGGGAATGATGTTGTCTGGGCGCACGCTTTCGCGGGCAAGCCCGCTCCCGCAGGGTTTGATGGCGTCCCCAATTTTTGCAGTCTGTTCGATCCAATGGGGGAGCGGGCTTGCCCGCGAAGGCGTCCGTTCAATCACCGCTGCCCTCAAGATTAAAAGATCGCAACCTTCGGCAGCATCGTGCGATGGGACGTCCAGCTACTCCCCAATCATGAAGTTTGTGTGACATCCGTTCGGTCGCGCCGCTCGCCAACTGCCTATGACGTAACAGCAGGTGTTGCAGACCTGCGGCCTGTTGCGCCTATCGAAAAGGACCTAGTAGTGATGCTCGTTCGCCAAGCCCGACGCCATACCCAAGCCCCTTGTGTGCCGCGTGCCGCCGCTCGTTCGGCGGATCAATCGCTGTGGTTGCTCAAACCCTTGGCGCAGGCGGTGGCGCTGTGTCTGGTGGCGGGCAGTGCACAGGCACAGACGGCGTTCAGTTCGGGCTGGTTTGCCGCCAAGGGCGCAGCGCAGCAAGCGGCGGCGGCGCGTCCTGGCGCGGCGGGTGGTTTGCCGGGGATGACGCCGCCCCTGGCGCAGCAGCAAAAGGCCAGTCAGCAATTGCAGCGTTCGTTGCAGACCCTGAACAACACCGTGGCCGCGATTGCCGCACAGCAAGCGGCGCAGGCTGCCGGGCGGGCGGCGGCATTGAACACCGTGCAGTTTGTGCCGGACGGTCTGGGCGAGGGCGGCCTGAAGGTCGATACCGGCCTGACCCAGGGCTGGCAGAACGCCAAGGGGCCGCAACAGACCCAGGCCGAAGGCAAGACCACGGTCAGGATCGAGCAGACCGCCGACAAGGCGATCCTCAACTGGGAAACCTTTAACGTCGGGCGCAGTACCCGCGTGGAATTCGCCCAGCAATCGAACTGGGCGGTGCTCAACCGGGTCAACGATCCGGGCGCGCGGCCAAGCCAGATCCAGGGCCAGCTCCACGGCGACGGCACGGTGATGCTGATCAACCGCAACGGCATCGTGTTCAGCGGCACCAGTCAGGTCAATGTGCGTAACCTGGTGGCCGCGGCGGCAAACATCACCGACATCCAGTTCCGGGATCGCGGGCTGTATTTCGACAGCAGCGCCAGCCAGCCGACCTTCACCGAGGCTGCTGGCAAAGTGCTGGTGGAACGCGGTGCGCAAATTGAAACCCGTAAACCGGCAGTCTCCACCGATGCCGGCGGCTATGCCTTGCTGCTGGGCAGCGAAGTGGAAAATGCCGGGGCCATCAGCACTGCCAAGGGCCAGACCGTGCTTGGCGCGGGCGACAGTTTCTACATTCGCAAAGGCTCGGGCACCGAGGGCAACGGCTTTTCCACCACCTTCGGCAGCGAAGTCACGCCGGGCTTCAAGGCCGGCAGTGGCGCGGGCAAGGTCAGCAACAGCGGCTTGATCCAGGCCGCCACCGGCGACATCACCCTGACCGGCCACGAGGTTGTGCAAAACGGTGTGCTGCTGGCCAGTACTTCGGTGGCCACGCGTGGCACGGTGCATTTGCTCAACCCGACCAGCGACAACACCGGCAGCGTCACGCTTGCGCAGGGCAGCGTCACAGCGGTCATGCTCGACAACAGCGAGCTCACGGCCCTGGACAGTCAGCACAATGCCGCGCTGATCGGTGTAACGGCGAACAACCGCATTCGCAGCGATCAGTCGCGCATCGATGTCGCCAGTGGCGGCACCGTGGAGTTCCAGAACGGCTCGATCACCCTCGCCACCGGCGGGCAAGTCGCGGTGGCAGCAGGGCGGCGCAGCCTGGTGCGTGATGGCGCGCTGATTGACGTGTCAGGCGCCATCGGCGTCAAGGTGGCGATGGAATCCAACAGCATCAAGATCAACGTACAGGGCAACGAACAGCGTGATGCGTCGATCAACCGCGAGGGCGGCGCGCTCAACAGCCATGACGTGTGGGTCGATGTGCGCGAGCTGGTTTTCGTCCCCGCCGGCACCAATGGCTATGCCAATGATCGCTGGTACACCGCGGGTGGTTTGCTGGAAGTGGGCGGCTACCTCGGCACTCAGGGCCACCGTATCGGCGAGTGGATGGCCCAGGGTGGCACGGTGAGTTTCAGCGGTCACGATGTGGTCAGCGAAAAGGGCTCGTTGATCAACCTGTCCGGCGGCACCCTCGATGTGCAGAGCGGCACCGTGCGCCAGAGCTGGTTGCGCGGGGCGGACGGGCGCCTGTACGAAGTGTCAAAGGCGCCGGGAGACATGCTCTACAGCGGTTTCTACAGAGGCTATGAAGACAGCAGCAAGCGCTGGGGGCAGACCCGCTATTTCGATAACCCGTTGATCGGGCCGACCAGCCGCCAGGAGTCAGGCTACACCGTGGGCCGTGATGCCGGGCAACTGGTGATTGCCACCGGCAACGCGCTGCTCGACGGCCAACTGCTCGGCGAAGTGTTCCAGGGTGAACGGCAGAACCAGGCGCCGCGTGCCGGGCTCGACGGCTATGCGCAGGCGCAAACCGCTTTGGCGCGCCGGGCGCAGTTGATTGTCGGCCGCTACGACCCGGCGTATGTCGCCGCCAGTGGCGGCCTGTTGTACGGCCTGAATCCGTTGCTCGATCACGTGCAGATTGGCGGCGAGCGTCCGGTCGAGCGCGCCGATCAAGGCCTGAGCGTCGCGGTGTCCGATTCGCGCCAAGGCAAGCTGTTCCTCGATACCGAGCAGCTCAACGGCTTTCGTCTCGGTGCGCTGAAGGTCGCGGCCAAAGACCGGATTGAAGTCAATCAGGTGCTGACCGTCGACACCGGCGGCGACATCACCCTGTACGGCCCGGATGTGCAGGTCAACGCCAACCTGATCGCCCGTGGCGGCAGCCTGCAGTTGGGCAACGTGCTCAACCAACTGAGTTTCGACAAACGTGACGACACGCAGATCAAGGCGCCACCCGGCAATGCAACTCAGGTGAACGTGGCGCAAGGCGTGCAACTGGACAGCCGTGGCCTGTGGAGCAACCTGCGCACCAACCCCGATGACGGTGCGGGCCTGGCTTATGTGAACGGTGGTCGGGTGTCGATCCGCAGCAGCGGCGACATTCTCCTTGCCAGCGGCAGCGCAGTGGACGTGTCGTCTGGCGGCGCGCTGCTGGCCAATGGCAAGACCCAAGGCGGCAAGGGGGGCGATGTGACACTGGAATCCAGCGCGCTGAGTGCGCCGGGTCAGTCGCACATGATGCTCGACGGCGAGGTCCGTGGTTACGGCGTGACCGGCGGCGGCAGCCTGGTGATTCAGGCCAACAACGTGTTGATCGGTCAGGCCGCTGACACCGTCGCCGACCACACCCTGCAACTGGCGCCGAGCCTGTTCGGCAAGGGCTTCTCGGCCTACAACGTCATTGGTCTGAACGGGCTGGACGTGGCGCCGGACACGGTGGTCGATGTGACGATGCCGGTTTACCGTTTCGGCGACGCGGCCGCCAGCCAGCCCAGTGGCGTGGCGCCGAACACTGCGCTGCAGCTGTGGACGCCGATACTGTTCCAGCAAGACCCGCTCAAGGGCCTGCTGACCCAACGCGGTGGCGCCAGCCTGTCGCTGCAAGGCGGCGCCACGCTGGTCGGTCTGATCGACCCGGCCGGCAGCCCGCTGACCCTCGGACAGGGCTCGCGCATCAGCGTCGATCCCGGCCAGCGCATCAACCTGCGCGGCGCCGGGCAAATCACTGTCGACGGTGAACTCAATGCCTGGGGCGGCACGATTGATATCCGTCAGCAACAGTTTGGCTCGATCGACGTCGCCACCTCGCCGCAACAGGCGGATCCGACGGCCCATGAGCGCTCGATCTGGATCGGTGAACACGCGGTGCTGGATGTCGGCGCACGCGCCAACACCGCCGTGGATGCGCTGGGCCGGGTGTACGGCAAGGTGGGCAAGGGCGGCAGCATCATCATTGGCGGCGAGATCGACGCGAAGAAAGCCACGGCCACCTCCGCCGATGCCTATGTGATCGTGCGTGACGGCGCGCGGCTGGAAGCGTCCGGAGCCGAGGCGCTGCTGGACATTGCCGGTCAAGGACCGACCCGCGTCGCCACCGACGGCGGGCGCATCGCCTTGAGTTCCTACAATGGCCTGTTCATCGATGGCGTCTTGCACGCGTCGGCGGGCGGTGTCGGTGCCGCAGGGGGGCGCCTGGACATTGCCCTGGACACGCCCACCTACCCAAGTGAGCGCGCTGGCAGCGATGTGCGGGTGCCGAGGGAAATGATCATTGGCCAGGGATCGGAGGAGTCCCCGTTACCGACGGACTTGCAGCCGGGGCAGGCCGCGCCGCTGTTGCGTTATGGCCGTGCCCGTCTGAGTGCCGACCGGTTGATGTCGGGTGGCTTCGACAATCTGAGCCTGCTGAGCAACGGCTTGCTGTCGTTCGACGGTGATGTCGATTTGCGCATGAACCAGAGCCTGAGCCTGTTCGCCGGCGCGCTGTCGTTGGCCGATGCGTCCAAAGGCACGGCCCGCATCAGTCTGGCGGCACCTTACATGCGCCTGTCCGGGATCGGCCTCTACAACGGCATGGTCAACAACATCCGCCCACGGGTACTGAACAACCCGACACCGAATCTGTCGGCTGCGCAGTTCAGTGCCACGGCCAACGTGCTGGACCTGGGCAACAGCCTGTCGTTCGGCACTCAGGGTACGATTGCGCAACTCAATGCGCCGGCGCTGGAGGTCAGTCGTCGCGGCTTCGATCAGGTGTCGCTCGACAGCAGGGGTGATCTGCGCTTTCTCGTACCCACCAGCGGCAACGTCAAATCCGAACTGTGGACGCCGGGAGACTTGAACCTCGGCGCCGCCCAGATTTACCCCGCCAGCGGTGTGCAGGCCGAGGTGCGGGTCGGCTATCAGGGCGCCCAGCCGGGGCCTGAACATACGTTGCGTATCAGCAGCCATGGACCGGCACCCAGGGCGTTGCCGTACTCGGTATTCGGCAGCCTGTCGCTGGCCGCCAGCCGGATCGAGCAGGGCGGTGTCATCCGGGCACCGCTGGGGCTGATTACCCTTGGAGACAACCTCATCACCAAAACCGCAGAACTGCATGTGCTGCCGGGCAGCGTGACATCGGTCAGCGGCGCCGGGTTGGTCATGCCCTATGGCGGCACCACTGACGGGATCGACTATCGCTATAACGGCAGCTCCGTGGTGTTGCAGGGCATCAGCGGCGACAGCGCCGGCGTGACGATGACCTCGCAGTACATCGATGTGCAGAACGGTGCGTTGATCGATCTGTCCGGTGGCGGTGATTTGCGCGGTGCCGGTTTCATCTCCGGGCGCGGCGGTTCCACCGATGCGCGCTTCAATCCGCTGGTGCGCAATGCCAGCGATGGCACCTTCAGCCTGCCGGGTCTGGCGAGTAATCCGGTGTATGCCATCGTGCCGGGCAATCAAAGCAGCTACGCACCCATGCTCGCCGAAGCCGGCGCGGTCGATCCGCGTATCGGTCAGCAGATCACGATTGGCGCCGGCGTGCCGGGGCTGGCGGCGGGCACTTACACCTTGCTGCCCTCGACCTTTGCCCTGTTGCCCGGTGCGTTCCGGGTCGAGGTCAACGGTCAGGCTGCGCCAGCGGCCATGAGCGGTGCGCTGGCGATGCGTAACGGCTCATGGAGCAGTTCCGGTCAGCTGTCGATTGCCAATACCGGCGTACGTGACAGTCTGGCCAGTCAACTCGTCTTGACGTCCGCCGACGTCCTGCGCCGCTATTCCCAGTACAACGAAACCAGCTTCAGCCAGTTCGTGCAGAGCGATGCGGCGCGTCGCGGCTTGCCACGGGCGTTGGCGCCGATGGACGCCAAGAGCCTTAATCTGTTTCTCACCGACGGTGGTCGCCACGACATCGCCCTGGACTTCAACGGCCAGGCGTTGTTCGGCGCTGCCACGGGCGGTGTGGCCGGGACCGCGGTGGTGCGAGGCAGTGTCGGGGCGGACGTTGAAATTCTCGGCGCAGGGCATTCGCGAACCGAAGGCTTCAAGGGGCCTGCACTGTATGCCGACAGCCTCAACAATCTGGGCGCCGGACGCCTGGCCATTGGCGCGACCCCGAGTGTGATATACGGGACAGCGGGCAATATCGTCGACTTCAAGGGCAACACGTCCAGCATCACCCTGCGTGAAGGCGCGATGCTCGCCGCGCCCGAAGTCCTGCTGCGTACCGACTCGGCGGCTGGCGCTATCACGATTGAAGCCGGCGCCGGCATCAACACCCTGGGTCGCGGCGATGTGCCTTACGACTCCACGGCCGGCTTCGTCTACCAGCCAGGGGCGGCCAGTTTGCTGGTGGTGTCCAATGGCTGGAGCAATGTCCTGGCGCCTGCGCCGGGCAACGGCTTGCAGGGCGCTGGCAGCATCCGCATCGGCAGTTGCTCAACTGCCGAGTGCAGCAACTCGGCGCTGCTCTATTCCAGTGGCAGCATCACTGCCGCCACCGACAACCAGTTCGAGCTGGGCGAATCCGTGGGGTTCGGCACGCGTCATCTGGCCCTGGCAGTGGGCTCGGTGAACGCCGGCAGTGGCGAGGCCCTTGCCGCCGCGGGTAATCGTGTACCGGCCGGTTTGACGCTCAACCAAAACGTGCTTGATCGCCTGTTGCAGGGTGACACTCGGTTCGGCGCCCCGGCGCTGGAAACCCTTGCCCTGACGACCCGCGACTCGTTCAACTTCTTGGGCAGCGTCATTCTTGACACCCTCGATCCGCAAACCGGGCGCAGCAAATTGCAGAACCTGGTGCTCGCCACTCCGGCCATTTACGGTCTGGGCGATGCCAACGATGTGGCGACTATTCGCACCGGCAATCTGATCTGGAATGGCGCCACTCAGGATCCGGGAGCTGTCATCTCCGGTGGCGCCGGCACGGGCCACGGCACGCTGGAGATTCAGGCGCAACGCATCGAATTGGGCTATGGCCCGAATCCGCAACCCAGTGGCCTGGACCAGAACAACCGGCTGGCGCTGGGCTTTGCCAACGTCAACCTGACGGCCGGCGAACGCATCACCGCCAACCACAAGGGCAGTCTGTCGGTATACGAACGGCAGGGCGCTTACGACCCGCTCAACGGCTATGCCTACAGTGGCGGCAATCTGAACCTGCGCACGCCGTTGCTCAGCGGTGAAGCGGCGTCGGTCAACCGGCTCAAGGCGGGCAACGACCTGACGCTGAGTTCACTCAATGGCGCCGCTGTACCCGCCGTGGCCGATGCCTTGGGCGCGGAACTGACCCTCGAAGCGCGCAACGTGTTGCTCGACAGCCGCATTGCACTGGGCAGCGGCAAACTGGTGGTCAAGTCCGAGGGCGACCTGACCCTGGCCAAAGGCGCCTGGCTGGACATGGCAGGGCGGACATTGCCGTTCAACGATGTGCAGAAATACAGCTGGGGCGGCGACGTGACGCTCTACAGCCACAACGGCAATATCCGTCAGGCTGTCGGCTCGCGGATCGATCTGTCAGCAAGGAACAATCAGGCCGGCAACCTCAGCGCCGTGGCGTTGGCGGCGGACGCGGGTGGGGTCGACTTGCAGGGCGAAATACTCGGTGCCAGCAGCGGCGACTACGATGCCGGCGGTACGTGGGTGCCGTACAAGGCCGGGGGCATCGACATTCGTGCCCGGCAGTTGGGCGCCAGTGGCGCCTTGAGTGAGGCATTCGCCGCGCTCAACCAGCGCTTGAACGCCGGCCAGGTGTTCGGCAGTCGCAGCTTCCAGCTCAAGCAAGGCAATCTGCTGATCGGCGAGGGGCTCAAGGCCGGCGAGGTCAATGTCTCGGTGGACAATGGCAGCTTGACGGTGGCGGGGCTGATCGATGCCAGTGGCGAGCGCGTCGGCAGCATTCGTTTGTCCGCCAAAGACGGCCTGACCCTGGCCGGCCATTCGGTGCTCGACGCCCATAGCCGCGTGCTGCGGGTCGACAGTTACGGCAAGATCATCGATGCACCGAACCGCGCCGTGGTCGAACTCAATTCCGGCGACGGCGTGCTGACCATGGCTTCAGGCGCGCGGATCGACCTGCGCCACGGCACCGACGCACTAACCGGCGCCTTGCCTGGCCAGCACGACGGGCGCCCGCGCGGCACCCTGGAATTGAACGCCCCGCGTCTGGGTGTCGGCGATATCGCCATCGACGCCAGCGGTGCACTGAATATCCAGGGCGCACGCTCCATCGGCCTCAACGCCACGCGCCGCTATATCGACGCCGAGGACGGCACCGACCCGGCGGCCAGCGGCCGACCGTATCAGGTGATCGATCAGGCGTATCTGGATCGTATTCATGGCGACAGCACCACGTTCATCAACGCGGCACTGGCAAACAGTGACTTGCTGCAACGCAAACTGGCCGGCCTGAACAACGCCACGTATGCCGACGCTTTCCACCTGCGCCCCGGCGTGGAAATCGCCAGCAAAAGCACCGACGGCGACCTGGTGGTGCAGGGTGATCTGGACTTGTCCGGTTATCGCTACGCCAGCCTCAATCCGCACACGCAACAAACTGCGGTCTATGGCTCCGGCGAAGCCGGCAATCTGGTGATTCGCGCCGGGGGCAATCTCGACATTCATGGCAGCCTCAACGACGGCTTTGCACCGCCACCGGAAACCGTGGACGACGCCGGCTGGAAACTGTTGCCGGGTGTGCAGCCGTTCGGCGGTGACCTGATCGTGCCGGGCGCCGGGGTCACGCTGGCCGAGGGCACGCAGTTCCCGGCGGGGACTACCTTGAATTACGACGTGCCGATTCAGGGCTCGACCCTGGCGAGCGGTACGTTGTTGCCGGCCGAGGGTATTCTGGCCGGGCCTTACACCTTCAACGCCGGCACCGTATTGGCCGCTGCCGTGCATGACGCCGCCGGTAATCTGTTGTACGCCGCCGGCACCTTGCTCAGCGACAGCCTGACCTTGCCCGCCGGCAGCCGGCTGGGTGCCGGTACTCGGTTGAACACGGCCACCGCGCTGCAAGCCATGCTCTGGCCCAAGGGCGTGCCGTTGCCGGGTACGGTCGAAGCGGATGTGCCAGGCGTCAAAGGCGTGCGGCTGAACGGTGCGCTGGCGTTGCTGCGCGGCTCGCTGATTCCGTCCATGACTGACGTGGTGTTGGCCGATGGCACGGCGTTTATCGAGTTGCGTCCCTTGGGTGGGACGCAACAGGGTCGCAACTGGGCAGTGGCGAGCATGTTGCCGTCGGGCAGTGCGTCCTGGTCGATGCGCGTGGTCGCCGGGTCGGACCTGGAAGCCGCCGACAGCCGCGCCGTGAAACCAGTAACCCGCGAAGGCAATCTGCGGCTGGCGGACAGCCATTACGGCTTGAAAGTGACCGAGAAAAAGCTCCAGACCGTCTGGGCGGATGGCAACCCGCTGGGCTACCCGGCCGGCGAAGCGGTAAGCGATGATGATCTGTTCTACTGCGATATTTTTCCGGGCGCCTGTATCGCACCGGCGAGGTTCCTGTGGGCGGAAGGCAACATCATCGGCATGCCACCGGGGACGCCGATCATTGATGATGATCTGTTCTGGTGTGATATCGACCCCGGTTCCTGTACCCCGAACAAAGGGGGTATCAGTGTTGCCGTTCATTCGCAGATGTTCAGCGTACTGCGCACCGGCACCGGCGATCTGGACCTGATGGCCGCCGGCAACCTGAGCATGGATTCGCCCTTTGGCGTGTACACCGCCGGCACCCAGTCGGGCGATGTCGATCCGCGCTACAACCAGCCTCGCGGTCGGCTGTCGGACGATGGTTCGGTGTTGGGCCGTGCGGGCGTCGACTACGAAAAATGGGTCAACGGCGGCACCGAGAGTCTCTATCAGGCCTGGTATCCGCAGAGGGGTGGCAACCTGGCTATCCATGCCGGCGGGTCGGTGTCGGGGGATGTGCTCGGGCGTCGTGCGTTGGTCAATGGCGCCGAGATCCGTGAACAGGTGCCGAGCGTCGCCGTGGGGAACTGGCTGTGGCGCCAAGGCACTGGCAACGACGATATACCCACCGCCTGGTGGATCAATTTCGGCAGCTATGCGGCCCAGCCACTGCCCGACCAGAACGCCGACAGCGGGCCGTATCTGGTGGGGTTCACCGGGTTCGGCACCTTGGGCGGCGGTAACATCAGCCTGCGTGCCGGCGGTGACGGCGGCATGCTCAAGGCCCTTGGCGGCGGTGTGAATAATCTTTACCCGCGCAGTCAGGGGCTGATCGTGGCGGTTGGCAGTACCGGTCGAGTGGGCAGCGACGCCAACCTGCAACTGACCGGTGGCGGCGACATGGACATTCGCATCGGCGGTACGCTCAATCCTTCGTTGCAGGCACGGGCAGGGCAGTCCGCAACCGGCACGCCGCAGCATGATCTGCAAGGCGCGTTGATCAACCTGCGAGGCGCGGCTCAACTGACCAGTAGCGCCGTGGGCGGGATCAACCTGCAATACGGCGCGTTTTCCATCTTTCAGGACCCTCGTGAAACCCGCGCCTATGACCCGTTCAACTCCACCATGGGCAGCGCCAGCGGCGGCCTGGTGTTGATCCCCGGTGACTCGGGCATGCGCCTGAACAGCCGTGGCGACCTGGTGTTGGGGGGCGCATCGGACCCCGGCCGGGTGCGGTTGCAGAACTCCACGCCCTTTACCACCGCTGACGGGGTTGAGCACCCGGGAGGTGGTTTGAGCGGCTTCACGTTGTGGACTGATCACACCGCCATTGATCTGTTCTCGGCCGGTGGCAACCTCACGCCGAGCACTCAGATGGCAGAGATCGATGTGGGTCAGAGTCCCGTTTCGGGCCGCAATACGTCACCCACTGATGGTCGTTTCGTGTTCCCCTCGATTCTGCGTGCGGTTGCCGCCCAGGGCTCTATTTATGCGGGGCCGTCGGCGGCTTATGGCGCAGTGGGCGGGTTGTTCCCGGCGCAGGGTTATTCGCTGTTGCTGGCGCCCTCGAACGCCGGGCAACTTGAACTGCTGGCGGGTGATTCGATCTACGCCGGCGGCTACGCGATCAATCAATCCGGCGCCAGTGCGCTGGCCATCGCCACGCCGTTTGCGCCAGCGTTCAATGGCTATGGCAATGCGCTTTCCAGTACGCCGATTCTGACCAATCGCGGTAGCGAGGGTGTGGCTGCGGATAAAAACCTGCGTTATCCGCTGTTTGCCTTTGGCGCCGACAGCTATTCGGGCCTGGGCGGGGTGCAGGCACCCGCACGCTTCTATGCGTTGACCGGTGATCTGATCGGCATCCGCAGTGGCGAGACCCTGCACTTCAGCGATTCCGGGCGCACCTGGTACGAAGGGGCCGGGCCGGTGTGGATGCTGGCCGGACGCGACATCGTGGCCGCTGGTACAGACCTGGGCAAACCGACAGCCGTGCCCCTGGAAATGGGCAACGGCCGGGACAGCATCACTTCGACCGGCAACCTGTTTATCCATGACGACCCACGGGCGGTGTCGCGGATTTCGGCCGGGCGCGACATTCTCTACAGCAGCTTCGATATCGCCGGCCCCGGTACGTTGGAGATCGATGCCGGTCGCAACATCCTCATGGAAGACCGCGCCAGCATCACCAGCATCGGGCCGGTACTGGCCGGGGATCATCGACCGGGGGCAAGCCTGGTGCTACAGGCCGGCGCGGGCACGCAAGGCCCCGATTACGGGACGTTCATCGCCCGTTATCTCGACCCGCAACACCTTGCCAGCCCCGGCATGACCCTCGGCGAACAACCGGGCAAAGTGGTCAAGACCTACGGAGAAGATCTGCAGGCCTGGCTGACGTTGGGCTACGGTTTCAGCGGCAACGAAGAGCAGGCGCGGGCGTTCTTCACCACGCTGTCGACTGCCGAGCAGGCCGTGTTTGCGCGACAGGTGTACTTCGCCGAGCTACGTGCCGGTGGCCTGGAGTACAACGACGCGAGCGGCCCGCGTCAGGGCAGCTACCTGCGGGGGCGCAACGCGATTGCCGCGTTGTTCCCCACCCATGACGTGGCAGGTCATGCGCTGCGTTACGATGGCGATATCACCTTGTATGGCGGTGCCGGAATCAAGACGCTGTTTGGCGGCGACATCCAGATGCTCACCCCCGGTGGTGGCCAGGTGTTCGGCATCGAAGGCGCGGCCCCACCGTCCACGGCGGGGATCATCACCCAGGGCGCCGGCAATATTGCGCTGTACTCCCAGGGCAGCATCCTGCTGGGTCAGAGCCGAATCATGACCACCTTCGGCGGGTCGATTCTGGGCTGGTCGTCGCAGGGCGACATCAACGCCGGCCGAGGCTCGAAAACCACCGTGGTCTACACGCCGCCCAAGCGTGTGTATGACACCTGGGGCAACGTCACGCTGTCGCCATCGGTGCCGAGTACCGGGGCGGGGATTGCCACGCTCAATCCGATTGCCGAAGTGGCGCCGGGCAACATCGACCTGATCGCGCCATTGGGCACCATCGATGCCGGCGAGGCAGGTATTCGCGTGTCGGGCAACGTCAACATCGCGGCCCTGACCGTAGTGAACGCGGCGAACATCCAGACCCAGGGCAAATCGTCCGGCGTGCCGATGACGGCGTCGGTCAACACCGGTGCGATCACCTCCGCCAGCTCGGCGGCCACCTCGGCGACCCAGGCCGCCGAAGACGTATCGCGCCAGCAACAAGCGGCAGCGCGGCAGAACCAGGCATCGGTGTTTACCGTGCAGGTGTTGAGCTTTGGTTCGGAGCAGTTGGCGCCTTCGCGTGATGGCGCCAGCCGCGCGCCTGCACCGGGGTACAACCCCAACAGCCCTGTCCAGGTGCTGGGCGCGGGCACGCTGGATGAACAGACCCGCCAACAACTCACCGAAGAGGAGCGCGGTCAGCTGACGCTATAGAACTCTCGTTGTACCACCTCGGGGCAGCCATTTTGGTTGCCCCTTTTTTTGCGCGAAATAACGCGTGCGTCAGCCACCATCAAAGTTGAATATGCAATCGCCTTCGCGAGCAGGCTCGCTCCCACATTGGATTGGCGTCGTACACAGAATTTTGCATGCCCAGCCGATCCCTGTGTGTGGTGTGCAGCCTGCCCTTTAAAACGCATACGGAATACTCACCTTCGCCCACAGCATGTCGCCCTGCGGCCGGTTTTCCACGTCGAACTCCCTGGCCCAGCGGATTTCGGCGCTGGCGTATTCAAGGAAAGTCAGGTGCAGTGCCGGGCCGATGGCGAACACCTGGCCGCGTACGCCGTCGTTCACGTCCTGGCCATTGAACTGCACGGTCTTGCCGTATTGTTTGTCGTCGGTGGTTTGCTTGAGGTAGTAACCGTTGAGACCCAGCATCAGGTTCTCGGTCACCTTGTAGCTGGCGGAATAATCGAAGTGGAAAATCTGCCCCGAGGTGTAGTCGGTGTCCTTGTTTTTCTCGTTGAAGCTGTAGGTGGTCTTCATCGACAGTTCGGTGTTTTCCGTCGGCAGCCAGGTGAAGGAGAACAACGGTTTGTAGGTGTAGAAGTTGTTGCTGGTGTTGGCCAGGCGATCGACGCTGTATTCACCGGTGGGCACGGTGACTTCCAGGGCTGCGCCGAGGGTCAGGTTTTTGCCCATGTCCCAGAGAATGATCGGCGCGAGGGTGGTGTCACCCATGCCTTCGCGGGTGTCGCTCTGGCCGAATACCGACACTTGCTGCTTGAGCCAAGGCTGCGCGATGTAACCGGCCAGGCGTCCGCCGAAGACATGCAGCGGGCTCAGGTAATCCAGGCGCGGAATTACCGCCGTGGATTCTATATCGACGTTCGGCACCTTGCCGCCAAACGAGCTGATAGTGAGCTTCGTGGCTTTGTAATGGTTGTAGTAGACGTTGAACGCAACCATGTTGTCCGGAAGGCTGTTGATGTCCAGCGGCAACATGAAAAAGCCGTCGGTGCCGGGGCCTATGTTGTCCACGCCTGCCTCGGTGGCCAGCGCAGGCACGGCCATGACCGCGCTGCCGGCGAGCCCCAGCGCCCATCGCAAGAAGAAAGTGGTGCGTGTCGAATGCATGTCTGTACCCGTTTTTATTGTTGTTGGCGGATGTCATAGAAATAAGCGCTCCGGGCCTTGCAGGGCAGGGTATTGGCGGCCAGGCAAGGGGACTTCTGCGGACAGCATTTACGCCCTGTGCTACTTTTCCTCGAAACAAGCAGTAACAAAAATAAGAATTCAGCTTGATCCGGGATGCCTTGCCCCATGCAGATGAAAGTCCTCGACCCCACCTATGAACTGGCGCTGGTGTCGCCATTCCTGTTGCAAACCCTGGCCGAAGTTGCCGCACACAAAGGCGTCGATGCCCAGAGCCTGTGCCGTGGCCTGGGCTTTACCCTCGACGATCTGCAAGACCCGGCGCAGCGGATTTCCTATCGCCAGGCCGTGGCCATGATCCAGCGCGCACTCAAGCTGCTGCCCAATCAGGGGCTGGGCCTGTGGGTCGGTGCTGCCAATGTGCTGGGCACCCTCGGTTTGCTCGGGCATGTGCTGTCGCTGTGCAAGACGCTGCGCGATGCGTTCGCGTTGGGCATCCGTCATCAGCACACCTCGGGCGGCATCGTTGTGTCGAGCGTGGAGGAGGCGGCGGACCGGGTATTCGTCGAGGTCGAATGCCGACTGCCGTTCGCCGATGTGCAGCGGTTTGCCGTGGAGGAGTTTTTCGCCAGTCTGCTGGTGTATGGCCGGGCGCTGGTGGGCGCCGACTTCAAGCCGCTGGCCGTGGAGTTCATGCATGCCGCACCGGACTATGTCGCCGAGTACGAGCGCCTGCTGGGGCCGGATGTGCGTTTCGGCTGCCTGCAAAACCGCATGCTGATCGCCGCGCACTGGCTGGATGTGCGCCTGCCCAATCATCATGCTCTGGCCTTGCGTCAGGCGGTCGAACTGCTGGAGCTGGAAGCGGCGCAGGTGCATCAGAAAATGGACCTGATTCAGGCGGTAGAGCGGGCGATTGCCCGGGACCTGACCCAGGGCAGCCATATCGAAAAAATCGCCGGCGATCTGAACATGAGCAGCCGTACCTTGCGCAGGCGCCTGAACGAACATGCCCTGACCTTTGAAACCCTGCTGGAACAGGTGCGCCAGACTCGCACCCTGAGTTTGCTGGCCAACCCCGAGATGTCGATTGAACGCATTACTGAAGAAGTCGGCTACAGCGATGTGCGCAGCTTTCGTCGGGCGTTCAAGCGGTGGACGGGGATGAGCCCGACGGCGTTTCGCCATGAAGCTTGAAAAGCGGCAGCCGAAGGCGGTGATCCGTTGATCCTGACCCATAAAAAAACCCGCCTGAATCGGCGGGTTTTTTACGGCTTACCCAAAGATCACTCTTCGAGGTTCCCCATGGCGGTGGTGTTGAAGCCGCCGTCTACGTACATGATTTCGCCGCTGATGCCGGACGCCAGGTCCGAGCACAGGAAGGCGCCGGCGTTGCCGACTTCGTCGATGGTGACGTTGCGACGCAGCGGGGTTTGCGCTTCGTTGGCGGCCAGCATCTTGCGGAAGTTCTTAATGCCGGAAGCCGCCAGGGTGCGGATCGGGCCAGCCGATACGCAGTTGACGCGGGTGCCGTCCGGGCCCAGGGAACCGGCCAGGTAACGCACGCCAGCTTCCAGCGAAGCCTTGGCCATGCCCATCACGTTGTAATTCGGCATGGTGCGCTCGGCACCCAGGTACGACAGGGTCAGCAGGCTGCCATTGCGGCCTTTCATCATTTCGCGGCCAGCCTTGGCCAGGGCCACGAAGCTGTAGGCGCTGATGTCGTGAGCGATGCGGAAGCCTTCACGGGTGGTGGCTTCGGTGAAGTCGCCGTCCAGTTGGTCGCCCGGTGCGAAGCCCACGGAGTGCACGATGCAGTCCAGGCCGTCCCACTTCTTGCTCAGTTCTTCGAAGACCTTGGCGATTTCGGCATCGCTGGCCACGTCGCACGGGAAGCACAGCTCAGGGCTCGAGCCCCAGCCTTGTGCGAATTCTTCGACACGACCCTTGAGTTTGTCGTTCTGATAAGTGAAGGCAAGCTCAGCGCCCTCGCGATGCATGGCGGCAGCGATGCCGGATGCGATGGACAGCTTGCTGGCGACACCGACGATCAGTACGCGCTTACCGGCGAGAAAACCCATGTGTTGCTCCTCTTTCAGGTTATTGCGCAGTGGCTGGTGCCAGGAAAGCGGCTTCCAGCAACTGCTGTGTATACGGATGTTGGGGGGCGGCAAAGATGCTTTGCGCGTCACCCTGTTCGACCACTTGGCCATGCTTGACCACCATCAACTGGTGGCTCAGCGCTTTGACGACAGCCAGGTCATGGCTGATAAACAGATACGTCAGGTTGTACTTGGTTTGTAGCGAACGCAAAAGCTCCACCACTTGGCGCTGAACGGTGCGGTCGAGGGCCGAAGTCGGCTCGTCCAGCAAGATCAACGCCGGTTTTAGCACTAACGCCCGGGCAATGGCGATTCTCTGCCGCTGCCCACCGGAAAATTCGTGGGGGTAGCGGTTCCGGGTTTCCGGGTCCAGGCCTACCTCCCTGAGTGCTGCAATTATCGCTTGTTCCTGCTCGGCCTCGGTACCCATCTTGTGGATCCGCAGGCCTTCGCCGACGATCTGGCCCACGCACATCCTGGGGCTCAGGCTGCCGAACGGGTCCTGAAACACCACCTGCATCTCCCGCCGTAACGGGCGAACCTGTTTCTGCGTCAGGCAGTCTAGCTGGTTGCCTTCAAAACGTATGGCGCCTTTGCTGCCGATCAGCCGCAAAATCGCCAGGCCCAGGGTGGATTTGCCGGAACCGCTTTCTCCCACGATCCCCAGGGTCTGGCCCTGGGGCAGGCTGAAATTGATGCCGTCCACCGCCTTGACGTAATCCACCGTGCTTTTGAGAAAGCCTTTCTTGATCGGAAACCAGACTTTCAGGTCCTCGACCTGCAGCAACGGCGGGCCGATCACGTTGGTCGCCGGCTTGCCGCTGGGCTCCGCTGCCAGCAGTTCCCGAGTGTACGGATGCTGCGGCGCGCGGAACAACTCCTCGCACGATGCCTGTTCGACGATGCAACCGCGCTGCATGACACATACTCGGTGCGCAATTCTTCGCACCAGGTTCAAATCGTGACTGATCAGTAACAGCGCCATGCCCAGACGGGCCTGTAATTCCTTGAGCAATTCGAGGATTTTCAGCTGCACGGTCACGTCCAGCGCGGTGGTCGGCTCGTCGGCGATCAGCAGTTCCGGCTCGTTGGCCAGGGCCATGGCGATCATCACCCGCTGGCGCTGGCCGCCGGACAACTCGTGGGGCAGGGCCTTGAGGCGCTTGTGCGGCTCGGGGATGCCGACCATCTCCAGCAGCTCCAGCGTGCGTTTGGTCGCGACCTTGCCTGTCAAACCCTTGTGGATGCCCAGCACTTCGTTGATCTGCTTCTCGATCGAGTGCAGCGGGTTGAGCGAGGTCATCGGCTCCTGAAAGATCATCGCGATCCGGTTGCCACGAATGTGGCGGATGGTTTTCTCTTTCAGGTCCAGCAGATTTTGCCCGGAATAAGTGATGGTCCCGGACGGATGGCGGGCCAGCGGGTAGGGCAGCAGGCGCAGGATCGAGTGTGCGGTCACCGATTTGCCAGAGCCGCTTTCGCCCACCAGCGCCAGGGTCTCGCCGCGCCTGATGTCGAAACTCACGCCCTCGACCACCCGTTGCACCCGCTCGCCGACGACAAATTCGACGGCCAGGTCGCGTACTTCGATCAGATTTTCCTGACTCATTTCACTTCCTCGGGTCGAAGGCATCGCGAGCGGACTCGCCGATGAACACCAGCAGACTCAACATCAGGGCCAGTACCGCAAACGCGCTGATCCCCAGCCACGGCGCCTGCAGGTTGGATTTGCCCTGGGCCACCAGTTCACCGAGCGACGGGCTACCGGCCGGCAAACCGAAACCGAGGAAATCCAGGGCGGTCAGCGTGCCGATGGCACCGGTGAGGATGAACGGCATGAAGGTCATGGTCGAGACCATGGCGTTGGGCAGGATGTGGCGGAACATGATCCCGCCGTTCTCCATGCCCAGCGCCCGTGCCGCACGCACATATTCCAGGTTACGCCCGCGCAGGAACTCGGCGCGCACCACGTCCACCAGGCTCATCCACGAGAAAAGCAGCATGATCCCCAGCAGCCACCAGAAGTTCGGTTGCACAAAACTGGCGAGAATGATCAGCAGGTACAGCACCGGCAGCCCGGACCAGATTTCCAGGAAACGCTGCCCGGCCAGATCGACCCAGCCGCCGTAGAAACCCTGCAACGCCCCGGCGATCACGCCGATGATCGAGCTGAGAATGGTCAAAGTCAGGGCAAACAGTACCGAAATGCGGAAGCCGTAAATCACCCGGGCCAGCACGTCACGGCCCTGGTCGTCGGTGCCCAGCAGGTTGTCCGCCGAGGGCGGCGCCGGAGCCGGGACTTTCAGGTCGTAGTTGATGCTCTGATAGCTGTAGGGGATTGGCGCCCACAAAATCCACGCGTCCTTGGCCTTGAGCAGTTCGCGGATGTACGGGCTCTTGTAGTTGGCTTCCAGTGGGAATTCGCCGCCGAAGGCGGTTTCCGGGTAACGCTTGAGCGCCGGGAAATACCAGCCGTTGTCGTAATGCACCGCCAGCGGTTTGTCGTTGGCGATCAGCTCGGCGCCCAGGCTGGCGCCAAACAGGATCAGGAACAGCCACAGCGACCACCAGCCACGCTTGTTGGCCTTGAACAGTTCGAAACGGCGGCGATTGAGAGGGGACAGGTTCATCTCAATGCTCCCGGTGTTCGAAGTCGATGCGCGGATCGACCAGGGTGTAGGTCAGGTCGCCAATCAGTTTCACCACCAGCCCCAGCAGGGTGAAGATGAACAGCGTGCCGAACACCACCGGGTAATCACGGTTGATCGCCGCTTCAAAACTCATCAGGCCGAGGCCGTCCAGGGAGAAAATCACTTCCACCAGCAACGAACCGGTGAAGAAGATGCCGATGAATGCCGATGGGAACCCGGCAATCACCAGCAGCATGGCGTTGCGAAATACATGGCCGTACAGCACGCGATGGTTGGTCAGGCCCTTGGCCTTGGCGGTAACCACGTACTGTTTATTGATCTCGTCGAGGAAGCTGTTCTTGGTCAGCAGGGTCATGGTCGCGAAGTTGCCGATCACCAGCGCGGTGACCGGCAATGCGAGGTGCCAGAAGTAGTCGAGGACCTTGCCGCCCATGCTCAGCTCGGCGAAGTTGTTCGAGGTCAGGCCCCGTAACGGGAACCAGTCGAAATAACTGCCACCGGCAAACACCACGATCAGCAGAATTGCAAACAGGAATGCCGGGATCGCGTAGCCGACGATGATTGCCGAGCTGGTCCAGACGTCGAAGTGGCTACCGTGCCGCGTGGCCTTGGCGATCCCCAGCGGGATCGACACCAGGTACATGATCAGCGTGCTCCACAGCCCGAGGGAAATCGACACCGGCATCTTTTCCTTGATCAGGTCGATGACCTTGGCGTCGCGGAAAAAGCTGTCGCCAAAATCCAGCGTGGCGTAGTTCTTGATCATGATCCACAGACGTTCCGGCGCCGATTTGTCGAAGCCGTACATGTGCTCGATTTCCTTGACCAGCGCCGGGTCCAGGCCCTGCGCACCGCGATAGGCGGAGCCGGCCACCGACACCTCGGCACCGCCGCCGGCAATACGGCTGGTGGCGCCTTCGAAGCCTTCGAGCTTGGCGATCATCTGTTCCACCGGGCCACCGGGGGCGGCCTGGATGATCACGAAGTTGATCAGCAAAATGCCGAACAAGGTCGGGATGATCAGCAGCAGTCGCCGAAAAATATACGCCAGCATCTGATTACTCCGTGCCCGCAGGGTCGGCTTGCAGTTTGGTTTCGACTTCTACCGCCGGTTTGGCGTCGGGCTTGACCCACCAGGTGGCAATGCCGACGTCGTACTTGGGTGAAACCTGTGGATGGCCAATGTGATTCCAGTACGCCACGCGCCAGGTGTTGATGTGCCAGTTGGGGATCACGTAATAGCCCCATTGCAGTACGCGGTCCAGTGCACGGGCGTGGGCAACCAGGCTTTTGCGCGAATCGGCGTTGATCAGTTGCTCGACCAGATGATCCACCACCGGGTCTTTGAGGCCCATCGAGTTACGGCTGCCGGGTTTGTCGGCAGCGGCGGACATCCAGAATTCACGCTGTTCGTTGCCCGGTGAACTGGACTGCGGGAAGCTGCCGACAATCATGTCGAAGTCCCGTGAACGCACGCGGTTGATGTATTGCGAGACGTCGACTCGGCGAATCACCAGATCGATGCCCAGATCACTGAGGTTACGCTTGAACGGCAGCAGCACCCGCTCGAATTCGGTCTGGGCCAGCAGGAATTCGATGGTCACCGGTTTGCCGGTGGCGTCGACCATTTTGTCGTCGACGATGCGCCAGCCGGCTTCCTGCAACAGTTGATAGGCCTCGCGCTGCTGGGCGCGGATCATGCCGCTGCCGTCGGTGGTCGGGTTGGCAAAGGCCTCGCTGAACACCTGCACGGGAATCTGGCTGCGGAACGGGTCGAGGATCGCCAACTGATCGGCGTCGGGCAGGCCGGTGGCGGCCATTTCCGAGTTTTCGAAGTAGCTGCGGGTGCGCGCATAGGCACCGTTGAACAGCTGCTTGTTGGTCCACTCGAAATCCAGCAACAGGCTCAGGGCCCGACGCACCCGCACATCCTGGAACACCGGGCGGCGCAGGTTGAACACGAAGCCCTGCATGCCGGTGGGGTTGCCGTTGGGAATCTGTTCCTTGATCAGCCGGCCCTCGGTCACCGCCGGGATGTTGTAGGCGTTGGCCCAGTTCTTCGCGGTCATCTCCAGCCAGTAGTCGAATTGCCCGGCCTTGAGTGCTTCGAGCGCCACGGTGTTGTCGCGGTAGTAGTCGTAGGTCATCAGGTCGAAGTTGTTGAAACCGCGATTGACCGGCAAGTCCTTGCCCCAGTAATCCTTGACCCGCTCGTAACGCACCGAGCGCCCGGCCTTCACTTCAACGACCTTGTACGGGCCGCTGCCGAGCGGGATCTCCAGGTTGCCCTTGTTGAAATCGCGGGTGGCCCACCAGTGTTTGGGCAAGACCGGCAACTGGCCGAGGATCAGCGGCAGTTCGCGGTTGTTGTTGTGCTTGAACTTGAACAGCACGGTGAGCGGGTCTTCGGCGACCACCTCGTCAACGTCGTTGTAGTAACCGCGGTAGAGCGGGGCGCCGTCCTTGATCAGGGTCTGGAAACTGAACACCACGTCTTCGGCGCGTACCGGGTGACCATCGTTGAAGCGTGCTTCGGGGCGCAGGTAGAAACGCACCCAGGTGTTGTCCGGGGCTTTCTCGATCTTGCCGGCGATCAGGCCGTATTCGGTGAACGGTTCGTCCAGGCCCTGTTTGGCCAGGGTGTCGTAGATTATGCCGACATCGTCCGCCGGCACGCCTTTGCTGATAAACGGGTTGAGGCTGTCGAAACCGCCGAAGCCGGCCTGCCGGAAAATCCCGCCCTTGGGTGCGTCGGGGTTCACGTAGTCGAAGTGTTTGAAGTCGGCCGGGTATTTCGGCGGCTCGTTGTACAGGGTCAGGGCATGTTGCGGGGCAGCGCAGGCCAGCCCGGCGAACAACAGACCGCTGGCCTGCAACAGCAGTGCGCGTACGGGGTTCATTGATCTTTCTCCGAAGATTTCAGCCACCACGCACTCAGGCCCAGGGTGTAGGGCGGCGTGGTGACGAAGGCGAACCGGTTGCGGTAGGCCAGTCGATGATAATTAAGATACCAGTTGGGAATGCTGTAGTGCTGCCACAGCAGCACGCGGTCCAGCGCCTTGCCGGCGGCCACCTGTTCGTCGCGGGTCTGGGCGCCGAGCAATTGCTCAAGTAACTGGTCGACCACCGGGTTGGCGATGCCCGCGTAATTCTTGCTGCCCTTGACCCCGACCTGGCTGGAGTGGAAGTACTGCCATTGTTCCAGGCCCGGGCTGAGGGTCTGGTTGAGGGTCATCAGGATCATGTCGAAATCGAATTGATCCAGGCGTTGTTTGTACTGGGCACGGTCCACCGTGCGCAGCCGGGCGTCGATGCCGATGCTGGCGAGGTTTTCGACGTACGGCTGAAGAATGCGCTCCAGATTCGGATTGACCAGCAGAATCTCGAACCGCAGCGGCTGGCCTTTGTTGTTCTCGATGCGTTGACCATTGAGCTTCCAGCCGGCCTCGCCGAGCAGGCCCAGGGCCTTGCGCAGGGTGTCCCGCGGGATGCCGCGACCGTCGGTCTGCGCCAGGCTGAAGGGCTCGGTAAAGAGCTTGGCCGGCAGTTGTTCGCGATACGGCTTGAGCATCAGCCATTCATGACCAATCGGCAGGCCGGTGGCGGCGAACTCGCTGTTGGGGTAGTAACTCAGGGCGCGCTGGTAGGCACCGTTGAACAGGGTGCGGTTGGTCCACTCGAAGTCGAACATCAGCCCCAGCGCTTCACGCACCTTGACCTCGGAGAAGGTCGGGCGGCGGGTGTTCATGAACAGGCCCTGGCTTTGTGTCGGGATCTGGTGCGGGATCTGCGCCTTGATCACGTCGCCGCGCCGTACCGCCGGGAAGTTGTAGCCGTTGTCCCAGTTCTTCGCCTGATGCTCGATGTAGATGTCGAACTCGCCGGCCTTGAACGCTTCGAACGCGACGTCACTGTCGCGGTAGAACTCGACTTCCATGCGGTCAACGTTGTACTTGCCGCGATTGACCGCCAGGTCCTTGCCCCAGTAGTCCTTGACCCGTTCGAAAATGATCTGCCGCCCCGGCTTTACCGAGGTGATGCGATACGGGCCGCTGCCCAACGGCGGTTCGAACGTGGTGGCCTTGAAGTCGCGACCTTCCCAGTAATGCCTTGGCAGCACTGGCAACTCGCCGAGGCGCAGGATCAGCAACGGATTGCCGGCACGCTTGAACACGAAGCGAATCCGCCGGGGACCGAGAATGTCGACCCGCTGCACTTCCTGCAGGTTGGTGCGGTACTGCGGATGGCCTTCCTTGAGCAGCAGACGATAGGAAAACGCCACGTCGTCGGCGGTGATCGGCGTGCCGTCGTGGAAGCGTGCTTCGGGGCGCAGGTTGAACACCACCCAACTGCGGTCCTCGCTGTACTCCACCGACTGGGCGATCAGGCCATAACTGGATGTCGGCTCATCACCGGACGGCGCGTACTGGCCGGTGCCGACCATCAACGGTTCGTTGAGCTCGTTGATCACGTATTGCAGGAAGTTCGGTGTGGTAACCGGGCTGGAGCCCTTGAACGTATAGGGATTGAGCGTATCGAAGGTGCCAAACGCCATCACCCGCAACGTACCGCCCTTGGGCGCTTGCGGGTTGACCCAGTCGAAATGGGTAAAACTGGCCGGGTACTTGAGCGTGCCGAACTGCGCATAACCGTGGCTTTCGGTGATCGCTGCACTGGCGGGGGAACTCAAGGCCAGGCTGATCAGGAGCAGGAGGAGGGGACGCTTCAAGTCAGAGATCCGATCCAGGCGGCTTGGGCTTTGTGGGCCGTACAGTAACAGCTTGTATCGACAGGAAAAAGACAGGGGGTTAATGGGCGTAAGTAATGGCAGTGTGTGCAGCGAAATCCCACAGGGTTAACATTCGGCAAACCATTCGCAGCAGTCAAAAAAAGCCCCTGAATGTCAGGGGCGCATTTTAATGCGGCGAATACACGGTCAGCATCTGCCCAGGCTTGAGGGCCTGGCCGACACGCGGGTTCCAGCGCTTGAGGTGCTGCATTTCAACGTTGAAGCGCTTGGCGACCATGTACAGCGAGTCGCCTTGCTTGACCTTGTACTGGGTCTGCTTCTTGGTGTTGGCGGCGACCAGGGTGCTGGTGCGCCCCTTGCCACGTTTGCTGGTGTCTTGCATGACCAGGGTCTGGCCGACCTTGAGGTCCTTGCCGGTGAGCCTGTTCCAGCGTTGCAGGTCCTTGACGTCGACTTTGTGGGCCTTGGCGATGGTGCCCAGGTTGTCGCCGCGTTTGACCCGGTAGGCGCGCTTGAGGCTGGCGATTTCGCGACTGTCGGAGCCTTCGAATACCGGCTTGAGCGGACGCTTGCTGATCAGGTCCTCGGGGCGCATGGTCGACAGGCTGCTGGTCAGCAGTTGGGCCTTGGAGGTCGGCACCAGCAAGTGCTGAGGACCGTCGAGGGTAGTGCGTTCCTTGAAGGCCGGGTTGAGCTGGAACAGTTCGTCTTCGTCGATGTTCCCCACTTCGGCGAGCTTGGACAGGTCCATGCGCTGATTGATTTCGACAACCTGGAAATACGGCTCGTTGGCGATGGTTTTCAGGTTCACGCCATAGGCTTCGGGTGACAGCACCACTTGCGACAGGGCCAGCAACTTCGGCACATAGGCCTGGGTTTCGGCAGGCAGCGGCAGGTTCCAGTAATCGGTGGGCAGCCCCAGCTTCTCGTTGCGCTCGATGGCCCGGCTGACCGTGCCTTCGCCGGCGTTGTAGGCGGCCAGGGCCAGCAGCCAGTCACCGTTGAACATGTCGTGCAGGCGGGTCAGGTAGTCCATCGCGGCGGTGGTCGAGGCGGTGATGTCGCGACGGCCATCGTAGACGCGAGTCTGGCGCAGGTTGTAGTAGCGCCCGGTGGACGGGATGAACTGCCACAGGCCCACCGCGTCGGAGCGCGAATAGGCCATCGGGTTGTAGGCGCTTTCAATCACCGGCAACAGCGCCAGTTCCAGCGGCATGTTGCGCTCTTCGAGGCGTTCGATGATGTAGTGGATGTACAGGCTGCCGCGTTCGCCGGCGTTTTCGAGGAAAGACGGGTTACTGGCGAACCACAGGCGCTGTTGCTCGATGCGCGGGTTGACGCCCAGGCCGTCCTGCAGCTGGAAACCCTGGCGCATGCGCTCCCAGACGTCTTGCGGTACTTGCGGGCTGGGTTTCTCGCTGAGCCAGATAGGCTTCTGTTTGGCGCGCGCTGCGATATTCGGGGTGTGTGCCGCGTCGGTCTGCGGCACATGGCTTGAACAGCCCGCCAGTGTGGCGGACACAGCCACCGCTATGGCTTGAGCCAGGCGGGTCAATGCGTCTGAATTAATGGACTTACGAATAGATGACGACATTGGCTGGAAGTAAGTTCCGGGCAAAAATGTCGGGCGATTCTAGAAAGCGCACCCCCTGCGGTCAACCATTCAGAATTTTTGTACCAATGCATAGCGTGCTTAGAACGTATCTTTCCAAGCTCGCAGGGCAGCAAAAACCGCACTTGGCGCCCGGTTATCGGGGCCATTCCGTTCGTCCACTTTTTCTTTAACGGATGTTTCTTCAACCCGTAAAAAAGGGTTGGTGAGCTTTTCCAGCGCCAGGGTCGATGGCAAGGTCATGATCCCGGCGGCCCGTTGTTGCGTGACTTTGGCCAGGCGCTCGGCGGTATCGTGGTTGCCAGGCTCGACGGCGGCGGCAAATTTCAGGTTGCTCAGGGTGTATTCGTGGGTGCAGTAGACCAGCGTATCGGCGGGCAATGACGCCAGGCGGCTGAGCGACGAGTGCATCTGTTCGGGCGTCCCTTCGAACAGGCGGCCACAGCCGGCGGCGAACAGGGTATCGCCGCAGAACAGCAGGCCGTGGTGATAAAAGGCAATGTGCCCCAGGGTGTGGCCCGGCACGGCGAATACGTCAAAGTCACAGCCCAGCACGTTGATGCGGTCGTTGTCATCGAGGGCCACGTCGCGGGCCGGGATGTTTTCGCTGGCCGGGCCGTAGACCGTCGCCTGCGTTGCTTTTTTCAGCGGCTCGACGCCGCCGACATGATCATGATGGTGATGGGTGATCAGGATATCGCTGAGCACCCATCCCGGATGCGCCGCCAGCCAGGCCTGCACGGGCGCGGCATCGCCCGGATCGACCACGGCGCAGCGTTGGGTTCGGTGGTCCTGTAACAACCAGATGTAGTTGTCGGTGAAGGCGGGCAGGGCACTGATCTGTATCATCGTCGGATTCGCCAAGCGGAAAACAATGGCGCATCTTAGAACTTCCTGGCGCGTTGGAGAATGCAATGACCGATAAAGCGTTCGCTCAGGCTGATCCTGACTGGCTGGCGTTGATCAGCTCTGCCCGTGAATGGCTGTCCGGGCCGCTCGGGCAATTTCTGCTGGATGAAGAGCGGCGTATGCTTGAAGACGAGTTGGGCCGGTTCTTTGGCGGCTATCTGGTGCATTACGGTCCGTCCGCCGAAACCCCGCCGGCGGCGCCGCAAGTGCAGCGCAATGTGCGACTCGGTGCACCATTGCCGGGCGTGGAGATCGTCTGCGAAGAACAGGCCTGGCCGTTGAGTGAGCATGCCGCTGATGTGGTGGTGTTGCAGCATGGGCTGGACTTCTGCCTGTCGCCCCACGGTTTGCTGCGTGAGGCCGCGAGCAGTGTACGGCCGGGCGGGCATCTGCTGATCATTGGCATCAACCCTTGGAGCAGTTGGGGGTTGCGCCATGTCTTCGCCCACGACGCATTACGCCAGGCCCGCTGTATTTCCCCGTCCCGGGTGTCCGACTGGCTCAATCTGCTGGGCTTCGCGCTGGAGAAACGCCGCTTCGGGTGCTATCGTCCGCCGCTTGCATCCCCCACCTGGCAGGCTCGTCTGGCCGGTTGGGAGCGCAAGGCCGGTGACTGGCAATTGTCCGGTGGCGGCTTCTATCTATTGGTAGCCCGCAAGATCGTGGTCGGCCTGCGGCCCGTGCGTCAGGAGCGACGCGAGCCGATGGGCAAGCTGATCCCGCTGCCGATGGCCAAGGTCAATCGTCGTCATAGCGAGCCGTAAACCTTCTTCATTTTTTCGGCCGGGCTTGCCCCGGCCTCGGGCATCGTCGATCCGTGATCGGCGAGCCAGCGCATTTTCTGGATAGATTGGCATGAGCGATAGCGTAGAACTGTTCACCGATGGCGCCTGCAAAGGCAATCCTGGCCCGGGCGGCTGGGGCGCACTGCTGGTGTGCAAGGGTGTCGAAAAAGAGCTTTGGGGTGGCGAAGCCAACACCACCAACAATCGCATGGAGTTGATGGGCGCGATTCGTGGCCTGGAAGAACTCAAGCGTTCCTGTGACGTGCTGTTGGTGACCGACTCGCAGTACGTGATGAAGGGCATCAACGAGTGGATGGTCAACTGGAAAAAGCGCGGCTGGAAAACGGCGGCGAAAGAACCGGTTAAAAATGCTGATCTGTGGAAGCTGCTGGACGAACAGGTCAACCGCCACAACGTCACCTGGAAATGGGTGCGCGGGCACATCGGCCATCACGGCAACGAACGGGCCGACCAGTTGGCCAACCGTGGGGTGGATGAAGTCCGCGGCTACAAGCAGGATTGATCGGTGGTGCGGCCTTCGCGAACAGGCTCGCTCCCACATTGGAGTGTGATCACCTGTGGGAGCGAGCCTGCTCGCGAAAGGCGCAACACGGTCTCTGAAACACACGGACGAGCGTGTTAACATCGCCGTTTTTTGCACGATTGACCCGTTGAGAGCTGAGCACTGATGGCCACCAGATCCGTTGTACTCGATACCGAAACCACCGGCATGCCGGTGACCGACGGCCACCGGATTATCGAAATCGGTTGTGTCGAGTTGATCGGTCGGCGCCTCACGGGCCGGCATTTTCACGTTTACCTGCAACCGGATCGCGAGAGTGACGAAGGCGCCATCGGCGTCCACGGCATCACCAACGAATTCCTGGTAGGCAAGCCGCGCTTCAACGAAGTGGCCGATGAGTTCTTCGAATTCATCAAGGGCGCGCAGCTGATCATCCATAACGCGGCGTTCGACGTTGGCTTCATCAACAACGAATTCGCCCTGATGGGCCAGCACGAACGTGCGGACATCACGCAACACTGCTCCATCCTCGACACCCTGATGATGGCTCGTGAGCGTCACCCCGGGCAGCGCAACAGCCTCGATGCATTGTGCAAGCGGTATGGCGTCGACAACTCCGGCCGTGAATTGCACGGCGCCTTGCTCGACTCCGAGATTCTCGCCGACGTCTACCTGACGATGACCGGTGGCCAGACCAGCCTGTCGCTGGCCGGCAACGCGTCGGACGGCAATGGCTCGGGCGAGGGCGCGGACAACTCCGCGACTGAAATTCGCCGTCTGCCGGCCGACCGTCCGCGTACACGGATCATCCGTGCCAGCGAAGACGATCTGGCGCAGCATATGGCCCGATTGCAGGCGGTGGCCAAATCTGCCGGTGCGCCAGCGTTGTGGCAGCAGTTAATTGAGGCTGAAGTTCAGGCTTGACCACTCCCACAGGTTCAGTGTGTTGAGGCAAGTCTCTCGCCACAACCGCCTCAACCCTCTACCCTGAGTGTATTGGCAGGCCACAAGCCGCCGCCTCAGGACTCTGCGTCCCATGTATAAAGATTTGAAATTCCCGGTCCTGATCGTCCATCGCGACATCAAGGCCGACACGGTTGCCGGTGATCGCGTACGGGGCATTGCCCGTGAGCTGGAGCAGGAAGGCTTCAGCATCGTCTGTGCGGTGGATTACACCGAAGGGCGGCTGGTCGCCTCGACCCATCATGGCCTGTCGTGCATGTTGATCGCCGCCGAAGACGCCAGCTCCAATTCCCATCTATTACAAAACATGGCCCAGTTGATCGGTCTGGCGCGAGTGCGTGCGCCGGATTTGCCGATTTTCGCCTTGGGCGAACAGGTGACACTGGAGAACGCCCCGGCCGACGCCATGGCCGAACTCAATCAGCTGCGCGGCATTCTTTATCTGTTCGAAGACACGGTGCCGTTTCTCGCCCGGCAGGTCGCCCGTGCGGCACGCAAGTACCTTGATGGCTTGCTGCCACCGTTTTTCAAGGCCCTGGTGCAACACACCGCCGATTCCAACTATTCCTGGCACACCCCCGGTCATGGCGGCGGCGTGGCCTATCACAAGAGCCCGGTGGGGCAGGCGTTCCACCAGTTCTTCGGCGAGAACACCCTGCGATCGGACTTGTCGGTGTCCGTGCCGGAACTCGGTTCGCTGCTGGATCACACTGGCCCGCTGGCCGAGGCCGAGGCGCGAGCCGCGCGCAACTTTGGCGCCGATCACACCTTTTTCGTGATCAACGGCACGTCCACCGCGAACAAGATCGTCTGGCACTCCATGGTCGCCCGAGATGACCTGGTGCTGGTGGACCGCAACTGCCACAAATCGGTGTTGCACTCGATCATCATGACCGGCGCTATCCCGCTGTACCTGTGCCCGGAGCGCAATGAGCTGGGGATCATCGGCCCGATTCCATTGAGTGAATTCAGTCGCGAATCGATTCAGGCCAAGATCGACGCCAGCCCGTTGACCAAAGGCCGCTCGCCCAAGGTCAAGCTGGCGGTGGTCACCAACTCCACCTACGACGGCCTGTGCTACAACGCCGAGCTGATCAAGCAGAGCCTGGGCAACAGCGTTGAAGTGCTGCACTTCGACGAGGCCTGGTACGCCTATGCGGCGTTCCACGAGTTCTTTGCCGGACGCTACGGCATGGGCACCTCGCGCAGCGAGGACAGCCCGCTGGTGTTCACCACCCATTCCACCCACAAACTGCTGGCGGCGTTCAGTCAGGCGTCGATGATTCACGTACAGGATGGCGGGGCACGGCAACTGGATCGCGACCGCTTCAACGAAGCATTCATGATGCACATTTCCACATCGCCGCAGTACAGCATCATTGCGTCGCTGGACGTGGCTTCGGCGATGATGGAAGGCCCGGCCGGCCGTTCGCTGTTGCAGGAAATGTTCGACGAGGCGCTGAGTTTTCGTCGCGCCCTGGCCAACTTGCGACAGCACATTGCCGCGGATGACTGGTGGTTCTCGATCTGGCAGCCACCTTCGGTGGAAGGCATCGATCGGGTCGCGACCGAAGACTGGCTGCTGCAACCAGACGCGGACTGGCACGGCTTTGGCGGCGTGACAGATGATTATGTGTTGCTCGACCCGATCAAGGTCACACTGGTGATGCCTGGCCTTAACGCCGGTGGCGCCCTGAGCGAACGGGGGATTCCGGCGGCAGTGGTCAGCAAGTTTCTCTGGGAGCGTGGGCTGGTAGTGGAAAAAACCGGCCTGTACTCGTTTCTGGTGCTGTTCTCCATGGGCATCACCAAAGGCAAGTGGAGCACGCTGCTCACCGAGTTGCTGGAGTTCAAGCGCAGCTATGACGCCAACCTCAGCCTGAACACTTGCCTGCCGTGCGTAGCGCAACAGGACGCCAGCCGCTATCGAGGCATGGGGCTGCGGGACCTGTGTGATCAATTGCATGCCTGCTACCGCAGCAACGCCACCGCCAAACACCTTAAACGCATGTACACCGTGCTACCGGAAATCGCCATGAAACCCGCCGACGCCTATGATCACCTGGTGCGTGGCGAGGTCGAGGCGGTGTCTATCGATGCACTGCAGGGGCGTATTGCTGCGGTAATGCTGGTGCCGTATCCGCCCGGGATTCCGTTGATCATGCCGGGTGAGCGGTTCACCGAAACGACCCGCTCGATCAATGATTATCTGGCGTTCGCCCGCACTTTCGACAGCAGCTTTCCCGGATTTGTCGCCGATGTGCACGGCTTGCAACATGAAGACGAGGGCAATGGGCGGCTGTACACCGTCGATTGCATCAAGGCATGAGGACTTTTCCCAGTATGCAACCGGTGATGAATCCGAAGTATCCCGGCCTGTCGGTACGGGTGGCCGATGATGGTTTTGCGGCCTACATCTGGGGCAGCGATTTCAGCTTCGAAGTCGCGGCTTATGGCACCGCCGAAATCGGTGTGCCGGTGGCGCAGTGGCAGGTCGAACCGATCACGCCGTATCGCAAGTGTTATGGCATCGATCCGGAAGAGTTCAGCAGTTTCCGTGACGCCGCCGATAGCGCAATTTTCATGGCGTATCTGGATGATGAGCCCGTCGGTCACCTGGTGGTCAGCACCAACTGGAACGGTTTTGCCCATATCGACGAGTTGGCGGTGCATGCGCCGGCTCGCCGTCACGGGGTGGCCAAGGCGTTGCTGGATGTGGCGCAGTTCTGGAGTCGCAAGAAAAAGTTGCCGGGCATCATGCTTGAAACCCAGAACAACAACCTGGGAGCTTGCCGGCTCTACGAACGCAGCGGTTATCTGATTGGCGGGATCGATCATCTGCGCTATCGCGGGATCGACCCGAACACCGCCGAAGTCGCGTTGTTCTGGTATCGGTTGTTCGATAACCCGCTGGAAAACCCGATCAGCTCGCCAGCATCGCCACGGCTTGTTCCGTGATGATCGCCAGCAACGCCTGAATGGCCGGTGACGGTTCGGCGTTGTTCAAGGTCAGGGCGTAAAGGCTGACCGGCACTGCCGGAGACAGCGGGCTGACATCCAACCCGCTGGCTTTGGCGCCTAGGGCGGTGAACGGGTCGACGATGGCCAGGCCTTCGCCGGCCTCGACCATGCTGCGCATCATCTGATGCGTCTGGACCCGGGTGCGGATCACCGGGGACGGACGCAGCGCCTGCAATTTGCTTTCCAGGGCCGGGCTCAACGGGTCATGCCCGTCCAGCCCCACCAGCGCCTGACCGGCAAGGTCCTGCAGCGACACGTATTTCTGTTTGGGTTGCAGCCAGCCGTGGGGCGCCAGCAGCTGCAATTTGCCCTGTGCAATTACCTGGCAATGGATGTCGGCGTGGTCGGGATCATGCAGGCTCAGGCCCAGATCGCTTTCGCGCAGCAACAAGCTTTTGACGATCTCGCGTGTGGGTTGGCTGAGCAGCGTGCAGGGTGCATCGGGCATACGCCGACGCAGCGCAGCAATGCTGTGCGGCAACAGATGATGGGTGAGCGGCGGGGTGGCAATCAGGCGCAGCGGCGGCGCCAGGTAATGCTTGAGGCTGTTGGCCAGACGTTGGACCGGCTCGAAGGCTTCGTAGACATGGGCGATTTCGGTTTGCAGTTCCCGCGCTTCGCGGGTGGCTTGCAAGCGCCCGCGCACGCTGGAAAACAGCATGAAGCCCAACTGATCCTCGGCGTCACGCAAAACCTCTTCGACCTCGGCCACCGGCAGCTGCAACCATTCGGCGGCGGTGCCCAGGTGACCGGTCTGCAAGAGCGCCTGAATCACTTCGATATGACGTAAACGCATGCGTGAAGTCCATGTTCAGCAGGTGAGGGAGTCAGTGACTGAATCCTAACTCAAGTGCGCGCATATGACTTCTGCTCATAACAGCGGGTTATGAGGCAACGGTGGTTTCCGGCAGGCTGCCGACATAGGTGTCGGGCTCGCGGACGATGGTGATGTCCGACTGGATCAGCAAAAACTGGTTGTCATCGAGTTTTCTGACGCGATCGCCAATGGCCAGTTTATAGGTGGTGACAGGCTCCGTGCCGCCAAGACCGTCTACCGACGGAGTGGATTCCTGGAACTCATGCACGGAATACACGCGACCTTCCGCGTCTCTTGCATGGAACTGACTGACGAGTACTGCTGCCATCTGCTTAGAACCTCTGGAGATAAATCACTCAATTTGCGGTTCTGTAGACCGTGGTTGGGCGAGGTAAGTTTTCCTACGGGAAAAAAATAGTCAGGGGCAGCGTTTTTCGCTCGCCCACTGAATGAATCGTCATCTATAACTACAGGTTCTTTCCATCGAACAGTCGAGAATCTTCCATGAGCAACGTCTATACGATCGCCGTGCTGGTCGGCAGCTTGAGAAAGGAATCGCTCAATCGCAAGGTCGCACTGGCCCTGGCGGCTCTGGCGCCTGCCAATCTCAAGCTCAACATCGTCGAAATCGGCGACTTGCCGCTCTACAACGAAGACATCGATGGTGCATCACCGCCGGCAGCCTACAGCACTTTCCGACAACAAGTGAGTTCATCCGACGCAGTGTTGTTCGTGACCCCGGAATATAACCGTTCGGTGCCGGCACCGATGAAGAATGCAATTGATGTGGGCTCGCGCCCTTATGGCAAGAGCGCCTGGGCTGGAAAGCCTGGGGCGGTGATCAGTGTGTCGCCCGGTGCCATTGGCGGTTTTGGTGCCAACCATCACCTGCGCCAGTCGCTGGTGTTCCTCAATGTGCCCTGCATGCAGCAGCCGGAAGCGTATCTGAGCGGTGCCGGCTCGGCGTTCGATGAAGCGGGCAAATTGTCGGAATCGGTGAAGCCGTTCCTGCAGAGTTTCATCAACGCTTACGGTCAGTGGGTAGAGCAGTTCATAAAGGCCTGACATCACAAAGGGAGCACACCCGCACCCACATTATTGACCGAGTCGGCTACAGATCATTGTTTCGAACTCCGACAACCAGGCGGCGGTTTGTGGCGCCGCCAGTTGTACGGTCACACAATAACGCCGGCCACCCCAGGCCATGATCACCCAGGCATCGATGGTCGTTTGCGACGGCCGTGCAGGCAGGTCGCGACAGGCAGCAAAGGCTTCCTGCCATTTTTTTGATAACTCCTCGAACGCCCTGCGGTGATGTTCGGGCTCGACGAATTGGTGCTCTATCAGCATAACCTCATGGTTGAACAGCGGTTGCCGGACATCGCCCGGGCCTGAGTCGGTCTTTTCAGCGGCTTGGCGCGCGGGTTGAGGGGCGATGTACTGCCTCGGGTATTTCCGAACCGGTTCTTCATCGATAGCCATTACTCTGGTGCTACGCGCCAATCACTCGCAGCAGGAATTTTGAAATGCCAAGCATGGGCACCGTAACACGGCTGATCACCCGCAAAAACGCCCTTGATCAGAGCCGCATCGAGCGCCAGCGACGCTCGCTGGTACCGGCCGCTGGCGAGGTGGTCCTGAAGATTGATCGCTGTGCACTGACCACCAATAACATTACCTATGCCGCTTATGGCGACTCGATGAACTATTGGGGCTTTTTTCCTACAGGGTTAGCAGATTGGGGCCACATTCCGGCCTGGGGCTTTGCCGATGTCGTGGCCTCGGACGTTGTTGGCGTTGCCGTCGGTGAGCGGTTTTACGGTTATTTCCCGCTTGCCAGTCATCTGTGGATGCGTCCGGAGCGCATTACTGAAAGGGGTTTCTATGACGCTGCCGACCACCGGCAGGGACTGACCTCGGCCTACAACCAATACAGCCGTTGCAGCTCCGATTCGTACTACAGCCCTGCCACCGAAAATATGCAGATTTTGCTCAAACCACTGTTCCTGACCTCTGCAATGCTGGCGGATTTTCTTCAGGACAAGCAATTTTTTGGCGCGACCCGAGTGGTGTTTTCCAGTGCGTCGAGCAAGACGGCGTATGGCACGGCAATCTGCCTGGACAATTACCCGGACATAGAGCGAGTGGCGCTGACCTCGGCGACCAACACCGCTTTTGTCGAATCGCTGGGCTGTTACGAGCGGACGGTGTCCTACGCCGAACTGACCCGTCTGGCGAAGGATCGTCCGACCCTCTATGTGGATTTTTCCGGTGATCTGGAGTTACGCGACCGCGTGCATCAGCATTTTGCCGGTCAATTGATCTACAGCTGTTTCGCCGGCTCTGCTCAAAGCACCGCAAAAGCCAGACTGAGCGCCATCGAAGGCCCGCAGCCGGTGTTCTTTTTTGCGCCGATCCAGATTCGCAAACGTAATGCCGAGTGGGGGCCGGAACAGGTCAGCCAGCATATCGGCGACGGCTTGCAGCGGTTCTACCAACTGCTGACCGCGACGGCCAATCCACTGCTGGAAGTGGTTGAGAGCGAAGGTTATGAGGCCGCGCAGGACGTCATCTCCCGGTTGTTCCATGGGCAGATTGCGCCGGTCGAGGGGCATGTGATCAAGCTCTAATCCCAGCTTCAACACAAATCCCCCTTCTGTGGGAGCGAGCCTGCTCGCTCCCACATTGGATGTTCATCAAGCACAGAATTTTTATCTGTCCCGCAGGAATTATCGCCCCGGCCCGTTACTCTGTTGCTGGGGGCCTAGCGCCGATCGTTCATCGTGAAATATTCCAGGGCTGCCAGGCATGCTGACTGCGTCGTTGATTTTTTTGCTGACCATCACCTTGGTGATCTGGCAACCCAAGGGCCTGGGCGTCGGCTGGAGTGCGCTGTTCGGCGCGGCGCTGGCGTTGTTGTTCGGCGTGGTGCACCTGGGCGATATCCCGGTGGTGTGGCAGATCATCTGGAACGCGACCGGCACTTTCGTGGCGCTGATTATTATCAGCCTGTTGCTGGACGAGGCCGGCTTGTTCGCCTGGGCGGCGCTGCATGTGGCGCGATGGGGGCAGGGCAGTGGGCGCAAGCTGTTTGCCTTTATGGTGCTGCTGGGTGCGCTGGTGTCGGCGCTGTTTGCCAATGACGGCGCAGCATTGATTCTCACCCCCATCGTTATTTCCATGTTGCTGGCGCTACGATTCTCGCCGGCGGCGACGCTGGCCTTCGTCATGGGTGCCGGTTTTATTGCCGACACCGCGAGCCTGCCGCTGGTGGTGTCGAATCTGGTGAACATCGTGTCCGCCGACTTCTTTCACATTGGTTTCAACCGTTATGCGGCGGTGATGATTCCGGTCAATCTGGTGAGCGTGGCGGCGACCCTGGCGGTGCTGATGTGGTTTTTTCGCCGGGACATTCCGGCCACCTACGACCCCGGACAGCTGGACGAGCCGGCCAGCGCCATCCACGACAAGGCTACGTTTTACGCCGGCTGGGCGGTGTTGGTGATTCTTTTGCTCGGGTGTTTTGCGCTCGAGCCGCTGGGCATTCCGATCAGTGCCATTTGCGCCGTCTGCGCGGTATTGCTGCTGGCCATCGCCGGCCACGGGCACAGGATTTCCACGCGCAAGGTGATGAAGGGCGCGCCGTGGCACATCGTGATTTTCTCGTTGGGCATGTACCTGGTGGTCTACGGCCTGCGTAACGCCGGGCTCACCGGTTATCTGGCAGGGTGGCTGGACGGCTTCGCCGGGTATGGCGTGTGGGGCGCGGCCATGGGCACGGGGCTGCTGATGGCGTTGCTGTCGTCGATCATGAACAACTTGCCGACGGTGTTGATCGGGTTGCTGTCGATCGATGCGAGCCAGGCCACGGGTGTGATCAAGGAGGCAATGGTGTATGCCAACGTGATCGGCAGCGACCTGGGCCCGAAGATCACCCCGATTGGCAGCCTGGCCACCTTGCTGTGGCTGCACGTGCTGGAGCGCAAGAATATCCGGATTGGTTGGGGGTATTACTTCAAGGTGGGGATTGTGTTGACGGTGCCGGTGTTGCTGGTGACGTTGGCGGCCCTGGCATTGCGGTTGAGTGTTTAGACCGAGTCGCCCCTTCGCGAGCAAGCTCGCTCCCACATTGGTTTTGTGCCGGGCACATGATTTTTGCCCGACATAGATCCCCTGTGGGAGCGAGCTTGCTCGCGAAAGGGCCAGTTCAGTCACTACAAAGGTATCAACCAGAACCCGGCACATTCGGCCAAAGATCCGCCACCAGGAACAAGCGCTCCGCCTCTTCCCAATCCCCCTCGGCATTCTCGATCAGGCGCACCATCAACTGCGCCGGTGCTTGCGGTTCCAGTTCATTCAGCCAGGTTTGCAGCTGTCCGGCATTCCAGGTCTGTTCCTGGGGATAATGCGCCGGTGCCAGCCACGCGTGGCGGGGCAGGGGCTGCCAGCGACCGGGCGGGCGCTGCACGACAAACTTCGCCCAATCCTTTTGATGCAACCAACTGCCACGCAAATGCTGCGGATGGGCGCCATGGGGGGATTCGGACTGCCCCGGCCACGGGTACAGCAGATAACCGCCCAGCCACAACTGTGCGCTGAACTGCTGGATATCCAGCGCCGCCAGCGCTTCGCGGCTTTCCGGGCGGGCGGAAATCGGCAATTGATGCTGGCTCAAGTGCGCCAGTTTGCGGTCCAGCCGGTCATGGCAACCGGGGCCCAGCCATAGCGCCGAGTCGTGCCCGTCGCCGTTTTGCGGGCCGAGATAGAGCTTGATCGCCAGCTCCAGATGGTGCACGCCGTCGCGGTCGCGCAGCAGCATGTCCAGCTCGCCCAGGGTGTGGCCCTCACGGCGGATCGGCAGGTTGGCGGCAATCAGCTCGATGCCCGGCGCATGGCGCACCGCGTACTGCCACAGCCGTTCGTAATACAGCCCCAGGCGCCGGGTACGGGCCTGCGCCAGCCAGTGCAACAAGTCGTAACTGTCGCGGTCCAGTTGCCGCAGCCAGTGTTCCAGCCGTTCCGGGGCCTGCACCCAGTCGCTGCCGGTCAGCGGATGGCGCTGCGGCCACGGGGTTTCACTGAGCATTGGCGGGGCGAGGATGACCCAGGCCAGGTCGCGCACTTCAGGGTGGCGCAACTGGTGGGGTAGCTGGAGCAGCTCGGGAAATAGGATCATTGTGCGAGCATAGCCCGAAACGCGGCTGCATCCTTGTGGCTGAAAGGATTTTGTCTATCCCGCGCTTTCGCCCATAATCGTGCTTTTCGCCGTCGCAGACCCGCACACTGATAGGAAAACCATGGAGCAATTTCGTAATATCGGCATCATCGGTCGCCTGGGCAGTTCGCAGGTGCTGGATACCGTCCGCCGACTGAAACGGTTTCTGCTCGATCGTCACCTGCACGTGATCCTCGAAGACACCATCGCCGAAGTGCTGCCGGGCCACGGCCTGCAAACCTCGTCGCGCAAGATGCTCGGCGAAGTCTGCGACATGGTGATCGTGGTCGGCGGTGACGGCAGCCTGCTCGGCGCCGCCCGCGCCCTGGCCCGACACAATATCCCGGTGCTGGGGATCAACCGTGGCAGCCTGGGTTTCCTGACCGACATTCGTCCCGACGAGCTGGAAGTCAAAGTCGCCGAAGTGCTGGACGGCCACTATCTGGTGGAGAACCGCTTCCTGTTGCAAGCCGAAGTCCGCCGCCACGCCGAGGCCATCGGCCAGGGAGACGCGCTGAACGATGTGGTGCTGCACCCTGGCAAGTCGACGCGGATGATCGAATTCGAGCTGTACATCGACGGCCAGTTCGTCTGCAGCCAGAAGGCCGACGGCCTGATCGTCGCCACACCCACCGGTTCGACCGCTTATGCGCTGTCGGCGGGCGGCCCGATCATGCATCCCAAGCTCGACGCTATTGTGATTGTGCCGATGTACCCCCATACCTTGTCAGGTAGGCCAATTGTGGTCGACGGTAATAGTGAGCTGAAAATCGTCGTGTCCAAGGATATGCAGATCTACCCGCAAGTCTCCTGTGACGGCCAGAACCACTTCACCTGCGCGCCGGGCGATACCATCACGGTCAGCAAAAAAGCCCAGAAACTGCGGCTGATCCACCCGCTCGATCACAACTACTACGAAGTCTGCCGGACCAAGCTCGGCTGGGGCAGCCGGCTGGGCGGTGGAGGCGACTGATGCTCGATCCCGCGCGTAGCTACGACCTGATCGGTGACGTGCACGGTTGCGCTCTGACCCTTGAGCATTTGCTCGACCGACTCGGTTATCACAAACAAGCTGGCGTATGGCGGCATCCGTCGCGTATGGCGGTGTTCGTCGGTGACATCATCGACCGTGGCCCGCGAATTCGCGAAGCGCTGCACATCGTCCACGACATGGTCGAGGCCGGCCAGGCGCTGTGCATCATGGGCAACCATGAATTCAATGCCCTGGGTTGGAGCACGCCGGCACCGCCCGGCAGCGGCCAGCAGTTCGTGCGCGAACACACGCCGCGCCACGCCCGATTGCTCAACGAAACCCTGACCCAATTCGAGGACCATCCGGCGGACTGGCACGACTTTCTGCACTGGTTCTACGAGTTGCCGCTGTTCGTCGATGCCGGGCGCTTCCGGGTGGTGCATGCCTGTTGGGATGCCGGCCTGATCGAACCGTTGCGCGGGCTGTTCGCCAACGGCTGCATCGACGAACATTTCCTCCAGGCCTCCGCCGTGCCGGGCAGCTTTGCCTGCACCGTGTTCGACCGCTTGCTGCGCGGCACCGACATGCGACTGCCCCATGGCCTGACCATGACCAGCGGCGATGGCCTGACGCGTTCGTTCTTCCGCACCAAATTCTGGGAAGACGACCCGCAAACCTACGGAGACATTGTGTTCCAGCCCGACGCCTTGCCTGAGCCGGTGGCCCGCACGCCGCTGTCATCCACCGAGAAAAACACCTTGCTGCGCTACGGCGCCGAAGAGCCGTTGCTGTTCGTCGGCCATTACTGGCGCAGCGGCAAACCGGTGCCGATCCGCCCGAACCTGGCCTGTCTGGATTACAGCGCGGTGCTCTACGGCAAGCTGGTGGCCTATCGCCTGGATCAGGAAACCCGTCTCGATCCGCATAAATTCGTCTGGGTCGATGTTGAACGGCCGGAGGTGCTGCAATGAGTACCGTGGCCGTGTTGCGCTTGCCATTGACCGTAGACCTGAGTGGGTTCGTCAAACTGCTGCAACGCATGCAGGTGCCCCATCGCATCAGCGAAGAGGCGGGCGAGCAGGTGCTGTGGGTGCCGGACAACATCAGCGAGGATGTTCGTACGTTGTACGAGCGTTTCCCGGCCGGTGACCCCGATCAGCAACTGGACATCCCGGTGGCGCAAACCCTGCGTCGCCCCGGCTTTGTCGAACAACTGCGCTATGCGCGGGCGACGGCGCTGGTGTTGCTGCTGAGCATCATCGTCGGCGCGGTGACGCTGCTGGGTGACAACCTCGACACCATGCGCTGGCTGACTTTCCTCGATTTCCGCGTCGTCGGCGAGTACATCCATTTCACACCACTGGCCGACAGCCTGGCGGCGGGGCAGTGGTGGCGTCTGGTGACGCCGATGCTGATCCACTTCGGCATCCTGCACCTGGCCATGAACGGCATGTGGTACTGGGAGCTGGGGCGGCGTATCGAGTCGCGCCAGGGCAGTATCAACCTGATCGGCCTGACGTTGCTGTTCAGCCTGGTGTCCAACTACGCCCAGTATTATTTCAGTGGTCCGACACTGTTCGGTGGCTTGTCCGGCGTGCTGTACGGCTTGCTCGGGCACTGCTGGATCTTCCAGCTGCTGTCGCCAAACCCTGCTTATCGCCTGCCGCGCGGCGTGCTGGTGATGATGCTGGTCTGGCTGCTGCTGTGCCTGTCCGGGCTGGTGTCGATGATCGGCTTCGGCCAGATCGCCAACGCCGCCCACGTCAGCGGGTTGCTCATCGGCTGCTTCACCGGTTTGTTGGGTGGTTTGTACAATCGCCGTAAACTGCCGCCTAAAACCGTCATGTAATAAAGAGCACGGAGACCCTGATGTCCTCTTTTAGCGAAATGATCAAAAACATCACCCCCGATATCTACGAGAGCCTGAAACTGGCAGTGGAAATCGGCAAATGGTCCGACGGTGGCAAACTCACCGCCGAGCAGCGTGAATTGTCGCTGCAAGCGATGATCGCCTGGGAAATCCAGAACCTGCCCGAGGAAGAACGCACCGGCTACATGGGCCCGCAGGAGTGCAGCTCCAAGTCGGCGCCTGTGCCCAATATCCTGTTCAAGTCGGATGCCATCCATTGATCGAGATTGGCCGCGGTGCAATCAGCAAAATGTCGGCGCGCCTGGACGGGCCGAACGTGCAGTACGCGTTTCGTCTGGACGACGTCGAGGTACCGGTCAATCCGTTGATCGGCACGACGATTCGTCTGGAATACCTGGGGGCGATCCATTGCACCCATTGCGGGCGCAAGACCAAGACCAGTTTCAGCCAGGGTTATTGCTACCCGTGCATGACCAAGCTGGCGCAGTGCGACCTGTGCATCATGAGCCCGGAACGCTGCCACTACGACGCTGGCACCTGCCGTGATCCAGCGTGGGGCGAGCAGTTCTGCATGACCGACCACGTGGTGTACCTGGCCAACTCGTCAGGGATCAAGGTCGGCATCACGCGCGCCACCCAATTGCCGACCCGCTGGCTCGACCAGGGTGCGAGCCAGGCGCTGCCAATCATGCGCGTTGCCACCCGTCAGCAGTCGGGGTTCGTCGAAGACCTGTTTCGCAGTCAAGTGGCGGACAAAACCAACTGGCGTGCTTTACTCAAGGGCGACGCGGTGTCGGTGAATCTGGCCGAGGTTCGCGATCAACTGTTCGACAGCTGCGCCGAAGGCCTGCAAGGGTTGCAGGAACGATTCGGCCTACAGGCCATCCAGACGATTGCCGATGTCGAACCGCTCGAAATCCGCTATCCGGTCGAGCAATACCCGGCCAAGATCGTCAGCTTCAACCTGGACAAGAACCCGATTGCCGAAGGCACGCTACTGGGGATCAAAGGCCAATACCTGATCTTCGACACCGGCGTGATCAATATTCGTAAATACACGGCTTACCAGCTCGCCGTGCATCAGTAAGGACTCCAGCATGCGCACCGAACAACCGAAGATGATTTACCTGAAGGACTATCAGGCGCCCGAGTACCTGATCGACGAGACGCACCTGACCTTCGAGTTGTTCGAGGACCACAGCCTGGTCCATGCGCAACTGGTGATGCGCCGCAACCCCGAGCGTGGCCCCGGTTTGCCACCGCTGGTACTGGACGGCCAGCAACTGGAGTTGCTGTCGGTCACGCTGGCCGATAACGAGTTGAGCGCCGCTGACTATCAGTTGACCGAGAACCACCTGACCCTGCACCCGACCAGCACCAGCTTCACGGTCGACACCAGCGTCAGGATCCACCCGCAAACAAATACCGCGCTGGAAGGCCTGTACAAATCCGGCACGATGTTCTGCACCCAGTGCGAGGCCGAGGGCTTTCGCAAGATCACCTATTACCTCGACCGCCCGGACGTGATGAGCACGTTCACCACCACCGTGGTCGCCGAGCAGCACAGCTACCCGATCCTGCTTTCCAACGGTAACCCGATTGCTTCGGGCCCCGGTGAAGACGGCCGGCACTGGGCGACCTGGGAAGACCCGTTCAAGAAACCGGCGTACCTGTTTGCGCTGGTGGCCGGTGACCTGTGGTGCGTCGAAGACACGTTCACCACCATGACCGAGCGCTGCGTGGCGCTGCGCATCTACGTCGAGCCGGAAAACATCGACAAGTGCCAGCACGCGATGAACAGCCTGAAGAAGTCGATGCGCTGGGACGAAGAAGTCTATGGCCGTGAATACGACCTGGACATCTTCATGATCGTGGCTGTCAACGACTTCAACATGGGCGCCATGGAGAACAAGGGCCTCAACATCTTCAACTCCAGCGCCGTGCTGGCCCGCGCCGAAACCGCCACCGACGCTGCGCACCAGCGGGTCGAGGCCATCGTCGCCCACGAGTACTTCCACAACTGGTCGGGCAACCGTGTGACCTGCCGCGACTGGTTCCAGTTGTCGCTCAAGGAAGGCTTCACCGTGTTCCGTGACTCCGGCTTCTCCGCCGACATGAACTCGGCGACGGTCAAACGTATCCAGGACGTGGCGTACCTGCGCACCCACCAGTTTGCCGAAGACGCAGGTCCCATGGCCCACGCCGTGCGCCCGGACAGCTTCATCGAGATTTCCAACTTCTACACCCTGACCGTGTACGAAAAGGGCTCGGAAGTGGTCGGCATGATCCACACTTTGCTCGGTGCTGAGGGCTTTCGCAAAGGCAGCGACCTGTACTTCGACCGCCACGACGGCCAGGCCGTGACCTGCGACGACTTCATCAAGGCCATGGAAGACGCCAACGGTGTCGACCTGACGCAGTTCAAGCGCTGGTACAGCCAGGCCGGCACGCCACGGCTGGCGGTGAGCGAGTCCTATGACGCAACCGCAAAAACCTACAGCCTGACCTTCCGTCAGAGCTGTCCGGAAACGCCGGACAAGGTTGAAAAACGGCCGTTCTTGATTCCGGTGGAGCTTGGCCTGCTCGATTCCAAGGGCGCGGCGATTGCCTTGCGCCTGTCCGGTGAAACCGTTGCGCAGGGCACTTCGCGAGTGATATCGGTAACTGAAGCCGAGCAGACTTTTGTATTCGCCGACATCACTGAACAGCCACTGCCGTCCTTGCTGCGTGGTTTCTCGGCGCCGGTGAAACTGAGCTTCCCGTACAGCCGCGATCAATTGATGTTCCTGATGCAGCATGACAGCGACGGCTTCAACCGCTGGGATGCCGGCCAGCAACTGTCGGTGCTGGTGCTGCAAGAACTGATTGCCCAGCAGCAGAAAGGCGAGAAGCTGGTGCTGGATCAGCGGCTGATTTCGGCTCTGCGCACAGTGCTGTCCGACGACACGCTGGATCAGGCCATGGTCGCGGAAATGCTCTCGCTGCCGGGTGAGGCGTATCTGACCGAAATCAGCGAAGTGGCTGACGTTGACGCGATTCACATTGCTCGCGAGTTTGCCCGCAAACAACTGGCTGAAGGTTTGTTCGAGGCGCTGTGGCTGCGTTATCAGGCCAATCGCGATCTGTCGAAGAAAACCCCGTATGTGGCCGAAGCCGAGCATTTCGCGCGTCGCGCGTTGCAGAACATTGCGCTGTCGTACCTGATGCTCAGTGGCAAGGCTGAAGTGTTGGCGGCGACGCTGGAGCAGTTCGAGACCAGCGACAACATGACCGAGCGCCTGACGGCCCTGGCGGTGCTGGTGAATTCACCGTTCGAAGAGGACAAGGCCAAGGCTCTGGGCAGTTTCGCCGAGCACTTCAAGGATAATCCGCTGGTCATGGATCAGTGGTTCAGTGTGCAGGCGGGCAGCACCTTGCCGGGTGGTTTGGCGCGGGTTCGTCAGTTGATGGAGCATCCGGCGTTCAACATCAAGAATCCGAACAAGGTGCGGGCGCTGGTCGGTGCGTTTGCCGGGCAGAACCTGATCAACTTCCATGCGGCCGACGGTTCCGGGTATCGCTTCCTGGCGGATCTGGTGATTGAGCTGAACGGGTTCAATCCGCAGATTGCTTCTCGGCAGTTGGCGCCGCTGACGCGCTGGCGCAAATACGACAGCGCTCGTCAGGCGTTGATGAAGGGTGAGCTGGAGCGGATTCGTGCTTCGGGTCAGTTGTCGAGTGATGTGTTTGAGGTGGTCAGCAAGAGCCTGGCCTGAGGTTGGCCTTGCTCCTTCAGGTTAATCCTGTGGGAGCTGGCTTGCTCGCGAAGGCGGCCTGATAGCCGGCCTGTCTCTTGCTGGTGTACACCGGTGGGAGCTGGCTTGCCTGCGATGGCGGCCTTCGGGCCGACCATGTTCTTGGGTTTTTTTGTGTATATCCGTTGCTGCGGTAACGGCGGCTTGGGGTTTCGCCCTTACGGCGAGTCCCTTTTGTCAAACGCCACAAAAGGAACCAAAAAGTCTCGCCCCGAGCGTACGGCACCTCGCCTGGGCTCGGTGTTCCCTCGCTCCGGTATTCATCTGGGGGCATCGCCTACGGTCTGCTTCGCGACGACCTCCTCTCGATGTGTGCGGCTGCGCCGCACGGCGCTACGCGCCCACCCCCAGATAAACACCTCCACTCGGCCTCCCGAAGGGGCGGGTAGATCAAGAGCTGCAGGCGAGCTAACGCTCGGCCTGTTGAGTGGTGAAGGGCAGGGTGTACGCCGATCTGTTTTTGTTTTTGTTTTTCTGTGGGAGCGAGCCTGCTCGCGAAGGCGGCCTGACAGCCGACCAATATCTCCCTGATGCACCCAGTCCAAACTGTGGGAGCTGGCTCGCCTGCGAAGACGGCCTGACAGCCGACCAATATCTCCCTGATGCACCCAGTCCAAACTGCGGGAGCTGGCTTGCCTGCGATGGCGGCCCGACAGCCACCCAACCCCTTCCCGATGCACCCGGTCCAAACTGTGGGAGCTGGCTTGCCTGCGAAGGCGGCCTGCCAGCCGACCAATCTCTCCCTGATGCACCCAGTCCAACTGTGGGAGCTGGCTCGCCTGCGAAGACGGCCTGACAGCCGACCAATCTCTCCCTGATGCACTCAGTCCAACTGTGGGAGCTGGCTTGCCTGCGAAGGCGGCCTGACAGCCGACCAATCTCCCCCGGATGCACCCGATCCAAACTGTGGGAGCTGGCTTGCCTGCGAAGGCGGCCCGACAGCCACCCAACCCCTCCCTAATGTACCCGGTCCAAACTGCGGGAGCTGGCTTGCCTGCGATGGCGGCCCGACAGCCACCCAACCCCTTCCCGATGCACCCGGTCCAAACTGTGGGAGCTGGCTTGCCTGCGATGACGGCCTGCCAGCCATCCAACCCCTCCCGAATGTACTCGATCCAATTGTGGGAGCGAGCCCGCTCGCGAAGATGGCAGCACATCCAGCATCAATGTGCCTGACCCATCGCAATCGCGAGCAGGCTCGCTCCCACAGGAGGCCAGCCGACCAATCCCTTGCGAATGTACTCGCCCCGGAGCTGCCGAAGGCTGCGATCTTTTGATCTGGCTGTGGCTGTGGCTGTGGCTGTGGCTGTGGTTGTGGCTTTTGCTGTTGGCTTGTGATCTTGATCCTGCTTTTGATCTCTCGCCCCTTCGGCAGGCCGAGCGTAGGTGTTCATCAGGGGGTTAGGCGCGAAGCGCCGTGCGGCGAAGCCGCACACATCGAGAGGAGGTCGTCGCGAAGCAGACCGTAGGCGATGCCCCCTGATGGACACCGTAGCGAGGGAACACCGAGCCCAGGCGAGGTGCCGTACGCCGGGGCGAAGCCTTTTGCTTACTTTTCGGCGTCTGGAAAAGTGAGTCGCTGTAAGAGCGAAACCATATGAAGCCGTTACCGCAGCAATGGATACACACCCAAACCCTTTTGCTTACTTCCCGCTGGGCCGGCATTCCGGCGTCTGGAAAGCGAGTCGCTGTAAGAGCGAAACCATATGAAGCCGTTACCGCAGCAATGGATGCACACCCCAACCCTTTTGCTTACTTCCCGCTGGGCCGGCATTCCGGCGTCTGGAAAAGTGAGTCGCTGTAAGAGCGAAACCATATGAAGCCGTTACCGCAGCAATGGACACACACCCAAACCCTTTTGCTTACTTCCCGCTGGGCCGGCATTCCGGCGTCTGGAAAAGCGAGTCGCTGTAAGAGCGAAACCATATGAAGCCGTTACCGCAGCAATGGACACACACCCAAACCCTTTTGCTTACTTCCCGCTGGGCCGGCATTCCGGCGTTTGGAAAAGCGAGTCGCTGTAAGAGCGAAACCATATGAAGCCGTTACCGCAGCAATGGATACAGACCCAAACCCTTTTGGCTTACTTCCCGCTGGGCCGGCATTCCGGCGTCTGGAAAAGTGAGTCGCTGTAAGAGCGAAACCATAAGCGGCCGTTACCGCAAAAATGGATATGTACACAAATCCCAACCCCACCCCCCATGGTTAACAAAAGATAACGCTCCATCGATTGTCAGACGATTCGAAACCCCGATAGGATAAGTCAGCTACCGAAGGGGCTCTGGATTGCGGGTTTCAGGACTATGCTCCTGACCCGTCAGTTACCACGAGTACCCGAACGGCGCCCTGAAAGGTTGAACGACCTAACAATAATAATGGGGGAAGGTCTATGAGTGAGCCTGTCATGGGTATGGGCCGTTGCCGCCCGCCGGCACTGCGCACATTTGCGTTGCTGGCTACAGCGCTCTCGCTGTTGGGCTGTGCCGTATTGTCGGCGCCGGTACTGGCCGCTGATGCGCCAGCGACCGAGGGGGTGTATGCCGTCGCATCCGCCATGGCGGTCAAAAGCCTGATGCTCGATGTTGTCCACGCCGGTCCCCGGTTAGTGGCGGTCGGGGATCGCGGGCATATCCTGTACTCCGATGATCAGGGCACGACCTGGACCCAGGCGAAAGTGCCGACCCGCCAGCTGCTGACAGCCGTGTATTTCGCCGACGACAAACACGGCTGGGCCGTCGGCCATGACGCGCAAATCCTCGCCAGCGAGGACGGCGGCGCCACCTGGACCAAACAATTTGAAGATTTGAAACGTGAATCGCCGCTGCTCGATGTCTGGTTCAAGGACGTCAACAGCGGCTTTGCCGTGGGCGCTTACGGGTCGCTGATGGCAACCACCGACGGTGGCAAGCACTGGGATGATGTCAGTGCTCGCCTCGACAACGCGGATCAGTTCCACCTCAACGCCATCGGGGCGGTCAAGGATGCCGGGCTGTTTATCGTTGGCGAGCAGGGCAGCATGTTCCGCTCGGCCGACTGGGGACAGACCTGGGAAAAACTTCAGGGCCCCTATGAAGGCTCGCTGTTTGGCGTGATCGGCACCGGTCAGCCCAACACGCTGCTGGCCTATGGGCTGCGCGCCAATCTCTACCGTTCCACGGATTTCGGCAGCACCTGGCAGCAGGTGGCACTCAAGGCTGCGCGCGGTGCGCTGGAGTTTGGCCTGTCTGGCGCGACGTTGCTCGACGACGGCACCATCGTGATTGTCGGCAACGGCGGTTCGGTGATCCGCAGTAACGATCACGGTGAAACGTTCAGCATATTCAACCGCCCGGACCGGATTTCCGTGTCGGGGGTCACTGCTGCCGGCAACGGCAATCTGATTCTGGCAGGACAGGGCGGCGTTCGCGCCACTTCGCCAACCGGCGCCGATCTCGGCAAATAAGCCCGGCTACATAATAAGAAGGGCGGAGAAATGACATCCATGAGCAGCCACCACCAAGACAAGGCGACGTTCCTTGAGCGCCTGATTTTCAACAACCGCCCGGCAGTGATCTTCATCTGTCTGGTGGTCAGCATTTTCCTGTTCTGGCAGGCGACGCTGATTCGGCCGTCCACCAGTTTTGAAAAAATGATCCCGCTCAAGCATCCATTCATTGAAAAAATGATGGAACACCGTAATGACCTGGCGAACCTGGGCAATACGGTGCGGATCTCGGTGGAGGCCACCGACGGCGATATCTTCTCCAAGGAATACATGGAGACCCTGCGAGAGATCAACGACGAGGTGTTCTACATTTCCGGCGTCGACCGTTCCGGCCTCAAGTCGCTATGGAGCCCGAGCGTGCGCTGGACCGAAGTGACGGAGGAGGGCTTTGCTGGCGGTGAAGTCATCCCGCAGAGCTATGACGGCTCGCCTGAAAGCCTTGATCAACTGCGTAACAACGTGCTCAAGTCCGGCCAGGTCGGGCGGCTGGTATCCAACGACTTCAAGTCGAGCATCGTCGATATTCCACTGCTGGAGTCCTACCCGGATCCGCAGGACCAGGGCAAGTTGCTGGCCCTGGACTATCGCAAGTTCTCCCACGATCTTGAAGACAAGATCCGCGACAAGTTCGAAAAACAAAACCCCAACGTGAAGATCCACATCGTCGGTTTCGCCAAGAAAGTCGGCGACCTGATTGACGGTCTGGTGATGGTGGTGATGTTCTTCGGCATCGCCTTCGTCATCACCCTGATTCTGCTGTACTGGTTTACCAACTGCATGCGCAGCACCGTGGCGGTGTTGAGTACAACGCTGGTGGCGGTGGTCTGGCAACTGGGGTTGATGCATGCCTTCGGCTTCGGGCTTGATCCCTACTCGATGCTGGTGCCGTTCCTGATCTTTGCCATCGGTATTTCCCACGGTGTGCAGAAAATCAACGGTATCGCCTTGCAGTCCAGCGAGGCGGATAACGCCTTGACCGCTGCGCGGCGTACTTTCCGGCAACTGTTCCTGCCGGGGATGATCGCGATTCTGGCGGACGCGGTGGGCTTCATCACGCTGCTGATCATCGACATCGGCGTGATTCGCGAACTGGCCATCGGCGCGTCCATTGGCGTGGCGGTGATTGTGTTCACCAACCTGATCCTGTTGCCGGTGGCGATTTCCTATGTCGGTATCAGCAAGCGCGCGGTCGAGCGCAGCAAAAAAGATGCGCACCGCGAACACCCGTTCTGGCGTCTGCTGTCGAACTTTGCCAGCCCGAAAGTCGCACCGGTTTCCATCGTGCTGGCATTGTTGGCCTTCGGCGGCGGCCTCTGGTACAGCCAGAACCTGAAAATCGGCGACCTCGACCAGGGCGCGCCGGAACTGCGTCCGGACTCGCGTTACAACAAAGACAACAACTTCATCATCAACAATTACTCCACCAGTTCCGACGTGCTGGTGGTGATGGTCAAGACCAAGGACGAAGGCTGTTCGCATTACGAAGCCATGGCGCCTATCGACGAGCTGATGTGGAAGATGCAGAACACCGAGGGCGTGCAGTCGGCGATCTCGCTGGTGACGGTGTCCAAGCAGATGATCAAGGGCATGAACGAGGGCAACCTGAAATGGGAAACCCTGTCGCGCAACCCGGACGTGCTGAACAACTCTATTGCCCGTGCCGATGGTCTGTACAACAACAGCTGCTCCCTGGCGCCGGTGCTGGTGTTCCTCAACGACCACAAGGCCGCCACCCTGGACCGCGCGGTGCATGCGGTGCAGGAATTCGCCAAGGAAAACAACAAGGACGGCCTGGAGTTCATCCTCGCTGCCGGTAACGCCGGGATCGAAGCGGCCACCAACGAGGTGATCAAGGAGTCGGAGCTGACCATCCTGATCCTGGTGTACATCTGCGTGGCGACCATGTGCCTGATCACCTTCCGCTCCTGGGCGGCGACTCTGTGCATCGTGCTGCCGCTGGTGCTGACCTCGGTGCTGGGCAACGCCCTGATGGCGTTCATGGGGATCGGTGTGAAAGTTGCGACCTTGCCGGTGGTGGCGCTGGGCGTGGGGATTGGCGTGGACTACGGTATCTACATCTACAGCCGTCTGGAGAGTTTCCTCAGGGCCGGCCTGCCGTTGCAGGAGGCGTACTATCAGACGCTGAAGTCCACCGGTAAAGCGGTGCTGTTCACGGGGCTGTGCCTGGCCATCGGTGTGTGCACCTGGATCTTCTCGGCGATCAAGTTCCAGGCCGACATGGGCCTGATGCTGACCTTCATGCTGCTCTGGAACATGTTCGGCGCGCTGTGGCTGCTGCCGGCGCTGGCGCGGTTCCTGATCAAACCGGAAAAACTGGCGGGGCAGAAGGGCAACTCACTGTTCGCTCACTGATCGATTGCACAAACAACAAAGCCGCAACCCAAGGGTTGCGGCTTTTTACATCTGCGGATCCACACAAAACACCCTGTGGGAGCGAGCCCGCACCCACAGGGTTCAGTGTTGGTTTGTAGGATCGCTGCCCAGTACCACATTCAACGCACTGCGCGCGTCATCTAGCTGCACCAGCGTCGCATGCCGCGCACCCAGTGCATCGCGATTCTCGATCGCCGTGAGAATCGCCTTGTGCCGTGGCAACGCCAGTTCATGCAGGTTCGGTCGCTGATTGGAGTGTTTCAGGGCTTCGGCAATCGCCACCGAGAGCATGTTGCACAGGTTGGCCAGCAAGTCGTTATGGGTCGCATCGGCAATCCGGCTGTGGAAATCCAGGTCCGGTTGCAGCAAGGCCTCCGGCGTCGGAGCCGCTTCCATGCGCTGATAGGCTTCGCCGATGGAGGCGATGTCCGCGTCGGTGGCGTATTGCGCGGCGAGGGCGGCGGCAGCGGGTTCGATGATGCTGCGCACGCTGGTCAGCAGGTCGAAAAACTCATTTTGCGGGCTGCTTTGCATCAGCCAGTGCAGCACATCCGGGTCGAGCATGTGCCAGTCCTTGCGTGGCTTGACCACCGTGCCGACCCGTGGCCGCGAATACACCAGCCCCTTGGCCACCAGCACGCGGGTGGCTTCGCGCAATACCGGACGGCTGACCGCGTACTCCTCGCATAACAGGGTTTCGGGTGGCAGTTTGTCGTCCGGCTTGAAGCGCCCGGAAACAATCTGCATGCCCAACTCCTGGACGATGCGCGAGTGCATGCTTTTGCGGTCGGAGGGTTTGCGGTAATCCATGGCGAACGGCGCGATCCTGTGCGGTGGGAGGTGATGCGCATGATAGCAGGCACGGTGCATGCTTGAGGCTGGCGTAGATCAAATGTGGGGGCGGGCTTGCTCGCGAAGACGGCGGCCCATTCACCGTTGATGTGTCAGACAGATCGCCTTCGCGAGCAGGCTCGCTCCCGCAAGGGAATATTATGGTGTCAGTGGGAGTGGCGCGGTACTTCAGCCCCTCGGCAACCCACCAAAAAGTCAAAGTCACACCCCTGATCCGCCTGCAGCACATGTTCGATGTACAACTGGCGATAGCCGCCCACCAACAGTTGTTGCGGCGGTTGCAGCTCGGCCATCCGCGCCGCCAGTTCCGCGTCCGGAATGTCCAGGTGCAGACGCCCGTTGGCGCAGTCCAGCTCGATCCAGTCGCCTTCCTTCACCACCGCCAACGGCCCGCCGGCTGCGGCTTCCGGTGCGACGTGCAGCACCACGGTGCCATACGCCGTGCCGCTCATGCGCGCATCGGAAATACGCACCATGTCGGTCACGCCCTCGGCCAGCAGTTTGGCCGGCAAGCCCATGTTGCCGACTTCGGCCATGCCCGGATAACCCTTGGGGCCGCAGTTTTTCATGACCAGAATCGAGTTGGCATCCACGTCCAGTTCCGGGTCGTTGATCCGCGCCTTGTACAGATCGAAGTTCTCGAACACCACCGCTCGCCCGCGATGCTGCATCAGCTCGGCGCTGGCGGCGGACGGCTTGAGCACGGCGCCCAGCGGCGCGAGGTTGCCGCGCAGTACGCAAATGCCACCGTCTGCACGGATCGGGTTATCGAGGGTGCGGATCACTTCGTCCTGGCCATAGATCGGCGCGTCTTTGGTGTTCTCGCCGAGGGTCTTGCCATTGACGGTCAGGGCGTTTGGATGGGGAATCAGATTGGCTTCGCCGAGGCGACGCAGCACCGCTGGCAAACCACCGGCGTAGTAGAACTCTTCCATCAGAAAACGCCCGGACGGTTGCAGGTCGACGATGGTCGGCATACCGCGCCCGATGCGGGTCCAGTCATCCAGGTCCAGCTCGACGCCAATGCGCCCGGCGATGGCTTTGAGGTGAATCACCGCGTTGGTCGAGCCACCGATGGCGGCGTTGACGCGGATCGCGTTTTCAAAGGCTTGTTTGGTGAGGATCTTCGACAGCTTCAGATCCTCGCGGACCATCTCCACCGCGCGCATGCCGGACATGTGCGCCAACACATAACGCCGCGAATCCACCGCCGGAATCGCCGCGTTGTGGGGCAGGGAAGTGCCCAGCGCTTCGGCCATGCAGGCCATCGTCGAGGCGGTGCCCATGGTGTTGCAGGTGCCGGCCGAGCGCGACATGCCGCCCTCGGCGGCGAGGAAATCATCGAGGGTGATCGTCCCTGCCTTCACTTGCTCGCTGAGTTGCCAGACCACCGTGCCCGAGCCGATGTCCTGTCCCTTATGCTTGCCATTGAGCATCGGCCCGCCTGTGACGACGATGGCCGGCACGTCGCAACTGGCCGCGCCCATCAGCAACGCCGGAGTGGTCTTGTCGCAGCCGGTCAGCAGCACCACGCCGTCAATCGGGTTGCCACGAATGGCCTCTTCAACGTCCATGCTCGCCAGGTTGCGGGTGAGCATGGCGGTAGGGCGCAGGTTCGATTCGCCATTGGAGAACACCGGGAACTCCACCGGGAAGCCCCCAGCCTCGATCACCCCGCGTTTGACGTGCTCGGCAATCTGGCGGAAATGCGCGTTGCACGGGGTCAGTTCCGACCAGGTGTTGCAGATGCCGATGATCGGTTTGCCATGGAACTGATGGTCGGCGATGCCCTGATTTTTCATCCAGCTGCGGTACATGAAGCCGTTCTTGTCGGCGGTGCCAAACCATTGGGCGGAGCGCAGCGTGGGCTTTTTATCAGACATGATCGATTCTCTTATTGTATGACTATATTGTGCCATCTGATGGCTAACATAAGCGCAAGCTGGCTTATTTGGAAGCCGTTGTCGCTTAATTAGTAATACTATATAGTCGATTTCAGCGGAGGGAAGGTCCTGGCGGTTTTCTGTGAGAGGCGTCCCCCGAGGTTCCATAAAAACAACAATCGGAGACCGAACCCATGAGCCAGGAACTGCGGCTGATTCGCCGCATCACGCTGAAACTGATTCCTTTCCTGATCCTGCTGTACCTGATTGCCTATGTGGATCGCTCCGCCGTTGGCTTCGCCAAGCTGCACATGGGAGCGGACATCGGTATCGGTGATGCGGCCTATGGCCTCGGTGCCGGGCTGTTTTTCATCGGCTATTTCCTGCTGGAAGTCCCCAGTAACCTGATGCTCGAACGCTTCGGTGCCCGGCGCTGGTTTGCGCGGATCATGATCACCTGGGGCGCGATCACCATCGGCATGGCGTTCGTCCAGGGGCCGCACAGTTTCTATGTGATGCGCTTGTTGCTCGGCGCCGCCGAAGCGGGCTTCTTCCCCGGCGTTCTGTACTACATCACCCAGTGGTTCCCGGTGCGCCATCGCGGCAAGATCCTCGGCCTGTTCATTCTGTCGCAACCCATCGCGATGATGATCACCGGTCCGGTTTCAGGCGGTTTGCTGGGCATGGACGGCACGTTGGGGCTGCATGGCTGGCAGTGGCTGTTCATCGTCATCGGCACACCGGCAATCCTGCTGACCTGGCCGGTACTGCGCTACCTGCCCGACGGCCCGCAACAGGTGAAATGGCTGGACCAGGCCGAGAAGGACTGGCTGGCCGGCGAGCTGCAAAAAGACCTCGCCGAATACGGCCAGACCCGCCACGGCAACCCGTTGCATGCACTCAAGGACACGCGCGTGTTGCTGCTGGCGCTGTTCTATCTGCCGGTAACCTTGAGCATCTATGGCCTTGGTCTGTGGTTGCCGACGCTGATTAAACAGTTTGGCGGCAGCGACCTGGCGACCGGGTTCGTGTCGGCGGTGCCCTACCTGTTCGGGATCATCGGCCTGTTGATCGTGCCGCGCAGCTCCGACCGCCTGAATGACCGCTATGGTCATCTGGCAGGGCTTTACGTGCTGGGTGCCATCGGCCTGTTTCTCAGCGCCTGGCTGTCGGTGCCGCTGCTGCAACTGGCGGCGTTGTGTCTGGTGGCGTTCGCGCTGTTTTCCTGCACGGCGGTGTTCTGGACCTTGCCGGGGCGTTTTTTTGCCGGTGCCAGCGCGGCGGCGGGGATCGCCTTGATCAACTCGGTGGGCAACCTCGGCGGGTATATCGGACCGTTCGTGATCGGCGCGCTCAAGGAATACACCGGCAACCTGGCTTCGGGGTTGTACTTTCTGTCGGGGGTGATGGTGTTCGGGCTGCTGCTGACCGGTGTGGTGTATCGGCTGCTGGAGCGTCGGCATGTGTTGCCGGTGGAGCAGTTTGCGGCGAGTGCCCGAGGTGCGACCCGGACTTGAATGACACACCGAACCCCTGTGGGAGCGGGCTTGCCCGCGAAGACGGCGCCGAATGGCGGTGACGGATGGTAGGGGCAAGACAGTTGCTCCCACAGGGTCTTGCGGTGCTTTGAAGATCTGTTTACAGGAGAAAACCCATGCGTCTGGTTCAATTCGAATTGAGTAACGGTGAGCGCCGTGTCGGCGTGGTGCAAGCAGGGCGGGTGCGTGAAGTTCAGGAGGTGCGCAGCGTCCGCGATCTGGCGCTGGCGGCCATCGCGGCGCGGATCGATCTTGGGCAGCAGGTGCAGACCCTCGGCCTGGGCATCAGCCACGACTACGCCGAACTGCTGGCGACACTGCGCATCCTGCCGCCATTGGACCACCCGGACCCTGCGCACCTGCTGGTCAGCGGCACCGGCCTGACCCACCTGGGCAGCGCTTCGGCCCGGGACAAGATGCACCAGCACGGCAATGACGAAGCGGCCATGACCGACACCCTGCGCATCTTCAAATGGGGCGTGGAGGGCGGTAAACCGGCAGCGGGGCAGGCCGGTGTGCAACCGGAGTGGTTCTATAAAGGCGACGGCAGCATCGTCGTGCGGCCGGGCCGGCCGTTCCCGCTGCCGCCCTTTGCCGAAGACGCCGGGGAAGAGCCTGAGCTCAGCGGCCTCTACGTCATCGGCCACGACGGCAAGCCGTACCGCCTCGGTTTTGCGGTGGGCAACGAGTTCTCCGATCACGTCATGGAGCGCAAGAATTACCTGTACCTGGCGCACTCGAAACTGCGCAGTTGCAGCTATGGCCCGGAACTTCGGGTCGGTGAATTGCCTCAACATCTGGCAGGCACCAGCCGCATTCTGCGCGACGGCGAAGTGCTGTGGCAGAACGAATTTCTCAGCGGCGAAGCCAACATGTGCCACAGCCTGCAAAACCTTGAATACCACCATTTCAAATACAGCCAGTTCCTGCGACCGGGGGACGTGCACATTCACTTCTTCGGCACCGCGACCCTGTCCTTCGCCGATGGCATCCGCACCCAGCCGGGTGATGTGTTCGAAATCAGCCAGGCTGAATTCGGCGCGCCATTGATCAACGGCATTGAACCCGTTGAAGCAACGTTCGAGCCCGGCACCGTCGGCACCCTTTAAGGAGATTTCCATGACGCTTGGTCACAATTATATCGGCGGCCAGCGCAGCGCCGCCGGCAGCATCAAACTCCAGAGCGTTGACGCCAGCACGGGCGAAGCGCTGGCCGACGATTTTTATCAGGCAACTGAGCAGGAAGTGGATGCGGCTGCCAAGGCTGCCGCCGCTGCTTACCCGACTTATCGCAGCCTGAGCGCCGAACGCCGGGCGCAATTTCTCGATGCAATTGCCGATGAGCTCGATGCCCTGGGTGACGACTTCGTCGCCGTGGTCTGCCGTGAAACCGCGCTGCCTGCCGGACGGATTCACGGTGAACGCGGTCGCACCAGTGGCCAGATGCGCCTGTTTGCCAAGGTGCTGCGACGGGGCGATTTTTACGGCGCGCGGATCGACCAGGCGTTGCCCGAACGCACACCGCTGCCGCGTCCTGACTTGCGCCAATACCGCATCGGCCTCGGCCCGGTGGCGGTGTTCGGCGCGAGCAATTTCCCTCTGGCGTTTTCCACCGCCGGTGGTGACACCGCCTCCGCGCTGGCCGCTGGCTGCCCGGTGGTCTTCAAGGCCCACAGCGGCCATATGGCGACGGCCGAACGGGTTGCCGACGCGATCATCCGTGCCGCTGAAAAAACCGGCATGCCCGCTGGCGTGTTCAACATGATTTACGGCGCCGGGGTGGGTGAGGCGCTGGTCAAGCATCCGGCGATTCAGGCGGTCGGTTTTACCGGTTCGCTCAAGGGCGGTCGTGCGTTGTGCGACATGGCCGCCGCTCGCCCACAGCCGATTCCGGTGTTCGCCGAAATGTCGAGCATCAACCCGGTGATCGTATTGCCTGCGGCGCTGGCCGCTCGCAGCGAAACGGTGGCGCGCGACCTGACCGCTTCGGTGGTGCAGGGCTGTGGCCAGTTCTGTACCAACCCCGGTCTGGTGATCGGCATTCGCTCGCCGCAGTTCAGTGCGTTTGTGCAGCAAGTGGCGCGGCTGATCGACGATCAGCCGGCGCAAACCATGCTCAACGCTGGCACGCTGAGCAGCTACGGCAAAGGCTTGCAGAAACTGCTCGCGCATCCACGCATCGAGCACCTGGCCGGGCAGCCGCAGCAGGGCAATCAGGCGCAGCCGCAACTGTTCAAGGCCGATGCGGGCTTGCTGATCGATGGCGATGAAGTGCTGCAAGAAGAAGTGTTCGGCCCGACCACGGTGTTCGTCGAAGTGGCGGATCAGGCGCAACTGGGCGCCGCCCTGAACGGCCTGCACGGCCAACTGACGGCGACGATCATTGGCGAGCCGGCGGACTTTGAGCAGTTTGGCGAGTTGACGGCGCTGCTGGAACAGAAGGTCGGGCGCATCCTGCTTAACGGTTATCCAACCGGTGTCGAGGTCTGCGATTCGATGGTGCATGGCGGCCCGTACCCGGCGACCTCCGATGCCCGCGGCACCTCGGTCGGCACCCTGGCCATCGACCGCTTTCTGCGCCCGGTGTGTTTCCAGAACTACCCCGACAGCCTGCTGCCGGACGCCTTGAAAAATGCCAATCCGCTGCGTATTCAGCGGCTGGTGGATGGACAGCCTTCCCGCGAGGCGATCTAACGGTTAACCACCGTTCCCTGTGGGAGCGAGCCTGCTCGCGATGACGATTGAACATTCAGCATTGATGTCGACTGTTCTGCCGCTATCGCGAGCAAGCTCGCTCCCACATTTGTGCCGTGTTGTGAGCAAGTTTTGTGAGCCCCGTTAAGCGGTCCTCACATTGAGCTATCATTGCCCCTTTCCCCTTCAAAGATTGCCTGCCATGACTGCCGTAACCGACACCTTGCTCAACGCCCTTGAACACGCCGACATGCTGGAAATCGACGGCCTGCATGCCTTCGAGTTTTCCCTCGATGAAGACGACAACCTGCACATCGAATGCATGGACGGCCGAGCGGCGAAGCACTGGGCGTTCACCATTGCGCAGATTCAGGCGGCGACCTTCGATCCAACCCTGCAAAGCTGGCTGATTACCGGTGACTCCGGTGAGCACCGTCTGGTGCTGATGGAAGCGTTCGGTGGCGATAACGACGAGGAAGCAGAGCATGAAGATGCGTAATTTCTGGCCATTGTTGATGGCCGGCAGTGTGGGCGCCATGGGTGTCCAGGCGGCGCCGGCCGACGATTATCAATTATTGGTCGGCTCCTACACCGCGGGTCAGAGCCAGGGTATTTATCGCCTGAACTTCGACAGCGCCACCGGGCAGATCGACGCCAAGCCGCTGCAAGTGGTCAAGAGCGAAAACCCGTCCTGGCTGACCCTGTCCAAGGATCAGCACGTGCTGTTCGTGGTCAATGAAAACGGTCCGGGCCAGAAAGACCCGGTCGGGCGCGTCAGCAGCTATGCGATCAACCCCAAGACCCATGAGTTGACGTTGATCAACCAGGTGCAGAGCCTGGGCAACGAGCCGACTCATTCGAGCCTCAGTGGCGACGGCACTCACCTGTTCGTCAGCAACTACTCGGTGGTCGAAGATCCGGGCGGCACCCTGGCGGTGTTGCCAGTGGGCACCGATGGCAAGCTCAAGACCGTGGTGCAGCTGAGTGCTCACCCCTCGAGCCGGGTCAACCCGGAGCGGCAGGCATCGAATCACGTGCACTCGACCATCTCCTCGCCAGACGGCAAGTATGTGTTCTCCAATGACCTGGGTGCAGACAAGATCTTTGTCTATCGCTTCGATCCCAAGGCCAATCCGGATTTGCCGTTGACGCCTGCGACGCCGGCCTCGGTGTCGTTGCCGCCGGGCAGCGGTCCACGTCATCTGCTGTTCAGCGCTGATGGCAAACATGCCTGGTTGACCACGGAAATGAGCGCTCAGGTCACCGTGTTCGACTATCAGGACGGCACACTCAAGCCGACCCAGACCGTCGATCTGGCGGCAGGACAGCCGACCTCCGACAAGGCCGGTGCCGCGCTGCACGCCTCCAAGGATGGCAAATTCCTCTATGTCAGCAACCGGGGCACCGCCAATCAGTTGCTGGTGTTTTCCATCGATCCGGCCACCGCCCAGCTCAAGGAGTTGCAGCGACGCTCGGTCGAAGGCGATCACCCGCGCGAATTCAGCCTCGATCCCAGCGGCAAGTTCCTGCTGATCGCCAACCAGAAGAGCAACCAGATTGTCGTCGTCGAGCGCGATGCCAAGACCGGTCTGCTGGGTAAAACCGTGCAAAAACTGCCGATGGACGCGCCCAGCGACCTCAAGTTTCTGGTGCGGCAATAGGCCGCAGGCCCCGATTGAAGGGGCCTGCATCCTTCTATCAATGAGAGTGATAACAGCTAATGCTACAAAGCATTTCAAGGCGCTGACCCTCGGGGAGTAAGTTTGCTTCACGGCCCAACCGGGCAAGCAAGCCAACTGACTCCGAGGAACACCGCCATGAACTTCAATCTCTTCTCTGTAATCGCCGCTTCCGCTATCTCCGCCACCGTGGCTCTGCCAGCCAGCGCCAACGTCGAAATCAACAGCAAAAAATCCCACACCCAGAGCTACACCCAGAAATACCTGCAACAGAGCGCCAACTTCTACGCCGCGCTGGATCACAAAACCCAAGCCTGAACGCTTAACCCCACCTATCCAAATGTGGGAGCGAGCCTGCTCGCGAAGGCGCAGTGTCAGCTGACATCCATGTTGCTGACCCACGGCCTTCGCGAGCAGGCTCGCTCCCACATGTCATTTACACAGCCCCATTTTTCATGAGCTAAAGATCAATAAAGCTGATCTCCACTATGCATAAAGCCCGTTGGATATCACGAGTTGTTTGATGGATTCTGTGGTCACTGAAACATGCCCACGGAGAACACCATGGCCAGCGCAATTCTGACTTCCGCCAAACACGGCGCCTACCTGGCCATCGGTCTTTACGTGGCACTGGTGCTGGTGGTCAGCCTTTCGGCTCAATCGCAACAGCCTCTGCAAGCACCGATTCAAGTCGCCTACCCCGGCGTCCAGTTCGAACATCGCACGCAAAGCGCCGTCGTTGATCAGCACGGCATCGCCCCAGTGGTGGGCGCATGAAAGGGCGCAGACTCTGGGTTATCGCCGTTTTGGCCTTCATGACCAACGGCGCATCGCTGCTGGGCATCGGCCAGGGTTCGGCGGGGTCGGTGGCGCGAGCCATCGAGTGCAGCCACAACATCGCGCATAACATCCAGACGGCCAAGGCTCTGGGGATGCTGGTGGGCAATCCGCCACTCAAGCCGCGGGCGGAATACTTTGGGCCGTTTGTGGTGGATTGCTCGGCGTTGAACATGTGCTCGGTGTTGGCATGAGTTCACTTGAAACCGCCTTCGGGGGCAACCCGGTCTATCTGGCCATCACCGCAGTAAACAACGCCGACTCCAGAAACCGCTGCAACCAACCCTGCAACCGTGCATAAGGCGCCTGCCCAAACCACTCCCGATCCACATGCGCAAACTGCCGCACAAACGGCATCAGCGCCACATCCGCCAGGCTCGGCTGGTCGCCCAGCAAGTAAGCGCCGCCCTCCAGCCGGTCATCGAGCTTGCGCAGGAACACCTCGCCATCGGCGCGATAGTCGGCCATCGAGCGCTCGGGATAGCGCTCGGCATATTTGTAGTGATTGAGGTGCACCTTGAACACCTGATCGTTCTCCTCGATCAGGGCCGCGATCAGTGACTGAGCGGCCGGGTCATCCTTGCGCAACCAGTCCTGCGGGTCATTTTGTGCCAGTGCCCAGCGCATGATGTCCAGGCTCTCGTCGATCACCCGACCGTCCGCGTTCAGCACCGGCACCGTGCCTTTGCCCGACAGTGCGAGCATTTCGGCAGGCTTGGCCTTGAGGCTGACTTCGACGATGTTCACTGCAACCGCGCAATAACGTACCGCCATGCGTGCTCGCATGGCGTAGGGGCAGCGGCGGAAGGAGTAGAGCGTATTCATTTCACCTCCAGGGTACTCAGGCCGTTGCCCTGACGGCGCACCTGGATCTGCACCGGAATCCGTTCATGCATTTCCTGTACGTGGGAAATCACCGCGACCTTGCGGCCCTGCGCCTGCAAGCCGTCGAGGGCGTCCATGGCCAGTTGCAGGGATTCCGGGTCGAGGCTGCCGAAGCCCTCATCGATGAACAGCGATTCGATCTTCAGCGTACTCGAGGCCATCGACGCCAACCCCAGCGCCAGTGCCAGCGACACCAGGAACGTCTCGCCCCCGGACAAGGAATGCACCGAACGCAGTTCGTCACCCATTTCGGTGTCCATCACCAGCAACCCGAGCATGCTGCCGCCGCGTTTCAGGCGATAGCGCCGCACCAGTTGGCGCAACTGCACGTTGGCGTGATGCACCAGCAGGTCGAGGTTGTAGGCCTGGGCGATCTTGCGGAACGTGTCGCCGGTGGCTGAACCGATCAAGGCGTTCAAGCGCGCCCAACGCTGGTACTCGGTGTAGGCGTCGGCAATTTGCTGCGCCAGCGCCTGATTGGCGTTCTGTCGGCGCTGATCCTCGGCCTGTTCGGCACGCAGTTCGGCGCAACGGTGTTCACTGGTGGCGAACTGCGTTTGCAGGTCAGCCAGTGCCGCAACCAGTTGCTCGGCATCGAGGTTGCCGTTGTGCTGCGCCTGATGCTCGAGCAGGCGTTTATCCCGCTCTTGCAAGAGCACTTTCGCCTGTTCGATGGCTTTTTCGCTGTGCTGCAATTGCTGGCGCAGCTCGCTGACCTGCTGATCGTCGATGCCGAGCAACACTTCCAGCTCGGCATCGTCCAGCTCCGGATGCTGAGCGCGCCAGTCGGCAATCTTGCTGCTCAGTTCACGGCTGTCGCCTTCAAGGGCCTGCAAGCGTTCCTGTTGCGCCTTGAGCTCGGCAGCCAGTTGCACCCGCTGTGTGCGCACGCTTTGCAGTTCCTGATTGGCCGCTGTTTCGGCAGCGCGAGCCTGCTCCACCGTCTGATCCAGTTGTTGCTGCCACTGCTCGGCGCTGGCATGTTCGCCAAGCAATTGCGTGAGCTGCTGCTGACAAGCCTGTTGTTGCTCGGCCAGTGCGGTGAACTGCTGTTGTGCACTTTGCAGTTGCTGGACACGGGTCAGTTGACGGTCCTGTTCTTTCTCCAGCGTCTGCTGGCGCTGCTGCTGTTCGCCGAGTTCATCGCGCTGCTGGTCGAGCTGTTCCAGGCGCTGGGCGATCTGCTGGTCAAGCTGCATGAAAGTCGCCGCCGGTTCGTTGCGCAACGCCTCCAGAGTCTCGGCTGGCAGCAGACTGCTGAACGCCGCGAGTTCCTCGTCCATGCGCTGACGATCACTGCTCAGCGCCTGTTGCTGGGCACTCAAGTGCTGGGCCGCTTGCTGACTCGCCGTTTCGGCGCTGCGCAGTTGCTGGGCCAGACGCGCCGCGTCCTGTTGCAGGGTGAGCAGGGCGCTTTGGCGTTGTTCGTCCTGGCTGATGCTTTGATTCAGCTGGCTGTTTTGCTGTGTCAGCCAGGCATCACGCTTGAGCGCGTCCTGAGCCAGCAACTGCGCCGACAGGGGATGCGCCTCAATGCTTGGCGTCAGGCCCTGTTGAGCGATGGCGAGTTGTTCCTGCTGTTGCAGCAATTCTTTTTGCTGCGCAATCAAACCACCGACTTCCGCCCGCAACTCGGTGAGTTTTTCCTTTAGTTCATCGACTGCTTTCTGGGCGTTGGCCTGTTCGCTTTCATCGTGGCGACCGAGGCTTTGCAGCAAGGCTTCGGGCTGGTGATACGGATGATCAGGGCTGCCGCACACCGGGCATGGCTGATCGTCCTGCAATTGTTCGCGCAGTTCTTCGACGCTGGCACTGCGGGCCAGCCGCTGACGCTCCAACAGTTCGCGGGTGACGGTCAGGGTCTGTTCGGCAACGGTCAGTTCGTTCTTGGCCTTGACCCCGTCCTGCGTCAGGCGATCCCGTTCCTGCTGCGCCAGCGACTGGCGTTGCTGAAGCTCAGTGCCGCGCTTGTCCAGCTCCTGCTGACTGACCCACAGCCGTGTCAGCTCTTCAAAGGCGCGCAACTGTTTGCGGTTGTCCTGCAACAGATTGCCCAGCAGCTGGATTTGCTCGGTAACGGCTTCCGGCTCGGCGCCGGCTTCCTTGTACAGCACTTCCAGCTGCTGCTTTTGCGCGCTCAGTGCTTCGGTAGCGCGAGTGGCGGCGCTCTCAAGGTCAGCCAGTTCGGCCTGGCCCTTGTTCAGGCGATTGCCGACCAGCATCAGTTGTTGCAGGCGATCGCGCCACGCGTTCCAGGCGTCGCCCAATGGCGCCAGGTGGCTGCTGTGTTCAAGCTCGGTGGCGATGCGTTGCAAACGCTCGGCGACCTGCTTTTGCTGATCGAGCAGCGTCTGAATCGCCGTTTGCCCCTGGGTGCAGGTCAGCTCCGCTTGTTGCTTGATGTCGGCGCTCAGGCTGGCATCTTTGCCGAGGCGGGCGAGGGTGTTTTGCTCTTCAAAGGCCTGACGCAGCAATGGTGCGCTGATGCTGTGCTGGTGCTGCGCGGTGCTCAGCGCCGTGTTGGCGTCACTGAGGCTCTGTTCCAGTTGCGTCTGACGCTCGTTCAGCGCGATTTGCTGTGCGATGTGCTGCTGAATCTGCACCGCCAGCGGTGTGAGCTGGGCGCTGAGTTCCGTCTGGCGGGCGAACTGGTGCCGTTGCGGCGCGAGTTGTTCCAGGCGCGTCAGTTTCAGGCGTTCGCCGGCCTGGTTGTTCCAGTGCAGTTGGGCGCCGCTCAATTGTACGCTGGCGCTCTGCTGTTCGTCCTGCAATTGGCCCAGGACTTTGAGCCAGGTGCTTTGCTGGTCGAGTTGCTTGAGCTGCGCCTGCTGTGTCTTGAGTTGCAGTTGCGCTTCGTTGAAGCGCTCGTCCAGCTCGGCGCGGGCTTCGGGCGCCAACGGGGTGACGCCAGTGGCCTGATCCTGCAGCAGCTTGTGTGCTTCGCGAGCCTCTTTGGTCTTGTCGAAGGCGCGACGACCGAGACGGGTGTAGAGCGCCGTGTCGGTGAGTTTTTCCAGCAGTTCGCTGCGGTCGTTGTCGTCGGCCTTGAGGAAGGCGCTGAACTCACTCTGCGCCAGCAGCACGGCGCGGGTGAACTGTTCGAAGTTCAGGCCCAGTGCCGCCTCCAGTTGCGTCTTGTATTCGCTTTTCTGACTGGCCAGCAGTTGATCCTGATCGATATCGCGCAGGCTCTGGCGACTGGCCTGCAGCTTGCCACCGGCCTTTTCCCGGGCGCGATTGGCTTCCCAGCGTGCACGGTAGCGGCGGCCATCGACGCCGACGAAATCCACTTCGGCATAGCCTTCGCCGGTGCCACGACGCAGCAAGGTGCGCGGATCGCCGGTGCCGATTTCTCCGTCAGCGTCCGGTACCTTGGCGTCGCGTCCAGTGTTGTTCAGGCGTGGCACGGCGCCGAACAGCGCCAGGCACAAGGCATCGAGCAGCGTGCTTTTGCCGGCCCCGGTCGGCCCGGTGATGGCGAACAACCCGGCACTGGCCAAGGGCTCGGCGGTGAAATCGATTTCAAATGGCCCGGCCAGCGAGGCAAGGTTTTTCAGGCGGATCGCGAGGATCTTCATGGCTGTTCGCTCTCCATTTGCACGTCTTGCAACAGCTCGGCAAAGTCCTTGAGGGTTTGCTCGTCGACCTCGCTGGCGTATTGATCCCGCCAGGCGCGGCTGAACAATTCCTGTGGTGTGAGCTGGTCGAGCTCGATCAGTGGGGTGCCGTCGTCGCTGCCGTCACGGCCACCGTTGCCGGCGTACTCGGCGGCAATTCGCACCAGCCGTACGGCTTTGCCTTGCAGCGCGCTTTCCACTTGATGGCGCAAGTCCGGTTGCGGCTCGTCCAGACGCACCCGCACTTCCAGCCACGGCTGGCGCTGGGTTTCAGCCAGCAGATCGACGTTCGGCAGCTCCGCCAGTTGCAGCAGGATGTCCCCCAGCGGTGCCGGGCCCATGCGTTGCAGATTGACGGCGCGGGGAATCAGTTTCGGTTCGACGCTGACCAGGGTTTCGCCGTCCAGGACGACGTCGAGAATCTGGTGCTGATAACCGATTTCCGAGAACGACAATGGAATCGGCGAGCCGCTGTAGCGGATGCGCGTTTCACCGTTGACCTTCTGCGGTTTGTGCAAGTGGCCGAGGGCGACATAGCTGATGCTCGCGCCGAACAGGCTGGCGGGCAGTGCTTCGGCGTTGCCGATGATCAGGCTGCGCTCTGAGTCTTCGGACACCGAACCGCCGGCCATGTGCGCGTGGCTGATGGCGATCAGCGCCTGTCCCGGCTGGCGTTTGGCGTTGGCCGCCGCGATCAGCCATTCGTGAACCTGGCCGATGCCGCGCAAATAATTGTCGCCCAGCTGCGCGCCGGTCACTTCGGCGGGCCGCAGGAACGGCAGCGCCAGGCACCAGCCGGCAATCGCGCCGCTGGCATCCGGTAACGGTAGCAACAACCGTTCGGCGTCCAGTTGCCCGTCATCGAGCCACAGCACGCGGCCCAACGCATGGGTCCGCAAGCGGCGCATCAACGGCGCCGGCAGTTCAATCCGCGAACCGGAATCGTGGTTGCCGGCGATCATCACGATGGTCAGCAACGGCTGCTGCTCGTGGGCGCTGACGATGAAATCGTAGAGGCGTTCCTGGGCTTTGACCGGCGGGTTGACCGTGTCGAAGATATCGCCGGCGATCAGCAGGACGTCGGGCTGGTCCAGTTTCAACTGGCGCAGCAGCCACTCAAGAAAACAGCCATGCTCGAAATCGCGGTCCTGGCCATGCAGGTTCTGCCCAAGGTGCCAGTCGGAGGTATGAAACAGACGCAAGGCGAACTCCGTAGGAAATAAGATGATGGCCGCGTGGTAACGAAAGCGGCTAAAGGGGAGGGAGTTTACTGGCAAAGCGCGAAGCTGTGGTGTTGCACGGCGCCTGTGGGAGCAAACCCGCTCCCACAGGGGATTCATGTCGGGCAAAAAATCTGTGCCTGGCACAAAAACCAGTGTAGGAGCGAGCTTGCCCGCGATGGGGCCGTGTCAGTCACCATCACTGCTAATGACCCACCGCAATCGCGGGCAAGCCCGGCTCCCACAGTTGATCTTCAGTGAACACAAAATGGGTGTTCGGCAGCGATCCAGTGTGGGAGCGGGCTTGCCCGCGATGGGGGCGTGTCAGGCACCATCACTGCTAATGACCCAACGCTATCGCGGGCAAGCCCGGCTCCCACAGTTGATCTTCAGTGAGCACAAAATTGGCGATCCACACAGATCCAGTGTGGGAGCGGGCTTGCCCGCGATGGGGCCGTGTCAGCCACCATCACTGCTAATGACCCACCGCTATCGCGGGCAAGCCCGGCTCCCACAGTTGATCTTCAGTGAACACAAAGTTGGCGATCCACACAGATCCAGTGTGGGAGCGGGCTTGCCCGCGATGGAGCAGTGTCAGTCACCATCCTTGCTGAATGACCCACCGCTATCGCGGGCAAGCCCGGCTCCCACAGGTGATCTTCAGTGAACACAAAATGGGTGTTCGGCAGCGATCCAATGTGGGAGCGGGCTTGCTCGCGATGGGGCCGTGTCAGGCACCATCACTGCTAATGACCCACCGCCATCGCGGGCAAGCCCGGCTCCCACAGTTGATCTTCAGTGAACACAAAATTGGCGATCCACACAGATCCAATGTGGGAGCGAGCTTGCTCGCGATGGGGCCGTGTCAGCCACCATCACTGCTAATGACCCACCGCCATCGCGGGCAAGCCCGGCTCCCACAGGTGATCTTCAGTGAACACAAAATGGGTGTTCGGCAGCGATCCAATGTGGGAGCGGGCTTGCTCGCGAAGGGGCCGTGTCAGCCACCATCACTGCTAATGACCCACCGCAATCGCGGGCAAGCCCGGCTCCCACAGTTGATCTTCAGTGAACACAAAATGGGTGTTCGGCAGCGATCCAGTGTGGGAGCGGGCTTGCCCGCGATGGGGGCGTGTCAGGCACCATCACTGCTAATGACCCAACGCTATCGCGGGCAAGCCCGGCTCCCACAGTTGATCTTCAGTGAACACAAAATTGGCGATCCACACAGATCCAATGTGGGAGCGAGCTTGCTCGCGATGGGGCCGTGTCAGCCACCATCACTGCTAATGACCCACCGCCATCGCGGGCAAGCCCGGCTCCCACAGTTGATCTTCAGTGAACACAAAGTTGGCGATCCACACAGATCCAATGTGGGAGCGAGCTTGCCCGCGATGGGGCCGTGTCAGCCACCATCACTGCTAATGACCCACCGCTATCGCGGGCAAGCCCGGCTCCCACAGTTGATTTTCAGCGAGCACAACATTGGCGATCCACACAGATCCAGTGTGGGAGCGGGCTTGCTCGCGATGGGGCCGTGTCAGCCACCATCACTGCTAATGACCCACCGCCATCGCGGGCAAGCCCGGCTCCCACAGTTGATCTTCAGTGAACGCAAAATGGGTGTTCGACAGCGATCCAGTGTGGGAGCGAGCCTGCTCGCGATGGGGCCGTGTCAGGCACCATCACTGCTAATGACCCACCGCCATCGCGGGCAAGCCCGGCTCCCACAGTTGATCTTCAGTGAACACAAAATTGGCGATCCACACAGATCCAATGTGGGAGCGAGCTTGCTCGCGATGGGGCCGTGTCAGCCACCATCACTGCTAATGACCCACCGCCATCGCGGGCAAGCCCGGCTCCCACAGTTGATCTTCAGTGAACACAAAGTTGGCGATCCACACAGATCCAATGTGGGAGCGAGCTTGCCCGCGATGGGGCCGTGTCAGCCACCATCATTGCTAATGACCCACCGCTATCGCGGGCAAGCCCGGCTCCCACAGGTGATCTTCAGTGAACACAAAATGGGTGTTCGGCAGCGATCCAATGTGGGAGCGGGCTTGCTCGCGAAGGGGCCGTGTCAGCCACCATCACTGCTAATGACCCACCGCAATCGCGGGCAAGCCCGGCTCCCACAGTTGATCTTCAGTGAACACAAAATGGGTGTTCGGCAGCGATCCAGTGTGGGAGCGGGCTTGCCCGCGATGGGGGCGTGTCAGGCACCATCACTGCTAATGACCCAACGCTATCGCGGGCAAGCCCGGCTCCCACAGTTGATCTTCAGTGAGCACAAAATGGGTGTTCGGCAGCGATCCAGTGTGGGAGCGGGCTTGCCCGCGATGGGGCCGTGTCAGCCGACATCCCGGTTGAATGACCCACCGCTATCGCGGGCAAGCCCGGCTCCCACAGGGGATTTTCAGTGAACACAAAATTGGCATTCGGCAGTGATCCAGTGTGGGAGCAGGCTTGCCCGCGATGGGGCCGTGTCAGGCACCATCACTGCTAATGACCCACCGCCATCGCGGGCAAGCCCGGCTCCCACAGGGGATTCACTACTTGGGATAAAGCGGCGGCAACCCGCTATCGCCCACAGGATCCTGCACCCGCTCCGCCGTCGGGATCGACTTGATCGCCCGCCACAGTTCCTCGCCCTGCCAGTGCTGGCCGGTTTCGCTGTAGAGCGCGCCGTTCAGGCCGTCGAGGGCGTCGGACAGGGGCACGAAGCGGGCTGCCATGTCGGCCAGGGTTTCCGGTTGTTGTCGGGCCCAGGCGTCGAGGGCCTGGCGGGTGGCTTGCGGGTCGTTGGCCTGGCAGGCGCGCTTGAGGTCGTCGAGCACCGTGCGCGGGCTCGGGCCGGTTTGCGCGGCCCGCAGGATCGCCGGTTGCCAGCGGGCGCGCCACCACAGGCCGAAGCCCAGCAGGGTGGTGCAGGCGAAGATCACCGTGCTGAGTTTCCACCACCACAGGGCTTCACTGTCGGCGCCGAACGCGGCTTGCGGACCGGTGGCCGGCGTGTCGACCACCAGGCTCGGGTTGTTTGCCACTTGCAGGGTCCGGGCCGGCAGGCTGGTGTGTTCCAGGTGATCTTCGAAGGTGTTCCACCAGACGATGTTGACCATTGGCAAGTCGATGGCGCCGCTGCGGGTCGGCACCAGCGCTTCGCGGTCTTCGCGGCTGCCGATCAGCCCGCGTTCGCTGTTGTGGTTGCTCAGTACCGGTTGATCCGGGTAGCGCCGCAAGCCATTGCCATCGGTGGCGGGCAGTGGCGGCAGTTGCGAACCGGCCAAGCCTTCGGCTTTTACCGTCAGGCTGCGGGTCAGGGAGTCACCGACCTGCGCGTGATCCGGCTCCGGGTTCCAGCTTTCTTCCAGGCTCAGGCTGCGGGCCGGTAGCCAGGGCGCGTCCGCGGGATAGGCAACCGGCTTGGGTTTGACCGTCAGTGGGATCTCAGAGGAACTCACGCGCATCAGTTTGCCCGCCTTGGGCCCGGACGCGGCGGTGTCCAGGGATGGCTGCGCGTCAACCAGGGTGGCGCTGAACGTCTGTGTCGGGATGGTCAGCAGCCCGCTGTGCTGGGGGAAAATCGCGTAGCGCATTTCGATCACGCCATGGCGCAGGCCATTGATGACTTTTTCATAGGTGCGCGATTCGCCGAGTGTCTCGATGCGCGCATCGGGAATTTGCAGCGGGGTCAGGCTGCTGTCGTCGTACAGCGACACCGAGTGGTAAATGCGCAACGTCAGGATCGCCTGGGCCTGCACGTACACGCTGCTCTGATCGAGGCTGGCTTCGATGAACACCGGCGCCAGGGTGGTCTTGGTGTCCTGGTTTTCGCTCGCCATCACTTGCACGGTCAGCGGTTGACTGCGGGCTTCACCCAATTGCAGCGACGGGATTTCCACGCTGCCGTTTTCTTTGGGCAGCAGGGTGATGATCCAGCGGGTAGTCGCACGGTTGTCGCCGTTGAGGGTGTTCAACTGGTTGACCTGCCGGGTGCCGCGTACTTCGAACAGCGGCTCCAGCGGCGTCAAGTCGGGCTTGCCGAACAGCGTGACATCGGTGGACTCCAGGGTCAGATCGACGGTTTCCCCTGAATTCAGGCGACTGCGGTCGACACTGGCGGCCAGCTCCGCAGCCTGGGCCTGACCGGTCCACAGCAGTACAGCGAGCAAGAGGGCGGTGAAGCGGGTCATCGATTTTTTCCCTGATCCTGATGTTGTTGCTGTTCGTACCAGAATTTGCGCCTGAGCAATTCGCCGGGGTCGTCCGGGATTTTTCTGAGCCATTGCTCCAGCGCCTGCTGCTGTTCGCCTTCGATGCGGTCACTGGTCGGGCGCGGCGGTGGCTGGGTGCTTTGCTCGTCGGCCAGTTCGCTGCCGGGTACTTCATTGGGCCCCGGTTGCGGTGGTGAGGCAGACGACTGTTCGGTGTTCGCCGGGGGTGCCTGGCCATCGGCTGTCGCTTCGGCGCTGGTCGACGGCTGTGTGGCGGCCCCCGGCGGCGGGCTTTGGCTGGCATTGTCGATTTCGGCTTTTTCCGGCTCGGCTGCCGCTGCGGCTTTCTGTTTGAGCAGGCTTTCCACCAGTGCCTTGTTGGTCAGCGCCGGGCGCAGGTCCGGCTGGCGTTCCAGTGCCTGATCATAAGCGTCCAGCGCGGCTTCCAGCTCACCACTTCTGGCCAGGGCGTTACCCCGATTGTAGTGCGCCCGGGCGTCGTTGCCTTCGGCGAAGCGCTGGGCGGCGCCACTGTAGTCGCCAGCCTCGTACAGCGCCACGCCTTGCCACTGTGGGTCTTCAAAATGTTGTGCGGCCTCGGCCGGGCGTTCCTGTTTGAGCAAGTGCAGCCCACGCTGATCGGGGCGTAGCCACAGGTCTTGAAAGTCGAAGGCGTAGCTCGGTTGCGGCATCAGGAACAGCAGCGGCAGGCAGAACAACCAGCCGCGACGACCGGCGCAGGCGGCCAGCAGCAACAGTGGCAGCAGCAGCCAGTAACCCTGATCGGCCCACGTGTCCAGGCGCAGGGTCTGACCATCGTTGCGCAATGCGCGCGGGCCGTCGAGCAGGCCCAGCGCGCGCAAATCACTGTCATCGAGCCGCGCCTGATGATAGCTGCCGCCCAGGTTGTCAGCGAAAGCGCTCAGGCTCTGGCTGTCGAGGCGGGGCACCAGGATCGCGCCTTGGGCGTCCTTGAGAAAACTGCCGTCATTTTGCGCCACGGGCGCGCCTTCAGCCGTACCGACGCCGAGCATCAGGAATCCGGTTGACGTAGCGCTGAGCGCCTGGCGAATACCCTGGCGTTCCTGCTCCGTGAGCGAGGATCCGACCAGCAGGATCCGGCCCTGACCGAGCGCGCCCTGTTCCAGCAGCGTCAGCGCCTTGCTTACCGCCAGATCGGCGCGATGACCGGGCTCTGGCATCAGCGACGGCTTGAGCGCGTCCAGCAGGTTGCGGCTGGTGGACAGGTCGTCCGACAGCGGCACCAGCGTGTGCGCGCTGCCGGCATAGACGACGATGGCGGTCTGCGCGTCGCTGCGGCTTTGCAGCAGGTCGAACACCTTGCGCCGCGCCTGCTCCAGTCGAGTGGGCGGGGTGTCCGTGGCGAGCATTTCCGGGGTCAGTTCCAGCAGCACCACCAACGGGTCGGCGGGTTTCTGACTGGTCTGTTCGACGCGCTCCCAGCTCGGCCCGAGCAGCGCGCCAAGCGCCAGCACCCAGGCCAGGCCCAGCACCACCCACGGCAGCTTGCTGTCGCGACCGTTGCCACCACTGAGCAGCGCGGCGTGGAAGGCCGGCGGCAGGATCATCTGCCAGCGCCCGGCGCGTTTCTGCCGGTGCCACAATTGCCAGAGCAACCAGCCCAGCAACGGCAACAGCAGCAGCCACCAGGGGCGGAACCAGTAAGGCCAGAGCGCGCTCATCGACGCCTCCGCAGACGCAGGCGTTTAAGCCGTTGACGCCAATCCGGCAATTGCTTGTGCAAAAACAGTTGTTTGGTAAACAGTCGTTGCAGCGGGTTGTGCGGCCAGCGCTCGCGCACCACCAGCAGCAGGCTCATCAGCAGTGCCAGCGCCAGCGGCCAGTGATACAGCGCTTGCGCCGGGCGGGCCTGGGTCGGTTGCTGGGCGACCGGTTCCAGCTTGTCGAGGGTGTCCTTGATCGCCTGCAACTCCTTACCGTCACGGGCGCGGAAATACTGGCCACCGGTAGCGTCGGCGATGGCCTTGAGGGCCGGTTCGTCGAGGTCCAGGCTCGGGTTTACGCCAAGAAAGCCCAGGGTGCCGCTTTGCTCGGGGTCGGCGCCGATGCCGATGGGGTAGATCTTCACGCCTTCACGGGCGGCCAGTCGTGCGGCGGTCAATGGGTCGATTTCGCCGGCATTATTGGCGCCGTCGGTGACCAGAATCAGCACGCGGCTCTGGGCCGGACGCATGCGCAAGCGCTTGAGACCCAGGCCGATGGCGTCACCGATGGCGGTGTTCTTGCCAGCAATGCCGATGCGCGCTTCGTCCAGCCACACCCGCACGGTGTGGCGGTCGAAGGTCAGCGGCGCCTGCAAATACGCCTGGCTGCCAAAGAGGATCAGGCCGACCCGGTCACCTTCGCGGCTTTCCAGAAAATCGCCGAGCAGGTACTGCACCAGTGACAAGCGGCTGACGTCTTCGCCTTGCCACTGCATGTCGGGGAAATCCATCGAGCCTGAAACGTCCACCGCCACCAGCAGATCGCGCCCACTGGCGGCAATCGGCAGCGGTTCGCCGAGCCATTGCGGACGCGCCGCCGCCATCAGCAGCAACAGCCACAGCAGTATGAACGGCGCTTGCTGGCGCCAGGCCGGCAGGTTGGCGCGGGCACGGCGGCGGGTCAGGCCTTCGAGGTCGTGCAAAAAGCTGACCTTGAGCGCCGGTTCACCGCTGTCGGCCACCGGCAGCAGGACACGCATCAGCCACGGCAGGGGCAGCAGGGCGAACAGCCACGGCCAGGCGAACTCAAACATGTTTGCGAATCCAGGTGTCGACGGCCTGGGTCAGGCCGGCGATGGCCTTGTCGTCGAGTTTGCATTCGGGTTTGTAGGCGCCTTCCACCAGCACCATCCAGCGTGTAAGGCCGGCGGCAGGGCAGCGGTTATCGAGGAACGCCAGCCATTTGCGGCCATTGAGCGTGTGGCTCTGGCTGTAGGGATAGTGGTTGCGGCACAGGCGCTTGAGCAAACCATTGAGTTGCTGCAACCAGGCGCCGGCCGGGGCGCCGTCATAGGGCTTGGGCATTTGTGCCAGCTCGGCCAGTGCGGCGATGCGCACCGGGTCCAGCGGCTGTTCGGCGCGAACGATCGGGCGTTTGTCGGGGATCAGCCGGCGCAGTCGCCACAGGCCGAAACCAATCAGTGGCAAGAGCAGCAACAGCAGCCACCAGCCCGGTGCTGGCGGCCAGAAGCTGATCGGCGGCGGCGACATCAGCGGTTGCAGTTGATCGATACTGTTCATCGACCTTTTCCCGGTTTCTGTGGGTTCAGGTACTCGCGCAGTTGTTCGACCATCTCGCTCTGGGTGCTCAGCGGCATCAACAGCACCCGCAGTTTCTGCGCGAGCAATTCCCAGCGGGCAATGCGCGCTTCGGCTTGGGCGCGATAGGTCTGGCGCAGGTCGAAATTCAGGGTGTCGATTTCCAGCTGCGCCCCGCGTTCGGCGAAACGCAGCAGCCCGGCGGCGGGCAGGGCATGGTCCAGCGGGTCGGACAATGGCAACAGCAACAGGTCGCAATGGCGCGACAGCAGGCTCAACTGTTGCTCGGCACCGTCGTTCAGGGCGCGTTCGTCACAGATCACGATCACCAGGCTGCCGGGACGCAGCACTTCGCGGGCACGGCGCAGGGCGATGTTCAAGCCATCCTCGTCCGGTGCGCGTTCGGTGTGCAGCGACTGATTGACCCGCACCAGGCGGTTGAGCAATTGCAGCAGGCTTTGTTTGCTGCGCCGCGGCTTGATTTCATAGTGTTCGTTGTCGCCGAACACCAGCCCGCCAACCCGGTCGTTATGCCCCAGCGCGGCCCAGCCAATGAGGCTCGCGGCTTGCGCGGCGAGTACCGATTTGAACATCAGCCCCGAGCCGAAAAACAGCCGGCGACTTTGCTCGACCATGATGAAGATCGGCCGTTCGCGCTCTTCGTGGAACAGCTTGGTGTGCGGTTCCTGAGTGCGGGCGGTGACGCGCCAGTCAATGGTGCGCACATCGTCGCCGGCCTGATAGACCCGCACCTGATCGAAATCCACGCCACGACCGCGCAGCTTGGAGTGGTGCAGGCCGATCAGCGGGCTGCGCTGGCTCGGCGTGGAAAACAATTGCACTTCGCGCACGCGATGGCGCATCTCGATCAGCTCGGCGAGGCTGACGCGGATGCCCGGTTCAAGTGGCGGGAGGGCGTTCATCGGGGTCAAGCGACGGCTACGACGTCGAGAATCCGCTGGACCACGCGGTCCTGGTCAATGCCAGCGGCTTCGGCTTCGAAGGACAGAATGATGCGGTGACGCAACACGTCGAACAGCACTGCCTGAATGTCTTCCGGGCTGACGAAGTCGCGACCGGCCAGCCAGGCGTGGGCCCGGGCGCAGCGGTCCAGGGCAATCGAGCCGCGAGGGCTGGCGCCGTAGGCGATCCACTCGGCCATTTCCGGGTCGAACTTGGCCGGCGTGCGAGTGGCCATGACCAGTTGCACCAGATATTCCTCCACCGCGTCGGCCATGTACAAGCCGAGGATTTCCTTGCGTGCAGCGAAGATCGCCTGCTGGCTGACCCGGCGTTCGGGCTTGGTTTCACCGTTGAGAGCTTCGCCACGCGCCTGTTGCAGGATGCGGCGCTCGACGGCGGCGTCCGGGAAACCGATTTTCACGTGCATCAGGAACCGGTCGAGCTGGGCTTCGGGCAGCGGATAGGTGCCTTCCTGCTCGATGGGGTTTTGCGTGGCCATCACCAGGAACAGTGGCGACAGCTCATAGGTGCTGCGCCCGACACTGACCTGGCGTTCGGCCATGGCTTCGAGCAATGCCGATTGCACCTTGGCCGGGGCGCGGTTGATTTCGTCCGCCAGCACCAGGTTGTGGAAGATCGGGCCTTGCTGGAACACGAAGCTGCCGGTTTCCGGGCGATAGATTTCCGTGCCGGTGATGTCGGCGGGGAGCAGGTCGGGGGTGAACTGGATGCGATGGAACTGCGCTTCGATGCCTTCGGCGAGTTCTTTGATGGCCTTGGTCTTGGCCAGGCCAGGAGCGCCCTCGACCAACATGTGGCCGTCGGCGAGCAGGGCGATGAGCAAGCGCTCGATGAGTTTTTCCTGGCCGAGAATCTGCGTTGAAAGAAAGGTTCGCAGCGCAAGCAGCGCTTCACGATGTTCCATCGATGACTGTTCCTGGAAAGGGTGAGCGAAGGCGTTCGAATAACACCAGGGCCGGGGGCACTACTTTAATGCATCGGGGGGTGTGGCGACTAACGGCATTTTGCGTGGAGGGTGGGAAATGGTTGGCGAAATTGTTTGTAAATTGTATGGCCGGAGGTTGGGTGGTGATCTCATGGACCTCATCGCGAGCAAGCTCGCTCCCACAGGTAACCGCGTTCTTTCAGTAAAGACGCGATCCACTGTGGGAGCGAGCTTGCTCGCGATGAGGCCGGATCAGGCGCCCGATATTCTGGAAATCAGAGCTGGCGGATATAGGTGCCAGTGCCCTTGAGAATGTTCTGCAAGGTTTCTTCCAGTTCCGCCAGGTCCGTCATGTCAGCGTCAAAGGTGATCTCCAGCGAATCATCACCATTGAGCGCATCAGCATCCCCAGCGGCGATTTCGATCAGCAGTGTGCCCGCGCCGAGGGTGACTTTCACCCCGTCGAGCGTCGAAGGCTCATCCCCCAGCGTGATGTCCAGTGCGTCCTCGTCCGGGTAGCGGGTCATCAGGAACATATCGCCCTGGTCGCTGTGACAGCACAGCATGGCCATGTTGTCTTCTTCGTCATCGCACGGGTTGACGATCAACAGGGCGGTGGTCATTTGCATAAGGAATTCCTGGCGCTGGGCGCGGTGTTGGCAGGCAAAGGGTGATTTTGCCAGCGTCCGGATATTTTTGCTGGGGTGTGTTGAACCTAGCAGTTCTGCTAGTTGTTGTTTTTGGCAAAAGGATAGACAGTCATGGACGTTTCCTGATCCTGGTCTGTCGGAGTTTCCTATGCCCAGCCAACCGAAAGCCCCACTTGTGCGCTATCAATACGATGCTCTGGATCGGCTGGTCAGTCATGGCCGGCTGGATGATGCCGGGCGTCAGCGCTTCTACTGTGATAACCGCCTGGTCACCGAGCTTGAAGGGGATGAGCGATTGTCGATTGTCCAGCACGCTGATCAATTGCTCGCACAGCAACAATGCCATGGCGACGGTGTCATCAGCACGTTACTGGCCACTGATCAGCAGCGTTCTGTTCTCAATGAACTTCAGGCGAATTCGCAACGATCCATCGCCTATTCGTCTTACGGCCATCACCCCCGCGAAAGCGGGTTGAGCAGTTTGTTGGGGTTCAACGGGCAGCGAGCGGAACCGGTGACCGGGCATTATTTGTTGGGTAATGGTTATCGGGCGTTTAATCCGGTGCTGATGCGATTTAACAGTCCGGATAGCTTGAGTCCGTTTGGGAAGGGCGGGGTGAATGCTTATGGGTATTGTCAGGGGAATCCGATTAATCGGAGTGATCCTACGGGGCATTTTTTTTACTGCGGCAAGTGATTTTTTTTCTGTCATCAAAGCCAAGTATCTATCGGTTAAGACGGGTGCCAGTTATAAACCCGTACAACGCTTTACAAGGGTTTCCGAGGCGGGAGCTGTGTTTGTAGATAAATACAAGGGCGGTACCAGGCTAAATATTTATGGGCATGGAAATTCGACGGGGTTTAAGTGGCAGGATGAAGTGCTATCAAGCTCTGGTGAGGTGTTGGCTCCTAAGTTGATGCTAAGCCCTGATGAGCTTGTTCAACGTATTGAAGGTGTAGGTTTTGATTTTAAATCATTTGATAGTGTGCGCTTGCTTTATTGTTACTCAGGTTCCGAATTCGCAAGCGTCGGAAATTCATCAAGACTGGCCTCCGCCAAGTTGTTTTCCATAGCTACTGGTCTCCCTGTAAAAGGCTATAAAGGAGGGGTCAAGGCGAGAAATCTATTGTCCCGTATTGAACAGCTCGACATCGGTGAAACCTCTAAATCTACTGAGTATTTGAGGATTAACAAAAAAGACAGGCTGTCGACATTGCCTGAAGTCATAGATTATCGTCCCATCACCTTTCAACCCGAGATTGCTCGCGATATCCGAAGTGGCTGAGTTTAACTAGTAACTTGAGTAGGTATGCATCAGACGTGCAACACAAATGTGTGGCAGATGTCAAAGCGTGCGCCTTGAACAGGTACTGAGCGTGGTTTTGCCCGCTCAGGAAGGATCTTGCCGGACCGAGTTGAGACTAGCAGTTCTGCTAGTTGTTGTTTTTGGCACGTGTGCGCTATCAATACGATGCTCTGGATCGGCTGGTCAGTCATGGCCGGCTGGATGATGCCGGGCGTCAGCGCTTCTACTGTGATAACCGCCTGGTCACCGAGCTTGAAGGGGATGAGCGATTGTCGATTGTCCAGCACGCTGATCAATTGCTCGCACAGCAACAATGCCATGGCGACGGTGTCATCAGCACGTTACTGGCCACTGATCAGCAGCGTTCTGTTCTCAACGAACTTCAGGCGAATTCGCAACGATCCATCGCCTATTCGTCTTACGGCCATCACCCCCGCGAAAGCGGGTTGAGCAGTTTGTTGGGGTTCAACGGGCAGCGAGCGGAACCGGTGACCGGGCATTATTTGTTGGGTAATGGTTATCGGGCGTTTAATCCGGTGCTGATGCGGTTTAACAGTCCTGACAATTTGAGTCCGTTTGATAAAGGCGGGTTGAATGCGTATGGGTATTGTCAGGGGGATCCCGTTAATCGGATCGATCCTACTGGGCATATGGTTTCTGCAATAGCTAATTTTTTTTCTAAAGTTAAAGCAAGGTATCTGGCGGTTAAATACGGCACCGAATATAAACCAGTAAAATACTTTACAAAGATCTCTGAGGAGTCGGCAGTGTTTGTGGACCAATACAAGGATGGCTCCAGACTTAACGTCTATGCGCACGGGCCCTCATCTGGTGGGCTTCTTTGGGATAGCAAGACGCTGTTGGGTCCTGGTGAGCTTGCTCAGCGTCTAAAAAACACAGGCCTTCATTTTGAATCATTCGACAGTGCTCGATTGATAATGTGTCATTCAGCTAGCGAGCCTGTACATCCACTGAATACCTCAGGAGGATCATTTGCCGAATTGTTTTCTGATTTTTCAGGCCTTTCTGTAAAGGCTTATGAAGGGAGGGTTATCGCGGAAAACCTAATGCCTCGAATTAAGCAGCTAAAAGTCGGTGAAACCTCCAGTCGCACTGAATATTTCGGGATTTCAAAAAAAGGTAAATCGCTGAGGCAGTTTGAATCGATAGGCGCTCAGTACAAGCCGGTCACCTTTCAACCCCCAAAAGTGCGCAACGTTTGAAGTAAGCAATTGCATGTCAGGTTGTGCAGACAACGGCTGGACGGTCTCCAGAGGAATCGTATCCCAAGGACGGGATCACTCGATTGACCATCGCAGGTACGCATGTCTTGAATCCTCGCACAAAACACCCATTTTCCTGCACAGATACTCACGTTATGCAATCCTGCGCCCTCGCGTTGCGTGCGAATGACCGAATATGTCGCAGCACCGCAAGCAGGCAGGTTGTCGCACCCGATAAGCTGCGCAGCCAATGGACACCCGTAAAAACCTTGCGCAGGCAATTGCCAGGCGTTTTTGCAGATGCCCATTCATGGAAGGTGAATGTGACCTGAGTGTCTTGTCCAGCTTCACCCACCTGTCATCCTGCTTCCTCTGCCCGAGATTCAGGAGCAGGCTGACGGACCGCCCCGCGAGGGGTTTTGCACGCGACGCTTCCATCAATAACAAGCCCAAGCGGAGTACCACAGATGGCGTTCTTCACCGCAGCCAGCAAAGCCGACTTCCAGCACCAACTGCAAGCGGCACTGGCGCAGCACATCAGCGAACAGGCACTGCCACAAGTGGCGCTGTTTGCTGAACAATTTTTCGGCATCATTTCTCTCGACGAGCTGACCCAGCGTCGGTTGTCCGACCTCGCTGGCTGCACCCTTTCTGCGTGGCGCCTGCTTGAGCGCTTCGATCACGCGCAACCGCAAGTGCGCGTCTACAACCCTGATTACGAACGCCACGGCTGGCAGTCGACGCACACGGCGGTCGAAGTGCTGCACCACGACCTGCCGTTCCTCGTGGACTCGGTACGTACCGAACTGAACCGTCGCGGTTACAGCATCCACACCCTGCAAACCACTGTGTTGAGCGTGCGTCGCGGCAGCAAGGGCGAGCTGCTGGAAATCCTGCCCAAGGGCACCCACGGCGAAGGCATTCTGCAAGAATCGCTGATGTACCTGGAAATCGACCGTTGCGCCAACGCGGCCGAACTGAATGTACTGAGCAAGGAACTGGAACAGGTTCTCGGTGAAGTCCGCGTGGCGGTCGCCGATTTCGAACCGATGAAAGCCAAGGTCCAGGAAATGCTGTCCGGCCTGGACAACAGCCAGTACAGCATCGACGGCGACGAAAAAGCCGAGATCAAGAGTTTCCTGGAATGGCTGGTGGGCAACCACTTCACGTTCCTGGGCTATGAAGAGTTCGTGGTGCGCGATGAAGCCGATGGCGGCCACATCGAATACGACCAGAACTCCTTCCTGGGCCTGACCAAACTGCTGCGCGCCGGCCTCACCGCCGATGACCTGCGCATCGAAGACTATGCCGTGAACTACCTGCGCGAACCGACGCCACTGTCGTTCGCCAAGGCCGCGCACCCGAGCCGCGTACACCGTCCGGCGTACCCGGACTACGTGTCGATCCGTGAAATCGACGCCGACGGCAACGTGATCAAGGAATGCCGTTTCATGGGCCTGTACACCTCGTCGGTGTATGGCGAGAGCGTGCGGGTCATCCCGTACATCCGTCGCAAGGTCGAGGAAATCGAACGCCGTTCCGGCTTCCAGGCCAAGGCTCACCTGGGCAAGGAACTGGCGCAGGTGGTTGAAGTGCTGCCGCGCGACGATCTGTTCCAGACCCCGGTGGACGAGCTGTTCAGCACCGTGATGTCGATCGTGCAGATCCAGGAACGCAACAAGATCCGCGTGTTCCTGCGCAAAGACCCGTACGGCCGCTTCTGCTACTGCCTGGCCTACGTGCCACGTGACATCTATTCCACCGAAGTGCGTCAGAAGATCCAGCAAGTGCTGATGGATCGCCTGAAAGCCTCGGACTGCGAGTTCTGGACCTTCTTCTCCGAATCCGTGCTGGCCCGTGTGCAACTGATTCTGCGGGTTGACCCGAAGAACCGCCTGGACATCGACCCGGTGCTGCTGGAAAAAGAAGTGGTGCAGGCCTGCCGCAGCTGGCAGGACGACTACGCCAACCTGGTAGTGGAAAGCTTCGGCGAAGCCCACGGCACCAATGTGCTGGCCGACTTCCCGAAAGGCTTCCCGGCCGGTTACCGCGAGCGTTTCGCGGCGCATTCGGCCGTGGTCGACATGCAGCACCTGCTGAGCCTGACCGAAAAAAATCCGCTGGTCATGAGCTTCTATCAGCCGCTGGGCCAGGTGTCCGGTCAGCGCGAGCTGCACTGCAAGCTGTACCACGCCGATACCCCGCTGGCACTGTCCGACGTCTTGCCGATCCTGGAAAACCTCGGCCTGCGCGTACTGGGTGAGTTCCCGTATCGCCTGCGTCACAACAATGGCCGCGAGTTCTGGATTCACGATTTCGCGTTCACCGCCGCCGAAGGCCTGGAACTCGACATCCAGCAGCTCAACGACACGCTGCAGGACGCCTTCGTCCACATCGTGCGTGGCGAAGCCGAGAACGACGCGTTCAACCGCCTGGTGCTGACGGCCGGCCTGCCATGGCGTGACGTCGCGCTGCTGCGTGCCTATGCCCGTTACATGAAGCAGATCCGTCTGGGCTTCGACCTGGGCTACATCGCCAGCACCCTGAACAACCACACCGACATCGCTCGTGAGCTGACCCGGTTGTTCAAGACCCGCTTCTACCTGGCGCGCAAACTGTCCAGCGACGACCTGGAAGACAAGCAGCACCGTCTGGAACAGGCCATCGTCACCGCACTGGACGACGTCCAGGTGTTGAACGAAGACCGCATCCTGCGTCGCTACCTGGACCTGATCAAGGCCACCCTGCGGACCAACTTCTACCAGACCGATGCCAACGGTCAGAACAAGTCCTACTTCAGCTTCAAGTTCAACCCGCACGCCATTCCAGAGCTGCCCAAGCCTGTACCGAAGTTCGAAATCTTCGTTTACTCGCCACGCGTCGAAGGCGTGCACCTGCGCTTCGGCAACGTCGCTCGCGGCGGCCTGCGCTGGTCCGACCGTGAAGAAGACTACCGCACCGAAGTGCTGGGCCTGGTAAAAGCCCAGCAAGTGAAGAACTCGGTCATCGTGCCGGTGGGCGCGAAGGGCGGCTTCCTGCCGCGTCGCCTGCCACTGGGTGGCGGCCGTGACGAGATCGCGGCAGAGGGCATCGCCTGCTACCGCATCTTCATCTCGGGCCTGTTGGACATCACCGACAACCTGAAAGACGGCGCGCTGGTGCCACCGGTCAACGTCGTGCGTCATGACGACGATGACCCGTACCTGGTGGTGGCTGCGGACAAGGGCACGGCGACCTTCTCCGACATCGCCAACGGCATTGCCATCGACTACGGTTTCTGGCTCGGCGACGCCTTTGCCTCCGGCGGCTCGGCTGGCTACGACCACAAGAAAATGGGCATCACCGCCAAGGGCGCGTGGGTCGGCGTACAACGCCACTTCCGCGAGCGCGGTATCAATGTCCAGGAAGACAGCATCACTGTTGTGGGCGTCGGCGACATGGCCGGTGACGTGTTCGGTAACGGCCTGTTGATGTCAGACAAGCTGCAACTGGTCGCGGCCTTCAACCACCTGCACATCTTCATCGATCCGAACCCGCAGCCGGCCAACAGCTTCGTTGAACGTCAGCGCCTGTTCGACCTGCCGCGTTCGGCCTGGTCGGATTACGACACCAGCATCATGTCCGAAGGTGGCGGCATCTTCTCGCGCAGCGCGAAGAGCATCGCGATCTCGCCGCAGATGAAAGAACGCTTCGACATCGAGGCCGACAAGCTGACCCCGACCGAACTGCTGAACGCCTTGCTCAAGGCGCCAGTGGACCTGTTGTGGAACGGCGGTATCGGCACCTACGTCAAGGCCAGCACCGAAAGCCACGCCGATGTCGGCGACAAGGCCAACGATGCACTGCGCGTGAACGGCAACGAACTGCGCTGCAAAGTCGTGGGCGAGGGCGGCAACCTCGGCATGACCCAACTGGGTCGTGTGGAATTCGGCCTCAATGGCGGCGGCTCCAACACCGACTTCATCGACAACGCCGGTGGTGTGGACTGCTCCGACCACGAAGTGAACATCAAGATCCTGCTGAACGAAGTGGTTCAGGCCGGCGACATGACCGAGAAGCAACGTAACCAGTTGCTCGGCAGCATGACCGACGAAGTCGGTGGTCTGGTTCTGGGCAACAACTACAAGCAGACTCAGGCGCTGTCTCTGGCGGCCCGTCGTGCCCTGCCGCGGATCGCTGAATACAAGCGTCTGATGAACGATCTGGAAGGCCGTGGCAAGCTGGATCGCGCCATTGAATTCCTGCCGTCCGAAGAGCAGATCAACGAGCGCGTCGCGGCAGGCCATGGCCTGACCCGTGCCGAGCTGTCGGTGCTGATCTCCTACAGCAAGATCGACCTCAAGGAAGCGCTGCTCAACTCCCAGGTGCCGGACGACGACTACCTGACCCGCGACATGGAAACCGCTTTCCCGCCGATGCTGGTCAGCAAGTTCTCCGAAGCCATGCGTCGTCACCGTCTGAAGCGTGAAATCGTCAGCACCCAGATCGCCAACGATCTGGTGAACCACATGGGCATCACCTTCGTTCAACGACTCAAAGAGTCGACCGGCATGAGCCCGGCGAACGTGGCGGGCGCTTATGTGATCGTGCGTGACATTTTCCACCTCCCGCACTGGTTCCGTCAGATTGAAGCCCTGGACTATCAGGTCTCCGCTGACGTGCAACTGGAGCTGATGGACGAGCTGATGCGTCTGGGCCGTCGCGCTACGCGCTGGTTCCTGCGCAGCCGCCGCAACGAGCAGAACGCTGCCCGTGACGTCGCGCATTTCGGTCCACATCTGGCAGCGCTGGGCCTCAAGCTCGACGAACTGCTGGAAGGCCCGACCCGCGAAGGCTGGCAGACCCGCTATCAGGCCTACGTCGCGGCTGGCGTACCTGAGCTGCTGGCGCGCATGGTTGCAGGCACTACGCACCTGTACACCTTGCTGCCGATCATCGAAGCGTCGGATGTCACTGGCCAGAACGCAGCGGACGTGGCCAAGGCCTATTTCGCCGTGGGCAGCGCCCTGGACATCACCTGGTACCTGCAACAGATCAGCGCATTGCCGGTTGAAAACAACTGGCAGGCCCTGGCCCGTGAGGCGTTCCGTGACGACGTCGACTGGCAGCAACGTGCGATCACCATCTCCGTCCTGCAACAGGGCGACGGCAGTCAGGACGTGGAAACACGCTTGGCGCTGTGGATGGAAGCGCACGAAGGCATGATCGAACGCTGGCGCGCAATGCTGGTGGAAATCCGTGCCGCCAGCGGTACGGACTACGCCATGTACGCGGTGGCCAACCGTGAGTTGCTGGACCTGGCGTTGAGTGGTCAGACGGTTGTGACAGCCTGACTCATCGCTGAATGAAAAAGCCCCCGTGTCGTGAGAGGCGGGGGCTTTTTTTGCCTGAGGTTTTTTGGGTGTCTGGTCGGGCCCCTTCGCGAGCAAGCCCGCTCCCACAGTGGATTTGTGTTGTACACATAATCTGGATACACCAACGATCTACTGTGGGAGCGGGCTTGCCCGCGAAGAGGCCATCAGCCTCACTACAACTTCTGACCGGTATGACTATCAATCATCGACACGTTACTTGTCGGCCTGGTCAATAAATTACTGAGCGACTGGTCAAAATTTTTCAGCGCCCTAACTTGCACATTCTGCTGCTCGTTAATATCGGAAACAATCTCTTCGCTGCGTTTGAAGTCTGCCCACAGCGGACTCAATGATTCAGCGTCATGCCCTTGTGCAGTGGCGATGTAACGCAACTGCGAGTCATAAAAGGACACACTGACATCGGCCTTGATATCGGAGCTTCGTGACGTCATCAGCTGGCTGTGAGTATCGACAACTGCCACCACGTCCGGCTTCGCTGCCCGCAAACTTTGCATGTCCGGGTAGACCGTCACCAAGCCGAACTGGCGTTGCAACGCCGCCTTGACCCCGTCCACGGCGAAGTTCGGGTTGGACGTCGCCACATAGGCATCGTGGATCGGTTGCACCAGCAGGCTCTGGCCGAAACCGGTGCCGGCGTTGGCCTGGTAGTCGGCAAGGTAGGCGCGGTTGGTCTGGGTGCTCGGGCTGTAGACGATGCCCAATGACACGTTTCGGCCGTTGGCAACTTTCATGGAACCGGTACGGCCGACGGGAAAGTCCATCGAAGAAACGGCGGTGGGGGCGGTTGGAATTGAGCAACCGACTAACAGCGTGGCAAGACTGAAAGTACTGACAAGCGCAAGTTTCATGGTGTTTCTCCAGTGAAACAAACTGAGTTGCAGTGTGGGATATGGCCGGTAATTAACGGCGGTAGTTTCAGACTAACCCTGAATGGCGCGATGAAACGGCCGACGCGTGCAGTTATTGGTCCATTGATAGTTTTGTTTGATGTAACGGCTGCCGGTTAATTGCCAGCAGATATAAAAAGGCCCGAGTTGTCGATTCGGGCCTGTTTATTTATGGCTGTACGTTCAGCCATCAGTTTTTCAGGGGGATCAATACCGCGTCCGTCGGGTCCATGACCATGAACACCAGCAACTTTGCCGGTTGGGTGGCGCTGGCATTTTTCGACACCATATGCTCGGAGCCGGCAGGCTCATACCAGGACTCGCCGGCCTTGTAGGTCACCGCTTGCTGGCCTTTGATCTGAGACGTGATCTGACCGGAGACCACATAGGCCATTGCCGTGCCCTGGTGTTTGTGAGCGATGGAGGACTGGCCAGGCAGGTAATCGACCGTCAACATCATGGCTTTTTTGCCGGGGGCGTTGAGCAGGTTCTGCTCCTGCAATACGGTGATTTTTTCATGCGGGCCGGCAGTGTCGTGGGCGAAGGCGGCGGTGGTGCTGAACAGACAGAGGGCGGCGAGCAGAGGCAGGGTTTTCATGGTGGGGCACCTGGGGTGGTTAATCGTCAGGGACCACAGTAAGCGGCGGGTCGGGGTAAGAAAACGGCCAATTTACGCGAAGGTGAGGTGACCAATCGGGGGTGAAGTGGATTGTCTGAGGACGCCTTCGCGAGCAGGCTCGTTTCCCACATTTGACCGCGTTCCATTGTGGGAGCAAGCCTGCTCGCGAAGGCGTCAGCAAGGTTTACACAATCGGAAAACTGTTGAAATCCACCGCATTGGCCAGACGGCTGTCGATCAACCCGATAAACCCCTGCACCTCAGGGCAGTTGAAATGCGATTGCATGGCCGCCTCCGACTGCCAGTGCGCACTCACCGTCCAGCGGTTCTGGTCCTCGGGGCAGCGGTCGACCATATAGGAATCACAGCCCGGAAGTTCGCGCAGGGTTTCGACGATCTTCTGCAATTGCCTGCCCAGTTCTTCCGTGCGGCCGGCAGCGGCCTGCACCTGTACGGTGTTGATCACTTCGTTGGACATTGCTCACACTCCTGAATCAGGCCGCACGAACGGCTCATTGAGGGATAGCGCTCTAGCAGAATAGGCCTGTGGCGGCGGACCACCAATAGCCAATCGCCGGATAAATCCCGGACCAATCCGTCAGGCGAGCTGCTGCACAATGTCCCGCAGACGGTCCAGGGCGATGTCGATGTCCAGCGTCTCGATGGCGCCAAAACCGAGGAAAAGCCCGGCCCGTGGCGGCTGCTGATAGAAAAAACTGTCGATCGCATACAGCCCGACTTCGACCTTTTTCGCCAGCTCGATCACCAGCGCCAGGTCCATGGGCATCTTGCACAGCACCGCCATGTGGAACCCGGCACTGGTCGGCACGGCTTCAAACCAGGGCGACAGATCACCGGCCATGCGCGACAGAATGCGCTCACGGCGCCCGGCGTAAATGGCGTGGCAGCGGCGGATGTGCTTGAGCAGGCAGCCTTCGGCGATGAACTTGGCCAGTGCCCATTGCGGCAGGGTCGAGGTGTGCAGGTCAGTGAGCTGCTTGGCGCGGATCACCGCCTCAAGAATCGCCGGTGGCAGAATCGCGTAGCCCAGTCGCAGCTCCGGCAGCAGGGTTTTCGAGAAGGTGCCAACGTAGGCGACAATACCGCGTTCGTCCAGGCTTTGCAGGGAGTCGGCGGGCCGGCCCTCGTAGCGGAATTCGCTGTCATAGTCGTCCTCTATGATGATTGCGCCCAGCTCGTATGCCCGTTCGAGCAGCGCTTCGCGCCGTGCCTGGCTCATGGGCATGCCCAGCGGGAATTGGTGTGACGGTGTCACGTAGATCATCCGCGTACCGTCAGGAATCTTGTCCACCTGAAGGCCTTCGGCGTCCACCGGGACCCCGACTACCGTGGCGCCGTGGCTGGCGAATAACAGCCGGGCCGGCGGGTAGCCGGGGTCTTCCATGGCCACCAGGCTGCCGGGCCGGGTCAGCACCCGGGAGATCAGGTCCAGCGCCTGTTGAGCGCCGTTGCACACCACCACGTCTTCGTCCTGACAATTGACCCCACGGGAAAACGCGATGTGCCGGGCAATTGCGTTGCGCAGTGCCGGCAAGCCCTCGGGCTGGCTGTAAAACCCCTTGGTGCCGGACATTTGCCGCAACGCGTGAGCCGTGCAGCGCCGCCAGTCGTCCTGTGGAAACTGGCCCTTGCTGGTGGCGCCACCGATAAAGTCGTAGCGCAACGAGCCCTCAAGGGTTGGGTGGCGCAGAAACACCGGCAGGTTGCGCCAGGACTCGATGACCTCGCTGCTGGCCAGCTCCGAATGGCTCTGCTTGCGCACGATTTTCGACGGCCGTGCGTTGACATAGGTGCCCTTGCCGATCACCCCGGTCAGAAAGTTTTCGTAGGTCAGTTGCGAGTACGTATCGGAAATGGTCTTGCGCGAAATGCCCAGTTGCTCGGCCAGCAAACGGCTGGGCGGCAGCTGCGTGCCGGCTGCCAGACGACCGGTTTCAATGGCGCTGCGCAGTTGTTGGTACAACTGGCCCGCCAGGTCCTTGCGGCCGTTGATGACAACGTGAAGTTCCATACCGGCGGGGCTCCTGGTGACGGTGGGGTCGCGCCAGATTAACCCCATTGCGATGCCTTGCAGAAGTTGCGCGCAGGAAAAACCGCAGATTGGTCTGCTGCCGGGTGGTCCACGGGTTTTTCGCCGAATTGGATCTGTAACGCCCCTTTGTCAGCGTTTACCGTGCAGGCACCTATTCGTGTAACGAGACCTCCAATGAACCCGCGCCTTGACTACTACAGCGCCTCGCCCAAGGCGATGAAAGCGATGATCGCCATGGAGGCCCTGACCAGCAGCCTGAGCATCGAACCGGGCCTGTTGCACCTGATCAAGGTCCGCGCTTCGCAACTCAACGGCTGTGCTTTTTGCACCGACATGCATTCGGTGGATGCGCGGCGGCTGGGGGAAGCCGAACGCCGTCTGTTCGCAATTGTGGTCTGGCGGGACAGCGAGTTCTTCAGTCCCCGTGAGCGGGCTGCGCTGGCCTGGACCGAGGCGGTGACGCTGCTGGCACAAAGTCATGTGCCGGACGATGTGTATGCCCAGGCGCGGGAACAGTTTGATGAGGCGCAGTTGGTGGACCTGACCATGGCCGTGACCACCATCAACAGCTGGAACCGGCTGGCGGTGAGTTTTCGGCAGGTTCCCAGTGATTGAGATTCTTGAGAGCGACTACATCCCTGTGGGAGCCGGGCTTGCCCGCGAAAGCTGTGGGTCATCAGCAAGGATGGTGACTGAAACGGCCCCATCGCGGGCAAGCCCGCTCCCACACTGGATCTCTGCCGAGTGCCAATTTTTGTATTCACTAAAGATCAACTGTGGGAGCCGGGCTTGCCCGCGATAGCGGTGGGTCATCAGCAAGGATGGTGACTGACACGGCCCCATCGCGGGCAAGCCCGCTCCCACAGTGGATCGCGGTAGAACGCCGATTTTGTGTTCACTGAAGACCAACTGTGGGAGCCGGGCTTGCCCGCGATAGCGGTGGGTCATTCAGCAGGGATGGTGACTGACACGGCCCCATCGCGGGCAAGCCCGCTCCCACAGTGGATCGCTGCCGAGTGCCAATTTTTGTATTCACTGAAGAACCCTGTGGGAGCCGGGCTTGCCCGCGATAGCGGTGGGTCATTCAGCAGGGATGGTGACTGACACGGCCCCATCGCGGGCAAGCCCGCTCCCACAGTGGATCGCTGCCGAGTGCCAATTTTTGTATTCACTGAAGAACCCTGTGGGAGCCGGGCTTGCCCGCGATAGCGGTGGGTCATCAGCAAGGATGGCGACTGACACTGCCCCATCGCGGGCAAGCTCGCGCCCACAGGGGATTGTGTTCGTTACGGTAGACTCAAACGATCACCTGCCCAACAACGGCAACGTCGCGCTGTCCGGCGCCGGCCGCTGCGGCTTTACCGACGTCCCGAATGTACTGCCCATCCGTGTACTGGTCGCCGCCGGCGTGGCCAGCCCGAGCTGATTCGGTGGTCGTTTATCCACGGGCACATCCTGCGCCTCCTGATTGCTTTTCGCCGCCGCCGTGCCCTCGGGGTTGTTGCCCATCTGCCGGCTCAGGCAGTTGTAATCGGGGGCCTTGTAGCCCGCGACACTGACCTCCACGCAGCCCAACGGCTCTGCCGCCTGCGCCATGCCCACGGCTGTCATCAACAACGCGCCGCCCGCTACGTTCAACAGGTATTTCATCAAAGGCCTCCTGGCCGGCCCGACGGGGCCATGCTCAGGTTCGAGTCTAGTGCAAAGCCCTTGACCGTCCCGTGATGGTTTTTTTGCACCGGCCGTCACACCACATTCATAAACAAGCCTCAGCATGGCGGTTTTCAGGGGTACGTCAGCCGTGCAGCGAGGCAGCGCCAGATCCACTCAGGTTCGTCGGTTTTGCCTGGTGTTGTTGTGCTGGACGCTCTCGTCCTGGGTCTGGGCGACGCCTGCTGATTCGCGCACGCCGAGGGCTCTGGATATCCCGGCCCAGGAGTTGGCGACGGCACTCGATCGATTCAGTCGCGCCACCGGCATGGCGGTGCTGGTGGACCGGCAGTTGACTCGCGGCAGGCGTTCGGTGGCGATCAAGGGCACGCTGAGTGCCGGTGACGCTCTGGATCGATTGTTGGCCGGCAGCGGCTTGATGGCCCGTTACGCCCGAGAGGATGCGTTCACCTTGCAAGTCGCGCAGGTCCGCGAGGTGCCCGTTGGTAAAGAGCTGGCGGACAATAGCTCCTCGCTGCACGGCAGCAGTTATGCGACAGCGATTCAGGCCGCCATCGAGCGCGAACTGTGTCGCTGGCCAATGACCCGCCCCGGCAGTTTTCGGGCGTTGCTGCAACTGTGGATCGGGCGTGACGGGGTGGTGCAACACAGCCGGCTGGTCGGTTCCACAGGCGATTTTCAGCGCGATGCGGTGCTGGTGGACAGTTTACGAAACCTCGACATCGACCGGCCGGCGCCCAGTTCGCTACGCCAGCCGGTGACTTTGCTCTTGCTACCGGAGTCGTCAGGAAAACGCATGGAATGCACACAACGGGAAGGAGTTTCCGGGGGATGAAAGACACCGGACAAAGTTCGATGGTCAGGCTGTTCCTGACGTCCTACGACGATTTCAAGGTGCGCCTGCGCCGCCGTCTCGGTTCGGAGGATCTGGCCAACGACGTGCTGCACGAGACGTACTTGCGTGTCGACCGCATGGACGCGCCGCCGGACATCGCCCAGCCCAACGCCTATCTCTATCGCATGGCCCTGAACATCGCCGCCGACCGGCGTCAGGCCGATGCACGTTTGCTCACTGGCAGTGAAATCGAAGAACTGCTGCAAGTGTCCGACGACGCCCTGGACCCGGCGCGGGTGGTGGGCGGCCAGAAGGAAATCCAGACGCTGCTCAAGGCGCTTTACGAGCTGCCGGCGCGGCGGCGCAAGATCTTTGTCGCGGCGCGTCTGGAAGAGGCGCCACACCTGGAAATCTCGCAGCGTTTTGGCATCTCGACACGCATGGTCGAGAAGGAAATCAAGGCCGCCCTGGGTCACTGCGCCGCCCGCCTTGAAAGAAAAGTCATTCAGCGGTTCGGTCCCGGGGCGGGAAAACCGTCTTGAAAGTAGAGAATGAACCAATCCGTGAGTATCCCCGCGCTTGAACATCTTTCGTTTGTCACCCCCTGAGGCGAAGCCCCAAGACCGGCTGCACACTGAAGCCCGGGACTGGTTGCTGCTGTTGACCTCGGGCCGCGCCACCGTTGCCGACGCCCGGGCGTTGCGTCAATGGTGCGAGCAGAGCGCCGAGCACGCGCAAGCGTTCGAACAGACCAAGGCCTTGTGGCAGAGCCTGAAACCGGCCGCCGAAACATTGCAGGCGCCACGGCACTTTGGGCGGCGGGCGTTTCTCGGTGGCGCGGTGGCGGCATCGGCGGCGTTCTTGCTGGTTCGTTACACGGTGCCGGGTGGTTTTTCCGGTATCGGCGCTGACTACATCACCGAGGTGGGGGAACAGCGTCGGTTTGAGCTGGGCGATGGTGTGAGTCTGGAGCTCAACACACAGACTCGTATCAGTCGTCGTGACGAGGGCAATGGGCGCGAGGATTTGCAGTTGCTCAGTGGTGAAGTGGAGGTCCAGGCCCATGCCCAGACGCCGCTCAGGGTCCAGGCCGGGGCAGGGTGGTTGAGTGCCAGCCAGGCGCGCTTCAACCTGCGCAATATTGATCAGAGTGTCTGCGTCACCTGCCTGGCCGGTGCGGTGCAGGTAGACGTTCAGGGGCGCAGCATTCGTCTGGGGCAAGGTCAGCAATTGACCTGGGACGCGAGGCAGGTCGGCATCCCGCAAACGGTGGACACCGCCAACGTGATCGCCTGGCGCCAGCAGGTACTGGTATTCAACGACGCGCCCCTGAGCCAGGTAATCGACGAAATCAACCGCTACCGCCCCGGCATGTTGTTGCTGCTCAACACCGAGGTGGGCAAACGCAAGGTCCAGGCACGGTTCAGCCTGGATCAGCTGGCGGGTGTGGCATTGCTGATTCGGGATGCGTACGGGGTCAAGTGCACCGAGTTGCCGGGCGGGGTGGTGGTGCTCAGTTGATGCTGTGCTGACTGTGCCGACCCCATCGCGGGCAAGCCCGCTCCCACACTGGATCTGTGCCGAGCACCAATTTTATGTTCACTGAAGATCACCTGTGGGAGCCGGGCTTGCCCACGATTGCGGTGGGTCATTAGCAGTGATGGTGGCTGACACGGCCCCATCGCGGGCAAGCCCGACTCCCACACGGGATCTGTGTGGATCGCCAATTTTGTGTTCACTGAAGATCAACTGTGGGAGCCGGGCTTGCCCGCGATAGCGGTGGGTCATTTGGCAAGGATGGTGACTGACACTGCTCCATCGCGGGCAAGCCCGACTCCCACACAGGATCTGTGTGGATCGCTAATTTTATGTTCACTGAAGATCAACTGTGGGAGCCGGGCTTGCCCGCGATAGCGGTGGGTCATTCAGCAGGGATGGTGACTGACACTGCGCCATCGCGGGCAAGCCCGCTCCCACACTGGATCTGTGCCGAACACCAATTTTATGTTCACTGAAGACCAGCTGTGGGAGCCGGGCTTGCCCGCGATAGCGGTGGGTCATTGGGCAATGATGGTGACTGACACTGCCCCATCGCGAGCAAGCTCGCTCCCACATTGGATCTCTGTCTAGCTCCAACTTTGTATTCTCCCAGACCCATCCGGGTGCCTACCTCCCACTCCCCACATGAAGCTTTCATGACAAAAGTTCGGTAGCCGATCGCCTTTCCCGTCATGCCTATGTGAAGCGCTTGAGGGGGCCGCAAGGCCACTTTTTTAAGCCGAGGCGGGAAGCTGGGAGTGAGGCGATGGGAACTATGGAACGCTATTCGAAAGTGGGCATGCAGGAACTCGATCAACGCTTGTCGAAGATCGTCGAGGCCGCGCGCAAGAAGCCGGTGTCGGTGTATCGCTATGGCGCGCCGTGGGTCTGGATCGTGTCGCAGGATGACTGGCAGGGCGCCTTGAAAGAAGTGTCCAGCTACATCCCGCCGGGGCATTCGCTGGTGCTGCTGCGCCCACAGATCGACGACCTGCTGGACGAACACCGCGACGTCCTGCACGGCCTCAATGCTGAACCCGGCATGCTCATCGCCCCGCAAACCGTGATGCACATCCTGCTGTTGCAACTGCTCTATTCGGTGCCCAGCGAGCAGCAGCTCTACGAGCAGCTCAATTACAACCTGCTGTTCCGCTGGTTCGTCGGCCTGGACCTCAATCAGAAGGTCTGGAGCTTCAATGTCCTCAGTCGCGACATCGCCACCCTGCTCAATGACCCGCGGGCGGTGCAACTGATCCAGAAAATCATTGGCGAAGTGTTCTGCGGTGCCTTGCTGCAAATGCCCGAGTTCTCCTTGAACTTCGCGCTGTTGCACACCTGGCTGGGCAAACACGTGGCGACTTCGACAGCCAGCAATTGAGTGGGCCAAACGCCGTGCAGACGGCGACGGTCATTGCGAATTCAGGGGGTGGTGTGGAGCATCTTTTCAAGTCACGGCTGGCGCTGTGGGGCTGGCTGCTGGTGACGGCGGGCGCGCAACCGGCGCTGGCCGACGAAGCCGTTCCGGCCAGGCTGGTCGATGTGAACGAGTACTTCGTGCGTGGCAACACCGTGCTCGATGCCCGGGCCATTGAAGAAGCGGTGTACCCGTTTCTCGGCCCGCAAAAAGCCCTGACCGATATCGAAGGCGCCCGTGAAGCGTTGCAAAAAGCCTATCAGGCGCACGGTTATCAATCGGTGTTCGTCGAGCTGCCGGAGCAGAAAGTCGAGGACGGCATCGTCTATCTGCACGTCAGCGAAACCAAAGTCGGCCGGGTGCGGGTGGTCGGCGCTAAACACTATTCGCCCGTGGATATTCGCGAAGACGTGCCGGCGCTGAAAGAAGGCGAGGTGCCGGATTTCAGCAAGGTCCAGGGCGAACTCGCACAACTGAACAAGACCCCGGGCCGGCAGGTCATGCCGCTGGTCCGCGAAGGCCAGCGCCCCGGCACCATGGACGTGGATTTGCAGGTTGAAGACCAAAGCCCGTGGCAGGCCAGCGTCGGCCTGAACAACGACTACAGCGCCGACACCGAAAAACTGCGCGCCGTCACCAGCCTCGGCTACAACAACCTCTGGCAGCTCGGCCACAGCATCTCGCTGACCTTCTTCACCGCCCCGCAAGACACCGACAATGCCAAGGTCTGGTCCGGCGCCTATACCGCGCCCCTGAGCGAGCGCTGGAGCCTGCAATTCTCCGGTTACCAGTCCGACAGCAACGTCGCCACCATTGGCGGCAGCAACGTGTTGGGCAAGGGCCATTCCTACGGGGTGTCGGCGATCTACACGCTGCCGTCCGCTGGCAACTGGTCCAACTCGTTGTCTGCCGGTATCGATTTCAAGGACTTCGACGAGCAACTGACCCTGGGCGGCGAAAGCGACAAGGTGCCGCTCAAATACGCGCCGTTCACCTTCGCCTACAACGGCTTCCACTACACCGAGAACACCCAGCTGGGCCTCGGCCTGAGCCTGGTTGCAGGCACCCGCAGCCTGTTCGGCTACGGCAGTTCCGACCAGGATTTCGACTACAAACGCTACCGCGCCAGTCCCAGCTTCGCCGTGCTCAAGGGTGACAGCAGTTTCACTTACACCTTCACCAACGACTGGCAGACCGCAAGCAAAGCCGCATTCCAGCTGGCATCCGGGCCGCTGGTTTCCAACGAGCAATTCTCCGCCGGCGGCGCGACGTCGGTACGCGGCTACCTGGCCGCCGAACGCACGGGCGACGACGGCGTGCTGCTCAGTCAGGAGCTGCGCACGCCATCACTGGCCAAGTACCTGGGCACCTACGTTCAGGAGTGGCGTTTCTACGCCTTCGCCGAAGGCGCCCAGTTGTACCTGCGAGACGAACTGCCCGATCAGGACGCCGATTACGCCCTGGCCAGTATTGGCCTGGGCACCCGCGCGAGCCTGAGCAAATGGCTGTCCGGCAGCCTGGACTGGGGCTATCCGCTGCTCGATGGGCCGAACACGCAGAAACACGATTCGCGCCTGCATTTCAACCTTCAGGCCACATTCTAAAAAGGAGCATGTTCATGCAGCGCCTCTTCATCGCATTCCTGATTTGCCTGGGCTTCGTGCTCCCGGCCACCGCCCAGGCCTGGTGGCAGGACGACTGGCATTACCGCAAGCAGATAGCCGTGGATACCACGCCCCAGGGCGCCGGCATCAACCAGGCACTGGGGCGCACGGCGCTGCTGATACGCCTGCACACCGGCAACTTCACCTTCGACGGGGTCAAGGAAGACGGCTCGGACCTGCGCTTCGTCGCCGCCGATGACAAGACGGTGCTCAACCACCAGATTGAAAGTTTCGACCCGCTGATGGGCATGGCGCTGATCTGGGTCGATGTGCCGAAAGTCGAGGGCGGTCAGCGTCAGGACCTCTGGATGTACTACGGCAACCAGAAGGCCCCGGCCACTGGCAATGGGCAGCTGACGTTCGACCCGAACTACACCGCGATTTATCACCTGGACGGCGCCAACGGCACCCCGGCCAAAGACACCACCGCTTACGGCAACACCGCGCAAAGTGCCACCGGCGCGAGCATCGATGGCGTGATCGGCCGCGCCTTGCAGTTCAGCGGCCAGCCGCTGTTGTTGCCCGCCAGCCCGTCGCTGCAACACAACGCCGGCAGTGCCTTCACATTCAGCGCCTGGCTGCGTGTGGATCAGGCCAATGGCGAGCAGCTAGTGCTGGCCCGTCGTGAAGGCGAACACAGCCTGTTGCTGGGCCTGAATCAGGGCATGCCGTTCGTGGACATCGACGGCCAGCGGGCGGTGTCGACGCAGCCGCTGAACCCCGGCCAATGGCAGCACCTGGCACTGAGCGCCGAAGGCAGCAAGGTGTCGCTGTACGTCAACGGTCGCGAAACCGCGAGCCTGGCCGTGGCGATGCCGGCATTCAACTCGGTCATGGCCATCGGTGCCGATCTGTCCGCCAGCGCCTACTTGCCGTTTACCGGCGCGATGGACGAACTGCGCCTGTCCAAGGTCGCGCGCCCGGCGCCATTGCTGCTGGCCGACGCCAACTCGCAAGGCGCCGAATCGAAACTGGTGGCCTACGGCGTCGATGAACAACAGTCCGGCTACGGTTTCGGCAGCCTCGGTTTTCTGCTCAACGCGGTGCCGATGGACGCCTGGGTGATCATCGCCGTGCTGGTGCTGATGATGTTCCAGTCGTGGGTCATCATGATTCGCAAGAATCGCATGGTCAGCCGCGTCAGTGCTGCCAACGAGGGCTTTCGCGAGCAGTTCGCCAAGGTCGGCACGCGTCTGGAAATGTTCGCCGACGACCAGGACCTCGCCCAGCGCTTGCAGCACTCGAACCTGTGGCGCCTGTACCTGGTGGCGGTCAAGGAAATCCGCACCCGCCGCGAGCAGGGCGCCGACACTTCATCGGTGTCGGCGGCAACCATCGAAGCCATCCGCTGCTCCATGGACGGGGTGCGCACCCGCGAAAATCAGGCGCTCAGTTCGAAACTCTCGACCCTGTCCAACGCGATTGCCGGTGGCCCCTACATCGGGCTGCTCGGCACCGTGCTGGGGATCATGGTGGTGTTCCTCGGCACCGCCATGGCCGGCGACGTGAACATCAACGCCATCGCGCCCGGCATGGCCGCCGCGTTGCTCGCCACGGCCATGGGCCTGTTCGTCGCGATCCCGGCACTGTTCGGCTACAACCGCCTGATCACCCGCAACAAGGAAGTCAGCGCCGACATGCGTGTGTTCGTCGACGAGTTCATCACCCGGCTGGCGGAGATGCATGGCGAAAGCCAGTTCAGCGAAGCGGCGCACCGCCGTGGCAATCACACCAACACATCCTTACCGGCCTGAGGAGCACGCACATGGCTTCCGTAAACGCCTCCCACGACGATGACGATGATGCCGCGGTGGACAGCATCAACATCACGCCCCTGGTCGATGTGCTGATGGTGGTGCTGGTGATGTTCATCCTCACCGCCACCGCGCAGGTGTCGGGCATCCAGATCAACCTGCCCAAGGCCAGCGCGTCGGTGTCGTTGTCCGAAGCCAAGACCAAGGCGATTTCGGTCAACGACGGCGGTCAGGTGTTCCTCGATGCCTACCCGGTGACCCTGGCCGAGCTGGAAGACCGCCTGCGCATCGAGAAAGCCCAGAGCCCGGACTTTCCGGTGATCGTGCGCGGCGACGCCACGGTGCAGTACCAGAAAGTCATCGAGGTGCTGGACCTGCTGCGCCGTCTGGAACTGTCCCAGGTCGGTCTCGTCACCGGCAAACCGAGCCAGGGCTGACCATGACCGCACACCTCCCGATCAACCCGTTACCGGTGCGCAAGAGCGCTGCCGTGCGCGTCGCCAAGTGGGGCGCCGGTTTGCTGATTGGCGCCGTCGCGGCGTGGTTTCTCTGGCAATGGGCCAACGACATGAGCGGCATCCGCCGTGAAGCGCCGAAGGTGCCGACCATCATTCCGTTGCCGCCACCCCCCCCTCCACCGCCGGAGAAACCACCGGAGCCGGAAAAAGTCGTCGAAGAAAAAATCGCCGAGCCTGAACCGACCCCCGAACCGCAAGAGGTCAAGCCGGAGGAACAGGCACCGCCATCGCCTGCCGACGATCTGGCCAACCCGATGCAAATGGACGGCGATGCACAGTCCGGCAACGACGCCTTCAACATCGGCGCCGGCAAGGGCGGCGGCATGGCCGGAGCGGGTGGCGGGCGCCTCGGCAACGGCACCTACAGCCAGTTCCTGGCCTTCACCTTTCAGCGGGTGCTGCGCGAGAACCCCGACCTGCGCAACCTGGCGTTCGCGCTACAGACCGACGTGTGGCTGAGCAGCGTCGGCGAGATCACCCGGGTCGAACTGGTCAAGTCCAGCGGCAATCCGCAAGTCGATGAACAGGTGCTGACCGCCTTGCGCGCCGCGCCGCATTTGAGTGAACGGCCACCGGCCTCCATGACTTTGCCCGTGCGCCTGTCCCTGCAAGGGCGGCGTCCGGGTTAACTGAATTTAAAAGCGTTGCCATAAGGAGTTGTGTGCAGATGATTTCCAACGTGAATCGATTGTCCCTGGCGGTCGGCATGGTCATGGCGACCCTGACCGGGCACGCAGCGGCGGCAGCCCCTGCGCCCTCGGAAAACGCCACGATCAATCTGATCCGCTTGCTGGTCGAGCAGGGCATCTTGAAGCAGGACAAGGCCGACGCGCTGATCGCCCAGGCCCAGAATGAAGCGGCGCAGGCGCGTCAGGCGGCCAGTGCACCCACGGCTGTGGCGGCAGGGCCGGTAGCGGCACCCGGCGATGTGCGCGTGCAATACGTTCCGGCAGCCGTTCGTGATCAGATCCGCGATCAGGTCAAGGCCGAAGTCATGGCCACCGCCAAGCAGGAAAACTGGGCACAGCCCAACACGTTTCCGGACTGGGTCTCGCGCATCAGCTTCGACGGCGACATCCGTCTGCGCGACGAATCGCGCTACTACTCGGGCAGCAACAGCAACGAAATCGTCGACTTCGCCAAGCTCAACCAGAGCGGCCCGTACGACGTCAACCCCAACAGCAGCACCAGCCTGCCGCCGTTGCTCAACACCCGCGAAGACCGTTCGAACCTGTTCCGCCTGCGCGCGCGGCTCGGCATGAAAGCCGAGATTGCGCCGCAATGGACCGCTGGCATCCGCATCGGCACCGGCTCGGACAACAATCCGGTGTCCACCACCCAGACCCTCGGTGGCGGGTTTGCCAAAAAAGAAATCTGGCTCGATCAGGGCTACCTGAACTGGAAGCCGTCGGATGAGCTGACCTTGACCGGCGGGCGCTTCGCCAATCCATTCATGTCCACCGACATGCTGTATTCCCCAGACCTCAATTTCGACGGCGTGGCGGCGATTTTCGACCACAGGATCACCCGCGACTGGGGTGTGTTCGGCACCGTCGGCGCCTTCCCGGTGGAGTACACCAACGACACCACCAGCAGTAACGGCTTCGACAAGGAAAGCAGCGACAACAAGTGGCTGTACGGCGCACAACTCGGCGCCAAATGGGCGATCAACAGCAACAACCGCTTGAAAGGCGCCTTGGCGTATTACCGCTTCGACGATATCGAAGGCCAGCGTTCCAGCCCTTGCGAGCCCTGGGCCGGTGCGCCGGGCTGCGACACCGATGGCACCCGTGCGGCGTTCATGCAGAAGGGCAACAGCGTGTTCCTGCTGCGCGACATCACCCCGAATCCGCTCAACCCGGCGACCACGCCGCAACCGCAATTCGTCGGTCTTGCGTCTGAGTTCAACCTGCTGGACCTGAACCTGGTGTGGGACGCCGACCTGCCTGAAGACTTCAAATTGCGCAGTCAGGGCAACTACATCCACAACCTCGGTTACGACGAAGGCGACATGCGCAAGCGTGCGGCGGGCCAGTTGGTCAACAACCTCGACAGCAGCGGCAACATCGAAAGCGGCGCCAATGCGTGGATGGTGCAGTTCACCCTCGGCAGCGCGCTGGAGCTGAAGAAGCAAGGCGACTGGAATTTCTTCGCCGGCTACAAATACATCCAGCCGGACGCCTTGCCCGACGGCTTCAACGACTCCTCGTTCCACCTCGGCGGTACCAACGCCAAGGGCTATTTCCTCGGCGGCAATTACGGCCTGGCGAAGAACGTCTACGCCACCGGCCGCTGGCTGAGTTCCGAAGCAGTGTACGGCGCGCCGTTCGACATCGATGTCTTGCAGCTTGAAATCAACACGCGCTTCTAGCGCCGGGAGAGCCTGATGAAATCAACCATTGCGCTGCTGACGCTGGGGCTGCTGCTCGCTCAGGGTGCCAGCGCCGAAGGCATGGAAGAGCGCTTGCGCACGCAACTGCGCAGCACCACCCAACAGCTGCAAGCCTTGCAAAGCCAGCAGGCCCAGGCCAGCGCCGCGCAACTGGCGGCGCAAAACGAGGCCAAGACCGCCCAGGCGCAGATCAGGCAACTGACCGCGGAGCTGGCCAAGGCCCGTGGCGTTGCCGAGCAACTGGCCGTCCGGCACGACAGCCTGCGCAGTCAGGCCCAGGCGCAGGCGACGGCCAGCAACGAGCAGATCGGCAAGTTCAAAAAGGCCTATGACGAGCTGCTGGTAATGGCCCGTGCCAAAGAAGCAGAACGGTCTAAGCTTCAGGCGCAATTGGCTGAACGTGACACACAAATGCAGCAATGTTCGGTCAAGAATCAGCAGATGTATGGCGTGGCCAAGGAGATTCTCACGGCCTATGAAAAAATCGACGTCAGTGACGTGATGAAGATTCGCCAACCGTTTGCCGGGTCGGCGCGGGTCAGGTTCGAAGAACTGGCCCAGGGCCTTGGCGACGACCTCTACAAGACGCAATTCGACGCGCCGCAGGCGGCGCTCGCTCACTGATTACCAAGGAAGAACTCATGACTCAATTGATCAACCACGTATCGCCACAATCCCTGACCGACGTGCTGCAGGCGGCGGGTTATCGGGTCAACCAGACCGAACAGAACGGCATCGTGCAATTGCTCAGCGCCAGCCAGGGCATCGGCTACGCGGTGCGTTTCGGCAATCCGGCGGTGGAGCAGGGCAGCTACGTCGACTTCACGTTCAGTTGCGCGCTGCGCGTGCAGGGTGAATTGCCCGCCGGCCTCGCCGAACTGTGGAATGCCTCGCGCCGTTTTGCCCGGTTGTCGGTGCAGGGCGAGTTTCTGGTGATGGAAATGGACGTGGTGGTGGCGGCCGGCGTCAGTGCCGATCACCTCAAGGGCAATCTGGAACTGTGGGATCGCCTGCTTCAGGAGTTCATCGTCTACCTGCGTGAGTACAGTCAGAACGCGGCGCAGTTGCAGGCCCAGGCCGACATCACGCAAGAGGTTCCCGCCCTGTGAAAAAAAGCACGGCAGTGGTCAGCGCCGGTGCGCTGGCCCTGCTGGTGGTTGCTGTTGCATTGGGGCTGCGACCGGGTAACGACCCGGTTGCGGCTCAGCAGCCAACACCATCGGCAGTGGATGTGAGCGGGGCGGCGGTGGCGCGCCTCGGCAATCAGCGGGTTTCGCCTGAGGAGTTGAAAAACCTGCTCGCCAGCATGGCGCCCGAATCCCGTGAACAATTACGCGACAATCGCGGTGCACTGGAGGGCTGGATTCGCTCGCGGCTGGCGGAAAAAGCGGTGCTGGAGCAGGCCGATGCCCAGGGCTGGCGTCAGCGCCCCGAGGTGCAACAGCAAACGCGCCTGGCGGCCGAGCAAATCGTTTTTCGCGACTACTTGCAGTCGGTCAGCCAGGTGCCGGCTGATTACCCGAGCGAAACCGAGTTGCAGCAGGCGTATGAAGCGGGCAAGGCGGGCTGGGTGACGCCGGTGATGTACCGGGTCAGCCAGATCTTTCTGGCGGTGAATGATCCGCAGAATCTTGAAAGCGTGCGCAAGCAGGCATCGGAACTGAGCAAGAAAGCGCAGGCCGCACCGGCCGAGTTTGCCGCGCTGGCCACGCAGTATTCCCAGGACCGCGCCAGTGCCGAGCGCGGCGGCGATAACGGCCTGCAACCGTTGCAGCAACTGGTGCCGGAGGTGCGCGGCGCGGTGTCGCGGCTCAAGGTGGGCGCGATCTCGGACCCGGTGCAAAGCGCGGCGGGGTTTCATGTGATCAAGCTGACCGAGCAACAACCGACACGCGTGGCCACCCTCGATGAACTGCGTGACCACCTGCGACAGGCCCTGCGTGCCCAGCGTCAGGAGCAGATTGCCAAGGCTTATCTGGAGGGCATGCTCAATACCGCGACCTTGAGCATCGACGGGGCTGAGCTCAATAAAGTGCTGGAGGAAAAACTGTAACCACGGATTCACCGCCGACCCCCTGTGGGAGCGGGCTTGCTCCCACAGGGCTTGTCGCTGCTTGGTCAAGAATTTCAGGTTCATCACCGAACCAATGTGGGAGCGAGCTTGCTCGCGATAGCGGTGGATCAGTCAATAGATTTGTTGAATGCGACATTGTCATCGCGAGCAAGCTCGCTCCCACAGGGGATGTGTGGACTGACACAGATTGTGGGTATATCCCCCAAAACCAATGTGGGAGCGAGCAAGCCTGCTTCCACAGGGATTGATCGTACGTTCAATAAACAAAGATCGACAGGGAGTCATCGATGTCATTCATAGAACCCACGGGGCGTCAGGGCGTTACCGATTATCGTGCCCCTCAGGTCAAGGGCGATACCTGGCTGGCGGTGGTGGCCGGGATCGAGGACGAGGTGGTGCAGTACTTCATGGTCAGCGCCCGGTGTGGCTGTTTCATGCAGGCGGCGCGCAGTCTCAATGTGCGGGCCACTCAACTGCGCAAACAACTGGCATTGCTGGAAGAGCGTCTGCAACGTTCGTTGTTCAACTTTCAGGGCAGTGCGCTGACCCTCAGCCGCGACGGTCAGCAACTGCATGCGCAACTGACCAGCCTGGCCCGTGAACGGCAGTTGCCGGTGGTCGAACAGCCCATCATTCGTCTGGCGGTGGCCGAGTCGATCCTGCATGACATTCTTGGCCGCGATCTGGTGTCGCTGCTGCGGCGCAATGCCAGCCTGCGCCTGGACATCATCAGCCTCGACAGCGACCTGGCGCTGCAAACCATCACCGCCGATGTGGTGCTGTGGCTGACCGCTGACGACCTGCCCAAACCCGCGCCGAGTTTTGCTACCAGCAAACCCCTGCGTCTGGCCCGGCTGGATTATCTGCCGCACATCGCCAAGCGCTATTCGCGGGTCACGGCCCGGCCCGACAGTGTCGATGACCTCGCCGATTTCCTGCTGGTGCAATGGCAACAGGACCGTCAGGTCGACAGTTTCAGACCGTGGAATACGCTGGTGGACGAACGTCTGGCCGGCGTGGTGCAGCTGCATTCCTATGAGCTGATGCTGGAGATGATCCGTTGCAGCGCCTGCATCGGCCTGCTGCCCGCCTACATGAGCCGCTACGACCGGGGTCTGATTGCCTTGCCAGGGTTGTTCGCCGAGCCGATGCAGCGCCAGGTGTGGCTGGCGGTCAACGCCGACTCCCGGGAGCAAAGCGAGGTGCAGATGCTGGTGGAGCTGATCCACAACACCTTCCGGGAGCGGCGCGACTGGTTCGAGTCATGACGGTGCGAGGCGGTCAGCCGGACAAAGAGGACGAGTCGATCAGGTTCACACCAGCGACTTGCATCCGGTCGATGGCCGCCGCCAACGAACCGTCCAGGTCAATGGCTCGGCACGCGTCCATGACCACAAACGTATTGAAGCCTGCCGTGCGGGCATCCAGTGCGGAAAACATCACACAGAAATCCAGCGCCAGCCCGACCAGGTAAACCGTGTCGATACCGCGTTCCTTCAAGTACCCGGCCAAGCCGGTGGTCGTGGTGCGATCCGCTTCCTTGAACGCCGAATAACTGTCGATGTCCGGGTTGCAGCCCTTGCGAATGATCAACTGCGCATGGGGCAAGTGCAGGTCCGCATGCAATTGCGCGCCGGGGGTGTCGCGCACGCAATGAATCGGCCACAGGGTTTGTTCGCCGTAGGGCAGTTGAATCACTTCATAAGGCTTGCGACCCGGGTGGCTGGGGGCGAACGAGGCGTGCCCCGGCGGGTGCCAGTCCTGGGCGATGATCACTTGCTTGAAGCGCTCGCCGAGGCGATTGATCAGCGGCACGATCACGTCACCTCCGGGCACCGCCAGTTCGCCGCCGGGAATGAAGTCGTTCTGCACGTCGATAACCAGCAACGCGATGCGTGAAGACTGGAGTGAAGGCTGATGTGGCATGGGTGGATTCCTCCCTGGAAAAACAGGTATCTGGATGGCTGTGCAATGCCGGTCAGTCAAGGATGAAAACCGTGTGGCGAGGGAGCTTGCTTGCGCTTGAGTTCGCAGCGCTCACAAAAAATTTTTGGGGCCGCTACGCAACCCAGCGCGAGCAAGCTCCCTCGCCACCGGTGTATTGTTCGGCATTGGGCGCACGGCTTAGCATAGTGGCAACTCAGGCTATGCGCTAAGGCGAGTTCTCAGGACGTTGGCCATGTCTTGCAGATCCGCCACTGGATTGCGCCCGATCAACATCCAGGCATGTTCCATGTCCGCCCAGTACACGACATTCATGCCGTGTCGATGCTCGACCGCAACAGCCCGGCTGCCGCTGTTGGAGCGGGTGACACACAGCGCCATCGGCCCGTGGGCAGCGTCCAGATACGTGATCTGGGCAATCGGCACGCCATCGTATTCAAGAATTTGCGCACGCTTGAACTCAGCGCCCTTCAGCACCAGCTGCGCGGGCAACAGGTTCAGCCCCAGACGGGCGTCGATCAGGCGCAGTTGTGCCCGTTGTGCGCTTTCATCGCCGGGCAGATGGGCCAGGGTTTGCGGCACGTAGAGCGACATGTAGTCCGCCACCAGAGCGCGCCAGTTGGTTTTTTGCTGGCTCAGTTGCCAGCCAAGGAACAACCGGTCCGCCAGCACGCCGCTGACCACCAGGCCAGCCGCTGCTGCCAGAAACCAGCGGCGCCCGAATGCCGGGCGGGCCGGGTCGGGCAGGGTGTCGAGCATCCCTTGCAGGCGATCCAGCGGCGCCTGTTGGCCAAGCTCATCGTACGCGTCCTTGAACGGCAGACTGCTGCGGGCCAGCCATTGCAGGCGCAGGTTGAGGTTCGGGTCTTCGCTGACGGCGGCGTCAATGCCGCTGCGCTGCGCGGTGTCGAGTTGATCGTCGAGGTACGCCACCCATTGTTCATCGGTCGGGGGCGTCGGGCGCGGACGGTCGATCATCGACGTTCTCCTGTGGTGTTGCTCGGCACGGCTTGCAGAGGCGGGTACTCGGCCAGTTTCAGACGCGCCGTGGCCAGGCGGCTCATCACGGTGCCGATCGGTACTTGCAGCACTTGGGCCACTTCGCGGTAGGACATGCCTTCGACATAGGCCAGGTACACGGTTTCGCGCTGGGCTTCGGGCAGGGCATCGACGCGGCGGATGACCTGCGCGGCCAGCACATGGGTTTGCGCCGCGTGTTCGCCGTCGAACGACAACGCATCGCCGGCATTCACCAGCCCCTGACCCTGACGCACGCGGCGGGCGCGCACTTCATTGAGCCAGATCGAGTGCAAAATGCTCAGCAACCAATGGTCCATACGAGTGCCGGGCACGAACTGCCCGGCGCGTTCCAGCGCGCGCACGCAAGTGGCCTGCACCAGGTCTTCGGCCACATGCCGTTGCCGGGACAGCAGCAGGCCATAGCGCCACAAACGCGCCAGGTGCTGGCCCAACTCTGCTCTAAATGCCTGATCGCTGGCGATGGCGACCTCCGTCCGTTCGGTGTGTCAGGTTTTCGATGAATCGTTGATGGCTTCGGCCAGGTCCTGATATTCCTCGCAGGTGCTGCCGCAGATCGACTTGATGTACTGCAACTGTTCCTGCGCCAGGTCGATCCGGCCCTTGATCACATAGGCTTCGCCCAGGTATTCGCGGACTTGTGCGTACTGCGGGTCGAGCTTGACCGATTGCAGGTAATAGCCGATGCCCTCGTCGGTGCGTCCCAGTTTACGCGTGGCGTAACCACGATAGTTGAGGGCTTTGGCGGTGTCGGGTTGCTTGAGGGTGTCGAGCAGCGCCAGGGCCTCTTCGTATCGGCCGTCCTTGGCCAATCTGTAGGCGTAATCGGTGCGATCGGCGTCCGGCACCAGGCTACTGGTTTGCAGCACGCATTTTTTCGAGTGGGTGTCCCAGACCTGGCCTTTGGGGCAATTGGGCTTGGCCGGTTCGTCATCGTCGCCATGGGCGAAGACGTGGGTACTGGATAACGCAGCGATCAGCAGCAGCGGGGCGGTCAGCACAGCGAGACGAGTGTTCATGGGCGATGCTCCGACGGTGGGTGGTGTGTCAGTTCGAATCACGGCTGGGCAGCATGCGGCGCAAGGTGTTGTCGCGCAGGCCGTAGTGATGGACCAGGGCCATGATCGCGTGCACGCAGGCCAGAATGATGATGACCCAGGCCACCTGTTCATGCAGGCCGCCGAACACCGATTTCATGCTCTTGTCGAAGGTCATCAGCGTCGGCACGTCAAACAGGCCGAAGAAGCTGAACGATTCGGCCTGGGCCCAGCGAAACAGAAAACCCAGCACGATCTGGCTCAGCAACAAGGCGTACAGCGCCAGATGGGCAGTTTTCGCCAGTATGTTCATGACGCCCTGATTGACCGGTGGCAGATGCCGGCCACGGGTCAGGCGCCAGAGCAGCCGGCCCATGACGATTACCGCCAGCAGGATGCCGCAGGAAATGTGTAGCGATTGCAAATCCTTGCGCAACGGCGTGCCCTTGGCCAATTGGTCCCAGGTCAGTGCACTGGCGAACAGGAAAATCACCAGCGCGGCGGTCAGCCAGTGCAGAATCATGGTGAGGCGGTCATAACGGCTTGGCGAATCAGGGTTCAGTGTGTTCATGGGCAATCCTCAAAAGGTGACTCTGATGGTCGATGTCGGGATAACACCTGAGCGTGAAAAAATATTCATTTTTTTGTGAAACCCTGTTCAGGGAAAGAACAGCCTGGTTCGCTATGCTCGACAGCAATCGTCGTCGATCTGGAGCACGGTCATGAATAATCACGTCCATCATTCTGCGGCAGCGGGTTACAAGACCAGCGCTGACACCTATGTGCGCGGGCGTCCGGACTACCCGCCGCAAGTGGCCGACTGGCTGACTGGCACCCTGGGGCTGGACGACGACAAGACCGTGCTCGACCTCGGCGCCGGCACCGGCAAGTTCACTGGGCGGCTGGTGGCCACCGGGGCACAGGTGATTGCCGTGGAACCGGTGCCGCAAATGCTGGACAAACTGTCCGCCGCGTTCCCGGACGTATTGGCGGTGAACGGCACGGCCACCGACTTGCCGTTGCCCGATGCATCGGTGGACGTGGTGGTCTGCGCCCAGGCGTTCCACTGGTTCTCCAGCAAAGAGGCATTGACCGAAATCGCCAGGGTGCTCAAGCCGGGCGGCAAGCTGGGGCTGGTGTGGAATTTGCGCGATACCCGCGTTGGCTGGGTGCCGAAGCTGGACGCCATCGTCAATGCGCTGGAGGGTGATACCCCGCGATTTTACACCGGGGCCTGGCGTCTGGCATTTCCGCACAAGGCTTTCGGGCCACTTGAGGCACAGCATTTCGGCCATGGCCATACCGGCTCGCCGGAGGATGTGATTTTCAATCGTGTGCGGTCAACCAGCTTCATCGCCGCATTGCCCCAGGCGCAGCGCGACAAGGTCGATGAACAGATGAAAGCGCTGGTGGCTGCCGAGCCTGATTTACGCGACAAAGAGCTGATTACCGTGCCTTATGTGACGTCGGCGTTTGTAGTGGTGAAGGGCGGGTAGACCGGCGGTGCGGCCTTCGCGAGCAGGCTCGCTCCCACAGGGAGATTTGGGGATTGAGACAGAATGTGGGCATATCCCAAAACCAATGTGGGAGTGAGCCTGCTCGCGAAGGCGTCATGACAGACACCGACAGACCAACCGTCAGTCCCGCATTTGGCCGAACCACTGCCTTACTCCCCATCGTGATGCCTTGTTATAGTTCGGGCCACATTTTCTGTCCCGGTCAAGGATCACTGCCATGTCTGAGTACACCGCGTTCACCGTCGAACTCGCCGACAACATCGCCCATGTACAGATCAACCGCCCGGAGAAGATCAACGCGATGAACGCTGCGTTCTGGCGCGAGATCATCGAGATTTTCCAGTGGATCGACAACACTGACGCCGTGCGGGTGGTGGTGCTGAGCGGCGCCGGCAAGCACTTCTCCTCCGGAATCGACCTGATGATGCTGGCCGGCGTGGCCAATGAACTGGGCAAGGACGTCGGCCGCAACGCACGGCTGCTGCGGCGCAAGATCCTCGCCCTGCAAGCCTCGTTCAACGCTGTGGACAACTGCCGCAAACCGGTGCTGGCGGCGATTCAGGGTTATTGCCTGGGCGGTGCCATCGACCTGATTTCTGCCTGCGACATGCGCTACGCCGCCGAAGACGCACAATTCTCGATCAAGGAAATCGACATTGGCATGGCCGCCGACGTTGGCACCCTGCAACGCTTGCCGCGAATCATCGGGGACGGCATGCTGCGTGAACTGGCTTACACCGGTCGCAACTTTGGTGCCGATGAAGCGCGCAGCATGGGCCTGGTCAATCGCGTCTACAGCAACCGCGACAGCCTGCTCGAAGGTGTGATGAGCATTGCCCGCGAGATCGCCGGCAAATCGCCGATCGCGATCACAGGCACCAAAGAGATGATCAGCTACATGCGCGACCATCGCATTGACGATGGCCTCGAATACGTCGCCACCTGGAACGCCGCCATGCTGCAATCCACCGATTTGCGCGTGGCCATGGCCGCCCATATGAGCAAACAGAAACCCGAATTTCTGGATTGATTGATCATGACCTCACGCTGGACCACTGCAGTACTGGACACCGAGCAACCGGGCGGCTGGGCCGTGGCACGCAGCCCCGAAGGTTTTCTGTTCGATGACAACGGCGCGCTGTTTCCCCGGGAATGGCTCAAGCGACAGGACTTGTCGATTCTCGCCGAACACGGCATCGGCCACCTCGATGGCGAGCCGGTCTATCTGCTGGAGTTACGCAGCCACAGCGAAGTGCCGGGCTGCAACTGGAAAGGCCTGCGGGCGTTCATGCTCGAAGGCGATCACACCGTTTACCGGATTCTCGGTTACGCCGCGCAGATCGGCACCTGGTACCGGGAACACCGTTTTTGCGGTAATTGCGGGCAGCCGACGGCCCAGGTGCCACGGGAGCGGGCGATGTATTGCCAGCCGTGCGATATCCGTTATTACCCGCGTATTTCGCCGAGCATGATCGTGCTGGTGACCCGTGGCGACGAGGTGCTGCTAGCCCGTTCGCCACGCTTTGTCACCGGGGTCTACAGCACGCTGGCGGGGTTTGCCGAGCCGGGCGAATCGGCCGAGGACTGCCTGATTCGCGAAGTGCGTGAAGAGGTGCGGATCGAAGTGAAGAACATCCAGTACCTGGGCAGCCAGTGCTGGCCGTTCCCGCACTCGATGATGCTCGGGTTTCATGCCGAATATGCCGGTGGCGACATCGTCTGTCAGGAAGACGAGATCGAAGACGCCCAATGGTTCAACGTGCATGCACTGCCGCCGTTGCCGGCGTCGCGCTCGATTGCCCGTTACCTGATCGACGTCTACGTGGCGCGGCGCTTAGGTCACGCTGAACCAGTGTTGCCAGGCTAGCCGCACGGTCAGGCCCAGCACCACGGTGATGAACACCGGACGAATGAATTTGGCGCCGCCGCTGATTGCGCTGCGTGCGCCGAAGAACGCGCCGACCATTACTGACAGGCCCATGCTCAGGCCGATGATCCAGTCCACTTGCCCGGAAAACACGAACACCGACAGCGCCGCGATGTTGCTGACGAAGTTCATGCTGCGGGCCACGCCGCTGGCCTTCACCAGGTCGATGGGGTACATCAGCATGCTGCTGACGGTCCAGAACGCGCCCGTGCCGGGGCCGGCGACACCGTCGTAGAAACCCAGGCCGAAGCCCTGGGTCGATTGCCATTTCTTCTTGATCGGCGCCTCGCTGTCCAGCGGCGCTTTCGGCGTGCCGCCAAACAACAGGTAGACGCCGCAGCCGAAGACGATCACCGGCAGCATCTTGTTCAGCCACTCTGCCGGCAGGTAATGCGCGACCACCGCGCCGGTCAGCGCACCGATCAGGGTGCCGACGATGGCGTGGACCCATTGCCTCGGGTGGAACAGTTTGCGGCGGTAGAAGGTAAAACTGGCGGTGGCCGAACCGAAGGTCGAACTCAACTTGTTGGTGCCCAGCACCAGATGCGGCGGCAGGCCGGCAGTCAACAGCGCCGGGGTGGTCAACAGGCCACCACCACCGGCAATGGCGTCAATGAAACCGGCAACGAAAGCGACGAAGGCCAAAATGGCCAGGGTGGTGAGGTCAACGCTGAGTTCGAAAGGCATGGTGTCGGCTTATTCGGCGGGGGCTGCGGGGAGGCCGACATCTTACCCATATCCCGCTTCTGCGGCGACCCGTCTGGCCTCATCGCGGGCAAGCCCGGCTCCCACAGGGGATTAGTGTCGTGATCAGATTTTGTGTACGACGCAAGTCCAGTGTGGGAGCGGGCTTGCCCGCGATGGGGTCAGTCCAGATGTTTGCGACGCCCCGTCTGGCCTCATCGCGGGCAAGCCCGGCTCCCACAGGGGATTAGTGTCGTGCTCAGACTTTGTGTACGACGCAAGTCCAGTGTGGGAGCGAGCTTGCTCGCGATGGGGTCAGTCCAGATGTTTGCGACGCCCCGTCTGGCCTCATCGCGGGCAAGCCCGGCTCCCACAGGGGATTAGTGTCGTGCTCAGATTTTGTGTACGACGCAAGTCCAGTGTGGGAGCGGGCTTGCCCGCGATGGGGTCAGTCCAGATGTTTGCGACGCCCCGTCTGGCCTCATCGCGGGCAAGCCCGGCTCCCACAGGGGATTAGTGTCGTGCTCAGATTTTGTGTACGACGCAAGTCCAGTGTGGTAGCGGGCTTGCCCGCGATGGCGTCAGCTCAGAGGTTTGCGACGCCCCGTCTGGCCTCATCGCGGGCAAGCCCGGCTCCCACAGGGGATTGCGGTGGTTCACCGATTTTGTGTACGACGCAAGTCCAGTGTGGGAGCGGGCTTGCTCGCGATGGGGTCAGCCCAGAGGTTTGCGGCGCCCCGTCTGGCCTCTTCGCGGGCAAGCCCGGCTCCCACAGGGGACTAGTGTCGTGCTCAGACTTTGTGTACGACGCAAGTCCAGTGTGGGAGCGGGCTTGCCCGCGATGGGGTCAGTCCAGATGTTTGCGGCGCCCGGTCTGGCCTCATCGCGGGCAAGCCCGGCTCCCACAGGAGATTAGTGTCGTGATCAGATTTTGTGTACGACGCAAGTCCAGTGTGGGAGCGGGCTTGCCCGCGATGGCGTCAGTCCAGAGGTTTGCGGCGCCCCGTCTGGCCTCATCGCGGGCAAGCCCGGCTCCCACAGGGGATTAGTGTCGTGCTCAGACTTTGTGTACGACGCAAGTCCAGTGTGGGAGCGGGCTTGCTCGCGATGGGGTCAGTCCAGATGTTTGCGGCGACCCGTCTGGCCTCATCGCGGGCAAGCCCGGCTCCCACAGGGGATTAGTGTCGTGCTCAGATTTTGTGTACGACGCAAGTCCAGTGTGGGAGCGGGCTTGCTCGCGATGGGGTCAGTCCAGATGTTTGCGGCGACCCGTCTGGCCTCATCGCGGGCAAGCCCGGCTCCCACAGGGATTAGTGTCGTGCTCAGACTTTGTGTACGGCGCAAGTCCAGTGTGGGAGCGGGCTTGCCCGCGATGGGGTCAGTCCAGAGGTTTGCGGTGCCCCGTCTGGCCTCATCGCGGGCAAGCCCGGCTCCCACAGGAGATTAGTGTCGTGATCAGATTTTGTGTACGACGCAAGTCCAGTGTGGGAGCGGGCTTGCCCGCGATGGGGTCAGCGCTGACGACACATCACTTGCGCTCAGGTCCATTGCCGATCTGCCACACAAACGGCGGCTCGGTCCCGTTGATCGCCCAATCCCCGACAATCCGCGCCTTGTAGATCACCGGATTATGCGAAGACACGGTCCGCGCATTGCGCCAATGCCGGTCCAGCGCCTTGCCTTGGCGAATGTCGGACGCCCCCAGCGCATTGAACAATTCACTGGTCGCCTGCTGAATCAATGCCGACACCACCACCTGCGCCTTGGCCGATTCGATTTCCGCCGCCACGTTCGCGGCCCGTTCCAGCGTCTCATCCCCCGAGAACCGCGCCAGATACGCCCGTTGCGCTGGTTGCGCAGCCTTCAACGCGCTGGCCTCGGCGGCATACACCAGGGCGGCGATTTCACCGACCACCTGCTGCACTTGCGAATCCTGGCTGACATGTGGGGCATTGCCGTGGCTGTAGATGCGCTTGCGCTCGCGCACCTGCTGCGCCACGTCGCGCAATGCGGCGCGGCCAATGCCTGCCAGGGTTGCCAGCAGCACCAGTTGGTAAAACGCGGTCTGGTATTTGAAACGACTGGCGAAATCGATGATGTTCTCCGCGTCCACTTCGGCGTCGATAAACCGCGAAGTGCCGCTGCCGGTGGTGCGTTGGCCAAAGCCGTCCCAGTCGTCGCTTTGCACAATCCCCGGTTGCCGGGTGCGCACGGCGGCAATCACGTCGCCGCCGGTGTCGCTGCGCTGGGCATAGACGTCGATCCAGTCGGAGAACAGGCTGCCGGTGCTGTAGAACTTTTCACCGTTGAGCCGCCATTGATCACCGTGGGGCGAGACTTTGGTGACGACGTCGCCGATCACCACACTGCCGATTTCGGTCCAGGCGCAGCCGACGATGTCGCCCGCCACGAAGCGCTTGAACCAGACATCCCGGGCCGGGCCGGGTGCGGTATTGAGGCGGTCTTCGGCAAAGGCGAAATGCCCGCGCAGGGCTTGCGGCACGTTGGAATCGGCTTCGGCCAACTCGATCAACAGCTCGAACAATTGCGGCAGGGAGGCGCCACCACCGCCGTATTCCACCGGGATGCGCACGGCGCCGAAGCCGGCGTCCTTGAGCCACTGGATCGGCTCACGGGGCAGGCTGCGGCTGTGTTCGCGTTCTACGGCACCAGCGGCGATGCGGGTGAAAATCGGCCGGAAGCGGGCGGCGAGTGTTTCGTAGTCGGTGCCGGTGGACAGCGGGTTGATGATCTGGTGTTCGGTCATGGGGTGGCTCCGTGGCGGGTTGTTGCGTGTGCCAGGGGGGATTGCAGGGTCCATGCCGACAGCGGAACGCCGGGTTTGCAGGGTTTTTCAGGGCGGGCAGGGCTTGAACTGTTGGTGTGCCAACAGAGCATCAACAAATTGCCCCAGGCACACCCAGATCCAATGTGGGAGCGAGCATGCCCGCGATGGCGCCCTGTCAGCCGCCTGAGATGTTGAATCTACAGGCCTCATCGCGGGCAAGCCCGCTCCCACAGGGATCTCTGTCGCCTCAATATTCAGCACTGGCACGCTTGCTGCTCTGACTCACTCACTTTCCCACGTCCCGAGGACACACCAAATGAGTCAGCAAGCCGTCAAATTTGCCTACTGGGTGCCGAACGTCAGCGGTGGGCTGGTGGTCAGCAAGATCGAGCAACGCACCCACTGGGGCATCGACTACAACCGCAAACTGGCGCAACTGGCCGAGGAGGCGGGATTCGAATATGCCTTGACCCAGATCCGCTTCACCGCCGGCTACGGTGCCGAGTTCCAGCACGAGTCGGTTGCCTTCAGCCATGCATTGCTGGCCGCTACCACCAAACTCAAGGTGATCGCCGCGATCCTGCCGGGCCCATGGCAACCGGCGTTGGCGGCCAAGCAACTGGCGACCATCGATCAACTCACCAACGGTCGGGTGGCGGTGAATATCGTCAGCGGCTGGTTCAAGGGTGAGTTCCAGGCCATTGGTGAGCACTGGCTGGAACACGATGAACGTTATCGTCGTTCCGAAGAATTCATCCGCTCGCTCAAAGGTATCTGGAGTCAGGACAACTTCACCTTTCGCGGTGATTTCTATCGCTTCGACAACTACAGCCTGAAACCCAAGCCGTTGGGCCAGCCAGAAATCTTTCAGGGCGGTAGCTCGCGCGCGGCGCGGGACATGGCGGCGCGGGTGTCGGACTGGTATTTCACCAACGGCAACACGCCCGAAGGCATCAAGGCCCAGGTCGATGACATCCGGACCAAGGCGGCGGCGAACAACCACTCAGTGAAAGTCGGGGTGAACGCCTTCGTCATCGCCCGCGACACCGAAGAAGAAGCCCGGGCGGTGCTGGCGCAGATCATCGACCAGGCCGACCCGGAGGCGGTGAATGCCTTTGGCGACGCGGCGAAACAGGCGGGCAGGGCGTCACCGGAAGGCGAGGGCAACTGGGCGAAATCGACGTTCGAGGACCTGGTGCAGTACAACGACGGCTTCAAGACCAACCTGATCGGCACACCACAGCAGATAGCCGAACGCATCGTCGCGCTGAAGGCCGTGGGCGTGGACCTGGTGCTGGCGGGGTTCCTGCATTTCCAGGAAGAGGTGGAGTATTTCGGCAAGCGGGTATTGCCGTTGGTGCGCGAGCTTGAGGCTGAGGTGTTGACCGAAGTCGCCTGAACACCACAAAACGACTGTGGGAGCGGACTTTTGTGGCGAGGGAGCTTGCTCGCGCTGGGCTGCGAAGCGGCCCCAAAATCTTGTGAGCGCTGCGCACTCAAGCGCGAGCAAGCTCCCTCGCCACAAAAGCGCCCTTGCCACAGAAGCCTGCTCCCCTATTTGTTTGGGGTATGGCTTAAGGCCGGCGATGCCGCATCAGGTGTTTGAATCCCTCGAACACCAGCACCACCACGGCCATCCAGATCGGAATGTAGGTCAGCCATTCACCCGACTTGATGCTTTCCCCCAGCAACAACGCAACGCCGAGCAACAGCACCGGTTCGACGTAGCTCAGCAGCCCGAACAAGCTGAACGGCAGCAGGCGGCTGGCGATGATGTAGACCACCAGTGCCGAGGCGCTGATGATGCCGAGCAACGGGATCAGCAGCGACAGCCACGGGTGTTGATCAAACACACCAAAGCCCTGCGCGCCGCTCTGCACGAACCAGAACGCGACGGGCAGGGTCAGGGTCATGTCGAGCCACAGGCCGCCGAGGTTGTCGGTCTTCAGGTGGCGGCGCAGCACGAAATAGGTCGGGTAACCGATGGCAACCAGCAGGGTCGCCCAGGAAAAGCTGCCCACGCGGTACAACTCGTTCAGCACACCGAGGGCGGCGAAGAACACGGCGACTTTTTGCAGGTAGGACAGGCGCTCGCCATAGACCAGCCGCCCGGTCAGGACCATGGTCAGCGGCAGCAGGAAATACCCCAGTGACACGTCCAGGCTGTGGCCGTTGAGCGGCGCCCACATGAACAGCCACAACTGCACACCCAGCAACGCCGACGAGGCAATCAGCGTCAGCAGCAGTTTCGGCTGGCCGCCGAAGCGGCGCAGGATCTCGACCACGCGCCGCCATTCGCCGGACACCGCCATGAACACGGTCATGCACGGTACGGTCAGTAGCATGCGCCAGCCAAAGATTTCCACGCCGCTCAACGGGGCGAGCAGGGAGGTGTAGTAATACATGACGGCAAACAGCACCGAGGCCGTGACCGATAAAGCGATACCTTTAGACAAACTGTCCTCGCGGGGTTGAACGTGAAACGGGGGGCGGAGGATACGTGGTTTTGCTGGGGAATATTGTCTGATTGATCAATATCAGACTTCTGCCAGACACATCATCCCTTGTGGGAGCGAGCCTGCTCGCGAAAGCGGTGTATCAGCCAACATTGATGTTGAATGTAATACCGCTTTCGCGAGCAGGCTCGCTCCCACATTGGGGATTTTGGGTGTCAGGTGGTGCGGGGAGTGCGGCCCGACACGAAGTGGCTCACGTCATTGAAGCCCGGTGTCGAGGCGTGGCCCGGTGTCACCAGCGAATCGATGAATGCCTCATCTTCAGCGGTGATCCGCACTGCCTGCGCCTTGGTGTACGCGTCCCACTGTTCTTCGGTGCGTGGTCCGACGATGGCCGAGGTCACGGCGCTGTTGTTCAGCACCCAGGCGATGGCGAATTCGACGATGCCGACGCCACGCCCCTGAGTGTACTGTTGGATCTGCTGGGCAATGCGCAGCGACTCGATCCGCCATTCGGTTTCCAGGATGCGTTTGTCGTGGCGACCAGCGCGGCTGTTGGCGTCCGGTTTGACGTCTGGCGCGTACTTGCCACTGAGCACGCCACGGGCCAGCGGGCTGTACGGCACCACGCCGAGGCCATAGGCCTGGGCGGCGGCGATCTGTTCGGCCTCGGCCTGACGGTTGACGATGTTGTAGAGCTGCTGGCTGATCACCGGCCGGTCCACGCCCAGTTTGTCCGCCACACGAATCACTTCGGCGATGCGCCAGCCCCGGTAGTTGGACAGGCCCCAGTAACGGATCTTGCCCTGATGAATCAGGTCGCCGATGGCCGACACAGTGACTTCCAACGGTGTGTTGTGGTCTTCGCGGTGCAGGTAATAGAGGTCGATGTAGTCGGTGCCCAGGCGGGTCAGGCTGGCGTCGATGCCATTGAAGATGTGCTTGCGGCTCAGGCCGCTGCGATTCGGCACGCCGTCTGCCGGACCGAAGCCGACTTTGGTGGCCAGCACCCATTCGTCGCGGTTACCGGCAATCGCTTCGCCGACAATTTCTTCGGAGCGCCCGCCGGTGTAGACGTCGGCGGTGTCGATGAAATTGATGCCCTGGTCCCAGGCCTTGTCGATGATCCGCAAGGCATCTTCGGTGCTGGTCTGTTCGCCGAACATCATGGTGCCCAGGGTCAGGGTGGACACTTGCAGGCCCGAATGACCCAGCGTGCGGTAGCTCATGACGAATTCCTTTTGCCGGTGGGAAAGCGTCAATCAGATACCAGAAGGGTGACTTTGGGCAACCGGAATATCAGTCCATGCACACACCTATTTGTGGGAGCGAGCCTGCTCGCGAAGACGGCGTGCCAGACAGATCAAGGCTGGCTGACACACTGCATTCGCGAGCAGGCTCGCTCCCACATGAGAGCAGATCAGGCGCGCAAAGTACGGGTCATACGCAGCGCCAGCAAGCTACCGCACACAATCACCCCCGCCAGCAGATACAGCGCCGCATCGGTCGAGCCGGTGCTGTCCTTGACCCAGCCCACCAGGTACGGGCTGAGGAAACCCGCCATCTGCCCCATGGAGTTGATCAACGCCAGCCCGCCCGCCGCCGCGCCGGCACTGAGCAGCGCCGTCGGCACCGGCCAGAACATCGGCAGGCCGGTGAGGGCGCCCATGGTGGCAATGGTCAGGCCGAGAATGGCGATGGCCGGGGTGGTGGCGAAGTTCACCGCGATCAGCAAACCGACGGCGCCCATCAGCATCGGCACCACCAAGTGCCAGCGACGCTCCTTGCGCAAGTCCGCCGAACGACCCACCAGCAACATGAACACCGCCGCCAGCAGATACGGAATCGCACTGAGCCAGCCGATCACCAGGTTGTCGCTGAAACCGAGGTTCTTGATGATCGACGGCAGCCAGAAGTTGATCGCGTACACACCGCTCTGGATGCAGAAGTAGATCAGGCCAAACGCCCAGATCGCCGGGTTCTTGAACACCGCCAGCAGCGAATCGGTGGTGGTTTTCGGCTTGTTGGCCAGGTCCTCGGCGTGGTCGGCTTGCAGTACCGAACGCTCGTGGGCGGTCAGCCACTTGGCGTTGGCGAAGCTGTCGCTGAGCAGAAAATACGCCAGTGCACCGAGAATCACGGTCGGGATGCCTTGCAGCAGGAACATCCACTGCCAGCCTGCCAAACCACCATGGCCGGCGGCGAAGTGGTTGAGAATCCAGCCGGAGAACGGGCTGCCGAGCAAACCGGACACCGGGATCGCCGACATGAACAGCGCCATGATGCGGCCACGACGGAAGGTCGGGAACCACTGCGAAAGATAGAGCACCACGCCAGGGAAGAACCCGGCTTCGGCGGCGCCGGTGAACAGGCGCAAGGTGTAGAACTCGGTGGGTGTGGTGACGAACAGCAGGCAGGTGGACAACGTGCCCCAGACGATCATCATCAGCGCGATCCAGCGTCGCGGGCCGAATTTGGTCAGGGCCAGGTTGCTCGGTACGCCGCACAGCACGTAGCCAATGAAGAAGATCCCGGCCCCGAGGCCGTACACGGTTTCGCTGAACTTCAGCGCGTCGAGCATCTGCAGCTTGGCAAATCCGACGTTCACCCGGTCGAGGTAGTTGAACAGGTAGCAGATGAAGATGAAGGGGATCAAACGCAGGGTGATGCGTTTATAGACGGCGTTTTTATCGTCAGCGATGGCCTGGGACTCTACGGCGCTCTGTGACATGGCGGCTCTCTCTTTATTATGATTTTTTGCGATGCAAGGGTAACGTTGATCGCCCTGTGAGTCTCGGCCAGCCCTTGGGTGCTTGTCTTTGTGCCTGAGCACAGGGTTTGCCGCCAAGGCCTGTGCGGGTGAACAACCCGTCCCACCTCGTTATCAAGGATAACCCCTATGTTCGAACTCGATCACGACCTGGCTCAGGACATCGTCGACCGGGCCATGGCCATCCTGCCCTATAACGTCAACGTCATGGACAGCCAGGGCCTGATTCTGGGCAGCGGTGAGCCGGAGCGGATCAACACCCGCCACGAAGGCGCGCAACTGGTGCTGGCCAACGGGCGGGTGGTGGAGATCGACGCGCAGACGGCAATCCATCTCAAGGGCGTGCAACCGGGGATCAACCTGCCGCTGCTGCTTGATGAACGGCTGATCGGCGTATTGGGAATTACCGGCGAGCCGGAACAGCTGCGCACCTACGCGCAACTGGTGCGCATGACCGCCGAGATGCTGGTGGGCCAGCGCAATCAACAGGCCGAGCAGCAATGGCGACGCCAGCGCTGTGATGACCTGCTGGCGTTGCTGTTGGGCGAAGACGGCGATTCACCGCGACTGGTAGACGAAGCGCAGCAACTGGGGCTCAAGCCGCAACTGACCCGGGTGCCGTATCTGTTCGAGCTGAGCCCTGAACAGGGACCGGGGCAGACGGTCGAGGCGCTCAGTGCCTGGCTGACGTCGCGTTACCCGGACAGTTGGTGTGTCAGCTGCGCCACGTCCTCGTTGCTGTGGTGTCGCCCGGCGTCCCAGGCGATCGAGCATGACCGCCTGCTGGAAAAACTCGACGGCCTGGGCTGGAGCATTTTGCGCATCGCCGTGGGCGGGCAGGCCGATGGGCTGGCGGGGCTGCGCCGCTGTTATCGGCGGGTCGGCGATTTGCTGGCGTATGGGCGCGAAGTGCTGCCGCGTTCGCGCCTGCTGATCCTCAATCGCTATCGCTTGCCGGTGATGCTCTGGCGCCACCGCAACGATGATGCGCTGGACGAGTTGCTGAAGCCGCTGCGCAAAGTCATCGCCAAGGACGGCAACGGCCAACTGCTGGCGACCTTGCGCAGTTGGTGCGAACACGACGGCCAGAGCCAGGCCTGTGCCGAGGCGTTGGGGATTCACCGCAACAGCCTGCGTTATCGAATGGAGCGCATTGCTGAACTCAGCGGTGTTGACCCGCTGAGGTTGGACGGGATGCTGGCGTTGTATCTGGGGGTGCAGTTGCTGCCCCAGACCGAGCCTTGAGTTTGTGAAACCTGACTCCTGAATCCCCTCGCCACAGGTCGTGTGTGCACAGGCAGATATGTATCCACATCCAGACATGTGTTTCATGGCTGAAACAGTTGTAACGTCTTGAAATATATTTCTACTTTGCCCGCAAAAAAACTAAAGCCCGGCCGATAACGTGATCAGGCGCGCACGAATCTGTTTGATTTGTGGCGCGAAGCTGATTCGGCCGGCGCCATGCCCGCTATCCAGCGTTCACTGCAAGGATGCTCGAAGCCTCAATCACCGAGATCATCCTATGTCCCTGCGTAATCTGAATATCGCGCCTCGAGCTTTCCTGGGTTTCGCCTTCATCGCCTTGCTGGTCGTGGTGCTGGGCGTGTTTGCGGTGAATCGCATGTCGATCATCCGCCAGGCGTCCATCGACATGGAGAGCAATCAACTGCCCAGCGTCGGTTTTCTGGGCAACATCACCGAAAACGTCCTGCGCCTGCGCATTCTCTCGTTTCGCATCCTGATCAATCGCGATACCGCCAGTTTGCAGGACGCTGATTCGCGCATCGCCGTGCTGGTGGACAAGGCCAGACAGGCTCAGGCCAGCTACGCGGCGTTGCCGGCAGGTGACGAAGAGGCGGCGCTGTACAAGACCTTTGCCGCCACCCTGGAAACTTACCTGCAAGCCCAGCGCGACATGATGGACCTGTCGCACCAGAACAAGGTCGAGGAGATGCATACCCTGATCAATACGCGGATCAAGGACGGCACCGACCTGATGGGCGACCAGCTCAACCAGTTGATCGCCATCAACAAGGCAGGCGCCAAGGCCGCCGACGAGGACGCCAGGGACCAGTACGCGTTTGCCACCAACGGCATTATCGCGGTCTCGATCTTCGCGGCGCTGGCCACCGTGTTGCTGGCCTGGCTGCTGACCCGCAGCATCGTCACCCCGCTGAACCGTGCCGTGTTGGCGGCGCAAACCATTGCCGGCGGCAACCTGACCAAAGCCATTGAAGTCGACGGCACCGACGAACCGGCTCGCCTGCTCGGCGCCTTGTCGGTGATGCAGGGCAACCTGCGTAAAACCGTTGAGCAGATCGCCGGTTCCGCCACGCAACTGGGCGCTGCCGCTGAAGAATTGAGCGCGGTCACCGAAGAAGCGTCCCGTGGCTTGCAGCAGCAGAACAACGAAATCGAACAGGCTGCCACCGCCGTCAACGAAATGACCGCCGCGGTGGAAGAAGTGGCGCGCAACGCGGTGTCCACCTCCGAAGCGTCGAACCAGTCGACCCAGGCCGCGCGCGAAGGTCGCGACCGTGTGGTGGAAACCGTGGGCGCGATCCAGACCATGACCCACGACGTGCAAAACACCTCGCTGATGATCGAAGGCCTGGCCGCGCAGGGCCGTGATATCGGCAAGGTGCTGGACGTGATTCGCGCCATCGCCGAACAGACCAACCTGCTGGCCTTGAACGCCGCCATCGAAGCGGCCCGTGCCGGTGAAGCCGGGCGCGGATTTGCTGTGGTGGCGGACGAGGTGCGGGCGCTGGCCCATCGCACCGCGCAATCGACTCAGGAAATCGAGAAGATGGTTGCCGGGATTCAGAACGGCACAGGCGAAGCCGTGTCGTCGATGCAGCAAAGCAACCAGCGCACTCAGAACACCCTGGAAATGGCCCGCGCTGCCGGTGTGGCGCTGGAGCAGATCACCCAGTCGATCCATATGATCAACGAACGCAACCTGGTGATCGCCAGCGCCTCCGAAGAACAGGCCCAGGTGTCGCGCGAAGTGGACCGCAACCTGGTCAACATTCGTGACCTGGCCACCCAGTCGGCGGCGGGCGCCAACCAGACCAGCGCCGCGACCCACGAACTGTCGCGCCTGGCGGTGGATCTGAATGCGATGGTGGCGCGGTTTGTGATCTGAAAATCCAGTCCCCCCCTATCTCCCACAAGGTTGAGGGTTTTGTGGGAATGAACAATAAACGCCGGTGCCACTTGTGCAGCGGACCGGCGTTATTATTCAGGCAGGCTGGCAGCATGGCGGCATTGGACCTGGAGAATACCCATGAAAATCGTCATCGCCCCCGATTCGTTCAAGGACAGCCTCAGCGCCCAGGGCGTGGCGGATGCCATTGCCCTCGGGCTGGCCGAGGTGTGGCCCGACGCGCAACTGATCAAATGCCCGATGGCCGACGGCGGGGAAGGGACCGTCGAGTCGATTCTGGCCGCGTGTGACGGCGAACTGCGTCGCACCAGCGTTCGCGGCCCTCTGGGCGCGCCGGTCGATGCCGCCTGGGGCTGGCTGCCACAGAGCCACACCGCGATCATCGAAATGGCCGAAGCCAGTGGCTTGCAACTCGTGCCGTTGGCCCAGCGCGATGCGTGCGTCAGCAGCACCTTCGGCACCGGCGAACTGATTGGCGCCGCCCTTGATGCCGGGGCTCAACGCATCATTCTGGCGATTGGCGGCAGCGCGACCAATGACGGCGGTGCCGGGGCGGTGCAGGCGCTGGGCGTGGGATTGTTCGATGAACAGGATCAAGTCCTGAGCCCGGGCGGCTTGGCGCTCGGCGCACTGGCGCGTGTCGATGCGCAAGGGCTGGACCCGCGTCTGGCGCAGGTGCGTTTCGACATCGCCGCCGACGTCAACAATCCACTGTGCGGTCCTCACGGCGCCTCGGCCATCTTCGGCCCGCAAAAAGGCGCAACCCCGGATCAGGTGCAACAACTCGATCAGGCCCTTGGGCACTTTGCCGATCACTGCGCGCAAGCGTTGGGCAGAGATGTGCGTGATGAACCCGGCAGTGGTGCCGCGGGCGGTCTGGGTTTTGCTGCCAAAGCCTTTTTGAAGGCACAGTTTCGCCCTGGCGTCGAAGTGGTGGCGGAGCTGGTCGGGCTGTCGGAAATCGTACAGGGTGCCGATCTGGTGATCACCGGCGAAGGCCGTTTCGATGCGCAGACCTTGCGCGGTAAAACGCCGTTTGGTGTGGCGAAGATTGCCAGGCAGCAGGGTGTGCCGGTGATTGTCATTGCCGGCACCTTGGGTGAGGGCTACGAACAGATGTATGAACAGGGTGTCGACGCGGCATTTGCGCTGCCGTCGGGGCCGATGAGTCTGGAACATGCATGTGTCGACGCAGCACGTTTGCTGAAGTCGCGGGCAGGGGACATTGCGCGGTTGTGGCGATTGGCCGGGTCCTGAACATCATTCCAGCTTTTTCTTCGCCGAGCGGCATTGGACATCTGTCCCTTGCCGCTGAGGCATTTCGATAAAAGTCCGCGTTCAACTCTTTGATAAATCGACAGATCCAGGCGGCCCTGCGGGTGAGCCAGGGGTGTCCGTGCCCATCGCAGTCCTTGGGGTACCTGTCAACTCTGACAGTATCGGAGGCCGGAATTCTGATGCCTAATCGCCTCAGGGCTCGGTCGTTCAGAGTGTCGGGGATGGAAAGCGCAGTTTTCCTCGTATTGTTTTGAACCGCCGCAGAGCCTGTCCAGCCCGTTCATGGCGGATGACAATTATCGAATTCTGCGGAGAGTGACAGACATGGCTATCATTGATTCCCAACGCCGTTCAGCAGAGGCCCGCGGAGCGTATCGCAAGCTCCGTAACAAGGCGCATGCGGCAGCGATTGCAGACCCCATTCCTACCGCAACGATAGACGCCATCATAGGGCCAGGCGGGTTATTGAATGGCCCTGTCATCAAGGTTGGCGGTATGAAGGTCAATATCCCGATCTGGGCGGATACGGGTGAATATGATGGCGACTACCAGGTGCTTACGCTGTTTATTGCGCCTGGGCATGTCGATGATCCGCTGGATCCGGCTTTCGTCAGGGTCGGCACCCCTTACAGGCTGGATTATCCCTTTGATGTTGGCTGGGTCGGCGACTATACCGTGCCCTTGAGCAACATCTTCCCCGATGGCAGCTATACGTTCAGGCATGAGGTTGAGCTTCACACCGGTCAGACGGTTTACAGCGCAACGGTCAAGGTCATCAGCGATATCACGGCCCCGTATGAGCTGACCACTCCGCCTGAACCCAAGGCCATGGTATTCGTCACCGCGGAAGTGGACAGCACCAATATCGATAGAGTAACGGGACTCATTCCCGCCTACACCGACCAGGCGCCCGGTGATCAATATCTTTACTGGTACGCCAGCGACCCTCTGCCAGAAGATCCTTCCACGCTCGACCCGGTTGCACCACTGACGGACGTTCCCACCGCTCGCAATGTCATCATTCCCAGTGCCTATATCGCCGCCAGGGGGGATGGCGTGTTCTATGTGTTGTATGCACTGATCGACGCGGCGCGCAATCGCAGTAATCTCTCCGGGTGGGCAAGGTTTGTCGTCACACTCGGTGCACTGCCCAATAACCTGAAGAAACCCGAAGTACCGGTGGGTGCCGGCGGGGTGGTGATTGATCGTGATACGGCGGTTGAAGGTGTCGTCGTTCATATCAAGCCTTACACCGGGTGGAAGTCCGGCGACAAGATTAACGCTAACTGGGGTGGGTTCCCTTTGCCTGATGGCTTCCCCTCGCAGTCAGCCGACACCGAAATTGTCGTACCTGCACAAACGTTGCTTGGGTCTTATCGGGGTGCCACGGGGGAAAAAACCATCACGGTCAGCTATGTCGTTGATCGCCTTGGCAGGCAGTGGGGGCCGGAGGAGGACGATTTCACAATTGACTTCTCCGTTGTTGGCCCGGACCGCCCGGATCCCGATCCTGACTTCCCGGACCCAACCAATCCGCTGCTGTTGGCAGGGACCGTCAAAGGTTCTAATTCTGTGAACGATAATGTTCTGGTCGAGGCAGATGCCGGTGATCCGGTTACGTTCACCTTCAAGATTTATGACCCGGTCAACGCCGGCGAAACCATCGAGTTTTTCTGGGAGGGGACACATGTCACGGAGGCGGACTTCACGATCACAGACGAGGATGCTGGTGACATCGAGACAGTCGAGTTCCCCTGGAGCTATATAGCCGCCACCGATAACGGACCGGGTAAGAAAGTCTATTACACCATCGGTGATCCAAGCGTTACGCCCAACCGGCAAAGGTCCCTGGTAACCGACGTCAACGTAGACGACGCCATTGTGCTCAAACCTGACGCGCCGACATTCGTCGGGCTTTCCGATAGGGGCTGGCTTATTTGTGACTCGCTTCAGCCGCCGGACAGCGCGGTCGTGGTGAAAGTCCCTGACCTGTCGCAATGGTTGAATCCCAATGACACGGTGAAAATGTCTTGGGAACTTTTCCAGCCACGTGTCGGCAATACACCGGTACCGGGTACGCTATTTGCTCCAGAACTGACACTGGGCGGGCCGTCAGATCCGTATCCGGTGACCGGTTTTGAATGGCGGGTTGAGCCTTATGCCGACTACATCCTGCCTTCCTATAACCCGCCTCTTCATACGGAAGGGAACGCCAAGGTGACGTACTCGTTCACGTTGAACGGCAAGCGGGTCACGTCCGAGCAGTTGGCGGCACCGGTCAGCATGAGCCTGAGCGACATCTCCTGCATCATCCCGCCGATCCCATAGAACAGCGCGCCTGATAACGCTCGGAGTGCAACCTCCGAGTGTTATTGCTACTACCGCCATCAGGGCTTCATGGAGCAGATTCAGGACGCCGGCCTATCAGCCTATTCCGTGCATTAACAGGATTAGTCCTACATCAAACATCGAAAGCTCAATGTAGCCTCGCCGTTTTTGTCAGATCCGGCCTGTTTGCGTGTAGGAGAGGAGGATCTACCGATTTTGAATTATTAGAGGTGTAACTGGATATGTTGGTAGTCAATGCATTCAAGCTCAATCCATTAAATCGGGCAGTGAAGCTTGTCGTTCTGGCGCCGTTGTTGCTGCTAGCTCAGCAGGTGGTAGCAGGGCCGATCAATGGCGGCAGTCAGACCATCGATCAAAACACGCCAGCTGACAGCTACACACTCACCAACAAAGCTACCCTGACCGCCAACGGTGCCACCACCCAGCAGATTACGGCTGGCAGTGGTTCCACGGTCATTCTCAATGGCGGGACGGTCAATGCCGCCGGAACGCAGACCGGGCTGTCACTGGTCGACGCCAACGCACAGATCAACGACAGTAGTCGCATCAGCAGTTCCACGACAGGCCTGTCGCTTGGTTTTACGGCAGCGGGCACCGGTTCCCAGGCGACAGTCAATAACAGCGTAATCAGTGGTGGCAACCTGGGTGCCCGCGTCAGTGCGCGCAGTACCTTGACACTGAGCAACAGCGAACTGCTGGGCACCGGCGCCACGGGCATCGGCCTGCAAATGTTCGGTGGTACGGTTTCGGCGACAGGCAGCACCATTGCCGGCGGCCAGTCCGGCGTCGTGGTGCGCGCCGATACCAGCCAGCCGGGCGGCAGCACCCTTGATCTGGACAGCACCCGGGTTCAAGGATCGAACGGCGCGGCTATCCTGATCCAGGGTGGCAGCGCGGACATTTCGGTACGAAATGGTTCGAGCCTGACGGGCAGCAACGGCACGATACTCAACGTCACCAATGGCGGTTCTAGCGATTTCAGCGTCAGTGATGCCAGCACCCATCTGGTGGGTGATGTCGTGGTCGAGAATGGCAGCACGGCCAACGTCACGCTGGCCAACTCCGCCACGCTGACCGGCAATCTGCAGAACGTCCAGGCACTGACCGTCAATAACCAGGCCCGTTGGGTGATGGTCGGTGATGGCAGTGTGCAGAGCCTCACGCTCAATGGCGGCGGCGTGCAATTCGGTAACCCGGGCGAGTTCTTCAAGTTGAACGTTGCCGAGTTGTCGGGCAGTGGCGGTACCTTCTATATGCACAACAATTTTGGCACCGGCCAGATCGATACCCTGACGGTCACCGGCACCGCCAGCGGCAATCATCTGGTGGCCCTCGACAGCAGTGGTTCCGAGCCAGGGGCTGCCAGCTCGACACCGGTGGTTCACATCGGCGCGGGCGACGCGACGTTCGCCCTGGCGGGTGGCGCGGTGAGCCTGGGCGCATTCGATTACGACCTGGTCAAGGCGGGCAACAACGACTGGTACCTCGATACCGCGACCCGCACCATCAGCCCAGGCACTCAATCGGTCATGGCGCTGTTCAACGCCGCGCCGACCGTCTGGTATGGCGAGCTGAGTACCTTGCGCACCCGCATGGGCGAAATACGCCTGGACCAGGATAAGGCCGGTGGCTGGATTCGTGCGTATGGCAATAAATACGATGTCAGTGCCAGTTCCGGCGTTGCGTACCAGCAGACCCAGCAAGGGATATCGTTTGGTGCCGATGCGCCACTGCCTGTCGGTGACGGCCAATGGCTGGTCGGTCTGCTGGGGGGTTACAGTAAATCCGATCTGAACATGAGTCGCGGCACCACGGGCGAGGTCGACAGCTACTACCTCGGTGCCTACACCACCTGGATGGATGAAAAAAGCGGTTACTACGTTGACGGTGTATTGAAATTCAACCGTTTCCAGAACTCATCCGACGTGTCCCTCAGCGACGGGGCAAAGACCAAGGGTGACTACGATAACAACGGTGTGGGTGCATCCGTGGAGTTCGGTCGGCACATCAAGCTGGACGACGGCTACTTTGTCGAACCCTACACGCAACTGTCCGGCCTGGTCATTCAGGGCGCCAACTACGACTTGGACAACGGCCTGACCGCCGAAGGCGATCGCACCCGTTCATTGCTCGCAAAAGCCGGTGCCACGGTCGGGCGCAACATCAGCCTGGGTGAGGGCAAAGTGGTGCAGCCTTATGTTCGCGCAGCGTATGTGCACGAGTTCGCCAGCAGCAGCGATGTAAAGGTCAACGACAACCCGTTCAACACCGACCTGTCGGGGTCCCGTGGTGAACTGGGCGCAGGCTTCACCATGACGCTGACCGACAAGGTGTCGATGCACGTCGATCTCGACTACAGCAACGGCGAAAAAATCGAACAGCCGTGGGGGGCCAACGTCGGCATGCGTTACAGCTGGTAACCCGGCGGCCGGGTTCAAAATGGTCGGAAAAAAAATGCGGGTCATCTTTGATGAGCCGCATTTTTTTTGTCCGTAAATCACGTTGATAAGGGCCTTACCTGTCAGGTTTGACAGTATACGGGCCACTGTATTTGCGCATTAATGATCACTGTGGATTGGGGCGAACCCGTTGATTGCCTTGCCACTATTCATTTCTGATGGGAGGTCATGATGTCCAGACAAAAGCGCTCCATCGGCCAGGACACCCTCCTGACGCCCAAACCGTTCACGCAGATGATGCTCGATGATGTAGACGGCGGACAGGAGGGCCTTCTGCCGCTCAGCACTCAAGGCAAACCGCTGAAGATTGAATTCGAACCCTGGAACAATACCGATCCGTCGCCCCAAGAGCCTGAGTCGGTGGAGCTGTTCTGGGATGGGCAGCCTGTCGATACCAAGACGTGGACCGCGCCGATTGCGCCAGACGATTACTACATCGAAGTGCCGCCTTCGTTTCTGACCAATGGCCGGCATGAGGTGCACTATCTGTTGACCATGTACACGGGGCAGACAGAACCGTCGGATGTCCGAGTATTGACTGTCGACATCGACCCGCCCCGGCTCAATGCCAACAGCAAACTCCAGTTTGATACCAGTGTCATCAGTATTGACTACCTGATCGGCACCGGTGATGTGGCAGTCGCCACAGTGCCTGCCTACACCACTGCCGCGCCCGGGGACGTGGTCATCGCCACCTGGAAAAACCTCGCCGGTGGCACCTCGGACGAACTTCGGACCGCGCCCCTTACTCACCTCGACTACATGAACCCGATCAAGCTGACGTTCACCGGCGAGTTCATTCGCAACATGGGCGATGGGGAGCGCGAGGTCACCTATCGGGTGCAAGACCGTGCTTTCAATCTCAGTGCCGAATCCACTGCGGCCCAGTTGCTGGTGGCCGCCATCAGGCCGGAACGGGTCACACCGTACCCGTGGGTGGTTGAAATAGGAGGCACGCCGCAAAACTGGGGAGCACTCGATCCGCTGCGCGCGCAGGGGGGGGCCACGGTGCGCATACCGGCAGCGGCGGTTTACTATCAGGAAGATGGTGTCGAGGTGCAATTTGGCGAGCCAGGTACAGCCTTTGCCGTTACCGTGCCTGTCCCATGGCAGACCAGGGATGTACTCATCACCAGGGAACAGCTGCCGCCTTACTTCAACAAAACCCTTCCGGTGTACTACGTCGTTCATTTGCCAGATGGTACGAGCAAGGCGTCCGATCGCTTGACGCTGGAGATCAATGGCATTGCCAGTAGCAGGTTTTCCCCGCCCCAGCTGGGGGAGCCTCACACCAGCCCGGTGTTCAAGAAAAACATACCCTCGACGGGGCTGCCTATTATCCAGCGGCCTTGGGCATTTATCAGTACGCAGTGCCTGATCAGCATCACGGTTAACGGTACCGGCACCGATAACCAGCCCAAAACCGAAAAGGTATTGGATAAACGTCCTGTCACTTCGGGGCAAGTCACCGCCGGCGTACCTGCGGCGATAACCAAGGCGTTCATGGAGAGTCTGCGAAACGGCGGGCAGTTCACCGTGTTGACGCAATGCAGTTATGACAGAGGCGAAAGCTGGTTTTCTTTTACCGTGCTGAGGCCGGTGTTGCAGGCTTGAACCTGACGTTGCCCGACCAGGCCCCTTCTTCAAGGGGCTTTTCAACTATTGAAAGGTCACGGTAAAGCCCAATGCGCCCTCGGCCTTGCCGGGGCGGATCTGGCTGCTGTCGAGGATCTGATAATACTGGGCCTTGAAATCGAGTGTCTTGTCCACACCATCCTTGATGGCGCCAAAGGAAACATCGGTGCCCAATGGCACGGGCGTGCCATCGGCACGTAATATCTGAATGCCTATGCCCGTGGCCGTCGACCCCGAGCTCAAGCTGAATACGCCATTGCTGCCATCGCCCTCCGGCAGTGAGCCATTGGCCCCGTCGAGGCTGATAAAGGCTGTGGCTATGTTGCGGTCAGTGGGGTCCGATTCGCAACGGGTCAGGGTAATCCTGAAACTGGTTGGCGTGGTGGTGAAACCCGGATGAGTAAAATCCGAAGTGTTCCAGTCGCCCAGCGGCACAGGGTCGAGGCTCACAGGATCGGCGCCTACTGCGCATTGTGACTGGATCACCGTGCCGCTTAATCCGTAACCGAAGCCTTTGCCGATACCGCTGAAGTAGCCATCGAACATCTGTCGATTCAGCCACTGCCGCCCAGGTGCAATCACGCCGGTTTTCACCAGTGTCACTCTGGTAGACATGCTGTTCAAGAGCTGGAAAGCCAGGACCAGGTTACGGTCGATGATCGCGTCGTACGGCACGACTGACGAGCCAGCCACCGGTACAAAGACATTGCCGCCAGTGCCCGTAAGCGGAGTCTCCAGAGTAATGATGGCGCCAACCCCGGGAATATTGGTCGTCAGAATCTGGTCGGTGGAGCCACCCCTGCCGACATGGGCGTTCACTTTATGCTCAAAAGGGGTGAGCACTCGGGCATTGAAGTCCAGGACAACGCTGCCGTCGTTACTGCACGTGATGCCCGCATGGCCGGGCGCGGAGGCGCGAACACGCTGGTCGATGACGCCGATGATGGTGCCGACTGCAGCGTCACGCGGTACATAGACGGTGCCCACGTCCGCCTGGAAATCCATTGCCCCCCCAGCTCCGGTCCATGTGCAGGTATTGGCGTGTGCGGACAGGCTCAGGTGACAACCAGCCACCAGCCCCAGCAGGCTCATCCACGGTCGTGAAGATGATTTCATGAATGCTTTCCTTCAATGAAAAAGCGCTGGAGCATTGCTCCGGCGCCATTGATGTAAGTGCGGTTCAGCGACAGGTCAGGGTCTGTAATCGATAGCCCTGTGCCTGTTCCATGCTGTGTGGGTCGATGTTCAGGGCACATTGCTGCGCAGCCTGATCGCCCCAGCGAACACTGAGTGTCTGAGGTTGATCATGGGTGCTGAGCATGACCTGACCGGCCTGTCCGACGACGCCGATCACCGCATTTTCAGCGTCATGGACCTGCGCCCCGAAAGGCAGCGGCTTGTCGTTGAACGTGGCGCTGATCACCAACCGGTTGACGGTGCGCGCGGCAAACGTGCTCTTGACCACCGCGCCTCTGCGCGGCACCACCTGGGCGGTGCCGTTGTCGATCTCGACTTCAGGGCCTAGCTGATCGGTTTCCAGTTCAATCTGGTTGACCCGATACGGCCGCAAGTACGGCACCAGTGCATAACCGCGGTCATTGGTGCGCGCAGCCGATGAGTTGGCGACCCCGACATCCTTGATCCCCGGCACATGCACCAGGCCCGCGGTTTCTCCCAGATAGGGACCCAGTTCAATGCCGTCGGCATGCGCCAGTACGGCACCGCTGGCATTGACGGAGAGGCTTCGATAGTCGTTGCCTTGATTCAAACCGGCGCCGAGGCTGCCATAAGCGGTCTGGTAGCCCAGCGACAGGTCGGCTGATTGGCGACGACCGTCATCATTGGCCAGGCCGGCGCGATAACTGAGACGATTCTGATCGAGGTTGCCACTCAGGCTTGCCCGTTGGTTGAAACTGTCGCCACTTTTCTGCATGTCGAAGGTCAAGGAGCTGGTGTGTCCGAAATCCAGCGGCATGGAAACGCTCAGCCCGACCTGGCGGTCGTTGCCCGGTCGGCTGTCACCCAGCGACTGGCTGGCGTACAGCGCATAGGTGACATCTTTGTGGCGGGTATTGAAGCTGAACTGAAATTGCCGGCGTTGATAGTCGGTGCGCCAGAAGTCTTCTTGTGACAGGGTCAGGTTCAGCGAGCTGCTGGTAGCGATATTCTGGTAGACCGCAGCCTCCACGCGGCTGCGGCGGCTGCCACGAAAGCTTGAGTCCTGGCTGCGCTGGCGAACGGCTTCATCGAAGTCGCGATAACCTTCAGTGGAGTAGCGATAACCGGCGAATCGCAGGCTGGTGCGAGTGGGGAAGGTCTTGCCGTATTTGACGGCGTAACTCGTCCCCTGGGCTGAGTTCAGGTCGGGGGTATTGAGCTCTGCCGTGGAGCGGGTGACATCCAGTGCAACCGCACCCATCGCGCCAAGGTCCTTGGCGATTCCAAGGTTCGCTGCCTGGTAGTACTCGCCGGCCAGCAAGCCGCCATAGACCGTCGAGCCCCAGCCGCTGCCCCACGCCAGCGTGCCTTGCCACAGCAGGGGATCGTCGAGGTTGCCGTTGGTGTTGTAACGACCGGCGGCAGCGCTGTAGCGCCAGGTGCCTTCGCGCAACAGGTTGCCCAGCGTGGCGTAAGGCTGTGTGAAGCGTCTGACCTGACCATCGGCTTCGGTCAGTACGATCTCCAGTTCGCCGCTGCCACCACCGGTGCTCAAATCGTCGATTTCATAAGGACCGGCACTGACGTAGGTGGAATAGATCGGATAGCCGTTCTGCCGAACCTCAAGCCTGGCGCGGCTCAGGGCCACACCGCGAATGACGGGGGCATACGCTTGCTGCGTATCAGGCAGCATGCCGGTGTCCGAACTGACCAGCACGCCTTTGATCGGCAGGCTTTTGAACACATCGCCACCGGTGAACGCTTCGCCCAGGGTCAGGTTGGCGTTCATGCCGGGCAGGTCGCGCTGTGCATACGTATAGGCACGGCTCCACTGACGCTCGCCCTGACCGTCCTGACTGCCGCTCAGGTTGGAACGAAAGCGCCAGGCACCCAGGTTAATGCCGGTGTTCAGGTACACGTCCTGGCTGTTGTTGTTTGCGCCATAGCGACTGGAGCCTTGCTGCGCCGACAGCTGATAGTTGACGAAGGCGGCGTTGATGCCTTCGTCCCAGCGTGCGGGGTCGACATGGCCTGCCACATCACGGCGCATGGAGATCTGCGGAATGGAAATCGACAGCTGCAAGCGGCCACCGTCGAACTCGGTGCGCGCATTGGGGATCAGTGTCGCCAGATGGATACAACCGGCCTCGAGCCGTTGCGGATCCTCCACGGCGTCAAGCCGGACGCCGAATCGCTCAAGCAGGTCGACGTTCAGACAGGGCGACAGTGCTTCGGCGCCCACCTGGGCAAATTCGATGTCGTAGGGCCCCAGATATTCCTGGTTGACTCGAACCTCGACGCGATAGCGCCCCGGCCCCAGGTCCTGGAAATTGTCCAGCGACTGCAATGCCAGTTGTCCGGCGTCGGCAGGGTTCCCGGCACCCTGGCGCATGAATCCGGACTGGAACGTCAAAGGCGAGTTCGCCGATGCGTAACCAACTTCCAGCAGCGCGGCGCCACTGCTGCCGATAAAAATAACGTGGGCAAGGCGCAGGCGAGCAGGCATGCGCCATCGACCTGAAGAGGGGGTCATGATCATAGTCCTGGCAATAATTCTATGGGCGGATCAGGGGCCGGTCTGGAGCGGCTGTTCGATCAGCGGGGTGATGCCGCCGTAGTCATTGATGGTGGTAAACGAGACGCGCATGTCGGCGCCCGGCTTGATATCGCCCAGGGCATAGGTCTGGCGATTGAGCGGCTCGCTCATGCCGGGTTGTTCCAGGCGATGAGACTGGCCGTTGACCGACACATGCAGGTGATAGAAGGTGTAATGAAAGGGGGTCGGGTTGTTCAGCACCAGGCTGGGTTTGCCACCGAGTGTCTGCAACGACCATTGCAGGTCCTTGAGGCGCGAAGCCGGCGTGTCTTTCAGCTCGCTCGGGCGGTAGAACAATTTGATCCGCGTGCGAATGGCGATGTTCAGCACGTTGGTTTGTTCGCCGTCGACTTGCGGGATTTCCTGGGCGTTGAAATAGAACAACGACTCGCGGTCTTTCGGCAGTGTATTTGGCAGGCCGTTGATCTGGACCTGCTGCTCTTTGCCTGGATTGACCCGAAACAGCGGTGGCGACACCATGAATGGCACGGCCGTGGTGGTGTCGTCGGCGCTGGTGTTGACCCAGCTTTGTACGGCATAGGTTTTATCGCTGGGATTGGCGACGACCAGCGACACGCTACGTTTATCGCTGTCGAACACCACCCGGGTGCTACTGAGGGTCAGTGCGCCGTGGCTTGCGGGCGCATGAACAGCCAGTAACAACGCGGTCAGGGCGCAGGGGAGCGCTGCGCGGTCATGGCAGAATGCTTTGATCGATCCGAACATGAAAATACCTCAGGGCGACACGGGCGCTTGTGCGACGTCGCTCGCGCCCCTGGGTACGGCGCGCCGTACCCAGGGGCCGGGGGGGGTTACGGGAAGGTGACGAGGAAGTCGATGTTGGCGATGACCGGGCCAGGGGTGACGGCTGCCAGCGTGGAGATGAACTTGGCGTTGAAGATCATGCGGGTTTCGCCAGTGGCGTTGAGCGGGTAGGCCTTGGATTGCGTACCGTGGTCGATGTTGGTGCCCAGGTTGTCTTTGATCGCCAGTCCAACGCCGCCAGCGCCACCGGTCTGGATGCCGTAGTACTTGCCGCCGGTGCCTGCGTTGCCGTGGGTACTGGTGAATTGAACGGTGGCGGTATCGCCTGCGGTGAAACCACAAACCGCGCCGTCCTTGATACGCAATGCAAACTCGCGTCCGCCCACTTCTCTGTCGACAGCACCGCCGAAATCGAAGGCGGCAACGTTGCCCAGACGGATCGGGCCGGAGACGCCGGTACCCGGATCAATGGGCTCGACCGGGCAAGTGTTGGCATTGATGGTACCGGTGAAGTTGATTTGCCCGACGCTGTTGGCGAACGCGCTGGTGCCTACCAGGCTGGTGGCCAGACCCAGGGTCAGTGCGAGGAGAGACTTCTTCATGTTTCTAATCCTTTTATTGCCGGCCGGCGCAATGAAATCGAGACAACGCCGGCCTCGCACGCTTTTTGAGTGCGCGCGAAAGTGAATGAGAGTTGTGCAGTGTCTCGGGGCGCTGATTTTAGGCGCGGGGTGGGGAGGGGGATATGAGAGAACTCTCAGTTGCATCGAAGAACAGCGTTGAAATGTTAGAAGTTGTTTAGGAGAGTTAACGCCAGACGATCCGTGGGGGAGATGTCTGGCGCTTTGAGTTGCAGCTACCTGATTGTATTCAGTTATATGACTCTGCTGGCTTTATCACAATTTTTCTTGTATTCAATAACTGGCCCCTTGTATTTGATCGGGCTCCCCGTAAAGCGGAAAAATCTTGGCCGCCTAGTGTGCTTGATAATATTTCTCCAATGCCTAACCCTTGTACTTCTCTTGGGGTGTAGCCTGAGCCAGTTAACTGAGAGCTTCCACCTACCCCTGTACTTCCAATTTCGGAATCAAGGGAGTTGAAGGTATTTAACATATTGTTATGTATCGTAATCGGCAATACTTGCTGTGGTTGTGTAGCAAGGGTAGCACGGGTAGCACGTGCAGCAGGTTCAGCATAGGTTACCGGTGGCCTGTCAGGAGCGCTTGCAATGTTGTACCTGCTGGACACACTTTCTAACCTAGGCCTGCTGATAGGTGGCCCCTCTATCGACAACATTGAACTTGGTGGCACGGGTCTGGTTCTAACCTGTGGCGTAATGACTGTGAAAGATACACCATAAGGCACATGAAACTTTACGAATGACGCCTGTGCCAGGACACCCCCAAAATAACCCAGTACTTCTGACGCATTCTCATCTTTTACAAAAGTTGTTAGTTGATCGACTCCGATTCCAAACAGGGTCATGCCAAGATTAAGCAGCCCGTTGTAAGTGGTTGATAGGCTCGCTGCCGCCAGTACAACATGGGATGCTACCGCACCTGCCGTTGCAGCAGTAGCTGCGCTTGCTCCTGCGGCGCCGGCAGTGGATGCGACGAGCGTATTGACGACGGCTGCAAGCGGCGCCGGATTCAGCGTCACAACCGAGGCGATAATGCCCAGCACTATAGCCGGCCCGCCTACCACTGCCGCAAACCAGGGGTTATTCACGAACTGACCACCGCGACGGCGGCGATGACCGGTCGGATCGCTGAAGGCGATCGGGTTTCCCGCGCAATACATGTAGCAGTTGGGGCCGCCGGCACCGAACGGGCTCAGCGAATCCGGGCTATGAAAGCGCATCAACCCCGGGTTGTAGGCCCGGTAACCATGGCCGAGCAGGTACCAGCCACTTTCGGGATCGCGTACCTCGCCATTGAAGGCCAGCAGGCTTTGCAGTGTGTCCTCGCTGCTGCGTTCGCCGTAGGCGCTGTACACGGCCGTACGCAGTTCACTGTCCTGGCTTTCGCCGATAACCGACTGTTTGGCGTCGGTGAGCAGCAGCAGGGTTCGCGAGTCGTCACCCGGCGTCTGCTGCCCCAGCGGGTGGTTCCCCCGGTAGAGCAACTGGGTATGTTGGCCGTCTTGCAGCGTATCGCTCAATCGATCGCCCTGATAGAAACGCAGGGTTTCGGACTTGCCTTGCGGTTTGACCGCCAGCAGGTGGTCATGGCCGTCATAGCGATAGTTGCTGACAGGTTCGCCCGTCGCATCTGAAACACCCAACAGCCGACCCTGGCTGTCGTAGTGCAATTGCTGGCCCATTTCGTCGTGCGTCAGGTTACCGTCCGCGTCATAGGTGTAGTCGGTCTTGAGTCCCTGATAGTCCGGGTGGGTGTGGGTGACGCGGATCATCTGGCAAGGGTCGGACTCTGCAAAAAAGTACTCGGCCTCGTCCTTGCTGCCGTCGGCGAAGGAGGTGAGGCAATAGTTGATGTTGTTCAGCGCATCGAAATCAAAAAACTGCCTGGCAATGGCATTACCGAAGCGGTCCTTGGGCAGGTCGTCGCCTTCATGCCTGCAAAATACCAGTCGCCCGCGAGCGTCATATTCAAAGGTTTCCAGCAGTGTGGTTGCATCGCCGACCCTCAAATGCCGGGTACCCGGATTGCCATCCGGCAGGTACTCCAGCTCGATGCTTCGTTGCGCCTGTATCGGCTGGCCTTGAGCATTGCGCAGGGCCAGCGTGCGTGTTTTTTCCCGGCCGATATCATCGAAGGTCAGCGTGGTGGTCAGTGTATTGCCCGTACCCAGGTCCGTGCTGGTTGTACGATGCAGGCGACCCAAGGCGTCATACGCGAAAGCCCCCTGCAATTGGCACTGAGTCACTTTAAGCAGTCGCCCGGTGCCTTTGCCGGTCTGCGGGTTGACATCGTATTCGGCGCGGGCGGTCTGCCCGCCGACATCGGTACGGGTCAGTTGCCGTCCTTTCAACGAGCTGGTGAAGCGGGTGACCCGGTCGGGTTTGCCCGGCTCGCTCCAGCGCTCGGTGCTCAGGTGGCCGGTGGTGGTATAGGTGAAGTCATAGGTGCCCTGATCATTGCTTGATTGTTTGAGGTTGCCATCGAGCAGGTCATAATCGAAGGTCGCGCTGTCGTCGATGGCCTTGATGGCAGTCGGTTGCGTGGTCAGGCCCCATTGGTATTCGTAGTTGATCGCCTTGCCGCTGGGGGTCACGCGCTGGCAGGGCGACAGTCGGCCGCCTTCATAACGCAGCTGTTCGACGCGGTTACCCACGATGCGCTGTATGGGCCGCTCCAGCCCGTCGAAGGACTGCTCGCCCACGGTCATGGCGGGCAGCGTGTTACTGGACGGCTTGATGACCAGCGCGACGGGCAGCTCAGCGCTGCTGTGATCGGCGTAACGGCGACTGACGATGGTCCTGTCGGGCAAGGTGCTGCTGATCATTCGGCCGGTGGCATCGTAGCGGTAGTGAGTAATGCCTCCGATGGCGTCGGTTTCCTGGGTGCTGCGCCCGAGTCCGTCGTACTTGAATTGCTGCCGGCTGATGCGCCTGCCTTGCAGGTCCAGTGTCTCGGTGCTGACCGGTTTGTCGAAGCGGTTGGTCACGGTTCTGGTCTTGCCCACGCCATCGACCCACTGCTCGGTGGTGTAGGTGATGGGGTTGCTGCGGCTGTGGTGTTTCACGCCGTCCGGGCCGGTGCTGCTGTCCTGCATGCCCCAGTCGTCATAGGTGTAAGTGCTGGTGAGGCGCAGATCGGTCTTGTCCAGCCAGTCGATCTCGGTCTCACTGATCAACTGACCCGCCGCGTCGTAGCCAGCCTCATAGAGGCTTCGGTAAACCGGTGGTTTGCCATCGGCATTTTCAGTGTCCTCAAGCTCCTCCCTGATGGTACGGGCCAGCCCGTCGAACCAGCTGCGGGTCTTGACCTTTCTGATGTCGGTCAGCTCCTGACTGGCCAGCTCTGTCACAGGCTCTTCACCCGGGCCTGCGGGGCGGATCAGCCTGTAGCTGAAGGTCCGGGTGGCCGGGTAATCGCTCTCTGGCGCTTCGGTTTCGCTTACGACGCGTCCCAACGCGTCGTAGGTAAAGCGCATCTGCTCGTCGCTGTCGCTGAACAGCAGTGATTCACCCGTAAACAGCGAGCGCTCCGCGTTCATGCTTTTGCTGACAGTATCGAAATCGGTGGTGGTCGTCTCTTGCGTGTACAGCACGGTTTCGCCGGCAAACGTGGCGTAGGTGGCCTTCTCGGTGCTGTACGTGTAGTCGGTGAAGGTGGTCGGGCCGCCGGCACCGCCGATGGTCAGGGCCTGCCGCGAGCGTCGCCCATGTTTCAGGTGATCGGCCGGTTCATCGAAGAAGCTGTAGACACAGCCCTTGAGCATGATCTCCGTCTCTTGTTCAACCTGCAGCATGCGATCCTCGACCAGCGCGATCCAGGGCTTGCTGCCCGTGCTGATGGGGTTTTGCTGCGCATAACGATGACGGGAGCGCAAGGTCGGCGCGCCCGCTTGCACATCAGGCAGCAGTGTTGAGTTCGAGGTGGGTATCACGGTTTTGTCCCGCACACTGCGCACGAAACCCCAAGGGTCTTTCAGGCCTTCGATCTGTTTATCGTCGTCCTTCTCGTCATTGATGTCGTCCGCCGGGTACCAGGTGGTGATTTCGGTGATGCCGTTGGCTTGCACGCGCAGGGTCGGGTTGCCGTGCACGTCGTACTCGCTCAGTTCCGTGTCTTCACGGGCGTCCCTGACATCATCAGTCAAATCCCAGGTCGTCACGACCTTCCTGGGTAACTGGCATTGCGGGACCTGCTTGTCGAACGTATCGGTGTCGTTGGCGTAATAGGTGGTTTTCACCGCTTTGCGATGAGTGCCCTGGGTAGTGATTTCCGCCGTCTGCAAGTGGAATCGATTGAAGTTGCGCTCAACCTTGCGTACCGCAACGTTATCTACCATCAGGCTTTCGGTGGTTTCGTACTCATAGGCACCGATGACCTTGTACAGATTGTCCAGCCCCCATCATCCCAATCGACCGCAGAGTTGGCACCCAGGAAATTCCTGCCGTTGTTGCTGTATTGATATTTCACCACGACCGGCGGCTGACCGCCGCCGGGGGTGGTAATGTGGTCCGTGACCCGGGGCAGCTTCGGGAGCCCTGTATTAGCCGGAAACCCGTGACCTTCGTCGTTGTACTGGATCTTTTCGTGAGCACCCAGCGGCGTCCAGACTTCCTTCATGCACAGTTGCTCGCGCTCCAGCCCGTAGACAAAACGCCAGCCGGCCCTGTTGCTGGTGGGTAACTCGACCCGGGACATCCGGTCACCTTCCAGGTGCAGGGTGAACACGGCCAGCGGCACATTGTTGATCGGCCTGACGCGAATTTCGACGGTCTTGGCGGTGAGGTTGCGGATCACGTCCAGCATCGTGCCCTGGCTGTCGCGGATGTTGCTGAGCATGCGTAAAACCGGACCCTGACCATAGGTCAGGCTCACCTCGTGGCCCTGGGGTGAGTACATGATCACCGGCAGGGCCACTTGCGGGGTGGGGCCCATGAGCTTGAGGATTTCCACCAGGCCGGATTTATGCACCACCTGGAACTCGCCGCGCGAGTCATTGGTGAGGGTGTAGAACTTGAAACTTTGAATTTTCTGCTCTTTCATCTTCTGGCGGGTGGGATCGCCTTCGTCCTGGTAGTTGCCGGTCACCTTGAACGTCTCACCGGTATGCACGGAGAGAATCTGCTTGCTGGGCAGGTATTCGGTCAGCCCCATGCTCCAGCCTTTGCCGTAACCGATGTCGGTGGTGTTCATCGGGTTATAGCCGAGCGTCAAGGGGACTTCCGGACCACTCAGGTTGTTGGCCTTGACCGGCGGCAACGATACAGAAGCGGTATATAAACCGGTTCGCGGGTCAACACCGGACTCAACGAAACTGGCAAAGTTGAACGCGTTGGAGTGGACAGCGGTAGACGCAGTCATGATTCAGAATCTCCTTGGCCAGGATGGGTTATTTGCGTTCTATATAAATGCACGAAAGCTTTCCATCAATGTTGCCATCCGCCCTGGAGCGCACTTTTAGGAGGCCTGGATATATGATACTTCCATTAGGAACGCCGGCCATTGCCGCGATGCTTATGTAATGATCTGCTGGAAAAGAGGTGGGCTGTTTAACGGTCTTTACTTCAATTTCCCAGCTTTGACCTTCGGTGCAGTCCCCATTATTAAAATAGGTAATGGTTAACGCGGAATCCACATTGGCGAATCGGGTCATATACGCTTGATCGTTAGTGCAGCTGGTGTCTTGTCTGATTCTGTATCTGCCTTCTACCGCCGGAATAGAACACTCCTTTGATACGTCGGCCTCGCGAATGTAAATAGCCCCTGCCGCTTGGGAATACCCGGCTTGTATGAAGCCCAAGCCAAAAATCAGGCTTGCACCCACCGCTTTAAAGTTAGTCATCACCAATAACTCCTATTCTTTTCATATGCTGAGACGGCTGCCTGGCAGCCATTGAAACCAGACACTAGCAGTATTTTAAAAGCAGCGAACCTATCAGTTCTGATAGTACCCAAGCTCGAAATTCAGGCGTAAAAACTGTTCTCAATGAACACGGCGTCCACTGGTTGGCCGACGATAAACGTCTGAATGGAAGGAGCTTGAATCATGATTGACCCGAACCCCGCGCCCACGATTCCGGACCTGGATGCCAATAACACAATCGATGTCGAGAAGTTGGGCACCGATAGGTTGCTGACCTATATCAACTATCCCGACATCAAGAAAGATGATGGTGAATGGATCGTTGTCAATTGGCGCGGCTGTGCACAAGACGGCACGGCAGTGGATGAATTTGAGGATCGCGCCCAAATCGTTGAAGCCGAGGTGACAGACTCGGGCCTGCCGGTGCGCATTGAAAACCCCACGGTGAGACTGCTGGACCAGGGCTGGGCGTTTTACTCCTATCGGGTGGACAGGGGAGGCGTCCAAAGCGAAGAGTCCAAACGCATCTTTTTTTATGTCGGCAAACGCCCTCGTGCCAAACCGGATTTGCCGGTGTTGCAAATCAAGGAGTCGCAAGACCTGCGGCTGGACGTGGAAAGCCTTCCGGGCGATCCCGGTGTGTGGGCCGGTCCCTACGAGGCAATGGCCACGGGCGATACCGTGACGCTGCACTGCAGTCGCTTCAGGTCTGATGGCGTGGAAGTGTCGCCACCCCTCGAATACTCGGTGGTTGTAAAGGCAGAGCAGGTCGGCAAACCGCTGCAATTGTATCTGTCCAAATCGGATGTGCGGCGCGTTATCGACGGCCACATTGAACTCAATTACAGCATTCAGTACGCAGGCAGCCCTGCAGCAGCACAAACCCGCTCAGCACAGCAGACCATAAAACTGCTGGAGCCAACAGCGCCATTGTTGCCGGCGCTGAGCATCCCCGGTCACACCCCTGGGCAGGGGTTGAATCCGAGCGCGTTTCCCACCGGCGTACCCGTGCGCATCAATGCCTATCCCGGCATGAGCGTCGGCGACCAGGTGTTTTGTTACGCCAGCGCGGTGCCAGTGGACAACGAGCCGTCAGTGCAGCAGGTGCAGGTCGATGCCTCGACCATCGACAAGGGCTCTATCGAGTTTTCGATTGATCCGCAGTGGTTCGCCAAACGTAATGGCGAAGATATCGAACTGCTGTATCAGTATTCCTGGATTGGTACAGCGATGTCCTCACACAGCTACGCTACGCAGGTTCGTGCTCCACTGATCTTGCCGATGCCGATTGTTGTAGGGGCCGTTCCCGAGTCGCCTGTGATTCCGGGGCAGGGACAACTTGATGTCACCCAACTCAGCGTCTCCGGCGTCACCCTGCGAATTGACGACAACGCCAACTTTGGTCCTGACGATAAAGTCGAGATGTTCTGGGACGGCAATGGTGGCACCGGCTTTTATTCAACCTCTGTTCCTGTTACACCGGGTGGCCGAGACTTCAATATCCCGCCCCGGTACATACCGGCAAACTTCGACCGGTTAGTACCTGTGTATTACTGCGTGACGCTCAAGGGTGAGAATGACTCGCAGAAGTCAGATGTGTTCAACGTGCGTGTTCTGAAGTTGGACGACGCTCGCTATATCGGCATTCAGTCGAAACAGGCCCAGCAGCAAGCCGGGAGGATAATTGTCAGTAATGTGCCGCCCGAGGGTGAGCTGTTTTCTTTTCCGCAAGGCTGGCCTTATATCCATGAGGGCCAAATACTGAATGCCGTGATGTCTGGCCGCAACATCGCCGGTCAAGCCCATTCGTTCTCGATATTTGACAATCACAAGATTACGCCAGAACAAGCGCAAGACAAAAACGTGTTCACCTATGTCAGCAGGGCCGAGTTGCAAAAGTTCCAGCCGAGTGAGGTGGCCGTGCAAGTGATAGTGACCTACGAAACTGATGTTGAGACCAAGTATAGAATTGCGAACTTCAGATTGGCCGCTTGATGCCGCCCAGGAAGACGCCGGTCTATTGAATTAATTAACTTATCAGGAATCATGTCATGGGCAGTGAAAATAGCAATCTCGAAGACAAGGGAAAAAGAGTCGTTACTCAACGCGAGTATCTCGAGTGGATGGCGCTCAGGCCGCGGCTTAACGACTGGAGCGCGTTCGTTGCGTATAAGCGAGACAAATGCAATCAGCTATTGATGCAAGAGTATATTGAGAGTTTTGATAAAGATTCATATCTGCCGTTGATCAATGAACCTTATCTCAGCGGCGACAACGAGTGGCGCTGGAAACTCAACTATGAAATGGACGCCCCACGGCTGAGCTTTGAAAACAAATCCACCGATAATAATGATAACGATGCCGAAGTTAATATGAGCATGGCTGTCTTGGGTGGGATCGACATTCACGTGAATGATACGTACGGCACGGAGGTGACGCTGATTGCTTCGTACGACCCCCTTGATCATGAAGCGCTCGAGGCAGAAAGAGTGCCGTTGATGGATGTAACAGGTGCGGTCGGTGAGGACGGTGCTGTTGGACTGAACTTGGCCAGTGCACAGTCACAACGCTATATATGGGAACTGAAAGGGCCTCGGATTGAACATCAACGGCGTGTGGCCGGGGCTTTTTTCAAGCGCAAGTTTCGTGAGGCCGGGCAAGCTCGCAGCTCCTTCAAATTAGGACAAGTTGCACCCACCGATCAGGCGTTTTTGAACCCTTCTAAATTCAGGCTCCGTACCGTGATGCCAACGGGCGCCGGAACAGTGGGGTCCCCCAACTACGGCGACGGTGCACTTGAAATACGTATCGCCATGAAGGATGAGCTGGTGGGCGGAACGCCAGGGGAGGACTGGTTATATCCGATTCCGAGTGATTTGCCTGGCGTTGACGCTAGCTTGATGCTCAGCAACAAGATGTTGATGGAGAAGATTATAAGAAAAGGTGTTGTGCAGGCGTTCAATGCCGAAAATATGTACATGACTTCCTCCACCGATGGCAGAGGATTTATCACTGGGTTGAAGGCAAGTCCACCCATGGGCGGGGCTCCCCAGACTTTCTATATGAACATTCCGACAACCGTACATGGAACGGAGTCCGAAGGTTTTCTTGTGCTTACTGACGTGCTTTTTGCAATCAATTTTGATATGGATTCGGCTTTAACTATCAGTACTACGGCTGATCGGCGTATTTCACTGAAATTGGGTTCGAGACAGAGCACTCAAGCTATTTCGGGCCTGATAAGGCCTCCGAATGAACGAGAGTTTTATCAAATTCGTGGTGGTAGAATGGCACTGGAGGTTATTGGGGAGTATGTGTTTGGCATTGACCCGGAACAGGGCAAAATTACAGTCGAAATGGACTTGCCCAGTATCAGCGTCAGTCTGTACTCCTCAGATTCGGTGTCACAGGATTTCATTCGGAAATTTGAGGGCGATCTAACTTTCATTGCGTCGTTAAGAAAGTCCGTTCATGAGGCGCTGGTAAAGATTTTTAGCACGTTGGATGACATCGATGCATTTGTATTGCACAGTCTTCTGTTCAACAGCACCGATGCCGTGCAACTAAAGACCGTTGATGCTCCTGGCGACCTGGTGAGTTTTGGTGCGATCAGCCCTCGCCTGACCACCTTCAGCATCAATAACAAAAATCCGATGGTGGGTCACGGTGGCGCCATAACCTTTACGACTACGCCTGCCAATTTTGAGGGCCTGACGTGGAGTGTGCACAACCTTGACGGCACGACTCAGGGCGCCGGCACCATCGATGCCAATGGACGCTATACGGCGCCGGCACTTGATCAAATCGGCGGTACTTACAAACGAGTCAAGGTCACCGCACAAGGCCCGGCGGGCAGTGATGGAAAACGGCCTGTCAGCAAAGCGTTGGTGACCGTGGCGGCCAAGGCAATCACCCTCAATCCGTTGGTTCAGACTTGCAAGGCGACCAAAGCAGGTGAGGGGGATGAGAGCCGGCAGTTTTCCGCCGGCTCACTGCAGGGCAGCCTGACCTGGACGGTCATTGGTGATGGCACTATTGCGCCGACAACTACAGGCCGCACCAACACCTATATCGCACCCAAGGAGCAAGACGTAGCGGTAACCCGAAAGACGTTTACCATTGATGAAGTCAAAGTCACGAATGGGCAACAGCAGCAATCTTCTTTCGTTGTCGTAACGCATGACAGGCAGACGTTGGCCCTGAGCGTTCAGGTAAACGTGCAAGCGGGTCAGGCGCAGTTTGAGTGTAAGTCCAATGGCCAAGTCGTGCCTGAGCCAAATTGGCGCTGTTTTCCTGAAACAGGTGCAGGATCGATTGATAGTAACGGACTTTATAAGGCAGACCCCAACAGCCATCATCAATTCGTGATCATTACGGCCAGGTTTGAAATGATGGGCTTTTTCCTGGGTGATGCTTTCTTCATCCAACCACTGCCCGTCATGGCGATCCCGCCGAAACCAGCCCCCGAGGCTCCGCAAACTCTGGCGGACGATGACCGTGGTACCCGCCCTATTGAATAGCTGATCCGGCTTGTTAAACAGTAATGCCTCAAGCGTTCACGGGTAACTACGCGAACATTTGAGGCGCACCACACTATTGCGAGGAAATGATCATGGGCAGCAATTCACTTGACAGCATTGTTGAAAGAATGAAACAGGGCTCCATCACCGAAAGATGGGGTGCGGTGTGTGCATTTGACGATGCACGACTGAATCGGGTACTGCGACAACAATGGCTTGAAAAGTACGACGGTTCCAACTACACGCCGGTTTTTTCCGGGAAGATGAACTTGAGTGAGTCCGGAACTGAACAGGGTGAGCTCACGAACATTCTATTGGGCAAACCCCTGCTGTCATTCAAACCGGCCAGAATGGATAACTCACGGGCGTTATTGACCCTGAGTATTCTCGGCGGGACGTTCACAGCCTCCATAGCGGGAGGTGGCGTACTTTACAGTTACTCCATTACCGAGGCACAAGGCTACACACTTGAAGTCGAGCTGGACCTGTCAGTGGTAGTGGGCGCTGTCGATCGCCTGGGACGGGTTGTGCTGGACCTGACAAAAGGCACCACCTTCAGTTGTAATCTGGCGGCGCCAGCGGTGAGTCAGAAGATGATCGGCGCGTTCTTTCAGGAGCGTTTCAAGGCGCTACCAGCTACCCGGCAGGTCTATGAGCTGGGGATGCTCAACCTTAAAGGGGGTGGCGATCTGACCCCCGAGCATTTCATCATCCTGACCCAGCGGGCGCCTGCTGCCTTGACCCGCGATACCTTGAATGAGGGCGAGGGCGCGGTGGTGGTGATGATCAAGCTTCGAGGTAATGCCATGGGCGGGGATATCCCCTCGCCGGAGCGTTTTCCGTACCTGATCCCCGACGACGAAAAAGACGGTGTCCGGCTGTATTCGGCAACCATGGTACTGAACAAGGATTTCGTTTCGCGCACCAGCGTCGAACAAGAGTCACTGATCACCAGCCTGCTGTTCCCGGGCCAGAAAAACGTGTTTGAGCCGCTCGTGCGGAAAATCCCACATGACATGGTGGTGTTCGGCAGCCTGGATCCGTCCACAACATCCATGACCATCGAGCCTGGGCTGCATAGCCTGAAGGCGGGCGGCAAGCCACTGCAATACAAGGCCTATCTCAACAACGCCGTGCAGAATGGTGTGGCCTGGAGCGTTAGGAGCCTCAATACCAACAACTCGGCGGGCGTCATTGACGAACGAACCGGTATTTATACGCCGGTTTCAGCCGCGCAGATTGGCAGCGAGTCGGTGCGCAACATCGTGACGGCCACCTGGTTCGACCCCTTCAGCCAGCAGCAGCTGCGAGCATCCGCCTTACTGTTGGTGACGCCCGAAGCGATGTCGATTTCACCTTCGTTTGTGCCCCGTCGTGTGGCAGGCGCTCCAGTGACCTTTGTGGCAACGGCGCTCAGTGGCAGCATCCTGACATGGACTGCACCGAGATACGGCACATTGGTGCCCAATGGCAACACGGCGGTCTACACCCCACCGGCAGACCTTGATCAGTTGCAAGAACAGTTCGTGGTCCAGCCTATCGAAGTCAAGGACCAGGCCGGAGAAACAGTGCGTGCCAGCGTGCTGTTGACCAAGTTCGCACCCACCCTGGACATCGATCCTCCGTTTGTCAGTAATCTCGCCCGCTCGGGCACCGTGCAGTTGAGCACAACGGAGTCCGGAATCCCGCCGGACGCCGAGTACCAATGGAAAGTGGTGGATGGCGGGGGCAGCGTGACAGATGGAGCTTACACAGCGCCGGCCGCGCCCTTGAGTCCTTTCAGCGTAGTCAAGTGCGACATCTATTACATGGACTTTCTCATCAGGAGCGGTTACAGCGTTATCAAGCTCAGCGAGATCGATCCAGAGCCCGCGTGGTCGGCGATATCCAAGTTTTCACTGAGCTCTTTGCGTACAAAAACCACTTACAATAATGGTTATCAACAGATTCCCGTTCAGGCGGAAATCGAGACGGTCGGCGGGCGCTTGAACGAGGACGAGAAAAACTCCCTGCTGATTTTATTACGTGGGAATTAATCAGCAAATTCCAGTCGTTCCGGACGGGCAGCAGGGCATTGTTTTTGACCCCGAGTTTCCAGTGTATTGGGCCCAATCGCGCGACAAGAACATTTACAACCCTTATACCGGTTCTTCTGCCGTAGCGTCCACTGTCGAGCCGGCTGCCGACCCGCTCGCGGAGGACCCTCAAACAATCCTTGTGTACGTAGTTTCCAGGGCTGTGGAGGTCCAACAATTTTACGCCGTCCTGTGGGACAGATTTGGCGTTCCCTCGAGTTCTCTAGTCTACCCTGGCCATGAGGATGGAAAGATCTCGCTCGTGCCCCAGGTATCGCCGACAAACACCGATACCAACTACACACTGACCCGTCGGCGTGTGGATGGCAACGGCGGCAGCGATGATAGCAATGACAATGACTTTGATTTGTACCTCAACACGACTGATTACTGGACCCTGACGTATCAACAGTCGGGGAATAAATCGCTGACGTTTAAAACGCTGGATACGCCGAGACATAAATCCATCGTGAAGTGGGAGAGTATTTTTCCTAACGAGCGCATGTTCAGTTACACCGGCGTGGCATTTAATGATCCGACCAAAAAAAACAACCCTGTTGTCATGCAATACGACGATCGTGTTTCTGCAACTATCAAGACGGAATCCAAGCTGATTTCGACCCCGGCGGAGGGCCATATTTTTATTGGTTTATTTCGTACAGACAATGTTCGTCAAGACGAACACGGCAGTTTAGTACCGTTGCAAGCTCCCGAGGCAGTTCATCTGAAGATGACCGATGAGGAAGGTCATGCGCACTCCATTAAAATCAGCTTCAAGGCCGGTGATCGCAATCGACTTGACGTCGAGCGTGTATAAGCAGCGTTAAATAAGCAACGTTAACGAATGGCAAGCGGCGCAATAAGCGCCGCTTGCCACGTTGAGATACGTCCAGATTTTCGGAGTTTAAAATAATGACTACCGTGAAAGCAGAAAAAACGGCTATCCATTCCAACGCCTTCAACTTTCAAAGTTTCGTTCAGTCGGGTGTCGATCCTCGCACGGGTTTGTACACGGTCTCACTCTCGCTGCACGAAGTAGAAGCCAATGACCTGCGTGGCCCGGCAGTGCCACTGAAGCTCAACTACAACCCGATCAATACCACTGACAAGGGCTACGGCGTCGGTTGGGGCTTGGCACTGACACAGTACACGCCAGCTACGCAAATCGTTTCCGTGTATTCGGGGGAAACGTTCAAGGTGACCGGCGACTATCGGGATGAGAATGATCCCACTCGCCTGAAGATGAAAGAGCAGAAAATTCAAAGTTTCAAGCTCTACACACTGACCAATGACCCGCGTGGCGAGTATCAGGTGGTTCACAAGTCCGGTCTGGTGGAAATCCTCAAGCTGATGGGCGCCAGCCCGCAATCGGCCATGCCGGTCAAGATGTATTCGCCCCAGGGCCACGAAGTCACGCTGACCTACGACAATGGCGGCCAGGGACTGATGGTCAGCTCCATCCGGGACAGCCAGGGCACGTTGCTGGACGTGATCCGCAACCTGGTCGCCAAAACGGTCGAAATTCGCCTGAAACCGGTTAACAACGTGCCGCTGGCCGTGTTCACCCTGCACCTGGAAGGCGACCGGATGGTCCGCGTCGAGTTGCCCACCGGCAACAGGGCCGGCTGGCGCTTTGTGTATGGGCTGGAACGCGAGCAACTGTGTATCAAGAACGTCTGGACGCCGCTGGGCGCTCACGAAACGATCCAGTACAACGATGCAGGCCATGGTTTTCCCGGCAATACTGACTATCTGAAGGTGCCCCGGGTCACGGACCATATCACCGACCCGGGCGATGGCCAGTCACCGATCGTGGTGACATACCAATACAGCAACAACGGCAATAACTTCCTGGGCTGCAACGCCGCGATCAATTGGGATGAATCGGGTGAGGATAACCTCTACAAGGTCATCGGTGCTTACACCTATGGCTCCACCGAAATCCTGATGGTGAATAACGCGCCGGTGCGTTCGGTCAACCGCACCTTCAACCGGTTCCACCTGCTGACATCGGAAATCACCACCCAGGGCACGCATCGCCAGGCGGTAACGACCACCTATCATGCCAACGACACCGACACGTTCGACAAGCAGGTCCCGCAATGCCAGTTGCCGGCAAAAGTCGTGACGCTCTGGGACCTGGTCGGCGATCCGCGGCAGCCACGTGAAGACACGGAGTTCAGCGAATTCGACATTCACGGCAATCAGACCCTGAGCGTTCAAGCCAGCGGTACCCGCGAAGTCACCACCTGGTACCCGGCGGACGACATCAATGACGAGAAGGACGACGATAAACAGATCGAAGGCCTGAAAGACCCCTACGGTTTCGTCCGGCATATGCGCGACAAAACCGTAGTGCCAACCTCGGACACGACACTGGTGCCCGACGTGCAACCCGGCGCGCCGACCTTGCGCACCCATTATCGTTATATACAACAGGATCCACTCAGCACGGGCACCAAGCCCTGGATTGCGCTGGCGGAGGAAAGCTTGCTGCAAGTCACAGGCGAAACCGAAAAACCGCTGGAGCGCACCGTCTACAGTTACTTCGATGTTCCGGGGACGGCCTTTCTGCACGGGCAACCCAAACGCCTGGCGGTGACGCTCGGCGTGGCACCGGGTTACACCACATTCACCAAATATGAATACACCAAGCCCGACGCCACCTTTGCCAGCTTTGCGGGTGAGGCGGTGTTGCGCACCACGCAGACCTTGAGCACCGATTTTGATGCGGTCACCAAGGACATCACCGAGGAGCGTTCGCTCATCAACGGTGAACCGGTGCTGACCAGCGACAAGGACGTCAAGATCCGTTACACCTATGACGCCCTGGGCCGGGTGCTGACCGAAACGGTTTCCCCGGACAAGCCCGAAAGCCTGGCGACTCGCACTTACACCTACGGCCTCATTCGTCCGGCAGGCCAAGGCGAAGAGCCTGTCAAGGGGCGCGCCAGCCAGGAACAGGAAAACGTCAAGGGGGTGAAAACCCGCACATGGCTGGACGGCCTGGGGCGTGCGGTAGAGGAGGAGCGCCAGGACATCGACAATGGTAGAGACGCCTATCGAAGCCTCTACAAGGCCAGTTATGACGCCTTGGGTCAGATGAGCACTGAAACCGAAATCGACTGGCTGGAAACAAAGGATCTGCCACTCACCAGCCGCTTCACTTATGACCTCTGGGGCCAGCAATACAGCGTCACCGGCCCGGACGGGGTCACCCGCTACACCGATAACAATCCGTTGACCTTCACCACCGATGAGTGGACCGAAGGCATGGGCAAGACCAGAACCGTGACCAACCGGCTGGAGAAACCGGTCACTGTCGAGCGTTTTGCCTTGAACGGCAGCACACGAATCAGTTTGCACAGTTACAAGTATGACGGGTTGGCGCGTACGGTTTCGGAGAGAAATGCCGGCAACTTTGAAACCGCCTACCTCTACGATGCATACGACCGTCTGGTTGAAACCACATTGCCTGATCGCAACAAGGTGGTACGCGAATTTGCACCGCACAGTCGTGGTGATCTGCCGACGCTGATTCGTGTCAACAGCACTGTGTTGGGTACGCAGGCCTTCGACGGTCTGGAGCGGATGATCGAGTCGGTCACCGGTGGCCGTCTGACCCGTTATGAGTTTGAAGCCAGCCAAAGCCAGCCGGACCGGGTGGTGCGGCCTAGCGGTGATGTTATCGCTTACAAATACCTGCCCGAGTTGACTGAAGAGCCGATCAAACGTACCACGCAGCCCAAGGCCGGTGCCCTGGCCGTCATCGACGCGACTTACGTGTATGACAAAAAAAACGCGAGGCTGCTCGAGTCTTCAGAGCAGGGGCTGGCGCTCAGCCGTACCTACAACAGCAACGGCGAGGTGAGCAGCGAAACGCGAATTCACGACGATGTGACTTACCAGATGGCATACGTGTACAGCCGGATGAGCCGGTTGATTCGTTACACCGACGTCCTCGGCCAGGTGCAACGCTATGAGTACGACAACAAAGGCCGACTTGAGTGGACGGCCCTTGGTGAAACAGGAAAGCCGGGCTATATCAAGACTGACTTTACCTACACGCCTCAAGGCCAGACAGCGAGCATTGATACGAGCGATGCGACAGCCGGGCAGAACCTGAAAATCACCCTGGAATACGACGTATTGGGGCGTGAGACCGGCCGCGTCTTCGACTTCGGTGCGTCGAAGACGCGCTTGAGCCAGACCTGGAATGGCCTTGACCAGGTGACGGGCCGTCTGCTGAGTGAAGGCGCCGACAAGGGCGGTCCGACGCTGCGTGACGAAGAGTACGAATACGAGTCTCGTGGCCGTCTTGAGTTCTACGCGTGCAGCGGGCCGCAGTCGCCGGTGGATCCGTACGACAAGACGCTCACTCAGCAGATGTTCTTCTTTGACGCGCTGGATAACCTTGAGGAAGTCCAGACCCGCTTTGTCGGAGGCACCAACACGGCGTTGTTCTACTATGAAAATGACGACCCGGCGCAGTTGAGCCGCATCAGAAATAGCCATGCCGACTATCCGGCCATGGCATTCAGTTACGACGAAAATGGCAACCTGCTTGAGGACGAAGCAGGACGCAGGCTGGCTTACGACAGCCTCGGCCGGCTGGAAAGTGTCAGTGAAATGAATGGCGGTTCGCCTAAAGGTTACCAGTACGACAGTGAAGACATCTTGTCGACCGTGCGCGGCTCGAGCAGCGACGAGCAGCGTTTTTACAAAGGCGATAACCTGGTAAACCGGATCGACGGTGATCAGCAAAGTACCTTCCTGCGTGCCGGTGGAGTCGTGCTCGCCGAGCACCAGGAAGGTGCAGTCCCAAAGTCCCTGTTGCTGGCCGTTGATCATAAAAATACGGTGATGAGCGAGTCCGCCAAAGGCGCGACCAACCCTGTCGCGTATACCGCCTACGGACACCCCAGCGCAGGCCAGCCGGTCAGTTCACGCCTGGGCTACAACGGCGAATTCACCGAAGCGCAAACGGGGTGGCAGCTGTTGGGTAAGGGCTATCGGGCTTATAACCCGGTACAGATGAGATTTCACAGCCCCGATAGTTTGAGCCCGTTTGGGGAAGGGGGGGTGAATGCTTATTCGTATGTGTCGGGGGATCCGGTGGGGTATTCGGATCCGAGCGGGAATGTACCTTTTTGGAAAGTCATGGGGATGTTGATGTTTAGCAGCGGCTCTTCTCGTTCTGCTTCCGGTGGGGCGACTTCCTCACTGGCACGCACAACATTTGCTCCGGATGACCTCCTCGCGAATTACACAATGAGCACTGCAGCGCGACCGTCTGCTTCGGGTCCAAATGTATCTGCTGGTGGTTTGCAGGGAGCGCCAACGCCGCGTGCAGGTGCTGCTGGAGACGTCGGCCTGCAGAGTAGTTCGCGTCTGGGTGCAGTCGGTTCATCCAACAAACCCAAAGTGAAAGTTAAATTCGATGAAAGAGTGAACCTCAGGGACGGCTACGAACAATACCCGACTGATTTTTGGACGAAAAACGATGTGGCTCTTGCTTCAAGTGAATACAAGGAATCAGGTGGAATGGCAGCAATGGATCAATTTTTATATAACGGTGCTCCGCCATTTCCTCCAAAAAACCTTGCTGTAGAAGGCGATGCAATAAGAAAACAACTTCAGCTCTCAAAACGAGTTGAAAAAGCCAGGACGCCAGTTCCAAAGCAACCAAAAAAATCCAGTGTATTATCGCAAGCCAACGCAAGACGATCCCAGTAATCCGTATGTAACACCCCTCAACACCCACCCAGAGCAAGCGCGGGTTAACCCTTCAACCCACTGACCCGCGCAAACTCCACCAACCCACCGTCATGGCCAAGTCCCAACTTGTCCATGGCGGTGCGTTTTTGCCGGCTGATGGTTTTTTCGCTGCGGTTGAGTTGCGCCGCGATCTGCCGGCCGGACATGCCCTGGACAAACATTCGTACCACTTCCAACTCTCGATCCGATAGCTTGACCAGTGCCGCACCGGTGCTTGAAGCCGACGGGTTGTGTGCATCCAGAATCCCGGCAAACGCAGGACACAGGTGCCGACGTCCCTTGATAACCGTACGCACCGCCCGTTCCAGCCCGTCAAAGGGACTGCGCTTGTCGAACAGGCCGCTCACGCCGGTATTGAGCAACGCCTGCAACAGCGAAGGGTTGTTCAACATGGTCATCACGATCAGCGGTATGTGCTCGAAGTTGCGCCGCAGATAACCCATCAATGCCAGACCATCGGGGAAGCGCCCGCAAGGCATCGAGTAGTCGCTGATCAGCAAGTCGCAAGGGGTGCTTTCCAGGTGGGCGAGCAGCTCATCGGCGTTTTGCGCCTGCGCGACAATCGAGATGGCCGAGCCGGCATGCTGACGCAAGGCCATTTCGGCACCGATCAGCACCACAGGATGGTCATCGGCGAGGATGATGCGCAACGCTGTGCCCGGGCGGTGCCCGTACGACACAGGCGTGTCGTCACAGGCACATGGGGGGGAAGAGGCAAGCAGTGTGGGACGGGGCGTCGTTTGCGGGTTCATCAGGTGTCTCTCAGTGCGCTATGACACGCGGACCACTGAGCTGGGGGCTGGCTCAAGGCAATTGAATCAAGCCTTGTTCCAGCGCCATCATCACGGCGACCCAGCGCGACCTCACGCCGAATTTTCGGCGGATATTGGTGAAGTGGTAATTCACTCCTGCCTCGGTACAGCTGACGATCTGGCCGATCTCCCACGAGGACTTGCCCGCGGCGCTCCACTGCAAGACTTCCTTTTCTCGGGTGGTGAGTGTTATGGCCGGGGACTGTTTGCTTTCCTGAGGCTGAAAATTGACCAGAGCGGGGGATGACCGAACTGAAGTGTTAGTGGCGCGGTACATAATCGAGTCTCCCATTCATCATCATTGACGGCGTGGGCGCGGCAGAATCTTCCTACATCAAAATGGCATGGTTCTCGCGACCGTCCTTCAGACACCAGTGTCGGAGCTGTAGGCACGGTTCGTTATATCGCTAATCAACGTCCTTGGAACCTGTCAGAAATTACAGGTAGGGCACTTTAATTAGATTTTATGGAAAAGACTGTCGGTAGAATCGTGACTGTACGTAGGACAAATCCCGTACTCCGGCGGTTGGCCGTCACAGGGCATAAGTTTATGATTCAGCGTATTTTTCATCAGCCGCATGTTCATGGGCCAAGCAAAAAAAACGCGGGCAGGGGCCGGCGCCACGGCCACTTATCCGCCCTTCATGCCAGCGCATCAACGGATGAACGGACAAGGTCATGCGGCCATGGCGGCGCCTGGGCACTATCGATTTGAATGCCGCGCTGGCGCCTTTGCCGATTTGAGATAGGGTTGAGGCTGGAGCCCGCGCAACTGGAGAGACACATGCGCTATTCAGCCATGACCCAACGCATCGCCGGCGACGGAGCGGCGGCCTGGCAGATTCATGATCGAGCGCTGCAAATGCGCGAGCAGGGTGTTGACGTGCTGTTGCTGTCGGTCGGCGACCCGGACTTCGATACCCCGCCGCCTATCGTCCAGGCCGCCATTGACAGTCTGTTGGCTGGCGATACCCATTACTCGGACGTTCGCGGCGACCGCGCATTGCGCAACAGCATCGCCAGCCGGCATCGGCGGCGCAGCGGCCAGGTGGTGGACGCCGATCATGTGATCGTGCTGCCGGGCGCGCAGTGCGCGGTGTATTCGGTCGCGCAGTGCCTGCTCGACCCGGGTGACGAGGTGATCATCGCCGAACCGATGTACGTGACGTATGAAGGCGTGTTCGGCGCCTGCGGGGCCAAAGTCGTGCCGGTGCAGGTGCGTCCGGAAAACGGTTTCCGGGTCGACCCGGCGGACGTCGCCGCACTGATCACCCCGAAGACCCGCGCCCTGCTGATCAACAGCCCGAACAATCCTTCAGGCGCCAGCCTGTCGTTGATGATCTGGGTGGAACTGGCGGCGCTGTGCATCCGCCACGACTTGTGGCTGATCAGCGACGAGGTCTATAGCGAGCTGCTGTATGAAGGCGAGCACATCAGCCCGGCCAGCCTGCCCGGTATGGCCGAGCGCACGGCGACCATCAACAGCCTCTCCAAATCCCATGCCATGAGCGGTTGGCGCGTGGGGTGGGTGATCGGGCCCAAACCGCTGGCCGAGCATCTGGTGCACCTGTCGTTGTGCATGCTGTTCGGCATTCCGGATTTTGTTCAGCGCGCCGCGCAGTTGGCGCTGGATCAGGACTTGCCGCAAGTGGCGTTGATGCGCGAGCAATACCGCCAGCGTCGCGACCTGGTGTGCGCGAGCCTGAGCCATTGCCCGGGAATTCGCCCCGTTCGCCCCGATGGCGGGATGTTCGTGATGGTTGATATCCGCCAGACCGGTCTCGGCGCCCAAGACTTTGCCGAGCGTTTGCTGGACGGTTATGGCGTCTCGGTGTTGGCCGGCGAGGCATTCGGGCCGAGCGCGGCAGGGCATATTCGCATTGGCCTGGTGGTGGATCAGCCACAACTGGCGGATGCGTGCCGACGAATTGCGTCTTGTGCGGCAGACCTGCTGCAACCTCGGGCGGTTTTTGGCTAGATGTGCGGTGCGCAGCTGCAACGTTCATGGGCACCTGGCGCCAGTAGCATTGAATTCGCCCGGCCGCCACTAACAGTTCTGTCAGGTGGTGCAAGCGGGTTGAACGGCTTTAAATGGAAGGTATAAGTCCCTTGTCCGAGACCTTCTGAAATGAGCGAGCATGACGCACCATCGCCTGAAATCCTGAGGGTCGTTCCTCCGGCCGCTTTCGTTGTCATGTCCAAGACCGAGACGTCTATCCGGGTCCAATGGGCATACTCCGCAGGCCCTGTCACCCAGACCCGGCTGAAGTGGCAGATCGGTGACACGATGATTGACCAGGTCGATCTACCGATCGGAACGGCTTCGTACATCGTCAGCAATCTTAATCCGGGGACCCGATACCGCATCCGTGCATACGGGCTTGAGAATGATGAAGAGTCTGCTTCAGGCCCGTACGTGGATGAAACGACCAAGCCCGCGACAGCACTGCCGGCGAGCCCGACACAGCTGGTCGCCACGCCTGCCAGCGATGCCATGGTCCTGACCTGGACTGGCGTCGCCAATGCTTCCAGCTACAAGCTCGTTTATGGACTGGCCCCCAGCGGGCCGGTGATCAAGACCGACGTTTCGCTCAGTACCCGCCACGCCTTCACTCACCTGGCGCCCGATACCAACTATTACTTTGAAGTTTGTTCATCAAACGATATTGGCGACTCGGCACCCGTGCGGGTGGTCAAGCAAACCCTGCGGCCACCGGCAGCACCTGCGAGCGTTCGCGCAACGCCAGCAGTCACCACGATGGACCTTCAATGGTCCGCCTCGCCGGACGCGTTGGACTATGTCATCCGTTTCGGAGTCGAGCCTGGCGGTGCGGTCAATACGGTCATTACAGAGCTTTTACGAGCAACACTGAAAGACTTGAGCAAAAACACCCTCTACTTTGCCGAGGTGAGTGCGCGCAATCACAATGGAGAATCAGCGCCGGCCCGCGTGATAGAGAAAACCCTCGACGGCCCGCCGATACCCTCGCGCCCGGGCCCTTTGCACACGGTCACTACTCACCACACTATTCGTGTCGTCTGGGCATCGTACCCAGAGCCGCCCTACAAAGTCAGTTACGGTCTGGACGATGGGCGACATGAAATCATTGCCACCGAAACAACGGAGTACTTGACTCATCTGATTCAGCATCTGCGACCTGAAACCCGGTATTTCATCGAGGTCCGGGCGTTCAACGCCAGTGGTGAATCCGCGCCGTCCACGATCAGCGCCACGACAGCGGTTTTTGACGCACCATCCAGTCTGACGCTGGATGAGCTGACGGACGAATCAGCCTCTTTCAGTTGGTGGGCGCCGGCAAATCATCCGGGCGGCAGCCTGTATGAAATTTATCTGGACGACCGTCACTTGGCGACGCAGGCCGAGAAAAAATTCCAGGTAACCGGACTCAAGGAAAGGACCGGGCACGTTTTCAAAGTTCGCGCCAAAGGGACAAGCCGGCAGGGTGGCGATTATTTTTCGCCTTATGTCTCGACGCCGTTCACCACCCGCGCCTACACGGGAGACCGCATCTGCGCTCCGGGCTATCTGAGATCCGGTCGGCCTGTTCCTACTTCAATCGTGCTCTACTGGGACGAACCTTATGCGGCCTGTCTTTTTTGCCCGGATGCATCGGGTTACGAAATATCCGGCGAGGGTATCGGGCTCATTGAAATAGCACGGCCGCCTTGCGTGATAACCGGGCTCAGTGCCGAGCGCGAATACAGATTTGCAGTGCGAGCGAAAGCCACTGGCAACAATATATCGAAGGCAAGCGAGATACTGGTTGGTCCGGCGTTGCCTGATAAAAAACCCGCTCCACCGCAAAACCTTCGTGCCACGGTCAATGAAAATCGAACCGTGACCATCGCCTGGGACGCACCGCCAGGACCGTGATCGCTGGGCTGGCGGTGGGTATCGACGACTTAGCTCCAGGCCTGCGAATTCACCAGATTCGCCGGCCGTTCACCTGCCAGCGCCGCCAACAGGTTTTCCACCGCACAGCGCGCCATCGCTTCGCGTGTCTCATGGGTCGCCGAACCGATGTGCGGTGTGGCGACCACGTTATTCAACTGCAACAACGGTGATTCAGCGCTCAGCGGCTCACGCTCGAACACATCTAGCCCGGCGGCGCGGATCTGGCCTTTGCGCAGGGCTTCGATCAGCGCGGCTTCGTCGACCACTTTGCCTCGGGAAATGTTGATGAAGATCGTCTCGGGCCGCATTAGCGCGAACTGTTCCGTGCCGATCAGACCTTCGGTTTGCGCGGTCAATGGCAGCGTCAGACAAACGAAATCGGCTTGCTGCAACAGCTGCGGCAGGCTGCGGTATTGCGCATCGAATCGTTTTTCCACCGCTGGCTTCGGCGAATGGCTGTGGTAGATCACCGGCATGCCGAAACCGAAATGCCCGCGCTGGGCCAGCGCCTCGCCGATGCGGCCCATGCCGATGATGCCCAGGGTCTTGCCGTGAACGTCGGTGCCGAACTGCGCGGGACCGATGTTGCGCTTCCATTGCCCGTCACGAACCATGTTCGCCAGCTCTACCACGCGCCGAGCGCTCGCCAGAATCAGCGCGAAGCCGGTATCGGCGGTGGTTTCGGTGAGGACGTCCGGGGTGTTGCTCAGCAGGATTTTCCGCTGGGTCAAATAGTCGATGTCGTAGTTGTCGACGCCCACTGACACGCTGGCGATGGCCTGCAGATTCGGCGCCAGGTCGAGCAACGTTGCGTCCAGTTTCAGGCTGGCGCCGAGCAGGCCCTGGGCGCGGGGCAGGGCGGCGCGCAGCTGTGCCAGGCCCTCGGCGTCGAGGCTTTCGACCAGCGTCACCTCGGTTTTCTCATGCAGGCGAGCCATGAGTGCTGGCGAGAGTTTCTTGTACAACACGACCTGCTTTTTCATCGCTTTGATCTCAATATCGATTCAGGAATGGGCAACGATTGGCCGCTTCGGTGCGGCCTCGGTCTGCACCCGGTCACTGGCGCCGGGCTTGAGGAAAATCGTCAGCACCACCGACACCAGCAACGCGCCACTCATCAACAGATAGGAGGCGCCGGGCGAACCGGTGGAGCTGTTCAGGTAGCCGACCAGATAAGAACCGCCAAACGAACCGAGGGCGCCCATGCTGTTGATCAGCGCCATGGCACCCCCGGCGACGTTGGCCGGCAGGATCTCCGGGACGATGGCGAAAAACGGACCGTAGGGTGCGTACATGCAGGCCCCGGCGAGCACCAGCAAGCTGTAGGACCACCAGAAATGTTCGGCGCCCAACGCGTAGGAGCCGTAGAACGCAAACGAGGCGATCAGCAGCGGCGGCCAGACGAAGCGTTTGCGCTTTTGCAGTTTGTCCGAGCCCCAGGACACCGCGAGCATGCCGATCACCGCCGCCAGATACGGCAACGCCGACAGCCAGCCGGCCTCGACCATGTCCATCTTCAGGCCGGCCTTGAGGATCGACGGCAGCCACAGCACAAAGCCGTAGACGCCGATGCTCCAGCAGAAAAACTGCAAGGCCAGGATGATCACCTTGGGCGAGCGAAACGCCTCGGCGTAGTTCTTCACCGCCTTGATGCCGACCTGCTCGGCGGCCAGGGCGCTTTCCAGGTCCTGCTTCTCCTGCTCGCTCAGCCACTTGGCCTGGGCCGGACGCTCGTCCGCCAGGCGCCACCAGATAAACGCCCAGATGATCGCTGGCATGCCTTCGATGATGAACATCCAGCGCCAGCTGAAATGCTGCACCAGATACCCCGAGACCACCGACATCCACAGCATGGTCACCGGGTTGCCGAGGATCAGGAAGGTGTTGGCCCGCGAACGTTCGGCACGGGTGAACCAGTAGCACAGGTACACCAGCATCGCCGGCATGACTGCCGCTTCGACCACGCCGAGCATGAAGCGAATGACGATCAGCCAGTAGGCGTTGGAGACGATCCCGGTCAGGGTGGCCAGGCCGCCCCAGAAGATCAGGCTGACGAAAATCAGCTTCTTGACGCTGTGTTTCTGCGCGTAGATCGCCCCTGGCACCTGGAAGAAAAAGTAGCCGAGAAAGAACAGCGCGCCGAGCAGCGACGACAGGCCGGGGGTGAGCATCAGGTCTTCGGCCATGCCCGAGGCGGTGGCGAAGCCGTAGTTGGCCCGGTCCAGGTACGCCAGGCTGTAGGTGATGAACACGATGGGCATGATGTACCACCAGCGGCGGGTGGCGAGTGAGGCAGTTGTCATGATGGTGCTCCTGAGCTTGTTGTTTTTGTCGCAGCAGGTAACGGTTTAGAAATCTTCAGTGATTGGATTACCGACGATGACGGCCTCAAGTTCGACAGTCATTTCAAGGCGGGTCGGCAACCCTTCCATATCCCCTCGACTCTGCACCGCTCGGCTACCAATCCAGTTGCCGCGCTGTACCGCCTCGGCAAAGCAGTGGTTCTCCAGCAGCGCGCTGATCATGCCGACGGCAAAACCATCGCCGGCGCCGACCGTGTCGACCACGGTCTGCACCGCGAAGCCCGGCACAAAACCCTGATGCAACTGCGTGCGGTAATAGGCACCGTGCGGCCCGAGCTTGATCGCCACGGCCTCGACGCCCTGATCCAGATAAAACGCCGCAATGTCCGCCGGGTCTTCGAAACCGGTCAGCAAGCGGCCTTCGCTCAAGCCCGGCAGCACCCAGTGGGCGAGGGCGGCGAGGCGGTTGATCTCGCCGATCATCTGCTGCTCGCTGGCCCACAGGCTCGGGCGCAGGTTGGGGTCGAAGGACACACTGCGTCCGGCCTCGCGCATGCGGGTCATCAATTCGAAAGACATTTGCCGAGCGGTCGGCGACAGCGCCGGGGGAATGCCGGTGGCATGCAGGTGCCGCGCAGTCAGTAGTGGCGGCGCGATTGACTGCGGCGACAAGTGACTGGCCGCCGAACCTCGACGGAAATACTCGACCACCGGGTCGCTGCCATCGTCGGCACGCGACTTGAGTTGAAAGCCGGTCGGGTGCGCGGCGTCGACGGCCACATTGCTGCAATCCAGGCCTTCGTTTTCCAGCGTGTCGACCACGAAACGACCGAGGGAATCGGCACCCACCCGGCTCAGCCACGCCACGTTGAACCCGAGCCGCGAAAGACCAATGGCGACATTGCTGTCGGCCCCGGCAATGCGCTTGTGAAACTGACCCACGTCAGCCAGATCACCGCTTTGCTCGGCCACGAACATGGCCATGGTTTCGCCAAACGACAGAACATCGATCTCAGACATGGGCACTCTCCAGGCGGGACTGACCGAGGTGGGCGAGGGTGGCGACGGTGTCGGTCGTCAGTTGCAGCAGATCCTCGGCTTGCAGCGGGTACTCCGCCGCCCGCATGACACCTTGGGCCATGTGCCGAAGCAGTTGTTCCCACTCATGCAGGTCCGTGGCGCCCGGCGGTATCGCCACCCGCTTGCCGTCAGCGCGACGGGTCACGGCTTTGCAGTGCACGTAACCGACATGGCGCCCCAGCAAACGTGCGGCGCTGGCGGCGCACTGGTCCTGCCACTGCCAGTTGCCGATGTCGAAAGTCATCCTGACTGGCAGGTTGTGGTGTTCGATGGCGCTGAAGAAACGCTGGAACGGCTCGAGACGGCCGCCGTGCAAGGTCTGGTCGTTTTCTACCAGCAACTGGACCGGGCTCTGGCTCAATTGGCGGGCCAAGGCCTGGAGGTCGTTGTTGTCGGTGAAATAGCCGAGCGAGACTTTCAGCCATTTCGCCCCGAACGCCTGGGCGTGTTGCAGGGCGTCGGCCAGCTCCGGGTTGGGCCTGGACTGGCCGGCCAGCCACAGCTCGGTGGGCGAGGAATAGATGCTTTCCAGGCCTTGGGCCTGAGTGTCGGCGGCCAGCTGCGCCGGGTCTTCGGTGGTCAGCAACTCTTCGCGCCATTCGATACGTGTGGCGCCGGCGGCGGCAAGGAGTTCGATGAAACTGCCTTGGCCGCGCTGGCGAACCAGATCGGCGCCGTAGCTGGACAGGCTGATGGAAACGGGTGGTTTATTCATTGTTATCTACCTCTGAAACCGGTTTCATTTTTGTTCAAAAAAATAGTTTGGTGGGCTTGCCGGCCCCATCGCGAGCAAGCTCGCTCCCACAGGGGATTTATGTGCGCTGAAAATCCCCTGTGGGAGCGAGCTTGCTCGCGATGGGGCCACTCCAGTCACCGCAAATCCCCAACGGTTGAACCTCGAACAATCAACTGCGCGGCAAAATCCAGCGTCCGCACCGGCCCCTCATCCCCTCGCAAGCGCCTGAGCAGACACTCAAACGCACTGGCGCCAATCTGCGCCGTCGGCTGCGCCAGCGCGGTAATCCCGCTGCCCACCAACGGATACCAATCCAGATCATCCAGGGCGATCAGCCCGACATCCTCAAACAGTTTGCACTGCAACTCACGCAACGCATGGGTGCTGGCCAATGCGGCGATCCCGTTGGCACAGAACAGCGCTTTCGGCCCATGACCGGTATCTGCCAGAAAGGTTTTCAGGTGTCGGGTCAGATCGCTGCCGGTGTCCAGCACCGCGCCGCGCAACGCCGGACGTTGCTCGATTTGCGCCTTGAAAGCACCGACCCGCTCGATCCGCGAGCTGGTGCCGTCAAACGGTTCGGTCACCAGCAGCACGTCCCGATAGCCCCGTTCCTCAAGGTGACTGAGCGCCATCTCGACTGCGGCCGGGTTGTCCAGCCCCACCAGATCGCTGTCCAGCTGATCGACCTTGCGATCCACCAGCACCATGGGCATTTCCCGGTGCAGTTCGCGCAGTTCGTCACGGTGATGGCCCAGGGTATTCACGATCAGGCCTTCGATGTTGTACGAGCGCAACAGCGCCAGGTGCTGGCGTTCCTGTTCGTCGTCACGGTCGGTGTTGCACACCACCAGGCTGTAGCCGTGCTGACGGCAGGCGGTTTCCACACCATGCATCACGGCAATCGAATAGGGGTTGCGGATATCGGCCACCAGCATGCCGATCAGGCGGGTACGCCCGCGTTTCAGGCCGCGGGCCATCTGGTTGGGGCGGTAGCCCAGTTCATTGATCGCCTGCTCGATGCGCAGGGCGATGGCCTCGGAGAGCAGGGCGCGGTCGTCGCCGATGAAACGCGAGACGCTGGCCTTGGAAACGCCGGCGCGTTCGGCGACATCAAGCATGGTCACGCGGCTACGCTGGGCGGCGGAAAAGGTGTTCACGGTGGCAGACCTTCTTATTGGATTTATCGGGTTTGGCGTCATGACTCACACGCTGAAACCGGTTTCAGGAAACACTAAAAACAAATCCGCCGTCAAGTGAATGCTCAAGACCGAGTAGTCGACTAACGACCAAAGGCAATCAAACCCACAGGCTGGCCCAGGCCGATACCAGCAACAGCAGGGCCATCAACCGGTTGAAGCGTTGCATCGCCTTGGGCGAGTGCAACCAGCGCGCGGAGCCGGCGCCGAGCAAGGCCCAGACGCCAAGGCAGGGCAGGGAGATCAGGAAAAATACCAGCGACAGCGATGCCACGTGCAGCAGACGCTGCTCGCCAGCTCCGGCGAAAACGCTGACCACCACCAGCGCCATCATCCAGGTTTTCGGGTTGATCCATTGCAGGCCGGCGGCGCCCGCCATGCTGAGCCTGGGCTGATTGTCCCGAGCACTGATGGCCTCGGCCGGCGCGCGAAAAATCCGCCACGCCAGATAACTGAGCCAGGCCACGCCGCCCCATTGCATCGTCGCTTGCACCCCGGGCAGCGAGGTCAGCCAGGAGCCTGCGCCGCTGCCCACCAGCAACATCAGGATGGCCGCACTGGCACAGGCGCCAAAGATGATCGGCACCGCCGCCGCCAGGCCGTAGCGGGCGCTGTTGCTCAATATCAGGATATTGGTCGGGCCGGGGGTGATCGAAGCGACCATGGCGAACAGCAGAAAAGGCAGCAACGTCGGGAAAGAGGACAGCATCGCAGGCAAACTCCAGTGAAGATCAATGACCCGATCTTCCCGGTCGTGGCGCTCAGCTGTCTGGAAGATTTGAGCAACGCTTGCGGTACATCGCCGGCGTCATGCCATAAGCGCGAACGAACCAGCGCCCAAGATGACTCTGATCGGCAAAGCCCAATTCCATGGCCACTGCCGCCGGTTGCAGGCCGCCGGCAAGCAGGCGCCGGGCCTTGGACAGACGCAGTTGCACCAGATAGGCGTGGGGCGCCAGTCCGTAAGCGGCCTTGAAGGCGCGGCTCAGGCGGAAGCGATCCACCCCGGTGGCCGCCGCCAGTTGATCGAGTCCGATGTCGAGGTGGGCGTTGGCGTGCAGAAATTCCCGCGCCCTGTGCGCCACCAATGGCAGGCGCGGGTCTTCGCCCTGGCGGGTGCGCCAGCGCAGGTGCCGGGTCAGTTGTTCCAGCAAGCCGTCGAGGGCACTCTGGCGGACGATTTTCAGTTCACCGCCATGCAAGCTCTGGAAGGCCAGGCTGGTGGCGGTGGCCAGTCGCGGGTCGGTGGTCAGGATGTTGGCAACACTCAACTGGCTGCTCGGCGGCGCTTCTTCGAACAGGGCACTCAGTTCCCGCGCCAGCCACTGGGGGTCGAGGTACAGCATGCGGTAGGTGAAACCGAACTCGGTGGGTGCGTCGCCGTCGTGAATGTCGCCCGGCTCCAGCAAAAACACCTTGCCCGGCGTGCTGTGATATTTGGCCCGACGGCAATTGAACTGCTGCACGCCCTGTTCGGTGACGCCCACCAGATAACTGTCGTGCCAGTGCGGGTCGTAGGCGTGGCCTTTGAAGTGCGCGCGCAGGGTCTCGATGCCGGTGTCGGCGTCCTGGTTCAGGTCGATCCAGTTGTGAGTGGTCATGCAGCACCTGCGCAGCGGTTGGCCGGTGTATTTGACGCCCGTCCCGTGATCATCTTCTAGAAGATTTGTGCAGCCATCAGCCGAACAGCCCCGCCGCGATATTGATTGAAAAGCCGAGAATCGCCGTGTTGAACAGAAAGCCGATCAGCGATTGCGCCAGCACTATCTTGCGCATGGTGCGGGTGCCCACGCCGACGTCCGCCGTCTGCACCGCCACACCGATGGTGAACGAGAAATACAGGAAGTCCCAGTAGTTGGGCGTGGTCAGGCCTTCGGCGAAGCGCAGTGCCGGTTCCTTGCCGTCCCAGGTGTAGAACAGCCGGGCGTAGTGCACGCTGAAAATCATCCCGATCAACAGCCAGGAGCCGATCACCGTCGCAGCGGTAAACCCGTAGTGCAGCAGCTTGTGGGTGGTGTCCAGGTCTTTGGTGCCGACCAGTTCCAGGGTGATGGTCGCCAGACTGGCCAAGGCCGCAATACACACCACGAACAACACCAGCCCGGCATTTTCGTCCTCGACCTCGGCGATGCGCTTCACGTCCGGCGCCTTGGCGCGGATGGTCAGCCAGAGCATCAACACCAGATACGTCCAGACCCCGGCGTTCCAGCCGATGAGGATTTTGCTGATCAGCGTGTCGGCGGGTACCAGGATGCCGACGCCGAGACCGAGAACGGTGGCGGCGGACAGGCGAGGGTGGGTGCGGGCGAGGAAGGGCATGGCGGCTCGATGAGTCAGGGTATTGCCACACCTTAGCCCAAGGGGGTGTGGTGTGACCACACCCGGGGAAACGATGATATCCCCCTGTGGGAGAAGACTTTTGTGGTGAGGGGATTTAGCGGAGCGCCGCACCGCTAAATCCCCTCGCCACACAAGCCCGCTCCCACATGGGAACCCTGTTGGGTCAGAGGTTCTTGTGGCGCTTGCCCACCAGTTTCATCACCACCACAAAGAACACCGGCACAAACAGCACCGCCAGTGTCGCGGTGATCATCCCGCCGATCACCCCGGTGCCGATGGCCTGCTGGCTCGCCGAGCTGGCGCCCGTGGCAATCGCCAGCGGCACCACGCCGAGGATGAACGCCAGCGACGTCATCACGATCGGCCGCAAGCGCAGGCGTGCCGCTTGCAGGGTCGCATCGATCAGGTCGTGGCCTTCGTCATACAGGCTCTTGGCGAACTCGATGATCAGGATCGCGTTCTTCGCCGACAAACCGATGATGGTGATCAGCCCGACCTTGAAGAACACGTCGTTGGGCATCCCGCGCAACGTCACCGCCAGCACTGCACCGAGTACACCCAGTGGCACCACCAGCAGCACCGAGGTCGGAATCGACCAGCTCTCATACAGCGCCGCCAGGCACAGGAACACGATCAGCAGCGACAGGCCCAGCAGGATCGGCGCCTGACTGCCGGACAGCCGCTCTTGCAGCGACAACCCGGTCCATTCCTGGCCCAATCCCGCCGGCCCTTGCGCCACCAGTCGTTCGATTTCCGCCATGGCTTCACCGGTACTGTGGCCGGGGGCCGGTTCACCGGAAATGCTGATCGCCGGATAGCCGTTGTAGCGGGTCAGTTGCGCCGGGCCCTGCGTCCATTTGGCCTGGACGAATGCCGACAGCGGCACCATTTTTCCGGCGTTGTTGCGTACGTGAATTTTCAGCAGGTCAGCCACCTGGCTGCGCTGATCGCCTTCGGCTTGCACCACCACCCGCTGCATCCGCCCCTGATTGGGGAAGTCGTTGATGTAGCTGGAACCGACCGCCGTCGACAGCACGTTGCCAATGTCGGCAAAGGAAATGCCCAGGGCGTTGGCCTGTTTACGGTCCACTTCAAGCTGCACCTGCGGCGCTTCGGCCAGGGCGCTTTCGCGTACATTCGTCAGGACCGGACTTTTCTCGGCAGCGGCCAGCAGTTGCTCGCGTGCCGCCATGAGCGTGGCATGGCCGAGGCCGCCGCGATCCTGCAAGCGGAACTCGAAACCGCTGGAGGTGCCCAGGCCATCGACTGGAGGCGGCAGCACAGAGAAGACCATGGCGTCCTTGATCTGGCTCAGGGCGGCGTTCGCCCGGTCGGCAATTGAACTGGCCGAATCATCGTGCCCGCGCTGCGACCAGTCCTTGAGCGTGGTGAACGCCAGTGCGGCGTTCTGCCCGCTGCCGGAGAAGCTGAAGCCGAGAATGGCCGTGGTATCGCCCACGCCCGGTTCCTTGGCGTTGTGCGCTTCGATCTGTTCCACCACCTGCACCGTGCGGTTCTTGCTCGCGCCCGGTGGCAGCTGGATGTCGGTGATGGTGTAACCCTGATCTTCCACCGGCAGAAACGAGGAGGGCAGACGGCTGAAGCACACGCCCAGACCGATCAACAGCACGCCGTAGATCAACAGATATCGCCCGGTGCGCTTCAGCGCATAGGCGACCCAGCCCTGATAACGTACGGTCAATTGCTCGAAGCGGCGGTTGAACCAGCCGAAGAAACCGCCTTTTTCGTGATGTTCGCCCTTGGCAATAGGCTTGAGCAGCGTTGCACACAGCGCCGGGGTCAAGGTCAGGGCGAGGAACGCCGAGAACAGGATCGAGGTGGCCATCGACAGGGAGAACTGGCGGTAAATCACCCCGACCGAGCCCTGCATGAACGCCATCGGGATGAACACCGCCACCAGTACCAGGGTGATACCGATGATCGCGCCAGTGATCTGTTTCATGGCCTTGCGCGTGGCCTCTTTGGGCGACAGGCCCTCGCTGACCATGATCCGCTCGACGTTCTCCACCACCACAATGGCATCGTCCACCAGAATGCCGATGGCCAGCACCATGCCGAACATGGTCAGCACGTTGATCGAAAAACCCAGCGCGAGCATGGTCGCAAAGGTGCCCATCAGCGCCACCGGCACCACCAGTGTCGGGATCAGCGTGTAGCGGATGTTCTGCAGGAACAGGAACATCACCGCAAACACCAGCAGCATCGCCTCACCGAGGGTGTACACCACTTTGGTGATCGAGACTTTGACGAACGGCGAGGTGTCGTACGGGATCTTGTATTCCACGCCCGCCGGGAAGTAGCGCGCCAGCTCGTCCATCTTCGCCCGCACCAGCGTTGCGGTGCTGAGAGCATTGGCCCCCGGCGCCAGCTGCACGCTGACGGCGGTGGATGGCTTGCCGTTCAGACGGGTGCCGAACTGGTAGTCCTGGCTGCCGATCTCCACCCGCGCCACGTCGCCGATGCGCACGGTGGAACCGTCGGGGTTGGCCTTGAGCACGATGTCGGCGAACTCTTCAGGCGTCGACAACTGGCCCTTGACCAGAATGGTTGCTGTGATTTCCTGGGTGCTGCGGGTCGGCAGATCGCCGATGCTGCCCGCCGACACCTGCGCGTTCTGCGCGACGATGGCGGCATTCACGTCAGCCGGGGTCAGGTTGAAACCGATCAGCTTGCGCGGGTCGATCCAGATCCGCATCGCCCGTTCGGCGCCATACAGCTGCGCCTTGCCGACGCCGTCCAGACGCTTGATCTCGTTCATCACGTTGCGCGCCAGGTAGTCGCTGAGCGCCACGTCGTCGAGCTTGCCGTCGCTGGAGGTGAGGGTGATCAGCAGCAGGAAGCCGGAGGAGACTTTCTCCACCTGCAAACCCTGCTGATTTACTGCTTGCGGCAGGCGTGACTCCACCACTTTCAGGCGGTTTTGCACATCCACCTGGGCCATTTCCGGGTTGGTGCCCGGCTGGAACGTGGCCTTGATCGTGGCGCTGCCGAGGCTGCTCTGGGATTCGAAATACAACAGGTGATCGGCGCCGTTGAGTTCTTCCTCGATCAGGCTGACCACGCTTTCGTCCACGGTCTGCGCCGAGGCGCCTGGGTACACGGCATAGATTTCGATCTGCGGCGGCGCGACATCGGGGTACTGCGCCACCGGCAACTGCGGGATGGCCAAGGCGCCGGCCAGCAGGATGAACAGGGCGACGACCCAGGCGAACACCGGGCGGTCGATAAAGAACTGCGGCATAAAAATGCGTCCTGCTTACTGCCCGGAAGTCTGGGCGAGGGGAAGAGGGGTGTCGTCGATCTGGACTTTTTCGCCGGGCTTGGCGTGCTGCAAACCCTCGACGACGATGCGGTCGCCGGACTTGAGGCCGCCGTTGATGATCCAGCGATCGTTTTGCACCGCGCCCAGCTCGACCGGCTGCAAGCCGACCCGTTGCTCGCTGTCGAGCAACAGCACGTGGGCGATGCCGGCGCTGTCACGGGAAATGGCCCGTTGCGGCACGCTGATGCCTTCGCGGTTCACCGCTTGCTCCAGTCGCACCCGCACAAAGCTGCCGGGCAGCAGGTCGAGGTCCGGGTTGGGGAACTCGCTGCGCAGGATGATCTGGCCGGTGCCCGGATCGACACTGATGTCGGCGAACAGCAGCTTGCCCGGCAGCGGGTACAGGCTGCCATCGTCCTGAATCAGCGTGGCTTTGGCCTGGTCCTGGCCGACCTGCTGCAACTGGCCGGAGCGGAACGCGCGGCGCAGGTCGTTGAGTTCGCGGGTCGACTGGGTCAGGTCGGCATGGATCGGGTTCAACTGCTGGATCAGCGCCAGCGGCGTGGTTTCGTTCTGGCCAACCAGCGCGCCTTCGGTGACCAGCGCACGGCCCACGCGCCCGGAAATCGGCGCGGTGACGGTGGCGTAGCCGAGGTTCAGCTTCGCCCGTTCCACGGCGGCTTTATTGGCCGCCACGTCGGCGGCGGTTTGCCGGACGCTGGCGCGGGCGTTGTCGTAGTCCTGGCCGCTGACGGCATTGCCTTCGATCAACTGCGAATAACGCTGCTCCTGCAACTTCGCCTGATACGCATTGGCCTCGGCCTTGCGCAAGGCCGCCTGGGCGCTGTCCAGGTCAGCCTTGAACGGCGCCGGGTCGATGCGAAACAGCACATCGCCCTTTTTTACGTCGCTGCCTTCATGGAAGGTGCGTTGCAGCACGACGCCGGCTACCCGGGCGCGGACTTCGGCGATACGCGGCGCGGCAATCCGCCCGCTCAATTCGCTGTTGATGGTCAGGGGCCGGGCCTCTATGGTTTCGATGCGCACGGTGGCCAGGGGCGCCTTTTCCTCGGCGGTCGAGGACTTGTCACAGGCGCTCAGCGTCAAGGCCAGAACCATCAGGCTGAGCGTGGCAAGCAGATTCTTTGACATGTGAATACCCCAATAATGACCCCGGCATCCTACGGGGAGGGGGCGAGGGTAGCGGTTAAGCTTTGTAGGCGCTGTGTGAAATTGTGTAAGGGTTTTACTCGAAGACGAGTGAGGGCGTATATCCTTCACTCCTTGATTTTTATTGCGCCTGATAGATTGCTATCGCCAGCAAGCTCGCTCCCACAGTGGGCGGTGGTGTTCACCAAATGTGTGATCACCTCAAACCCTGTGGGAGCGGCTTGCTCGCGATGAGGCCCTGCCAGTCGCCACCGCACTCTCTGGAAACACCCCCCATGCCCAACATCCTCCTGGTCGAAGACGACACCGCGCTCTCCGAACTGATCGCCAGCTACCTGGAACGCAACGGCTACTGCGTCAGTGTGATCAGCCGTGGCGATCACGTGCGTGAACGTGCCCGGGTCAATCCGCCGGACCTGGTGATCCTCGACCTGATGTTGCCGGGCCTCGACGGTCTGCAAGTCTGCCGCCTGCTGCGTGCGGATTCGGCAACGCTGCCAATCCTGATGCTCACTGCCCGTGACGACAGCCATGATCAAGTGCTGGGCCTGGAAATGGGTGCCGACGACTACGTCACCAAACCCTGCGAGCCACGGGTGCTGCTGGCCCGCGTGCGTACCTTGTTGCGCCGCAGCAGCCTCAGCGAACCGCTGACCGCCAACGACCGGATCCTGATGGGCAACCTGTGCATCGACTTGTCCGAACGCACCGTGACCTGGCGCGAGCAACTGGTGGAGCTGTCCAGCGGCGAGTACAACCTGCTGGTGGTGCTGGCCCGGCATGCCGGCGAAGTGCTGAGCCGCGACCAGATTCTGCAACGTCTGCGCGGGATCGAATTCAACGGCACCGACCGTTCGGTGGACGTGGCAATCTCCAAGCTGCGGCGCAAGTTCGACGACCACGCCGGCGAAGCGCGCAAGATCAAGACCGTGTGGGGCAAGGGTTATCTGTTCAGCCGCTCCGAGTGGGAATGCTGAGCCGATGTTCAGAATCCTTTTCCGCCTGTACCTGGTGACCATCGTTTCGTTCAGCGCGGCGATCTACCTGGTGCCGGACCTGGTGATCAAGGTGTTCCATGAGCGCTTTGTCACCTACAACCTCGATTACTCGCGTGGTTTGCAAACCCTGATCGTCCGCCAGTTCCATGCCGTGCCCGAAGCGCAATGGCCGGCGCTGGCGGCCGAGATGGACAGTGACTTCCAGCCGCTGCACATCGTGCTGACGCGCAAGGACGACGACGCATTCACCCTGTACGAACGCGAACGCCTGCAAGCCGGCGAGAACGTAGTGCGCATCGGTGACTGGGGCTGGCGCACGCTGGCGGTGGCACCGCTCAACGAGCAGATGGCGGTGCAGATGGTGGTGCCGCCGGACCCGATGGACGTCAGCCTGTTGTACTGGAGCATCAACGTACTGATCGGCGCGACCATGCTTGCCTGCCTGCTGCTGTGGCTGCGCCCGCACTGGCGCGACCTGGAACGTCTGAAAAGCACCGCCGAACGCTTCGGCAAAGGCCATCTGAGTGAACGCACGCAGATTGCCAAAAGCTCCAACATCGGCAGCCTGGCCAACGTGTTCGACACCATGGCCGGCGACATTGAAAACCTGCTCAACCAGCAGCGCGACCTGCTGAATGCGGTGTCTCACGAATTGCGCACACCGTTGACGCGCCTGGATTTCGGCCTGGCCCTGGCGCTGTCCGAAGACTTGCCGGTCGCCAGCCGCGAGCGCCTGCAAGGCCTGGTCGGACACATTCGCGAGCTGGATGAGCTGGTGCTGGAATTGCTCTCCTACAGCCGCCTGCAAAACCCGGCGCGTGTGCCGGAACAGGTCGAAGTGCTGCTGGACGAGTTTATCGACAGCATTCTGGGCAGCGTCGACGATGAACTGGAGTCCCCGGACATCGTCATCGACGTGCTGCTGCATGGCCAGCTAGAACGCTTCTCCCTCGACCCGCGCCTGACCGCCCGGGCGATTCAGAACCTGCTGCGCAACGCCATGCGCTACTGCGAAAAGCGCATTCAGATTGGCGTGCGGGTCTGTCCCAAAGGCTGTGAAATCTGGGTCGATGACGACGGCATCGGCATTCCGGACGATGAGCGTGAGCGGATTTTCGAACCGTTCTACCGCCTGGACCGCAGCCGTGACCGGGCTACCGGTGGTTTTGGCCTCGGTTTGGCCATCAGCCGCCGGGCGCTGGAGGCCCAGGGCGGGACGCTGACCGTAGAAGCATCGCCGCTGGGAGGGGCGCGTTTCCGGTTGTGGTTGCCGACGCCGGTCTGAGGCTCGCCATCGACGCGGCCGCCGGTTTACAGTAGGCGGCCACACACGCTTCATGGAAGAAAGAGCATGCCCGACGCCATCACCCTCGCACGCTTCAACGAATCCCACATCGAGGGGATTACCGCGCTCTACAACGACCCGCTGATCACCCGCCAGGTGCTGCAAATGCCGTTTCAGTCCACCGAAGTCTGGCGCAAACGCCTGGCGCCGGATAACGAGCGGGTGGTGCAACTGGTGGCGCTGCATCAGGGCAACGTCATCGGCAACCTGGGCCTTGAGCAATTCTCGCGGATCCGCCGCAGCCACGCCGGCAGCATTGGCATGGCCGTGGCGCGGGAATGGCAGGGCAAGGGCGTGGGCTCGATGTTGCTGGCGGCGGCGCTGGACGTGGCCGATAACTGGATGAACCTGCGGCGGGTCGAACTGTCGGTGTACGCCGATAATGAGGCGGCCATCGGCCTGTACCGCAAGTTCGGTTTTGTGGAGGAGGGCCTGTTTCGCGACCACGCGGTACGCGATGGCAGGCTGGTGGATACGCTGAGCATGGCGCGGTTGCGCAGCATGCCCCAAACCTGAGGTGCACCGTCTGTGATATCCCAAGGTCTAGTGATCACTCCCCCAACGCAAACCCGACCGCCGCCCGCGCATGCAGTTCTGTGGTATCGAGCAACGGCAACTCACTGTGCTCCGGCTTGATCAGCAGTGTAATTTCAGTACACCCCAGAATAATTGCCTGAGCCCCGCGTTCAGCCAGTGATTCAATGACCTGCTGATACACCCGTCGCGAGTCCTCGCTGATCACCCCGACACACAACTCGTCGTAGATGATCCGGTGCACCGCCGCCCGTTCTTCAGCGTCCGGCACCAGCACCGTCAAGCCCTTGGCCGCCAGCCGGTCCTTGATGAAATCCTGTTCCATGGTAAACGCGGTGCCCAGCAAGCCGACTTTCAGCGCACCCGCCGCCACAGCCGCGTCGCCAGTCGGGTCGGCGATGTGCAGAAACGGAATGCCGATGGCCGCCTGAATCTGCCCGGCCACCTTGTGCATGGTGTTGGTACACAGCACCACGCAGTCGGCGCCACCGGCCTCCAGCCTGCGCGCGGCATCCACCAGAATCGCCGCCGCATCGTCCCAGCGCCCGGCGTGCTGAGCCTGTTCGACAGGCCCGAAGTCGACGCTGTACATTAGCAATTGTGCTGAACGCAACGGCCCGAGACGGTCGCGGACCTGCTGGTTGATGAGGCGATAATATTCGACGCTGGACTCCCAGCTCATGCCGCCGATAAGGCCGATGGTACGCATGTCGTGCTCCCGTTGATGGATACCTTGTGCAGCGAGTGTCCCGTGGTTTCTGGTCCCGATCTATCAGGAAATTTCACATGCTGAGCCAACGCCTGCTGGACGGCAAAATCACCCTGCAACTGTTGCCGCGTGCCGCCTACAGCGCCCGTGACCCGGCGCGATGGCGCACACTGGGCATCACCCTGGAACGCCAGCAGGGCGTGCACGCGATCGACAGTGACCGGCGGGTGGATTTCGACACCTTGCCCGGCGTGCTGGCGTACACGCCGAGGGGCGTCGAGGTGTTTTCCGAGTCGGGCAGTGGCGGTGAGTACCTGCTGCTGCAACTGGATGACTCGTTCGCAGAGCAGCATCTGCCCCCGGTGAATCATCGCCTGCAGTCTGCCGGCAATCGACAGGCGTTGCGCCTGGCCCACGAGGTGCGGCGGCTGATGCTCGCTGCGCAGGTGGACCGCTTGGCGCTGGAACAGTGCGCTTTGGGTTTTGTCGACCTGACCGGCTCGGACATCGCCAAGCCACAGCGCTCTCGGCCGAAAGCGTTGATTGAGGTGCTGGACCAGATCGCCGAACACTTTCACGAGCCCTTGACGCTTGAGCAGTTGGCCGCCACCTATGGGCAGAACGAGCTGCGTTTGCTGCGCGATTTCACCCGGGTTATCGGCCTCACGCCCCATGCCTATCTGGTTGAAGTCCGGCTTCAGGCCGCCCGCCAGATGATCGAACGTACCGATCTGCCCCTGTCCAGCATCGCCCTGGATGCCGGTTTCGCGCATCAGTCGCACATGGGCAGCGCCTTTCGCAAGCACCTGGCCATGACCCCCAGCCAATACCGCTCACGCTTTTAGTCGTACGCTGGCGGCGTGCATCTGCCATGCTCAAAGTCCGCAGCAGCGCTTCAACCAAAGGAACACCGCAATGGACGACGTACAGCAACTGGGCGAAATGCTTCGCCACTACGCAGAAAGTGAAGCGCACAAGAAGCAGGTGTTTGAATCGCAATCGGCCGTGTGGGCGACGCGCATTGGCGAGTTGTTCGATCAGATCCAGCTGTGGCTGGAGCCGGTACAGGTGCCGAATCTGCTGGAAGTGAGCCGCGAGGCGTATGTGGCATTCGGGCCGAGTGTTGCAGTTGAGACGTCGACCTTCAAGACCGAGAAATTGACGGTGGTGATTGCCGGCAAACCGGTGGAGTTCGTGCCGGATGTGATGGGCGCGGGCGGACAGATTTCGTTGGCGGTGATGGGGTTGACGGCGGCGCGCTATGGCAGTGTTTCACTGGTGTGCCTGCCACCGGCCAGTCATTGGCAGTGGCGCAAGACCAATGGCTTGAAAGACCCGGACACCTTTGCATTCGATGCAAATTTCCTGGCGCAGCAGTTGCAGAGCCTGATCCCGCGCGAACGCGGCTGAGTTCTCCCGAACCGCACATATAACCCCTGCGGGAGCGAGCCTGCTCCCACAGGGGGTCTGGTGTTGATCGGAAATGGGTGATCAGGCTTCGATATTCCCCCATCCCGGCTTCGCTTCCTCTGGCGCAACCGCTTTAACCGTCTTGCCCGTCGCCAATTCCACCCGTTTTGCCACCTCCGGGTCGTCGGCAAACGGGATCAGGCTGGCCTCATCCAGGCTCTCGCGGGTCTGGTGTTTCAGGCAATACTCGATGCTCAGCCAGAACCCCACGACGCCGAACAGATTCAACACGAATTCACTCATCTCAAGCTCCTCGCTCAGGCGATCTGCGCATCGCGCTCAGCCATTCTCACGTCCGCCACCCGCACGGTACGCCACACGTTGTAGGCCATCAGCAGCATGCCGCTGAGGAAGAACACCCCGCCAATAAAGCGCACCAGAAACCCAGGGTGGCTCGCCTGCAAGGCCTCTACAAAAGAATAGGTCAAGGTGCCGTCGTCGTTGATCGCCCGCCACATCAGGCCCTGGGTGATGCCGTTGACCCACATCGAGGCGATGTACAGCACGGTGCCGATGGTTGCCAGCCAGAAGTGCGCGTTGATCAGCGGCGTGCTGTGCATCTGCTCGCGACCGAAGACTTTCGGCACCATGTGGTATGTGGCGCCGAAGGTGATCATCGCCACCCAGCCGAGCGCGCCGGCGTGGACGTGGCCGATGGTCCAGTCGGTGTAATGGGAGAGGGCGTTGACGGTCTTGATCGCCATCATCGGGCCTTCGAAGGTTGACATGCCGTAGAACGCCAGGGACAGCACCAGAAAGCGCAGGATCGGGTCGGTGCGCAACTTATGCCAGGCGCCGGACAGGGTCATCATACCGTTGATCATGCCGCCCCAGCTGGGTGCCAGCAGGATCAGCGACATCGCCATGCCCAGCGACTGCGCCCAGTCCGGCAGTGCGGTGTAGTGCAAGTGGTGCGGACCGGCCCAGATGTACAAAGTAATCAGTGCCCAGAAATGCACGATCGACAGACGATAGGAATACACCGGCCGGCCCACCTGTTTCGGCACGAAGTAATACATCATCCCGAGGAACCCGGTGGTCAGGAAAAAGCCCACCGCGTTGTGCCCGTACCACCACTGCACCATGGCGTCGGTGGCCCCGGCATACACCGGGTACGACTTGAACCAGCCCACCGGAATCGACAGGTGATTGACCACGTGCAGCATGGCGATCACCAGGATGAACGCGCCGAAAAACCAGTTGCCGACATAGATATGCCTGGTTTTGCGCTGCACCACGGTGGTAAAGAACACGATGGCGTACGCGACCCAGACCACGCTCATCCACACCGCGCCGGAAAATTCGATCTCGGCGTATTCCTTGGTGGTGGTGTAGCCCAGGGGCAGGGTGATCAGCATGCTGACGATCACCGATTGCCAGCCCCAGAAGGTGAACGCGGCGAGCTTGTCCGAGTACAGCCGTACCTGGCAGGTGCGCTGTACCGCGTAGTAGCTGGCGGCAAATTGCGCGCTGCCGGCAAAGCCGAAAATCACCAGGCTGGTGTGCAGCGGGCGCAAGCGGCCAAAGGTGGTCCACGGCAGGTCGAGGTTCATCTCGGGCCACACCAGTTGCGAGGCGATCCACACGCCCATGGCCATGCCAACCACACCCCATACCACGGTTGCCACGACGAATTGGCGGACGACCTTGTAGTTATAGGCCTGTCCGATTGTTGCTGTGCTCATGGTCAGTTCATCCATGCAAAGACTTGCCAGGCCACCCGGTCTGGCATGGGATGCACTGTAGAAACATGACCGAAAACAAAACAGACTCAGGAAAAATCAATTTATGCGGATCAGATGCAGGGCATACCTGCGGCCTTCTGTCGCGTACTGATACGGTTTTTTGGCTTTCAGGTGGGTCTGTAACGTGCTGCGCTGGGGGTTCATAGTCACCCCCTCGAAAAACGGGCCGCAGAGCTTGATGCCCACGGCAATCCTTCAAGGACAGAGGGCTGTTGTGGCGAGGGAGCTTGCTCCCGCTGGGCTGCGTAGCGGCCCCATTTTGTGAGTGCTGCGCACTCAAGCGGGACAAGCTCCCTCGCCACAAAGTCCCGCGTCCGCAGGTTTTGCGCCATTGTGATGAGGTAGCAAGATGTATCAGTACGACGACTATGACCGGGCGCTGGTGTTCGAGCGGGTCGCGCAGTTTCGCGATCAGGTCGAACGCTTTCAGGCCGGGGAGTTGAGTGAAGAGGAATTCCTGCCGCTGCGTCTGCAAAATGGCCTGTACCTGCAAAAGCACGCCTACATGCTGCGGGTGGCCATTCCGTACGGCACCCTGAGCGCCCGGCAGATGCGCACCCTGGCCAGCATCGCCCGGGATTTCGACCGTGGCTACGGCCACTTCACCACCCGCCAGAACATGCAGTTCAACTGGATCGAACTGGCCCGGGTGCCGGACATCCTCGAACGCCTGGCCCAGGTGGAAATGCACGCGATCCAGACCTCCGGCAACTGCGTGCGCAACATCACCACCGAAGCCTTTGCCGGTGTCGCGGCGGACGAGTTGATCGACCCGCGCCCGCTGGCCGAGATCCTGCGGCAATGGTCGACCATCAACCCCGAATTCCTGTTCCTGCCACGCAAGTTCAAGATCGCCATCTGCTCGGCGAAACAGGACCGCGCCGCGATCATGATGCATGACATAGGCCTGTATCTTTACCCCGGCATGGATGGGCAAATGCTGCTGCGGGTGATCGTCGGTGGCGGGTTGGGGCGCACACCGATCCTCGGTTTGCAGATTCGCGAAGGCCTGCCGTGGCAGCACCTGCTGTCCTATGTCGAGGCGGTGCTGCGGGTCTACAACCGCCACGGCCGGCGAGACAACAAGTACAAGGCGCGGATCAAGATTCTGGTCAAGGCGCTGGGCATCGAGGCCTTCGCCAAGGAAGTGGAAGACGAGTGGCAGCACCTCAAGGACGGCCCGGCGCAGTTGACTGGCGCCGAATATCAGCGCGTGGCCAGCGCCTTCGTGCCACCGGTTTACCGCCTGTTGCCCAACACGGATCTGGACTTCGGCACGCACCTGGCCGACAGCCCGGCCTTCGCCCGCTGGGTGACGCGCAACGTGCAGCCGCACAAGGTGCCGGGTTATGCCTGCGTGGTGCTGTCGACCAAAACGGGTGCCGCCTCGCCACCGGGTGACGTCACCGCTACACAAATGGACGCCGTGGCCGACTGGTCCGAGCAGTTCGGCTTCGGTGAAATCCGCATCGCGCACGAACAGAACATCGTCCTGCCGGATGTGCCCAAGGGGGCTCTGCATGCATTGTGGTGCCTGGCCTGCGAGCAAGGCCTGGGTTGCGCCAACATCGGTTTGCTGACCGACATCATCGCTTGCCCCGGCGGCGACTTCTGCGCGCTGGCCAACGCCAAATCGATCCCGGTGGCGCAGAGTATTCAGGCGCGTTTCGCAGACCTGGATTATCTGCATGATCTGGGCGACATCAGCCTGAACATCTCTGGCTGCATCAACGCTTGCGGCCATCACCACATCGGCAATATCGGCATTCTGGGCGTCGATAAAAACGGCAGCGAGTGGTATCAGATTACCCTCGGCGGCGCCCAGGGCAGAAACAGCACACTGGGCAAAGTCATCGGCCCGTCTTTCAGTGCGGCTGAAGTGCCGCAGGTGATCGAGAAAATCATCGGTACCTTTGTCCGTTATCGCGAGAGCGAGGAGCTGTTTATCGACACCCTGGCACGCATTGGTCTGGAGCCGTTCAAGGAACGCATCTACCCCAAAGTCATGGAGGTGTTGGCATGAATAATCTGTTGCGGCTGGAGGAGGGCGAGGCGCGGATTGTCACGGATGATCCGTGGACGCTGGTGCGTGATACTGGCGGTCTGTTGCCGTCGGGGCCGTTGATGTTGCCGTTGACCGTCTGGCTGCATCGCCGTCTTGAACATGAGCCGGCGCGGGATGCGGTTTGGCTTGGGCCGGACGACGAGGTGGAAAACCTCAAGCCGTGGCTGAAGTTGCTGCCACTGATTGCCCTGGATTTCCCGAGCTTTCGCGATGGCCGCGCCTACAGCCAGGCGTACCTGCTGCGCACGCGGTTGGGGTGGCTGGGGGAGTTGCGGGCTGTGGGCGATGTGCTGCGCGATCAGCTCAGCCATATGCGTCAATGCGGATTCGACAGCTTTGCGGTGCGCGAGGACAAGTCGGTCGAGGATGCGCTCAAGGGGTTGGCGGGGATGAGCGTGTTGTATGGGCGCTCGGTGATTGAGCCGCGGCCGTTGTTTCGGCGGCGTTGAATCACCGAAGTATCTACCTGGCGCAATGCAGTACCTGTGGGAGCGAGCTTGCTCGAGACGACGGCTTGGCAGCCAACAAATGTGTTGAATGTGCAACCGCAATCGCGAGCAAGCTCGCTCCCACAGGGGATCTCCCACAAAAGAATTTCCCACAGGGGGATCTTCATCGCCCTGGTGTTTTTGCTTGGGCCAGTACTGGCATTTTGGTAGAGTCCGCCCACTCAGCGGTTTTTGGCTGAATGGACGATACCAAGAAGGGAGTCTGGCGGTGACTGTGGGCAAGAAGATTTTGGGCCTGACGGCATTTCTGTTGATGCTGGTCCTGTGGGGCAGCTACGTTTATATCTTTCAGGAAAACCGTAGCGGGCAGTTGGGCGGCGCATTCGACAGCACCGCCTGGTGCGGCACGCCACCGTCGGCCGATGCCTTGTCGCTGGGCAAGGATCAACTGACCCTGCGCGTCACCAACAACCTGCGTGGCGAGTTCATGCTCGGCGGCTCGATCATCGTTTCCGAACGCACCTTCAACCGCTACGACCTGGGGCGCAATCAACTGCGCCTGCGTCTGGAACCGTTGCCATGGTCATACGGCGCCATGCCGGTCTTGCTCGAACAGGTCGCGATCAAGCCCCTGAGCCGCAACCTGGCCTCGGACAATAAAAGCGCCTACGCCGAGCTCGAATCGCGGCCGATCAGCGTGCAGGGCCGCGCCACGGAATTTCCTTTCGACACGTATCGCTACGGCTACAAACCGGTGCTCTATTACCTCAAGGGCAACGAGCGCATCGACCTGCGCTTCAAGCACATCACCACGGTGATGGAGATGTCGAACACCTTCACCCCGATCCAGAAATACAACCGCGTCGAGTACATCAACGAGAAAAATTCGATGGTGCGCGACGAAGACTACAAACCCTATGCCGCACAGGAGTGCGCCTTCAGCGTCGAGCGCAAGGGCTCGTTCAAGGTGATCGTCCTGTTGTTGCTGCTGGTGATTTGCCTGCCGTTGCTGCACGTGTTTTATCGTGACGAACCGGGGATTGATTTCCTGGCAACGCTGGTGAGTATCGGCGCGATCCGCTTGCTGCTGGTGGGGCCGATGCATGACTTCCAGCTGTACAACATCGACTTCCTGTTTGGCGCCGCGATCCTGTTGGTGGGCACGGTGTCGCTGATCAAGGCGATGCGGGCCAACAGCCGGCGGGAGCTGGCGGCGAAGAGTGGGTCGTCGTGGTGAGCCTCGGCTGAGATTTTTTTGTAGGCTGTACCGGCCTCTTCGCGAGCAAGCCCGCTCCCACAGGTTTTGCGTACACCGCAGATCCAATGTGGGAGCGAGCCTGCTCGCGAAGAGGCCTTCGAATCAGCCCCCCATCATTTCAGCGCCGGATCCCCCATGTTCATTTTCTTCCAGCCCTGCAACAGCACTTGGGCCTTGGGTTCCTGGCCGTTCTCCAGGTAGTACTGGATCAACGACAACCGCGCATTGCGATTGGCCGGTTGCAGGCTCAGCAGGCGTTCCAGCTCGTCACAGGCTTCGGCCACCTTGCCACTGTCATGCAACGCCACTGCCAGCACATATCCGTATTGCGCGCTCTGCGGTTCCAGGGTGGCGGCCTTGCGCAGCAGCGGCATGGCCTGGGCGGTTTTGCCGGCGCGGATCAGTGACAGCCCCTGCGTGTGCAGCAGCAAGGCCGAGTCCGGGTGGTCCTTTATGCTCTGTTCCAGCAGCGCCTGCGCCTCTGGCCCACGGCCACTGGCTTCCAGCCATTGCACCAGCGTCACCCGCGCCGGGTAGAAATCCGGGTCGCGTTTGATTGCGCTACGCAATAGCGGTTCGACTTCGCTGCTGCGACCACTGGCCTGATACAGCATCGCCAGATTGAGGTTGGCTTCGGCCCGTTCCGCCAGGCTTTTCTGCACGGCTTCGTACTCGGCAATCGCTGCTTCCCAGTTGGCCTGGGCCGTACCCAAACCATTGCGCGCGACGCTCAGCAGATCCCGCGCCGCGACAATCCGCACCGCCTTCACCGGGTCGCTCAGCAACGGCGTCAACAGCGGCGCACGCTCCGGGGGCGGCAGGAACGCGCTGATCGCCCGCACTGCGCTTTCACGCACTTGCGGCGCCGGGTTCTGCAAGTCCTGGGTCGCCAGTTTCAGCGCCTGGTCGCTGGGGTACAGCGCCAGCTCGGCCAATAGCGTCGCGCGTTGAATCGCCGGCAGATTGTTGCGCTGCAATTGCTCGTACAACGCATTGGCCGCTCCCGGCTGACCGTTGCGGATCAGCCACAGGCTTTCGTCATAACGCGCTGCCTGGACGGGGGACGCCGAAGCGGTATTCCACAGCTTGAACTGCTCGGTGATCTTGTCGCCGGCCTTGCCTTGATGGCAGCTCAGGCAGGCGTCCGGCGTGCCGAGTTTTTTCGCCCGCTCGGGGTTGGGAATGCTGAAGCTGTGGTCATGCCGCAAGTCGTTGCCCATGTAGAACTTGCCGGGCATGTGGCAATCCACGCACTGCGAACCCGGCTGGCCCATGGTGTGGCGGGTGTGTTCGATGGCGTCGTAGTTCTTCGCTTGCAGGCCCTTGCCATCGACGCCTTGCACCGCCGTCTTGCCGGCGGTGTTGTGGCATTGCAGGCACACCCCGTTACCCGGCGCCTTGAGTTCGGTGCTGTGGGGGTTATGGCAGTTGCTGCAGCGCACGCCCTTGTCGAACATTTTGCTTTGGGCGAAGGAGCCGTGTTCGAACACTTCGTCCTTGATCTTGCCGTCCAGCGCATACAGCTCGCGGGTCAGCACGCTGGGCAGGTAGTCGTCCATCAGCCGTTTGCCGACGGTGTAGCCATCGCCCAGCGGGGCGCGTCGGGCGTGGCAGCGGGCGCAGGTTTCGATCTCGACGGTGGCGTTCTTGTCCTTGAGGTCGACAGCAAAACCGGCGTGGATCAGGTCGGTCTTTTTCGCGATCGATTCCAGGTGATTCGACGCCGGACCGTGACACGCCTGGCAGCCGACACCGAGGCTGTTCCATTGACTGTCGAAGGTGTTTTTTGCCGCATCGAAATTGCGCTTGTAGCCCGTGGTGTGGCACTCGACGCACATGAAGTTGGCGTTCTGGCTCGGCTTGCTCCAGTGCAGTGGGTTCTTGAAGTTGACCCCTTGACCTGCATACAGGTGAAACCAGCGATTCTTTTGGGTATCCCAAGCCACGCCCAGTGCCTGCAACCGGCCTTCGCCGACCTCGATCAGGTACTGCTGCAACGGCGCGATGCCGAAGGTGTAGGCCACCTTGAAGTCAGCGTTCTTGCCATCGATGCCGGGGGTGTTGACCCAGAACTCGTCGCCTTTGCGCGAGAATTTCGTGGTTTCGTTTTCGGCCTTGAAGGTGACGTTGTTGAAGTCACCGAGCATCGTCTGCGCGTTGGCTTGCTGCATCGCCAACTGGTGATGAGAGCCTTGCCAGTCCTTGACCTGCTCGCTGTGGCAGCCCTGGCATTGTTGCTCATCGACCATTTTTGCCGGAGCCATGGCCACGGGTGCCGGTTTGGCCGGTTGGACCGCGGGCGTAGGCGGCGGGGTGTACACCTGAGGCGCCGGTTTGCTGCTCAATAGAAACCAGCCGATGCCCGCCACGGCCAGCAGCAATGCGGCAATGGTGACGGGGAACAGATAACGGGAAATCGGGGCGTTCGGCGAATCAGGTTCTGGGGTGGCAGCTTTATTTTTATGCGTGCGCATTGCGACTTCCGTAGTCCGAGTGCGTTGGCCGGTGAGGGCGCGCTTTGAAGCTTTTTTTTCAGGCTGACGCAGCTTTGCCGGATGACCGGCTTCTGTCAATCCAGTGTTGTGCACTGGGCCACAGGCTTATATGAATATTCGAAGTTCAGGCGGCAAGTGGCTGATTTTTGTCTATAACTAACGTTCCTATTTCCAACACCGTGTCGACCTCGTAAAGGAGTTACAGGATGAAGTTTGCGTTAATGATGAGCACACTGTGCATTGCCTCTCTGGGGGTGGTCGGCTGCTCCAGCAAACAGGTTGAGCCGGACCAGTATTCCGGATTTCTCGGCGACTACAGCCGGCTCCAGGCTGCCAAGTCGCCGTCGGGCGCTGAAGTCATGCGCTGGGTCGATCCTTCGCTGAAGGTCAATCAGTTCACCAGCGTCTACATCGAGCCGACCCAGCTCTACCCACAGCCTCAGCCGACGGTGAAAATCCCGCAAAGCACCCTCAGTGGCATCACTCATTATTACGACCAGGCGCTCAAGCGTGAGCTGGGTAAATCCTTGCCACTGGCCGCAGGTCCAGGGCCGGGCGTGATTGTGGTGCGTGCGGCGATCACGGCGGTCAGCAGCAAGACCGAAGGCCTCAAGCCGTATGAAATCATCCCGGTTGCGCTGGTCGCCGCTGCCGTCAGTACTGCCAGTGGCATTCGCGATCAGGAAACCACCCTGGCCACCGAAGCAGTGTTCCTCAATGGCAACACCGTGGTCGCCCAAGTGGTGCGCAAAGGCACTGGCAAGCCGCTGGAAAACGACACGCAGGTGATGAAGGCCGATGACGTCAAGGCCGTGATCGATGGCTGGGCTTCGGATATGCATCAGTCGTATCTGCAATTGAAATCGCACTAAAGCCTGAAAGCATCGCGAGCAATTCGATTTGCTCGCGATGACTGACTGTCAGACGCCACATCACTCCCCGACAAACCACCGGTAATACGGATTCCCCGAATCCCCCGACATCACCTCCCGAATGTCCCGCGCCCACGCATCGCGGTCGCCATCGTACGCATGCAGGCTCGCCCGATAAAACTGCATCAGCCGCTGCTGGTGGACGTTCATCCGCTCCACGAATCCTGCATCGGCATTCACCAGTGGCGGCGCGATATGCAGGTCCAGCAACGCCGGCAAGACCCGACTGATTTCCTTGGCCCGCACCCACGGCGCGTACTCGATGCGCGGCTGATCGTCCGTCACCGGCAACGCATTGGCGGCGAAGCGTTCGAGCCCGGCACGGTCGGTGACCCAGGTCGCCATCAGCGCCGCCGCCGAGCCGATGCCCACGTCCTGCAAGGTGCTGCGCACGCTGTCTTGCTGGAAGCGCCGGTTGATGATCGCCGCGTCCAGTTCGATCGGCTGCAGCGAACCTACCAGCAGCATTTCGTGAAACTCGCTGGTCCAGAGCGTGGCGTAGGGGAAGACATCCAGAAAGCTGCGCACCAGGGAGCGCGAGTCATCGATGTTCTGGGTCGGCAGCGGCAACCACTGGGCGACCAGGCCTTGTTTCTGCAGACGGCTGGCGGCCAGTTGATAGAAGTCCCGCGAATACAGATTGACCACGCCGGCAGCGGAGGGCGGCGGCGGTTCGAGGGTAATCAGGTCATAGGTTTGCGGGCTGCGCAACAGCTCCTGGCGACCGTCGCGCAGGCGTACGTCCACGCTCGGATCGGCAGCGGCATTGAAGTTGCCCTTGAACAGCGGCGCGGCCTTGACCACCGATGGCAGCAATTCGGCGACCACCCGATGTTCCAGCCCCGGATAACGCGTGAGGGCGCCTGCGGTGATGCCGGTGCCGAAACCGATCACCAGCGCCGAACGTGGTTCGCCGCTGTGAATCAACAGCGGCAGCAGCGCCTGAATGCGCATGTAGCGCAGCGATGGCATGGCATCGCCGGTGTTGGAAACCCCTTGAATGTACAAACGCTGGAAGGCCTTCTGACCCCGGCCCTGAGTGACCACGGCGACCGTGCCGCCGCGACCTTCTTCATAGAACGCCAGGGTGCCGTTGCGCGCGCCCGGCAGCAGGCTGGCGAGCTTGTCCATGGGTGTCAGCAATGCCACGGCCACCGACAGCAAGCCGAGGGCGACCACCGCCTGACGCCGGCCTTTTTTCACATGATGACCTTTGCGCACCGCAAAATAACCGACGCCGGCAGCGACAATCGCCAGCAGCCCGAGGGTGCGCACCAGCCCCAGCAGCGGGATCAGCACAAAGCCGCAGAGCATCACCCCGATAATCCCGCCCAGGGTGTTGAATGCAACCACCGCGCCGACATCCCGACCAACCTGTTCACGCCCGACACTCAGGTGCAGGGCCAGCGGAAACGCCGCCCCCAGCAACAGTGTCGGCACGAACACGATACTCAGCGCCGCGACGGCAAAGCGGGTGCTCATGCCCAGCAATTCGCTGGCGCCCAGCGACAACATCCAGCCTTCGGCCACGCTCTGGGCCAGCACCAGCCAGCGGCCAAGCAGGGCGATTTCCAGCAGCGCGATCAACCCGGCACCGGCAATCAACAGACCGAACACGCCCCAGGGATCGCGTATGCGATCAACCCGACGGGCCAGCAACAGACTGCCCAGAAACAGCCCGGTGAGGTAAGTCGCCAGCACCACCGCGAAGGCGTAGGTGCGGGTGCTCATGAACTGCACGATCGATTGCGACCAGACCACTTCATAGCCCAGCGCCACGCCGCCAGCGATGGAATACAGCCACAGGGCCAGACGGTCGTGGGCTTTGTCGCGGTGCGGATGGGCAGGTGCTTGGGCCAGGGCAATGCGCTGGCGCTGAAACCACAAGGCCCCGGCAGCGGCCAACAGGTTGAGCATGGCAGCGGCCAGTGCGCTGCCGCGTACGCCGAGGGCGGCGATCAGCACGAAACCGGCGAGCAAGGTGCCAGCGATGGCGCCTGCGGTGTTGGCGGCATACAGCTGACCACCGGCCTTGCCCAGTTGCCCAGGGTCGGTGGTCAGCGAGCGCACCAGCACTGGCAGGGTGCCGCCCATCAACACGGCTGGCAGGCCGACCAGGGCAAACGGCAGCACCCAGGCCAACACGCCGACCTGTTGTTGCAGCCAGGCGAACGGGGCGGCGGCGAGGCTCATGGCAACAGTCGCGCTGACGCCGAGCACCGCCACCAGCACTTCCAGCCCGGCGTACAGCAGCACCGGTTGCTGCAAGCGGTCTGCCCAGCGTCCGAACAGCCAGCCACCGAGGGCCAGCCCGGCAAAAAACGCACTGATCCCGGCGGTAATGGCATACACCTCGACGCCCACCACCAGCGACAGCTGCTTGATCCACAGCACCTGATACACCAGCGCTGCGGCGCCTGAGACGAACAGCAGCAGGGCAGGGGTCAGCAGCGCTGGCGCTGCAACGGCTTGAGCGGCAGGTATGGCCGACGACTTGCTGGCGACACGTGAGGACATTGCGGACGGCCTTGTTCCAATTCTTGAAAACCAGTGACTGTGCTGGCCTCATCGCGGGCAAGCCCGCTCCTACAGGGATCTATGCTGGTCACACATTTTGTGTACACCAAAGATCCCCTGTGGGAGCGAGCCTACTCGCGAATGGGACCGACACAATCCCAGGTCGAAAATAAGGCCACCCGCCAACAAGGGCGGGCGGCGGTCCAGCGGTCTTACTGTGCAGGCTGTGCAGCTTTCATTTTTTCAGCAATTTTTGCATCGACCGCAGCGCGGATCTGGTCAACGCTGAAGCTCGCCGGTTTCTGGCTCGGCGGGTACTCGATGAATGTTTGCAGGAACTGTGCGGACTTGGTCACTGCGACAGCGACCAGGTAGACGTTCTTGGTGGCCCAATCGTAATACTGATCGGAAACCACGTCGGCACGTTCATACGGGTCCATCCTCAGGTTGAGGATTTTCGGCACGCGCAAGCACACGAACGGCTCGCTCCAGACCTTGAAACCACCGGGTGCACGTTGTTCGCAGAACACCGCTTTCCAGTTGTCGAAGCGCATCGACACCAGCATGCCGTCGTCGTTGAAGTAGTAGAACTCGTGACGCTCGCCTTTAGGCTGTTGGCCGGTCAGGTAAGGCAGCTGGTTGTAGCCGTCCAGGTGCACCTTGAAGTTGGCGCCACCGGACACGGGTGCCCAGCCTTTGAGCAGCTTGTCTTTCACACCGGTATCGCCAGCGGCGGCCAGCAGGGTCGGGAACCAGTCCATGCCCGAGAACATCTCGTTGGACACTTCGCCAGCCTTGATCTTGCCCGGCCAGCGGATAATCGCCGGTACGCGATAGGCGCCTTCCCAGTTGGAGTTCTTCTCGTTGCGGAACGGCGTGGTCGCCGCGTCCGGCCAGGAGAACTGGTTCGGGCCGTTGTCGGTGGTGTAGACGACGATGGTGTTGTCGGCGATTTTCAGGTCGTCGAGGGTCTTCAGCAGTTTGCCGACGTCACCGTCGTGCTCGAGCATGCCGTCGGCATATTCGTTGCCGGGCATGCCGCTCTGGCCCTTCATCGAATCGCGAACGTGGGTGAACACGTGCATGCGGGTGGTGTTCATCCAGACGAAGAACGGCTTGTCCGCCTTGGCCTGTTTCTCGATGAACGCCTGCGCGGCGGCGGTGGTTTCGTCGTCGATGGTTTCCATGCGCTTGGCGGTCAGGGCACCGGTGTCTTCGATCTTGCCGTCAGCGAAGCTGTGGATCACGCCACGTGGCGAGTTGTTCTTGACGAACTCGGCGTCGTCCTTGGGCCAGTACGGACGCTCAGGCTCTTCTTCGGCATTGAGGTGATACAGGTTGCCGAAGAACTCGTCGAAACCGTGGTTGGTCGGCAGGTATTCGTCCTTGTCGCCCAGGTGGTTCTTGCCGAACTGGCCGGTGGAATAACCCTGGGACTTGAGTGCCTGGGCGATGGTGATGTCACGTTTTTGCAGACCGACCGAGGCGCCGGGCGCGCCGACTTTCGACAGGCCGGTACGCAACGGCGTCTGGCCGGTGATGAAGGACGACCGTCCTGCGGTGCAGCTGTTCTCCGCATAGTAGTCGGTGAACATCATGCCTTCCTTGGCGATGCGGTCGATGTTCGGAGTCTTGTACCCGACCACACCCATCGAATAGGCGCTGATGTTGGTCTGGCCGATGTCGTCGCCGAAGATCACGAGAATGTTGGGTTTTTCAGCGGCTCCGGCAGTTGCCGAAATCGCCATCACCGAGGCTGCCACCAGGGCGAGTTTCGGTAGCCACTTGCGTATGCGAGTCATCTGACTTGCTCCTTTTGCTCACTTGCGTCGCTTTTTGCGACATACGTTTTTTGCGGTCCTGCAGACGTTTTTCTTATTGCACTTGCTCGGGTGTGGCGGCCTCGAACGGGTAGATCCGGCGCCATTCGGCGGCCATGTCCACGATAGTCCAGCCACGGGATTTTGCTTCGTCCAGCGCCTTGTCCAGCTTGCCGACCTGAGACTGGCGGTCGTAGGCCCATTCGCGCTTGGCGTCGGTGTGATGCACCAGGCCCATGAAGCGCTTGCCGGTGCCGGCGGCGGTCCACTGCAACATCTGCAGGTCACCGTCGGAGTTGCCGAAGGCGAGGATCGGGCGTCGGCCAATCACCGCGTCGATGCTTTCCGGTTTGCCCGGGCCGTCGTCGTTGTGCGCCAGTTTGGCGGTGCGCAGGATCGACGGTTTACCGTCCTTCAACTGGTAGGCGGTGACGAACGTGGTGCCGATCACTTGTTCTGGCGGGATGCCGTAGACCTTCTCGGCAAAGGCGCGCATGAACGCGGTGTCGCCACCGGAGACGATGTAGGTCTTGAAGTCCTGGCTGCGCAGGTAGTCGAGCATCTCCAGCATCGGCTGGAAGATCATCTCGGTGTACGGCTTGCCGGTTTTCGGGTGACGTGCCTGGGTCAGCCAGGTCTTGGCAGCGTCATCGAAGGCTTCGGTGGTCATGCCGGTGTGGGTAGCACCGAAGATCTTCAGAATGCCGTCCATGCCGGCGGCCGCCAAAGCCTTGTGATCATTTTCCAGCACCGCTTTGAACGGTTGGGTGGTTTTCCATTCCGGGTGCTGCGGTGCCGTGCGCTTGACCTCGTCGAACGCAAACAGCAATTCGAAGTACGCCGGCTGCTCGCTCCACAGGGTACCGTCGTTGTCGAACACGGCGATGCGTTCAGCCGGCTGGACGAAGTCCTTGCTGTTCTGGTCGGTCACGGCCTGGACGAATTCGATGATGCTTTTTTTCGAGGGGCCGTCGTTCCATGAGGGCAGGGGCTCGGCGGCCTGGGCCAGAAACGGCAGGGCCAGTGCCACCAACAGCGTCAGTCCATAACGACGGCGGATCGATAACGGGAGGGTCATGGGAATTCCTTTTCGTGAACAGGGTTGAGTGGCCGTAATGCCGGGGTGGCCGGGGCTTTGTGGGAGACGGCCTGACTGTGCAGCGTCGTCAGGGACTGCTTGAGCTGTTGCAGCGCCTGACCTTCGTTCGGCTGACGGCCATAACAGGCGCGCAGCAGCGCTTGCAGACGCGGGCCGATCCCGGTCAGTTGCAGGCCCAGGCGACGGCGGCGGGTCCACAGGTACAGCGCGCTCAGCTGCGCCGGTTGGGCGTCCAGTTGCGTGGGGATCTGTCGCCACGCGTAGTCGGCCGATTGCAGCCACGCGGCCTGTCGCGCCGCACGCCGTGCTTGCCAGTTGCGGCAGGCACGCTGGGCAAGCGGACGGGCGAAGTAGACGAGCAGCGCCACGATCAGCAGCAACAGGGTCAGCGCAGGCCAGTGCGCAGAGACGTGGAGGCGGCTTTGCTGGCCGAGTTTTTTCAGGTCTTCAGTGATCGAGAACACCGGTTGATTGGCGCTGCCGGCCGCGGCTTCGATCAATATCGCCGGCACCTCGGCGGTACGGGTTTGTCGGGTGCTGGCGTCCCACCATTTCACCTGGACGGCGGGCAGGGTGTGCCGGCCTTCGCTGTCGATGCGGTACGTCACGCTGTCGATGCGCTGGCCGCCGGTGAAATTGCCACGTCCATCGTCGAGGTTGCTGATTTGCGGCGATTTCGGGTAGGCGCTGAGTCCGTCGACAGGTGGCAGCGTTGGCGCCGGCAGCGACATCGCCAAGGCTCCGTCGGCTTGCAGTGTCAGTTGCCGGGTCAGGCTGTCGCCGACTTTCAACGGTGTGGCCGACGGCAGGATTTTTTGTGTGAAGCGCAGCGCATTGGCCACCAGCACCGCTTCGCCGGGTTGGAAGCCCGGTGGCTGGGCGGCGCTGAAGTGCAGCGGGGCGGTTTGCGCCGTCAGCGGTGCGCTGGCCTGGCCTGGGGTGGCGTGCACGGTCAGGGCCGGGATGTTGAAATCCTGCGCCAGGTTCGGGGTAATCAGGTAGCTGTAGCGCATGCCGTTGAAGGCCTGGCCGTCCACGGTCTGGTTCAGGTGCTGGGCGTGGCCGTCGGAGGGCATGACCAGCGCGCCGTTGAGCTTGAGCTCGGGCAGTTCAGGGGCGTCGGTGAACCAGGTGTCGGTGAGGACGTCGAGTTGCAGCTCGACGAGGCTGCCGACCATGATTGAGTCGGTGGGGTTCAGGTGGGCCTGGACCCTTAGTTGGGGTTCGGCAGCCAGGGTGAGGGTGCTGAACAGGCAGAGGAGCAGGGTGCAGAGTTTTGTGCTGATTGATCTGGCCTCATCGCGGGCAAGCCCGCTCCCACAGTGGCAGGTAGTGTTCACAAAATATGTGTTCACCTCAAATCCTGTGGGAGCGGGCTTGCCCGCGATGATGGCGACATGGACTGGCAGACTGTCAATCATGGCTGGCCTTCCACCTGATCCTGCAAACTGAACTTCTGCTTCAAGAACTTCGCCGGTGATGTGCTCAGGTTCTGCAACCACACTTCATCGGACGCTGCCTGTTCAGTCTTCACTGCCCGGCTCTCGCCCTTGCCCTTGGCCAGGTCCATCTTGATTGCGTTGGGTTTGACCTGCGGAGTGTTTTTCTCGGCGCTGTCGGTGTCTTTCAGCAGCGCAATGGCCAGCGCCAGATTGGCCGTGGCTTCGGGGAATTGCGGCTGCAACTTCAACGCCTGAGTGTAGGCAGCAATGGCCTCGTCGAACTTGAACCGGCGCACGTAAATATTGCCCAGATAGAAATACGCCTGTGGCGTGTCCAGTCGCGCAAAGCTGGCCAACGCCAGGTCGAAATCCGCGGCGTCATAGGCGGCGACGCCTTTCCAGTACGGGTCGACAAACAGTGCGGCGGCCTGCGGGAAGTGCTCGTGTTCGAACGCCCAGCGGCCTTGTTGATCCCGGGTGAAAAACGCATCGGTCAGCGCATTGGCCTCAGCCGGCGCCGGTTGCAGGCCGATGCCCAGCGCCAGCAGCAACCCGGCCATCCAGTTCAGGCTCCAGCCCTTGCGCACGCTGAAAAACGCCAGCAGCAACATCGGCCAGCACAGCCAATACCCGGCGTCTTTCCAGTGCAGTTCGCGCTGTTCGTCACTGGCCGCCTGGAAATGTTGCTGCGCGTGCAGCTCGATCCAGTCCAGGTCGTCATCATTGAGCGTCAGGCTGCCCAGCGGTGCGTCGACGGCGGACGCCAGTTGCTTGAGCGCGTCCGCATCGAAACGGCCGAGTTCCGGGCGACCATTGCTGTCGGTACGCGGCTGGCCGGCGGTCGTGCGGATGATGCCGCCGTCGGTATTTCCCACGGCGAGAATCAGCACTTGCAACGGACTGTCGTCGAGCTGTTTGTCGAGGCCGTTCAGTTGCGTGGTGTCGGCGCCATCGGTGATCAGCAGCAGCGTACCGGGCGTTTTCTCTGCCACCAGCATGCGCTTGGCTTGCTCGATCACCGCGCCGACGTCTTTGCCCGTCTTGGCGATCAGGTCGGTGCTCAGCGCCTGGATAAAGCTGTCGAGCAGCGCTGGGTCGTCGGTGGGCGGCAACACCAGGTGCGCGCTGCCGGCATAGGCGATCAAGCCGCTGCGGGCGCCGGCGCGGCGTTGAATCAGGTCGTGCAGTGTGTGCTTCGCCGCCTCCAGGCGACTGGGCGCGACATCGGTGGCGTCCATCGACGGCGACAGGTCGAGGGCGATGATCAGCGGCGCGCGGTTCTCCAGAAAATCCGGACGATCCTGTTCCCAGGTCGGCCCGGCAGCCGCCACGGCACCGAGGATCAGCAACGCACACAGCAGATGCACCGGGCGCAGGCGATGCGGGTCATCAGGCGTGATCAGCAAATGCGGCAACAGGTGCTCGGCAATGTTGCCGCGCAAGCGCCGTTGCAGGTCGTGGCTACGGCGCCATAGCAGCGGCAGCAGGGCGCCGAACAGCGCGAGCAACAGCCACAGCGGGCGCAGGAAATGGAAGTCACTGAGGTTGATGTCCATCTCAGGCCTCCTGCCGTTGGCGGGCAATCGACAGCCGTGGACGCAGCAGGGCGCCGAGGTGATACAGCGCCAGCACGCCGAGGGCCGCGCCCAACGGCCACCAGAACAGATCCCGCTTGGGTTGATGGCTGAGTGTCTTCACCTGATGCGGCGTCAGCGTGTCGAGGGTGTTGTAGACCTGATCCAGCGCCGTGCGGTCTTCGGCGGGGAAGAATTTGCCGCCCGTAACCTCGCTGATCTGCTGCAGGCCTTGCAGATTGACCCGCGCTTCGCCTTCCGCACTCGGGTCGCCGATGCCGATGGTGTGAATCACCACGCCTTTGGCCGCTGCCATGGCCGCGGCGTGTTGCGGGGTGATGGCGCTGCTGGTGTCGTTGCCGTCGGTGAGCAGGATCAGCACTTTTTCCTGCTCGTGGGCCTGATCCAGCAGTTTCAGGCTCAGGCCGATGGCGTCGCCGATGGCCGTGTTGGGCCCGGCCATGCCGATGCCGGTGTCGTCCAGCAGCAAGGAAAGGCTGGCGTGATCCAGCGTCAACGGTGCCTGCGGGTAGGCACCGCTGCCGAACACGATCAGGCCCAGGCGGTCGTCCTTGCGCTTGTCGATGAAGCCGTGGACCACCTGTTTGACGGCGTCCAGGCGATTGATCTTCTGGCCGTTGGCGTCGGTAAAATCGGTGGTTTCCATGGACTGCGACAGGTCAATGGCGAGCATCAGGTCGCGCACCGGTTGTTGGCGTTCGATGGGTTTTTCGACGAACACCGGACGCGCGGCGGCCACCACCAGCAAGGCCCACACCAGCAGGTTGAGCAGCAACTGCCAGCGGTTATGGCGGCTGCCGGGCGCACTCGGCGCCTGACCGATGGCGCGACTCATGGCCCCGAAAAACGGCACCCGCACCGCACTGCGCGCCTCGCGATAGGCGGGCAGGTAGCGGTAACCGAACCACGGCAAAGGCAGCAGCAGTAACAGCCAGGGGTAATCAAACTGCCACATGATGCGTCTCCACCCAGGTCTTGCAGGTGTTGAAAATCTGTTGGCGCTGTTCTTGCGCCAGTTCGAGCAACCGGGCATCGGGGGCGTAGGCCAGGTGCGCGAGTTGTTGGCTGAAGTCGGATGGCAGGGGTTGGGCGCTGTGTTGCTGGAGAAAGGCTTGCCACTCCATACCTCCAAGCGCCGCAGGACCCGGTGGGAGCAGGCTTGCTCGCGAAGAGGCCGTGTCGGTCGATACCGATGTTGAATGACCCACCGTTTTCGCGAGCAAGCCCGCTCCCACAGGGGGTATCGACAGGGCTACTCTCTTCAGCAATTCAGGGAGCTCGCGCAGCGCAGCCAGATCATTACTGCGGCTCTGCAACTGCGCCAACCGCACCAACGCCTCGCGCCGATACCGATCCCGCCGCCATTGCCAGACCTTGCGCGCACTCACCAGCGCAATCGCCAGCACCAGCACGCCCAGCAGCACCCACCACCCCCAGGTCTGCGGCATATAGCTGACCGGCGCAGGCAGGCGGCTCAATTCCTTGAGCTGATCAATGCTCGGGATACCCGGATTCATCGGCGTCCGCCCCCGAGTTTGCCCAGTTCTGCGCGCAGTTGTTCCTGTGCATCGCTGGCGGTGCTGAACATCATCAGCGGCACCTGGCTGCGGCGCAGCAGGGTGGCGACGTCCTTGAGCCGGCCGCTGAGAAAGTCCCCCAGCGGTTCATGCACCTGGCGCCGTTCCACTTCCAGTTCGACCTGCATCTGTCCCTGGGTTACCAGCAAGCGGCCGTTCTTCGGCAGGTTCAGCGCCAACGGGTCATAGACCTGCATGGCGATCACGTCGTTGTGAGTCGCCAGTTGCCGCATCAGTTTCAGGGTGCGTTCACCGGCACCGGCAAAGTCGCTGACGATGCAGATCAGGTGATCGTGCCCGGCCACCGCCAGGCAATGCTGTAACACCTTGTCGAGCTGGTCTTCACCTTCGGCGTCCGGGTTGGCGGCGCTTAGTTGCCGGTTCTGTTCGGCGATGCGGCTGCACAGCGCTTCGATGCGTTTGCGGCTGCGCAGTGGGGCAACGGCATCGATCCGCGCATCGTTGAACACCAGGCCGCCGACCCGGTCGCCGGCACCAAACACCATCCACGCGGCGAGCGCGCCGAGTTCGGCGGCGATGGCGGATTTGAAACTGCGTTGCGAGCCGAAGAACATCGACATGCGCTGGTCCACCACAATCAACGCCGGGCGGTCACGTTCCTCGGTAAAGGTGCGCACCACCGGTTTGCCGGTACGCAGGGAGGCGCGCCAATCGAGGTGGCGCAAATCGTCCCCCGGCTGATAGCGGCGCAGCTCGTCGAAATTCAGGCCACGGCCACGCATGCGCGACGCATGATTGCCGGCGAGGATGCTGCCCTGGGGCTGACGGGCGACAAAACTCAGGTCACGGGCCTTGAACTCCAGCGCCATCAATTGCGCGAGAGAGACGTAGACCAGACCGTCGACACTGTCCATGTTCAACCTCAGGCCGGAATCGCCACTTTATCGAGCAGGCGGTCCAGCACCTGATCGGCAGACACGCCGTCGGCCACCGCGTCGTAGCTCAGTTGCAGGCGATGACGCAGCACCGGGTGCACCACGGCGCGCACGTTGTCCGGCGAGACGAAATCATGCCCCTGCAACCAGGCGTCGGCCCGGGCGCAGCGGTCCAGGCCGATACCGCCGCGTGGGCTGGCACCGATGGCGATCCAGCGCCCAAGGTCGGCGTCGTAGTCGGCGGGGTGGCGGGTGGCGTTGATCAGGTCGATCAGGTAGCGGTCAATGGCCGGCGACACATGCACGGCGCTGACTTCACGCCGCGCGGCAAAAATCACCTCCTGTGGCAGGGAAAAGCCTTGGGCGGCCGGGGTCTTGGCGCCTGCGGCAAACTCTTCTTCGCGCAGCAGGCGCAGTACCTGGCTTTCATTTTCCGGGCTCGGGTAATCGAGCAAGACCTTCATCAGGAAACGGTCCATCTGCGCTTCCGGCAACGGGTAAGTGCCTTCCTGTTCGATAGGGTTTTGCGTGGCGACCACGATGAACAGTTCCGGCAGCACATGGCTGTTGCCGGCCACGGTGATCTGCCGTTCTTCCATGGCTTCGAGCAACGCCGCCTGGACTTTGGCCGGGGCGCGGTTGATTTCGTCCGCCAGGATCAGGTTGCCGAACAGCGGACCCGGCTGGAAGCGGATCTCGTTCTTGCCTTCGACCTGATGCAGCACCTCGGCGCCGGTGATGTCCGAGGGCAGCAAATCGGGGGTGAACTGGATGCGACTCATCTTCGCGTCCAGGTGCTTGGCCAGGGCCTTGACCGTGCGGGTCTTGGCCAGCCCCGGCAGGCTTTCGAGTAGCAGATGCCCGTTGGCCAGCAGGCCGAGCAGGATCTGGCGGATGACCTGATCCTGACCGAGCACGGCTTCGGCGATGCTGGCTTGCAGGGCGTTGAGATCGCTGAGTGTGGTCATGGGCGATGGCTCTCTCGAAGTCATGGTTCAGAACATGAAGGTCGGAATGACCGGGATGAACGACAGGCGGAAGTTCCAGCGGCTGCTGATCAGGTCTTCGGGGTGAATCGCCGAGTACTGGATCTCCCCGGAAATGCGCACCGGCAGCTTGCCGAAGTTGAAAATACGGCCGGCGCCAAGGCCGATCGGGAAGGTGACTTTGTTGCCGCCTTCGGCTTTCCAGTTGACCGTGACGTTGGGGGTCATGCCGATCCGCCATTGCTCGGGGCCGGGGATGTTGCGCTGGATGAAGTACTGGATGTTGGTCAGGCTCACGTCCTTGCGCTTGCTGTCGCCGGCGACTGACCACCAGTGCTGCGGGAACAGGCCGAGGGTCCAGTCTTCACCCAGGTAGGCGGCAACGAATGCCGGGCCCAGGGAATATTTGCCGGTACCGAGCACGTCCTTTTCGGCGGTGGGGAACATCGCGGTCGGGCCGAAGCCCCAGACCATCTTGCCGCCCCCGGCGAAACGGATCGGTTCCTTGGGCGAGAACACGCCGACATAGGCCAGGTCGCCGAAGCCGCTGGTGCGGTCGAACGGGTCTTGCACCACCGAGGCAAAGTCACCCCGGTCGCTGAGAATTTCGTTCGGCCCCATGCCGATCAGGTTGCCGGCCTTCTGGTTGACCGGGGCGCTGACGTAGCTCATCGGCAGGCGGTTGATCAGGTTCCAGTCTTCGCCCAGCGAGATCGGGAAGGTCGGCATGAAGCTGTACTTGCCGAGCATGCGCGTGCCATTGCTGTTTGGGCCCTTGAGCGCGGTGTAGTCGTACTGGTTGAACAGCAGCACCAGGTTGCCCACCGGGTTGTCCATCAACTTGGCGATCTGCTCGGTGGACGGGTCGCAGCCGGCCCGCACGACTTTTTTCAGGTCGATGTCGAAGTCCTGCTGCAGGCGGTGGCAGGTTTCGGGGTCACCCTGGGCGACGGGTTTGGCCGGGGCCGTGCCCAGCGTCGGCAAGTCGCCACTGGCGCAGGCCAGGCCGCTGAAAAGCAGGCTGCATAAGCTCAATCTGGAAACCATCCCTGGTTACTCCTTCTAGAAAAACGCCAGGGTGAGATTGACGCTGATGCCATTGCCTTCGGGGCGATTCTTGGTGTCGAACTCCGGCACCCAACGGGCACTGACACTGGCCTGGGAGTCGGCGAACTTGCCGCTCCAGCCCACCACCGGACCCGCGCCGAAGGAGCGACCCCGGAAGCCATTCAGCGAATCGGCGGTCTGGCCCTTGTCGTCGGTGGTCTGCGCAATGTAGCCGCCGACCACGCCTGCGCTCCAGCCGTTGCCGAAGCCGTGGGTCCACATCGCATCGAGCGTAAACAGGTTGCCGTTGCGATAGTCGGTGGCGGTGTTTTCGGTGTAGAACTCAAGCCCGCTGGACAGGGTGAACTCGCCGCCCTTGCCATCCAGATGGGTGAACGCCACGGTGGGCATGAAGGTGTAGGTGTTCTGGCCGGCGTTGGCCAGGCGATTGTCGTCGTAGGCCCCGGTCGGCACGTAGATCGGCAGGGAAAACGAGATATGGTTGAGCGCGTCGAAGTGGTAGCCAGCGGCAATCGGGGTCACCAGCATGTCGGCAAACTGGGTGCCGGTGTCTTCGCTGCCCAGGGTGCGACCACGAGGCCCGGTGATGCTGATGCTGGCGTCGGTGTACTGCACCGGCACGCCGATGGCCGAGGCGTAATTCCAGGCGCCCTTGCCGGTGTCCCAGACATGGGTGAAGTTGGCCATGGTGTAGGACACTTTCATGTCCAGCCCGACCCCGACCGCACCGGAGATGGGCACCGGTTTACTGCCCTTCAAGGTGCCGTCGTACCAGATGCTGGTCAGGGACATGATCCAGCCCGGTTCAGGCGGCACCACGCCGGCATCGGAGAACACCTGCTGCCCGGTAATCGGCCGGCCCACGCCGCCCTCGGTAGCCCAGGCCATTGGGCTGCAGCCCACCACCAGCAAGGCCAGCAACGGCCGAAAAGCGATATCCCTACCCATGAAAACTGCTCCGGTCATGGTTGTTTATTGTGTTGTTGCGTCATTGGCCGATAGGCGTCAGCAGCGGCATTTTCCATTGGCCGTTGACCATTTCAGGCTTGGGCAGATACACGCGCAGCACCGAATAGAACGGTCCGTGGGGCGCCGGCAGCCAGTTGCTCTTCTTGCCGTCCACCGGTTCCGAATGCTGCACGTACAGGGTCAATCCGCCGTCGGCATCCAGCTTGAGCTGGGGCAACATCCGCGAATTGATCAGGTAGCGTTTCTTGTGGTTGGCCACCAGCAATTTGCTCTTGCCGTCGTACATCGTCAGCGACCAGAAGGCGTCGGCTGGCGGCAGCTCTCCCTTGTTGAAGTGCAGGGTGTAGCTGTGACGCGCACCGTTGAGCGGTTTGCCCTGGTTGTCGACGAAGTAGCCGATGTAGTTCGCCTCTTCGGCGGAGTTGCCGAAGATCCCCATGTTGGCGCCGGCGTAGCGGTACAGATAATTGCCATTCAAGTGCTCGCGGGTGCCGAAGAAGTCGCCGCTGGTGACCTGATGCGTGTCGACCTTGTCCTTTTTGAGCTGGGCGAATTCGGCCTTGGCGTCGCTGATGCCGTCGTCCAGCGCCTTGCGTTGTTCGGCGTTCAGTTCGCTGTATTTGAACGGCTGGCCGGCAGCGATGCCGATTTTCGCGAAGCGCGTCAGCAGGTCTTTTTCCACGTCCTGGGGTGGGGCGAAGCCGAGCATGAAATTCAGGTAGCGAAACAGGTCAGGGCCGTCGCTCATGGTCGGCGTCGGTTTCGGCCAATCGATTTTCGGCGCGGCGGCCGGTGCCGGTTGTTTCAGGTACTGGCTCAGGGTCTGGACTTTGTAGGCGTTCTGGATCTGCTTGACCTTGCGCAGGTCTTCGTTATCGAACAGCTGCGTTCGGTACAGCGCATAGGCGATGTTGCTTTCGCTGCGCACCAGGCGGTCGATGTTCACCGGCTGCTGACCCTGCCAGTCGGGGCCGACGATCATGAAGTTGCCGCCCTTGTTGCCGGTGCTGCGGGTGCCCAGGTAGGCGAAGTTCTGCGTGTAGAGATCGATCAGTTGCACCGAGTAGTAACGGCTTTCGGCAATCGGCGGCAGGGTCAGCACCACCGGTTCGGCGCGCAGGTCCATCCAGACGAAGGAGTAGGGTGTGTCGGAGTTGGGCGTGACGAACGCGGTGTCCTTGGGTGTGAACACCTTGGCGGTGTTGCCGATCCTGTTGAACGGCGCCTTGAAGTTCGGCCCGCCCTTGTCCACGGCCTGGCTGTAGAGCGTCTTGTACATTTCCACCACCGGGAAGCCGTACAGATAAGCCTCTTTGGCGATGCCACGGGCCTCGTCCGGGGTCGCGGTGAAATCTGCCCAGGCGCTGCAACTGAGCAGCAGCGAGAGACCGGCGAGCATCAGGCGTGGAGCTTTTTCAAAACGCATGGTGTGTCCTTTTCAGATGATGCCGTTCAGTTGCACCGCAATCCCTGTGGGAGCGGGCTTGCTCGCGACAGCGGTTTAACATTCAACATTTATATTGGCTGACCCACCGCATTCGCGAGCAGGCTCGCTCCCACAGGTTTTTGCGTTGTTCTTGTTTGGTCATTCCACCGCTGCAATGTCATCAAGCTTCCAGCTCTTGTCGAAATACGCCTCGGTCGGTGCATACAGCCGGAAGTAGCTGAACCAGTGTTTGCCCGGCAACGTCTGCACCCAGTTGTTTTCGAAGCCTTTGGGGGCGGTCGGGCCGAAGTACAGGTCAACCGAGCCGTCGGCGTTTTTCTTCAGGTCCTGGCGCGACGACAAGTCGGCCTTGCGTTGCGGGTTGTCGATCAGGCAACGGCTTTCAATGTCGTACACGGTCATCGACCAGAACTGTTTGGCCGGCGGGTTGGCGCCGACGTGCAGGCGATAATTCTTGCCGCCGTCGAGCCAGTTGCCCTTGGCATCGGTGTAGGCGCCGAGGTAGGTCTGGCCCAGCCCCGGGGTTTTCGAGACCATGCCCTTGGTGTTGGTCACGGCTTCGTAGAACCAGGCGCTGCGCTCCCACAACTGGTCGTAAAACGGCACTCGCTGAGACGGCTCGGTGATGTTGAGCACCACGTCCCACTGCCGGTCTTTCCAGTACTGGGCGCCGGGGAAACGCTTGGCGAAGCTGTTGGCCTTGGCGATCAGCTCGCCCAGTTGCGCACCTTGTTCCAGCGCCTTGCGCTGGTTTTCGTTGGGGTTGAACGGCTTGCCTTTCTCGATACCCAGGCTGGCGAGCATGGCCATGTAGAAGCGGTCACGTTCGTTGACTGACGCAACCACGTAAGTGCTTGATATTGAAAGAATAAAAATTCCTCCCCAAACAATCCCCAAAACTCCCCCAAAACTCGCGCGGCTTCTAGGCCACGTCGATCCATTCCGCACCTCGAATATCCTGGTACAGGTTAGTCATGGTTGAAGATTTGTGCCCGAGCAATTTTTGGGCATCACGGCCTTCGGCTTTGTGCAGTCTGGCTGCCAGCGATCGCATTTCGTGGAAGGTGGGCGGCTGCTTGCCGAGGACGATCCCAAGCTTGATAGCGGCCCTGTCTCTGGCGTTCGCAAACTCCCGAGTCATTGCTTGTAGCGCCACTGCCTGTCCTGCTTTTCCGCGGCTCGCAGATCTGAAATAGTGGATCAGGTGCTGCGACACAACCCGGTCTCGACAGGCCTTTATGACCGTTGCAAGTTCGAGGTTTAGGGCTTCAAGCCGAAGCGTCGTGCTGATCCGCAAGCGGGTGCCGGTCTTGGACTGAACAACGTGCAGATACCCATCCCGATCGTCCTTGAAAACCATAGATCGAATATCGTCCCTTCGCTGTCCAGTCAGGACAGCCAACTCCATAGCGCGCTTGAGCCAAGGAATATCGGCCTCAGCGTAAATGGCCTTCCAAAAATCAAGCGTCAGTCGCTCGCGCTTGATCGTCACCCGTGCGGCCTTCGTGGCATCGACCGGGTTTGACTCACACCATCCCGCAGCAATAGCCTCAACAAAAACGTCACGTAGCAGCGAGCGCAGTGCCTTTGACATCTGCGCTTTACCTTCCTTGGAAAGCCCGGACAAGAACTGCGCGATGTTCATCGTGGAGATGTCTCGAATGTCCCTGACACCAAACTCCCTGTCGATTCGCTTCAAGCGCGTATTGACTGTGCTGACCGTTTTGGGTGACTGGCTCCGCTCCTGATAGATCGATTTGTACTCCGCGATCCAGTCTGAAAAAGCCCGCTGTGGGGCGGAAGGCTTTTCTGCAATTCGTTCTTTTAGCGTTGGCCGAACATGATCGGCATGATTTGCCGCCACGGCCTCGCGGATGGCTGCCTCCTTGTCTTTACCCAAGCCGAACACCCGGCCATTTACCGGGTCGCGGTAGGTGTAATAGGTGACGCCGTTACGGGCGTCGGTCTTACGGTAGAGATTGGGCGGAAGGTCCTTTGACCCAGCGTTACGCGGCCTCGGCGCCATTGCGTGCTCTCTCTATTCTGCTGATCAGGCTGCCGCCCACGATCCGGACGGGCTGCCGCTCAAGTTCTTTATAGTGGGCGTCAGACTCTACATAGTAGCTTCGCCCGTGCTTTATGGGTGCTGGTGCGATACGGCCTTCCCGCGCCCATTTGCGCAAGGTGTTGGGGCTGGGCGGCGTTTTGAATTCGGCCGCAGCCCATTCGTCCAGGGTTACTTTGCTCATGATTGATCCATGCCGCGCTTGGCAGCAGAAGGTGAAAAAATGCGGAAGCTCTACGCCGGCCGCGCTTTCTGAATGAGGTGAATGAACAAGCAGGCCGTGAAGATGAGCCAGACGGCCATGCCAACGACGAAGATGAATAGGGATGCCTCGGAGCTCTCGGTAAAGAGCCAGGGCGCTGCCCGAACGAACCAGAGTGCGGACAGGACCAGGTAGGTCAGGACGCCCATGAGGAGGGCGAACAGCTTTGTTGCGAACACGGGAATTCCTCGCCTGCCGTACGCCGGCAGGTTTATCAGTGTGTTTATTGAAATACGACGAAGGGGCATTACGAGTTGAGCAAGTGAGCTATCGTTGAAGCTTGCGTCTCATCAGTTGCCGGACTTCCTGTCTGGTTCATTCGGTGACTGATGAGGCGGTTTGTCTTTATCGCGGTCCCTTGTAGCAATACACATAGGCAAACCAGGTTATGGCGAGTACAGGGATCATGGCGTCACCTGCTTGAATTTGACGACCCAGACCCAGGGGTTGGCGTCCCAATCGCCGCCGGTTGACTGCCAAAGGCCCGCGAACCCGTGGATTACTGCCTCGTTGCAGGCGAACCGACTCGGTGAAGTCTCGACAAACTGCTGGCACATCGCGGCATCAACGCCTTCGGCTTCAGCCTGATCACCGCTGATGTGCTGCAAACGCTCGACGCGCACGTCGGTGATCTCCAGCAGGATGCGGCTGGCCCAGCGCGGCATGTGGATGCTCGGCTTCCAGACTGGCTGCTCTTGTTCGTAAGGCGTCAGGCCATCTGCTGCGTAGACCAGCGTTCCGTCGTCGCGCGCCGCGCCGATGTCCAGGTCATCCGGCTTGAGGTAAGGGCCGCGCATGACCTCCAAGTGGTTACAGAACCAGGTCTCGCGCACCCACAACCGTTCGCCGGGTTGGCCAAAAGGGCAGAAGTCGTTGTAGTACCCGATGCTGTTCGGATGCAGCGCGCCTTCGGTGGGGAGTTCGTGGCACTCACCGATCTGGGCGCCGATGCTGATGTTCTTCAGTGCTCGATCATTCAGCGGTCGCCGTGTGACCGTCTTCCGGCCTTCCAGGATGGCGCGCACCATCGGGGCCGAGAACAGGATGGGGCGTTCTTTGATTTCGCTCATGAGGTCACTCCGTACCCATCAGGTAGGTGGGCTCAGTTGCTTCAGCCAGCCAATCACGGAGACAGCCGCATTCGGCGTGCGGTGGGTCTTCATCGAGCCACTGCTGGTCGAGCATCTTCTCGCTGGTCAGCTCCACATCCCAATCCGCATAGTCGGATGGGGCATCGCCGTTCATTTCAGCCAAGACACGACGTGCCTCGTCCTCGCTTGTGGCGGCAACCCAGTCTTGATCGCCGACGCTGTAGCAGCGCAGATCAGGACGTGCAGGTTGGGAGCCGTCCAGTTCGAACTCAGGGTTTTGGTTTTCAGTAGTCATGACTTCGTCCTTGCCGCTATCGCGGCTGACTTTGAAAGGGGGAGGGAGCAGCGGTGGCCGGGATGCGTTACCGTTTGCTGCTCAATTGTTGTCTAATCATTCGTGGATTAGCGGCTGACTTTGAAGAGGGAGGGGTAGAAGGGAAGCGAATGAGTGAGGCGCTAATTCCAGCGAACGTCGAGTTCTAAAATCTGTTGCTGCAACTGCTCTATGAGTTCAAACCAAGAGTCGAAACCATTTGATTCTCCTGCACCATGAACAGGTAATAACCACCAGTTTCACCTGCGCGGTCATCCTGAATTTCTATCTTCCAACCGGCGTATTCGCCAGTTAAAACTGTTCCTGTTCGGATGATCTGCATGTGTTGGCAGGAATCCAGTGGTTGCTTGAAATGGCAATTGTACTTTTTACATCAGCTTGGAAAATGTTGGTACTGCAGCATCCTCCCTCGTTACCAGATCATGGGCATTCACAACCGTCATGCCGCCACCTGCTGCTGTTCTTGGCGCAGCGCTTGCTGGACTGCCTCGACAATGCGGCGCAGGTATGTGAATTCGTGGTTTTCTTCGACAGCCTTGCCATCGAGCGGGTAATGCCATTCCTCGCCGAACAGCTCGGTCAGCAGCGCGCTTTGATGCCAGCATTCGTTTGAATTCTCGATGCTGCGCAGAACATCGATGTCGCTCCAAAGCTCGCGAGCTTCGCCCTTGCTCAGCTCGCCCAGTTCCCAGTTGTGGCGGCCGGTCTGTTGCCGGCGGCGCTGGGCAATGCACCTCTTGGCCAAGGCGTACAGCGCATCACCGCTGAAGACGGTGGGGCTGATGCCCCGATCCAGGCAGTTCAGGACGTAGTCCCAACCGCAGTCGGCGACGAACTCCGCGACGGTGCGCGGTCCCATGCCGCCCCAGTAAGCGTTCCAGCTCTTGTCCCAGCAGTTGATGGTGATCTTGCCCTGGGCGCTCTGGTAGTTCGGGTGGGATTCGGTCGGGCAGTCCCGGCGGCCGAAGTCCTCGAGGAACACGGTGATTGCGTCGAGTCGCGGCGCGCCAGTGATTACCAGCTTCGTCACTGTTGAACGTTCAATCTTCAATGAGTGCGCGATTGGGTTGTCTTTGGGCATAGAAGGGGCCTTAGCCGGTGATCGACTACAGTAGATAGGTCATCGAAATGGAGATCGGACATGCAATGCTTTATTTGCGAGGCTGCCGCTAAAATCGTTCACATGGCAGGCTGCTGGGCCGAGGTTAGATGCTCGGCCGGATGTGGGCACTTTAGGGTTTCAGCGAACCTTATTGCGAAAACGAAGCTCAAGAACGAATCCTTTGACGTTGAACGAACAAGGCAATGGCTCAAGATGGCCCGGCTAGGAGGGCCCACGCCATTGATATCAACCTACGATTACAACGTCTCTCTATTGGCTCGCTGAGGTAGATGCGCTTCATGCGGCCACCTTCGGCGTGTAGGTCAGCGTGCCGTCGAGGATCGCTTCCTTGATGGCTTCGAACTCCCAGGCGTAATACTGCGACTCCACATAGACGCGCATCTCGCCGTAGTCATGCTGCTTGCGCCGGATGAATGCCTCGGCCGCGTCTTTCGTGAAGTAGCTGTTCACTATCTCCCAGCGCTTGTTCCAGCCGGTGACGGTGTGGTCATCACACTCGGCGAGATATTCCCACTGGTCGTCCTCGTCCAGATCCATAAAGCTGCATTCCCGATCAGCCATCAGAGCCTGGTCGATTTCTGCGCGCTCCTCGTCGTCGAGGTCGTCCCAGTATTCTTTCAGGCTGAACCACCGGCGATCCTCCAGACAGACAACTCGACCTTCCGAGTAGTCGATCTCGTAGCCGTAATCGATTCGATTGGTCTGCACCGTGAAAATCGCGGACGCTGTGTGGTGCCACTTAACGCCGGCGCCGTTGCAGTGATAACGGAGGCGTTCGACGAAGTCGGTCCAGGTCGAAGCATCAAGCGCGGCGCCGGTCGCCAAGCTCGGCGAAGGCTCGGCCGGTTTGTTTTCTGTGGGCATGGGGAATCCTCGACAAGATGGCGTTTTGCCTTCGCTAAGGTTAGGGTTGGGTCCGGTCCGTTTTATGCAGACCGTGGGCAAATTACGATTTTGTTGGAGATATCGAATGTTCGAAGCTGTAGATGTGAAGCAAGAAGTGGTGAACCTTCCCGGTCAACAACTCCTGACCTTCGGAAACAGCATCATTAATCTTGATGATGTCTCTGAGATTTTGAGAGACCCACAAGCTCCAAATTATAAGATTGTGTTCATTTTCAAGAACGGAAGGGAACGAGAGTACAGCTACGATACAAGGGCTGAGCACTCTTGGGCTCTGCGTTGGTTGGATCATTGCATCGAAAAGAATTTGCTGCGTCTGGAGCTCACTTCAGAGTGTTTTGCAAAATGGGATCGATACCGAGTCGATGAAGTTAATCTCCTGTCTAAGCAGCGTACTTAAGCCGCACCGACTTCCAAGGGTCATTGGCCCGAGCCAGTGCTGCCATTGGCGGCGGACTGACGCTATTGCCGCACATGTGGACCTGCTGGGTTTTGGTGAACGGCTTGCCGTCAGCACCGTGGCTTATGATGTAGTCGGCCGGGAAACCCTGAGCCTTGTACAGCTCGGCCGGTTGAAGCATTCGCAGGCAGATATCAACGATTACGTACGGCGTGCCCTTGATGGTGACGGTGACCAGGCCCAGTCGATCTTTGGTGGTGATGGTCGGTGCCGGTTCGTTGGCGCCGCTCACGTTCTCGGTGCCGTAGTAGCTGATGAGGAATGCCGCGACCCGCAGTGCTCCAGCTTCGATCTCTGGCGAGAGCTGGAACTCGACAAGCGAGCTCTTTCCGCCGCCGCCCGCCGTAATGGTCGGCGCTGGCTCATCTACGGCTTGGCCCACGCTGGCGCCGAACTGGCGCTCCATAAAGGCAGTGACCAGCCCGTGGTGGGTGCCGCCTGCGCTGACGGTATACAAGGGGGCGGCGGCGTCCCGCGCATCGCAGTTGCCGCGCAGATGCACCAGGTTCGCCGTCACCAGCTGCTGCTGGCTGCCGGTGTTGGTCACCGTGGTCATTGGGTCTTCGATGCTCTTGGCGTCTGTAGTGTTGAAGCCGCCATTCATCTGGGCCATGAAGGCCGTGGCCACGCCGTATTTACCGCCCGAAGCCATGATTGTTCCCAGAGGCTGGCCAAGGTCGGCGCTGCGCGGTGCAGACCCAGGCTTATCACCATTACCGAGTTGTACAAGCGCCGCAGCGGCGATCGCGCGATGGTTCTGGGTCATCAGTGTTCCTGCGGGCTGATCCAAGGACGCCGGCTTGCCGGAGTACTCTGGGCCGCCGGCACCAACCAATACAGCAGTGGCGACTGAATGACCGCCGCTCGCGGTTACGGTCCCGAGTGGATCAGCAGCAGACTTGCTGCCGTCTCCCCACCGCTTAACGCCTCCGGATTTTCCCTCGCCGTGTGCGGCGGTAACCATCACAGGGCTGATCAGCGTCAGTTCGCCACGGTTGGCGCAGGTCACCGTCGGCAGCGGCGCGTGTGGGTCGTTAATCCGGTCGCTACCCTGGTGCGTGGCCGGGGCGATGATCGGGCTGGCCATGGCGAACGATCCGCCGCGCGGCCAGGAGGTGACGGTGCGCAGCGGGTCATGTGCTGACTGCACGCTTTCCCCTGACCAGTTCGCGATCGGCACGATAAATGGATCAGCGGCATCGATGACGAACTTCTTCATGCCCTTAGCGATCCGGCGCAGGGTGGCCGTTGCCAGCGGCTTCGGCCGGTCGAAGATGCTTTTGCTTGGGATCGTCCAGTCGATGCACTCGGCGGCGGTGCGCCACTTCTGTTGGCCCTTCGCTGGGTGCTTGGCATGGGTCGGCGCCGGCCAGACAATCGGCTCACCGTCACAGCGGGCGATCATGAACAGCCGTTCCCGGCTTGTCGGTGCGCCGAAGTCGCAGGCCTTGATGACGCACCACTCGACGACGTAGCCCAGATGCTGCAGCTCGGCCACGAAGGTTGCCCAGGTCTGGCCGCGCCGCTTCGGGTCAGGCACCAGGAACTGCTGGTGGACCGGGACAACTTCACCAGGCTCGGCAATGGTGCCGCCCAGCTTCATCACTCGGCCAGTTGCCTTGCAGCGCTTGGCGATCAGCGGGCCCCACTGGAGGATTTGTTTCATTAGACTCTTTGGCTACACTGTGTACGTAAAGGACGTCCACATGAAATTGTTATGGCCCGGTAAGCAGTCGATTCCTGAGATTTCTGAGGCACTTCATCGAACCAATAATCCCGCTCTGGCCGATTGGTATGGGAGGCGCACATTAAGGGAAATATATATTATCCCGCTAGTAGTTGACGGTTGCGGAAATGTAGTCCGTGAGGTTCATGAGTTTCTATATGAAAAAGCCTATTATTCAAACGCCTTAAAAATTAGTAAAACAGTAAAAACATACGCAGAATGTTTAGTAGATTGGATGGTCTTCTCCTGTATTCATGAGCTTGATTGGAAATTCGTAAGTAACAGAAATATAGCGCTTTACAGAAATCATCTAAAAGAAAAAACATTTAAGGGCCGTACCCTAAGTGCTAGAACGATAAATCTAAGACTGACAGTGGTTGTAGAGTTTTATAGACATTACTGGTCAAGTGTTTTGTCTCATGAAAATAAAAATCAAGAGGTGATTAGGCGTAAGTTAATACAGTTAAACGCCAGGAATTTTAAAGTTAGGATCAGTAAGCAAAGACCGCGGGCACTGCCTCCCGAAACTTGCCGCTTACTGATGCAGAGCCTGAACGGTGCCCAAAGGCTGATATTCGCATGGACATTGACGACAGGGATGAGGATTGGCAGCGTTCTAAGTATATCTTTAGCTATGTTTAAAGATTTAGATTCACTTAGATCAGACGGGTTTGTCGAAGTAACAGTCAAAGGCGGAAAGCTGCAAAAGGTTTATGTGCCGAAAGCAGTGATCGAAGAGACTAGGATCTATATTGCGACTACCAGAGCGTTAAGTCTTAACAGACCAAAATTTCCGGATGTAGAGCATTCTGCTTTATTTATTAACTCAAAAGGCGAAGCTGTGACTAGTGGATGCTACTACACAGCCTATAAGAGAGCCTGTTTAAGCTTAAAGGTAACTTCTCATCCGCATCAGGCTCGAACAACGTTTGCTACGTATGTTGAACGCCGTCTATTGAGCGCTAGTAAATCTTTAGGGCTTGATAGCGTTAAAATTATACAAGGCCTACTCGGTCATGCGAGTTCCAGTACTACTCAGGATTATCTAGAAAGTATCTCTGGGAATAATATAGATGTTCTTGAATTGCTAGATAAGCAGGCCGCTGAATTGCGAGGACTTCATGAGTAATGAACTTGAAGTTAGCTTCTATGATCACAACCGTCAGCGACGTGAATACTATGACTTCAGTAAGCCTGGATGCGATGCGACGCTATCAGAAGATATTAAAGTCGCCTTTCTTGAGCTGACGGGCCACTATAACAGTAGGAGCCGTGTACAGGCATGGAGATCCGTAAAGGAGTTTATGGGTTTTTTAGCTATGCACGAAGTACAGAGTATAGATGAAAATAAAAACCTATTGTCGGAGTATGCATTAGGGCTTAGCCATAGGAAACGCTTAAGAAAAACCAACGGCAGTCATTACAACGTAATCCGTAGGTTAGTTAAATTATTATCTGAAAATAGTGAAAGTAGGTTTTGGCAGGGGCAAGGGTTACCTAACTTCGATTTCACTAGAGAGAAGAAAACAGCGAGAGATAATGACATTTCTGTGAGTGCTTTAAAAAGTATTGCGGAGGCGTGTAAAAAAGAGATTAACGAAATTAAGGCTTGTATCGCTGTCCGCCAAGCAATAGAAAATGGCAGCCAAGTAAAGCACCCCAGCCTGAATGCCTCGGAAGTCCGAGCTTTAACCGAGTTGATAGCTTTAGAAAGCAAAGGCATATGGTCACAGCGAGAGATGGCTGATGCTAAAAAAGGGCGTCTTGGTAGTTCTGGATTAAGACGCCTTTCCGTATTTAAAGAGCTTACGATGCGGACTTGCATACCCATTTTTCTACTGCTAATGATTGAATCGGCGGCAAATCCAATGGCGCTGATGGAAATTAAAATTAATTGTATCGAAGCCCACCCAACTGACGACTCAATGGTTTTTTTATCTTGGGATAAGCCGCGCTCTAATAAGGAACAATCACTGCCGTTTATTAGAGATGGGAAGTTCTCACCTTCAGAACTAGTTTGTCTAATTAAGTTGTTAACCCAATCTGTTCGAGATATTGCGGATGCCGCAGATAAAGATTTGCTTTTCATTGTTAGGACCGGTAACAAGTCTCGGAGGCTTTCAGTGCAGAGCCTACATAACAAACTTAAAGAATTTCGTGATGAGCACAATATCGAGTACTTCACATTCAGTGATATTAGAAAGGCGGTTGCGGGTTTGGTCGCTGAGGAATACAAGTCTATTCAGCCAGTATCTAAATTTCTACAGCATTCAGAAGAGTCTACTACAAATTTATATTTGAGAGGCCGTGCGGCATCACAGCGAAGCTTTGAGAGAGTTTCAGAATTCCAGGGCGAAATGATTAGTATGGTGGCAGCGACAGGGCGCCAATTAGAAGGAAAATATTCCACACTATTTGGGATGTCGTGTAAATCGCCTGTTGAAGGTGTTGCTGAAGGTTCAAAATTTGGAATGCCGTGCGTAGAGTTTACTAGCTGTGCTACATGTAAAAACGCGATTGTGATTCACGATGAGCCTCATTATGTAGCTCGCCTTCTAAAATCGCGGGAAGCTTTGGAAACTCTTGAAAAAGATAGTTCTTCTCATGCCGATAAGATAGCTAGGTTCGATAAAGTATTTCGTGAAACGTTGGATGTGTTAAACAACTACATCTTGCCTAAGGTAAGTAAGCAGACAATGGTCGAGGCGGAAGCTTTGATTCCTGATACTCCTAATATACCCTTGGTGTACTAAATTGAATGTCTTAGACGTAAAGAGCGAAAGCGAGGTTAAAGACTTCTTTGTTAGCGAATTATTATTGCTTGGTGTCGACTTCTATTCCGAAGAGTGGGAGTTCAAATCGCCCGGAAAACAATCTGTAGCGGATCAGTCTATAGTATTCAAATGGAACCTGTTATTAATAGGTTTTGATTTGCCCGATAGCGGTGATTTCAGTCTAGGTCAGCTTCTAAAGAAAATTGCAGCGTGTTTTGTTCTTGGTATGAATAATAAAGTCTATGCGCCCTCCACAGTTAAAAATAAAATCACTTGGATACGTGGATTCTTATTGGCTTTAGAAGCGTCTGGATTTAAGCGGCTTTCACTAGTGACATCGATACAGGTTCATAATGTTTTTTGCCGATATCACAACAATGTATTTAATGGCAAGGCTAACTCTGTTGCTACCGTCAAGGATAGAATGAATGTCGTAAGTCAGATATATCGAATGAAAAAACTTATTGGAGATGGATTTTTAGAGGACCCTTTTCCTGAAAAGTTTCGTAGACAAATCTCTGCTAACTTAACTCAACCGCGAGCGTGGGAGGCGCCACCTGAGCCTGTCTGTATATATCTACTGAGATCGGCGATTCGATTTTTAGATGTAATGACCGAAGAGCTTTTAAGAATATTTTTCAAATATGTCTTCGCAGTTGAGGAAGCTAAAGGTCAGGGGTTAGTAACTAAAAGAAAATCTCGGCTTTCGCTAATGCAGTTCTGAAGGGCGAGAATTTTCCTTCGGGTAGTGAGTTTGACACATTAATAAAAAATCTAAAGGCAGATAAACCCAACGATATTGCATCTCTATTAAATCATTTGCAAACAGCGTGTTTCGTAATAATTAGCTATACGTCTGGGCCGAGAGTAAGTGAGATTCGACGAGCATCAACCGAAAGTCTAAAATATGTACGACACATTAAAGGCCGCGAATTTCCTTATTATTATGCTGCCAGATCTAAAAAGCGCTTCTCTGGAGATAGAAATGTTTCGAATGCGACAGAGGATGAATCACCTTGGGTATTATCTCCTGCTGGGGTCATTGCGTTTGGAGTATTGAAAAGGCTTTCAGAGCCCGCTAGAGCAAAAAGTAAGAAAGATAACCTATGGTTGGTTACAGCAGGAAACGCTTTATGGCCGTTTAATGCTAGACAGGGATATAGCGTGATCTCCTCTACCGCTATAAATAAGCGTCTAAACAGTTTTGCAGTATTTATGAATTTAAAATCTACAATAGGGTGGGAGGGGAGGCTTTATTCTCATATGGGTAGAAAACACTTCGCCAGGTTTATAGCTAAGCGCGATCGAGCGGCTTTAGGCGATTTAGCTCTACAATACTCCCATACCTCTGCATATAGTGTGGACATAAGTTATGCGAAACCGGATTCAGAGTTTCGGAGGCTTCTAAAAGAGGAGTTTAATGTAGAGATGGAATCTGTGGCTTTAGAATTAGCCGGGCTTTCGCCTCAGCAAATATTTCATAATGTCGGAGCCAAGTTTGAAAGTCGAACAATAGGTAAGTTTGTTGGCCAAGTTAGAAGTATTAAAGAAATTCGAATCTTGTTGTCTCGAGGTACTATCTTAGTACCATGTCAATGGGGTGTGTGCATGTATAGGCAGGAAACGAGTGCCTGCAAGGGAAGCAAGCAAGAACCTAATCCTGAGAATCGGTCACCCAGTACGTGTGTAGGTTGTTTGAATTTTATTGCAACACCTAAACATCGTTTATGGTGGCAAAATTATAAGGATGATAGTTTAAGATTTTTGCGGCAGTCGAACTTGCCTCAGCAAACTCGTCTTATATTGACATCAAGACTTGAGGAATGTGAAGAAGTTTTAAGAATAATCTAGTTAGGAGTTGGCTATGACCACTACACGAGACTTGTTGCTAAAATCGCTTGCAGAGTTGACCGCGAAAGGTCCAAGTCACATCAGCATAACGGCGCTTTCTAAAATTGCTAAAATCAGTCGTTCATCTATTTATAAGTACTACCCGGATATTGTCATTAAAGTTAGAGGAGGGGCTAGCGAGTTTTCTTTGTCTAATATCGAGAAAATCAGTTTAAAATTGTACATCTTGAAAAAACAGCTCAAAGAGCAAAGGGTGCTAGTGGGTATGCTAACCAACGTTTGCTCAGAACAGTTGGTAGAGATTATCGAACTTAATGCCAAATATTTAGATGCGCTGGAGTCAAAAAATTTGCAGATAACGTTTCTTGAGAGTGCTCTTGCCAAGAGTAAGAAGGTTGTTCTAAAAACAGTTAAATAAGGAAGGTTCTATTCTTTTTGTTTGCTGAAATTTTCCAATTCATTATGCACTGTGGCGAGCAGCATTTCGGAATTTATGTCGTCATTTTTTATCAGGTAGCATTTAGTTAGCAGCGTTACAGGATGTACTCCGATATTGATAGCAAACTCCTCAAGTTTTTCAACAGATAAAGTCTTAATTCCTCTTTCTACATCACTTATATAGCTTTGGCTGGCCCCAATGCTTTCCTGAGAAAGGCCCTTGCTTTGTCTCAGCTCCCTCAGTGCTCGGCCCAGCGCTCGATTCAGATCCACGTCTCAATCCCCAAAAGGAATGATGAAGCCTTTTGGAGCTAAAAATCGCTATACTCTATTGAGTATAATTGAGCAATGAGCTGTAATTTAACCGATTCTGTTGCTCCAGCGGAGATGGTTCACCAGTGGGGCCGGGTAAACGAATTTATTTATAACGTATGAAGAACGTTAACAGCTTGAGCGGGAGAGGAAATGTTAGATCGGAATGAGATTTTAGATTTAATATTGATGTTAAAAGTTAATGACAAAATAGATAGTCTTGTCTCATCCGATCGTCACAATGAGGTTGCCAAATTACTGGGCTATCCTAAGTATTCCGATCTTCGCTCTACATTGTTGTCTTTCCCAGAGTCAAATTTCAGAGAGTTTTCTATTTTTCTCATGAGAAAAATTTGCCTTCTTAGAATGCCTGTATCTGACATTGCTTATTATGAGTTCCGTAAGAGCACTAGAACGGAGTTTACTTACTATAGCATGTGGAGCGAGGATCTTGATGGTGAAGCGGTGAGAGTTCCCCGCCCGTTAAATGGACCAAAGACCGTTGTCAGATTGAGATCTAGAAATGAAGAGGTTTTCGTTTTGGAGTCAATGAAAGAATTGATGCTTTGGACTTCATATTGGAACTCAAACGCTCTGGTCAATAAAGACGTTGCCACACGTCTTATTGATTAGCTCCGATGAAGAGATAATCTGGAAGCATTGTAAATCATCGGTGCGTTAGAATGATAACGTTCCTCGGCAGCTCAGTTAAAGCCATAGGCTATGGCTAAGGGGGCCTTGGAGGCTGCTCAATGGCCCTGCAAGCTCCTTTGGTGATCCTTTCGTGAAAGGGTTGGGGGTAGGCGCATTGTCGGCTCTTAGGGCTGCGACAGTCGTTTTGTCGCTGACGTCCTAAATTGTTGCATACGCTGCGGCAATTCCTGTCGCACAGGGTGAACCCTAATATCTGACTTATACCCTCCCATGTCGAAAATTCAGCGTCGGCAGACGCCTACTTTTCTTGACTTTTAGCTTTTTGAGCTTACCCTGGGCGAGCCATTTTTCAGTATTGTCATTGACCAGCAGAGGCTTTAACGTTATGGGTTTTTCGGAACGCCCAGAAAGGAAGGGTACGTTCATTGACCTTTTTTCAGGATGTGGTGGCCTTTCTCTTGGCTTGATGCAAGCTGGCTGGGATGGCCTGTTTGCTATTGAAAAAACATCCGGAGCATATAAAACGCTAGAGCATAATTTAATCGAAGGCCCACGATATAAATATAGTTGGCCTGATTGGTTACCTCAGATCAATATGGAGGTCAGCCATTTAATCGATAATTATCAAGATAAGCTTGAAGCGCTTAGAGGAACAGTTGACTTAATCGCGGGAGGGCCGCCTTGCCAAGGTTTTTCACACGCAGGGAAAAGAGATCCGAATGATCCCCGTAATAAGTTAGCGGAACAATACATAAAAGTTGTAGAAATTGTGCAGCCCAAGTATCTGCTCTTGGAGAATGTACGAGGATTTAACACTAAATTTAAAAGCTCTGGTGATGCAAGCAGCATCCCCTATTCTCTAGTCGTGAAGAAGCGGCTTGAAGCGCTCGGCTATGGTGTTTCGTTTCGGATCATAAAAAGTTCAGACTGGGGGGTGCCTCAACACCGGCCTCGTTTTATTATGATAGCCAAACGTGCCACAGATAGTGATCAATTTGATCCTTTTGTAGATCTTGAATCATTTCGCCGGAACTTCTTATCGCGTAAGGGGCTTAGTACTGAAAATCCTGTAACTGTCCGTGACGCTATAGGTGATTTAGAAACTTATGGGAAAAGCCTGGTTCCTAATTTGGACTCTGGTAGGACTGGGTTTTTCGAAGCTGAATTTATTAAGTCTGCATCTCCCAGCAAATATCTACAGCTTCTCCGTTCAGAGAATTGTGAGCCACCAAATAGCAGAAGGTTAGCTAAGCATAGTGATGTTGTTAGCTCTCGCTTTCAGCTAATACTAGATAAATGTGAGCGCGGTGTAACTATATCGGACGAGTTTAGGACAGCTTTCAATATAAAAAAACAAGCTATTACTCCGCTTGATGGAGATTTGCCGTCCGCGACAGTTACAACGCTGCCTGACGACATATTACATTATCTTGAGCCTAGGATATTAACGGTTCGAGAGAACGCAAGACTTCAATCATTCCCTGACTGGTTTTCATTCCAAGGTGTTTACACCACAGGGGGTAAGCAACGTAAGTATACTTGCCCTCGATATACACAAGTTGGCAACGCGGTACCTCCAATACTGGCAGAAGCGTTGGGGATGTTGTTGAGTAGGCATGAGTCGAAAGGGGCCGTCTAAGACGGCCCCTTAAGCTTAGGCTTTCATTTCGTCGTCATACGTTGTTACATCCCATCCTGATTCTTTGAGCAGCACCTTCATATCTTCAGCGTAAGCAGCATATAGATTTTGGTTTGTTACCAACAATTGGTCGATGTCGAGAGACATGCAAAGCTTGTGTATAGCCGCGTGCTTATCTGAAGACTTATCTTGCTCGCTCAGTGCGGAGGTTGGCTCAGTGTGGTGCTGTGCCAACCCCAGAGCGTCAGCTCTGACTGTGGCTTGTTTGGTAAAGCGGATTACGTAAGAAAACATATCTGGAAAATCGTTTCCTCCGTGAACTTTGTACTTCATCACACTCACGGCCTGCATCCTTGCGTCATTCGCATGGGTCAGGCGGATGACCCAATAAATAAAACACGCTTGTAGGATTTCGGACAACTCAACCTTCGATATTTTATCGTCTGAAAAACTCTTCTTTTCTCGGGCAAGCTCGTAGATCTCGCGACGGTACTCTTCTAATGCGGCAACGAATGCCACATCATCGCTGACTTCTTCTCGAAAAACCCTATCTAAGTTGGCAAGCAGTTCCTGCGTTATACCTTCTTTGTCCGCCCTTGTTGTTAAAAAGAACAGCCACGGTGTATCTAGCATTTTATTGAACTGTACTGTGAACAACGCCATCATCGAGTCGATTGTTTCTTGCTTGAAGACGCCGTCACAGAAGTCCAAATTTATAAGATGATAAGCACCATGTTGACCAACACGCTTTAAGGCAAGAGAGCCTTTTTTAGACAATGCGTGAAAATTATAATGTTCGACTTTGGATTCGCGGTCCACGTTAGGTCTATCGAGGAGCTCGCTTAGCCTGATATCAGCTCTCTCTTTTTCCGCTTCTGTGTCAATGAAACCGTGGACGAGAAGTTTTTTGCTTTCAAATTTATCAGTCGCCATCATTTTTTTGCTGAAGAAATTTATATCAAGCAGGTCTCCTCCCGGGAGACCAAAATATTTTATTGTATTTATTTCTTTATATTCTTCGAATCTTCTAATTAAAAAATCCAGGTGATACCACCATTGCTTGTCTCTGACAAATTGTTTGCGAGGCTTGTGCCATGGCTTGAATACAATTGCAGTGGCAGCGACAGGAGATACTCCCCCTGTAACGTCGTTAAGATTAAATAATCCGCCATCATCTCCAAAAAGATTGCTCATTTTCTATCCCTCGAAACTGATGATTTGGATAATATCTTCAATGAGGCTTTCTCGCTGAGATGCGGACAGATCATTAAGGATTCTATAGCTTTCTAATACTTGAATAATTGCTTCGGTTTTGCTTTCGATGAAGTAGCTTTTTTTAGATTTTGAAGTGGTCAACCCGGAAAGTTCTAGATACCTATTTTTTTCAATTTTTATCGACTCCATGGGCAAATCGGAAATCGACATGTCTCCTTTTACACTCGATGACGCCTTATCACCATCTACCAAGTACAGATTACTCACATCGCTATAATCTAAGCCGCTACGTCCTATACTATTGAGCACAATGCGAGATAGGTTCTCGTCATAGCTGTTTCTGCTACTATCTTGATTTTTATCTACTTCTTCTTTTTTAATTGCTTTATATTTATTTACGACTTGTCGTATGGCCTGATGAAGCCATTTCATCATTATCTGATAGTGCGGGTGGGATATGTTAAAAGATTCCCTATCGATATTGAGTGCGGAGTCAAGACCATTGTTGACAAATATCTCGACTGTTAACTGGCTTTTAATCGTGTGCTCGGCAACCTGATGCTTCATAAATGTTTCGTCAAATAAGGTACCTGACGAATTATGAACGCGAACCAAAACACCGTTGTGATCTCTAGGGATTACTTTCGGTGTCCATAGTAGGTATGCATCAAAAGAGATCTTCCCGCCGGAGTCCTGATTGTCTACGGCTGATAAATCTGGAGAGTAACTGCCCACGAATAAAATTGGACGTTTAACCGCGCCGCTAGATTTGGGTAGGCCACTCAACTTTAGTGGACGAAACAGTTTAACCCCGTCAATTACGACATTGAAATCGATATCATCATATGTCGCTAATGAAGGTAAAATTGTACCTATCGGTGACTCTTTGTCATCAGGTTTGTATCGATTAGCTTGGCCTTTAAGTTTGTTGCTGATGATATAAACATCACTAATTTCTTTAGTTGAATATCGAAACGGATGTTTTTCGATGTAGTTTAATGGTACTGATAGCGACAGCGTCCATAGCATGTTTAGATAGTTGTCGAAGACGATTGCTAGCTTAGGGTTTGTAGTTACATTTGTTAGTGAAAGTACCGAGTTGTATAATTTTAGTAGTTTGTCTTCGCTTTTATCAGTTTCATTCCAGGGTAGCTCTGGCTCTCTGTCTGTGCCATCGTAAAACTCAAATCCATCTTTGCCGAAATAGTTCCCAACATGAAATTTTGGTTTTTCTAATTTTGAGGAGTTAAGCAGGTCATCACTCGGAATACTCGACTCCAGCTCAGTTTCGGCGGCTTCTTGACCCCATATGTCGACACTTCTCAGTTGGTCTCTCGCACTCTTTTTTATATTTCTCAGTACAATGTCAGTGCCGTGCGCGTCAATATTTTCGGTGTTGTCTGTCCATATTTCTACCTCTCCTGTTTCGAAGCTTGCTCCTCTCGCTTCAACATCTCCGTCACCTCCGCCAGTCGCGGTGTTTTCATCGCTGGCTGAAACTTTGTCTTCAAACTCTTTTTCTTTTTCCCGGATATACTCTTCTGAGTAGTTATGAAGGCGTATCCGAGCTTTTAAATAGAAGTCATCGCCTTTTTGCTTTGTAATTATGTCGAAGTCGCGGGTTAGCTGAGCAACACTAAACAGGCCGATACCAATTTTGCCGATGAGCTTTCTTTTCTTGTTAAGGCTTAGGGAACTATCTTTCTCGTCTGTGACTTTTAATGAACCACCTTTGCCGCTTCTTTTGGCGCTTGCCCCGACATGATTGAGAAGATTAACTAACGTTTCAATAGACATCCCATTCCCATCGTCTCGGATAGTAATGGTTTGGAATCGAGGAACATCCGTGTTGATTGTGACGTTAACGGCGTCTGCGTCATACGCGTTTGATATAAGCTCTCGTATGGCTGAGCCGGGCAGCCTATAAATGCCATCTGTTACGCGTGCGAGTACTTTTTCATCTGTCTCTAGTTTGGTCTTTGCTGATTGACCCGTTTGACTATAATTTTTTATTTTTTCTACTAGATCTAGCTCACCCTTGTTAAGGATATCTTTAGATTCCATCCTGATTGCCTCCAGCTATGATCGGCTCTACATCATTATTAGTAATAACGTCGATTGTTCAGAAATTGTTCCAGTTTTTTCTTTCTCTCGAAGCGATCAGAGATCGAGTCGGTCTGAATTTTTTTAAAGTGCGCTCCATCGAAGCCTAATTTATCAAGCAAAAATAGATCTATAATTATATCGATCTTAGAATATAAGAATGGAAGATTTTCAGCATTAGCGGCTGCTGGAGGTTGTTCACGGCTGTAATGAGTGAAATAATTTCTCGAACGAGTGATGTCTCTACATAGTCCTTCAATCACTTGTGCTTCTTCGCTTTTTACGCGAAATAGGAGTGCCTTATATTTTTGCCTCGATACCACTTCGCGAACTCTTTCGAAGTAGTCCATTTCGTTATTGTTTTCTAGCTTCTTATGTAGCGCCTCTATGAGTTGGGCTCTTAATAAATACTTTGTATTTAGATCGGATTCACTAATTTTTGGTAGAAAGTACAAAATAATTAACGGAAGGATTTTGTTATACAATTTGTTCCAGCTGTTGAATCTATGTTGAAGTTGTGCGAGCGTGCTCCCGAATAATGGAGGGTTTTCCTCTTCGATTCGGGAACTAAAAAAAGCTGGTTTGTAATACAGACACCATTTTTCCTGTCCATCTGTTATTTCTGTTTTTCCTTGAAGTAAAATCTTTCCTGTTGCAAATGATATAAAAGTGACAGCTCTATGAAGAACAGTTTGAAACTGTTCAATTGTTGCAGGCCTGGGGCTGATTATGGTGGATTTTGTCGGACTATTTTCTTTAGCGGGCGAATATCGTAGATTTATTTTAAATCCAGAAAACATTAGAGTTGTTTCGTAACTTCCCTCAAGTGACGACGCATCTTCAAACCATGGTGCTAACCCTTTAATTTCAAATTCGAAGTTAGTGCCTTTTATGCTTTCTTTAGATTTTAGGTAAGTGTTACCAATAAATAAAATGGGAGAGCTTAATGTCGAAGGTGGTATCTCGCCCACACCGAAAGCTTTTTGATGGTACATCGCTTTATGTATTGATACGGCTTCTCCCGAGTCAAGCTCTCCATAGACCGTATCCTCAATGATGCA